>CAWCJH010000006.1:0-19127 GCA_963795695.1 Vulcanimicrobiota bacterium | reverse complement strand
CGTCCATCGGGCGAAGGTCGCTGAGCCGGGCCCGGAAATCCTCCGCGCTGGCCTCAGCCTACCGCCCTGGCCCGGCGGAGCAGCAGCAGGATCACGACCGTCAGCACGATGCAGATGCCCATCAGGATCCACAGCACGCCGTGGAACGCGGCGTCGTAGCTCTGGACCAGGAAGGCATGGAACGCGTCGCGCTGCGCGGCGGGCACGCTCTGCAGCGCCGAGACGACGTTGCCCGCCGCGACGCGGTCGACCGCGCGGCCGGGATCGGCGAGGGCGAATGCGCCGATGCCCGAACGCGCGGTCGCGTGCAGCACGGTGCCCAGCAGCGCCGCGTACATGGCGATGGCGATCGTCTCGCTGCCCAGGCGCAGGGTGTTGAGGAAGCCCGCCGCCATGCCGGCCTTCGCGGGCTCGACGCTCTGCAACGCCTGGCCGTCCACGAGTCCCGCCGAGAGACCCATGCCGGCGCCGACCAGCAGCATCGGCAGCGCAAAGACCAGCGTCGGCACGTGCGGCCCGATCACGTTGAGCGACGCGTCGCCGACGATCAGGCAGACCAGGCCGCCGATCATCACCGTCACCGGCGACATGCCGTTGGCCACCAGCTTGCCGGCGATCACCGGGCACAGGAACAGCGGCAGCGCGAGCAGCAGCATGATCAGGCCCGCCGAGTGCGCGCTGTCGCTGTCAACGGTGCTCAGATAGCTCGGCAGGTACGTGAGCAGCGTGAAGAAGCCGAACGACGGCACCAGCGTGCCCAGGCACCAGCCGACGTAGGCGCGGTTGCGCAGCACGCTCAGGTCGAGCATGGGCTGCGCCTGGCGCCGCTCGACCGCGACGAAGAGCGCCATGCCGACGACGAAGGCGGCGAACAGGCCGAGCACGCCCGGGCTCAGCCAGCCCCACTGCGAGGTCTGCACGATGCCGACGATCAGCAGCGAGAGGCTGACGACGAAGATCGCCGTCCCCGCGCCGTCGATCTTCGCGCCCGGCCGGAGTGCCGGCCCGCGCTCCTGCATGAACGGCACGATCGCCAGCACGATCAGCAGCGCCAGCGTGTGGAACAGGAAGATCGAGCGCCAGCCGAACGCGTCGACGAACCAGCCCGAGAGGGTCGGCCCGACCGCCACGCCGATGCCGGCCATCGCGCCGGCCAGCGCGAACGCGCGCAGCCGCGCCGCGCCGTCGAAGGTGGTCGAGAGGATCGCGCTGCCGGCCGCGAAGATCGCGGCCGCGCCGATGCCCGCCAGCGCACGTGCGACGTCGAGCACGACGACGTTGCCCGCCGTGGCGCTCGCCACCGAGGCGAGCGCGTAGAGCACGATCCCGGCGCCGAAGGCGCGCTTGCGGCCGACGATGTCGGCGACCGCGCCCCAGGCCAGCGTGAAGCACGCGAAGGTCAGGTTGAACGCGGTGGCGACCCACTGCAGCGAGCTGAGCGTCGCCTGCGTGTCGGTCGCGATGCTCGGCAGCGCCACGGCGGTGCCCGAGATCGAGGTCGGCACGACGAAGATCGCCAGCAGGATCGCGCCCAGCACGAGGCGCTCGGCGTTGGCGCGGGCGAGCTCGCTCGCGCCGGCTTCGGCGGAGGGGGCGGTCTGTTCGGAGAGAGCCATTGGGTGCGGTTCCTCTAGAGTGCGGCGGCGCGCTGGTCTTCGACCGCGCACACCAGCGCCGCCAGCGCGGCGCGCAGCGCGACGGCGTTCTCGGGCTGCGTGGCCTCGAAGTTCGCCTCGTCGACGCGGTTGCCGGCGAGCGGGATCGTGGGCGAGGCCTCGGGCACGACCAGCGCGCCCATGATGGTGAGCGTCTCGGTGAGCTGCGCGTGGGCGAACTTCGAGAGCGCCGAGGCGTTGAGCAGCGCGACCGGCTTGTCCATGAACTCGCCGCTGCCGACGATCCAGTCGAGCGCGTTCTTCATCACGCCCGGCACGCCGTGCGCGTACTCGGGGCTCGAGATCAGCACCCCGTCGGCGGCCGCCAGGCGGGCGCGGAAATCGGCCACCGCCGGGCCCGCGCTCTCCTCGATGTCCGGGTTGAAGTGCGGCAGCTCGCCGATCCCGCCGTAGATCTCGATCGCGGCGCCGGACGGCGCCAGCGCCGTCGCGATGCGCAACAGGGTCGAGTTCGAGGAGGCCTGCCGCAGGCTGCCGGAGATCGCCAGAATTCGCATCATCGTCAGCACTTTACCATGAGATAGGTAAACTCTTGATACCGTAGAGCACCATCTCGTGGCGGAACGGCAGCTCGTCGACCGGAGCGGCCAGCCGCAGGCCCGGAATGCGGGCGAACAGCGTGCGGAAGACGATCGTCAGCTCGGCCCGCGCGAACCGCGCGCCGATGCACTTGTGCAGCCCGTGGCCGAAGCCGACGTGCTGGCGGGTCGGACGGTGGATGTCGAACCGGTCGGGATCGGCGAACGCGTCCTCGTCGCGGTTGCCGGAGTTGATCATCACGAGCACCCCCTCACCGGCCCGGATCGGCTGGCCGCCGACCACCACGTCGGCCGTCGCGGCCCGCGGCAAGCCGGCGTGGTTCACCGAGAGGTAGCGCACCAGCTCGTCGATCAGCGTCTCGGCCAGGCTGGGGTCGCGGGTGAACTCGGCGAGCTGGTCGGGGTGCTCGAGCAGCGTCACGGTGCCCAGGCCGATCACCTGCGCCATCGTGTCGTAGCCGCTGAGCAGCAGCAGCGCCGCGACGCCGACCAGCTCCTGGTGGCTGATGTTGCCGAAGCGCGCCGGGTCGGCGATCAGCCGGCCGAGCAGGTCGGGTCCCGGCTCGCGCTCCATGACCGTCACGATGCGGTCGAAGTAGCCCATCAGCTCGACGACCGCGCGCTCCGACTCCTGCGGGCTCACGCTGCGGTCGAGCACCGTGTCGGTGCGCGTCTTGATGAACTCGTGGTCTTCGTACGGCACGCCGAGCAGCTCGCAGATGATCAGCGAGGCGACCGGCAGCGCGAAGGCCTCGATCAGGTCGAGCGGCGGCGTGCGCGCGAGCATCGCGTCGAGCGTGCGGTCGACGATCGCCTGCATGCGCGGGCGCAGCAGGTCGACGTGGTGGCCGAGGAATTCCTTGACGACCAGGCTGCGCAGCCGGGTGTGGACCGGCGCGTCCATCAGCAGGAAGAACCCGGGCGGCGCCGCGATGTCCCCCGAGGTGTACGACGGGTAGCCCGGCGTGCGCGGGTCGGAGCTGAAGCGCGGGTCGGTCAGCACGGCCCGGATGTCGGCGTGCTTGGTCACCAGCCACGCGACGTCGCCGCGCGGCGTGCGCACCTTGGAGACCGGCTGCTCGGCGCGGAGCTGCTCATACTCCGGCGGCGGGTCTAAGGGGCAAGTGCGGGTCATCGGCAGCAGGGGCAGCTCGGTCGTGTCCATGGGACTCCTTGCGGGTGGCAGAGGGCGCCGGCGTCAGCTCTTGGCCAGCTCGCCCAGCAGGGCGCTGGTCAGCGCCTCGATGGTCGGGTGGTCCCACATCAGCGTCGGCTCGAGCGCGATGCCGAGGTGGTCCTCGATGTCGCCGCTGAGCGTGAGCGCGTAGACCGAGTCGAGGCCGTACTCGGCGAGCGGGACGTCGTACGCCAGCTCCGAGGGGCTGCGCTGGACGTACGCCGCGACGCGCTCGGCGAGCCAGGCGCGCAGCTCGGCCGGAGCGGGGGCGACGGGAGACGGGGCGGCGGGGGACGAGTCGGTCACGGGCGTTCTTTCTGAGCGGGATGGTGCCAGGGGCGGGCGAGGTCGAACGGAAGGCCCGCCGCGCAGTGCTCGGCGAGCTGCGCGTAGAGCCGCTCCACCACGTCGTCGGGCAGCGGCTCCGGCAGACCGCCGGCGAGCGCGCGCAGGCGCCCGAGCAGCGCGGCGATCCAGGCCGGATCGCGCCGGAACGGGTCGTCGCCGGGCGCGTGCAGCCACACGCCGAGCGCCGCGCTCGCCGCCAGCACGACGGCGTAGCGGGTGGTGAGGTCGTAGGCCTCCGAGCTCGCCGTGACGCTCACGTCGGGCGGCGCGAGCCGCCCACAGGCGGCTTTGAGCGCCGCGAGCTCGGCGACGAAGCCTTCGGCCAGGCGCAGGATCTCGCGCTGCTCCGGCGCGGCGGCGAGCGCGGCGACGGCCGCGGGCAGCGCGCCGCTGAGCCGCTCGCGCCCGCCGGCGCTCGGCACGAGCTGATCGTACCGCAGCGGCGGCAGCTCGTCGCCGAGCCGGAACACCGCGGGCGGCGCGGCCGCGCCGGCCAGCCACGAGCGGCGGGCGAGCAGCGGCAGCTGCGGCAGCAGCGTGAGCTGGCACGACGCGCGCGAGGCGTGGCCGAAACCGGCCGGCTTGACGTCGCGCAGCAGCTTCTGGAAGATCGCGTGCTCGCCGCCGCGCAAGTAGAACTGCGCGCCGAGCACGGCCGCCAGCCGGTTCATCGCGCCGATCAGGATGCCCGGAACGAGCAGCTTCACCGCCGCGGCGTAGACGCCGGCTTCGCCCGGCAGCAGGTGCGCCGCGCGCGCGGCGACGGCCGTGAAGCAATCGCACAGCAGCAGGTCGGCGAAGGCCTCGGCCAGGACGGCGCGCGTCTGCGGCAAGCTCGCGACGCTGCGCCCGTAGAGCCGGCGCCCGAGCGCGTAGCGCAGCGTCGCGCGCAGCCCGCTCTCGAGCACGCCCAGGAACATTCCCGGCAGCGCGATGCGGGTGAGCTGGAACGAGGTGAGCGCCGTCTCGATGCCGTGGCCCGCCGGGCCGATCAGCGCGCCGGCCGGCAGCGCGAGATCGCGGAACACGATGCCGCCGAGCTGGACGCCGCGCAGGCCGGCGCTGCGGTAGCGCTCGGAGTAGCCGATCCGCTCCGCCGCGACCGTGTCCTTGACGACCAGCAGCAGCGAGTGCGTGCGGCTGCCCGGGCCCGGCGCGGTGCGGGCGAAGACGACCAGCGCGTCGCCGCGGGCGGCGTTGCTGATCACCTGCTTGCCGCCGCGCAGCACGAGCGCATCGCCCCGCGGCAGCGCCTCGCAATCGGCCCGGGCCAGGTCGTTGCCGTGACTGAGCTCGTGGTAGCCGCAGGCGAGCTTGCGGTCGCGCAGCAGCAGGTCCGCGACGGCGCGGCACTGCGCGGGGCTGCCGGCCGCCCAGACGTTGACGGCGGCCAGGAAGCTGGTCGCGCCGTAGCCCAGGCCCAGGCTGGGGTCGCGCCGGTAGACCGCGCGCATCATCGCGATCAGGCGGTCGAGCCGGCCGAACCGGCCACCGTATTCGGCCGGCACGAACTCCGCGTTGAGCCCGAGCTCGTCGAGCAGCGCTTCGCCGGCGGCGAGCATCTCCTCGCGCTCGTCGGCCGCCAGGACCGCCGCGAAGCCGACCGGGTTGGCCTCGTCCCACGGATCGCCCAAGCGTGCTTCGAGCGTTTCGAGCGCGCCGCTCCGAGCGTGCGCGGCGGTCAGCACGGTGCCGCCTCCGGGTCGGGCCAGAGCGAGAGCGGACCGCGTGCGCCGGGCGCCGCGAGCACGTCGGCCAGGCGGTCGTACACGTCGCGGCCGGCGAGCGCCGCCGGCGCGAGCGCGCCGACCACCCGCGCCAGGCACGCTTCCAACCACAGCGCGCCGTCCCAGAGCGGCCGGGCAGCGGCGGGCGGCGCATCCGCGCCGTTCAGCCAGACGTGCAGGCAGGCCGCGCCGGCGAAGACCAGCTCGTAGCGCACCGCCAGCGCGAACGCCGCCGGCGGCACGTCGCGCGGCGAGGGCACGTGCGCGGCGAGCTCGCCGGCGAGCGCCTCGGCCGCCTGCGCGAGCGCCTCGGCGAGCTGCGCCGGCGCGGCCGGCAGCGCCCCGCGCGCGGCGCGTTCACGCACCCGCACGAGCGCGTCGGGCAGCGACTGCACGACGCTGCAGCCGCCTGCCGAGAGCAGGGTCAGCCGGGCCGGATCGAGCTCGGGCAGCGGCCGCTCGAGCGCGGCCGCGGCGGCGACGCCGGCGCGGTCCGCCCGGCCCGCGCGGTATGCGCGCGCGAGCACCGGGAACTGGTTGATCAGCGCGTTGCGGTTGACGATCGTGCTGCCGTCGAAGATCGCCACGATCCGGTGGTCGCGCTCCAGCTTCTGGAACGCGCCCTCGGCGTACGCGCCGGTCAGGAACCCGCGCGCGCCGAGCAGCTCGCCGAGCGCCGCCAGCACCTCGTCGACGGTGGTCGGCACGAACGCCTTGGCGAGCGCCGAGACGACGCTCATCTCGCCGGTCGTGGCCTGGATGCTGCGGGCGGCCAGCGTGCTCACGACCTCGGCCAGCAGCAGCCCGGCGGCCTGCTCGCCCAGCGTGCGGCGCACCCGCGGCAGCTCGATCAGGCGCCGGCCGTACAGCTCGCGCGCGGCGGCGAAGTCGAGCGCCAGCCGCAGCGCGTGGTCGCCCGCGCCCAGCGAGAGCGCGACGCAGGCGGTGCGGGTGAGCTGCAGCACGCGCAGCACGATCTCGGCGCCCTGCCCGCGCCCGCCGACCAGCGCGCCCGCCGGAACCTCGGCGCCGTCGAACGCGATGCCGCTGATGTCCGCGCCGCGGATGCCGTGCGTGCGCTCCTTGGGCAGGTGGCGGAACGTACCCGGCGCGAGCCGCCGCTTGTCGACCAGCAGCAGGCTGAAACCGCGCGGCCCGCCGGCCGGCGCCGTGCGCGCGAGCAGGCAGACCGCCTCGCCGCGGGTGGCGTTGTTGATCAGCCACTTCTCGCCGCTGACGCGCCAGCCGGCGGCGGTTTCCACCGCCGCGAGCTCGCCCGCCAGCAGGTCGCTGCCGTGACCGCGCTCGGTCAAGCCCCAGGCGATCACGCCGCCGGCGCAGACCCGCGCGCCCAGCTCCGCGGCCTGCTCCGGCGTGCCCGCGACCCAGACGCAGACCGCGCCCAGGAACGTCTTGCCGTGCGCGATCGCGACGGTGAGATCGCGCCGCGCGACCGCGCGCCAGAACGCCGTCAGCTCGGTGTAGTCGTGCAGCTTGCCGCCGTAGCGGACCGGCACGTAGTAGCGCGCGAGCCCGGCCTCGTCGAGCACGGCGCAGGCGGCGGCCGGGAACGCCTCGGCCCGGTCGAGCGCGGCCGACCGCACCCGCCCGAACGGCGAGAGCGGGTCGTCCGCGCTGCCCATTCGCCGCTCGAGCAGCGCGAGCGCGTGAGCGGGCGCGGTCGCCGTCATGCGGCCCCGCGGCGCGCGGCGCGCACCGCCGGCTCGAGCTCTTCGTGCAGCGCCGGCAGCGCGCCGGCCAGGAACAGCTCGCGCATCGCCGCCCGCTGGATCTTGCCGCTGGTCGTGCGCCGCACGCTGCCGGGCCGCAGCAGCACGACGCCCGCCGCGCGCAGGCCGAACTCGCGCATCACGGTCTGCCGGATGCCGGCGGCGAGCTCGCGCAGGCGCTCCTCGGCGAAGCGGCCCTTGATCTCGTGCGCGACGACGACCGCCTCGTCGTCGCCGGGCACCGCGACGGTGAAGACCGCCCCGAAGCGCGTGCTCAGCTCGAGGAAGTGCGCGCGCAGTTCGTGCTCGACGTCCTGCGGGTAGATGTTGCGCCCGTGGACGATCAGCATCTCCTTGATGCGCCCGGTCACGTAGAGCTCGCCCCCCTCGAGCACGCCCAGGTCGCCGGTGCGCAGGAACGGTCCTTCGCCCGCCGCGGTGCGCGCCCCGAACGCTGCCTCGGTCGCGCGCGGGTTGCGCCAGTACCCGCTCGACACGCTCGCGCCGCGCAGCCAGATCTCGCCGATTCGGCCCGGTGCGAGCACCGTGCCGGTCGGGGGATCGACGATGCGCACCTCGCAGCCGTGCGGGACGCCGCAGCTCACCAGCTCGCGCGCGGGCTGCTCGGGGCGGGCCGGTGCGAGCGCGTGCCGCTCGAGCAGCGCCGCATCGACGCGCCGGACCAGCGGCGCGCGGTGCCCGGCGCACGCGACGAAGACCGTCGCCTCGGCCATGCCGTAGGCCGGGCAGAGCGTCGTGGGCCGGAACCCGGCCGGCGCGAAGCGCTCGGCGAACGCCCGCAGCGTGGCGGCCTGGACCGGTTCCGAGCCGTTGGTCGCGTACTCCCAGCGCGAGAGGTCGAGCCCGGCGAGCTGCTCGTCGCTCACCCGGCGGCAGCACAGCTCGAAGGCGAAGTTCGGCGCCGCCGAGTAGGCGACGCCGTAGGCGTCGATCGTGCGCAGCCAGAGGTGCGGGCGCATCAGGAACGCGTTGGGCGTCATCAGCACGCAGTCGCTGCCGAGCAGCAGCGCGGGCAGCAGCTGCGCCATCAGCCCCATGTCGTGGTAGAGCGGAATCCAGCCGCCGAAGCGCGTCCGCGCGCTGAACCCCATTGCGCGCCGGAAGCTCGCGACGTTGTGGAGCAGGTTGCGGTGGCTGATCGTCACGCCCTTGGGGTCGCCGGTCGAGCCCGAGGTGTACTGCAGGAGCAGCAGCGCCGCCGGGTCGTCCGGCACGGGCTCCCAGTCGGCCGGATCGGCGAAGTCCGCGCCGTCGGTCGCCAGGCGCGCGACGGCTCCCAGGCCCTCCACGCGCATCCACTCCGCGACCGCCGCGTCGTTGGCCGAGTCGGTGAAGACGACCGCCACGGCGGCGTCGCGCGCGATCGCCTCGACCCGGCGGCGCTGGTGGTGGAAGTCGCCCGGCAGCGGCGCGGGCACGGCGATCATGCCGGCGTACGCGCAGCCGGCGAACGCGGTGACGAAGTCGAGCCCGACCGGGTAGACCAGCAGCACCCGCTCGCCGGCGGGAAAGCGCGCTTGCAGCCAGGCCGCGATCCCGCGCGCCCGGCGGTCGAGCTCGGCGTAGCTCAGCACCGGGGCGCCCGCCGAGCGGTCGGGATCGCGCACGAGCGTCACCGCCGTCCGCTCGGCGAGCGCGGCGGCGTTGGCGCGCAGCACCTCGGTCAGGGTCGCAGCCTGCGCGAAGTCCACTACGCGCTCAGCCGTTCCGCGGCGGGCGGCGCGAGGTAGCCGATCGAGACGAAGTAGTCGACGTAGACCCGCAGCAGGTCGAGGTCGACCGGCCGGCAGACGATTCCGGTGCCCTCCAGCGCCGCCACCAGGTTGGTGCGCTCGAAGTGCTGGACGCCGCCCTCGTCGCCGAGGTCCTCCGAGGGCCGGTCCGCGTCGAAGAGCGGCAGGAAGTCGGTCAGCGCGTTGTCCTCGCCGCGCTCGACGCTGCTCAGCAGCTCGCGGTACCAGGTGCGGTACGGCACGCGGCGCAGCCGGTAGCCGAGCGCGCGCAGCATGTCGAGCAATTCGCTCCAGCGCACCGAGCGCGCGCCGGGCAGATGGAACTGCCGGCCGTGGTGGTCGCCGCTCAGCGCGATGTGCGCGACGGCCGCGGCGCAGAAGTCGACCGGCACCATCTCGAGCATCGCGTCGAACTCGAGCCCGGCGCCGAGCTGGATGCAGCCCTTCATCGCCGAGTTCAGGAACGTGTCGGTCGAGCACGCGCCGGTGGTCTGCGCCCCGCCGATCTGGCCCGGCCGGTAGATGCAGACCGGCACCCCGCGCTCGCCGGCTTGGCTCATCATCCGGTCGGCGACGTACTTGGTCTGGCGGTAGCCCCCGACCACCCCCTCGGGCTGCGAGAGCGGTTCCTCGGCGTAGAAGCTCACCCCGGCCAGCGCCGGGAACGCCGCCAGCGAGGAGATGAAGTGGACCGGCTTGATCCGGCGCCGGCAGGCCAGCCGCAGCACCTCCTGGGTGCCCAGCACGTTGATCGGCTTGAGCTGGCGGTACGGCAGCGCGAAGCTCGAGAGCGCGCCGTTGTGCACGATGATCTCGGCCCGCTCGGCGAGCTCCGTGTAGGCTGCCCGGCTCAAGCCGAAGTAGGGCCGCGCGACGTCGCCCGCGACGCCGCGCAGGCGCCGCTCGTCGCCGTCGCGCCAGAGGCCGTAGACCGCCATGTTGCGGTGCACCCGGTCGACCGCATCGGCGGCGTCGTCGGCCCGCGCCAGCACGTAGATCTCGGCCGCCGAGCGGTCGAGCAGCTCGCGCACCAGGAACGCGCCGGTGTAGCCGGTGCCGCCGGTGAGCAGGACGCTGCGGTACGGCGCCGCGGCCGGCGGCAGGGCATCGCGCTCGGGCACGACGTCGGCCGGCAGCACCGCCTCGGCGGCGAGCTCGGCGGCGCTGAGGCTGCGCGGGCTGCCCGCGCCGAGCGCCGGCCCGTCGACGTCACCGCCGACCATGCGCGCCAGCGCGCCGACCGTCGGGTGCTCGAACAGCCGGCGCAGGCTCAGCGCGACGCCGTACTGCTCCCGCACGCGGGCCGCCATCTGCACCGCGGTCAGCGAGTCGCCGCCCAGGTCGAAGAAGCTTTCCTCGATCCCGATCCGGTCCCGGCCCAGGATGTCCCGCCAGATCTGCGCGATCCGCAGCTCGTCGGGAGTGGTCGGCGGGACGTAGGCGGCCGCGCCGGCGGGGCCGCCGCCCGGCTCGCCGTCGCCCGCGTCGGCCGCCGGCAGGCGGCTGCGGTCGACCTTGCCGTTGGGCAGCTTCGGCAGCTCGTCGACCACGACGAAGCGGGCCGGGATCATCGCCTCGGGCAGATGCTCGCGGGCGAACCGGCGCAGGTCGGTCAGCAGCCCGCTCGCCGAGCCGGCGGCGAGCGGATTGTTCGCGGCGCGCCGCGCGGCGGAGTTCATCATCGGTCGCTCTCCGGGGCTGCGAAGGCGGCGTCGAACGCGTCGAGCCGGCCGTGGTGAGGGACGAGCTGCACGCCGCGGCCGAGCCGGTCGGCCAGCGCGGCGACGGCCTCGGGATCGGCCGCGGCCGGGTCGTCGGCGTCCCAGAGCCGGCGCTCCAGCTCCCAGGCCGTCGTCGCCGGATCGGCCTCGCGCAGCAGCCGGACCAGCCGCAGCGGGCGGACCAGCCGCCGGTTGGGGATGCCGGTGACGGTCAGCGCGCCCGACCCGGAGCCGGCCAGCAGCTCGGCCAGCGTGTCGAGCCGGTCCCGGCCGGCGGGCAGGCCGTTCCAGGCGACCGTCTCGCCGCCGCCGTCCGGCTCGGGCCGCTCGCGGCCGAGCAGCGTGACGTCGTAGCGGAAGCAGGTCAGCTCGTTCTCGGCGTGGCCGCGCTTGAGCTCGAGGCGGATCTGCCCGACGGTCGCGAGCGTGGCCGCCACGCCGCGGAAGAACGCGGGCGCGAGGCACAGCTCGCGCTCGGCGGCGACCTGCCGCGCGACGGCCGCGGCGATCTCGCCGGCCGGCATCAGCGCCGGCGCGCGGTGCAGCTGCACCGTGGCGTGGAAGGCCTCGAGCAGCTCGAGGTCGCGGACGTCACCGACGAAGACCGCGCCCCGGGGTCCGACCACCCGGGCCGCCTCGCCCAGCACCCGCTCGAGGTAGCCGGTGCCCGGGAAGTACTGGACCACCGAGTTGAGCACGACCACCTCGGCGCTCCGCGGCTCGAGGCCGGCGAGCCGGCCGGCGTCGCCGTGGACCAGCGCCACGTGCGCCGGCAGCGGTTGGCCGAACGCGGCCGCGGCGTTGCGCAGCGCCGTCTCGGACACGTCGATGCCGAGATACCGCCGCGTGCGCGGCGCCAGCGCGCGCAGGAACAGGCCGACGCCGACCCCGACGTCGACCACCGAGCCGGGCCGCAGCGCGACGATGCGCTCGACGGTGTGGTGCAGCCACTCGCGCATGTCGCCGACCGGGATCGGCTCGCCGGTGTAGCTGCTGACCCAGCCGGCGAAGTCGCGCTCGGCGCCGTCGGCCCGGGCGCCGGACGCCGGGTCGGCGTAGGCGTCGTCCCAGACTTCGCCCCAGCGCTCGACGTGGACGTCCTCGGCCAGCCGGTCGACCAGCTCGTTGCCGGTCGAGACGAAGGCCACCAGCTCGGCGGAGCCGTTCTCCTTGGTCTGCGCGACCACGGCGACCGAGCCGACCGCGGGGTGGCGCGAGAGCACGCTCTCGACCTCGTCGGGCTCGACCCGGTGGCCCAGGATCTTCACCTGGCGGTCGATCCGGCCCAGGAACTCCAGCCGCCCGTCCGCGCGCCAGCGCGCGCGGTCGCCGGTGCGGTAGACGCGCCCGCTGCCGGCCGGGTGGGCGGGAAAGCGCTCCGCGCTGAGCTCGGGCCGGCCCAGGTATGGTCCGGCCACGCCGTCGCCGCCGATCCACAGCTCGCCGGCGACGCCGACCGGCAGCGGCCGGCCGTGCGGGTCGAGGATCAGGATCTCCGTGTTGGCGACCGGCCGGCCGATCGGGACCGTGCCGCTCGCCGGGTCCCGCGCCGGGTCCAACTCGTGGACGGTCGACCAGATCGTCGTCTCGGTGGGGCCGTACATGTTGAACACCCGCACGCCCGGCAGCGCGGCAGCTAGCCGCTCGGCCAGGCCGGCGGGGAACGCCTCGCCGCCGACCAGCACCGCCCGCGCGCCGCGCAGCGCGGCGAGCGCTTCGGGCTCGGCCGCGACCGCGGCCAGCAGCGAGGGCGTGCCCTGCAGCAGCGTGACGCCGTGGCGGCGGCAGAGGTCGGCCAGCGCGTGCTCGGCCTCGGCGACCTCGTTCTGGTGGGCGGCCTTGAGCCGGTCGAGCGCGGCCAGGCTGTCGAGCACCTCGCCGGCCGGGACGCCGAAGTCGATCAGGCAGGCGATCTCGTCGGCGCCGATCGCGGCCAGCCGGCGGACGATGGCGGCGGCGGTGGCCGGCGAGCCGAACAGTCCCGAGCGCTCGAAGTAGCGGTCGACGGCGAGGTCGAGGACGGACTCGAGGTCCTCCTCGGTCATCGCCTCGGGAAACTCGACGTTCAGGCTGGCGAACAGCAGCCGCCAGAGCTCGGTCGAGGTCCGCAGGTACTCGCGGAACGGCCCGCGCGCGCGCCGCTTGGCCTCCTCGGCGTCGTCGAGCACGAAGGTGTGCGCCATGACCGTGACCCGGCCGGGTCCGGCGTGGCCGGCGGCCGCCCGCGCCCGCCGGTAGGCGGCGATCTTCGCGGCCAGCTCGTCGAGGTCTTGAGCCAGCAGGTGGGTCAGCACGTTCGCGCCGGCCGTGCCGGCGTGCTCGAACGTCGCGACCGCCCCGGCCGAGGTCAGCCAGATCGGCGGCTCGGCCTGGAGCGGGCGCGGGAAGATCCGCACCTCGGCTTCGTCGCCGGCGCCGTTGCGCCGGCGGACCGGCTCGCCGTGCCAGAGCCGGCGGAACTCGGCGAGCTGCTCGGCCATGTGCGCCTTGCGCTGAGCGAAGGCGGCCGGCGCGAGCACGAAGTCGTTGGCGTTCCAGCCCGACGCGAAAGCCAGGCCGACCCGCCCGTGCGAGAGGTTGTCGACCAGCGACCACTCCTCGGCGATGCGCAGGGTGTCGTGGAGCGGCGCGACGACGCTGCCGCTGCGCAGCGCGACGCGCTCGGTGATCGTGGCCAGCGCGGCGGCCATCACCGACGGGTTGGGATAGAGCCCGCCGAACTCGTGGAAGTGGCGCTCCGGCGTCCAGACCGCCTCGAAGCCGTGCGCGTCGGCGAAGCGGGCCGCGTCGAGCACCAGCCGGTACCCGTCGCCGCGCTCGCCGTCCGCGCCGGCGGCCGCGAAGAAGAACATCGAGAAGCCCAGCGGCGCGGCCGGCAGCTCCGGGTCGCGCACGAGGTTGTCGATCGGCCGCTCGCCGGCCACGACCACCTTGGCGCCGTGGGTCAGCGGCCAGAGCAGCTCGAGCACCGAGATGTCGAACGACACGCTCGTGACGGCGAGCAGCACGTCCTCGGCGCCGCAGCCGATCCGCTCGTCCATGCCGGCGAAGAAGTTCACCACGTTGCGGTGGCGGACGACGGTGCCCTTGGGCAGGCCGGTCGAGCCCGAGGTGTAGATCACGTAGGCCGGGTCGCCGGCGCGCGCGCCGTCGGCCGGCGGCAGCGCCGGCTGCGCCGCAATCGCCGCCGCGTCGCGGTCGACGAGCACGACGCGCTCCACGGCGAGCGCGCTCGCGCCGCCGCGCTCGGTGACGAGGGCGTGGATCCCCGCGTCGGCCGCGATGAACTCCAGCCGGCTCGGCGGGAAGCCCGGGTCGAGCGGAACGTACGCGGCGCCGGTCTTGAGCACGGCGAGCAGCGCGACGACCAGCTCCGGACCGCGCCGCAGGCTCACCCCGACCAGGCTGTCGCGCCCGATGCCGAGCGCGCGCAGGTGCTGCGCGAGCCGGTTGGCGCGCGCGTCGAGCTCAGCGTAGCTCAGCTCGCTCCAGCGGTGCGCGAGCGCGGTCGCGCCCGGCGTGCGCCGGGCCTGCTCGGCGATCAGCCCGCAGATCGTCGCGCCGCGGTCGTACGGCAGCGCGGTCGCGTTCCAGCCGGCGAGCAGCGCGAGCTCGCGCGGGTCGAGCAGGTCGAGCGCGGCCAGCTCGGTGTCGGGCGTCGCGGCGACCGCGGCGAGCGCGCGCGCGTAATAGCCGCTCAGCCGCGCGCACAGCTCGGGGTCGAGCACCGAGACGTCGCAGTCGAGCCACAGCCGCAGCCGGCCGGTGGCGGGATCGACCAGGAAGTTCGCCGCGAGCGGGAAGTTCGTCTCGGCGACGCCGGTACCGCCGGCGATCAGCGAGCCGCCGGGACCGCCGGCCTGCCAGCTCTGATGGAAGTCCATGAAGTTGCAATAACTGTCGAGCTGCAGCCGGCCGGCCAGATCGCGCTGCATCTGGGCGAACGGGTAGCGCCGGTGCGGCGCCGCCTCCTGCTCGTGGGCGAAGATGCGCCGCGCGGTCGCCAGCAGGCTCGCGCCGCGCGTGTCGACCCGCAGCGGCAGCGTGTTGAGGAATACCCCGATCACCGCGTCGCCGCCGGCTTCTTCCAAGCGGCCGTTGGAGACCGAGCCGGTCAGCACGTCGTCGGCGTTGCAGACGAGCCGCAGCACGGCGACGTGGGCGGTCGCCAGCAGCGACTTGAGCGGCAGCCCCTCGCGCCGCGCCAGCCCGCGCAGCGCCTCGGCGACGTCGGGCGCGATCGGCACGTCGAACGCCCGGTGGGTGGTCGGCTGCCGGTCGGCTCGGCGGGCCGCGGCGCGCGGCAGCGGCGCCGGCTCGGCCCCGTGCAGCAGGCCGGTCCAGAACGCGCGCGCGCTCTCGTCGCCCAGCGCGCGCCGCTCGGCGGCGACGAAGTCGCGGTACGTGCTCGGGATCGCGGGCAGCCACAGCTCCTCGCCCGAGCGGTGCGCGCGGTAGCGGGTGACGATCTCCTCGAGCATCGCGGCGTCGCTCCAGCCGTCGAGCACGACGTGGTGCTCGACGACCGAGAGCTGGAACGCCCCGGCCCCGCGCGGGTGCACCGTGAACGCCAGCAGCGGCGCCGCCGCCGGGTCGAAGCGGCGGTACTTCGCGCGCGCGATCCAGCCGTTCACGAAGTTGAGCGCAGCATCGTCGTCGAGCCCGCCGATGTCTTCGCCGACTTCCAGCGGAACGTCGACCGCGCGGTGGACGAGCTGGAGCGGCTCGGAGTACGTCGAGAGGTCGAACGAGCTGCGCAGGGCGGGATGGCGGCGGAACGTGTCAGCCAGCGCGGCGCGCAGCGCCGCTTCGTCGAACGGCGCGGCGACGTGCAGGCTGGTGACGACCCGGTAGACCGCGGTCTCGGCGTCGAGATCGGTGTGGAAGAGCATCCCCGCCTGCATGGCGGAGAGCGGGTAGGCGTCGTCCAGCCCGTCCGGCAGCCGCGCGCGGTCCTCGGCGCGCACCAGCCCAAACGGCTCGCTGCGCGCGCGGTCGCGCTCGGCGCGGTCGTGGGGGCGCAGCTGCCGGGCCAGCTCGCGCACGGTCGGGTGGCCGAAGAGGTCCTGGACCGCGAACGTGCTGCCCCGCTCCTCGACGGCCGCGCGCGCGCGAATGCCGAGCATCGAGTCGCCGCCCAGCGCGAAGAACGAGTCGTCGATCCCGAAGCGCTCGGTGCCGAGCACCTCGCGCCAGACCTCGTAGAGCAAGCGTTCCGCGCTCGACTCCGGCACCGCCGCGGCGGTCGCCGGCAGGTCGTCCGGCTCGGGGAGCGCGCGCCGGTCGAGCTTGCCGTTGGGCAACAGCGGCAGCGCGTCGAGCACGACGACGTGCGCCGGCAGCATGTAGTCCGGCAGCTCGCCGGCCAGGTACGCCGGCAGCTCCTCGGGCACGAGCGCGCCCGCCGCGACGACGTAGGCCACCAGCCGGCGGTCACCGTCGGACCGCTCCCAGGTGGTGACGACGGCCGCGCCGACCGCCGGGTGCGCGAGCAGCGCCGACTCGATCTCGCCCAGCTCGATGCGAAAACCGCGCACCTTCACCTGGTCGTCGAGCCGGCCGAGAAAATCGATCGTGCCGTCGGGGCGATAGCGCGCGAGGTCGCCGGTACGGTACATCGTCCCGCCCGAGAACGGGTCGGGGAGGAACCGCTCCCGGGTCAGTTCCGGGCGGCCGAGATAGCCGGCGGCGACCTGCACGCCGCCGATGTACAGCTCGCCCGCGATGCCGACCGGCAGCGGCTCGCGCTGGTCGTCGAGCAGGTAGATGCCGGTGTTCGCGACGGGGCGGCCGATCGGCACCGGGCCGGCGGCGTCGGCCGGCGTGCAGCGGTGGAACGTGACGTCGATCGACGCCTCGGTCGGGCCGTACAGGTTGTGCAGCTCGACGCGGCGCGCG
This sequence comes from Vulcanimicrobiota bacterium, assembly GCA_963795695.1. Taxonomy (GTDB): domain Bacteria; phylum Vulcanimicrobiota; class Vulcanimicrobiia; order Vulcanimicrobiales; family Vulcanimicrobiaceae; genus Vulcanimicrobium. The sequence goes on along the minus strand of CAWCJH010000006.1, from coordinate 2,557 downwards.
AACCGCTCGAAGAAGCGGCCCACGGTCTGCGGCCGCAGCGCCTCGCCGCTGCACATCACCTGCCGCAGCGCCGACGGCGCGGCGGCTTGGGGCTCGGTCAGGAACAGGTCGAGCATCGGCGGCACGAAGTGCAGCGTCGTGATCGCTTGCTCGCGAATCGTGCGCGCCAGATAGCGCGGGTCGCGGTGCCCGCCGGGCTCCGCAAGGAACAGCCGGCTGCCGGCCAGGAGCGGCCAGAACAGCTCCCACACCGAGACGTCGAAGGTGAACGGCGTCTTCTGCAGCACGCAGTCGGCCGGCCCGAGCCGGTACTCCTCCTGCATCCAGAGCAAGCGGTTGACGACGCCGCGGTGCGGAACGGCGACGCCCTTGGGCCGACCGGTGGAGCCCGACGTGTAGATCACGTACGCGGCGCTCTCCGGCGTCGCGCGCGCCGTCGGCGGGGCGGCCGGCGGGAGCGCCGGCAGCAGCGTGTCGGCCGGCACTGCCGCGGCGCCGAGCGCCGCGATCCGGTCCGCCAGCGCCGAGCGGGTCAGCACGACGGCGATCCCGGCGTCGCGCAGCTGGAACTCCAATCGCGCCGCCGGCAGCTCCGGATCGAGCGGGACGTACGCCGCACCGGCCTTGAGCACGGCGAGCAGCTCGACCACGAGCTCGAGCGAGCGGACGTCGTACACGCCGACCCGGTCGCCGGCGCGCACGCCGGTCCGCTCCAGGTGAGCGGCGAGCCGGTCGGCGCGCTCGACCAGCTCGCGGTACGTCAGCGCCGCACCGGCGACCGCGACCGCGGTCGCATCGGGCGTGCGCAGCGCCTGCGCGTCGATCAGCTCGTGCAGGCAGGCGGAGAGATCGTAGTCCCGAGCGGTCGCGTTGAACCGTTCGAGCTGCTCGCGCTCGCCGGGCAGCAGCAGGTCGAGCTCGGCGACGGTGCGCTGGGGGCCGGCGGCGGCGACCGCCGCGAGGAAGTGCGCGAAGCGCCGCTGGTGGCCGGCGACGTCGTCCGGGCCGTAGAGTTCGGGATCGGCGTCGAAGTAGAGCTGCAGCTCCGAGCCGTCGGAGCGGCCGTAGAACCCGATCAGCAGATCGGTGACCGGACCGGAGGAGAGGTGGTGCGCGGTCGTGCGGTGCTCGCCGAAGCGGACCGGGCGGTCGAACGTGATGACGTTGACGACCGGCCCGGCGACGCGCTGCTCCGCGCCGGCGAGCCGCAGCTCGCGCTGCAGCTCCTCGCCGCGGTAGCGCTGGTGCTTGAGCACGCGGCCGACCTGCTCGGACACCTGGCGCTCGAGCTCGGCCAGCGTCGTCGAGGCGCGCACGTGCAGGCGTAGCGGCAGCTCGTTGGCCAGCATGCACGGCGTCGCGCGCGCGAGCGGCGTCGAGCGGGCCGAGACCGGCAGCGCGAGCACGACGTCGTCGGAGCCGGTCAAGCGGCGCAGGTACGCGGCGGTCGCAGCGAGCGCGATCACCGACCAGCGCGTGCCGGCGCGGCGCGCCGCCTCGCGCAGCGCGTCGCTGGTCGCGGGCTCCACGTCCGCGGTTCGGCGCAGCAGACCGCGCGAGGCGAGCGAAGCGGGGCCGGCGAGCCGAGCCGGCTCGGGCCGGTCGGCGAACGCGCCCAGCCAGTAGTCGCGATCGCGGGCTAGCGCCGGCGACCCGTCGTACGCGGCGGTCTCGGCCAGCACCGCGTCGAGCGAGCCGAACGGGCTCGGAGCGGGCGCCGCGCCGCGCGCGAGCGCGGAGTAGATCTCGCCGACGCGCCGCCAGTACAGCGTCTGCGCGAAGCCGTCCATCACGATGTGGTGGTAGCGCAGGTAGAACGCGTAGCGGTCGTCGGCCAGCCGGAACAGCGCGTGCGCGTAGAGCGGCGGCGCGCTCAGGTCGACGGGCGTGGTGAGGTCGGCCCGCATCCAAGCTTCGGCCGCCTGCAGCGGATCGCGCTCCGCCCGCAGGTCGAGGACGCTCAGCACCGCCTCGGGGACCTCGCCGACGATCTGCCACGGGCCCTGGCCGTCGTCGATGAAACGCACGCGCAGCGCGTCGGTCTCGGAGATCGCGCCGCGCACGGCGCGCTCGAAGAGCGCGACGTCGACCGCGCCGTGGATCTCGAGATACCCGCCGCAGTTGTAGCGCGGGTTCGACGCGTCCAGTTGCTGAGCGACCCAGACACCGTGCTGAGCGGGCAACAGCGGCCGGCGCGCCGGAACGGTCTCGGCCGAGCCGTGCAGGGCGTTCACGTGCGGCGTATCGGTCACGCTGAAGCAGGCCCGACGACGATTGGACGACGGCAAGGGGGCGCGATCGGCGTCCGCGCTCGCTGGGAAACTGGCTTTCATCAACGCACCCGTATCGGCTGTTCGCCCGCTGCTGCGGCCGGCCGGCTGGCTCGCTCGGCGCCGTTTCGTCTGTAACGCGAGCTTCGAACGCTGACAAGATTTACAACAAACGTACCGCGTTGTCAAGCTGCGCGCGGAGCCGTCTCGTCGCGCATCGCCAGTATTTCACCGTGTGCAACGCGACCGCGATCACAGTGGCGCGCGCGCTACGCCGAGCGGGCGCC
>CAWCJH010000005.1:0-27316 GCA_963795695.1 Vulcanimicrobiota bacterium | reverse complement strand
CGATGCGTAGTACGGTGCTACCATACTTCAGCAAACTACGCTTGGTCAAGAGGATCGCCTTGCACGGACGGCCCATCCCCAATCAGCGTCGCCTCGCGTCCCGTGCGATCGCCCTCGTCCTCATCGCGACCGCCACCTGCGCCGCGGCGCCGGACTCGCACCGGCACGGCAAGGTCGGCCTGCTCGCCCACAACGAACCGGTTCAGTCGGTCCTGCTGCGCCTCGCGCGCGAAACCGGCGCGAGCATCGCCGTCGCGCCGGGCGTGACCGGCTACGTCACCGTCTCGCTCCACGGCGTCACGCTCGCGCAAGCGCTCGCGGCCGTGCTCGCGCCGCTCGGCGACACGTACCGCATGCGGGGCAACGTCTACGACGTCGAGCCCGCCGCCGCCGGCCCCGGCGCCGCCATGCCGGGCACCGCGATCGCCCCCGCCGTCCTCCCCGTCACGGTCGTGCCGGTCCGCCGCGCCGCGGCGCAACTGCGCGCGCTCTTCCCGCAAGCATCGGTGCGCGAAGACGTGCGCTCCAACGCGCTGCTCGTCCTCGCGCCGCCGGCCGACCTGCAGGCCATGCGCACCGTGCTGCAAGGCATCGACGTGCGCAATCCCACCGAGCCGACCACCGAGGCGATCGGCCTGCACGCCGTGCGCGCCGAAGCCGTCGCGCCGCAGCTGCACGCGAGCTTCCCCAAAGCACGCATCGCCGTGGTCGGCACCAGACAGCTGCTCGTGACCGCGCTGCCGCAAGACTTGGCCCAGATCCGCGCCGCCCTGACCGCGCTGGACGCGCCCGCGGCAACGCCGCCGCCGGTTGCGGTCGGCTCGGAGGCCGTGCGCGTCACGCAGCGCCGTCCGGCCGACATCGCCCGCGCGCTCGCGCGCCAAGTTGCCGGCCTGCGCGCCGCGGTCGCCGGCAGCACGGTCGTGCTGAGCGGCCCGCCCGACGCCGTCGCGCGCGCGAAGGCGCTGGTCGCCCAGCTCGACGCCCCGGCCTTCGACGCGCGCTACACCGAGGTCTACCGGATCAAGAGCCTCGACGCGGGCTCCGTCGCCGACCTGCTGCGCCGCAGCTTCCGCGACGTCGAGGTGACCGTCGACCCGGCGATCAACGCGCTGGCCGTCACCGCCACCGCCGCCGAGCACCAGCGCATCGCGGACGCCGTCGCCCAGCTCGACCCCGCGCCCGGTGCGCCCGGTCTGCCGGGCACCGCCTCGTTCGGGCCGGGCTCCTCAACCGAGCTGGTCACGCTCAAGTCGGCCGCTCCCGGCCAAGCCAACGGCGGACCCGACGCGGTCACCGCGATCACCCAAGCGCTGCAGGCCGTCGCGCCGGACGTTCGGGTCGTGCAGCTGCCGACGCCCGGCCAGATCGCGCTGATCGGCGCGTCACCCAGCATCCGCGCGGCGCGCGACTTCATCGACAAGGTCGACGTCATCGCGCCCCAGGTCGTGCTCGACACCGAAGTGCTCGAGCTGGACGAGAGCACCGCCAAGAACCTGGGCGTCCAGCTCGGCACCGCCGTCCTGAGCACCACCTTCACCGAAGCGACCCCGGCACCCAGCGCCAACGGCGCCGCGCCGCTGCTGGGCGCGCTGCAGCCCCTCGGGCGCACCCCGCTCTCGTTCACCGCGCAGCTCAACCTGGCCGTCTCCAACGGCCACGGCCGCGTCCTGGCCGATCCGCGCATCACCACCCTCTCCGGCCGCACCGCCTCGATCCGCGCCGGCGACACGCTCTCCATCCTCACCACCACCTCAGGCAACGCGGGCACCATCGCCACCACCCAAGTGCAGAGCTTCCAGACCGGCGTCACCCTCGACATCACCCCGCTGGTCGACACCATCGGCGGCGTCACCGTCGCGCTGCACCCCGTCGTCAACAGCCTGGTCGGCATCAGCTCCGCCGGCGTGCCGGAGATCAGCACTCGCGACACCCAGACCACCGTCCACCTTCAGAACGACGAAACGCTGGTCATCGGCGGGCTCATCCAGGAGAACGAAACCCGCACCACCACCAAGATCCCGCTGCTCGGCGACATCCCGCTGGTCGGGCGCATCTTCCGCAACGACGACGTCAACAGCTCGCGCAACGAGCTGATCATCGTCGTCACGCCGCACATCGTCACGCCGGGCAATGCCCTGCTCCCCGGGCCGCCGCTCCGCACCATCCCCACCGCGCAGCCGCTTCCCACCCTGCCGCCCAACGCGACGCTCCCGCCGCCCACCGGAGCGCTCCCGCGCCCGCAGCTCGCGCCCCCGGCCGCGCGCGCGAGCGCCGACGCAGCGCTGCGCGCTTCGTCACCCGTGCCGGCCGCGCAGCCGTTCCGCGCCGGCACGGCTCCCGCTCCCGTGCCGACGGCATTCGCGCAGACGAACGTGTTCACGTTCGGCGCGGCGCCGCAGAGCAATTTCGCCAAGAGCGGCGATCCGGTGCAGATCTTCTACGCCACCTTTGCGCCCACCATCGTCGCCAACGGCACCCCGGTCAAGCTCGCCGCCATCACCACGACCAACGCCGCCGCGGTCAAGCTGCTGGTCGGCAACCAGACCTTCGGGCTCGCGCAAACCGGACCGGGCCAGTGGCAGACCGCCTTCCCCTTCCCGCTCGCCGCCGTCCCGGTCGGTCAGTCCGCGGTCAGCCTCTCGCTGGTCGCCAGCCGGTCTGACGGCAGCTCGGCCACCGCGACGATTCCCGTCAACGTCAGCGCCGGGAACTGAGCCGGCTCCGGCGCGAGCGGCCATTTTGCCCACGCACATTCCATGCCACCAGCAGCGACGCCGGCGTCAGCCGGTCGTAGTCAATTCCGCTCGGGGTGAGAGCCTTCGCGCTTCATCCGCTCCTGACGGGCGACCTCGCGCTTGCTGGGTGAACCGAGCGCGCCGTCGGCGATCGTGATCTCGCCCTCGCGCTCGTAGTGGCCGATGAGGACGCCGGTGGACGAAACGCGCGAGCCGGTCAGCTTGAACGAATGCGGCGCCGAGCCGTCCGCGAACAGCTTCTTGCCGCCGCCGAGAACGACCGGCACCGTGAAAATGCTCATCGCGTCGACCAGATCGTTGGCGAGCAGTGCATGCCCGAGCTCGGCACTGCCCTGCGTGACGAGGTTCGGGCCGTCCGCTTGCTTCAGACGCTTCACGTCGGCGATGTCGCGGAGGAGCACCGAGCCCTGCCAGCTCGTATCGACCTCGCCCGAGCGCGACACCGCGTACTTCTTGACTTCGTTGAACAGTTTCGCGATGCTGCCGTGGGGCGGGTCTTCGGCGTAGTACGGCCAGTACGCGGCGAAAATCTCGTACGTCCTGCGGCCGAGGAGGAGATCGAACTTCTCCCTGAAGAGGCCGTCGAGCTCTTCGCGAGACTCTTGAGCGCGATAGGGCATCAGCCAGCCGCCGAACGCGAAGCCGTTGGTCGGGTCCTCGGTCGGCCCGCCGGGCGCCTGCATGACGCCGTCCATGGAAAACCATGGCGCCGACGATTATCTTCCGCATGGGAACACTCTCCTCGTTCGAACCTGAGACCGGCTAGGCGAGCCACGACGCTTGCGAACGCCGTCGCCGCGAAGCCGGTGCCGCCGACGGCCCACACGCCGGCCGTGCCGCCCGGGATGCGGAACGGGCGCACCGCGCCGGACTGCGTGTAGCGCAGGCGAATCACCGCCGCGGTGAGGATCCAGTAGGCTTGGTTCACCGAGGGCCGCCTTGCCCTTCCCGCTCGCCGCCGTCCCGGTCGGTCAGTCCGCGGTCAACCTCTCGCTGGGCGCCAGCCGGGCTGACGGCAGCTCGGCCACGGCGACGATTCCCGTCAACGTCGACAACGCGAACTGAGCCGGCTCAGCCGTCGTCCTCGGCATCGCATTTGTGGAGAAGGGCCGCGAAGGCGATCGCCAGCCGCTCGATCGACGACTGGTCGTACGCCTCGCTCCAGCGGCGGCCGACGCGCCCGCGCCGGCCGATCCAGGCCTCCAGGCCCTCGTCGGTCTGATGGACCCCGGCCCGGTAGGCGGCTCGAATCCAGGTTGCCGTCGAGACGGTCTCGATGAGCGCGACCTCGTCCGGCTGATCCAGGACCGAATGGACCGCGGTGTTCAGCGAATCGACGAAGACCGGGAAAATCATACTATCCCGAGTGTTCGGCAGTTCTCGCCGTTCCAACGCGTTCTCAATGAAAACGTGATCCGCGACACACGAGCTCACGTTCGCCGAACGTCCGGCGGGGGCGCCTTGGCCGCCAGCAGGGGCGCGAAGCTGGCGCGGTGCCACCAGGCGACGAGGAACCACAGCACCACCGCGACCAGCGGGATCGGCAGGGTCTTCGGCTGCATGGCCAGGTGAAAGAACAGGATGTTGGCGAGCACCGCGGCGAGCGCCACCAGCGCCAGCGGCACGAAACGGTTCGCCAGCAGCAGGATGCCGACGATCAGCTCGACGAGGTCGACGAATTGCACCCAGTGCGATGCGAAGAACACGTCCTGGAACCGGCCCGCCAGGCCAGGCTGCGGCGGCGGGGTGAACGGAATGAACGCAAAGCTGCCCGCGAAGACGAACAGCAGCCCGAGCAGAATGCGGGCGACCAGCGCGGCGATTCTCATCGAACGATTCGACCTCCTTACGAAGTTAAGGTGAACTTCGCCGCGGTCACCGGGCCGGCCGGGCTGACCAGCGTGCGCGCCCAGAAGATCGCGATCATCGCGCCGGCAAGCGCGCGAACGTCGCCATCACCGCGCGTACTTACCGCCGAACGCTCGATTTGCCTGGCCGGCGAGCCGGCACCTCGGACGGTGTGCGCAGTGCAAAGTTTCGCTGCGGCGCGAACGAGCCATAAGACACGGCCGCTCGCCGCGTGCAATGCGTCGGTCTCGATGGAAAACTTCCGAGCGCTCCTCGACGGACACCGTCATAGCGGCGCGGTCAAGCCGGGCGAGACGGTCGTCGCGCGGCACGGCCCGCTCAACGTCCTGCGGGTCGAGCACGACCGCGCGGTCGACGTCCGGCCGACGTCGCGTACGTGTTCTACACCTCGGGCTCGACCGGCGAGCCCAAGGGCTGCGTGCTCGGGCACCGATGCCGGTCCAGGTCAGCGGGCTGGACGGCGCGCCGCCGCTGTTCGGCCTGAGCGAGAGCCTGCCGATGCCGCCTGTGCTGACCGGCCTCAAGCCGCCGCTGGCGACCCTGCTCTCGGGCATCCAGTTCGACGAGGAGGGCGACGCGGTCGCCCACTGACGCCGCTACGGCTCCAGCGGCAGGTTGTCGCGGTTGGCGCCGTAGCGGCTCAGGCTCGCGACGCAGCGCGCCATCTCGGCGGCGTCGAGCAGCACCGGCGTCCCGGCCTGGCGCGCCACCAGGTACTGGGTCGCGAGCGTCTCGACGTTGATCGCCAAGGTGAGCGCGGCGTGGAGCGAGCCGCCCAGCGCGACGACGCCGTGGTTGGCCAAGAGGCAAGCCCGCCCGCCCGCCAGCGCCGCGACGGCGTGCTCGGCCAGCTCCTGGGTGCCGTAGGTCGCGTACGCGGCGCACGGGATCGTCGCCCGCCCGTTCAGGCCGACCAGGTAGTGGAACGGCGGGATCGGCTCGCGCAGCGCCGCCAGCGCCGTCGCGTACACGGAGTGGGTGTGCACGACGGCCCGCACGTCGGGCCGCCGGGCGAAGATCTCGCGGTGCAGCCGCCACTCGCTGCTCGGCTCGGCCGTCCCGGCGTGGCTGCCGTCGAACGCCACCAGCACGAGCGACGCCGGCGTCAGCCGGTCGTAGTCGATTCCGCTGGGGGTGAGCAGGAAGCCGTCGCCGGCCCGCACGCCGACGTTCCCGGCCGTGCCGCGGTTGAGCCCGAGCGCCTCCAGCCGCGCGCAGGCCGCGACGATCTCCGCCCGCAGCGCGGCCTCGCCCACCTCAGGCCAGCTCGCGGAAGCGCGCGAGCAGCTCCGCCTTCGTCTCGAACCCGATGCCGGGGACCTCGGGCGGGGCGACCCGGCCGTCCGCCGGCGCCGCGCCGTCGCCGAGGCCGCCGAACGGCTGGAACGCGAGCGGGTTCATCTCGCAGCCGCCCAGGCCGAGCGCGGCGACCACGTGCAGGGTGAAGAGGTGGCCGCCGTGCGGCCAGAACGCGCCGCGCGCCCAGCCGCCGGCCAGCAGCGTCTCGACGATCTGCAGGTAGCCCGGGATGCCGTAGCAGTGGGCCGGGTCGAACTGCAGGATGTCGCGCTCGCGGCGCAGGCCGCCGTGGCGGTCGACGAGCTTGGCCTCGGCGGCCGAGAAGAGCGCCTCGCCGACCGCCAGCGGCCCGGGGTAGACGGCGGCCACCGCGGCCAGCGTCTCGAGGTCGAGCGGGTCGCAGACGTCCTCGAACCACCACAGGCCGTAGGGCGCCAGCGCCGCCGCCGCGGCCCGGCTACGCGGCGCCGTCGTAGGCGTTCATCGCGTCGACCGCCAGCCGGTCGCCGGAGGAGACCAGCGCCAGCACCGTCTCGACCCGGGTCAGGTCGTCGGCCAGCGGCGCCGCGCCGAGCTTGATCTTGAGCCGGGTGTAGCCGCGGTCGAGCAGCCGGGCCGCCTCGTCGCGCAGGCGCGCCGCGTCGTCCTGCGGGTAGCGGTAGCCGCCGCTGGCGTACGCGCGCACCGGGCCGGCGGCTGCCGGGCGGCCGACCGCGGCGGCCAGGAAGCGGTGCAGCGGCAGGCCGGCGATTTTGGCGGCCGCGTCCCAGACCGCCATGTCGAGCGTGCCGACCGCCACGCAGCGCTCGCCGTGCCCGCCCGGCTTCTCGCCCTGCATCATCGCGCGCCAGGCCCGGAACGGGTCGAGGTTGGTGCCGCCGGCGTCGGCCAGCTCGCCATCGCCGGCGGCGAGCAGCCGGGGCGCGAAGCGCTCGCGGATCAGCCCGCCCTGGGCGAAGCGCCCGATCGACGAGAACCCGTAGCCGACCACCGGCCGGCCGTCGCGCACGACGTCGGTGGTCAGCGCGACGATGCTGGTGTCGAGCCCGCCCGAGGGGATCGCGGGGTCGGCGTAGCGCGAGATCGGGACCGCGCGCTCGCGCACGTCGACGAAACGCATCGCGCGCGGCTTCGGCGGGCCGGAAAAGGCTCCTCGACGCCGGCCCGAAGTGGCCGGGCGTGAGCTACCTGGTGTGGGCCGCCCCGATCGTCGCCGTCGTCGCGCTGCTCGCCTCGGGCCGGGTCGGCACCGTTCGCGCCGGCGTGGCCGGGATGGCGCTCGCCGCGCTCGTCGCGCTGACCGCCGCCCCGCACCGGCTCGGACCGCCGGCCGCCGCGGCCGCGGCGGTGCGCGGGGCGTGGCTGGGGTGGCTGGCGGTCATGGTGATCCTGGGCGGGCTCTTCTTCCACCGGGTCGTCGAGCAGCTCGGTGCGGACCGCGCGGCCGGCGCGGCGGTCGCGGCCGAGCACACCCGCCGCCGCGCGCTGTTCGCGGCCTGCTTCCTGATCGGGCCGTTCGTCGAGTCGGCGACCGGCTTCGGGGTCGGCTACGTCGCGGCGCTGGCGATCATCGGCCGGCTCGGCCTCCCGCCGGCCCGCAGCCTGGTGCTCGGGCTGTTCAGCCAGATGCTGGTGCCCTGGGGCGGCCTGGCGGTCGGGACCGACATCGGCGCCCACCTGGCCGGGGTCACCCCGGACGAGCTGGGCCTGCGCAGCGCGCTGCTGACCCTGCCGCTGCTGGCGGTCTGGCTGGGCGCGTTCTGGTGGCTCGCCGGGCCGGCCGCCGCCGGCGAGCGGTGGGCCGAAGCGGGCTGGACGGCGGCGCTGGGGGCGGCACTGGTCGGGGTCAGCGCCGTGACCGACGCCGACGTCGCGGTGGTCGCGTCGCTCGGCCCGCTGATCGCGCTGCGCTTCCTGCTGGTCGACCGCCCGCCGCCGGGCGGCCGGGCGGCGGCGCTGGCCGTCGCCCTGCCCTACGCGGCGCTCACGCTGGTCCTGGTCTGCGTCCACGTGGTCGGGCCGCTGCGCGACTCGGCCGCGGTGCGGCTCGCGCTCCGCCCGCCGGTCGGCGGCGCGGTCGGCTGGTACCCGCTGCTGCACCCGTTCCTGTGGCTGCTCGGGGTCGCGGCCGCCACCGCGCTGGCCCGCGGCCGGGGCGGGCTGATCGCCGGCAGCGCCCGCTACGCGCTCGCCCGCGGCTGGCGGGCGGCGGTCGCGACGATCGCGTTCCTGGTCATGGCCCAGCTCGTCGCCGAGGCGGGCGTGGCCGCGGCGCTGGCGGCGGGCTTCGCCCGCGCGGTCGGCCCGCTGGCCGCGATCGCCGCGTCGCCGCTCTTTCCGGCGCTGGCCGGCATGCTGACCAGCAGCAACAGCGCCTCCAACGGCCTGCTGATGCCGACCCAGGGCGCGCTCGGCGCCGCGGCCGGGGTCAGCGTCGTCTGGCTGGCGGCGATCCAGAACACGACCGGCAGCGCGCTCACCATGCTCTCGCCGGTCCGGATCGGCCTGGGCTGCGCGCTGCTCGAGCGGCCCGACCTGGTCCGGACCACCTACCGGCTGGCCTGGCCGCTCGGCGCGCTCGCGACGCTCACGATGATCGGGGCCGCCCTGCTGCTGGCGCTGCGCCGCTGAGCGCCGCCTCGAGCGCCGCCATCAGCGCCAGCACGACGTCCTCGCGCCAGGGCCTGGCGGCGACCTGCACCCCGACCGGCAGCCCGGTGCTGCCGCGCTCGACCGCCCGCGCCGCCCGGGCGACGGCGTCCACGCCGCGGCCGCGCGGCCGGGCCTCGTCCGCCCGCACCCAGGTGACCGGCACGACCCCGGCCGGCAGCCCGAGCAGGTTGAAGAGCATCGCATAGCTCGCGGCGCCGGTGAGGAAATAGGCCGAACCGTGGGTCAGCGCGGGCAGCGCGTGCGGCGGGCAGAGGATCGCGTCGAAGCCGCCTCGGTCGAGCTCGGCGGCGAAGCGGCGGCCGTACGCGGCCTGCTGCTCGACCAGCGTCCAGTACTCGTCCACCGTGCGCTCGCGGAGCGCCGCGATCTGGGCCGCCAGCCGGCGCTGGCCGAGCGCGCGCGCCGCCGCCCCGGCCAGCGGCCGCCAGCGGCTCGGGATGCCGACGAGCTGCAGCAGGCCGGCCACCCGCGGGTCGCGCTTCGCATCGCCGAGCCGGCGCCGCGCGCTGCGCGCGCCGTCGGCCGAGAGGATGCCCAGGAAGAGCGCCAGGGCGCCCGCGGCGTCGGGCGGCGCGAAGCGCTCGACCCGCACGCCCAGCCCGCGCAGCGCCGCCGCCGCTTCGCGCACCGCGCGCCGCACCGCCGGGCCGGCCGGGAAGCATCCGTCGTCCTCGTAGACCGCCACCCGCAGCGCGCGCAGGTCGAGCCCGGCGGGCTCGCGCCAGGGCACCGGGGCGACCTGCGGGTCGAACGCGGCCTGGCCCGGCGCGGCCAGCACCCGCATCGCCAGCACCAGGTCGGCGACCTCGCGCGCCATCGGGCCCGGCTGCGAGACGATCGCGGTCTGGCCCGCGGCGAAGCCCGCCGGGCGGGCGTCCTCGTTGGTCAGCCGGCCGCTGGTCGGCTTGAGGGCGACGATCCCGCAGGCGTGGGCGGGGCAGCGCAGGCTCCCGCCGATGTCGCTGCCCAAGCCCAGCGGCGAGCCGTGCGCCGCGATGATCGCGGCCTCGCCGCCGCTGCTGCCGCCGCACGAGCGGTCGAGGTTCCAGGGGTTGTTGGTGCGGCCGTAGAGCGGGTTGTCGGTCTCGTTGTAGATCAGCAGCTGCGGGACGTTGGTCTTGCCCAGCACGATCGCGCCCGCGCCGCGCAGCCGCGCGACCAGCGGCCCGTCGCGCTCGTCGTCGCGCGCGCCCGGGATGCCGAGGGTGGCCGGCGTGCCGGCCAAGGCGAAGGACTCCTTGAGCGTGATCGGCACGCCGTGCAGCGGGCCGAGCGGCGCGCCCGCGCGCTGGGCCGCGTCGGCGTGCTCGGCGTCGGCCCGGGCCTGCGCGAAGCGCTTCACGACGACCGCGTTGAGCCGGCCGTTCACCGCCTCGATCCGCTCGATGTGGGCCTCGACCGCCGCCCGCGCGGTGCAGCGGCCGGCCGCGATCGCCCGCGCCAGCTCGGCCGCCCCGAGCCGTTCGAGCCCCTGCCCCGCCTCGCCCATGCGCGCTCGTTCCACGGCCGCCGGCGGCCGCCTCGCGCTCAGGGGTCGCCGACGACGGTCAGGACGATCGCGTGGGCGGCGTACGCCGGTTCGAGCAGGGCCATCAGCCGCACCAGGTCGGCGTTGTGCAGGCGCGCTCCGCCGGTCGGCGTCGGGCTGAGGCACTGGAACGGCGCCAGCGGGTCGGCGAGCTGCTCGCCGCCGCCGTGCAGCGCCACCCCGCTGCGGCGGTGGCGCGCCAGGTTGCCGGCCGCGCCGGGCAGGCCGGCGATCTCGACGTCGCGCGCGCGCAGCCGGGCCCGGCCGCCCTCGACCAGCTGCTGGACCGCGCCGGCGTCCAGGTCGTCGACCTGGATCCGGCCGGCCCCGTCGGCCGGGCCCGGCATCGCGTAGACGACGTGGCCGCTGAGCTGGTAGTGGCCGGGCGGCACCGGGTGGCCGGGCCCGTACGGCGCGTGGACGTCGGCGCCGGCCGGCGCCGCGCCGGTCGCGGCGATCAGCTCCCAGAGCCGGTTGTCGGGCCCGTAGACCTTGAGCGAAAGAGCGGGACGGTTGAACACGGCGTGGATCATCCGCCGTACCCGGTTACGGCGTCGATCTGCGATTTCGCGCCCCGCCTGCCTACAGGGCGGGTTTTGGGCCGAGTGCAGGGGCGTGCCCGCACATCGGCCTGACGCGACTTCGGTACGTCGGTTCCTCCGGTCGAGAAGAGTCTCGTCATCGCGTGCCGCCACACCCCGGGCACAACGCGACCCCGCAAAGACCACATTTACGCAAGCTTTACCTGAATCCTTTGTACCAGCTAAATTTGGTCATGCGTCGTCAAGGACGCTCAGGACGTTGATGCGCACGCCGGTCGACGGGCGGTCGAGCAGCGCGACGATCCGCACCAGGTCCGCGTTGCGGACCCGCACCGCGGCGCCCGCCGGTGGGCTCAGCCGCTGGAGCGGCGCCAGCCGGTCGGCGCCCGTGCCGCCGCCGTGGATCAGTCCGACCGCTCCGCCGAGGCCGCCGAGCGGGCCCACCACCGCGCCGATCTCCAGCAGCGCGTCGCCCTCACGGCGGTGGGCCCGGCCGGCGTCGACCAGCGCGGTGACCGCGGCCGAATCGAGGTCGGCGAGCGCGATCCGAGCCGGGCCTTCGTCCGCGCTCCAGGGGCCGTGCTCGACGATGCCGGCGATCCGGTAGTGCCCGGGCGGAAGCCGCCCGCGGTCCGCGCCCAGCGCGGGCACGCGCTGGACGCCGTCGCGGTCGGTGTAGGCGAGCGCGCAGTCGAGCGAGCTGAAGACGAACTGGAACAGAAAATCCCCTTACGAGGTGCCCTCTTTCGATGCCACCTTATCAAGGATTTGTCTTAGTACCTTCGTTCCATAAGACTCTTACGCGGTATTGGACAACAAGCCCATCGCGGCGCACTTCGAGACGAGCGCCGAGCGCGTGCGCACGGCCATCACCTCGTAGACGCGCCGGGTCTGGTTGCGGATCGTGTTCTTGCTGCGCCCGAAGCGCTCGGCGATCTCGGCGGTCGAGCGGCCCTCGCAGATCGCGTACATCACCCGCCGCTCGGCCGGGCTGAGCTGCTCGGGCCCGCGCGCGCGCTCGGCCAGCGACTCGTAGCGGCGGCGCAGCCACGAGCGCGGGACGACCCGGGTCAGGTTGTCGGCGCGCTGCAGCGCCTCGTCGTCGGCCTCCAGCTCGAGCAGCAGCAGCAGCGCGCGCGCCTCGGCGTAGCGGTTGCCGACGTCCTGCCAGACCGCCAGCGCCGCGCGCAGGTCGACCAGCGCCTCGGTCCGGCGGCCCTGCGCGCGCGCGACGGCGGCGCGGGCGGCGCGCTCGAGCGCGCCGCCGCCGCGGTCGTCCTCGAACGCGTCGAGCGGCGTGCGCGCCGGCGGCAGCTCGTCGTAGAGCGCCAACAGGCCGGCGGCGACCTCGCGGTCGACCTCGACGACCTGGCGGATCACCTCGAGCAGCACGCCGCGGCCCTCGCGGTCGAGCGCGCCCCAGTCGACGTTGGCGGCGATGCCGGCGGCTTTGTGCACCAGCCGGTCGGGGGTGAACGTCTCGCCCGCGGCGCGCGCGACCTGCGCGGCGGTGACCAGCGCGGCGACGCGCTGCGAGCCGGCGGCGGACTGGAAGAGCGCCTCGTCGGCCAGCCGCCAGGCCTCGCCGGGATTGCCGTCGAGCAGCTCGACGGTCGCGCGCATACGGCGCAGGGCGGCCCAGCGCGGCTGCAGGCCCGGCGACCAGGTGCTCGCATCGATGTCGCGCCGCACTCGCGCGAACAGCTTGAGGTCGAGCGTGTCGAGCGCGATCGAGACCAGCGCGTAGAGCAGCGAGGCGTGCATCGACGCGTCGCGGTGGGGCGAGCGCTTGAGCAGGTCGAGCGCGTCGAGGAAGTGGCGCGAGGCGATCGGGTAGCGCTCGCGGCGCACCTCGATCCAGCCGTAGAGCTCCAAGCCGCGCGCGGAGTCGATGCCCGCGTCGGCCGGGACGTGCAGGTCGAGCGCGCGCTCGGCGTCGTCCAGCCGCCCGAGGCTCCAGTACGCGCGCGCGAGCTCGTAGCCGGCCTGCGCGCGAACCGAGGCGTGCGCGCCGGCGTCGGCGACCGCGTCGGCGAGCAGCGGCAGGCCGTCGCCGGCGCGGCCGAGCGCGACCAGCGCCGCGCCGCGCAGCATCAGCGCGGTCACCCGCTCGTCGGGCTTGTCGACGAGCTCGGCGGCGCCGTCCAGCGCGGCCAGCGCGCGGGCCGGCTGACCGACCCGCAGCGTGGCCCGCGCGAGCAGCAGCGCGGCGTCGACGCGCTGCTCGCGGGTCGGCGGCACGAACCCCTCGAGCAGCGCCGCCGAGCGTTCCCACTCGCCCCCCAGCCAAGCCTCGCGCGCCTCGTGCAAGATGCTCGCCGGATCGCGCCGGCTGGGTTTTGCTTCGGCGGCGCTCATGCGCACCAGATGGGCGGGGTCACGCAAGTAGTATTGTATGCTGCGCGAAACCCGACCTCGTTAGCGCCGCCGTTCCATCGCCGTGGAGCCCGCCGCACCGGCGCGCCAGCGGCCGCCGACCATCACCGCGCGCGGCGCCGCGCGCTCGGCGGCGAAGACGTAGCGGTCGAGCCGCGTCTCGGGCGGGCCGTCGTCGGCGAGCACGACGAAGTCGGCGCGCAGGCCCGGCGCGATGGCACCCGCCGCCCGCCCGCAGGCGCGGGCACCGCCGCGCGCGGCGCCGCGCCAGAGCGTCTCGCCGCACGACGCGCCGCTCGCGCCGGCGGCGACGATCCGGCGCCGGGTCGCCAAGCGCTGGCCGTACTCCAGCCAGCGCAGCTCCTCGACCGGCGAGAGCGAGACGTTGCTGTCGGAGCCGATCCCGAAGCCGCCGCCCGCGGCGAGATACGGCCCCAGCGGGAAGAGGCCGTCGCCCAGGTTCGCCTCGGTCGTCGGGCACAGGCCCGCGACGGCGCCGCTGCGCGCCAGCCCCGCGCGCTCGCCGTCGTCGAGCTGGGTGGCGTGGACCAGGCACCAGCGCGGGCCGACGTCGTGCTGCGCGAGCAGCCACGCGACCGGGCGCGCGCCGAGCGCGGCTTCGACCGCGGCCACCTCGCGCAGCTGCTCGGCGACGTGCAGGTGCAGCGGCACCTCGGGCGGCGAGCCGTCGACCAGCGCGCGCAGCTCGGCCGGCGTTACCGCCCGCAGCGAGTGCGCGCAGGCGCCGACGACGACGTCGGGATCGCCCGCGTAGTCGTCGCGCAGCGTGCGCGCGATGCCGAGCACGTCGTCGACGCCGGCGGCGAAGCGGCGCTGCTGGGGGCCCAGCGGTGCGCCGCCGGCGTCGCCGTGCGCGTAGAGCGCGGGCAGCAGGCAGATCGCGATCCCGGCCTCCTTGGCCGCCTCGATCAAGGCCCGCGCGGTCGCGGCACGGTCGGCGTACCAGGCGCCGTGCGGGTCGCGGTGGAGGTAGTGGAACTCGGCCACGGCGGTGTAGCCGGCCCGCAGCATCGCGCGGTAGACGTCGAGCGCCAGCGCGCGCAGCGCGTCGGGGTCGAGGCTGCCGGCGAGCCGGTACATCGCCTCGCGCCACGACCAGAAGTCGTCGTCCGGGCGCGCGCGCCGCTCGGCGTCGCCGGCCATCGCGCGCTGGAACGCGTGCGAGTGCAGGTTCGGCATGCCCGGCACCAGCGCGCCCGCGACCCGCTCGGCGCCGGCCGGCTGCGCGCCGGCGCGCACGCCGACGATCGTCCCGTCGGGCGCGATCTCGATCGCCACGTCGGGAGCCCAGCCTCCGGGAAGGAACGCTTCGCGCGCGAACAGCCGCACGGGCGGAACTCCGCCCGCTGCCGCGCAATACCTGCGCGAAACGGCCGGGCGGTCGCTCTCGGGCGCGGCGATGCCTTCCTTCCCCGCGTGATGAACCTCCGGTGATGCCCCGGTACGACACGCTCTGGATCAACGCGCAGCTGGCGACGATGGCGCCCGGCGGCGCCGCCTACGGCGCGATCGAGGACGGCGCGCTCGCCGCGCGCGGCGGCGCGATCGGCTGGGTCGGTCCGCGCGCGGCGCTGCCCGACGCGCCGGAGCGGCTCGCCGCACGGGTGATCGACGCCGGCGGGCGCTGGATCACGCCCGGCCTGGTCGATCCCCACACGCACCTGGTCTTCGGCGGCGAGCGGGTGGCCGATTTCGAGCGCCGGGTCGCCGGCCAGAGCTACGTCGCCGCAGCGGCGGGCGGCAGCGGGATCGCGCACACCGTCGCCATGACCCGCGCGGCGAGCGAGGACGCGCTCTTCGCCGGCGCCGCCCGGCGGCTGCGCGCGCTGATCGCGAGCGGCGCGACGACGGTCGAGATCAAGTCGGGCTACGGCTTGGACGTCGAGACCGAGCTGCGCGTGCTGCGGGTCGCGCGCCGGCTCGGGCGCGAGCTGGGCGTCGGCGTGCGCACGACGTACCTGGGCGCGCACGTCGTGCCGCCCGAGTACCGCGAGCGGCGCGCCGCGTACGTCGCGCTGGTCTGCGACCTGATGGTGCCGCGCGTCGCGCGCGAGGGGCTGGCCGACGCGGTCGACGTCTTCTGCGACACGATCGCGTTCTCGCCGGCCGAGGCCGAGCTCGTCCTCGCCGCCGCGCACGGCGCGGGCTTGCCGGTGAAGCTGCACGCCGACCAGATCGACGACACCGGCGCCGCCGCGCTCGCCGCGCGCGCGAACGCGCTCTCCGCCGACCACCTCGAGCGCACCGGCGCCGACGGCGTGCGCCGGCTGGCCGAAGCCGGAACGGTCGCCGTGCTGCTGCCCGGCGCGTACTACTACCTGCGCGAGACGGTGAAGCCGCCGGTCGACCTACTGCGCGCGCACGGCGTGCCGCTGGCGCTGGCGACCGACTGCAATCCCGGCACCTCGCCGCTGCTCGCGCTCACCGCCGCGATGAACCTGGCCTGCGTGCTGTTCGGCCTCACGCCCGAAGAGGCGCTGGCGGGCACGACCCGTCACGCCGCGCGCGCGCTCGGCCTGGCGGACCGCGGCGAGCTGCGGGCAGGCTTGCGCTGCGACCTCGCGCTGTGGGACGTCGGCTCGCCGGCGGAGCTCAGCTACTGGCTGGGCGCGAGCCCGTGCGCGGGCGTGGTGGTCGGGGGCGAGCCGCTCGGCGCCTAGACCGGCAGCGCGCGCAGCTCGACCTGACCGCCGTTGACCCGCGCCTCGAAGCGCGGCTGCGGAAACGACGCCGGGCCGCGCACGACGTGCCCGTCGGCGAGCGAGAACACGGAGCCGTGCCAGGGACAGGTCACGCAGCCGTCGGCGAACGTGCCCTGATCGAGCGGCCCGCCGCGGTGGGTGCAGGCCGCCGCGATCGCGGCGAGGCCGTCGCCGGCGCGCGAGACGAGCACCGGGATGCCGCCGAAGTCGACCCGCACCGGCCGCTCGCCGGGCACGTCGGCGGCGGCCATGACGGCCGTGAACTCGCCGGCCGGCGCGAGCGGCTCGGCGGTGTGCCGGATGCCGAGCTGCAGCCCGTACGCGAGCTCGCCGCCCAGGTACGCGGCCAGCCCCGAGACGCCGTAGGCGAGCAGTGCCGTCACGATCGCGGTGCGCCGCTTGCCGGCTCGGCGCAACCCGTACGAGGCCAGGTAGCCGGTGAAGCTGACGGAGTTGAGCAGCGCGTGCGCCATGCCGACGTTCTTGGGATCGTCGGCCGTGTCGGACCAGTCGGACAGGCCCGAGGCGATCGCGCCCAGCCCGCCCAGCAGCCCGACGACGAGCGACGCATCGGCCGCGAACGCGACGTCGGGCCCGTCACTCAGCTCGATCAGGTCGAGCACCGCGGTGACGGTCCAGGCGCCGACCGGAACGTCGGTGATCACCGGGTGCAGCGGGTGGCCGAGCGGCTTGCCGTGCAGCAGGTCGTTCACGCCCGAGCCCGCCGCTTCGAGGACCTGCCGCACGACGGGCTGGACCGCGTCCGCGATCGACGCGAGCAGCGGGCTCTTGCCGAGCCGGTCGACCGGGCGGCGGTTGGCGGAGATCTCGGGATTCAGCACCACCACCCGGTACCCACCAACGGCCCGCCCGGGCCAACCGAGCGGCTCGCGCTTCAGCGCAGGGTGCGGTCGAACAGCGCCAGGGTCTGGGCCCAGGCGGCCTCGGCCTGCTCGGGGCGATAGCTCTGGCGGTCGCGCGAGGCGAAGCCGTGCGGCGCGCCGGGGTAGACGCTCAGCTCGTAGCGCTTCTTGTGGGCCGAGAGCGTCTCGGCGATGCGGGCGTGCTCGGCCGGCGCGATGCCCTCGTCGTCGGCGCCGTAGACCAGCAGCAGCTCGCCCTTCGCCTCGCCCAGCCGGTCGCGCAGCGGCTGGAAGAAGCGCGGCTGGTCGGGGGCGATCCCGCCGCCGTAGAACGACGCCGCGGCCGCGATCCGCTCGCCCAGCGCGAGCGCGGTCAGCACCGCCAGCCGGCCGCCCATGCAGAACCCGACCGCCCCGTACGCCTCGTGGCGCAGGTTCGGCTGCGCGTCGAGGAACGCGACCGCGGCCCGCACGTCGGCGAGCAGGCCGTCGTCGGTGAGCGCCCGCAGCTTCGGCTCGAGCTTGTTCCACTCATCGTAGCCGAACGTCTCGCCGCGGAAGAGGTCGGGCGCCAGCGCCGCATAGCCGTGCTCGGCCAGCCGCCGGACCTCGCTCTGGACGTAGTCGTTGACGCCGAAGGCCTCTTGGTAGAGGAGCACGGCGGGAAACGGCCCGTCGCCCGCCGGGACGGCGTAGTAGCCGCGCAGGTCACCGCCGAGCGGAACGAACTCGGCGCACGCGATCTGGTTCGTGTACAACTGCTGCATCGCAGAACTAGACTACCCGGACGCGCGGAACGCTACCGCGCCGGACGAGGGCCTGAAGTCGCTATCCCGGCGCGGAGAGCTCCCAGCGGTAGCCGTCCGGATCGTGGAACCAGATGCCGACGTCCGGCGCGCCCTCTGCCTGGGGGCCGATCTCGTGCCCCGGGTCTTCGAGGACCACGCTCTCCTGCCGGAGATGCTCCAGCGCGCGCTCCAGCTCGGCCCGGTCGCGCAGCCGGAACGCCAGGTGACCGAGCGTCTCGGGCGAGGGCGGGCCTTGGAAGAACCAGATCGTCACCGCGTCGTTGCCGACCGCGACCGCGTCGTCGGCCTCCATGTACGGCCCCAGGCCCAGGCAACGGGTGAACCAAGCCGCGCTCGCGCGCGGATCGCGCACGGCCAAGCCGAAATGACCGACCGGGCCGACCGTGAACTGCTGCATGTGCCGGGTGTTCCCGATGAGTCCAGGAACACCGGCCTCGGTGAGCGGTGCGGCAGGCACACCCGATCCGCTCTTGGGTGTAGGCGACGCCCTCGCGGGCGCACGCAAGAAACGGATCGGCGGCCGGCCGTACCGCGCCGCCCTAGCGGCGGCACGGTTCGGACGATGGTGGGCACCATGGTTCGAGGCCATGATGCCTCCCGCGCCCGACGACGTCTAGCCGGTCGAACGCCCCGGGGCAGCGGCTAGCCTGCGCTCCCTGCCCATGGCGATCAACCGCTTCCGGTTCTTGACCCCGAACGTCTCCAACAGATCGGAGACCATGTTTCTGACGGTGTAGTACGAGCGATCTTGAAGTGTCGCGATCTCGCGGTTGGTGCGGCCCTCGCACACGAGCGCGAGAGTCTCTTTCTCGAGCGGCGTCAGCCCCTCGACGATCGGGTTCTCTGGCCGCGTTGCCGATTCTGCCTCACGCCGCATCCAGAAGCTGGAGGCAAGTCCTTCGGTCGCCATCAGCGCGTACGCTTTGTATTTATTGCTGCGCGTCATCCTTGCCAGACTGAGGGCAGCGACGGTCGCACGTCGTTTATACCCGATCTTCTCGAATATCTCGAACGCATCGATGAAGGAGCGCAGCGCCGACGACTCATCGCCGACCGCTTCGAACACATGGGCTTCCGCTAGTCGCTCATGCGCTTCCCTTCGTACATCGGAACTTCCGGACAGCATCGCGGACGGTCGTTCGCTAGATCGATAGGCCGCGAGGTGCTCTTGGCCTTTTTGATGGTCACCAGCGAGCGCAAATTCCTCCGCAAGGATAAGCGGTACGGACACTTCATCACCGCTGAGATTGATCGATGGTGTGCGTCTTAGAATCGCTTCCGCTTGGTCGACGAACGCCATGTGCTCGAGCGCATCGCCGTTTCCTCTCGCAATCGCCGCGTGCCGAAGGCGCGAGGCTGCACGATTCGCGTCGCTAGTAGCACTCATTTCCGCCTCGAAGGCTGCTCGCATCGCTGCACGCAAGTCGCCAAGACACTCGTACATCATCGAGCGGCATATATTCACGCAGAAATGAGGAAGCGCCAGGCCTTGCGCTGCCCAGTCGAATCGATCAGTTCGCTCTGCGACGATATCCCAGGTTCGAACGTCGAATCGCTCCGCGGCGAGAAGGGCCAGCGCCATGAGCGAATTGGCTTCCAAAAAGCGATCATAGTGTCGGCACGAATCCAGCGCTACGAGGGCACGTGTGAAAAACTCGGCAGCGCTCTCATAGCTCGCACGGACGGTCTCGATCCAACCGCGGTACTCTAAAGCGCGTGCGTAGATGATGTCGGAATCGGGTGTAACCCGGGCGAGCTCTCGCTGTGCCTCTTCCAGCGACCGCATCCCGTAGAACGCGAGAGCGGCAGTGAGCGCAATTTCGGAAACGATCGTAGGGTGGACGTTACCGGGCACTGAGCGCGCTTCGTCGATTATCTCTAAGCCGGAGGTGTAGCGGCCCAGCCGTATTTCAGCGGCCGCCGTAAGCATCAACGATGTAACGCGCGCGTCCACGGAAAGGTGTTGCAACGAGCTTTGACCCAATTCGTGCAAGGCTTCGTCCGCTCTTCCCAGCCGCAAGAACGCCCTCGCCTTCAACAGGGCGATCTGCGAGAGCGCTATCGGGTCGCGAGTCTTGATCGCGTCGCAGAGCAGTACGCAGCCTTCAAAATCCCCGCCGAACCACGCTTGCATGGCGTCGGACAACGAGACGCGAGCTCGACCTTGCTTAGAAAGTGCTTGTTTTGGAATCGTACTGTACACCCGCCGTTAGGCTGAAAGTGAAAGACCGAGACCGGCTCACACCCGCAAACCGTCTCGTGCTCGCTAGGTCGCCTTCGGCGCTTGGCTGTTGGACTCCGTTGTCAGGACGGACCTCCGCTCAGGATGACGTCGCTCGGTGCGGCTGTTGTCACCGACGAGACGGGGCTCGAAACGAAGCCGAACAATAGCGCCGCGCTCGCGATCAAGGCATAAGCAAGATTCACGGTGTCGTCCTTCCGGCAATTGTGCCAGGATGCCCCGGAGCAAACGACCCGGGGCATCCGGAAGATTCGACAACTCCAGCTGAATCGAACTGGTTTGCTTTGTACTATCTAGTGTTTATTCTAAATAGCTCAATAGAACCAAGTAGCCTAATAGAACCAAGTCAAAGACGCTGATTGCAATTAGCACCAAAGCACATCCCCAGCATGCTCGATGGGCGCGCTGGCTCAGCTCGTCAGGTGCTCGCGCTCCCAAGCCCGCACGCGCTCGGCCCGCTCCGCCAAGAACGGCAGGAAGCCGCCGCCGCCCAGGTAGCCCTTGCGCAGCGGGTCCAGCTCGAAGCCGAGCCCGTCCACGGTCTGCGCGTCGAGGTCGATCCGCAGCGTGCGCTTCTCCAGCAGCCCGTCGATCGCGTCCAGCGGCACCACCACCGGGACGAGGCCGTTGTTGTAGGCGTTCTCCTCGAAGATGCGGCCGAAACTGGGCGCGACGACCGCCCGCACCCCGCGCTGGAGCAGCGCCCAGACCGCGTGCTCGCGCGAGCTGCCGCAGCCGAAGTTCTCGCGCGCGACGACGATCGCGGCCCGCGGGTGCGCCGCCAGCAGCTCCGCCGCGCCGGGCACGCCGGCGAACGCGACCGCGCCCAGACCGCTGGTGTCCAGGCCGACGAGGTAGCGCCCGGGCGTGATCTGGTCGGTGTCGACGTTGGCGCGGTCGAGCGGCAGGACGTCGCCCTCGACGATCACGCGAGTACCTCGACGCTCGCGGAGACCTCGTCGGCCGAGGCGATCCGGCCCAGCACGGCGCTTGCCGCCACGATCTGCGGCGCGGCCAGGTGGACCCGGCCGCCCTCGCCCATCCGGCCGGGGAAGTTGCGGTTGGTCGAGGAGACGCAGCGCATCCCGGGCGCCAGCACGCCCATCGAGGAGCCGCAGCACGCGCCGCACGTGGCGTGCGTCCAGAGCGCACCGGCGTCCTGGAAGGTCGCGGCGATGCCCTCGCGCTCGGCCGCCCGGCGCACGGCCTCCGAGCCGGGCGTGACGATGGTCGGCACCCGCACCCGCTTGCCGCGCAGCACGCGCGCCGCGGCGCGCAGGTCGTCGAGGCGCGCGTTGGTGCACGAGCCGATGAAGGCCTGGTCGATCGCCAGGCCGCGCAGCGCCTGGCCGCGCTCGAGGCCCATGTAGGCCAGATCGGCGGCCGGCGCGTCGGCCGGCACGCGGCCGTCGATCGGCACGGCTTGGCTGGGGTTGGTGCCCCACGTGATCGTCGGGCGCAGCGCGCTCGCGTCGATCGCGAGCTCGGCGTCGTAGCGCGCGTCGGGGTCGGCGCGCAGCGCGCGCCAGCCCGCCGCCTTGCGCGCGAAGGCGCCGGCGTCGCCGCGCTGCAGCTCGGTCTCGCGCAGGTAGGCGATCGTGGTCTCGTCGGGCGCGATCATCCCGGTCGTCGCGCCGGCCTCGATCGCCATGTTGCAGACGGTCATGCGCTCTTCCATCGTGAGCGCGTCGATCGCCGGGCCCTGATACTCCAGCACGTAGCCGGTCGCGCCGCCGAAACCGAGCCGCACCGCGACCGCCAGCGCCAGGTCCTTCGCGGTCGCGCCGTCGCCGAGCCGGCCGTCGACCCGCACCCGCATCACCTTGGGCTCGCGCAGCACCAGCGCCCCGGCCAGCAGCGCGCCGGTCAGCGCGGTCGTCCCGACCCCCAGCGCGAAGGCACCGAACGCGCCCAGCGTGCAGGTGTGGCTGTCGCTGCAGCAGGCCACCATCCCGGGCTCGATCCAGCCCCGCTCCGGCACCACCACGTGACAGATCCCGCCGTCGCCCAGGTCGTACATGGTGACGCCCTTGCGCCGCGCCCACAGGCGCAGCGTGTGCGCTTGGACCGCCGAGTCGGAGTCCTTGGCGGGCGCGACGTGGTCGGTCACCGCGATCGCCCGGGCTGGGTCGTAGATCCGGTCGCCGAACTGCTCCGCCAGCGTCACCGCGGCGCGCGCGCCGAGCAGCTCGTAGGAGACGACGCGGTCGCAGAACACCAGCGCGTTGCCGCCGGGCAGCGGGTCGACCACGCGCCCCGCCCAGACCTTGCCGAAGAGCGTACCGCGCGCCATCAGGACACCGTCTTCACCTGACGCTCGCCCCAGGCCAGCAGCGCCTCGCAGACGTGGTGCAGCACGTGGCTGAGTGCCGCCGCCTTCGCCTCGTCCCAGGTGCTGCGCGAGCCGGCGGCGAGGTAGGTGCGCTGGTCGAGCTCGATCTGGAGCGCGTGGATGCCGGCCTCCGGGTCGCCGTAGTGGCGGGTGATGTAGCCGCCCTTGAAGCGGCCGTCGACGACGTGGTCGTAGGTCGACGCAGCGACCGCCTCCACCGCGGCGGCGACGACGCCGGGCGCGCACGAGCGGCCGGAGTTCGTGCCGAGATTGATGCTCGGCAGGTCGCCCTCGAACAGCAGCGGCAGCCGGCCCCAGATCGAGTGCGCGTCGAGCAGCAGCGCGTAGCCGTGCGCGGCGCGCACGCGGTTCAGCTCGGCGCGCAGCGCGACGTGGTACGGCTCCCAGTACGCCGCGCGCCGGCCGCCGATCTCCGCCGCGCTCGGCTCGTCGCCGGGCGCGTAGAGCGGCTCGCCCTCGAACGTCTCGGTCGCGCACAGGCCGGTCGTGCGCGCGCCCGGGTAGAGCGAGACGCCGGCCGGGTCGCGGTTGAGGTCGACCAGATAGCGCGAGAAGTGGGCGCGCAGCGTCGTGGCGCCGAGCCGCCCGGCGAACGCGTAGAGCCGGTCGACGTACCAGTCGGTGTCGACCAAGCCGCGCCCGGCCTCGCTCAAGCGCGCGCGCAGCGCGTGGGGAAGATCGGTGCCGACGTGCGGCGCGCTGATGACGAGCGGGCTGCGGCCGGGGTTCAGCGCGTAGGTCGGGTCGCTCACCGGTCGCCTCCTCGGCGCGCCGACGCGGGGTTCGCGGTGGTCGGGAACAGCTCGGCGGCCAGCGGCGTGAAGCGGCCGTCCAGCACCAGCGCCGCGACCCGCGCGATCTGCGGCGCCAGGTAGACGTCGCCGCGGCCGCCGCCGTCGGGCGCGATCTCGAGCAGCACCGCCTCGAGCGCGTCCGAGGTGCGCAGCGGCCGCCGGAACCCGATCCCGCGCGCGGCGGAGAGCAGCTCGATCGCGACGATGTTGGCGCAGTTGCGGGCCATGTCGTCGAGCCGGCGCGCGCCGTGGGTCGCCATCGAGACGTGGTCCTCCTGGCCGGCCGAGGTCGGGATCGAGTCGACGCTGGCGGGATGCGCCAGCCCCTTGTTCTCGGAGGCCAGCGCGGCGGCGGTGACCTGGGCGATCATGTAGCCGGACTCGAGCCCCGGCTCGGTCGCCAGGAACGCCGGGAGCTGGCTGAACGCCGGGTCGACCAGCAGCGCCGAGCGCCGTTCGCTGATGTTGCCGATCTCGGCCAGCGCGACGGCCAGCGCGTCGGCGGCCAGCGCGACCGGCTCGGCGTGGAAGTTGCCGCCCGAGAGCACCTCGCCCGTGTCGGGGAAGACCAGCGGGTTGTCCGAGACGGCGTTGGCCTCGTCGACCAGAATCGCGGCCCCATCGCGGATCGTGCGCAGGCACGCGCCGAGCACCTGCGGGATGCAGCGCAGGCTGTACGGGTCCTGCACGCGGCCGCAGTCGCGGTGCGACTCGTGGATCTCGGTGCCGGCGACCAGGCGCAGCATCGCGGCCGCGACGTCGCTCTGCTCGCGGTGGCCGCGCACCGCGTGGATGCGCGGGTCGAACGGGGTGCAGCTCCCCAGCGCCGCCTCGAGCGTGAGCGCGCCGGCCACCAGCGACGCCGCCAGGACGTCCTCGGCGGCGATCAGGCCGCGCAGCGCCAGCGCGGTCGAGACCTGGGTGCCGTTGAGCAGCGCCAGCCCTTCTTTCGCGCGCAGGTCGAGCGGGGCGATGCCGGCCGCCGCCAGCGCCTCGCGCGCCGGCACGACCGCTCCGTCGACCAGCGCGTCGCCGACGCCGAGCAGCATCGCCGAGAGGTGGGCCAGCGGCGCCAGATCGCCCGACGCGCCGACCGAGCCCTGGGCCGGGATCGCCGGCAGCACGTCGCGCTCGAGCAGCGCCAGCAGCGTCTCGATCACGCTCCAGCGGATGCCGGAGTAGCCGCGCGCCAGCGCGTTGACCTTGAGCGCCAGCACCAGCCGCACGACCTCGCGCGGGAGCGGCGGGCCGACCCCGCAGGCGTGCGAGAGCACCAGGTTGCGCTGCAGGTCGGCCAGCTTGTCGCGCGGGATGCGGGTCTGCGCGAGCTTGCCGAAGCCGGTGTTGACGCCGTAGACGCTGACGTCGTTGCGGGCGATCGCCGCGACGACGTCCGCGGCGCGGTCGACGCCGGCGCGCGCGGCCGGGTCGAGCGCCAGCCCCGCGCCGCCGCGCAGCAGCGCGCGCGCGTCGCGCGCGGTCAGCTCGCCCGGCCGCAGCGCGACCGTCGTCCGCTCGAGCGCCGGCGCGCTCACCGCCGCGCCTGCATCGGCAGCCGCAGCCCGTGCTCGCGCGCGCACTCCACCGCCGTCGCGTAGCCGGCGTCGGCGTGGCGGGCGACGCCGGTCGCCGGATCGTTCCAGAGCACCCGCGCGATCCGCTCGGCGGCGGCCGCGGTGCCGTCGGCGACGATCACCACGCCGGCATGCTGCGAGAAGCCCATCCCGACCCCGCCGCCGTGGTGGATCGAGACCCAGGTCGCGCCGCCGGCGACGCCGATCATCGCGTTGAGCAGCGGCCAGTCGCTGACCGCGTCCGAGCCGTCGCGCATCCCCTCCGTCTCGCGGTTGGGCGAGGCGACGCTGCCGCTGTCGAGGTGGTCGCGGCCGATCACGACCGGCGCCTTCAGCTCGCCGCGCGCGACCATGTCGTTGAACGCCAGGCCGACCCGGTCGCGGTCGCCCAGGCCGATCCAGCAGATTCGGGCCGGCAAGCCCTGGAACGCGATCCGCTCCTGCGCCATGTCGAGCCAGCGGTGCAGGTGCGCGTCGTGCGGCAAGAGCTCTTTCACCTTGGCGTCGGTCTTGCGGATGTCGTCGGGATCGCCCGAGAGCGCGACCCAGCGGAACGGCCCGACGCCGCGCTCGAACAGCGGCCGGATGTAGGCCGGCACGAAGCCCGGGAAGGCGAACGCGTCCGCGCAGCCGGCCTCGGCGGCCATCTGGCGGATGTTGTTGCCGTAGTCGAACGTCGGCACGCCCAGCCGGTGGAAGGCGACCATCGCCCCGACGTGCACCGCCATCGACGCCTTGGCGGCCTGGGCGACGCCGGCCGGGTCGGACTCCCGCCGCGCGCGCCACTCCCCGAGCGTCCAGCCGGCGGGCAGGTAGCCGTTGACCGGGTCGTGGGCCGAGGTCTGGTCGGTCACCGCGTCGGGCCGCACGCCGCGGCGCACCAGCTCGGGCAGGATCTCCGCCGCGTTGCCGACCAGCCCGACGGAGACCGGCACCTTCGTCCGCGCCGACTCCGCGATCAGCGCCAGCGCCTCGTCGAGCGAGCCCGCCGCGCGGTCGAGGTAGCGGGTCGCCAGCCGCTTCTCGACCCGGGCCGGATCGCACTCGACCGCCAGCAGCGAGGCGCCGGCCATCGTCGCGGCCAGCGGCTGCGCGCCGCCCATCCCGCCCAGGCCCGCGGTGAGGATCCACTTGCCGCTCAGGTCGCCGCCGTAATGGCGCCGCCCCAGCTCGACGAACGTCTCGTAGGTGCCCTGGACGATCCCCTGGGAGCCGATGTAAATCCACGAGCCGGCCGTCATCTGGCCGTACATCATGAGCCCCTTGCGGTCGAGCTGGTGGAAGTGCTCCCAGGTGGCCCAGTGGGGGACCAGGTTGGAGTTGGCGATCACCACCCGCGGCGCGTCGGGGTGCGAGCGGAAGACCCCGACCGGCTTGCCGGACTGGACGGCGAGCGTCTCGTCGTCGCCCAGCCGCTCGAGCTCGGCGACGATCGCGTCGAAGGCCGGCCAGTCGCGGGCGGCCTTGCCGATCCCGCCGTAGACCACCAAGTCCTCGGGCCGCTCGGCGACCTCGGGGTCGAGGTTGTTCATCAGCATCCGCAGCGCGGCTTCGGTCTGCCAGCTGCGGGCGCGCAGCGTGCTCCCGCGCGGGGCGCGGATCGTGCGGGCGACTTCCAAGGCCAAGTGACTACCCTCCGAGCCGGTACTCCCGGCCAGGGCGCTGGCGCTCCTCCCCTCGGCAGAGGGCCGGCGAGCGGTGCAGCCAGAACTTCAGCGGGAGGAGGAACCCAGGTTGTGACCCAGGCCATCGGCGATTTGGTAACGGCACTGCGCGAGCTCGGTCCGGAGGTGCAGCCGGTTCGCGTCGCCGCGGCGCTGCGGGGGGTCAGCGTCGACGAACGCACCCTTGCCCCGTACCTGACTTGGGCGCCCGGCCGCTATACCCGCAACCTGGTCGCGCGCGACCCGGCCTTCGAGCTGATCGCGATCTGCTGGGACCAGGACGCGCGCTCGGCGATCCACGACCACGCCGACTCCGACTGCGCGTTCGTCATCCAGAGCGGTGCCATCACCTGCGAGAACTATCGCATCGCCCGGCCCGGCGGCGCGCGGGGCGGCCCGTTCGGCCTGAACCGCACGAGCACTCGCGACTTGCGGGCCGGCGAGATCGACATGCGCAGCGGCCACCTCTCGGTCCACCGGGTCGGCGCCTGCGCCGGCCGCGCGGTCACCCTGCACGTCTACGCCAAGCCGATCGAGTCGTGCCTCAACTTCGACGAGGACGGCACCCACCGCATCGTCTACGCGCGCTACGACACCGTCCCCGTGCCTTCTTCGAGCTAAGGCCAGCTCGTCTCGCGCGAGGCGGTGACGATCAGCTCGCGGACCTCGACGCCCTTGGGCCGGGTGAGCGCGAAGACGACGCTCTCGGCCACTTCGCTCGGGTCGTTGAGCTGCTGCTTCTCGAACGCGTCGGGGGCGGGCTTGAACTGCTCGTCGCGGCCGTCGAAGAAGTGCGTCTTCATGCCGCCCGGGATCAGCAGCGTCACGCCGACCCGGCCGGCGAGGTCGAGCGCGAGGCCGCGGGTCAAGCCGACGACACCGAACTTCGAGGCGCTGTAGGCGGTCGCCGCGCCGAGCACGCGCAGCCCGAGCGTCGAGGCGACGGTGACGATGCGCGGGTTCGCCGCCCGCTCGAGGTACGGCAGCGCGGCGCGCACCAGCGAGGCGGTGCCGATCAGGTTGACCTGGATCACCCGCTCCCACGCGTCGGCGGCGACCCGGTCGAAGTCGCCGCAGGCGTCCATGCCGGCGTTGGCGACGATCGCGTCGATCAGGCCGCCGTTGCAGCTCGGCCACCGCGCCGATCGCGCGCTCCACCGCGGCGCGGTCGGCGACGTCGACCAGGTGGTGGTCGTAGCCGCGCGCCCGGCGCGGTGGCGCCAGGTCGAACGTCACCGGCGTGCCGCC
>CAWCJH010000004.1:0-221831 GCA_963795695.1 Vulcanimicrobiota bacterium | reverse complement strand
CGGGTGGCGCGCCTGGCCAACGCCCTGCGGCGGCTGGGGATCGGGGCCGGCGACCGGGTCGCGACGTTCGCCTGGAATGGCCACCGCCACCTCGAGCTGTACTTCGCGGTCCCGATGATCGGCGCGATCCTGCACACCGTCAACATCCGGCTCTTCGCCGACCAGTGCGCCTTCGTGCTCGACCACGCCGGCGACCGCGCCGTCTTCTACGACGGCTCGCTGGCCGCGGCGGTCGGCGCGGCGCGCGCGCTCGACCCCGCAGCCGCCCGGACGTTCGTCTGCATGGGCGCGCCCGCGGCCGAGGTGCCCGGCGCGCTCGACTACGAGACGCTGCTGGCGGCCGAGCCGGAGCGCTACGGCTGGCCGGTGGTCGACGAGAACGCGGGCGCCATGCTCTGCTACACCTCGGCGACGACCGGCGACCCCAAGGGCGTGCTGTACTCGCACCGCTCGATCTACCTGCACACGCTGGCGATCGGCCTGGCCGACGTCATCGCGCTGCGCGAGCGCGACCGCTTCCTGCCGATCGTGCCGATGTTCCACGCCAGCGCCTGGGGCACGCCGTACCTGGCGCTGATGGTCGGCGCCGACTACGTGCTGCCGATGGAGCGGCTCGACCCGGCCGGGGTGATCGAGCTGTGCGAGCGCGAGCGGATCACGCTCTCGTCCGGCGTGCCGACCGTCTGGCTCGGCGTGCGCGACGTGCTGGTCAAGAGCGGGCGCCGGCTGCCGGACCTCGAGCGCATTCAGATCGGCGGCTCGGCCATGCCCGCCGCGCTCTACGACGACTTCGCCCGGCTCGGCATCGCGATGCAGCACGGCTGGGGCATGACCGAGATGTCGCCGGTCGGCACGCTGGCCGCGCCGGTCGCGGCACTGGCCGACCAGCCCGACGTGCAGCACGCCAAGATGTACACCCAAGGACGGTTCCTGCCGATCGTCGAGTACCGGCTGGTCGACGAGCGCGGCGACGACGTCGCCCACGACGGCGTCGCGCGCGGCGAGCTGCTCGTGCGCGGCTACGCGACGACCGCCGCGTACTACGAGAACGCGCCGGCGAGCGCGGCGGCGTTCGAGCCCGACGGCTGGTTCCACACCGGCGACGTCGCCACCATCGACCGCGACGGCTACCTCGAGATCGTCGACCGGGTCAAGGACTTCATCAAGTCGGGCGGCGAGTGGATCTCCTCGGTCGAGGTCGAGAACCTGATCATGGGCCACCCGGCGGTCAAGGAAGCCTGCGTGTTCGGCGTGCCGCACCCGACCTGGCAGGAGCGGCCCGTCGCGGCGGTCGTCCCGCGCGAGGGCGAGACGCTCGACGAGGCGGCGCTGCGCGCCTGGCTGGCCGAACGGCTGGCGAAGTGGCAGACGCCCGACCGCATCCTGTTCCTCGACGCGATCCCGCGCACCGGCGTCGGCAAGTTCCTCAAGCGCGAGCTGCGCGAGCGCTACGGCTCGCTCTTGGCCGAAGGAGCCTGAGCGCCTAGAGCGTCTCGCGCCCGATGCCGCCGTGGAGCTGCTCCTCGATCTCCTGCTCGCAGCCGGGGTGCCCGCACCGGCAGCGGATGCTCTCCGGATCGCGCCCGTCCGGCGAGTCGCAATAGGGGCCGCACACCGTGTCGGCGAGTGGCACCTCGCACAGACACGCCAGGTTGTCGCACCGCTTCGTGTCGCTGCTGGTCATGGGCGTGGCGTTTGCCGGCGCCCACGGCAGACCTCCGGCGTCCCATCCGGCCGCCCGGTTCACGGCTCGAAGGAGACGTCGCGCGTCTCCGGTCCCAGCGCGGCGCCGACCGCGGTCAGCAGGCCGCCGAGCGCGAGCAGGACGACCTGGGTGTACGCGTAGGGCATGACCGCGCCCAGCATCAGCATGTAGAACGGGTAGAGCGACGGGATCACGACCGCCAGGCTGTAGCCCAAGCCGAAGCCCGACGAGCGCACGTTGGTCTGGAAGCGCTCGTTCACGTAGGTGGTCGCCAGGCCCCAGG
The DNA here is from genome assembly GCA_963795695.1 of Vulcanimicrobiota bacterium. Lineage (GTDB taxonomy): Bacteria > Vulcanimicrobiota > Vulcanimicrobiia > Vulcanimicrobiales > Vulcanimicrobiaceae > Vulcanimicrobium. The sequence goes on along the minus strand of CAWCJH010000004.1, from coordinate 219,843 downwards.
CCGACATCGCGCTCAGCTCGACCAGGATGCCCACGCCGATGCCCAGCCAGACGCTCTGCTTGGCCACCCCGACCAGCAGCACGTAGAACGCCGCCACCACCGTCGCCGTCAGCGCGCCCGACCAGATCAGGTACGTTCGGCGCCCGATGCGCTGGCTCCAGACGCCCGCGCCGACGTAGGTTCCGGCCAGCAGCAGGTTGATGACGAGCAGCATGGAGGTGACCTGGCCGCTCGGGATGCCCATCACGCGCCCGAACAGCGCGGGCAGCACGCCGACCACCGAGTTCAGGGTGAACCACATGCCGGTCATCAGCACGAAGACCTGGGCGAAGTGGCGCAGGTTGTCGCCCCGGAAGAGCGCGCGGATCGGCTGCTGCTCCTTGTGGGTTGACTTCAGCCACAGCTCGGACTCGGGCACCGAGCGGTAGTACAGCACGAACAGCGCCGAGATGACGACCCCGACGAAGAACGGAATGCGCCAGCCCCACTGCACGTACGGCGAGCCGGCGCCGCCGAGCGGAGCGATGCGCAGCGCGACCAGCGTGACGATCGAGATCGCGACGTAGCCGAGCGGGAAGCCGGCCATGATGAGCGCGCCGTACAGCCCGCGCTTCTCCTTGGGCGCGTACTCCATCGCGAGCGGGCTGGCCGCGGTGTACTCGCCGCCCAGGAAGATGCCGTCCAGCAGGCGCAGCACGATCAGCGTCCCCAGCGCCGCCAGACCCCACTGCCGATAGCCCGGCAGCAGTCCCATGAGCAGCGTGATGAGCCCGAAGCCGCCGACGGCGACCATGGCGGTGGTCTTGCGCCCGATCTTGTCGGCGAAGTGCCCGAAGACGAAGGCGCCGATCGGGCGGCCGATCAGCGTCACGGTCAGGACGACGTTGGCGACCGTCGCGATCACCGGCGGGCTGAGCACGTTGGGCTGGAAGTAGACCAGCGCCGGCGTCAGCGCGACCGCCGGCAGATAGATGTCGTACATGTCGACGAAGAAGCCGAGCGCGGCGCCGATCAAGGCGCGGCGCGCGAGCCGGTCGCGCGGGCTCAGGGCAGCTCGACCGGCATGCCGTGCGGCGTCGTGCGCGCCGCCTTGTCCCAGGCCGCCTTTTTCTCCGCCAGCGCCCGCTCGTCGGTGAGCCCGGCCGACACGACGAACGTCTCGAGCGCCCGCAGCCAGGCCAGATAGGTGCTCTGGCCGCCCTCCGGCGCTTCGCGGGCGACCCGCGCGACGAGCTGCGTCCACTCGTTCCAGCTCAGCAGGTCGCGCGCGTTGAGGCTGACCGCCAGCGCGAACACCGTCGCCTCCCACGGCTCGTCGAACCCGCCCGGCCGGTCGGCGTCGTCGAGCCGCACCACCGGCTCAGCCATCGAGCGGCTCCAGGTAGCTCTCCCAGCAGTCGGCCATCACCTCGAGCCCAGGCGCGGCGTCGGGGCCCCAGACGGCGCGCCCGTCGAACTTGACCGAGTACAGGAACTGCGGCTGCTCGCCCGCGCCGCTGGCGTTCGTGTCGGGAAAGACGAACGAGCCGTGAACCCGGTCGATGGTTCCGGCGTGCCCGCGCAGGTAGCGCGGCAGCCGGGTGTGGTGGTCGGGGTGGAAATTGCGCGCCCGCACGCGGTCGCCGGCGCCGAAGCGCGCCGCCGCCGCGATCGGCCGGTCCGCCGGCCCGCCGGTCGCCAGCGCCTTGGCGACGGCTTCGGGGCGCAGCACCCGCGCCGGCGCGGGCCCGGCGTGCAGCGCCCGGCCAGCCGCCACCTCGTCGGGCGCGACCAGGTCGCGCTCGGCCAGCATGGTGGTGAGCGCGTGCAGCCAGATCCGGTAGTAGGGGCCGCTGAGGTACTCCACCGGCGGCGTCTTCTCACGGGCGAAGCGTGACATGTCGAGGTTCCAGGCGCCGGTCGCGCCCATCGCAATCGTCAGCGCGAAGACCCGCCGCTCCCACTCGGCGTGGAACGGCGGCTCCGCCTCGCTGCCGCCGATCGGCCCGAAGCCCATCGCGCCGCCGAGGTCGTGCGGGCCGTTCACGGCCGCGCGCCCGGGGCGAGCGGCAGCCCGGTGCCGATCATCGAGTTGCGGGTCACCAGGCCCGCCAGCTCGTCCGCGCTCCAGCCCTCGGTGCCGGCCGGCCGCATCGGCACGACCAGGTAGCGGATCTCGGCGGTCGAGTCCCAGACCCGGATCGCGGTCTGCGCCGGCAGCTCGAGCCCGAACTCGGCCAGCACCGAGCGCGGGTCGAGGACGACCCGCGAGCGGTAGGGCGGCGACTTGTACCAGGCCGGCGGCAGGCCGAGCACCGGCCACGGGTAGCAGCTGCAGAGCGTGCAGACCACGACGTTGTGCAGCGCCGGCGTGTTCTCGAGCGCCACGATGTGCTCGCCCTGGCGCCCGGTGAACCCGAGCGAGGCGATCGCGGCGGTGGCGTCGTCGAGCAGCCAGCTGCGGTACGCCGGGTCGGTCCAGGCTTTCGCGACGACCTGCGCGCCGTTGCGCGGGCCGACCCGGTTCTCGTACGTCTCGACGATCGCGTCGAGCGCCGCCGGGTCGACGTAGCCTTTCTCGACCAGGACCGACTCGAGCGCCTTGACGCGCAGCACGGTCTCCGAGAACGCGCCCGCCTCGCCGTCCGCGTGGTCGTGGTCGTGGTCGTGGTCTGCGGGTGGACGTGGTCGTGGAGCTGGCTCATCCGGCGGCCTCCGCGAGTTCCGGCAATTCGGCCGGTACCAGGCCGAGGTTGTTGTGCTCGCTGAGGGTGCGCGGCCAGACCCGCTGGCGGGCGCGCGAGGCGAGCAGCCGCGCCCACACGGTCCAGCCTTCCCAGGGAATGCGCTTGTCCCACTGGATGCCCCACCCGGTGATCAGCCCGAGGCCGGCCTCGGCGTGGCGGGCCGCGCCCTCGAAGTCGTCCTCGATCAGCGCGAGCTGGGCCAGCAGCAAGCGCGGCTCGGCGACGAACGGGTTGTGCCGGACCGCCTGCTCGAGGATGCGCCGCGCGTGGACCGGCGCGACCTGCGGCATGTTCTGCGAGGCGACTTGCCAGTACAGCGCGCTCGCCGCGGCTTCGTCCTCCGGCGCGAGCACCTGCGTGCAGTCGGCGAAGATGGGCGGAACCGGCAGGTCCAAGTCCGGCAGCAGGCGGGCGAGCCGCGAGGCGAGGCTGAGCGCCGAGCTGCCCGGCCGGAACTGGCCCGGCCAGAGGGTCGCGCTCCACATCAGCTTGGCGTCGACCTGGCCGAAATCCGGGTAGCGCGACATCGTGTCTTCCTGCCAGCTGTACCACTGCTCGACCAGGTCGGCGATGGTGACGACGATGTAGATCGCCGTCTCGCGCCGGTCGATCCGGACCGCCGGCCCGCCGTTGCCGCTCAGCTCGAGCCCGGCCGCCGGAATGCGGTCGCGGGTGATCACGTCGCGCATGAACGCGGTGCGCGGGATGGTGCAGAAGCGGTGGATCAGCTCTTCGGCCTGCTCGCCCAGGTCGCCGCGCAGCACGTGGCGGCCGTGCTCGGGGTCGAACAGCGCCAGGTCGACGTACTCGTTGGAGTAGACGCTGTGGAACAGGCCGCAGGCCGCGATCTCGCTGGGCTGGCCCCAGAGCTTGAGCATGCGGTACGTGCCGTAGAGGTGGTCCTTGAACGTGCCGTGCTTGTGCCAGCTCTGGCCGGCGCGGCGCTCGTTCAGCAGCTTCATGATTCCGGGCAGTTGCGGGTCGATCGCGGGGTAGTCGTCAGCGAGGAACGCGTCTACGAGTCGCTGATCGGCCATGGTGCCTCCTAGGTGGGTCAGTCGCGGATCAACGCGGTCAGCACGCTGCGCTGACCGCTGAAGGCGGTGCGCCCGTGCGCGACGAGCGTGTTGTCGAGCAGGAGCAGGTCGCCGCGCTGCCAGCGCAGCGGGATCTCCGAGCGCTTGAGGACGTCGTAGACGTGCAGCACGTCGGCGTCGTCGATCTCGCGCTCGGCGCGGTGGAAGACGCGGTCGAGCATCTCCGGGTGCCGCTCGCAGGCTTGCTGCAAGCGCTCCCACTGCTCGCGGCGGCCGTCCTCGAGGGTCCACTTCAAGGTCGTCACCGGCGCGAAGATGTGGGCCTGGTTGAACCAGACCTCGTCGCCGGTCTTCTCGTACGCGCGCAGCGCCGGGCGCAGCTCCTGCCAGAGCTGGACCGACCCGTCGGCCAGCCAGTCGGCCCGCCAGCCGCGCGCGCGGGCGACCCGCTCCACCTCGGCGCGGTCGGTCGTCGCGAACACTTCGGACCAGGGCTTGGCGACGCCGGGCTTCTTGTCGACGCCCGCTTGCGTCGGCAGCGTGCGGCGGAGCTGAACGCCGCCGGCGCGCCAGCGCTCGCGCACCGCGGGATCGATGGCGCGGGTGATCGCGCGCATGTCGCCCAGCGTCGTCGCGCCGCCCGTGCTCGGCGGGGTCTCGCAGAAGAACGAGATGCGGTCGGGATAGTCGTCCGTGTACACCATTTCCTGGTGCAGCGGGATCGAGTAGGTCGCCGGCACGTCGGTCGCGGTCATGATGTTGCCGCGCACCGAGCGGCGCGGCGAGGTGCCGCCGACGTAGTCCATCAGTTGCGGGCAGACGACCGCCAGCGCGCGCTCGAACGACTCGGCGCCCTCGAGCGCGTCGAAGCCGCGCAGCAGCAGCGCCCCGCTGGTCGTCATGATCCGCTCGATCTCGGGCTTGCGCGCGTCGAGCCACGCGCAGAGATCGTCCAGCGGCGCGTCGGCGCCGGCCGTCGCCACCCAGGCGATGGGCAACTGCGCTCCCGTCACGTCGGTCTGCTCGACTTGGATCGCGGTTCGTCTTCCGATCATTGCACGTGCTCCCGGCTGCCGCTTGCGAAGGGCGTACGTTCGGCGCGCACGCGGTACGACCCTAGACCGGCGCGGCTCCGGCCGGTCGCACGGGCTCGCTACCGGCCCAGCAGGACCAAGAGCGCCGAAATCGTGACGACGGACACGATCGTCGAGACCACCGCCAGCGCCGACGTGACGCCGACGTACGTGTCGTAGCGCTTGGCGATCACGAAGCACGTGGTGGCCGGCGGCAGCGCCGCCATCAGGATCGTGGCCTTGCTCCAGACCGGGTCCATCGGGAAGAACGCGAGGATGAGCAGCCAGGTGACGAGCGGGTGCACGCCCAGCTTGATGACGCTCAGCGCGGTGATCTCGCCGGCGTTCTCGCGGATCGTCTGGCCGGAGATGAACAGCCCCAGCGACAGCAGCGCGCAGGGGATCGCGGCCCCGCCGGCGAGCTCGCCGAAGCGGGCGATCGGCGAGGGCAGGCCGCCCAGCGTGAAGGCGACGACGATGCCCGCGACGACCGCGATCATCAGCGGGTTCTTGACCAGCGAGAGGCTGATGTCGCGCACGATCGTGGTGCTGCCCGACTTCGCGCTGCGGCCGATCTCGATCAGCAGCACCGTCGCGCTGACGATCACGATCGCCAGGATGGTGGTCGAGAGGATCGCCGGGAGCGCCGCTTCCTTGCCGAAGGCGGCGGCCGCCAGCGGAATGCCCATGAACGCGGTGCTCGCGCAGGTCGCGTTCATGCAGCGCATCGAGAGATCGGCCAGCCGGCCCGGGTAGAGCACCGCGCTGACCACCGCGGTGACGGCGAAGGTGATCACCAGCCCGATGGTCCACGCCAGCACGAAGGGCCAGTAGAAGATCTTCGCCGGCGGCGTGCGCGAGACGAACACGAACAGCAGCGCCGGGAACGAGAAATAGTAGACGAAGCGGTTGAAGTAGTCGCTGCTCTCCTTGGGCAGGATCTTCAGCCGGGCCAGCAGATAGCCGCAGAAGATCGTGCCGAAGACCGGCAGCGTCGTGTCGATCAGGACCAAGGATCAGGCCTTGAACTTCATGACGGTCGCCAGCGCCGTGGCGACGATCCGCTCGCCGCCCTCGCTCTGCGAAAATACGTCGGCCCGGCAGACGACTTGCCGCCCGGACGCCTTGACGACCGTTCCGCGGGCGACCAGCGCGCTGCCGACCGCGGGCGCGATCAGGTTGAGCTTGTACTCCGCCGTCACGACGTCGCCGGCGACCGAGGCCGCCGCCCACGCGCACGCGCTGTCGGCCATGAAGCCGATCACCGCGCCGTGAGCGAAGCCGTGGTGCTGGGTGATCTTCGGGCTCATCGGCACGCGCAGCTCGACCGCGCCGTCCCCGTAGCTGACCAGCTCGGCGCCGACCAGCACGGCGAACGGCGTCTTGGCGATCACCGCCTCCAGGACGTCCCGCGCCAGCCCCTCGGCGCGCTCGGTTGTTCCCATGCGATCAGCCTTTGGCGACTGCCTCGAGCGAGTCCGCCGCGGCGAGCGGGTCGAGCTCGCCCGCCAGGAAGCGCCGGCGCGTCTCGGCGCGGCGGATCTTGCCGCTCGACGTCTTGGGAACACCGGCCGGCGGGACCAGGACGACCTCGTTGACGGTCAGCTCGAACTCCTCGAAGACGGCGCGGCGGATCGCCGCGGCGGCCTCGGCCCGGTCGATGGCGCGCCGCGCGACGCGCTCGACCTCCTGCACCAGGACCAGCTCCTCGTTCCCGCCGCGGGCCAGCGTGAAGGCGGCCGACGAGCCGTGCCGCAGCCCCGGGTGCGCCGACTCGGCGACCAGCTCGATGTCCTGCGGGTAGTAGTTGCGGCCGCGCACGATGATGAGGTCCTTGTGGCGGCCGGTGATGAACAGCTCGCCGCCGGCCAGGAAGCCCAGATCCCCGGTCCGCAGGAAGCGGCCCTCGGCGGTCGCGGGGAACGTCGCCGCCGTCGCGGCCGGGTTCTCCCAGTAGCCCGCCGCGACGTTCGGCCCGCTGACCCAGATCTCGCCGACCCGGTCCGCCGCGCACGGCCGCAGCGTCTGCGGGTCGACGATCCGCAGCTCCTCGCCGACCAGCGCCTGCCCGCAGCCGACCGCCCGCAGCTCGTCGCGCGCGTCGCGCGGCGGCGCGATCCGGTCTTCCGCCAGCGCGTCCTTGCCGATCGGCAGCACCACCGGCGGGCGCAGCAGCGGCCCGCCGGAGATCAGCAGGGTCGCATCGGCCATGCCGTAGCACGGGAAGAAGGCCTCGCGCCGGAAACCCAGCGGTGCGAACGCGCGCTCGAACGCGTCGAGCGTCGCCGCCCGGACCGGCTCGGCGCTGTTGAACGCGATCTCCCAGCTCGCCAGGTCGAGCTCGCGCGGAACGCGGCTCGCCCGCTCGACGCACAGGTCGTAGGCGAAGTTCGGCCCGCCGCTGACCCGCGCGCGGTAGCGCGAGATCGCCGCCGGCCACAGCCACGGCCGCTGGGCGAAGGTCGCCGGCGCCATCAGCACGCACAGCGCGCCGACGTAGAACGGCTCGAGCACGTTGGCGATCAGGCCCATGTCGTGGAACAGCGGCGCCCAGCCGACGTAGGTCGAGTCGGCGTCGTTCCGGAACGCGACCCGCATCATCTCCAGGTTGGCCATGATGTTGGCCTGGCTGACGATCACGCCCTTGGGCAGCGAGGTCGAGCCGGAGGTGTACTGCAGGAACGCCGTCGCGCCCGGCGCGGGCTCGGCCGGCACGAACGCGCTCTCGCCGGCGGCGAGCGCGTCGACGGCGATCACCTCCAGCCCGCCGGCCTGCGCGAGCTGCGCGCGGGTGAAGTCGGCGTAGCCGGCGACGGTCAGCACCGCCCGCGGCCGGCAGTCCCGCACGATCGATCCGACCGACTCGCGCAGCCGCTTGATCCGCGGCGGCACCGCCGGCACCGCGACGATGCCGGCGTACAGGCAGGCGAAGAAGGCGACCACGAACGAGAGCGAGGTCGGGAACATCAGCAGCGCGCGGTCGCCCGGCCGCGCCGTCGCCAGCAGCCGGTCCGCGAGCACCCGCGCCCGCCGGTCGAGCTCGGCGTAGGTGAGGACCTCCTGCTCGGCGCCCTCGTCGCCCAGGCACACGAAGGCGCGCCGGTCCGGCTGGCGCCGGGCGTGAAGGCGCAGCAGGCCGACGAGCGTGGCCGCGTCGGGGGCGCCGGCCGCGCTCACGCGACCGCCGTCGTCACGGCGAGCGCGCTCAGCCGCTCGGCGATGGCCGCCTGCAGCAGCGCCGTCGCCGCGGGCGGGCAGAAGTGCCGGCCGGGCAGCGCGGCGTGGGCGAACGCGCCGCTGGTCTGCGCGCGCCAGGCGTGGGACTCGGCCTCGGTGACGAGCGGATCGGCTTCGCCCTTGAAGGCGAAGATCGGGCACGCCAGCGGCTCGCCCGGCGTGTAGGCATAGCGGTCCGAGATCTCGAGGTCGCTCCGCATCACCGGCAGGAAGTAGCTCAGCCACTTGTGGTTGTCGGCCAGCTCCCGGGCGATGCCGCCCAGGTCGATCAGGCGCGGGATCAGCAGGTGCTCCGGCATGTCGTGGAGCGCCTGCAAGGCCAGCGGCATCTGCGGCGCGCGCCGGCCGGAGACGAACAGGGCCAGCGGCGCCGGCTCGCCGGCGGCGCGCAGGGCGCGCGCGAGCTCGAAGGCGACCAGCGCGCCCAGGCTGTGGCCGTAGAGCGCGAACGGCCGGTCGAGCAGCGGCACCAAGCGCGGGTAGAGCTCCGGCAGCAGCGTCTGCACCCGGGTGTGGCGGGGCTCGCGCCCGGCCGGGTCACGGCCCGGCAGCTGCACCCGGACGACCTCGATCCAGTCGGGCAGCGCCCGGCTCCAGCTGTTGTAGCTGGCGGCGCTGCCGCCCGCGTGGTGGAAGCAGAGCAGCTTGATGCTGGCCGGCCGGGACATCAGCGCGCGGCGAAACGGAGCGGCAGCGTGTCGAGCCCGCGCAGGATCAGGCTGTGGCTCTGCCAGACCTCGCGCGGGTCGGCGCGCTCCATCGAGGCGACCCGCGCCACGACGGTCTCCAGCACGATCTCGGCCTGCATCTGGGCCAGCACGCCGCCCAGGCAGTTGTGCATGCCGTAGCCGAAGCCGACGTGCGGCGGCCCCCCGCGGGCGAGGTCGTACCGCTCGGGCGCGGCGTACTTCTCGGGATCGCGGTTGGCTCCGGCCAGGCAGAGCAAGACCTGCTCGCCGGCCCGGATCACGTTCCCCCCGAGCGCGAAGTCGGTCAGCGCCACCCGCTTGGTGAGCTGCAGCGGCGTCTCGAGGCGAATCGTCTCGTTGACCGCGGCCGGGATCAGCCCCGGGTCGCGCCGCACGGCGGCGAGCTGGTCGGGATTGGCCAGCAGTGTGTTGATCAGGTTGCCGACCAGGCACTGCGTGGTCTCGCTGCCGGCCACGAACGACATGATGCAGGCGAAGACGACCTCTTCGTCCGAGAGCCGGTCGCCCTCGTTGCGCGCGCTCGCCAGCCGCACGGCCAGGTTGTCGCCGCTCATTCCCTCGCCGCGCTCGATCCGGGCGCGGAAGTAGTCGCACAGCTCGCTCATCGCGACCAGCACGCTGCGGAACTCGGTCCGGGTCATCAAGCCGGGATCGAGCAGGAAGCGGATCGAGTGGATGTGGCGGCGGATGAGCTCGCGGTCGCCGGGCGGCACGCCCAGCCAGTTGCAGAGCACCCGGATCGGGAGCGGCTCGGCCAGGTCGCGGATCACGTCGAGCTCGCCGTCCGGCGCCCGGGCGGCCAGCAAGTCCTCGACCTCGCGGGCGATCATCGGCCGCAGCGCCGCGATGGCCGCGGCGGAGTAAGCCTGGTTGACCAGCCGGCGCAGCCGCAGGTGGTCGGGGTTGTCGGTGAAGACGATCGACTTGTTGATGAACCGCTCGACCTGCTCGATGCCCTCGATCCGCAGCTGCTTGGCGTGCTGGGTGATCGTCTGCGGGATCAGCGCCACGCTGAACGCGCGGCTCTTGAGCACCTCGGCCACGTCGTCGTAGCGGGTCAGCACGACCGTGCCGAGGGTGCGGAAGAACGGCGCCTCGCTGCGCAGCCGGTCGTACACCAGGTGCGGCGCGGCGCGGAACGCCGGGTCGAACGGGTTGAACTTCAGCGGCGGCGCGGTCGCGGCCGGCGGCGGTTGCACGGAGGTCTGCATGGCGCGTCGGGCCGCTACGGTGCGGACATCGCGGCCCAGCCCGCGACGATCGGGCGGAGCGTCAGCCGGAGCAACCCGATCTTGCCCATGAAGAAGCCGATCGAGGACTGCTTGAGGTAGCGCTCGTAGCGCTTGACGACCTCGTCGCCGACCAGCGCCGTGGCCTCGGCCCGGTGCAGCCGCAGGTTGTTGGCCCAGGCTTGGAAGGTGCGCGCGTAGTGGAGCCGGTCGTCGCGCACCCGGCTGACCTCGAAGACGCCGTCGGCGGCCGCCGCCAGCTCGGCCAGCCGCGGCAGGTCGGAGGCCGGGAAGATCTCGTTGTTGATGAAGGCGCTGGCCTCTTCGCGGTTCATGCTGCCGTAGGAGATCGCCTGGAGCGACATGCGGCCCTCGGGCGTCAGCCAGCTCCGGCACTTCTCGAAGAACTCGCGGTAGGTCGCGATCTTCTCGGGCACGGAGTCCTCGGGCTTGGCGAAGTGCTCGAGCGCGCCGACCGAGACGATCGCGTCGTACGGCGCGCTGGGCACGTGCTCGGTCCAGCTCTCGAGCCGGATGTCGACGTTGGGCAGGTCCATGCCGCGAACGTAGGCCGCCTGGTCCTCGCTCAGCGTCAGGCCGACGACCCGTTCGAGCTCGCGGTTGCGCTCGCCCAGCCGGCGGATGAGCCCGCCCCAGCCGCAGCCGACGTCGAGCACCGCCCGCGCGCGCTCGGCGCGCGAGGCGTCCAGGTGGTGGTCGATCTTGCGGTACTGCGCGCTCAGCAGCGTGTCGTTCGGGTCGGCGTCGTCCCAGAGCGCGCACGAGTAGGTCAGCGTCTCGTCGAGCCAGAGCCGGTAGAACTCCCGGCCGACGTCGTAGTGGTACTGGATGGCGCTGGCGGACCCGCCGTAGTCTTGGTCGCGCTCGGCGGCCCGCTCCACCACCCCCGCGGTGTTCGGCGCCACCTCACACCAGCCGCTTCGAGACGGCCGAGGCGATGCCGGCCAGAGTCGACTGCTCGAACAGCAGCGCCGGCGGGATCTCGATGCCCAGCCAGTCCTCGAGGTCGATGATCATCGCCGTGGTGACCGCCGAGTCCAGGCCGAAGCGGTCGAGCTCGGCGTTGGGATCGATCTCGTCGGCCGGCGTGTGCAGCACGCGCGCGACGTAGTCGACGCACCAGCCGCGGATGTTGTCTTCGCTGATTTGGACGTTCATGATCGGCTCCTACGTCGTCTGCGTGCGTTCAGTTGCTGGAAGGAAGGGTCGCGGCGCGCCGGGCCGCCGAGCGGAGCTTCATCTGCTCGTCCGACGGCAGGCGGATCTCCGAGGCGAGGCCGAGGAAGCCGGCCAAGCGGATGAACCAGAAGCCGGGGTCGATCCGGTACCACCGCAGGCCGAAGGACGCCGAGCTGGGGAACGCGTGGTGGTTGTGGTGCCAGGCTTCGCCGAAGATGAACGGCGCCAGCCAGCCGTTGTTGCGGCTCAGGTCGCGGGTGACGAACAGCCGGGTGCCCATCAGGTGGCAGATCGAGTTGAGCGACCAGATGCCCTGTTCGAGCACGAACATGCGCACCGCGCCGCCCCACAGGAAGCCGGTCAGCAGGCCCCACCACGAGCCGGTCAAGAGCGCGCACGCCAGCGCCGGCGCGATCAGGCCGACCGCGATCCAGCGGTAGTAGTGGCGGCTGATCTTGACCAGCGTCCGGTCGCGCAGCAGGTCGGGCACGTAGTGCACGACGTTGGGGTACGGGTGCGCGGCCATCCAGGTGAAGTGCGAGTGGACGAAGCCGCGGACTTTGCCGGCGAACCCCTCGCCCGAGAGGTTGGGCGAGTGCATGTCGCCCTCGCGGTCGGCGAACTCGTGGTGGCGGCGGTGCATCGCCACCCACGAGAGCACGCCGCCCTGCCCCGCCATCGACCCGCCGATCGCCAGGAACGCGGTCAGGAACGACGTCGCGCGGTAGGAGCGGTGGGCCAGCAGCCGGTGGTAGCCGACCGAGATGCCCAGGCCCGTCCACACCCACATCACCAGCAGCACCGCGACCTCCGGCCAGCCGATCCGGTGGAACGGCAGCAGCGCGAGCGCCAGCAGCGTGCCGAGCATGGGCAGCACGTCGAAGAGGATGAAGTGCTTGCGCTGGAGCCGGTGGATGTAGGGGTCGTCGATGACCTTCCGGCGTCGCTGCCCGGTCGGGTCGTCGGACGTGAGAGCAGCCTGGTACTGCTCCTCGAGATCTGCGTACATCTGCAACACCCGTTTAAAGCGAGCAACGCTGTGAGAAGGCGGGTGCCGCGTAATTCGCGGCACCCATGTGGTACCGAAGGGTAAAGGTTCGGTTACGAACCCCTCAACCTCCGTCTCCCACCGAAGATTGCAGGCCTCACCGCCCGGACCTAGACCGTGACAGACGTCACGGTACAATGGTACGTGGACCATGCTCGTCCGGGTAGCCGAACGAGCGTGCTGAACGCTGAGCGCGCGCTCAGTCTTCCTTGCCGGCCTCGCTCTGCGCGCGCTGCTGCAGCTCTTGCACGACGCTGCTGTCGGCCAGCGTCGTCGTGTCGCCCAGCATCCGGCCCTCGGCGATGTCGCGCAGCAGCCGGCGCATGATCTTGCCCGAGCGCGTCTTGGGCAGCTCCTGGGTGAACGTCAGGTACTTGGGCCGGCAGAACTTGCCGAGCTTCTCCGCGACGTGGTCGCGCAGCACGTCGGCGAACCGCGGCGAGCCGTCGGCGTGGCTCTTGAGCGAGACGAAGCAGCAGATCGCCTGACCCGTCACGTCGTCGAGCTTGCCGACGACCGCGGCCTCGGCGACGTCGGGGTGGTCGACCAGCGCCGACTCGACCTCGGTGGTCGAGATGCGGTGGCCGCTGACGTTCATCACGTCGTCGATGCGGCCCATGAACCAGTAGTCGCCCTCCTCGTCGCGCTTGCAGCCGTCGCCGGCCAGGTAGCGGTGGGGGAACTTCGACCAGTACGTCTCCCGGTAGCGCGCGTCGTCGCCGTAGATCCCGCGCAGCATCGAGGGCCAGGGCCGGGTCAGCACGACGTACCCGCCGCCGCCCAGCGGCACCGACTCGCCCCGCTCGTTGACGATGTCGGCGCCGACGCCCGGAAACGGCTTGGTCGCCGAGCCCGGCTTGAGGGTGGTGATGCCGGGCAGCGGGGCGATCATGATGGCGCCGGTCTCGGTCTGCCACCAGGTGTCGACCACCGGGCAGCGGCCGCCGCCGATGTGCTCGTAGTACCACATCCAGGCTTCGGGGTTGATCGGCTCGCCGACGCTCCCCAGCACCCGCAGCGACGAGAGGTCGTGCCGCTCGACGTACTCGGTGCCCCACTTCATGAAGGTCCGGATCGCGGTCGGCGCCGTGTACAAGATGGTCACCTCGTAGCGGGCGACGATCTCCCACAGCCGGTCCTTGTCGGGGAAGTCCGGCGTGCCTTCGTAGATCACGCTGGTCGCGCCGTTGCAGAGCGGCCCGTAGACGATGTACGAGTGGCCGGTCACCCAGCCGATGTCGGCCGCGCACCAGTACACGTCGCTGTCTTCTTTCAAATCGAAGACCAGCTTGTGGGTCGCGGTGACGCCGGTCAGGTAGCCCGCGGTGGTGTGCTCGATGCCCTTGGGCTTGGCGGTCGTGCCGGAGGTGTAGAGCAGGTAGAGCAGGTCCTCGGCGTTCATCCGCTCGGGCTCGCAGGTCGAGGGCTGGTCGCGCACCACGTCGTCCCACCACACGTCGCGCCCGGCGGTCATGTCGACCGGGTCGCCGACCCGCTTGGCCACTACCACGTGCCGCAGCGACGGCATCCCTTTGCCGATCGCCTCGTCGACGGTCGCCTTGAGCGGAACCTTCTTGCCGCGCCGCCAGCCCAGGTCGGCGGTGACCAGCGCCACGCACTGCGAGTCGTTGACCCGGTCGACGATCGCGTCGGAGGAGAAGCCGCCGAAGATCACCGAGTGGGCCGCGCCGATCCGCGCGCAGGCCAGCATCGCCACCGGCAGCTCGACGATCATCGGCATGTAGATCGCGACCCGGTCGCCTTTCTTCACCCCCAGCGCGCGCAGCCCGTTGGCGAAGCGGCAGACCTCGTCGAGCAGCTGGCCGTAGGTCACGCTCCAGCGGTCGCCCGGCTCGCCCTCGTAGTAGAAGGCGACCTTGGCGGCCTTGCCGGCCCGGACGTGGCGGTCGAGCGCGTTGACCGACGCGTTGAGCTCGCCGTCGCCGAACCAGCGCGCGACCGGCTCGTCCCACTCCAGGACCTTGGTGGGCGGGGTCATCCACTCGAGCCGGTCGGCCCACGACTTCCACCAGGCGAGGTAGTCGCGCTCGGCGTCCGCGTGGATTCCGGGCTTGGCGTTGGCCTGGGCCGCGAACTCGGGCGGCGGCGGGAAGCGGCGCGCCTCGCTGAGGAGCGCCTCGATGGCATCGCTGTGGGTCGGCGTCGACATGGGGCGAAATTGCGTTCGCGGGTCGAGGGCTCCTCGGTCGCGAAGAGGACCGGCGCGACATGGTCCGATGGTCTTACGGTCTGTACGGCGGGCTGATCGCGGGGCTGACGAGCGCGCTGTTCTACGCGGTCGTCACCGTCGCGTGGCTCCACGAGGCGACGCTCGGCGGGTTCTTCGCGCAGATCGCGCAGGCGCTGCCGCCGCTGCACGCGGCGCCCGCCGCCGCGCCGGTCGTCGGCCTGGGCGTCGTGCTGCACTTCCTGCTCGCCGGCGGCTTCGGCCTCGTCTACGGCTTGCTGGCGCTGCGCTTCGGGTCGATGCGGGCAGCACCGGCCTCATTGCTCTGGGGGCTGGGCTACGGCCTGGTCGTCTGGTGGGTGCTGACGGACGTGCTCGTCCCGCTGACCGGCGCTCAGAACGCCCAGCCCTTCTGGGAGGGGCTGCTCGGTACGGTGGTCTGCTACGGCCTGGTCCTCTCCGAGGCCACCGCGACGCTGAGCCGGCGCGAGGCGGGCGGGGCGCCTTGACCCCTGCCCCGCATGATGGTACGCTGATGAGACGCCTGGCACTCTCGGGCGTGGACTGCTAGACACATGAACGAAAAGCGCGAGCTCGACAAGCGAAAGGCTTTCATCCTGGCGACCGTGGTGTACGAGTACATCAACACCGCGGAACCGGTCGGCTCGGTCACGCTCTCGCAGAAGTACAACCTGGGCGTCTCCTCGGCGACGATCCGCAACGAGATGGCCGAGCTCGAGTCGCTCGGCTACCTGGTCCAGCCCCACACCTCGGCCGGCCGGGTCCCCTCCGACGCCGGCTACCGGACCTACGTCGACCGGCTGATGCAGCCCGAGGCGCTGACCAAGGACGACACCCGCCGCATCCGCGACGAGTTCCGCGAGGCCTCGCGCGAGCTGGCCGACGTGATCGAGCAGACCACCCGGCTGCTCTCGGGCCTCTCCGGCAACCTCGCCATCGCGATCGCGCCCTCGCGCGACTCGCACGCCTTCAAGCACGTCCAGCTCCTGTGGCTCTCGCCGCGCACCAGCCTGGCGGTCGTCGTGACCTCGGCCGGCGTCGCCGCGCAGCGGGTCTTCGAGTGGCGCGCCGACGCCGCCGCCGACGACCTCACCCGGCTCTCCAACGCGCTCAACGCGCGCCTGGGCGGGCGGGTGATGGAAGACATCACGCCGGCCGACCTCGCGGCGGTCTGCGCCGAGCTCGGGGTGGGCAGCGAGATCCGCGACGCCGTCCACGCCGTCTTCGCGCACGCGCGCCAGACCGAGGAGCCCGAGATCGCCGCCGCCGGCGCGCAGAACCTGCTCGACCAGCCCGAGTTCCACGACCTGCGCAAGCTGCGCGCCATCCTGCGCATCGTCGAGGAGCAGCGCACGCTCTACGACCTGATCGCCGATGAGCTCGCCGCCGACGGCCGCACCGACCCCGCCCCGCACGTCCGCATCGGCCACGAGCTGCGCGCCGACGAGCTCTCCGAGTGCAGCGTCGTCACCGTGCCCTACCGCTTCGGCGACCGCGGGGTCGGCATGCTGGCGATCCTCGGGCCGCGCCGCATGCCCTACGGCCGGCTCATCGCCATCGCGTCCGGAACGGCGCGCCACCTGGGCGACCACCTCGCCGACGTCGAGATCCGATAAGAGAGCTGTGCCGACCGATTACTACGACGTCCTCGGCGTTCCGCGCAACGCCGACGACACCTCGATCAAGCGGGCGTACCGCCAGCTCGCCCGCAAGTACCACCCCGACGTCGCCGAGGACAAGGCGACCGCCGAGAGCCGCTTCAAGGAGATCAACGAAGCGTACGAGGTGCTCTCCGACGCGCAGAAGCGGGCCAACTACGACCGCTTCGGCCACGCCGGCGTCCAGGGCGCGGGCGGCGGCGAGGGCTTCGGCCCGTTCGGCGGCGGCGAGGGCTTCGGCGACATCTTCGACATGTTCTTCGGCGCGGCGCGCGGCGGCGGTGCGCAGCAGCGCCGCAACGGCCCGGCCCGCGGCAGCGACCTGCGCTACGACGTCGAGATCACGCTCGAAGAGGCGTACGCCGGAACCACCCGCGAGATCGCCTTCCGCCACCTCGCGACCTGCCTCACCTGCAAGGGCAACGGGGCCGAGCCGGGCACGCTGATCGTTCCATGCGACGTCTGCAAGGGCAGCGGGATCCAGCGCCAGGTGCGCCAGACCCCGCTCGGCCAGTTCGTCACCCAGACCACCTGCGCGAAGTGCGCCGGCGACGGCCAGATCGTCCAGTCGCCGTGCCCGACCTGCCGCGGCCGCGGCCGGGTCGAGCAGGAGAAGACGCTCCAGGTCCGCATCCCGGCCGGCGTCGACGACGGCTCGCGCATCCGCATCAGCGGCAGCGGCGAGGCCGGGGTCCGGGGCGGCTCCGACGGCGACCTCTACGTGTACCTCAGCGTCGCGCGCCACCCGCGGTTCCGCCGCGACGGCCTCGACGTCCACGTCGACGTCCCGATCTCGTTCCCGCAGGCCGCGCTGGGCGCCGAGATCCTGGTCCCCTCGCTGGAGGGCGAGGTCCCGCTGCAGCTCGGCGCCGGGACGCAGAGCAACTCCACCTTCCGCCTGCGCGGGCGCGGCATGCCCAGCATCCGCGGCGGCGCCAAGGGCGACGAGCTGGTCACCGTGCACGTGGTCGTGCCCGAGAAGCTCAGCAAGCGCGAGCGCGAGCTGCTCGAGGAGTTCGCCCACGTCCGCGGCGACCGGGTCGAGGAGGAGAAGTCGTTCTTCGACCGCTTCAAGGACGCGTTCCGCGCCGACTGAGGTTCCCGCGCGGTTCTGACGTTTCGATGGTACGATGGAGACATCCCGAGGGACATCGAGGCAAGCCATGATCCGTCGCTTTCCATCACTCGTTTCCGGCCTGGCGACCGCGGCGCTCGCCGCCTGCTCGGCCGTCTTCCCGGCGGCGGCAGCGGCGCAGGACCTGCCGTCGTACGCGCGCCCGCCGGCCTACAGCGACGACGAGACGATCCACGGCCGCATCCAGTCGATCAACGGCGTGTTCAACCTCAGCGTCCGCGACGACCGCGGTTTCGTCGACAACGTCGAGCTGCACCAGGGAACCATCATCAACCCGACCGGACTGCGGCTGGCCGACGGCATGAGCGTGACGATCCGGGGCTACAACAGCGGTTCGGCCTTCGCCGCCGACGAGATCGACACGCCGTACCGGTACGCGGGCCCCGAGCCGGCGCCGGCCTACTACGGCCCGGGCTGGTGGTACCCGGGCTTCGCCTACGGCTACGGGCCGGCGTTCAGCCTGGGCTTCCTCTTCGGCGGCACGACCATCGTGCGCGAGCCGTGGCGCCCGTACTACGGTCGCCCCTACTACGGTCGCGCCTACGGTTACCCGGGCGTCGCCTACGGCCGCCCCGCCCCGGTCTACCGGTATCCGGCCGGCGGTGCTCCTCGCGCCGTGGCGCCGCGGCCTGCCCCGGTTGCCGCGCGCGCGCCGGTGGCTCGCGGCGGCGGGTCGTACGGCGGCGGCGGCGCCCGCCACCGCTGATCGCTACGCCCGGACCGCGGCCTCGCTCGCGCGCGCGATCTCGCCGGCGAGCGTGCCGGTGAGCGCGCCCCAGAGCATCCGGTAGTCGGCCGCCAGCGAGCGCAGCGGCGCGCTGAAGGTCTCGGGCCGGTTGCGCTCGATCCGGCCGTGGGCGAACCAGGCCGGGCCGTAGCCGCAGACCAGCGCCGCGCCGGCCAGGCGGGCGTCGCGGCGGGCCAGCGCGGTGGCCAGCACCGCCGTGGCGACGGCCGTGCCGGCGAAATGGAGCGTGCGCGTGCGCGGGTCGGCGTGGGCGCGCAGGTAGCGCAGCCAGAAGGCGTCGTCCATCCCGCGGGCGTTCCGGTGCGGCGGGGCGAAGCGCCTGCCGGGTGCGCGACCGGTTCTTCGTCGAGGGCGTCCACGCGGTCGGCGAGCAGGTCGAGCTGGCGCCGGACGACGCGCGCAAGCTGGCCACCGTGCTGCGCAAGCGCAGCGGCGACCGGGTCCAGGTGGTCGACTCGGGCGGCGCCGCCTATGCCGCGACGCTGGCGGTCGACGGCCGGGCGGTGCACGCCACGCTCGACGCCCGGCTCGAGCGCGACCCGGTCGAGCCCGCCCTGGCGGTCACGATCGCCCAGGCGGTGCCCAAGGGCCAGAAGATGGACCTGGTCGTCGAGAAGGCGACCGAGCTCGGTGCGTACGCCGTCGTGCCGGTCCGCAGCGCGCGGGTGATCGGGCACGACACCAGCCCGGCCAAGCTCGAGCGCTGGCGCCGGATCGCCCGGTCGGCCGCCCAGCAGTCGGGCCGCACTCGCGTCCCCGAGGTCGCCGAGGTGCACGACTGGAGCGCGCTGCTGGCGACGTTCCCGGCCTACGACCGGGTCTACGTTCCCTGGGAGCTGAGCGACCCGGCGCCGCTCCGGGCCGTCTTCGAGCACGAGCTGCCGGGCGCGCGCAGCGTGCTGGTCGCGATCGGCCCCGAGGGCGGCTTCGCCGCCGAGGAAGTCGCCCGCGCGCGGGCGGCGGGCGCGCGGGTGATCTCGCTCGGCAGGCGGGTCCTGCGGACCGAGACCGCCGCGCTCGTCGTGCTCGCCGCCGCGCTCTACGCCCGCGGCGAGATGTGACCCCCGGCACGAGCGTGCTACTTTTTTTCGCGGGACGGGTTGTGCGGGCGTAAAAAGTGTGTATAGTCTGATTAACCTAATCCGTGAAACTGCGCTCGGGTGGGAGGACGACGCGCGGTTTTCAGCGAGCGTCGGGCCCACCGGGGGGCCGTGACCCGCACGTTCGAGATCGTCCGAGGCGGCATCCGCCCCTCGAGGGCGAGCCCGAACGGAAACCGCACGTTTGCCGAGGGACTCCACCGGCGCGCGACACCAGCGCAAAACAACCGCACGTTCTATTTCGTCGCGGGCATCTGCACGAGCGGACGCCGGCGCGAAACGCTCCTGCCGCTCGCAGAGGAGAGCCCATGTCGTTATCGATCACCGAGTCGCTGCCGATCGCCGAGCTCATGGAATCACGGGAGAAGCTGGGCGACTCCGCGTTCTACGTCTACGACGAAGAGCTGATCCGAGCGAACATCGCGCGCTTCGCGTCCTTCCCGTACGCGCACACCTCGATCCACTTCGCGACCATGGCGAACGACAACCCGGCCCTGCTCGGCATGCTCAAGGACGCCGGCTTCGGCCTCTTCGTCAACTCGCGCAAGCACCTGCAGCTCGGGCTGTCGCTGGGCTACAAGGTCCAGGACATCATCTTCGCGAGCACGGGGATCAACGTTCCGACCCTGCAGCTGCTGGGCGACATGGGCGTGCGGGTCAACATCGACTCGCCCGGCCAGCTGCGCGCCTACGGCGAGCTGCACCCCGGCACGAAGATCGGAATCCGGCTGAACATCGACGAGAAGTCCAAGAACAACGTGTTCCTGGGGCTCGAGAGCCGCATCGGCGTGCTGGAGTCGGAGTTCGACGAGATCTTCGCGATCGCCGAGGAATACCGGCTCGAGCTGGTCGGCACCCACGTCTACCTCGGCACCGACGTGACCGCGATGGACGACCTGCTGGCCGGCGTCGACCGCACCCTGCAGCTCTCGGACCGCTTCCCGGCGCTCGAGTTCATCGACGTCGGCGGCGGCTTCCCGATCGAGGAAGCGCGGTTCGACTTCGATACCTACAAGCAGGCGATCACGACCCGCATGGAAGCCTACTCGGCCCGGCGCGGGCGGCCGATCCACCTCATCCTCGAGCCGGGCCGCTCGATGTTCGGCAACACGACCTCGTTCTTCGCCCAGGTGACCGACGTCAAGCAGCGGCCGGACCGCTATCTGGTCTGCGTCAACGCCAGCGCGACGCTGATCCCGCGCGCGATGTTCTACGAAGACTACAACCCGGTCACCATCGCGCGCGGCGCGCGCGCGGGCCGCTTCGACCTGCCGGTCGACATCGTCGGCAGCACGACGTACTCGCGCGATTTCATCGCCAAGAAGCTCGAGCTGGAGCGGGTCGAGCCGGGCGACTGGATCGAGCTGCACCTCGCCGGCAGCTACTGCTATTCGATGATCACCCGGTTCCTGGGCCAGGCCCTGCCGCCCGAGTTCTTGCTGCGCCGCAACGGCGAGATCGAGCTCATCCGCCAGGGCGAGTCGTTCTTCGGGGACTCCGTGTGAACGCACCCGGCTGGACCACGGAGGTCATCGCCGACGGCGAGATCCACTGCCACCGGGTCAAGCAGCGGCTCTACGGCGGTGCCGGCGCGGTCGCGCAGGGAGTCGAGATCATCGAGACCGAGGCCTACGGCCGCGGTCTCTTGCTCGACGGGCGGATCCAGCACCTCGAGGCCGACGAGTACATCTACAGCGAGAGCATCGTCCACCCGTTCGCGACCCTGCTGGGCGAGCGCTGCCGGCGGGTGCTGGTGGTCGGCGGCGGCCCCGGCGGGGTGATCCGCGAGGTCCTCAAGCACCGCGCGGTCGAGTCGGTCACCCAGGTCGAGATCGACGCGTCGATCGTCGACCTGACCCTCAAGTACTTCCAGCACATCGCCCAGGGCTACCACAGCGACCCCCGGGTCACGATCGTCATCGCCGACATCAACGACTACCTCGCGACCTGCTCGGAGTCGTTCGACTACGTGATCAACGACGTGAGCGAGCCGCTGCCGGGATCGCCGGCCCGCGAGGTGTTCACGGCCGGCCTGATGGCGGCCGTGCACGACCACCTCTCGCCCGACGGCGCGTTCGTCACCTGGGCGGGCTCGGCCGGGCCGCGCTCGTACGGGCTGGCCGTCTCGGTCTCCCGGCGGCTGCAGCGCGTCTTCCCGCACGTGACCAACTACGTCAGCCACCCGCAGTCGTACGGGACGGTCTGGCTGACGGCGGTCGGCTCGAAGCGCGCGTACGCGCCGCTCGCCATGCCGCCGGCCCAGATCGACGCGCTGCTCGCGGCCAACACGCGCGGCGCGCTGCAGCTCTACGACGGCATCACCCACCACCACATGTTCCTGCTGCCCAAGGACATCCGCAGCGTCCTGCAGGCACAGCGCGAGACCGCCGAAGAAGCGATCTTGCTCAACGTCAACGGCAGCAGGTGAGCGCGATGATACGACCGGTCGGCCAAGAGGACATGTCCGGGGTCCGCCGGATCTACGACGAGGTCATGGCGGCCAACGTGGACGTCCACGACCTGGTCTACCCGGGCGTCTTCGGCGCGGACCAGTACATCGGCCAGTTCAGCGACAACAGCGCCGACGAGCTGCTGCTGATGGGGCGGGCGATGGCGCTGGGCCCGGGCAGCGAGGTGCTCGACGTCGGCTGCGGCCGGGGCCTGGTGGCGGCCCACATGGCCCGCCGGCTGGGCTGGCACATGACCGGCATCGACCTCTCGGCGGTCCCGATCGCCAGCGCCCGCTCGGCCAAGTTCGGCGGGCTGCGGAACGACCCGAGCTTCGTGCACGGCGACATCTACGGCCACGACTTCGG
Source organism: Vulcanimicrobiota bacterium (assembly GCA_963795695.1). Lineage (GTDB taxonomy): Bacteria > Vulcanimicrobiota > Vulcanimicrobiia > Vulcanimicrobiales > Vulcanimicrobiaceae > Vulcanimicrobium. The sequence goes on along the minus strand of CAWCJH010000004.1, from coordinate 197,917 downwards.
CCGCGAGTTCGACGGCATCTACGGCACCGGCAGCTTCTGCCACTTCGACGCGGCGGAGCTGTTCCGGCGCTGCCGCGGGCTGCTGCGCCCGGGCGGGCGGCTGGGGTTCATGGAGCGGGTCCGGCTCGGCCCGATCACCGACGAGCAGTGGAACTGCCTGACCACCGCCTGGTGCTGCCCCTACGTCTACACCGCCGACGAGTACGTCGAGCTGCTCGAGGCGAGCGGCCTGCGGATCGCGCACGTGCTCGACCTCACCGACAGCTTCCGGGTCTGGCAGCACAAATCGGTGACCGTGCGCGAAGAGCTGGCGCCCGCGATCATCGAGCTGACCTCCGAAGCGTACTACACGGCTTCGGTGGGCTTCGCCCGCTACGAGGACGACGTCACCCAGGCCGGCCTGCTCGGCTACGCCTGCATCGTGGCGGAGCGCGCGTGAAGGGCCGCGGCGAGGTCCTCGCGCAGCTGCTCCAGCCCGACGAGTGGCACACCTTGCGCGAGCGCCGCACGCTGGCGCGCGGCACGACCGCGGTCCAGAGCTACCGCATCGTCGAGCTGGTCAACTACGGCCGCGCGCTGCTGCTGCAGGAGTGCATCCAGTCGACCCAGGCCGACGAGGGCATCTACCACCAGTCGCTGATCGTGCCGCCGGCCGTGCTGCACGGCAAGGTGCGCAACGTGCTGTGCTTCGGCGGCGCCAACGGCGGCATCACCAAGGTGCTCGACCGCCTGCCGGGGATCGAGCGCGTGCTCCAGATCGACGTCGACGAGACGCTCAGCCACATCACCCGCTACTACCTGCCGCACATGCACCCGCCGGGCGCGCCGTCGTTCGCGCACGAGGTCGTCTTCGACGACCCGATCGCCTGGCTGGCCCAGCGCTCGAGCGCCTACGAGGGCTGGGCCGACCTGATCCTGGGCGACCTGCCCGACGCCACCGCCGACAGCTACGCGCCGGCGCTGTTCACCCGCTCCTTCTACGAGCGGGTGCGGGCGCTGCTGGCACCGGGCGGCGTCTACGCCACCGGGGCGGGCCAGCTCCACCCGTTCGCCCGCGAGTTCAACCGCCGGGTGCTCGCCACGCTCGGCGCCCACTTCGCCTCGGTCCGGAGCTACGGCCGCTTCGTGCCCTCGTACGGCGTCACGTGGGGCTTCGCCGTAGCCGGCGACGACCCGAGCCTCGCCGCGACGCCCGATCCGGTGCTCGAGCGGCGGATCGCCGCCCTGCCCGAGCTCGACTACTACGACTGGCCGACCCACCAGCACATGTTCCGGCTGCCCAGGGAGATGCGGGCCGAGCAGGCGGCCGACCCGATCCCCGCCGACGATCCGCTCTACGTCGAGGTCGCGGCCGAGCTGCCGAGCGCCTAGAACCATCCCTAGGCGGTACCGGCGGCGACGTCCGCCCGTTTCCGAGCGTTCTCCCATCATCGCGCGCTATGCTGAAGCGACACCGACCGAGAGCGCACGAGAACGCCGGTCGCCCGAGGTACCAACCATGAACAGCCGAATCACCAAGCTCGTCGTCGCGGCCGGAGCCGCGGCCGTCGTCGCGACCGGTGCCATGCCCCGTCCCGCCCAGGCGGACACCACGACCACGGATATCCTCGCCGCCGCGGCGGCGGTCGGCGCGGTCGTGCTCTACGACAACTGGCAGCACAAGCAGCAGCAGGCCAACACCGTGGTCGGCTACACGCCCAACGGCGGCACGGTCTACGCCGACGGCCGGATCGTCGAGCCGAACGGGCAGACGATCTATCCCAACCAGAACGGCCAGTACAACCTGGGCCAGTACGGCTACAACAACGGCGGCTACAACAACGGCGGCTACAACAACGGCGGCTACTACGGCAACGGCCGCTACAACGGCCAGTACACCAACGCCCAGGGCGGCTACGTCAACGGCAAGTACTACGGGCCCGGACAGTACGGCTACAACAACGGCGGCTACTACGGCAACGGGCAGTACAACGGCCAGTACTCCAGTGCCCAGGGCGGCTACGTGAACGGCAAGTACTACGGCCCCGGCCAGTACAACGGCCAGTACACGCAGAGCAGCGGGCGCAACCGCACCTGGCAGGCGCAGCACCAGCGCAACGAGAGCGACCGCGAGCGCGGCCACTAGCGCGCAGCCTCGGGTCCCGGCAACCACGACCGCACGGCGCCGGTCGTGGCGAGCATGACGCTCCACACGTGGATGACGTTCGTGCTCGTCGCGATCGGCGTCTCGCTCGTTCCCGGGCCGGCAGTCGTCGCCGTCGTGTCCTCCGCGCTGCGCGGCGGCTTGCGGGCGTCGCTGGCGACCAACGCCGGCGTGCTGGTCGGCGACGCCGCCTTCGTCGGCGCGACCGCGCTCGGCCTGGGCGCGCTGCTGGTCGCCTCGCACCCGCTGTTCCTGGCGGTCAAGTGGCTGGGCATCGCGTACCTGGCCTACCTGGGACTGCGCGCCCTGCTGGCTCGCGGGACGGGCTACGCCTTCGACGCGCGGGGCGCCGGCGGGCGGGCCTTCCGGCTCGGCCTGACCACCCAGCTCGCGAACCCCAAGATCGTGCTGTTCTTCGGCGCGCTGCTGCCGCAGTTCGTCGACCCGGCCCGCCCGGCCGCGCTGCAGTTCGCGATCCTCGGCGCGACCTTCATCGTCGGCGACGCGCTGGTCTTCGCCGGCTACGGCGCGCTCGCGCACCGCGCGCGCGGCTGGCTGCGCAGCCCGCGCGCGGTGCGGGTCACCTCGCGCGTCAGCGGCGCCGCGATGCTCGGCGTCGCCGCCCGCCTCGCCGCCGAGCGCTGAGTCAGGCGGCCGCGCGGACCGTTTCCGCGAAGCGCTCGAACGCGCTGCGGTGCAGCGTGTGGCCGTGGCCGGCGAAGGTCTCGACCCGCACGCTGGGCGCGAGGCGGGCCAGGTCGTCGTCGGCGACGACGGATTCCTCGCCCGCCCGCAGGATCGCCGTCTCGCGCTTCATCGTCGCCAGCCGCTCGCGCAGGTCCCAGCCGCCCGCGTCGGCGCGGTTGTCGCGGCCGAGCCGGCGCAGCGTGTCGAGCTCCAGCGCGCGCATGGCGTGGACCTTCCCCTCGCGGTCGGTCGGGTGGGCGGGCGCGAACCGCGCCCGCACCGCGGCGTCGCGCGCCGGGCCCGGCGGCGCGCTCAGCAGCTCGGCCAGGTCGTCGACGTACTCGCGCTCGAAGCTGCCGGGGGCGACCCGGATCATCGGGTCGACCAGCACCAGCGCGCGGGCGATCTGCGGCCCGCCGACCAGCGCGACCGCACCGCCCCAGGAGTGGCCGACCACCACCGCCACGGTGCCGATGCTGTCGGCCACCGCGCGCAGGTCGGCGGCGAGCAGGTCGAGGGTCAGCGGCTCGGCGCGCTCGGCGTCGCCGTGGCCGCGCTGGTCGTAGGCGAAGACCCGGTGGGTCGCCGCCAGCGCCTCGCCCAGCCGGGCGAAGTCCTTGCGCGACGAGCTGATCCCGTGGACGCACAGGACCGCCGGACCGGCCTCGCCCCAGCACTCGACCGTCGTCGCGGCGCCGGTCTCCAACGCCACGCGGCGGGTCTCGTTGCTCGTCACGTGACCTCCTGTGCGCGATCGAGCCCGGTGAGTCCTCGGCCGAGCGGAGCGGGGCGTGACGGCGGCGTACAACTCCGGTTCGACCATGGCACGCACCCTCGAATCGCTCCAACCGGGCACTCCCGTCTTCGCCGGCCCCACCCGGGTGGGCACCGTCGGCGCCGTCTACGCCGAAGGCGGCTCGCGCAGCGCCGAGATCGTCGTCGCGCGCTGGGACGCGCTGGGCGCCGACGTCATGATCCCGAGCACCGAGATCGAGCGGATCGACGAGCGAGGCGTGCACCTGATGCGCCAGGAGGCGGACCAGTACGCCGACCTGGCGCCCTTCGATGCGGCCCGCTTCCCCACGCTGAAGAAGCTCGCGTGAGCGCACCGCCGAGCGCCGCGGTGCCGGCGATGAAGTTCTCGATCGTCGTGCCGACCTACAACGAGGCGAGCGGGATCGAGCGGCTGGTGCGCACGCTGCGCGACGTCTTCGAGCGCAACGGGCTCGACGGCGAGATCGTCGTCGTCGACGACAACTCGCCCGACGGCACCGGCGCGATCGTCGACCGGCTCGAGAACGAAGGCTACCCGGTGCGCTGCCTGCACCGGCCGGGCAAGATGGGCCTCTCCTCGGGCGTCATCGACGGCTGGAGCTTCGCCCGCCCGGACTCGGTCGCGCTGGGCGCGATGGACGCCGACTTCTCGCACGACGCGAACGTCTTGCCGCGGATGGTCCAAGCGCTGGCCCGGGACGGCTACGGCCTGGCGATCGGCTCGCGCTACGTTCCCGGCGGCGGGATCAGCAACTGGCCCAAGCGCCGCATCGTCACCTCGCGGGTCGCCATCGCGCTGGCCCAGCCGCTGACGCCGATCCGCGACATCACCTCGGGGTATTTCCTGGTCAAGCGCGAGGCGCTCGAGGGCGTCGAACTCGACCCGATCGGCTTCAAGATCGGCCTGGAGGTGATCGCCAAGGCGCGCTACGGCCGGGCGCTCGAGGTGCCCTACGTCTTCACCGACCGGGTCGCCGGGACGTCGAAGCTCAACCAGGGCGAGATCCTCAACTACGTCAAGCAGCTCGCCCGCATCTACGGCGCGCGGCTGCGAGGGCGCGGCTAGCCCATGCCGATGCCCGAGTGGCTGCGGCTGCGGCGCGCCCAGCCGGTCGCGGCCGAGGACGCCGCGCAGTGGACGAAGTGCCCGAAGTGCGGGTCGATGATCTACCGGCCGGACCTGGCCGCGAACCTGTGGGTCTGCCCGACCTGCGGCCACCACTTCCGGATGCACGCCTTCGACCGCATCTCGATGCTGGTCGACGCCGACTTCAACGAGATCGGCGGTGAGCTGCTGCCGGGCGACCCGCTCGGCTGGACCGACAAGGTCCCCTACCCGCAGAAGCTCCTGCGCGACCGCGAGAAGTCCAAGCTGACCGAGGGGGTGGTCTGCGGGTTCGCCTCGGTCGGCGGCTGCCCGGTGGCGCTGGGGGTGATGGACTTCAACTTCCGGGGCGGCACCATGGGCACGGTCGTGGGCGAGCGGATCACCCTGCTCTTCGAGCGCGCCCGCGAGCGCGAGCTGCCCTGCCTGGTCTTCACCGCCAGCGGCGGCGCGCGGATGGAAGAGGGCATGCTGGCCCTGATGCAGATGGCCAAGACCACCCTGGCCGTCCGGCGCTTCCAGGCCGAGGGCGGCTACTACCTCAGCGTGCTGACCGACCCGACCACCGGCGGCGTCTCGGCCTCGTTCGCCTTCCAGGCCGACGTGATTCTGGCCGAGGCCAAGGCCGCGATCGGCTTCGCCGGCCGGCGGGTGATCGAGCAGACCATCCGCCAGCGCCTGCCCGACGACTTCCAGACCGCCGAGTTCCTGCTCGAGAAGGGCGCGATCGACATGGTCGTCGAGCGCCGCCAGCTCAAAGAGCGCCTCGTGCGCTTGCTGGACTACGGCGTCGGCGCGTCGAAGCAGGTGCGACCGGAGGCGCGCACGTGAACGTCATCGTCGAACGGGAGAAGGGGCTGCTCCAGCTCGAGCAGCGCATCAGCGAGCTCAAGGCCCAGGCCGCGCAGCAGCCGGTCGACATGGGGGCCGAGATCGCCGCGCTCGAGGGCAAGTACCGCCAGATCCAGCGCGACGTGTTCGGCACGATGACGCCCTGGCAGCGGGTCAACATGGCCCGCCACCCCAAGCGCCCGCTGGGCTCGCAGTACATCGCCGCGCTCGACCGGTTCGACGAGCTGCACGGCGACCGGCACTTCCGCGACGACCACGCGATCGTGGGCGGCTTCGCCAAGCTGCGGGGCCGGCGCATCGTCGCGATCGCTCAGGACAAGGGCCGCGACACCAAGGAGAAGGTCTACCGCAACTTCGGGATGCCCTCGCCCGAGGGCTATCGCAAGGTCATCCGCCTGGTGAAGCTGGCCGACCACCTGGGGCTGCCGGTGGTGACGTTCATCGACACCAGCGGCGCCGACCCGGGCATCGGCTCCGAGGAGCGGGCGCAGTCCGAGGCGATCGCGCGGTCGCTCTACGAGCTGGCCGAGGCGCGCGTGCCGATCGTGGCCACGATCATCGGCGAGGGCGGGTCGGGCGGTGCCCTGGCGCTGGGCTTGGCCGACCGGGTGCTGATGCTCGAGCACGCGGTCTACTCGGTCGCCTCGCCCGAAGGCGCCGCGGCGATCCTGTGGGGCGACGCCGCCCGCGCCGAGGAGGCCGCCAGCCGGCTGAAGCTGACCTCCGACGACCTGATCGGGTTCGGCATCGTCGACGAGATCGTGCCCGAGCCGATCGGCGGCGCGCACCGCGACCCGGACGGCACGATCGCGCGCGTCCTGGCCGCCGCCGACGCCGCGCTCGCCACGCTGAGCGCGCTCCCGGCCGACACGCTGCGCGACCGCCGCTACGCCAAGTTCCGCCGCATCGGGAGCGCCACGTGAGCGGGGGACCGGCTCGCTGATGGGCCGCGCCACGCTCTTCCGCTATCTCGGCCGGCTCGGCGTCGTCGCGGTCGCGCTGGTCATGGTGTCGCTGGTCGGCGTGCAGTACGCGCGGGTGATCGGGCGCAACCTCGCGCTGGCGCACGAGCTGCGCGACGTGCGGAGCGACATCACCGACCTGCGCGCGCGGCGCGCGCACCAGCAGCACGAGATCGGGCGGCTCTCCGACCCGCGCGGCGCGGTTCCCGAGATCCACGACCGCCTCCACCTGGTCGGCGACCACGAGGCGATCATCTACCTCAAGGGCCGGCGCGCGCCGTGAGCGGGCGCGTGCGCGGCAGCGTGATCAACGTCCACAACCTGGGCGCGACGGTGCGCCTGGACGACGGCCGGCTCGTCGCCGCGCCGATCGGCGACGTCAACAAGAACCGCGCCGCCTACACCCGGGCGGCCGAGAACAAGGACGTCACGCTGCCCTTCGACCTGGTCGGCAAGATGGTCGTGCTGGCCCAGACCCGGGTCGACGAGGTCGTGCCGACGACCCCCGCGCCGGCGCTCACCGACCCCTCGTTCGAAGCGCAGATCGCGCAGTACCTGAAGTCGACCGAGGAGTGGGCGCCGCCGGACCGGCCGCAGCCCTTCGAGCGGCACCTCTTCCGCAAGCGCCAGCGCGCCCGCCACTTCGAGAGCCTCGAGGGCTGACGCCGTGGCGGTCGGCGAAGCGCGGGTCGATCCGGTCAAGGTCCCGGGCTCGTTCGTCCGCCTGCAGGGCGCGTACGCCGGCTTGCGGGCCGCCGAGCAGCGCGTCGCCGACTTCGTCCTGGCCCACCCCGACGAGCTGATCTACCTCACGGTCACCGAGCTGGCCGAGCGCACGAAGACCAGCGAGTCGACCGTGGTCCGGCTCTGCCAGAAGATCGGCTACAAGGGCTATCAGGAGTTCAAGATCGTGCTGGCCCGCGATCTGGTCGAGCCGGCGACCGCGATCTACGCCGCGATCGAGCCGGGCGACGACCTGCGGACCGTCAAGTCCAAGGTCTTCCAGGCCAACGCCCAGGCGCTGCGCGACACGATCGAAGTGCTCGACGACGCCGAGCTGGCGCGCGCGGTGAGCGCGCTGGCCGCCGCCGGCCGGGTCGAGCTGTACGGCGTCGGCGGCAGCGCGCCGCTGGCGCTGGACGCATACCACAAGTTCCTCAAGCTCGGCATGCGGGCGATCGCGCTCTCGGACGGCGACCTGATGGCGATGTCCTCGTCGCTGCTGGGCCCGGGCGACGTGGCGCTGGGGATCTCGCACACCGGCGCCAGCCGCGACGTGACCGACGCGCTGGGCCGCGCCAAGCGCAACGGCGCGACCACGATCTGCATCACGCACCGCCCGGCCTCGCCGATCACCAAGGTCTCCGACGTCGTGCTGGTCACCGCGGCCCAGCAGACCGCGTTCCGCAGCGACGCGAGCTCGAGCCGGATCGCGCAGCTCACGATCATCGACACGCTCTACGTCGGCGTCGCGCACGAGAACCACGCGCGCTCGCTCCAGATGATCGAGCGCACGCGCGAAGCGACCGCCGCCAAACGCTATTAGCACGTTCCGCGTGGCGGGCCGGCGAGCGGGACAGCGCTTCGACGCCGAGCACGGCGTGACGACCGAGGCGCTGGTCTTCCTGGGCGAGCTCGACCCCGAGGCGATCGGCCCGTCGCTCGCGCACGCCACCCACTACGAGCCGACCCCGGTCGCGCAGGCCCAGGCGCTGCTCGACGCCTCGCCGCTGCGCCCCGAGCGCAGCACCTTCGTCGACCTCGGCGCAGGGATGGGCCGGGTGGTGCTGCTCGCCGCCCGGCGCCCGTTCCGCGCGGTGATCGGGGTCGAGATCTCGCCCGCGCTGGCCGAGATCGCGCGCGAGAACCTGGCCGCGGCGCACGACCCGCGGCGCGTCGCGCGGGACCTGCGCGTGGTCCGCGCCGACGCCGGCGCGTACGCCTTCCCGCCCGGCGACCTGACGGTCTACCTCTACAACCCGTTCGCCGCGCCGGTGCTCGCCGCGGTGCTGGCCAACCTGCGCGCCGGCCCCGCGGGCCGCGAGGTGGCGCTGCTCTACCACACCCCGGTCGAACGCGCGGCGATCGATGCGACCGAAGCGTTCGAGCTGGTCGCCGACCTGGGCTTCGGCCTGGCGTACCGGCTGAAGCGGTAAGGGATTTCCGCTCGAACCCGAACGGTCTTTACCGTGGAGGAATTGACATGAGCACAGCCGGCGCGCGCAGCAAGACCGCTCTGTACGTCGATTTCGACAACATCTACCTCGGCTTGCGGGCGGTCGACGTCGGGGCCGCCGAGGAGTTCGCCACCGCGCCGCAGCGCTGGCTGCAGTGGCTCGAGGAGGACGTGGCCGAGGACGCCGCGGCGGCCGAGGCCCAGCAGGGCCGGAGCATCCTCGTGCGCCGCTGCTACCTCAACCCCCACGCCTTCGGGCGCTACCGCGGCTACTTCACCCGCAGCGGTTTTTCGGTCATCGACTGCCCGCCCCTGACCTTCCGCTCGAAGAACAGTGCCGACATCGTGATGGTGATGGACATCATCGACGCGCTCGAGCACAAGACGCGCTTCGACGAGTTCATCATCATGTCGGGCGACGCCGACTTCACCCCGGTGCTGCACCGGCTGCGGATGCACGACCGGCGCATCGCCGTGCTCGTCTCGGGCAACGTCGCGCCGGCGTACCGGGCGGCCTGCGATCACCTCATCAGCGAGGACGTGTTCATCGAGAACGGGCTGCGCATCGCGCCGGGCGCCGAGTCGAGCCTGCTCGACGCGATCGCCCGGCGGGTGTACGAGGAGGTCGCGGCCGCACCGGCCCAGGAGCTGCCGGCGGCCGAGCTGCCGCGCATCCTGCGCGAGTTTCCGCAGTTCACGGCCGACAGCAACTGGCTGGGGTTCTACTCGCAGCGGGCGCTCACCCAAGCGCTGCTCGAGCGGCGCCCGGAGCTGGGCTTCGCCGGGGGCGATCTCTCGCGGATCGGCCTCGTGCGCCGGCTCGACGCGGCGACCGATCCGGCCGAGGCCGCGCCGAGCGGTCAGGACCTGACGGCCTTGCGCGGCACGATCGCGGAGCGGCTGCGGGCGCTGGTCGCCGAGTCGCCTCAGCCGGTCGTGATGGCGCGCGCGGCCCACGAGCTGACCCGCGAGTTCGGCGACACGCTGCGCAACAGCAACTGGCTCGGAGCGGGCACGTTCCGGCAGTTCCTGGCCCGCGTTCCCGATCTCGGCTTCGCCGTCGCGCCGCTGCCGATCCCCGGGTTCCTCTACGATCCGCAGCGCCACGAGCCGCCGTCGGACCCGAGCGCGGTCGGGCCGCTGGCGGCGCTCCCGCCCGACCTGGCGGCGCTGATCCGGCGCGTTCACCAGGTCACCGACGCCCCGCGGCTGAGCCCCCGGCAGTACCGCGTCGTCTTCGCCCTGATCGCCGAAGTCGTCAACGCCGCGGGGTACCATTTCATCGGAACCGGGAAAACCGTGCGCGACCGGTGCGTCGAGCGCGGCGAGCAGATCAACCGCCAGAGCATCACCTGGATTCTCAGCCGGCTCGCGTCCGTCGATGCGTTCACGACCAGCGAGCCGCTCGTGCCGGAGCAGCTCGCCGCCGCCTACCGCACGACCGTGCTGAACCTGCTCCGCTCGGCGGACCTGATCCTCGACGAGGGCGACATGGCGCTGCTCGACGCCTGGCTCCTCGCCGATGGGCCGGAGCCCCTCGAGCCGGCGGCGCCCGGCGACGAGCTGGGACTGCTCGACGTCGAGATCCCGGAGGCCGGCGAGCCGCTCGAGCGCGCGCCGTGAGGCAGCGGGCGTTTCGGCTTCGCGCACGAACGCCCGGCTCCCATGGTTCGCGCCCTGGTCTCGATCGGTACCAACTCCACCCGCCTGCTCGTCCTCGACGGCGCGCTGCGCATCGCGGCCGAGTCGCGCGGAACGCGGCTGGGCACCGGGATCGGGGTCAGCGGCGTGATCGACCCGGCCGCCCGCAGCCGGACCCTGACCGCGATCGACGACTACCTCGCGCTCGCCCGCGCGCGCGGCGCGGCGCAGGTCGATGCGATCGCGACCAGCGGGCTGCGCCGGGCCAGCGACGGCGAGGCGTTCGGGGCCGAGGTGGCGGCCCGGGTCGGGATCGCGCCCCGCGTGCTCAGCGGTGCGGAGGAGGCGACGTACTCGTTCCTGGGCGCGACCTCGGTGCGCGACGGCGCGCGGCCGATCGCGGTGCTCGACGTCGGCGGCGGCAGCGCCGAGCTCGCGGTCGACGTGCCGGCCCGCGCCCGCGCCGCCGGCACGGTCGCGCGCACGTTCTCGCTCGAGGTCGGCGCGGTTCGGCTGGCCGAGCGCCACCCGGCCCTGCTCGGGGCGCGCGCGCTGGGCGACGGCGAGCGGCGCGCGCTCGACGCGGCCGCCCGGGCCGACGTGGCGGCGGTGCTCGGGCCGTACGGGACCGTGCGCGGGTTCGCCGAGCTGATCGCGGTCGGCGGCACGGTCTTCACCGCCGCCGCGATGGTCGCCGGCGGGCTGCGCGACGGCGCGACGATGACTCGGGCCGACCGCGAGCGCCTGATCGCCGAGCTGCTCGCGCGCGACCTCGCCGCCCGCAAGGCGATGCCGCACATCCGGCCCCAGCGGGCCGACATCCTGGCCGCCGGCCTGATCGTGGTCGACGAGGCCTGCCGGCTGCTCGACGTCGACGAGCTGACCGTCAGCGAGGCCGACCTGCTGCTGGGCTACCTCAACTCTCCGGCCTTCCGCGGCGTGCCGTTCCCCGGGCGGTAGACGCGGGGCCGGTGCCGAAGCGAGCGGCGGGATGATGGTGGAATCGGCAGACACAGCAGACTTGTGATCCATGAGCCGGCCGGACGGAAACGCCGGCCGGGATGCGCTCAAAGTCGGTGAACTCGTCGCGCTCGCGCGCACGACAACGCCGAGCCAAGCCGGATCGCCGCCTCGGCGGCGATACGGAAGGTGTAGAGACTGGACGGGCGCGGCCTACCGGAGCTCGAACGGGCTCCCACGGTCGAGGCACAGTCCGGACCACGAACGCGGCGCCTCCTCACCGGGACGCCGTGGCGGCGAAAGCCGAAGTGGTGCGAAAATCTGCAGCCCGCAAGGGCGTCCGGGTTCGAGCCCCGGTCATCCCATGATATCTCTTACCTATGAATGCGTCTCGACCGCATGGTATCGCGGTTTTGTGTACCGCTGCCGATAGCGGGCGCGGACATCGGCGCTCTAAAGTTCGTTCCGCGTATGAAGCTATTCCAGCCGTAGCTGTTGAGCTGTAACGGCGATCAGGTCGTCCACGTCGCGTCCGGCAGCGCGGGTCCCAGCGGCCGCGCACAGGGCTCGCCGAGTCCGCCGGTGTACCGGCGACCCATGGCGGCGAACGACCTCGGCCACGCGGCGACCGGGAACCAGTTCCTGGACGCGCTCCCCGCGCGTGCGCGGCGCCGCTGCACCGAAGCGGCTCACCCGCGGTCGTTGAGTGCGGGTGAGATCGTCGCTCACCGGGGCGATCCGTTCGAAGAGGTGTGCTTTCCCCTTGACGGTGCTGTGTCCGAGATCGAGGAGGGCCTGGACGGCGGCTCGGCCGAGGTCACGGCGGTGGGTTACGAAGGCGTCAGCGCGATCGAAGCGTTGCTCGACGCCGACGCCGAACCGTTCCTGCGCGTGACCCACCTGCCGACCAGCGCGCTGGTGATCCCGCTGGCCGACCTGCGCCCGCTGCGCGACGAGGAGGCGAGCCTGCACCGGCTGATCCATCGCTACGCCGCCGCGCGCCTGCGCGCGGCGGGAATCACGATCGGCTGCAATGCCCGCCACGACGCGCCCAGCCGCTTGGCTCGCTGGCTGCTGCGCACCAGCGACCGCGTCGTCGGCGCCGACTTCGAGCTGACCCACGAGACGATCGCACTGATGCTCGGGGTCCGCCGCCCGACGGTCAGCCGCGCCATCGCGCAGCTCGTCGCCGCGCGCGCGATCGCTTCGTCCCGCCACAGCGTGCGCATCGTCGACCGCCCGGCGCTCGAGGCGCTCACCTGCAGCTGCTATCCCGAATCGCGCCAGGTCTTCAGCGAGATCTACCGGAACGCGGCGCACGCGACGGAGATCTAGCGCCGCGTCGGTTCGATCCGTACGTTCGGCGAGCGTACCGCCGACCGCTGACCGTCCCAGCGCGTTTTCGCGCCGCTCGGGGCGTGCAAAGACTCCGACGTGGAGCAGCGGGCACCGGCACGGACGGCGCCGACCGCCACGCTCGCCGCGACCGGCGCGGCGTTCGCGGTCGGCATCGGGTACATGGACCCGGGCAACTGGGCGACCGACCTCGACGCGACGCGCTACGGGTACGCGCTCCTGTGGTCGGTGCTGCTCAGCGGCGCGGCCGCGGTGCTGCTGCAGGTGCTGGTCGTCCGCCACGCGGCGGCCGGCGGAGAGCATCTCGCCGCCGCGATAGCGCGCCGCTGGCCGCGCGCGTCGGCATGGCTGTGGCCGCTGTACGCGCTGGCGATCGTCGCGACCGAGATCGCCGAGTTCACCGGCGTCGTGCTCGGGCTGCAGCTGGTGCTGCACCTCTCGCGCGCGAGCGCGGTCGCGGGCGGCGCGGCGCTGTTCGCGGCGCTGCTGCTCGGCGGCGCCACCAGCGCGCGCCGTTTCGAGCGGTTCGCGATCGCCACGACGGCGCTTCTCGCGCTGGCGTACGCGGTCGACTGCGCGATCCTCCACCCGGCTCTGGGGCCGGTCGCCGCCGGCGCGCTGGTCCCGGGCTTGCCGGACGCTGGCGCGCTGCTGGCGGTGGTCGGCATCGTCGGCGCGACGATCATGCCGCACAACCTCTTCCTCCACGGCGGCCTGGTGCTGGAGCGGCTGGCGGGTGCGCCGGCCGCCGCCCGCGCGCGGATCGAGCGGCACGCGGTCGCCGAGACGGCGATCGCGCTGGCGATCGCGACGCTGATCAACGCGGCGATCCTGGTCGTCGGTGCGGCGGTCGGGGCGACGACGGTCGAGACGGCGTTCGCGACGCTGATCCCGGTCGCCGGCGGCGGCTCGGCGTTACTGTTCGGCATCGCGCTGATCGCGGCCGGCTTGGCGGCGACGGCGAGCGGCGCGTGCGCGGGCGACATGGTCTGCCATGGCCGCGCGCCGCTGCGGCTGACGCCGCTCTCGCGGCGCGCGCTGGCGGTCGGGCCGGCCGCCGCGCTGCTGCTGCTCGGCACCTCGCCCACCGCGCTGCTGCTCGCCTCGCAGGTGGCGCTCGGCCTCATCCTGCCGGCCGTCGTCGTGCCGCTCATCGCGCTGGTCGCCGGTGACGCCCTGCACCGCACGCGGTTCGGGCTGCTCCTGCTCGCTTCGACCTCCACCGTGGTCGCCGCCGCGCTCGTGTGCGACGGCGTCCTGATCGCTTCCGCCTTCGCACACGCATGAGGAATACCACATGTTCTTTCACAACAAGAAGCTCCAGTACACCGTCCGCGTCGGCGAGGCGGACCCCGCTTTCGCCAAGCTGTGCCTGGAGCAGTTCGGCGGCCCCAACGGCGAGCTCGCCGCGGCGATGCGCTACTTCACCCAGGGCTGGGGCGAGAGCGACGTGGCGCGGCGCGACATGCTGCTCGACATCGCGACCGAGGAGCTCTCCCACCTCGAGATGATCGGGCAGATCATCTCCGGGCTGCTCAAGGGCGCCAAGAGCGCGGGCGCGCTGATCGACGAGGTCGAGGGCTCGTACCTGGGCGAGCTGCTGGACGGCAAGCACGAGCAGTACCAGCAGTTGGCATGGAATTCGACGATCCCGATGCTGAGCGGCGGCTCCGGCATGCGCTTGACCGACTCGATGGGCGCGCCGTGGACCGCGGCCTATATCGACACGATCGGCCACCCGCTGGCCGACCTGCGCTCCGACATCGCCGCCGAGGCGCGCGCGAAGGTCGTCTACGACCGGCTCATCAAGCTCTGCCCCGACGCGGGAACGCGCGACGCGCTGACTTTCCTCATGACGCGCGAGGTCGCGCACCAGAAGATGTTCGAGTCGGCGCTGGCGGCGATCGCGAACAACTTCCCGCCCTCGAACGTCGCGCCCGACGAGCGCTTCACCCACGCGTACTTCAACGAGTCGACCGACGACGCGGCCTCGAGCGCCGGCTTCGAGATGGTCGACGCGCAGGGACTGTGGAGCTTCGAGCTCAGCGAGCCGCACGCCGGCGGCCAGGAACCGGACCTGCCCGATCCCAAGCCCTCGGTGATGAGCGCGACCGGCCCGCAGCCGGTGGATCGCGCGCTCAAGGAAACCAGCCGGGTCACCAAGGGCGAGATCGAAGGCGACGCGCCCGCCGCGCACAAGGCGAAGGGGAAGACGAAGCACTGACGCCGCGACCGGCCGCGTAGCCCGAGAGCCCGAAGCGAGCGGAGCTCGACCGCTCGCTTCGGGACGCGGCGCTCCGGCGTTACGTTCCCGCGCCGCCGCCGAGGTGGAGGACGTATTTGACGATCAGGCGGTGCAGCGTCGTGTATGCCGCCGGGGTGCCGTACTCGACGTAGA
The DNA here is from genome assembly GCA_963795695.1 of Vulcanimicrobiota bacterium. Lineage (GTDB taxonomy): Bacteria > Vulcanimicrobiota > Vulcanimicrobiia > Vulcanimicrobiales > Vulcanimicrobiaceae > Vulcanimicrobium. The sequence goes on along the minus strand of CAWCJH010000004.1, from coordinate 182,863 downwards.
GCTGGCTCTGGTCGCGGAAGCGCTGGTGGTAGGAGATCGCCACGTCGGCGCCCGGCGGCGAGAAGCCGCCGGTTCCGTTGATCGAGCGCAGGCCGACCGCGAGCTGCGCCTCCTGCCCGAAGGCGCGCGTCAGCGAGAGGCGGCGCAGCCACTCCGAGTCGCTCGCCGCGCCGATCCCGTGCTCGAGCGTGCCGCCGAGCTCGAGCGTGACGCCGTACCCGCCGTGGAGCACGCGGGTGGTCGAGACGTCGAGCTGCTGCACGTACGCGGGCGTGAACGGCGCCGCGACGCCGGTGCACGGGAGCGGCTCGACGATCACGCCTTGGCAGGCCACGGCGAACGGCCCGAACGAGTAGCTGGCGTCGGTCGGCGTGGGCGTGCCGTCCTTGTACCCGACGGCCAGGCTCGTCTGGTCGAAGCGATAGTCCCGGCCGCCGCGGTAGACGGGATAGGCCGCCTCGTACGCGCGCAGCTCGCTCGCGCCGCCACCGACCGAGATGCTGAGCAGGTTCTGGAACGTGACCGAAGCGGAGCCGATCGCGTCGCTCTGGTGCGCGGCGCCGCTGCGGTCGAGGAAGCGGTCTCCCACCGCGCTCAGCGAGTACGACTTCACGAAGCCGCGCCCGCCGACCCCGTTGTACACGACCAGCGCCTGGGGCCCGCGGACGTCGTTGATCGCGGTGTAGCCGTCGACCGGGTCGAACTCCGGGCCGACGTCGCGGTAGATGGCGCCCAGGAGCAGCGGCCCGTGTTGCCGGATGGCGGCGAAGAGCATCGTCCGTGCCTGGCTCGGCGCGTCGACCAGCGTCCCCGACTCTTGCTCGAGCTCGAACACGGGCTGGAGCCCCGAGTGGAGGTTCTGATAGGACCCGCCGATGCCGAACGTGTCGTCGACGATGCCCGGGTGGTGCGCCGTCACGCCCTCCGCCGCGAACGAGAGCGAGCCGTCGGGCCGTCCGTTCTGGTATCCGAACGCCTGGTCGTCCAGGCCGTCGCCGTTGATCGCCAGGGCGCCGACCGAATTGCGGCCCGACGTGCCCTCGATCTTGTAGCCGCTGTCGACGATCCCGATCGCGGGCGAGTAGAACGGCGCGTTGCCCGCCCCGTTCACGTTGACGTGCGGCAGCGCGTCGATGTACGAGAAGCCCTGCGCGAAGAACGGGCGGTACTCGGTGTAGTGGCGGACGAACTCCTGCGGCGCGATCGTCGTCTGGTCGGCCTCGACGTTCGAGAAATCCGGGTCGAGGGTGCCGACGAACGAGAGCGTGCTGGTGATCGGATAGGTGAGGTCGACGCCGAGCGGGCGGGTCTTCTCGGTGCCGAACGCACCCGGCACCGTCTCGTAGACGTCGTGGTCGGATCCGCCCGAGGCCAGGCCGTAGACGTCCGCGTACGGGCGCGGGTGCGGAGCGGAGCCGGCGATGCGGATGCCCGTGAGGACCGGCCAGCGGGTCGAGTCGCAGTAGAGGTTCGCGCTGACCTGGTTGTTGGCGCAGTACGCGTCGGAGGCGGGGTCGTAGGCCCAGGTGTACAGGTCGCCGGTCGCCGCGATGCGGCGCGCGAACTCGATCCGCCAGCTCTGGGTCGCGCCGCGCTGCAGCCGCAGGTCGGCCAGCGGGATGACCATCATCACCCGGTATCCGCCGGGCGCCGGCTGGGCCACGGCGGTCCACGGCGGCTGGTAGCGCGCGGACTCGCTCGAGGTCTCGTACCGCACGCCGCGCGGCGTGACGCTGAACGTGTACGTTCGCGCCCCCGAGCCGCTGGCGTCGATTCCGATCGTTACGGCGTCGTCGACGCCGTAGCCGACGTCGTTCACGCTCTGGGTCTGCGTGAGCGGGACGTCGCCCTGGCCGCAGACGAACCCGACGTAGAGGTTCTTGTCGTCGTAGAGCAGCTTCGCGGTGGTCGGCAGCGCCGCGCTCCGGTGGGTCACGGCGTTGCTGAAGTCGGTCGCCGTGAGCGCGGAGCCCCAGACCGGGTCGGCGAGCGAAGCGTCCAGCGGCGGCGCGCTGGCGGCGCGCACCGCGACGACGGCCTGCGCGGGTGCCATCGCGGCCGCGGCAACGAGCGGCGCGAGCATGACGCAGGCGGATGCCGCGAGCGCCAGGAGCGAGCGAGTCACCTCGCAGATACGGCGGCGACCGCTCGCAGTTTCAGCGCCGCGCGCGGGGTGGCTGGGATGACCTAGAAAATCTAACCGAATAATTTTAACTGGTGGGAGGGCCTGGGGGGCCTCCGTCCCGAATCCGGCCCTGTTCCCGACGAACCCGGCGAGCTGCCGGGTTTCGTGCGTCCGAGAGGTTCCTGCGCTGAAGATCGTCGTCACCGTCAAACTCGTCCCCGATACGAACGCCGACAAGCGGATCGATCCGGCGACCAAGCGCCTCGTCCGTACGGGCGTCGAAACGGTCATCAACCCGTTCGACGAGTACGCGATCGAAGCGGCGCTGCAGCTCAAAGAGAAGCTCAACGACGGTTCCACGGTGACCGTCGTCTCGATGACCCCTGCCTCGAACAAGGAGATCGTCCGCAAGGCGCTCGCGATGGGCGCCGACGACGCGGTCATGCTCTCCGACGACAGCCTGGCCGGCAGCGACCTGTGGGGAACGGCCGTCGCCCTGGCCGCCGCGATCGCGTCGCTCGGCCCGGACCTGGTCGTCATGGGCACCCAGTCGACCGACGCGATCAGCGGCGACCTGCCCGGCATGCTGGCCGAGAAGCTCGGCCTGCCCGGCCTGACCTACGCCCGCAAGGTCGAGCTGGCCGACGGCCGGGTGCGCGTGCAGCGCGAGACCGATACCGGCTACATGACGCTCTCGGCCCCCCTGCCGGCGCTGGTCAGCGTCACCAAATCGGCCAACGAGCCGCGCTACCCGTCGCTCAAAGGCATCATGGGCGCCAAGAAAAAGTCGATCGAGCAGAAGAGCGCGGCCGACCTGGGCCTGACCGTCGCCGTCGGCACCGACGGCGCGAAGGCGAAGCTGACCGATCTCGCCACGCCGCCCGTGCGCGGCAAGGGCACGGTCGTCAAAGCCGCCGACGCCGCCGAGGGCGCGCAAGCCGTCATCTCGTTCCTCAAGGACCGGAAGTTCATCTGATGCAGAACGTCATCGCGTTCATCGAGCACACCAAGGGCGCGCCGCGGCGCGTGTCGCTGGAAGCGGCCACCCAGGCCCGGCGGCTGGCCGACGAGCTGGGCGGCAAGGCCCACGCGGTGGTGGCCGGCCCCGGCGCCGCCGCGGCCGCCGAGGTCCTCAAGAAGTACCCGCTCGACCAGATCCACGTCTGCGAGGAGGACCGCTTCCTCGACGGCGCGGTCGATGCGCTGGAGTCGGTTGCCAAGGCCGCCGGTCCGTCGCTGGTGATCGTGCCCAACACCACGCTCGGCCGCGACGTCGGCTCGCGCTTCGCGGCCCGCCTCGACGCCGGGGTGAACGCCGACGTGGTCGACATCAAGACCGACGGCGGCACCGTCGCCTGCGTGATGCCCAAGCTGGGCGGGCTCGTGATCACGACCTGCGCGTTCGCCAGCGACTACGGCGTCGCGGCGATCCGGCCCAACGTTTTCAGCGCGAAGGAAACTCCCGGGGCCGGTGAGATCGTTCAGATTCCGTCGAGCGGAAAGGCCTCCGCGATCACGGTGGAGGACGAGGTCGAGGAAGCCGCAGCCCAGCTGGGCGTCGAAGAGGCGTCGGTCGTGGTGAGCGGCGGTCGAGGAATGGGCGGTCCGGATCCGTTCAACTCGATCCTCAAGGACCTCGCCGACGCGTTCGGCGGTGCGGTGGGTGCGTCGCGCGCGGCGGTCGACGCCGGCTGGATCGGCCACGGCCACCAGGTCGGGCAGACCGGCAAGACCATCAGCCCTCAGCTCTACATCGCGGTCGGAATCTCGGGCGCGATCCAACACAAAGTCGGGATGCGGACGGCCGAGACGATCGTCGCGATCAACAAGGACGCCAACGCCCCCATCGCCGAGTTCGCCGATCTCCTGGTCGTGGGAGATGCGTTCGCCATCGTTCCGGAGTTGACGAACCTCGTCCGCGACGCGAAAGCCGCCCACGCTTGATGAACCGCCGTCTTCTCCCCGTTCTCGCGCTCTCGGCCGCCGCGCTCGTCACGGCGGCTGCGACGCATTCCGTCGCCGCCGCCCCGAAGGCGTCCGCCCCGGCCAAGGCCGCCGCTTCGGCCTCGCCGTCGCCGGCGCCCTCGCCGACCGCGACGCCCGAGCCGCTGGACAAAGCGATCCCGCGCCTGGAGTCGCAGCTCAAGGCCGACCCCACCAACAAGCAGGTTCAGACCGAGCTGGCCGGCGACTACCTCCAGATCAACCGGCCGGACCTGGGCATCCAGCTGACCCAGAAGCTGCTCGCGAGCGGGACGAAGACGGCCCAGGTCTACTACTTCGACAGCTTGGCCCAGATGTCGCTCGGGCACCCCAAAGAGGCCACCACCGACCTCGAGAACGCCGCGAACCTCGAGCCGACCAATCCCGGCGTGCTCGGCACGCTGACCAACCTCTACCTGCAGGCGAACCGGCCGCAGGACGCCGAGCGCGTCGCCAAGCGCGCGATGACCTTCAACAAGGACGACAAGAACGCGTACATCGCGTACGGGTCGGTCCTGGCCACCGAGGGCAAGTTCGACGAGGCGCGCCAGCAGTTCGAGGCCGCCGTCAAGCTCGACCCCAAGGACGTGCGGCCGCTCCTGCTCGAGGCCCAGACCTACCAGAGCCAGAACGCGCTCGCCCTGGCCGCCCAGCTCTACGACCGCGCGGCCACGACCGACCCGACCAGCGTCGAGGCGCTGGTCGGCAAGGCCCGCCTCGCCGCCGCCGAGCACAACGTCAAGGACGCCATCGCGACCTACGAGCGCATCTTCGCGCTCCAGACCGATCCGGCCGACAAGGTCGCGGTCATCGATCAGGAAGGCGCCGTCTACGCCAACGAAAAGATGGACTCGGACGCCGACGCGACGTTCAAGAAGGCGATCGCGCAGTACCCGACCGTCTTCTCCGCCCATACCGCGTACGGCGAGTACCTCGTCTCGCGCAAGGACACCGCGGGCGCCGAGCGCGAGTTCATCGCCGGCGAAGGCCCCAACCGCGACCAGAACGACGCCGTCGTGCGGCTCGGCCAGCTCTACGCCAGCCAGAACAACCTGCCCAAGGCGATCGACCAGTTCAAGCGCCTGACCGAGATCGCCCAGAACGACCCGCGCGCCCACCTGCTGCTGGGGGCGACCTACAACGCGAGCAAGCAGTACGACAAGGCCCGCAGCGAGTTCAAGGCCTCCTACGGCTTGCAGCACTCCCCCGACGCCTTGCTCGGCCTCGGCCAGACCGACATCGAGACCAAGAACTACGCCGAGTGCGCCCAGGTCTACGACGCGCTCGACCGCGGCGCGCCCGCCCTCTCGCGCCAGAACCCTTCGATCCTCTACGGCCTGGGCCAGTGCTACCAGCACTCGAACCAGCCGCAGAAGGCCAAGACCGCGTACCAGAAGCTGCTCTCGTACGTGAAGCCCGGCTCGCAGGCCGCCAACCAGGTCAAGGCGCTGATCGACCAGATCGACCACTCCGGCAAGCCGGCGGCCCAGCAGAAGACCGCCAAGAAGGGCTGAGCCCCGTGCTCATCGCCTACGACGACGCCGTGACCGCGCACCTGGCCGGGGTCGATTTCCCGGAACGGCCCGACCGGGTGCGGAGCGTCGCGCAGGAGCTGTCCCGGCGCGGCATGCTGGGGCCGGCCGGCAGCCCCGGGCGGCTCGAGCCGCGCTGCGCCCGCCCCGACGAGCTCGCCCAGGCCCACTCGGCAGCCTACATCGAGCTCGTCCGGCGCGCCTGTGCGCGGCTCGCCCCGGGCCAGGTGGCCCAGCTCGCCACCGGCGACACGCTGATCGACGCCGGCTCCTACGACGCCGCGGCGCACGCCGCCGGCGCGACGCTGGCCGCGCTGGACGCCGCGGTCGACGGCCGCCGGGCTGCCTTCGCGCTGGTCCGGCCGCCGGGCCACCACGCCGAGCCGGCCCGCGGGATGGGCTTCTGCATCTTCAACAACGCCGCGATCGCCGCGCGCAGCTACGCCCACGGCGACGGCGGCCGGGTGCTCGTGCTGGACTTCGACTACCACCACGGCAACGGCACCCAGGCCTGCGTTGGCGGCGGCGTCTCCTACCTGGGCACCCACGCCGACCCGGCCTACCCGGGCACCGGCGACCCGCGCGACAACCGCGTCACCGCCGGCGCGGCGCTGGTCAACATCCCGATCGACGCGCAGCGCGGGATCGGAACCGAGGGCTTCATCGCGATCCACACCCGGGCGCTGCGCGCGCTGGCCGAGCGGGTGCGCCCGCGGCTGATCGTGGTCAGCGCCGGCTACGACGTCGTCGCCGGCGACCCGGTCGGCGACCTGGGCGTCGGGGCCGGCTTCGCGCGCCAGATGGGCCGGCTCGTGCGCGAGATCGCCGCCGCCTACTGCGACGGCCGCGCCCTCTACGTGCTCGAGGGCGGGTACGACCCGGCGACCCTGGCGGCGTGCGTCGCCGAGACGATCCTCGGCCACGAGGAGGGCAGCGAGGTCGACCGCAGCGACGTCCACGCGATCCCCTCCGCCCAGCGCGCGCTGGTCCGCGAGGTCGAAACCGCCGCGCTCGTGGGCGCGTCCTGAGCTAGCGATGAGTCGGGCTTTGGGGTGGAGCGCCGCCGGCAGCACGGCCGTGCCGATCCTGGTCCTCGTCCTGCGGGTCGCGATCGGGCTCGTCTTCGTCGTCGCCGGCATCGCCAAGATCGGCCACGCGGCGGAGTTCGCCGCGCAGATCGCCGGCTTCCGGCTGCTCCCGCAAGCGGTCATCGCCCCGATGGCGCTGGCGCTGCCGTTCCTCGAGGTGCTGCTCGGCGGCTACTTGGTGATCGGCCTGTTCACCCGGGCCGCGGCCTGGACCGCGGTGCTGCTGTTCGCCGTCTTCGACGGGGCGATCGCCTCGGCGGTCGTGCGCGGCATGACCGTCTCGTGCGGCTGCTTCGGACCCAACGACAAGACCGTCACCACCTGGACCGAGGTCGCGCGCGACGCGGTCCTGGTCGTCATCGCCGTCGTCGTCGCGCTGCGCGCCCCTGGGGCGCTGGCGCTCGACCGCAGAATGGAAGGCTCATGAGCCGCGTCGCCGCCCGCTCCAACTCGCCCGACCGCCGCAAGATCGTCCTCTACGCGACGCTCGCCGTCGTGGTCATCGCGATCGTCGTCGGAATCGGTCTCGCCTCGCGCGTGCCCAAAGCCGCCTCCGACGCGCCGATGCTCTCCAAGCTGAAGGTCGGCGACACCGCGCCGGACTTCAGCGCCGCGACCAACGCCGGGTCGTTCGACCTGAGCGGGGTCTCGACGCCGGTGCTGCTCGAGGTCTTCGCGACCTGGTGCCCGCACTGCCAGCGCGAGACCTCGGTGCTCAACGGCATCGCTTCCCGCTACGCCGGCAAGCTGGCGCTGGTCGCGGTGAACGGCAGCCCCAACGGCCTCGACGGCAGCTCGCCCGAGTCGCAAGCCGACGTCAACCAGTTCGGCGCGCAGTTCAACGTCAGGTACCCGCTCGCGTACGACCCCGACCTCAAGGTCGCGCACCTCTACCTGCAGGGCGGCTTCCCGACCCTCGTCCTGATCGACAAGAACAAGAAGATCAGCTGGATCAAGGACGGCGAGGTCGCACCGGCCGACCTCACCAAGGCGATCGACAAGGTTCTTTAACAGCACTCTCACGACTTCGCGCGTGGCGCGCGCGTAGAACGGGTATGCTCTCTTCCGCCCGTTTCCTCGGCGCCGCCGCGCTCGTCGCCGCGCTCGCCGCTCCTGCCGCCGTGTTCGCGCAGCAGGCTCCCACCGTGCCCGCCGGCCCGGCCGCTCCCGCCGGCGCGCACCACCGCCATCACGGCAGCGCCTACATGCGCGCCGTTCGCTCGCTCAACCTGAGCGACGCGCAGAAGCAGCAGATCAAGACCGCGATGCAGCAGATGCGCCAGACCAACCAGAACGCCGACCCGGCCACGCGCAAGGCCAACCGCGCGAAGCTCCAGGCCCAGATCGACGCCATCCTCACGCCGGATCAGCGCACGCGGCTCCAGGCCGCCATGCAGCAGCAGCGCCAGATGCGCCGGACCACCGTCAACCGCGCCGCTCCCGCTCCCGTACCAACTCCTTAAGCCCAGCGCGCGACCGTCTCGCGCACCCGCGCGACCAGCGCGGGGTCGCGGCTGACGACGCCCCACTCGAGCTGCTCGCCGCGCTCGCCGTAGGTGCTCGTGGCGTTGGCCGAGCTCAGCTCCACCGCATCGCCGGCGAGGACCAGCTTCTCGTCGGCGTCGCTCGTGCGCACGCGCACGCCGGCCTGGGCCAGCCCGTCGAGCAGGTGCCGCTCGCTCGGTTTCATCATGCGCGCGCGGCCGTCGACCACCAGCGTCGTGGGCGCGCCGCGCTCGGCATGCCGGCGCAGCGCCGCGGAGACCGCGCCGCCGCTGAACGACTCGGTGGCAACGACGACCGGCGCGTCCCCCGCCGCGTCGATCAGGTCCGCCGCGCGCTGCACGGCGACGTCCTTGCGCGTCGTCAGCACGTCGTCCGAGCCGCCGTGCCCGGCCAGCGCGTCGCGCACCAGCCCGACGTCGCGCGGGTCGTCGTCGGCGACGACGGTGTCGCCGCCGCGGGCGGGCCAGTTGCGGTCGTCGAGGTAGGCCACGCCGTCGCAGACCGCCGCCTTGAGGTGGCACGCCACCTGTGTGCTGGGCAGCAGCGTCACCTGCGCTCCCGCGCTGGTCAGCACCGCCGCGCTGGCCGCGTTGGCGCGCGCGAGCGCGCCGGAGCGGTCGCAGAACGGGTCGGCTTGCACCGTCACCGCGACGTGCGCGCCGCGCCGCGCCGCCGCGACCAGCGCGTCGCGCATCGGCCCGCCCGGCAGGATGTAGGCCCCGAAGGCGACGTCGTGCGCCGCGCCGATGCGCGCGAAGACGTCGGCTGAAGAAGAGATCGTTATGCTCACGCCCCGCTATCACGCGCGCGAGCCCGCGTGACTAGTGGGCTCAGCCGGAGGCCGAGCCCACTAGGGCACGACGCTGGTGGCGATCCGGACGAGGTCTTTGAGGTCGAGGTCGCCGACCAGGGCGAAGGCGAGGTTATCCTCGCGCCAGGCGAGCAGCGTGGTCGGGCCGTCGCGCACGTACTGGGCGTCGTGCTTCTCGAACGAGGTGGTCTGCGTCTTGAGCCCGGTGAAGTCGATCGCGCGGTCGGTCGCGCTCTCGAAGAGCGAGATGGTGCGGATCCCGTCCGAGTAGATCAGGTGCAGGCTCTTCACGCCGTGGACCTGCGAGACGGTCGCCCCGACCTCCGAGAAGCCCTCGGGCAGATACTTGGGCGTGAACGGCCGAAAGCCGGCGCTGCGCACGGCTTGGGCGACGTTCGTCGGCTGGTCGTACGAGCGGCCGTGGACCGTGGTGTAGCCGCGCGGCGTGTCGTCGGTGAACACCTGGGCCGGGATGGCGTCGGTGTAGCGGATCTCGTCGAAGCGGGTGCGCCAGGCCAGCGAACCGTCGCTGTGATAGGCTTCCTTGGCCAGCACGACGTGCGTCTCGGAGTCGATCCACAGGCGCATGGCCCGCTCGCCGGTGTACTTGCTGACCAGGTCCACGACGTCGGTGCGGCGGTCGGCCACGTTGTCGGCGGCGGTCCGCACGGCGCGGTAGTTGGAGTCGACCAGCGCGACGTCGTCGACCACGGCGACCGGGTCGACCGCCGCCCGGTTCTCGGTCACCACCACCCGCCGGTTGCGGTCGTCGACGTCCCACGACTCGGCCCCGCGGCTGATGATGAACTGCCCGTAGAGCGACTGCGGGGCGAGGTAGGTGCGGCGCGACTCGTCGGGCGCGCGGTGCTCGATCTTGGCGACGACCGCGAACGCCTGCTGCTTGCCGCTGCGGATGGTCGAGATCTGCCCGACGAACGAGACGTGCTTGGGCGCGTTGACCGCCGCGATGACCAGGGTGCGCCCGTCCGCCTGGGGCTGGGCGGCAGCCAGCGCCCCGGCGGCGGTCGCCGCCAGCAGCGCGAGCAGCGCCGGCGCGACGCGGTTAGCGGAACGCACCGTCGGCGTCGTCGAGCGTGGCGGCGTCGGCGGTATCGGTGGAGGAGGCGGCGGGGTTGGAGCTCGACGCGCCGTCCGGCGTGTAGACGGCCGGGGCGACCCCCGGTCCGAGCGGGTTGTCCTGGACCTGAGCGTTGTGCTCGTCGAGGTAGTACGCGGCGGCGACGCCCGGCGTGCCGACCGCGTCGTGGTGCAGCACCGGACCGCCGAGGTAGGCGAACAAAGCGACGGCGGCGGCCAGCGGCAGCGCCAGGCGCGGGCCCCAGCCGGCCAGCAGGCGCGACTGCCAGGACGGTTTTTCGCGCCGGATCGCGTCCCAGACCCGCGCCTTGACCAGCGACGGGAACTCCAGCTCCTCGGCGCGCGCGGCCCCGCGCAGCGCCTCGCCGAACCGCGCTTCCTCGTCGTGGAGCGCGCGGCAGGCCGGGCAGAGCTCCATGTGCTCGAAGAGGGCGGCGTCGGCTTCGGGTTCCAACGCGCCGTGGAGGTAGTCGATCAGGGTTTCGCGGTCGTAGTGCGTGGTCATCGTTGTTCCTGTTGCGCCCGGGTCACCAGCCGGCGGAGAAGGGCTCGTGCCCGGTGGAGCCGTGATCGGACCGTTCCGATCGAACATCCCATGATGTCGGCAATTTCCTGGTAGCTGTACTCCTCGATGTCGGCGAGAACCACGACCTGGCGCTGTTCGGGTGAGAGCTGCTCGAGCGCTCGCGAGAGCGGCTCCCCGAGCTGCCCCGCCACGTAGTCCTCGATGGGGTCGACCGCCAGCGGCCGCTGCCCGCCGAACTGCTGCGGTGCGTTGTCTTCCGGGATCTCTTCCTGGAAACGCCCTTTTCGGCGCCGAAGTTCATCCCGATACAAGTTCGTGACGATCCGGTAGATCCAGGACAGGAACGAAGTGCCTGGTTGGAACGAGCGCCAGGCCCGGTAGACGCGGATGAAGGCGTCCTGGGTCAGGTCGCGGGCGTCCGCCTCGTTGCCGGTGAGCCGGTACGCGAAGTTATAGGTCGCCTTCCCGTACTGCTCCATCGCCGTTTCGAGGAATGCCGTCGCCTGCGGCGTGGCGGGCTCGACCGGCTTGCGCGGAACCCCCATCGGGGTCACGCCCTTCGGGGGCTCGTCCCCTACGGCCTCGCGAAGCGCCTCATTTGACCCAGTTCGCCGCCGGGGCGGCCGCGGCCCATCGATGCGCCCGCTCACGTTCCGGGCAGGACGGGCCTGGGTAGACACAAAGTAGGCGGGTAATTCGTCGCGCCTACCGCAACTGTTAGGACCGCCTCATATACCCCCGGGAGCCCCAATGGCCGCCGTCCACGTCCCAGCCCAATCGAAAGCGCAACCGGTGCCGCGGCGCACCGGCCGGCTGTGGCGGTACCTGGCGGTCGCCGGGCCGGGCCTGATCGTCGCGTTCGCCGACACCGAGGCGGGCAGCGTCACGACGGCGGCGACCTCGGGCGCCCAGTTCGGCATGAAGCTGGTCCTGCTCCAGCTGCTCCTGATCGTCCCGCTCTTCGTGGTCCAGGAGATGACGGTCCGGCTCGGCACGATCACCGGCAAGGGCCACGCCCAGCTCATCCGCGAGAACTACGGGCTGGCCTGGACCTGGGTCTCGCTCGGCACGATGCTGCTCACCAACCTGGCCGCGCTGGTGACCGAGTTCATCGGCATCGCCGGGGCCGCGCTGGTCTTCGGCGTCCCGGCGGCGCCGCTGGTCGTTGCCTCGGCGGCCCTGCTGGTCGGGATCGCGCTGAGCGGCAAGTACCGCCGGGCCGAGTACTTCGCGCTCGGGCTGTGCCTGCTGGAGCTGCTGTTCATCCCGGCCGCCTTCGCCGCCCACCCCGACCCCGGCACGCTGGTGCGCGAGGGCCTCTTCGGCAACCAGCCGCTGGGCAACCGCGACTACCTGCTGCTGGTCGCCGGCAACATCGGCGCGGTGATCATGCCCTGGATGATCTTCTACCAGCAGTCCGCGACGGTCGACAAGGGCCTGCGCGAGCGCGACCTGCCGCACGCCCGGATCGATACCGGGATCGGCTCGGTCGCCACCCAGCTGATCATGATCGCGATCGTCGTGACCTGCGCGGCGACCTTGTACGTTCGCCACATCGGCGTCTCCGACGCCGCGCACGCCGCCATGGCGCTGGTCCCGCTGACCGGTTCCAAGCTGGCCGGGATCGCGTTCGGCGCCGGCCTGCTCGGCGCCGCGCTGCTCGGCGCGCTGGTCGTCTCGCTGGCGACCGCCTGGGCCTTCGGCGAGGCGTTCACCTGGCGCTGCTCGCTCAACATGAAGTGCGTCGACGCCAAGAGCTTCTACGGGCTCTATGCGGCGATGATCGTGGTCGCGGCCGGCATCGTGCTGATCCCGCACCTGCCGCTGATCCGCATCACCATCTGGGTCGAGGCCTTCAACGCGTTCGTGCTGCCGCTGGTGCTCGGCTTCTTGCTGGTGATGGCCAACGACAAGAAGATCCTCGGCAACCGGGTCAACTCGGCGCTCGGCAACACGGTCGCGTTCGGGATCGCGATCGTCTGCGTGGGCCTCGGGCTGTGGTACGGCACGCTCACGATCCTAGGCCAAGCGGGTTAGGCGGCGAGGGTCGAGCACGAAGAATCCCCAATCCTCGGGCGCATCGGAGCACCGCGTCGTTGGTACCATTACCAACGTCGGGAAGGGGGAACGAAGGTGGCGGTCGTCTGGCGGGTCCGGGATCAAGCGGAGCGGGTGCTGCGGGAGCGGCCGGCGTTCCGCGACCGGCTGCGCGCGCTGCCCGAGCCGCCCTGCGACGTCGAGGCCGCCGAGCTGATCTACGGCGAGCTGGTCGCCAATACGATCCGCTATGCCCGCGGGGCGGTCGAGGCCCGCCTCGAGCTGCGCGACGGCGAGCGGGTGCTGGTCGTGCGCGACCACGGTCCCGGTTTGCGCGGCGTGCCCCGGACGGCGAAGACCGACCCGTACGCCGAGTCGGGCCGGGGCCTGGCGATCGTCGAGATGCTGGCGCGCGGCGTCGCCGTCGAACCGGCGGAGGGCGGCGGCACCGTCGTGCGCGCCGTCCTCCCCGAGCTGGCGGCCTAGCGGCCGCCCAGCCGCAGGCCGATGTCGAACGTCCGCGGCGGGGCGAAGTGGTTGCCCTGCGCGTTGAGGTACGTCACCAGGTAGCGGTCGTTGAAGAGGTTGCGCACCCGCAGCGTGAGCGCCATGCCGCCGTGCAGCGCGATGCCCTTCTCGGCGTCGAAGGTCAGGTGCGGGGTGCGCTTGCAGGGCCCGCCCGAGTCGGGGTTCGGGTAACCGCAGCTGATGCCGCCGTCGGGGTTGAGCGACGACGAGAGCCCGCTGCCGTACTCGCCGTCGAGCGCGAACCAGCCGTCGTGCCGGTCGTTGAGCGTGATCCCCGAGCTGACGTCGACCCGCTGGTCGTGGTCGGCCGGCGTCCAGTCGTCGGACTGGCCGAAGCACGGCGCGAGCAGTTGCGTCTCGCAGCCCTTGTTGACCGAGTACGTGTGCGCCAGCGAGACGTAGAAGCGGCCGCTGCGCGCGAGCGGCTGCTGGTAGTACGCCGTCTGGGTGGCGATCCGGCCCAGCGCGTAGTTGATGTCCTGGTGCAGGTTGGTCGTGCCGACCTGGGTGTCGTCGATCAGGTCGGTCGCGTTCTTCTGCATGATCCGCACGCCCAGGTCGCCCGGGCCCAGCGCGAAGTGGCCGCCGACCTCGTACACCGAGTCGCGCTGCGGCTTGAGGTCGAACTGCGCGATGGCGCTCTGCAGCGGGCGGTCGAGCTCGTACGCGGCGGCCGGCGAGACGTTCTCGAGCGAGAACGGGGTGAAGAAGCGGCCGTAGTAGGCGTAGACGCTGTCGCGCGAACCGAAGAAGCGGGTCAGCTTCACCCGCGGGCTGAGCTGGCCGTAGCCGGCGGCGAACTGGGTCGAGGCGACCTCGAAGCTGTCGCCGCGCAGGCCGTAGTCGAGCTGGTAGCGGTTGCCCATCTTCCACGAGTCTTGCAGGTAGACCGCGGTCAGGTGGCCGAGGTTGGGCGCGTCGTCGCTGACCGTGTACGCCGCGCCCGGCGTCGCGGGGGTGAAGATCGGCGCCAGGAAGTTGCCCGGCTGGAGCGTGACGGCGTAGTCCTTGGAGACGTGCGTGGCGTCGTAGTAGGCGCCGAAGGCGACGTCGTGCTTGGCGCTCTGGTTCTGGTAGTCGAGGTTCCCGCCGACGTCGATCGCGGTGCGGTCGTCGCTGAGCGAGTAGGCGCAGCTCGCGCTCGTGTAGTTCGGGTTGCCGATCGCGCTGGCGCAGTCGGTCGGGGCGCCGGGGTTTTGCGCTTCGCCGAACGCGAAGTCGTTGGCCGGGTCGCCGAAGTCGCGGATGCGCGAGCGCTTGTAGGACGGGCCGAACGAGAGCGAGCCGTGGTCGGAGATCGGGTGGCGGAACTGCATCGCGGCGAACAGGTCTTCCTGGGTTTCGTCGTCGTCGGTCGAGGCCGGCTCGCCGGACGCGACGTCGTTGGGGATCTGGTAGGTCTGGTACGAGCGGCTGACCGTCAGGTTGAGGAAGTTGGGCCCGGTCGGCAGCGAGAAGCGCAAGAACTGGTTGGCGTCGCTGAAGTCGTTGTGCGGCGAGTCGAAGTTCGGCGGGTCCAGCCCGCGGTCGCTGCGCTGGTTGCGCGCGGCGAAGATCAGCGAGCCCTTGCCGACGTTCGTGTGGTAGCCCACGGTGGCGTCGGTGTCGGCGTAGGAGCCGTAGTCGAGGTCGCCGATGAAGCCCGGCCGGCCCGCGCCGTTGCGGGTGTTGATGTTGATCACCGAGGCGAAGCGCTCGCCGTACTGCGCCGGGTACGCGCCCTGCAGCGCCTCGACGAACGCGATGTCGTTGGGGTCGAACTCGGTCCCGACGGTCCGGTTGAGCTCTTGCGGAATCTGCACCCCGTCGACGACGTAGTTGATGTCGCCGTGGTCGCCGTTGAGGTGCACGACCCCGTTGGCGCCGCGGGCCGCGCCGGGAAGCTGCACGAGCAGGCTGGGCAGGCTGCCGCCGGCCGGCGAGCGCGCGAGCGCCTCGCTGTTGAGGTCGAGGTCGGTGCCCGAGCCGCGCACCGGCGGCCGGGCGGTCACCGTGGTGTGGCCGATCTGCTTGAGCGGGGTGACCGAGAGGCTGACGACGGCGCCGGCGCCGGGAACGTCGACCCGCAGCGACGCGCTGCCCTGCGCGGCCGTCGCGGTCAGCGCGTACGTCCCGACCGGGATCGCGTTGAAGCTGAAGCCGCCGCGGGCGTTGGTCCGGGTCTGGAGGGTCAGGTTCGCGCCGGTCGCGCTGACCGCCGCGGCGGGGACGGGCGCACCGTTGGCGGTCACGGTGCCGGAGAGGGTGCTCGTCGCTTGGGCGAGCGCCGCCGCGCTGCCGGCCAGGACGAGCGGAACGAGCAAGGCGAGCGCACGCAGCGGCGCGCCGAACGGTTGGCGGGGAGACATGGCCTTCTTTCGCTGAGCTGACGGTGGGGTTGGACGGCGTCAGGCAGCGAGCGGTGGTGGCCGGGTCGGGACGAAGAGGCGGTAGGGCTCGCTCGCGCGCAGGCGCGGCGCGGGCCGCCGGCGCAGCGGGCGCGGCGCGGCGGAGCGGGGCCGGGTCGCGGCCAGCGCGACCAGCAGGGCGACGACGCGCTCGCCGCCGGCGGCGAGCAGCAAAGTGCAGCAGACCAGGGCGACCAGACCGCTGGCCAGCGCGAGCGCGAGCCGGTCGGGGGCCAGAACGGCGCCTTCGGCGCCGAGCAGCGCGGCAGCCAGCCCGACTTGGGCCAGCGCGCCGACAACGGCGCCGCGGGGCGTCAGCGGCCCGAGGGCCGCCCGGACCAGCGCCAGCCGGCGCCGGCGCTCGCGGCGCGGCCCGACCAAGCCCAGCGGCACGGCGACCCCGGCCAGCAGGGCCAGTGCGACGGCCAGCATCGCGGCGTGAGCCGGAGAGTCCCAGGCGAAGCCTCGGTCCCCGACCGCGTGGACGGCGCCGTGCACGAGGACGGCGCAGGAGAACGCCAGCGCGCCCCGCAGGGCGAACGCCGCGCGCCGCCGCGGTGTCATGGCGGAAAAGGTTCCGCCTGCCGGACGCGGCCCCTCTCAGCGGAAGCCCAGGTTTTGCCGCGCTCGGCCGCCACCGCCGCCGGCCGGGAAGCGTCCTTAGGGGTACTCGCCGCGCCGACCGGCCGTCGCAGAGCAGGGGTGCAGACGAGCGCTGCTTCGCTGCGCAGGTCCCCGCCCGGCGGGGGTCCGAAAGATCGTCCCCCACCGCCCGCCCCGAGAGAAGCGATGTACACCCCGCGCCCCTCCGCCTTCGAGTCCGCCGACACGGTCAACCGGGTCGTCGCGCTGCTGGTCCGTTTTCCGGCGATCCACAGCGTTCGCTCGAACCCGGCCGACGCGACCCTGACGCTGTCGTTCGCGCTGCGCATGCGGCTGGACCGGAGCGCGGCCCGGGCGCTGGGCGAGCGGGTCGGCGACCACGTGCGGGCCTTCCTCGACCTGCGCGGCGAGGTGCCGGGGCGGATCGCGCTGAGCTGCGACCGCGACCGCGACACCCCCGTCTCGTTCGTGCACGTCACCCGCGACGCGGCCTCGTTCGTGCGCGAGGAGCTCGAGCTGCTGGTCGCGCTGTTCGTGGACGCGTTCGGCGACCGGCTGGTCCGCGACGGCGCCGGGGCGGTGCCGCTCGACGACGATCCGGCCGCGCGCGACGAGCTGGTCGAGGTCGCCCTCGACGCGCTGCGCGACCCCGCCCAGCGCCAGCGCCTGGTCGGCTTCCGCGAGGAGTCGCGCGTCCTCGTCTACTTCGTCCACACCGGCAAACGCACGAAAGCCAGGGCCAGATCCTAACGCCGTCCACCCTCAACCTGCTCGTCATCGGCGACGTCGTCGGCTCGCCGGGTCGCGAGGTCCTCAAGAAAACGCTCCCGCTCGTCCGCGAGCAGCACCACGTCGACGCGGTCATCGCCAACGGCGAGAACGCCGCCGGCGGCTTCGGGCTGACCGTCCAGACCGCCGACGAGATGTTCGCCGCCGGGGTCGACTTCATCACCTCGGGCAACCACATCTGGGACAAGCGCGAGTTCCGCGGCGCGCTCGAGGACGCCGACCGGATCCTGCGCCCGGCGAACTACCCGCCCGGCTCGCCCGGGCGCGGCGCCGGGACGTTCGCCGTCGGCGGGGTCACCGTCGGCGTCCTCAACCTGATGGGCCGGGTCTTCATGCCGCCGGTCGACGACCCGTTCCGGGTCGCCCGGGCCGAGGTCGACGAGCTGCGCGCCCGCACCAACGTGATCTGCGTCGACGTGCACGCCGAGGCGACCTCTGAGAAGATGGCGCTGGGGCGGTTCCTGGACGGCGACGTGTCGCTGGTCTACGGCACCCACACCCACGTCCAGACCGCCGACGAGCAGATCTTCGCCGGCGGCACCGCCTACCTGACCGACGTCGGCATGACCGGCCCCTCGGACGGGGTCATCGGGATGGAGACCGCCGCCGTCCTCGACCGGTTCACCAGCGCGATCTCGGAGCGGTTCAGCGTAGTGAAAACGGGTACACGACAACTTTGCGCGGCAGTTGCGACCATCGACGTCGCCACCGGACGTGCGCTCGACATCAAACGCATACATCTTCGAGGCCTAGCATGATCGAGCCACCGAGGACACCGGCGTCGGGTGTCCTCAAAGTGTCTGCTCATTCGAACCCCAACTCCGTCGCCGGCGCTCTCGCCGGCGTCTTGCGCGAAAAGCCCAACGCCGAGCTGCAAGCGATCGGTGCCGGGGCGACCAACCAGGCCGTCAAGGCGATCGCGATCGCCCGCTCCTACCTGCAGCCCGGCGGCATCGACCTGGTCTGCGTGCCCGAGTTCACCGACGTCCAGATCGACGGCAACGTGCGCACCGCGATCCGCCTGCTGGTCGAGCGGCGCGCGCCGGCGGTTCCCAAGGCCGAGCTGCGCGCTTGACCGTCGACTTCCACTCCCACACGCTCGAGAGCGACGGTTCGCTCGCGCCGGCCGAGCTGGTCGCCCGGATGCGCGCGCGCGGCGTCGGGTGGTTCTCGATCACCGACCACGACACGACCCGGGCCTACGCGGGCCTGGCGGCGCCGGGCCAGCGGCTCGTCCCGGGAACCGAGATCAACACCACCTGGGAAGGGTCGGACGTCCACGTCCTCGGCTACGGCGTCCCCACCGGTCCCTCGCCGCTGGCCGAGGTGCTCGAGCGCAACCGCGGCTTCCGCCGCGGCCGGATCGAGACCATGGTCGGCAAGCTCAACCGGGCCGGTTATCCGCTCACCGTCGAGCAGGTGCTGGCCGAGTCGAACGGCGGCCACGCGCTGGGCCGACCGCACGTCGCCAAGGCGCTGGTCCGCGGCAAGCTGGTGAGCGACGTCGCGACGGCGTTCCGCGACCTGCTCTCGGCCGGCAAGCCGGCCTACGCGCCCTCGCTCCACATCTCGCCCTTCGAGGCGATCGCGGTCGTGCGGGCCAGCGGCGGGGTCCCGGTGCTGGCCCACCCCGGGCGGCTGGCCGACGACGCGATCGTCGCCGAGCTGGTCGCCCACGGGCTGCGCGGGATCGAGGTCTTCTACCCGACCCACTCGGCCGAACAGGTCGCGCGCTACCGCGCGCTGGCGCGCCGCCACGGCCTGGTGATGACCGCCGGCTCCGATTTCCACGACGAGCGCTACAACAAGGGCGGGGTGGGAATGGACGTGGACGAGGCCGACCTGCGACCGTTTCTGGAACTCGTCGCACCGGCCGGCGTTTTGAGGAGCTTATGACCGAACAAGAAGTCCAGCCGTACGTCGGCAAGCCCGTCCGCCTCACGCTCGACGACGGCCGCGTGCTGGCCGGCACGCTGCACGCCGACGACGCGCACGGCCACGGCCACGCCCACTACGAGGTCCGCTCGGCACCGGTCCGCGAGGGCGGCCAGCCGGTCCGGGAAACGATCCACGGCGCCGAGCGCATCACCGTCATCGAGGACGCCGCGGACGATCCGGCGGCGGCGGAGTAGATGAACGACCTCGGACTCCTGGCCGCCCGGCTCACGCTGGGCCTCTCGATGGCCTCGCACGGCGCCCAGAAGGCCTTCGGCTGGTTCGAAGGCCCCGGCCCGCAGGGCGCGGCCGGTTTCATGGAGAGCCTCGGCTTCAAGCCCGGCGCGCAGTACGCCCAAGCCGCCTCGTACAACGAGATCGCCTCGGGCCTGGCGATTGCGCTGGGGCTGGGCGGGCCGCTCGGGCCGGCCGCCCTGATCTCCAACATGCTCGTCGCCCAGGCCACCGTCCACGCCCCCAACGGCTACTTCGCCCAGAAGAACGGCATCGAGCTGGGCGTCGTCTACTCCGCCGGCGCGCTGGCGCTGGCTTCCAGCGGCTACGGCAACCTCTCGCTGGACCGCGCCTTGGGCCTGCACACGAAGCTCGGCCACCCGCTCTTCACCACGCTCGCGCTCGCCGGCGGGCTGGCCGCGGGCACGCTGGTGCTCGGCCGGCGCGACACCTCGCCGCCCGAGGGAACGCTCGCGACCCCGACGATGCCCGGCGAGCGCGGTGCCGCGGACGGCGCCTCGAACGGCGCGGCCGGCGGCACGGTCCCGACGGCGAGCGGCTGAGCGCCGCACCGGCGCTGCATGGATCTCCGCTTCGCGGCGACCGCGTTCGCGACGGCGTTCACGATCATCGACCCGGTCGGCATGATCCCGCTCACGCTGGTCGCGACGGCCGCCGTGCCCCAGCGCCGGCAGCGGATCGTCGACCAGGCGGTGCTGGTGGCGGCGCTGATCATCGGCGTCATGGGGATCGTCGGGCGCGCGCTGCTGGCCTACCTCGGGATCACCCTGCCGGCGTTCACGATCGCGGGCGGGATCCTGCTGTTCCTGATCGCGATCGACATGCTGTTCGCGCGCGCGACCGGCGCCAAGCAGACCGCGGAGGAGACGGCGGCGGCGGCCGAGGCCAACAACCCGGCCGTCTTCCCGCTGGCCGTGCCGATGATCGCCGGGCCCGGCACGGTCGCGACCGTCCTGCTGCTGGCCGGCCTGACCCGGGGCAACGGCGGCCGGGTCCTGACGGTCGTCGCGGCCTATGCCGCCGCGCTGCTCGCGACCTGGCTCTGCATGAGCTCGGCGGTGTACGTGCAGCGGCTCGTCGGCACCACCGGCATCCACGTCGTCACCCGGCTGCTCGGCATCATCCTGGCGGCGCTCGCCGTCCAGTTCGTGCTCAACGGGCTGGTCGGCACGCCGCTCTTCCGGCCGGCGGCCTAGCGTGGCGCTCGCGGGCGGCGGCGCGAAGCGCTGGTACGCGCTCATCTTCCGCGGCCTGCTCGCGATCGCGGCGGGGATCGTGGCGCTCAGGTTCTCGGCCGCCGCCGGCCGGCTGCTGCTGGCGAGCTACTTCGTCGCCGACGGTGCGCTGGCGCTGGCGCTCGCCGCGGCCCTGACCATGCCGCGCCGCTCGCGCGCCCTGTTCGCCGCCGACGGCGCCGTCGACGTCATCGTGGCGGTGGTGGTCCTGACCTGGGCGCCCAGCGCCGTCTCGCTGGTGATCGCGGTGGCGAGCTGGGCGATCGCGACCGGCGGGCTGGAGATCGGCGCCGCGATCCTCATGCCGCGCTCGCCGGTACTCGCCTGGATGATCGGCGCCGTCGGGCTGCTCTCGTGCTGCGCGGGGATCCTGATGATCGACTGGGTCGACCTCGCCATCGCCGGCATGTTCTACCTCTTCGCCGCCTACGCGGTGGTGGTCGGCGTGCTGTTCGTCGCCTTCGGGGTCACGATCTTGCGCGCGGTGCGCGCGCGCAGCGCGAGCCCGCCGTGAGGGGCCCGCCTCAGGCGGCCTGCTTCGCTTCGTCCTCGCCGAGCACGCTGCGGCGGCGCGAGTAGACGAAGTAGACGATCAGCCCGATCACCAGCCAGACGACGTAGCTCAGCAGCGTGCGCGGCGGCAGGCCCTTGAGCGCGAGCGCCAGCGCCAGCACCGCCGAGAGGATCGGCACGAACGGGCTGGCGGGAACGCGGAACTTGCGCTCCATGCCGGGCTGCCGGCGGCGCAGGATGACCACGCCCAGCGAGACCAGCACGAACGCCGCCAGCGTGCCGACGTTGACGAGGTCCGCGACGACGTCGAGCTTGCCGACCGCGGCGACCGCCGCGACCACCACGCCGATCAGCGCCGAGCAGAGATACGGCGTCCGAAAGCGCGGGTGGACCCGGGCGAACGCCCCGGGCAGCAAGCCGTCGCGCGCCATGGCGAAGAAGATCCGGCTCTGGCCGTAGAGCAGGACCAGCAGCACGGTGGTCAGCCCGGCGATCGCGCCGACCGCGACGACCGCGCCGGCCCAGCCCAGCCCGATCGAGATCAGCGAGAACGACACCGGCGAGGGAACGTTGAGCTTGGTGTACGGCAGGATGCCGGTCAGCACGCCCGAGACGAGGATGTAGAGCACGGTGCAGACCGCCAGGCTGCCGATGATCCCGCGCGGCAGGTCGCGGCCGGGGTCCTTGACCTCCTCGGCCGAGGTCGAGACCGCGTCGAACCCGATGTAGGCGAAGAACACCAGCGCCGCGCCGTTGATCACCCCGCCCCAGCCGAACGGCGTGAAGGGGTGCCAGTTGGCCGGGTGGACGTGGCCGGCCCCGATCACGATGAAGAACACGACGATCAGCAGCTTCACCGCGACGATGATCTTGTTGACCGTGACGCTCTCGCCGGTGCCGCGGATCAGCAGCAGCGTGATCAGCAGGATGATCAGCGCGGCCGGCAGGTTGACGAGCCCGCCCTCGAAGGGGCTGGTGGTGAGGAACTTCGGGATGACGAGGCCCATGGTGGTGCCGATGAAGTCCGAGAAGTAGCCCGACCAGCCGATCGCGACGGTCGCCGCGCCCAGCGCGTACTCCAGGATCAGCCCCCAGCCCACGATCCAGGCCAGGAACTCGCCCAGCGTGGCATAGACGTAGGTGTAGGCGCTGCCCGCCACCGGCACCGCCGAGGCCAGCTCGGCGTAGCAGAGCGCGGCCAGCGCGCTGACCACGCCGGCGATCACGAACGAGATCACGATCGCCGGGCCGGCGTTGACCGCGGCCGCTTTCCCGGTCAGCACGAAGATACCGGTGCCGACGATCGCGCCGATGCCCAGCGCCGTGAGGCCCCAGACGCCCAGGCTCTTCTCGAGCTTGGTCGCGTGCTCGTCGCCGCCGCTCTGGCCGAGCAGCGCCTCGAGCGGTTTCACCCGGCCGAAATAGTTCATCGCGAGCCGTTTCCACTCACGCGCGCGAGCGCCCGCTGCTCGGCCTCGGCCGCGGCGTGCGCGATGGCCGCCAGCCGCTCGTCCTGCGCGCGCACCAGCCCGGCGTCTTCGATGAAGCGGTGGTTGATCCGGACGTTGGCGACGCACGCGGCGAGCGCGGCGCGGAAGAAGTGCAGCGCGCACTCGACGTCGCTCGCCAAGTGCGCGTTGCCGAGGGCGGCCGCCCGTTCGGCTAGACCGAAGCCCTCGGCGGCGAGTCCCGCCGCGGCCAGCGGCGCCTCGGCGGCGCCGGCGAGCGCGCGCTGGAGCGCGAGCTTGCGCGCGCGCTTCTGCTCGCCGTCCGCCTTGGGCAAGGCCGATGCCGCGACGACGCGCGCGTAGGCTTCCTCGTCGAGCGGCCGGGCGGCGGTGAAGCGCGCGCGCAGCGCGTCCGCCTCGGCCGCCAGCGCCTCCGCCCGGGGACGGACCGCCGCGAGCCGCTCGCTGGCGGCTGTGATCCGGGCCACCATCGCGCACAGCGCGGCGCCCAGCGCCCCCACCAGCGCTGCGGCGCTGCCGCCGCCGGGGGTCGGTTCGGCCGAGGCCAAGCGGTCCAGGTATGCATCGATTCGGTCCACGGGGCGGTTTACCAGGCATGAGGGCCCGGCGCCTCGCGGCGAAGGGGCCCGTGCGCCGGTAGAGCTGGTTTCAACAAGCACGGTCGCCGAACACCACCGACAACCGAACCAGGAGACCACCTTGCAAACCCTCGAGAAAACGCGCGGGGACGTGCGCGACCTCGCGCTCGCCGACGCCGGCCGTTCGCGCATCGAGTGGGCCGCCAGCTTCATGCCCGTGCTGGCCCAGATCCGCGACCGCTTCGCCAAGACCAAGCCGCTGGCCGGCGTGCGCATCGGCGCCTGCCTGCACGTCACCACCGAGACCGCCAACCTGATGCTGGCGCTCCAGGCCGGCGGCGCCGAGATCGCGCTCTGCGCGTCCAACCCGCTCTCGACCCAGGACGACGTCGCGGCGGCGCTCTGCAGCCACTACCGGATTCCGACCTTCGCCATCAAGGGCGAGCCCGAGACGACCTACTACGACCACATCGAGTCGGTGATCGCGTCCAAGCCGCACATGTCGATGGACGACGGCTGCGATCTGGTCACCACCATCTACACCAAGCACAACGCGCTGCTCAAGGACATGATCGGCGGCTGCGAGGAGACGACGACCGGCGTCATCCGCCTGCACGCCATGGAGAAGGACGGCGTGCTGCCGTACCCGGTCATCGCGGTCAACGACGCGCTGACCAAGCACATGTTCGACAACCGCTACGGCACCGGCCAGTCGACGCTCGATGGCGTGATCCGCGCGACGAACGCCCTGATCGCCGGCTCGACGGTCGTCGTGGTCGGCTACGGCTGGTGCGGGCGCGGCGTCGCCTCGCGGGCCAAGGGCCTGGGCGCGCACGTCGTCGTCACCGAGATCGACCCGCGCAAGGCGCTCGAGGCCAAGATGGACGGCTTCGAGGTGATGCCGATGGCGCGAGCCGCCGAGCTCGGCCACATCTTCATCACCGTGACGGGCAACTACCACGTGATCCGCCAGGAGCACTTCGAGGTGATGCGCGACGGCGCGATCGTCTGCAACTCGGGCCACTTCAACGACGAGCTCGACCTCGACGCGCTGGCAGCGCTCTCGACCGGCAAGACCACGCCGCGCGAGTTCGTCGAGTCCTACGCGCTGCGCAACGGCCGCACGGTGCGCGTGCTCGGCCAGGGCCGCCTGATCAACCTGGCCGCCGGCGAAGGCCATCCGGCCTCGGTCATGGACATGTCGTTCGCCAACCAGGCCATGGCGGCGGCCTACCTGGCGCAGAACTACAAGACGCTCGAGAAGAAGGTCTATTCGGTTCCCGACCACATCGACGAAGAGGTCGCGCAGCTCAAGCTCGCCGCGTTCGGCATCGAGATCGACACGCCGACCGCCGAGCAAGTCAAATACATGGCATCTTGGAGCGAGGGTACCTAGGGTGTATGAGAACATGGTGATGGACCGAGCGCAGCTGCATCGCGCGATGTCGAACCGCCTCTTGCGAGGTCGGATCGGGGGCCCCACGCTTTGCGTGGGGAGCGCGCAGCCCGGGGCGGAGCGCCGTTAGATGGCTTACCAGCGTTTGTTCACGTCCGAGTCGGTGACCGAGGGGCATCCCGACAAGCTGGCCGACCAGATTTCGGACGGCGTGCTCGACGCGATCCTCAAGGACGACCCGCAAGGGCGGGTCGCCTGCGAGACGTTCGCGATCACCGGGCAGATCCACATCGCCGGCGAGATCTCGACCAAGGTCTACGTCGACATCCCCAAGATCGTCCGCGAGACGATCAAGGAGGTCGGCTACGACCGCTCGGAGGTCGGCTTCGACTACGAGACCTGCGGCGTGAGCGTCTCGGTCGACGAGCAGTCGCCCGACATCGCCATGGGCGTCGACCAGTCGTTCGAGGTCAAGCAGGCCGGCGGGCACGACCCCTTCGAGCTGACCGGCGCCGGCGACCAGGGCATGATGTTCGGCTTCGCCTGCCGCGAGACGCAGTCGCTGATGCCGCTGCCGATCACGCTCGCCCACGACCTGACCCGCCTGCTCGCCGCCAAGCGCAAGAGCGGCGCGATCAAGTACCTCCGCCCCGACGGCAAGTCCCAGGTCACGGTCGAGTACGACGGCCACAAGCCGGTCCGGGTCGATGCGGTCGTCATCTCCACCCAGCACGACGACGACATCCCGCTCGACCTGATCCGGCGCGAAGTGACCGAGCAGATCATCGACGAGGTGATCCCGCGCGGGCTGCGCGACGACAAGCTGAAGATCTACGTCAACCCGACCGGCCGCTTCGTCATCGGCGGCCCCAAGGGCGACGCCGGGCTGACCGGGCGCAAGATCATCGCCGACACCTACGGCGGGATGGCCCGCCACGGCGGCGGCGCCTTCTCGGGCAAGGACCCGACCAAGGTCGACCGGTCGGCCGCCTACGCGGCGCGCTACGTCGCCAAGAACATCGTGGCGGCGGGCTTGGCCGAGCGCTGCGAGCTGCAGGTCGCCTACGCGATCGGCGTCGCGCACCCGGTCAGCGTGCTGGTCGAGACCTTCGGCACCGCCAAGGTCGACGAAGAGACGATCGCCGAGCTGGTCAAGCGGCACTTCGACCTGCGCCCGGCGGCGATCATCCACAACCTCGACCTGCGCCGGCCGATCTACAAGCAGACCGCCTCGTACGGCCACTTCGGCCGCCCGGAGCTCGACCTGCCGTGGGAACGGCTGGACAAGGCCGCCGCCCTGCGGGCGGATGCCGGCCTCAAGGGCGAGCCCGACCGCGAGCTCGCGCCGCTGACGGCCTAGCCGCGCGGTTTCTCCCCCGAGCAGAGGCACCGGCCGCAAACCGGTGTCTCTTTTCGCGTGCGGACGGAACGCCCGCGGGCCGGCGAGCGTTATCCAGGCGACTCCCCCAACGAGGTATTCGATGTTCCGCAAATCTCTCCAAGCGCTCGCGGTGGCCGCGTTCGCCGCCCTGCCGCTGGCCGCATCGGCCCAGGCGACCGGCGACACGTTGCTGCCGTCTCAGACGGTGATCAACGGGACGCTCGAGCAGACCATCTCCAGCCGGACCGCCCAGGTCGGCGACCCCTTCGTGCTCGACGTGCAGGGGCCGTATCCCGCCGACGACCAGCGCTACGGCGGCGCCAAGGTCTACGGCCACGTCGCGAACGTCGCCCATGCCGGCGGCACGAAGCGGGGCGGCGTTCAGCTCGCCTTCGACCGCCTGACCCTCGTCGACGGCACGACCGCCGCGCTCCAGGGCTCGGTGCTCTCGCTCGACGCGCAGGGCAACAAGGCCAACTCGACCGCCAAGACGATCGTCGGCGGCGTGGTCGGCCAGATCGTCGGCAACTACATCGGCAAGCACATCGGCACCAACGTCGGCGGCGCGGTCGGCGCGATCGGCGGCGCGATCTACGCCGCCAACACCGGGCAGAACATCACCGTGCCGCAGGGCAGCCAGGTGTCGCTCAAGACCACCGCTCCCGCAACGGTGCTCTCGCGCCGCCAGGCCGGCTACCCCAGCCAGTACCAGCAGCAGCCGCCCGCCCCCGGCCCGTACCCGACCCCGTACCACTGAACCCCGGCTCCGCGCTCGGTTCCGAAAAGAGAGGTCTCGCTACGGCGAGGCCTTTCTTCTTGCGGTCCGCGAGCCGGCTGCGGCAGCTACCGGGATTCGAGCCCGATGCGCCGTTTCGCGCTCGTCGTGAGCGCGCGCAGCGACGCCAGGAGCGCGCGCGGGCGCGACCGCTGGGGACCGGCTGCTTCTGCGCCGGTGTCGGCGCCGAGCAGCGCTTTGACCGGCGAGGACGCATCGACCCGGCGTTCGGCCGCGTAGGCGAGCTGGTTCGCGGCGATGCGGTCGAGCGCGTAGCGGTAATTCACCATGATTCCGAACGACTGGGCGATGCCGCGCGGGCTGGGATCGGCGAGCCAGTCGAGCCGTTCGACGACCGCGCCGTTCGCGAGGTGGAAGCGCTCGACCGCGTCGTGCGGCGCGCCGTCGGCGCGTTTGGCCGCCAGCAGGTAGCGCGCCGCCAGCCGCAGCAGCGGCTCGCGCAGCGCCGCCGACGCCGCCGGGTCGCGGTGCCAGCCCGCAACGGCCAGCGCATCGCGCACCGCGGCGGGAACGTGCGCCGCCGAGCTCCTCACCCACCCGGCGAACCCGGGCAGCGGCGAGAGCGTCGCAAAGGTTCGCAGCCGCGGGAACTCGGCCCGCAAGGTGTCGACGACGTGCTTGATCAGCAGGTCGCCGAACGGGATCGCCCGCAGCCCGCGCTCGCCGTTGGAGATCGAGTAGAAGATCGCGCAGCGCGCCTGCGCCGGGTCGACCGGCGGCGTGTCGCGGTTGAGGATCGCGCGCATCGACCCGGCCAGCTCGTCGGTCAGCGCGACCTCGGTGAACACCAGCGGCGCGCCGGGCAGCGCCGGGTGGAAGAACGCGTAGATGCGCCGGTCGTCGTCGAGCCGGTCCTTCAGATCGAACCAGCCGCGCACGGCGTGCACCGCCTCCAGGCGGGCGAGCCGTTCGAGCAGGGCCGCGGAGTCGGCCCAGGTCAGCCGCCGCAGCTCGAGCAGGCCCAGGTCGATGCGCGCGGCGAGGAACACCCGCAGGTCCTCGTCGAGCGGGGCGAGATCCGCGACGTCGTCCCGCTTCGCGAGCAGCGCCAGCACCGAGGCGCGCAGGTCGACGACGAAGCGCAGGTTGCCGGTCACCGTGGTCAGGTTGGCCAGAACGCGGTCGCGCGCGGGCTCCAGCGCGGCCCGAAGCTTGGCCAGCGCCGCCCGGCGCTCGACCGGGTCGGCGGCGGCCGCCGCGTCGTCGAGCCGGCGCGCGACCCGCGGCCCGTCGACGTCCAGCGCGTCGAGCAGCCGCAGGATGCGGACCAGCTCGGCTTCGGTCGCACCGGACACGGCGTCGATCAGCGTCTGAGCGGGCTGGCGCGCGCTCAGATCGCCGGTGTGCAAGACCTGCAGCGCGTCGATCGCACGCTCCACCTGGGCCATCGGGACTGCCATGGTACCGCCCACAACCCCCGCCGTGGTGGCCGCGGTTCCGCCCGCGGTGCGGCAACGGTCGCGCGAATCAGCCCACGCCGACCTCGCGGGCGCCCAGCCACTCGGCCATCAGGTGCAGCTCCTCGCGCAGCTCGGGCATCACCTCGGCACGTTTCGCAGCGGGCTCGAGGTGCGTCGCGAGCGCGCGCAGCACGCCGGCGGCGCGGTCGTGCTTGAGGTCGACCCGCGCGACGAGCCGGTCGCCCAGCAGGAACGGCAGCACGTAGTAACCGTGCACGCGCTTGGGCGCGGGGGTGTAGATCTCGATCCGGTAGTCGAAGTCGAACAGCTCGCGGGTGCGCGTGCGCTGCCAGACCACCGGGTCGAACGGCGAGAGCAGCGCGCGCGCGCGCACCCGGCGCGGCAGGCGCGCCTGGTGCCACAGCAGCCGCTCGCCGCGCAGGCCCTCGACCTGCACCGCCAGCAGCTCGCCGCTCTCGCGCAGCTCGGCGACCCGCGCCCGCGCGTCGGCCAGGTCGAGCCGGAAGTAGTCGCGCAGGTCGCGCTCGGCGGCGATGCCGAGCGCGCGCGCCGCGATGCGCACCAGCTCGCGCTGCGCGTCGGCCTCGCTCGGGGTGGGCACGGCGAGCACCGCGGCCGGCAGCACGCGCTCGGGCAGGTCGTAGACGCGCTCGAAGCCCTTGCGGTAGGCGGTCGTGATGTCGCCGCACCAGAAGAGCGCTTCCAGCCCGCTCTTGACGTCGCTCCAGCCCCACCACGAGCCCTTGCCGCGCGCGCCGTCGAAGGCGCTGGCCGGCAGCGGTCCGCGGGCCGCGATCTCGGCCCGCAGCCGGATCAGGAAGTCGGGCTGCTCGCGCAGGACCGCCGCGACGTGGCGCCACATCCCGACCGCCCGCCGCGCGCGGTCCATGCGCCAGCGCATCAGTGGCTGCGTCTCGACCGGGAGCAGCGACGCCTCGTGGCCCCAGTACTCGAAGAGGATCCGGTCGGGCCCGTACGCCGCCCGCTCGAGCAGCGCCGGGTCGTACGCGCCCAGCCGCGAGAAGAGCGGCATGTAGTGCGCCCGCACCAGCACGTTGACGCTGTCGATCTGCAGCAGCCCCGTCCGGCCCAGAACGCGCCGCAGCAGGCGCCGGTCGACGGCACCGCGCGGTTGGGGATCGGCGAAGCCCTGCGCGGCGAGCGCGATGCGGCGCGCCTGGGCGAGCGAGAGGTCCGAGCTCACCCCGCGTCCCTTCGCGTTCCCGTCCACCCGTACCGTCGCGCGGGCACGCAGGGTCCGCGCCCGCCCGCGCCGGACCTTTCGTCATGGCGACCGTAGCGAACGATTCGACGACAGACCGCACGCTGACCGTTCTGCGCACCGTCTTCGGCGAGCACTTGGGACGCGACATGGCGGTGCGCTTGTGGGACGGCACCGTCCTCGAGGCTCCCGCTGCCCCGTGCAGCCTGGTCCTGACCACGCCGTTCGCGCTGCGCGCCGCGCTCACGCCGCCGCTCGACTTCAGCGCCGGGCGGGCGTTCGCCGAAGGCTGGTTGCAAGTGGAGGGCGCGGTCGAGCCCGCGCTCGACGCGCTCGAGCGCAGCGTCGAGCGGCTCTCGCCGCTCGTGCTCGCCCGCTTGGCAACGCAAATCGCGCGGCTGCCGGGGCCGCCCAAGGTCGACGCCGGCGTGGCCCGGCTGTCCGGCAAGCGCCATTCCAAGGCGCGCGACGCGGCCGCGATCGGCTTCCACTACGACCAGCCGGTCGCGTTCTACCGCACGTTCCTGGGCTCGGAGCTGGTCTACTCGTGCGCCTACTGGGACGAGGGCACCAGCTCGCTCGACGAGGCGCAGCGCGCGAAGCTGGACTACGTGCTCGACAAGCTGCGGCTGCAGCCGGGCGCGTCGTTCCTGGACATCGGCTGCGGCTGGGGCTCGCTGGTCATCCGCGCGGCCCAGCGCGGCGCGCGCGCGCTGGGCGTCACGCTCTCGCGCCGCCAGCACGAGGAGGCGCTGCGCCGCATCCGGGCCGCCGGCCTGGAAGGCCGGGCGCAGGTCGAGCTGCGCGACTACCGCGACCTGGGCGACGCCCAGTTCGACGCGATCGCGTCGATCGGGATGGTCGAGCACGTCGGCCGCGAGCGGCTGGCCGAGTACTTCGGCGTCGCCTACCGCGCGCTGCGCCCGGGCGGGCTGTTCCTCAACCACGGCATCGTCTCGCAGAGCCGCGACGGCAAGGGCTGGCGGGCCGGCAGCGACTTCATCGGCCGCTACGTGTTCCCGGACGGCGATCTGGTCAACCTCGACGCCACGCTGCGGCCGGCCGAAGCGGCCGGCTTCGAGGTGCGCGACGTCGAGAACTTGCGCGAGCACTACGCGCGCACGCTGCGCGCCTGGGTCGCCAACCTGGCCGCCGGGCGCGACGCGGTGATCGACGCGACCGACGCGCGCACCGAGCGCATCTGGCGGCTCTACATGGCCGCCAGCGCGCGCAGCTTCGCCCTGGGCCGGATGGGCTTGGCCCAGTCGCTGCTGGGCAAGCCGCGCCCCGACGGCACGCTCGACATCCCGCCCACCCGCCGCGACCTCTACCGCTGAGGCGGGCGGGCCTCGCCGCGCACCGCCGCCTCGATCTCGGCGACGTCGATCTTCTGCATCTCCATCATCGCCTCGAACGCGCGCTTGGCCACATCGCCGCCCCTGGCCATTGCCTCGGTCAGGACGCGCGGCGTGATCTGCCACGACAGGCCCCATTTGTCCTTGCACCAGCCGCACGCGCTCTCCGCACCGCCGTTGCCGACGATCGCGTTCCAATAACGGTCGGTCTCCGCCTGGTCGTCGGTGGCGATCTGAAACGAGAACGCCTCGCTGTGCTCGAACCCGTCCCCGCCGTTGAGGCCGAGGCACGGCACGCCGCACACCGTGAACTCGACCGTCAAGACGTCGCCCGCCTTGCCGCCCGGAAAGTCGGACGGCGCCCGTTGCACCGCGCCGACCGTGCTGTCGGGAAAGGTCCGGGCGTAAAAGCGCGCGGCCTCTTCCGCGTCATGGTCGTACCACAGGCAGATCGTGTTCTTCTTCATCGTTACTCTCCTCATCGTCCCATGCCGTAACGCCGTTGGGAGCTCGGACCGGCGGCCCACGCAACGCGTGGGGGCGCGCGCTTAGGGCGAAGCGCCGTTCGCGATGAACTGGCGGATGTCGGCGGCGAGCCGCGCGCGCGAGGCGGGGTCGCCGTAGATCATGTGCCCGCTCGGGTAGTAGCGCAGGCTCACGTGCGAGGTGAGGGTCGGATCGAGGCCGAGGTGGCCCAGCGTGTACTCGGTGCCCATGAACGGCGTCGCCAGATCGTACCAGCCGTTGGCGGCCATGACGCGCAGGCCGGGGTTCTGGGTGAGCGCCTGGCGCAGGTCGGCGAGCACCGCCGGCGCGAGCACGCGGCCCAGGAAGCCGGTCTTGGTGCGCCGGAAGTTCCAGTTGGCGAAGACCTCGGTGTAGTCTTCGGTCCGGTACTGCTCGCCGGCCGGCCGCCAGCCCAGCGCCTCGCGGCTGTAGCTGTTGAAGAGCGCGGTGTAGACCGGCGCCAGCGCGGTGTCGGCCGGATCGTAGTCGGGCGCCTCGGAGTTCGGGTCGGCGTCGATCCCGGTGAAGCGGCCGTCGAGCCGGCCGACGGTGCGGCGCTGCGCGCGCAGCAGCTCCTTCTCGAAGCGGTCGGGCGTGACGCGCAGGTCGGCCAGGTCGATGAACTGCTCGCTCAACCCGGTGTAGGCGTGCAGCCGCGCGACGATGCGCGCGCGCGTCGCGGCGTCGAGCCGGTCGCCCTGGGCCAGCGCCGCGGCGTAGTCGGTGCGGGCGAAGCCGCGGACCTCCTCGAGCAGCGCGGGCAGGCTGGCCGGCTGCTGCGGCAGCGCGTGGTGGTAGGCGGCGACCGCCGTCATCGAGGGCAGGTAGAGCGTGTACGGTAAGTCGTTGTCGGGCGCGGGGATGAAGCTCGCGTAGTCCAGCGCGGTCGAGATCAGCACCACGCCGTTGCAGGCGATGCCGCGCTGCGCGAGCACGTTGACCAGGTTGGCCGAGCGGGTCGTGCCGTAGCTCTCGCCGATCAGGAACTTGGGCGAGTTCCAGCGCCCGCTGCGGGTGATGAACGCCTGGACGAACTCGGCGAACGTCTTGGCGTCCTCGTCGACGCCGAACACCGCCTTGGGGTCGTACGCGCGGCCGTAGCCGGTGCCGGGCGCGTCGACGAAGACGAGGTCGCTGGCGTCGAGCAGGCTGTCCTCGTTGTCGACCAGCCGGTACGGCGGCGGCGGGGTCGTGCCGGCGTTCGTCGTCACCACCCGGCGCGGGCCGAAGGCGCCCATGTGCAGCCAGATCGTCGAGCTGCCCGGCCCGCCGTTGTAGACGAAGCTGAGCGGGCGGCGGGTGCGGTCGGCGCCGTCCCGCGTGTACGCGACGTACGACATCGAGGTCGCCGGCTTGCCGTCGTCGGTGTCGACCACCAGCAGGCCGGCGGTCGCGGTGTAGGCCAGCTCGCGGCCGGCGATGCGGGCCTGGTGGTGGCTGACGACGGGCGTCTGGGAGGGCAGCTTGGGGGCCGGCGGCGGGTCGGCGGCGCGGGCGGCCGACGCGGTCAGCGCGCAGGCGAAGGCGAGCGCGGCGAGCGCGGTGCGCAGGGGGATCATCCTGGCCGCCGTTCGGCGGGCCGGACCCGTCTCCTAGTTCTTTAGGAGGGCGGCCGCCGTCACGGCGAGCAGGCCGCAGAAGAGCAGCCGCAGCGTGCGCTCGGGCAGCCGGTGCGCGAGCGCCACCCCGTAGCGCACGCAGACCGTGCCGCCCAGCGCGAGCGGGATGCCGATCCCCCAGTCGACGTCGGCGGCCAGCGCGTAGGTCACGATGCCGACCAGCGTCCCCGGCGCGACCAGCGCCAGCGAGAGCCCCTGGGCGGCGGTCTGCGAGTAGCCGAAGAACAGGCTCAGCACCGGCACCGCGAACACCGCGCCGCCGACCGAGAAGAGCCCCGAGAGGATCCCGCCGAGCCCGCCGACCACCGCGGTCCAGCCCCAGGCCAGCCGCGCGCGCGGCGCGACCGCGGGCGCCCGCAGCACCCGGAACGTGAAATAGACCGCCAGCGCGGCGACGAACGCGCCGAACCCGTAGCGCAGGCCCGGCCCGGCGACGCGCGTCGCGTAGAGCGCGCCCAGCAGGGTGAACGCCACCGCCGAGCCGCCCAGCAGCAAAGCCACCCGCCGGTCGACGTCGCCGCGCTCGGCGTAGCCCCACAGGCCGACCAGGACGTTGGGCGCGACCATCACCAGCGCCGTGCCCTGCGCGTGCTGCTGGTCGAGCCCGAAGAAGAAGGTCAGGACCGGGATCGCGATCAGGCCGCCGCCGATGCCGAACAGCCCGCCCGAGGCGCCGAGGACCGCGCCCAGGCCGAGGTAGAGCGCGAGGTGAGCAAGATCGGGCACCGCGCCCGGGTTCGGCGCGCGGGCCGCGTTTCCGGCGGGCTAGCCGTGGGCGCGGGCCGCGCCGACGTGCGCGACGACGTGCACGAACCGGTCCTCGTTGCGCTGGACCTGGTCGGGGGTGAGCGGGCAGCGGCAAAGGTGGGCGCGCCCGCGCACGTCGGTGAACCGGTAGACCTGGCAGCCGTCGCTGCCGTGGCTGCGCTCGGTGTGGGTGCAGCGGCAGAACTTGCCGTGGTTCAACTCGGACCTCGTCGCTGTGGTCGCCATCACACCGCGATGGTGCCACGACGGACTTACCGCACGCTTACATCAGCCGCCGGCGCGCTTCACCCGCCGCCCGCGGCCCTCGAAGTAGGCCACGATCCGCTCGCGCTGATCGCCCTGGAGCTCGATCACGCCGCCCTTGGCGGTGCCGCCCGTCCCGCACAGCCGCTTGAGCTCTTTGCCCAGCGCGTCGAGCTCGCCGGCGGCCAGCCCGTGCACCACCGTCACCGCGCTGTTGCGGCGCTTCTCGCGCGCCACCCGGATCACGCCGTCGGCGGGCGGCGGCGGGGCGCTCCCGGCGCGCGGCGGCGGGGCACGCTTGGCGGGCTTCGGCAGCGGCAGCGGGCCGTCGGTCGAGTAGACCAGGACGCGCTCGTCGCGCACGCGGTCGTCCTTCACGCTGGCTGCAACCTCGTCGGCATGCCGCCGGGTTCGGTGTGGGGTGACGCCGGTGCTGCCGGCCCCGCCCGCGGCGGTGGTCGAGGAGATTTCGGCCTTCGGCCGCTTCGCGGCCATGCGGGGTTGGGTGCCCGCCACGGCGGGCAACTTCTCGCGCCGGATCGACGCGCGCCACGCCGCGGTGACCCGCAGCGGCGCCGACAAGGGCGACCTGCGGGCCGCCGACTTGGCCACGCTGGCGCTCGACGAGCCGATCCCGGCCGGGATGTCGGCCGAGACGCCGCTCCACCTGGCGCGCTACCGGACCGACCCGGCGATCGGCGCGGTGTTCCACGTCCACACCGTCGCCGCGACGGTGCTCTCGCGGCTCGACCAGCGGGCCGGGGTCGTGCGGACCGAGGGGTTCGAGATGCACAAGAGCCTCGCCGGCTTCGCGACCCACGAAAGCGTGCTCGAGATCCCGGTCTTCGGCAACCGCCAGGACACCCTGGCGCTGGCCGAGGAGATCGAAGCCCGGCTCGGGCGCGACGCCCCGGTGCCGGCCTTCCTGCTCGCCGGCCACGGCCTCTACGCCTGGGGCGCGACCGCCGCCGACTGCCGGCGCCACGTCGAAGGGATCGAATTTCTGCTGACCTGTCACCTCGAAGAACGGAGACTGTTGCGATGACGAACGCGACGCTGACCTCGACGCTGCGCGTCTACGACGACCGGAGCGCCGAGAAGCTGGTCGACACCAGCGACCGGGCCGAGATCGTGCGCATCCTCGGCGACGCGGGGGTGCGCTTCGAGCGCTGGGAGGCGGCCGTGCCGCTGGCCCGCGACGCCGACCAGGACGCGATCCTGGCCGCCTACGCCGCCGACGTCGAGCGGCTCAAGCGCGAGAACGGCTACACCACCGCCGACGTGCTGCGCCTGGTGCGCGGCTCGGTCGCCGACGTCAACCCGATCCGCAACAAGTTCCTCGAGGAGCACACCCACTCCGAGGACGAGGTGCGCTTCTTCGTCGAGGGCGACGCGGCGTTCTACCTGCGCATCGGCGGCAAGGTCTACCAGGCGATCTGCGTGACCGGCGACCTGATCGGCGTGCCGGCCGGGACGCAGCACTGGTTCGACATGGGCCCCGACCCGCAGTTCACCGCGATCCGGCTGTTCGAGAACACCGAGGGCTGGACGCCCAACTACACCGGCGACCCGATCGCCGCGCGGTTCCCCAAGTACGAGTGAACGCGACGACGATCGCCGCGCGCGCCGTCCTGGTCGACATCGAGGGGACGACGAGCACGATCGCCTTCGTGCACGAGGTGCTCTTCCCGTACGCGGACGAGCACCTCGACGCGTACGTCGCCGCGCACCGCGGCGAGCCCGAGGTCGCGCAGGCCCTGCTCGACGCGGCGCGCGAGGCCGGTGAGCCGCCCGACGCCGACGACGCCACGGTGCTCGCCCACCTGCACCGCTGGATCGCCGAAGACCGCAAGTCGACCCCGCTCAAGACGCTGCAGGGGCTGATCTGGGCCGAGGGCTACGCCGCCTCCGGGCTGCGCGGCCACGTCTACCCGGACGCCGCCGCCGGCCTGCGCCGCTGGCACGCCGCCGGCCTCGCGCTCTACGTCTACTCCTCGGGCTCGGTCGCCGCCCAGCGGGTGCTCTTCGCCAACAGCGCGCAGGGCGACCTCACGCCGCTGTTCTCCGGCTACTTCGACACGACCACCGGCCCGAAGCGCGAAGCGGCGTCGTACGGCGTGATCGCGCGCACTATCGGCCTGGCGCCGGGCGAGATCGTGTTCCTCTCCGACGTCGACGCGGAGCTGGACGCCGCTCGCGCGGCCGGCATGCAGACCGTGCGCCTGCTGCGGCCGGCCGACACGCCGCCGGGCGCGACGACCACCCACCCGCACGCCGCCGACTTCGGCGCGCTCGCGCTCGCGCTGCCCTAGCGCCCGTTTCACCGCGCAGGACGGGAGAAGACCCGCAACCGTGGAATGCGGTCGGGCTGGGTGGTTTGCTCTATGAGCACGATCGTGCTATCCGGCTCGAACCGGCCCCTCGCGTACGGAGGAACGTCGTTGCGCATCCTGTTTCTGTATCCGAACTTCCGCATTCCGTTCCCGTTCCAAGAGCTCGCCGCCATGGGCGCCGGCGTGACGAACGTCCACCCGCCGACCGCGAAGCCGCCGCCCGACCTGCCCGGGAACAACCGCTTCCTCGCGCTCGACGTCCACGCCGACCCCGAGCACGCCGTGCGCGTGCTGACCGAGCTGCACGCCCGCGAGCGCTTCGACGCCGTCTTCACCGTGCACGAGCCGAGCGTGCTGTTCTGCGCGCTGCTCGCCCAGCGGCTGGGCTTGCGCGGGCTCGACCCGCGGGCCGCCTTGCTGGCCCGCGACAAGACCAAGATGCGCGCCGCCTTCCGTGACGCCGGCTGCAACACGCCGGCGTTCGCGACGATCACCGGCGACGCGGCGGAGCTGCCGGCGGGCATGCGCTTCCCGGTCGTGGTCAAGCCGGTCGCGGGCTACAGCAGCCAGGGCGTCGTGCGGGTGAACGACGCGGGCGAGCTGCGCACGGCGCTCGCCGCGATCGCCGAGATCAACCGCTCCCACCTCGACAACCTCTCGGACGCGAAGGTCGGCCACCTCTCGGGCATCCTGGTCGAAGAGTACATCGACGGCCGGGAGTACGCCGCCGAGTGCTTCATGCAGGCCGGCACGGTGTACGTGCTGAGCATCGCCGAGAAGAACGAGCTGGTCGGCCCGTTCTTCGAGGAGCTCGAGTACATCGTGCCCGCCCGGCTGGGCGGCGAGGCGCTGGAACGGACCTTCGCCGAGATCGAGAAGGGCGTCTTGGCGCTGGGCATCGTCGACGGCCACGCCCACGTCGAGTTCCGGGTGCGCGAGGGCGTGCCGTACCTGGTCGAGATCGGCGCGCGGATGG
Source organism: Vulcanimicrobiota bacterium (assembly GCA_963795695.1). Taxonomy (GTDB): domain Bacteria; phylum Vulcanimicrobiota; class Vulcanimicrobiia; order Vulcanimicrobiales; family Vulcanimicrobiaceae; genus Vulcanimicrobium. The sequence goes on along the minus strand of CAWCJH010000004.1, from coordinate 145,848 downwards.
GCGCCTCGGGCCTGGCCGACTTCTACGTCTCGATGTCCAGCGGCGAGCGGCCGACCCAGCTCGTCGTGCGCAACCTGCTCGGCGGGGCCGACGTGAGCGCGCTGCCGACCCGGCCGCGGCCGCGCTTCGCCTCGGCCAACTACGTGCTGCCGACCGGCAGCGGCGGCGTCCTGGCCGGCATCGACGGCCTGGACGAGATCCGCTCCCACCCGGCCGTGCGCTTCGTGCTCGAGATCCTCAGCCCGGGCACGGTCGTCCCGCCGTATCCCAAGTTCGTCGGCTACCCGGCCTTCGTGATGTCGCAGCACCGCACGGCCGACGACGCGGTCGCCTTCCACCGCTTGCTGGAGAAGAAGCTGAAGGTGCGCTACGACGTCGCGCAGCCCGTCTGAGATGCCGCGCATCCTGCTGCTGGGCACGAAGTTCGACCAGCCGGACCTCGTCGAGACCGCCGCGGGCCTGGGCCTGGAGGTCGTGCTGGCGCAGCCGCCCGCCCGGGTCACCCCGGCCGACCTCCGCCACGCCGCGGCGGTGCTCGCGCTGGACTACGCGGCCGCGCCGTTTCCCGAGCTGGCGCGCGCGCTGCACGCCCACCAGCCGTTCGACGCGGTGCTGAGCCTGACCGAGCCCGGCCTCGTGCCGGCCGCCGAGCTCAACGACCTGCTCGGGCTGCCCGGCACGCCGGCCCGGGTGGCGCGGCTGTTCAAGGACAAGGCCGCGATGCGCGCCCAGCTCGACCGGGCCGGGGTGAGCCCGGTCGCCTGGCAGGCGTGCACCGGTGAAGCGGAGATGCGCGCGGCGGTGGCCCGGATCGGCTTTCCATGCATCCTCAAGCCGGTCGACGGCGTCAGCAGCATCGGCATCGTCCGGCTCGAGCGCGAGGCCGACGTCGAGCCGGGCCTGGCCCGGCTGCGGGCGCTCGGCATCACCGCCGCGATCGCCGAGGAGTACCTCGACGGCGAGGAGGTCAGCGTCGAGGCGTTCAGCTTCGCCGGCCGCCACGTCGTCCTGGCGGTGACGGAGAAGCTGCTCGGCGCGAACTTCGTCGAGCTGGGCCACGTCGTGCCCGGGCGGCTGGGCGAGGAGCGGACCCGGACCGCGGCCGCGTTCACCGAAGCCTTTCTGAGCGCGATCGGGCTGAGCGACGGCCCCTCGCACACCGAGCTCAAGCTGACCAGCCGCGGACCGCGCATCATCGAGTCGCACAACCGCATCGGCGGCGACTGCATCAACCTGCTGGTGCGGGCGGCCTGCGGCGTCGACATGGTGGAGCTCACCTTCCGCTGGGCCACCGGCCTGTGCGCGCCGCTGGCGCAGCGCCCGCCGGCGGTCGCCGGCGCGGCGATCCGCTTCGCGACCGCCGCCCCCGGCCGGATCGCGGCGATCGCCGGGTTCGAGGAGCTCGCCGCGGCGCCCGGCGTGCTCGCCACGACGCTGTACTACGGCGTCGGCCAGGTCGTCGGCGCGCTGGCGAGCAGCTACGACCGGGTGGGCTTGGTCGCGGTGCGCGCGCGCGACGCCGAGGGGGCGGTGGCGTACGCCACGGAGCTGGTCGCGGGCATCCGCTTCACGACCGTACCGGACCCGCAGCCGGTCGCGTCGTGACGGCGCTGCTCGACCGCAGCCTGCTGGCGGCCCCGGCCGCGCGGCTGTTCTACCTCGCGACCTTCCTGAACCCGCTGAGCGAAGGCATGTTCGGGCTGACCCTGCTGATCTGGGTCTCGCGCGCGGGCGGCTCGACGCTCGCGCTGGGGCTGCTGCTGGCGCTGACCATGGTGCCCGCGCTGGTCGCCGGCCCGCTGGTCGGAGTCTGGATGGACCGGCTCAACGGGGCCGGGCTGGCGATGACCACCAGCCTCTTGCGCTTCGTCATGGTCATCGCGGTCATCGTGCTGCCCTCGCACACCGGGCCGCCGGGGGCGGTGTTCTACAGCCTGATCGCGCTGTACTACCTGTTCTGGTACGTCGGGCTGCCCAACACCGACAGCCTGCTGCGCACGATCCTCTCGGCCGACCAGTACGTCGTCGGCAGCTCCGTCGCGCAGGGCGCGTACCAGGCGGGCGTGATCCTCTCGACGATCGTCGCCGGCGCGCTGGTGATGAGCTTCGGCACCAACGCCGCCTTCCTGACCGTCGCGCTGATCGTGCTCTGCAGCGGCGCCTGCTTCGCGCTGCTGGCGCGCCAGACCGCCGCGCCGGAGGCGAAGGCGCCGGCGGGGTACCTGGCCGATCTCGCCGCCGGCTTCCGCTACGTCGCCAGCGACCGCTCCATCCTGGTGTACGGCTTCGTCGCCGCGCTGGTGCTGCCGACCTACCAGGTGATGAACGTGCTGATCGCGCCGCAGGTGTTCAACACGCTGCACGGCAGCTCGTTCGACCTCGGCTTGGTCGACGCCGCCGCCGGCATCGGCGCGATCGTCTCGGCCGCGGCCGTCGTCGTCGTCGCCAAGCGGCTGACCTCGGTGCGCACGACGCTGGCCGTCTCGATCCTGGTGCTGGCCGGCTCGCTGCTGGCGTTCGCCCACGCGCCCAGCGTCGCGCTCGGCTTCAGCGCGTACTTCGTGGTCGGCGTGTTCATCGGCAACATGCGGGTGCTGGTGCGCGCGCTGCTCTACGAGCGGGTCGACCCGGACTACACCGGGCGCACCATGAGCGCGATCTCGACCGTCGGCCTGACCGTCGCGATCGCGTTCGCGCTCGGTGCCGGCGCGCTCGCGCGGACCAGCCTGCTGCCGGCCTACTACGGGCTCGCCGGCGTGCTCGCGCTGGTGTTCCTGCTGCTCGTCGCCGCCCGGCCGGCGGACGGCTCGGAGCGCACCTGACGGCGCGTCAGCGGCGCTCGGCGCGGAGCGCCGGCGAGGCGGCCATCAGGCAGGCGAGCAGCAGGTAGCCGAAGGCGGAGATCGCCATCGTCGCGCGCACGCCGGCGTGATCGGCCAGCCAGCCGCCCAGGACCGAGCCCGGCAGGATGCCGCACAGCACCACCAGCCGGACCACCCCGAACACGCGCCCCACCAGCTCCTCGGGGATCACCCGCATGCGCCACGAGACGATGGTGGTGACGTTGTAGCCGGAGGTGATGCTCGAGCAGGTGATCCCGGCGACCGCCAGCACCAGCGAATGGGTCCACGGCAGCGGCAGCCAGCCCAGGCCGTCGAGCACGACCGAGATCACCAGCGCGGGGCCGAACGGCCAGTGCGTGCGCCCGGCGATCACCGAGCCCAGCGCGGCGCCGCCGGCGAAGCAGCCGAAGGCGATGCCGACCACGTGGTCGCCGGCCTCGAAGGCGCGCTTGAAGTACGGGATCAGCGCGACGAAGCCGACCGTGCCGACGAAGTTGAGCAGGCAGTTGCCGAACGAGAGCGTGCGCATCGTGGCGTCGGCCATCAGGAAGCGCCAGCCGGCCGCGACGTCGGCCCCGACCTCGCGCGGGCTGGGAATCCCGCGCGGGTGCTCGGGCCCGAAGGTCGGCACCGACGCGATCGAGACCTGCGAGCCGAGATAGGTGCAGGCGTTGGCAACCAGCGCCGGCAGCGGCCCGACGATCGCGAAGAGCGCGCCGCCCAGCGGCGGCGCGATCAAGTTGACCCCCTGCTCCGTCGCCACCAGCGCCGCGACCGCGCCCTTGGCCCGGTCCTTGCCCAGCAGGTAGGGGATCGACGACGACTGCGCGCCCAGGAAGACCGAGCCGCCGACCGCGAGCACCACCACGCCGGCGTAGATCATGCCGACCGTGAGGTGCCCGCTCCAGAAGGCGAGCGAGAACAGGGCCATGACCGCGAAGCGCAGCGCGTCGCAGACCAGCATCAGGCGGCGCCGGTCGACCCGGTCGGCCAGCGACCCGCCGACCGCGCTCACCACGGCATACGGCAGCAGCTCCAGGCCCCAGGTCCAGCCGATCGCCGTGGCCGAGCCGGTCAGCCGGAAGACCAGCAGCGGGATCGCCAGCGTGCGCAGGCCGTCGCCCAGATAGCTCAGCGCCTGGCCGGCGAAGAACCGGCCGAAGCCCGAAGAACGAAAGATGCTCGCCGTGCGAGCGGTGACGGTTGCCATGAGCGATTCCCGATGCGTGCGAAGGAGGAGGAGAAGGGGTGCACGGAGCCGCGCCGCGCGGGCGCGGGGGAATCTAGCGAGTCATAGCCGGGCCATTGTACCACACCGGCGCAACGACTCCTTGCAGTCATTCCCGGCCCGCACACGGTAGATGGTCCGGGTGAGCGATCAACTGACTTTCGCCGGCGCGGCGCAGCGCGCGCTGGACGCGGCCGCCGCCGGCGGCACGGGCTACGCCGACGTCCGGTTCGAGGACGGGCGCTCCGAGCGGATCGAGGTCCGCAACGGGGTGGTCTCGGCGCTGACCGACGCCACCAGCACGGGCTACGGCATCCGCGCGTTCTACGCCGGCGCCTGGGGCTTCGCCGCCAGCGACGATCTCAGCGACGCCGGCCTGGCCGCGGCCGGCGCGCGCGCCGCCGCGATCGCCAAGGCGGGCGCGGCCGTCGCCAAGCAGCGCACCGCGCAGGCACCGACCGACGCGTACGTCGACCGCTACGCGACGCCGCTCGGGCGCGATCCCGCCGGCGTGCCGCTCGGCGAGCGGGTCGCGCTGCTGCTCGACGCCGAGCGCGCCCTGCACGCCGCGCCGGCCGTGCGCACCGGCCGGGCCTGGATCGACCTCTGGCACACGAAGAAAGAGTTCTACAGCACCACCGGCTCGCGGATCGCGCAGTCGATCCACCAGAGCGGCAGCGGGATCAGCGCGCTCGCGGTCGGCAACGGGGACGCGCAGGAGCGCTCGTATCCGGGCGACCGCGGGCTCTACCAAGGGGGCGGCTACGAGGTGGTCGAGCGCGCGGCGCTGCGCGAGAACGCCCAGCGCATCGGCGAGGAGGCCGCGCAGCTGCTCGACGCGCCGCAGTGCCCGGCGGGCGAGCTCGACCTGATCCTGGGCGGCTCGCAGGTGTCGCTGCAGATCCACGAGTCGTGCGGGCACGCGGCCGAGCTCGACCGGGTGCTGGGCTGGGAGGCGAACTTCTCGGGCGTGAGCTTCCTCGACCCGGCGCTGCTCGGCAAGCTGCGCTACGGCTCCGACCAGGTCACGATCGTGATCGACAACGGCATGCCGGCCGGCCTGCAGACCGTCGGCTACGACGACGAGGGCGCGAAAGTGGTGCCGTCGGACGTCATCCGCAACGGCCTGCTGGTCGGCTTCGAGATGTCGCGCGACACCGCGCGCGCGATCGGGCGCGAGACCAACGCCTGCGTGCGCGCGCAGAGCTGGGAGCACGTGCCGATGATCCGCATGTGCAACCTGAGCCTGCTGCCGGGCGAGCTGCCGTTCGAGGCGCTCTTCGAGGACGTCGAGGACGGCATCTACATGGAGGCCAACCGCTCGTGGTCGATCGACGACCACCGGCTCAACTTCCAGTTCGGCTGCCAGATCGGCTGGGAGGTGAAGCGCGGCCGGCGCGGGCGGATGGTCAAGAACCCGACCTACGCCGGGATGACGCCGAAGTTCTGGAACGCCTGCGACGCGATCGCCGACGCGCGCTCGTGGGTCGCCTGGGGGACGCCGAACTGCGGCAAGGGCGAGCCGATGCAGCGCGGGCGCACCTCGCACGGCTGCTCGCCGGCGCGCTTCCGCAAGATCCAGATCGGGGCCGGCTATGCTCGATAGCGCCGCGCAGGAAGCGCTCGCGCAGCGCGTCGTGGCGGCCTCGCCGGCCGCGCAGACCGAGGTGACGGTGCGCGGCGAGGATTTCGGGCTGACCCGCTTCGCGCGCAACGCGATCGTCCAGAACGTCGCCCGGCTGCAGACCGAGGTGCGGGTTCGCGCCGTCGTCGACGGCCGGGTCGGCCTCGCCGCGACCAACGACCTGGGCGACGAGGCGCTGCGGGCGGCGGCCGAGCGCGCCTGCGCGCTGGCCCGCCTGGTGCCGCGCGACGAGGACTTTCCCGGCCTCTCCCGCGCGCCGCGCGTGCCGCAGCCGCCGGGAGCCGCGTTCGCCTCGACCGCCGCCGCCTCGCCCGACCTGCGCGCCCGGATGGCCGGCGACGTCTTTGCGGTCGCCGAGCGCGAGGGGCTGTGGTGCGCGGGCTACGCCAAGACTTCGCGCGAGCTGATCACCATCGCCAACTCCAGCGGCACGCTGGCGACGTTCGAGGGCACCGACGCGGCGCTCAACGTCAAGCAGAACGCCGCCGACTCGACCGGCTACGCCGAGCGCTACGCCAACGACGTCGGCGAGATCGACGCCGCGGCGGTCGCCCGCGTCGCCGCCGACAAAGCGCTCGCCTCGCGGTCGCCGGTCGCGGTCGAGCCCGGGCCCTGGACCGTGATCCTCGAACCGGCCGCGTTCGGCGAGCTGCTGAGCTATCTCAGCGACCATTTCTCGGCCCAGGCCTACGACGAGGGGTCGTCGTTCCTCTCGGCCGGCCTGGGCGACCGGTACGCCGGCGAGGCGGTGACGCTGGTCGACGATCCCGCCCACCCGCTGGCGGTCGGCATGCCGTTCGACTTCGAGGGCACGCCGACGCAGCGGGTCACGCTGCTCGATGCCGGCCGCGGCGCCGGGATCGTGACCGACTCCTACTGGGCGCACAAGCTCGGCCGGCCCAATACCGGGCACGCGGTCGCCGTCTCGGACCAGGCTCACGGGCCGCAGCCGCGCGCGATCGTCGTGCTGCCCGGCGCAAAGAGCACGGCCCAGTTGGTCGCCCAGACCGAGCGCGGGCTGCTGGTGAGCCGGCTCTGGTACGTGCGCAACGTCGACAAGCGGCAGACGATCGTGACCGGGATGACCCGCGACGGCACGTTCCTGATCGAAGACGGCAAGCTGACGCACGGCGTCGCGAACATGCGGTTCAACCAGAGCATCCTCGAGGCGCTGCGGCAGGCGGAGTTCTCGTGCGAGCTCAGCCGCACCGGGCGCTACACCTACGGCATGGTCGTGCCGGCGGTGAAGATCGCGGGTTTTCGGTTCACCAGCGGGACGGAGTTCTAGCGATCGGGCGCCGCGAGCGAGGGGAGGGACGGATCGGGCGAGACGCGAACCGCCGTTGGTCGCCGAGGTGATCTGAGGCCTCGCGACCACCGCCAGGTGCACCGTTCCCGGATAGCTCAGTTGGTAGAGCAGCTGACTGTTAATCAGCGGGTCGTTGGTTCGAGTCCAACTCCGGGAGCCACTTCAAACCGCGCTACGGCGCGGTTTTATCGTGTCCGCCCGGCTCCGATCACAGCGGTTCCGCCCGCGTTCTGACCCGTACGGTACCGCGATGCGATCTAAGGCGGACGGGCGCCGCGGATCTCGCGGACGCGCAGGCCAAGGCGAAGACCGGCTGCCGCCAGCGCCTCTAACGGTACTCTCGACGCGACTCTGAGCGGTCGACGGGGCGTCGTTGCCGCCGCACGAGTTCCGAGAGCCAGCCGTTCCGGGCCGGGCTGGCCGGTGAAGGGCCCTCGCTGACCGCCAGGCGTGATGGCGTCCGGGCTGCCGGGTACGGCTGGTCGAGCGTTGGTCAAGGTCGGCGTGCAGGGCGTGACCCGCCACACTCTCCCCCGTACTCGGGCCCGAGCCCCTCTCGCCCACGCTCATGCCGGTCGATACGGACTAGGAAAGCTCGACGAAGCCGACCCACGAGGCACGTTCAAGCAGCGGCGTATCGCTGCGTGCGGACGTGCCGGTCACGACCTCGAGCCGACGCTGAAGCCGTTCTTCCACGGAGGGGTTATTCTCGTGTTGTTCCACCCGGCGGCGCGTACCGCAGCCGCTCTGTTCCTGGTTGTCTCAGGCCTTACCGCGTGCGGTGCCGGCGGGTCCGGAACCGCCGGGCCCCTCGTTCCGGCAACCGCCGCAGGCCCGACGGTGGACGCTGCGCTCCCTGCGCAGCTGCCCATCGCGCAGCCGCCCACCGCGTCGTCGGCGCTGACCGTGACCGGCGAGATCGTCAGCACCGCCGGCAGCACGGCGTTCACGGTGCAAGCCGGCCCAGGCTGCGGTTATCTGACCATCTACACGAGCAAGACGACCGCGCTCGTCACGAACGGGCTGCGGGTCGCGCCGAATACCTATGCCCGGGCGACCGGGACCGGCAGCTGCGCGACGAAGCTCAACGCGACCAGCGTGGTGCTCGCAGCCTCGGCCAACGGCCCGTTCTCGACCGCTCCGCCGGTTTCGAGCTCGCCGGTCGCGACGCCCACCCCCGGGCCGGCGTCCAGCCCGACGCCCGCTCCCAAGCCGACCTCCAGCCCGACGCCGGCTCCCAAGCCGACCTCCAGCGCGGCGCCCGTCGGCCCGCCGCCGATCGTCGTCTCGCCGCCCGCCTACGCCGCGCCCTCGGCCGCGAACTACACCGCGATCGTGAACGGCCAGCCGTGGCCGTCGAGCTTCCGCCCGTTCTCCGCGACGAGTCCGGTCAACCAGCGGCTTCCCGAGACCCCCGCGAACACCGATGCCGCCGGCACCTCGAAACTGCGCGCGTACCTGCGGCTGCCGTCGAACCCGTTCTACGGCGTCGACCAGAAGTCCGACACCCCGGTCTACCTGGGGCATGCGAGCGATCCGCTCGTCACGCTGAGCATCCAGCAGAGCAACGACGGCTGCCCGGCGCAGGTGCACCTGCCGGCTCAGGCGCGCGCGCCCAATACGGGCGACTCGCACATGTCGATCATCGAGTCCGACGGCACGCTGCTCGAGTTCTGGCTCGCGAAGTACTCGGGCGGGCCGACCTTGACGGCGGCGTACTGCGCGAACGTCCCGGGCGGGATCACCGGCTCGAGCTTGATCCCCAGCGGCTTGGGCGTCACGGACGGGAACGCCGTGATCGCCGAGCTGATCCGGTTCAGCGAGCTCTCGTCGGGCACGATCCCCCACGCGCTGCGGACCGTCGTGCCGTGCGTCAACGGTCTCCAGCAGCCGGTCGGGAGCAGCAACGGCGCGCAGTGCCCCGACGGCATGGGGGTCGCGCTGGGCACCCGCTTCTACCTCGCCCTCTCCGACGCGCAGATCGACGCGCTGCCGTCGAGCACGGTGCAGCCGTACATGCGGCCGATCCTGCACGCGCTGCACCAGTACGGCGCCTACGTCACGGACACCGGCTTCTTCTCGCCGCCGGAGAGCAACAACGCGCTGAACTTCATCTACGAGAGCGGTCTGACGTACAACGCGTACGGCGTCACCTCGCCGGGCGCGCAGTTCGCCGCGAGCCACGGGTTCGCCAACAACGGCGACAACTGGATCGACAACAACCCGATCAACTGGCCCGCGCTGGCCCCGTACATGTTCGCCGTGTCGAGCTGCTACGCCAGCGGCAGCTGCGTGAGCTGAGCCGGCGAACGCCGAGCGGCCGCGCGCGGTTCCGGACCGCGCGCGGCTCCTGCGGCGGCCGCGGCGGCCGCGCCGGCGACGCGCTCGCGGTGGCGCACGCCGATGATCACCACGATGAGGATCGGCAAGACCCAGGCGGGCTTGAGCACCAAGATATCCAGGAACATCGAGGTCACGAACACGCCGAGCACGCCCGCCTCCATCGCCAGGCGCAGCCAGCCGTCGTCGTCCTCGCGCGGCACGTCGCGCAGCGCGCGGAACTGGGTCCACCAGGCGTACATCACGAGCGCGCCCCCGAAGATGCCCAGCTCGGTGAACGTCGAGATGACCATGTTGTGCGCCTCGCGCGACCAGCCGGTATGGAAGGCGTGCGGCACGAGCAGGTACACCTGGTTGAACGCGTCGGTGAAGGTCCCGTAGCCGTTCCCGAGCAGCCAGTGCTGCCGGAACGCCTCGACGCCGACGCTCCAGATCGGGAGCCGTCCCGCCCCCTCCACGTCCGAGCTGGAGTGCGAGAACAGGCGCTGCCAGGCCCCGCCCTGCAGGACGCTGATCAGGACCGCGCCGGCGAGCGTCAGGAGCGCGATCAGGCGTTCCCGCGAGCGCACCGCGAACCAGACCAGCATCGCGAGCAGGCCGAGCAGCCCGCCGCGCGACTCGGTCAGCAGAACACCGCCGATCACGACGAGCGCGAGCGCGGCCGCGCCGACCCGCACCGCGGCCCGTCCGGGGCTGAGCACGACGGCCAGCAGGATTCCCAGCGGCGCCATCAGCGAGAAGGCCAGACCGTTCGGATCGACCGCCGCGTTGCCGCTCCGCAGGACCATCCGGTGCTGGGCCCCCGCCAGCCCGCCGGCCGGCGGGTTCATGATGCCGTAGGCCGACACGACCACCGCGGCGCCGACCACGGCGAGCAGCATGGCGCGCAGGTCGGTGCGGTCGCACGGCACGACGGCGGCCAGCGCGAGCATCAAGATCGGCAAGCCCGTCGACATGAGCCGCTCGAGCGTTCGCGACTGGTCGGCCGACCACACCAGCGTCACGACCATGAACCCGAACGCCGCGATCCACACCAGCGCCGAGCGCGGCAGCGGCGCCGAGATCCCGCGCATGAGCACCGTGCCGAGCAGCACCACCACCGCCAGCAGCCCGATGAGGCGGCTGATCGTGATGCCGCTGGAGTAGATCAGCAGGAAGTCGATCGGAGCCAGCCCGATGTACGCGCCCGTCAGGATCGCGATCGGGCGCTTGAACGCGAGCCATCCTCCCAGCGCCAGCGGCCCGGCGAGCATGCCGAGCTCCAGCAGCGGCATGACGCCCGCCCGCGGCGCCAGCGTGACCGCCCAGAGGAACGGCAGGCCGGCCGCGACGAGCACGACCGGCATGGACCAGCGCGAGCGAGCGAACGAGGACATCAGCGCCGAGGTACGCCGTCGTAGGGCATCGTCCGACCAGCATACGTGCCGCCGCCGGCCGGGCCGAAGGTACCGCGGTCATCGGGTCCCGGGACCATCGACGCCGGGTGAACGCACCGGGGACGTTTCGCCCGCGCTCGCGGGAGCGTCGGCCCTGCTGCCGGGGGGCTCGCGAGCCTAGCATCGCTTCCGTGGCCCAGACCATCGTATCCCGGTTCGTGCCGGCAGCAGACGCCATCGCCGCGCCTGCGGCGGCACGGCGGACGGTGCCGGCCTGGCTCGTCGTGGCATGCGCCGCCGTCCTGCTGCTGGGGTGCGCGATCCGGCTGACCACCCTGGACCGCAAGGGCTACACCAACGACGAGGCGACCGCGTCGCTGCACGTCGCGGGGCACACGATCGCCGGCTACTACGGCGCCGTGGTGGACGGGCGCGTGCGCACCAATGCGCAGCTGAAGCGGTACCAGGGCGTCGACCCGGCGACGACCGCCGCCGACGTGGTGCGCGGGCTGGCGCTCGAGGACCCGCAGCACCCGCCGCTGTACTACCTGCTCGAGCGCGGCTGGGTGCTGACGTTCGGCGACTCGCTCGCGGCCAAGCGCAGCCTGAGCGCCCTGTTCGGCATCCTCGCCATGGCCGGGCTGATCTGGCTCGGCCGCGAGCTCTTCGGGTCGACCGCGCCCGGCCTCGCCGCGGCGGCGCTCTTCGCCGTCTCGCCGTTCCAGGTCGTGTACGCCCAGCAGGCGCGCGAGTACGCGCTCTGGACGCTGCTGACCATCGTCGCGAGCGCGCTGCTCCTGCGCGCGCTGCGCGCGGCGGCGAGCCTGCCGTGGCTCGCGTACGGGACCGCCACGGCGCTGGGGCTCTACACCGACCCGCTCTTCGCGCTCGTCCTCGCGGCGCACGCGGTCTACGTGCTCTGCCTGGGGCGACCGCGCCGGGCGGCGGTGCTGCCGTTCGCGGCGGCGGCCGGCGGCGCGCTGGTGGCCTACGGGCCGTGGCTGGCGGTCCTGGTCGCCGGCGCCCGGGCCGGCATGGTCACCAACAACGCGTACCTGGCGGCACCGCTCCCGCCCTCGCTCTTCGCGCTGAAGTGGGTCTTCAACCTCGGCGCGGTCTTCTACGATCTCGACTACCGCTGGCCGCGGACGGCCGTGGTCCTGCTGCCGGTGTTCGCCGCGCTCGCGGCCGCGTTCGTCGGGCTGGTGCGGCACACCGAGCGGCGGGTCTGGCTGCTGGTCGTCGCGCTGACGGCCGTCCCCGCCCTCGCGCTGGTCGTGCCGGACCTGCTGCAGCACCAGACGCGCTCCACCTCGGCGCGCTACCTCGTGCCGGTCTGGCTCGGCGCCGAGCTCGCGCTGGCCTGGCTGATCGCGCGGGCGGCCGCGAGCCCGGTCCGCGCTTCGCGCACGGCCGCGCTGGCCGGCGGCTTCGCCCTCGTCGCGCTCGGCACCGTCGCCTCGGCGCTCGGAAGCCTCACCAGCTCCTGGTGGGCCGACGGAAGCGTGCCCAACCTGCGCGCGATGGCGGCGGTGATCGCCGCCGCCGACGCGCCGCTGATCGTCTACCACGCGACGTGGAACGCGGGGGGCGACGAGCCGGCGCTCTGGGACTTCGTCGTCCCGCAGCTCATCGGCGAGCTGCCGGGATCGGTGCGCGTGCAGCAGCTCCCGGCCGGCGGGCCGTACACGATCGACCGCGGCGCGCCGACGGTCTTTCTGGTCGATCCCACCGCGCCGTTCCGGGCGCGGCTCGCGGCGCGCGGCGCGGTGCTGCGTCAGATCGACCTGAGCGGCGCCGGCGGTCCGGCCGAGCTGCGCGGCCTGCGCTCGCGGGCGCAGGCCGCGCGCGGTCCGGGCTACGAGGAGAGCGCGCAAACGCTGTGGCGCTTCGAGCGCCTCCCGCGCCCGCAGTGAGTCAGCGCGCCGCGCGGCGCGGCGGAACGCCGGCCGCGGGAACGAGCCGAGCGACGCGCAGGGTGCGGCCGGACGCGGCGTCCCGCGCGACGTAGACGGTCGTCGCGAGCGACGGCGGGAGCCCGTCGCGAAACCAGCCGGCGATCGGCCCGAACTGCTCGGCGCGCTGCGAGTCCAGCACGACGTAGGCCGGAGCGAGCCGGCGCAGGTACCGCTCCGCCGCGCGCGCGTCGCCGTACGGCAGCGGCGCCCAGGTGCCGTTCGCGTAGAACGCGGTGCGGGTGCTCGCGTCGGCGACCAGCGGCGTGCGCGGCCCGTGCGCCGCGATCCACGCCGCCGCGCCGCGCTCGAGCGGCGGGTCGACCGCGCGCGCGGCCGCGACGTCGTAGCCGAGCGAGAGGACGAGCAGCGCGCCGAGCGCGGCCAGGCCCAGGTCGGGGAGCCGCGAGCGGAAGCTCCAGCGCCGCAGGTGCTCGATCCCGCGCGCCGACCACAGCACCGCGACCGGGATGAAGATCATCCCGTAGCGCGGCCAGAACTGCCAGACCCCGGCCAGGGCGGCGAACCCGGTCAGCAGGTACGCCAGCACGGCCAGCTCGTCGCGCGCGCGGCCCGGGCGCCAGGCGGGCCCGGCGATGCCGAGGACCGCCAACGCGATCAGCAGCCCGCCGCCGTAGGTCGGGTCGCAGAACAGGCGGAGCGACTCACCGACGTGGTTCGCCGCCGCGCGCAGCGCCAGCGCGAGGCGCCGCGCCGCGGGAAGCTCCGGCGGGGCGGCGCCCGGCCGGTAGAACCGCAGGTCGATCTCCGGCCCGACCGGGCGCCCCTGCGCGTCGACGGCGTCGGCGACGCTGGTGTACGAAGCGCCGCTGCGCAGGCCGTCGGCGAGCCGGAAGTTGACCGTGCTCTTCCCCTCGAGCGCGAAGCGGCCGGAGATCGCGTGGCTCGCGGCGAGCGAGACGATCAGGAAGGCGCCCACGGCGGCCGCGAACGCCAGCGGCGCGGTCGCGCCGCGGCGCCGGACGAGCGCCGCGGCCGCGACCAGGACGAACGCGCTGGCCGCGAACAGCAGGCCCTCCGGCCGGAACAGCGAGGCCGCGCCGAACGCGGCGCCGGCCAGCGCCGCCGCGCCGGTTCCGCCGCCCCGCAGCAGCCGCACGAGCTGCACCAGCCCCAGGGTTCCCAGCGCGGCGAACGGCGCTTCGGTCAGCGCCGCCGTCGAGCTCGCGACGCAGATCGGCAGCACGGCCGCGATCGCGGCGGCGTAGACCGCCGTCTCGCGCCCGTACATCTGCGCGGCCAGCTGGTAGAGCAGGCCCGCGAGCACGACCCCGCAGGCGCTCGCGATGAGCAGCGCGACGAGCTCCGGGTGGCCGAAGACCAGCGAGCCGAGCGCGATCGCGGCCGAGTAGAACGGCGGGAAGACCATCATGGGCAAGCCGCGCATCCCGACCGCGCCGTTTCCCGCGGCGAGGCTCTGCGCGACCCGCACGTACTCGGTGCCGTCCATGTCGATCGGCGCGGACCGCTGCGCGATCAGCGTGAGCGCGCGGATCGCGATCGCCGCGGCGATCGCCGCGAGCGCCTCGCGGGGCACGACCCGCCGGCCGCCGCGCACCGCGGCGGAGCCACCCTCGGACGCGACCGTCGTTCGCTGCAGCACGCGGCATACGATAACCCACGGCGCGCGGCCGGCGCCACCGCCTCCAGGTCCGGCCGACCGGGACGAATGGATGCCCGGCGTTGGTCCCGGTACCGAAGGACGTTGCGGACGCGGTCCCCGCCGCCGCGCCTGGTAGCCTGCGAAGTGATGCGAAGAAGATTGCGCGCCGTCGTGCTCGTCACGATCGTCACGGTTGTCGCCCTCGGGGTCCTCGGCGTGCGCTGGTACGTCAGCCCGGACCGGCTGTCGGTCCGCTCCACGCTGCAGCGGGCCGAGCTCATCGTCACGGACGCGCTGCAGCCGCATAGCGCCGCGGCGGCGGAGGACGGGCGGCTCGCGCGGTTCGACGACTGGACGACGTTCGCGCACGACGACCGGCGCACGGGCCTGCAGCTCCGGCCGACCGGGATCACGCCCGCCACCGCCGGCTCGCTGCGGCGCCGCTGGATGCGCTCGCTCGGCGAGCGCGTGCGGGCCAGCCCGCTCGTCGCCGGCGGCACGGTCTACGTCGCGACGGAGAGCGGGACCGTGTTCGCGCTCGACGCCGTATCGGGCGAGATCCGCTGGCGGCACGCGGTCGGCAACGCGGTCCGGATGACGCCCGAGCTGGTGAACGGCGCGCTGCTCGTCGGCGTCTACGGAACCCTTGCCGTTTCGGGCGCGAAGCCCTCCGGCGCGGCCTTCGTCTCGCTCGACGCCAAGAGCGGCGCGCAGCGCTGGCGGACCGAGCTGCCGGGCCTGGTCCGGGCTGAGCCGGTCGTGCTCGGCGGGGTCGTCTACGAAGGGCTCGCCGGCGGCGACCGCTTCAGCGGCTGCTTCGACGGCCGCGTCGTCGCGCTGTCCGAGCGAACCGGCGCGCTGCTGCCGCAGGCCTGGCGCACCAGCAGCCGCCCGGACAACGGCGGCGGGATCTGGGGACCGCTCAGCACCGACGGAACGACCATCTACCTGGGCACCGGCAATACCTGCGACGAGTCGGCCGGCTGGGGCGACTCGATCGTCGCGCTCACCCGGTCGCTCGGGCTGCGCTGGAGCATCTCGGCCCGCGTGCCGGGCGTGCTCGACAGCGACGTCGGCGGCGGGATCGTGCTCGCCGGCGACCGCGGGCGGGTGGCCGGCAAGAGCGGCTACCTCTACGACCTCGACGTCCGCGGCGGGAAGCTGCTGCGGCGCACGGACCTGGCACCCTGGGCCCGCAACGGCGGCAGCATCGGGACGCCGACCGGCGACGGCACCGTTCTGGTGATCAGCGGCGGGGAGAAGAGCAACCCCGATCGTCCCAGCTACCCGGGCTGCGTCATCACGGCCTTCGATCCGGCCGGACGGCCGCTCTACCGCATGCAGACGGAGAACCCGGTGGCCGGCTACGCGGCGTTCGTGCCCGGCGTCGGGTTCATCGTGCTCGACCGGCGGCTGGTGGCGTTCGACGCGCGCAGCGGCGCGGTGCTGTGGGAGTCGGGGCTCGGCGACCTCGCCTACGCCTCACCCGCGGTCGTGCCGAGCGGGGTCTACGCGGTCAACGACACCGGCGACGTCTTCGCGTTCGAGCTCGGCGACCGGACGGCGGCGCTCGCCGAAAACGAGCGCCTGGAGCGAGAAGCCGTTGCGCGCGGCGATCGCCGTGGCCGCGACGAAGGCGCCGACATAGGTGACGCTCGTTCCCAGGGCGGCCGCCGGTAGGCCGAACCGCGGCAGTCCCACCACGCACGCGGCCGCGCAGAGGAGCGTCGAGGTGCCCTGGATGGCGAGCAGCGTGCGCGGCCGGCCCAGCGCCAGCATGACGTAGCTGCCGACGATCGACTCGCCGGCCATCGCGACGACGCCCGGGAGCACGATCCGCAGGACCTCGGCCGAGGGCGCGAACGCCTCGCCGTAGACGAACCGGATCGCCTCCGGCGCGGCGAACCACGCGACCACCGCGGCGGCGCCGACGACCGCCAGCGTCTGCCGGCAGAGGTGAGCGGCCAGGCGCGCCGCCTCGGCGCGGTCGAGGTCGGCGAGGTTGCCCAGCGCCGGCCAGAGCAGCGAGCCGCTCAGATGCCACAGCATCTCGCCGGCGGCGATCCCGACGGTGTAGATGCCGAGCTCGGCCGCGGCGCGCATCCCGGCCACGATGTACACGTCGACGGTGAGGTTCAGGTAGGCCACGATCGCCAGGGCCGTCGTGGTGACCCCGATGCCGGCGATCCCGGCCTCGCCGGCCCGGCCGGCGGTCGGGGTGAGCCCGCGCATCCCGACCAGCGCGGAGACGACCAGCGCGCCCGCCCAGCACGCGAAGGCGCCGGCCACGCCGCCCCCGGCGACCACGACGACGGCGGTCGCGACCGCCAGCGCCGTGGTCGAGATCTGGCGCATCACGATCGCCCGGCGCACGTCGCCGCGGTACTGCAGCATCATCTCGGTGGCCGCGGCGTACGTCGCGGGGACGAGCGCGACGCCGGCGCCGATCAGGGCCCACTGCGCGTGGACGAAGGTCCCGATCCCGATCAGCCCGACCGCGGTCGCGCTCGCGGCGTAGGCGGAGAGGCGGAACGCGTGCCGCTCGGCCCAGCTGCGGTCGGTGCCGCGGCGGGCGACGGCCAGCATCGCGGCGGTGGTGATCCCGCCGAAAGCGGTCGTGGCGAGCGTCACCGCCGTCGTGGCATAGGCCAGCGCGCCTTTGCCGGTCGGGCCCAAGGCCCGCACGACGACGATCCCGGCGAGCACCGCGGCGATGGTCCCGGCGGCTTGGCCGGTGAAAATGCGCAAGGCGTCCGCGAGCAGGCGGCGGTGCGACCAAGCTGCGGCTGTGGCCATCGCAGCGATCATCGCGCCTGGCACCGGCCGAGCGACAGTTCGGAGAGGCCTCTACCGCCGGGACCTCTGCCCTGCCGCTCGCGCTCGAACGCTCTTGTTGCGGCGGGCCGCGTGCCGGTATGGTGAGACACCATGATCGGTCTTCCGCAGACGAGCACGGCGGGTTTTGCCGCCCTGGCGCTCGCTGCCGCGACGCTCTCGGTATCGGCCGCTCCGGCGGAGCTGCCGCGCCACGTGCTCACGGGGATGCACGAGCTCTGCTACACCGCCCCCTGCTACCACCCCGCCCAGGGCGTTCCGCTGAGCCAGATCGCCCCCTCGCTCTCGTGGGCGTACGCCGACCGCCGGGTCACCGGCGACGCCCGGCGGCTCGGGATCCGCACCTACGCCTACGTCGATCCGAGCATCCAGTACGATCCCAAGCGCGACTACGCGCCGCTCTACAGCGAGGACGAGTCGAGCTTCCTGCGCGGGTGCGACGGGGGGCGGGCGACGGTGCGGCGCGGCGACCTCTTGGGCTTCCTGATGGACCAGGGGTCGCCGGCGTACCGCGAGCGCGTCAGCGCCTACGTCGACTCGGAGTTCCGCGGGCGGTACGACGCGCTCTTCGTCGACGACGTGCTCGCCGCGCGCCACACCTGGGCGACCGTCGTGAACGCGCCGTGCGCGCGCTCGTACGAGCAGGAGCGCGACGCGACGTACGGGCTGTGGTCCAAGCTGGGGATGCCGGTCATCTTCAACGGCCTGGGCGACACGCAGGACGACGGCGGAACCGCGGCGAGCCAGCCCGCGCTCAGCGGCCCCGGCGTGATCGGCGGCATGTACGAGTTCTGCCTGAGCACGTCCGATTCCAGAACCGATCACACGCTGGGCGACAAGCGCGTCGACGGCGCCTGGCGGTCGGCCCAGAACAGCCACCTGCAGACCGTGGCGCTGGGGCGCTACTTCCTGTGCTACGCCGGCAGCGGCACGCCGGCCGGTTCACCGAGCGGTCGCGACGAGCGCACCTACGTGTACGCGTCGTTCTTGCTGGTCTACCGGCTGGACCGCAGCGTGCTCGAGATGGCGGCGGCCGGCGCGCGGCGCCACGTGCCGGTGTACCCGGAGAGCGAGCTCGTCGCGCTCGACCCGCTCCGGCCGCAGCCGCGCGAGGTCGACGAGCTGCGCACGCCGGACGGCGCGTACGTGCGCGAGTACGCCCGCTGCATGCTGCACGGCCGCCCCGCCGGTCCGTGCGCGGCGGTCGTCAACCCCTCGGCGTCGCGCACCGTCGCGCTGCACTTGCCCGGGTACGCCCACGCGCTGGCGCTCCACGGGGAGGCGCTCTGGGACCACGGCTCGGCCACGCTCGACGCGGCCGCGCCGCGCACGCTGGCGCCGGCGACCGCGGCGGTGGTGTTCCGATGACGTCGGCCGCGCTCGGGCGGGCGGCGGTCCCGCGCCAAGCCGCCGCGGCGCGCGAGCTCGGGCACGTGCCCGAGCTGGACGGCATCCGCGCGATCGCGATCTGGCTGGTCCTGATCGTCCACGTCGTGATGCACGGAAGCCCGAGCGGGTCGAGCTTGCACGGGGTGCCGCGGGTGGCGTTCCTGGCCGTCTCGCACATGTGGCTGGGCGTCGACCTGTTCTTCGTGCTCTCCGGCTTCCTGATCACCGGGATCCTGCTCGACGCGAAGCGGCGCCCGGACTACTACCGCACGTTCTTCGTGCGCCGAGCGCTGCGGATCGTGCCGATCGTGGCCGTCGTGCTGGTGGCGATGAGCCTCCTCGAGCCCGGCTATTCCGCCTGGTACGCGTTCGGCGCGCTGTTCTTGGCGGACTTCGTTCCGTCCGCGCACGTCGCCGTGCCGCCGGGCGCCCCGCCCTTGTGGTCGCTCGCGGTCGAGGAGCAGTTCTACCTGCTGTGGCCGGTCGTCGTGATGGCGCTGAGCCCGTTCCGCCTGGCGCTGCTGGCCGGGGCGATCATCCTCGCCGAGCCGGTGTTCCGGGCGTTCGCGCCGCCGATGTCGCGGCTGGAGGTCCCGTGGTTCCGCAGCGACGGCTTGGCGTTCGGCGCGCTGGCCGCGCTGTGGCTGCGCTCGTCGTACACGGCGCAGGCCAAGGCGCTGCTGGCGGCCGTCGCCGCGGCCTTCCTCGCCGTCGTCGCGCTCGACCGCGCGGCGGAGAGCGCGGCGCTCTCGGGCGCGCTGCGGATCACCGAGGCCGACCTCGTGTTCTTCGGGGCGGTGCTGGCGGCGGTGAACTGGTCGGGTGCGCCCGCGTTCGCGCTCCTGCGCTCGGGCGTCGCGCGCTTCTGCGCCCAGACGAGCTTCTGCGTCTACCTCGTCCACGTGCCGCTGATCGGCTGGGCCGACCGGCTGGGGCTGACCGCCGCCGCCTCGCCGTTGGGCGCCGTGGCGCTGCGCTTCCTGTGGGTGCTGCCGCCGACGTTCGCGCTGGCGGTCCTCTCGCGCCACGTCATCGAGCTTCCGGCGCTGCGGCTCAAACGGGTGCTCATACCGTGATCGTGACGCTCGCACCGCGCGACGAGCTGGCCCGCAAGATCGCGAGCCGGACGGCCCGCGTCGTCGTGATCGGCCTGGGACGGGCCGGTCTGCCGTTCGCGGTCGACAACGCGAAGGCCGGGTTCTCGGTGACCGGGATCGACCGCGACCCGGTCCGGGTCGCCCAGCTCAACCAAGGCTCGAACTACCTCGCGCACGTCGACGACCGCGACGTCATCGAGACCGTCGAGTCCGGCGCGCTGCGCGCGACCGGCTCGTTCGACGAGCTCGCCGCCGCCGACGTCGTGACCATCTGCGTGGGAACGCCGCTGGGCCCCGCCCGCACGCCCGACTTCGGGCCGCTCTCCGCGATCGCCGCGGAGATCGCAGGCCGGCTGCGGCCGGGCCAGCTGGTCATCCTCGAGAGCGGCACCTACCCGGGGACGACGCGCGAGGTGCTGCTGCCGGCCCTGGCCCGCGCGGAGCTGGAGCTCGGCGCCCAGTACTTCGTGGCGCTCTCGCCGGAGCGGGTCGATCCCGGCAACCCGTCGTTCGGCGCCGGGAACACCGCGCGCATCGTCAGCGGCGCGACCCCGGCCTGCATCGAGCTGGCCTGCGCCTTCTACGGCGCGACCGTCGGCGCCGTCGTCCCGACCGCCGACATCGCCGTCGCCGAGCTGACGAAGGTCTTCGAGAACGCGTTCCGCGCGGTGAACGTCGCGCTCGTCAACCAGCTGGCGATCCTGTGCGACCGGATGGGAGTCGACGTCTGGGACGTCGTCGACGCCGCCGCGACCAAGCCGTTCGGGATGATGCGCTTCGAGCCCGGCCCGGGCGTCGGCGGGAGCGGCGTGCCGTACGACGTGCAGTACCTGGCCTGGCAGGCGCGCCGGCACCACGCCCCCTCGCACCTGCTGGAGGCGGCCGCCGAGATCAACGCGGCGATGCCGTACTTCGTCCGCGAGCGGATCGGCCGGGCGCTCAACGCGCGCGCGCGGGCGCTGAACGGGGCGAACGTCCTGCTGATCGGGATCGCGTACAAGCGCGACGTTCCCGACCCGTTCGAGTCGCCGGCCGCGGTGCTGGCCGAGGCGCTCGAGCGCGAGGGCGCGCTGGTCTCGTACCACGACCCGCTGGTGCCCAGCGTCCGCTGGTGGGACGGCTCGCGCCGCAGCTCGGTGCCGCTCGACGCGACCGCGCTCGGCGGGGCGGACTGCGTGGTGGTGGTGACCGACCACCACGGCATCGACTGGGAGCTGGTGGTGGCGCGCGCGCCGCTGGTGATCGACACCCGCAACGCGACCCGGTTCGTGCCCGGGCCGTGCCCGAACGTGGTGACGCTGTGATCGGGCCCGCGCTCGCCGCCGAGCTGACCGGCGTGCTCGCCGCCGCGGCGGCCTGCGCCGGCTCCTACGGCTACGGGCGCCGCTCGGCGCGCACCGGCGCCGCCCCGGCGGCCGCCGCGCACCCGCGGCTGGCGGAGATCCCGCCGGAAGCGCTGCTGGGCCGGCCGGTCTGCCTGGCCGACACGCGCGAGGCGCGCCGCTGGATCGAAGGCGCGGACGTGATGGTGACCGGCGCGGGCGGGTCGATCGGCAGCGAGCTGTGCGCGCAGATCGCCGGCTTCGCGCCGCGCCGGCTGATCCTGCTGGGCCACGGCGAGAACTCGCTCTTCGAGCTGCACGCCCGCTTGGCGGCGGCCGGCGTTCCGGCCGCCAAGCTGTCGATCGTGCTCGCCGACGTCGCGGACGCGGCGCGCGTCCGGGCGGTGTTCGCGCGCGAGCGGCCGCGGGTCGTCTTCCACGCGGCGGCGCACAAGCACGTGCCGATCTGCGAGGCCAACGTGTGCGAGGCCGTGCGCAACAACGTGCTGGGGACGCGCACGCTGGCGATGGCCGCGGCCGCCGCGCGGGTCGCGAAGTTCGTGATGATCTCGACCGACAAGGCGGTCAACCCGACCAGCGTCATGGGCGCGACGAAGCGGATCGCCGAGACGATCTGCCGCTCGTTCGAGACCCACTCGCCGACCGAGTTCGTCTCGGTCCGGTTCGGCAACGTCCTGGGGAGCCGCGGCAGCGTGCTGCCGGTCTTCGCGCGGCAGATCGAGGCCGGCGGGCCGGTCACGGTCACCCACCGCGCGATGACGCGCTACTTCATGACGATCCCGGAGGCCGTTTCGCTCGTCCTGGTCGCCGCTTCGACGGCCCGCGGCGGCAACGTCTGCGTGCTCGACATGGGCGAGCCGATCCGGATCGCCGAGATCGCCGAGCGGCTGATCCGCGCGATGGGCTACGTTCCTGGGCGCGACATCGCGATCGTGGAGACCGGCCTGCGCCCCGGCGAGAAACTTTACGAAGAGCTGCTCACCGACGAGGAAGGGCTGGCCGCGAGCGCGGTCGACCGGGTCAAGCTGGCGCTCCAGCAGCACGCGGACTACGGGCGCTTCGGCGCCTACATCGACCGGCTGATCGCCGCCGCCCGCCGCGACGACCCGCCCGCCGTGCTCGAGGCGATCGCGGCGCTGGTCCCGTCGTACCGGCGCGAGCTGGTCGCCGCCGGAGGGATTCCCGAGGCCTCGGCGGCACGTGCCATCGCGTGAAGTCCCGGATCGCGGGGACCACGGCAACTTGGGGGCCGGCCCGGCTCGCGCCTATGCTCGTCCCATGCGCGACACCTTCTTGCCGTACTGCCGTCCCACGCTCGATCAGGCGGACGTCGACCGGGTCGCCGCCAGCCTGCGCCGGGACTGGCTCACCACCGGCCCGAACGTGCGCGAGCTGGAGCAGCGCTTCCGCGAGCTGACCGGGACGGCCCACGCGGTCGCGCTCAACAGCGCGACCGCCGGCTTGCACCTGGCGCTCGTCGCGCGCCGGATCGGCCCCGGCGACGAGGTCGTGCTGCCCGCGCTCTCGTTCGTCGCCGCCGCCCACTGCGTGCGCCACTGCGGCGCGACGCCGGTGTTCTGCGACGTCGAGCCGGACACGCTCTGCGCCAGCGTGCGCACGATCGACGCGGTGGTGACCGAGCGCACCCGCGCGATCGTGACGATGCCGTACGCCGGCCGGCCCAGCGGGATCGGGGCGATCGCGGCCTACGCGCGCGGCCGTGGGATCGCGGTCGTCGAGGACGCCGCGCTGGGGGTCGGGACGCTCGACCAGGGGGCCTGGCCGGGTACCCAGACCGATTGCGCCGTGTTCAGCTTCTATGCCACCAAGAACCTCACCAGCGCCGAGGGCGGCCTGCTCGTCACCAACGACGGCGAGCTCGCGGAGCGGGTGCGGCTGCTCTCGCTGCACGGCCTCGACCGCGACGCCTGGAACCGCTATGCCGCCGGCGGGACGTGGCGGTACGACGTCACCGAGCTGGGCTTCAAGTACAACATGCCGGACCTGAGCGCGGCGCTGGCCCTGGCGCAACTGGACAAGCTCGACGCGATGCAGGCCCGGCGGGCGCAGCTCGCGCGCCGCTACTGCGAGGGCCTCGCGGCGATCGCCGGGATCGAGCCCGCGGCGCTCGCCCGGCTCGGTCCCGGCGACCGCCACAGCTGGTGCTTCTTCCCGGTGCTGCTGCCGGGCGAGGCGGAGCGCGACGCGCTCATCGCCGCGCTCAAGGAAGCCAACATCGGGACCAGCGTGCACTACATCCCCTCGCACCTCTTCTCGGTCTACGCCGGAACGGCGGGCGAGCTGCCGCACACCGAGCGCGAGTGGCTCCGGCTCGTCTCGCTGCCGCTCTTCCCGAAGATGCGCGACGGCGACGTCGACGACGTGCTCGAGGCGATGAGCGCGTTCGCCCGCCGGGAGCTGGTGCACGCGGCATGACCGGCGACGTCTCGGCCGCCGTCCCCTCGCGCGCCGAGCGCGCGTCGTACACGCACGCGTACAGCGGGCGCTCGGCGGCGCTCGTGCTGGCGCACGACCTGGCGATGTTCATCGTCGCGGTCGGGCTGGCCGAGGCGCTCGAGTACCGCACCTTCGCGCCGGCCTCGCTGTTCCAGCAGTTCGTCGCCGGACCGGTCATCTTCGTCGTGCTCTGGATGCTGCTGTTCTGGCGCATCGGGCTCTACCGGTTCTCGTTCGCCATGACGGTGCGCGACGAGGTCTACATCGTCGCGACGGCGCTGGCGGTCGGGATCGTTCCGCAGCTCGTGCTGCTGACGGTCGTGCCGACCCTGAGCGGCTCGCGGCTGGTGCTGATCGTCGCCGCGCTGCTCGCGGCGCTCTTCGTCGGCGGCGGCCGCGCGCTGCTCCATGCGCGCCGGGACCGCGCGGCCGCGCGGGCGCCGCGGCGCGTCGCGCTGGCGGCCGGCTCGGGCGCCGGGGCGCCGATCGCGGCCGAGCTGGAGCTTCCGCCGGGCTCGACCATCGTCGCCGTCCCCGGCGCGCTGGCGGCGATCGCCGACGTCGACGCGCTCGTCGAGCAGTGCGCCGCGCTGCGCTGCGCCGCGCTGTACCTCGACGCGGTGCCGCCGCCGAACCTGGTGACCCGCTTGATCGAGCGCGCGCGCGAGGCGCGGCTCGAGGTCGCGATCGCGCCGCCCGCGCTGCGCGACTGCGGCTTCCGCTTCGCGACCGAGCGCACCGGCAGGCAGACCGTGCTGCGGCCGCGGCCGCTGCGCGCGCGCACGCCGTACGCGCTGTTCCTCAAGCGCGTCGCCGACATCGTCGTCGCGAGCGCGGTGCTCGGGCTGGCCGCGCCGGTCATGCTCGCCGCCGCGCTGGCCATCGTCCTGGACACCGGCCGCCCGGTGTTCTACCGCCAGCGCCGCGTCGGCGTCGACGGGATCCCCTTCGAGATGCTCAAGTTCCGCTCGATGGTCGCCAACGGCTCCGGCAGCGCGTGGGCGACCCGCGGCGACCGGCGCATCACCCGGGTCGGCGCGATCCTGCGCCGGTACAGCATCGACGAGCTGCCCCAGATGGTCAACGTGCTGCGGGGCGAGATGTCGGTCGTCGGGCCGCGCCCGGAGATCCCGGAGTACGTCGAGCGGTTCGAGCGCGAGATCCCCCGCTACGCCGACCGGCACCTGGTCAAGCCCGGGATCACCGGCTGGTCGCAGCTCTACCTCGACCGCCTGCTCACGCCCGACGACGTCCGCGACGTCCTGCGGCTCGACCTGTTCTACATCGAGCACTGGGGCTTGTTCATGGACCTCTCGATCGTCGCCAAGACGGCGGCCGAGTTCCTGTTCCACCGCGCGCCGTGACCGCGTCAGCCGGCGCCGAGGTCGACGTCATCATGTCGACGTTCGACGAGGAGAACGACATCGAGGACGCGCTGGACGCCGTGCTGGCGCAGACGATTGCGGTCGGCGTGACGGTCGTCGACGGCGGTTCGCGCGACCGCACCGTCGCGATCCTGCGCGCGCGCGCGCAGGCCGATCCGCGCCTGCGGGTGCTGGCGGACGGGCGCCGGCGCTCGCTGCCGGACGCGCTCGACGTGGCGCTCGGGCTGAGCTCGGCGGAGTTCGTGGCGAAGGTCGATGCGCGCACCTTCGTGGCGCCCGACTTCCTCGAGCGGGCGCTGGCGGTCTTGCGCGAGCCGGGCAACGCGGACGTGGCGTGCGCCGGCGGGCAGCCCGAGCAGTTCGGCCGGACCCGCTTCGGCCAGGCCGTCGCGCGCGCGCGGAGCTCGCGGTTCGGGGTCGGTGCCAGCGGCTATGCCGACCGCCGGGCCCGGGCCGAGGTCGACTCGGTCCAGTGCGGCGTGTACCGCCGCAGCGCACTCGCGGCGGTCGGCGACTTCGACCCCGCGCTGCAGTACGGCGAGGACGAGGAGCTCAACTGGCGGCTGCGGCGGGCGGGCTACCGGATCGTTCGCGACAGTGGCGTCCGCTTCGCGTACCTGACCCGGTCGACGTGGCGGGCGGCGTTCCGCCAGTACCGCAACTACGGGCGCGGCCGGGTGGCCGTCGCGCTGAAGCACCCCGAGTTCGCCCGCCCGCACCACCTCGTCCCGGCCGCGGCGCTGGTGGCCGGCGCGCTGCTGCTGGCCGGGGCGCCGTTCTCGCGCCGCGCGCGGGCCGGTCTCGGAGCCGCGGTGTTGCTCTACGGCGCGGGCGCAGCGCTCGCCGGGCTGCGCGCCTGCGGCGGCCGCGCGGCGGACGCGGCCGCGACCGCCGCCGCCTTCAGCGCCTTGCACGCGGGCTACGGCCTGGGCGTGCTCGAGGCGAGCGCCGCGCGCCTCGGCCGGCCGGCGGAGGCTGTCCCGCGCCCGGCAGGACTTCGGGACCATGCACCGGTGTCGCCGGGCAGCAGCGAGCCGGCGGCCGCAGCTCGTACGGTGAGCGCATGAAGGTTCCGCTCCTCTCCGTCGGCATGCCGGTCCGCAACGGCGAGCGCTTTCTCGCCCAGGCGATCGAATCGATCCTGGCCCAGACGTTCACCGACTTCGAGCTGGTCGTCTCCGACAACGCCTCGACCGACGCGACGCCCGCGATCGTGCGCGCGTACGCGGCGCGCGACCCGCGCGTGCGCTTCGTGCGCAACGACGCCGACCGCGGCGCGGCGTACAACTACAACCGGGTCACCGAGCTCTCGCGCGGCCGCTACATCCGGCACGCGGCGCACGACGACGTGCTGGCCCCGACCAACCTCGAGCGCTGCGTCGAGCTGCTCGAGAGCGACCCGACGATCGCGCTGGCGTACCCGCAGATGAGCCGGATCGACGAGACGGGGGCGGTGATCGACACCTTCAGCGGCTCGCTCGATCTGGACGAGCACGATCCCGTCGCCCGCTGGCGGCGCTTCGTCCGGCTGATCCACCAGGGCTCGATGTGCGACCCGGTGTTCGGCGTGTTCCGCGCCGACGTGCTGCGCGCGACGCCGGTGCTGCGCACGGTCATCGGCGCCGACATGCTGCTGCTGGGCGACGTCGTGCTGCGCGGGCGCGTCGCCGAGATCCCCGAAGTGCTGTTCTTCGAGCGCTGGTACCCCGGCACGTCGGTCAACGCGAACCGCACGCTCGACGACCGGGCGGCCTGGTTCGATCCCGCCGCGAAGCACCACCTGCTCAACACCGTTCCGCACTGGCGCTGGCTGGGCAGCTACCTGCGCTCGATCGGCGACGCGCCGCTGACCGTCTCGCAGCGGGCGGCGTGCGCGCTGGCGCTCGCGCCGTGGGTCTGGGAGCACAAGCGGGGCTTGGCGATCGGACCGCTCGGCCTGGCCGCGCGGCTGGCGGGGATCCGGCCGCTGGCGCTGTGGGTCGACCGGGAGATGCTCGGCAGCCCATGACGGCCCGGCCCTCGTTCGGCGTCGTCGTCCCGGCGTACAACGCGGAGCGGTTCCTCGAGCGCAGCCTCGGCTCCGTCGCGCGCCAGACGTTCCCGCCGGCCCGCGTGGTCGTCGTCGACGACGGCTCCGAGGATGCGAGCGCGGCGCTGGCCCAGCGGCTGGGCGCAACGGTCGTGCGCCAGGCGAACGGCGGCCCCTCGCGGGCCCGCAACGCCGGCGTCGGGGCGCTCGACACCGACTGGATCGCCTTCCTCGACGCGGACGACGAGTGGCGGCCGCAGACGCTGGAATGGTACGCGCGCGCGGTCGAGTGCTGCCCGGACGTGCGCGTCCTCTTCGGCGACTACGACGTCGACGAGCCGCACGCGCCGGTCCGGTCGTGGCTGGCGCACGACGCGGCCTACGCCTCGATCGAGCGGCGGCCCGTCGCGCCGCGGATCGTCCGCTGCGACCGGCGCACGCTGGTCGATGCGCTGGTCCGGTCGGTGTCGTTCGTCTCGACCTCGTCGCTGGCGGTGCGCCGCGACGCGTTTCGCGACGCGGGCGGGTTCGCCGAGGACTTGATCGTCGCCGAGGACCTCGACCTGATGCTGCGCCTGTTCGCCCACTCGACCGCCGCGGTGGTCGAGGAGGTCCTCTCGACGTACCACCTGCACGGGGCGAACCTCTCGCAGGACCCGGCGGCGAACGCGCAGTGGGAGCTGCGCGTCCTGGAACGCGCCCGCGCCCGGCCCGAGCTCTACCCGGCGCGGGCCGCCGCGCTGCTCGCGCGCGAGCGGCCGGTCCGGCTCGCCCGCGCGGGCGCGTACGCGCTGCGCGGCGGCCGGTTCGACGACGCCGGGCGCTACTTCGCGCAGAGCTGGGCCGCGGGCGCGTCGGCCGCCGCTGCCGGCGGGCTCGCGTTGTGCGCGCTGCTGGACAACGCCCTCGGGCGGGCGGCCCACCGCACCATGCGCGGCGCCTGGCGCTCGCTGCGCGCGGCGCCGC
Organism: Vulcanimicrobiota bacterium; assembly: GCA_963795695.1. Lineage (GTDB taxonomy): Bacteria > Vulcanimicrobiota > Vulcanimicrobiia > Vulcanimicrobiales > Vulcanimicrobiaceae > Vulcanimicrobium. The sequence continues at coordinate 118,027 of CAWCJH010000004.1, read as the reverse complement.
CGTGAGGGCGCCGATCTGGCACCTCGTCGACGCCATGGGTGGCGGCGAGGAGCTGTGGGGCAAGGAGCGCGTGATCGCCGACATCGTCGCGGCCCAGCGCGCGCGCGGCTTCGACGCCCGGGTGGTCAGCATCGCGCCGAGCGGGCTCTCGCGCCACCTGCGCCGGTGCGGCGTGCGCGTCGCCGAGCTGGAGGAGACCTCCCTGCGCGTCCCGCGCCGCTCGCTGCCGGCGCTGCTGGCCCTGCTGCGCGCCGAGCCCGGCGCCGTGCTGCACACCCACGGCTACAAGGCGAACCTGCTCGGCCGGCTGGCCCGGCTGGTCGGCGCTCCGATCGCGCGGCTGGTCTCGACCTGTCACGGCTGGCCCGACGAAACGCCCGCGACCCGGCGCTACAACGCGCTCGACCGCTGGAGCGCGTTCCTGAGCGACGTCACGACGGTGCCCGACCCGGCGATGCTAAGGAAGTTCCCGCGGCTGGTCCGCCGCCGCACCGTCCACGTCGCGAACGCGATCCCGGACCGCTCGCCGCCGACGATCTGGGATTACTCGACCGCGCGGCTCGTGTACCGGCACGGCGACGCCGGGCTGGTCGTCGGTTCGCTCGGCCGCTTCACCCAGGAGAAGGGAATCCCCGAAGCGCTGCAGGTGGTGACCGATCCGCGCTTCGAGGGCATCGTGTGGACGTTCGGCGGCAGCGGGCCGCTCGAGTGGTGCCTGCGGCAGCTCGCGCCGCGCGTGCGCTGCGTCGGCTACGTCGACGCGGTGCCGACCTTCTTGGACGGGCTCGACGTCTTCGTCCAGATCTCGCGCTCGGAAGGGCTGAGCCTGGCGCTGCTGGAGGCGATGCGGGCCGCGCTGCCGATCGTCGCCACCGACGTCGGCGCGACCTCGTACGTGCTGCGCCACGGGCAGGAAGCGCTGCTGGTGCCGCCGTTCGACCCGCCGGCCGTCGTCGACGCCCTGGTCCGCCTGCGCGACAACCCGTCGCTGCGCCGGCGCCTGGGCGACGCGGCGCGCGCGCGCTTCGAGCGCGAGTTCCGGGTCGACCGGGCGCTGCGCGACTTCCACCGCGCCTACGGGCGGTGGTGATGCTCGCCGCCGTGCCCGCCGCGCCGCCCCGGCTGCTCTACCTGTGCCTCGAGAACCCCTGGCTGCTCAACGCCGGCGGGCTGATCCGCAACTACTGGCTGATCCGCGCGCTCTCGGAGCGCTTCGCGGTCGATCTGGTCACCGCGGGCGGCGGCGGCACCGTCGCGCCCGACTTCGCGGCGCGCTGCGCCTCGGTCCGCCAGTTCTCGGCCCCGAGCACCGCCACCCGGTTCGCGCGCGCGCTGGCGCCGGGGCGCTCGCTCTTCACGGCCGGCGGGGTCGCGCGCGCGATGCGCGAGGCGGTCGCGCGGCTGCTCGCCGCCGATTCCTACGCCGCGATCGTGCTCGACCTCAACATGGTCGACGCGATCCCGCCGGGCTGCGCCGTACCGCTGGTCTACAACGGCCACAACTGCGAGACGGCGCTGCTGGCCCGGCGGGCGTCGTCCGAGGGCTCGCCGCTGCGGCGGGCCGTCACCGCGCTCGACGCGCTGCGGGTGCGCCCGATCGAGCGGCGGGTGCTCGAGGCGGCGGCGCTGATCGCGGCCTGCTCGCGCCAGGACGTCGACGACTTCGCGGCGATCCATCCCGGCGCGCGCGGCAAGGCCGTGGTGGTGCCCAACGGCGTCGACGTGCGCAGCTACGCCGCGGTCGCGCGGGCGGCGCCGGTGCCGGGCCGGGTCCTGGTCACCGGGAGCTTCGACTGGCACCCCAACCGGATCGGGCTGCACTGGTTCCTGCGGCGGGTGCTGCCGGAGCTGGGGCCGCAGCTGCGCGCCGGCACGGTCCACGTCCGCGTCGCCGGCCGGATGAGCCCCGCGCTCGCCGCCGAGATCGACGCGATCCCCGGCGCCGGCGCCGCGGCCAACGTTCCCGACATGCGGGCCGAGCTGGCCGCGGCGGAGACGGTCGTCGCGCCGATCCTGGCGACCAGCGGGACCCGCTTGCGGATCCTGGAGGCGTGGGCCGCCGGGCGGCCCGTGGTGACGACCTCGCACGGCGCGTTCGGTCTGCCGCACGCCGACGGCACCGAGCTGCTGGTGCGCGACGACCCGCCGGCGTTCGCGGCCGCGGTCGCCGCGCTCGCCGCCGATCCGGCGCTGCGGGCGCGCATCCGCGCGGCCGGCCTCGAGCGGGCCGCCTCCTTCGACTGGCAGCGGGTGGCGCAGACGCTGCTGGCCGCGTGCGAAGCGCGCATTCCGCCCGGCGGAACGCGATAGGCTGGAAGTCCTCGCCCGCGGCCGGTCTGGCTCACGGCGCGGCGCGCCGGGCCGGCGTACCATGGGCTCCATGAAAGTTGCGATTCTCGCAGGCGGGATCGGGTCGCGCCTCTCGGAGGAAACGGAGACCAAGCCCAAGCCGATGGTCGAGATCGGGGGCAAGCCGATCCTCTGGCACATCATGAAGATCTACGCCGAGTACGGGTTTTGCGACTTCGTCGTCGCGCTGGGCTACAAAGGCGAGGTCATCAAGAAGTACGTCGTCGACTACTGCGCCCTCAGCAGCGACCTCTACGTCGACTTCCGGACCGGCACCGTCCGCAAGTCGGGCGAGCCCGATCCGCTCGACTGGAGCATCGAGCTGGTCGACACCGGGGTGGGAACCGAGACCGGCGGGCGGGTGAAGCGGCTCCAGCCGTACGTCGGGCGCGAGACCTTCATGCTGACCTGGGGCGACGGCGTGGCCGACATCGACCTCGACGCGCTGCTGGAGTTCCACCGCTCGCACGGGAAGCTCGCGACCCTCACCGCGGTCCGCCCGCCGGCGCGCTTCGGCCACCTCGACCTGGCGGGTGACGTCGTCGGCGAGTTCTCCGAGAAGCCGCAGACCGCCGAAGGCTGGATCAACGGCGCGTTCTTCGTGCTCGAGCCGGAGGTGTTCTCGTACATCGACGGCGACGAGACCTCGTTCGAGCGCGGCCCGCTCGCCAGCCTCGCGCGCGACGGCCAGCTGATGGCCTACCGCCACGAGTCGTTCTGGCAGTGCATGGACACGGTCCGGGACCGCAAGCTGCTCGAAGAGCTGTGGGCCGGGGGACACGCGCCCTGGGCTTCGGCCGCGCCGCGCCGCCTGCTGGCGAGCGCATGAGGGTTCTCGTCACCGGCCACGCCGGCTACATCGGCTCCGTGCTCGTGCCGATGCTCGGCGCGGCCGGACACCAGGTCGTCGGGTGCGACACCGAGCTGTTCGAGCGCTGCGGCTTCGGCGAGCCGCCCGCCCCGTGCCCCAACCTGGGCCTGGACGTGCGCGACGTGCGGCCGGACGACCTGGTCGGGTTCGACGCGGTGATCCATCTGGCCGGCCTCTCCAACGATCCGCTGGGCGACCTCGATCCCGCGCTGACCCTGGCGATCAACGGCGAGGGCTCGTTCCGGCTCGCGGCCGCGGCCCGGGAGGCCGGCGTCGCGCGCTTCGTCTTCAGCTCGTCCTGCAGCAACTACGGCGCGGGCGGCGAGGAGCTGCTGGACGAGACCTCGGCGCTCAACCCGGTCACGCCGTACGGCGCCTCCAAGGTGGTCGCCGAGCGCATGATCCGCAAGCTGGCCGGCGCCGAGTTCAGCCCGGTGTTCCTGCGCAACGCGACCGTCTATGGCCTCTCGCCGCGCCTGCGCTTCGATCTGGTCGTCAACAACCTGACCGGCCACGCCTACGCGGACGGCCGGGTCTTCCTCAAGAGCGACGGGAGCGCGTGGCGCCCGCTGATCCACGTCACGGACGTCTGCCGCGCCTTCGTCGCCGCCGTCGAGGCGCCGCGCGAGGCGGTCCACAACGAAGCTTTCAACGTCGGGCGCAGCGAGGAGAACTACCGCATCCGGGGGGTCGCGACGATCGTCGCCGAGGAAGTGCCCGGCGCGCAGGTCACCTTCGCCCACGGAGCCGACGCCGACGTGCGCAACTACCGGGTCGACTGCTCGAAGTTCGCCGCCCGCTTCCCGAACGTCGAGCTGCGCTGGACCGTCCGCGACGGCGTGCGCGAGGTGCTCGCCGCTTTCCAGCGGTACGGCGTCACGTCGGCCGACTTCGAAGGCGTGCGGTACCAGCGGATCGCGCACCTGCGGATGCTGCTCGAGCGCGAGCTCGTCACGCCGGAGCTGCGCCCGCAGCCCAGCCGGCGCGTCCGCGTGGCGGCCTCGGTATGAACTGCCGGTCGTGCGGCCGCGGGCCGCTGACGCCGATCATGTCGTTCGGGGAGACGCCGCTGGCGGACGCCCTGCTGACGCGGGACCAGCTCGACCAGCCGGAGGTGCGCGCGCCGCTCGAGCTCGCGCTCTGCCAGCACTGCACCCTGGCGCAGATCACCGAGACGGTCGCCCCCGAGATCCTGTTCTGCCGCGACTACCCGTACTACTCGTCGGTCTCGACCCAGCTCATGCAGCACTTCACGGCCAGCGCGCGCAGGCTGATCGAGACCCGCAACCTCAACGGGACCAGCATGGTCGTCGAGGCCGCCAGCAACGACGGCTACATGCTGCGGACCTTCGCCGACGCGGGGATCCCGGTGCTCGGGATCGACCCCGCCAGCGGACCCGCCGCCGTCGCCACCGAGCACGGCATCCCCACCATGACGGCCTTCTTCGGGCTCGAGGTCGCCGAAGAGCTGCACGACGGCCTGGGGATCCGGGCCGACGTGTTCCTGGCCAACAACGTGCTCGCGCACGTCCCCGACCTCAACGGGTTCGTGCAGGCCATGCGGCTGCTGCTCAAGCCGGACGGCGTCGCGGTGATCGAAGTTCCCTACGTCGCCGATCTGGTCGACAAGTGCGAGTTCGACACGATCTACCACCAGCATCTGTGCTACTTCTCGGTGACCGCGCTGGACCGGCTGTTCACCCGCAACCGGCTGTTCCTCAACGACGTCGAGCGCACGAGCATCCACGGCGGGTCCCTGCGGCTGTTCGTCGAGCGCCGCGACGACCGCCGCGGGCGCGTCGACGCACTGCTGGCCGCGGAGCGCGCGCGCCGCATCGACTCGCCGGTGTTCTACGCGTCGTTCGCGGCGCGCACGGCGGCGATCAAGGAGCGGCTCGGCGGGCTGCTCAGCGACCTGCGGGCCAGCGGCCACCGCATCGCCGCGTACGGCGCGGCCGCCAAGGCGACGACCCTGTGCAGCTACGTCGGAATCGACGCCGACCTGGTGGACTACGTCGTCGACCGCAACCGGCACAAAGAGGGGCGCTACATGGGCGGCAACCGGCTTCCGATCGTCTCGCCCGCCAGGCTGCTGGAGGACCCGCCGGACTACCTCCTGCTGCTGGCCTGGAACTTCGCCGGCGAGATCATGGAACAGCTGGCCGATTTCCGCGCCCGCGGCGGCCGGTTCATCATCCCGATCCCCAAGGTCGAGGTCGTCGCATGAGGTATGCCGTCGACGTGCCGGCGACCGTGCCGGAACCGCGCAACGAGGGCACCTGCCGGGCGTGCGGCCGCGAGCTGCTCGAGACGTTCGCCGCGGCGGCGAGCGTCCCGGTCAACAACGCGCGCGTCTTCGCCGACGCCGAGGCGGCCCGCTCGGTTCCCCGCGGCGAGCTCGAGCTCGCGCTCTGCCGCGGCTGCGGGTTCGTCGAGAACGTGCGCTTCGATCCGGCGCTGGTGGTCTACGACGGCGGCTACGAGGAGCAGCAGAGCTACTCGCCGACGTTCAATGCGTTCGCCGACGAGCTGGCCGGCGACCTCGTCCGGCGCTGGGGGCTGCGCCGCAAGCGGATCGTGGAGATCGGCTGCGGCAAAGGCGATTTTCTCGCCAAGCTCTGCGAGCTGGGCGACAACATGGGCGTCGGCCTCGACCCCACGGTCGCACCGGGACGGCTGAGCGAGGCGGCGGCGCGGCGGGTCACGCTGCGCCCGGAGTTCTACGGCTGGCGCACCGGGCTGCTCGAAGCCGACGCCCTCGTCTGCCGCCACACGCTCGAGCACGTGCCGGACGTACGATCGTTCGTGCGGCTCCTGCGCGGCTCGCTCGAGCGGTCCGTGGGCGCGCGGGTCTACATCGAGGTTCCCGACGTCGGGCGCGTTCTGCGTGACGCCGCGTTCTGGGACGTCTACTACGAGCACTGCTCGTACTTCACCGAGGCGTCGCTGGCGCATCTGTTCCGCCGCAACGGCTTCGTGGTGGACGACGTGCGGCTCGGCTTCGACCGCCAGTACGTCATGCTCGAAGCGCACGTCCCGACCGCCGGCGAGCGCGCCACCGCGGCCGTGCCGTACGGCGAGCCGGGCGAGGCCGGCGCGCTCGCGCGCGACTACGAGGCCCGCGTCCGCGCGCTCGCCGGCGGCTGGGTCGAGCGGGTGCGCACCGTGCGCGCGAGCGGCGGGCGCGTCGCGGTCTGGGGGTCGGGCTCCAAGTGCGTCTCGTTCCTGAGCGAGACCGGGCTCGAGCGGGAGATCGACGCGGTCGTCGATGTCAACCCGCACCGCCAAGGCCGCTGTCTGCCGGTCTCCGCGACGCTGGTCCAGGCGCCCGCGCAGCTGGCGGCGCTGCGCCCGGACCTGGTGATCGTGATGAACGCCGCGTACGTCGCCGAGATACGAGCGATGCTGGAAGAGATGCACTTGCGCCCGGTTGTGGAGGCGGTCGGATGAACAGCGTCTACCTCGATCCGGTCTTCGGACCGGGCCGCATGCTGCGCGAGGTCTACGACGGCCAGATCATCGTGCACGCCCACTCGCCCGCGACCGAGCGCTTCGTGCGGCACGCGCGCGATGCGATCGCCGCGGCGTTCGCCGGGTTCGATCCGCTCACGGCCCAGCACCGGCTCGAGGTCGAGGAGTTCGTCGACCGCTTCGCCCCGCTCAAGTCGTCGTTCATCCACGATCCGGAGTCGCGGGTCTGCATCCGCGCCCTCCTCCAGGAGAAGGGGTTCGACTCGGACGACACCTACATCGACGTCCCGCGGCTGCGCGTGGCGACCAGCCACGGCTACCTGACCTCCGGCGTCGCGTACGCGCACCACCCGCACCGCGACACCTGGTACTCGGCGCCGATGATGCAGATCAACTGGTGGCTGCCGGTCTTCGAGTTCGCGGCCTCGGCCGGCATGGCGTTCCATCCCCGCTACTGGTCGCGGCCGGTGCAGAACGGGTCGTCGGACTTCGACTACTACCGCTGGAACGCCCAGGGGCGCGCCGAGGCGCGCAAGCACGTCCGCTCCGACACGCGGGTGCAGCCCAAGTCGCTCGAAGAGCTCGAGCTCGAGCAGGAGCTCCGGCTGGTGCTGCAGCCCGGCGACGTCATGATGTTCTCGGCGGCCCAGCTCCACTCGACCTGCGCCAACGAGTCGGGCAACTCGCGCTGGAGCATCGACTTCCGCACCGTGAGCCTGGTCGACGTCGTCGCCGGGCGGGGAGCCCGGAACCTGGACTCGAGCTCGACCGGAACGTCGCTGCGCGACTTCGTGCGCATGCGCGACTTCGCGCCGATGCCGGACGACGTCGCGCGGCTGTACGACGACCGTTCGACGTACGACGGAACGCTGGTCTTCAGCGGGCCGGGTGCATCGTGAGGGTCCGCCTGGCCTTCGCCGCCCTCGCCCTCGCCGCCGCGCTGCCGCTGGCCGCGCTGGCGGACACCATGATCGCGCCCGGCGACCTGCTGGACGTGCAGGTGTTCGGGGAGCCGACGCTCACCCAGCAGGTGACGGTCGCGCGCGACGGGAGCGTCACGCTGCCGCTGGTCGGACGGCTCGCGGTGGGCGGCCACTCGACCACGCAGGTGGCGGCGGCCGTCGCGGCCGGCCTCAAGCGCTACATTCGCGAGCCGAACGTCGCCATCGGGATCCATACCGAGGCCCAGTACAACGTGCTGGTGCTCGGCAACGTCAAGACGCCGGGGCGGTACGTCGTCCACCCCGGCAGCCGGCTGACCGACGCGCTGGCGGCCGCCGGCGGCATGGGCCCGGCCAGCGGCAAGCTGCCGGCGGCTCGTGTCACGATGGGCGATTCGGTTCGCGAGGTGTCGCTCGAGGCGCTCCTGCGCGGCGGCGACGTGGCCTCCGACCTGAAGCTGGCCGACGATGCGGCGATCTACGTGCCCTCCCCGGTCACGATCCGCGTGCGCGTGCTCGGTGCCGTCGATCATCCCGGCGACGTCGAGGTCAACCAGGGCGACCGGCTCACGATCGCGATCGCGAAAGCCGGCAACACGCCCAACGCGAACGCGGACCTCAATCACATCCGGCTGACGCGGACCGACGCCGGCACGCCGGTCACCAAGGAATACGACTTGTACAAGGCGCTACACGACGGCGACGTAGGCAGTGACGTCGTGCTGGACCCGGACGACGTGATCTACGTTCCCGAGGCGAAGCACAAGAACACTGGCCTCATGGACCTGCTCGGCGTCATCCGGCGCCTCGTCATCCCCTTCTGAGAAACGATGCTTTCACTCACCAGCGACGCACCACGCGTCTTCACCGCCCCCCCCGAGATCACGCCGCCGTCGCCGTTCGGCGTGCTGCGCCGCCGGGCTTCCCTCTTCGTCCTCACCGTCGTGGTGTTCGTGGCGCTCGTCGTCGTGGCCGTCTCGATGAGCCCGAAGACGTATACGACCAGCGTCAAGTTCATCGCCGGCAGCGGCGGCGCGAACCTGCAGGGCGGCGGCGGCCAGACGATCCTGCCGGTGCTCAACGCGATCCTGGACGCCTCCAACGCGCAGTCGTCGGAGACGTATGCCGAGATGCTGCGCCAGACGCCCGCGGTCGAGCAGGTCATCGCGCGCGAGCACCTCGCCCTCACGCCGCGCCAGCTGCTGGGCCACGTCAAGGTGAAGCCGGTCACGAACACCTCGGTCCTCGACGTGGCGGTATCGTGGAGCGATCCCGAAGGGTCGGCTCGCATCGCGAACGCGCTCGCCGATGCGTTCATCGACGTGCGCCGGAACCTGATCGCGGCGCAGGCGGACGGCGCGATCGAGTACATCGGCCGCCAGATCCCCAGCGCCCAGGCGCACATGAGCCGCAGCGCCGCGGCGCTGGCGGCTTACGAGTCGCAGCACGGGATCGCCGACGCCGATCAGCAGACGCAGGCGCTGGTCGCGACCATGACGGAGACGGACCGCCGGATCGCCGCGGTCGAGGTCGACGGCCGCCAGAGCGCGGCCCAGCTCGCCGTGGTGCGGCAACAGCTCGCCGGCACCCCGGCGACGATCACCGGAGGGCGCCAAGTCGCTCCGAACCCGGCGCTCTCGCAGCTCGGCGTCCAGTTGGCGCAGGTCGACGTCCAGCTCAAGGCGGCGCTCGCGCAGTACACCGAAGAGCACCCGACCGTTCGCTCCCTGCGCGCCCAGCAGGCGCAACTGCAGCGCCAGCTCGCCGGGATGCCGGCCACCGTCGTCGCGCAGAACAGCACCATCGCGAACCCCGCCCGGCAGGCGCTGATCCAGAGCGCGTCGACCCTCACCGCGCAGATCGCCTCGGACGCCTCCCAGCTCAACACCCTGCGGGCGCAGCGCGCACGGGTGCAGCCGGCGCTGCAGTCGCTGCCGGGCCGGCTCGCGATGCTGGTCGAGCTCAAGCGCCAGGCGAAGCAGGACCAAGACGTCTACGACGCCCTCGAGCAGAAGCTGAGCGAGGCGCGGATCGCGCGGACGACCACGCTGAGCGACGTGTCGGTGATCGCGCGCGCGTCCGCGGCCGACGCGCAGGTGTCGCCCAACAAGCTGCTCGACATCGCGGTCGGGCTGATCATCGCCCTCTTCCTCGGGATCGTCGCGGTATTCGCGGCGGAGCGGCTCGACCGCACGATCAAGACCGAGCAGGACATCACCACCCAGCTGGGGCTGCCGGTCCTGAGCTCGATTCCCAAACGTCCCGAGACCGCGGCCCTGCCGGCCTGGCTCCACGCGGCGACCGTCGACGCGTTCCTGCAGCTCGTCACCTCGCTGCGGTACGCCTCCAGCCGGCGGCTCACGACGATCGCGTTCACCAGCGCCGAAGCCGAGGACGGGAAGTCCCGCGTCGCGCTCAACACGGCGATCGCGCTGGCCGAGCTCACCCCGCGGGTCCTGCTCGTCGACGCCGACCTGCGCTTGCCCTCGCTCCACACGAAGCTCAACATGCGCGGCGGGCCGGGTCTCTCCGACGTGCTGGTCGGAACGATCTCCCTCGACGAGGCGATCCGCCCGACCGCCCACGCCGGGCTCGACGTCCTGGTCGCGGGAACCCGCGTCCCCAACGCGTTCGCGCTGCTGCAGTCCGATGCGTTCGACACGCTGCTGGCGCAGGTGAAGGGCCGGTACGAGACCGTCCTGATCGACACCCCGGCCTGCGGCGCCGTCGTCGACGCCGCGATCGTCTGCGCGCGGACGGACGGCACGGTCTACGTCGTCGCCTCCCGGCACACCGACCGCGAGGCGGCGGAGCGCGGGCTCGCACGGCTGCGCAGCGCCGGCGTGGGCAACGTCCTGGGCGTCGTCCTCAACCGGACGCCGCCTTCGCGGAGCACGATCGGAGCCTACGGCGAAGCGGTCAGCGGGACGGCGCACATCCTGCCGCCGGCGCGGCCGGCGGCGGACGCGCGCTCCGCCTAGACGCGAGCGGAACCAATGTCGTAGATACGGCGTCAGACGATCCGTACGGAAGGGCGACCCCCTGGTAGCGGCGTAACGGGGCGCTCCCGGGAAGATCGTCCAGCTTGGAGAACGCCGTGTCCTGCGAGGTTCACCGTCGGTCCTACGAATCGCCCGCATTTCGTGCGGGCGCTTCGATCGTGTGCCGCCGGTCCGGCGGTTGCCGCGGCCGGCCCGCGCCCGTTGGGGAGAACCCGTGAACCGCTCGCCGGCCGAGCCGCGGGTCCTGATCATCGACGGTTCGCTCGAGGCCGCCGACCTGCTCTCCGGTGCGCTGATCGATTACGGGTACACCGTCGAGCGCGCCTACGACGGTGAGGAGGGCCTCCGGCGCGCCGCCGAGCTCGAGCCCGACGTCGTCGTCGTCGACCTGGTCCTGCCCAAGGGGTCGGGCCTCGATCTCGCGCGGGCGCTCCGCACCCGCCGCGACGTCCCGATCCTGATGACGAGCGCGCGCGGGGCGGAGACGGATTGCGTCGTCGCGCTCGAACTGGGCGCCGACGACTACGTCACCAAGCCGTTCCGGCCGCGCGAGGTCGTGGCCCGCATCTCGGCCATCCTGCGGCGGTCGCGCTGCGCCTGCGGGGCGTTCCGGGGCAGCCGCGACGACGGCGCCTCGGCCACCGCCCTGCGGATCGACCAGACCTCGCACACCGTGTGGCTGGACGGCCGGCTGGTCCCGCTCACCCCGACCGAGTTCCGGATCCTGGACGCGCTCGCGCTCCACCCGGGCCAAATCTTGACGCGCGGGCAGCTGCTCGATCACGTCGCCGCCGACGGCGACGCGCACGACCGCACCCTCGACAAGCACGTCGCGAACCTGCGCAAGAAGATCGAGTCGAATCCCGCCCGCCCGCGCTTCGTCAAGACGGTCCACGGCGTCGGCTACACGTACGCCGGACCCGGTTAAACCTTCGTAAACAACCCAGCGGCTGATCGAGTGGATTCGACGACCAACGTCCCAATCGGCATGGGACTCTTGCGCACGATTGTGAAGTATGTCCCGGCCGGCCTGGCGGTTTCGTTCGCACAAACGTCACATTGCTATGTGACCTTCGGCATGCCCGAGGCCTTTCGGGCCGGGACGTCCCCTCCGGGAGGGACGTCTCATCACCACCGGCCCTTTTCACGGACGCCGGTTACGTTTGCCGAACTGGAGCATTTCATGAATCAGACCGCAGTGCGGCGATGCCGGATCGTCGTGGTCGAGAGCCAGGCGATCGTCGCCAAGGCCTTGTGTCATCTGCTCGCCAGCGACCGCGAGCTCGAAATCCTCTCCGACGCGCGAACGCTCGACGACGGGGCCATCGCGGTCCACCAGCCGGACCTGTTGATCTTCGACATGGACGGCTTCGAAACGGAGTTCGACGAGACGATCACCCAGTGCCGCGCGCTCTCGCCCGGTACCAGAATCGTCGTGCTGACCTCGCACGCCCAGCAGCAGACGATGCAGCGCTGCCTCTCCTGCGGCGTCGACGGCTACTTGGTCAAGGACATCTCGCCCGGCGAGCTGATCCGCGCCTGCAAGGCCGTCGCTCGCGGTGAGACCTACTTCGACCCCCGCGTCGCCGGCGGACTGCTCCGGCGCCTCAAGGCCGAGCGACCCGCCGAGGACGAGCTCTCGCTGCGCGAGAGCGAGATCATCCGGCTCATCGCCGCCGGCCTCTCGAACAAGGAAATCGGCAGCCGGATCTGCCTGTCCGAGAAGACCGTCAAGAACCACATCAGCCGGATCTTCTCGAAGCTGCAGATCACGGCCCGAACGCAGGCCGCAATCTACGCGATCCGCAACGGCATCGCGTAGGCCAGCTCGCGCCGGCCCTCCGGAGGGGCCGGCCGGGTGGGACGAAAGGCCCCTCGCGCAAGGTCTCCGTCGGTAGCAGCCGGCGGTTGCTGCGAGGTAGACTTCTGCCATGGTGGTGTTCGATCTGTCCCATGACCGCATGTCGGCCGATCCGCTCGCGGACGTCCTCGACGTGCAAGTGGCGTTCATCTTCCACGACGACCGTTACGCCGAAGCGGCGCGCAAGCTGGGCCTCTCGCCGGCCGAGGTCGACGAGCTAGAGCGGCGCGTCATCGCCGGGCAGCTGGCGAAGACGGTGCTACCGGAGCGGTTGGACGCGATGACCGGGATGCGGCACGGCCACCTCTACGTGCTGCGCTCGGTGCGCGTCCACCAGGGCCAGGGCGCGTTCGTCCTGGCGCTGGCGAACGGCAAGCGCGTCTACGTTCCGATGCAGTGCGGGAACCTCTCGCTGCTGCGCTCGGCTCCGGTCGTCGCGCACTACCGCCCGCCCGCCCGCCGGCCCGCCCGGCACGTTGCGGCGGCGCGCCTGCCCGCCGCGGTGCGAGCCCCCGCCGGCAGCCTGCCGCCCGCGTTCGCGCCGGCGGTCGTGGCGCCGCCGGTCGTCGCGGCGATCCCGGCGCCGCCCGCCGCACTCCCCGCGGCAGCGCCGGTGCACCACCTGACCGGATTCTTCATCGCAGGGTGGATCGCCAACGCGATCGGCTCGCTCGTCGGTTCCACCCCGCCGAGCTTGCCCGCGTGCACCGCCGGGCTGACCAGCGACGCGGGAGGCTGCCTCCTGCACTAGCGCACGCCGTCGGCGAAACGGGTATCGTCACGGCGTAACCCGCCCCGGCGCAGGGCGCCGGTCGGCGACAACGGTAGCAGACGCGCACGGGCGCGCGCGGTAGGCTCGGCCCCAGGAGGAGATCCGAGCATGAAACCGTTCCCGTTCGTCGACGTCCCGATCGTCCAAGCGCCGATGGCCGGCGCGGTCACGCCCGAGCTGGTCGCCGCGGTCTCGAACGCCGGGGGCCTGGGCTCGCTGCCGGTCGGTTTCACCGAGCCGGCGAAGATCGCCGAGCTGATCGCCCGGGTTCGCGCGCGCACCGACCGGCCGTTCGCGGTCAACCTGTTCGTCGACACGTCCGCCCCGGTGCGCGACGAGGTGCTCCAGCGCGCGCACGACCGGCTGCGGCCGTTCCGCGAGGAGCTGGGCATCCCGCACCCGCCCGCGCCCAAGATCGCGCTGCTCGACTTTGCCGCCCAGTTCGAAGCGGTCCTCGCCGCCTGCCCCGCGGCCTTCAGCTTCACCTTCGGCGTCCCGCCGGCGTCGGTCTTGGAGCGCTGCCGCGCGGCGAACGTCTACACGATCGGCTCGGCCAACACGGTCGCCGAAGCGGTCGCGCTGGAGCGCGCCGGGGTCGATGCCGTCTGCGCGCAAGGCTTCGAGGCCGGCGGCCACCACGGCAGCTTCGCGCAGCCGGTCGAGTTCTCGCAGATCGGCACGCTGGCGCTGGTGCCGCAGGTCGTCGACGCGGTCGGCGTGCCGGTGCTGGCCGCCGGCGGTATCGGCGACGGCCGCGCGGTCGCGGCGGTGCTGGCGCTGGGCGCCGCCGCCGCGCAGGTCGGCTCGGCCTTCCTGCGGGCCGACGAGTCGGGGATTCCGGCCGCCTTCCGGCAGGTGCTCGAGACCGACGCGGCCCGCCGCACGACGATGACCACGACCTTCTCGGGCCGCACCGCTCGGGGCGTGCACAACGCCTTCATGGACGCCATGGCCGCGGTCGAGGACATCGCGCCCTACCCGTACCAGCACTGGCTGACCCGCGACATCCGCAACGCCGCAGCGCAGCAGAACCGGGCCGAGTACCTCTCGCTCTGGGCCGGCCAGGCCGTCGCCCTCGCCCGGCCGCTGCCGGCCGCGCAGATCGTCGCCGGCTTGCTGGACGAGGCCCGGCGCGCCGCCGAGGCGGCGCGGGCCGCTCTCGGCGCACCTGTGACCCCCGTCCCCTAAGCCGTCTTGCGCCGGCGCCGATAACACCAGGAGACGGGCCACGGATGGTTCGAGCTGGAGGCAATTCGATGGATCGAGCGGGTTGGAACGCGCCGCGGGTGACGGACGAGGACCTGGAGGCCTTGGTGTCGTGGGGCAGGCGCGAGCGGGCCATCGCCCGGCAGCTCATCGAGGAGCGGCTCGGCTACGGCGAGTTCCTGCTGCGCCGCCAGCTCAGCTTCGACCGGCTGATCCGCGAAACGTCCGGGCGCGAGGCCGGCGGCCACCGCTGACCCGGTCGGCGTGCTGTGCCGCGACCCGGCGCGCCATCGCCATGATCGTCAGCATCGGGTTCACCCCGCTGGACTGCGGGAAGATCGAGCCGTCGGCGACCAGCAGGTTCTCGAAGCCCCAGACCCGGCCGGCCGGGTCGACCACGGAGTCGGCCCGCTTCGCGCCCATCGCTGCCGTGCCCATCTGGTGAGCCGAGAAGAAGATCTGCCGGCACGGCGCGGCGCCGATCCGCATGACGCGGTCGACGAAGTCGGCCCGGGCCTGGCCGTTCCAGGCCGCGCGCTCGAGCGCGATCGGGCGGTTGTGCCAGGTCGTCACCCGGGTTGCGCCGCCGGCGAAGGCGATGTCGACCAGGCCGACCAGACCGCCGAGCAGGTTCTCCGCGTCGAACGGCGAGACGCGGTAGTCGATCGTCGCCTCGGCGTCGAGCCCGACGCTGCCCGGGTCGCGGTCGCGGGTCACGGCGATCAGGCTCGCCCCGTAGCGGATGCCGTTCATCAGCTCCGCGTGCGCCGCCGCGCCCGCCCAGGGCAGCGCCAGCGCGGCCACGCCGGGGTGGACCGGCGCGGCCTCGACCTTCGCACCGTAGTTGCCGACCCGGTAGTTGTAGGCGTCGGAATAGGCGGACTGCATCGGTCCAGACCACGCCTCGACCGGCTCCGCGTAGGTCGCGGTCAGCCCCGCGACCGGGTGCAGGAACAGCCGCCGGCCGAGCAGCGGCGCGGCGATCCCGCTGCGCGCCAGCAGGCCCGGCGTGCGCAGCGCCCCCGCCGCGGCGACGACCAGCTCCGCCCGCACCGTGAAGCGGAGCGGCAGGCCGTCGGCGCCGGTCTGGGTCGCCGCCACGCCGACCGCGCGGCTGCCTTCGACGAGAATGCGTTCGGCCCGCGCGCGCGCGTACACCGCGCCGCCGGCGGCGGCGACGGCGGGCAGCTCGGTGCGGGCGGTCGAGCGCTTCTTGGCGTAGGCGCAGCCCATCCCGCAGTAGCCGCAGCCGGCGCCGCAGTCGGCCGGCGCGTTGCGCGGCATGGCGCCCGCCGCCACGCCCAGCCCCGCGCAGCCGGCCAGGATCGCGGCGTTGTTGCGGTTGTGGTTCGCGGCGGGGAGCGGCGCCAGCCCGAGGTCGGCGGCGAGCGCGTCGTAGTGCGGGCGCAGCTCCGCGCTCAGCCCCGCGATGCCGCTGTGCGCTTCCCACTCCGCCGCGATCCGCTCGGGCAGCCGGAACGACGTGCACCAGTTGACCGCGGTACCGCCGCCGAGCGTCGCGCCGGCGAAGATCGCGATGCCGAGGTCCTTGGTCGCGCACAGCCCGCTCTCGAGGTAGAGGTCGCGGATCGACTGCTCCCGCTGGGTGAAGGTCGCCGCGTCGTAGGCGCCGCCGGCCTCGAGCACCACCACCCGCGCGCCGGCGCGGGCGAACACGCCGGCCGCCGCGCCGCCGCCGGCGCCCGAACCGATCACCACGACGTCCGCCTCGACGACCTCGTCCGCGCGGGCCCGGCTCAGGCTCGGCGCGGCGTCCGTGCCGGCGCGGTCGGCCCGCGGCCCCGGGTAGCCGATGCGGGCCCAGGTCGGGTTGTCCGCCGCCCCGGCTTCGCTCTCGGCGTAGGCCAAAAACAGGATCAGCCGCTTGAGCGCCGCGCAGCCGCTGCGCAGGTCGACCGCCGGCGCGTCGGCCAGCGCGCGCAGCGCCGCCCGGCGCGCGCCCAGCGGCAGGCGCATCGGCCCGGCGAGCAGGTCCAGGAAGAGCCGCAGCCGCGCGCCGCGCGCGGGCGAGAGGTCGTCGAGCGCGCGCGCGGCCAGCTCGACGACCCGCTCGACCCGGGCGTCCGGCGGTCCGAATGCCTCGACCGCGGCTCGCAGGGTCGAGCGGCGCCGTTGGTCCATCCGAGCGCGGTTCGCGGCCGAGCGGCCGGCCCCCTCAGCCGGGCCGCAGCGCGGCGAGCTGTTCGAACAGGACGGTTTCGTCGGGAACTTCGCCGATCGCGTGGACGTCGATGTAGCGCACGATGCCCTCGGCGTCGACGATGAAGATCGCGCGCTCGGGCATTCCCCTGGCGTTGAGTACGCCGTACTGCTGCGTGACCGCGCCGTGCGGATAGAAGTCGCTCAGCAGCGGGTAGCTGATCCCGCCGAGCTGCTCGGCCCAGGCGGCGTTGGCGAAACGGCTATCGGTCGAGATGCCCACGACCTGGGCATCGTGCGTGCGAAAGCGCTCCAGCTCGCTTTCGTACAGCGGCATCTGGCTGCTTCAAGTCGGGGTGAAGGCGAACGGATAGAAGGCCAGGACGACGTTGTGGCCGCGCGCGTCGGCCAGCCGCCACGTCTCGCCGGTATGGGATGTCAGCGCGAAATCAGGCGCTCGATCGCCGACGCGCATGGTCGAGGTCGCGTCGGCCTGACTCGTTGTACCCTTGGTAGCCATCGTCGGTTCTCTGCCATGCCGGGCGCGGTCTCCTCCCCTTGCTCGCGGCGGCAACGCGGCGTACGCTCGTGCTACGTACGATGAACCCCTTTTTTGCAAACGCAAACACGCGTTGGAGCGCGCGATGAGTAGTTTAGACTAGAACCGCATACATTGCCTAAAGGTTGCGCACAATGAAGATTTCCGTGAGGAGAACGCACTATCGAACCAGTTCCTTAACTTGAACTTGACATCCGTGCGGTTGGACTTCATCATTGGGGTGCGCCGCGCGGGTGGCGGACGTGAGGCCCTGGAGGCCTGCGTCGTCGTTGGCCTGCGCGCCGTGCTCCACCAGATCAGGCCGGAGGGCGACGCAAATCGACAACTTCTCTCCCAGCGCTTGCGCACGTTGCCTCCGTGCACTGCCGATCCCGGAACGCGATGCGTCCGGCGACCTCCGCTCGACCGGTCCAGGCGCGGGACCCGGTTAGCGCCGAGCATGGGAATCCCGCTTCGCAAGGCACTCGTGCGACCGGTCGCGGCGACCGGATCGGATCCGCTGGCGGCGTTCTACCGCGGCGAGTACGATGCCGCCGGCAGCTTGGCGCGCAAGCTGCCCGCGCCGGAAGCGCGCCTGCTGCAGGCGCGCATCGCGCTGCGGCTGCGCGAGCCGGCCGAAGCCGTCGAGTTGCTGGCGCGCTGGCGCAGCCTCGGTGACCGCGCCAGAGATGCGGAGCGCAACGTGCTGCTGGCCTCCGCCTACGAGCGGCTCGGACGGCACGTCCAAGCGGCCGCGCTGTACGACGAGCCGTTTCCGCGCAACGCCCTGCCGGCCCTCAAGGCCGAGCGCGAGTACTTGCGCGCGCTCGGCCACTGGCTGCGCCGGGAGTACGACGAAGCGGCTCGGCTCGTGGCGGAGCAGCACCCCGCCGACGATCACTCGCGCGGGCTGTTCAGCGATCTGCTCGGCTGGATCGCGTTCGTCCGCTGCGACTACGCGGCCGCCGTGCGCCACTTCGAGGAAGCGCTCGACGCGTTCAACGCGATGCACGTGCCCGATCACGGTTCGCGGGTCGCCACGCTGAGCGGTATCTCGATCGTCGCGCTGGAGACGCTCGAGCTGCGGCTCCACCGCCGGTTGAGCGAGGAGTACGAACGCACCCCGCGGACCGAAGGCACCAAAGCACCCTTGTTCCGGATCGGCCGCGCCCTGGTCGCGCTCGAAGCGCTGCGCGGCGACGACGAGGCCGGCTTTCGGATCGCGACGTCGCTGCAGGACCGGGCCGAGCACAACCACGAGTACGTCCTGGCGCACGTCACGCTGGCCGAGTTCCTGCGGGTGCGCGGCGACCATGTCGGCCCGAAGCTCCACTTGGAGCTCGCCGACGCGGCCCTGCGGTCGGAACGCTGGTCGCGCAGCAGTTCCGACGATGCGACCGCGGCGCTGCTCTACGCGATCGAGGCGTCGTACGTCGACCCGCACGCGGCGGCCGACGCGCTGACCCGGGTGCTCTCGGCGAACGGGCGCGCCGACGCCATGCTCGCCTTCGAGCACGACTTCCGGGCCACGGCGCTCGCGCTCTACGCCCGCGGGCGGGTCGCGATCGCGCTCGGCGACGCCATGGCCGGCGGCGATCTGGTGCACCGGGCTCGCGACCTGTGGGCCGATCACGGGTACCGCTACCGGGTCGCGATCGTCGACCTGGACCTGGCGGAGGTGTTCGAGGACCGCAGCGCGATCGAGAGCTCGCGCGCCGTGCTCAAGGAGCTGCCGCCGTCCTGGCTCGTCCACCGCGCCGACCGGATCGAGAAGCGGCTGGTCTCCGGCCTGGTCAACCTCTCGCCGGCGGAGCGCCGGGTGCTGCGCGAGCTGTGCGCGGGCAAATCGAACCGCGAGATCGCCACGGCGCTGGGCCGCAGCGAGTCGACGATCCGCAACCAGACCCAGCGCATCTTCGACGTGCTGGGGGTGAACTCGCGCGCGGCGCTGGTCGCGCGCTGCGCGGAGCTCACCGTCTGATCAGCGGTGCGGGATGATCCAGCTGGTGTTCGGGATGCCCAGCTCGTCGGGCCACATCCGCGCGTGCCAGGCGTCGTACGTCACCGGCACGCCGGCGAGCACCGGGTAGAAGTATGCGAACATGGCGATGACGGCGACCGCGTAGCCGCCGACGTACCAGTTCGCGCGGCGCGGCTCGAAGCGGCGCACGAAGCGCTGGACCAGGACGACGTCGCACAGCACGATGAGCGCCAGGTTCGGGAAGAAGTGGTACTCGAAGAGCATGCGCGGCGAGTGGAACCAGGGCAGCCACTGCAGGAAGTACGCGATCACCAGCAGCGCGTAGCCCTTGTTGCGCTCGCGCCAGGCGAGCCAGCCGACGAACGGCACCGAGACGAGGCCGAGCAGGAAGACCAGCGGGTTGGGCAGCGCGAGGATCTCCGCCACGCAGCACGCGGCCGAGTTGCTGGCCGCCAGGCCGGTGCGGAAGTCGTGGTAGTAGTACGAGATCGGGATCTGCATGATCGGCCACTGCCAGGCGACCGACATGTAGGGGTGCGTGCCGGTGACGTGGCTGTGGTAGTTGAACATCTGCCACTGCAGCGACATCAGGTCGGTCAGGTTGTGCCCGCCGCCCAGCACGTACATCGGGATGTACGAGAGCGCGTAGATCGTCGCCGGAACGAACAGCAAGAGGCCGATCACGACGTCGAGCGGGAACCCGTACGGGTTGCCGTAGAGCGCCCGGCCCCGGACGAAGCGCTGCGCCCAGACCAGCGCGGCGGCCACGAACACGATGCCCAGGTCGAAGAAGCCGTTCCACTTGCTGGAGAGCAGGAACCCCATCGAGACCGCCAGCACGCCTAGCCAGAGCGCGGCCGAGCGGGCCGTCGAGACCGGCTCGCCGTCGACCCGCAGGGTGCCGCCGGGGCTGAACTCGGCCGTCCCCTCGGGCGTCGCGTAGCGCATCGTGCCGTCGCGGCCGTAGTCGACCCGCAGCCCGGCCGCGGCGGCCGCGCCGGGCGGCGGCGTGACGACCGGCTTGCCCGCCGCCGGCCGGACCGTCGTGCCGTCGGCGTACGACACCTGCTCGCCCGCCGCCGGCAGCCGCTTGGGCACGACGATGCGGGCGAGCAGGTAGAAGCCGAGCATCACGTACAGGAACGCCTGCAGGTGCGCGTAGGCGAAGTCGCCGCCGGCGCCGGTGAGGAACGACGCCGCGTACGCGGTGGTCCACGACGGCGCGTGCGCGGGGTCGATCACCGTCGGCCAGATGCCGTTGGCGATCGGGGTCGCGTGGTTGGCCGGAGCGAGGTTCACCAGCCAGGCGAAGACCGCCGCGACCGGCACGCCGGCCGCCAGCGTCAGCCAGAACGGCCGGCCGAAGCGGCCCGCGACGAGCCGCTCGATGCGAATCTGCGCCGCCAGCCAGTAGCGGTAGAACGCGTAGAGGACGATCAGGATCAAGGTCGAGATCGTGATCTCGCCGGTCGAGATGCGCTGCTCGACGAAGTGGAAGCCGTCGAAGGTCAGCAGCAGCGCCGCCAGCGCCGCGAACCTCGTCGAGGCCGTCAGCCGCTTGGCGAAGGCGTAGACGACCGCGATCTGGAGCGCGCCGATCACCACGTTGAGGCAGCGCCAGCCGAACGAGTTGTCGCCGAAGAGCGCGATCGAGAGCGCGATCAGCAGCTTGGTGAAGGGCGGGTGAGTCCACTCGAACTGCGGGACGCCCTTGAGGTATTCCTCGCCGGCGCGGGCGAAGTAGACCTCGTCGAAGATCTTCTCGGCCGGCCAGGCCAGGTTGACGATCGCGACGGCGAACGCGACCAGCACGAAACCGCCCATTGCGAACCAGTCGGTGCGGGTGAGCCGCACGGTGCCCTCGCGCGGGTCGAACCAGCCCCGCAGCTGCGCGCGCAGCGCGGCGACCAGCCCGCCCAGCCGGCTGCCCTCGGCCGCAGCCGGGAGCGCCAGCGCGCTCAGCTCGGTGCGGCCCGCGGCCTGCGGCTCCGCCGTGCCCAGATAGCGGTACCCGAGGTAGAAGAACAGCGCGACGTTGGCCAGGGCGGCCGGGTGCGAGACCAGCGGCCAGAGGTTGGTGACGTCGATGCCCGGCGTGTGGGCTTCCATCACGGTCTGGTACGCGAACGAGTAGGCCAGGTTGAGGTAGGTGGTGAGACTCAGCAGGAGCGCCGACCACAGCCCGGTCCGGCCCAAGCCGATCAGCGGCATCGCCAGCAGGAACGCTCCGTAGACGTAGCGCTCGTGCATGCGCGTGGCCAGCGCGAAGAAGGCCAGCGCCAGGATCATCGCGCCCTCGACCAGGGCGCGCTCGTCGCGGCGCTGGAGGTAGCGGCCGACGACCAGCAGGCTCGAGGCGAGCACCAGCGCGACGCCCCACAGCGCGAGCGACCCCAGCGGGTGGCCGAAGATCACCAGCGGCTGCGCGTCGGGCTGCCAGAACGGCTGGCGCAGCGCGTAGAGGTTGAACGCGTTGACGGTGTTGTAGGCGTAGACCCCGCTGCCGAACGCGTAGCGGCCCAGCAGCCAGCCGAACACGCCGACCGGGTTGGTGCCCGCGCCGAAGAGCACCCCGGTTCCGTAGGCGAGCAGCAGCGCTGCGAGCAGGCCGGCGCCGGTGCCGGCCAGGCGCCGCCGGCGGACCGCCGCATCCGCGTTCGCGAAGGGGTAGGCCAGCAACAGCAGGCCGATCGTCGCCGCCTGCGGCTTGATCAGCAGCGAGAACCCGAACGCCAGCCACACCCAGACCAGGCGCGGCACGGTCTTGGACGCGTCGTCGCCGGCCCGCAGCAGCAGCCAGAGCGCGATCAGGACCAGCCCCCACGAGACCGAGTCGACCTGGCCCCAGTAGGCGGAGACGAAGATCGCCGCCGGGTTGAACGCGAACACCGCGGCCGCCAGCAGCGCGACCCGCTCGACCGCGTAGCGGCGCACGATCGCGTAGACGATCCCCGCGTCGACGATGTCCATCCCGATCGCCGGCAGCTTGACCAGCACCTTGAGCAGCGCCCAGCCGTGGCCGGCGTCTAGGCTCGAGCCGGGCAGCAGCGCGTAGATCTTGGCCAGCACCCACAGCACGACGAAGTAGCCGGGCGGGTAGTCGCTGAACCCGCTCCTGGCGTAGAACGCCCAGGGCGGGTTGTCGCGCAGGGTCAGGGCCCAGGACTCGAACGCGGCCAGGTCGTTGTGGAAGCCGTCGCTCCCCAGGAAGAGGAGGCGGATGATCAGGCCGAGCGCGAGGATCGCCAGCAAGGGCAGTGCGATCTGCGAGCGGTCGGCGACGGCCCGACCACCGACCCGGGCGGATGTTGTGCTCATGCTCGGTGCGGAAGATTCGCCCAGGACGCGAAACGTCCCGGCCGGGAGGTGAAGCCATGTCCGTCCACCTGCGCCCGCTCGACCCGTTCGACTTCCTCGAGCGCGCCGCGTTCGTCTATCCCGACAAGCCGGCCGTGATCGACGGTCCGGACCGGCGCACGTACCCCGCATTCCTGGAGCGCGTCCGGCGGCTGGCCGCCGGGCTGCAGGCGCGCGGCATCCGGGCCGGCGAGCGGGTCGCCGTGCTGGCGCCCAACACCTCGCTGCTGCTCGAGGCGACCTACGCCGTCCCGCTCGCCGGCGGCGTGCTGTGCGCGCTCAACACGCGCCTGGCGCCCGGCGAGATCGACTACATCCTAGACCACTGCGGCGCGGTGCTGCTGCTCCACGACCACGAGCTCGACCCGCTGGTCGAGCGGCTCGCGAGCCGGCTGCCGCGGGTGCGCGCCGGCGCGGACTACGAGGCGCTGCTCGCCGCGGCCGACCCGGCGGCGCTGGTGCGGCGGACGCCCGGCGAGGACGACACGATCTCGATCAACTACACCAGCGGCACGACCGGCCGGCCCAAGGGCGTGATGTACACGTTTCGCGGGGCGTACCTCAACGCGCTGGCCGAGGCGTTCCACGCCGGCCTGCGGCCGGAGAGCGTGTATCTCTGGACGCTGCCGATGTTCCACTGCAACGGCTGGTGCTTTCCGTGGGCGGTCAGCGCGGCCGGCGCGACCCACGTCTGCCTGCGCAAGGCCGACGCGGCGACCATCAACGCCGGCATCCGCGACGAGGGCGTGACCCACTTCTGCGCCGCGCCGACGGTGCTGATCGGCCTGGTCAACGATCCCGGCACCCGGCCGTTCCCGCGCCGGGTGGTGTCACGACCGCCGGCGCACCGCCGGCGCCGGCGACGATCGCCCAGATCGAGGCGCTGGGCGCCGAGCTGCACCACGTCTACGGTCTGACCGAGACCTACGGCCCGATCACCGAGTGCGCCTGGCACAGCCCGCAGTGGGACGCGCTGCCGGGGCCCGAGCGGGCGCGGCTGCGCAGCCGCCAGGGCGTGCCGATGGTGACCCTGCACCCCGGCGACGTGCGGGTCGTCGACCCCGAGCTGCGCGACGTGCCGGCCGACGGCGCGACCCAAGGCGAGATCGTCATGCGCGGCAACAACGTGATGAAGGGCTACTACGCCGACGCCGGCGCCACCGCGCGCGCGTTCGCCGGCGGCTGGTTCCACTCGGGCGACGTCGCGGTGCGCCATCCCGACGGCTACATCGAGATCGTCGACCGGGCCAAGGACGTGATCATCAGCGGCGGCGAGAACATCTCGACGGTGCAGGTCGAGCAGGTGCTGCTCGAGCACGACGCGGTGCTCGAGTGCGCGGTCGTCGCGACGCCCGACCCCACCTGGGGCGAGGTGCCCAAGGCGTTCGTGACCCTCAAGCCCGGCCACGCGCTGGACGCCGACGAGCTGCGCGCGTTCGCGCGGGCGCGGATCGCCGCGTTCAAGGTGCCCAAGTCGGTCGAGTTCTGCGAGCTGCCCAAGACCTCGACCGGCAAGATCCAGAAGTACGTGCTGCGCGAGCGCGAGTGGGCCGGGCAGGCCAAGCGCGTCAACTAGCCGAGCTCGAGCGGACGCGGCCCAGCGCGGCGAGTGCCTCGCGCGCGGCGCGCTCGCCGGTCTCGAGCGCCCCCGCGACGGTGCCCGCCTCGCCGTCGGTCGAGGCCGCCTCGCCGCAGAAGAAGAGCCGGCCGTCGACCGGCGCGGCCAGGTCGGCGCGCGCGCTGCCGCCGCCGACCGCGACGTAGCTGTATGCGCCGCGCGCGTACGGGTCGCGCTGCCAGTCGTGCGCGTGGGCGACTTCCAGCTCGCCGTGCGGGTCGGCCTCGGAGCCGAACAGCGCGCGCAAGCCGTCGAGCGCGAGCGCGAGCCGCTGCGCCGGGTCGAGCTCGGCCAGCGCGTCGGCTTTGGGCCCGCCGGCCCAGGCGATCAGCACCGGCGCGCGCTGCGGCAGCAGCGTCCAGTAGCTCGGGAACGCGGCGCCGGGATGGTGGAAGAACGCGCCGTCGCGGTAGCGCTGGGCGTCGACGGTCTCCCAGAACGCGCGCCGGAAGCGCAGCACGAGCTTGTGCACCGGGCCCATCACGAGCTGCTCGAAGGCGGCCTGCTTGGCGGCCGGCAGCGCCGGCTCGAACCGCACCGTGCCCGCGCGCAGCACGCCGACCGGCAAGCTGACGACCGCCGCCTGGGCCCGCACCGCCAGCGGCGCGCCGAACGCGCTCGTCGCTTCGACCTCGACGCCGCGCGCGCCGCGGCGCACCGCGCGCACCGGCGTGGCGAGCAGCACCCGCCCGCGGTCCGGGTCGAGCGCGTCGTGCAGCGCGCGCAGCAGCGGGCCGTAGCCGCCGGCAGGCCGG
This sequence comes from Vulcanimicrobiota bacterium, assembly GCA_963795695.1. Classification (GTDB taxonomy): domain Bacteria; phylum Vulcanimicrobiota; class Vulcanimicrobiia; order Vulcanimicrobiales; family Vulcanimicrobiaceae; genus Vulcanimicrobium. The sequence continues at coordinate 93,145 of CAWCJH010000004.1, read as the reverse complement.
AACTCGCGCGAGGTCTGCCCCTGGTCGTCGTTCCACTCGGCGGCGAGGGCGCGCGTGCTGGCGCGGCGCGGGTCAGCGGCGTCGAAGCCCTCGACCATCATCCGCGTGTAGCGCCGCTCGTCCTCGGCGAAGTCGCGGGTGAAGTCCTCGATGCTGACGTCCTCGCGCAGCTCGCGCGCGCGGCGCATCGCGCCTTCGACGATCCCGAAGGGGTCGCGGCCGGCGCGCAGCGCGCCGGCCTCGTAGGCGAACGATCCCTCGCCAACATCGAGCGCGACGCGGCCGGCTTCCCGCAGCAGTGCGAAGCTCACCGCCGGCATGCCGTGGACGAACTCCGCGCCGAGCTCCACCGGCAGCGGCAGCGCGGCGTCGTCGCGCGGGTAGATGCGGCCGCCCACCCGGTCGCGCGCCTCCAGCACGATGCAGGCGGCACCGGCCCGCCCGAGCGCGCGCGCCGCGGCCAGGCCGGCCGCCCCCGCCCCGAGGACGACGACGTCGGTGCCGAGCTCCATCCCTGCGCTAGCCGGCCGGCGGGCGCAGCACCGCGGTGCAGTACTTGCAGCGGCGCGCGTCCTGCGGAATCTCGCTCAGGCACTCGGGACAGGTCTTCAGGGCGAGGACCGGCTCGGCCGGCTGCTCGAAGCGCGCGACGATCCGCTTGAACGGCACGACCACGACGTAGTAGATCACCAGCGCGTCGAGCAGAAAGGTGACCAGCGCGTTCACGAAGTCGCCGAGCGGAAAGCGCGCGTGGTGGAGCGTGAAGCCGAGCCGCGAGAAGTCCGGCTTGCCGACGAGGGCCGCGATCAGCGGCGTGAGCAGGTCCTTCACCAGCGCGTTGACGACCGCGGTGAAGGCCGAGCCGACCACGACCGCGACCGCCAGATCGATCACGTTGCCGCGCGCGATGAACGCGCCGAACCCCTTGAACAGAACCGCCTCCTGACCGCCCGCTCGCGCGCCCAGTCGCCCGAGCGTGACGTGGTGTGGAACGCAACGCGCGATGAATTGCGTTGTTGTAAGAACCGAGGCCGAAGCCTTCACCCAGTCTTGACCCGGGAGCTTCACTTTCTCGCGTTCGAGCCGATATCTTGTAGTAGAGGCGCTTCGTACCGAACGAGGTCTTTTCGTACATGGACTGCCCCGACAACCTCGACACGTTTCTCCGTGACCTCCTCAAAGAGGAGGGCGGTGCGGTTCAGCTCGACGACGAGGACCGCGCGTTCATCGACCGCATCCTCAAGTCGATCACGCAAGGAAGCAAGGGCGTGTTCGTCGTTCTGCACCCCAACGACCGGATGCAGTACATGCTGCTCAACACCAATCGCGCCGGCGCGATCGCGCTGCTCGCCAAGGTGATGCAGCGGACCGCGGAAGCGCTCGAAGCCGACCTGGACTAGCGCGCCCAGCCCGCGCGGCGCGCGGGCTACACGGTGATCGGGCGGAGGGATGCGCCGACGACCGCGCCGAGCGCATCGACCACGTCGGGGTCGAACTGGGAGCCGCGCCCGCGCTCGAGCTCGACCAGCGCCCGGTCGGGCGTGATCGGAAAACGGTAGGAGCGCTGGCCGGTCATCGCGTCGTACGCGTCGGCGACGGCCAGGATCCGGGCGTGGAGCGGAATCCGCTCGCCGCGCAGGCCGTCGGGATAGCCCCGGCCGTCGTAGCGCTCGTGGTGCGAGCGGACGGCCTCGCGGTAGACGTCGAGCTCGGGGTGAAAGGCGAGCGCGCGTTCGCCGGCCAGGACGTGGCCGTTGAGGACGGCCTGCTCGGCCGAGGTCAGCCGGCGGGTGGCGTGGACCAGATCCGGCGGGACGAACAGCTTGCCGACGTCGTGGACCAGCCCGCAGCGGCCGAGGAACGCGACCACGCCGCCGCCCAGCCGCATGCTCGCCGCGATGCGCGACGCCAGCATGGCGACCGTGCGCCCGTGCGCGGCGGTGGCGGGGTCCTCGGCCTCAAGGCGCTCGAGCAGCGCGCGCAGCGGCTCCATCCGGGCGGTCTCCTTTCACGTGGTCCTACGCTGGTATAGGACTATCTTCCCCATTGTGACGGGACTAACATTGTAGCCGAGCGTTAAGTTCGTCCAACTCGAGCCGGCAGCGCTCCCACAGGCCGACGCCGAGGTGCGGCTCGTCCTGGGTCCGCCGCACGATCGCCGGCACGGCGTCGAGCGCCAGCGGCCCGACGCGCAGGCTCGGCACGGTGACCCGCAGGACGTCGTCGCTGCCGGCGATCCCGCTCGCGCTGCCGCGCCCGAGCAGCGGCCACTGCGGCCCGGTGCGGTACGCGGCGTAGCCGAGCGAGAGGACCGCGCTGTCGCCGGTGTCGAGCAGCGCCTGGGCCGGCAGCCCGTCGATCAGCGCGTCGACGTGCGGCAGCCCGTCGTGGAAGCTCAGCGGGATCGCGCCGGCGGCGCCGCCGGACTGCGGCGCCAGGATGCGCGCGCGGTCGTGCGGGCGGTCGAGCTCGACCCGCAGCCGGGCCAGCAGATCGGCCCCGACCACGACGTCGAAGGGCACGCCGCCGCTCGAGGGCAGCACCGCCAGCTGCACCCGCTCGAACCGGGCGGCCCCCAGCGCCAGCGGCCCGCTGGTGACCAGACCGGTCGAGAAGCGCCCGAAGCCCATCAGCTCGAGCTCGCCCTGCGGCTCCAGGCCCAGCGTCTCGACCAGCGGCAGCACGACGGCGCTGGGCGTGGCACCGGAGTCGAGCAGGCAGCGAACCCGGTGCCCGGCCAGCGTGCAGGGAACGATCGGGACCGGCTCCCGGGCGAGCGCCACCTCGCCGTCACCGCGGTACGCGGTCGCCGGGCCGCCGGGCGGCCCGAGCGGGCCCTCACGCGGGCTGGCGGCGTCGAGCGGACCGGTTTCCAGCCCGCCGCTGCGCTCGAGCGCGAAGGTCGCGCCGCCGACCCGAACCAGCCGGCCGTAGGCGGCGACCGGCTCGCCGGCCGGGGTCACCACCCGGCTCAGCGCGTGGGTGGCCGGGTCGATCACGGCGTCGAGCTCGGCGCCCTCGGGCGCCCGGACCCGGAAGCGGCCCGGGCCGCGCGGGCTGACCGTCCCGCCCGCGGCCCGGAAGGCCGGCTCGGCGAACGCGTACGAGCCGATCGCCGCCAGGGTGCGGCGGAGCGGCGTCGCCGCGTCGTCGGCCTCGGGGAGCGGGATCGCGTTGACCCCGAACGTCCACAGCCGGCGGCCGTCGAACCAGCTGCCGGCGCAGACCTGCCCGACGCAGTGCCGCACGAGCCGGGTGGCACCGAGCTGCTCGAGCTCGAGCCCGACCCGGCGGCCTTCGACCAGCCGGGTCGCGCTCGCGGCGACGTGGACCAAGGCGGGGTGGCCGTTCGCCGCGGCGAGCGCCGCGAGCGGGTCGGGCGCCGCCGCGGCCGGCAGCGGCAACGCGGCGAGAAGCGCGAGGAGCCGCGCCGCGAATCGCATGGTCCGTGGAACTGCACCCTCTCGACGGCTACCTCCTCGACGACCGGCCCGGCAAACGCGAGGCCATCGACGCCGCGCTGCGCGCGCGCTCGGCCGACCCGCGCGCGCAGCCGTTCTACCGCGCGCTCGAGGCGCTCGGCCCGCGCGCCGCCGACGAGGCGCTGCTCGCGCTGCGGCTGGTCCTGGCCGGCAAGCCGCCCGGCGACGACGCCGTCCGAGCCCTGCGCGAGCTGCGCGCGAAAGCCCGGGCCGGCGATGCCGCCGCCCGCGCGGCGTACCTCGGCACGGTAGGTCCCGCCGGGGGATAGGGCGGAACACATGCGCTCCGCCACCGCGTTAGAGGAGAGCAATGCGCCGCCTCGCCCTGGTCGTCTCGGTCCTCCTGCTCGCCTCGCCAGCCATCTGCCTGGCTGGTTCCAAGGCCTCGCCCGCACCCACGGCTTCGGCCGACGGCGGCGCGCGCGACGGCGGCGTGATCGAGGGCCGGGTGACCACGGTCGACTACCAGCGCAGGACGCTGAGCGTCGACACCGGCGCGCAGGGCAAGGTCGACGTCTCGGTGATGCCCTCGACCAGCGTCCAGTCCGGCGACCCCGGTTACCACACGCTGACCGACGTCGCCAAGGGCTCGCGGGTGCAGATCTTCATCTCGAAGAGCGCCGGCAAGGCGGTCGCCCAGATCATCCGGTTGATCAAACGCTAGCGGGCGCAGCCGGTTGAGCGCCCAGGCCGATCCGGCCGCCCTGGCGCGCGGCGTGATCGCGGTCGGATTCGGTGGGGCCGACGTCGCCGCCGCCCCGCTCGCCGCCCTGCGCGCGTTCGGGCCGGGCGGCGTGATCCTGTTCGCCCGCAACGTCGGCCCGCCGGCCGCGCTGCGCGAGCTGGTCGCGGCGCTGCGCGGCCTGGGCACGCCGCCGCCGCTGATCACGATCGACCAGGAGGGCGGGCGGGTCGCCCGGGTGCGCGAGGGGGTGGCCCAGACCCCCTCGGCGATGGCGCTCGGCGCCACCGGCGACCTCGCGCTGACCGAAACGCTCGGTGCGCTGGTCGGGCGCGACCTGGCGGACCTGGGCATCTCGGTCGACTTCGCACCGGTCGCCGACCTCGCGCTCGAGCCGACCGGCACGGCGATCGGCACCCGCGCGTTCGGCGACGACCCGGTCCGAGTGGGCGCGTTCGCGACCGCGTTCGCGCGCGGGCTCGAACGGGGCGGGGTGGCCGCCGCGCTCAAGCACTTCCCCGGCCACGGCGCGACCGCGACCGACTCGCACCGCGCGCTGCCGCGCGTCGCGCTCGGCGCGGCCGCGCTGCGCGAGCGCGACCTGGTGCCGTTCGCCCGGGCGATCGCGGCCCGCGCGGCCTCGATCGTGATGAGCGCGCACGTCGTGGTCGAGGCGTTCGACCGCAGCCGGCCGGCGACGCTCGCGCCGGCGATCCTGACCGACCTGCTGCGCGGCGAGCTCGGCTTCACCGGCGTCGTCGCGACCGACTGCCTGGAGATGGACGCGATCGCCGGCGGCGCCGGCACGGTGGCCGGCGCGGTCGGCGCGCTCGCCGCCGGAGCCGACCTGCTGCTGATCAGCCACCGGCTGGAGCTGGCCGAGGCGGCCGCCGACGCGATCGTCGCCGCGGTGCGGGCCGGCACGCTGCCGCCGGCGCGGCTGCAGGCGGCGCACGCGCGCGTGCTCGCACTGCGCGAACGGCTCGCCGTGCCGGTCGTGCCGCCCGCCGATCTCGACGAGAGCGCGCCGCTGGCGGCGGCCCGGCGGGCGGTGACCGTCGTGCGCGGCGCGCCGCAATTGCGCGCCGGCGCGCCGGTGACGGTGATCTCGTTCGAAGGCAGGCTGGCCGACGGCGCGGCGGCCTCGGGCGCGCGCGGCCCGGCCGAGTCGGCCTCGCTCAGCGCCGCGCTGCGGCGGCGGCGCTGGAAGAGCGAGCTGATGCGGGTTCCGCTCGAGCCCGACGCCGACGACGTCGACCTGCTGCTCGAGCACGTTCCGCGGCTGGGCGAGCGCGAGTTCGTGATCGTCACCCGGCGCGCGCACCTGCACCCCGCGCAGCGCGCCGCGGTCGCGCGCCTGCTCGCGCTCGCGCCGCGCGCGCTGATCGTCTCGGCGCGCGAGCCGTACGACGCGCTGCTCTGGCCGCAGGCCGAGCGCGTGCTGTGCACCTACGGCGACGAGGCGCTGGCGTTCGAAGGCTGTGCCGACGTGCTCGCCGGGCGGGCCGAGCCGGGCGGCACGCTGCCGGTGCGGCTGGCCGAGAACGCCGCTGTTCGCTGAGCTCGACGCCCTCGTCGCCGCCGACCTCGGCACGCGCTACAGCGCCGCCGTGGTGCGGGTCGAGCAAGGCGGCCGGCTGCGCCACGAGCGCGCGTTCGGCCGCACCCGCGACGACGGGCCGGCGCTGCCGTGCCAGGTCGACACGCGCTTCGACCTCGCTTCGGTCACCAAGGTCTTCCTCGCGACCGTCGCGCTGGCCGACGTCGCGGGCGGCCTGCTCGCGCTCGACGCGCCGCTGCTCGCGCTCGTCCCCGAGTGGCGCGGCACGCCGCACGCCGCGATCACGCTGCGGCGAATCCTCGCCCACGACGCCGGCTTCAAGAGCGGCGCCGACTACCGCACCCTGCTCGACCGCGACGTCGAGGCGTTCGCGCTGCGCGAGCCGCTCGCCGCGCCGGTCGGCGCGCGGGTGATCTACAGCGACCTGGGCTTCATCGCGCTGGGCACGATCCTCGCGCGCGCCCACCGGCGCGGCCTGGCCGCCCTGGTCCGCGCCCGGCTGCGCGGCTGGGGCGCGAGCGCGACGGCGTACGCGCCGGGCGCGCGCGAGCGCGCCGCCGTTCCGGCGACCGAGCGCGACGCCTGGCGCGGCAGCGTGCAGGGCACCGTCCACGACGAGAAGGCCTACCTCTGCAACGGCGTGGCCGGCCACGCCGGCCTGTTCGGCAGCGCGCGCGACGTGGCGCGCCTGGGCGAGTGGTATCTGGCCGCGCTGCACGGCCGCCCGACGCCGCTCGAGGGGGCGCTGGCGCGCGCGGCGGTGCGCGAGCAGGCCTGGGATCCCGAGCAGCGGCGCGGCTTGGGCTGGGCGCTCAAGACGACCGACGAGAACTCGTGCGGCGCGCGGATGGCGCCGAGCACGTTCGGCCACACCGGCTTCACCGGCACCTGCCTGTGGGTCGATCCCGAGCGCGACCTCTCCGCCGTGCTGCTGACCAACGCCGTGCACCACGGCCGGGCCGGCATCCGCAGCATCCGCGCCGCGGTCTGCGACGCCGCGGTCGCCGCGGTCGACCGCGCGCCGGGCGCACGATCCAGGTGAAAGCCGGTTTCCGGTGCTCATCGCCGGGGTGATCTCGGGTACCTCGCTGGACGGGATCGACGTCGCGGTCTGCGAGGTGCGGGCGCACGGCGCGGGCGTGCGCGTGCGCTGCGAGCGCTTCGCGACGGTCCCGTTCGCGGACGCGCTGCGGGCGCGGGTCGTCGCTGCGTACCCGCCCGCGCCGGTCGGTGCGCTCGAGCTCTCGGCGCTGCACGCGGCGCTGGGCACGGCGTTCGGGGCGGCGGTCCGGACGGTCGCGGGCGGGCTCGCGCTGGACGCGGTCGCCTCGCACGGCGTGACGCTCGCGCACGACGACGCCGCCCGCGAGACGCTGCAGCTCGGCGACGCGTTCCGCATCCGGGAGCAGGTGGGCGCGACGGTCGTCTACGATTTCCGCTCGGCCGACACCGCGGCGGGTGGAACCGGCGCGCCGCTGGTGCCGTTCGTCGACGCGCTCCTGTTCGCCGAGCGCGCGCCGTGCGCCGCGCTCAACCTGGGCGGGATCGCGAACCTGACCGTGCTGCCGGACGGCATCGCGTTCGACAGCGGCCCGGCCAACCTCCCGATCGACGGCTACGTCGCGCTGCGCAGCGGCGGCGCGCTGCGCTACGACCGCGACGGCGCGCTGGCGCGCGCCGGCCGGGCCGACCCGGCGCTGCTCGCGCGCCTGCTCGACGACCCGTACCTGCGCCGCGTCCCGCCCAAGTCGACCGGCCGCGAGCAGTACGGGGCGCCGTTCGTGGCGCGCTGGCGCGACGCGCTCGACGCGCTCGCGTTCGCCGACGCGGTCGCGACGCTGAGCGCGCTCACGGTCCGCAGCGTCGCGGACGCCGTCCGCGCCTTCGCCCCGCGCTGCGCGCTGCTGGTCCTCAGCGGCGGCGGGGCGCGCAATCCCGCGCTGGTCGGCGGTCTGCGGGCGGCGCTGCCGGAGCTCGAAGTCGCCCTCTCCGACGCGTTCGGCGTCGACGCCGACGCGAAGGAGGCGGTCGCCTTCGCCGTGCTGGGCTACACCGCGCTGCGCGGACGCGCGGCCGGCTTGCCGCGGGTCACCGGAGCGCGCGGCCCGCGGGTGCTGGGCGCGATCGCACCGCACGAGCTCGACGCGCTGCTGGCTCGCGTGCGAGCCGAAGACGCCTAGCTCGCCGTTTACGACCAGGCCGCGGCGGCCGGCTTCATCGTCAAGCCGGCGTCACGTGGCTGTGGACCACAACCCCGAGACCTACCGCCGACGCGTCATGCGTGCGTTCTAGCACGACCGTTCGCTTTTTGCGAGCTCCGTTTGGGCGATGCGGCGGCCGGGCGCCGGGTGCGGCGCGCCACCGGCCGGGCGAGCCGGCCGCCGATCGCGGTCCGCGCCCGCTCGAAGGCCCGGCGGTCTCCGAACGTCTGGTAGCTCCAGTTCGCCCCACTGGCGAGCGCGTAGAGCTCGAAGGCGAGCTGAGCGGGGTCGGCGTCGCCGCCGAGCTGGCCGTCGTCGCGAGCGGCGCGGGCGTTCTGCTCGAGCTGGCGCATCCACTGGCGCACGATCTCGACGATCCGGTCGCGCACGGCGCCGGGCCGGTTCTCGAACTCGGACGAGGTCGCATCGAAGAAGCAGCCGCCCGGGAAAACCTTGCGCTCGGAGTATTCCAGCCAGCGCTCGCACAACGCCCACAGGCGGGCGATGCCGGGCGGGGCCGACTGCGCCGGCCGGATGACGTGCTCGATGAAGACCTCGCGAGCGAACTCGACCGTGGCGAGCTGCAGCTCTTCCTTCGATCCGAAGTGGGCGAAAAGTCCGCTCTTGCTCATTCCGGTCGCCTGGGCCAGGTCGCCGATCGAGAGCGGGGCCAAACCGTCGGTCGACGCCAAGGCCGCCGCCGTCTGCAGGATCGCCCGGCGCGTCCGTTCTCCCTTGCGGTCCTCGGGATGATGGTTCACGTGCTCAACTGTATCATGGGACGGTCTGGCACCAAACCGAACGGTCGGGCTATTCTGTAAAGGTGCAGATACGAACCGCCGTCCCCGGAGCGCCTTTGCGTTCCGGTCGCTGGTCTTCTTCGACGAGCTGGACGGCAGCCGCTGTACCTACGGGTTCGCCGCGCTGGGCGGCGACGGTACGCTCCACGCGCGCGGGCAGCGCACGATCGTCAACGGGTGCTTGCGCCGCCCGCGGACCAGCCGCGGCGGCGGGTGCCGAGCGCGGGGCGAACCGAACAGCACCCGCATGATCTGTGTTGGCGTCGACGCCGGCGGAAGCTCGACCATCGCGGCCGTCTCGGCGGACGGCGCGTACCGCCGCGAGGCGCGCGGGCCGGGCGCCAACCCGACGACGCTGGGGATCGACGACGCGGCCGACGTCATCATCCGCACGATCCGGACCGCGCTCGAGGGCGCCGCGCCGGCCGCGATCCGGGTCGGCGCGGCCGGGGCCGGCCGGGCCCGGGTGGCCGAGGGCCTGGCCGAGCTGATCCGCCTGGCCTTCCGCGGCGCGCGCGTCACGGTCGGCGACGACGCGGCGATCGCCCTGCGCGCCGCCGTGCCCGAGGGCGACGGCGCGGTGCTGATCGCGGGCACCGGCTCGACCGCCTACGCCGAAGCTGGCGCGCGGGCGCAGCGGGTCGGCGGCCTGGGCTACCTCGCCGGCGACGAAGGCTCGGCGTTCTGGATCGGGATGCAGGCCGTCAAGCTCTACGGCCGGGTGCTCGACGGGCGCGCCGCCCGCGACGAGACCAGCGACCTGGTCGCCCGCGCGCTCGCCGCGCCCGACCGCGAGGGCTACCTGGCCGCGCTCTACGACGCCGAACTGCGCCCGGCGCCGGTCGCCGCGCTCGCGCCCAGCATCGTCGCCTTCGCCGGCAAGGGCAACCGCGCGTCGACCAAGATCGTGCAGCAGGCGGCCCAGGAGCTGGGCGACTTGGTGAAGGCCGCGCTGCGGGCCGTCGGCCTGCTCGAGGCCGCGCCGTTCATCGCGCTGGCCGGCGGGCTGTTCCGCGAGAACAGCCTGCTGACGTTCCTGGTCGAGTCCCGGCTCAACGGCGACGTCGCGGGCGCGACGATCGTCAAGGGCGGCGGCGAGCCGGCCCGCGGCGCGCTGCGCCTGGCCGAGCGCGCGGCGGAAGGGGCCGGGTGAGCGGGCCGTTGCCGGCGACCGAGTCGCTCGACCCGGCGACCGCCGACATCGACCGGCTCGGCGACGCCGCGCTGGCCCGCGCGCTGGTCGAAGCACACCGGGTCGCGATCGATGCGGCGCTGGCGGCGGCCGAGCCGATCGGGCGGGCCATCGGGCTGGTCGCCCAAGCGCTGGCCGGCGGCGGCCGGGTGGTGCTGATCGGGGCCGGGACCAGCGGCCGGCTGGCCGTCCTCGACGCCGCCGAGCTGCCGCCGACCTTCGGCCTGGACGGGGCGCTCTACGAGGGCCGCATCGCGGGCGGCGACGCCGCGCTGCGGGGCGCGGTCGAGGGCGCCGAGGACGACGCCGCGGCCGGCGCGCGGGCGGTCGCCGACGTGCGCGCCGGCGACGTGGTGATCGGCCTCTCGGCCAGCGGCGGCGCGCCGTTCGTGCGGGCCGCGGTGCGCGCCGCCCGCGAGCGGGGCGCGCGCACGGTCGGGATCGTCAACGCGCCGGGCGGCGAACTGGCCGGCGACGCGGAGGTCGGCATCGTCGCGGCGACCGGCGCGGAGCCGATCCAGGGCTCGACCCGCCTGCGCGCCGGAACCGCCCAGAAGATCGTCCTCAACGCGATCTCGACCGGCGCGATGGTTCGGCTGGGGAAGACCTACGGCAACCGGATGGTCGACCTCGTCGCGACCAACGCCAAGCTGCGCGCGCGCAGCGAGCGGCTCGTGCGCGACCTCGCCGGCGAGGTCGACGCGCGGGCGCTGCTCGACGCGGCCGGCGGCTCGGTCAAGGTCGCGGTCGTGATGGCCCGCCGCGCCGTCGGCCGGGCCGAAGCCGAACGGCTGCTCGCGGCCGCGGCGGGCCGGCTGGGGCGCGTCCTCAGCGGTTGAAGGTGTCCAGCCACTGCTGGTTCATCGCGTCGAACGCGGCCTGCTGCGCCTTGTTCATGTCCTGCAGCGCGCTCAACGTGTCTTCCGCGCTCTTGCGCTGGATGTCCGCGATGTTCTGGTTGGTCGCGACCCGGCTCTGGATGATCTCCTGGACGATGCCGGCCGCCTTCTGCGCGTCGCCGAGCAGGAAGCTCACCCGCTGCGCGAGGCGGCCGTACCCGGCGTTCGCCAGACCCTGCGCGGTCGTCGTCAGCGACGCGTACCAGCTCGCGGCCCGCTGGAGGTTCGCCAGCGCGGCCGCCAGCTCGGCGTCGCTCAGCGGCCGGTTGGGCAGCTGGACCGCCGCGTCGAACTTCGCCTTCTCGCGCTCCACCGCGTCGAGCCAGGTCTGCTCGGTCTGAGCCAAGCGCTGCGCGTCGTTCTGCATGGTGCGTCCTCCGCCACGGGTGCCTCGACGGTGCTTCGCCGCGCGGGCCCGCTCGTCCTGATGGGCCGACGGGGCGTCAGCGCCGGTCGAGGCTGAAGCGCGTCCCGAAGCGGTCGCGGTACCCGCGGGCGCGGAAGAACTCGCGCAAGCCGCGCTCCTCGGGCACCGCGACGTCGATCCGGGTGGTGCCGAGCTGGTCGAGCCGGCCGTGCAGGGTCGCCAGCAGCGCCGAGCCGATGCCGCGCCGGCGCCGCTCCGGGGCCACCCACAGGTCGCGCAGGTCGGCGACCAGGCCGCCCGTCTCGGTCGAGATCGCGAAGGCGGCGGAAACGCACGCCACGGGTATACCGTCGTCGTACGCCAGCCACACGAAGCCGTAGTCCGGCCGCTCCACGAACAGCGCCAGCGCCTGCCCCAGCGCCGCCTCGTCGGCCCGAAAGCGCTGCATCAGCGCGAACGCGTCGAAGCGCTCCGGCCCGGCCATCGTCCGGCACTCGATCACGGGAGGAACCTCATCCCATGCCCTTCGCCCTGCTCCGTCGTTCGCTTCCCGCCCTCGCCGCGCTCGCCGTCGCCGCCGCGGCAACCGCACCGGCCGCCGCGGTCACCGGCGGTGCGATCCCGCCCGGCGGCCACTACCGCGACTGCCACGGCTACGTCCGCCACGTCTCGGACGAGAACATTCGCGTCCACTGCATCGACGGAAGGCCGGCCGACCTGTCGTTCCTCTACGCGCCCAACTTCGCGACGCTGCTCTCCAACGGCAAGAGCGTGCAGACCAAGGACCTCAAGCCGAACACGCCGGTCCACGTCATCTTCACCCAGTCGCTGGGCGTCCGCAAAGCCACGAAGATCTTCGTCGCCAACCCCAACGGCCGCGGCCTCTACGGCTTCAAGAGTTAAGTCGCCCCGCTGACGAGAAGAGCGCCGCGGTGGCTTGCATCGCGGCGCTCGTCTCGTCCCTGCTCGCGCTGACGCTGGTCGTCGTTCCGCTCGACGACCGGCCGGTGACCGCGCAGCTCCCGCGCCTGCTGGGCGCCATCGCCGGCGTGCGGGTCGCCGAGCCGCCGCGGCCGCTGCTCGGGCACTACCTCGAGCCCGGCGATCCGGCCGCGATCCTGCGCTGGCTGCGCGGCGACGCGCCCGCCGACGCGAGCGAGTACGTCATCTCGAACGACATGGCGGTCTACGGCGGGCTGGTCGCCTCGCGCGTCCCGGGCGTCTCGCGGGCCGAGGCCTACACGCGGCTGCAGGACCTGGCCGCTTTGCGCGCAGCGCGGCCGAGCGCATCGTTCGCGCTGTTCGGCACGGTCATGCGGCTGGCGCCGACCGGCGTCCCGGCGCTCGGTCCGGCGGCGGCGTACCCGTTCGCGGGCGAGGCCTGGCCGCTGATCCAGAAGTACGCCAACCTGCCCGACCCGCCGCGGACCGCGGCGGACCGCGCCACCGCAGCCCGCTTGCGCGAGCGGCTGGGGCCGGTCCTCGACGCATACCTGGACACGCGCGCCCGCGACCGCGACGTCGACCTCTTCGCGCTGCGCGAAGCGGCCGAGGGCGGCTTCGACCGGGTGGTGCTCGGCCAGGACGACGCCGGCCCGGTCGGCCTGCACCTGCGCGACCTCACCGCGCTGCGCGCGTTCGCCGCGCGCTGGGTGCCGCCGGCGCGGGCATCGATCGAGCCGGGCGCCGACGAGCTGGGCATGGCGCTGGTCGGCGCGGCGCTCGCGCGCGAGGCGAAGCTCGTCCCGCGGGTGCGGGTGGTCTACTCGCGCGCCGGCGGCGGCGCGCTCAACGACCCGATCGAGTTCGCGCCGATCGCGACGACGATCGCCGACCTGATCCGGACCTGCGGCGGCGTGACGGCCGGTTCGACAGGGACGGATGCCGACATCGACCTGTTCGTGAACGTGCCCGGCACCGGCGACGCGGACGAGGCCGCGTTCGCCGCCGCCATCGCCGCCGACGCGAACGGCACGGCGCGGCGCGCGCCGCTGGCCGCGGTGGCGGACCTGGCCTTTCTGGCGAACGACGACTACGCGCAGCAGCGCCGGCTGACCGAGCTGCTGATCGGCGCGGGCGTGGCCGGCCGGGTCGGCGCCTTCGCGTCCTGGAACACCACTGCGAACACGGTCGGCACCGCGCTGCCCGAGGCGATCGCGGTGCTGGCCGGGCGCAGGCTCGGCACCTACGACGCGCGCTGGCACGCCACGTTCACGCTGATGCGCTACGTGGACGACATCGCGTTCCACGACGACGTCCGCCCGCAGCTCAACGGCGACCTCAGCTCGGCCGGGATCGCCGACCACACCTACCTGCCGCCCGACGTCGCCGGCCGGGTCGCCTCCGAGAACCGCTCGCTGCTGTGGCCGGAGGCGCTCGACCTGCTGGCGCGCGTCGCGCCGCAGTTCCGCGACGCCGGCTTCACCATCACGCTGCCCTGGGACCGGACCTTCGAGACCGAGCTCGACGTGCGGCTGGCGCCGCGCGGTTAGGGATCGGACTGCGGGTTGCCGCTCACGATGCCCAAGCCGAAGTCGGTGCTGCGCGGGCGGCTGGAGAGCGCGAGCTCCTCGAACGAGACGCTGACGTCGGTCAACCGGCCGTCCGCGCCGTAGTCGAGCGGGCCCAGCGCCGTCTCACGGGCGATGTACGTGCCGCCCTGGGCCCGGGTGAACTCGACCCGCCAGTTCACCTTCGTCAGCGGCGCGCGGCTGCCGATCCCCGCGACCACCGCCTCTTCGGGAAGCATGGTCGCGCCGTCGACCCACAGCTCGCGCAGGCGGTGATGCGGCGCGTCGCGCAGCGGCGTCAAGGCCAGGTGGTACTCGGGACCCTGCGCGTCGCTGAGCGTCTCGACCAGCGTCACGTCGTAGTCGCGGCTCATCGTACCGGTGCGGCCGATCACCGCCAGCCGGGAGCCGTCGCCGCCGACCGCGCGGGCGGTCCGCGCGGCGGTGAACGTGCGCTGCCCCGGCGCCAGGCCGTAGTCCTGGTCGACCGCGAACTCGACCTGGCCGATCACGTCGACCGGCTTTTCCCGGCTGACGTCGCCGACGAACGGGATCACCACGTCGATGCCGTGGGGCGTAAACGGGTGGACCAGCTCCTCGCGGCTGAACGAGCGCGAGTAGACGACCCCGTCGCGCAGGTCCTCGCTGGTCTCCCAGGTGCGCCGGCGGCGGTGCGCGCTGTTGGTGAAGGCGACGACGACGGCGTACTGCGCGTAGCGGGGGTACGCGCCCGAGCCCCAGGCCTTGCGCGCCGCTGTGAAGATGGCCTCGGGATCGGTCAGCACCGGTGCGGCCGTGGGCGCTGCGGCCGGCGCCGCGCCGACGGACGCGAGCGCCAGCAGCGCCGCCGCAAGGAGCCGTGAGGACGCGTTCGCTCGCATTTCCCCGGAAACGAGGACGCGGCGGCTCGGGTTCCAGGGCGCGGCTTCAGCGAGGGTTCACCCGGGAGGCTGGCAGAGCTCGATCAGGACGCCGCCGGTGGACTTGGGGTGGAGGAACGCGATCGTGTTGCCGTGCGCGCCGCGGCGCGGCTCCTCGTCGATGAGCCGGACGCCGGCGGCCTTGAGCCGGGCCAGCTCGGCCCGGATGTCGGCGACGCGGTAGGCGGTGTGGTGCAGCTTGGTCTGCGCGTCGCCGCGGTACTTGGCGATCGGCGATTCCTCGTCGAGCGGCCGCAGCAGCTCGATCACCGCGTCGCCGGTCCGCACCCCGACCGCCTCGATCCCCTGGTCGGCGACGACCTCGCGGTACACCTCGCTGAACCCCAGCGTCTGCGTGTAGAGCGCGATCGCGGCATCGAGGTCCTTGACCACGATCGCGACGTGGTCGATGGGAGCGTCGATCACAGGTACCGGTTCAGGGCGTCGCTGGGGGATTGCAAGATGGTTACGTTCGCGGACACCAAATCTTCGACGACCGACCGCTCGTGGAAGTCGTCGTTCTCGGTTAGGAAGAACGCCGCTCTGGATGCTGCCCGTGCGTCAGCGACGATCGCAGAGCAGATATAATCGTCAACGTAGCCGTTTGTTCGCTTGACCCGAGTTTCCGGGTCGAGCCAGGCTCGGTCGCCGCTGATGAAGCGAGTGCGGGGAGCGAGGCGCCGCAGACAGTCGAACAACCGGTCGAGCGCGACCGCATTGGCAGTCTGCAGCTTGACCGGAAGATCACGAAACATGTCCGATGCGTCAGCGGCATCGGTGATCGCTTGCCAGCGGCCGAGTTCCCGCTGCTGATCGCCGTAACGCGCCGTCACGTCGAGCAAACGACTCCGCTTGTTCCTCCACGCGCTCATCGCCTCCACGACACATACCTCCGGCATGACGACGTCGATGCCCTTGTCTTCGATCAGGGTTAGGAGCGATTCTGAATCATCGTGCTGCCCGTACGCGAACGACAGCAAGAAGTTCGTCTCGAGATAGAGCGGCGGCATCAAGCGGCGCGAAGGACGTCGATGAAACCCGGCGGAAGCTCGCTTACCTCGGGCAGCTTCCGTTTGGCGGCGTGAAACGAAAGGTCGTCGAGCCATGCGTTTACGAGAGTGGACAGATACCCTTCGTCGACGTTACGGCGATCGGAGTATTTGGCATCGTAGCGCTTGAAGATGTCCGAAGTGCGAAGTTTCCAAGAGTGGCGCTCCACCGGAGCACCCTCGAATACTTCGATGTCGGCCGGGTCGACGAGAATGCTGTAGCGAACGGATCCGACAGCGCGCATGTAATCGGTGAGCTGCCGTAGGAAGAAATCTCGATCGGAAGGCTTGATCGCGTATTTGACCTCCACGATGGCCACGGGTATGCCGTGTTCATCCCGGCGGATGATGTCCGGACGGATGATTTTCGGAGTTCGTTCGCTCATGGCTGACGTACCGGTATTCGGCTCTCGGTCACGCAATCCGCTCCCGGGCGACGTGGGTTCCGAACACCTCGCGCAAGACGTTGCAGAGCTCGCCCAGGGTTGCGCCGGCGTCGACCGCTTCGATGAAGGGCGGCATCAGGTTCGCGCTGCCTTCGGCGGCGCGGCGCACGGCCTCCAGCACGGCGGCCGCACGGGCCTGGTCGCGGGACTCGCGGAAGGCGCGGGTGCGGGCGACCTGCTCGCGCTCGATCGCGGGGTCGATGCGCTGGATCGGCATGGTCACGACGTCGCCGGCGTCGGCGAACTTGTTCTGGGCGACGATCACCGCCTGGCCGCGCTCGACGGCCTGCTGCGCGCGGTAGGCGCTCTCGCCGATCTGGTCCTGCATCCAGCCGCTCTCGACCGCGGCGACCGCGCCGCCCATGGCGTCGATCTCGCCGATCAGCTCGTTCGCCCGCGCGATCAGCTCGTCGGTGAGCGACTCGACGTAGTACGAGCCGGCCAGCGGGTCGACCACGTCGGTCACCCCGCTCTCGTAGGCGATGATCTGCTGGGTGCGCAGCGCGACCCGGGCCGACGGCGCGGTCGGCAGGCCCAGCGCCTCGTCCTGGCCGTTGGTGTGCAGCGACTGGGTGCCGCCGAGCACCGCCGCCAGCGCCTGGAGGGTCACCCGCACGACGTTGTTCTGCGGCTCCTGTGCGGTCAGGGTCGAGCCGCCGGTCTGGGTGTGGAAGCGCAGCATCTGCGACTTCGGGTCGGTTGAGCCGAACTCGTCGCGCACGATCTGCGCCCACAGCGTGCGGGCGGCGCGGAACTTGGCGACCTCCTCGAAGAAGTCGTTGTGGGCGTTCCAGAAGAACGAGATCCGCGGGGCGACCGCGTCGACCGAGAGCCCGGCGGCCTGCGCGGCGCGCAGGTACGCCTTGGCGTTGGCGAGCGTGAAGGCGATCTCTTGGAGCGCGGTCGAGCCGGCCTCGCGGATGTGGTAGCCGCGAGATCGAGATCGTGTTCCAGTTCGGCACCTGCTCGGCGCAGTACGCCATCACGTCGGTCACCAGCCGCATCGATGGCGTCGGCGGGTAGATGTAGGTGCCGCGCGCGACGTACTCCTTGAGCACGTCGTTCTGGATCGTGCCGCCCAGCTTCGCGAACGGGATGCCGCGCCGGCGCGCCACCGCCAGCACGAAGGCCAGCAGGACCGAGGCCGGCGCGTTGATCGTCATCGAGACCGTGACCTGGTCGAGCGGGATCCCCTCGAAGAGCGTCTCGACGTCGGCGATGGTGTCGATGGCGACCCCGACCTTGCCGACCTCGCCGCGCGCCGGCAGGGCGTCCGAGTCGTAGCCGAGCTGGGTCGGCAGGTCGAAGGCGACCGAGAGCCCCGTCACCCCCTGCGCGAGCAGGTAGCGGTAGCGCTGGTTGGACTCCGCCGCCGTCGCGAAGCCGGCGTACTGGCGCATCGTCCAGTGGCGGCCGCGGTACATGTCGCGCCGGATGCCGCGCGTGTACGGGAAGCTGCCCGGCGGTGCCCGCCGGACCGGCGGCCGGGGCTCGTCGTAGACGGGGCGGAGCGGGATCCCGCTGGCATTGAGGTCGCGCGCGCTCATCCGGTACCGTTGCGCCGGAGGGCCGGCCGCGCCCTACGCTCTAGCCCGCCTCGCGGGCGCGCGGCACGGCGACCCAGAAGGCCGCCGCGCAAGCCGCCACCGCCAGCCCGGAGACGAGCAGGGTCGGTTGCGAGCCGGCCCGCTGGGCGATCGCCCCGAGCAGGACGTTGCCAAGCGGGATGCCGCCGAGGAACGCGACCGTGAAGACGGCGTTGGCCCGGCCGCGGTACTGGGCTTCGACCCGTTCCTGGACGTAGCTGTTGACCAGCGCGTACATCAGCGTGTCGACCGCGCCGACGGCGAACAGCGCGGCGCCGGCCGCGAGCGGTTCGCGCAGCAGCCCGAACAGCGCGATCAGCAGGCCGCCGGCCAGCGCCGCCAGGGTGACGATCCGGCCCTTGTGCGCGGTCTTCCCGGCCGCCGCCAAACCCAGCGCGCCGGCCAGGGCTCCGATCCCGGCCGCCGCCTGGAGCATGCCGTAGCCGCGCTCGCCCAACCCCATCCCGTTCTCGGCGATGTCGGCGAGCAGCGCGACGTAGGGCGAGACGCCGACCGTGAACACCGCGGTGAGCCCGCACAAGCAGAGGATCGTCCGCTCGCGCACGAGGTAGCGCCACGCCTCGGCGAAGCCGGCCGCCTCGCCGGCCGCGGCGCGCTCGCGCTTGGCGCCGAAGCGGCGCGCCAGCGCGAGCGCGGTGAAGGCGACGACCGGCAGCACGAACAGCGCGTTGAGGCCGTACCCGGCCGCGACCCCGAGCGCGGCGATGGCGATGCCGCCCAGCGCAGGACCGCCGGTGCGGGCCAGCGAGAACTCGGCCGACGAAAGGGCGACCGCCTCCTCGACGTCACCGTCGTCGATCAAGTCGTAGATGAACGAGCGGTCGACCGGGTGCTCGAGCGCGATGACGCAGCCGATCGACAGCTCGATCGCGAGCAGCAGCCCGGCGGTGATCCGGCCGCTTGCGATCAGGACCGCCGCGAGCAGCGACAGCGCGGCGATGGCGAGGTTCGCGCCCAGGATCACGCCGCGCCGGTCGAGGCGGTCGGCCAGCTCGCCGCCGAGCAGCGAGACGACCAGCGCGGGCGCCTGCGCGGCGGCGGCGACGAGGCCCAGCCAGAGCGTCGAGTGGGTCAGCCGCTCGACCAGCCAGCCCTGAGCGACGACCGCGATCCAGAAGCCGGTATCGGCGCTCCCCGCCGCGGCCAGGTACGCGGCGAAGGTGCGGTTGGCGACGGCGGAGCGAATCGGCGCGAGGCTGAGCTGCACGAGGGCTTGGACGCACGGCGCGCAGGAATCTTCGCCCGCCGGCGCCAGTACGTCGCAGCATGACGCTCGCGACGATCGTTCCGACCGCGTTGGCCGCCGCGTTGCTCGGCTCGGCTCCGCTCGCGCAGCCGGTGAGCGCGGCCGATGCGCTCACGCCGGCCCAGGCCGGCGCGATCGACCGCATCGCCCGGACCGCGCTCGAGCGCCGGGCGACACCGTCGGTGGTGATCGGCGTCGCCCGGCACGGCCGGCTGGTCTTCGCCAAAGCGTACGGCTACCGCAACCTCGACGACCGGGTGCCGGCCGACGCCGGCACGGCGTACGCGATCGGCTCGAACACCAAGCAGTTCACCGCCGCCGCGATCCTGCTGCTGCGCGACGCCGGCAAGCTCGACGTCGACGCGCCGGTCGGCCGCTATCTGCCCGGGCTCCCGCACGGCGATGCGGTCACGCTGCGCCAGTTGCTCAGCCATACCGGCGGTTACGCGGAGTTCACCTCGCTCGACGACATCGACCGGCTCGCCGCCCGCCCCGCGACCAACCAAGAGATCCTCGCGACCGTCGCCGACCGGCCGCTGGGCTTCACGCCGGGGACGAAGTTTCAGTACTCCAACACCGGCTACGTGATCCTCACAGCGGTCGTCGAGCGGCTCTCGGGGATGGCCTACGCCGACTTCGTGCGCACGCGGATCTTCCAGCCGCTCGGGATGACTCGCACCCACGTCGAGGACGAGAGCCTGGTCGAGGCCGACCGCGCGACCGGCTACACCCGCTTCGCCATGGGCGAGCCCGAGCACGAGCAGCACCTGGACTACTCGTGGTTCTCCGGCGCCGGCTCGATCGTCAGCACCGTCGCCGACCTCGAGCGCTGGAACGAGGCGATCGACCGCGGCACGCTGCTCTCCGCCTCGTCGCGCGCGCTGATGCACACCCCGGTGAAGCTGGCCGACGGCACCGACACGCACTACGGCATGGGCTTGTTCCTGCAAGCGCTGCCCGGCGGCAAGCACGTGGTCTTCCACGGCGGCGACACGACCGGGATGGGCACGCAGGACGGCCGCTTCGTCGAGGACGGGGTCGACATCATCGTGCTGACCAACCAGGAGCCGCCGGCGTACAACCCGATCATGAACGCCGTCTACCTGGCGGTGGTCGGCCCGCCCGAGCCGGTCCCGACCGCGGCCCCGGCCGCCGCCGGGCCCGCCCCGGCCGCGCCCGCCGCCGCGGCGCCGCCCGGCTCGCCGGCCCCCAAGCCCGGCCCGTCGGCGGTGCCCGACGCCAAGCCGGAGGTCGATGCGCTGGCGCGGCGCTGGCTCGAGGACGCGGTCGCCGGCAAGATCGACTTGGCCAAGCTGCGACCGTCGGCGCGCGCGACGCTGCGGCTCGCGCGCAACCAAGCGGCGCTGCGGGCCCTGGCCCGCTTCGGACCGCGCCGCTACACGCTGCTCAGCGTCGACCGCCGCGCGCCGCTCTCGTCGTACCAGTACCTGCTCCAGACGCCCCGCCGCACGCTGCTGTACATCTTCGCGGTCGACGACGACGGGCTGCTCGACGGCGGCGACGTGTTCGACCCCAACCCGCTCGCGCCGGACCCGCCGCTGCCGTCCCTGAAGTAAGGCGGATTACGGACAAAACCGTTCCGGCCGCGCTAACGTTCGTAGTCGAGATGAAGCGCAGCAGCGTTCTGGCCGGCATCGCGGCCCTGGTTCTGGTCCCCCGCGGGCGCGCCGGCGCGGCCGAGGTGACGCACGACGACGCCGAGTGGCGCCGGCTGCTGCCGCCCGCCGCCTACGACGTCCTGCGCCACGAGGGCACGGAGCTGGCGTTCTCCAGCCCGCTCGACCACGAGACGCGGCCCGGCACGTACGCCTGCGCCGGCTGCGAGCTGCCCCTCTACTCGTCGAAGACGAAGTTCGACAGCGGCACCGGCTGGCCGAGCTTCTGGCAGCCGCTGCCCCATGCCGTCGCCACCAGGCGCGACACGTCGCTGCTCATGGAACGCACCGAGGTGCACTGCCGCCGCTGCGAAGGCCACCTCGGGCACGTCTTCGACGACGGCCCCAAGCCGACCGGGCTGCGCTACTGCATGAACGGCGTCGCGCTGCACTTCCGCCCCGGCCGCACGGCGTAGGATCGCCGCCGCTCACCCGAGCGTGAGGAGCGGCGTGCGCGCCTCGACGGTGACGCCCGCGGCGACGTGAACGGCCGCGACCGTGCCGGTCTTGTGGGCGCGGATCTCGTTCATCATCTTCATCGCCTCGATCACCGCCACGACGTCGCCCTCGCTCACCGCCGCGCCCGGCGCGACCGGGATCTCGACCACGACGCCGTGCATCGGCGCGATGACGTCGTTGCCGGCCGCGGCGGCCGACTTCTTCGGACCGCCGCCCTTCTTGGGCAGGGGCTTGGCGCTCGCACCATTTCCGGCTCCGGCGCGCGGAGCGGGCAGGTCGACGAAGCGGACCCGAAACAGTTGGTCGTTCACCTCGACCCGGATCGTGTCGTCCTGGCCCGGTGCCGCCGCGCCGTCGCTGCCCGACCCGGTGGCGGCCGCGTCCGCGTGCGCGGGCGAACCGGATGCGGCGGCGCCGAGCGCGGCCGCGAACGGCTCGAGCGTCGCGGTGCCGTACGAGGCGTCGCGGACCGGGCCGAAGTCGCACAGCGCGCGCAGCAGCGGCAGCGTGGTCGGCACGCCCGCGATCAGGTACTCGTCGATCGCGCGGGCCAGGCGCGCCAGCGCCTCGTCGCGGTCGCGCGCGGTGACGATCAGCTTGGCGATCAGCGAGTCGTAGTCGGGCGTGATCGCGAAGCCGGGATAGGCGGCCGAGTCGATCCGCACGCCGAAGCCGCCCGGCTCGCGGTAGCGCTCGACGGTGCCCGGCGCGGGGCGGAAGTTCTGGGCCGGGTCCTCGGCGTTGACCCGGACCTCGATCGCGTGGCCGCGGAAGTCGATCGCGGTCTGGGCGAAGCCGAGCGGCCGGCCCGCGGCGACCAGGATCTGCTCGCGCACGAGGTCGATCCCGGAGATCTGCTCGGACACCGTGTGCTCGACCTGGATGCGCGTGTTCATCTCCAGGAAGTAGAACGCGTCGCCGGCGACCAGGCACTCGATCGTCCCGACCGAGTCGTAGCGGATCGCCTGCGCCGCCTTCACGCCCGCCGCGCGCAGGCCGTCGCGGACCGCGGGCGGGATGCGGGCGGGCGCCTCTTCCCAGAGCTTCTGGTGGCGGCGCTGCAGCGAGCAGTCGCGCTCGCCGACGTGCAGCACGGTGCCGTGCTTGTCGGCCAGGATCTGCAGCTCGACGTGCTTGGGGTTCTCGAGGTATCGCTCGGCGTAGACCGTCGGGTTGCCGAAGTACGCGCTCGCCTCGCGCGCCGCGGTCGTGAAGGCCGACTCCAGCTCGGCCGGCGTCCGGGCGACCTTGAGCCCCTTGCCGCCGCCGCCGCCCGAGGCCTTGAGGGCGAGCGGAAAGCCGTAGCGCTCGCCCGCGGCGTGCGCGCCGGCCAGGTCGGCGATCGGGTCGGTGCCGCCCGGGACGACCGGGACGCCGGCCGCGACCATCGCCTGGCGGGCGCGAATCTTGTCGCCCATCGCGTCGATGGCGTCGGGGTGCGGCCCGATCCAGGTCATCCCGGCCTCGACGACGCGCCGCGCGAAGGCGGCGTTCTCGGCGAAGAAGCCGTAGCCGGGGTGGATCGCGTCGGCGCCGGCGCGCCGCGCGACGTCGAGCAGCCGGTCGGCGTTGAGGTAGGACTGCGCCGGCGCGGCGGGGCCGAGGTGGTACGCCGCGTCGGCATAGCGGACGTGGAGCGCGTCGCGGTCGGCGTCGGAGTAGACCGCGACGGTCGCGCAGCCGAGCTCCTTGGCGCTGCGCATCACCCGGATCGCGATCTCGCCCCGGTTCGCGACCAGGATCGTGCGGAACGGAGCCTCAGCCATCGAGCCGGCCGGCGGCGTTCCAGCGCGAGGCGCTGCGGGCGGCGAAGCGCGCGCGCGGCAGGTCGAGCGCCGGCAGGCGGTCGGCCAGGCTCCAGCGCGGCGCCTCCGGCTGCCGGCCGGCCGGCTCGCCGCCCGCGACGACGGCGTAGGCCGCGGCGATCGCGGCCAGCTCGGAGCTGCTCGGCGCGCGCATCAGGCGCCGCCGGTCTCGAGGAACATCCCCATCGCGTGGTAGCCGGCGTCGACGAAGTGCACGTCGGCGGTGACCTGCGAGGAGAGGTCCGAGGCCAGGTAGACCGCGCAGTTGCCGACGTCCTCGGCGCTGATCCCGCGCTTGAGCGGCGACGCCGCCGCGACCTTGGCGGGCATCTGCGAGAAGCCGGCGACCTGGCGCGACGACGCGGTCTTGATCGGCCCGGCGGAGATCGCGTTGACTCGGATGCCGCGCCCGCCCAGGTCGAAGGCGAGATAGCGTACGCTCGCCTCGAGCGCGGCCTTGGCGATGCCGGCGATGTTGTAGTTGGGCACGATCTGGGTCGCGCCCAGATAGGTCAGCGCCATCACCGAGCCGCCGTCGTTGAGGTTGTCCTTGAGGTGGCCGACCAGCGCGATCAGCGAGTAGGCGCTGATCTCCAGCGCCAGCGCGAAGCCGTCGCGCGAGGTGTCGTAGACCCTCCCCGAGAGGTCCTCTTTCTTGACGAACGCGATCGAGTGGACGAGCCCGTCGAGCGGGCCGGCCGCCGCGGCGAGCGCGCGCAGCGACTCGTCGCTGGTGACGTCGCACTCGAAGACCGGCGCGTCGGCCAGGTCGGCGGCGTGCTGGCGGACCGCGTCCTCGACCCGCTCGCCCTGGTAGGTCAGCACCAGCCGCGCCCCGTGCGCGTGGAGCCGGTGCGCGATCCCGCTGGCGATCGACCACCGGTTCGCGATCCCGGTGACGAGGATGGTCTTTCCGTCGAGCAGTCCCACGAGGTCGAACGATGAGCCAAGGCAAACCGCTAACCCTCTTGCCCGTCCGGCAGCAGAGCATCCGGCCGCACATCGCCGCGGCGGTCGCCCCAGTATGCCGAGGGGTCCTTCCGGCTCGGAGCTGCACGCGAACCGGCCGTACCCCTGCTGCGTATGTCGCCAGCGTCTGGCCGGACCGGTCGACCGGCTGCCGGCGGGTTGCTCTTCCCGGGCGACGTCGTTCCGGCGTTCCCCAAGTTCAGCGGCTACCCGGCCTTCGTGCTCTCGCGCCACCCGACGTACGAGGACGCCGGCCGCTTCCACCAGTGGCTCGACGCCACCATCACCATGCGCTACGCCGCGACCGTCTGAGCCGGATCGCCGGCCGCCCCGCACCGAAAACCGCTGCACGAACGAAGACCGCCTTGGTAACCCACACGCCGACCAGCCCGACCCCCGAGTTCCTCGACGCGAACCGCGAGTACGGCCTGCGGGTCTTCGGCTACAGCGAGGACGTCCGCAACTTCTTCATGCTGCACGTCGATCTGGAGAAAGAACCACAGCGACGAGAGCTTCTCGGCCGCGATCCCGCTGCTCCAGAACGGCGGCGAGGCGGCCGTGGCGGAGCACAAGGCCCCTCGACCGCTTTTGGACCAACATCGGAATCCGCTGTAATCTGACGCCAGCGTAGGGAACGGGGAACCTTGCCTAGAGTTCTGCTGATCGGGGCCAAGCACGACCAGCCCGACATCCTCCAGACCGCGGCGTCGCTCGGGCTGGAGATCATCTTCGCGCAGCAGAAGGAGCTCTTCGACCCGCTGGTCCAGGGCGCGTACGCCGAGGTCGCGCTGATCATGGACTACGACCAGCCGGCCTTCCTCGGGGTCGCCCGCGCGCTGCGGGCCGACCCCGGCTTCGACGCGGTCGTCTCCTTGACCGAGATGGGGCTGATCCCGGCCGCCCGGGTGAGCGACGCGCTCGGCCTGGGCGGGACGACGGTCGCGACCGCGACCCTGCTCAAGGACAAGGTCGCGATGCGCGCCCACCTCGACCGGATCGGGCTGAGCCCGGTCCGGGCGGCGCGCTGCACCACCCTCGCCGAGCTGACCGCGTTCGCGCGCCGCACCGGTTTCCCGATCATCGTCAAGCCGTTCGACGGCGCGGGCAGCGTCGGGATCGTGCGCGCCGACGACGAGGACGGCCTGCGGGCCGGCCTGGAGCGGCTGGCCGGGCTGGGCATCGACGTGGTGATCGCCGAGGAGTACCTCGACGGCCCGGAGTTCAGCGTCGAGGGGTTCAGCTTCGCCGGGCACCACGTGATCATCACGGTCACCGAGAAACTGGTCGGGGCCAACTTCCTCGAGCTGGGGCACGTGATGCCGGCCCGCATCCCGGCGGCCGACTGGTCGGCGCTGGCGACGATGACCCGGGACTTCCTGACCGCGGTCGGGCTGCGCGACGGCGCCTCGCACACCGAGCTCAAGCTGACCAGCCGCGGCCCGCGCATCATCGAGGGCCACAACCGCGCCGGCGGCGACAAGATCAACGTGCTGGTCCGCGCCGCCTACGGCCTGGACATGGTGAAGATGTCGTTCGAGTGGGCCTGCGGCCTGATTCCGCCGCTCGCGCGCGATCCCGAGCCGATCGCCGCCTCGGCGATCCGCTTCTTCGAGCTCGCGCCCGGCCGGGTCGCCAGCGTCGAGGGGCTGGATGCGGTGCGCGCGGCGCCGGAGCTGCTCGAGCTGCAGCTGCGCTACGGCCCGGGCGACGTGGTCGAGCCGGCCGACGAGAACTTCGACCGGCCGGGCTTCGTCGCGGTCTGCACGCCGAGCGCGGACGAGGCCGAGCGCGCGGCGGACCGGCTGCTCCGCCAGGTGCGGGTGCGCACCGACCCGGCGGACGCGTGCGCAGTCTAGCCGCCTCGCGCGAAGCGCGGCTGTTCCTGCTGGCGCAGTTCCTCACCCCGCTGAGCGAGGCACCTTCGGCCTGACCTCGCTGATCTACGTGGCGAAGGCCGCCAGCACGACGCTCGCGCTGGGCGTGCTGCTGATTGATGATCGCCATGCTGCCCTCGTTCGTGCTGGCGCCGCGCGGCTGGTGGGGTGCTCCCATCGTCGCGGACCAGCAGGACCGAAGGCGACACGCTCACGGCACGGTGGTGCGTGCCGGCCGACGGCAGTTCCTCGCCGCCGGGCTCAGCACTCCATGCTGCAGCCGTGATTGCACGTGCCCGTGCACCCGTGGATGACCGTCCACGCGGGCTTCATCACGGGCGGTCCGCCGGATTTGGTCGCGGGCTCTTCGGTGAGGTCGAGGTCGTCGAAACGGGGTTCGGTCGGCATGGCGCGCTCCTCGGGATGCGGTGATGGACGGCAGCCGAGCCCGCGCGGCGTACGAAACGACGGAGTGCCCCGACTCTCCTTCCAGGAGATCACTACGTCAGCCTCGAGCAGCCAACCTGTGTGGCCTACGGCTGGCATCAGACGAAAAGATATATGCCATCGGTCGGCCGGACTGCCCGTAAAGCACTCCGAGTTGCCGATCGGTATCGAGCGAAAGAACTCGTGCCTTGCCGAAGACATATCGTGAGCCGACCGGGGTCGAGCGCGCATTCTTGAGGCTCGTGACGCGCGGCTATGCGGAGCTCGAGTTGCAGATCGAATCTTGCCGAATTGCGGAATACGATCCCACGGGATGGTGCGACGTTGAAGTACGGAGCGGTCCTGCGTCAGCGGTTCGCATGAATCTACCGGGACCATCGGTTCGAAAGACACGCGGCGAAACGCTCGAGGCATACATCGACACGGCGCTATCGGTGAATTCGTTGGGTTTTCTCCAGTCCGTCGAGATCATTCGCTACGTCGGCGACATCGAGCCGCCATACGCGGTCTTTGTCGACGCGGCTGAAAACGGAGAGCTGACGTACCTATCTCGGTAAAACAGCACCTGGAACGACGACGAGGCCTGAACTGGACCTGCTACGTCGCCCGTACACAGCGCGCGCAGCCAGCCGCCGATCGACGGCGATCCACTTGACGGCGTTCGGCCAGCCTTTAGGCGGTCGTGTCGATCGAAGCGCCGATCGTGCCGTTGGCGAGGTCGCTGCCGGCGCTACCGTCGCTCTGCTGCACGACGCTCGCAAAGCTGGGAACGGTCGGCACGGTGATCGCCGGCGGGGGCGCCGTCTGCGCCTGCTGCTGGGCGGCGAGCTGCTGCTGCTGAAGCGCCGCGGCCTGTGCGAGCACGTCGTCGACGTTCGCGTCGGCAGCCGCGGCCGAATCGAAGGTCACCTCGAGCAGCTCCGAGGTGTCCTGCTGCATGAGCGAGTCGTACGCGGTCTGGTACGACGAGATCTGCGTCGGCGCGGCCGAGCTGCCCGACGCCGCCGAACTGCTCGGCGCGGCAGGGCTGCTCGAGGTCGCCGGCGCGCTGAGCGCGGCGGCGCTCGACGGGTAGCTGTAGAACCCGGGGTCGGGCAGCGCCGAACTGCCGGTCGCACTGACGCTCATGCACGGTCTCCTTATTCGTTGCTATCGGCGCCGGCGCGGCGGACTGAAGCCGTCGGTTTCCCTCCGGCACTCGGCCGAGAGCTCGCTCGTTCTGCTCAGAGCCTACGTCGCTGCGCGCAGCGCCCCGCAGCCAGCCGCCGCTGCGCACGAAACGGGGGAACGTCACGTACTGCTCGGCAGCGATCCGCTTGACCGCGT
This sequence comes from Vulcanimicrobiota bacterium, assembly GCA_963795695.1. Lineage (GTDB taxonomy): Bacteria > Vulcanimicrobiota > Vulcanimicrobiia > Vulcanimicrobiales > Vulcanimicrobiaceae > Vulcanimicrobium. The sequence goes on along the minus strand of CAWCJH010000004.1, from coordinate 65,627 downwards.
CAAGGGTCCGGCGAACGGCACCGGCCGCTCGCCTTCGAGCGCGTGACCTTTCCGCCTGCGCGGCGAACGTGACCGCGCCCAAGGCAGCGGCCTGGAACGCCGGCACGGCGACGATGTGGATCAGAAGGTTGGCGCGGCTCGCGTGGACTCGCGGGTAGCCGGCGAGCTGCTGGCAAAGAACGACGTGAACGTCTCCGATCCTACTACAGCGGGACGTTCCGTGCTTGCGGTGCGCTCAAACCGTTTGCTCTGGAGCGCCTTCAGCGCGCGTGCCGCGCGCCGCGAGCTCAACAGTTCTCGGTGCAGCCGTGATTGCAGGTTTCGGTACACGGAGCGGATACCGTGCACGCCGGCGCGTACCTGCCGCGCAAAGGGCCGCTGAACTACGTGGTCGAGACGCGACCGGTCCGCCTCGTCGCGGTCGACTCGACCAGCCACGACCAGCCTACGGCGAGCTCGACGCCGAGCGGCTGGCCTGACTGGACGCCCGGCTGTCGGAAGCGCCGGCCGTGCCGACGCTCGTGGCGATGCACCACCTGCCCTTCGACCTGGGCATCAAGCCGATCGACGCGCACCCGCTGCGCGGCCGCAAAGAACTGGCGGCGATCGTCGCAGCGCATCCGCAAGTCGTTCGCATCGTGGGCGGCCACGTCCACATCGCCCGGGAGCGCGACTTCGGCGGGACGATCGCCTCGACCGCGCCGAGCACCTCGCACCAGCTCGTCCCCGTCCACGTCGGGACCCGGCTACGGCGTGCGGTTGGAGCGGCCAGCCTTCACGCTCCACCACTGGACCGGCCGCCGCATCGTCACGACGACGGTCCGCAGCGGTGACCAGCCACCCGCGCTGCGCGCGATCTCCTGACGCGACTACAGCGGGATGTTGCCGTGCTTGCGGTGCGGGCGCTCGACTCGTTTGCTCTGGAGCGCCTCGAGCGCGCGGTGGACGGCGCGGCGCGTGTCGCTCGCCGCGATCACGTCGTCGACGTAGCCGCGCGCCGCGGCGATGAACGGGTTGGCGAAGTGCTCGGTGTACTCCGCGGCGAACTCGGCGGCTTTCGCGTCGGGGTCGGCGGCCTCGGCGATCTCGCGCCGGTTGAGGATCCTCACCGCGCCGGCCGAGCCCATCACCGCGATCTCGGCGGTCGGCCAGGCGAAGTTGAAGTCGGCCCGGATGTGCTTGGAGGCCATGACGTCGTAGGCGCCGCCGTAGGCCTTGCGGGTGATGACGGTGATCTTCGGCACCGTCGCCTCGGCGAAGGCGTAGAGGAGCTTGGCGCCGTGCTTGATGATGCCGCCCCACTCCTGGCCCGTGCCGGGCAGGAAGCCGGGCACGTCGACGAAGGTCAGCAGCGGCACGTTGAAGGCGTCGCAGAAGCGCACGAAGCGGGCGGCCTTGATCGAGGCGGCGATGTCGAGCACGCCGGCCAGCACCTTGGGCTGGTTCGCCACCACCCCGACGCTTCGGCCGCCGATGCGGCCGAAGCCGATCACGATGTTCTGCGCCCAGAGCGGCTGGATCTCGAAGAAGTCGCCGTCGTCGAGCACCGGCACGATCGCCTCGACGATGTCGTACGGCTTGTTGGGCGAGTCGGGGATCAGCCCGTCCAGCTCCGGCGCGCCGCGCTGCGGGTCGTCGCCGCTGGGCACCAGCGGCGGGTCGTCCAGGTTGTTGCTCGGGATGAACGAGAGCAGCCGGCGGCAGTGCTCGTTCATCTCGTCCTCGTCGGCCGCGGTCAGGTGCGCGACGCCGCTCTTGCTGGCGTGGGTGAGCGCGCCGCCCAGCTCCTCGAAGCCGACGTCCTCGCCGGTGACCGACTTGATGATCTCCGGGCCGGTGATGAACATCTGCGAGATGCCCTCGACCATCACGGTGAAGTCGGTGATCGCCGGCGAGTAGACCGCGCCGCCCGCGCACGGCCCGGCGACCAGCGAGATCTGCGGCACCACGCCCGAGGCCTGCACGTTGCGCCAGAAGATCTCGGCGTAGCCGCCCAGGCTCACCACGCCCTCCTGGATGCGCGCGCCGCCCGAGTCGTTGATCCCGATCATCGGCGAGCCGGTCTTCACCGCCAGGTCCATCACCTTGCAGATCTTCTCGGCCATCACTTCGCCCAGCGACCCGCCGAGCACCGTGAAGTCCTGCGAGAAGAGGAAGACCTGGCGGCCGTCGATGGTGGCGTGGCCGGTCACCACGCCGTCGCCCAGGAAGCGCCGCTCGTCCAGCCCGAACGCGGTCGTGCGGTGGACCGCGAAGCGGTCGAGCTCGACGAACGAGCCGGGATCGACCAGCGCCTCGACCCGCTCGCGCGCCGTCCGCTTGCCGCGCGCGTGCTGCTTCTCGTTCGCCGCCTCGCCGGCCGGGGCGAGCGATTCCGCGCGCATCGCCTCCAGGCGCGCGGCGGCGTGGTCGTGCGGCGATTGCGTGGTCGACATCGGGACGACGCTTCGGCGCCGTCGGCCGGTTACCGCTGCGGCGGGCTGGGGTACGGCGTGCCGTTCACGACGACGTACGTCGCGATCAGCAGCCCCGCGCCCGAGACGTCGCGCTGGAAGCGCCCGTGGACCAGCACGTTGTCGCCGGGGTTGGCGGTGGCGGTCGTGGCGACCGGGATCGGGTCGGTGCCGTCGGCGGCGACCGCGAAGCGCGCGGCCGGCGCGTTGCCGCGCGCCGGACCGGCCGGACCGGCCGGCAGGGCGACGGCGACGCCGCAGACCGTCTGGTCGGCGTACTCGCCCGAGAGCGGAATCGTCTGCAGCGCCAGGAAGCGGTCGTTGGCGCAGGGATCGGGCGTCTGGGTCGCCAGCACGGCCGGACCCGGCGAGGCCACCGGCCCGAGGGTCGGGGTCGGCGTGGGCGGCGGCCCGAGGTAGACCTCGGCCCGGCGGGCGGTCGGCGGGGCCGACCGTCACGGCGACCGCGGTGCCGAGCGCGACCAGGGCGAGCAGCGTGCGCGCAAACGTCTTCACGCCGTGCTTCTACCCGTTACTGGTACGTGCGGCCGTCGAGCACCACGTAACCCGGAGAGGACCAGGCCCGGCCGGTGCCGGCGTGGGTCCAGTCGATCCCCTCGCGGCCGTCGGGGTCCTTGTAGTAGCGGCCGTGGACGACGGCGCGCTGGCCGGCCCGGACCGGGATCGGCCCGCCCATCTCGTCGTCGTTGCAGACGACCTCGACCGGCCGCGCCCCCCGCAACGCGACGAAGAAATACTGGTGCAGCCCGCTGCGCGTCCGGCGCGGCGCGCGCACGCTCGCGACGGTGCCGCAGACGGTGACCTCGTCGTTCACCGGCGCCGGCAGCGCGCGGTCGCGCAGGAACGCCGGCTCGTTGCAAGCGCCCGGCGCGCCGGCCGGCCCGCCGCCGTCGGCGCGCCCGGCGGGCGCGCAGGCCGTGCCGAGCGCCGCGACCAGCGCGACGGCAGCCGCGCGCGCGAGCGTGTTCACGCCGCACCCGTACGCGACCGCCGCCGCCGCGCCTGCCGCGGCAGGTCAGCGCTGGGCGAGCGCGTAGCCGCGCTCGATGCCCGACCCGCTGACCCTGGCCGCCCTGCACGCGCTGGTGAGCTTCTCCGACCCCCGCCTCTCGCCCGACGGGACGCGGGTCGCCTACGTCCGCACCGCGCACGACTACGCGCACGACCGCGACGCCAAGTCGCTGGTGGTCGCCGCCGCCGACGGCACGGCGCGCCGGGTGATCGACCCCGGCCCGTTCGCCCACGCTCCGCGCTGGTCGCCCGACGGCACCCGGCTGGCCTACCTGCGACACGGCACCGGCTCCGAGCGGGACCAGATCGTCGTCGTCCGGGCCGGCGGGGGTACCCCGCAAACCGTCACGAGGGCGCCCAACGGCGTGCAGCACTTCGCCTGGAGCCCCGACGGCCGGCGCTTGGCCTACGACACCCCCGACGACGAGCCCAACGCCGCCGCGGCCAAGCGGCACGACGACCTCTTCGAGCTGGGCGACGACGGGTTCCTGACCACGCGGCCGCTGGTGCCCTCGCACCTCTGGCTGGTCTCCGCCGCCGGCGGCCGGGCGACCCGGCTCACCCGGGGGACGTGGAGCGTGTACGAAGGCGTGGCGCCGTTCGCGGGCGGGCCGAGCGACCCGTCCTGGTCGGCCGACGGCCGCACGATCCTGATCGCGCGCGCGCCCGACCCGCACGATGCCACCACCGACCGCTCGGCGGTCGCCGCGGTCGACGTCGCGACCGGCGCGGTGCGCGATCTGGGCTCGCTGCGGCAGTACGTCTACGAACCGGTCGCCGGGCCGGGCGGCACCTACGCGTACCTGCGCCCGCACGGGCCGGGCCCGATCAGCGCCATGGACGCGGTCGTGGCGCCGCTCGCCGGCGGCGACGGCGACGACCGGACCGAAGCGCTCGACCGGGACGTGGAGAGCCTGCGCTGGGCGGGCGACACGCTGGTGGCGACCGCGATCGACCACCTCCAGCGGGCGATCTACCTGATTCCGCCGCAAGGCCCGCCACGGCGGGTCGACCTGGGCGAGCTCTCGGTCGGCGACGCCGACGCCGGGCCGCACGGCGAGCTGGCCTTCGTCGGGAGCGGCTACGGCCGGCCGCCCGAGGTGTACGTCGTGCCCGCCGCGGGCAGCGCGCCGCGGGCGGTCAGCGCCGACAACGACGGTCTGCGCCGCTACGCCTACGGGCGGGCGGAGGTGCTCAGCTGGACCGCACCCGACGGCCAGGTCTCCGAGGGCATTCTCGTCCACCCGCTGATCGAGCAGCCGGGCGTGCGGTACCCGCTGGTCGTCTGGCTCCACGGCGGCCCCGAAGGGCTGATCGGGCTGAGCTACGCGCAGGAAAGCTTGCCGTTGGGCGCGCTGGCCGCGGCGCGCGGCTGGTACGCGTTCTTTCCGAACTACCGCGGCAGCAACGACCTGGGCAGCGCGCACGAGCACGCGATCTTCGCCGACCCGGGCGCCGGGCCGATGAGCGACGTCATGGCCGGGCTGGCCGCGGCCGAGCGGCACGCGGCCGTCGACCCGGCCCGCGAGTGCGTCGCCGGGCACTCCTACGGCGGGTTCATGACCAGCTGGATCGTCGGCCACGACAGCCGCTGGCGGTGCGCGGTGGTCGCCGACGGCGCGATCGACCTGGTCGAGACCTACAACCTCTCGGGCAACGGCAACCTGGCCTTCATCCGCGACTCGCTGGGCGGCTCGCCGTGGGACGGCAAGACCGCCCAGCTCTACCACGACGGCTCGCCGATCTCGTACGCCACCCGCGTCCGCACGCCGACCTTGATCATCACCGGCCTGGCCGACCAGGTGGTCCCGTTCACCGAGTCGTTCTCGTTCTACCACGCGCTCGAGGACAACCACGTCCCGGTGCGGCTGGTCGGGATCCCGACCGCGCACCATTCGCCGAGCGACCCGGTGCGGCGCGACGCCTACTTCACGACGATCTTGGACTGGCTCGGCGCGCACCTTCGCTGAGCGCGCGGGTGGCCGGCGCTCGCGCCTACCAGATCCCCAGGGCCAGCTTGACGTCCTCGCTGGCCATCGTCTTGGGGTCCCAGGGCGGGTTGAAGGTGATCTCGACGGCGGCGTTCTTGACGCCGTCGACCCCTTCGACCTTGCTCTGGACCGCCTGCTTGAACATCGGGCCGACCGGGCACATCGGCGAGGTCAGCGTCATCGTCACCGTGACGTCCTCGCCCTGCGGGCCCTCGCAGACCACGTCGTAGATCAGGCCCAGGTCGAGGACGCCCATGTGGAGCTCGGGGTCCTCGACGTCTTTGAGCGCCTCGCGCACCGCTTCGGTCGTCACCATACGCGCAGTATAACCCTAGACGGCCAGGTAGCGCTGCATCATCGCCTCGTCGGCCCGCAGCTCCTCGATCGTGCCCGAGCCGACCACCCGGCCGTTGGAGAGGACGTAGCCGCGGTCGGAGAGCGACATCGCCACGTGGGCGTTCTGCTCGACCAGCAGAATCGTGTTGCCCTCGGCCCGGATGTTGCGCACCACCTCCTCGACGCTGCGCGCGATCAGCGGGGCCAGCCCCTCCATCGGCTCGTCGAGCAGGATGATGTCCGGGTTGGCGATCAGCGCGCGGGCGATGGCGAGCATCTGCTGCTCGCCGCCCGAGAGCTTGGCCGGCTTGTCGCGGCGCTCGCCGAGCACCGCGAAGTAGTCGTAGACCCGCTTCTCGGTCCAGGCGCCCTTACGGCCGGCCAGCGCCGCCAGGCGCAGGTTCTCGCCGACGGTGAGGTTGGGGAAGATGCGCCGGTCCTCGGGCACGAACGCGATCCCGAGCTGGGCCAGCGCGAAGGGGCTCTTGTTGGTGATCTCGCGGTCCTTGAAGCGCACGGTGCCGGTCTTGGCCTGGACCAGGCCCATGATCGTCTTGCAGGTGGTCGAGCGCCCGGAGCCGTTGCGGCCCAGCAGCGCGACGACCTCGCCCTTCTCGACCTCGAGCGAGACGTTCTGCAGCACGTGCGACTTGTCGTAGTACGCGTTGACCGCGTCCAGCTCCAAGCAGCGGCATCAGGCGAGCTCTCCCAGGTAGGCGCGTTGGACGGCCTCGTTGGCGCGGATCTCCTGCGGGGTGCCGGTGGCCAGCACCGAGCCGGTCTGGAAGACCGTGATCGTGGTCGAGATCGCCATCACCACGTCGATGTCGTGCTCGACCAGCAGGATGGTGCGGCCGGGAGCGATGCGCTGGATCAGCTCGACCGTCTCGTGGGTCTCGGTCGGCGACATCCCGGCCAGCGGCTCGTCGAGCAGCAGCACCGGCGGGTCGCTGGCGATCACCAGGCCGATCTCCAGCCGGCGCTGGTCGCCGTGCGAGAGGTTCTCGGCCCGCGCGTCGCGTGTCTCCCACAGCCCGACGTCGCGCAGGATGCGCGTCGTCGCCTCGCTCAGGTTGCCCATCCGGCGCTCGGGCAAGAAGAAGCTCGCCTTGCCGTCGTGCACCGCTTGGACCGCCAGGCGCACGTTCTCGTACACGGTCAGCTTGCCGAAGATGTTGGTGATCTGGAACGAGCGCGCGATCCCCAGGCGCGCGCGCTGGTAGGCCGGCAGCGGCGTGATGTCGCGCTCGCGGAAGAAGATCCGCCCCTCGCTGGGCGGCAACAGGCCCGAGAGCAGGTTGAAGAAGGTCGTCTTGCCCGCTCCGTTGGGCCCGATGATCGTGCGCACGCCGCCCTCGGGGATCTCGAGCGAGACGGCGTTGGTCGCGGTGAACCCCGAGAAGCGCCGGGTCAGGCGTTCGGTCCGAAAGATGCTGGCCATCGCCCTCAGCCGACCGTTTCCGGGAGCTCTTCGGCGATCTCGGTCTGCACGCGCGCGCGGTGCGAGAACACCCGCCGCAAGGTGGTGGCGAAGCCGTAGTGGCGCACGTCGTCGATGAGGCCCATGATGCCGCGCGGGCCGAGCAGGACGAACAGCACGAACACCGCGCCGATCCAGGCCGGCCAGTACTTGGTGAGCTGCGAGACGTTGTTCTGCAGCTCCCAGTAGACGATCGCGCCGACGATCGGGCCCATGAAGGTCTGGATCCCGCCCAGCATCGACATCATCACCACGTTGCCGGAGTAGCCGACCGAGCCGGCGTCGGGGTTGATCGCCTGCTGGTAGAAGGTCCACAGCCAGCCGGCGACCGCCGGAAACGCCGCCGAGAGCACGAACGCATTGACCCGGTACTTCTCGACGTCGTAGCCCAGGAAGCGCGCGCGCTGCTTGTTCTCGCGGATGGCGTGCAGCACGCTGCCGAACGGCGAGCGGACGATCCAGTACAGCACCGCCAGCGCCGCGAACGCCACCACCGCGCAGAACACGTAGAAGTGGTGCGAGTCGCGGAGCCAGTCCGGCCCCAGCGGCCCCAGCGCCGGGCGCCCGATGCCCTGGATGCCGTCCTCGCCGCCGGTGAGCTGGTCCCAGTTGGTCGCGGTGAAGTAGATCACTTGGGCGAACGCCAGGGTGATCATCGAGAAGTAGATGCCGCTCGAGCGCGGGACCACGAGGCGAGCCAGGAACCAGGCCCACAGCAGCGCGATCCCCAGCGAGAGCAGCAGCGCGACCAGCATGTTGCCGCCCGCGCCGTGGGTCAGCGTGCGGCCGAACAGGTCGACCGTGAAGCCCTTGGTGTAGAGCGCCGTCGCGTAGGCGCCCAGCGCGAAGAACATGGCGTGCCCGAACGAGAGCTCGCCGACGTGGCCGAAGAGCAGGTTGAAGCCGCTGGCGAACAGGCCGAAGATCAGCATGGTCGTCGCGATGTCGACGAAGCCCGGCTGGCCGGCGAACGGGTTCGCGCCGGCGACGAACGGCAGCAGCGCGAACAGCAGCGCGGTCCAGAGCAGCGGGTTGGTCCACCACGCGCGCCCGGTCACTCGAAGAGCCCCTCGACGCCGAACAGGCCGCGCGGCCGGATCAGCAGGATGATCCCCATGATGAGAAAGCCGCTCAGCTCGACCGCGGGCGGCCAGAACAGCGACATCAGGCTCGAGATGATGCCGATCAAGAGGCCGCCGACGATCGCGCCCCAGAACGAGCCGATCCCGCCGACGATCACGATCACGAACGTCAGCACGATCCACTGGTCGGCCAAGTTCGGCTGGATGGCGTAGATCGGCGCCGCCAGCGCCCCGGCCAGGCCCGCCATCAGCGAGCCGATCCCGAACACCAGGGTGAACATCAGCGGCATGTTGATGCCCAGGATCGTGACCATCTCGGCGTCGCGGGTGCCGGCCCGGATGATCATGCCGATGTGCGTCTTGTTGAGCAGCAGCCAGACGGCCGCCAGGATGACGACGGTCAGCAGCACGAGCAGGACGTCCTTGTAGAACGGCACCTGGTAACCGCCCAGCGTGATCGACTGCGGGATGTAGGCCGGCTGCTCGACCCGGACCGCGTCGTCGCCCCAGACCCGGCGCACGACCTGGCCGAAGATCAGCGCCGTGCCGAAGGTCAGCAGCAGGGTGTACTCCGGGATCCGGCGGTAGAGCGGCCGGATGAGCGCCGACTCGAACACCGTTCCCAGCAGCCCCACCAGGACCGCGGCGATCAAGATCGCCGGCCAAAAGCCGACAATGGGAACGAAGGCGTACGTCAGGTAGGCGCCCAGCATGAAGAACGCGCCGTGCGAGAAGTTGATGACCCCCATCAGCCCCAGGATGATGTTGAGTCCTAGGGCGACCAAGATATAGAGCATCCCCAGGGTGATGCCGTTGACGAGCTGGTCGAGGAGAATATGGATTGCAGCTGCCTCCTGCCACGGCGAAAGCCCACCCGTTCTACTTCCGGGGCACCGCTTCCATGCAGGCCATTGTCCAAAAGGCGTAAGGGGTCGCCGGCCGGCGGTCTGAAACCGAGCCAGGGCGTCTGAGGTTTAACGGGGACTACGGTCGTACAGGGTATCTCACCACTCGGCGGGCGTGGATTGCAGGAGCGGTTGGGCCGCTCGGGGAGTTTCGCAAGGCAATGTCAATGTGGGAACCGTTCACCGAACGCGCGCGGCGCAGCATCGTGCTCGCGCAAGAAGAGGCGCAGCGGCTCGGGAACAACTACATCGGGACCGAGCACATCCTGCTCGGGATCATCTCGGAGGGGGAGAGCCTCGCGGCCAAAGTCCTCGAGACGCTCGGCGTCAACCTGGCCAAGGTCCGCCAGGAGGTCGAGGCGATCGTCGGCCGGGGCGGCCAGACCGTCCAGCAGGAGATGGTCTTCACCCCGCGCGCCAAGCGCGTGATCGAGCTGGCCTTCGAAGAGGCCCGCCAGCTCAACCACAACTACATCGGGACCGAGCACCTGCTGCTGGGCCTCATCCGCGAGGGTGAAGGCGTGGCGGCGCGCGTTCTGACCAACCTCGGGGTCGACCCGGCCAAGGTCCGGGTCCAGACCACCTCGCTGCTGGGCGCCGAGGGCCAGCCGCCCGCGCCCAAGGGCAAGTCCAAGACCCCGACCTTGGACGCCTACGGCCGCGACCTGACCACCCTGGCGCGCGAGAACAAGCTCGACCCGGTGATCGGCCGGGCGACCGAGATCGAGCGGGTCATCCAGATCCTCAGCCGGCGGACCAAGAACAACCCGGCCCTGATCGGCGAGCCCGGCGTCGGCAAGACCGCCATCGCCGAGGGCCTGGCCCAGCGGGTCATCAAGAGCGAGGTCCCCGAGCCCCTGCGCGACAAGCGGGTCATCACGCTCGACCTGGCCGGCCTGGTCGCCGGCACCAAGTACCGCGGCGAGTTCGAGGAGCGCATGAAGCGCGTCATGGACGAGATCCGCGGCGCCGCCGGCGAGATCATCCTGTTCATCGACGAGCTCCACACGCTGGTCGGGGCGGGCGCCGCCGAGGGCGCGATCGACGCCTCGAACATCATCAAGCCGGCGCTCGCCCGCGGCGAGCTGCAGTGCATCGGCGCGACCACCCTCAACGAGTTCCGCAAGCACATCGAGAAGGACTCGGCGCTCGAGCGCCGCTTCCAGCCGGTCATGGTCGGCGAGCCGACGGTCGAGGAGACGGTCGAGATCCTCAAGGGCCTGCGCGACCGCTACGAGGCGCACCACAAGGTCACCATCACCGACGAGGCGCTGGTCGCCGCCGCCAAGCTCGGCGACCGCTACATCTCCGACCGCTTCCTGCCCGACAAGGCGGTCGACCTGATCGACGAGGCCGCCTCGCGGGTCCGGCTGCAGGCCACCCTGCCGCCGCCCGAGATCCGCGAGATCGAGAACCAGATCCGCCAGGTCAAGCAAGAGAAAGAGTCGGTCGTCAAGTCGCAGGAGTTCGAGAAGGCCGCCGCCATCCGCGACCGCGAGGAGAAGCTGCGGCTGGAGAAGCAGCGGCTCGACGCCGAGTGGCAGGAGAAGAAAGCCAAGTCGCAGTCCGACAAGGCGATCATGGTCACCGAGGAGGACGTCGCCCACATCGTCGCCTCCTGGACCAAGATCCCCGTCTCCAAGCTGGCCCAGGCCGAGACGACCCGGCTGCTCGGGATGGAGGAGCAGCTCCACAAGCGCGTCATCGGCCAGAACCAGGCCGTCTCGACCGTCACCCGGGCGATCCGCCGCTCGCGCGCCGGGCTCAAGAACCCCAAGCGCCCGATCGGCTCGTTCATCTTCCTGGGCCCCACGGGCGTCGGGAAGACCGAGGTCGCCCGCTCGCTGGCCGAGTGGATGTTCGACGACGCCGAGTCGATGATCCGCATCGACATGTCCGAGTACATGGAGAAGTACGCCGTCTCGCGGTTGGTCGGCGCACCGCCCGGCTACGTCGGCTACGAGGAGGGCGGCCAGCTGACCGAGGCGGTCCGCCGCCGGCCCTACTCGGTGGTGCTGCTCGACGAGATCGAGAAGGCCCACCCCGACGTCTTCAACCTGCTGCTGCAGGTGCTCGACGACGGCCGCCTGACCGACTCTCAGGGCCGGGTGGTCGACTTCAAGAACACGGTCATCATCATGACCTCGAACGTCGGCGCCACCGGCATGCAGACGACCACCGACATCGGGTTCCGCTCGCAGAAGGATGCCGGCACGACCGACACCCAGGCCTACGAGCGGATGAAGAACAAGGTCCTGGACGAGGTGAAGCACGCCTTCCGGCCCGAGTTCCTCAACCGGGTCGACGAGATCGTGGTCTTCCACCAGCTCAGCCGCGAGGAGATCAGCCAGATCGTCGGGCTCGAGCTCGAGAAGGTCATCAGCGAGGTCAAGGCTCAGGACATGCACCTCGAGGTCACCGAAGACGCCAAGGCGCTCCTGGCCAAGAAGGGCTGGGACCCGCAGTTCGGCGCCCGGCCGCTGCGCCGTGCGATCCAGCGCGAGGTCGAGGACGAGCTGGCCGAGGAGATGCTCAAGGGCAACTTCGGCTCGGGCGACCGCATCCTGGCCGAGGTCGACGCGGACAACCCGGACAAGCTGCGCTTCTCCAAGATCCCGCGGATCGAGCCGCCTTCCCCGACCCAGCCGGAGGTCCAGCCGGTCTAAGCGGCGTGCTCCGAAGTCCGGACCCCTTCGAACCCGTCGGGAAACCGACGGGTTCGTGGCGAATGGCAGGCGGGTTGACCCCTTTTGCTCTGTGGCGGTCGCGTCTACCGGCGCAGATCGGGACCTGGTTCGCCCGTGACCTGACGCGCGCCGCGCTCGACCTCGTCGGGGACGGGCGGGTCGCCTTGCGCTCGGTCGAGCCCGGCCGGATCGAAGCGACGGTCAAAGACCGGGCCGTGCTCCAAACCGCGGTCGAGTGGGCGTCGGGTACCGGGCCGCAGGCGCTGCGCTCGGTCTGCACCTGCGGTGCCAGCGGCGTCTGCCCCCACGTCGTCGCCTCGCTCGAGACCGTCCGCACCGCGGAGGACGCGCCGCTGCCGCTGCCCGCCGCGCACCCCGCCGAGCCGGACCTCTCGTGGATTCCCGACGCCGACCTCGACGGCATCCGGGCCCGGGCTCGTTCGATCTGGCCGGTGCTCTCGGTCGGGCCGGGCGGAATGGTCGCCGCCACCCTCTACCTCGACACGCCCCGCCTGCGCGGCGTCATCCGCGACGCCGAGGCGATCCTCGGCATGATGGACCAGACCCCCGCCGACGACTGGGACGACGTCGACCGCGCGCTGCTGCGCGACGACGCGGTCCAGGAGGCGTTCGGGACGCGCTCGTCGCCCAAGGCGCTGGCCCGCGCGCTGTTCCGCCTCACCCGCCACCCGCGGCTGCGCTTCGACGACGCGCCGGGCGAGAACCGCCACCCCTCCGAGCTGGCCCCGTTCGCGGTCGAGCCGCGCGGGGTGCGCCTGCGCGCGCGCCGGAACGGCGGCGGCGGCTTCGTGCCGGTGCTCGAGACGCCCGACGGCGGACAGGTCTCGCCGGTCGACGCGGTCGTCATCGACGGCCCGCCGGCCTGGCTCGTCGCCGACCGCACCGCCTACCTGCTGGACGGCGGGTTCGACCCGCGCCGGGTCATCGCCGCGGCCAAGGCCGCCGAGTTGGCTACGGCTTCGGCCGAGAGCGCGCCGTCGGTGCGAGCGATCGCTCGGGTCGCGCCGTTCCTGACCGCCGAGGACCGCGCCGCCTTGGGCGTGGTCGACGCGCAGCGCCCCTTGCTGGTCGTGCGGGCCGGCTGGCGCGAGGGGGCGCTCTTGGCGCGGCTGCAGTTCGTCGACGCCGCCAGCGGCGCCCAGGCGGCCTTCAGCCCGCACGGCGCGGTGACCGCCAGCGGCGGCCGCTTCGTGCGCTTCCCGCCCGAGGTCGCGCGCAGCTTCACCCGCCGCTTCCTCGACGCCGGATTCGTCCCGCGCGGCGCCGACGGCTTCGCGCTGCACGACGCCGACCGGGCGGCCGAAGTCGTGCGCACGGCCTGGCCGGCCTGGGAGGACGTCGAGGTCCGCCTCGACGAGTCGCTGGCGGCGCTCACCGGCGGCGGCCAGGTCGACGTCAGCGTCACCGCCACCGAGGCCGACGGCGGCGACTGGTTCGACCTGGACGTCGCGGTCTTCGTCGGCGGCGGCGAGCCGCTGACCCGCGACGAGCTGCGCGCGCTGCTCGGCGCCAAGGGCCGCTACGCCGAGGTGCGCGGCAAGCTGGTCGACGTCGGCGACCTGCGCTCGCGCCAGAACCTGCTCTCCGAGCTGACCGACCGCCGCCGCACGGGCCTGGCGTCGCTGGTCGCGATGCGCGACGAGCTGCACGAGGCGTTCGGCGAGGTCGCGCTGCCCGAGGAAGTGGAGCGCATCCGCGAGCGCCTGCGCAACTTCGAGGGCATCGAAGAAGTCCCCGAGCCGGACGCGATGGTGCTGCCGCTGCGCGACTACCAGCGCCGCGGCCTGGACTTCCTGTCGTACCTGTCGTCGTTCCGCTTCGGCGGCATCCTGGCCGACGACATGGGAACCGGGAAGACGTCCCAGCTCATCGCGCACGTCGCCAAGCGCAAGCAGGACGAGGGGCACTCGCCGGTGCTGGTCATCGCGCCGACGTCGGTGACGCACACCTGGGAGAACGAGATTCGCAAGTTCGCCCCGACGCTGAGCACGCTGCGGCTGCAGTCGGGCAGCGACCGGGCCGCCAAGTACGACACGCTGCACGACTTCGACGTGGTGATCACGTCGTACGCGCTGGCGCGCCTCGACGCCCAGCACCTGGAGCGCTTCCGCTTCCGCACGCTGGTGCTGGACGAGGCCCAGAACGCCAAGAACCCGGCCTCGCAGATCGCCAAGGTCGTGCGCGGCCTGCAGGCCGACCACCGCCTCGCGATGACCGGTACGCCGGTCGAGAACTCGCTGCGCGACCTGTGGGCGATCTTCGGCTTCGTCGAGCCCGGGCTGCTCGGCTCCGAGACGTCGTTCCGGCGCCGCTTCGAGCTGCCGATCGGCGACGGCGACGAGCGCGCGGCCTCCGCGCTGCGCTCGCGCCTGGAGCCCTTCGTGCTGCGCCGCACCAAGGAGGACGTCGCCAAGGAGCTGCCCGAGCGCACCGAGGCGGTCATCCAGTGCGAGCTCTCGCCGCTCCAGCGCCGGCTCTACCGCGGGATCGCCGAGGCCGCCCGGCGCGACGTCTTGGCCAAGTTCGACGACGAGGGCACCGAGAGCGCGACCGTCCACGTCCTGGCCGCGCTGACCCGGCTGCGCCAGGTCTGCGCCCACCCCGGCCTGCTGGTGCCCGAATACCTGGACGAGCCGGACGCGAGCGGCAAGTTCGACGCCTTCCTCGAGACGGTCGACGAGGTGCTCGACGGCGGCCACAAGGTGCTGGTGTTCAGCGCCTTCTCCTCGATGCTCAAGGTCATGCGCACCGTGCTCGACCGGCGCAGCATCAGCTACGGCTACCTCGACGGCTCGACCAAGGACCGCGACCGCCAGCTCGAGGTCGAGCGCTTCATGGCCGACACCGGCCCGCCGGTCTTCTTGTGCTCGCTCAAGGCCGGCGGGGTCGGGCTGACCCTGACCGCGGCCGACTACGTGATCCTCTACGACCCGTGGTGGAACCCGGCGGTCGAGCGCCAGGCCATCGACCGCACGCACCGGATCGGCCAGACGCGGCCGGTCACCGCCTACCGGCTGGTCACCGCCGGCTCGGTCGAGGAGAAGATCCGGGCGCTGGCCGAGCGCAAGAGCGCGCTCTCGAAGGCGGTCGTCAAGGCCGACAGCGCGGTCGCCAAGACGCTGACCCGCGACGACCTCGCGTTCCTGTTCGCCGATCCCGACTGAGCGGGGACGCCGGGTCACACTTCCGCCGGGGTCGAACACGGTAGCTCGGAGAGCAGCTGAGCGAGCGGCTTCAGTCCGACCCGGCCCGGCCGATGATTCAGGTACGCGGTTCGCACGGAGAGCGCGCCGCGGTCTCGCTATCGCCCGACAAGGATGTACGTTCCATGAAACGGATCGCTTTGGCGCTCGCGCTCGCGCTGCCGATGTGCGCCACCGTCGCCCCCGCGTTCGCCCAGCCTTCGGCGAACCTCGCGCCCGCAGATCGCTACTTCGGCCGCCTGAAGATGAGCATCCTCGGCATTCGCAACCAGCTCAAGGACCTCGCGGAGCGCCTCGACGCCAAGCCCGAGGACGCCGAGCACGTGTACGACAAGGCGGTGCTGGTCGAAGACGCGCTGCACGACTGGCAGAAGCAGTTCCCGCGCGACCCGTGGATTCCCAAGTACGGCTACGCGCTGGCGCAGCTCTACGGCAAGATCGCGACCGACGACGCGCGCGTGCGCCGCAACGACACCCTCGACTGGCTGATCGCCACCTATCCCGAGAGCGAGTACGCGCAGCTGCCGCGCGGCGAGTAGCGCCGGCTAGCCCTTGTCCTTGGCGTTGTCGATCAGCTCGCGCAGCCGGTCGAGCTCGCGCGCGTCGACCGCCTCGGACTCGAGCAGGTTGAGCACGAGCTCGCGCGGCGAGCCGTCGAAGAAGCGCGCGAGCACGTGGTTCACGACGCTGCGCTGCGCCTCGTCGCGGGCGACGACGGCGGCGTAGATGAATGCGCGCCCGGCCGCCGTGTGCCGCACGTAGCCTTTCTGCTCGAGGATGCGCAGCGTGGTCAGGACCGTGTTGTAGGCCAGCGGCGGGTCGCCGATCGTCTCGGCGACCTCGGCGACGGACGACTCACCGCGGCGCCAGAGGACCTGCATGAGGCGGTACTCCGCCTCGGTGAGGGTCGGCGATTTCTTGCGCGGCATGCGACGACGCTAGCACGCGGTCTCCCGGCTGTCAAACTAGATATTACGTTCTGCCCGGGACCCGCGCCGACCGCGGGTCCCGGAGCGCGGTTCAGACCTTCTGCACCGTGTAGCCTTCGCGGCTGCCGATCTTCTCCGAGGCGATGACCTTCGCGGCGGCCTCGCTGTCGGGGTTCGAGCACGGCTCGGCCGCGAACTCGCCGCCCACCCGCGAGGCGATGGTGAAGTACTCGTTCGGGCTGCGGCGCTTGTTCTTGCCGACGATCATGCCGGCGTAGGTGCCCTGCACCGCCTGGTGGTCGCACTTGCGATAGTACGCGCCGCCTGCCTTGCCGGCGTCGTAGTGGTAGTTCTCGAACGCCTCGACGAGCTTCTCGGTGTCCGTCGTGCCGGCGTGCAGGATGCGGTCGATGATGTTCTTGGCGGCCATGTAACCGAGGTACTGGCGCCAGTCGACCTCGTCGGTGCCGGGCTTGAGCGCGGCGTAGACCTTGTCCGCGCCGCCGCCGGCCTCGGGTCCCCAGACGTAGCCCCAGACCGAGCCGACGATGTCGTCGACCGGGAGCCCGACCGCGACGTCGTTGCCGCACAGGATGCCGCCGAAGGTCATCTTCTTGTTGAGCCCGAGCTGCACGGCGGCCTTGGCCGCGTTCTGCGTGTTGGGCCCGTAGTTGCAGAACACCAGCACGTCGGCGTTGGTGTTGCGGGCCTTGGTCAGGTACGACGAGTAGTCGGTCTGGGCCAGCGGGTGGAGGTCGTTGCCGACTTCCTGGCCGCCGTGGGCGAGCAGGATCCGCTTGAGGCGGTCGTGCGCGTCGGTGCCGAACGCGTAGTCGGCGGTCAGGAAATACCAGCGCTTGCCGTGCTTGAGCAGCTCGGGTCCGACCGCGTTGGCCAGCATCGCGTTCGAGCAGGTCTGGCGGAAGGTGACCCGGTGCGCCTTGGCCCCGGTGATGTTCGTGTCGTGGGTGCCGACGGCCATGAAGAAGGTGTTGTTCTCCGAGCAGGTCGCCGAGACGGCCAGCCCGACGGCGGAGCTCAGGCAGCCGGCCAGCACGTCGACCTTCTCCTGCGAGATCAGCCGCTTGGCCTCGGTCGTGCCGGTGGCGGCGGCGTTGGCGTCGTCGCCCTTGACGATCTGGTAGCTGATGCGGCTGTTCTTGCGCATCGCCTCGGCGACGGCGACTTCCATGCCGTGCTGCTGTGAGTTCGACGCGGCGGCGTAGACGCCGGAGAAGCCGTCGATGTGGCCGATCTTGATCGTCGCCCCGCCGCCGGCGGCGATGACGTCCTTGGGCGGGGGCAAGGGCGCCGCGCCGGCGGCGCGGGTCTCGAGCAGCGGGAAGCCGAGGGCGGCCGCGCCGGCGATGCCGAGCGCGCCGGTGCGGCGGAGGAATTCTTTGCGGTCGACGGCGTCCGGGCGGTATTCGTCCATGGGGCTCCTTACCGGGTGGAGGGCTGCTTTCGCGCACATTTCTTCGCCGCCACGGCGCGCCCTCGCCGAATCGTGCGCCGGCGCACGGACCCCGCGACCTCGTGACGAAGGAAGCGCTCGTGGCGGAGGAACGAGCCGAACCGAAGGTCGTCTTGCTCGTGCGGTTGCTCAGCGCGATCGACGAGGGGCGCTTCGCGTTCGAGGAGCTCAAGGAGCAGATCGGCGAGGAGAAGCCGCCCAGCACGCGGACCCTGCGGCGCTATCTGAGCGTCCTGGCCGACGCCGGTTTCCCGTGGTATTTCGACCGCGCCAGCGGCACCTACCGGTTCGCCGAGGGCTACAGCCTGCGCCGGCTCAACCTCTCGCACCGCGAGCTGCTGGGCCTGGTGACGCTCAAACGGCTCGGCTCGTCGCTCGGCGGCACCTTCGCCAGCGCGATCGAGGAGACGACCCAGAAGCTGCTGCGCTCGAGCGACCGGCGGGCCGAGGCCGCGGTCGAGAGCACCTCGTTCGCGATCCGCTTCGAGGCGGTCGCGCTCGACGCGGAGGTCGAGCGGGTCTTCGAGCAGCTCCAGACCGCCGAGCGCGAGCGGCGCCGGGTCCAGTTCGGCTACACCGACAAGAACGGCGCCCGTACCCAGCGCCGGGCCGACCCCTACGGCTTCATCGTCTCGAACGGCCGCATCTACCTGGTCGGCTACGACCATACCCGGGCCGACATGCGGGTCTTCGCGGTCGACAACGTCTCCGAGGTCGCGATCACCCCGCAGACCTTCGAGAAGCCGGCCGACTTCAACCTGGACGCCTACGGCGCCAACTCGGTCAGCGGCGTGCGCCACGCCGCGACGACCGCCGAGGTGACGGTGCGCTTCTCGCCGGTCGTCGCCAAGGCCGCCCAGGCCCAGCAGGTCGGGCGCGACCGGCGGGTCGCGCCGCTGGCGGACGGCGGGGTCGACATCACCTACCGGGTCGCCGACCCGCTGGAGATCGTGCGCTGGTCGCTCGGCTGGGGCGCCGAGGCCGAGGTCCTCGCCCCGGCCGAGGCGCGGGCCGCCGCCGCCGGCATCGCGCGCAGCGTGGCCGCCCGCTACGGCTGAGCTCGAAACGGCGCCCTGCCCGGCGGCGTTGAAGAGACCGTGCGAGGCATGCTGACCCCGAGATCGTTGCTGTCCCTGGCCGCCGCGCTGGCGGTGCTGACCTCGGCCGCCGCGCCGGTGCGCGCCGAGATCCCGGCCGGCCAGCCCGTCGACGGCATCCACTGCGACCAGATGGAGGGCTCGGTCGTCCACATCCACCAGCACGTGACGATCCTCGACCACGGCAAGCCGGTCGGCATTCCGGACGACCTGGGCCGGCCGCTGATCGGCCAGTGCCTGTACTGGATCCACACCCACACGCCCGACGGCATCATCCACGTCGAGTCGCCCAACTTCAAGACCTTCGACCTCGGCAACGTCTTCGACGTCTGGGGCCAGCCGCTGACCCGCACCGACGTCGCCGGCGCCAAGCCGAAGAAGGGCGAGCGGGTCGTGACCTGGGTCGACGGCAGCCGGTACGCCGGCGACCCGCGCACGATCCAGCTCACCCAGCACCTCGACGTCACGATCGAAGTGGGCCCGCCCTACGCCAAGCCCGCTCCCTTCACCGCCTGGAACGGCAACTAGCCGAGCCCACCACGCGACGCGGCCCCGAGACGGCATTGCCTCGGGGCCGCGGTCAGCACGAGAATCGATCTGCGCTCGTCCTCGCCGACTCACGTCAGCCATGGCGGCGTCGTACTTCGCGTCGGTGTCGTCGCACGCGACCAGTTTGCACCGGCCGTCATCGAACTCGGCCGGCGAGCTTCTCGTTCGCTCGCCCGTCGACCGCGGTCGACGTGGACGGATCATACTCCTGGGCCGCCGCCCGCGCAAGATGGCGGCGACATATTCTCACCGTGCCGGACGCGACGCGGCCCCGGGACGTTGGTCTCGGGGCCGCGGTCAGCACGAGAATCGATCTGCGCACGTCCTCGCCGATTTGCATCGGCCATTACGGCGTCGGACTTCGAATCGGCGCTTCGCGTGTGCGTTCGGCTTTCGCGTCTCGCGTTCGCTCGGTGCCGGCGAGCTTCTCGTCGCTCGCCCGTCGTCGTTGCCTTCGACGTGAACCGATCCTACC
The DNA here is from genome assembly GCA_963795695.1 of Vulcanimicrobiota bacterium. Classification (GTDB taxonomy): domain Bacteria; phylum Vulcanimicrobiota; class Vulcanimicrobiia; order Vulcanimicrobiales; family Vulcanimicrobiaceae; genus Vulcanimicrobium. Next base: position 45,913 of record CAWCJH010000004.1, on the reverse strand, counting down.
GCGGCCGGCGCCGCGCTGCAAGGGTCCGGCGCGCCGCGGACCGGCTTGTCCACAAGAAAGTCGAGTTGTCCACGCCGATTCGCCGCAATCCACGCTATCCACGGCGACGGCGGCGGCTCAGCCGCCGAGATACGCGGCGACGACGTCGCGGTGGGTGGCCAGCTCCGCGCCGCTGCCCTCGAGGGTGATCCGGCCGCGTTCCATCACGTAGGCGTGGTCGGCGAGCGCGAGCGCGCGGCGCGCGTTCTGCTCGACCAGCAGGATCGACGTGCCGCGCGCGCGCTCGTCGGCGACGATGGCGAAGATCGCGTCGACCAGCTTGGGCGCCAGTCCCATCGACGGCTCGTCGAGCAGCAGCGCGCGCGGGCCGATGGCCAGCGCGCGGGCGATCGCGAGCATCTGCTGCTCGCCGCCCGAGAGCGCGCCGGCGGGCACCGCGCGCCGCGTGCGCAGGATCGGAAAGCGCTCGAACAGCGCGTCGATGCGCGCGTAGCCCGCGGCGCCGCTCGCGCCGGCGGCGACTTGCAAGTTCTCCTCGACGCTCATGCCGGGCAGCATGCGCCGGCCTTCGGGGACGAGCACGAGGCCGCGCCGCACCAGCGCGTGCGAGGGCATGCGGGTCACGTCGGCGCCGTCGAAGGTGACCGTTCCGCCGCGCTTGGCGAGCTGGCCCGCCAGCGCCATCAGCAGCGTCGTCTTGCCGGCGCCGTTGGCGCCGACGATCGCGCACAGCGTGCCCGCCTCGAGTGCCAGCGAGACGTCGTGCAGGATCTCGATGTTGCCGTAGCCCGCGCGCAGGCGGTCGACCGCGAGGACCGTGCTCACCGGTCCGCTCCTGCGCCGGGCGGCGGCGCGGAGAGCGCCTCCGCGTCGCTGCCGAGATAGGCTTCGACGACGACCGGGTCGCGCGCGACCTCGCCGGGCGTGCCGTGCGCGATCACCTCGCCGAAGTTCAGCACCACCACGCCGTCGCAGGCCGCGCGCACCAGCGGCATGTCGTGCTCGATCAGCAGCACCGCGATGCCGCTGGCCGCCACGGCGCGGATCGTCTCGACCAGCCGGCCGGTCTCGGAGGGGTTCATGCCGGCGGCGGGCTCGTCGAGCATCACCGCGACCGGCTCGGCGGCGAGCGCGCGCGCGATCTCCAGCCGGCGCTGGTCGCCGTACGGCAGCCCGCCGGCCTGCGCGCCGGGGTCGACCCCCGCGATCCCGGCCCGCGCGAGCAGCGCGTTCAGCGCGGCGTCGCTCAGCCGGCCGGGCCGGGCGAAGGCGCCGGCGGCGAGGTTGGCGCGCACGTCGAGCGCCGCGAACAGCCGGATGTTCTGGTAGGTGCGCGCGATCCCGGCGCGCGCGATGCGGTGCGGCGGCAGGCCGTCCAGCCGGGTGCCGTCGAGGGTGACCGTGCCCGACGCCAGCGGCGCCAGGCCCGTCGTGGCGTTGACGAGGGTCGTCTTGCCGGCGCCGTTGGGCCCGATCAGGCCCAGCACGTGACCGCGCTCGACGCTCAGCGAGACGCCGCGCAGCGCGTCGACCCCGCCGTAGCGCACGCCCACGTTCTCGAGCACGAGGCTCATCCGCGCGCCGCCGTCATGCGCGCACGCGGATCGTGCCGCGGTGCCAGAGCCCGGCGAGGCCGCCCGGGGCGAACAGGATCACCGCCAGCAGGATGATCCCGTTGGTGATCTCGCGGTAGTCGGCCAGGAAGCGGATCAGCTCGGGCAGGATCGAGAGCAGCGTCGAGCCGAGCACCGCGCCCAGCGGGCTGGTCACCCCGCCGATCACGCACCAGACGAGGATCTGCTCCATCCGCGCGAAGCCGAAGTCGCCGGGCGTGATGAAGAAGGAGGCGTGCGCGTAGAGCGCGCCGCCCAGGCCGGCGATCGCGCCGCCCAGCGCGAGCGAGAGCACCCGCACCCGCGCGACGTCGATCCCGACCCCGCGCGCGGCGTACTCGTCCTCGCGCACCAGCGCGACCGCCAGCGCGAACTTCGTCCGCGACAGCCCGACCAGCACCAGCGCGACCAGCGCGAGCGCGCCGTAGATCACCGGCGTCGTCGCGTCGTTGGGAATGCCGCTCATGCCCTCGGCGCCGCCGGTGATCGCCAAGTTGTTGGCGAAGACGCGCACGATCTCGCCGAAGCCGATCGTCGCGATCGCCAGGAACACGCCGCGCAGCCGCCCGACCGGGTAGGCCAGCAGCGCCGCGACCACGGTCGAGGCCACCATGGCCGCCAGGATGCTCGCGAGCAGCGGCCAGTGGTAGCTCATCGCCAGGATCGCCGAGACGTAGGCCGCGATCCCCATCAGCGCGGCCTGGGCGAGCGCGAGCTGACCGGCCTGCAGCGAGACCGAGAGCGAGAGCGCGAGCAGCGCGTTGACGCCGATCTGGTCGACCAGCCGCGAGTGCTTGGCGTAGAAATCCATGAGCGTCGCCACGGCGCTATGCTTGCCGCAGCGCGCGCTTGCCGAACAGGCCGGTCGGGCGCGCGACCAGGATCACGAACATCACCCCGAAGACCAGCGCGTCGCGCCACTCCGAGAGGCCGTAGGCGACCGCCAGCGTCTCCACCGCACCCAGGATGAAGCCGCCGATCACCGCGCCCGTCACGCTGCCCATGCCGCCCAGGATGATGACGGCCAAGCCCTTGAGCTCGATCGGGCCGCCCATGTCGAGCGTCACGCTGTTGTACTCGAGGCCGGTCAGCACGCCGGCCGCGCCGCCCAGCGCCGAGGCGATGAAGAACGTCGCCGCGATCGTCCGCTCGAGGTCGACCCCGAGCAGCGCCGCGGCGACCCGGTCCTCGGCGACCGCGCGGATGCGCCGGCCCAGCGGGGTCGCGCGCAGCACGTAGCTCAAGCCCAGCATCAGCCCGATCGCGGCGGCGAAGATCGTCAGCTCGACCGTCGTGAAGGTCAGCGGCCCGAGGTGCATCGGCGGCGCGTCGAGCCCGCCCAGCGTGAAGTGCCGCTCGTCGACCCCGTACAGCGCGCGCAGCAGCGCCCCGATGATGATCGCCACGCCGATCGAGGAGATCAGCGGTACCAGCGTCCCCGCGTTGCGCCGCCGCAGCGGCGCGAACGCGACCCGGTCGAGCAGGATGCCGATGACGCCGGCCACCACCGCCGCGACGAGAAACGCGAGCGGCAGCGGCCAGCCCGCCGCCGCCAGCGAGAACGCGGCGAACGCGGCCGCCGTGAAGATCGCCGCATGCGCCAGGTTCAGGATGTCGAGCACCCCGAACACCAGCGTGTACCCGACCGCGAACAGCGCGTACACCGCCCCCAGAAAGAGCCCGTTCAAGAGCTGCTGAGCGATCACGGTCTACGCACTATCCGGCAACACGGTGATGGAGCGAGCACAGCGTAACGGCGACCTCATCGAAACGTCGTTGCGAGCTCGGACGGGGGGCGCGCAGCCCGGGGCGGAGCGCCTTCTAGTGAAAGTACGCAAACCCGCCCTTCACGATGCTGAGAATCACGGGCGAGCTCTTCACGTCGCGGTTCGGGTCGAAGCCGATCGGGCCGAGCACGGTCTGGATCGTGCCGGCGTTCTTGAGGGCGCCGATCATCTCGTCCTTGGTGGCGGCGCCGCGGGCGACGAGGTGCGCGACGACCTGCGCGGCGGCGTACGATTGCGCGGCGAACTGGTCGGGCGCCTTGCCGTACTTGGCGGTGTAGCGCTTCACGAAGTCGAGGTTCGAGGGGTACTTCGCGCCGGAGTACCAGGCCGCGCCGACGACCGCGCCCTGGGCGGCCGGGCCGGCCACGCTGTACATGTCGGGCGCGTTGAGGCCGTTGCCGCCGACCATGTGCGCCTTGATCCCGAGCTTGCCGGCCTGGGCGATGATCTTGGTGGCCTCGGGGAAGAGCGCGCCGATCGCGATCACGTCGGGGTGCTTGGACTCGATCCGGGTCAGCGCGGCCTGGAAGTCGGTGTCCTTCTGGTGGAACGTCTCGGTGTCGACCACGCTGACGCCGGCGCTCTTGAGCTCCTTGGCGAAGATGTCGCCGTCGGTCTTGGTGAACGCGTTGTCGTCGCCGAACATGACCGCGGCGGTCTTGTAGTGCCACTTGGCGTGGGTGCGCTGCACGGTGGTCGGGATGACCTGCGACTCGGCCAGCGCGTCGCGGTAGACGGTCGCGCCCATGGCGGTGACGCCTTCGGCGGTGGTCGAGGTGCCCATGACCGGGAAGTTCGCCCGCGCCGCGAGCGGGAAGGCCTTGAAGGCTTCGCCCGAGAGGGTCGGCCCGAGCACGATCGCGGTCTGGCCGTCGGTGGTGAACTTCTGCATCAGGTTGACGACCTGGGCGCCGTCGCTGGCCGCGTCCTGGACGTCGAAGGTCAGGTTCGCGCCGCCCGCATCGATCTTGCCGGACTTCACGTCCTCGTTGGCGAGCTCGTAGGCGTTCTTCTGGGGGGTGCCGTAGACGCCGGCTCCGCCGGTGACGTCGGCGATGACGCCGACGTGGACGGTCTTGCCGGCCGCGGGTCCCCTCGAAGCTGCCCCCGAGGGCGCGGCAAGGCCGGCGGTCGCCAGAAGCGCGAGCGCCAGCGCAGCGGTACGATTCATCTGCTCACTCCTGAGGTCACGTTAGGTTGGAGGGCGCGTTTGTGCTCGCGGCGCTCCGCCCCTTGCAATGCAGCCGTCGGCTGCCGCGAGCACCGGCCGCAGCCGGCGCATGAACGCACCAAACCGTAGGTCGTTCGCGTCGCTGCTGGGCAGCTCGGTGTAGACGGCCAGCACCCAGTGGCCGGCACCGGCCAGGCTCAGGATGCCGGCGTCGTGGGCGACCTCGTCGGTGTCGCCGGTCTTGTGGGCGAAGCGGTCGCCCGGCTCGAGCCCGCGCGAGAGCTTGACGTCCCACCAGGAGTCGGCCAGGATCGCGCGCAGCACGGCGGCCTCCGGAAGCCGGTCCGCCGCGAGCGCGGCGAGCACGGCGGCGGCCTCGCGGGCCGGGTGACTGTTGCGGCCGGCCGCCGCCGGGTCGTCGATCAGCGGCAGCGCGCCCGAGAGCTTGCGCCGGAAGAAGGTCGCGGCGTAGCCGAGCGCGTGGACGTCGGCGGTCGCGCGCTCGCGGCCCAGCAGGTCGTAGAGGACGTTGGTCGCCACGTTGTCCGAGCGCTGCAGCATCAGGCCGACCAGCTCGCGGACCGTGCTGCGGTAACCGGCGACCAGCGGCGAGGGCGCGTCGTTGGCGGTCAGGTTGGCGGCCTCGACCACGGCCGGCGCGTCCCAGCCCAGCCGGCCGCCGGCGACCGCCGCGCCGACCGCGACGGCGAGCGGCAGCTTGATGAGGCTGGCGGGGTAGAGCCAGCGGCCGTCGTCGGCGGCCCAGGCCGGGCCGTCCGGGGCCAGGCTGCGGACGTGGATCTGGGCTCGCCCGAGCCCCGCTTCGGCGGCCAGGCGGGCCAAGTCGGGCGCGGTCATGCCGGAGTCATGCGTGTGGGTACTTGCATGGAACTCATTCTGGAAGTATGCTGTCCATGCAAGTACCCACACGCATGAGTAGACGATGATGCACCGATACGACGATCACGACGTCCTGCGTTTGCACGCCGATGACGACGATGCCCGGGCCGCGTTCGCCGCGGCCGTGGACGCCCGGCTGGCCGCCGAGCCGGCCGCGCCGCGCCTGCGGGTCGTGCTCGACGGCGCCGGCCTGCCGACCGAGACGATCGCCGCGCTGATCGCCGGCCTGCGGCGGCTGCGCGAGGTCGGCGGCGCGCTCGAGGTCGTGCCCGGCTCGCGCGCGGTCGCCGACGCGCTCGCGCTGACCGGGCTGAACCGCGTGTTCGCCTTCCCGCTCGTGCCGGCCGAGCCGCGGCTGCCCGGGCGCGGGCTGGCCCGCGCGGTCAAGGCGGTCGCCGCGACCGTCGCCGCGGCGCTGGTGCTGGCCCTGCCGGCCACCGCGTCGGCGCCGCCCGCGACCGAGCCGGGGACGATCCTCGCCCGGGTGATCGAGCGCAACCCGAGCCTGACGTCCTACCAGGGCCGGATGCACGTCAACCTGCGCCTGATCTCGTTCCCGTTCATCGCCCAGCACCTCGACGCGACCACGTACTACAAGCGCCCATCCAACTACGAGGTCGTCTTCGACCGCGTCCCGGGTTACGCCAAGGGCTTCGAGAAGCTGTTCGCCGACGTCGGCGACCCCTCGAGCTGGGAGCGGCGCTTCGTCGTCAGCTATGCGGGCGAGAGCGAGTTCCACGGCCGCAAGGACGCCGCGCTGCGGCTGGTCCAGCGGGTCCGCGGCATGATCGACCACGAGACGGTGCTGGTCGATACGGCGGCCGGAACGATCGACCAGATCCGTTACGATTACTACAACGGCGGGCACATCACGATGACCCAGGCGTTCGCCAACGTCGCGGGCTATACGATGCTGGCCAGCCAGGACGCCGAGATCGAGATCCCGCACGTGCGCGCCGTGGCGCACGGTGACTACTCCGACTACAAGACCAACGTCGCCGTCGACGATGCGGTCTTCACGAAGAAGAACTGATGCTCTCGACCGGACACCGCTCGCACGCCGGGGTCGAGGAGACGCGAATGCGCATCCTCGCCGCCGCGCGCGAGCTCTTCGAACGCAACGGCACTCGCGGCACCACCACCCGGGAGGTGGCCGAGCGCGCCGGCGTCAACGAGGCGACGCTCTTCCGCCACTTCGGCTCCAAGCGCGCGCTGCTCGACGCGATGCGCGAGCAGGCCTGCGGGGTCGAGCAGTTTCGCGCGATCCTGGCCGCGCTGCCGGGCGAGGACCTGGCCGCCGACCTGCGCACGCTCGCGTACCACGTCGTCGACCACATGCTCGGCAAGCGGGCGATGATGTGCGTCTCGCTCGCCGAGGAGGCGGCCGGCACCGACGATGCGCCCGAGTGGCGCGGGCCTGCGCAGATCAAGGACGACCTGGCGACCTATTTCGAGCAGCAGGTCGTGGCGGGCGCCATGCGCGGCGAGCCGCGCTTGCTGGCCCGTTACTTCTTGGGCACGTTCTTCTCGTACATCGTCGGGCGCAAGCTGTGGGACAGCCCGGTCGCTGACCGGGCGACCCTCGACGCGATCGTCGGCCTCTTCCTGAACGGAGCCAAAGCCTAACCGTGGAAACCCGCACCGAAGCCCCGCCGCAGCCGCGGCCTACCGACGCCGACGGGCGCGGGAGCACGCCGCCGCCGAGCGACGGCGGGGCGGCGCCCAAGCAGCGCCGCCGCCCGCCGGTGCTGGTCCTGGTCATCGCCGCGATCCTGATCGTCGCGGCGCTGATCTTCGGCATCCGCTACCTGGCCTACGCGACGACGCACGAGACGACCGACGACGCGCGGGTCGACGCCGACACCGTCAACCTGACCAGCAAGATCCAGGAGCGGGTCGCCCAGATCCTGGTCGACACCAACCAGCCGGTCCGCCAGGGCCAGGTGCTGATCCGGCTCGACGACACCGACGAGCGCGCGGCGCTGCAGCAGGCGCAGGCGGCGCTCGCCGCCCAGCGCGCCCAGGCGCGGGCGGCCGAGGCGAACGTCTCGCTGACCCGGGCGCAGGTCACGGCCCAGACGGCCCAGGGCGCCGGCGGCATCACCTCGGCCCAGGCCTCGATCCAGAACGCGCAGGCCCAGACCCAGGCCGCCCGCCAGCAGGCCGACGCGGCCCGCTCCGCGATCGCCCAGGCCGGCGCGCAGCTGCGGGCCGCGCAGTCGCAGGTTCCCGCCGCGCGGGCCGCGCTCGCGCGCGCCAACGCCGACTTCAACCGCTATGCCGCGCTGGTCCGCACCGGCGACATCGCCGCCCAGCAGCTCGACGCGCAGCGCGCGGCCCAGGCCGAGGCGCAGTCGCAGTACCAGGCGGCGCTCGACAACGTCGCCGCCGCGCAGACCGCCGTCCTGCAGGCGCAAGCCCGCTACACCTCGGCGATCGCCTCGACCAGCGCCGCGGCGGCCGGGATCGGCGCCCAGCAGGGGCAGCTCCAGACCGCCCAAGGCCGGCTGACCGAGAGCGACAACCCCTACCGCGTCTCGACCACCCAGGCCCAGGCCGACGCGGCCTACGCCCAGGCCGGCTCGCTCCAGGCGCAGGTCAAGGCCGCCCAGGACCGGGTCGGCTACACGGTGATCCGCGCGCCGATCAACGGCATCGTCGGGGAGAAGGACGTCGAGGTCGGCACCGCGGTCGCACCCGGCCAGACGCTGATGTCGCTGGTGCCCGACCGCGGCATCTACATCACCGCCAACTACAAAGAGACGCAGCTCGGCAAGGTCCGAGTCGGCCAGCCCGTCGACATCAAGGTCGACGCGTACAAGGGCACGACGTTCGAGGGCCGGGTCGAAGCGATCGCGCCGGCCTCGCAGAACACGTTCAGCCTGGTGCCGGCGCAGAACGCGACGGGCAACTTCGTGAAGGTCACCCAGCGGATTCCGGTTCGCATCGTCGTCGACCACCCGCCCGCCGACAAGCCGCTGCGGGTCGGGATGTCGGTCGAGACGTCGATCAAGGTCAAGTAGACCGCATGCCGAGATACCGCACCCTCGCGTTCGCGCTGAGCGCGAGCATCTTCGCCGCGTCCGGCGCCCCGCTCGGCGCCGTGGCGCAGACCCAGCCGCCCGGGCAGCCGGCGGCGCCGTCGCCCGCCCCGCTGCCGGCCTCCTCGCCGGCGTCCGGCCAGCCCGCCAGCGGCCAGCCGAGCCAGCCTGCCAGCGGCCAGCCGAACCCCACCAGCGCACAGCCGACCAGCGGCCAGCCCGGGCAGACCAACCCCGCGCAGCCGACCACCGGCGCGCCGGGCAACGGCGCCCAGCCGGGGACCGGCGGCCCGACCGGCGCGCAGCAGCCGATGGCGTCACCCGCCCCGAGCGGTCCGCAGCCGGCCGCCGGCCAGCCGTCCACCGGCAGCTTGGGCCAGCCCAGCGGCCAGCCCACCTCGGGCCAGCAGCCGGCGACCGGCCAGCCGGCGACCGGCGGCGGCGCGCAAGCCGCGCCGGGCTCGAACATCCAAGGCGGGGGATTGCCGCCGCCGCCGCAGCCGTTGACGCTGCCCGCCGTGCCCGACCTCGGTCAGGCGCTGAGCGTGCCGATCAACGTGCTGCCCAACGCCGACCTCATCGGCGTGCAGCAGCAGCCGTTCGTCGGGCTGACGCTGCAGGACGCGATCGCGATGGCGCTCCAGCGCAACACCGAGCTGGCCGTCGCGCAGTCGAACCGGCGCATCGCCAACTACCAGATCGTCGCCGCGCGCGGCGCCTACGACGTGCGCTTCCAGCTCGTGCCGTCGTACTCGCACGAAGTCTCGCCGGTGCTGAGCCCGTTCAACACCACCGCCTCGGGCGGCCCGGTCACGACCGACACCGCCGGCGCGACCGCCGGCATCGCCGGCATCACGCAGCAGGGCGGCCAGTACAACGCCGGCCTGCGGGCGACCCGGGTCACCTCGGACAGCGCCTACAACAGCTACAACCCGTACTACGAGACCGCGCTCCAGCTCGCGTTCACCCAGCCGCTCGGCCGCGGCCGCGCGCTCGACCAGACGCGGCTGCAGATCCAGCTCCAGCAGACCAACTCGGTCCTGCAGAACAGCAACGCGCTGCTGCAGGCCTCGAACACCGTGGTCCAGGTCGCCGACGCGTACTACGACCTGGTCTCGGCCTGGCAGAACGTCGGCATCCAAGAGCAAGGGCTGCGCCAGGCCAGCGCGCAGGCCGCTTCGAACCGCCGGCTCGCCGCGCGCGGCGCGACCGCGCCGACCGACATCGTCGAGGCGAACACGCAGGTGAACGTGTTCCAGGACAACGTGTTCGCCGCGATCCAGAACGTGCAGCGCGTGCAGACGCAGATCAAGTCGCTCATCCTGGCCAACCCCGGCGACCCGGTCTGGCTGTCCAACCTCGTGCCGACCACGCCGACCGCACAGATCCCGGTCGAGCCGTCGCTGAGCGCGCTCATCACCGGGGCGATCCAGAACCGGCCCGAGATCGCGCAACTGCGCGCGCAGCGCCAGCAGACCGAGCTGAACCTGGCCTTCGCGCGCGACCAGCTCAAGCCGCAAGTCGATCTCGCCCTCGGCGCGACCTCGAACGGCTTCGCCGGCAACCCGCTGAGCGCGTCGGCGAACCCGCTGTTCAGCCTGCTCGGCCAGATCGCGCCGCCCGGAGCGCTGGCCAGCTTCCCGCCGCCGCCGGCGTACCAGACCGGGCGGCTCGGGCAGTCGTTCCAGAACGCGCTCGACGTCCGCTTCCCGGCCTACAGCACGCAGCTCACCTTCTCGGTTCCGATCGGCAACCACACCGCCAAGGCCGACGTGGCGATCGCCCAGGAGCAGCAGCGCCAGGTCGGGATCAACGAGACCGCGCTCGTCCAGCGGGTGCGCAGCGAAGCCATCAACGCGATCCAGGGCTTGCGCTCGGCCGAGTACCGGGTGATCGCCGCCCGCGCGGCGCGCACGGCCGCCGAGCGGGTCCTGCTCGGCGAGCAGCGCCGCTTCCAGGCCGGGACGTCGACCACGTTCCTGGTGCTGCAGCGGCAGCTCGAGGTCGCCAACGACCGCGGGCGCGAGCTGCAGGCGCAGATCGACCTCGACAAGGCGATCGTCGAGCTCAACCGGGTCAGCGGCGGCGTCTTCGCCCAGAACGGCATCGACGTCACCGCGCTGGGCGGCACGACGCTGGGCGGCACCGGGACGACCAGCACGCTGCCCGCGCCCCAGCCGGCCGGTCCGACCACCCCGGGCGCAGCGACGCCCGGAACGGCTCAGCCCTCGCCGCTGCCGCGCCGGCCGCGCTAGCGGCCGGCCGGGTTCGCCCCGGAAGACCTCGCCCACCTCGGCAACATCCGGTTCGATGGCGCCCGACCGACGTTACACGTTTCGGCCTGGGGTGCGGACACGGCTCGGGCGTTCCTGCGGCTCCTGGCCGAGCAGCTCGCGGACGAAGGCGCGCCGGTGGTCGTCATCGATCCCGACGTGCACAACCTGCGAGCCCGCCGAAAGCCGCGAGCTCGACGCCGCAACCCACGAGACATCGCACCGCCCCATGATCCCATCGACCTCGTCCCAGCTCGCCTACATATGCGGGGCGTGCGTCTGCACTAGGGTCACGACTATGAATATGGAGAGGAGCAGTAAGGCAGTCTTGTCCGCGAGATGGCGGAGCTCCTCGATCATCTCACTAACGTCTCGGATAGCCTCGATAAACCGCTCGAAGGCAATACGATGCTTATTCCGCGGCGGCCGCGGATTGTCATTGCTCATCGTTTCCACTTCTTGCGCCGCTCCCCTCGCGGCGCGCTTGCTCGCTGAATTTGCGGATCGGATGCAGTCCCTCTCGCCGACGTCGGCTCAAAGTGACCGCTCCGTTACATCAGGCGCTGCGCCATGCTCGTTCGGCGAATGGGTTCCCACATCGACATTGCCTTACGAAACTCCCCGAGTGGCCCAACCGCTCCTGCAATCCACGTCCGCCGAGTTCTGAGATACCTGTGCGACGTAGTGCCGTTTAAACCTTAAAGGAATTGGTTCGGTTTCAAATTCATGCTTCGTGCCCTTATGTCTTCGAAAGGCCGGCATGGAAGCGGTACGTCAGACGGACTTTCGCGTCGTGGTACGTCTTGGTCGTCCTAGATTTGGCATGATTACCCGCTTGTCCATAGGAGCTCAGACTTCGCATATGACGCGCCCGACCGGGGCGAACACCAGCTCGATGTCGCACTTGACTTGGGAAGACCATCTCCTGCTGGACCGTATGGGCGCCCCGGCCGACGGCCGCCTCGCGGCTTGAACAGCACGCTCTACCCCCGTCTGACGAAAAAGGCCGAACCATGCCGACCGAACTGGGCTACTTCACGATACCGGTGGCGAACATCGCGCGCGCCAAGACGTTCTACGGCGAGCTGTTCGGCTGGCGCTTCGCGGCTGACGCGGACGACCGCTACGCGCACGTCGAGAACACAGCGCTGCCGCTTGGGCTCGTCGCACAGGGACCGGGATCGCTCGCGAATTTGTACTTCCGCGTCGACGACATCCGGGCGACGGTCGCCTGCGTGCGCGAACTCGGCGGCGAGGCGGAAGAACCGCAGGCGAGCCCGTCAGGAATGGGCTCCGCCTGCCGTGACGACGGCGGCACGGCGTTCAGCGTCTGGCAGGCGGCCGCCGGCTACTGAGCTTCCGCTTCGCCGCGGCGACGGCGGCGACGAACCAGTGCAGCTCGCCGTTCTCGGGGTGGCCGGTTCGCTCGGCGATGCCGGTACTCGGCTACGGGCGGTTCCGGCCCAGGCGGTCGTGGCTGGAGACCCAGTCCCCGTGGAGGATCGCGCCGGTGAGCGAGGTGTCGCCGGCCAGCGCGACCGCGGCGCAGATCTCGGCGAACTTGTCGGCCTTGCCGTTGCCGTAGCAGTCGAGCATCTCGAGGCACTCGCGCTGGGTCGCGAGGCCCGTGCCGCCGCCGTAGGTGGCGACGATGAGCGATGTCAGCGTGATCGACCAGTAGTAGTCCTGGTTGGGCAGCAGTTGGGTGTAGGTGACCGCGGCATGCGACTCCGCCACGTTGGCGACATCCTGGCCGGTCGCGATGAACATGGCGGTCAGGCCGTTGGCGGCGTGGGCGCCGTTGTTGGCCGCGCCGACCAGGAACGCGCCGGCCGTCGAGATCTGGCGCTGGCGGAACAGGTCGACCGTGTCGACGCCCATCATCCGCTGGAAGACGTCGCGCTTGATCGTCGCCTCGGCGACGACGCGCTTGCCGCGGGTGAGCAGCATGTTGATCTGCGAGTGCTTCTTGTCGGTGTCGATGTTGCCCGAGAGGATGTAGCGCAGCTTGCGCGGGTAGTTGGCGACGATCCACTCGCAGGCGGCCAGCGTCGCCTTGCCGGTCATGTTCTGGCCGGCGGCGTCGCCGGTGGTGTAGTTCATGCGCAGGTAGCGCAGCGGGCCCAGCGCGTACTGGCCGATGTTCTGCAGCTTGCCCGAGCGGGTCGTCGCCTCGGCGGCGGCCTTGATCTGGGCGAAGTGCTCCTCGATCCAGTCGCCCAGCTCGCGCGCGGCCAGCGCGTCCTCGCACTCGAACACCGGCCCGCGCTGCATGGCGTGCTCGACCACCGTCGTCTTGACCCCGCCGCACTCGCTCAGCAGCCGCATGCCGCGGTTGTAGCTGGCGACCAGCGTCCCTTCGGTGGTGGCGAGCGGGACGTAGAAGTCGCCCTGGGCGTGCTCGCCGACGATCCGCAGCGGCCCGGCGATGCCGATCGGCACCTGGGCGACGCCGGTGAAGTTCTCGACGTTGCCGCGCAGCGTGCCGGGGTCGAGCGAATAGCTGCCGACGTGGGTGAGCGCGGTACCGGTCTGCTCGGCGACGAACGCTCGCCGCCGCGCCGCCTGCTCGACGGTGTAGTCGTCGGCGGGATCGCGCGGGATCTTCGGGGGCGGTGCGGGGTCGGGCTCGGTCATGCGGTCTCCTCCCGGTCGGAAGACGGTCGGCTAGAGCTTGGCCGCGGCGGCGGCGTCGACGAACCAGTGCAGCTCGCCGTTCTCGGGGCGGACGAGCTGGGCGGGATAGACGTCGGTCTGGCGCGGGCCGTCGAGCACGCCGTGCAGGGCGTCGGCTTTCTCGGCACCGCCGGCCGTAAAGGCGATGGCGCGGGCGGCATTGATCGCGCGCGGCGTGAGCGTCATGCGCCAGCGATCGAGCTTGGGCACGTAGTGGGCGATGCAGCGGCGCTGCTCGTCGATCGCGGGAATCGTGCCCGGGAAGAGCGAGGCGGTGTGGCCGTCGGGACCCATGCCGAGCAGGATCAGGTCGAGCCGCGGCCGCTCGCCGAGCTCCCGCACCAGCACCGCGTCGTAGTCGGCCGCGGCCGAGGTCGGCTCGACCTCGCCGTGCATGCGGTGGACGCGCTCGGGCGCGATCCCGAGCGGGTCGAGCAGGGTCTCGCGGTTCATCCGGTAGTTCGACTCCGGGTCGGCGGGCGGCACGCAGCGCTCGTCGCCGAACCAGAAGACGACCCGGCTCCAGTCGAGCGCGTCCCGGCGCGGGGCGGCGCTCAGCAGCGCGTTGACCGCCCGGGGCGTGCTGCCGCCCGAGAGCGCCAGGTGGGCGACGTCGCGCTGCGCGAGCGCCGCGCGCAGCACCGCCAGCGTGTGGTCGGCGCAGGCGGCCGCGAGGGCAGCGCCGTCGGGCAGAACGGTGACGTTGCGGATCTCGGCCATGAGGAGAAGAAGCGCGCCGCGGTCGCGGCGTTCCTCCCGGGGCGATTCTCCCTGGACGAGCGCAGCCTGGCCAAATGCAGTCCAGTCGAGCGCCGCCTTGCGAGTTCAGCCGAGCAGTGCGCGCAAGGAGAGCGCGGGGCTCAGGTCGAGCTCGTCGGCCAGTGCCCGGGCGTAGTCGCGGTACTCGCGAATCGCGGCGCACCGATCGCCGCGCGCAACGTGCGCGCGGATCGCGACTTCTCGCGCTCCCTCGTCGCAGGCATCGAAGGCGATCGTCGCGCGGGCGAGCGCCAGTGCAATGTCGGGTCGGCCTCCGTCGAGCGCGCTGGTCGCAATGCAGTCGGTGATCTCGCGGGCTGCGCTCCACCAGCGGCGCTCCAGCAGGGCCAAGAATTCGTACGCCGATGTGGCGCTGGCGCAGCCGCAGGCTCGGCGACCGTAGAACGGCAGCCATTGCTCGGCGAGCGGCAGTAGCGGTGCCGGTGCGCCGCGCAGCCGCGCGGCCAGTGCTTCGAGCTGCCACAGGTCGACTACGACGGCGTCCCCGAACCGGTAGCCGAGCGCTGATTGCATGATCGCACCGTCGCCCAAGCGCTTGCGCAGCCGGTGGACGGCGACGTTGAAGAGGTTGGTCGCGCGCTCGTCGCCGTCGTCCGGCCAGACCAGCGCTTGGAGCTGCTCGCGCCGAACCGGATGACGGCAACGTGCGAGCGCGCTCAAGAGCAGCCGCTGCGGCCCGTTCACGGCGACTTCAATGCCGTTCATCACGACGATACCGGTTAGGATCTCGATCTGGATCGCTACCCCCGAACCGGCTTGCGGCGCGGTCGAGGGGACGGATGTCGATACGGCGTTCATGCTTGGAGTTCTCGTCTCGTTCGCGAAAGCTGGCTGTGCATTCATCGAAGCGAGCGTAGCGCCGACGCGGCCGCACGGGTATTGGGGCCGGTACGGAAGTCCGCTACGGAGGTCCCGAGGTAACGAAGCAGGACTTTTCCTGCCGAGCCGGTGAGTACTCGGTGCGCCGGGCGGTGGTCCGGCCGAGACGGGAGGCCGCGTGGTTCGGACTCCGCTGTACTGCGTTCGCTTCATCGGCCGCGAGCTCGAGCTGGCGGCGTTGCACGACCTGGCGGCTCGGGCGGTCTCAGGCGCCGGAGCTCTGGCGATCGTCTCCGGCGAGGCCGGGATCGGCAAGACGCGGCTGCTCGGTGAGCTCGTGCGGCGGTTACCGCGCGCACTCGCGTGCTTTCGCAGCGCCTGCCTGGACTATGCCGCGTCACCGATCGGCCCGATCGCCGAGATCGACGCCGCGCTCGCCGCACAGACGCCGGCAGCCGGCGGCCGGGTGGCGATCCCCGGCGGCGACGATCCGGGGGACAAGCGCCGTCTCTTCGCTCAGATCTCGGCGCGCTTTCGCGCCGCCGCCGCAGTCCGGCCCTTCGTGATGATCCTCGACGACCTCCATTGGGCCGACACGGCCACGCTCGAGCTGGTGGACTTCCTCGCCCGGGCGCTCGCAGACGCGCCGGTGCTCATCGTCGTGGCCTACCGCAGCGACGAGCTCGATGAGCTGCACCCCGTTCACGCGCTCATCGTGCGCCTGGCGCGGCTGCACTCGGCCCGGTGCGTCGAGCTGCGGCCGTTGGACCGGGCACAGACGCACGAATTGATCGTGACGACCGTGCCCAAGGATGGCACGGTGTCGCACGAGTCGCTGTGCGACGTCCGCGACAAGAGCGAGGGTAACCCGCTATTCGCCGAGGAGCTGCTCAAGGCGGTGGTCGACCGGGACCGGTCCGGCGAGACCGACACGGCGCTACCCATGTCGCTGCGCGGCCTGCTGCTCGAGCGGGTGCGCAAGCTCAGCCCGGATCACCTGCGGCTGCTGGGAATCGCCGCGCTGATCGGCCGGCGCTTCGGAGCGGATTTCCTCGGCCGGGTCAGCGGCGCCGCGGGCAGCGCCCTCGAGACGTTCCTGCGGGCCGCCGTCGACGCGCACTTCCTGGTCGAGGACGCGGCCGATCCGGATCGGTTCGCCTTCCGGCACGCGCTGGTGCGCGAGACGGTCCTCGCCTCGCTGCTCGCCATGCAGGCCCGGGCGATGCACCGGTGGATCGCGGAGGAGCTGGAGCGCGAGCCCAACCGTGACGCGCGCGTCGCCGAGCTGGCCGACCACACGTGGCACGGTGGTTTGTTCGCGCGGTGTGCGGCCTACAGCCAGCGTGCCGGCGACGCGTTGCAGGCCCACCATGCCCATGCGGAAGCCGCCGAGCAGTACGAGCGCGCGCTCGCGTGCGGCGTCGACGACGAACGGCGGCTCGTCGCGCTGCACGAAGCGGCGGCGGCGTCGTACGCCTCGTCAGGCGCCGCCCACGAGGCGCTGGAGCACTTGCTGGTTCCGGCCGCGTACTACGAGAGCGCCGGCGATTTCGGCAAGCTGGTCGAGACCTATCTCGCCCAGGCGCTGGCGTTTCGGCGCACGGCGCAGACCGCGCGAGCCTTCGAGGTCCTCCGGCAGGCGGCGGAGCTCGGCCGCGACCACGGCGACGGCCGGCTGCGGTTCGCGATCGCGGTCCAGCTCGGTCAGCTCCACGCGCTGGCGGAGCGCTGGGGCGAGGTGGAGACGAACCTGCGCGAGGCCGAAGCTCACGCCGGCGCGGCCGTGCCGCGCGACCAGGTGCGCTTTCACACCTCGCGCGCGGCGCTCTGCCTGGCGAAGGACGACCGCGCCGGGTGGCGGAGCGACTCGGAAGCCGCCGTGCGCATCGCCTGGTCGCAGGGCGATCCGACGCTGGTCGCGCTCGCGCTGACGAACTACGGGGTCGACGCGCGCAAGCTCGGCGAGTTCGACCTCGCGCTGGCGTCCTTTGCCGAAGCAACGCACGCCGGACGAGCCCACGGCCCGCTCTACAACGTCACGTTCGCCAAGCTGGGCCATGCCAACGTGCTCTACCTCACCGGCCGTTTGAGCGCGGCCCGCGCGGAGCTGCTCGACGTGCTCGCCGATTTCCCGGAGCCGCAAACGCTGCGCATCCTGGTCGCGCAGATCGGGATCGCGCTCGCGGTTGCGCTGCGCGACGAGGAGCTCTTCGGGCGCTGCTTCACCGCCGAGGTGCTCGAAACCGCGTTTGCGACCGCCGAGCCGATCCAGTTCGCTCCGCTCGCCGCCGCGCTAGCCGAGAAACACCTGGCCGACGGGGACGGCGAGCGCGCGCGAGCGGTCCTCTCGCGCATGGTGCGCTCGTTGCCCGACGAGTGGGACGAGTGCGAGGCGCTGCTGCCGGTGGCCGTCTGCTCGTCACGCGCCGAAGTGGAGCGGGCACGCCGGCTGCTGCGGACGACACGCGAGCGCACGACGAACCGGTTCGCTCGAGCCTGCTGGCTGCTGTTCGGCGCATACGCGGAAGCCCGCTTCGGCACGCGCGCCGCGAAGCTGCGCGAAGCGCGGCAGGCGGCCGCGGCGTTCCACCGGCTCGGCCTGGCGCTCTTCGAAGCCGAGGCGTACGAGCTGGCGGAGCAGGGACCGCGCGCGCTGGCGATCTGCGAGCGCATCGGCGCGCGCCGGCTGCCGCGCCGGCTCGGCGCGACGAAACCGCGCCGGTCCGGCGAGACGCACCTGACGGCCCGCGAGCGCCAGGTCGTCGACCTGGTGCGCCGCAAGCTGTCGAACGGGGCCGTCGCCGACGAGCTCGGTGTGAGCGAGCGCACCGTCGAGGCCCACTTGGCGGCCGTGTACCGGAAGCTGGGCGTCCGGTCGCGCGGCGAGCTGATCAGCGTACTGCAGGTATTGTGAGTACCGGACTGCCGGAGCCGGCGGCATCGCGGAGCTCGAACGACCCGCTCCGCACTCCGAACGATATCCAACGCTGGCTGTCGCGCGTCACGGCGTACATCGCCCGACCCACCGGGGTCGCTCTGTAAAGATGCAGGCGCCCGTCGGGACCTCGTTGCGTGAACTCGATCGGTCGATTGCCGGGCAGGCCGTCGGACCGCATCATGCCCGTCGGCGTCTCGATCATGTGGCACTCTGGGCACGGATACGTAGAGCCCGAATCGGCGCGCGCGACCACGATGCCCGCGCTGCCGAGCAGCACTGCGGCGAACGACCAGCATGCGGCCGCGAGAGCGCGCCGGCGAAGGAAGAACCGAAGATCCATGATGGGCATCCTCTCTGAGCTACAGGGGGAACGTGACGGTCGGGTTGTCCCGGGTGAGCCGGGCCAGTTGCGGTGCGTTCGGCACGAAGCTGCCCACCGTGAACATCGTGATCGGGCCGGCCGCGCTGCCCGGGTTGTCGAGCGCGATCGTGACGCCCGCGATGTCCCAGTTGTCCCACCCTTCCAGACCTTGCGGGTGTTGTTCGAGGGTGAGGACGAGCTCGGTGAATTGGGCTTGGCACACCGGCGGGTTCAGGTTGAACGCGGCGTCGTTCGACGTCCAGTTGGCCCAGGCCGGCGCACCGCCGGGTTTGAGCGTGAAGCTGAGGAGTTGGATCGTGTTGGCGTTGTTGCCCGGGTCGGGCCCGTAGAGCTGTGCGTACACGGCGCTGTCGGTTCGCGCGTCGTCGCCGCCGGTCATCACGGAGAACGTCATCTGGCTGTACGCCGGCAAGAACCGGAAGCTCTCCCAGTCCAGGGGCTGCGTCGGCTGGGTCGTGATCGCGGCCGGGGACACGCCGGCCTGGTTGGGCATCCCACCGCCGTTCACCGCGGTGAGATAGAACTGATTGGGACCGCCGTTGGTTTGAATCGTGACGACGGTCGGGTTGACCGAGATCGGCGTGATCGTGAACAGCTCGTTCGGACCGATCGCGGCATCGTCGGTATGGATCGCGCTCTCGCCGTTGTTCGGGCCGCCCATGCCGCCGCCGTTGGTTGCGGAGACGAAATGCGTCCCGTCCGAGGTCTTGAGCGCGTAGTAACCATTGGCCAGCTCGACGGCCGTGAACTGTTCCCAGGCCTGTGCGACGGTCGCGTCGGTGTGGATCGCGCCGGGGCCCGTGTCGGCACCGAAGTCGCCGTAGCCGCCGCCGTCTACCGCGGTGAGGAAGTGCCCGTTGGTCTTCGTTTGAATGGCGTACGTTCCCGTAGTCAACATCGTTCTCTCGCTTCTCGAAAAGAGGTCGCCGAAGCCGGACCGCGGACATGCCGCGGTCGTCGCCGGCGCGAGAAGGATAAGACCGGGCCCTTTCGCCCGGCTTTCAGCGCGAGACCGCGTCGCGCCGGGCGACCAGCTCCGAAGCGGAAGACCTTGGTGGACGCGATCCGCGCGTAGTGCACGCCACGCACGCCCAGGTCGCGCGGCGAGGCGGTCACCATCGAGACCATCCCCGGAGCCCGCCAACTGAAGACCTAAAACGTTAGGTCCATTCTCCCCCCCCCCCCGTTAGGCCAAAAGGGCATTTCTCGAAATCATGCTGCGCTCTATGCTTGGCAGCGGCGTCGCAGCGCGATGAAAGGCAGAATCTCCCGCCGACGTCATGACCCACCACTTCGACGGCTACGAGAGGGACGAGGCGATGGATCAGCGGCAGGAAGCACCGGCGAAGCGCTGCGGGCGCAAGCGCTGGCCGGAAGAAGAAGCCAAGCGGTGGGCGCGAGCTCAGTCCGCGAAGTGGCTCGGGACGGCCGACCACCAGGAGTATCTCGCGGAGTGTTGCGCCGCGTGCGCAGCGTGGCACGTTCGGCGCACCAGCACCGCGTCGTAGTCGGCCGCGGCGGCGCTGGGCTCGCCCTCGCCGTGCATGCGTGGACGCGCTCCGGCGCGATCCCGAGCGGGTCGAGCAGCGTCTCGCGGTTCACCCGGTAGTTCGACTCGGCATCGTCGGGCGGCACTGCGGTCAGCAGCGCGTTGACCGCCCGCGGCGTGCTGCCGCCGGCCAGCGCGACGTGGGCGAGGTCGCGCTCGGCCAGCGCCGCGCCCACGACCGCTAAAGCGTAGCCGGCGCAGGCGGCCGCCAGGGCGGCCGGGTCGGGCAGGACGGTGACGTTGCGGATCTCGGCCATGAGGAGAAGAAGCGCTCCGCGGGTCGAGCGATCCTTCCGCTATCTTGGCGGCTCGTTGTCGCCAGGATCGCCGTCCGGCCGTTCAGGCTGGGCCGGCCGATTCGGCGGCCGGAGCCAGTCCGGCCAGCTCGTCAAGCGCTCATCGGTTATCATCGTGCCTCTCCTTGAATTAGCGTGCAGGTGAGTTCGGGGCCTACTGCCCGGCAACGCACGGTACTGGTGGAGTGCGGACCGTGCGCGGCTTTCAGCGGCAGGAGGATGTTGAGAGTGATCGCAATGGCGCCGACCACGAAGCAGCCGTAGACCATGCTCAGCCACTTCGCCTTGACGGTCACGACCGGGATCATCTTACGGGCCGCCTCGATGAACTCGCGACCTATCATCGCGTCCATCATCGGCTTTGCGGTCGCTGTCGAGAACGTGCGCACGTCGGAGAGCAGCGGGGTCACCTCCGGCCGCACGATCTTTTCGCTACCTGCCAGCAGGGAGACGATGCTTACGCCGCCACCGACGAACCCCAAGAGCGTCGCCGCCTTGTTCTCGAGCGCCGTCGCGGAGTCGATGTATCCGCGGTAGACGTCGCGGGCGCGCTTGATCAGCGACTCCGCGGCAGCACACGGATCGGGCAGCGCCTTACAGGCATCGATGAACTCTTCGTCCTCGAGATAGTGCTTCGGCCGCGGTACCTGGACGAGCGCCCCGACCGAACGCCAGCGGATGGCGAGATAGAGCGGAAGGCCCAGGATGATCCCGAGCCCGGCGATCCAGTTCAGGGCCGACGCCAACTGGCCCACCGTAGACCTCCACGGGTTCGACAGGACTGATTCGGCACCGCCTCGTCCGGGCCCCTAGCCGCGTGCGGCGGCCCGCGCTTCGGCGAACAGCGCGGCGAGCGCGGGCGAGCGCGCCTCGCGCCGGGCGACCAGGCCGAAGCGGAAGACCTTGGCCGTCGGGAGGCGCGCGTAGTGGATGCCGCGCACGCCCAGGTCGCGCGACGAGGCGGTCACGATCGTCACGCCCAGGCCGGCCGCGACGAAGCCGAGCACGATCCGCACGTCGCCCGCTTCTTGCGCGATGCGGGGCGTGAAGCCTTCGGTGCGGCACGCGGCGACGATGTCGTCGTGGAAGGTCTCGCCGGCCGCCCGCGAGATGATGACCCAGTCCTCGTCCGCCAGCGCCCGCAGCGTGATGCTGCGGCGCTTCGCGAGCCGGTGCTGGGCCGGCACCACGATCTGCGCCGGCACCTCGCAGAGCGTCTGGGCGACCAGCTCGCCGCTGTCGAGGTCCTCGGGGATGCGGGTGAAGCCGCAGTCCAGCTCGCCGGCGCGAATCGCGGCGAGCTGGGCGGTGGAGGTGGCCTCGCGCAGGTCGAGCGCGACGCTCGGCCGGGCGCGGCGGTAGGTGCGCAGCAGCCGGGTCAGCTCGCGGAACGGAAAGGAGCGCAGGTACCCGATCGTCAGCCGCCCGACCAGGCCCTCCGCGCCGAGCCGGGCCACCCGGGCGACGTCGTCGGCGGCCGCGAGCGCGCGCCGCGCCTGCTCCAGGACCAGCCGGCCGCTCTCGGTCAGGCGCACGTGCCGGCCGACCCGCTCGAGCAGGTCGACGCCCAGCTCCGCCTCCAGCTTGGCGACCTGCGCGCTCAGCGCGGGCTGGGCGATCACGAGGTCCTCGGAGGCGCGGGTGAAGCTCTCGCGCTCGCCGACGGCGGTGAAGTAGCGGAGCTGGCGCAGTTCCATGCCGCAAGTATAGCGCTTTGCGATGGATCGCGCGCGAACCGGTATTGGACGCGATGGGTCGTTCAGGCGCAGACTGGAGCTCATGGAGCCGGTGGTCGAGTACGGCTGGCGCCGCGTCGTCGTCGTGGCCGGGGTCATGCTGGCGACGCTGCTGTCGGTGCTCGACGCGACGATCGTCAACGTCGCCCTGCCGACGATCCAGGGCAACCTGGGCGCGACGCTGGCCGACGGCGCCTGGATCATCACCGGCTACATCGTCGCGGCGGTGATCGTCATCCCGCTCACGCCGTGGCTCCAGACCCGCTTCGGCCGCAAGCGCTACTACCTCACCGCGATCGCCGGCTTCACGCTGGCCTCGGCCCTGTGCGGGCTCTCGACCGAGCTCTGGGAGCTGGTGCTCTTCCGCGTCCTGCAGGGCGCCTGCGGCGGCGGGCTGGTCGCGACCGGCCAGGCGATCCTGCGCGACACGTTTCCGCCCGCGCAGCTCGGCCGCAGCCAGGTGCTGGTCGCGCTCGGCGCGATCCTCGGGCCGTCGATCGGCCCGACGCTGGGCGGGATCCTGACCGACGCCTTCTCGTGGAACTGGATCTTCTACGTCAACGTCGTGCCCGGGATCGCCGCCGTGATCGTCCTGGCCGCCTACCTGCGCGATCCCGCGCCGGCCCGGCGGGTGCCGGTCGATGCGGTCGGGCTCGCGCTGCTGGCGGTCGGCCTGGGTTCGCTGCAGTACGTGCTCAACGAGGGCGAGCGCAACGACTGGCTCGCCGACGGCGGGATCGCGGCGTTCGCCGTGCTCGCGCTGGGCGGCCTGGCCGCCTTCGTCTGGTGGGAGCTGCGCACCGCGCAGCCGGTGGTCGACTTGCGCATCCTCGAGAACCGAACCGTCGCGGCGGGCAGCGCGCTCGCCATGGCGACCGGGTTCACGCTGTTCGGGGGGATCGTGCTGGGACCGCAGTTCAATCAGGTCGTGCTGGGGTTCAGCGCGACGCTGAGCGGCGAGTCGGTGCTCATCCGCGCGCTCGGGATCATGCTCTTCACCCCCTTCACGCTGGTCCTGATGAACCGCCTGAAGCTGAACCCGCTCTGGCTGCTGGCCGCCGGCTACGCGATCGTCGCGCTGGCGAACTGGCTGCAGGCCGGGGTCACGACCTCGACCGCCGACTTCTGGACCTTCGGGATTCCGCTCTTCCTGGGCGGCGTCGGCTTCGCGCAGCTCTTCACCCCGCTGGCGGTGGCGGTGCTGAGCAGCGTCAAGGGCGCCGACACGCCCAAGGCGGCGGCACTGCTCCAGCTCTCGCAGCAGCTCGGCGGCTCGCTCGCCACCGCCATGCTGGTCACGCTGATCGACCGCCGGACCGCGTTCCACCAGGACATCCTGGCCGCGAACCTCACGCCGGCGCACGCGGCCGTCGTGCGCGCGCTGCACGCGGTCGGGCCGCAGCGGCTGGCCGGGCTGATCGGGCGCGAGGCCGCCACGCTCTCGTTCGCCGACGCGTTCGTCGCGATGGCGCTGCTCGGCGCGGCGGTGGTGCCGCTGGTGCTCTTGCTGCGGACCCGCCGCGGCGCTGCGCCCGGCGCGGCCGCGGCGCTGGCCGCGGCCGCCGCGGAGTGAGCTCGCTACGAGCTGGTGGTGCTGCCCGGGACGAGGTCGTTGTTGAGGCGGAGGTGCACGATCGTGCCGCGCTTGACGTCGATGTCGCTCTTGAGGCTGGTCGCCAGCGCGAAGCCGGCCGCCGCGCCGGCCAGGCCGCCGTGCTTCTTGCCGTGCGCGGCGGCGATGTGGTGGCCGACCACCGCGCCGCCGACGATCAGGCCGAGGTCGCGCAGGTGGTGCGTGTGCGGCTCGAGCGCTTTGGTGGAGGTGAGCTTCGCGTCGAGCGGCGCGGTCGTGCCGTCGGCCAGCCGCACGTCGTCGAAGAAGACGTTCATCGTCGCGCCGTGGCCCAGGTGGGCCGGCGAGACGTTCTCGACGTGACCGTCGACCGTCGCGCCCTTGAGCGCGGCCGGCGCGTGGTGGAAGAACCCTTCGTGCTCGGTCATGGTGAAGGTGTCGCCGTCGTGGAGCCGCTTGGTGCTCAGCTCGGTGTTGAGGCTGGCCTCGAACTCGGTGCCGCGCGGCGCGATGACGGACTGGGCGAAGGCGGGGACGGCGAGGGCCGCGACGGCCGCGCCGACGATGAGAAGTCGCTTCATATGCCCACCAGTGTACCAACGCTGCGCAAGGCGGTTTCGAACAGCTCGTCGGTGCCGGTCTCGAGCACCGCCCGTTCGAGCAGCGAGGCGTTGTCGATCGCCTGGAGCGGGAACAGCCGCCGCTCGCGCGCGTGCTCGCCCTCGACCCAGACGGCGACGACGCCCGGATCGTCGCTGACCTCGCCGTGGTACCACGACGCGTCGCTGTCGAGGCAGACGCTGCGCACCCGGCGGATCTCGCCGGCCGGCACCCGTTCGAAGCGGACGAGATTTCCTGCCCCGTCGGTGAAGGCGTCGCGGCCGCTGGCCTTCCAGCCGAGCCGGCTCGCGAGCCAGCCGCCGAGGTAGAGCGCTTCGGCCTCGGAGCCGCTGGCGATGTGGATCCGGCGAATGCTGTACAGCTCGTCCAGCAGCGCGGGATCGTCGAAGAAGTGCGCGATCATGTCCTGCCAAGGGCTCAGCCGCAGCCAGGCCAGGTCGCGCGCGGCCACCGCCGGGTGGGTCAGGTGGAACTCGGCCAGGCTGCGGACCGCCGCGTCGTCGCCGGCGCTGCCGGAGGAGTCCACCACCAGCGTGTCCGCGTGGCGCACGAGCGCGTCGAAGACCGGTCCGCTGCCCAGGCTGGGGGCGCTCCACCAGAGCACCGTCGGCACGTCTGCGGGCAGAGCGCGCTGACGAACTCCTCGATCGCCGCCGGGTCCGCCCCGGCGACGTCGACGTCGACCCGCTCGCCCTGGACCGAGACGTGGGCCTCGCCGCCGCCGCCCGAGACGGTCGCGTCGCCCGAGCGCACGCCGGTGTGGTCGAGCACGAGCGCGAACGAGGGGTGCTTCTCGACCAGCAGCGCGGCCCGTTCCAGCACCCAGTCGCGCCGCTCGGCGTCGTCGATCCAGACCACGAAGTTGAGCGTCGAGGTGGAGTTCGTCGTCGTCCGCGCCAGCTCGGCCCGGATGGCGTCGAGCGACGCCGCGACGGTCGACTCCGTGTTCATATCTTGCGCCACTCGCGCCCGTCGGCCGCCAGCAGGCGGTCCGCGGAGGGCGGCCCCTGGCCGCCGGCGTTGTAGTTGGGGAAGCTCTCGTCGGCGGTGTCCTGCCAGCGCTCGAGCACCGGCATGACCTGCTCCCAGGCCCGCTCGACCGCGTCCCAGCGGGTGAAGAGGGTCGCGTCGCCGCGCATGGCGTCGCCGATCAGCCGCTCGTACGCCGGCGCCGAGACGACCCCGAAGCCGGTCCCGTAGTTGAAGTCCATCGAGACCGAGCGGATGTGCATCTTCGGCCCGGGCACCTTGGCGTTGAAGCGCAGCGAGACGCCTTCCTCGGGCTGGATCTTCATCACCAGGGTGTTGTTGTCGAGCGCGTCGCCGGCCTCGCCGAAGAGCCGGTGCGGCAGCGAGCGGAAGCGGATCGCGATCTCGGAGGTCTTGTGCGCGAGCCGCTTGCCGGAGCGCAGGTAGAACGGCACGTCGGCCCAGCGCCAGTTGTCGACCCAGAGCTTGACCGCGGCGTAGGTCTCGGTGTTGGAGTCGGGCCGCACGTCGGGCTCGTCGCGGTAGGCGGGAACCGGCTTGCCGCCGATCGAGCCGGCGTCGTACTGGCCGCGGGCGGTGTCGAGCATGAGCCGCGCGCGCTCGAACGGCCGCAGCGCGCAGAGCACCTTGTACTTCTCGTCGCGGATCGCGTCGGCGTTGGCCGAGACCGGCGGCTCCATGGCGACCAGCGCGAGCAGGTTCATGACGTGGTTCTGGATCATGTCGCGCAGCGCGCCGGCGTTGTCGTAGTAGCCGCCGCGCAGCTCGACGCCGACCGTCTCGGCGGCGGTGATCTGCACCGAGTCGACGTAGCGCCGGTTCCAGATCGGCTCGAAGATCACGTTGGCGAAGCGCAGCGCCATGATGTCCTGGACCGGCTCCTTGCCCAGGTAGTGGTCGATCCGGTAGACCGACGGCTCGGGGAAGACCTTCGCGACCTCGGCCTGCAGCGCGCGCGCCGAGTCGAGGTCGGTGCCGAACGGCTTCTCGACGATGATCCGGCTCCAGCCGGTCTTGTTGGCGTTCGGCCCCAGGCCCGCCGCGTCGAGCTGGTCGACGATCTGGGCGAACACCGAGGGCGGCGTGCTCAGGTAGAACAGCCGGTTGCCGGCGGTGCCCAGCTCGCGGTCGTTCTTCTCGAGCTGCTCGCGCAGCTTGTGGAAGCCCGCCACGTCGTCGAACGTGCCCGCCACGTACGAGAGGTGCTTGGCGAAGTCGCTCCAGAGCGGCTCCTTGGCCGGGCCGCTGCGCGAGAACTCGTCGATGCTCCGGTGCATCTCGTCGCGGAACTTCTCGTCGTCGTCGTCGGAGCGCGAGAAGCCGACGATCCCGTAATTGGCCGGCAGGATGTCGCCCAGGCGCAGGTTCCACATCGCGGGCATCAGCATGCGCTTCATCAGGTCGCCGGTCGCGCCGAAGAAGACCACGTTGCACGGGTCGGCGATGCGGTTGGTGGCCAAGCCCTTGCGCAGCGGGTTGGCCGCGACGCCGTCCCCCTTGGTGGTCGCGGTGCCGGCCATGGGCTAGGCGCCGCCCTTGGGAACCGCCGAGTTGCCGCGCAGGTCGCCGCTCTCGGCCTTGATGGCGTGGCCGCCGAACTGGTTGCGCAGCGCGGCGATGACCTTGGCGCTGTACGACTCGTCTTGCCGTGAAACGAAGCGCGAGATCAGCGAGGCGGTGATGACCGGCGCGGGGACGTCCTCGTCGATCGCCGCCTGGACCGTCCAGCGGCCCTCGCCGCTGTCGGCGACCCAGCCCTTGACGTCGGCGAGCGTCGGGTCTTGCGCGAGCGCGAGCTCGAGCAGCTCGAGCAGCCACGAGCGCACGACCGAGCCGTAGCGCCAGATCGAGGCGAGCTGGTGCAGGTCGTAGCGGTACTCGGACTTCTCGAGGATCTCGAAGCCCTCGCCGTAGGCGGCCAGCATGCCGTACTCGATCCCGTTGTGGACCATCTTCGAGAAGTGCCCCGCGCCGCTCGGGCCGACGTGGGCGTAGCCGCCCTCCGGCGCGAGGGTGAGGAACACCGGCTCGACCTGGGCGACCGCGTCGTCGTCGCCGCCGACCATCAGGCAGTAGCCGTTGGCCAGGCCCCACACGCCGCCCGAGGTGCCCGCGTCGACGAACGAGATGCCCTTGTCCCGGCAGCGCAGATAGCGCTGCTTGGAGTCGGTCCAGCGCGAGTTGCCGCCGTCGATGATCACGTCGCCGGCCTGGAGGTGCCCGAACAGCTCCGTGATGGTCGTGTCGGTCGGCTCGCCGGCCGGCACCATCAGCCACACCGCGCGCGGCGCGTTCAGCTTGGCGACCAGCTCCGCCAGCGACGCCGCGCCGGTCGCGCCGTCGCCGACGCTGTGCTGCACCGCGGCCGGGTCGCGGTCGTAGGCGACGACCTGGTGCCCGCCGCGCACCAGCCGCGTCGTCATGTTGGCCCCCATCTTGCCGAGGCCGATCATTCCGAGTTGCAAGACGGCTCCTTATGCTTTCGCGCTGACGGCGGCTTCGATTGCGGCGGCGAGCGCCGCCAGACCGGCCCGCACGTCGCCCGGGAAGTGAACCCGCAGACCGCGCCGGTTGCGCTTGTCGAGCGACTCGAAGTCGCCCAGCGCCTGGGCCCGCTGCAGGGTGCGGAAGCCCACCATGCCGGGGATCGGGAGATCGAACGGCGGGTCGTAGGTGACCTGGAAGAAGACGCCTTCGTTCGAGCCGCCCTTGTGGAGCTGGCCGGTCGAGTGCAGGAAGCGCGGTCCGAATCCGACCGTGGTCGCCACCTTGCGCGCGTCGCGCACGGTGGTCCGGATGCCCTGCAGCGCGTTGCGGTTGGCCTCGTCCATCGGCACGTAGGCGTTGAAGGCGACGTAGTCGCCGGCGGCGATCTGCTCGGCGACCGCCGCGACCGCGCTCTGCAGGTCGTTGCCCAGCGCCGCGCCGGCCGAGCCGGCCAGCGGGAAGATCTGCACCTCGGCCGACGTCACCCGCGGCTCGGAGGCCGCGAACGTGCCGGCTTGCGTGAACTCGGCCAGCAGCCGCTTCGTGTTGTCCTTGGACTCCTGGACGTTGGGCTGGTCGAAGGCGTCGATGCCGATCACCGAGCCGGCCGCGGCGGTCGCGATCTCCCAGGTCAGGAACTGCTCGCCCAGGTCGAGCGCGTCGTTCATGGTCAGCCGGATGACCGGCTGGCCGGCCTGCTCGAGCTCCGCCAGCTTGGCGGCCTGCGGGTCCTCGCCGGCCAGGCCGGCGCCGACGTAGGCGAACACCCGGTCCCCGCCGTACGCCCGCGGGTCGCCGAGCGTCTCGCCCTCGACCGGCACGATCCCGGTGCCGGACTTGCCGGTCGACTCGGCGATGAGCTGCTCGGCCCAGGCGCCGAACGCGCGCACCGCGGGGTGGCAGACGATGGTCAGCTTGTCGCGCCCGTGCTTGGCCAGCGCGCCGAGCGCGGCGCCGAAGCGCACGCCGGGCGCGTCGTGGACGTCGACGCTGGCGGCGTTGGCGTGCATGGCGTTCGTCGCCCGGCCGAGCAGCTTGTCGATGTCGACCCCGGCCAGCACCGCGGGCACCATGCCGAAGAACGAGAGCGCCGAGTAGCGCCCGCCGATGTCGGGCGCGTTGGTCAGGATGCGCAGGAACTTCGTCTCCTTCGCCTCCTGCTCGAGCTTGGTGCCGGGATCGGTGATCGCGATGAAGTGGTCGGGCGCGTTGCGCCCGCCGACGATCTGCTGCACGCGCTGGAAGAAGTAGCGGAAGAACGCGTCGGGCTCGGTCGTGGTGCCCGACTTCGAGGCCACGATGAAGACCGACTTCGCGACGTCGAGCGACTCGTCGAGCGCCTTGATCTGCTGCGGGTCGGTCGAGTCGAGCACGTGCAGCTGCGGGAAGCCGGGGCGCTTGCCGAACGTCTCGCGCAGGATGTCGGGCGCCAGCGAGCTGCCGCCCATGCCCAGCACGACGACGTGGTCGAAGCGCTTGGCCACCGACTGCGCCCACTCGGCCAGCTCGCCGGCCGAGCCTTTGGTCTTCTCGGCGATGTCGACCCAGCCCAGCGCGTTCTTGATGATCGCGACGTGCTCCGGATCGGTCGACCAGGGCGAGGCGTCGTGGGCCCACAGCTTGCGCAGGAAGTCGCCGCCGGCCAGCCGGTCCAGCTCGTCCTCGGCGGCCTGCTGGTAGGTGCCCAGCGCGAGCGCGAC
This sequence comes from Vulcanimicrobiota bacterium, assembly GCA_963795695.1. GTDB lineage: Bacteria > Vulcanimicrobiota > Vulcanimicrobiia > Vulcanimicrobiales > Vulcanimicrobiaceae > Vulcanimicrobium. The sequence continues at coordinate 16,581 of CAWCJH010000004.1, read as the reverse complement.
CCGCGGCGGCGTGCCGTTGCGCAGCTCCGCCAGCTTGCCGCGGATCGCCTCGAGCATCGCCTCGAAGGAGTCGGCGAACGACTTCACCCCGTCCGCCACCAGCCGTTCGGTGATGTCGAAGAGCGAGATCTTGGCCTCGGCGAGCGCCTCGACGGTGGCTTTGGCGCCCTCGATGTCCTGCTCGACCGTGCCGGGCACGACCCGGCAGTGGTCGAGGATCGCCTCGAGCGTGTTGGGCGGCACGGTGTTGACCGTGTCCTTGCCGATCAGCGGCTCGACGTACATCAGGTCCGGGTACGACGGGTTCTTGACCGAGGTCGAGGCCCACAGCGGGCGCTGCACGTGCGCGCCCCGCTCGCGCAGCTTGGCGAAGCGCGCGCCCTCGAAGAGCGCCTTGAAGCGCTGGTAGGTCAGCTTGGTGCTGGCGACCGCGGTCTTGCCCAGCAGCGGCACGAGCTGCTCGCCCTTGTCGATCAGGGCTTGGATCTGCTTGTCGGTCGAGGTGTCGATGCGCGAGACGAAGACCGAGGCGACCGACGCGATCCGGTCGACCGGCTCGCCGCGCGCGACCCGCTCCTCGAGCCCTTCGATGTAGGCGTTGGCGGCCGCCTCGTAGCGGTCGACCGAGAACAGCAGCGTCACGTTGACGTTGATCCCGGCGGCGATGGTGGCTTTGATCGCCGGGACGCCGGCGGCGGTGCCCGGGATCTTGATCATCACGTTGGGGCGGTCGACCGCGTGCCAGAGCCGCTGGGCGGCCTCGATCGTGCCCTGCGTGTCGTTCGCCAGCGCCGGCGAGACCTCGAGCGAGACGTAGCCGTCCAGACCGTGCGTCTGGTCCCAGACCGAGCGGAACAGGTCGCACGCGCTGCGGATGTCGCGGATCGCGAGCGCCTCGAACACCGCGACCATGTCGGTCTCGCCGACCAGCGTGCGCAGCTGCTCGTCGTAGTCCGAGCCGCTGCCGATGGCCTTCTCGAAGATGGTCGGGTTCGAGGTCATCCCGCGCAGGCCCAGGCCGATGAGCCGCTCCAGCTCGCCCGAGGCGAACATGCTGCGGCGGATGTTGTCGAGCCAGATGCTCTGGCCGGCGTTCGCGAGTTCTCTGAGCTGGTCGCCCATGGTGCGTGCTTTCTCTTTCCTAGACGTTGGCGAGCAGGCCGGCCGCGACGTCGGCCACGTGTTGTGCGGTGAAACCGTATTCCTTGGCGATGTCGGCCGCCGGCGCCGAGGTGCCGAAGTGGTCCAGGCCGTACGCGATCCCGCGCTCGCCGACGTACTGGTGCCAGCCGAAGGTGGTGCCGGCTTCGATCGACATGCGGGCGTGGACGTCGGGCGGGAGCACGCTCTCGCGGTAGGCCTGGTCCTGGCGGTCGAACAGGCCGGTGGAGGGCATCGAGACGACCCGCGCCTTGGTGCCGCGCTCGGCCAGCAGCTTGGCCCCCTCGACCGCGAGCGAGACCTCGGAGCCGGTCGCGATCAGGATCAGGTCGAGCCCGCCCTCGGGCTCGTGCAGGACGTAGCCGCCCCGCCCGACCGCCGCGTCGCGCTGGCCCAGGAACGGCAGCTTCTGGCGGCTCAGGACGAGCGCCCAGGGGCCGGTCTCGGGCTGGATCGCCAGCTTCCAGGCTTCGAGCGTCTCGAGCGCGTCGGCCGGCCGGACGAGCATCACGTTGGGCATGGCGCGCAGCATGGCGAGCTGCTCGATCGGCTGGTGCGTCGGGCCGTCCTCGCCCAGGAACACCGAGTCGTGGGTGAAGACGTAGATCTCGCGGATCCGGTTGATCGCCGCCAGCCGCAGCGCGGGCTTGAGGTAGTCGGCGAAGTTGAAGAAGGTCGCGCCGAACGGCAGCAGCCCGCCGTGCAGCGCGATCCCGTTCATGGCCGCGCCCATGGCGTGCTCGCGCACGCCGAAGTGGATGTTGCGGCCCTCGTACGACCCCGGCTGGAGGTCGCCCTGGCCTTTGAGGTAGGTCTTGGTCGAGGGATCGAGGTCGGCCGAGCCGCCGACCAGCTCGGGCAGCGCGGCGGCGATCGCGTTCATCACCGTGCCGCCCGCCTCGCGGGTCGCGACGGTGCCGTTCTCGGCGGTGAAGGTCGGCCAGGGCAGGTCGGCCGGCAGCTTGCCGTCGCGGGCGCGCTCGAAGGTCGCCGCCAGCGCGGGCTCGGCCGCCTTCCAGGCCGCGTAGGCCGCGTCCCACTCGGCGTGCAGCTTCGCCCCGGCCGCGGCGCGCTCGCGCCAGAAAGCGTAGATCTCGTCCGGCACCTCGAACGGCCCGTAGCTCCAGCCCAGCCGCTCGCGGGTCTTGGCCAGGTTGTCCTTGCCCAGCGGCTCGCCGTGGGTCTTGAACGTGCCGGCCTCGGGCGAGCCGTAGCCGATCGTCGAGCGGACCGCGATCAGGCTGGGGCGCTGGGTGTCGGCCTTGGCGTTCTTGATCGCCTGGTCGAGCGCCGCGACGTCGTTGGCCTCGTCCGGGCCGACCAGGATCGTGTGCCAGCCGTAGGCCTCGAACCGCTCGCGGACGTCCTCGGTGAAGGCCACGTCGGTCGGGCCGGCCAGCGAGACCTGGTTGTCGTCGTAGAAGACGATCAGCTTGCCCAGCCCCAGGTGGCCGGCCAGCGAGGCGGCCTCCGAGGCGACCCCTTCCATCAGGTCGCCGTCGCCGGCCAGGGCGTAGGTGTGATGGTCGACGATGGTCTGGGCGCGGTTGTAGACCGCCGCCAGGTGGGCTTCGGCGATCGCGATCCCGACCGCGTTGGCGAACCCCTGACCCAGCGGCCCGGTGGTGACCTCGACGCCCTGGGTGTGATGGTACTCCGGGTGGCCGGGCGTCTTGCTGCCGAGCTGGCGGAAGTGCTGGAGGTCGTCGATGCTCAGGTCGTAGCCGGCCAAGTGGAGCAGCGCGTAGAGCAGCGCCGAGCCGTGGCCCGCGCTGAGCACGAACCGGTCGCGGTTGAACCAGTGCGAGTCCTTGGGGTCGTAGCGCAGGTGGCGCGTCCAGAGCGTGTAGGCCGCCGCGGCGGCCCCCAGCGGCAGCCCGGGATGGCCGGAATTCGCTTTCTGGACGGCGTCGACCGCAAGAAACCGGATTGCGTTGATTCGGGCTTCGTCCGCTGGCGTGTTCACGTCGCACTCCTGGAAGTTCCGGGGGAATCGCAGTACCCGCCGATCGTACCGGCCCCCTCCATTACACCCCGACGGGAGCGCGGTTTTCGGCAAGGAACCTCACGCCCGATGAAACCGGACCTGGAAGCCCGCTTGATCGCGCTGGAGGAACGCCTCCCGGCCGAGCCGGAGGCCGTGAAGAAGAAGCCCGGCCGGGTCGTCGACGAGGTGCTCGACGCGCTCGACCGGGGCGAGCTGCGCGTCGCCGAGCCGCAGGGCGAGGACTGGACGGTCAACCCCTGGGTCAAACGCGCGATCCTGCTCTCGTTCGCGCGCTACGAGAGCGTGAACGTCCGCGAGTTGGACTTTCCGTCCGGCCTCGCCGGCCGGCGCGGCGCCGGCTACTTGCCCTCGTATTACGACAAGCTGCCGACGAAGCGCAACTGGAAGCAGCTCGGCGCGCGCTGCGTGCCGCCCGGCGTGGCGCGCTACGGCTCGTACCTGGGCCGCGGCGCGATCCTGATGCCGGGCTTCGTCAACATCGGCGCCTACGTCGACGACGGGACCATGGTCGACACCTGGGCCACGGTCGGCTCGTGCGCGCAGGTCGGCCGCGACGTCCACCTCAGCGGCGGGGTCGGCATCGGCGGCGTGCTCGAGCCGCCCCAGGCACTGCCGGTGATCGTCGAGGACGGCGCCTTCGTCGGCTCGCGCTGCGTGGTGGTCGAGGGCGTGCGGGTCGGCCGCGAGGCGGTGCTGGGCGCGGGAGTGGTGCTGACCGCCTCGACCCCGATCGTCGACGTGCGCGGGGCCGAGCCGGTCGTCACCCGGGGCGCGATCCCGCCGCGCGCGGTCGTGATCCCGGGCACACTGCCCAAGCGCTTCCCGGCCGGCGAGTTCGGCACGCCCTGCGCGCTGATCATCGGCGAGCGCAGCGCCGCGACCGACCGCAAGACCTCGCTCAACGCCGCCCTGCGTGACTTCGAGGTCGCGGTGTGACACATTCGCACTTCGTGCGAACAGTCACTCGGGCGAAGGAAGGTTGGACCGAGTGAATCCTCGTATCGCCGCCATCGAACCCTCGCTGATCCGGGCGATCGCGGCGAAGAAGCAGCCGGGCGCGATCGATCTGGGGCTGGGCGAGCCGACGATCCTGCCGCAGCAGCGCTTCATCGAGGCCGCCGCGCGCTGGGCCGGGCAGCACGGCGTGAAGTACACCCTGACCGCAGGCGATCCCGGCCTGCGCGAGCGGATCGCGGCGCACTACGCCTACCCGGGCATGCGCGACGCGCGCAACGTCTGCGTCACGACCGGCTCGCAAGAAGCGGTCTACGTCGCGATCAAGACCATGCTCGACCCGGCCTCGGACGAGCTGCTCGTCACCGACCCGACCTTCCCCGCCTACGCCAAGCTGGCCCAGCTCGACGGCACGCCGTACCGCCGCGTGCAACTGCGCGCCGAGGACGGCTTCGGCTACGACGTCGACACGATTCTCGAGGCGGTCGACCGCGCGACGCGGATGATCGTCGTGGCCTCGCCGGCGAACCCGACCGGCCGCGTGCTGCGCGACGCCGGCGCGCGGCGCCTGGCGGCCGGGCTGCTGGCCCGCGGCGGCCCGCCGGTCTGGGTGCTGCAGGACGAGATCTACCGCGAGCTGACCTACGTCGACGATCCCGGCAGCGTCGCCGAGCACTACCCGTACACGATCGTCGCCAACTCGCTCTCGAAGTCCAACGCCCTGACCGGGATGCGGATCGGCTGGCTGATCGCGCCCGACGAAGCGATCGGCGCGCTGACCAAAGCCCACGGCTGGGTGACCTCGAACGCCAACGCCCTGGCCCAGCGGGTCGCCTACGAGATCTTCGGCGAGCCCGGCGCGCTGACGGAGCAGTCGGCCTGGTACCGTGAAAGGCTGGCCGGCGTGAACGCCGCGCTCGGCGCGAGCGGGCTGCGCTACGTTCCGGTCGACGGCGCGTTCTACGTCTGCGTGCAGCTGCCGCGCGGCGGCGACTCGCTGGCGGCGGCGTTCGAGCTGGTCGAGCACCACGGCGTGGTGGCGATCCCCGGCAGCGCCTTCGGCGAGGCGCTCGAAGGCTGGCTGCGGCTGAGCTGGGTCGCGCCGCTCGACCAGTTCGCGGAGGGCCTGCGCCGGATCGCGGCGCTGGGCGCCTAGCGGGAGAATCGCGCCCCGCGCCCAACCAGCGCGCCAGACCAGCGCCTCTTCGGAAGGGTGGATCGCCATGCGCACCGGCCGGGTCCTGCTCGTGATCCTCACGCTGAGCCTCGCCGCGTGCGGCGGCGGGCACGCCGGCACGTCCGGCGCCGCACCGGCCGTCGTGCCCGGCACGCCGCTCGCGCCGGCCGCTCGCACCACCGCGGCCAAGACGGTCCGCATCGCCGGCGCGGCGGCGCGGATCGAGGAGCGCGCGCTGGCCGCGCGCCGCACGGCGCAGAGCACCGCGCCGGCGCCTTCGAACGTCACCACCGCCGACCCGCCGGTGCCGCGCCCGAACACGGCGCCCTGCGTCGTGCCGCTCTTGCGCGGGCTGACCTTCAGCGACTTCGCGCCCAAGCCGTTCCAGTTCGTGCCGCCGGCGGCGTGCCCGGGACCGTGGGCCAAGGTCGTGCTCGAAGCCGACTTCTCGGTGACGGCGGGCCGGCAGTTCGACCGCACCGCGACGATCGGCCTGGGCGGCGCGACGATCTACTTCGGCACCACCGCCGAGCCGTCGCGCACGCTCGGGCCGAGCTGGCACGTCGAGCGCGACCTGACCGAGCTGAGCGCGCTCTTCGGCAAGCCGCAGAGCGGCCAGATCTCGATTGGCAACGTCGTCGACGCCACCTACACCGGCGTGCTGGGCGCGAGCGCGTCGCTCGCGTTCTACCCGCCCGACGCGCGCTACCCGGCGCCGCGGGTGGCCGACGCCGTCGTGCCGCTGGCCGACCCCGACGGCAACCCGGTCGCGCTGCAGACCGGCGCCGACTCGCTGAGCGTGGCGTTCATCGCGCCGACCAACGTCGAGCGGGCATACCTCGAGGTGATCGCGCAGAGCCAGATCGGCGACGAGTTCTGGTACACCTGCTTTCCCAACGACCTCGCCGCGAAGCTGAACAACTGCGGCAACACCGCCTTCCGCGAGACGGAGATCGCGGTCGACGGCCGGCCGGCCGGCGTCGCGCCGGTCTATCCCTGGATCTACACCGGCGGCATCGACCCGTATCTCTGGCGGCCGATCCCCGGCGTGCAGGCGCTGAACTTCGTGCCGTACCGGGTCGACCTGACCCCGTTCGCCGGCGCGCTCGACGACGGCGCGGCGCACCAGGTCGCGCTCTCGGTCTTCAACGCGAACCACTACTTCTCGGCGACCGCGAACCTGTTGCTGTTCCTCGACCGCGGCGCGCGCGGCCCGCTGACGGGCGGGGTCGACGCGGACACCCTCTCCGCGGTGCCGCCGCTGAGCATCGCCGAGGGCGGCTCGTTCGACGCGAGCGGCAACGGCAGCGGCACGATCGACACGCGCTCGCAGCGCCGGTTCGTCATCAGCGGCCACCTGCTCACCTCGCACGGCCTCGTGCGCAGCCAGGTCGCGCAGACCCTCGCGTTCACCCAGCACCAGGCCGTGACCAGCTCGGCGACCCAGTTCGTGCAGAACATCGCCCAGCACACCCAGATCGGGTCGCTGAGCCTGCGCGAGGGCGGCGGCGAGCTGATCTCGGACGGCGCGGCGTTCGACTGGCCGCTGACGCTGAAGTTCGCCTACACGGTCGACCCCGACGGCAGCGCCGTGCAGGCGACGGCGATCCAGCAGGGCTACGTCGCGGACGTGGAGCGCACGGAGAACGGGCGCTTCTTCGCCAGCCGGCTCGCGAACACGGTGACGCCGACCGACACGCTGACCTTCGACGCCTCCGGCAACCTGGTGAGCACGACCAACAATGCCAGCGCGCAGACCTACACCTACCATGACACCACCGGCGCCTGCTACGGCCGCAAGGTGACCGCGGCGAACGGGGTCGTGACGGGGAACGCCTCGATCGGCTGCTAGCGCATCGGCCCGCGGGCCGGTAAAAGCAGGCTAGCCCATCGCAGCCAGGCTTCCACGCGCCCGTCGTTCGGGGTAGGAGCATCACGGGGTGCTACCGTCCGGAGGATTCGTGGGACCGTTCTCGCTTCGCAATGCCCTGGCAGCACTGCTGTTGGCCCTGATCTCGACCGCCTGCACGGCGGGCCCGCAATCGTCCCGCGCGACGAGCACCACGGTGGAGGCCTCGCCGTCGGCCGGCGCCCAGGCGGAAGCCTCGCCGGGCGGCTTCCCCGACGCGGCCGCGCTCGGCAACGCGGCGTCCGAGGACGACGACTGGATCCTGCCGCAGAAGAACTACGCCAACAACCGCTACACCGGCCTCGACGAGATCACGCCGGCCAACGTCGGCACGCTGGCCAAAGCGTGGACCACGCAAGTCGCCGACGACGGCGAGCAAGAGGCCGCGCCGATCGTCTGGCACGGCATCATGTACGTCTCCACCTCGCACGACAGCGTGCTCGCGCTCGACGCGACCACCGGCGCGCTCAAGTGGCAGTTCGCCTACACGCCGGGCTACGTGCTTGCCTACGCGGTCAACCGCGGGGTCGGCATCGCCGACGGCAAGATCTTCCTCGCCACCCAGGACTGCCGCGTGATCGCGCTCGACGCGAGCAGCGGGCGCAAGTCGTTCGACGTCAACGGCTGCCCGACCGACAAAGGCAACGACACGCAGAACAACTGGTTCTCGATGGCGGCCTACGTCTACGACGGCAAGATCATCCTGGGCACCGCGGGCGGCGACTTCGGCAACATCGGGCGGGTGCGGGCCTTCAGCGCCCGGGACGGCCACCAGGTGTGGGACTGGCAGACGGTCGCGGGCCCCGGCCAGCCCGGCCACGAGACCTGGCCCGGCAACTCCTGGCGGCACGGCGGCGCGGCCGTGTGGAGCGGCTTGACGATCGAGCCGAGCACGCACACGCTGTTCATCGCGCCCGGGAATCCCGGCCCGAACCTGACCCTGCACGGCCACCAGGGCCGCAATCTCTACACCGACTCGCTGGTCGCGCTCGACATCGCGGGCGACGCGCCGAAGCTGCGCTGGTACTACCAGCTGCTCCAGAACGACACCCACGACGCCGACCCGGCGATGTACCCGATCCTCTTCGACGGCAAGGTGGGCGGCACGGACCGCAAGCTGGTCGCGATCGGCGACAAGGCGTCGAACTTCGCCGTGCTCGACCGCACCGACGGCAAGCTGGTCTACCGCATGGCGGTCGACAACCAGGCCGGCATCACCAAAGCGCCGACGCTGCAGGGCACGCAGGCCTGCCCCAACCACGGCGGCGGCATCGAGTGGAACGGCGGCGCGTACGACCCGGCCACGAACTACTTCCTCGTGCCGAGCACCGAAGAGTGCGCGACCTGGAAGATCAAGACCGACGCGCCGCAATGGGCGCCGGGCCAGCCGTACACCGCCGGGCCGCTGCCCAAGCGCCGCCCGGCGACCGGCAAAGTCACCGCGATCGACATCGCGACCGGCAAGGTCGCCTGGGTGCACCCGTTCCCGTATCCCGGCGAGGGCGGCGTGACGGTGACCAAGAGCGGCCTCGCGTTCACGACCGATCTCGGCGGCCACTTCTACGCGCTCGACCCCAAGAGCGGCAAGGTGCTCTGGCAGAGCGACACCGGCTCGTCCAACGTCGCCGCGCCGACGGTCTACCGCGCGGGCGGCGCCGAGTACGTCGTGCAGTTCAGCGGCGAGGCCGGCAACCAGCAGGTGCCCAACATCCCCAAGACCCACGGCAGCGTGCTGACCGCCTACCGGCTGGGCCCGATCTCGGCGCCGCGCGCCAACAGCGCGGCGAACCAGAGCGTGGCCGGCGCGGGAACGCAGAACGCGAACCTGCCGCCCTCGACCGGCTCCGCGCCGTACACGCCGCAGCAGGTCGCACAGGGCGGCCGGCTCTACGTGCAAAGCTGCCAGGCGTGTCACGGCGCGCAGCTCCAAGGCGTCTCGGCGCCGGCGCTGACCGGCGCGAGCCTGGCCCGCGCGAAGCTGAACCTCTCGCAGATGCGCACCATCGTCACCCAGCAGATGCCGCTCAACGCGCCGGGCTCGCTCAAGCCCGACCAGTACGCCGCGATCATGGCCTACCTGCTCTCGTACGACTGCGTCACCCACAGCCAGCAAGGCACCGAACCGTTCCCGACCACCGACCGGCCGGAGTTCGAGCAGGTCACCTTCGGCGGGCGCTCGTGCCCGGCCAAGCCCGGCACCGGAGGCCACGAGTAGCGCCGCGAAGAGGACCGGCATGTGCGCGCGCTATTCCCTGACCCGGCCCAAGCTGATCGCCGAGCGCTTTGCCGCGTTCCGGCTCGAGCGGGACTACGACCCGCGCTACAACATCGCGCCGACCCAGGACGTGCCGGCGGTGAAGAACGACGGCGCGGGCGCGGTCGTGCCGCTGCGCTGGGGCCTGGTGCCGTACTGGGCCCGCGACCTCGCCATGGGCCAGCGGCTGATCAACGCGCGGGCCGAGACCTTGGCGGAGAAGCCGGCCTTCCGCCACGCGCTGCGGCAGCGCCGCTGCCTGGTCTTCGCCGACGGCTTCTACGAGTGGACCGGCGCCAAGGGCGACAAGCAGCCGTACCGCTTCACCGTCGACGGCGGCGCGCCGTTCGCGTTCGCCGGCCTGTGGGAGCGCTGGGGGCCCAAGGACGCGCCGGTCGAGACCTGCACCATCGTGACCTGCGCGCCCAACGCGACGCTGGCCCGCTTCCACGACCGCATGCCGGCGATCCTCGACGACGGCGCGCTCGAGGCCTGGCTGCACGGCGACGTGGCCGACGCGCTGGCGGCGCTGGTGCCGTTCGACGACGCGCGGATGGACGCCGTGCCGGTGTCGCGCGCGATGAACCGCGCGACCTTCGAGGACCCCAGCTGCATCGAACCGGTGGAGCTCCCGCTGCGCCAGGCGACGCTGGCGGTCTAACCGCCGGCGGCTTCGTACGCGCGCGCCGTCCGCTCGACGGCGCGCGCGGGCGCCAGGCCGATCAGCTCGCTGCGCAGCACCGCGACGCCGGCGCGCGCGGCGGCCCGGCGGACCAGCTCGGTCACCCGGTAGAGCGGCACCGCGTCGACGTCGGTGAGGTTGCACGACACCTGCACGCGGTCGCCGGCCAGCCGCAGGCCCAGGCACTTGAGCGTGCGCAGCCCGCCGCTCGACCCGCGCAGCGCGCGCGCGATCCGCTTGGCCAGCGCCAGGTCGCCGCTGGCGAGTTCGACGTTGTAGGCGATCAGGAACGGGCGCGCGCCGACCGCGACCGCCCCGGCCGAGGCGTGCGCGCCCTCGCCGTAGTCGAAGCGCCAGGCCGGATCGCTCGCGTGGCGGGCGGCGAGGCCCTCGAACTCGCCGCGCCGGACGTCGGCCAGGTGGGCGCGGTGCGGCGCGCTCGCCGCCGCGCCGTAGAGGTAGGCCGGGATGCCGAGCTCGCGCCAGATCCGCGCCGCGGCGCGGTGGGCGAGCGCCACCGCGTCGTCGAGCGTGGCCGCGCCGAGCGGCACGAACGGCAGCACGTCGAGCGCGCCGATCCGCGGGTGCGCGCCGCGGTGGGCGCGCAGGTCGATCCGCTCGCGCGCGACCCGCGCCAGCGCGACCGCCGCCGCGACGACTTGTGCGCCGCGGCCGACCGCGGTGATCACGCTGCGGTGGTGGACCGGGTCGCTGGTGCGGTGCACCACACGCGCTCCTTCGGCTTCCATCGCTGCGGCGCAGGCGTCGATCACGGCCGGGTCGCGCCCTTCGCTGAGGTTGGGCACGATCTCGAACTCGAGCCCGCCGAACGGGATCGCGGCCGGTTCGGGCTCGGGTTGGGTCATGCCGCGGTCCTGCGCATCACTAAGAATACGTAGCCGAAGCTCGTCTCGTCACCACGCGCCAGCGTGATCTCGCGCCGCTCGCGGGCGAGCAGGCGCAGCGCCGCGGGATCGGCGCGGTAGCGCTCGGCGAGCTGCACGAGGCGCTGCTCGAGCGGATCGTAGTAGCTCGAGAACCAGGCCGCGCGGGGCAGCACGAAGTCTCCTAGCGGCTCGTAGCCGGCGGCTGCGACGGCGCTCTGGTTCGCGGCCCGCGTCCGCATCGCCGGGTAGGCCTCGCGCCAGAACGTTCGGGCCGGCTCGGGCGGCTCGTCGACCAGCCAGCTCAGCTCCGAGACGACGACGCAGCCGCCCGGCCGGACGAGGCCGCGCCAAGCGCGCAAGCCGGCGTCGAACCCCATCACGTAGATCGCATCTTCCGCAGCGCGCGCACGGTGGCGGCGTCATCGCCCGGGCCTTCGCGCGGCAGGCCGGAGTGCAGCTCCCAGAAGAGATCGGTCACGCGCGCTGCCCGCGAGGGAGGTCAGCGGCTCGCGTCACGCCGTTGATCGAGGGCTGCGACCAGCTTCGCCGGTGCGACCGTGCGGTACGCGTCCTCGACGATGTCGGCCACCCGTTCCCAGTCGGGAGCGCGGTCGAGCCGAACGCCGATCCAGCCGCGGTAACCGACGTACGGCGGGCGGAAGAACTGCTCCGGATCGGCGCCGGTCAGGATCTCCTGGACCCCGGCCGGCGCGGCGCACCAGAGCGCCAGCCGGCCGTCGCGGTGGTGGTCGTCCATGAACATCACGAACGTCGTCTTGTCCCGCACGAAGAAGCACGGCGCGCCGTGGCTGAGCTTCTCGGTCGCCTGCGGGAGCGCGAGGCACAGCTTGCGGACCCGCTGCAGCGCTCGCTGGGATGTGGCCGTGCGCGCGTCTGGTTCGGGCATCGGCTAGCGCAGGAAGGGCTCGATCGACTCTTCGGGCCGGGCGGGTTCGGCCCGGCCGTGCAGGTTGTCGCGCAAGAACGCCTCGACCGCGGCGTTGAAGCGCTTGGCGTTCTCGGGCCGCGCCCAGCCGTGGCCTTCGTCCTCGAAGACGACGTAGGTCACCGGCAGGCCGCGGGCGCGCATGGCGGTGACGATCTGGTCGGACTCGGCGATCTTGACCCGCGGGTCGTTGGCGCCCTGACCGATCAGCAGCGGCGCCCGGATCGCGTCGGCCGCGTGCAGCGGCGACTGCTCGCGCAGGAACTCCTCGCTCTCGCCCATCCGGCGGCCGAACGTCGCGCGCAGCGTCTCCCAGTAGGGCGGAATCGAGGCCAGCAGCGTGTTGAGGTTGGACGGGCCGACGATGTCGACGCCGCAGGCGAACGCCAGCGGCGCGAACGCGAGCGCCGCGAGCGTCGCGTAGCCGCCGTAGGAGCCGCCCATGATGCCGACCCGCAGCGGGTCGGCGATCCGCTGCTGCACCAGCCACGCCTTGGCGTCGAGCAGGTCGGTGTGCATGGCGCCGGCCCACTGCCGGTCGCCGGCGTTGAGGTGCGCCTTGCCGTAGCCGGTCGAGCCGCGGAAGTTCGGCTGCAGCACCGCGTAGCCGCGGTTGGCGAGCCACTGCACCGTGGGGTTGTAGCCCCAGACGTCGCGCGCCCACGGGCCGCCGTGCACGTAGACGAGCGCGGGCAGGTTTTCGGGCTCGGCGCCGGCGGGGACGGTGAGGTAGCCGTGGATCGTGCGCCCGTCGCGAGCGGCGTAGGCGATCGGCTGCATCGGCGCGAGCGGGTAGCGCTCGAGCGCCGGCCGGACCGCGAACAGCTTGGTCGCCCGGCGCGTGCGCCGGTCGTACGACCAGTACGACGGCGAGCCGGCGTCGACCAGCGAGGAGACCAGCCAAGTCCGGTCGTCGCGGTCGATCGAGTCGATCCCGAGGTCGCCCGGCACCTGCGCGGCCAGCGCGGCGAAGTCGGCCTCGTAGGCCGGGTCGAGCACGATCCACGCCGTGCGGTCGCGCACGACCGAGGCCGCGACCGGGGTCTTGGTCTTGGGTGAGAACACGACCCGGGTCACGTCGTACTCGGGATCGCCGGCGATGTCCGCGCGCGCGCCGCTCGCCACGTCGTAGCGCACGAGGCGAGCCGCGTTCGCGCCGGCGCTGGTGATCGCGAGCAGTGCCGTCCCGTCGGGGGTGAAGCCGACCGGCTCGGGCAGGCCGTCGTCCGGATCGAACCGCGCCAGGCTGCGCCAGGGCGCGTCGGCCGCGTCGCGCACGACCAGCTCGGCCGAGGCGTCGCCGTGCTGGACGAGCCCGGCCCGCACGACCATCGCGGTGTCGCTGGCGAAGGCGGCGATCGTGCCGGGGTTCTGCGTGTCCAGCGCGGCCGCACCGCTGCGCGGGTCGAGCCGGTAGACGTCGAAGACCTGCGGGTCGCGCCGGTTGGAGCTGATCAGCATGCGGTCGGGCCGGTGCGGATCGATCGTGAGCACCTCGACCCGCGTGTTCGGGCCGGGCGTGAGGTCGACCGGCTCGCCGCCCTGCGGGTCGGCCCCGAAGAGGTGGAAGTTCTCGTCGCCGGCGGCGTCCTGCAGGTAGAGCACGCGCGCCCCGTCGGGCGACCACAGGGCGTTGCGGATCGGGCGCCGCGGGTCGCGCGCGACGACGCGGTCGTCGGCCTGCCCGATCGTGCGCACCCAGACGGCGAGCACGCCGTCGGCCGGCGCGAGGTAGGCGATGCGGGTGCCGTCGGGCGCGAGCACGGGCGCGGTGCGCTCGGGATAGCCGAAGAGGACGTCGCGCGGGATCAGGTCGGTCGAAGCCACGGTTCGCGCTTCATGCCGCGCGCTGCGGCTCGGGTCCTCGTCGTACGGAGGAGCCGACCGTTCGACCGCGGCACGCGGCGCCGGCACGGGAATCATCGGCGCATGAACGATTCGAGCAAACAGTTCGCCGTGGTGACCGGGGCGTCCAGCGGGATCGGCCTCGCGCTCGCCAAGCAGTTCGCGAAAGCCGGCTTCGACCTGCTGATCGCCGCCGAGGACGCCGGCCTGGCGACCGCCGCCGCCGAGCTCCGGGCGCTGGGCGCGCAAGTCGAGACGGTCCAGGTCGATCTCGCCACGCCCGCCGGCGTCGAGGAGCTGGCGAGCCGCATCGCGGCCGGCCGCCCGCCCGACGTGGCGGCGATCAACGCCGGGATCGGGGTCGGCGGCAGGTTCGTGGAGACGCCGCTCGACCAGGAGCTGCAGCTGGTCGATCTCAACTGCCGCTCGACCGTGCACCTCGCCAAGCGGGTCCTGCCCGCGATGGTCGCCCGCAACGCCGGCCGGCTGCTGTTCACCTCGTCGGTCGCCGCGGTGATGGCGACGCCGTACGAAGCGGTGTACGGCGCGTCCAAGGCGTTCGTGAAGTCGTTCGCGGCGTCGCTGCGCAACGAGCTCAAGGACAGCGAGATCACGGTCACCACGCTGATGCCGGGACCGACCGACACCAACTTCTTCCACCGCGCGGGGATGGACGACACGCAGGTCGGCGCGAGCGACAAGAAGGCCGATCCGGAGCAGGTCGCGCAGCAGGCCTACGACGCGCTGATGGCCGGCAAGCACGAGGTCGTCGCCGGGCCGCTGATGACGAAGTTCGAAGGCACGATCGCACCGGCGCTGCCCGAAGGCGTCACCGCCGGCCGGCACGGTTCGATGGCCGAGCCCGGCTCGGCGCAGAAGAAGTAGCCGTCAGTCGAAGGCGAGCCGGATCGCGGCGGCGAGGTCGCGCGCGTTCTCGGGGGTGACGAGGCGGGTGAAGCCCAGCTTCGTCGCCTCCGCCGCGCGGCGCGCGGGCTGCGAGGCGCTGCGCACTTCGCCCGAGAGGCCGAGCTCGCCGAAGGCGACCGTGCCCGTGCCGAGCGGAACGTCGCGGAAGGCCGAGGCGATCGCCAGCGCGATCCCGAGGTCGGCACCCGTCTCGCTCACCCGCAGGCCGCCGGCCACCGAGCAGTAGACGTCGTGCCCGCCGAGCAGCAGGCCGGCGCGGCGCTCGAGGATCGCGATGATCATCGCCAGCCGGGCGGGGTCGACGTTGGCGGCGAGCCGGCGCGCCGTGCCGTAGGCGGCCTCGCCGACCAGGGCCTGGATCTCGACCAGCACCGGGCGCTGGCCGACCAGCGTCGGCACCACGCACGAGCCGCTCGGGCGCGGGCCGCGGCCGTGCAAGAACAGTGCCGAGGGGTCGGCGACCTCGTGCAGGCCGCGGTCGTCCATCGCGAACACGCAGATCTCGTCGATCCCGCCGAAGCGGTTCTTGTACGCGCGCACGATGCGGTACTCGCCCGAGGGGTCGCCCTCGAAGTAGAGCACGGTGTCGACCAGGTGCTCGAGCAGCCGCGGGCCCGCGATCTGGCCGTCCTTGGTGATGTGGCCGACCAGGAACGTCGCGCAGCCGGTGCGCTTGGCGAACTCCATCAGCACCTGGGTGCAGTCGCGCACCTGCGAGACGCTGCCGGCGAACGACTCGACGTCGGGCAGCCACATGGTCTGGATCGAGTCGACGACCAGCACCTCGGGCGGCTGGCGCTCGAGCGCGTCGAGCACCGCGCGCAGGTTCGTCTCGGGGAAGACCAGCAGCGCGGAATCCGCGTCGAGCCGCTGCGCGCGCAGCTTCGTCTGCGCCGCCGACTCCTCGCCGCAGACGTAGACCGCCCGCGCGCCGGCCCGCGCGAGCGCGTCGACGAGCTGCAGCAAGAGCGTCGACTTGCCCGCCCCGGGCGGTCCGCCCAGCAGCACCAGGCTGCCCGGCACGATCCCCCCGCCGAGCAGCGCGTCGAGCTCGCGCATCCCGGTCCGCCGGCGCGCGATTCGGGCATCGTCGACCGCGGCCAGCGGCAGCGGCCCGGCCGGGCGCAGTGGCAGCGCGACGGCCCGGGCCGCGGCGCCCTTGGCCGGCTTGGCCGACGGGGCGTCCTCGAACGTGTTCCAGGCCTCGCAGCCCGGGCAGCGCCCCAGCCAGCGCGCGGACTCGAAGCCGCACGCCGTGCAGTAATGGACCGTCTTGGCCTTTGCCACCCGGCCATCTTCGCGCAACGGAGTGCCACCCGCCTGGCATCCGGTTATCCTACCATGGTAGCATGATGACCATGGCGACGACGAAAGTCTCGGTCACGGTGAACACGGCCACGCTTGCAGAGCTGCGAAAGCTCGCCGGCGAGGACGTCAACTTGTCCTCACTCGTGGACGAGGCCTTGCGGGCGAAGCTCTACCGGCTCAAGCTCCTCGCACTGCTCGACGAGTGGGACGTCAGCGATCCCATCTCACCCGAAGACCAAGCGAAAGGAGAACGGCTGTGGCAGCTCGCCGACTCGTCCTCGACTCCGGCGCCCTCAGCGCGATCGCCGAAAAAGAAGGCCCGCTCCGCGCGTTCATCCGCAAAGCGCTGAGCGACGGAAGCGACGTCTTCGTGCCGACGGTCGTCGTAGCTGAATCGATAACCGGTGAGGGAGCGCGCGACGCAAACGTCAATCGTTTCCTCGAGCGCGTGCACGTGGCTTCGCTCGACGAGAAGCTTGCGCGTGCTGCGGCCAGACTGCGGTATGCGCACCGGCGATTCAGC
>CAWCJH010000003.1:0-881173 GCA_963795695.1 Vulcanimicrobiota bacterium | reverse complement strand
CCTGCGGCGTCGCCGGCTGATCAACGGCTACGGCCCGACCGAGACGACCGTCTACGCCGCGCCATGCACCGGGTCGGACCGGCCGACGACCCGGTGCCGATCGGCACCGAGCTGGCCCACGTCACGGTCGCGGTGGTCGACGGGCGCTGGCCGAGCTGCCGCCGGGGTGGTCGGCCAGATCGCGATCGGCGGCCCCGGCGTGGCCCGCGGCTACTTGAACCGCCCGGGCTGACCGCGGCCCGCTTCGTCCCCGACCCGCGGCCGCGGCCGCTGGCCGCGGGCCGCGCGCGACTGTACCTGACCGGCGACCTCGGCCGGCGCCGGGCCGACGGCGCGATCGTCTACCTGGGCCGGGCCGATGCGCAGCTCAAGCTGCGCGGCCACCGGATCGAGCCGGGCGAGGTCGAGGCCGTGCTGACGGCCCACCCCGACGTCGCGCTGGCCGCGGTGGTGGCCGGCGCCGACGGCGCTCGCCTGGACGCGCTGGTCGTCGCCCGCCGCCCGGTCGACGCCGACGGCGCTGGCCGCCGAGCTGCGCCGCGCCGCCGCCGCCGCGCTGCCGCGCTACATGGTCCCGGCCGCGATCGCGCTGGTGCCCGGAGCTGCCGCTGACCGCCGGGGCAAGCTCGACCGCCGCGCCGCCGGCGCGCTCCGGCCGACCGCCTGATCGCGGCCCGCCGGCTCCGCGCGCATCGGCCACAGCCGGTGGAACCCTGGCCGACTCGTTTCAAGGCGGTTCCCCGACGATCGCCCCGCTGACGTGGGCCAAGCTCTGCCGAACCTGGAGGCCGCTGCGGGCGACCCGGGGCGGCGGTCGTCGCCGAGCGTGGCGCCGGGCGCTGGGCGTGCCGGTCCGGGACGCGCACGCCAACTTCTTCGACGCGGGCGGCAACTCGCTGCTGGCGGTGGTGCTGGTCGAGGCGCTGGCCGAGCGCTTCGCGCCCGCGCCGACCCTGCGCGTGTTCGCCCATCCCACCATCGCCGCGCTGGCCGCGCACCTGGCCCGGGCCACGGCCGACGCCGGCGGGGCGGCGCCCGGACTCCGGGCGCGGTCGACGAGGGGCGGGCCCGGGCCGAGCGCCGCCGGGCGCTCGCGCCCGCTGCCGCGGCGCCCACGGACGTCGATGAGCACACTGGACGGCGTCGCTATCGTCGGCATGGCGGTCCGCGCGCCCGGCGCGAACGCTCGCCGCCTTCGGGAGCTGGCCCGCGGCGGCCGTACGCCGGGCGCGTCTTCAGCGACGCCGAGCTGGCCGGCTTCGGCGTGCCCGAGGCGCTCCGCCGCCACCCCGACTTCGTCCCGGTCGCCGGGGTGCTGGACGACTTCGACGCCTTCGACCACGGCTTCTTCGGGCTGACGCCGCGCGAGGCCGAGCTGCACGACCCGCAGCTCCGGGTGATGCTCGAGACGGTCTGGCACGCGTTCGAGGACGCCGGCTGCGACCCGGCCGCCGCCGCCGGCCCGGTCGGCGTGTTCGCCGGGATGGGCACCAGCGGCTACTACTGGAACAACGTCCTGCCCGCGCTGCGCGAGAGCCAGGCGGAGTCGCTGCTCGGCCGGGCCGCCAACGACAAGGACTTCCTGGCGACCCTCATCTCGTACAAGCTCGACCTGCGCGGCCCCAGCATGAGCGTCCAGACCGCCTGCTCGACCTCGCTGGTCGCGGTGCACCTCGCGGTGCAGAGCCTGCTGGCCGGCGAGTGCGACCTGGCGCTGGCGGGCGGGGCGACGATCGTGCTGCCGCAGGACTCGGCAGCCTCTACGCCAGCGGCGGCATCGCCTCGCGCGACGGCCGCTGCCGGCCCTTCGACGCCGCCGCCGACGGCACGTTCGGCGGGCAGCGGCGCGGGCGTGGTGGTGCTGCGCCGGCTGGAGGACGCGCTGGCCGCCGGCGACGCGATCTACGCGGTGATCCGCGGCTCGGCGGTCAACAACGACGGCGCGCGCAAGGTCGGCTTCACCGCGCCCAGCGTCGACGGCCAGGTCGCGGCGATCGAGCGAGGCGCTGGCGGTGGCCGGGATCGACCCGGCCACGGTCGGCTTCGTCGAGACGCACGGACCGCGACCGCGATCGGCGACGCGATCGAGCTGCGCGCGCTGCGGCGCGCGTTCGCCGGCGCGGGCGCGCGGAACGATCGCGCTGGGCGCGCTCAAGGCCGCGATCGGCCACCTCGACGCCGCGGCCGGCGTCGTCGGGCTGATCCAGGCCGCGCTCGCGGTGGCGCACGGCGAGATTCCGGGCAGCCCGTACTTCGAGCGCCCCAACCCGCTGCTCGAGCTCGAGACCAGCCCCTTCGTCATCCCCACCGCGCCCGCGCCCTGGCCGGCCGGCGGGCCCGCGCCGGGCCGCGGTGAGCTCGTTCGGAATCGGCGGCACCAACGCGCACGTCGTGCTGGAACAGGCCCCCGCCGCCGAGCCGTCGCGCCAGCGCGCGCCCGCGCCCGACGTGTACGTCGTCTCGGCGCGCAGCGCGGGCAGCCTGGCGGCCGGCGCTGCGCGCCCACGCCGCGCGCTGGCGCGGCGCGGCGACGTCCGCGCTCAGCCGGGTCCGCCGCGGCCAGCCGGGCCGCGGCCGGCCTTCGCGCACCGCGCCGCGGTCGCGGCCTCGACCTGCGCCGAAGCGGCGGCCGCGCTGAGCGCCCGGCGCGGCCCGGGCGCTCCGGCCGCGGCCGAGCGCGGCTCCGGCGGGCCGGCGGTCGTGTTCGCCTTCCCCGGCCAGGGCGCGCAGTACGCCGGGATGGCCGCGCCGCTCTACCAGGCCTTCGCGGCCTTCCGGGAAGCCTTCGACGCCTGCGCCGACGCGGCTCGGCCGCCGCTCGGGGCCGACCTGCGCGAGCTGGTGTTCGCGGCGGGCGAGCGCCGCCGCGCTGGGCCGGACCGAGCTGACCCAGCCGGCGCTCTTCGCGGTCGAGTACGCGACCGCGCGGCTGTGGGAGTCGCTGGGCGTGCGGCCGGCCGCGATGATCGGGCACAGCGTGGGCGAGTACGTCGCCGCCGGCCTGGCCGAGGTGTTCTCCCCGGCCGACGGGATCGGCGCTGATCGCCGAGCGCGGCCGGCTCATGCAGACGATGGAGCCGCGGCGCGATGCTGGCCGTGTCGCTCGACGAGCGCCGCCTGCGCGAGCTGCTGCCGCCGGAGCTGGAGATCGCGGCCCTCAACGGGCCCGTGCAGACCGTGGTCGGCGGACCGCCCGCCGCGGTCGCCGAGTTCGCCGCGCGGCTGGCCGAGCGCGGCGTGCGCGCCGTTCCGCTCGCGACCTCGCTGGCCTTCCACACCCGCGCCACCGAACCGGTGCTGGCCGCGTTCGCGCAGCGCCTGAGCGCGGTCCGCTTCGCGCCGCCCCCGCTCGGCCCTACGTCTCCAACGTGAGCGGGGACTGGGCCGACCCGGCCGCAGGTCTGCACGCCGGCATACTGGCTGGCGCACACGCGCGGCGCGGTCCGCTACGCGCAGGGCCTGGCGACCGTCCTGCGCGACCCCCGCGCGCGCTGCTGCTCGAGGTCGGCCCGGGACGGGTCTGACCGACCTCGCCCGCCGGCGCCTGCGCACCACGCTGCAGCGCACGGTGACATCGCTCCCGCTCGCCGCGGAGGCCAGCGACGGCCTGCGGCACTTCCTGGCCGCCTGCGGCCAGCTCTGGGTCGCGGGCGCGCCGGTCGACCTGGGCGCGGCGACGCCGGCCTACGACGGCCCGCGCGAGCGCTTGCCGGGATATGCCTTCGAGCGCCGGCGGGCGTCTTTCCGCCCGCCTCCGGCGCGCGCGGCGAACGCCGCCGGGACGAACGCCTGCGGGACGAACGCCGCCGGAACGGCCGCGGCGGATCGGCTGTCGGCTGGAACGGCTGCTGGCGCCGCCGGGTATCGCGGCTGCCGGCGGAACGGCTGCTGCGGGAATGCAGCCGGTGGCGGAACGGGCGCGGAAACGCGGCCCGGGTCGGCCTCCGCCGCGAGCGCGGTGTCGCGCGCCGGGCGGCGCGGCGGGGATCGAGGCGACCGTGCTCGCGGCCTGGCGCGACGCCTTCGGGATCGCGGAAATTGCCGCCGACGACGATTTCTTCGCCCTGGGCGGCAACTCGCTGACCGCTTCCGCGGTGGTGACCCGGCTGCGCGGCGAGCTGCGGCTGGAGTTCCCGATCGCGGCGCTCTTCGCCGCCCCCAGCGTGCGCGAGTTCAGCGCCGAGCTGGCCCGGCTAGCCGGGACGCCGCGCCCGCGCGCCGCCGCGCCGGCTTCGCCGCACCGGCCGCGCGCACCGCTGCATCGGCGCCGACCGCGCCCGCCCGCGCCGGCTGCCATGCCCGCGCCGTCGGCGGCCGCGGCCGGGCCTCGTCGGGACCAGCGGGGCCGGACGAGGGCGCGATCGACGCGCTGGCCGCCGAGCTGGAACAGCTCAGCGCCGAGGAGATCGAGATGCTGCTGGGAGCGACCCGTGCCTGACCTGCGCGAGCGGCTGGCCTCGCTCGACCCCGAGAGCCTGGCCCGGCTCGCGCGCCGGGTGCGCGAGCGCGCGCGCCGCGCCGCCGCCGGCCGCGCGCGCGGTGCGCTTCGGGGTGTACTACTTCGCCCAGGCGCAGGGCGACGACGCCGAGAAGTACCGCTTCGTGCTCGACTCGGTCGAGCTGGCCGACCGGCTCGGCTTCGCCTCGGCTTGGGTCCCCGAGCGGCACTTCCACGAGTTCGGCGGGATCTACCCGAACCCGGCGACCCTGGCCGCGGCGCTGGCCGCGCGCACCGAGCGGATCGGTCTGCGGGCCGGCAGCGTGGTCGCGCCGCTCACCACCCGGCGCGCATCGCCGAGGAGTGGGCGGTGGTCGACAACATCTCGCGCGGGCGGGTCGGCATCTCGTTCGCGGCCGGCTGGCACCCGGCCGACTTCGTGTTCGCCCCCGACCGCTTCGAGCAGCGCAGCCGAGGTCACCACGGCCACGATCGACGCGGTGCGCCGGCTCTGGCGCGGCGAAGCGGTGGCCTTCCCCGACCCCGGCGGCGAGATGCGCGAGGTGCGGACCTATCCGCGCCCGGTCCAGCCCGAGCTGCCGGTCTGGCTGACGACCTCGGGCAGCCTCTCGACCTGCGAGCGGGCCGGGCGCCTGGGGATGAACCTGCTGGGGTCGCTGATCGGCACCTCGTTCGAGGACCTGACCGAACGCATCGCGCGCTACCGCGCCGCGCGCGCGGAGGCGGGGCTCGACCCGGCGACCGGCGTGGCGACGGTGATGGTGCACGCCTACGCGGGCGAGGACGCCGCGTCCAGCCGGGCGGCGGTGTACGAGCCGCTGCGGGGCTACCTGCGCTCGTTCTTCGCCCAGCAGCGCGACGCGTCGCTGGAGCTGGGCGACGAGGCCGAGATCGCGGCCCAGATCGACTTCGCGACCGAACGCTACATCAACCACGCGGCGCTGATCGGGACCCTCGACCACTGCCGCACGATCGTCGAGCGGCTGCGGGCCTGCGGGGTGGACGAGATCGCCTGCCTGATCGACTTCGGCGTCTCGCGCGAAGCCACGCTGACCAGCCTGGAACGGCTGGGCCAGCTGGTCGCGGCGTACGCGCGCCGAAGCCCAGGCGCCGCCGGTCCGGCAGCGCCGGCTCCGGCGCTCGCGCCGGTCGGGATCGACCAGGCTCGGCTGGTCGAGCTGGAATTGCGCGACCCGTCCGGGGGCGGCAACCACGTCGCGGGCGGGCTGCTGATCGCCGCCGCGCCCGACCACGGCGCGCTCGAGCGCGCGCTGCGCCGGCTGGCCGAGCGCCACGAGTCGGCCCGCAGCCGGTTCCGGCCGCGGCGCGGGCGGCATCGAGCGGGTCGTGTCCGCCGGCAGCACGATTCCGCTCGTGGCCGAGGACGGGCGGACCGCGGTCGGGCTCGACCGCGACGCCTTGCGGGCCCGCCTGACCGCCTTCGCGCGCGAGCCGTTCGACCTGGAGCGCGGGCCGCTCATGCGCGCGCTGGCCCTGCGCACCGCCGACGCCGAGTTCGCCCTGGCGCTGGTGATGCACCACGCCGTCACCGACTGGGTCGCCTCCGGCGTGCTCTTCGAGGAGCTGCTCGCCGCCTACCGAGCCGAGTTGAGCGGCACGCGCCGCCACCGCTGCGTCCGGCCGCCGCGCCCGCCGCGCCGCAGTCACCCTCGTCCGAGCCGCTCCGGCCGACGACTTCAGCGCGTTCGCGCGCTGGGAGCGGGGCGATGCCGCGCGGGCGCTGTTCGCCGCCAACACGGCGTACTTCGCGGACCTGCTGGCCGGGACGGGCGAGCCGGTCACGATCCCGCCCGACCTGTCCCCGCCGGCCCGGCGCGGCTACGGCGCGCGCCGGGTCTGGTTCGTGCTGGACGAGGCGACCGCCAAGGCCGCCGACGCGCTCGCGCGCCAGACCCGCTGCACGCCCTACGCCGTCTTCCTGGGCGCCTACAATGCGCTGCTGGCCCGGCTGACCGGGCGGGCCGAGATCGTCGTCGGGACGCCCAGCGCCAACCGCGAGACGCCCGCCTTCGCCCGCACCGTCGGGCTGCTGATGTCGATGATGCCGCTGGTGACCCGGGTCGAGCCGGGCCAGACCTTCCGCGCCGCGGTCGAGCGGGCGCGCGCGACGACGATCGGCGCGCTGGCGCACCAGAGCGTGCCCTACCACGACCTGATCGCGGCCGTCCGGCCGAGCGCGCAGTTCGAGCACCTGCCGCTCTTCCGGGCCCGCTACCTGTACCTCAACTGGCCCGTCCCGCCCAGCGACGACGTGCTGCGCGTGGCGGCCGTCGACGTCGACCCCTGCGCGACGTTCTACGACTTCACGATGGCCCTGTGGGCCGCGCCGCGGGGCTACTTCGGGCGCATCGAGTACGACGCCGAGCGCTATTCGGCCGGCGCGATGGCGGACGTGCTCGAAGCCTTCTGCGCGCTGGCGACGGCCGGGCTGCGCGACCCGGACCGCCCGCTGGCCGAGCTGCCGCTGCGCGACGGCGCCGCCCACGCGCTGAGCTACGAGCAGCACATCGACGCCCTGGCGAGGCTGGCGTGAGCGGCGTGCTGCCGCAGGGCGCCTGGCTGCGCCGGACGCCCCGGCCGGCCCCCGCCCGAGTTCGCCTCGTGGTCGTGCCGGCCGCCGGCTCGGCCGCCTCGGCGTACCGGGCCTGGCTCGGCGCTGGGCGGACGACGTCGAGGTGCTGCTGGCGCAGCCGCCCGGGCGCGAGGAGCGCTTCCTGGAGCCCGGGCTGGAGAGCATCCCGGAACTGGCCCAGGCGCTAGCCGGCGCGATCCGCGGGCTGACCGGCACCCTCGCGCTCCCCGGTGCGGGCGGCCCGAGCCGCCGCTGGCGCTGCTCGGGCACAGCCTGGGCGGCCTCGTCGCGTTCGAGACCGCGCGCCTGCTGGCCGCGGCCGGGACGCCCCCCGCGCGGCTGTTCGTCGCCGCCGGCGCCCCGCCGCCGCGCCGGCCGCCCGCGGCGCCGATCCACGCCCTGCCCGACGAGGCCTTCTTCGCCGCGGTGGCCGAGCTGGGCGGGGTGCCGCCCGCGATCGCGGCCGACCCCGAGCTGCGGGCGCTGGTCGAACCCGCCCTGCGGGCCGACTTCACCGCGCTCGAGCGCTACGGGGACGGGCTCCCGCCGCCGCTGGCCGTGCCGATCGTCGCCTTCGCGGCGCAGGCCGACCGGCTGATCTCGCCCGACGACGTCGCCGGCTGGCGCGCGGTCGCGGGGGCCGGCTTCGCGCTGCACGTCGTGCCCGGCGACCACTTCACCCCGGCCCACGCCCCCCAAAGCCTGTTTCCGCTCGTGCGAGCGGCGCTGGAGAACCTATGAGCGCGAGCGCCGTGGCGGCGACCGGATCGGTCTTGCGGGAGCGCGGCTTCCGGCTCTACTTCGCCGGCCAGGCGACCTCGGTGATCGGCGACGCGCTGGTCCCGGTCGCGCTGGCCTTCGCGGTGCTCGGGGTGACCGGCTCGGCCACGGCGCTGGGCCTGGTGCTGGCGGCCGGGACGGTGCCGACGGTGGTGTTCGTGCTGTTCGGCGGGGTCTGGGCCGACCGGCTGCTGCCGCGCCGGGTGATGATCGCCAGCGACCTGGTGCGCGCGCTGGCCCAGGGCGGCATCGCCGCGCTGCTGCTGGCCGGGCGGGCGACGCTGCCCGAGCTGATGGTCCTGACCGCGATCTGGGGGACCGCCGCGGCGTTCTTCCGGCCGGCCTCGACCCGGGCGCTGCCCGACCTCGTCCCGGGCGCCCGGCTGCAGGAGGCCAACGGGCTGATGAGCACGGCGCGCAACAGCGCCAACGTGCTCGGCCCGGCCCTGGCCGGAATCCTGGTCGCGAGCGCCGGGGCCGGGGTGGCGCTGGCCATCGACGCCGCCACGTTCGTCGTCAGCGCGCTCTCGCTGGCGGCCATCGGCGGGCACTTCGCCCGCCCCGCGGCCGCGGCGGGCGGCGCCGCCCAGCCCTCGATGCTGGCCGAGCTGCGCGGCGGCTGGCACGAGTTCGTCTCGCGCCGCTGGCTGTTCGCGATCGTGGTCTGGGCCTCGCTGTTCCACTTCTTCGTGCTGGCGCCGTACTTCGTGCTCGGGCCGCTGATCGCCAAGACCCAGCTCGGCGGGGCCGGCGCCTGGGCCGCGATCGCGACCGCCTTCGGGGCCGGCACGATCGCCGGCAGCCTGCTGGCGATGCGGGTCAAGACGCGCCGCACGCTGCTCTTCGCGGTCGTTCCGCTGGCCCTGTTCACCCTGCCGGTGCTGGCCCTCGCGCTCGGCGCGCCGGTCGTCGTCGACGCCCCGGCGGCGCTGCTGGGGGGCCTGGGCATCGGGATCTTCGGGGTGCTGTTCGGCACCGCGATGCAGCGCGACGTCCCGCGCGACGTGCTCTCCCGGGTCAGCGCCTACGACTGGCTGGGCAGCTTGGCGCTGCTGCCGCTGGCTTCGCCGTCAGCGGCCCGGTCGCGCAGGCCTTCGGGGTCGCCCCGACGCTCTTCGTCGCGGCCGGCTGGATGCTGCTCTCGACCCTCGTGCTGCTGCTCGTGCCGGACGTGCGCCGGCCCGACGACGCCCTTTCCAACGGAGATACGCGGTGAAGGTACTGGTGCTCGGCGGAACCCGCTTCCTGGGCCGCCACGTCGTCGAGGCGGCCGCCGCGGAAGGCCACGCGGTGACCCTGTTCCACCGCGGCGAGACGCGCTGCCCGCTCCCGCCGGGCGTGGACGAACGCCTGGGCGACCGGACCGGCGCCGCCGTCGAGCAGCTCGGCTGCGAAGCGTGGGACCTGGTCGTCGACACCGAGCGGAATGGACCCCGAGACGGTCGAGCGCTCCGCCCGGGCGCTGGCCGGCGCGCGCCGCTACCTGTTCGTCTCGACCGTCTCGGTCTACGCCGACGTCTCGCGCCCCGGCCTGACCGAGGACGCCGCAGCTGGCCGAGCTGCCCGCCGAGCGCGCCGAGGCCGACGCCGCCCAGCTCTACGGCGCGCTCAAAGCCGCCGCCGAGGCCGTCGTGCGGGCCCGCTTCGGCGCGCGCGACGGTGGTCCGGCCGGGCCTGATCGCCGGCCCGTACGACCCCACCGACCGCTTCACGTACTGGGCCGAGCGCTTGGCCCGCGGCGGCGACGTGCTGGCCCCGGGCCGCCCCGAGCGCCCGGTCCAGGTGATCGACGCGCGCGACCTGGCGCGCTGGTTCCTGCGGCTGGGCCGGGACGACCGGGGCGGGACGTTCCAGGCCGTCGGGCCGCTGGGCGGCACGACCATGGGCGAGCTGCTCGAAGCGGGAATCGCGGCGCTCGACCCCGCCCAGCCGGTGCGGCTGCGCTGGGTCAGCGAGGAGGTGCTGCTGGCGGGCGGCGCCGGGCCCTGGATGGAGCTCCCGCTCTGGCTGCCCGACGAAGCGCAGTACGCCGGTTTCCTGCGGCTCGACCCGGCCCGCGCCCAGGCCGCCGGGCTGACGACGCGCCCGCTGGGCGAGACCTTCCGCGCCACCGCCGCCTGGGCCGCGACCCTGCCGCCCGAGCGCGAGCGCGGGGCGGGCCTGGCGCCCGAGCGCGAGCGCGAACTGCTGGCCGCCGCCGGCCTCGAGGTGCTCCGATGAACCCGGCCCAGGACGGCGTCTTCGCCGTCGTGGTGCAACGACGAGGAGCAGTACTCGGTCTGGCCGCTCGACCGGGCCCTGCCGGGGGGCTGGCGGAGGCGGGCCGGCGGGGCAGCCGCGGGAGTGCCTGGCCCACATCGACGAGGTCTGGACCGACCTGCGGCCGCGCAGCGCGCGCGAGCCGGGCGGGCGCGGCGTGAGCGCCGGCGCTGGGCGAGGCGGTCCGCACGCCCTCGCTGCCCTACCGCCGGCCGCGCGAGGGGGCCCGGCTGCGGCTGCTTCGCGTTCGCCCAGGGCGGCGGCGCGGCGTCCACCTTCAACACCTGGCCGGCGCTGTTTCCGGCCGACGTCGAGGTCTGCGCGGTCCAGCTGCCGCAGCGCGAGAACCGCGTCGCCGAGCCCCAGTACCGCGACCTGACCGAGCTCGTTCCGAAGCTGGCCGAGGCGCTCGTGCTGCTGTGCGACCTGCCCAGCGTGTTCTTCGGCCTGAGCTTCGGCGCGCTGCTGGCGTTCGAGCTGGCGCCACCACCTGCGGCGCCGGCACGGCTTCGGGCCCAGCGCCCTGTTCGTCGCCAGCCAGGCCGCGCCGCGGCTGACCGTGCCCCCGGCCCAGACCAGCGACGCGCTGAGCGAGGAGGCGTTCGCCGAGGCGGTCCGGCGCGAAGGCGCGGTGAGCCCCGAGGTGCTGGCGAACCCCGACCTGTTCGCGCTGGTCGTGCCGCTCCTGCGGGTCGACTCGATGCTCAGCGAGACCTACCGCTACGAGCGGCGCGAGCCGCTCGACGTCCCGATCTCGGCCTTCCGCGGCCGGGCCGACGCGCGCGTCCCGGTGGCCGACATGGAACCGTGGGGCGAGGAGACGGTCGAGGCCTTCCGCCTGCGCGAGATCGAGAGCGGCCACATCGTGGTCGACGCGACGCGCGACGCGATCCTGCCGGCCCTGCTGGACGACCTGGCCGCGGAGCGGCTGCGCTGATGCGGCTCGCGCTTCGGGCGGCCGTCCTACTGGGCTGCCTGCTGGCCCCGCTCGCGCCCGCGCCGGCCGCGGCGGCGGTCGATGCGGCGCGCCCGCTTTCCGGCCCCCCAGCTCAGCGCCCCGCCCGCGCCGGGCGGCGACCTGGCCGACCCCGGCTGGGGCGCCGGCCCGCCCCTGGCCGGGCTGACCAGCGTGGTGACCCACCGGCCCGCGGCGGCGGCCACCAGCGCGCGCATCGGCTACGACCGCGGCGCGCTCTACGTCACGATCGTGGCCGAGCAGGCCGGCATCCCGCTGACCGCCACCCAGACCACCAACGGGGTCGGGTTCGGGGTGGACGACTTCGTGGGCGTCGGGATCGACCCGACCGGCAACGGCTCGCGCGTGTACTACTTCGAGACGACCCCGCGCGGGGTGCGCTACCAGCAGTCCAGCGAGTCGGCCCGCTTCGCGCCGCCCTGGGCGGCCCGCACGGCGACCACGCCGACGGGCTGGCGGGCCGAGCTGACCATTCCGCTCGCCGCGCTGCGGCTGGGGGCCCAGAGCGTGCAGCGCTGGCGCTTCAACCTCGTGCGGCGCGTCGCGGCGCTGGCCGACGACCAGAGCTGGGCCTACGACCCGCTGATGCTCGACAGCCCGAGCTGGCCGGTCTTCACCGACTCGCGCTTCTGGCCGTACCTCGAAGGCATCCGGATCGCCGGCGCGGCCCGGCCGCGGCCGCGCGGCGAGGCCTTCCTGCTGGGCGCCGCCGGCCCCGGCCGCGAGCGCTACGAGAACGCCTACGGCGGCTTCTCCGCCCGCGGCGAGCGGCCGTTCGGGCTCGACCTCGACGTGCCGCTGACCTCGACCCTGGCCGTAGTCGGCGCGCTGGCCCCGGACTACTCCAACGTCGAGGTCGACCAGCAGACGATCGCGCCGCAAGAGTTCCGGCGGGTCTTCAGCGAGTACCGGCCGTTCTTCGCCCAGGGCGCGACCTTCTTCCAGGCCGGCTCGCTGACGAGCCTCAACGGGGCGCCCAACCAGGTCTTCTACTCGCCCAGCATCGGGCCGTTCGACCGCGGGGTGAAGCTCGAGGGCACCCAGGGCTTGCAGTCGATCGGGCTGCTCAACGTGGCCGGGGCGGGCTTCGACGACACCGTGTACGGGCTCAAGCACCTCACCGCCGACCGCACCTTCGGCTGGTGGATCGACGGCGTCGCGGCGCACCACAGCGCGGGCAGCGCGACCGCCGATGCGCGCGAGGGGAACGACGACACGCTCGACCTGGGCGTGAACGGGCGCAACCTGCGCACCGGCTTCAACTACGTCGCCAACTACGCCCAGGAGCAGGGCAGCTTCGTCGACCTGCCGCGCCTGGCGCGCAAGAGCGAGGACTCGCTCGACGTGCGGCGCAGCAACTACGAGGTCTACCTGGGCTACAAGGACATCGGCCCGCGCTGGAACCCCGTCGACGGCTACACCAACCTGGCCGACATCCGCGGCCCGCTGCTGTTCCTGGACCTGAGCGGCACGCCGGGCGGCGGCGGCCCGATCAAGCGCCAGGAGATCTACGTCTACGGCGACCGCTTCGTCGACCGCTCGGGCGCCGCGCACCAGGACGACGCGCAGCTCCAGTTCGACCTGCTGTTCAAGAACCAGCTCCACCTCAGCGGCGGACCGTCGACCAGCATCATCCGGCTCTACGACGACGGCGCGTCCTACGTCGGCTACCCGTTCTACCGCGGCGGCCAGGACACGCGCTTCAACGCGCACGCCGTGAACCTGGGCTACCGCGACGGCTCGCCGGCGCCGGTCGACTTCGGCTATTCGTTCGGCCCGTTCGCGACCTTCCGCGCCGACGGAACGGCCCGGCCGACCTTTCTGCAGCAGAGCACGCTCTCGGCCGCGCGCACCTTCGGCACGCGCGCCTCGCTGAGCGTCGCGCTGGCGGCGACGCGCGAGCGCTTCCTCGACGGGAGCGGCAGCGACGGGCAGCTCCTGCGCCGCATCTCGCTGGACGAGTCGCTCGGGCCCGAGCAGCACGTCTCGCTCGCCCTGCGCTCGATCTCGGGGCGGGGCGGGTTCGCGGCGCCCGGCCTCAACCTGGCCGCGAGCTACCACCGCCGCTTCCGCAACGACGCCGAGCTGTTCCTGGACTACGGCTCGCCCGACGCCGTCTCGACCCTGCAGCGGGTCCTGCTCAAGTACGTCGTGCGCTTCGGCGGGGGCGCCGGCGTGTGAGCGCGCCCGACCCGGGCGCCGGCGATCCGCCGCTGCTCGCGCTCTACCGGGCCGCGCTGCGGCGCGCGCCCGCGGCGCCCGCGCTGGCCGACGGCGAGCGGGTCTGGTCGTACGCCCAGCTCGACGCCGCGGCGGCGGCGCTGGCGGACCGGCTGCGCGCGGCCGGGGTGGCGCCCGGGGAACGGATCGGGCTCGCGCTGCCGCGCGGCGCCGACCTGGTGGCGGGGGTCCTGGCCGCGTTCGGGCTGGGCTGCGCCTACGTGCCGCTCGACCCCGCCTACCCCCCGGCCCGGCTGGCCTACATGCTGCGCGACGCCGGGGTGGCGAGCGTGCTGACCGACGCCGCGCACGCCGAGCGCCTGGGCGACTACCCCGGCCGGGTGCTCGACCCGGCCGGGACCGTCCTGCGCGCGCCGGCGGGCGGCGCGCCGGCCGCCGCGCGCGACCCCGGCTCGGGCGCCGGCGCGGCGGCCTACGTCATCTACACCTCGGGCTCGACGGGCGACCCCAAGGGGGTCCTGGTCAGCCACGGCAACGTGGCCGCGCTGCTGGGCGCGGCGCTGCCGCTGTTCGACTTCGGCCCGGCCGACCGCTGGTCGCTGTTCCACTCGTTCAACTTCGACTTCTCGGTCTGGGAGCTGTGGGGGGCGTTCGCGACGGGGGCCTGCGCGGTCGTCGTTCCGCGCGAGGTCGCGGCCGCGCCGGGGCGCTTCGCGGAGTTCCTCGCCGCCGCAGCGGATCACGGTCCTCAACCAGGTGCCCTCGGTCTTCAAGCACCTGGCCGCCGGGCTGGCGAGCGCCGGGCGGCCCGCCTTCGCGCTGCGCTGGGTGATCTTCGGCGGCGAGCGGGTCGACCTCGAAGCGGTCTCGCGCTGGCTCGCCCTGACCGCGCCGCCCGCGCCGCGCTTCGTCAACATGTACGGGATCACCGAGATCACCGTCCACGCGACCTTCCGCGAGCTGGGCCCGGCCGACTTGGCCCAGCCGGCCCGCTCGCCGATCGGGCGAGCCCTCCCGCACCTGACGATCGCGGTGGTCGGCGAAGCCGGCCGGCCGGTCCGCCCGGGCGAGGTGGGCGAGCTGTACGTGGCGGGCGCGGGGGTGGCGGGCGGGTACGTCGGCGACCCGCTCCGCACGGCCGAGCGCTTCGTCGAGCGCGACTTCGGCGCCGGGCGGCGAGCGCTGGTACCGGACCGGCGACTTCGCCCGGGCCGGCCCGGACGGGGAGCTGGAGTACGTCGGGCGGGCCGACGGGCAGGTCAAGATTCGGGGCTTCCGGATCGAGCTGGGCGAGATCGAGGCGGCGCTGCGCCGCCATCCCGAGGTGGCCGACGGCGCGGTCGCGGCGGAGCGCAACCGGCTGGGCGAGCCCAGCCTGGTGGCCTACGTGATCTGGCGCGGCGGGCCGCCGGAACCGCGCCGGACGGCCGTCGACGGGCTGCGCGCGTTCCTGGGCGCGCACCTGCCGGCCCACGTCGTGCCGGCCCGCTTCGTCTTCGCCGAGCGCTTTCCGTACGGGCTGTCGGGCAAGCTCGACCGCGCGCGCCTGCACGAGGTCGGCGGCACGAGTCCTTGACAGTCCTTGCGGACGGGTGATAGGATACGGCCCTATGCCTCTCGGCGGATAGCGGCATATCGGATGAGCGAGGCGCCTCTCGGCGGATAGCGGCATAACGGATGAGCGAGGCGCCCTCACTCAGGTGGGGTCGTCCTTGCCTTTTTCGCGTTGAGCGGTCCCCGAGCGCGCGTGAACCCACGCAGAGAGAACCCCTCAGAGCAGTATGGCGACGAAGACGACGGCGGACAAACCCAAGACGACGCGCAGCCGCAAGAAGACCGAGGCGGCCCCCGCGCCGGCCAACGGGTCCTCGACGACCGCGGTCAAGCAAGAGAACATCGCGAGCGCGAGCTTCCACGTTCCCGAGGAAGCTTTCACCGTCGAGCTCCCGGAGGACCCGGGCCCGAAACGCCAGCGCCACTCGTTCGCGAAGATCACGGACGTCCTCAACCTCCCCGACCTGATCGAGCTGCAGAAAGCCTCGTTCAAGTGGTTCATCAACGACGGCCTCAAGGACGCCTTCGAGTCGATCTCGCCGATCAAGGACTTCACCGGTAACCTGGTGCTGGAGTTCGGCGAGCACTCGCTCGGCGAGCCGAAGTACACGGTCGAGGAGTGCCGCGAGCGCGACATGACCTACAGCGCGCCGCTGCGCGTGCGCGTCCGCCTGATCACGGCCGAGTCGGGCGAGATCAAGGGCATCCCCGACCAAGAGATCTTCATGGGCGACTTCCCGCTCATGACGGACAAGGGCACCTTCATGATCAACGGCGCCGAGCGCGTGATCGTGAGCCAGCTCGTCCGCTCGCCGGGCGTCTACTTCCTCCAGGACGTCGACACCAACAACCGGCCGACCTACAACGCGACGATCATCCCCAACCGCGGCGCCTGGATCGAGTTCGAGACCGACAACGGGACCAAGAACGACGAGACCGAGGGCACGATCGGCGTGCGGATCGACAAGAACCGCAAGATCTACGCGACGACCTTCGTGCGCGCGCTCTCGCGGCCCGACCTGGGCTTCGACTGGGAGAACGACGAAGCGATCCTGGCCCTCTTCGACAACAGCCCGCTGATCGCGAACTGTCTCGAAAAAGACAAGGACATCAAGACCAAGGAAGACGCGCTCAAGGAGATCTACAAGAAGCTCCGCCCGGGCGAGCCCGAGAACGCCGAGAACGCCGAGAAGCTGCTCGAGTCGCTGTTCTTCGACGAGAAGCGCTACGACCTGGCCGGCGTCGGCCGCTACAAGCTCTCCGGCAAGCTGGAGAAGGAGTACGTCGCGGCGGGCGTCAGCATTCCGCAGGTCGGCAAGCGCGCCCTCACCCGCGACGACATGATCGCGGTGCTGCGCCGGCTGATCAAGGTCCAGTCGAAGCAGGTCCACAAGGACGACATCGACCACCTCGGCAACCGCCGCATCCGCAGCGTCGGGGAGCTGCTGCAGAACCAGTTCCGGGTCGGCCTGCTGCGCCTGGAGCGCGTCGTGCGCGAGCGCATGACCGTCCAGGACATCGAGACCGTCACCCCCCAGGCGCTGATCAACATCCGCCCGGTGGTCGCGGCGATCAAGGAGTTCTTCGGCTCCTCGCAGCTCTCGCAGTTCATGGACCAGACCAACTCGCTGGCCGAGCTGACCCACAAGCGCCGCCTCTCGGCGCTCGGGCCGGGCGGTCTCTCGCGCGAGCGCGCGGGCTTCGAGGTCCGCGACGTCCACCACTCGCACTACGGCCGCATCTGCCCGATCGAGACGCCGGAAGGCCCGAACATCGGCCTGATCGGCTCGCTGGCGACGTTCGCGCGGGTCAACCGCTACGGCTTCATCGAGACGCCGTACCGGGTCGTCAAGGACGGGATCGTCTCCAACGAGATCCGCTACTTCACGGCCGACCGCGAGGACGACTACATCGTCGCGCAGGCCAACACGCCGCTCGACGACGAGGGCCGCATCACGTCCAGCTCGGTGGTGGCGCGCTACGCCGAAGAGTACGTCGAGGAGCCGCCGGACAAGGTCCAGCTGATGGACGTCTCGCCCAAGCAGATCGTCTCGGTCGCGACGGCGCTGATCCCGTTCCTCGAGCACGACGACGCCAACCGCGCCCTGATGGGCGCGAACATGCAGCGCCAGGCCGTGCCGCTGCTCCGCCCGCAGGCGCCGATCGTCGGCACCGGCATGGAGTACCGCGCCGCCAAGGACTCGGGCGGCTGCGTGCTGGCCAAGGCCGACGGCGAGGTGATCGCGGTCGACGCCCACCAGGCGACGGTCAAGCACGACGACGACGGGCTCGAGCACACCTACGACCTGCTCAAGTTCACCCGCTCCAACGCCGGCACGTGCATCAACCAGCGCCCGATCGTGGCGGTGGGCGACCGCGTCGTGCGCGGCCAGATCCTGGCCGACGGCCCGTCCTCCGATGAGGGCGAGCTGGCGCTGGGCCAGAACGTGCTGGTCGCGTTCATGCCCTGGGAAGGCTACAACTACGAGGACGCGATCCTCATCTCCGAGCGGATGGTCAAGGACGACCGCTTCACCTCGATCCACATCGAGGAGTACGAGTGCGAGGCCCGCGACACGAAGCTGGGGCCCGAAGAGATCACCCGCGACATCCCCAACGTCGGCGAGGACTCGCTCAAGGACCTCGACGAGAACGGCATCGTCCGCATCGGCGCGGAAGTTCGTCCGGAGGACATCCTGGTCGGCAAGGTCACGCCCAAGGGCGAGACCGAGCTGACCGCCGAGGAGCGGCTGCTGCGCGCGATCTTCGGCGAGAAGTCGCGCGAGGTGCGCGACACCTCGCTGAAAGTTCCGCACGGCGAGAAGGGCAAGATCATCGACGTCAAGCGCTTCTCGCGCGAGAACGGCGACGAGCTCAGCCCCGGCGTCAACCACCTGGTCCGGGTCTACGTCGCGCAGAAGCGCAAGATTCTGCAGGGCGACAAGATGGCCGGGCGCCATGGCAACAAGGGCGTCATCGCCAAGGTGCTGCCGGAAGAGGACATGCCGTACACGGAAGACGGCACGCCGGTCGACATCGTGCTCAACCCGCTGGGCGTGCCCTCGCGCATGAACCTCGGGCAGATCATGGAGACCCACCTCGGCTGGGCCGCGGCGATGCTCGACATGCACATCGCGACCCCGGTGTTCGACGGCGCGCACGCCGAGGACATCGCCGAGTGGCTGCAGGACGCGGGCCTGCCGGCGGACGGCAAGACCTGGCTGCGCGACGGCCGCTCGGGCGAGCGCTTCGGCCGCCCGATCACCGTCGGCTACATCTACATGCTCAAGCTGGCGCACCTCGTCGACGACAAGATCCACGCCCGCTCGACCGGCCCGTACTCGATGATCACCCAGCAGCCGCTGGGCGGCAAGGCGCAGTTCGGCGGCCAGCGCTTCGGCGAGATGGAAGTCTGGGCGCTCGAGGCGTACGGCGCGGCGTACACGCTGCAGGAGCTGCTCACGGTCAAGTCCGACGACGTGGTCGGCCGCGTCAAGACGTACGAGGCCATCGTCAAGGGCGAGAACGTGATGGAGCCGGGCGTGCCGGAGTCGTTCAAGGTCCTCATCAAGGAGCTCCAGTCGCTGGCGCTCGACGTCAAGGTCCTCACCGAGCAGCGCGAAGAGGTCGAGATCCGCATCGCGGACGACGACATGGCCGAGCGCGCTCAGGAGATCGGCCTGCTGATGGGCGACGAGGACCCGCGCCTCTCGCAGACGGCCCTCGCCGAGCGCGAGGCCGAACGCGACCGGCTGGCCCAGGCGCAGGCGGTCGCGGCCGTCGGCGCCCCGGCCGAGGATGCCGAGGGCGACGAGCCGGAGGCCGGGGTGGCCGAGGTCGAGGAGCCCGAGGAAGAAGAGGAAGAGCTCGACGACTCGGCGCCGCTCGTCGCGCCGGCTCCCGCCCGCGGCGGCCGCGCGGACGAGGACCTCATCCCGGCCAGCCCCCTGGGCGGTCTGCGCGCGACGATGACCGACGACGGCGAGATCGTCGTCGACGAAGTCGCCGAGGAAGACGTCCCGGTCGCCGCCGAGGAGGACGACGTCGACGAAGGCTACGTCCTCGAGGAAGAGGACGAGGACTACACGGAAGACCCCGAGGAGGACGACGGACCGGTCGCCCACTCGACGGACGACGACTACTAGTCGTACGCACCGGGCTCGGTGAAGCGAGGCTCGACCAGTTCGGGCCTCGCTTCATGCCGGAGCGGCGGTTCTCTGGTGCTTTCGGTACCCAGAGCGACCAACCTACGAGGGTTCTCTGGTGAACGGTCGGCCACCGGTTCGCGAACCGATCTTAACAGGAATTTGGCCGTGGATCGGTAAGCAAGACTGGCGGTCTCGCGACATGGATCTGGAAAGTCGTCCCACAGGCGTTCTGCTGGCTGTGGAGCTGAGTGAGAGAGTACGCTGACGGCGCCTCCATTAATCTGGAGCGTGTTTATGACGTCGCCACGCGAGGGCACCTCGACGAGATCGAGGGCCTGCTGGCCTGTTTCTCGGCCTCTCACCGGCTGCGCGATCCCCGCGCGCTGGCATTGCGAGCCATGCGGGCCGTTCTCTGCGGCGACGCGCCGGGGGGTATCGGCCTGCTCCAGCGGGCGGTGACGCAGAGCGACCCGCACACGCGCCCGTACATGGTCGACCTGCTGGCCCCGCTGCTCCTCACGGCGTCCGAGATCGACGACGCGGAGCTCGTCCTGGGCCAGATCGGGGAAGTGCCGACGGTTCTGCTGCCGGCGGTGATCGCGCTGCGTTCGCTGATCGCCGCCCGCCGCGGCCACGATGTCGTGAGCCGGGAGCTGGCGGCCCAAGCGGTGGCCCTCGTTCGCGACGCGGACCAGCCGATGATCACGGCCCGGGTTCTCCAGCGCACTTCGGTGGCAGCGTTCTACCGCGAGGACCTCGCCGAAGCCCAGGAGCTGAGCCTCGAGGCGGCGCGCGCCTACGAGCGGCTCGGCACGTATCGCCATGCCGCGATCGCGTACTCCGTCCTCTTCGTGATCGCGCACAGCTGGTCGGCCGACTACGACGTGGCGCGCTTCTACGCCGAGCGCGTGACCATGAACGGCCGGCGAGCGCACGACCTCTCGTGGCAAAACTTCGGGCTGGTCGCGCAGATGGAGATCGCCGCGGAGTCGGGCGATCACCGGCGGCTCGGCTCCATTCGCGCCCGGCTGATGGCGAACTCCCTGCACGAGCAGTATGGCGAGCGGCTCTCGATCGTGATCGCCACGGTTCTCGCCAACGGCTGGTCCGGCCACTTCGAGGCAGCCCGTTCGGCGCTGACCGCGTTCCGGGCGTCGGACGAGCGGAGCCTGCCGCAGCGGTCGATCTGCGATGCGCTGCTCGGTTTGGTGGCCGCAGCGACCGGTAACGTCGGCGAAGCGCGACGCCTGGCGCGGTTGGTGATCAGCCAGACCGTCAACCGGGATGCCCACGAGCCCCTCGTCGACACCCGCCACCGGCGCATCGCGCGCATCGTCGCGGCGGCGACCTGCATGATCATCGGCGAGACGACCCGAGCCCGCCGCGCGCTCTCGCGCGAGTTCGATCCGGATCACACTTTGATGCAGCTCCTCTCGCCGCAGGGCCTGGACGAAGCGCGTGTGGCTCCCATGACTCGTGGGTATGCACGAATGATCAACGTGGCGGCCGCGGCAGCCGCCGCGAACCGCCCGGCCGCTGGCTTGACCCCGGCCGAAATGGAAATCTTACGGGCGCTGCCCGACGGCGTCACCTTGGCCGAGATCGCCGCCGGCTTCGGGAAGTCCAAGAAGACGGTGGAGCGCCAAGTCGAGAGCATCTACGACAAGCTCCACGTCTCGAACCGGGCGCAAGCGATTCGGCGCGCGCGCGAGCTCGGCATCCGCGCCTGACGAAACCTCAGAATCATCGAAAAAACCCTGATATCGCAAGGGTTTTCCTCGTTCATAGGGGGTTCTCCCCATGCTTCGGCCGTGAACTTGGAGTAAGCTGGGGAAAAGCGGTAGACGGGCGTTGAGCCGCTTTCCCACTCGCCAGCCGAGGTTATGACGTGGACTATTTTTCTTTTATCAATGGGCTCGTTCACCTGGTTCACTGCGTCGTCAGCGGTCAGATGCCGGGCGTTTCATAGGGGTCGCTGATGTATCAACTCGCCGCTGAATGCGGGAGTGCACGCTCGGACAACGCCTCGGTGTTCCTGGAGTCCTGCTCCGCGACGCCTGCGACCGACGGCAATCTCTCGCTCGTGCACTCCGCCGCATCGTACATGCGCCTGGCGCTCGAATGCGACAACGTGAAGCCGCTGGCCGACTTCGTCGGCAACGCGCTTCAGCTCGGCCACAACCTGTCCGACGTGCTCGCCGCCGCGGGGCAGCTCGTGATCGACAGCCTCGGCGACGTGCCGGTCTCGCTGCTCGAGAAGTGGATGCGCCGGATCGCGAACCTGCAGCGCGACGTGCTCCCGCTCGACGATTTCGACAGTTTTTCCGCGGAGGGGTTCGGCAGCCGCGCATTCGCGGGATAGGGGCGCCGCGGACCGCGCTCCTGCCGGTCCGGCGTGACTCTCCCGCGGAATGATGTTGCCGAACGAGCATCGCATGCGCCAGCACGGAAGCACT
Source organism: Vulcanimicrobiota bacterium (assembly GCA_963795695.1). Taxonomy (GTDB): domain Bacteria; phylum Vulcanimicrobiota; class Vulcanimicrobiia; order Vulcanimicrobiales; family Vulcanimicrobiaceae; genus Vulcanimicrobium. The sequence continues at coordinate 859,767 of CAWCJH010000003.1, read as the reverse complement.
CCGCCGCTCTCCGCGTCACACGTGTCCGATCGAGTGCGCCTCGCGCGCGCGATCGGCGACGACCGGATCGTCATCGCGGACGATATCGTCGCTCGGGTCGGCAACGACCAAGTGACGCCGTTGCTCCTGCGCACGCTCGTCGTCACCGTCGCGAAGTCGATCGAAACCACCGACCCGGACGTGGTCCTTCACTGGGGCCGCATGGCGCGCGGCGCGCATTCTCCGCACTTGGTGCTCGAGATGATCTCGATCGCGTGCGACGTCGCCGGCGAGTATGCCGAGCGCATCTGCGACGATCTCTCGAGCGTGCTGATCTTCCTCGAAGTCGCCCAGGAACACGCCCGCGAGGCGCTCCTGCTCACCGAGCCGGTGCTCAATCCGGACGAGATGCACCGCCCGGTGATCGATAGCGTGCTGGCCATGCTGCGCGCCCGCGACGAGGCGACCTGCACCCACTCGCGCGCCACCGGCCTGTGGTGCCGCCGCCTCGCCAACGGGCTGGGCCTCACGTCCGGCGTGACCGACCGGATCGTCAAGGCCGGCGTGCTGCACGACGTCGGAAAGATCGCGACCCCCGATGCGATCCTGCTCAAGGCGGGTCCGCTCGACGCCGCCGAGTGGGCGGTCATGAAGCAGCACGCTTCGTTCGGCGGCGAAATCCTCGCCCAGATCCCCAGCCTCGCGCCGTACGCGCCGATCGTGCGCGCCCACCACGAGCGCGTGGACGGCCGCGGCTACCCCGACGGTTTCGCCGGCGAGCAGATTCCCTTCGAGGCCCGGGTGGTCGCCGTCGCCGACGCGTTCCACGCGATGGTGAGCGATCGGCCGTACCGCCGTGCCTTCTCCTACGGCGCCGCGATCACGCTGCTCGGCCAGGGCCGCGGCACGCAGTGGGACGCCGAGGTCGTCGACGCCATGGTGGCGGTCGCGGCCCAAGCGCGCAACCGCTCGGCCGACGCGGACCTCGCCTCGATCAGCGAGTACGGCCCGGTCTCACCGAGCCTCCCGCAGGCGCAACCACGAGCAGTCTGATTTTCACCGGGTGACGGGCGATAGAAGAACCACCGGTACGACTGCCGGTGGTTCTTCTGCTCGGGTCGCTCGGTTGGTGGGGTGGTGGCGCGGCGGGGGAGCGGCGGTGCTGCGCCGGGGACGCTCCCTGCGCGCATCCTGCGCTTCGGTCGCTGCGCGCTCCGTCGTTTCCGCCCTCCGGGCTCACGCGACTGCGCGAGCCCCCGGCGCAGCACCGCCGCTCCCCCGCCTCCGGCACGATGCGTGAGCCGCCGCGACGCCTCGGTGGGGTCAGCAGCGATGCTGCCGACATCCGTCCCCGCCACCGCACCGTCCCCCGCGCCCACCCGAGCCACCCACGGAAAGCAAAGAGAGGACCGTGCACCCGCGCACGATCCTCTCTTTGGCCCACACCCCGGTAGGGCTACCCGCGCGCCGCTTCCCGCCGACCGGCAGTCCGTGGCGCATCCAACATTGCAATCATCGCGTCGACGACCTCGGGGTCCCACTGGGTGCCGCGGCCGTTGCGCAGGATCTCCATCGCCTCGCGCTGCGCGATCGCCGGGCGATAGGGCCGGTTCGAGATCATCGCGTGGAACGCGTCGCCGACCGCGACGACGCGAGCCTCGAAGGGAATCTGCTCGCCCTCGAGCCGGTCGGGATAGCCCTTCCCATCCCAGCGCTCGTGGTGCGCGCGCACGATCGGCGCATACGGCGCCAGGGCCGGCAGCTCGCTGAGGATCTCCGCTCCGAACTCGGCGTGCTTCTGCATGACGGCCCACTCGTCGGCGTCGAGCGGCCCGGGCTTGAAGAGGATGGCGTCCGGCGTCGCCATCTTGCCGATGTCGTGCAGCATGCCGGCCTTGACCACCATGTCCGTCGCCGCCGCCGAGAGCTCCATCGCTTCGGCCAGCCGGCGGCACCAGGCACCCGTGGCGTGCGAGTGCGCGCAGGTCGCCTCGTCGCGCGCCTCGAGCATCGTCAGGACGCTCTCGACGACCCCGTTGGTCGCGCGGTGCCGATCGTCGGCGCGCGGGCCGGCGACCGCAGGCAGCGCTTCGGCGACGCTCGCCTTGACGATCTCGAGGAAGACCAGCAGCGCGGAGAAATCGCGTACGAGCGGCTCACCGATCTCGGCGGCCACGTCCACCGCCGAGCCGACCAGCTCGCGGACGACCGGCCGCGCGTACCGTCCGCGAGCCATCCGCGCCCAAGCGACCACCGGCGCGGGACTACCCGTCTCGATCGCCTGACCGAGCGCGGAGACCAGCGAGCGGACGGTGAGCGGCGAGCCGTGCTCGCCGGATTGCGGCTCGAGGCGCGTGACGACCGCCTCCGCCACCGCGGCCCGGGTCTCGGCCAAGCGCCGTGCCAGCACGGCTTGGGCTTCCATGGTACGCTCTACCAGCCGGTTTCTCAGAGGCCCGTCGGGGGCAGATTGCAGACGACGGCAGCGATGATGACGAGGCCGGCGGCGAGCGCGTGGAGCACGGGATCTCCTTGTCAGGGGCGGGCGGAGGGGACACCCCCACACTAACAAGGAGTTCCGCCGGGCACACTCGTCCGAAAGGACGAGGCTGTTCTGCTTAGACGAGCTCGCGCCGGCGGGCCATGGCGACCGCCTCGCCGCGGCTCGCCGCCCCGAGCTTCTTGAGGATCGACGAGACGTGGGTGCGGACGGTGTTGATCGTCCGCTGCTGGTCGTCCGCGATGGCCTGATTGGAGAGCCCTTGCGCCATGGCGCGCAGGACCTGCAGCTCGGCGGCGGTGAGCGAGAGCTCGCTGCCGGCGTCCGCCAGCTCGTCGGGCTTGACCGCCGCGGCCGCCGCCTCGGCCAAGCGGGCGATGCCGCCCTGGCCGGCCAGGTGCATCTCGTGCAGCGCCGCCGCGATGCGCTCGGGCGTGCGGTTCGAGATGCCTCTGAGCAGGGCGTCGAAGTGCTCGAAGTCGGCGCGCGGAAAGGTCGGCGCGCGCAGCATGCGCTGGGCGAGGGCATTGCGGCCGACGAGCAGGTTGGCGAGGATCGCGTACCGCTCGGCCAGCGCCCGGGCGCGGTCGAAGACGGTCCGCGAGTCGTCGTCCCGAGCGACCGCGCCCTCGTAACCGGCGAGTGCCGCGATGGCCTCGCGGCGGTTGTGCGCCGCCGCGGCGAAGACCGCCAGCAGCGCCCAGCGCAGGCGCTGCTGGTACGGCCGCAGCTCGCGCTCGGCAGCGCTCTGCAGCACGGCGTGCGCTTCCCGGAAGCCGCCCGCCCAGGCCAGGCTGACGGCGCGCCCGATCAAGGACGCCAGCAGGCCGACGTGGCCGCGGTAGGCGAGCGCCGCCAGCTCGCGCTCGATCTCGGCGACGCGCTCGGCGTTGCCGCGCTCGGCCTCGAGCTCCATGCCGGCACGCAGTCCCATCGCGCGCATCTGCGGGTCGCCGGCCTTCTCGGCGTTGGCGGCGATCTGCGCGGCGTACCAGGCCGCTGCGGCCGTGCGGCCGGCCAGCGCGTGCTGCGAGTAGAGCGTGCTGTAGAGCCGCGCGGCGATCGCGAACGCGCCGCAGTCGGCCGCCAGCCGCGTCGCCTCGCGGGTGTAGTGCTCGACCGCGTCCTCGTCCGCGGCGTAGAACGCGACGGTCGCCGCGCGGCCGTAGGTGCGCGCGCGCAGCTCGTCGTCGGCGAACTGCGCCAGCTCCATCGCCTCGGACATCGCGCGGTCGGCGTCCTCGCGCCGGCCGGCCAGCGCGTAGATCATGCCCAGCGTGCCGGTGAGCTGCGCCCGGTCGGCCGGGCTGAGATCGTCGCGCTGCAGCAGCTCCTCGAGCAGCGGCACGGCGTCGAAGCGGCCCTGCTGGTAGAGCAGCACCGCGTAGCGCCAGCCGACCGAGACCCGGAACGAGACGTCGTCGCCCTCGCGCTCGAGGACGGCGGCGTACCACTTCTCGGCCTGCTCCACCCGCCCGTGCGAGTCCTCGATCGCGGCGCGCAGCGCGAGCACGCCGGTCCGGGCCGAGCGCAGCGGCGGGATCAGGCGCAGCGCGCGCTCGACGACGTCGTAGTGCCCGCCGTCGAGCAGCGCGAAGTTGAGCGTCCCCAGCATCCGCTCGATCTCCTCGACCGCCTGCGTCTCGATGTAGCGCTCGAGCGCCGGCCCCGGCATCCCGGCGCCCTCGAGCACGCGGGCGGCCAGCATGCGCGCCTCGCGCAGCGCGTCGTCGCCCTCGAGCTGGACCTGGCGCTGCACGAAATCGCGGAACAGGCTGTGCAGCTTGTAGACGCCCGTCTCGACGACCGTGATGAACGCGACCCGCTCGCGCAGCGACTCGATGATCGCCGCCGCGTCGTCGTAGCCGGCGCTGACCGCCAGCCGCGTCTCGAGCCGCGGCAGGAAGGCCGCCGTGCGCAGGAAGCCGCGGACCCGGTCGTCCAGCGAGTTCCAGACCTGCTCGGCCAGGTAGCGGTAGACCATTTCGCGGGTCCCGGCCGACACCGCGCGCAGGTCGCTGGCCCGGGTCGAGGTGCGCAGCGCGAAGGCCAGCGCCGTGGGCCAGCCGTCGATCAGCTCGAGGATCGCGCTCAGCTCTTCGTCGCGCACCGCGATGCGGGTCGCGCGGGCGCTCTGCTTGGCCTCCTCGAGGTCGAAGCGCAGGTCGACCGCGTCGATCACCAGGTCCGACTCGCCGTAGGCCAGCCACGACGCGACCGGCAACTGGAGCGGGCTGCGCGAGGAGAACAGCCAGCGCGGCCCGCCGCGGGTGCGGTCGACCAGGCCGGCGAGAAAGCGCGAGATCTCGGGGTCGCCCTCGCCGACGTGCAGGTCGTCGACGACGATCAGCATGTCGAGCGCGCGCACGTGGGTCGCGGCCCAGGCCGCCAGCTCCCGGCTGGGCGAGTCGGAGTCGCGCGCGCCGTCGAGCGCGGTGGCGAGCGAGCGGCGCAGCGCGGGCACGACGCCCGCCAGCGCGTCGGCGAAGCCGCGCACGAACGGGACCAGGCTGGCGGCGTCGGAGGGCACGTCGTAGACCACCGAGGACGGCACGGTCTCGAGGAACTGCCGCACCGCGACCGACTTGCCGAACCCGGCCGGGGCGATGATCGTCGCGATCCGGTACTGGGCCGCGGTCGCCAGGCGCTGCAGAACGCGCGGCCGGTCGATCGGTCGGAAGACTCCGCCGAGATCGGGACGCCCATCGGCCGCGATGCTCCGGATCACGCTCCGGAGAGCCTACTCCCCGGGCACAGGGCACCCCTCGTTCCGCGGGCGCCGCCGGCGGCGAATCGCGGTAACGCCCTTGCGGCCGGGTACAGTGCCGCAATGACGACCGGTGAGACCTGCGCGCACCAAGCATGCCGCTGCACGAAACCGTATTCGGCGCGAACGCAGGCCGCCTCCACCGCGCCGATCGATCCCGAGGGCCGGTTCTGCAGCCGCCGCTGCGAGGAGGTCGCCTCCAAGGGCTTGCCCGGCGACGACGGCTGCGAGTGCGGTCACCCCGAGTGCACGCCGCAGTCCTCGGTCGACGTTCCCCCGCTGCAGTAGCCGGTTGCTACGAGCGGGACGTCTCGCGCGAGAGCAGCCGCAGGTAGCGGCGCGGCGCGAAGTCCGGATCGGCCTCGACCCGGCGGAAGGCTTCCTCGCGCACCTGGGCAGCGAGCTCGCGCCGCTGGCGCAGCGCGTCGTCCAGCTCGCGGAAGGCCCGCTCGAACGCGTCGCCCTCGAGCGTGCCGACCTCCTTCTTGAGCCGGTCGATGTCGGAGGAGACGCGGCCCTGCAGCTCTTGACCGACCTCGCGCTCGGCTTGCCCGATGCGGTCGAGCAGCGCGCTCAGCTCCTCGACGGTCGGCAAGCCGAAGGCGGCCCGGGCCGGTTGGGACGCCACCGGAGCGGCCGCCCGGATCGAGCGCGGCTTGCCGCTGCCCGGCCGGGGCGCGTCGAAACCGGGATACAAGCGGATGATCGACTTGATGCGCTGCGGCCCCTTGGGTGACTGTAACCCCGCTGCGATCCCGGCCATGATCAGCCGGGAGCGCAGTGCCGTATCGCTGATGACGCGCAGGTGCTGCGGGTCGACGTCGCTCGGGCGGCGGGTGTTGCCGAAGAAGTCGTCGTCGCTCGCCAGCGGAAGGCTCAGCGCCTTCTCCCACAGGCTCGCGCGCGCGCTGCGGTTGCCGTTCACAGCGGCAAAGGGTTACGTAACGGGTTACACGTCACCTGCGCCGGCGTCGCCTTCGTTGAGCTCGACCAGGGTGATCATTCGCTCGCCGGCGACCAGGCCGGTGTCGTCGGCGGCCAGGATGCCATCGTCGAGGCGGTCGTCGTCCGCGGCCTGGTCGGTTCCGTCGACGGTCTCGATCTGGTCGTCGGTGGGGGTCGGCGCGAGCGGGTCGGACGTCGAATCTGCTTCCATGGTCGACCTCTACCCGTGAACGCGGCCGGGCTCGTGCTGGCCGCCGGCGCCGCGACGGTCGCCGCCGCGATCAACTCGGCCGCCGGCGGCGGCTCGTTCATCTCGTTCCCGACCTTGGTCTTCCTGGGCGTTCCGCCGATCGGCGCCAACGCGACCAACTCGGTGGCGATGTGGGTCGGCGGCGCGGGCAGCATCGGCGGCTACCGGGACCTGCTCGAGCACCCCTCGCCGCAATCGCGGGCGGCTCTGGTCGTCTGCCTGGTCGGCGGGGTCGCGGGCGGGCTCCTGCTGCTGCGCACGCCGCCGCACGCCTTCTCCGCCATCATCCCGTGGCTGCTGCTGTTCTCGACCGCGCTCTTCGCGCTGGGGCCGGTGCTGCTGCGGCTGCGGGGGACCAGCGAGCCGGTGCGCGAGATCCCGGCCGGCGGCTTGGTGCCGCTGTTCGTGGTCAGCGTCTACGGCGGGTTCTTCGGCGGCGGCCAGGGCTTCTTGCTGCTGGCCCTCTTCGTGCTGCTGGGCTTCACCGATCTGCAGCGCGCCAACGCGCTCAAGATCGTGCTCTCGTTCGTCAACAACGGCGTCCCGCTGATTCCCTTCGTGATCGCCCGCGCGCTGACGTGGGACGCGGCCGGGGCGATGTGCGTCGGCGCGCTGGCGGGCGGCTACTACGGCGCCAAGCTGGTGCGCCGCATCCCGCCCGAGCCGCTGCGCTGGACGATCGTGGCGCTCGGCACGGTGATGACGGTGGTGTTCTTCCGGCGCGGCTGAGCCGGGTACGATGGCCGTACCGATCCGTTGCCGATGAGGACGCCAGGCATGCCGCAGAAGGGAAAGGACGGCGAGTTCGCGCCGCTGCCGTCGACGCTGGAACGCTCGCCCGAGAAGGCGCAGGACACCTACGAGGAGACGCTCGAGAGCGCCGAGCGGACCTACGACGGCGACGAGGAGCGCGCCCACCGGACGGCCTGGGCCGCGGTGAAGCACTCGTTCGAGAAAGTCGGCGACCACTGGGAGCCCAAGGACCACAAGGGGCCGTCGGACCCGCGGGCCGAGCAGTCCGGACCGGATGCCTCGGGGCCCAGCTACGGCGGCGTCGACGTCGAGGGCAAGACCAAGGACGAACTGCTCGCGGAGGCCCGCGCGCTGGACGCCCACGTCACCACGCACATGACCAAGGCCGAGCTGGCCGAGGCGATCGCGCGCGCGAACCGCCGCGCCGACCGGCGGGCCCGCCAGGAGCGATAGGCCGGCTCCGTATTCTTCCGGAATCGGGGGGCGCATGCTGCTTTCCCGCACCGCGGCGGCCGCGGTCTTCGCGCTCACGGCCGCGCTCGTGCTCGGCTCGCCGGCGCAGGCCGAGGCGCCGTTCGCATTCGACACGACGCCCGGCCGCCTGCCCAAGACCGTCGTGCCGACCGATTACCGGATCGCGATCGCGCCCGACGCGCGCGCCCGGACCTTCACCGGCAGCGAGACGGTCGTACTCGACGTGCGCCGGCCGACCGCCCGGATCGTCTTCAACACGCTCAACCTGGCCATCGCCGAGGCGCGCTTGGACGGCGCGCGCGTGGCCCGGGTGCGGACCGAGAACCGGGCGCAGCTCACCACCCTGACGCTGGCGCGGCCGGCCGCCGCCGGCCGGCACACGCTCGCGCTGCGCTACGCCGGCAAGATCGAGCGCTCGGCGCAAGGGCTCTTCGCGCAGCCGTACCGCGCGCCGGACGGGCGCCCGGGGCTGATGCTCTCGACCCAGTTCGAGTCGACCGACGCGCGCCGGATGTTCCCGGCCTGGGACGAGCCGGCGTTCCGCGCGACCTACCAGCTCAGCGTCACGCTGCCCGCGCGCTGGAGCGCGGTCTCGAACACGCCGGTCGCCGCGCGCGCCGTGCACGGGGGGCGCGCCACGACGACGTTCGCCCGCACGCCGCGCATGCCGTCGTACCTGGTCGTGCTGACCGCCGGCGACCTCGGCCGGATCAGCGCGCGCTCGGCCGACGGCGTCCTGCACGAGGTCGTGGCGGTGCGCGGCCAGGAGCGCGACGGCGCGTACGCGCTGGCCAACTCGCAGCAGATCCTGACCGCCTACGACGACTACTTCGGCCTGCGCTACCCGCTGCCCAAGCTCTCGTCGATCGCCGTCCCCAGCGGCTTCGACGGCGCGATGGAGAACTGGGGCGGGATCACCTACAACGACCAGATCCTGCTGCTGCCGCCGAACGGGACGATGGAGCAGCGGCAGCAGATCTACGCCACCCAGGCGCACGAGATGGCGCACCAGTGGTTCGGCGACCTGGTGACGATGGCGTGGTGGGACGACACCTGGCTCAACGAGAGCTTCGCGTCGTGGATGGCGGCCAAGCAGACCGATCGGGCCAACCCGAGCTGGAACTGGTGGGAAGGCCAGGACGACGACAAGGAAACGGCGATGAACGCCGACGCGCGCACGACCGCGCACCCGATCCACCAGCCGGTGCAGAACGAGCTCGACGCCGACGCCGTGTTCGATCCCGAGATCACCTACGCCAAGGGCCAGGCCTTCCTGCGCATGACCGAGGCGTATCTGGGCGAGGACACCTTCCGGGCCGGCATCCGGCGCTACATCGCGGCGCGCAAGTTCTCCAACGCCACCGCGGCCGACCTGTGGAACGCGCTCTCGGCGGCCAGCGGCAAGGACGTCGGTGCGATCGCCGGCGGCTGGACCACCCAGCCCGGGTTTCCGCTGGTCAGCGTGCGCGCGAGCTGCGACGGCGCCGGAAACCGCACGATCGCGCTGAGCCAGCAGCGCTTCCTGCTCAGCGGGGACGACCCGGCGAACCCGCGCTGGAACGTGCCCATGCACATCGCCTCTGGTGCGAGCGGCGCGGCGCAGAGCGTGCTGCTGCGCCGGGACGGGCAGACGCTGGCGGCCGGCCGCTGCGACGAGCCGCTGCGCGCCAACGCCGGCGACGTCGGCTACTACCGCGTCGCGTACGACGCGGCGACCTCGGCCGCCAACCAGCGCGCGTTCGGCAGCCTGCCGGAGGCCGACAAGATCGCGCTGCTCGACGACCAGTGGGCGCTCGCGCGCGCCGGCCGGGCGCCGCTCTCGGCCTACCTGGCGCTGGCCGGTTCGATGAAGGACGACTTCGACGCTCGGGCCTGGCAGCAGATCACCGGTTCGCTCGCGGCGCTCGAGCGCGACGAGCGCAGCGGGCCCGGCCACGCGGCATTCCTCGCCTACGCGCGCTCGCTGCTCGCGCCGCTGCAGACGGCGCTGGGCTGGGACGCCAAACCCGGCGAGACGCCCGGCCTGCAGCGCCTGCGCCGCACCGTCGACCAGGAGCTGGGCGCGTGGGACGATCCGGCCACGGTCGCCGAGGCGCGCAAGCGCTTCGCCGCGTTCGTCGCGGACCGCGCGGCGCTCCCGCCCGACGACCAGGCCGTGGTGCTGACGATCGTCGCCCAGCACGCCGACCAAGCCGCGTTCGACGTGCTGCACGCGCTCGCCAAGAGCGGCCGCGACGCGGGGGAAACGCAGCGCTACTACGCCGCGCTGATGAGCGTGCGCGACCCGGCGCTGGCCCGGCAGGCGCTGGCCATCGCGCTCTCGCCCGAGATCCCGCCGCAGTCCGCGCACTCGCGCTTCGAGCTGGTCAAGGATGCGGCCGACGCGAACCCGCAGCTCGCGTGGGCGTTCTTCACCGCCCACAGCGGCGCGCTGCTGAGCACGGCGACCGACTTGGAGCGGGTGCTCGTGATCGCACGCTACGTCCCGGAGATCTACTGGGATGCCGCGCCGCTCGACCAGATCGAGGGCTGGGTCAAGGCGCACAGCGGGCCCGACGCGGCCTCGTACGCCGCGCGCGGGCTGGAGCGCGCGCAGTCCGAGGTCGCGGAGAAGCAGAAGCTGGTGCCGGCGGCCGACGCCTACGTGGCCGCCCAGCGCCCGGCGTTCACCACCGGCGGCGCGCGGTAGGAACGCGCCCGGCGGAGCTCGAACAAACGTTCGAGTTCCCGCTGATGATCGCCGCCCGCCAAATCCCGCTCTTCGCCAGTGCCGCGCTGCCGACCCGAATCGTCGGCGACCGCGGCGACGTCACCTACGTGCCGGAGTTCCTCGACGCCGCCAGCGGCGCGGCGCTGGTGCGCGAGCTGAGCGCCGACACGCGGTTCCGGGCCGACTCGCGGATGATGTACGGCAAGCGGGTACTGGTGCCGCGCGAGACCGCCGCCCGCGGCGAGGGCATGCGCCAGCCGTGGACGCCGACCCTGAGCCGGGTGCGGGCGATGATCGAGGCCCACACCGGCACGGCCTTCGACTACGTCTTCATCAACCGCTACCGCGACGGGCGCGACGCGGTCGCCTGGCACGGCGACTACGAGGGCAAGCGCGACCTGCGGCTGGTGATCGCGTCGCTGTCGCTGGGCGCGACCCGCGCCTTCCAGCTCCGCCCCAAGAAAGACAGCGGGCTGCGCCACGACCCGATCACGGTCGAGGTCGCGCACGGCGACCTGATCGTGATGGCCGGCGACACGCAGGGCTACTGGGAGCACCGCGTGCCGCGCGACCCGCGCGTCGCGGGCGAGCGGATCAACCTGACCTTCCGCCAGCACCACGTGCGCGAGCGCGACGGCGAAGCGAACCCGAATTGATCGAGCGCGGTGAGCCGGCGGCCCGCTCGGCGCCGAGGACGGCCGAGCAGTTCGCCATCGGGGCCGTTGCCAGGCATTTTTCCGCTCCATTGGCACCCTGGTGAGGGCCCACCGGACGCGTACCTGGCGGTTGGCGGACGGCGGGTCGCGCTCGACGTCGCCGTCATCGCGCGGCAACGTCCCGGCCGCCGGCGCGTCGCAAAGGCACGCCTGCGGGAGGACGTGGTCGCGCGGAGGGTTCTGCGCGATATCGAGAGCGCGTTGCGCGCTCACGTGCCGGACGGCAAGACGCTGATCGTGACCCTCGGCGCGCCGATCAAGGTCCCCACGAAGCTGGTCGCCGCGCTGACGAGCACGCTTGGGACCTATCTCGCGAGCGGCGCCGAAGAGGCCGAAGAACGCAAGACGATCCTCGGCAATCGGATTCGATTCCGCGTCCTGAACGGTGATGCGACGTGGAATGCGAAGGTGATCGGGTTCGTCTTCAGCGGCGATCCGCAGCCCGGCATTCTGGCGAACGCCATGCGCTCGCTGCACGACGAAATCGCCGCCAAGGCGAAGATCCGCATGCCGGAGAGATTTGCCGGCGATCGCTGGCTCGTTCTGGGCAACGAGGACTGGATCGCCGATGCCAAGACGTATCGGCGGGCCTACTCGCAGCTCGCTGCGCCCCATGACTTCAGCAAGATCCTGCTGGTGCTCGACGGCGGGCGGGTCGAGCCTTTGGCGGAGGATCGTCCTGACCTTCCGCCGTCACCGCGCGCGAGCGCGTCGACGAACCGCTAGACCGCGGCCGGTTCCGCCGTCGTGAACTGCGCCTCCTCGGTCGAGCCGGTCAGCGCGGTGGTCGACGACGTGCCGCCGCCGACGACTTTCGCGACCTCGTCGAAGTAGCCGGTGCCGACCTCGCGCTGGTGGCGGGTCGCGGTGTAGCCCTGCGGCTCGCTGGCGAACTCGCGCGCCTGGAACTCCGCGTAGGCCGACATCCCGCGCTCGGCATAGTCGCGCGCGAGCGCGAACATCGAGTGGTTGAGCGCGTGCCAGCCGGCCAGCGTGATGAACTGGAAGCGGTAGCCGTACTCGAAGAGCTTCTGGCGGAACTGCGCGATCGTCGCCTCGTCGAGCTTGAGCTGCCAGTTGAACGAGGGCGAGCAGTTGTAGGCCAGCAGCTTGCCGGGGAACTGCGCGTGGATCCCGTCGGCGAACGCCTTGGCTTCCTCGAGCGAGGGGTGCGAGGTCTCGCACCAGATCAGGTCGGCGTAGGGCGCGTAGGCCAGCCCGCGCGCGATGGCCTGGTCGATGCCTGGCTTCACGCGATAGAAGCCCTCGGGAGTGCGCTCGCCGGTGAGGAACGGGCGGTCGCGCTCGTCGACGTCGCTGAGCAGCAGGTTCGCAGCGTCCGCATCGGTCCGTGCGATCAGCACGGTCGGCACGTCGCAGACGTCCATCGCCAGCCGCGCCGCGACCAGGTTGCGCACCGCCTGCGAGGTCGGGATCAGCACCTTGCCGCCCAGGTGGCCGCACTTCTTCTCGGCCGCGAGCTGGTCTTCGAGGTGCACGCCCGCCGCGCCGGCGGCGATCATCGACTTGGCCAGCTCGAACACGTTGAGCGGGCCGCCGAAGCCGGCTTCCATGTCGGCCACGATCGGCGCGAACCAGTCCCGCTCGCCGGCCCGGCCTTCGACGGTGTCGATCTGGTCGGCGCGCACGAACGCGTTGTTGATCCGCTCGACCACCTTGGGCACGGAGTCGTACGGGTAGAGCGACTGGTCGGGATAGATCTGGCCCGCGCTGTTCGCGTCGGCGGCGACCTGCCAGCCCGAGAGGTAGATCGCGCTCAGCCCGGCCTTGACCGCCTGGACCGCCTGGCCGCCGGTCATGCAGCCCAGCGCCGCGACGGGCTCGTCGCGGGCGAGCAGCGCGCGCAGCCGCTCCGCGCCGCGGCGCGCGAGCGTGTGCTCGATGCGCACGCTGCCGCGCAGGCGCGCGACGTCGGCGTCGCCGTACGGGCGCGACGCGTCCGCCGGCAGCTTGCCATTGGCGTTTCCGTTGGTGTGTCCGTTGGCGTGTCCGTCGAACGTGAGCGAGGGCAGATCCGGCACGAGGTCCTCCACAAGGATCGGCGGGCTTGCAGTACGACGAATGGTCGCTTGCCGCCGGTGTCCCGGAGTATAGCCCGCACCCGCCCCGAGCGGATATGCGCCTGCGCGAACGGTGCTCGTTCGCGCGCGAACGGTACGTTATCGTGCGCGAACGGAGCGCGTCACGCGATCTCGACGACCACTTTGCCGCGGACGTGGCGGCCCTCGACCTGCGTCAGCGCGGCGGGGATTTCTTCGAACGCGTAGGTGCGCTCGATCGCGACGTGCAGTTTGCCCTGCTCGACGAGCTCCGCGATCGTGGCGAGCAGCGCGCGCTCCGGGCGCGCGGCGACGAACGTGGCGCTGATCGTGGCGTCGGCGGGCCTGAACTGCGGGCCGGTCAGGTACACCAGCCGGCCGCCGGAGCGGACCGCCTTCACCGTGCTCGTCTCCGCGTTGTTGGCGTTGACCGCGTCCAGCGCCGCGTCGACACCGTCGGGCACGAGCGCCCGCACTTGCGCGGCGACCTCGCCTTGGCTGTAGTCGACGTAGTCGTCGGCCCCGAGCGAGCGGACGTACTGGGAGTTCGCCGGGCCGCCGGTGCCGATCACCCGCGCGCCGCGCAGCTTGGCGAGCTGCACCGCGGCGCTGCCCACGCCGCCGCCGGCGCCGGCGACCAGCACCGTCTCGCCCGGCCGCGGGGCCAGGTTCTCGATGCCGATGTGCGCGGTGATGGCCGCGACCGGCAGCGCCGCGGCGCCGGCATACCCCAGGTTCGCCGGCATGCGGGCAACCTGCTCGGCCGGCAGCGCGATCCGCTCCGCCCACATCCCGGCCGGCGGGGCGTAGCCGTACGTGTAGACGTCCTCACCGACGGCGAGCTCCGTGACGCTCGCGCCGACCGCCTCGACGATCCCCGCGCCCTCGAAGCCCGGCGTCAGCGGCAGCGTGAGCGGGGCGGGCCAGTGGCCGTCGCGCACCATCGCGTCCCAGATGCCGATGCCCACCGCCCGCACCCGGATCAGCACCTGGCCCGGGCCGGCGACGGGGTCGGGCACCTCGCGCACCGTCAGGTGGTCGTTGCCGCCGAAGGCGTCCAGCACGTAGGCTCGCATGTCGAGCGCGACGACCGCGCGCGGTCCGCCCGAGTTGCGGGCTACTTCGTCAGGGTCAGTACCGAGCGGGTCGCGGCCCGGACCGCGGCGTCGGAGAACGGCAGGGTGGTGCGGGCGAAGCGGGCCCAGCCGGCGCTCTGGTCGCCGTAGTGCGGCGAGCCCGGCTCGCCCGACTCGCCGGCGTCGATGTCGATCGTGCCGGCGTCCCAGTCGCCGGCGATCCAGACCGCCCGGAACGACTGGCCGTGGCCGTCCCACTGCACCGCCGGCGCGAAGCTGCCGCCCCGGCCGGGGAACGTCGCACCGTTCCAGATCGCGAAGCCGAACGCCGCCAGCGGGTGCTTCAGCGGCAGCGCGGCCCAGGTCCCGAACGTCGGGACCGCGCCGCCGAAGTCGGCCTGCACCCGGCGCAGCGCGGCCAGCACGAAGCCGTCGTAGTCGTCGTGCGGGACCCAGCCGCGCGGGCGCTCGCGCAGCGCGCGCAGCGGCACGGCGAAGTTGCCGGTCCCCGCGGCATAGGCCCGCACCACGTCGGGCGGCAGGTGGGCGGCCGCGAAGGCGGTCAGCAGGTCGCGCCGCAGCGCGACGACGGCGGTGGCGCCGCGCGACGCGGGCAGCAGCCGGCCGTCGAAGGCGCGCAGCGCGGCCAGCAGCGGCGCCAGCGCCGGGTCGCGCTCGGCGTGCGCGCGGGCCAGTCCGGCCAGCGCGAGCCGGGCGAACTCCAGCTCGGCCGGCGAGCGCGGGTCGCGCTGCTCGGCGGCGAGCGCGTCCGGGGTCAGCTTGCCGTGCGCGTCGCGCGCGGCCGCCAGCCCGCGGCGGATCTCGTACGCGCGGTAGGGCGGCGGCCAGAACGGCGCCAGCCGCGGCTCGCCCGCGCCGCCGGCCCGGTTGTTGGCGCTCACGACCAGCGCGCCGCGGCTGGGGTCGACGTGCGGCGCGCGGCCGAACGGCAGCAGCGGCGGCTCGGGCCGGTCGCCGGCGACCGCGTAGCGGCCCTGGACGCCGTCGAGCGGGACGCCGCCGGCCAGGTGGTAGGCGGCCCGGCCGGTGTCGTCGGCCAGCAGCACGTTGAGCGCGGGCTCCGGCAGCCGCCGCAGCGCGGCCAGCGCGTCCTCGACGCTGCGGGCGCGGTCGAGGTCGAGGAAGGGGTCGAGCGGCGAGCGGGCCGCGTGCCGCAGCCGCCAGTCCATCAGGTAGGCGACGCCCGGGTCGCGGGCGATCAGCGTGCCGTGCGGCGACTCGAGGATGTCGGCCGTGACCGTTCCGCGGAAGCGCACGCCGTAGCGCTCGCGGCGGTGCGCGGCGCGGACCCAGCGGCCGTTCTCGAACAGCTCGTCCGGGCCGCGGGCGGGCTCGCGCAGCAGGCGCATGGCGGCGGTCTCGCCGGCCGTCACGCCCCAGGCGACGTGCTCGTCGTGGCCGAGCGTCACCCCGGGCGTGCCGGCCAGCGCCGCCCCGGCGACGTGGAAGTGCGGCGAGCGCGCCTCGACCAGCCACCAGATGGTCGGGATCGCCAGGTCCAGGTGCGGGTCGTTGGCTAGAACCGCCCGGCCGAGGCTGGTCCGGTCGGCGCCGGCGACCCAGCCGTTGCTGCCGACCGGCGGCTTTTCCTCGGCCGCCGGCAGGGCGGCCACCGCGCGCGCGCCGGGCAGGGCCGGCAGGGGGGCGAGCGAGCCCGGCGGGCGGCCGTCGGTCGGCACGTCGTAGCGCGGGTCGGTCAGCGGCAGGAAGGCGTCGGTGCCGGCCGGGCCGAGCAGCCGGCGGATCCGCTCGCGGGCCACGATCGCGTCGGCCTTGTCGTCGAGGTCCAGCACGGTAGCGAAGCCGACCGCGATCGCGTCCTCGGGCCGCCAGGGCTCGAAGCGGGCGAAGAGCGCCCGGTACTCCGGCGGCAGCGGCTCGCGCGCGGCGCCGGCGTTGATGCCGGCGGCGAAGGCTTGCAGGGCGGCCCGCCCGGGCCCGCCGCCGACCGCGTAGGCCGCCCGGGCCAGGTCGCGCACGTCGTAGCGGCGCTGGCGCTGGTCGACCCGCAGCAGCGGCGGGCCGAGCAGCTCGGCCAGCCGGCCGGTGACGAAGCGCCGGGTGAGGTCCATCTGGAACAGGCGGTCGGCCGCCATGGCGTAGCCTTCGGCGAAGAACAGGTCGTGGTCGCTGCCGGCCCGGATGTGGGCCACCCCGCGGGCGTCGCGGGCGATCGTGACCGGGCCGTCGACCGCCAGGCCGCTCCGGGTGCCGCCGGCCGCGGCGACCGCGGTGCGGGTCGCCCAGGCGACCCGGCCGGCGTAGGCCAAAACCACCACCAGCACGAGGGCGATCAGGGCCCCGAGAAGAAAGGCGCCCCGTCTGATCCAGCGGCCGAGCATCGGGTCTTGAGTTTCTTGCGCGGACGTGGTATCCTACGTCCCTATGCCCTTCGGCCGATAACGCGGACCCAAGGAACGCCGGACCGGCGTCTCCTGGGGTCTGTTTGCCGTTTACGACGGCTCCAGTCCTCAGGCCACATCGGCCCCCGCCGTCACCTCGACCGCCTCTGTCGCCGCCGACGCGCTACAGATAAAGGAATCGATGAACCTCCTCGACGTCAACAATTTCGACGCGATGCGGATCGGTCTGGCTTCGCCGGAACAGATCCGCGCCTGGTCCTTCGGCGAAGTCAAGAAGCCGGAGACGATCAACTACCGCACCCTCAAGCCGGAGCGCGACGGCCTCTTCTGCGAGAAGATCTTCGGGCCGACCAAAGACTGGGAGTGCCACTGCGGCAAGTACAAGCGGATCCGCTTCAAGGGCATGATCTGCGACCGTTGCGGCGTGGAGATCACCCGCGCCAAGGTGCGCCGCGAGCGGATGGGCCACATCGAGCTGGCCACCCCGGTCACCCACATCTGGTACTTCAAGGGCGTGCCCTCGCGGATCGGCATCCTGCTGGACATGTCGCCGCGCCAGCTCGAGAAGGTGATCTACTTCGCGGCCTACGTCGTCACCGACCAGGGTGACACGACGCTGGGCAAGCGCGAGATCCTCACCGAGCAGAAGTACCGCGAGAGCCGCGAGAAGTACGGCACCCGCTTCAAGGCCGGCATGGGCGCCGAAGCGATCCGCGAGCTGCTGCGCGACCTCAACCTGCGCAAGCTCCAAGAAGAGCTCCGCCGCGAGTTCAAGGAGACCTCGGGCCAGAAGCGGATCAAAGCGATCAAGCGGCTGGAAGTCGTCGAAGCGTTCCTCGCCTCGGGCAACAAGCCGGAGTGGATGATCCTCTCCGCGGTGCCGGTGATCGCGCCCGAGCTGCGCCCGATGGTCCAGCTCGACGGCGGCCGCTTCGCCACCTCCGACCTCAACGATCTGTACCGCCGCGTCATCAATAGAAATAACCGGCTCAAGCGGCTGCTGGAGCTGAGCGCGCCCGAGATCATCATCAAGAACGAGAAGCGCATGCTGCAGGAAGCGGTCGACGCGCTGATCGACAACGGCCGCCGCGGCCGCCCGGTGACGGGCCCCAACAACCGGCCGCTGAAGTCGCTCTCGGACATCCTCAAGGGCAAGCAGGGCCGCTTCCGCCAGAACCTGCTCGGCAAGCGCGTCGACTACTCGGGCCGCTCGGTCATCGTGGTCGGCCCGAACCTCAAGCTGCACCAGTGCGGGCTGCCCAAAGAGATGGCGCTCGAGCTCTTCAAGCCGTTCGTGATGAAGAAGCTCGTCGACCGCCAGCAAGCGCACAACATCAAGAGCGCGAAGCGCATGGTCGAGCGCGTGCGGCCCGAAGTCTGGGACGTGCTCGACGAGGTGATCCGCGAGCACCCGGTGCTGCTCAACCGCGCGCCGACGCTGCACCGCCTGGGCATTCAGGCCTTCGAGCCGGTGCTGGTCGAAGGCAAGGCCATCCACCTGCACCCGCTGGTCTGCACCCCGTACAACGCCGACTTCGACGGCGACCAGATGGCCGTGCACCTTCCGCTGAGCGCCGGTGCGCAGGCCGAGGCGCGCATCCTGATGCTCTCCTCGAACAACATCCTGCAGCCGTCGTTCGGCAACCCGGTCTCGATCCCGACCCAGGACATGGTCCTGGGCCTGTACTGGCTCACCTTCCAGCCCGACGAGTACAAGGGCCCGGCCAAGGCGCCGCTCTCCGACGACGCGATCTTCGCGCTGCCGATGGGCCGGCTGACCCGCACCCGCGAGGACGGCACGGTGGCGCCGCCGGCATTCAAGGACGGCGACGAGGCGATCACCGCCTACAACCACCGCCTGATCGGGCTGCAGGAGTGGATCGAGGTCCGCATCGGCGGCACCCGCGTCAAGACGACCGTGGGCCGGGTGATCCTCAACCAGGCCTTCCCCGCCGGCTGGAACTACCCGTACCTCAACCACATCCTCGACAAGTCGGCGCTCAAGAAGCTGATCACCGAGTGCTACCGCAAGTACGGCAACGCCGCGACCGCGGAGTTCCTGGACGCCGTCAAGGCACTGGGCTTCCGCTACGCGACCCAGTCGGGCACGACCGTGTCGATCACCGACATCGTGGTGCCGCGGGCCAAGCACGAGCTGCTCGAGGGCGCGCAGGCCGCGGTCGACGAGCAGCACTCGCTCTACGACCAGGGCTTCATCTCGGACGAGGAGCGCTACGGCAAGACGGTCGAGATCTGGCAGAAGACCGGTGACGACGTCACCGCCGCGATGCAGGCCGCCCAGAACCCGCTCAACCCGGTGTTCATGATGGCGACCTCCGGCGCGCGCGGCTCGATCGCGCAGGTCAAGCAGCTCGGCGGCATGCGCGGGCTGATGTCCGACCCGTCGGGCCGCATCCTCGAGATCCCGGTCAAGGCCTCGCTCAAAGAGGGGCTGACCGTGCTCGAGTACTTCATCTCGACCCACGGCGCGCGCAAGGGCCTGGCCGACACGGCGCTGCGCACGGCCGACTCGGGCTATCTCACCCGCCGGCTCGTGGACGTGGCGCAGGACGTCATCATCCGCGAGGAAGACTGCGGCACGCCCAACGGCATCACCGTGCACGACATCACCGTCGGCAAGGAGACGATCGAGCCGCTCTACGACCGCATCATCGGCCGCCGGGCCTCGGAAGACCTCAAGCACCCGGAGAACCCGCGCGAGAAGCTGGTTCGCCGCGACGAAGAGATCGACGAGGACAAGGCCAAGGCGATCATCGCGGCCGGCGTCAAGACGGTCAAGATCCGCTCGGTGCTCGGCTGCCAGGCCAAGCACGGCGTCTGCGCCATGTGCTACGGCCGCAACCTGGCGACCGGGCTCAAGGTGGACATCGGCGAGGCGGTCGGCATCATCGCCGCGCAGTCGATCGGCGAGCCGGGCACGCAGCTCACGCTGCGCACCTTCCACACCGGCGGCGTCGCCACCGAGGACATCATCACCGGTCTCCCGCGCGTCGAGGAGATCTTCGAGGCGCGCAATCCCAAGGGCGTCTCGCCGGTGGTCGAGGTCTCCGGCACGATCAAGTTCGGCGAGGAGAAGGGCAAGCGCGTCGTGTTCGTCACGGACGACGAGGGCGAAGACCACGAGGTCGACGTCGCGGCCAACGTGCACCTCAAGGTCATCGAGGGCCAGCGCGTCGAGGCCGGCGAAGCCGTCGCCGAAGGCTCGCTCAACCCGCACGACATCCTGCGCATCCAGGGCGAGACCGCGCTGCAGAACTACCTCGTGCGCGAGGTGCAGAAGGTCTACCGCTCGCAGGGCGTCGACATCAACGACAAGCACATCGAGGTGATCGTCCGCTCGATGCTGCGCAAGATCAAGGTCGTCGACGGCGGCGACACGCGGATGCTCCCCGGCCAGCTGGTCGAAGCATCGGTGTTCGCCGAGGAGAACGAGAAGATCAAGGCCGAGGGCGGCAAGCAGGCCGAGGGAACGCCGCAGCTGCTCGGCGTCACGAAGGCGTCGCTGGCAACCGAGTCGTTCCTCTCGGCGGCGAGCTTCCAGGAGACCACCCGCGTCCTGACCGACGCGGCCATCAAGGGCAAGCACGACCCGCTGCTCGGTCTCAAGGAGAACGTCATCATCGGCAAGCTGATCCCGGCCGGGACGGGGATGTCGCGCTACCGCAATCTCACGATCGAGCCGGAAGGCCAGGACCTCGACGAGGAAGGCCGTCCCAAGGGCGTCTTCCTGGACTTCAACCCGCACAACGGCGAGAGCGAAGTCTCGTCCTACGGCGACGTGGTCGCGCCCAACGGCGAGGGCATGAACCCCAAGGTGCTCGGCCCCTACGAGCGCCAGCGGCTGGCCGACAACACGGTGACCTACGAAGGCGAGTACGAGCCCGACGCGACGGTGAGCGCAACGCCGGCCCGCACGCAGTACAAGCCCAAGGGGATCAACCCCGAAGACCTGTAGAACCCGCGCGTTCTACGACGACGAGGCCCGCTCGCGAGAGCGGGTCTTTTCGTTTTTCGTGGCCGCAGGGAGGCGCAGGGATGGATCGCGGGACCGCGGTTGCCGATGCCCTGCTGGACGGCGCGAAGGGACTTCGGAATGCTGACGAAAAGTTCGCCGGCGTGCCTCGTCGAGGTCAGGGCCGCGGCTCAGCGCCCGTCACGCCGCAAGCTCCGCGCGAGCTGTACGCGCGGTATCGCGGCATCTTGGAGGCGCTCGGCTGCCGGCTGCTGGTGAACCCCAAGCCCGCAAGCCGCTCGCTGGTCTTCAAGCGCGAGACCGGCGCGAAGATGCTGTTCGAGCTCGAGGCCGGCGACCCGACGTACGCCTCGGTCGTCGCGCTGATGCCGATTCCGCCGGACATGTCGTACGACGCCGCTCTCAAGTGGGCCAACAGCGTCAACGCGCAGTTCAAGCTGCTGAAGGCCTCGATCACCGATCCGCCCTCGCCCACGATCATGCTGCGGGTCGAGCTGATCGTCGTCGCGCCCGAGAGCGCCGCGGCGCAGCTCGGGATCGCGATCGAGGCCATCGAGACGCTGTACGGGCTGGGCGAGTTCGTCGGCTTCGTCCGCCCCGACCCGGCCGGCGCGACCGCACCGGCGCCTCCCCGCTCCACCGTGGCCGCCACCGAGATCGGGGTCTCGTCGGTGTACCGGCTGAAGATCACGCTGCGCGGCGTCAAGCCGCCGGTTTGGCGGCGGATCGACGTGCGCGCCGATACGACGCTGCCGCAACTGCACCGGGCGTTCCAAGCCGCGCTGGGCTGGGAGGACGCGCACTTGCACGCATTCGTCGTCGACCGGACCCGCTACGGAACCGGCGAGGCGGCGAGCACGAGCGAGCGCGGCGTCCGGCTGGACCAGGTCGTCGGCGCGCCCAAGCGCGGCTTCACGTACGAGTACGACTTCGGCGACGGTTGGGTGCACGACGTGGTGGTCGAGTCGATCGGCCGGGCGGTGCCCGAGGCGTCGTACCCGCGCTATCTCGCGGGCCGCGGTGCCTGCCCGCCCGAGGACGTGGGCGGTCCGGCCGGGTACGACGCCTTTCTCGCCGCGCTGGCCGATCCGCACCACCCCGATCACGCCGAGCTGGTGGCGTGGTCCGGCGGCGCGTTCGATCCCAAGCGCGTCGACGTCGCGCGGATCGAAGCGGCGTTCGCCGCGCTGGCGGCCGCGAAGCGCGGTCTCCGGCCGGCCAAACCGCACGCCTGACTCGCCGGGGAAAAACACCTATGGACCGGGTGTCCCCGCGGGCCTGACGATGAGGGGATGGGTGACCTCGGCGCAATCCATCTCACGCCACACCGGCGCGAGATTTTGCTTCGTCTCTTCGCCGGCGAAACGCCGCCCGAGATCGCCCGCGCCCTCGGCCGGAGTCCGTCGACGGTCAGCAACACGATCGCGACGATCCGCAAGCGGCTGGGCGTTCGCCGGGATGTCGATGCCCTGCGCGAGGCGCTGCGGCGAGGAATCGTGACGCTCGAGGAGATCGAGCAGCGCAGAGGCGAGATCGAACGACGCGAGCGATGATGTTACGAATGTACCACGATGATCGTTGTCGTCTTAGCTTCACAGGGCTATTGAATGAGGCACAGGACGAAACTCACCGTTGAGGGTCGCGCGGGAGCGCTGAGCACGGTAGGCTAGAAGCACGGAGTAGTTGATTTCACTACTCCGCTTGCATTCGAAAGGATAGACCTCCATGTTCATCACGATCTTGCTCGCCCTGCTCGCGGGGCTCGGCGCGCACCTTGCGCCTGCGGACGTTTCCGGTGGCCCGGTCACGCTGGTGCCGCAAAGCCAACCCGGTCAGGCACCGGCCCGGGTCGGAGTCCGCCGTCCCGCGGACGTTTCCGGGGGGCCGGTCACCGGCCCGCACCAGTAAGGGGGACGCCGACGGCGCAGTGAGGAGGTTCGGGCTCGTCGGAGAAGCGACGGGCGTGGAGTCTCTTCACTCGCGCCGTCACGTCGGCGCCGACGACGTTTCGACGTTATCCGTCTCGGTCGCCAATGCTCGCGGCGCGTGGCTCCGGGCGGACTTCGCCGCGTGCGTTGCCAGCCTCGAACCGTTGGGATTGTGTAAAGGCGGAACCGCGGACGAAGCGGAGGGCATCCTCCTTTTTGGCCGGGCGCTGCTTCGGGCGCAGCGGCCACTTCGAGCCAAACAGTTCCTCGAACCCACGCTGGGCACGTTTTCCACCGTCGATGCGGAGTGCACGGCACGGATGCTGTACGCCGTTGCCGTCACCCTCTGCGACACGCCCGACGCCGGCCTCGCGCTTCTGCAAAAAGCAGCCGAGCGTTCGGAACGGCTCGGCGCTCACCGAGCGATCAGGTCCGAAATCGGCTATTACCGCGGGATCGGCCACTGGGCGAAGCGCGAGCTGGACGCGGCGGCAGCGTTCGCCTGCGAGGTCGAGGCCGGCGACTTCGACGTGCTCTCGGTGCGCGCCACGCAGCTCCGCGGCTTCATCGCGATCGCCGAGCAGCGCTATCCCGATGCGCTGCGGACGTTTCGCTCCGCGCTCACCGCGTATCGTTCGTGCCGAGAGCGGGACACGGACCTGATCGAGCAGATTCTGGTTCAGATCGCGACGCTCGAGACCCAGCTCCGGTCCTCGTCGCTCGCCGGATCGCATCGCAGCCTGTCGGCGCGACGGGTTCCCGGCGACATGTTCCGCTCGAGCGCCACGCTCGGGCGCTGCCAGGTGGCCTGGCTCGATGCCTGGCAGCACGCGCACGACGGCGACCTCCGGTCCGCGCTGCGCTGCATGCGGGCGGCCGAGTCGTCCGCCCCGTCGCTGCCGTGGAACGTGTTCGCCCTGGCCGGGCGTGCGTCGATCTCGGCCGCCTTCGACGAGACCGAGAACGCGCGCGAGCACGCCTTGCACGCGGTCGACATCGCGGAAGCGGTCGACTGGCAGGCGACGCACGGCGAGGAGCGCTTCGCGCTGGTTCTGCTAGCGGAGGCGCTGAGCTCGCTGGATCCTGCCGAAGCGGCCCGCGTTTTGAGTCGCTTCGATGCGATCACCTCGAAAATCGACGACGTGCAGTTCGCCGGAACCGATCCCCGCAAGGCGGCGCTCGATTCGTACGTCCGTGGGCTGGTCGCACGCGGCTTGGGCCACGTGCCCCGGGCGTGGGCTCTGCTCGACGGTGCATGCCGGGCGTTTCTGTCCTGCGGACACCTCTGGCGCTCGGCTCTCGCGCTGATCGAACTGGACCGCACGCCGGCTCCGGCCGTACTGCACCGCGACTGCAACCTCGAGGCGGCGGCGCTGATCGTGCGCGAGCATTTCCCCAGGTCGTTCCTGGCCCGGCGCCTCGGGCGCTGGGGCAACGTGTACGAGGATCCGGTCGGCACCCGCTTGACGCCCGCACAGCGGCAGGTCCTGCGCTACGCGCTCGACGGGTACGGGGCCAAAGAGATCGCCTCGGCCACGGGGCGCTCGGTGAAGACCGTCGGCAATCAGCTTGCGGCCCTGCACGAGGCGTTCGGCGTGAACACGACGTTACGGCTCGTTGCCGAGTGCCACCGCCGCGGCCTGGGCTCCCCCGCTTGGCGCAGCGCGCTCGTGCCCGTACCGGCCGGTGAGCGCGAGGCGACCGCCGGCTGACCGGCGGAACCGCACGGACGGGGAAAAACCCCTATGGACCAGCCCAGGTGGCGTGCGCGACAATGGTGCTGCGGAGGGCGGTCGGGGTTGCGAGCCGCTCGCGAGAGCCTCGCCTACACCCGGCTCCGGCTGCCCTCCCACCTCTTCCCGACAGGCCCGCTACCAGCGGGTCTTTCTTCGTAGTGGGCGAGTCGACTAAGCTCGACCAAGACGAATGGGCCAAGTACGACTGCCCGCCCGTGGCTGACCGGCTGCTCTTCGGTCCGTGATACCATCCTGGAATGACCTATCCCGGGGGCTGGAGACCGATTCCCTACCGCGAACGCTGCAAGGAGCGCCGAGCGCTGCTGGAAGGCGCTCTGCGCATCGCGGTCGAGACCTGCCGGCAGCGTCCGGAGGTCGAGCGACTCATCGTGTTCGGGTCGTTCGCTCGCGACGAGGTCTCGCCGTGGAGCGATCTGGACTTGCTCGTCGTCGCGGACGACGACGCGGTAGCCGCCGTCACGGCGCTCTATGCCGCGGGTACGCTCGGCGACGTCCTCGGCATGCGGGCTGCCGACGCATCGGCTCGGCTCGAAGCGACTGCGCTGGGCCAAACGATTCTGGCCGAGGGAATCGAGGTCTATGCACGTTCCAGCCAATTGCTCTACCACCGCAAGAGAGGCTCCTACGGTGAACCCTAAATATACGGTATCGTATTTTGACGGCAGGTCCTGCCTATGTCGTGTCAATTCTTCCATCGGCATGTGACGGGAATGCTAAACAACCTCGATCAGCGAAACATAACCCATGCCAATCGCTGACCCCGCGGAATATCTCGCTAAGCTGCTTATCGAAGCTTGTGCTGCGGCCAAGTCGGAAGAGGATGTTAAAATTGCTTGCGAGGGGGTACTGCGATCTTACTTGCCTTCAATCGGGATTGACATCACTCCGCGTTATGAGACGAGTTACAGTGCTAAGCAAGGCGTCATGGCAGGGCGGTCGGACGCTGTGTACGGGCAGCTTGTAATTGAGTACGAGCGGAAAGCTGCTTTTAGGAATACCAGCATGATTGACCATGCTGCTGAGCAGCTTGAACGATACGCGATGCACGAATCGGGTCTCCCCAATCCGTCACGGGTTGCTGGTGTTGGTATTGACGGGGAGACAATTTTTTTCACGCGGTTTCGCCCACCTGAGCACGAACCGTATGCGCTGCCGTTGTTTGAAGACATCACTCCGAATCGTTCTAAGCGCGAGAAGACCTACGATAGAGTAGGACCATTTCCAATAAATGCTGGGAGTGTTGGAGAATTACTGGTATATTTTCGTGCATTAGAACGCCGTTCGCTGTCAGCTGAGCTTCTTGCACAGTCATTCGGACCAACTAGTGAGCATGCTAAAAAACTTGTTGGGCACTTACTTAGAGCCCTTGATCAACTGGAATTCTCGCAAACAAACCAATACGCGGAGTGGAATCGCATATTCGGCATTGTCTACGGTGTAGATGAAACACGTGGAACGAAGTATATAGGTGAATTGCGAAACCGCTACAAAATCGTGGACGATGCAACGCTAAAGGCCGCATTCTTTGCAATTCATACGTATTTTGCACTGCTGATGAAACTTCTCGCAGCTGAACTTGTCTCTCTGCAAAGCGGAAGCCTCGTCTCCTCATTTCTTGCATCACTGGACAGTCTCTCAGTCGAACAAGTACGCACGAAGTTCCAAGAACTCGAGAGTGGCGAATTTTTCTCAGGACTCGGCGTTCGAAACTTTCTTGAGGGGGATTTTTTTAGCTGGTATTCTAATATGCCAGATGATGAATTCTGGAGAGAAACCCATTCGCTTTGCAGGGAGCTTGCGCGTTTCGAGCCAGCAACCGGTGTTTTAGACCCTGGTACTACTCGAGACCTCCTCAAAGAGTTGTACGAAGCATTAATTCCACAATCGCTTCGCCATCATCTTGGGGAATATTATACCCCTGACTGGTTAGCTGAATTAACGTTAGATCGTTCGGGATTTACCGGTGTGGTGGGGCAACGGCTATTGGACCCAGCTTGCGGAAGCGGTACGTTCCTTGCTCTTGCAATTCGCCGTGTGCGAGAACGAGGTGATCTGGATCTGCGGGATCGTCGGGAGATAGCGCGGACAATTGTGCGTGACATCGTCGGCTTTGACCTCAATCCTCTGGCCGTTATTGCTGCAAGAACGAATTTCTTGTTAGCACTCGGGCCGTTGCTCCGCTTTGTTACACCGCTTACGCTTCCGGTGTATCTTTGTGATTCTGTACTTACACCTAAGCGCACAGCGGGCGCACAGATGGCCTTGGGTGGCGGGGGACTCTTGGCATCATCGAGTGAGCTGCTTGGTCCGTCGTTTTCAGTAGCGACAAGTGCTGGTGACATTGAAGTCCCCGCAGATTTGATTGCCGACAAACAATTTGCTGCGGCAATTGAGCTTTTTGAGCATCATCTTATCATAGGCACGAATGATGATGAACTGGGAGACGCTGCTAGCCACGCGCTCGGATATGCACGAGATAGTGAACCATTGAAATTGATAACAGCATTTTATCGGCGAATTCGTCAACTAAGTGCACACGACGACGTCCATTTTTGGACACGGTACCTTAAAAATGCCTTAGCCCCATTGTCATGTGGGAAATTTAACTTTGTAGTAGGTAATCCGCCTTGGATTGGGTGGGAAGAGCTCAGCGCGGAATATCGTGCTGCGACCGCTTCAATGTGGGGACTGTATGGATTGTTTACGCTTCGAGGACATGCTGCCCACTTAGGAGGCGGTAAAAAAGACCTCTCTATGCTGATGTTGTATGTCGCGGCGGATAACTACCTGACAAGCGATGGAAGGCTTGCGTTCGTTATTACGCATTCGGTTTTAAAATCTCGTAAGGCCGGTGACGGTTTTCGTAGATTTCGACTTGGTAATGCTGATCCGTTATCCGTACAGCATGTCGATGATTTCTCGTTAATGAAGCCGTTTCGAGCATCGAATCTTACGATTATTATGTCGATCCAAAAAGGAGAGGAAACGTCATATCCAGTCAGATATGAGTCGTGGAGCGCTCCTCGTTCTGTGAGACCCAATAATACATGGGCTCTATCGAAAGTGGAGAGCCAGCTGCGGCACCGGCGTCTGTCAGCATATCCAGTTAGTCATGCAAGTTTAACGTCGCCTTGGCTAACGCTACCGCTCGGCCTCGACGCGCTTCTTGATCTTATTGGCCCAGCTGCATATAAGGCGCAGGCAGGGATGTGCACCTGGCTTAATAGCGTGTTCTTCGTTCAAGAGATGGATCGATTCGCGGATGGAACGATTGTCATCAAGAATGTTCATGATGCAGGCGACATCCGCGTAAGGTCGATTACGTTGCCTATCGAGCCCGATCTGCTTTTTCCGACATGTCTCATGCGGGATGTGCAGCGATGGAAAGCTGCTCCGTCTTGCTGGTCGATCGTACCACAAGACCCACAAACTAAGCGGGGCTTTGATCCTGCAGTCATGCGCGCGCGGTATCCGCGCACGCTCGCATATTTGCAGAAATTTGAAGATGTATTGAGGGCGCGTAGCGGCTATAAGAAGTTTCACAAACGCCAAGGGCACGCATTTTATTCAGTGTACGATGTCGATGAGGCTACGTTTTATCCCTATCACGTGATGTGGCAGCAAATGAAACCACAAATCGACGCTTGCGTTGTTGGATCACTTCATGCTGATGATGGAACGGTCAAGCCTATCATCACGCAGCACGTTGTTTCGATCGTGGGTCTTAGAGATGAAGATGAGGCTTATTATCTAGCGGCGTGGATGAATTCATCGTTATCAACCGTGATATCAAAATGCTCTTCGACTGGTAAGTCATATGGCTCGCCTTCCTCTTTACACTACATGCCTGTTCCGCGATATGATGTGCATAACAATTTACACATTAGACTCGTTGCTCTTTCAAGAACGGCGCATGGTCATGAGCTAGTGTCGGGGGTGCAAGCAGAGATAGATAGGACAGTGTCCCAGCTACTAGGGCTTTCTGAGGAACTATCACACCGTATTGTCCGTGAAGCAGCACTTGATGAAGGGCCTAGCGCAGCCCAATTGTTACTGACTTAATTTCGCTAAAAAAGCCACCGTATAGCGCGTTTGTAGTACAGGATTACACAGCGCACAATATGATGAGAAGGCGGTTGAGGTACTTGCAAGTAGCCAGAGAGCAGCTTAGCATTGCAGGTTTAGGCTTGAGGTATTGCGCACCCACCCACCCAGCATGCGCACCCTGACCGACGTCTTCGCTCCCGGCACGCCCCTGCTGCCCGAGGGGCTCCGCACCCTGCAGGTCTCGCCCGGCCGGGTCGTCCAGCCCGGCGAGACCGTGCACGCGCAGTTCACCTTCCGCAACCTTGGCGGAGGTACGGCGACGGGCTTTCGGGTCCGCTTCCGGCTTCCCGAGGGGCTGACGTACCTGGTCGGCACGGCCACCATCGACGGCC
Source organism: Vulcanimicrobiota bacterium (assembly GCA_963795695.1). Classification (GTDB taxonomy): domain Bacteria; phylum Vulcanimicrobiota; class Vulcanimicrobiia; order Vulcanimicrobiales; family Vulcanimicrobiaceae; genus Vulcanimicrobium. The sequence goes on along the minus strand of CAWCJH010000003.1, from coordinate 831,035 downwards.
AACCGCTCGGGGAGGCGAGCGGCCTCTCCGCGCTGCTCCAGAGCTCGGGGGCCGATATCGGCGACATCCCGGCCGGCAGCGAGCGCCGCATCGCGCTGGCCTACACGGTCGCGACGACGATCGAGAACGGCACCCCGATCACCCTGCAGGCCGCGATCTCGTCGTTCGAGGTGCCGGTCATCGGCTCGAACGTCGTGCGGCTGGTGGTCCGCAGCAAGCCGAACCTCCAGAACCCGGCCACCAAGCTGAGCGCCGGGCCGGTGCGCGAGACGGCGCCGGGCCAGGAGCTGCAACTGCGCACGCAGGTCCACAACGCCGGCCAGAGCAGCGCGCACGACGTGATCGTGCTGCTGCCGGTGCCGGCGAACACGAGCTACGTGCCCGACAGCGCGAGCGTCGGCGGGCACGCTGCCGGCGGCGCCGCGGAGGGCGACCCGTTCGGCTTCGGGCGGCCGACCGTCGCCGTGCCGACGCTCGGGCCGGGCGCGACGGTCGACGTCGCCTACCGGGTGCGGATCGATCCGGTGCTCGAGGACGCCACCCCGATCGTCGTGCAGGCCGCGGTCTGCTCGCAGGAAGTTCCCGAGTTCGCGCTCGCGCCGGTCACCCTCAAGGTCGCCTCGCTGCCGTCGTTCGCCGGCGCGGAGACCGAGTTCGGCGCCGACTGCGACGACGAGGTCGTGCCGGGCCAGCGGATTCGCCTCGTGCTGCGGGCGCGCAACGGCGGCACCGCGCCGGCCCGCAACGTGCGGCTCGTGCTCGACCTGCCCGACGGCGTGGCGCTCAGCGCGGGCTCGCGCTCCGTCGACGGCGCACCGGCGGTCACCCCCGCCGCCGAGCCGGGCACCTTCGCGCTCGGGGACCTGGAGCCGGGGCGCTCGGTCGAGGTCGCGCTCACCGCGGTGGTCGTGGCGCCGCAGGCCAACGGGCACGAGCTCGGGCTGGGCGGCGCGGTCGAGTGGTCGAAGGGCCAGCGCCGTTTCGAGCGGGCCGTCACCGTCCGCTCGGCCCCGCTCTTCCCGGCCGCGTTCAACCACCTGGTGCGCGAGAGCCCGCGCCTGCTGGAGCCCGGCGACGCGGCGGCCTTCGTCGTGCACCTCGCCAACCTGGGCGCCGACGTCGCGACCGACGTGCGGCTGGCGCTCGATGCCGACGCCGGGCTCGACGGGCTGCGCGTGCGCGACGGCGAGCGCGAGCTGCCGCTCGGCGACGACGGCGCGCTCCACCTCGAGCGGCTCGAGCCGGGCGCGCCGCGCGCGCTGCGGGTCGAGGCCCGCATCGCGCCGGTGATGGAGGACCAGGCCGCGGTCCGGCTGCGCGCGACGCTGCGCACCGCGCAGCTCGAGCCGATCGAGGTCGGCACCGCCGTCCACGTCGTCGCCTCGCGGCCGCGCTTCGCGGCGGCGACCTCGCGGCTGGAGCTGGCCAGCAACGAGGTGCTGCGGCCCAACCGCACCACCGCCTGCCGCCTCACGCTGGTCAACGACGGCACCGACGCCGGGCGCGACGTGCGGGTGCGGCTGCAGCTCCCCGAGGAGCTGCGGCTGGAGAGCGTCGAGGGGGCGGCGCGCGACGGCCAGAGCGTCGTCTTCGGCCAGGTGCCGGCCGGCGAGACGCGCGAGGCGCTGGTCCACCTGCGGCTGGTCACCACGATCACCCACGGCGACGTGCTCGAGGTCGCCGGGCGGGTCGGCGGGCTCAACGTCGTGCCGTTCGCGCTCGACACGATGCGGGTCGCGACCCACGCCGAGCCGGCCTTCGCCGACGCCGCGACGCTCACGTCGCAGCCGGCCGAGGCGATCGACGCCGGCGCCGAGCTGACCTACACGCTCGCGCTGCGCAACTCCGGCGACGGTGCGGCCAAGCGGCTCACCGCGCGGCTCGAGACGCCGGCCAAGACGGTCTACGCGCCCGGCAGCACGACGGTCAACGACGTCGCGCTGCTCGACTTCGCCGGCACCTCGCCGCTGCTCACGCCCAACGGCCTGACCCTCTCCGACGTCGGGCCCGGGGTCGAGGTGATCGCCCGGCTGCGGGTGATCGTCAACACGCCGCTGCCGGCCGGCACCACGGTCGAGACCCGCGCCCGGGTGAGCTGGGACGACGCGCGCGAGATCGTCGTCGGCGCCGAGCCGGTGCGGGTCCGCTCGGCGGCGGCATTCCAGATCGTCGAGCCGCAGCTGCCGTTCTCGGTGCTCGACGCGGCGGCCGCGCCGGAGCGGCCGGCGGCCGCGCGCGAGCTGCCGCCGGGGCGCGAGCAGACGCTGCAGCTGCCGCCCGCGACGCCGGTCCGCGGGCACGACAACGGCGCGCGCCCGGCGCTCGAGCAGCCCGCGCGCCCGGCCGAGACGGTGGTGCTCGACCTCGCGCCGGAGCGGCTGGAGTGGCTCGTGCCCTACCTGCGCGAGGCGCGCTTCCCGGGCTTGCTGCCGCACCTGATCCTGCTGCGCGCGCTCTTCCCCGACGACGCGCTCGACGCCGACGCGGTCCTGCGGGCGCGGCTGCGCCGCCACGCCGAGCTGATGAGCGAGCTGATCGACGCGCTGTTCATCAAGCTGCGCCTGCCGGGCGGCACGGTCGCGCCCGAGGACCTCGAGACGCGCGAGCTGCGCGCGTCGCTGCGCGGCGTGCTGGAGAGCCTCGGGCGCGAGCGGCTGAGCACGGTCAGCGATCTGGGCGGCCTGCGGCTCACCGGCACGGTGCGCCACGAGGAGCTGGGTGCGGCCGTCGCCGCGCTCGAGCGCGAGCCGCTGATGAGCGCCACGCCCTGGCTCGCGCTCTCGATCGTGATGGGCACCCGGCTCGAGCGCGACGGCGAGGACCTGGGCGACTTCGGCACCTACCGCTCGCTGCTCCAGCGCACCCTGGCCGAGATGGGCCGGCTCGCGCCGGCCGACTTCCACCAGGCGCTGCAGGAGCCGGTCGACGCCGAGCTCGACGCCGAGCGCGCGGCGCTGGTCGACGCGCTGGCGCAGCAGCAGGCGCTGACCTAGGGCGATGCTCGCGCTGGTCGTCCTGGTGCTCGCGCTCGTCGTCGCGGCCGCCGTCGTCGTCGGCGTGCGCGCGGCGCGCAAGCCCGTCGCGGTCGCGAGCGCGCCGCGCGACGACGACTTCGAGGGCGTCGTCGGCGAGCCGGTCCCGATCGGGCCTGCCGAAACCGTCCCGGTCGAGCCCGCCGAGCCGGCCGACGACCCGCTCTCGCTGGGCGGCGCCTTGCTGCTCGACGGCGAGACCATGCTGCCCGCGACGGAAGCGATCATGGCGGCCGTCTCGGCGATCGAAACGGCGGCGGACGATGTCCCGCCCGCCGCCGCGCCGGCGCAGCCGGTCGGCTGGGCCAAGCGCTTCGCACCGCGCGGCGCGCTCGACGAGCCGACCCGGCTGGGTTTGATTCGCGATCTCGGCCTCGTGCGCGCGGCGTGGGGCGTGCCGCTGCTGCTGCAGGCATACGACGAGGAGCCCGCCGGCGAGCACCGCCGGGCCGTGCTCGCGGCGCTCGCGCTCTACCGCCACCTCGACGGGCGCCCGGTGTTCGAGCGCGCGCTGCGCTCGGACGACGAGGCCGAGCGCGCGATCGCCGGCGCGGCGCTGGCCGACCTGGGCGTGGTCCGCTCGCTCTCGTCCTAGCGCAGGCGCTGGTCGAACCAGCCGGCGATCCGCTGATCGACGTCGCGCTGATCGGCCGGCTTGCCGAACTCGTGTCCCTCGCCGGGATAGATCACCAGCTCCGCCGGCACGCCGAGCTCCTTGAGCGCGTGGTAGAACTCGTAGGACTGGGTCACCGGCACCTCGGCGTCGCGGTCGCCGGCGACCATCAGCGTCGGCGTGCGGACCTTCTTGACGAAGCCGATCGGCGCGCTGCGCGCGTAGACCGCCGGATCGTCGTACACCGAGGCGCCGAAGTACGGGATCATCCACGTGTCGATGTCGTTGGTGCCGTAGTAGCTCAGCCAGTCGCACACGCCGGCGCCGGCGACCGCGGCCCGGAAGCGGTCGGTCTGCGTGATCGCCCACATGGTCATGTAGCCGCCGTAGCTCCAGCCGAAGATGCCGACCCGGTTGGGGTCGACGTGGACGGTCTTGCCGACCGCGTCCAGGCCGGTCAGGATGTCGCGCAGGTCGCCGTAGCCGAAGTCCTTGACGTTGGCGCGGGTGAACGCTTCGCCCTCGCCGTAGCTGCCGCGCGGGTTGGGCTCGAAGACGATGTTGCCGCGCGCGGCCAGCACGGCCGCGAAGGTGCCGGCGCCGCTGGGGAACATCGGGTAGTGGGCGTAGGCGGGGCCGCCGTGGACGACCGTCACGACCGGGTACGTCTTGCCGGCCTCCACCGCGGGCGGAAAGATCAGCCAGCCCTGCACCGTGTACGCGTCGCTCTTCCAGGTCAGGCTGCGGGCGCGGCCGGTCAGCCGGCGCAGGCCGGCGTTGGCGTCGGTCACGTCGTGCAGCGCGCCGATCTGGCCGAGCGCGATCTCGGGCGGGGCGGTCGGCGACTGGCGGATCGTCGCCGAGAGCCGGCCGTCGCGCGAGACCGAGAGCCCCTCGTCCCCCGGCGCCAGGCCGGCGAAGCCGCTGGCGTAGATCATCTCCTCGCCGCTCCAGAGCTGTTTTTGGGTGCGGGTCGGCGGGTCGATCCGGGCGATCGTGCTGCGGCCGCCGGCCAGCTCGGTCGCCAGGATCTGGCCGGCCGAGTCCCAGGCGATCGTCGTCACCGACGCCTTGAGGTCCGGGGTGACGTCGGTCGCGGCGCCGCCCGCGGCCGGCACGACGTAGACGTCGCCGCCGGTCACCGCCTCGTCGCTCATCAGGCCGCCGATGTAGGCGATCTGCTTGCCGTCACCGGACCAGCGGGGCGAAGCGATCTGCAGCTCGGGCTTGTGGATGGCGCGCGCGGCGGTGCCCTTCGCGTCGAGCAGGTAGAGCTCGGCGACCCACCAGTTCGCGTCGCCGTTGCCGTGCGCGGCGGTCGCCGCGACGTGCGTGCCGTCGGGCGACCAGGCGTACTCGTACACGTTGAGGTCGCGCGGGCCGAGCAGCCGGGCCGGGCCGCCCTCGGCCGGGATCACCGCCACCCGCTGCTCGTAGACCGTCGCGCCGACCACGCCCGCGTCGGGCGTCGCGGGGTTGAGCGGGCTGGGCGGCTTGGGCGCGCCGGGCGAGTACAGGAAGGCGAGCTTGGTGCCGTCGGGCGACCAGCGCGGCGTGCCGAGCGGGCCGGCCGCGCGGGTCAGGACGGTGGCCCGGCCGCCGCCCTCGCCGACGACCGCGAGCTGGCCCTGGCCCTTGGCGTCGGTCGTGACGAAGACGAGCCGGCTGCCGTCGGGCGACCAGGCGAAGTCGCTCTCCTCGCAGCTGCGGCCGGGACAGGCCGTCACCGGCACGCTCTCGCGCGGCTTGGCGACCAGCGCGAGCCGGATCGCGCTGTGGTCGTGGAACACCTCGGTGTAGGCGAAGCGGCGCCCGTCGGGCGAGAGCGCGACCTGGGCGAACTGGTGCACGCCGGACAGCGCCGCCGCGATCTCGTCGAACGGGACCGCGCCCGGCGGCGGCGCGGCGGCGGCCGGCGCGGCGAGCGCCCCCAGCCACAGGCACGCGAGACCCAGACCGAGACGAAGACCGACGGGCATACGCGACGATACCGCGCCGCCGCACGCGCCCCTGCGCGAGCAGGTCGCGCGGGCGAGCGCCGACAACGGCCGCGGCGATGGGCGAGCACGTGCTGTTCTTCGTCGTCGGCTTCGCGATCGGGGCCGCGCTCGCGGTGGCGGTCGGTCAGTCGTTCGTCCAGGAGCACGGGCGCAAGGCACTGCCCGGAGTGGTCGTCGGGGCGATCCTGACCGGCCTGGTCGTGGGCTGGGGCGTGATGGCCTGGGACGCCTTTCAGACCGCGTCGGCGACGCTGCCGTTCTGATCCGGCGTTCGGCTACGCCGGCACGGTGGTCCCGAGCGTCGTCGTCGGAACCACCTCGTCGGGCGGGTCCTCGTAGTGGTCGGCGGCGGTGACGTCGGCACCGCGCGCGACGCCGGCCCGGTCGAAGACCGGCGTCAGCACGGCGGCGAGCGCGAAGTTCACCACCAGCACCTCGACCGCGATGTAGGCGGTCGCGCTGAAGCCGCCCAGGTGCACCGGGAACGTCGATTTGAGTCCTTGCGCCAGCGCCAGGCCCGTGCCGAGCAGCATCGCGACCAGCCAGCCCCAGAACAGCGCCAGGTGGTGGAACCAGCGCGTGTAGAGCCCGAAGATGATCGCCGGCAGCGTCTGCAGGATCCACACCCCGCCCAAGAGCTGCAGGTTGATCGCGTACTGGGTCGGCAGAAAGATGATGAAGCCCAGCGCGAACACCTTGACCAGCAGCGACACGTTCTTGGCCTGGCGCGACTCCTGCCCGGCGCTCGCGCCCGGGTTGATGTAGGCCTTGTAGATGTTGCGGGTCCACAGGTTGGCCGCCGCGATCGACATGATCGCGGCCGGCACGAGCGCGGCGATCGCGATCGCGGCGAAGGCGAAGCCGACGAACCACGACGGGAACATCGCGCGGAACAGCAGCGGCACCGCGAGGTTGGGCGAGCCGGGCTTGATGCCCGCGGCCAGCGCCATGTAGCCGAGCAGCGCGATCAGGCCGAGCAGGAACGTGTACGCCGGCAGGAAGACCGCGTTGCGGCGCACCACGTCGCCGCGCGCCGACGAGAGGATGCTGGTGATCGTGTGCGGGTAGAGAAAGCCTGCCAGCGCCGAGCCGAGCGCCAGCGTGCTGAACGCCCAGTAGCCGCCGGGCTGGAGGATGACGTTCGCCTTGGGCGCATCGGGCGGGCGCGCCGCATAGGCGGCCTGCGCGGCGTCGACGACGTGTCCCAGGCCGCCCAGCTTCATCGGGATCACGATCACCGCGACGATCACCGTCACGTAGATCATCACGTCCTTGACGAACGCGATCATGGCCGGCGCGCGCAGGCCGCTGGTGTACGTGTACGCGGCCAGGATCAAGAACGCGACGATCAGCGGCAGGTCGTTGGCCAAGCCGCTGCCGCCGATGCCCATCGCGCCGATCACGACCTGCATGCCGACCAATTGCAGCGCGATGTACGGCAGCACCGCCAGGATGCCGGTGATCGCGACCATCAGCGCCAGCGTCCGGTTGCCGTAGCGCCCGAACACGAAGTCGGCCGGGGTGACGAAGCCGTGCTTCTTGCAGACGTTCCATAGCCGCGGCATCGTCATGTAGACGAACGGGTAGACCACGATCGTGTAGGGCAGCGCGAAGAACCCCGGCGCGCCGCTGCCGAACACCAGCGCCGGCACCGCGATGACGGTGTAGGCGGTGTAGAAGTCGCCGCCGATCAGGAACCAGGTGATCAGCGTGCCGAACTGCCGCCCGGCCAGGCCCCACTCGTTGATCTGGCTCAGGTCGCCCGCTTTCCAGCGCGCGGCGAAGAAGCCCAGCACCGTGACCAGCAGGAAGAAGAAGACGAAGACGGCGAGCGCCGTGACGTCCAGGCTCATCGCGTCGCCCTGTAGACGATCCAGGTGATCAGCGCGGTCAGGAACACCCAGCCGAACTGGTACCAGTAGAAGAACGGGATGCCGCCGAGCAGCGGCGCGCGGTGCGCGTACAGCCCCGGGAACAGCAGCCCCAGGTACGGGAGGATCAGAAGCCACAACCAGCCGCGGTTGCGACCCCGTGCCGAGCGGTTCATCGCCAGATTTCTACCCGGTGCGCGCGGACCCACTCCTCGTCCACCTCGACGCCCAGCCCCGGCCGGTCCGGCACGTGCGCGACCCCACCGGCGACCCGCACCGTGTCCCGAGCGTACGGGCTGGCGACGAACTGGCGGCCGTTCAGGTCGACCGGCGTGGCGATGCCGAAGGTCGAGAAGAGGTGCAGCGAGGCGGCCAGGCCGACGTCGGACTCGGTCAGGCCCGAGCCCATCAGGCGCACGCCCGAGTCGAGCGCGTACTGGCACAGCCGGCGCGAGAGCGTCAGCCCGCCGCTGCGCTGGACCTTGGCGATCGCCACGTCGACCGCGCCCAGCTTGACGAAGGTCGCCAGGTCGCTGGGGTGGCGCAGCGACTCGTCGAGCGCGACCGGCACCGGCGAGCGGTCGCGCAGCCGGCGCAGGCCGTCGACGTCATTGGCCGGCAGCGGCTGCTCGAACGCCGCCACCCCCAGCCGCTCGAGCGCGCGCGCCACCCGCAGCGCCTCGTCGACGGCGTAGCCCTGGTTGGCGTCCACCCACAGGAACGCATCCTCACCGGCCGCGGCGCGCACCCGCTCGACCGCGCGCACGTCGTCGCGCTCGCCGTGCAGCCCGACCTTCACCTTGAACGCGCGGTAGCCGCGCTCGCGGCCCTCGCGCACCGAGGCTTCGGCGCCGCCGGCGCCCTCGGTCGAGACGATCCAGCCCAGCGCGATCGTCTCCGCGCGCCGCCCGCCCATCAGCGCCGAGACCGAGAGGCCCAGCGCTTTGCCGAGCAGGTCGTGGACGGCGACGTCGACCGCCGCCTTGGCCAGCGGCGCGCCGATCGAGAAGCCGCGGTTGATCGCGCGGTCGAACGCGCGGGTCAGCCGGTCGAGGTCCCAGACCGGGATGCCCAGCGCGGCGGGCGCGAGGTAGCGGTCGATCGTCGTCGCGATCGACTCGAGCGTCTCGTAGGTCCAGGACGGGATCGGGGTCGCCTCGCCCCAGCCGAACCGGCCGTCCGAGGCGCTGACCTTCACCAGCACGCGCACCGACGGGCGGCCGGCCTGCGCGACGCTGCCGCCGCTGACCGCGAAGTCGGCCAGGGTGGGCAGTCCGACGGGGAGCGTCTCGACGCGCGCGATCGTGAGGTCGCGCACGGCGGTCGAGGGATCGGTCATGCGGCCTCCACAGGGGGCGGGGCGGTGCTCTCGCGCAGCACGACCTCGGCGCCGATGTGGCGCACCCGCAGCTCGCCGCCGGGCGGCTCGAGCGCGAGCGAGACCGCCAGCGCCCCCATCTCGACCAGCGGGATGCGCACCGTGCTGAGGGTCGGGTTGGTGTCGAGCGCGGCGGGGATGTCGTCGAACCCGGCCAGCGACATTCGGCCCGGCACGGCGACGCCGCGGGCGCGCAGCACGCGCAGCGCGCCCAGCGCCATCGCGTCGTTCATGGCGAACACGCAGGTCGCGCCGGTGCGCGCGTCGAGCAGCTCCGCCATCGCGCGCATGCCGCCCTCGCGCGAGAAGTCGCCCGGTACGAGCGCACCCGAGCCGAGCGCGATGCCGTGCTCGGCCAGGCCGGCGGCGAAGCCGTCGCTGCGGTCGCGGGTGGTGGTCAGCAGCGGCGGCCCGCCGATCACGGCGAAGCGCCGGTGGCCCAGCCCGACCAGCCGGCGCGCCAGCGCGCGCGCCCCGCCGACGTTGTCCGGCAGCACCGCGTCGCCGGCGACGTGGTGGCGGCCGATGAACACCGGCCGGCCGCCGGCCGCGGCGAAGGCGCCGATCTGCGCCGCGAGCCGCTCGCTGTACGAGCGGTCGTCCAGCCCCGAGCCGGTGAGGACCAGCGCGCCGACGCGCTGCGAGCGCAGCAGGCCGACGTACGCCAGCTCGCGCTCGGGGTCGCGGTAGCTGTTGCAGACCGTCACCAGCCGGTCGGCCTCGGCGGCCGCGCGCTGCAGCCCGCGCACGATCTCGGAGAAGTACGGGTCGCTGACGTCGTGGAGGATCGCGCCGACGTCGCCGGTGCCGGCCCGGGCCAGCGCCTGGGCGTGGGCGTTGGGAACGTAGTGGAGCGCCCGCGCGGCCGCCAGGACCGCGTCGCGGCGTTCCGGGCTGACGCCGTCGGCGCCGCCGGAGAGGACGCGCGAGGCCGTCGCCACCGAGACGCCGGCTCGTTGCGCCACGTCGCGGAGGCGGGCCGACATGGCTGCTGGAGTGCTGAAAGCGCTTGCAACAACCCTTCTACGCTGCCGGTAGGAAACATGAATTCGGCCGTCGATATGGCTGCTGCAGTGGCTGAAAGCGCTTTCATCGAGCCGGTGCGCGGCGCGGCCGGACCGGCTGCGAAGCTGGCCGATGCCGTCGACGCCTGGTGGCGCCCGGCGGCGTTCCTGGCCGCCGTCGTGCTGCTGTGGTGGCTGGTGACGGCCGCGGGCTGGGTGAAGCCGTACCTGATTCCCTCGCCCGGCTCGGTGCTGGGCGAGTTCCACACCGACGCCGGCCTGCTGGCGAAGCACTCGGCGATCACGCTGCTCGAGACGGTGGTCGGGTTCGTCGTCGCGGCGGTCGTCGGGCTGGTCTGCGCGGTCGCGATCGTCTACTCGCGCGGCGTGGAGCGCACGCTCTACCCGCTGCTGCTCGCCGCGCAGGTCGTGCCCAAGATCGCGATCGCGCCGCTGTTCGTGGTCTGGCTGGGCTTCGGGATCACGCCCAAGATCCTCGTCGCGGTGCTGATCGCGTTCTTCCCGGTCGTCATCTCGGGCGTGGCCGGGCTGCGCTCGGTCGATCCCGAGCTGCTCGACCTGGCCGCGACGATGGGTGCCAAGCCCTGGGACTCGTTCGCCAAGATTCGCTTCCCCAGCGCCATGCCGCACATCTTCGCCGGGCTCAAGGTCGCCGTGACGCTGGCCGTCGTCGGCGCGGTCGTGGGCGAGTTCGTGGGCGCGAACTCGGGGCTGGGCTACATCGTCATGAGCTCCAACGGCAACCTCAACACGCCGCAGCTCTTCGCCGCGCTGATCGCGATGTCGCTCATCGGCATCGTGCTCTTCGCGGTGCTCGAGGTCGCCGAGCGCTTCGCCGTGCCGTGGCGCACCGCGCGCGACGAGCGCGATCTCCTCATCACCTCCTGACGCAGGGAAGGAACCGTATGCACCGTCTCGTCCGCGCGCTGGTCGCGCTCGCCGTCGTCCTGGGTCTGACCGGACCGGTGACCGCCGCCGACCAGAAGCCGCTGCGCCGGGTCACGCTGATGCTCAACTGGTACCCGTACGGCGAGCACGCCGGCTTCTACTACGGGCTGGACAAGGGCATCTACCGCGCGGCCGGCATCGACCTCGCGATCCAGCCCGGCGGCGGCTCGACGCAGACGGTGCAGGCGGTCGCGGCCGGCAAGGTCGACTTCGGCTACGCCGACACGCCCGCGCTGCTGCGCACGGTCGCGGCCGGCGCGGAGGTGAAGAGCATCGGGGTCTTCCTGCAGACGACGCCCGCCGCGATCCAGTTCTTCGCCGACAAGAACATCAAGACGGTCGCCGACCTCAAGGGCCACAGCGTGGCCGGCAGCCCGGGCGACGCCGCCTACGAGACGCTCGCCGCGGTGCTCGAGGCCAACCACGTTCCCAACGACGCGGTGCAGCGCCTCAACGTCGATCCCGCCGGCAAGCTGACCGCGGTCATCAGCGGCCGGGCCGACTCGCTGGCCGGCTTCTACAACGACCAGTCGCCCACGATCGAGGCGCGCACCGGCAAGAAGATGGAGCAGCTCCGCTACGCCGACCACGGCGTGAACTTCTTCTCGACCGGCCTGCTCGCCAGCGACGCCACGCTCAAGAAGGACCCGCAGCTGGTGCGCGACTTCATGCGCGCGTCGCAGAAGTCGTGGGAAGAGGCCGGCACGCACCAAGCCGAGGCCGTCGACGCCGAGGCCAAGCTCGCCGAGCAGGCCCCGCCCAAGGCCGTGCTCGCCAAGCAGTTCGCCGAGACGCTCAAGCTGCTGCACACGCCGCGCACCGCGCGCCGCCAGCCGGGCGCCAACGACCCGGCCGACTGGGACGCCACGATCCAGGTCGTCACCAAGTACCTGGGCCTCAAGAACCCCGGCAAGCCCGACGCGTACTGGGACGCGTCGATCGCCGCGAAGTGACGGCCCTGCCCGCTCCCGCGCGTGAGACGGCGACCGCCGCCGTGCGCTTCGAGGACGTCGGCGTGCGCTTCGCCACGCGCCGCAAGACGACCGACGCGGTCGCGGGCGTGTCGCTGGACGTCGCGCCGGGCGAGTTCGTCTCGGTGCTGGGGCCGTCGGGCTGCGGGAAGTCCACCCTGCTCAAGGTCGCCGCGGGCCTGGTGCGCGCGACGCACGGGCGCGCCGAGCTGCTGGGGCGCCCGGTGCAGGGGCCGCAGCGCGACATCGGCTTCGTCTTCCAGCGCGCGGCGCTGCTGGAGTGGCGCAGCACGCGCGGCAACATCCTCATGCAGGCCGAGATCCGCCGGATGGACCGGCGCGAGGCCGCGCGGCGCGCCGACGAGCTGATGGAGCTGACCGGCCTGCGCGGCTTCGAGAACGCCTACCCGCACGAGCTCTCGGGCGGCATGCAGCAGCGCGTCTCGCTCTGCCGCGCGCTGCTGCACCGCCCGCCGGTGCTGCTGATGGACGAGCCGTTCGGCGCGCTCGACGCGCTCACGCGCGAGCAGATGAACGTCGAGCTGCACCGGATCTGGCGCGAAACCGGCACCAGCGTCCTGTTCGTGACGCACTCGATCCCCGAAGCCTTCTACCTCGCCAACCGCGTGGTCGTGATGACCGCGCGCCCGGGCACGATCGCGGAGATCTTTCCGGTCGATCTGCCCGCGCGGCGCGACTACGCGGCGACCATGACCTCGCCGGTCCTGGCCGACCTCGGCGGCCGCGCGCGCACGCTGCTCGGCGCCTGCGCCCACACGGAGTAAGCCATGTCTCGTCGTACCGTCGGCATCGCCATGAACGGCGTCACCGGCCGCATGGGGACCAACCAGCACCTGATCCGCTCGGTCGTCGCGATCCGCGAGCGGGGCGGCGTTCGCCTCGCCGACGGCACGCTGATCTGGCCCGAGCCGGTGCTGGTAGGCCGCGACCCAGAGAAGCTGGAGCGCCTCGCGCGCGAGCACGGCGTGGCGCGCTGGACGACCGACCTCGGCGCCGCGATCGCCGACCCGGCCTGCGAGGTGGTCTTCGACGCCGCGACCACCGCCGCGCGGCCCGGCCTGCTCGAGCGCGCGATCGCCGCCGGCAAGCACGTCTACTGCGAGAAGCCGCTCGCGCCGTCGCTCGACGAGGCGCTGCGCATCGCGCGGCTGGCGCGCGAGGCCGGGGTGAAGAACGGCATCGTGCACGACAAGCTCTACCTGCCGGGGTTCCTGAAGCTGCGGCGGCTGGTCGAGAGCGGCTTCTTCGGGCGGATTCTCTCGGTGCGGGGCGAGTTCGGCTACTGGGTGTTCGAGGGCGACTGGGGCGGCCAGACGCCGCAGCGGCCGTCGTGGAACTACCGCGCCGAGGACGGCGGCGGAATCATGCTCGACATGTTCTGCCACTGGAGCTACGTGCTGGAGAACCTGATCGCGCCGGTGCGCAGCGTCGGCGCGCTGGGCGCGATCCACGTCCCCGAGCGGGTCGACGAGCGCGGGCGAACGTACCAGGCGACGGCCGACGACGCGGCTTACGGCATCTTCGAGCTCGCGGGCGGGATCGTGGCGACGATCAACTCGTCGTGGTGCGTGCGCGTCAACCGCGACGAGCTGGTGGAGTTCCAGGTCGACGGCACGCACGGCAGCGCGGTCGTGGGCCTGCGCGGCTGCAAGATCCAGCCGCGCGCGGTCACGCCGCGGCCGGTCTGGAACCCCGACGTCCCCAACCCGATCGACTTCGCCGCCGGCTGGACCGACGTGCCCGACAACGGGACGTTCGACAACGGCTTTCTGATGCAGTGGGAGCAGTTCTTGCGCCACGTCGTGGCCGACGAGCCGTTCCCGTACGACTTCCTGGCCGGCGCGAAGGGCGTGCAGCTCGCCGAGCTGGGCCTGCGCGCGTGGCAGGAGAAGCGCTTCCTGCCGGTGCCCGAGCTGGCCGCACCCGCGCTGGTGAAGAGCTGATGCTCGCCACGCACCTGCGCCTGCCGCGCGCGGACCGCACGCTCGCGCCGTACGTGCCGAGCACCGTGCCGCGTCACCCCGTCACGCCGCAGCCCGCGCCGCGCACGCGCGTCGCGTACGCCGCCGCGCACGTCGTGGCCGATCCGCTGGCGCCGCTCGATCCGGCGCTGGGCGGCGCGCTCGACTGGGACGCGACGCTCGCCTACCGGCGCCACCTCTGGTCGCTGGGCTTCGCGGTGGCCGAGGCGATGGACACCGCGCAGCGCGGCATGGGCCTGGCCTACGCCGCCGCGCAGGAGCTGATCCGCCGCTCGGCCGCCGAGGCGCGCGCGGTGGGCGGCGCGATCGCCTGCGGCGCCGGCACCGACCAGCTCGACGCTGGCGTGACGCATGGGCTCGACGCGATCGAGCGCGCGTACCTGGAGCAGTGCGCGTTCGTCGAGGAGCAGGGCTGCGCGGCGATCGTGATGGCCTCGCGCGCGCTGGCCCGCGCCGCGCGCGGCCCGGACGACTACGCGCGCGTCTACGAGCGCGTACTGTCCTCGCTCAACCGGCCCGCGATCCTGCACTGGCTGGGCCCGATGTTCGACCCGCAGCTCGCGGGCTACTGGGGCAGCGCCGACCTCGACCGCGCGACCGACACCTTCGTCGAGGTCGTGCGCGCGAACGCGCAACGGGTCGACGGCGTGAAGCTCTCGCTGCTCGACGCCGCGCGCGAGGTCGACGTGCGCCGCCGGCTGCCCGCGCACGTGCGCGTCTACACCGGCGACGACTTCAACTACCCCGAGCTGATCGGCGGCGACGCGACCCACTTCAGCCACGCGCTGCTGGGCATCTTCGACCCGATCGCACCCGCCGCGCGGGCCGCGTTCGCGGCGCTCGACGCCGGCGACCGCGCCGCGTTCGACGCGATCCTCGCACCGACGGTGCCGCTCTCGCGCCACCTCTTCGCCGCCCCGACGTACGCGTACAAGACCGGGATCGTGTTCCTCGCCTACCTCAACGGCTACCAAAGCCACTTCCGCATGGTGGGCGGCGCCGAGAGCGCGCGCTCGGTGGTGCACCTCGCGACGGCGTTCGAGCTGGCCGACGCGGCGGGCCTGATCGTGGACCAGGAGCGCGCCGCGGAACGCGCCGCGCGCGTCTTCGCGACCGCCGGCATCGTCTGATGGACAAAGCGCGCCTGTCGCTCAACCAGTACACCGTCAAGCCGTGGTCGCTGGAGCAGGCCGTCGCGGGCTGCGTGCGGCACGGCATCCCGGCCATCGCCGTCTGGCGCGACAAGCTGGCGGAGGTGGGGCTGGCACGCGCGGTGGTGCTGCTGCGCGATGCGGGGCTGCGCGCGTCGAGCGTCTGCCGGGGCGGGTTCTTCCCCGCGTCCGGCGCGGCCGAGCGGCGCAAGCGCATCGACGACACCCGCCGCGGCATCGAGGAGGCCGCCGCCCTGGGCGCGCCGACCCTCGTGCTCGTGTGCGGGCCCGCCGCGGGCCAGCCGCTCGCCGTGGCGCGCGGCCAGGTGGCGGACGGCGTGGCCGCCTGCGCCGCCGACGCGGCGGCGGCCGGGGTGCGTCTGGCGATCGAGCCGCTCCACCCGATGATGATCGCGGAACGCTCGGTGATCGCGACCCTGGGCGAAGCCAACGACCTCGTCGAGCGGCTCGGCTCGCCGGCCGTCGGCGTCGTCTGCGACGTCTACCACGTCTTCTGGGACGTCAACGTCGAGCGCGAGATCGCCCGCGCCGGCGCGCGGATCGGCGGGTTCCATCTCTCCGACTGGCGCACGCCGCGCGGCGACGTCACCGCCGACCGGGCGATGCTCGGCGACGGCTGCATCGACATCGCGTCGCTCGCGGCGCACGTCGCGCGCGCCGGCTACGCGGGCGACGCCGAGATCGAAATCCTCAACGAGACCGCCTGGCGCGAAGCCGACCTCGACGCCTGGCTCGCCACCGCCGTCGCGCGCTACGAGGCGATCACGGCGCCCGACCTGAAGGCGGCCCGATGACGACGACGACCGACGACGGCAAAAGCATCGCCGGGCAGGCCGGCGACTCCGCCGGTGCGAGCGTTGCGGTCGGGTGGTACGGCGACGGGCTGGTCGAGCTCCCGCTGCTCGCGGGCTCCAGCGGCGGCGTCGCGTTCGGGATCTCCGCCGACGGCAGCACGTGCGTGGGCAGCAGCTCGCTCACCCGCGACACCTACCAGGCGACGCTATGGGGTCCCCTGGGCGCGCTCAGCCTGGGCGATCTCCCCGGCGGCCTCCAAGCCTGCGCAGCGTACGCGGCATCGGCGGACGGCTCGCGCGTGGTCGGCTTCGCGACGACCACCGCGGGCGAGGAGGCGTTCCTGTGGACCCAGGCCGGCGGAATGCTGCGGCTGCAAGACGTCCTCACCGACGCCGGCCTCGGACCGCAGCTCGCGGGCTGGACCCTCAACCGCGCCGCGGGGATCTCCTACGACGGCACCCGGATCGCCGGCTACGGCACCAACCCCAACGGCACCGGCGAGGCGTTCCTGGCAGTCCTGCCCTAGGGGATCGCCCGCACCACCCCGCCGTCCACTCGCAGCGCCGAGCCGGTCGTTCCGCTCGCGGCCGGGGTGCAGAGGTAGACGATCAGGTTCGCCACCTCGTCGGAGGTGAGGAAACGCCCCAGCAGCGACGTCGGGCGGGCGGTGGCGAAGAACTGGCGCTCCATCTCGGCTTCCGAGAGGCCCTGCTGCTCGGCCATCTGGCGCACGAAGGTGCCCACGCCCTCGGACTTGGTCGGCCCGGGCAGCACGCTGTTGACCGTGATCCCGGTCCCGGCCACGCTCTCGGCGATCCCGCGCGCGAGCGCGATCTGGGCCGTCTTGGTCACGCCGTAGTGGATCATCTCGACCGGGATCTGCAGCCCCGACTCGCTCGAGACGAAGATCACCCGGCCCCAGTCGCGCTCGCGCATCCCCGGCAGGTAGGCCCGGGTCAGCCGGATGCCGCTCAGCACGTTGGCCTCGAAGAAGCGCATCCACTCGGCGTCGGCGATCTGCTCGAACGGCTTGGGCTCGAAGACGCCCAGGTTGTTGACCACGATGTCGGCCCGGGGGTGGGCGCGCACCAGCGCCTCGGCTCCGGCGGCGGTGGTCAGGTCGCCGGCGACGCCGCTGAGCCGGCCCGCCGGTACGGTCCGGGCGAGCGCCGCGACCGCCTGGTCGACCCGGGCCGGGGTCCGGCCGGTGACGACCACGTGCGCGCCCAGAGCGGCCAGCCCCGCCGCCGCCGCGTAGCCGATGCCGGCGGTCGAGCCGGAGACGATGGCGGTCTTCCCGCCCAGGTCGAGGTCCATGGTTCGACTGTAACCGCCCGACCGCTCACCAATCGGCCCTCGGCCCTATCAATTTAGGGGTATCGAGTTGGCCCATCAGGCCCAGTAAAGCGGCCCCCTCTGATTTGACGGAGGCGAAATCCTAGCGAAGTAGGGCCCTCGGGTTCACTTCACCCCTGCGGTGGTCGGCGACAAAGAGAGGGCGCACCGATGCGCACCGCTCTGGCAAGGATCGCACCGACATGGCCGTCGCCCTCGAACACGAATTCGCCGCACTTCCACATGCGGACGCCCGTCCCGGCGTCCAGCAGTTTTCGCGTGTCTGGATTGCCGGCCTGATCGCGGCGGACGTCACCCTGTTCCTGGTGGCGACCTACTTGGCCGGGCTGTTCGTCAAGCAGTTCTGGATGCCGAGCCTGCTGATGCGCCAGCTCGCCGTCCCCGGCGTGCTCACGGCGGCGCTCTCGGTGCTGGTTTTCGGGCAGCTCGGGCTCTACCGCGGTTCGTTCGCGATGTCGGTCCGCGACGAGTTCTACCACGCCGTCGTGGCGCTCGCGCTGGCCTCGGCGCCGCTGCTGCTGTTCTTCTCGCTCTTCCCGCTGGTCTCGACCTCGCGGGTCGTGGTGCTCGTCAGCCTGGTCTTCGCGATCGTGCTGGTCGGCTCGGCCCGCGGGATCGCGCACCGCGTCCGCGACGTGCTGACCCTGGCGCGCCCGCGCCGGATCGCGGTCATCGGCGACGCCACCCGGCTGGAGTACGCCGAGGACTCGCTCCGCTCGCTGCCCAACGCGCGCGTCTTCCGGATCGCGGTCCCCAGCGTCGACAACCTCTACGCGATCAGCCCCGACGCGGTCGTCTCCCAGCCGTGGTTCGCCCACGCGGTCGCCTGGGGCTGCGACACGCTGATCTTCACCGAGATCCTGGCGCCCTCGCTGATGCCCTACGTGCTGGCCGCCGCCGAGCGCTACGGCATGCGGATCGCCTTCGCCCCGCCCCGCATCCAGGTCCACGCCTACGACCTGACGATCGAGACGATCGGCAAGCAGGCCTTGATCGTCGCCCACCCGCTCAAGGCGACCCAGCCGGCCTCGCGGCTGGGCAAGCGGCTCTTCGACCTCGCCGTCTCGCTGCTGGCGATCGTCCTCTTCGCGCCGGTCATGGCGCTGGTCGCCGCCGCCATCTCGCTCGAGGACGGCCAGCCGGTGCTCTACCGTCAGGAACGGGTCGGGCGCGACGGCAAGACCTTCCAGATCCTCAAGTTCCGCTCGATGCGGCTGGACGCCGAGAAGGACGGCGCGAAGCTGGCGACCTCGGGCGACCTGCGCTGCACCCGGGTCGGCAAGTTCATCCGCCGCACCTCGCTCGACGAGCTGCCGCAGCTCTTCAACGTCCTGCGCGGCGACATGGCGATCGTCGGCCCGCGCCCCGAGCGGCCCGTCTTCGTGCGCCAGTTCGAGCAGCGGATCCCGCGCTACGCGGAGCGCCACCTCGTGCCGCCGGGCATCACCGGCTGGGCCCAGGTCTACGGCAAGCGCGTCCTCGGCGTCGACGACGTCCCCGACAAGCTGCGCGCCGACCTGTTCTACGTCGAGAACTGGTCGCTGTTCATGGACCTGGCGGTCTGCATGAAGACCGCCGCCGAAGTCCTCTTCCACAAAGCCGCGTAGGGCCGCGGCTCGCGCGCGGCGAGGAGCCCCGCTGGGCAGGTGCGGGCTCCTCGCCGCCCTCCTTCAGGCGCCGGCGCCGATCAGGCCGGCCAGCGCGCGCGCCTCGCGCGCGACGTCGAACTCGGCGCGCACCTTCGCGTAGGCCGCGCGGGCCAGCTCGGCGCGCAGCGCGGGCTCGGCGGCCAGCTCGGCGATCGCGCCGGCGATGGCGGTGACGTTGCGCGGCTCGACGAGCCGGCCGCAGCCGTCGTCGACCAGCTCGCCGATGCTGCCGCTGGCGGTCGCGATCACCGGCAGCCCGACCGCCATCGCCTCCATCAGCGCGACCGGAATGCCCTCCATCAGCCCGCCGGGCTGCTCGAGGCTGGTGAGGACCATCGCGTCGTACGCGCCCGCGCGCAGCTCGGCGAGCAGCGCCGCGTGGGGGACGTGGCCGCGGAACGCCACCACGCCGGCGAGGTCCAGCGCCCGCACCGCCGCCTCCAGCTCGGCCCGCAGCACGCCGTCGCCGGCCAGCGTGCAATGCACCGCGACGCCGCGGTCGCGCAGCTCGGCCAGCGCGTCGAGCAGGTCGGCGTGGCCCTTCTCGGGCACGAGGTTGGCCGCGCAGAGCAGCGCGAACGGGCGGTCCTGCGCCGCGCCGCGCTCGGCCGGCGGCGCGGCCGGCACGTCGACGCCGACGTGCACCACCCGCACGTTCGCCGCGCCGCAGCCCGGCGTCGCCAGCAGGTCGCGCCGGCCGCGCTCGGAGATCGCGCGCACGAAGCGGGCGCTGGGGAGCTTCGCCGCCAGCGCGTTGTTCTCGTAGATGTCCCAGCGGTGGCCGGTCGCGCTCCACGGGATGCCGGCGACGCGGGCGGCCAGGAACGCGACGCTGGCCGGGGTCGAGAGCCAGTAGGCGTGAACGTGCTCGAACCCCTCGCGCCGCAGCCGAAAGCCGAGCGCCAGCCCGAGCGGGATCACGGCCAGGTTCTTCAGCTTGACCTCGCGGCGGTACGGCGCGCCCAGCAGCGCGGCCAGCGCCGCCAGGCACGCGCGCGGGCGCGTCACCACGGCCGCGACCGCGTCGCCCAGCGTGTCCGGCGCGAACAGCCCGCGCCGCTCGACCTCGGCCGGGACGTCGGCGAAGCCCCACTCCGGGTCGCTGGGCGAGGTCGGGAACACGGCGATCCGCGCGAAGTACGGCGCCAGCGCGCGCAGCTCGGCGTGCAGGTACGCCTCCTTGCCGCCGAACGGGTATTTCGCCGAGACCAGGGCGAGCTTCATCGCCGGGCGCCGCCCGCCGTGCCGGCGGCGCTACGCCGCGACGACGGTTCGCGCCGGCAGGCCGTCGAGCGGCAGCACCGCGCCGCGCATCGCCGGCGGCGCGGCGAGGCCGAACAGCGCCAGGACCGTCGGCGCGACGTCGAGGATCGAGACCGGCTCGGGGTGCACCCGGCCGCGGCCGGTGGTGCGAATCCAGAGCGCGCCGGCGGGCACGTGGTGGCCGCTGCGGTAGCCGTCGATCAGGTAGAAGAGCTCGGCGAAGCGCCGCCGCGCGCCGCTGCGCAGGTCGACCGCATCGCGCTCCATCACCGCCGGGTCGAGATAGTGGCAGCCGGCGAACAGCCCGCTGCCCTCGCGCCGCACGTCGAAGACCGGCTCGCCGTCGACCGCCAGCGCGCGGAAGGCGGCCTCGGCCGCGCGCGCATCGTCCTCGAAGGCGAAGTCGACGTGGAACTGGTGGGTCATCACCGGCGCCACGCTGCCGCGCTCGACGCCCAGGAAGGCCAGCAGCGCGGCGAAGTCGACCGGGCGGTAGTTGCGCAGCACCGGCCCGGTGTACGGCTCCTGCGAGAGCCCGGTGGCGAAGACCAGCGCGGCGTCGGGGAAGTCGCGCCGGAAGCGCCCGATCAGGCGGTCCATGCTGCGGTAGCCGTGGCGGATGGCGTCGCGCAGGCTGGGGTGTGCGCGGGGATCGGGCGGGTCGGCGAAGCGGGCCGGCTCCATGTCGCGCCAGTAGAGGTGCTGGTAGTGCGCCGTGCTGTTGGAGAAGAAGCTGGCGAAGCGCACGCCCTGGGCCCGCACGTAGTGGGCGAAGACGTCGTACTGGACCTGGTCGAGCAGGGCCGCCCGGCGCCACTTCACGCCGCGGTCGAGCCGCTCGTGGGCGAGCTGGCGCGCGACGGCCAGCGCCGTCGCCGGGCGCAGACCGTGCCGGGCACAGAACGCGCCGAGCGCGACCGCATCGCGC
Source organism: Vulcanimicrobiota bacterium (assembly GCA_963795695.1). Classification (GTDB taxonomy): domain Bacteria; phylum Vulcanimicrobiota; class Vulcanimicrobiia; order Vulcanimicrobiales; family Vulcanimicrobiaceae; genus Vulcanimicrobium. Next base: position 810,031 of record CAWCJH010000003.1, on the reverse strand, counting down.
CCGCTCAGCCGGCCGTGGTGCGAGGACTCCTTGACCTGCTCGGCGACCACGTCGTAGTAGCGCTGGAGCGAGGCCGGCTCGGTCCGGCCGCGCTTGTCCCACGGGTCGGGCAGGAAGAAGCCGCGCGCGGCGCGCGGTGCGGGGACGTTCATGCCGCCGAAGACGCCGACCGGGACGCCCGCGCCGGCCAGCGTGCTCGCGATGGTCGCGAGCTCGGTGCCGCCGGCGTCGCCGAGGTGGAAGATGCGGTGCTCGGCGTAGGGCAGCCCGGTGTGGACCGAGGGCCACTGGATCCAGGGCACCAGGGTGCCGCCGGTCTCGCCCGCGTCGCTGGTGAAGACGTCCGAGCCGGCCCGCAGCCGGGCGAACTCCGGCAGGTCGCCGGCCGCGATGAAGCGGTCGAGCAACGCGGGCGAGAGCTCGTTGAACTCGATGAGGAACACGCGGCGGCCATCCATGGTGTGGAGGTTCTACCCCGCCCCGGTGCGCGCGTCCCGGTTCGCGCGGCCGGAATCGTGTGGGTCGTTCGTCCCGTGGGTATAGCAGGTCGCGTCACACTGGAGCCGGAGGGCGTTCGCGCTTGCGCGAACGGAGATCAAGGATGAGAGTCTGCGTTCAGGGCCTGGGGTACATCGGGCTGCCGACGGCCGCCATGATGGCGCTGGGCGGCCACCAGGTCGTCGGCTACGACGTCGACCCGCAGGTGCTGCGCTCGCTCGCCGACGGCGCCCCGCACGTCAAGGAAGAGCCGGTCCGCGAGCTGGTCGTCGCCGCGCTGCGCAGCGGCCGCCTGACGCTGAGCGAGGCGCTGCCCGCCCAGGCCGACGCGTACGTCATCTGCGTGCCGACCCCGACGGTCGACCACAGGCCCGACCTCTCGTTCGTCCAGGCCGCCACCCGCGCGGTCGCCGCCCAGCTCCGGCCGGGCGACCTGGTGGTGGTCGAGTCGACCGTGCCGCCCGGAACGATGGACCGGGTCGTCGTGCCGGCCCTCAAGGCCGCCGGAATCGACCCCGACGCGGTCGCCGTCGCCCACTGCCCCGAGCGGGTCATCCCGGGCGCGATCGTCACCGAGCTGCGCCGCAACGACCGGGTCGTCGGCGGGCGCAAGCCGGGCGACGCCGAGCGCGCTCGCGCGCTCTACGCCTCGTTCTGCGAAGGCCGCATCTACACCACCGACAACGTCACCGCCGAGCTCTCGAAGGTCGTCGAGAACACCTACCGCGACGTCAACATCGCCTTCGCCAACGAGCTCGCGCTGCTGAGCGAGGAGCTGGGGGTCGACGCGCACGAGGTCATCGCGCTGGCCAACAAGCACCCGCGGGTGAACATCCTCGCGCCCGGCCCGGGCGTCGGCGGCCACTGCATCCCGGTCGACCCGCACTTCCTCTCCAACGCCAACCCGTTCGTGACCGAGCTGATCCAGACGTCGCGCCGGATCAACGAGCGGATGCCGCACATCGTGGTGCGGCGGGTGGCCGAGCTGGTCGCGCCGCGCGAGGGCGCGCTGGTGGCGATCCTGGGCGCGGCGTACAAGGCCAACGTCGACGACACCCGCGAGTCGCCGACCGAGCGGGTCGAGGAGCTGCTGCACGAGCGTGGCTACGCGACGCGCGTGTTCGACCCGGTCGCCGAGCGCTACGCCCGGCCGCTGGCGGCCTCGCTCGAGGACGCCGTGCGCGGCTGCGACGCGATCGTGCTGATGGTCGGCCACGACGCGTTCCGCGAGATCGATCCCGCCGCGGTCGGCGCGCTCTGCCGCGGCAAGCACGTCGTCGACACGCGGGCGTTCCTGCCGCGCGAGCGCTGGAGCGCGGCGGGTTTCGAGGTCTACGTCCTGGGCGGGAAACGCAGTGCGGCTCGCCGCCTCGCCGCGTCGGCTTGACCTGAGCGACCGCCGCACCCAGCTCGGGCTGGGCGCGGCGGTCTTGGCCGGCTTCGGCCTCGCGCTCGCCTGGGCGGTCGGCAGCGGCGACTTCAAGCGCGCCGCGGAGCTCGGCGGCCTGGCGCTGCTGCCGGCACTGCTCGCGCTCGCGCTCAAGCGGCCGTACCTGTTCCCCTACGGCCTCTTCGTGATCATGGTGCCGTTCGACAACCTGCTCATGCTGGGCGGCGCCGGAACGCTCACCAAGCTGCTCGGCATGGTCGCGACCGGGTTCGTGGCGATCCAGGTGCTGCGCGAGAAGCGGCTCGGCCGGCTGCCGCTGGCGGCCTACTTCGGGCTGGCGTACCTGGCCTGGCTGGTGATCAGCGTGATGTGGTCGCCGAGCCTGCCCATGGCGGTGATCGAGGTGCAGTCGATGGGCTCGCTGATCGTCATGTACGCGATCCTCTCGATCGCGCCGATCACCGAGCGCGACCTGCGCGCCGTCGCGGCCTGCGCGGTGATCGGCGGCGTCCTCGCGAGCCTCTACGGCATCTCTCTGCTGCACGGCGCGAGCACGGCGGCGGAAGGCGACTACGGCCGGCTGATGATCCAGGTCGACAACCGTTCGATCGACCCGAACCACTTCGCCAACGCCCTGCTCGGGCCGCTGGCGCTGGCGCTGGTCGGCCTGCTGCACGCCCGCAAGCCCTTGCCGCTGCTCGCCTACGCCGCCGCCGTCCTGACGATCGCGGCCGGCCAGGTGATCAGCCTCTCGCGCGAGGCGCTGCTGGGCAGCGTGCTGATCGGCGCGGTGCTGATCCTGTTCTCGAAGCGGCGCGCGCTGGGCTTGGCGATCGGCGTTCCGGTGATCGCGCTCGTGCCGCTGGTCGTGCCGTCGATCGGGCAGCGCATGCTGGAGGCCGGCACGACCGGCGGCGCCGGGCGGACCTTCATCTGGCACATCGTCTGGCGCGGGATCCAGGAGCACCCGCTGTTCGGCTGGGGCGCGGGCGGCGTCATCGAGGCGTACGACCGCAACTACCTGGCCGTCTACGCACTGGTCCACCAGAGCTGGGGCCGGCCGCCGCACAACACGCCGCTCCACATGATGCTCGAGCTCGGGCTGGTCGGCTTCGCCTTGGGGCTGCTCGCCTTCGGCTCGACGTTCCGCCAGTTCGCCGGCATCCGGCGCGGCGATCGCCTCTACGACCTGCGCGTCGCGCTGACCGCGGCGCTGCTCGCGCTGGGCTTCGTCTCGCTCTTCATCGACCTGGCGAACTACAAGTACCTCTGGGTCGTCCTGATCGCGGTCGCCCAGCTGCGCACGGTCGCGCAGCAGGCGCGGCCCGCGCCGGACCCGGTGCCGGTGTCGGCGGTGGCCCGGCCGCGCCCGGCGCGGCGCTTGGCCTCGAGCTGACGCATGACCGCGCGGTGAAGATCGCGGTCCGCGTCGCCGCGGCGACGATTCCGGCCTGGCAGCACGCGGCCGTGGCGGCGCTGCGGCAGGTGCACGGCGCCGACGTGCGCGTCGTCGCGGCCGAGGGCCGAGCCGCGCGCGCGCCCGGCCGCGCCGCAGCCTGGATCGCGGGCTCGGCGCTGGCGCCGGCGGCGGTCGCGCTCGACGGCTCCGGGCGCGTCCCGGACGCCGACCTCGTGCTCGACCTGGCCGGCGGCGCGTTCGCACCCGACGCGCCGCACGGCGTCTGGTCGTTCCGGCTCGGTGCCGACGACGATCCGGAACTGCCGTTCACGCGCGAGGTCTGCGAGGGCGCGAGCGTGGTCGAGATCGCGCTCGTTCGCCGCGGCGGCCCGGGCGCGGCGAGCTTGCGCCGCGGGCGCTTCTCGCTGACCGGCTGGTATCCGGTCGCGGCGCGGATCGCGCTCGATGAGGCCGCGCGCTGGCCGGCGACGCTCGCCGCGGCGCTCGCCCGCGGCGAGACCCTCGCGACGCAGCCGCTCGCCCCACCCGGGCCGGCGCGCGCGCCCGTCGGCCGGCTGCGCTTCGGCGCGACGGTCGTGCTGCGCTCGGCGATCGGTCTGGGCAATGCGCTGACCCGGGTCGACCAGTGGAACGTCGGCTTCGCCGGCGGCGGCCCGCGCCGGTTGCTCGCCGACGAGCCGCTCGACGTGCGCTGGCTGCCCGAGCCGCGCCCGCGCTCGTTCCTGGCCGACCCGTTCCTGATCGAGCGCGACGGCGTGCGCGCGCTCTTCGCCGAGGACTTCGACTACGTGCGCGGCCGCGGCGTGATCGACGCGCTCGTGCTCGACGCGGACGACCGCGTCGTGCGCCGCACGCGCGTCATCGACGCGCCGACGCACTTGAGCTATCCCTTTCCGCTCGAAATCGGCGGAGCGCTCTACCTCGTGCCGGAGAACTGCGGCGCCAACGAGGTCGCGCTCTACCGCTGCGTGCGCTTTCCCGACCGCTGGGAACGCGAGGCCGCGCTGTTCCCGCATTTCGACGGCGTCGACACGACGCTCTTCGCGCACGGCGGCCGCTGGTGGGCGTTCTGCACCCGCTACTCGCGCGGCTCGAGCCTCGCGCTGCACGCCTTGCACGCGCCGGCGCCGCGCGGCCCGTGGACCGACCACCCGCTCAACCCGATCGTGGTCGACGTGGCGAGCGCGCGGCCGGCCGGCGCGCCGTTCGTCGTCGACGGCGCGCTCTACCGGCTGGGCCAGGACTGCTCGCAGACCTACGGCGGCGCGGTGGTGATCGCGCGCGTCGACGAGCTGACGCCGCTGGCGTATCGCGAGACGCTGGTCAAGCGGATCGCGCCGCCCGCCGGCCGTTACCACGACGGCATCCACACGATCAGCTTCGCCGGCGACACGATCGTGGTCGACGCCAAGCGCACCGTCCGCGACGTTCGCATGCTGCCGCGCGGCGTGCGCGCGATCGCCGGCAACCAGCTCAACCGGCTGCTGGGGCGCACCCGGGTGACGGAGCCCACACCGGCTTAATCCCGCTCCGGTTCGGGCCGATAGTCTCCATAGAACAACCCGCTCGCGCGCCGGCTCGGATGCCGGCCACCGCAGCGGTCACGAATCAGCGGCCGTTTCGATGCTAGCGGCGCCCGCATTGGCCGGCGGTCGTCTTCGCGTTGCAAACCCGCGCCTCACAGGGGTCGACGCATGGACGCGTTCCGCTTTTCACGGTGGCTCTTTTCCTGTTCCCTCGCCGCGCTGCTGTGCGGTTGCGGCGGGGGCGGAGGCGGTTCCGCGGCGCTGCCGCCGGTGACGCCGGCCGCCCCGACATCGGCCGGCCCCGCCCAGTCGGTCCCGTTCACGATCGCGCTCCCGTCCCCGACGGCGACCAGCGGCAGCGCGCGCCGGCCGCGCTACGTCTCGGCCGGAACGAAGTCCGCCACGATCGACTACGCCGGCCAGAAGCAGGTCATCAACTGCGCCGACGACGCGTGCTCCGGCCTGCTGGCCGTCCCGGCGGGTCAGGTGACCTTCGTCGCGACGCTGTTCGACCAGTTCGGCGGCGCCGGCAACGCGCTGGCCCAGGGCCAGACGAACACGGTCATCGTGGCCGGCCAGCCCAACCACATCCAGATCACCTTCGGCGGCGTCGTCGCCTCGCTCTCGATGCGGCTGGGGACCGCCGGCGTGCCGGCCGGCACGCCGGCGACCGTGCCGGTCGTCGTGACGGCCAAGGACGCGGCGGGCTACACGATCGTCGGCAGCGCGCCGTACACCTCGCCGGTCGTCGTCGGCGACGACGACACCTCCGGCGCGACCGCGCTCTCGGCCACCGAGCTGGACGGCCCGGACGCGGTGACGGCGCTGGCCTACGACGGCAGCGGCAACGGCGCGACGGTGCACCTGAGCGCGCACGTCGCCGACCCGAGCGTGACCCCGGCGAGCGCGACGCTGACGATCACCGCCAAGCCGAGCGCGAGTCCCGCGCCGAGCGCCGTTCCGAGCGCGAGCCCGGTGCCGACCGCCAAGCCGAGCGCCAGTCCCGCGCCGACCCCCACGCCCACGCCCACGCCCACGCCCGCGCCGAGCGCGAGCCCCGCGCCGGTCCCGACGCCGGTGCCGGGGCCGACCCAGGACCCGCGCACCGTGGTCTGGTCGATCGGCGACCTGTGGGGCGTGCCGGCGGCCACCGACGGGCAGATTCCGAGCGGCCCGAGCTTCTCCGGTTCGCCGGCGACCTGCCCCGACGGGGCGCATTGCAGCGGCGGCACCGGTGCGGTGAGCTTCCCCCTCCAGCGGCCCAACACGACCACCGTCCCCGCCACGTACTACCGCAACATGATGATCCCGGAGGTCTGGGACCCGGTCAAGCAGTGGGCGTTCAACTACCAGTTCGTCGACGGCGGCACGTACGACGTGCGCTTCGAGACGGTCAACCACATGCCCAACGACGCGCAGTACGTGCAGAGCCTTCTCTGGCAGGATCACGCCGGCGACGGCACCGTCATGACGGGCCTGGGCATGGACAACCCCGACGGCAGCGGCAACCAGTTCTTCTTCAACAGCGGCGGGCACGAAGGCAGCATCACCGACCCGTTTCCCTGGCACGGCGCGACGACCCAAGGCGGCGTCGACGACTGGGAGATCCAGCTCCGCAACGCGCAGGACGCGAGCGGCTGGGTCGACGTGTACCGCAACGGCCAGCGCGTCGTGCACTACAGCGGGCCGACCGTCAAGACCACCTACTACAACATCACGAGCTTCGGGGTGTACTACTACGACTGGGAGATCGCGCGCTCGACGATCCTCTCCACCAGCATCACGTTCAACTACTTCCAGCTGGCGACGATTCCCGGGCCCGTCGCGCCGTCCGGCGTCCTGCTCCCGGCCGGCCGGCGCCGCCGCTGAGGCGGCCGCTCAGGCGCGGCCCGGGCGCTCGTAGAGCGCCAGGATCCGCTCGGCCCAGCCGGCCGGCGAGTCGGCGGGGTCGGGCGGCGGCGGCGCGGTGCGGCCGGCGGCGAGCGCCGCCCGCAGCCCGGCGGCGAGCCGGCCGGCGTCGCCGACCGGCGCGAACGCGATCCCGGCCCGGCCGGCCGCGGCCTCGCGCAGCGCGGCCAGATCGCTCGCGACGACCGGCAGGCCGCAGCGCGCCGCCTCGATCATCACCAGGCCGAAGCCCTCGCCGCGGCTGGGCAGCGCCAGCGCGTCGGCCGCCCACAGCAGCGGCACGACGTCGTCGACCCGCTCGCGCGCGACGACCCGGCCGGCGCCGGCCGCGAGCGCCGCGCGCGCGCCGGCCGGCGTCGCGACGGCCACGACGGCGGTGCCCGGCAGTTCGGGCAGCGCCGCCGCCAGCACGTCGGCGCCCTTGAGCCGCGGGTCGCGGCCGAAGAAGAGGACCGCCGGCTCGTCACCCAGGCCCAGCTCACGGCGGGCGGCGGCCCGTTCGGCGGCCGAGGGCGGCCGGAACCGGCCGGGGTCGACGGCGTTGGGAACCGTGACGATCCGCCCGCGCGGTGCGCCGATGCGCACCAGCTCGTCGCCGACCGCCCGCGAGACCGCGACGAAGCGCTCGGCCCGCGCGCCGACCAGGCGGTACTTGACCAGGCTGCGCGCGGTCGGCCGGCTCGGGCCGTCCCAGCGGTAGACCGAGTGGGCGTGCCAGAACAGCCGGGTCCGCGCGGTCCACAGCGCCGCGGTGAGGGCCGGCTCCCAGCCGTAGAAGTGGACGTGCGCGACGTCCGGCCGCCAGGCCCGGGCCAGGCGCGCCGCGGCGCCGGCGCCGGCGACCAGGTGCAGCTCGGCGCCGGCGTCGCGCAGCGCGCCGTGCCAGCTCGCGCCCTCGACCCGCGGCGCGACGAAGGCGAAGGCGTCGCCGCGCGCCCGCAGCCGTTCGGCCAGCGCGGCGAGCAGCGGCACGAAGCCGCCCGGGTTGGGGTTGCCGAACGACGCCGCGTGCAGGACCCGCATCAGGCCGAGCGGCGGCGCAGGGCCAGCACGGCGGCCGCCTTGGCCGCGCCGTAGGCCGGCGCCGCGGCGTCGAGCACGAGGTTGCGCAGGCCGGGCCGGCGCAGCCGCCAGTGCCGGCTGGGCACCGCGCGGTCGGCGTAGGAGCCCTTGAAGGCCTCGCCGCCGCGCAGGAAGTCGAACTCGCGGTAGCCGCGCTCGATCGCGTCGCGGACCATCAGCCCGATGATCCCCTTGCCGGGACTGTAGCGGGCGTAGCGCGCGTCGTGACCGATCAGGTACAGCCCGAACGTCCCGCGCACCGGGTCGACGAACGCCGCCCCGCCGGCGACCGGGTGCGTCTCCGTCCCAGACGACCCGCAGGTGGGCGCAGCCGCTCGGCGAGCGCGCCGCGCAGCAGCGCCGTCAGCCGGCCGCGGCGCAGCGAGGTCGAGCCGAAGCGGTCCGCGTTGAGCCCGACGACCGCCGCGACGTGGGCGTCGGCATCGTCCGCGCCGGGCTCGGTCACCCGCACGTCCGGCCGCTCGGCCGGCAGCTGCTTGAGCAGCCGCTGCGTCGCGCGGCGGGTCGGTTTGCTCAGGCCGGCGAGGAACGCGCCGTAGTCCGCCGGCAGGTCGAACGCCAGCGCCGCCGCCGGCGCCTCCTCCCGGACGGCGGCGTGGCGGGCCAGCCGTTCGACCAGCGCCCCGAAGCGGGGGTCGCGCACGTCGGCGAACGCGGCCCGCTCCCAGCCCATCGCTTCGATTCCGGCGGCGAACGCGTCGAGCGCCTCGCGCTCGCGGCCGGGCCGGCAGAGCAGGCCCTCGTAATCGGCCAGCGGGTCGCCGGCGAAGGCCAGCTCGCGCGCCAGCGGCAGGCGGCGGTGGGGCATCGGCCGCACCAGCAGCGGCAGCGCGGCGGCCAGCGCCGCGTCCTCGCGCAGGACCAGGATCGTCCAGGGGTGGCGAACCTGCGGCAGGTACGCCGCCAGCCACGCCCACGAGAGGAAGACCTGCGAGCGGGGATCGGCCCGGTAGAGCTCCTCCCAGCGCGCGCGCTCGGCCGCGAACGCGGGCAGCGTCGTAATGACGGTCGCTTTCACGTGGCAAACGTCGTTCCCAGAGAACGCTTGCCGAAACGGTGGGCGGGCGTTCGGCACGGGTACAGCCGTGGTCATGTCGCGGGTTGCGATCGTCTCGCAGTTCTACGCGCCCGAACCGTGCGCGGCCGCCAACCGCATCGGGGCGATGGCGGCCGCCTTCGCCGAAGCGGGCCACGAGGTCCGGGTCTACACCGCGCTCCCGTCGTTCCCGGACGGCGTCGTCGCGCCGCCGTACCGCGGCCGGGGCCACCTGGTCGAGGCCGACGGCCCGGTCGCGGTCGAGCGGGTCTGGACCTACGCCGGCGCGCCGGCCCTGCCGGGCAACCGGATCCTCAACTGGCTCTCGGTGGCGCTGGGGATCGCGCGGCGGCTGGTCGCGAGGCGGGCCCGCTACGACCTGATCGTCGTCTCGTCGCCGCCGATCACGCTGGCGCTGCCGGCGCTGCTGGGCGCCTTCGCCCACCGCGCCCCGCTGGTCGTCGACGTGCGCGACGTCTTTCCCGACGTGGCGGTGAAGATGGGCGCCTGGAAGCCGGGCTCGCCGCTCGCGCGCGCCGTCGGCGCGGCCGCCGACGCGCTCTACCGTCGGGCGCTGCTGGTCAGCTGCGTGACCGAGACGGCGCGGGGCGAGATCGTCGCCCGGGGCGTCGACCCGGCCAAGGTCGTGCTGGTGCCCAACGGCTTCGACCCGGTCGCGCCGGCCGCCGAGCCGCCCCATCCGGCCCTGCCCGGCGTGCGCGACGTGGTCTACGTCGGCAACATGGGCCTGGCGACCGGGCTGGACGTGGTGATCGACGCCGCCCAGCGGCTGCGCGGCGACCGCGGCCTGCGCTTCGTGCTGATCGGCGGCGGCGCCGACGCCGCCCGGCTGCGGGCCCGGGTCCGCGCGGCCGCGCTGAGCAACGTGGTGTTCACCGGCCCGCTGCCGCGGGCGGCGGCGCTGCGGGCGCTGGCCGACGCGGCGGCGACCGTGGTGCCGCTGGTCGCGACCATCGCCGACAGCCTGCCGACCAAGCTGTTCGACGCGATGCTCGTCGGCACGCCGATCGTCGTCAGCGCGGCCGGCGAAGCGCGCCGGCTGGTCGAGCGGGCCGACGCCGGCCTGTGCGCGCTGCCCGGCGACCCCGCCGCGCTGGCCGCCGCGCTGCGCCGGGTGCTCGACGAGCCCGAGCTCGCGGCGCGCTTTCGCGCCAACGGGCCGGCCTTCGTGCGGGCCAACTACGACCGGGCCGCGGCGATGCGCGGCTTGGCGGCCCGCCTGCCGGCGCTCAGCGCGCGGTAGAGCTCGGCGTGGCGGCGGACCGTGGTGCGGATGTCGTACTCGGTCCGGGCGAACGCCGCCGCGCGCTCGGCCCGGGCCCGCGCGGCGGCCGGATCGGCGAACCGGGCGCGCAGCGCCGCCGCGAACGCCGCCGGCGTGAAGTCGGCCGCGACCAGCCCATAGGCGCCGGCGCCGAGCATGTCGCGGGCGCCGCTCCAGGGCGTCGAGACCAGCGGCACGCCGGCGATCATCGCCTCGATCACCGCCAGCGGCATCGCCTCGTTGAGCGAGGTGACGACGGCCGCGTCGGCACCCGGCAGCAGCGCGGCGGCGTCGTCGCGGTAGCCCAGCAACGCGACCCGGTCGGCGACGCCGCGCGCCCGCGCCAGCGCCGCGAGCGCCGCGTGGTCCGCGCCTTCGCCGACCAGCACGAGGCGAGCCGGCGCCCCCAGCAGCGCCAGCGCCTCGACCGCCAGCCGCTGGTTCTTCACCGGCGCGAGCCGGCCGACGTGCACGAGCACCGGCTCGCCGGCGGCCGCGCCGAGCGCGGCCCGCGCCGCGGCCGGGTCGCCGGCCGGCGCCGCCGCGAGCGGGATGCCGTTGGGGATGACGGCGATCCGCTCGGCCGGCAGGCGCTCCTGGCGGATCAGCCGCTCGCGCTGCACCGGCGAGAAGGTCACGAACGCGTCGGTCCGCGGGTCGAGCCCGACGTCGAAGGCGCGAAAGACGGCCGGCGAGCCGAACTCGCTGTTGTGCTCGGTGTGGACGATCCGCGGCACGCCGGCGAGCACGGCGGCCAGCCGGCCCCAGTACTTGCCGTAATGCGTGTGGGTGTGGACGAGGTCCGGCCGCCAGCGCCGGATCGCGCCGATCATCCGGCCCAGGAAGCCGACGTCGGCGTGGCCGCGCCGGTCGGCCGCGAACACCGGGACCGGCAGCGGCGGCCGCGGCCCGCGCGGCGCCACCACGGTCAGCGCCGCGGTCTCGATGTCCGGCGCGTCGAACGCCTCGAGCAGGCGCGCCACGAACCGCTCGGCGCCGTAGGTGCCCAGATCGGAGACCACGTGCAGGACGCGCACGCCCTCGACTCTACCCCGATCCGGGCCGCGCCCGGCGCGGTTTCGTAACGGGTCACGCCGCGGTCGGAACGAAACGTTAGCTCGGTCGCTTTTCGGGGGAGAACCGTAGCCGGACCATGAGGGACGCCATGCTCACGGTGGAGCACGTCGACAAGTCCTTTCCCATCGCACAAGGTGCGGCGGGCGTTTTGCGCTCGCTCGTTCGGCCGGCGCCGCGCCGCAAGGTGCTGCACGACATCACGCTCGAGGTCCGGCGGGGCGAGCTCTTCGGGCTGCTCGGGCCCAACGGGGCCGGCAAGTCGACCCTGCTCAAGCTGCTCGCCACCCTGACCACGCCCGACGGCGGCCGGATGACGGTCGACGGCATCGACGTCGCGCGCGACCCGATCGCGGCCAAGCGGCGGATCGGGATGTGCACCGGCGACGAGCGCAGCTTCTACTTCCGGCTGACCGCGCGCCACAACCTGGAGTTCTTCGGCGCGCTGGTCGGCCTGGGCGGCGCGACGCTGCGGCGCCGGATCAAGGAGTGCGCCGAGCTGGTCGACCTGACCCACGCGCTCGACCGCCGCTTCGGCGGCTTCTCCTCGGGGATGCGGGTCCGGCTGACGGTGGCGCGGGCGCTGCTGGCCGATCCGCCGCTGCTCTTCCTGGACGAGCCGACCCGCGCGGTCGACCCGGTCCACGCCCAGGAGCTGCGCGGGCTGATCCGCACCAACCTGGTCCAGCAGGCCGGCAAGACGGTGGTGCTGGCGACCAACCTGCTCGAGGAGGCCTGGGAGCTGTGCGACCGGGTGGCGGTGGTCAACCACGGCCGCATCGTGGCGCTGGGCCCGCCGCGCGAGCTCGACGTCGACCTGCACGCGGTGACCCGCTACCGCGTGATGGTGGACGACGCGGACGACGAGCTGCTGGCGCGGACGCGCCGAGTGCCGGGGCTGCGCGAGCTGCGGGTCGAGCGCACCGCCGGCGGGGTCCAGCTCGAGATCGCCATGGACCACCTCGACGGCGGGCTCGGGGCGCTGATGCGGGCGGTGTCCTGGAACGGCGCCGTGCTGCGCGATTTCCGGCCGATCGAGCCCGAACCGGTCGACGTCTTCAAACGGGTGACGGATGGCAACGGCGACGATTAGACCGGCCTCGCCGCTCTCGAAGATCGGCGCGATCTTCGCGCGCGACGCGCGCGTCGCGGTCTCGTACCCGGCCAACTTCGCGCTCAACTGGGTCGCGATCTTGGTCGAGGTCGTGATCTACTGGTACATCTCGCGGCTGGTCCCGCACGGCAAGAACTTCGCGTCCGGCGGCGTGCCGCTCTCGTACTTCGGCTACGTCGTCGTCAACGGCGGCATCCTGCGCTTCCAGACCGCCGCGCTGTACAGCTTCGCCGAGGCGATCCGCGACGCGCAATTGACCGGCACGCTGGAGATGGTGATGGCGACGCCGACCCGGCTGCCGACGCTGGTGCTCTCGAGCGGCCTGTGGTCGTTCACCCTGACCTCGCTCCAGACGATCGTCTACTTCGGGATCGCCATGCTGTTCGGGCTCGACCTCTCGCACGTGAACGGGCTGACGGCGCTGGTGTTCCTGCTGCTGACCGTCGCGGCGGTCTCGCCGCTGGGCGTGCTCGCCGCGGCGTTGGCGATGGTGATCAAGAAGACCGGTCCGATCGACCTGCTCTCGAACTCGACGGCGCAGATCTTCGGCGGTTTCTACCTGCCGCTGGCCGGGCTGCCGGTCGCGCTGCAGGTCATCGGCTGGCTGATCCCGATCACCCACGCCTTCAACGGCTTCCGCGCCGCCGTCTCGGGCTTGAGCCTCTACCAGGCCCGGGCCGACGCGCTGTGGCTGCTCTGCGCCGCGATCGTGCTGATGCCGTTCTCGCTCTGGCTGTTCTCGCGCGCGGTCCAGAAAGCGCGCGTCGACGGCACGCTGGCGATGTACTGACGCGAGCGCGTCCCCCAGGCGAGAACGCAACCGACCGGGACCGAGGTCCCGGGCGAATTCCGCTTTCCGGCCGCTCGGCGTGCCCGCAGGACGGCCGTTAGCGGCACGGCGGGTGCCGAACTTTAGGAGTTTGGGACTAAAGACTCATATTATTGGGACCACGGACTCGTAGGGGTATGTCGGCGGTCGGGCAAGTCATCCTCACCTCGTAAGGAGATGAGTAGCACGATGCGGATGATTTCTGCGGCCATGGGAGCTTCGCTCGCCGTCACGATGACGGTTGCCCCTGCGTTTGCCCGGCCGGTCCAGATCGCCACCCTGGGTCACGCACCGGTCCTGGGTGCCTCGACCAACGCCGCGGAACTGCGCAGCAACCTGCGCAAGCACGAAGCGATCATGCGCCGCGCTGGCCTAGCCATCGGCCTGACGCCGACCCAGTACGACACCGTTCGGACCACGATCGAGGTCGGCAAGCCGAACTGGGTCACGGTGCCGCGCCACCTCGACGTGATGACGTGGGCGTACGGCGGTCAGGTCCACACCCTCCACGACGTGATCATCCCGCCCGACCAGAAGGGCTTCGCGGTCGAGTTCCCCGAGAACGGCCACGGCCAGACGATGACCGTCTACATCCCGGCCAAGTGCGGCAACATCTCGCTGGCTCGGCGCGCCGTCCGGCACGTCGCCGCGGCCCGGATCCGCAACTTCCCGGTGCCGCACCCGGCACCGGTCGTCGCGCCCGTCGTCGCCGCCGCGCCGCCGACCGTCGTGGCGCCGGCCGTGGTCGCCCCGCCGCCGCCGGTGCCGGTCGCGCCCGTCGCCGCGGTCGCCCACCACGGGATCGGCCTGCTCCCGCTCGCCGCGGTCCTGCCCTTCCTGTTCCACGGTGGCGGCGGCGGCAGCGTCATCACCCCATTCTTGGGTAACAACACCGGAGGCGGGGGCACGATCGTCAGCCCGCCGCCCTGTCCGCCGGGAACGGACCCCTAAACTCGCCAACCGAAGGATCGACCAAGCGCGAAAGGATTCGTGACGTGACCCCCTCCCGACGAGATTTTCTGGGCGCTACCGCCGCGACGTTCGCAACGGCCGGCGCCCTGGGCGCGGCCGCGCCGGCCGCGGCCGCCGCCAACCCCACCCAAGGCATCCCGTACGAGGCGCTCGTCGCCCGGGCGCGGGTTCCGGCGCGGCACAAGCAGGCGTTCCTGGCGACCCGTCCCAACGGCAACGTCTTCGCCTACATGCGCAACTCGCTCAACGGCTACCAGTTCGGCTGGGGCGAGGGCCCGCGCACCCTGCACGCGGTCGCGGTGATGAACGGCCTGGGCGTCAGCCAGGGCGTCGGCGACGAAGGCTGGCGCAGGTACCGGATCGCCGACGTGCTCGCCGCCGCGGGCGCCCCGCTCAAGGCCGCCGCGCCGGGCGGCGGCAACCCGTGGCTGCACGCGCCGGCCGGCCTGCGGCCGGACGACTCCGCGCAGCGCGCGCCCTTCAACATGGACGCCTCCGTCGAGACGCTGCAGCGGCGCGGCTGCGAGTTCTTCGTCTGCGACACCGCCATGATCACGCTCGCGCTGGCGATCGTCTCGGCCGGCGCCGGGCGCGACGCGGACGCCGTCCACGCCGACCTGCGCGGGCTGCTCTTCCCGGGCGCAATGCTGGTTCCGTCGGGCGCCTCGTCGATGGACGCGCTCCAGCAAGAACGCTTCACCTACTACGACGCGAACGTCTGATGCGCGTCGCAGCCGCCCCCAGCAACCCGCCGGCCGCGCCGCAAGCGACGTCGACCGCGTTCCAGAGCAGCCCCTCGTGCGAGCCCTGCCGCGCCTGGGCGAGCTCGATCGCCCCCGAGTACAGCCCGATCAGCAGCGCGGCGCGCCCGTACGCGCGGGCGCTCGGCCCGAGCGCCCTCTCGACGCTGAACCCGAGCAGCGCGAAGGCGGCGATGCTGTATGCCTTGCGCAGCAGCACGTGCCACGAAAGCGCCGGCGGCGACGTTATGTCGTACACGGCGTTGCTGGTCGCCGCCCAGAACAGAACTGCGGCGAGCAGCAGCGCGAGCGCCCTCCAGGCCCAGCTCGATCTCGACCGGGACGTCTCATGATCCTCTCGCATTCGCTACGTGCTCTCGCCGCAGCGTCGGCGGCATTCCTGTTCGCCGGTCTGCCGCACGTCGCGCCGGCCCAGGAACTGCCGCCGAGCGCCGCGGTCTCGCCGCTGCCGCTCCCCTCGGCGGCGCCGCCGCCGGCCGCGCCCGGCGGCGAGACCGTCACCCCGGTCGACGCGACGATCAGCCCCGGCGACCACCTGGTGATCGGCGTCTACAACGAACCCTCGCTGAGCAGCACCGCGATCGTGCAGTCCGACGGGACGATCCAGTACAGCCTCATCGGCCGGGTCGGGCTGGCCGGCCAGACGCCGGTCCAGGCCAGGGAGACCCTCACCAAAGCGTTCTCGCACTACCTGCGCCACCCGGTCGTGTCGGTTGCGATCGCCCAGCAGGGCGTCATCTCGGTGGTCGTGATGGGCAACGTCCGCGGCACCGGGCGCTACCAGGTCCGCAGCGGGGCGCGGGTCACCGAGGCGATCGCCGCGGCCGGCGGGATCGCCCAGCTCAACGGCGGCTTCCCGACCGCCCGGGTGCTCGAGAGCGACGGCACGATCGCCGTCGCCGACCTGCAGAAGCTCCTGCGGGGCGGCGAGTCCGGCCAGAACGTCGTCCTCTCGGACAACGCGATGGTGTACGTGACCGGCGCCGAGACGATCCGGGTCCAGGTGCTGGGCGCCGTGACCCGGCCCGGCAACGTCGACGTGTACGAAGGTGACCGCCTCTCGATGGCGCTCGCCCGGGCCGGTGCCGAGGCGCAGGCCAAGCCCGACCTCAACCACGTCTACATCCGCCGCAAGGACGCGGCGACGGGTCAGTCCGTGTCGTATGAGATCGACATGTTCAAGGCGCTCAAGGGCGGCGACCCGCGCTTCGACCCGGTCCTGCTGAAGGACGACACGATCTACGTGCCCGAGGGACGCCAGGTCAACCCGACGACGATCGGCATCCTGAGCATTCTCGGGCGCATCGTCGGGCTGTAAGGAAAGGATTCCGATGTACGAACCGCAGCGACTCCCCGGTGGCACGATCCCGCTCGCGACGGCGGTCCACCGCGCCGCGCCGGAGCTGGACCCGGCCGGCCTCTGGCAGGCCTTCGCCGGCACCTTGGCGCGCCGGCGCAAGCTCTTCCTGGCCGTGTTCCTGGGCATCCTCGGCACGGTCGCGCTGATCACGCTGCTGACGCCCAAGCGGTACACGACCGAGGTCAAGCTGATCGCCGGCAACCCGGCCCAGGTCGCGCAGAACGGCCAGAACGCGCAGACCGCGCTGCCGGTGCTCAACGCGCTGCTGCTCTCGAACACCGCCCAGTCGGCCGAGACCTACGCCGAACTGGTCGGCGAGACGCCGGTGGTGCAGCACGTCATCGACGATCTGGGCCTCAAGACCGACGCCCGCACGCTCGGCGGCGCGATCAGCGTCAAGCCGGTGACCAACACCAACGTGCTCTCGCTGGCGGTCACCTGGAGCGACCCGCTCACCTCGGCCAAGATCGCCAACGACTTCGCGACCGTCTTCATGGCGCGCGAAGCCGAGCTGGTCGCCGCCCAGGCCAACGGCGCGCTGGACTTCCTCTCCAAGCAGCTGCCGATCGCGGCCCGCCGGCTGGCGCTGGCCGAGACCCGGGTCAGCCGCTACGAGACCTCGCACAACATCGCCGACCTCGGCACGCAGACGACCAACACCGTCAACGCCGCCGAGGCGATCGACGCCAAGATCAACACCGTCGAGCTCGACAAGCAGCAGGCCGACGCGCAGATCGCCTCGCTGACCTCCCAGCTGCGGACCATCAAGCCGGCCAGCGCCGGCGGCCAGAGCGTGGCCCAGAACCCGGTGCTGCAGCAGCTTCGCGGCCAGCTCGCGCAGCAGCAGATCGCGCTGGCCAATGCCGAGCAGCAGTACACCGACTCGCACCCGGCCGTCGTCGCGCTCAAGAGCCAGATCGCCGACCTGCGCAAGCAGATCGCGCACACGCCGGCGACGATCGTGGCGACGACCAACACCATCGCCAACCCGGTCTACCAGCAGCTCTCGCAGCAGCTCGGCATGGCCCGCGCGACGAGCCAGAGCGACAGCGCGCAGCTCACCACCCTGGCCCAGCAGCGGGCGGCGATCAACCCGCAGCTCGCGGCGCTGCCGGCCGCCTCGGCGAAGCTCGCCGAGCTCAAGCGCGACCAGAAGCTGGCCGAGGACGTCTACAACGCGCTCCAGCAGAAGTACAACGACGCGACCGTCTCGCGCGCGACCGGGATCAGCGACGTCACCGTGACCCAGCCCGCCAGCCCGGCGCTGGCGACGAAGACGCCGCACGTCTTCCTCAACCTGACCCTCGGCGCGATCGTCGGCCTGCTCCTGGCGCTGGGCGCCGTGTTCCTGGTCGACTGGTTCGACGGCCGCATCCGCGACGAGCACGACGTCGAGAACGACCTCTCGCTGCCGGTCCTGGCCTCGATCCCGCTGCTGCCCTCGGGCGACGGCGCGGCCGCGGTGCCGGCGACGGTGCGCAACGCCGAGCTCGAGTCGTACTTCCAACTGGTGCTGGCCATGCGCTACAGCACCGACCGGCCGCTGCGCACGGTCACGATCACGAGCCCCCTCAAGGGCGACGGCAAGTCGACGGTCGCGACCAACGTGGCCGCGGCGTTCGGCGAGATCGCGATCTCGAGCATCGAGCGCGAGGCGCGCGTGCTGGTGATCGACGCCGACCTGCGCCGGCCCTCGCTGCACAAGAAGCTCGACGTCGGCAACGACCTCGGCCTGAGCGACATCCTGGTCGGCCGGGCCGGCTTGAGCGAGTGCGTGCAGCGCACCGACCGGCCGGGCGTCGACGTCCTGACCAGCGGCACCCACTCGCCCAACCCGATCAAGCTGCTGCAGTCGAACCGCTTCGACGCGCTGCTGCGCGAGGCGCGCGAGCGCTACGTGACCGTGATCGTCGACGCGCCGGCGCTGGTCCCGGTCTTCGACGCGGCGATCATCGCGACCAAGACCGACGGCACCGTGATGATCCTCTCGGCCGGCCAGACCGACATGCGCTCGACCCGCAAGGCGCTCGCGCGGCTGGAGGCGGTCGGCGTGAGCGACCTGGTCGGCACCGTGGTCAACCGGGCGACCGCGAAGGTCGAGGACTACAGCGACTACTTCGCCGTCGCGACGACGTCAGCGCCGCAGAAGGAACTGCCGAGCGCGTGACCGGGTTGCGTGGGCGCGGCCGCCGTCAGCGGCGCCGCGCCCGCGCGAGAGCCCACAGCCCGTCGAGCGCTAGCCCCAGGCCCGCGGCGAAGACGGGATAGAGCGGCAGCACCACCGTGCGCGCGGTGCCCAGCGGCACCGGATCGCCCAGGATGCCGCCGGCGCTGCCGGCGACCGCGCCCAGCGCGAGCGCCGCTTCGGGCCGGCGCACGTTGCGGACGAACGCGCCGAGCGCCACGAACGGGACGACGGCCCGCGCGGCGTGGTAGAGCGAGGTCGCGGCGGTCAGCGCGACGGTGCCCGCGTACCAGCGCCGCAGCGAGTGCGCCGGCGCATCGACCAGGCCGAGCGGCGCGGCGAAGCGGCGCAGCCGCTGCGCCCAAGCCGACCCGTCGGCGGCCTGCTCGGCCCGAACGCGGGCCAGGTGCTCGCCGGTCGGCGGCATCCCCGCGCGTGCGAGCACCGCGACGACCGCCGCCGCCGCCAGGCCGGCCAGCGCGACGATGCCGCCGCCGCGCGCGACGGCGCGGCGGTCGCGCCGCAGCGCGCCGGTCAGCGCGAGCGCGCAGCCGGCGCCGAGCGGCAGATAGGGCAGCGGGCGGGTGAAGCTGAGCAGCGCGGTCGCCGCGGCGAACCGGCGCCAGCCGCGGCCGGTCCGCGCGATGCCGGTCGCTGCGTCGAGCGCCGCGGTCCAGAACAGCAGCGCCGGCATGTCGGTCAGCGCGAAGCCGGCGACGTGGCGCACCCGCGGCGCGCGCAGGTACCAGACCGTCGCCAGCAGCGCGGCGCCGGGGCTCGCGACCCGCCGCACGTAGCGGTAGAGCAGCGGCGCGTTGAGCGCGTACGCGATGCGCGGGACGTCGACCAGCGCTGCGAAGCCGCGTCGCGGGTAGAGCAGCGCGGCGAGCGCGGGGTAGACCTGGCGCGGTGCGAACAGCGGCCACCACTGCGGCTCCGCGAGCGCGAAGAGCGGCGCGTAGTCGGGATCGCGCCCGACCGCCGTCTCGGCGAAGAACGCGCGAGCCCGGTCGCGCGCGTCGGCGAAGCCGTGGCCGCGCCGCATCAGCATGCGGATCGCGTAGTCGAAGCTGTCGGGATCCCAGGGCGCCAGCCGCGCGCGGTCGCGCGGCAGCGTCAGCGCCGCGCCGAGCGCGAGCCCGGCCAGCGCGAGCCGGTCGGTCACGCCAGCGCGCGAACCGTCCGCGCCAGCCCGGCCTCGGCCCGCGCGGCGTGCTCGCCGACGGTGACGAAGTCGTAGTGCGCGGCGTAGCGGTCGAGCACGCGCTCCAGCCAGCGCAGCTTGGCCTCGGCCGGCAGCCGCATCGCCGGGAAGAAGGCCAGCTCCGGTGCGTCGCCGCCGTCGACGAAGTCGAGCGGGTGGAGCAGCAGCGAGGGCGCGGTGCGGCTGAGCAGGCACGCCCGCAGCGCCGTCTCGACGTAGGGCATCACCAGCCCCGGGGCGAGCTGGGCCAGGAACAGCACGTAGCTGAAGTGGATCGGCAGCCGCGGCCCGGGCAGCGTCGTGACCGGGATCTCGATCAGCGAACCGTGCGCCGACGTCCAGCGGTACGGCCGCAGCGGGCGCAGCCCGTCGCGCAGGCTGCCGAAGAGCGCGTTGCGCTGCGCGCGCGCTTCGCCGCGCAGGCCGCTGGTGGCGAAGTAGTACGCGCGCGCGAGCGGCCCGATGAACGTCGGCAGGGTCGAGGCGTCGTAGGCGTAGCCGCGGCGGACCAGCGCGTCGACGACCGCCGGCGTGACGCTGTAGCCGGGACCGCGGAACCCGCGCGGCACGACGCCGGTCGCGCTCGCGATCGCCCCCTCGGCGCGCCCGATCTCGGCGTCGAGCCGGGCCTCGTCGTAAAGATGCAGCCACGGCTCGTGGTGGAACGAGTGGTTGCCGATCTCGTGCCCGGCCGCGGCGATGCTGCGCAGCACCGCGTGGTTGCGCTCGAACGCGGCGTCCTGGCCGACGATGAACCACGTGATGCGCAGCCCGCGCCGCGCCAAGAGGTCGAGCGCGCGCGGCACGACCGTCGCGAGGTACGAGGGGTGCTCGCTCCAGCTCGCGTCGCCGCGCGTCTTGAGGTACGACCACTTGTCGTCGAGGTCGAGCGAGAGGCTGGCGTAGGGGCGGGTCGGCATCAGGCGCTCCGGGCGGCGACGGGGTGCGCGGGGGCGTCCGGGGCAGCGGCGCTCGACTCGTCGGCGAGGATGTCGCGCGCCGCGCGCTCGGCCAGGCGCACGGTCTCGTCGACGTTCAGCGTGCCGTCGGCGATCTGGCTGCCGTTGACGACGTACAGCCCCGGCGCTGAGGTGCGCATGGGCGGGATGCGCTCGAGATAGCCCAGCGTCGGCAGCGCGAACACGTGCGGCGCGCGCGAGACCCGGAAGGCCAGGATCTCCTCGTCGCGCAGGCTCGGGTGGAGCGCGCGCAGCCCGGCCACGAAGCGCGCCCGGATCGTCTGGTCGTCCAGCCCGAAGAGCGGGTCGTCCGGCGCGCAGTACTTCGGCAGATAGACCAGGTGCCGGCCGCCGAACGTCGCCGGGTCGACCAGCGCGGTCGTCTCGATCACCGCGGTGAACGGGGCCGGGTCGGCGACGTTCGTCACGTAGTAGGGCGAGAGCGGGCGCGCGAGCAGCAGCGAGGCGCACACGATGCCCTGGTACTCGACCGCTTCGAGCCGGGCGCGCTCGGCCGGCGCGAGCGCCGGCAGCATGCGCGCGGCCAGCGGCGGCGCGGCGGTGACGACCACCCGGTCGAACCGCGCCGCGGGCTCCGCGCCGTCGTCGGCGAGCCGCACCCGCCAGCCGCCGCCGCTCGCGGGCTCGACGGCGCGCACCCGCGCTCCGGTGCGCAGGCCGACGCCGCGCTGGGCCAGCACGGCGGCGAACCGGTCGAGCACGGCCGCGTAGCCGCCCCGCACGTAGCCGAACAGCTCGCGCTTGAGGCCGCTGCGGCGCGCGGCGTACATGCGCGCGACGGTGGCCTGGATGAACGAGGCCGCGACCCGCTCGTGCGCTTCGCCCAGCTTCGCCCGCAAGAGCGGCAGCCAGAGCTTCTCGAAGGTGCGCCGGCCGGACCAGGCGCGCAGCCAGGCGCCGACCGGAACCGTGCTCAGCGCGCGCGGGTCGCGGATGCGCGCGGCGCGCAGGATCGTCGCCGCCAGGCGCGCCTTCGAGAGCGGGCCGAGCGGCGGAAAGAGCGCGAACTCCAGCGTGGTCGACATGCCGTGCATCCGGCCGTCGACGAAGAACCCGGTCTTGGTCGTCGCCCACGCGAAGTCGTCGCCCAGGCCGAGCTCGCCGACCAGCGCGCGGGTCGCGGCGTCGGAAAGCAGGGTGACGTGGTAGTGGCGGTCCCAGGTCACCTCGCCCAAGCGCCAGGCCGAGGCCAGACCGCCCAGCGCCGGGGCCGCCTCGTAGACCGTCACCGCGTCACCCGCTTGGGCGAAGCGCAGCGCGAGCGTCAGCCCGAGCATGCCGCCGCCGACGACCGCGGTCCGCACTACGCGATGCCCGCTGCGTCGCCGACGAAGCTGCCGGCGCGCACGGCGAACGGGCGGCCGCAGGCGGCGCAGGCGCCGTCGGCGTCGCCGCCGGGCGCGGCCGCGAAGCGGTGGACGACCTCGCCGCAGCGGCAGACCAGCCCGACCACGCGGGCCGGGTTGCCCAGCACCAGCGCGTGCGCCGGCACGTCGCGGGTGATGACCGAGCCCATGCCGACCATCGCGAACTCGCCGATGGTGAGGTCGCAGCCGATCGTGCAGTTTGCGCCGATCGTCGCGCCGCGCCGGACCCGCGTCGGCAGGGTGTGCTCGTCGACGTCCGACGAGCGCAGCTCGCGCAGCTCGGGGTCGGTCGCGCGCGGGAAGCGGTCGTTGGTGAAGACGGTGTGGGCGGCGATCATCACGCCGTCCTCGATCGTCACCGCCGAGCAGATGTAGACGAACGCATTGATCTTGACCAGGTTGCCGATCACCACGCCCGGCGCGACGTAGGTCTTCTCGCCGACGATGCAGCGCTCGCCGATCGCCGTGCCGCGCCGGAGGTGGACGTTGTCCCAGACCGCCGTGCCGGCGCCCAGCGTGACCCCGTCCTCGACCAGCGCGGTCGGGTGGATCCGGGTCATGCCACCGCCACCGCCGAGGGCGACGCGGCGACCGGCACCCAGCGGTCGGTGCGCAGCGCGACGTACGCCGCCTCGACCACCTGGACCGAGGCCAGCGCGTCGAGCGGGCCGATCGCGAGCTGCTGCTCGCGCCGGATCGCGGCGGCGAAGTTGTCGTGCTGCGCGCGGAAGGCGCCCAGCTTGTCGTAGCCGGTGCCGAACTGCTCCCAGTCGTTCCCGCCGCTGCGGCGGCGCGAGGCCTTCCAGCCGACCTCGATCGTGCCCTCGGCGCCGTAGAAGGTGAAGAAGGCCGGGATCTCCTTGCGCAGGCTCCACGAGAGGTCGATGAAGCCGACCGCGCCGTCGTGGGTGCGGATGCCGAGGTGGACGGTGTCCTCGACCTCGATCGGCTGCACCGGGCGGGCGGCGAACGCCCGCACGTCGTCGATCGCGCCGAGCACGAAGCGCACCACGTCGACCGAGTGGGTGCCGTTGTCGATCAGCACGCCGCCGCCGCTGACCTCCGGCTGCGCGTTCCAGCGGCCGCGCATGTCGACGTAGGAGGCGAAGGTGTTCTCGAACATCACCACCTCGCCGATCGCCCCCGCCGCGACCAGCGCGCGGGCCCGCACGACGTCCTCGACGTAGCGGAACTTCGAGGCCATGGTGACGATCAGGCCGGCCCGGTCGGCGGCTTCGAGCATCCGGCGCGCGCTCGGCGCGGTCAGCGCGAACGGCTTCTCGCACAGCACGTGCAGGCCGCGCTCGAGCAGCTCCAGGGTCAGCGGCTCGTGGGTCGAGGGCGGGCTGCAGACGATCGCGGCGTCGGCGCCGAGCGCCGGCAGCGCGCCGAGGCTGCCATAGGCGGGCACGCCGGCCGCCGCCGCGAGCGCCGCGGCGCGCTCGGCGAGGGGATCGACGACCGCGACCAGCTCGGCCCGGGCCGAGCCGGCGAGCGCGTCGGCGTGGGTCTTGGCGATCGCCCCGGCACCGACCAGGACGACCCGGACGCGCGCGCTCACTTCGCCAGCTCCGCGACGCCGTCGCGCACGGCGGCGGCGATGTAGTCGACGTGCTCCTGGGTGTAGCGCTCGTTCCAGGGCAGCACCAGCACCTGCTCGAGCGCGCGGAAGGTGCCCGGGAAGCGGGCCGCGTCGTAGTCGACCGCCTCCGGCCGGGCCAGCGTGAAGGGCCAGCGGCTGGAGCCGAAGGTGACCTGGTCGCGGATCACCGCGCAGCGGAAGGCCGGCTTCTGGATGTAGCGCGGGGCGCTGGCGATGCCGCGCTGCTTGAGGTGCGCGCTCAAGGCGACGGTGCCGCCCTGGATCGCCTGCGGGTCGACCATCAGGATGTACTTCCAGTAGACGTTGACCGCGCCGGGCGCGACGACCGGCGGGGTGATGCCGCGCAGGCCGGTCAGCCGCGCGGTCAGCGCGCCGGCCGCGGCGATGCGGGCCTCGACCGAGCCTTCCAGCTTGGGCAACTGCGCGTTCGCGACCGCGCCCTGGAGCTCGGTCATGCGGTAGTTCGGGGCCAGGAAATAGTGGTCGGGCTCGGGGTCGCCGTAGCCCCAGGCCTTGTTGACGAACAGGAAGACGCGCCGGGCGAGCGCGTCGTCGTCGGTCGCGACGAAACCGCCCTCGCCGGCCGTGATGTGCTTGCCCTGCTGCAAGCTGAAGCACGACAGCGTGCCGAACGTGCCGACCTGCTTGCCGTTCACCGTCGCCAGGTAGGACTGGGCGCAGTCCTCGATCACCGGGATGCCGCGCTCGTCGGCCAGCGCCTGGATCGCTTCGACCTCGGCCGGGTTGCCGAACAGGTGGGTCACGACGATCGCCCGGGTCCGCTCCGAGAGCACCGCGCGCACGGCGGCGGCGGTGACGTTGCACGTGCGCGGGTCGACGTCGGCGAAGACCGGGATCGCGCCCTGCGCGATGATCGGGTGGAGCGCGCCCATGTCGGTGATCGCGGTCGTGACGATCTCGTCGCCGGGCTCGGGGTCGAGCGCGGCGACGGCGCAGTGGACCGCGGCCGAGCCGGAGCTGCAGGCGACGACGTGCTTGCGGCCGAGCAGCCGCGCCAGCGATCGCTCCAGCCCGGCGACCTCGGTCCCCTTGGTGCTGTTGAGCGTGCCGGTGGCGATGACGCGCGCGAGAGCCTCTTGCTCCTCGCGCCCGAGGGTCCGCCCGGTGGCGTCCTGATCCGATGGCAGGACCAGACGAGCCGGTGCGACGGTGGTGGTCATGAACGAGTTCCCTCTCGAAACTGACGGTAAGTGGCGGACGCGAGACCGAAGAGATCCTCGAAGCTCCGTTTGAGCTGCAGCGCGAGGACGGAGAAGCCGAGCAGCTGGATACCGGCCAGCGCGGCGAGCGAAGCCAGCGCGACGAGCAGCGGCGGACCGCCGAACCCCCGCGCGACGGCGACGCCGAAGCCGATGCAGGCCAATCCCAGCAGCCCGAGGGCAGGGATCATGAAGAACATCACGGGCCGGAACAGGAAGGTCGAGATCGCGACCGACAGCGTCGTGGCCGAGAGCCGGAAGCGGGCCGGCCCGGCGGCCCGGGTCGAGGCGCCCCAGTCGAGGTGGGCCGGGATCTCGACGATCCGGGCGCGCAGGATCTGCGCCTGGCGCAGGATCTCGGCGTTGACCTCCATGCCGGTGGCGCGGATCGTCAGGCCGCGCACGAAGCGCGCGTCGTAGGCCCGGACCATCCCGGTATAGGTGGAGAGCCGCGCGTTCGAAGCCGCCGCCAGCAGCCGGTTCGCGACCCGGCTGGTCAGCAGCCGCGAGCGCGGGACGGCGGTGACCGCGCCGCCGCTCATGTACGGCGAGGCGATGACGATCGTCGCCGCGTTGGCGACGTAGGCCTCGACCAGCCGGTCGATGTGGTCGACCGAGTAGGTCAGGTCGGCGTCGAGCGTGACGATCACGTCGCCCCGGCAGACGTCGAACCCGCTCTTGAGCGCAGCGCCCAGGCCCAGGTTCCTGGCGTGGTGCAGCACCCGCAGGCGCGGGTCGTCCGCCGCGAGGGCGTCGACGAGCGCACCCGTGCCGTCGGTGCTGCCGTCGTCGACGACGACCAGCTCCCAGTCCGCGCCCTCGGGCCGCGCGGCGAGGTGCTCGCGCACGCGATCCAGACACCGCTCGATGATCCCGGCCTCGTTATAGGCTGGGATCAGAACCGACAAGACCACGACACCTCGGTGATGCTCCCTCCTGGACCCGAGCTTACCGCCGATGCTAAACGCACAGACCCTTCATGTGACGGCGGTCGCACACGTTGTACCCGCTTCGCCCGCTATCAAGCGTGCTCCAGCTAGCAGATTTTCGCCTTTTCCGGCCGGCGGCCTCGGTCAGCGCATGTCGAGCGCGTAAAGAAGGCTCTCCGCCTGCCGGGGTCAGGCGCCGCGCCAGCCGAGCGCCTTGGCCGCCAGCTCGACCCGGTTGCGGGCGCGCGTCTTGAGCATCATGCGCTTGATGTGGTCGTGCGCGGTCGACTCCGCGATGTCCAGCGCGGCGGCGATCTGGGGCGTGCCGAAGCCTTTGAGCACCAGCGCCAGGACCTCGAGCTCGCGCGAGCTCATGCCGAACTTCTCCTGCGCGTGGCGGATCGGGTTGCGCGAGCGGTAGCGCTCGACCACGACGCTGATCTTCATCTCGCCGGCCGGGCCCGAGAGGGGGCTGGTGCGGACCACCATGAACGGCAGCGGGACGGCGATCCCGGCCTCCCAGCTCTGCGGGTCGTCGGTCCAGCCGGCGGTGAGCTGGCGGACCGCGGTCTCGACCACCGGCGGCAGGCCGTCGGAGATCTCCAGGATGTTCTGGAGCGCGTCGTCGTCGCTGCGGTCGCCGCTGGGGATCCACTTCAGCTCGACCTGATAGTCGCGCGAGAGGACGTACTGGGCCGGGGTGGCCCGCTCGGCGGTCCGCTCCTGCGCGCTCTGCTCGCCCTCGAAGGTGGAGAGGCGGCGCATCAGCTCGGACCCCGAGCGCAGGGTCCCCTCGAGCGCGCGCCGCTCCTCGGGCAGGAACGGCCGCGGCCGGGCCACGATCGCCAGGCCGAAGATCGTCTGGTCGACCCCGTACGCCGCGATCAGGCCGCGCATGCCGTCCAGCGCGATCATCGCGTCGGTCACCCGCGGGATCGCCGCCTCCGAGCGCGACTGGAGCAGGCGCTCGGCCTGGAGCCACTCGCCTTGCCGACCGGCGTTGCCGTGCTCTTCCGAGAGCACCATCTCGGTCTGCATGCCGTTCTGGTCGTAGCGGGCGAAGATGACGTAGGTCGCCTTGACGAGCGTGCGCAGCTCCCCGACGAAGGCCCGGGTGCGATCGGCTTCGGGGACGGCGGTCAGGACCGCGGCTGCGGCGGACGATCGACGAGTGCGCACGACTCTAAACTTTCCAGTCCGGCGCGCAACATCACGCCCCGAACCGATGCTGTGCGCCTGCCCGACGACCTCGCTTCGCAACCCCCAGGCATAAACCCTCATTTCTAGGGAGTGCCTTTGGCCTCCCCAGGCGGCAGTATAGTGGTGGCCGACCGACCCAGCACAACGGCCCTCCCCAAAGGACCTGGCACCACGAAATGCTCTCCTCGATCACCACGCCGACCGACTCGACCGCCAAGCCCGTCCGGGTGCTGGTCATCGAAGGACAGGCGCTCTTCGGAAAGGCGCTTTGCCAGGTGCTCGCCAGCGATCCCGAGATCGAGGTCGTCGGCGACGCCGACTCGGTCGTCAACGCGCCGCTGCGCCGGATGCGCCCCGACCTGATCGTGATGGACCTCGACGGCCACAACATCGAGCTCTCCGAGGCGATGCGGATCTGCCGCGAGCTCGCCCCCCAGGCCAAGGTCTGCGTCCTCTCGACCCACATCCAGCCCGAGGTGATGCAGCGCTGCCTGAGCGCCGGCGCCGACGGCTACATCGTCAAGGACATCCTGCCGGTCGAGCTGATCCGCGCGGTCAAGAGCGTCGCCGGCGGCCAGGCCTACGTCGACCCGCGGGTCGCCGGCGGCGTGCTCAAGCGCCGCAGCGGCGGCTACGGCCGGGGCGCCCAGAACGAGCTCTCGGTCCGCGAGACCGAGATCATCCGCCTGATCGCGCGGGGCATGTCGAACAAGGAGATCAGCGGCAAGCTCCACCTCTCGGAGAAGACGGTCAAGAACCACATCAGCCGGATCTTCGCCAAGCTCAACATCAGCGCGCGCACCCAGGCCGCGGTCCACGCGATCAAGACCGGCCTCGTCTAGCCGGGGACCGAGCAGGAATCCGGTCGCTTCCCGGGTTCGCCTGGCCGTGCACCCACTAGGTCTCAAGCCCTCGTGTGGGGGGACCGCCCGCCGCGGTAAGGGTAAACCGTGGATTCCTACGTCGTCGAACCGCAATCGCTGTTCGTTCCCTACCTGAGCGACGTACTGGCCCAGGCGCAGATGCGGGTCGTGCGCGTATCGACGAACCTGAACGTCGACGACATCCGGCGGACGCACCCCGAGGCGCTCTTCGTCGACACCGACTTCCTCGACTGCGACCCGGCCGACGCGGTCAGCGCCATGCGGGCCGCGCTGCCGTCCGCCTTGATCTGCGCCTACACCGCCGGCGAAGGCGCCTCGCGCGCCGACCGGCTGCGCTATGCCGGTGCCGACTGCGTGCTCTCCAAGAGCTCCGGGCAGCACGAGATCGCCGAGGGCGTGCGGGTCGCCCGCGAGACCGGCGGCTACACCGACCCGCGCTTCCTGCTGGCGGCCCAGCCGCCCGGCCCGGCGAGCGACGAGGTCCGGGTCGTCGACCGGCGCCGGACGCCGCGGCCCACCGCTCGCCCGAGCTGATCGGTGCCGCGCGGTCAGCGCGAGAGCTCCCGCACGGCGCGCTCGACCTCGGCGACGCCGGCGGCCGGGAGCGGCGCGCCGATCCGGCCCGCGATCCGCCACTTCGCGCCGCGCGCCTCGTAGCGGAAGCCGACCGGCAGCACCGGCACGTCGCGCCCGCTCAGCCGCCGGGCCAGCCCGGCGATGGTGCGGTAGCCGGCGGCGAAGGGCAGGAAGCCCTCGGCGTCGCGGCCCGGGGCCGCCGCCGGCGCGGCCGGGTCGACCACCGGGTAGCCTTCGGGGAAGACCAGCACGACCCGGCCCTCGCGCAGCAGCTCGGCCGCCTCGCGCAGCCCCCGGCGCAGGTAGCGGGCGACCTCGCCGCGCGCGTAACCGGCCCGCTCGCCGGTGGTCGCCGGGCGCAGGATCACCGGGTAGCGGGCCCAGCCGCAGACCCGCTCCAGCCAGCGCCGCTGGCGGGCGTCGGCCGCCCAGTCCAGCCCGACCACGATGTGGACCGGCCGCCGGAGGCGGTTCACCAGCAGCGCGCCGTCGAGCAGGTGGTGGTAGTGGCGCGCCGCCAGCAGCACCGGGCCGGCGGCCGGGACGTGCTCGGTCCCGGCCAGCGCGGCGCCGTCGGTCAGCGTCCGCAGGGCCCAGAGCGCGATCGCCCGCGGGCCGAGCATCCCCGGCGGCGGGTACCCGCTCACGCCGCGGAGCGGGCGTAGGCCGGCGGGGCCGAGCGCGGCGGGACCAGCGCCAGCGCGGCGGGCGCCAGCGCCAGCACGACCGCCGCCAGCGCCGTCGGCCACATGCCGGCCGAGATGCTCAGCACCATCGACCACCCGACGTTGAGGGCGTAGACCGCGAACGGCAGCCGGACCGGCCCGAGCGGCGGCGCACTCTCGCGCCAGAGCGCGCGCCCCGCCGCGATGAACAGCAGCCCGGTCCCCACCCACCCGGCGAGGTTGCGCAGCGGCATCCCGAAGTACGGGCCGCTCTCGTGCCAGATCCAGAAGTGGATGTACTGCATCTGCGGCGCGGCCATCGAGGGGTCGAGCACCAGGTCCCAGGCGGTCAGCAGCCAGGTGCCCAGCGCGATCGCGAGCAGCGTGCGGTGGCGCCGGGCGCGCGCGGCGACGATCGCGTCGGCCAGCACGAACGACGCGAACCCCATGTAGAACCACGACAGCGGGACCGCGACCGGCACCCGGCCGAGCAGCTTGGGGCCCAGGAAGTTGGTGTACTCGTAGCCGCCGAACGGCCAGCCGGTCTTCGTGCCGGTCAGCTCCGCCGCCGCCGAGAGCACGAACGCGGCGCAGAAGAAGAGCAGCGTGCGGCGCGCGCCGAGCGCGCGCACGCCGTAGGCGAGCATGGCGGCGGCGCCGACGAACATCGCCGTGCCGCCGGTCTTGTTGATCGCGAAGGCGTAGAACGCCGCCCCGTCGGGGTTGCCGGCCCACAGCTCGGGGTGCGGGATCGCGACCAGGATCCCGAACAGCCCCAGCACCAGCGCGAGGCCGTGCAGGATCGCCAGCGACCAGGCGGCGCGGCCGCTCGTCATGCGCCCTCCGCGACCAGGGTGCGGCCGCGCCAGGTGTGGCTGCGGCGCACGGCGCTGGCAATCAGCAGCCCGGCCGCCGGCAGGTCGGCCAGCGGCGAGAGCCAGTACCACAGCGGCGGGCGCACGTACGCGCGCCGGGTGCCGGCCAGCACCCCCAGCCGCATCAGCACCAGGGCGGTGCAGAGCCCGAACGCCGCGCCGCCCAGCGGAACGCGCTCGCGCAGCAGCGCCAGCGCCAGCAGCGTCGGCAGCGGCAGCGCCTGGGCCAGGACCAGCCCGGCCAGCGCGAGCGCGAGCTTCGCCGGCGGGACGAAGCCGTCGCGCAGGGTCAGCGAGCGCGGCCAGTTCGCCGCGCAGTCGCGCCAGGAGTCGTGCATCCGGACCACCGCGTCTCCCTCGTAGAAGCCGATGCGCCCGCCCTGCCGGGCGAGCACCCGGGCGGTCGTGACGTCCTCGCAGCGCGACGCGCGCGCGGCGCGGAACGCGTCGGCGGCGGCGAGCGCCTCGCGCCGGGCGACGAAGACCTGCCCGTTCGCTTGGACGCCGGCCGGCGCGCGGGCCGCGACGTTGGGCAGTCCCGCCCGGTAGACCAGGGTGGTGAGGAAGGCCGGGTGCAGCAGCGCGGTGCCGGCGTCGGCGACCTCCTGGCGGGTGGCGACGCTGAGCGCGGCCAGGCCGTCGGCCTCGCAGCGGGCGACCGCGTCGCCGAGCAGGCCCGGCCCGACCCGCACGTCGGCGTCGACCGTCGCGATCCAGGGCGCCGCGGTCGCGCGCCGGCCGACCTCGAGGTTCCAGGCCTTGCCGTTCCAGCCGGCCGGGGTCGGCGCCGCGTCGACCAGCCGGATGCGCGGGTCGCGGGCGGCGGCCGCGGCGACGACCTCGCGGGTCCGGTCGGCCGAGCCGCCGTCGACCACGACGATCTCGGCCAGCGCCGGGCCGCAGGCGGCCAGCGCCGCCAGGGCCGATCCCACCCGGCGTTCCTCGTCGAGCACGGGCAGGAGCGCCACCAGCGTGCCGGGCGGCGGCGGCGGGGCGGCGGCGAGCGGCCGGCCGCCCGCGGTCGCGAGCATGCGCAGCGCGGCGCGCAGGCCGGCCAGCGCTTCGAGCGCGGCGAGGAGGGCGAGCAGCATGGCCGACCTGGTATCGGCACGGCGGCGCGATTCCTGTGCCGCGGCCGGCCGGCGCCGGCCGCTAGAGCATCCAGGGCTCCGGGTTGGGCCGCCGGCGGCCGCCGGGGTAGAGGTAGCGGCCGCTGCCGGTCAGCCGCGGCGGCGCGGTGAACGGCGCCGGGTCGCGCTCGAGCACGAAGACCTGCTCGCGGTCGGCCCGGAAGCGCAGCCGCCGCTGGCCGCCCGCGCCGACCACCTGGCGCGAGGTCATCTCGTCGAAGTTGAGCTCGGTCAGCCGGAACGCCGCGAACCCGCCGTGCTGCTGCGGCGGCACCAGCGCCCAGCCGCGAATCGAGTGCAGGCTGTAGTACGGCCGCAGGATCCCGGTGAAGCGGATCTCGCTCGCGCTCGACGCGAGCGCGATCGTGAGCAGACACGGCTTCTCGGACCACTGCACGAGCTGCTGGTGGAAAAGGCCCAGGCGCATGTCGTCGCCGGTGCCCGCCGGCGCGCCCAGTATTCCGCCGCGCGCGGGCTCGGCTCGCCTTGTCAGCCGGGTCGCTCGGCGCAGACGGCGAAGCGATGCGAGTCATGGCTGTCGAGAGTCCGGCGCTGCAAGGGGCGCTGGAGCGCTGGTTCGGGTTTCCGTCGTTCCGCCCGGCGCAGGAGGCGATCGTGCGCGACGTCCTGGCCGGGCGGGACGTCTTCGCGCTCCTGCCGACCGGCGGCGGCAAGTCGCTCTGCTACCAGCTCCCCGCCATGCTGACCGAGGGGCTGACGGTGGTCGTCTCGCCGCTGATCGCGCTGATGAAGGACCAGGTCGACGCCATGCAGACCGCCGGCATGGCCGCCACGGCGCTCAACTCCTCGCTGGAGTACCCCGAGCTGCGGGCGCGGCTCGACGGGTTGGAACGGGGCGAGTACAAGCTGCTCTACGTCGCGCCGGAGCGGCTGACGCTGGCCGGGTTCGCGGCCGACCTCGAGCGCTGGAACGTCGCCCGCTTCGTGATCGACGAGGCGCACTGCATCAGCGAGTGGGGGCACGACTTCCGGCCCGACTACCGCCGCATCGCGCCGCTGCGCGACCGCTTCCCGGCGATCCCGTTCTGCGCGTTCACCGCGACCGCGACCGAGCGGGTGCGCGACGACGTCGTCGCGCAATTGCACCTGCGCCGGCCGGCCGTCCACGTCGCCTCGTTCGACCGGCCCAACCTGACCTACCGGGTGCTGCACACGCAGCGCAGCGTCGAGGGGCTGGTGCGCTGGCTGCGCGCGCGGCCCGACGACGAGGCCGGCATCGTCTACGCCGGCAGCCGGGCCAACGCCGAGAAGCTGGCCGACGCGCTCTCCGCCGCCGGCGTGCCCGCGCTGGCCTATCATGCCGGGCTCGACAGCGCGACCCGCGCGCAGCGCCAGGAGCGCTTCATCCGCGACGACGTGCGGGTGATGTGCGCGACGATCGCGTTCGGGATGGGGATCGACAAGTCGAACGTGCGCTTCGTGGCCCACTGGGACGTCCCGCGCAGCCTCGAGAGCTACTACCAGGAGACCGGCCGCGCCGGGCGCGACGGCTTGCCGGCCGAGTGCGCCTGGTTCTTCAGCTACGCCGACATCGCGCGCGTCGAGCGCTTCGCCGACGAGAAGCCGGAGAGCGAGCAGGCCGCCGCGCGCGAGCAGCTGGAGCGCATCAAGCGTTTCGCCTATTCGAACGCGTGCCGGCGGCGCGAGATCCTGGCCTATTTCGGCGAGACCTACCCGCTCGAGCGCTGCGGCAACTGCGACAACTGCCTGGAGCCGCGGGCGTCGTACGACGCCACGGTCGACGCGCAGAAGCTGCTCTCGTGCGTCTACCGGGTGCGCGAGGCGAACGGCTACGGGGTCGGGATCGCCCACGTGATCGACGTGCTGGTCGGGGCCAAGACCGAGAAGATCGAGCGCTGGTACCACGACCGGCTCTCGACCTACGGGATCGGCGCCGACCGCGACCGCCGGGCCTGGCGCCACCTGGCCGACGAGCTGCTGCGCCTCGGTCTGATCGCCCAGGACGCCGCCCGCCACAACGTGGTGGCGCTGACCGAGCTCGGCAAGCAAGCACTCGTCGAACGGACGCCGATCCGGGTTCGCGAGGCGATCGTCTCGCCGGTGGCCGGCAAGCGCAGCCGGGCCAGCGCCGCGGCCGACGAGGACTACGACCGCGACGTGTTCGGCGTGCTGCGCGCGCTGCGGCGCGAGATCGCGGCCGAGCGCGACGTGCCGCCCTACGTGGTCTTCAGCGACGCGGTGCTGCGCGCGATGGCGCGTGAGCTGCCGGCCACCCCGGCCCAGCTGCGCGGCATCAGCGGGGTCGGGGAGAAGAAGCTGGCCGACTTCGGCGCCCGCTTCCTGGCCGCGATCCGGGATTACGGCGGCAGCACGGGCGGAGCGCAGCGCTAGCGAGCACCGCGACGGATTCGCCGAAGGCGAATCCTCTCAGGCAGACCTAAGTCCGCCGTGCCAGGATGTCGCTCGATGGCAAGCAGGGTACCGCGCCGCTGGAGCGCGTCGGCGCTCGTCTTCGCGTTCTTGCTGGGCACGCTCGTGCCGGCCGGCGCGCAGAGCTCCGACTCGACCGGCATCATCCAGATCACCGTCAAGAGCGCGGCGGGCGCCGCGGCACTGCCCGACGCCCGGGTGTTCCTGATCGGCCCGACGGTCGCGAGCGCACTGACCAACAAGAGCGGGATCGTCAAGTACACCGACGTGCCCAGCGGCCTGTACCGGGTGCGGGTCGGCAAGAGCGGCTATGCGGGCGTCACCTCGGCGCAGTTCGAGGTGCTGGGCCAGAAGCAGGTCGACGTCAGCTTCAGCCTCGCGCCGCCCGAGCCGCGGCCGGGCCAGCCCGGCACGCCGGCGCAAACCGCGGCCAGCGCCGCGCCCAGCACGTCCAGCACCAACACCAGCGGCCTCAAGGTGATCGGCTCGGTGCGCGCCCGGGTGACGGTGACGACCACCGACGTCGACCAGAACAGCGCGGTGCGGCGCATCTCCGACTCGCTGCTCGACGCGCTGGGGACGATCGGCGGCGTCGACGTGACCCAGGACTCCAACGACCCCGACGCGCCGCAGACGATCTCGCTGCGCGGCCACGACGAGTCGCAGACCGCGATCACGCTGGACGGCATTCCGCTCGGCGCGCCGGGCCAGGCGGTCAACCTGCGCTCGGTCAACAGCGACCTGTTCAGCGGCGCCGGGGTGAGCTTCGGCGCGCAGGCCGGCGCGCTGGGCGGTTCGGTCAACTTCCGCACCCTGCAGCCGACCCAGACCTGGCAGTCGCAGCTCGCCTCGTCGTACGGCACGTTCGACAAGTACAACTACCAGATCGGCGAGACCGGCTCGCTCGGCAAGCTGGGGATCGCGGCACTCTACACCAAGCGCGCCGGCAACAACCCGCTGACCTTCCAGGACTATCTCGACCAGAGCGGCCTGGACTACGCCCACGGCGGCGAGACGGCAAACGTCGGCGACTACCTCAAGCTGCGCTACGCGCTGAGCGACCGCACCACGCTGCTGTTCACCGCGCTGCAGAACAACCAGAGCACCTCGTCGCTGTGCACCTCGGACGTGACGCCGCTGCCCTGCGGGATCGGGCCCGACAACGGGACCAGCGGCAAGTTCGGGCTGGTCTACGGCACCGTGCAGTCGCTGATCGGCGACACCGCCGTGCAGCTGACCGGCTACGTCAACGACAACCGCTCGTTCACCGACGACCTCGACCGCTACATCGACGAGGTCGACCCGCTGACCGGCGCCTACGGCCCGGTGCTCAGCCCGTCGGCCTCGCAGAGCTCGACCCTGGCGCGCGGGATCGCGGCCAGCGCGACGCTGACCCGCGACAAGCACACCATCACCCTGACCGGCTCGACCTACGCCGGGACGACCACCTTCACGCCGCTGGCCGGCGGGCAGGGCTTCGTCGTGCCGGGAATCGACGCGGTCTCCTCGCGCCAGGCGCAGCTCTCGGACTCGTTCAAGGTCAACGACAAGCTGACGCTGGGACCGAACCTCTCGTACGCCGGAACGACCGGCGCGGGCCACTCGCTGCTGGGCGGGTTCAGCGCCGCCTGGCGCCCGCAGAGCAGCGACAGCTACAACGCGTCGGTCTCGTACGGCAGCTCGCAGCCGGCGGCCGGCATCATCCGCTCGTACAGCGACCCGCAGGCGGCGCGGGTCAACTGCCTGGCCGGCACGGCGCAGGTCAACGGCCCGGGCGCGCAGGCCGGCCCGCAGTCGGCGGCCAGCTACGACCTCTCGTGGACCCACCAGTGGACGCACGGCCAGTTCTCGCTGAGCACCTACCGCCAGACCCAGGCCAACCAGCTCGTCAACGCCACCCTGACCGCCTCGGCGCTCGGCCTGGACGACCCGAACGACCCCTTCAACCAGGCCTACTACCAAGCGGTGACCGGCTACTATTCCGACGTCTGCCCGGGCTTCCCGGCGCCGGCCGTCTACGTCTCGCAGCAGGTCGCCGGCACGACCCGGGCCTACCAGGGCTACACCGCCACCGCCAACCTCGGCCTCGGCAAGAACGTGGTGGTCATCCCGTCGTACACGACCAGCGGCGCCGACGTGATCGCCGCCAACCCGCAGTACCTGGGCGCCGGCAGCACCCTGATCCTGGGCCAGCAGCTGCCGGGCCGGCCGATCCACACCGGCAACCTGACCATCGACGCGCTCTACGCGCCGGCCCAGCTCGAGCTGCTCGCCAACGCGCACTACGTCGGCGCCAACAACAACCAGTACATCGCCCCGTACACGCTGGTCAACCTCGGCCTCTCGCACCCGCTGGGCCTGGGCCGGATCACGCTGTTCGCCTCCAACCTGTTCAACACCGAGTCGGGCTTCTTCTCGACCGAGCAGTACGCGGTGCCGATTCCGCTGGCCGGCGGCGGCTCGCTGCTGCAGGCCGCGCGCCCCAACGCGCCGCGCCAGTACACGGTGACGTACTCGTTCAACACCGGCGCGCGCCCGGGGGCCGGCTTCGCGCGGGCGCGCGGCAGCGCTCAGACGACGGCCGCGGCGAGCGGCCAAGCGGCCCAGCCGCGTGGGGGGCTGGGCTTCGGGCAGCTCAAGTTCGTCCCGCCGCCGGCCGGCGTCGACCCGCTGACCGTGGCGACCAGCCGGACCGAGTGCACGGCCGACCTGCAGCCGCAGGCGCAGACCATCCTCGCGCAGCTGCGCGCGGCCGCTGCCGCATACGCCGCCGGGACGCCGCTGCCCGCGGTCACCGGCCTCACCGTGACGCCGAACGGCGATCCCAAGGGTACCTGGTGGTTAACCCTGGGCCCCGACATCCCCGAGAGCGCGCTGCCGCAGCGCCCGCCCGGCGCGGCCGGTTCGCCCGGCGGCGAACGGCGCGGCGGCTTCGGCGGCCCGCGCGGCGAGGGCGGTCCGGGCGGCTTCCAGCCGCAGGTCGTCGTGCCGCCCAGCCAAGGCGCCCAGCCGCGGCCGCAGTTCACCCCCAGCCCGCAGCTCATCGCCGCCTTGCAGCCGTACCGGGCGCTGGCATCCTGCTCCTACGGCACGGTGTTCACGCCGGCCGAGGCGAAGGGCAAGGGGTATGACGTGCCTACCCCCGGCGTGCGTCCCTCTCCGCGGCCCTCGCCCGCGCCGTCTTCCGCGCCGGGCGCGAACGGCGCCCGCGGGAACCAGCGCCGGTTCGGCGGCGGGATCTACTACGCACCCGGAACCGGAATCTTCGTCGTGCGCGCACCGGAGCTCGGCACCGGCGGCGGCAGCGTGAAGCAGTAGGAGGACCATGGCAGCGGCTCCAGCAGCGCGGGTCGTCGT
Source organism: Vulcanimicrobiota bacterium (assembly GCA_963795695.1). Classification (GTDB taxonomy): domain Bacteria; phylum Vulcanimicrobiota; class Vulcanimicrobiia; order Vulcanimicrobiales; family Vulcanimicrobiaceae; genus Vulcanimicrobium. The sequence goes on along the minus strand of CAWCJH010000003.1, from coordinate 773,188 downwards.
GATCGACGACGAGCGCCACATGCGCGAGCTCCTCGAGCTCGGCCTCGGCGAGGACGGGTTCGAGGTGCGCACCGCGGCCGACGGCCGGGCCGGCCTCCAGCTCGTGCGCGACTGGCGTCCCGACGCGATCGTGCTGGACGTCATGATGCCGTTCGTCGGCGGCCTCGAGCTGCTGCCGATGCTGCGCCGCTTCACCGAGGCGCCGATCCTGATGCTCAGCGCCAAGGCCGACCTCGACGACAAGGTCACCGGCCTGCGCCGCGGGGCGGACGACTACATTCCCAAGCCCTTCGAGATGACGGAGCTGGTGGCGCGGCTGCAGTCGGCGCTGCGCCGGCCGCGCCTGGAGCAGCCCTCGATCGTCGCCTACCAGGACCTCACGATCGACCTCGACCGGCGCGACGTCAAGCGCGGCGACCGCCGGATCGAGCTCTCGGCCCGCGAGTACGCGCTGCTGCTGACCCTGGTGCGCAACCCCGAGCGCGTCTTCACCCGCGACCAGCTGCTCGATCTGGTCTGGGGCACCGACCGCGACGTCGGCCCGGGCGCGGTCGAGACCTACATCTCGTACCTGCGGGCGAAGATCGACGCCGGCTTCGAGCCCAAGCTGATCCGCACCATCCGCGGCGCCGGCTACGCCTTGCGCGCGCACTGAAGCCGTGTTCGCTAGCTTCGCCCGGCGGCTGACGTCCTGGTACGTGGTCGCGGCGGTCGTCTCGACCGCCGCGGTGTTCGGCGCGCTGGCGATCGTCGCGCTGTTCGGCTACGTGCACCTGGTCAACGACAGCATCGACGCCGACGCGCGCGAGGCCCAAGCCTTCGCGGCCCGCGCCGAGGTCCGCCACGAGCCGTTCGTCCAGGCGGCGACCGAGATCGAGACGCGCCTGGCGCGCGGGGGCGTCCGCATGTTCGCCTCCGGCCCGTTTCCGCGCCCGCCCGGCGCGCCGCCGCGGGCCGGCGGGCCGGCCCGGGTCACCAGCCAGCCGCTGCTGGTCAAGCCCGACGGCGGCGGGCACCGGCGGTGGTCCGCGCCGCCGCCGGAGTTCCACCACGCGACGATGCTGCTCGACGGCCGGGTCGTGCAGGGCGACCCGCGCACGCTGCGCGTCAGCGGCAGCCGGATCGGCTTCGCGCTCGGGACGCTGGCCGGCGCGCACGTGAGCCGCACCGACTTCGTCGGCGGCGAGCTGACCCTGCTGCCCGATCCCAACGCCACCGAGCGGCTCGCGCTCTGGCTGGTGGCCGCGATCCTCGGCGTCGCCGCGGCGGTCGGCGTGCTGGCCTGGCTGGCCGGCCGCTACATCACCTCGCAGGTGCTGCGCCCGCTGGTCGACGTCACCCACGCGCTGCAGCGCTTCGCCGCGCGCGACTTCACGCCGCAGCCGATCGCCGTCGCCGGCAAGAGCGACTTCGACGCGATCGCGCTGGCCTACAACGCCGCGGCGGCGCAGGTCGCCGCGGCGTTCGCGGAGCGGGAGGTGGCCGAGACGCAGATGCGCCAGTTCGTCGCCGACGCCGGTCACGAGCTGCGCACGCCGCTGACGATCGTGCTGGGCTACATCGACTTGCTGCGGCGCAAGGCGGATGCCGGCGACGAGCGCTCGCGGCGGATCTTCACCTCGATCGGCGCCGAGGGCGCGCGCATGCGCACGCTGATCGACAACCTCGTGCTGCTCGCCCGCATGGAGGGCGAGGACGTGCGCCCGGCCGAGCCGTTCGGGCTGCGCGCGCTGCTCGAGGAGATCGTCGACGCGCGCCGGGTGCTCGCCCCGACCGTGCGCTTCACGCTGGAGCTGCCGGTCGAGGCGACGGTGATCGGCAACCGCGACGAGATCCACGAAGCGATCGCCAACGTCGTCGACAACGCGATCAAGTACGCGCCGGGCGCGCCGATCCGGCTCGCCGCCCGCGCCGCCGACGGCGGCGTCGAGGTGACGGTCGCCGACGGCGGACCCGGCATCCACCCCGAGGACCGGGCCGCGATCTTCGACCGCTTCTACCGCGGCACGACGCGCGGCGAGGTCGAAGGCTCGGGCCTGGGCCTCGCGATCGCGAAGCGCGCGGTCGAGCGCGCCGGCGGCTCGCTGGCGCTCGCGCACAGCGGCGACGATGGCACGAGGTTCGCGTTCCGGCTGCGCACGGACGGCGTTCCGACGCCCGTTTCGCCGCCGGCGCACGCGTGATCGAGAGCGGGAACTCCCTGCGCGCGCGCGCAGTCAGAGGCGCCCGAGCGAGCCCTCGACCCGCGTAGCGCCTGCCCGTTTGCGGAACGATCACCGCATGAACGAGACTGGCACCACCAACGAATCGGTCCGGTACGACTCGACCGCCTCGACCGACCCGGACGCGCTCGGCGAGAACGAGAAGCACTCGCTGCAAACCTACGTCAGCGATCTGCTGGCGCTGGAGCAGCACATCGGCAAGCCGCTCGACGGCCAGGTCGCATCCGACGCGACCAAGGAGTACGCGCAGGCGCTGACCGTCATCCAGTCGATCAAGACCCAGAACGAAGCGCACCAGGCGGCGCTCCAGCAGTCCCTGGACCGCCTCGGCGGCCACGCGGCCAGCCCGATCAAGTCGGCCTGGTCGAGCCTGCTCGGCGGTGCCGCGGCGGCGATCGGCGCCTCGCGCAAGACCAAGGTCACCAAGTGGCTGCGCGACGACTACACCGCGCTGGCCCTGGCGAGCATGAGCTACACCCTCCTCCACGCGACGGCGGTCGGGCTGGGCGACACGGCGACGGCCTCGGTCGCCAAGCAGGGTCTGACCGATTACGCGCGCTCGGTGATGCAGATCAACCAGGTCGTCCCCGAGGTCGTCCTGGGCGAGCTGCAGGAGGACGGCGAGACCGTCGTGAGCGGTGCGGCCGACACGATCCGCCAGCAGACCAACGAGATCTGGAAGAGCCAGAGCAGCGTCACCCACGGGTGACCTGCCGCCCCGGCAAGCGTGATTCGTCGAACGTACGTTCGGGTAAGCTCCCAGCATGTTCGACGAACTCCGCAACGACCGGATGATGGCCCGCCTGCTCGACGAGCTCGAGCGGGGCACCGACATCGGACACTACGGCCGCCTCGTCTTCGCCATGATCGCCCGGCACTTCGGGAGCGAGGACGAGGTGGTCGCCGCGTTGTCCAACGACCGCGACTTCTCGGAAGACCAGGCCCGGGTGATGGTCCGCGAGGTGATCGAGGCCGGCTACTCGCCGCCCAAGCGCGCGAAGATCCTCGACTTCCAGCGCCGCCAGGACTACCCGATCATCGAGAACCCCGACGACCCGGACCTCGGCAACGTCTACCGCGACCTGACCTTCCCCGACGGCGTGTACCAGCACATCGAGCACTACCGCGAAGAGAAGCTGCACGCCTGAGCGCCGGAGCGGCTCGACCCGTTCTCCGCGACGTTCAGCATTTCCCGAATGCGCGGGTGGTCGCGCTTCTGCCCCTTGATCCAGCGCGCGAACGGCGGCACCGGCGCGCCGCTGCGGAACAGCCAGTAGTAGGTGCCGGCATCGCCCAGGTACGCGAAGCGCCGTCCCGTGTCACGCTGGATCGTCGCGTAGTCGGCGGAGGTCTGGTAGGTGCGCACCGAACCGTACTCGCGTTCCAGCGCGAGCAGCGCCTGTGCGTTGCGAACCGTCCCGGCGATCTTCTTGGCCGAGCGGATCATGCCCGGCGTCGCCATGATGCGTGCGATGTCGCGTTCGCCGTACGTTGCGACCGTCGCGACCGCGAAGCCGTCGAACGCGGCCTCGAACACGGGCCACTTCTGGTCGAGGGCCGACCACGACAGTCCCGCTTGGAAGATCGCTCGGGTGATGATCGCGAGGTGGTCGGCCGGGGTCGGGTCGGCCACGACGCGCGGGATGCGCTCGGGCGGCGTCGGCCGCGCGGGAACCTTCACCGGCGGGGCCTTGCGCCGCGCGGCCGACTTGCGCCGCGGCGATCGTGGCGTCGTTTTCGCGGCCGGTTGCGCGCGCGCTGCGGGCATGGGCGGGCCTCGTCGAGCAGGGGTGTGCCGGCATCGTACCCCATACCGTCGCCGATGGGGAAGACGTGGGTTCTGATCGCCGCGGTCCTCGGCTCGGCGATGAGCTTCGTCGACGGCACGGCGGTCAACGTCGCGCTGCCGGTGATCCAGCGCGAGCTCGGCGCCAATGCGGCCCAGATGCAATGGGTCGTCGAGGGCTACGCGCTGTTCCTGGCCTCGCTGATCCTGCTGGGCGGATCGCTGGGCGACATCTTCGGGCGCAGGCGGATGTTCGTGCTGGGGATCGCGATCTTCGGCAGCGCATCGCTGGGCTGCGCGCTCGCGCCCGACGTGGTCGTGCTGACGCTCGCGCGCTGCGTGCAAGGGATCGGCGGGGCGCTGGCGATGCCGGAGTCGCTCGCGCTGATCAGCGCGAGCTACACGGGCGCGGAGCGCGGCCGGGCGATCGGAACGTGGTCCGGGTTCGCCTCGATCACCGCCGCGGCGGGCCCGGTCATCGGCGGCTACCTGGCCCAGCACGCCTCGTGGCGCTGGGTGTTCCTGATCAACCTGCCGCTGGCGCTGGCGGTGCTGGCGATCGCGCTGACCCGGGTGCCGGAGAGCCGCGACGAGGACGCGCCGCGCCGGCTCGACGTGCCGGGCGCGCTGCTGGCGACGCTGGGCCTGGGCGCGTTCACCTACGGGCTGATCGCCACCCAGGGCGCCCGGCCGGGCGCGCTCGCGCTCGCCGCGCTCGGGCTGGGCGGGCTGCTGCTGGCCGGATTCGTCGCGACCGAGCGGCGCGCGCGCGCGCCGATGATGCCGCTGGGCCTGTTCCGCTCGCGCGCGTTCGCGGCGGCGAACGCGTACACGCTCTTCCTGTACGCCGCGCTCGGCGGCGCGCTCTACTTCCTGCCCTACGTGCTGGTCGACGTGCAGCACTACACGCCGACCGCCGCCGGCGGCGCGCTGCTGCCGTTCGTGCTGCTGCAGTTCGCGCTCTCGCGCTGGTCGGGCGGCCTCGTCGCGCGCATCGGCGCGCGCATCCCGCTGGTCGCCGGCGCGCTCCTGGCGGGGGCGGGTTTCGCGGCGTTCGGGCTGGCGCCGCTGGGAAGCCCGTACTGGACCAGCTATTTTCCCGCCGCGCTGCTGCTGGGCGTGGGCGGCGCGTTCTTCATCGCGCCGCTGACGACGACCGTCTTCGACGCGGTCGGCACCGCCCAGAGCGGGGTCGCCTCGGGGGTCAACAACGCGGTCGCGCGCACCGCCGGGCTGCTCGCCGTCGCCGCCTTCGGCATCCTGCTGGCCGGCGTGTTCGACGCCGGCTTCGACGCCCGTATCGCGCGCCGCCACCTCAGCCCGGCGACGGCGCGGATCGCCCACGACGACCGCAGCCGCCTCTACGCCGGCACCGTTCCGGCCGACGTCCCCGGCGTCGACCGCGCCGCCGTCGGCGACGCGGTGCGCGACGGCTATCTGGCCGGCTTCCGGGCGGTGATGGCCGGCTCGGTCGTGGTCTGCGTCCTGGCCGCGCTGATCGCGCTGGTCGGCATCCCCGGCCGCCGCCGCGGGCTGACGGCGGCGCCCGCCCAGGCGTGATGCGCTTCGTCACCAACGGCGACGTGACGCTGGCGCTGGAGTCGCGCGGCGCGGGGCCGCGCGCGCTGCTCTTCGCGCACGGCTGGATCAGCAGCCGGCGGATGTGGTACGACGTCGTCGAGCGGCTCGACCCCGGCCGCTTCACCGCCCACCTGCTGGACTTCCGCGGCAACGGGCTCTCCGACCGCCCGCCGGACGGGCACGACCTCGACGGCTACGCGTCGGACCTGCGCGCCGCGCTCGCGGCGGTCGGTCCGGCGGCGCTGGTCGCGCACTCGATGGGCGGCAAGGTCGCCCAGTACGTCGCCGCTGCGGGCGCGCCGCAGGTCGAGCGGCTGGTGCTGGTCGCGCCGGGCTCGGCGCGCGGCAGCGGGGGCGGCACCGGCAGCGCCAAGCACCGGGCGCTGACCGAGGCCGCGTTCGGCTCGCGGCTGCGCATCGAGCGGTTCCAGCGCGGCGCCATGCGGCGCACCATCGCCCCCGCGGCGCTGGAGCGGATCGTCGAGGACGCGCTGGTCGCCCAGCGCGAGCACTGGTTCGGCTGGTACGACCGCGGCCGGGCGGCCGACTTCGCCGACCGGGTCGGCCGGATCGCCGTGCCGACGGTGGTCGTGGCGGGCGAGCACGACCCGCTCGCGCCGCCCGCGCGGCTGCGGCGCGAGGTGGTGCAGGCCATCCCCGGCGCGCTCTTCGTCAACCTGCGCGGCGCCGGCCACAACCTGCCGGTCGAGGCGCCGGGCGAGATCGCCGGCTTGGTTGCTCGCTTCGCGTGAGCCGCGGGACGGGTATGCCGTCGGCATGGTTGCCGTCATCGACGATCTCGCTCCGCACGCGACCACCGGCACGACGCCGCGCCGCATCTTTCGCGAGCCCGTGGCGCGCCGCCGGCTCGAGCAGGTCGCGGCGCTGCGCGACGAGCTCAGCCGCCCGCGCATCACCGTGCTGACCGGCTTCAGCTTCAAGACCAACCCGCGCCGCGAGCTGGTGCGCCTCGCGCGCCGCCACGGTTTCCTGGCCGAGACGATCGCCCGCGACGAGCTGGAGTGGGCGGAGCAGGTCGGCTTCCCGCCCGAGGAGACGATCTACAACGGCCCCGAGCCGCTGCTCGACCGCAAGCAGGGCGAACGGCTCGCCTATGCCTACGCCGACAGCGTCGAGGCCTTCGTGCGCAACGCCCGGCGGCGGGTCGCCCACGTCCACGGCGTGCGGCTGCGGCCGGCCATGATCGGCTCGCGCTTCGGCGTCCCGGTCGAAGACGATCCCGACTTGCGCGCTGCGGTCGACGGGCTGCCGGCCGAGCTGCCGATCGCGGTCTCGTACCAGGCCCGCCACGAGGACTTCAAGGGCGCGAGCTGGCGCGACGTCGCCGGCGACGTGCTCGAGCGGGCGGCGCAGATCGAGCGCGCGACCGGCCGCCGGGTGGTCGCCTTCGACGTCGGCGGCGGCTGGACGCCGGCGGAGTTCGACGCGAGCTTCGCCCCCGACATCCGCTGGACGATGGACCGCATCGCCGAGCTGCTGCCGCACTGCACCCGGCTGATCGCCGAGCCGGGCCAGGCGGTCTGTACTCCGACCGAGGCCATCGTCACCGAGGTGCTGGAGGTGCGCGAGCGGCGCGGCCGGCGCGAGGCGATCGCCGACGTCGGCTTCTCCGACTGGCCCGAGATGCACAGCTACGTCCACGGCCTGTTCGTCGGGCGCGGCGAGGGATGGGTCCCGCTCGGGCGCGGTCCGGACCGGCTGGGCGGGCGGACCTGCCTGGAGTACGATCTGATCGACGGGCTGCGCTTTCCGCCCGACCTCGCGCCCGGCGACCGGCTGCTGATCACCGACGTCGGCTCGTACGACCACTCGATGGCGTTCGGGTTCGCCCGCGGCGGCGGAAAGCACCGCACCCTTGCCGACTGAGCCGGCAACGGGTTTCTCGGCCCCCTGGGCCGGGGATACGATGAAACCGGATGCCTGCTCCCATTGCCGAGACGACATACGTGCTGCCGATTCGCCGAACGGCGATCCGGCAGGACGATGATCTCGCCCCGTACCTTGCCATGCTGGCGCCCCTGCTGCCGGTGATCGTGGTCGACGGCTCGCCGCCGGAGGTCTTCGCCCACCACCGCGCGGTCTGGCCGCGCAGCGTCGCCCACCTGCCGGTCGATCCCGACCGGCTGGGCGACCTCAACGGGAAGGTGGCCGGGGTGGTGACCGGCCTGCGCCGGGTCCGCACCGCCAAGGCGGTGGTCGCGGACGACGACGTGCGCTGGGACGCCTTCGGGCTGCGCCGGCTGGCCGCCGAGCTCGACCGCGCCGACGTGGTTCGCCCCCAGAACGTCTTCGCTCCGCTGCCCTGGCACGCGCTGCTCGACACCGGCCGCAGCCTGATCGCGCGGGCGACCGGCGGCGACTGGCCGGGGACGCTGGGCCTGCGGATGGACCTCTACGCCCGGGCCGGCGGCTATGCCGGCGACGTGCTCTTCGAGAACCTCGAGCTGGTCCGGACCCTGCGCGCGCTGGGCGGGCGCGAGCGGGTGGCCTACGACCTGTTCGTGCGGCGGCTGCCGCCGGCCACCCCGCACTACTTCCGCCAGCGGGTTCGCCAGGCGTACGACGAGTTCGCCCGGCCGGGCCGTTTCGCGGTCCAGCTCGCGCTGGCGCCGGCGCTGCTGCTGGGGCTGCGCCGCGCGCCGCTGCCGGCGCTGGCCGCGTTCGGCCTGGGCTCGGTCGGGCTGGCCGAGCTCGGCCGCCGGCGCGGCAACGGCCGGCTGGCCTTTCCGCCGGCCGCGTCCTGGTGCGCGCCGGCCTGGGTGCTCGAGCGGGCGCTGACCGCCTGGTGCGCGCTCGCCCTGCGGCCGCTGCGCGGCGGCGTGCGCTACTCGCACGGCACCTTGCGCGCGGCCGCCCACTCCGAGCGCCGGCTGCGGGCGCAGCTGCGCGGCGAGCGCGCGGCGGCCTGCGGCGGCGCGAGCCGGACGCCGTGAGCGAGCCGGCGAGCGCGCTCGAGTTCCTCGAATCGGCCTGGCGCAACCCGTTCGGCAGCGACGCGGCGCGAACGCACTCGTCGTACCACGGCTGGCACGAGGGCGACCTGGTGCGGCTGCTCGAGACCGCGCCGACCGGCCCGTTCGCCCGGGTCGCCAACGACGCGTTCCGCAGCTTCGTGCTGGACGAGCGCTTCTCGTGCCTGGGCGCGAAGTCGGCGATCCGGCGCGGCACCTACCGGCTGGGAACCTATGCCCGGCTCGACGACCCGGCCGTGACCGAAGGGCTGGCCCGCGACCTCTACGCCTTCGCGGCCGAGCGGCACGGGTTCGAGAGCGACTTCACCACCTACGTCGCGATCTTCCAGGAGCGGCTCCGGCCCGACGAGGCGGCGTTCGAACGCGCGCTCTGGGCGCAGCTCCAGCGCCTGCACGACCTCGACGCGCGGCACCATGCCTGGGACCCGCGGGTCAGCGCCGACCCGGCCGACCCGCATTTCTCGTTCAGCCTGGCGGGCGACGCGTTCTTCGTCGTCGGGCTGCACCCGGCGAGCTCGCGCAGCGCCCGCCGCTTCGCCTGGCCGGCGCTGGTCTTCAACGCCCACGAGCAGTTCGAGCGGCTGCGGACCGAAGGCAAGTTCGGCGGCCTGCAGAGCAGCATCCGGGCGCGCGAAGTCCGGCTCGACGGCACGATCAACCCCAACCTGGCCGACTTCGGCCAGCACTCCGAGGCCCGCCAGTACTCGGGCCGCCCCGCCGAGGAATCGTGGACCTGTCCGTTTCGGCCCCAGCGCTGATCACCATCCCGCCGCGCAGCGGGACCGCCTTCGTCCTCGAGCCGGGCGACCTGCTGAGCGTGGTCGACCTCGAGGGCGAGCAGGTAGCCGACCTGGTCGCCTTCGCCGCCGACGACCCGCGCGAGGCGCTCTCGAACGGCCGCACCTTCGACTACGAGGCGACCATCGCGCTGGGCGCCGGCAACCGGCTGTGGTCCAACCGCTCCCGCCCGCTGCTCGCGATCGTCCGCGACGACGCCGGCAGCCACGACTTCCTGCTCACCCCGTGCAGCCGCGACACCTGGCGGCTGTGCTACGGCGGCGACCACGAGGACGTGCCCGGCTGCTTCGGCAACCTGGCCGCCGCGCTGGCCCCGTTCGGCGTCGCCCCGGACGCCATCCCCACCAGCTTCAACGTCTTCATGCGGGTCGAGGTCGACCCGGCCGGCCGGCTGGCGGTGCGGCCGCCGCGCTCCGCGCCCGGGCGATACCTTCGCGGTGCGGGCGCTGACGCGCCTGGTCGTCGGGCTGACCGCCTGCTCGGCAAGGACTTCGAACAACGGCCGCTGCAAGCCGGTCGGGTACGCGATCACGCCCGGGCTGAGCTCGGCCGGGGCGCTTCGCGTTGACGCCCCTCTCGGCACATGCTATGCTTCGGAGGTTCCGGCCGACCCGCCGTGGTCCGGCCGCTTTCGTGTGTGTTCCGGAGAACCGAGTGCCGACGATTTCCCAGCTGGTCCGTCAGGGCCGCGAGAAGCAGCTCAAAAAGGTGAAGACCCCGGCGTTCCGCGTCGTTTCGACCGGGCCCAAGCCGGGCCACCCCGACTTGCCCAACCGCACCTTCGAGGTCGCGGGCAACCCCCAGCGCCGCGGCGTCTGCACTCAGGTCAAGACGATCACCCCGAAGAAGCCGAACTCGGCCCTCCGTAAGGTCGCCCGCGTGCGGCTGACCAACGGCGAGGAAGTGACGGCCTACATCCCGGGCATCGGCCACAACCTGCAGGAGCACTCGGTCGTGCTGATCCGCGGCGGCCGGGTCAAGGATCTGCCGGGCGTGCGCTACCACATCATCCGCGGCACGCTCGACACCTCGGGCGCCGCCAACCGCAAGCAAGGCCGCTCGAAGTACGGCGCCAAGCGCAACCAGAAGCCCGCCGCGAAGCGATAAGGACAGCGTTTTTCATGCCTCGTAAGGGCCCGGTTCCGAAGCGACCGATCCTCCCCGATCCGAAGTTCGGCTCGAAAGTCCTCGCCCGCTTCATCAACAAAGTGATGATGCGCGGCAAGAAGTCGACCGCCGAGAAGATCACGTACGAAGCGCTCGAGACGATCGCGACCAAGACCGGCCGCGACCCGATGGACATCTTCACGCAGGCGCTCGGCAACGCCATGCCGCTGGTCGAGGTCCGGCCCCGCCGCGTCGGCGGCGCCACGTACCAGGTCCCGATGGAGGTCCGCCCGGACCGCCGCCAGGCGATGGCGATGCGCTGGCTGATCACCTACGCCCGCGCCCGGCCCGGCCGCTCGATGACCGAGCGGCTCGCCAACGAGCTGATGGACGCGGCCAACAACCAAGGCGCTTCGATCAAGAAGCGCGAGGACACCCACAAGATGGCGGAAGCCAACAAAGCTTTCGCCCACTACCGCTGGTGATCGGCACCCCGTAAGAACTTCTATGGCTCTCAAGCGCGAATATCCGCTCGAACACACCCGCAACATCGGGATCGCTGCCCACATCGACGCCGGCAAGACGACGGCGACGGAGCGGATTCTTTTCTATACCGGCCGCACCCACAAGATCGGCGAAGTCCACGACGGCGCCGCCACCATGGACTGGATGGTCCAGGAGCAGGAGCGCGGGATCACGATCACGTCGGCGGCGACGGCGTGCACCTGGCGCAACACCCGGATCAACATCATCGACACGCCTGGCCACGTGGACTTCACGGTCGAGGTCGAGCGCGCGCCTGCGGGTGCTCGACGGCCTGGTTGCGCTGTTCGACTCGGTCGCCGCGGTGCAGCCGCAGTCCGAGACCGTCTGGCGCCAGGCCAACAAGTACGCCGTGCCGCGGATCATCTTCGTCAACAAGATGGACCGCATGGGCGCCGACTTCTTCAACTGCGTGCGCCAGATCCGCAGCCGGCTGGGCGCGCCCGCGACGCCGATCCAGGTCCCGATCGGGGCCGAGGACCAGTTCCTGGGCGTGGTCGACCTGTTCACGATGACCAAGGTCGTCTACACCGACGACGCCGGCTCGACCATGGACTCGACCCCGGTCACCGAGGCCGACGGCGAGCTGTTCGCGACCGCGCAGGAGTGGCGCCAGGCGCTGATCGAGGCGATCGCCGAGCAGGACGACGAGCTGCTCGAGCTGTTCTTCGACGGCCAGGAGATCCCGGTCGAGCGCCTGCACAAGGCGCTGCGCGCGGCGACGATCCAGGGCAAGGTGCTGCCGATGCTGTGCGGCTCGGCGTTCAAGAACAAGGGCGTGCAGCCGCTGCTCGACGCGGTGGTCGACTTCCTGCCCTCGCCGCTGGACGCCAAGCCGATCGTCGGCAAGCAGCCGCGCGACGAGTCCGAGATCGTCCGCCAGCCCAGCGACAGCGAGCCGTTCGCCGCGCTCGCGTTCAAGATCGCGACCGACCCGTACGGCAACCTGACCTACTTCCGCGTCTACTCGGGCGTGCTGGAGAAGGGCACCTACGTCTACAACGCGCGCAACGGGCGCAAGGAGCGGATCGGGCGCATCCTGCGGATGCACGCCAACCACCGCGAGGACATCGACGCGATCGGCGCGGGCGACATCGCGGCGGCGGTCGGCCTCGGCGACACCCGGACCGGCGACACGCTCTGCGACGAGAAGCACCCGATCCTGCTCGAGTCGATCACCTTCCCGGAGCCCGTCATCTCGCAGGCCATCGAGCCGAAGACCAAGGGCGACCAGGACAAGCTCGGCATCGCGCTCCAGCGGCTGGCCCAGGAAGACCCGACCTTCCGCATGCGGACCGACGAGGAGACCCAGCAGACGATCATCGCCGGCATGGGCGAGCTCCACCTCGAGATCATCCTCGACCGCCTCAAGCGCGAGTTCAAGGTCGAGGCGAACGTCGGCAAGCCGCAGGTCGCGTACAAGGAAGCCATCACCAAGAAGATCGAGAAGCAGGGCAAGTTCGTCCGGCAGACCGGCGGCAAGGGCCAGTACGGCGACGTCTGGCTGCGCCTGGAGCCCGGCGAGCCGAACACCGGCTACGTCTTCGAGTGGGGCATCGTCGGCGGGGTGATCCCCAAGGAGTACCAGAAGCCGGTCATGGAGGGCATCCGCGAGGCCTCGCAGAGCGGCGTGCTGGCCGGCTACCCGGTGCTCGACTTCAAGGCGACGGTCTTCGACGGCTCGTTCCACGACGTCGACTCGAGCGAGATGGCGTTCAAGATCGCCGGCTCGATGGCGTTCAAGGAAGCCAACCGCGCGGCCGGCCCGATCCTGCTCGAGCCGATCATGGGCGTCGAGGTCACCGCCCCGCGCGACTACACCGGCGCCGTCAACGGCGACCTCAACCGCCGGCGCGGCATGATCCAGTCCCAGGACGAGGCGATCGGCGGCGCGGTGGTCATCAAGGCCAACGTCCCGCTCTCGGAGATGTTCGGCTACGCGACCGACCTGCGCAGTGCGACGCAAGGGCGGGCGACCTACACGATGGAGTTCTCGCACTACGAAAAGGCGCCGAAGACGGTCGAGGCCGAGATCGTCGCCAAGGCCTCCGGCAAGAAGCTCACGCCGGCCTAACCTCTTCGCCACTCTTCAGTAACCAGAACCGACAGAAGGACCACGCAAGGAAATCATGGCCAAAGCCAAGTTCGAGCGGAACAAACCGCACGTCAACATCGGGACCACCGGTCACGTCGACCACGGTAAGACGACGCTCACGGCTGCGATCATCAACTGCCTCGCGACCGAGCACTCCAGCATCGCCAAGCGCGCCGTCGACGACATCGACAACGCGCCCGAGGAGAAGGAGCGCGGGATCACGATCGCCATCTCGCACCAGGAGTACGAGACCAATGCGCGCCACTACGCGCACGTCGACTGCCCCGGCCACGCCGACTACATCAAGAACATGATCACCGGCGCGGCGCAGATGGACGGCGCGATCCTGGTCGTCGCGGCGACCGACGGCCCGATGCCGCAGACCCGCGAGCACGTCCTGCTGATGCGCCAGGTCGGCGTGCAGAAGCTCGTGGTGTTCTTGAACAAGGTCGACCAGGTCGACGACGAGGAGCTGCTCGAGCTGGTCGAGATGGAAGTGCGCGAGCTGCTCTCGGCGTACGAGTTCGACGGCGACAACACGCCGATCATCCGCGGCTCGGGCCTCAAGGCGCTGCAGTCCTCGGGCAAGCGCGGCGACAAGGATGCCGACCCGGTCTTCGCCCTGATGGACGCCGTCGACAGCTACATCCCCACCCCGGAGCGCCCGGTCGACAAGCCGTTCCTGATGCCGGTCGAGGACGTCTTCACGATCACCGGCCGCGGCACGGTCGGCACCGGCCGCGTCGAGCGCGGGCAGGTCAAGGTCGGCGAGGAGGTCGAGATCATCGGCCTGCAGGAGACGACCAAGAAGACCGTCGTCACCGGCATCGAGATGTTCCGCAAGCTGCTCGACATCGGCCTGGCCGGCGACAACGTCGGCGTGCTGCTGCGCGGTGTGGAGCGCAACGAGATCGAGCGCGGCCAGGTGCTGGCCAAGCCCGGCTCGATCAAGCCGCACACGAAGTTCAAGGCCGAGGTGTACGTCCTCTCCAAGGAGGAGGGCGGCCGCCACACGCCGTTCTTCGCGAACTACCGCCCGCAGTTCTACTTTCGCACGACCGACGTGACCGGCACGATCAAGCTGCCGGAGGGCGTCGAGATGGTCATGCCCGGCGACAACATCACCATGGACGTCGAGCTGATCACCCCGATCGCCTGCGAGGAAGGCCTGCGCTTCGCGATCCGCGAGGGCGGCCGCACGGTCGGCGCGGGCGTCGTCACCTCCGTCTCGAATTAAGACCGAAGGCAATCATGTCGAAGCAGAAGATCCGCATCCGCCTCAAGGCGTACGATCACCGCGTGCTCGATCAGTCGGCCGAGCGCATCGTCGACACGGCGAAGCGCACCGGCGCGTTCGTCAGCGGTCCGGTGCCGCTCCCGACGGAGATCAACCGGTTCTGCGTCAACCGGTCGCCGCACGTCGACAAGAAGTCGCGCGAGCACTTCGAGATGCGCACCCACAAGCGCCTGATCGACATCCTCCAGGCGTCGCCCAAGACGATGGACGCGCTGATGCACCTCGACCTGCCCGCGGGCGTGGACATCGAGCTCAAGGCCTAGAGGATTCGCGCTCTGGACGAGCGCGAATCCATCGCGTTCGCGCCTGCGGCGCGAGCCGCCCCGGACGCGAACCCTGGTGTCGAGCCGGGGTTTTCTTTTCACCGGAAGCAGGCGAGCGATAGCCTTCGGGGCGGGTAGGAAACGCTCGATGCTCTCTGGGCAGCGGACCACGGAGGGGCTTCCACCGATCGACCTCCAGACGCTCGATTTCTTGCCCGATCCCGCGTGGGTCACCAAGGCCGAGGTCGGCGTCGCGTATTTCAACGCCGCTTGGCTGGCCCTGACGGGCAGCACGTCGCGGACCGCCGGTCTGGACGCGTTTCTCGCCTTCATCCACCCCGCCGACCACGAGCTGCTGCAGCAAGCCTGGCGCGACGCCCGCGACAGCCGCAGCGAGTACACCACCCACTTTCGCGTCCGGCGCCACGACGGCGTCTACCGCTGGTTCCTGGCCCGGGCCGTCGCCGTCGAGGCCGGCGGAGCGGTCGCCGGCTGGATCGCGACGATCGTCGACGTCGATGCCGAGCGCAGCATGCGCGACGAGCTCGTCGCCTCGGAAGCCCGCGCGCGCAGCCTCGCCGACGCGCTCCCGCAATTGGTCGGCGTGACCTCGCCCGACGGGATGCTGCTCTCGGTCAACCAGACCTATACCGCCTACACCGGGCTGACGATCGACCAGGCGCGCGCCACGGGCTGGACCGCGGCGCTCCACCCCGACGACGTCGACGCGCTGGTGCGCGACTGGAGCGCGGCCGTCGGCAAGGCCGAGCCGTTCGAGACGCAGTACCGCCTGCGCCGCCACGACGGCGTCTACCGCTGGTTCCTCAACCGGGCGATCCCGGTGCGCGACGCGAGCGGCGCGATCGCGGTCTGGATCGGCACCGCCACCGACATCGACGAGCGCAAACGGGCCGAGGACGCGCTGCACGTCATGCTCGAGGTCGGCTCGCTGTTCGCCCGCACGCTCGACACGTCGACCGCGCTGCGGCAGCTCGCCGACGTCGCGGTGGCCCACCTGGCCGACTGGTGCGGCGTCTACGTCTACGATGCCGAGCGCCGCCTGCGCCCGCTCGCGATCGCGCACGCCGACCCCTCGCGGGCGCGGTTCGTGCGCGAGTACCTGCGCCGCTACCCGATCCGCCCGGACGACGGCATCGCGGTCGTCGCCGCGACCGGCGTCCCGGAGCGGATCAACGGCATCACGCTGGCCATGTACGACGCGATCCCCGATCCCGAGCAGCGCGAGCTGGCCCGGTCGCTGCGGGTGCACGGCATCATGAACGTCCCGCTCGCGATCGACGGCGAGGGATCGTTCGGGGCCATCTCGCTGGCGCTCTCCGAGAGCGAGCGCAGCTTCGGCGAGGAGGACCAGCAACTCGCCATGCTGATCGCCCAGCGCGCGGCGATCGCGCTGAGCAACGCGCGGCTCTACGAGCGCCAGCAAGAGGTGGCGCGCACGCTGCAGGCGTCGTTCCTGCCGGCTGACCTGCCGCACTCCGAGGACGCCGCGTTCGACGCGGTCTACGTGCCCGGGACGCGCGACCTCACCGTCGGCGGCGACTGGTACGACGCCTTCGCGTACGACACCAGCACGCTCGGGTTCTCGGTCGGCGACGTCGCCGGCCACGGGCTGGACGCGGCGGTCGCGATGGGCAAGATGCGCCAGACGTTCCGCGCGCTGGCCGACGTCGAGCGCGACCCGGCGCGGCTGCTCACCGTGGCCGATTCGGTGCTGCGCCGCGAGCACTCCGACGTCTTCGTCACCGCGTTCGTCGCGGTGTACGAGCCGGCCAGCGGCGTGCTGCGCTACGCCGGCGCGGGCCACCCGGCGCCGTTCGTGCGCGCCGCCGGCGGCGGGCTGCGCCGGCTTTCCTCCGACGGGCTGCCGCTGGGGCTGGGCGGTTTCGACGCGCATCGCACTCGAGCCGCCGCGCTCGGGCGAGGCGAGCTGCTCGTCGCGTTCACCGACGGCTTGATCGAGGCGACGCACGACATCGACGAAGGCGAGCGGCGGGTCGCCGCCGCGCTCGCCCACCCGGCGCTCGGCGTGTGCCGCGCGCCCGCGGCGCTGCTGCGCGCGCTGGTCGTGCCGGCGGTCCCGGGCGACGATGTCGCGATCCTCGCGCTGCGGGTCGGGCCGGGCGCCGACTGGTCGTTCGACGCCGGCGACGGCGCCGCGGCGCAGGCCGCGCGCAACGCGTTCGTCGCCCGGCTGGCGGCGGCCGGCGTCGGCGAGGACGCCCGGCTCGGCTGCGAGATCGTCTTCGGCGAGATGGTGGGCAACGTCGCGCGCTACACGCCCGGCCCGCTCGACGTCGGCCTGCGCCGCGACGGCCGGCGGTTGGTGCTCGCCGCCCTCGACCGCGGTCCCAGCTTCCGCTGGCAGCCGGTCCGGCCCGCCGACGACAGCGAGAACGGGCGCGGGCTGTTCCTGATCCAGGCCCTCACCCGGGCGGTCCGAGTCGACCACCTGGCCGGCTTCGGCAACTATCTCGAAGCCGAGCTGGCGGTCTAGCGCGGGCGGTGTTCTCGCCGCGAGCTCAGAACTCGCCAAACGTGCCTACGCCGATCGACGTCGCCTACGAGCGCACCTACAGCGGAACGCCGCGCCGGATCTTCCAGCTCCTGAGCGAGATGGGCACCTCGCAGGACGCGATCTGGCCGTTCGCCGCGCAGCCGTTCACCCGCAGCCCCGGGCCGCTGACCCCCGGCACGACCGAGGAGTGGCACCTGGGCGTGCACGCGGTGCTCGAAACGCTCGAGCCCGAGCACCGCATCGTCTGGCGCATCGACAACGAGGGCGTCGACGGCACGCACGCCTTCACGCTCGAGCAGCAAGGGCGCAAGGTGACGGTGCGGCACCGCGTGTCGGCGACCGTCTCGGACGTCGAGGGGCGGCTGTTCTGGAAGCGCTACGAGGACGTTCACGAGCGCGCCATCAACGGCCTCTTCGACAAGCTGGCCCGCGTGCTCAAACGGTAGCCGGCACGATGCAGCACGTTCTGACCCGCCTGTGCGCGGTGGTTCTGATGGTGGCGGCGGGCGCCCCGAGCCCCGTTCGGGCGGACGCGGCGCGCGACGCCTGGTGCCGGGCGGTGCCGCTGGGGCAGTCCTTCTGCCGTGCGCTGGTCGTCCAGGCGCCCCGCACGGTGCTCCGGCTGGCCGTCGCCGACACCGACGCGCGGCGCGAGCACGGCCTGATGGGCGTCGCCACCGTGCCGGCCGGCGAAGGGATGCTGTTCGTCTTTCCCGAGCCCGACGACCAGCGCCGCGATTTCTGGATGAAGGACACGATCGCACCGCTGGACATGGTCTGGGTGCGGGCCGACGGCATCGTCTCGTCGGTCGCCGCGCGGGTGCCGGCGACGAAGCCGGGCACGCCCGACGACCGGGTCGCGCGCCGGACCGGCATCGGCCGCTACGTGATCGAGCTGGCCGCCGGCGGCGCGGCCGCCGCAGGCCTGCGGACCGGCAGCCGCCTGGCGCTGCCCGAGCTCCGGGCCGAGTAGCACCTCGGGCACCCGTCGAGCCGGGCGAACGTTTTTGGCGCTGAAACGCTGCCCCGGCGCGCGGTGTCTGACGGAGCGATGCAACGCCGCCGCCTCGGAACCAACGGACCCTCGGTGAGCGCGCTGGGCTTGGGCTGCATGGGCATGTCCGAGTTCTACGGCGCGGCCGACGACGCGGAGTCGATCCGCACGATCCACCGCGCGCTGGAGCTCGGGGTGACCTTCTTCGACACCGCCGACATGTACGGGTTCGGCGCCAACGAGCGGCTGGTCGGGCGGGCTTTGGCCGGCCGCCGCGACCAGGCGGTGCTGGCGACGAAGTTCGGCATCGTGCGCGATGCGAACGACGCGACCAAGCGCGGGGTGAGCGGCCGGCCCGCGTACGTGCGCGAGGCGTGCGATGCGTCGCTGCGGCGGCTGGGCGTCGACCACATCGACCTGTACTACCAGCACCGGGTCGACCCGGCGACCCCGATCGAGGAGACCGTCGGCGCCATGCACGAGCTGGTGCAGGCCGGCAAGGTGCGCTACCTGGGCCTCTCCGAGGCCTCGGCCGCGACGGTCCGCCGCGCCGCCGCCGTCGCGCCGATCGCCGCGCTGCAGAGCGAGTACTCGCTCTTCACGCGCGACGTCGAGGACGAGATCCTGCCGGCCCTGCGCGAGCTGGGCATTGGCCTGGTGCCCTACAGCCCGTTCGGGCGCGGCATGCTGACCGGCGCGATCGCCAGCCTCGACGCGCTCGCGCCGGACGACTTCCGCCGCAACAACCCGCGCTTCCAGGGCGAGAACTTCGCCCGCAACCGCGCCGTGGTGGAGCAGGTCGGCGAGGTCGCGCGCGAAGCCGAGCTGACGCCCTCGCAGCTCGCGCTGGCCTGGGTGCTCGCGCAGGGCGACGACGTCGTGCCGATTCCCGGCACCAAGCGGGTGAAGTACCTCGAGGAGAACGTCCGCGCGGCCGGCGTGCGGCTGACCCCCGAGCAGCTCGCCCGTCTGAACGAGATCGCACCCAAGGGTGCAGCCGCCGGCGACCGCTATCCGGACATGTCCGCGGTCAACCGCTAGGGGCCGCTCAGGTCGGCACGATGGTCGAGCTGGGCGCGCCGTCGCCGCCCGGGTTGTCGGCGACGTGGTTGTTGCCCCACGAGACGATCTGGCCGGACGAGTCGAACACCAGGCCGTTGAGGTTCTCGGTCACCGTGATGTTCGTGATGTGGACGAGGGCCGAGTTCGAGGCGTGCACGCCGGCCGTCGAGTTGTTGGTGATCGTGGTGTCCGTCAGGATCAGGAGCGCGGTCGACGCATCGGCGATCGCGCCGGCTCCGGCCGGGCTGTCGGCGATGAAGCTATGGGTGACCTGGACGCGTGAGTTCAGCGACGCGCGCACGCCGTAACCGCCGTTGCCCAGCAGCGAGGTGTTCGCGATCGAGACGCGGTTCTTGCCGGCGGTGGTCGCCGCGGTCGAGCTCAGGATGCCGCCCGTCGTGTTGTTCTGGACGAGCGAGTCGGTCACGTCGAGGAACGTGCGGGCGGCGTTCTCGGCGTCGATGCCCACGTTCGAGAAGTTTTCGATCACGCAGTTCTGGACGCGCACCGTGCCGGCGTTGACGATGTTGACGCCCTTGGTACCCAGGGGCGAGCCCGCGCCGTTGATGCGCAGGTTGCGCAGGGTCACCACGTCGTTGGTGCCGGCGTTGATGGTGAAGCCGACGGTGCCCGAGGCGAGCACCGATGCGACTTGGCCGCCCCCGCCGTCGATGGTGATCGCCTTGGTGATCGTGAGCGCGCCGAACCCGCCTGGGTCGAGCGCATCGATCTCGCCCCCGGCGGTCGTCTTGGAGAACGCACCGGCGAAGGTCTTGCACGGCGCGGTGCGGCTGCAGGGGTTGACGTCGTCGCCGACGCCGGACACCCAGGTGCGCGTGGCTTGGGCCTGCGCGGCGGAGGTCATCGCGCACAGCGCGACCGCAATGCCGAAGAACGCGAGCAAGAAGAATCGTTTCATCGGACTCCCTCGGTTTCTATGCAAGTGAGCAAAGAGGCATCACCGCATTTCACCTGAGGTCGCGCTTGTCTTCTAGGCAAGACGTCCAGTCGTTGGTACGCCGCGCGGCCGAACGCAGCCGCGCGGCGAAGCGGGCTACCCGCCGTGGCGGTCGTCGAGCGCGGTCTCGGGTTTCTTCCTGACCGCTACGAGAACGCGCTCTCCCCGGTCAGCGCCTGGCCGAGAATGAGCGTGTGGATCTCGCTCGTGCCTTCGTAGGTCAGCACGCTCTCCAAGTTGTTCATGTGGCGGATCACCGGGTACTCCAGCGTGATGCCGCTCGCGCCCAGGATCGTGCGCGCCTCGCGGCAGACCGCCAGCGCCTCGCGCACGTTGTTGAGCTTGCCGAACGAGACGTGCGCGGGGTGCGCGCGACCTTCGTCCTTCATGCGGCCGACGTGGAACGCCACCAGCAGACCCTTGTTCAGCTCGAGCATCATGTTGACGAGCTTCTCCTGGGTGAGCTGGAACGCCGCGATCGGCTTCTCGAACTGCACCCGCGTCTTCGCGTACTCCAGCGCGCTCTCGTAGCAGGCGCGCCCGGCGCCGAGCGAGCCCCACACGATGCCGTAGCGCGCTTCGTTCAGGCACGAGAGCGGCCCGCGCAGGCCCGACACCTCGGGCAGGATCGCGTCGGCCGGCAGCCGGACGTCCTCGAGGATCAGCTCCGAGGTGACCGACGCGCGCAGCGAGAGCTTGCGCTCGACGTTGCGGGTCGAGAAGCCCTTGGTGGCGGTCGGCACGACGAAGCCGCGGATGGTGCCGCTGCGCGGGCCGTCGTCCGGGTCGGTGCGCGCCCACACCACCGCGACGTCGGCGATGCCGCCGTTGGTGATCCAGGCCTTGGTGCCGCTCAGCACCCAGTCGGAGCCCGAGCGGCGCGCGACGGTGCGCATCCCGCCGGGGTCGCTGCCGAAGTCGGGCTCGGTCAGCCCGAAGCAGCCGATCGCCTCGCCCGCCGCCATGCGCGGCAGCCAGGTCTGTTTCTGCTCCTCCGAGCCGTGGGCCCAGATCGCGTACATCGCGAGCGACCCCTGCACGGACACGAACGAGCGGAAGCCGGAATCGCCGGCCTCGAGCTCCAGGCAGGCCAGGCCGTAGGCGACCGCGCTCGTTCCGGCGCAGCCGTAGCCCTGCAGGTGCATCCCGAGCAGGCCGAGCTCGCCGATCTCGCGGGCCATCTCGCGCGGGAAGACGCCCTCGTCGAACCAGGCGCCGATGTTCGGCAGCACCCGGTCGCGCACGAACGCGCGCACGGTGTCGCGGATCAGCCGCTCGTCGTCGGTGAGCAGCGCGTCGATGCCGAGGAAGTCGAGCGGCTGGGGCGGGGGCGCCGCAGCGCGGTGGGCGGCGCGGGAGACGGTCGTGCTCATGCCGCCCTTTTCCCTGCTAGTGGATGATGTACCGGTCGGTCAGCGGCGGCGCCGGCGGGACGAGCGGGTCGTCACAGGCCGGCCGAGGCTCGGTCGCTTCGGCGCCCGGCCCGCGGGCCGGGCCGACGCCGTAGAAGCGCGCCGGCGGGTCGGTCCCGATGCGCAGGTCGAGCAGGTCGTCGGTCTCGACCCGGGCCAGCCGCGAGGCGGTCGGCGCGAACCAGTGGCCGGCCGGCAGCGGCCCGGCCGGTAGCGGCGGCGTCGCCTCGATCAGGTAGCGCCCGGGCGCCAGGCCGACCCGCGCCGAAGCGGCCCGCGCCGTCGCTGGTGAGCGCGACGGTCGCGCCGTCGTCGAGGCTGCGCAGCCGGACCGCCGCGTGGGCCACCGGCGCACCGCTCGCGCAGGCGTAGACCCGGCCGGTGATCGTGGCCGGTCCTTGGGCTGCGGCGGGCAGCGCGGTCGCCAGGCCGAGCGCCGCCGCCAGGATCGTTCGCTTCATGCTCACGGAACGTCGGCCAGGAACGATTCGATCGCCGTGACCAGCGCCAGCGGGAGCTCGTCGGCCGGGTAGTGGCCGGCGTTGGCGAGGGTCGCGAGCCGGGCGTTGGGATACCAGCGCAGCCAGGTCTGCTCCATCACCGCGGCCGAGAGCGCCGGGTCGTGCTCGCCGACGAGCACCTGCACCGGCACCGGGTTGCCGGCGATGCGGTCGTGGAAGTCGCCCTGCGCCCAGGCGTCGAGGTAGCCGGCCACCGCGGCGCGGGTGCTGACCCGCACCGAGTTGGCCGCCATCGCGTCGAGCCAGACCCCGGTCAGCCGGCTGCCGGTCGTGTAGTCGACGATCGCCCGCCGGTTGGCCGGCTCGTCGACCGCGCCGTAGAACAGCGCTCGGCTGGGCTCGTCGAACGGCACGCCGCTGGCCGGCACCGGCGCGATCCCGACCAGCGCCCGCACCCGCCCCGGGGCATCGGCCAGCACCTGCTGGATCGCCTTGCCGCCCATCGAGTGCCCGATCAGCGAGAACCGCTCCCAGCCCAGCCGGTCGGCCAGCGCCAGCGCGTCCCGCGCGATCTCTTCCATCGTATAGGCGCCGGCGACGTCCTTGGCGCCGCCGTAGCCGCGGTAATCCATGAAGGCGTAGCCGAACGCCGCCCCGTCGAGGTGCGGCCACAGCGGCGCGAACGCGGTGCGGTCGCCGAGCCACCCGTGCAGCGCGATCACCTTGTGCTCGCCGCTGCCGACCTGATGATAGTTCGCCATGGGGCCAGCGTTCGCGGCGTGGGCTATTGTCGCCCCGCGAAAACGTGTGATAGGCTGGCATGAGATGGTCAGCCGACCGATCCCGCGCTGGCTGGAAGCGCTGGACGAAGAACAGCCCTACGTCGAAGTGCTCGACGGCGAGCGGCTCCCCGACGTGAGCCCCAAGGACGTGCACGGCATGCTCCAGGGCCGCATCTACACGCAGCTCGACCGGTGGAGCGCCCGCCACGGCGGGGCGGGCGTCGAAGTGCGCTGCTACTTCGAGCGCGCGGACGGATCGTGGACGTCGCTGGTGCCCGACGTGTGCTACATGTCGTACGCGCGCATGCCGCACTTCGGCCGCGGCGAAGAGCAGCCGCGGATCGCGCCGGACATCGTCGTCGAAGTCCTCTCGCCCGGCGACCGTCCGTCCGTGACCCGGCGAAAGGTCGAGACGTTCCTCGAATACGGCGCGAGCGTCGTGCTGGTGGTGCAGCCGGAAACGCGCCGGGTCGCGATCCATCGTGCCGACGGAACGGTCGACGAGCGCGACGCGCGCGGCACCATGCCGCTCGCGCCGTACGACGATCTCGTGCTCGACTGGGAGACGATCTTCGAAAAGGTCGGGGAGCAACCCGCCGCCGGCGCTCTGAGCAGCTCCTTGTCGCCGGGCGAAAACGCGTGATAGGCTGGCATGAGATGGTTATGACGCCCACGGCGCGCGTCGTTCTGGTCGTTCATGCCGAGCAGCGCCGCGTCGGCGTTCACCGTGCCGGGGCGGCGCCGTTCGACGGCCTGATCCTCGACTGGGACTCGATCTACGAGGGCATCGACCTCAGCCGCTGGTGAGGGCCAGCGCCGCGCGGTACGCCGCTTCGGCCTGCGCGCTGAAGCAGCAGAAGACGACCTGCTCGGGCAGGTCGTGCTCGGCCAGGAACGCCCGCACGGTGTCGGCGGCGACGCGCGCCGCAGCCTCGAGCGGGTAGCCGTAGACGCCGGTCGAGATCGCGGGGAACGCCACGCTGCGCGCGCCGATGCGCTCGGCCGCCAGCAGCGACTCGCGGTACGCGCTCGCCAGCAGGTCGGGCTCGCCGGCGCGGCCGCCGTGCCAGACCGGGCCGACGGCGTGGATCACGTGCCGCGCGCGGAGCCGGAAGCCGGGCGTGACCCGTGCCTGGCCGGTCGGGCACGGCGCGAGCGCGCGCGCGGCGGCCACCAGCTCGGGGCCGGCCGCGCGGTGGATCGCGCCGTCGACCCCGCCGCCGCCCGCCAGCCCGGGGTTGGCCGCGTTGACGATCGCATCGACGTCGAGCGAGGTGATGTCGGCCCGAACGACCGCGATGCGCTCCGCGCGGCGCACGCTAGCCGGCGACGGCCGCGGGCTCGCGCGGGCCGCGCGCCGGGCGCTGCTCGCTGATCGCCTCGAGCGTCTTGCCGCGGGTCTCCTCGCCGAGCACCAGCACGGCCAGCGCGCCGGCCAGCATCACCGCCGCGAACACCACGAACACCGCGTAGGGCGAGCCGAAGCGGACCAGCAGCGCGCCGACGATCACCGCCGAGAACGCGCCGACCAGGCGGCCCGCGCCGGCCGCGAAGCCGACCCCGCTGGCGCGGATCGCGGTCGGGTACTGCTCGGGCGTGTAGGTGTAGGTCACGCCCCAGGCGCCGAGGTTGAAGAACGCGATCACCGCGCCCCAGGCGAGCACCGCGCCGACCGCCGGCTGCGGCGCGAGGATCGTGCCGGCGAAGAAGAACGAGCCGAGCGCGGCGCAGGCCAGGAACCCGACCAGCGTGGCCTTGCGGCCGAGCCGGTCGACCAGCGCCGCGGCGGCGTAGTAGCCGGGGATCTGGAAGACCGCGATCGCCAGGTTCAGCCCGAGCGCCTCGCGCAGGGTGAAGCCTTTGGCGGTGAGCAGCGACGGCAGCCACGTGAAGATGCCGTAGTAGGAGAACACCAGCGCGATCCAGAGCGCCCACAGCATCACCGTGCGGCGCGCCAGGCCGGGCCCGAACAGCTGCCCCAAGCTCGCCCGCCGCGGCTCGGCCGGCGCTTCTTCGGCGATTCCGGCGATCCGGGCCGCCTCGCTCGCCTCGCGCGCCCGGCCGCGGGCGAGCAGCCAGCGCGGCGACTCGGGGACCGCGCGCCGGATCACGACCACGTAGAGCGCCGGCAGCGTGCCGATCAGCAGCGCGATCCGCCAGCCCTCGTGCAGCGGCACGACGACCGCGCCGATCAGCGCCGCCAGCACGCTGCCGTAGGCCCAGAAGCTCTCCAGCAGCACCACCGTGCGCCCGCGCCGCTCGGCCGGCGCGAACTCGGCGACCAGCGTGCTCGCCACCGGCAGCTCGCCGCCCAGGCCGAGGCCGGCGACGAAGCGGAGCGCGATCAGCACCCCGGCGCTGGTCGCGAACGCCGACAGCCCGGTCATCAGGCTGTAGGCCAGGATCGTCCACGTGAAGACGGCCTTGCGCCCGAAGCGGTCGGCGACGACGCCCGAGAGCGCCGCGCCGAAGAACATGCCGAGCAGGTTGGCGGTGATGATCCAGCCTGCGACCGGCTTGGTCAGATCCCAGGCGCGCGCGAGCGCGGCGACCACGCTGCCCAGCAGCAGCAGGTCCATCGCGTCGAAGAGCCAGCCGCCGCCCGCAGCCAGGAGGAGCCGTCGTTGGAAGGTCATGGGCTCGGTGTTATACTCATTCCGAGCATATCCCTCTCGGCGACGACGTCGGGCCGGAAGCGGTAGCGCAACGCCGGCCGGCCCGGCCCCTCGGACTCGGTCTCGCCGGTCGGCTCGACCAGCCGGCCCGCGGCGACGAGGCGGCGGAAGTTGCCCTTGTGCAGCCGCACCCCGGCCAGCGCCTCGACCGTGCGCTGGAGCTGGAGCAGGGTGAACGCCGGGCCGAGCAGCTCGAAGACCAGCGGCCGGTAGCGCAGCCCGCCGCGGATCCGGCCGATCGCGGTCGCCAGGATCCGGCGGTGGTCGAGCGCCATGGCGGTGCCCAGCGTGCGCGCCAGCGGCGTGCGCGACTCGGCGACCAGGCCGATCTCCCAGAACAGCTCGTAGCGCTCCAGCACCAGCTCCGGGTTCCAGCCGGCCCGCCGGGTGCCGGTGCAGCGGCGCGCCCGCCGCTCGCGCGCCCGGCGCTCCTCGCCGCTCGCCGCCGCCGCCCAGGCCCCCACGGCCGGCAGGATCAGCTCGTCGACCAGCGCCGGCCGCCCCGCCCGCCAGTCCTCCCACGGGAAGTACCGGTACCAGGCGAACCAGCGCGCGTCGGCGCTGCCGGCCGGCGCGCTCTCGCGCACGAAGGCCAGGTAGGCGATCGAGAGCATCCGCGCGCCGCCGACCCGGCGCGGGTCGCGCTCGCGGTCGCCGAAGGTGTAGAGCTGCTCGACGTGGCCGAGCGCGAGCCGGGTCTGCTCGCTGACCCAGTGGCGCACGCCGGCCTCGAGCGTGCGGTCGCCGGCCGGATCGAACGGCCCCGCGGGCAGTGCTTCGTCGGGCAGGCGCACCAGGACGCGCGGTTCCTCGGCGGACACCGCGACGATCACCGCGTCGAGCGCGACGGCCAGGTCGGTCGGCACGCGTCCCTCGTTCGGCGTGCCGGCGCGTTTGCATCGTGGCCGGGCGGGCACGGTGCGGGTGGCGCCCGCGGCTCGGGCGCGCGGCTACTTCCTAGCCCACGATAAACGCTGGGGTCCGTGGACGATCGCGAGCCCCGGCCTTGACTCCCTTGTGGCGCTGCTGTAGACTATGGCGGTTGTGGTCCGCGCGGCGGGCGCCCTTTTCGGCGTCCGCGGCGAAGGCGTAAGAGATACGCCAGGGCCCGTGGATATCCCGAGGGATCGATCAACGTGAAGAACATCATCGGCCGCAAGGTCGGGATGACCAGCGTGTTCACGGACGACGGCCGGAGCGTTCCGGTCACCGTGATCCAAGCCGGTCCGTGTACCGTGGTGCAGAAGAAGACCAGAGCGACCGACGGCTACGAGGCCGTCGCGCTGTCGTTCGGCGACGTCAAGCCGTCGCGCCTGAGCAAAGCGCTCCAGGGCCATTACAAGAAGGCCGGCCAGACCCCCAAGCGCACGATCCGTGAGTTCCGCACCGGCATCGACGGGCTCGAGGTCGGCGCCAGCGTCACCGTCGACGGCTTCGCCGCGGGCGACCGGGTCGACGTCGCCGGCGTCTCCAAGGGCCACGGCTTCGCCGGCGGCATGAAGCGCTGGAACTTCAGCGGCGGCAACCAGACCCACGGGTCGATGATCCACCGCCAGCCGGCCTCCAACGGCGACACCAACTCCGGCCACACCCACCGCGGCAGCCGGCGCCCCGGCCACTACGGCGTCGACCGGGTGACCCACCAGAACCTCGAGGTCGTCCGGGCGGACGCCGAGCGCAACCTGCTGCTGGTCCGCGGCCCGGTCCCCGGCCCGAAGAACGGCCTGGTGCTCGTGCAGCAGTCCGTGAAAACGAAGGTGACCGCCTGATGGCGCAGGTTATCGACGCGCAGGGCAAGGTCGTGCGCGAAGCGGAAACGCCGGCCCCGTTCGCGGGCGACGTCTCCAAGAAGGCCAACGCCGTCTTCCGGGCCGTGTTCCGCGAGCTGGCGAACCCGCGCGCCGGCACCGCCTCGACCAAGAAGCGCGACGAGGTTCGCGGCGGCGGCAAGAAGCCGTGGCGCCAGAAGGGCACCGGCCGCGCCCGCCAGGGCTCGATCCGCTCGCCCCAGTGGACGCACGGCGGCGTGGTGTTCGGCCCCCAGCCGCGCTCGTACGTCTCCGCGCTCAACAAGAAGGAGCGGCGCGCCGCGATCGTCGCCGCGCTGGCCGACAAGTTCCAGACCGGCAGCGTCACGGTGCTCGACACCGCCGGACTCGAGGCGGCCAAGACCAAGGCCTTCGCGACCCTGCTGTTCGGCTCGCCCAAGGCCGCCAAGACCGGCGCCCGCACGCTGGTCGTGTTCGACACCGCCGAGCTGGCCACGGTCGGCTCGGCGCTGCGCCGGGCCGGCGCCAACCTCGAGCGGGTCGCGGTGACCCACACCGGCGAGCTCGACGTCAAGGACGTGGTCGGCCACGCCCGCCTCGTCCTGACCACCGGCGCGCACGACGCGCTGGTCGGCAAGTACACCCAGGAGTCGAAGTAGTGGACGCCCGAGACGTCATCGTCGCCCCGCTGATCACCGAGAAGTCGATGGTCGGCACGGCCGCGCAGCAGTACACCTTCGAGGTGAACCCGCACGCGACCAAGACCCAGATCAAGCACGCCGTGGCCGAGATCTTCGGCGTGACGGTGCTCAAGATCAACACCGTCAACGTGATGGGCAAGAAGAAGAACTTCGCCCGCCGCGGCCGCCGCTCTTCCGGGGTCCAGTCGGACTGGAAGAAGGCCATCGTCACCCTCGCCCCCGGCCAGAAGATCGAGCTGGGCGGCGTGAATTATTTCGAGCAGTAAGATGGCCGTAAAGAAGTACAATCCGACCAGCGCGGCGCGGCGCTTCATCACCACCGCCGACTTCAGCGAAGTCTCGAAGAAGGCGCCGGAGAAGTCGCTGCTCGAGGTCAAGAAGAAGCACTCGGGCCGCAACAACAACGGCCACATCACGACCCGCCACAAGGGCGGCGGCGTGCGCAAGCAGTACCGCATCGTCGACTTCAAGCGCACCAAGGACGGCGTGCCGGCCAAGGTCGCGGCGATCGAGTACGATCCCAACCGCACCGCGCGCCTCGCGCTGCTGCACTACCGCGACGGCGAGAAGCGCTACATCCTCGCGCCCGCCGCGCTCAAGGTCGGCGACGTGGTCGAGTCCGGCCCCGCCGCCGACATCAAGACCGGCAACGCGCTCCCGCTGGGCAACATTCCGCTGGGCACGGTGATCCACAACATCGAGCTGCAGCCCGGCGCGGGCGGCCAGCTCGTGCGCTCGGCCGGCGGCGCCGCCCAGCTCATGGCCAAGGAAGGCGAGTACGCCCAGGTCCGCATGCCCTCGGGCGAGGTCCGGCGGATCCTGATCGTCTGCCGCGCCACCATCGGCCAGCTCGGCAATCTCGACCACGAGAACGAGATCATCGGCAAGGCCGGCCGCCAGCGCCACCTCGGCAAGCGCCCCTCGGTGCGCGGCATCGCGATGAACCCCGTCGACCACCCGCACGGCGGCGGCGAGGCGCGGTCCACGTCGGGCCGGCCGCCCACGACGCCCTGGGGCCAGATGACGATGGGCAAGAAGACGCGCCGCAACAAGCGCACCACCAAGATGATCGTCCGGAAGCGGAAGAGCAAGTAGCATGGGTCGTTCACTCAAGAAAGGTCCGTTCGTCGCGGACCACCTGCTGGTCAAGGTCGAGAAGATGAACGCGTCGCGCGAGAAGCGGGTCATCAAGACCTGGTCGCGCGCCTCGACGATCATCCCGCAGATGGTCGGCCACACGATCTCGGTCCACAACGGCAAGACCCACATCCCGGTGTTCATCACCGAGAACATGGTCGGCCACAAGCTGGGCGAGTTCTCGCCGACCCGCGTGTACAAGGGCCACGGCGGCGACAAGGCGAGCGTGAAGTAGATGAACGCCACCACCGTGCGCACCGAGGCGGTCGCGCACCTCAAGTTCGCCCGCATCGGCCCGCGCAAGCTGCGCCGGGTCGCCGACGCGATCCGCGGCAAGACCGTGCGCGAAGCGCTGGTCCTGCTCAAGTTCTCCGGCGTGTTCGCCGCCGAGCCGATGGAGAAGCTGCTCCGCTCGGCCGTCGCCAACGCCGAGAACAACCACGACATGTCGGGCGACGGTCTGTTCGTCACCCGGGTGACGGTCGACGGCGGCCCGGGCGGCGGGTTCACCAAGCGGCTCGACCCGCGCGCCCAAGGGCGCGCCGCGTTCAAGCGCAAGCGCCTCTCGCACGTCACCATCGCGGTCGGCGCGCAGCCGCCCAAGCACCAGCCGAAGCAGCGCTCCGGCGCGGCGGTCGGCCTCTCGACGCGCGAGCAGCGCCAGAACCGCGCCGCGTCGGCTCGGCCGGCGCGCCGCAAGCGACAGCCGGCCGCCGCCGCGGGGGCCTCGGAGTAACATGGGACAGAAGATCCATCCCGTCGGCCTGCGCCTGGGCATCACCCGGACTTGGGACAGCCGCTGGTTCGAGAAGAAGAACTTCGTGGCGTGGCTCCACGAGGACGTCGCGATCCGCAAGTACTTCGGCCGCATGACGCGCGCCGCGGCGATCTCGCGGGTCGAGATCGAGCGCCGCGCCAACCAGGCCCGGGTCATCATCAACACCGGCAAGCCGGGCATCATCATCGGCAAGCGGGGCGTGGGGATCGACGAGATCCGGCGCAACCTCGAGACGCTGACCGGCAAGCAGGTCCAGGTCAACGTGGTCGAGATCAAGGTGCCCGAGCTCGACTCGCGCCTGGTCGGCCAGAACATCGTCGACCAGCTCGAGAAGCGCATCGCGTTCCGGCGCGCCATGAAGCAGGCCATCATGCGCACCATGAAGGCCGGCGCGCGCGGCGTGAAGGTCCAGGTCTCGGGCCGCCTGGGCGGCGCGGAGATCGCGCGCACCGAGCGCAACCACGACGGCAAGGTGCCGCTGCACACGCTGCGGGCCGACATCGACTACGCCCACGTCGAGGCGTTCACGACCTTCGGCCGGATCGGCGTGAAGGTCTGGATCTACAAGGGCGAGGTGCTGCCCGACCAGCCGCGCGGCGAGCGCGAGGGCGCGGGCCGGCCGGGCGCCGGCGGCGATCCGGCCCGCTTCCGCGACAACCGGCGCGGGACGCGCGGCGGCCGCGGCCGGGGCGGCGAAGGCCGTCCGGCCGGCGAGCGCCCGGCGCGACCCGCGGGCGGCGGCCCGACCGCCGCACCGGGGCTGGACACCGGCGAGGCGCTGCGCGTCGCGCGGGCCGACGGCCAGTCGCTCGAGTCGATCACCGACGGCGCGCCGTCGGCGGCCGGCAACAAGCCCAACGCCCCGCACGCCGGCATGGACACCGGCTACCGCGCGCACGGCGAGGCTGCGAGCGCCGAGCGCGGCGTCACCGCCGAGGTCTCGCAGACGAATCCCGACTCGCAGGGCACCATCGACGCGGCCGAGCGGCCCGGCGCGGACTCCAGCGCTCCGACCGCCGACCACACCGAGCCCGCGCCCGGCGGCGGCACCCACAATCGTCCCGAGCTGAAGACCGGACCGGAAGACGACAACGCCGGCACCGGAGAGGTTGGTCGCTAGAACATGCTCACCCCGAAGAGAGTAAAGTGGCGCCGCCAGCACCGCGGCCGCATGCGCGGCAAGGCGCTGGTCGGCAACACCCTGACGTTCGGCGAGTACGGCCTGCAGGCGCTCGAGCCGGTCTGGATGACCAACCGGCAGATCGAGGCCGCCCGTATCGCGATGACCCGCCACATCAAGCGCGGCGGCAAGGTCTGGATCAAGATCTTCCCCGACAAGTCGGTGACGAAGAAACCGGCCGAGGTTCGGATGGGTTCCGGTAAGGGCAATCCGGAGTTCTGGGTCGCCGTGGTCCGTCCGGGCCGGGTGCTCTTCGAGCTCGCCGGCGTCGACGAGAAGACCGCGCGCGAAGCGCTGCGCCTGGCGGCGCAGAAGCTGCCGATCGCGACCAAGGTCGTCACCCGGGCGGAGCAGGAAGCGGAGGTCGCGGTCTGATGAAGCGCACCGACCTGCGCGCCCTGCGCGAACTGACCCTGGCGGACTTGCAGCAGCGCGCCAAAGAGACGAAGGAAGAGCTCTTCAACCTGCGTTTCGCGCTGCGCACCGGGCACCTCAGCGATTTCTCGCGGGTGAAGCTGGTCCGCCGCACCTACGCCCAGATTCAGACCGCGATCTCCGAGAAGCGGATCGCCGAGGCACGTCATGGAGCAGCCTGATACCGTGGAGCAGCCCACCGCCGTGGAAGCGCCCACCGCCGTGGAGCAGCCCGCCGCCACGGGACGCGGCAACCGCCGCCGCGTCAAGCAGGGCCGGGTCAAGAGCGACAAGATGGACAAGACCATCGTCGTCGTGACCGAGACCCGCGTACCCCACCCGGTCTACAAGAAGGTCGTCCGCCAGTCGACGCGCTTCAAGGCGCACGACGAGCTCAACGACGCGCGGACCGGCGACCTGGTGCGCATCCAGGAGTGCCGCCCGATGTCGCGCGACAAGCGCTGGCGGCTGGTCGAGATCTTGGAACGAGCGAGATGATCCAGCAAGAGACACGGCTCAAGGTGGCCGACAACTCCGGCGCGCGCGAGCTGCTGTGCATCCACGTCAGCGGCGGGTCCCGGCACAACTACGCGCACGTGGGCGACATCATCGTCGGCACGGTCAAGAGCGCGATCCCCGGCGCCGCGGTCAAGAAGGGCCAGGTCGTCAAGGCGGTCGTGGTCCGGACCAGCGCGCCGATGCGCCGCCCCGACGGCTCGGTCATCAAGTTCGACGAGAACGCCTGCGTCATCATCAAGGGCGAGAAGGACAACCTGGACCCGCGCGGCACGCGCGTGTTCGGGCCGGTCTGCCGCGAGCTGCGCGACCGCGGCTTTCTCAAGATCGCCTCGCTGGCCCCGGAGGTGCTCTAGCATGGGCGTTCCGGTCAACCACAAGGCGGTCGCCAAGGCCCACGTCGTCAAGGGCGACACGGTCGTGCTGCGGCGCGGCAAGGAGAAGGGCAAGCGCGGCATCGTGAAGTCGGTCCATCCCAAGGACGGCGTCGCGGTGGTCGAGGGGCTCAACGTGGTCAAGCGCCACACCAAGCCCGGCCAGAGCGCGGTCCAGGGCGGCGGCATCCTCGAGAAGGAGAAGCCGATCCCGCTCTCCGCGCTGATGGTCGTCGATCCCAAGACCGACCGCCCGACCCGGGTGCGCCGGGTGCGCCAGCCGGACGGCACGACGGTCCGGGTCGGCATCAAGTCCGGCGAGCAGCTGCTCGTTCCAGGTAAGGCATAGTCATGGCTGCACGTTTGAAAGAGAAGTACGACGCCGAGGTGCGCGGCAAGCTGCAGGAGCGGTTCTCCTACGGGAACCCGATGCAGGTGCCCAAGCTCGAGAAGGTCGTCATCAACATGTCGGTCGGCGACGCGATCCAGAACTCCAAGGCCCTCGACGCGGCCCTCAACGAGCTGCGCACGATCAGCGGCCAGAAGCCGGTCATCACCAAGGCCAAGAAGTCGATCGCGGCGTTCAAGCTGCGCGAAGGCATGAACATCGGCGCCAAGGTGACCCTGCGCGGCGAGCGGATGTATGTCTTCCTCGACAAGCTGTTCAACATCGTGCTGCCGCGCATCCGCGACTTCCGCGGGCTCAACCGCCGCTCGTTCGACGGCCGCGGCAACTACAACCTCGGCCTGCGCGAGCAGCTCGTGTTCCCGGAGATCGACTTCGACAAGGTCGACAAGGCGCGCGGCATGGACATCGTCATCGTGACGACGGCCAAGAACGACGAAGAAGCGACCGAATTCCTCACCCAGATGGGGCTGCCGCTGCAGAAGCCGGCCGGCACCCAAGCCGCAGGGGCGCGATAATGGCCAAGACCTCGCTGATCGAGAAGTCGAAGCGCACGCCGAAGTTCAGCACGCGCGCGCACAACCGCTGCAAAGTCTGCGGCCGCCCGCGCGCGTACTACCGCAAGTTCGGCATGTGCCGCATCTGCTTCCGCGAGAACGCGCACCGCGGCTTCATCCCCGGTATCACCAAGGCCAGCTGGTAAGGGCACATGGGCGTAATCACCGATCCGATCGCGGACCTGCTGACCCGCATCCGCAACGCGAACACCGCGAACCACCAGACCACCGACGTTCCGGCGTCGAGGATGAAGAAGGCCGTCGCGCAGATCCTGCTCGACGAAGGCTTCATCAGCGGCCTGGAAGAGCTCAAGGGCGAGGGTCCTCAGGGGACGCTGCGCATCACGCTCAAGTACGGCCCGGAAAAGGAGAAGGTCATCACCGGCCTGCGCCGCATCAGCCGGCCCGGTCTGCGGGTGTACACCTCCAAGACCGAGATCCCGCGCGTCCTGGGCGGGCTGGGTCTGGTCATCATGTCAACTTCCAAGGGCATCATGTCGGGCAAGCGCGCCAAGCGCGAAGGCTTCGGCGGTGAAGTCCTGGCTTACGTGTGGTAGATCATGTCTCGCATCGGTAAACTCCCCGTCGCGGTTCCGTCGGGCGTCGACGTGACGCTGGTGGACCACTCGGTTTCCGTCAAGGGCCCCAAGGGCCAGCTCGCGCAGCACGTCCTGCCGGTGATCGACGTCGCGGTCGAGGGCGGCCAGGTCGTGGTCACGCGCAAGCGCGACGACAAGCCAGGCCGCTCGGCCCACGGGCTCACCCGCACCCTGATCTCGAACATGATCGAGGGCGTCACCAAGGGCTTCCGCAAGTCGCTCACCCTGCAAGGCGTCGGCTACCGCGTCAACAAGGCCGGCGACGTGCTCAACTTCTCGCTGGGCTACTCGCACCCGGTCAGCTACGCGCCGCCCGAGGGGATCACGTTCACCGTCGAGGGCACCAACACGGTGCACGTCGACGGGATCGACAAGCAGCGCGTCGGCCAGGTCGCCGCCGAGATCCGCGACCTGCGGCCGCCCGAGCCGTACAAGGGCAAGGGCATCCGCTACAAGGACGAGGTCATCCGCAAGAAGCTCGGCAAGGCCGGCAAGGCTGGTAAGAAGTAATGGCGCGCGTTTCACGGGCCGTCCAGCGCGGCAAGCGCCACACGCGCCTGCGCAAGAAGGTCATCGGGACGGGCTCGCGCCCGCGCCTGCAGATCTTCCGCAGCCTGCACCACACCTACGCCTTCGTGGTCGACGACGCGAAGGGCCACACGCTGGCGTCCGCCTCGACCCGCGAGAACGCGGTCGCCGACGGGCTCGGCTCGCGCACCAACCTCGAAGCCGCCCAGAAGGTCGGCACGACGATCGCCCAGCGCGCCAAGGCCGCCGGGATCGACGCGGTCGTGTACGACACCTCGGGCCACAAGTACCACGGCCGCGTCGCGGCGCTCGCCCAGGCGGCGCGCGACGCGGGACTGGAGCTCTAGCGCATGTACAATCGTGGCGGTCGCGACCGCGACAACCAGGGATTCGAAGAGGCGGTCGTCCGCATCAACCGCGTGGCGAAGGTCGTCAAGGGCGGCAAGCGCTTCAGCTTCTCGGCGCTGGTCGTGGTGGGCGACAAGAAGGGCCGGGTCGGTTTCGCGATCGGCAAGGCCGGCGAGGTCCCCGAGGCGATCCGCAAGGGCGTCGAGCAGGCCCGCAAGGCGCTGATCACCGTCCCGATGGTGGAAAAGACGATTCCGCACCAGGTCAACGTCCAGGTCGGCTCGGGGCACGTGCTGCTCAAGCCGGCCTCGCCCGGGACCGGCGTGATCGCGGGCGGCGCCATGCGCGCCGTGCTGGAGCTGGCCGGCATCCACGACATCGTGACCAAGTCGCTGGGGACCAACAACCCGATCAACGTCGTGCTCGCGACGTTCGAGGCGCTCGGTTCGCTCAAGACGGCCGAGAAGGTCGCGCAGCTGCGCGGCAAGACGGTTCAGGAGCTCTTCGTCTGACCATGACCAACGACAGCAACGCGGCGGGCTTCTCGCTCGCCACCCTCAAGCCCAACCCGAAGTCCCGGCCCAAGCGCACCCGCGTCGGGCGCGGCCACGGCTCGGGCATGGTCAAGACCGGCGGCGAAGGCGGCAAGGGCCAGACCGTCCGCTCGGGCGGCGGCAAGGGGCCCGCGTTCGAAGGCGGCCAGACGCCCTGGTCGCGCCGGCTGCCCCAGCGCAAGGGCGTCTCGCAGAAGTCGCGCGACATCGGCCACTTCCGGACCGAGTTCGCGGTCCTCAACGTCGGCGACCTCACCGGCTGGGACGCCGCGGTCGAGATCACCCCGCAGTCGCTCAAGGCGGCCGGCCGGATCAAGGACCTCAAGGACGGCGTGAAGATCCTGGGCGGCGTCAAGAAGATGACCGGCCAGCTTCCCGGCGGCCTGCGGTTCCGCGACATCCTGTTCTCGGCGTCCGCCCGCGAAGCGCTCGGCGCCGCCGGCGCGGCGCTCGGCGACGAGACCGACACCGGCCCCAGCCCTCAGTAAAGGCACGCCACCGTGCTCAACACGCTTCGCAACGCGCTGACCGTTCCCGACATCCGCAAGCGGGTCGGGTTCGTGTTCTTGGCGTTCGCGGTCTTCGTCTTCATGATCCACGTTCAGCTCCCGAACGTGAACCAGGCCAAGTGGAACCAGCTCATCTCGTCGGGCGCGTTCTACCAGTTCCTGGGCTTCCTCTCGGGCGGCGCGCTGCAGCACCTCTCGATCATCGCCATGGGGATCACGCCGTACATCAACGCGTCGATCATCATGCAGCTCATGACGGTGGTGATCCCGCAGCTCGAGGAGATGGCCAAGAAGGGCGGCGAGGAAGGCCGCAAGACGATCAGCCGCTACACCCGCTGGCTGACCATCGTGCTGGGCACCATCCAGGCCACCTCGATGGCGATCGCGATGAGCCGCGGCGGCGTGTTCTACGACTCGAGCGCGCTGTTCATCGTGTACGCGGTGGTCGCGTTCGTCTCGGGCACGATGTTCCTGATGTGGCTGGGCGAGCAGATCACCGACAAGGGGATCGGCAACGGCGTCTCGCTGCTGATCTTCGTCGGCATCGTGCTGCGCTTCCCGACCCAGGTCTCCCAGACGTTCTCGCTGGCCGGCAAGGGCAACATCAACTGGCTGGGCCTGCTGCTGTGGGTCGCGATCGCGCTCTTCACGATCGTCTCGATCGTGTTCATGTACCAGGGCCAGCGCCGGGTTCCGGTCCAGCAAGCCCGCCGGGTCGTCGGCCGCAAGATGTACGCCGGCCGCTCGAGCTACATCCCGCTGCGG
Source organism: Vulcanimicrobiota bacterium (assembly GCA_963795695.1). Lineage (GTDB taxonomy): Bacteria > Vulcanimicrobiota > Vulcanimicrobiia > Vulcanimicrobiales > Vulcanimicrobiaceae > Vulcanimicrobium. The sequence goes on along the minus strand of CAWCJH010000003.1, from coordinate 736,488 downwards.
CTCAACAACGCCGGCGTCATCTCGATCATCTTCGCGATCTCGATCCTCTTGCTGCCGCAGCAGGCGCTCTCGTGGTTCGGCGGCGGCCGCGACCAGCACACCTGGCAGGGCCAGGTCACCTTCTACCTGCAGACCTACTTCGGGCCGACCTCGTTCGCCTACAACCTGGTCTACTTCTTGCTGGTCGTGATCTTCACGTTCTTCTACTCGGCGATCGTTGTCAACACGCGCGACATCGCCGACAACCTCAAGAAGTCCGGCTCGTTCATCCCGGGCATCCGGCCCGGCCAGCCGACGGTCGACTACATCAACAAGATCCTGGCCCGGATCACGACCGCCGCGGCGATCTACCTCGGCCTGCTGGCCGTCCTGCCCTCGCTCCAGCGCGACGTCGGCGTGACCTCGCTCTACATCGGCTCGACCTCGCTGCTGATCGTCGTCGGCGTCGCGCTCGACTCGATCACCCAGATCGAAGCCCGCCTGGCCATGCGCGACTACCGCGGGTTCATCAACCGGTGAACTTGATCTTCCTCGGGCCGCCTGGTGCGGGCAAGGGGACGCAGGCGAAGGTCCTGGAGGAGCGTCACGGCTACCGCCAGATCTCGACCGGCGACATCCTGCGCGCGAACGTCCGCGACCGGACGCCGCTGGGGCTCGAGGCCAAGGGCTACATGGACGCGGGCGCCTTGGTGCCGGACGACCTGATCATCCGGATGATGGACGCCGAGCTCGAGCGGCCCGGCGACGTGATCCTCGACGGCTTTCCGCGCACCGGACCGCAGGCCAAGGCGCTCGACGAGCTGCTGGCGCGCAAGCACCGCAGCGCCGTCGCGGTGCTGTTCGACGTCGACCTGGGCGTGCTGACCGAGCGCCTCACCGGCCGCTGGACCCACCTCGCCTCGGGCCGGACCTATCACGAGCGGTTCAACCCGCCCCGGGTGGCCGGCATCGACGACGTCAGCGGCGAGCCGCTGGTGCAGCGCGAGGACGACAAGGCCGAGACGATCGGGAAGCGGTTGGCCGTCTATTCCGAGCAGACCGCGCCGCTGATCGCCTACTACGAGGCCGCGCCGGACACGCGCCTGGTGCGGGTCGACGCGCTGGGCCCGATCGACGCCGTCAGCGCCCAGCTCGAGCGGCTGGTCGGCGACGAGGGCCGGCCCGGCCAGGCCGGAGACGCGGCATGATCAGCATCAAGTCGGCGCGCGAGATCGAGATCATGCGCCGCAGCGGCAAGATCACGTCCAAGACGCTCGCCATGCTGATGCAGGCGGCGAAGCCCGGCATGACGACCGGCGAGCTCGACCGGCTCGCCGAGCAGTCGATCCGCTCGATGGGCGGGGTCCCGACCTTCGTCGGCTACAACGGCTACCCGTCCTCGATCTGCGCCTCGGTCAACGACGAGGTCGTCCACGGCATGCCCGGCGACCGGGTGCTGGAGAACGGCGACCTGCTCTCGATCGACATCGGCACCACGCTCGAGGGCTACGTCTCCGACTCGGCGGTCACCGTCGCGATCGGCGAGGTGAGCGAGAGCGCCAAGCGCCTGATGCGGGTCACCCAGGAGTCCCTCATGCTCGGAATCGCCGAGATGACGGTCGGCAAGCACGTCGGCGACATCGGCTACGCGGTCCAGCAGCACGCCGAGTCGCACGGCTACGGGGTCGTGCGGGCGCTGGTCGGCCACGGGGTCGGCCGCAAGATGCACGAGGAGCCCCAGGTCCCCAACTACGGCACCCGCGGGGCGGGCCCGCTGCTGCGCGCCGGCCTGGTCCTGGCGGTCGAGCCGATGATCACCGAGGGCACCTGGCAGGTGGTCACCCTCGAGGACGGCTGGACGGTCGTGACGGAAGATGGTAAACTAGCTGCGCACTTCGAGCACACCATCGCGGTGACCGATCAGGGCCCCAAGATCCTGACCCTCCGCGACGTTGCCGAGCACGAAGACGCCGCGCGGTATCGCCCCGCAGGCGATCTGGCCGCGTGAGACGCCCGGCCGCACTAGCACGTAAGAAGATAGAAGCACCATGAAAGTACGACCGAGCGTCAAGCGCATCTGCGAGAACTGCAAGATCATCCGCCGCGAAGGCAAAGTCCGCGTGATCTGCGCGACCAACCCCAAGCACAAGCAGGTTCAGGGATAATGGCTCGTATCTCCGGCATCGATCTGCCGCGCGACAAGCGCATCGAGATCGGTCTCACCTACATCTTCGGGATCGGCCTGCCGACCTCGCAGAAGATCATCGCCCAGGCGGGGGTCGACCCGAACATCCGGGTCAAGGACCTCTCGAACGAGGACGAGCAGCGGCTGCGCGAGATCATCGACCAGCTCAAGGTCGAGGGCGACCTGCGCCGCGAGATCGCCTCGAACATCAAGCGCCTGACCGACATCGGCTGCTACCGCGGCCTGCGCCACCGGCGCGGCCTGCCGGTGCGCGGCCAGCGAACCAAGACCAACGCACGCACCCGCAAGGGACCCAAGCGCACCGTCGCCGGCAAGAAGAAAGCCGCCAAGAAGTAGGTTCCGCGAGGCCCGGTCGAGCGACCGGGCCTCGTCCGTCTCGTGCGCATCGGCTCTCGCAGGTCGTCGTTGGGCCGGACACCGCAGCGGCAGGACGAGGGTCCTAGTGGGCGAAGCGGCCGAGGCGCTTTACGAAAGTCCGGGAGTCGATGCCCAACAAGCAGACCATGAACGCTGCGGACGCTACATACGCGGACGGGCAACTCGTCCTCTGCATTCCGTCGGCCGTGATGGCCGCGGTGCAGCCGATCGTCGCTCAAGATGGCAGCAAGTTCCTCGTCGACGATACCGTGCAGCCGTATGACAAGGCGAACTTGGGAAGTGCTTGTTTGCGCTGTTTCGCGGAATGGGCCGTAAAGTGGCAAAGCCTGGCGTCGGAGGTCAGTCTGGACCCTGGGCTGGACTCGTGGTTCACGACGGGGAACCAAACGGACGCCGAGTTCCAAAATGCGCTCGCCGGCGCCATACCAGGACGCGGCTACTGCACACGTCACCGGCAGTCGCTTCGCTATTGCGTAGCGTTCTATTGGGGCCTCGGCGGGGCAGTCGCCGGGCACATCGGATGGGGACTGCAAATCCCTGATCCCTACGTCCGATTCTTCGAGGCCTACACACCAGGGATCGTCGGCGCCAACTGGCTCGTCGGCTCGTACGCCTTGAACCTCGCTGCCAGCGGCAACGACGGAAACATGACCCTCGAGCGGGTCGGCTCTCCGGAGGAGTGCTTCGCCGGCATGGGCTATTCGTATCTCACGTACGTCGACAGCCCGACCGGCGACTTCGAGTGGGCGATCGCCAAAGCGTCGAATGAGTACAAGGCGAGTTATGTCCTGCTGGGACACAATTGCGAAAACGTCGCCTACGACATCCTCGCCGAGGGCGGCGCGCTCGGGATGCCCGATCCTTCGGTGTACCTGTTGCCCGCGCAGTGGTTCAAGGATACCAGCGATCTGGCCGGCAACCTGAAGGTTCTCGATACTTCCGTTCCCGCGACGATCACGGTGCCGGCCAATTCGCCGACGCCCGCGCCGCAGCAGTCGCGTCCAGGTACGTCGTCGGATACCACGCCGACCGCAACTCCCGGGCCACGCCCCGGAGCTACTCCGCCGCCCGCGCAGCAGTCGTCCGTTCGGGCGCAGATGACCGCATTCCATGCCACGGCGAAAAAGAAGTCGCGAAGCGCGCGCGCCGCCGCGGCACGCAACGGCATCGGCGTCCCGCGCTGGCTGCGCAGCGCGCTGCATGTCGCTGCCTCCGCACCGTGGCCGTACCAGGAGGCTCTGCCGGTCGTGACGGAGCCACCGCTGCCCTCCCGCGCCTACATACTCGACCAGGATGCGTCGGCTTTCCATCTGCACGAAGAGTGCGAGGCGCTGCAGCAGTCCACCAGGACCTGGAGCGCCTACGACTTCGACCAGCCGCTCGACGCGGAAGGCCTAATCGACGACGTGCTTCCGGCATGCCGCAAGTGTTTGGGAGTATGGGAGCGGCCGGCCCACCAGCCGCTCTTCGCCGCGGGGCACGGTACTCGGCACCTGCACGTCTACCTGGACCGAATCGTGCTGGTCGAGCACAACCTACTGGGCAACGTCAAAGCGACGCGCTGCTTTGCGATGGTCGACGTCGGCAACGTCGTTGCCAAGGGGCCGAGCCTCCTCGACCATCCCAGACTCGTGTTCACCATCGGTGAGAGGCAGTACGACATTCTCTTTTTCAAGCAGGCCGAGCGCGATTTTGCATACGACCTGCTGTGGGCGCTGATCGAGCGAGTTGCGCCCCAGTCTCGTTCTTGAATTGCCTCATGTGGTCCCGATGAGGAAAGCGAACCGTCGCCGGCCAGAGCCGGCTCGCCAAGAAGTAGCCCCGCGAGGCGGGCCGAACCCCGCGGACCGGGTGCTTTCCTAGCTTGGAATTGGCAGCCGCGCGCCGCGGCCTTGCGCGACGCAGGCGTCGTAGACGTGGCCCGCGGCGACCAGATCCCACAGGCCGATGCCCAGCGACTCGAAGAGCGTGATCTGCTCCTCGCCGGTGCGGCCGAGCGCGTGGCCGGCGACGATGTCGCTCAAGCGCGTGACCTGGTTCCAGGACCACTCGCCGGTTTCGTTGGCGGCGCGCAGGTCGCCCGACTCGACCTTCGCCTGCGCGACGTCCTCGACCGCGACGACGGCGGCCCGGCGCACCGTCTCGACGTCGATCTCCTGGGCGTTGGCACGGTTGGAGCCGGCGGCGTTGACGTGCGCCCCCGGCGCGAGCCAGGCGCCTTCGAGCACCGGCGTCGCGGCGCTGGTCATCGTGCAGATCACGTCGGCCCCCTCGGCCGCCGCGCGGCCGCTCGCGGCCGGCTCGACCGGGACGCCGGCCCGCGCCGTCATCTCGGCGCAGAACGCGCGCAGCCGCTCGCCGTCGCGGCCGTAGGCGCGCACGTGCTCGATCGGTCGCACGGCGCACACCGCCTCGAGCTGCGAGCGGGCCTGCCAGCCGGTGCCGATCACCGCCAGCGTGCGCGCGCCCTCGCGGGCCAGCACGCGGGTCGCCAAGCCCGAGGCCGCGCCGGTGCGGATCTGGCCCAGCGAGTCGGCCTCGATCAGCGCCAGCATCTCGCCGCCGGCGGCGAAGAGCGTGTACCAGAAGCGCGCGCCGCGGCCCTTGAACGCGACGGTGTACGTCTTGTGGCCCATGCGCTCGCCGTACGCCGCGGTCAGGTTCTGGATCACCGAGGCCGGCGTGTACGCGCGCTGGCGCGGGCGGTTCTCGGCCCGGCCCTCGGCCAGCGCGCGAGCCGCGTCGTCGAGCAGCCGCAGCGCGTCGGCCATCGTCAGCGTGGCGCGAACGTCGGCCTCGGTCAGGTAGAGCGGGCTCACGGCGTCGCCAGCGCGACCACGCCGACGTCCTCGCCGCCGTGCCCGGCCGCGACGTAGCGGTCGAAGAACGACGCGATCGACGGCAGCACCGCCAGCGCCGCGTCGTGGCGGCCGGCCTCCTCGAGCATCAGCCGCACGTCCTTGCGCGCCATCGTGAGCTCCCACTGCGCGGTGTAGTTGCCCTCGGCCATGTTCTTGCCGCGCACGTCGATCGCGCCGGTCGGCTTGAACTCGCTGAACAGCGCGTGCGCCTCGCTCGGCGAGATGCCGAGCGACTCGGCGAAGCGGAAGCCGTCGGCCAGGCCGCTCACCACGAACACCAGCATCATGTTGCCGAGCAGCTTGAACGCCGCCGCGCGGCTGGGGTCGTCGCCGAACTCGACCACCTTGCCGGTCATCGGCTCGAGCAGCGGCCGCACCCGCGCGCGCACGTCGGGCGGACCGGAGAGCAGCATCATGCCGCTTCCCTCACGGGTTTGCTTGGGACCCATGAAGACCGGCGCGTGGACGAACGTCACCCCGCGTTCGGCCCAGCGCCGCACCCGCTCGCCGGTCGGCGTCGGCGCGGTCGTCGTGTGGTCGACGACGACCGTGCTCGGCTCGATGGCGCCGGCGAGCGGCTCGAGCACCGCGTCGACCGAGGCGTCGTCGCCGAGCGTGAGGTGGAGCTGCGCGGCGCCCTTCACCGCGTCGGCCGGGTTCTCGAACACCCGCGCGCCGTCCGCTTCGAGCGCACGGGCCTTCTCGGTGGTGCGGTTCCAGACGTGCACGGTCTCGCCGCGCTCCAGCAGCCGGCGAACGAAGCCGTTGCCCAACAGTCCGGTTCCGAAATATGCGATCAACTCGTGTCTCTCCTCAGGTGCAATCGTCGTGGCTCTGGTGGACTACGGTCTCCAGCCAGAGCGGTCCCGGCCGGCGGTGGTACACGCTGACCGCCCCGCGCCGGAAGACCAGCCGGTAGTGCCCGGCCTCCACGACCGCACGTACCCGTGAAAGGCCACAGCGGGCGAAGGCGGCGCTCGGAAAGTCGGCTGCGAAGACGAGGTACTCGGCGGCCGGCGGCAGGTCGCCGAACACCATCGCGCCGCGGTGGGTGGCCGAGATGGCGGTATACCACTCGTCGTGGGTCGCGACCGTCGCTTCCGCCGGCACCTGGGCCAGCGCCGCGCGCGCGTCGCCCAGCGCGTGGTAGGACGGCACCAGGTAGTGGGTCGGGTGGAGCGGGCTGAAGGCGACGAGCACGACCGCCGAGAGGACCAGCGCCGCCGTTGCCCAGCGCGCCGGCCGGCGCAGCGCCGCCAGCCCGCCGGCGAAAGCCAGCAGCGTCCAGGGGATCCAGAGCGCGGCGTAGTGCATGCCCATGCGCCAGACCAGGCCCGAGTTGGCCAGCAGCACGATCGCGAAGCCGGGCAGCGCCAGCCAGAGCAGCCGCGAGCGGAACGGCACGAGCGCCAGCGGGACGAAGGCTTCGAGCAGGTAGGTCAGCCGGCCGACCGTGGCGATGGCGGCGATGAGCGCCAGCGGGTGGAGCAGCGGCGCCAGCAGCAGCGCGCCCGGCCCGTGGGCGAAGGGGTAGTCGTAGAAGTGCGAGGGCGCCCAGGGCCCGACCCGCGGCAGCACGACGAACAGGTAGAGCGCGCCCGAGACCACGCCGAGCAAGGCCGCCGTGGTTCCCGCTGCGGCCCGGGCGCGGTCCCGGTCGCGCACCGCGCCGAGCGCGACGGCCGTCCCGACGATCCACAGCTCCAGGCAGACGTCCTCGCGCAGCCCGGCCAGCAGCACCGCGCACACGGCGGCCCACCGCCACGCGCGCCGCCGGAGCGCCAGCCACCAGCCGAGCGCCAGCACCGGCAGCAGCCCGAGGTCCCGGAACTCGCCGAAGCCGACCGCGACCAGCGGCGGGTAGACCAGCGCGACCGCCCCGATCCGGTCGGCGAGCGCCGGCCCGACCCGGTCCGCCGAGCCCGGGGCCGGCGCGCCGCGGCCGGCGCCCGAGCGCGCGATCGCCGCCAGCAGCGGGGCGCAGGCCACCGTGGCCAGCGCTAGCACCGCCTGCAGCGCCCAGACGCTGTGGGTGGCGGCCAGCAGCGGCCACAGTAACGCCAGTGTCGGCGACCAGTGGAAGCGGTAGTGGGTGGTGCGCTCGACCCCGTCGTGCATGCCGCCGAACGCGTCGAGCACGATCTGCACGAAGGTGCCGGTGTCGGCGCCGTAGCTCCAGTCGGCCGACCGGAGGGCGGCCAGGCCGGCCAGCACGGCGAAGGCGACCAGGCTCCAGAGGATCAGGCGGCGGGAGGGCACGCCCGCCGACCTTCGTGCCTTGCACGCGACCTCCGCCTATGGTAAAGTAGGTCGTTGTCTCCCAGCCGGGGGGCACGCGCGTTCGCGCGCCCCCGCTTTCGCCGGGCGGGGTGGCAGAAGATCGGAGCCGCTCGCGAACGCGAGCCCTGCCGGTCGAGGCGACGACACCGGGCCGTGCCCGGCAAGATAAATCACGGGAGCGAGTTCCTCTTTGGCCGCCAAGAAGCAGACCAAGTCACGCAAGAAGCGCGAGTTCAAGAACGTCGGGTCGGGCGTCGCGCACATCCACTCGTCGTTCAACAACACGATCGTGACGATCACCGACAACACCGGCTCGACGATCGCCTGGGCCTCGGCCGGCAATCTCGGGTTCAAGGGCTCGAAGAAGTCGACCCCGTTCGCCGCGCAGATGGCCGCCGAGTCGGTCGCGCGCAAGGCGATGGAGCACGGCATGAAGGCCGCCGAGGTCTACGTCAAGGGACCGGGCGCCGGCCGCGAAGCCGCCATCCGCTCGCTCCAGGCCGCCGGCCTCGAGATCACCCTCATCAAAGACGTCACGCCGATTCCCCACAACGGCTGCCGCCCGCCCAAGCGCCGCCGCGTGTAAGGGAGTCTAGAAGAAACGATATGGCCCGCTACACCGAAGCCGTTTGCCGCCTGTGCCGCCGCGAGACCGCGACGTCCAAGACCGGCGAGAAGATCAAGCTGTTCCTCAAGGGCGACCGCTGCCTCTCCAAAAAGTGCGCGGTCGAACGCCGCGGCACCGCGCCCGGCCAGAAGACGCAGAACACCAAGACCCGCCAGAAGGTCAGCGAGTACGGCCGCCAGCTGCGCGAGAAGCAGAAGATGCGCCGCTACTACGGCGTGCTCGAGACCCAGTTCTCGAACTACTTCCGCGCAGCGCAGCGGGTCAAGGGACAGACCGGCGCGACCTTCCTGCAGATCCTCGAGCGCCGGCTGGACAACGTCGTCTACCGCCTCAACTTGGCCCAGAGCCGGGCCCAGGCGCGCCAGATGATCACCCACCGCCACTTCCGGCTCAACGGCAAGATCATCAACGTCCCCTCGATCATCGTCAAGGCCGGCGACGTCCTGACCGTGGCCGACCGCTCGAAGTCCTCGACCCTGCTCCAAGCCAACGCCGAGACCGCCAAGAACCGCCGCCACCCCGAGTGGCTGGAGTTCAACGAGACGGACCTGAGCGCCAGGGTGCTCGTCCTGCCCTCGCGCGAGCAGATCGACACCCCGGTCGACGAGCAGCTCATCGTCGAGTACTACAGCCGCTAACCCTCACCCAACAACCATACCGCTAGACGTCCGATCGTCGCCGGCCCGCGCGCCGGCGGCGGATAACGCAAGCGGAGAAAGACCGACCAGCGAATCATGACCGTCCTCGAAGCGCCGTCGGGCGCACAGATCGAAGTCCGCGAACGGCGCGAGAACTACGCCAAGTTCGTGATCGAGCCGCTCGAGCGCGGCTTCGGCATCACCCTGGGCAACGCGCTGCGGCGCGTGCTGCTCTCGTCGATCGACGGCGCCGCCGTCACCTACGTCAAGATCGACGGCGTGCTGCACGAGTTCTCGACCCTGCCGGGCGTGGTGGAAGACACCGTCGACCTGCTGCTCAACCTCAAGGGCCTGCCGATCAAGCTCAACTCCGACGACCCCAAGGTGCTCTCGCTCCAGGTGAGCGGCGCCAAGGAAGTGACCGCGGGCGACATCGCCCCCGACGCCGACGTCGAGATCCTGCAGCCGAACTACCACCTCGCGACCCTGACCAAGAAAGACGCCAAGCTCTCGATGGAGATCGGCGTCGAGAAGTCGCGCGGCTACGTCACCGCCGACAAGCAGCGCAACATCGAGCACATGATCGGGCTGATCCCGATGGACTCGATCTTCTCGCCGATCCGCAAGGTCAACTTCACCGTCGACGACACCCGCGTCGGCCAGTCGGTCGACTTCGACCGCCTGACGCTGGAGATCGAGACCAACGGCTCGATCTCGCCCGACGACGCGCTCTCCGAGGCCTCGGAGATCCTGACCGACCAGCTCCGCCTCTTCATCGGCTTCTCGACCGAGGAGAAGCCGGTCGCGACGGCGCCGGCCAGCGAGTGGGACGTGCCGGTCGAGACGCTGAACCTCTCGGTCCGCTCGTTCAACTGCCTCAAGCGGGCCGGCATCTCGAAGGTCTCCGAGCTGCTCGACATGACCGAAGACGAGATCATCAAGATGCGCAACTTCGGCAAGAAGTCGCTCGACGAGATCAAACAGGTCCTCGAAGACCGCGGGCTCTCGCTCCGCGCCGCCTAGGGTAAGGAACAATGCCGCACCAGATCGCGTACAAGCGCCTCTCGCGCACGGACGGCCACCGCAAGGCGCTGCTCCGCAACCTCGCCACGTCGTTCTTCAAGCACGAGAAGATCGAGACCACCTCGACCAAGGCCAAGGAGATCTCCAAGGTCGTCGACCGCCTCATCACGCAGGCGCGCCGCGGCGACCTGCACTCGCGCCGGCTGATCGCCTCGTACCTGACCGAAGAGGCCGTGGCGAAGAAGCTGGTCGAGCAGATCGCGCCGGCCCTCAAGGACCGGACCGGCGGCTACACCCGGATCATCAAGTCGCGCGTCCGCCCCGGCGACGCGGCGGAGCTCTCCTTCCTGGAGCTGGTGAAGTAGCAGCGCACGTCTAGCGGGGCGCCCTCTTGCGGGCGGCCCCGCTTCCGTGGTATCACGTGCTACGACCCATGCTTACCGCGACGGCTGACGAGCCGCTCAGTCTCACCTCGATAACGCGATCGTTCGTCGCGGACAGCATCACGCCGATCTCCGCATACCTCGCCCTGGCCCAGCCGGGGCGTTCGTGTTTGCTGGAGTCCGTCGAAGGAACCGAACGGATCAGCCGCTACTCGTTCGTCGGGCTGGACTACCTGGAGTCGTTCACGGTCGACCGCGACCCGGCGATGCTGGCCCGGATCCGGGCGGCGATCGCGCGCTACCGGCTCGACCGGGACGACCTGCCGTTTCCCGGCGGCGCGGTCTGCGTCTTCACCTACGATGCGGCGCGGGTGCTCGAGCCGGTCGGCGAGGCGCCGCCGGCCGACGTTCGGTTCGCCGACGCGCTGATCGTCGTGCCGGGGACCTGGGCCGTCTTCGACCACTTCACCCACCGGGTCACGCTGATCGGGTTCGCCCGCGGCGCGGCGGAGCGCGAGGCGGTGGACGCGCGGCTCGACGCGTACGTCGCGCGGCTGCTCGACCAGCGGCCGACGATCCCCGGCGCCGTGCGCGCCGACGGCCCGGTCGGCGCATCGCTCGACGAGCCGGCGTTCCTGGCCCGGGTGGCCCGGGCCAAGCAGTTCATCTTCGACGGCGAGGCCTACCAGCTCCAGGTCGGGATCCGCTACTCGTGCGCGCTGGCCGGGACGGCGTTCGATTTCTACCGGCAGATCCGCGCGCTCAACCCGTCGCCCTACATGTTCTTCGTCGAGGGCGGCGGGCGGGCGGTCTTCGGCGCCTCGCCCGAGTTCCTGGTCCGGCTCGACGGGCGCACCGCGCGCATCCGGCCGCTGGCCGGCACCCGGCCGCGCGACGGCGATCCGCTGGCCGACCAGCGCGTCGCCGAGGAGCTGATGGCCGATCCCAAGGAGCGCGCCGAGCACGTCATGCTGGTCGACCTCGCCCGCAACGACCTGGGCGCCGTCTGCACCACCGGCAGCGTGCGGGTCGACGAGCTGATGGTGATCGAGCGCTACTCGCACGTCATGCACATCGTCTCCAACGTCGTGGGCGAGCTGCGCGCCGACAAGGACGCGCTCGACCTGTTCGCCGCCGCGTTTCCGGCCGGCACCGTCACCGGCACGCCGAAGATTCGCGCCATGCAGCTGATCGACCGGCTCGAGCCGGTCGCGCGCGGCTTCTACGCCGGCTCGGTCGCGCACATCGACTTCGACGGCGACATGGACTCGTGCATCATCCTGCGCTCGGTGGCGTGCGCCAACGGCCGCGCCTACTGGCAGGCCTCGGCCGGGATCGTCGCCGACAGCGTCCCGACCACCGAGTACGCCGAGGTCCTCGCCAAGACCGGCATCGTCCGTGCGGTCCTCGGTATCGACGCATGACCACGCTGCTGCTGGTGGACAACTACGACTCGTTCACCTGGAACCTGGCGCACCTGTTCGCGGGGATCGAGGGCGTCGCGGTGGACGTGATCCGCAACGACGACCCGCGCCTGGCCGACGGCGTGACGGCGCGCTACGCCGGGATCGTGGTCGGTCCGGGGCCGGGGCGGCCGGCGGAGGCGGGCCGCACGCCGGCGATCGTGCGCGAGGCGGCGCGCGAGCGGGTGCCGCTGTTCGGCGTGTGCCTGGGGCTGCAGGCCATCGGCGAGGCGTTCGGCGGCCGGATCGTGCACGCGCCGCGCCAGATGCACGGCAAGACCTCCGAGATCACCCACGACGGCCGGGGCGTCTTCGCCGGCGTCCCCTCGCCGTTCGTCGCCACGCGCTACCACTCGCTGGTCGTCGACCACGACGGCTTTCCGGCCGAGCTGCGCGCCAACGCCGCCAGCGACGACGGCGTGATCCAGGGCCTCGCGCACCGCGAGCTGCCGATCGCCGGCGTGCAGTTCCATCCGGAGTCGGTGCTGACGCCCGCCGGCCGCATCATCGCCGAGAACGTCGTGCGAGGCCTGCGATGACGGTGACGGACCGATGACCGACGGCTACCCGGCGCTGCTGCGGCGCGTGCTCGGCGGCGAGCACGTCTCGGCCGCCGAGATGGCGGCGACGATCGGCGCGATCATGGACGAGACGCTCTCGCCGGTGCGGGCGGCGGCGCTGCTGGCGGCGCTGGCGGCCAAGGGCGAGACGGTCGCCGAGGTCGTCGGCGCGGCGACCGCCATGCGCGAGCGCAGCATCCGGGTCGAGCACGGCCTGCCGCTGGTGCTCGACATCGTCGGCACCGGCGGGGACGGCGCGCACACGATCAACATCTCGACCGCCGCGGCCTTCATCGTGGCGGGCTGCGGCGTGCCGGTCGCCAAGCACGGCAACCGCGCCGCCTCGAGCCTGTGCGGCTCGGCCGACGTGCTCGAAGCGCTCGGCGTCGCGCTCGACCGCGGCCCCGACTTCGCGGCCCGGGCCCTGCGCGCGCACGGCATCGCGTTCCTGTTCGCCCAGCGCTACCACCCCGCGATGCGCGCGGTCGGCCCGATCCGGCGCGAGCTCGGGGTGCGGACCGTGTTCAACGTCCTGGGCCCGCTGACCAATCCGGCCGGCGCCAACCGGCAGCTGATCGGCGTCGCCCGGGCCGAGCACCTCGAGCTGGTCGCCGAGGCGCTGCGCCTATTGGGCGCCGAAGCCGGCGCGGTGATCCACGCCGACGACGGGCTCGACGAGATCTCCGGCGCCGGGCCGACCCGAGTGGTCCAGTTCGACCGCGCCGGCGTGCGGCGCTGGACGCTCGACCCGGCCCGCTACGGCGTGCGCGCGCCGCTGGCGGCGATCCGCGGCGGGGACGCGGCGACCAACGCCGCCGCCCTGCTGGCGATCCTGGACGGCGAGCGCAGCCCGCGCGCCGACCTGGTCCTGCTCAACGCCGCGCTCGCGCTCGTCGTCGCGAGCGAGGCGGTCGACCTCGACGACGGGATGGCGCGCGCGCGCACGGCGGTCGAGAGCGGCCGGGCGCGCGCGGCGCTCGACGCTTTGCGCAGCGAGCGCGAAACGGAGTTGGTATGACCGACATGCTGGCCAAGCTCTATGCCGCCAAGGCGGTGGTCCGCGCGGCCGACGAGGCGCGCGAGCCGCTCGACGAGCTGCGCGTTCGGGCCGAGAGCCGCCGCGGCGAGCGGCGCGGCTTCCGCGCCGCGCTGACCGGCGCGCGCGGCCCGGCGATCGTGGCCGAGATCAAGCGCGCCTCGCCCTCGGTCGGCATCATCGTGCGCCAGCTCGACCCGGCCGCGATCGCGCGCGACTACGAAGCGGCCGGGGCCGACGCGATCAGCGTGCTGACCGAGAGCGATCACTTCCTGGGCGACCTGCAGTACCTCGACGTCGCGCGCGCCGCGGCGGCGCTGCCGGTCCTGCGCAAGGATTTCCTGGCCACCCGCTACGAGGTCGTGCAGTCGGCCGCGTACGGCGCCGACGCGATCCTGGCGATCGTCGCCGGGCTCGCCGACGAGCAGCTCGCCGAGCTGCTGGACGAAGCGCGCCGCTACGCGCTCGACGTGCTGGTCGAGGTCCACACCGAGGCCGAGCTGGCGCGCGCGCTGGCCGCCGGCGCGACGCTGCTCGGCATCAACAACCGCAACCTGCACACCTTCGAGACCGATCTCGCCGTCACCGAGGAGCTGCTGCCGCTCGTGCCGGCCGCCGCGGTGGTCATCAGCGAGAGCGGCGTGAAGTCGCAGGACGACGTGAAGCGCCTGGTCGCGCACGGCGCGCGGGGCGTGCTGGTCGGCGAGTCGCTGATGCGCGCCGAGGACAAGCGCGGCGCGATCCGCGCGCTCAAGGGAAGCGCCGTCCCGGCCTAAGTGCGAACCCGGGTCAAGATCTGCGGCTGCCGGCGGGTCGAGGACGCCGTGCTGGCGGTCGACGCCGGGGCGGATGCGGTCGGCGTGATCCTCGCCGAAGGCTCGCCGCGCCGGGTCGGCCTGGAGCGGCTGCACCGCATCGCCGAGGCGGTCCCGGCCCTGGTCGGCCTGGTCGCGGTCTTCGTCGACCCGCCCTCGTCGCTGGTCGACGAGGCGCTCAAGCTCGGCGCGATCCCGCAGTTTCACGGCGACGAGCCGGCCGACGCCTGCGAGGCGTTCGCCGCCGGGCCGTACCTCAAGGCGTTCCACGTCCGGGCCGAGCCCGCGCCGACGGCCGAAGAGTTCGCCCGCTTCGCGCGGCCGTTCGCCCACGCGACCTGGCTGTTCGACACCGCCCGCGCCGGCGGCCGCAGCGGCGGCACCGGCCGCAGCTTCGACTGGCCGCTCGCGCGCCGGCTGGCCGGCCCGCGGCCGATCGTCATCAGCGGCGGGCTGACGCCCGAGAACGTCGGCGACTGCGTGCGCGCGGTGCGGCCGTTCGCCGTCGACGTCGCGGGCGGCGTCGAAACGGACGGCACGAAAGATCCCCGCAAGCTGCGCGCTTTCGTGCGCGCGGTCCGGGCCGCCGACGCCGAGGAACCATGACGCAGAGGCACGACCACGCTCCGACCACGCCCGACGCGCGCGGCTACTTCGGCCGCTTCGGCGGCGTCTTCGTGCCCGAGGTGCTGGTCGAAGCGCTCGCGCGGCTCGAGGCGGCGACGCGCGAAGCGTTCGCCGACCCGGCGTTCTGGGCCGAGTACGAGGGGCTGCTGCGCGACTTCGTCGGCCGGCCCTCGCCGATCTACGTCGCCGAGCGGCTCGTCGACGGCCCGGCCGCGGCGATCGTCTTCAAGCGCGAGGACACCAACCACACCGGCGCGCACAAGATCAACAACACCGTCGGCCAGGCGCTGCTCGCGCGCCGGATGGGCAAGTCGCGCATCATCGCCGAGACCGGCGCCGGCCAGCACGGCGTCGCGACCGCGACGATCGGCGCCAAGCTGGGCATGCAGGTCGACGTGTACATGGGCGCGGTCGACGTCGAGCGCCAAGCGCTCAACGTCTACGTGATGAAGCTGCTCGGCGCGACGGTGCACCCGGTCGCCAGCGGCACCCGCACGCTGAAGGACGCGACCAACGAGGCGTTTCGCGAGTGGGCGGCCCGGGTCGAGGACACGTTCTACATCATCGGCTCGGTGGTCGGCGCGCACCCGTACCCGTACCTCGTGCGCGAGTTCCAGAAGGTGATCGGGGTCGAGGCGCGCGCGCAGGTGCTCGAGCGGTTCGGCCGCTTGCCGACCGACGTGGTGGCCTGCGTCGGCGGCGGCTCGAACGCGATGGGCATCTTCGCCGGCTTCGTCGCCGACCCGGACGTGCGGCTGTGGGGCGTCGAGGCGGCCGGCCACGGCGTGCAGGCGCTCGACACCGCCGCCTCGCTCAACGCGGGCAGCGTCGGCATCCTGCACGGCTCGCGCAGCTACGTGCTGCAGGACGACGAGGGCCAGGTGCGCGACACCCACTCGGTCAGCGCCGGGCTCGACTACCCCGGCGTCGGGCCCGAGCACGCGTACCTCAAGGACAGCGGCCGGGCGCGCTACGTCGCGGTCGACGACGCGGCGGCGCTGGCCGCGTTCCACCACACCGCCCGGCGCGAAGGGATCGTGCCCGCGCTGGAGACCGCCCACGCGATCGCCTACGCGCGCGAGCTGGCCGCCGAGCGCGGCCCGGCGGGCCTGGTGCTGGTCAACCTGAGCGGGCGCGGCGACAAGGACGTGCGCACCGTCGCCGCGCTCGAAGGCGATCCGGCGTGACGACCGCGCTCCGGTCGGTCGCCGAGGTCTTCGCCCGGACCCGGGCCGAGCGGCGGGCGGCGCTGATCGGCTACGTCGTGGCCGGCGACCCCGACCGCGCGACGACGCTGGCCGTGCTCGAGGCGATCAGCGCCGCGGGCGTCGACCTGATCGAGCTGGGCATCCCCTACGGCGACCCGCTCGCCGACGGCCCGACGATCGCCGCCGCGGCGCAGCGCGCGCTCGACGGCGGCACCCGGATGGGCGACGCGCTCGCGCTGGCCGCCCAGGCCAAGGCGCGCGGCTGCGCGCCGGTCCTGTTCTTCACCTACCTCAACCCGGTCGACAAGTACGGCGCCGAGCGCTTCGCGCGCGAAGCCGCCGCGGCGGGCGCGGCAGGGGTCATCGTGCCCGACGTCCCGCTCGAGGAGATCGAGACGTTCGCGCCGCCGCTGCGGGCGGCCGGGCTCGACCTGCCGCTGCTGGTCGCACCGACCACGCCGGACGCGCGCGCGGCCCGGATCGCGGCCGCCGCGACCGGTTTCGTGTACGTCGTCTCGCGACTGGGCGTCACCGGCGCCGGGCACGGGCCGGACGTCGGCTGGGCGCAGGGCGCGCTGGCCCGCCTGCGGCCCGGCACGCGGCTGCCGCTGGCGGTCGGGTTCGGCATCTCGACGCCGGCCCACGCCGCCGCGGTCGGCGCGCTGGCCGACGGCGTGATCGTCGGCAGCGCGCTGGTCGATGCGTACCAGGGCCGGCGCGGCGCCGACGCGGCGCGCGCGGCCGGGGCCTACGCCGCCGCGCTGCGCGCGGCGCTTCCCGTTCGCTAGCACCAGGCGTATCCTGTAAGAATCTTTTCCCGGACGGCGCCGGGCGGTGAAGGAAGATCGCGCGGCGGAACGTTATCGTACCGACAACTTGGTACCGTTCCGGAGGTCTGATGCAGTACCGTACCTTACTGGTCGGCGCGCTGGCGTTCAGCATGGCGCTGGCGAGCGCCGCTCGCGTCCAACCCGCCGCGGCGGCCGGCGACACGATCGTCTTCGGCTCGGCCGTCTCGCTGACCGGCTCGCTGACGAAGGAAGGCCACCTCACCCAAGAGGGCTACGACTTCTGGAAGGACTACGTCAACAAGCACGGCGGGATCAAGGTCGGCAATAAGTCCTACAAGGTCGACATCAAGTACTACGACGACGAGTCCAAGCCGGCCACGGCGGCGCAGCTCGCCGAACGCCTGATCGACCAGGACCACGTGAACTTCATCCTGGGGCCGTACGGCTCGGGCACGGCGTTCACCGTCGCGCAGATGGTCGAGCGCAAGAAGATTCCGATGGTCGAGGGCAACGGCGCGGCCGAGAAGATCTTCAGCCAGGGCTTCAGGTACTCGTTCGCGGTGCTCTCGCCGGCCAAGCGGTATCTCGAGGGCGTGCTCGAGATGGCCACCAAGCAGAAGCCGGTCCCCAAGAACGTCGCGATCACCGCGGCCAGCGACTCGTTCTCGCAGGAAGTCGCGCAGGGCGCCGCCGACTGGGCTACGGCGCACGGCATGAGCGTCGTCTACAACAACAAGTATCCCGAGACCGCAACCGACGTCTCGTCGATCATCTCGGCGGTCAAGGCCGCGAACCCGGACATCATCTTGAACGCCGGCCACCTGCAGGACGCGCTGCTGGTGCAGAAAGGCCTCAAGGAGCAGAACGTCCTGGCGAAGATCTACGGCTACTCGGTCGGCCCCGACACCCCCGACTTCACCAACTCGCTGGGCAAGGACGCCAACGACGTCTACGGCGGGGCGCAGTGGTCGGAGGCGGTGAAGTACACCGGCGCGCCCGGCTTCTACCAGACCTCGAAGGACTACGCGAAGGCGTTCGACGCGATGTACCACCACCGCCCCGACTACCACAACGCCGAGTCGACCGCGACGTGCCTGGCGTACCAGTACGCGCTGCAGCGCGCCGGTTCGCTCGACCCCGAGAAGGTGCGCAACGCGCTCGCCAAGCTCGACGTGACGACGTTCTACGGCATCATCAAGTTCGACCAGCGCGGCATCAACGTCTACAAGCCGATGGTGGTCAACCAGATCCAGAACGGCCGCCTGGTCACCGTCTGGCCGGCCGGCTTGGCCGCGGCCAAGCCGAAGTACCCGACCCCGCCCTGGGGCCAGCGCTAGTGGCCCAGCCGCACTAGGTATGGCATAAGTGCACCTCCTCGCGCAGGATCTCGTCAACGGCATTCTCGCGGGCGGGATCCTGGCCGTGGTGGCGCTGGGGTTCTCGCTCGTCTGGGGCATCATGAACATCATCAACCTCGCGCACGGGGCGTTCATCATGCTCGGGGCGTACGTGACGTGGCAGCTCTTCACGAGCGTCCAGCTCGACCCGTTCCTCTCGCTGCCGATCTCGTTCGCGGTGCTCTTCGCGCTGGGGTACCTGGTCCAGCGCTACGTGATCAACTGGGTGACCCGCGCGCCGCTGCTGACCACCTTCCTGCTGACCTTCGGGCTGGCGCTGCTGATCGTCAACGTCGCGCTCCAGATCTGGACCGGCGACACGCGCGGCGTGACGACCGCGTACTCGGGCACGAACTTCACCCTGGGCGGGGTGACCGTGCCGTGGGCCAAGGTCTACACCTTGGTCGCCGCGCTGGCGATCACCGGCGCGCTGCAGCTCTGGCTGACCCGCTCGCGCACCGGCCGGGCGATCCGGGCGACCGCGATGGACATCGGGGCGGCCCAGCTCGCCGGCGTGCGGGTGGCGCAGATCTACGCGATCGTGTTCGGCCTGGGCGCCGGGCTGGCGGGCGTCGCGGGCACCCTGCTCTCGCTCTCGTACTCGCTCAACCCGGCGATGGGCCAGCCGTTCCTGATCAAAGCCTTCGTGGTCTGCGTGCTGGGCGGCCTCGGCTCGGTGCAGGGCGCGCTGGTCGGCGGCCTGGCCTACGGGGTGGTCGAGGCCTTCGCCTCCCAGATCGATTTCACGATCGGCAGCCAGCACATCAGCGGCACCGGGCTGCAGGACGCGGTCGCGCTGATCGTGCTGCTGCTGGTGCTGATCGTCCGCCCGACCGGGATCATGGGGCGCGCGACCGCGTGAGCACGGCCGCGACCGGCGCCGCGCTGCGGCGGATCGGGCTGGGCGGAATCACCGGCAGCCCGGCCGCGCTGTGGGTGTCGCTCGGCCTGATGGTCGTGCTGCTGCTCGTCCCGGTCGCGCTGCCGGGGTACCAGACGCTGTTCCGCACGATCCTGACCTACGTCGCGCTGGCCTACGGCTGGAACATGATCGGCGGCTACACCGGCTACGTCTCGTTCGGCAACGTCGTCTTCTACGGCCTCGGCTGCTACTGCGCGGCGCTGCTCAGCGCGCACGGCGTCGACAACCTGCTGGCCGGCATCGGCCTGGCGGTCGTCGTGAACGCGGCGTTCGCGGGGCTGGTGGGGCTGGCGGTGCTGCGCCTGCGGGGCCACTACTTTGGGATCGCGACGCTGGGCTTGGCGCTGGCGGTGGCCGACATCGTCGGCAACCTCGACGCGTTCGGCGGCACCGGCGGGCTGGCGCTCAAACAGGTCGACCAGGCCCACTTCTCGCTCTACTACTACGCCTCGTGGGCGGTCGCGCTGGCCGCGATCGGGGCGACCTACCTGGTCGCCCGCTCCAAGCTCGGCTACGCCTTCGTCGCGATCCGCGAGAACGAGGACGCCGCCGCCGTGCTCGGCATCGCGGCGACCCGCTACAAGATCGTCGCCTGGGCGATCAGCGCGGCGATCGCCGGCGCCGCGGGCGCGGTGTTCGCCACCGCCAACGGCTTCGTGGACCCGAGCATCGCGTTCGCCGAGGACGCCAACGTCTTCCCGATCGTCATGACGATCCTGGGCGGCATCGGCACGGTCGCCGGGCCGTTCATCGGCGCGCTGATCCTCTCGGGCGTCAACGAGATCCTGGCCCGCTACTTCATCAAGATCCACACGCTGTTCTTCGGGGCGGTGATCGTCTTGGTCGTGCTGCTGCTCCCGCGCGGCCTGGTCTGGCTCTTCGGCCTGCGCGGCGGCGTCCGCAGCTGGCTCAAGAGCATCGCGGCGTACAAGGCATGAGCGCCGCGGAAGCCGGCCCGAACGCTGCCGCGGTCGCGCTGCGGATCGAGAACGTCGGCATGCGCTTCGGTGGCCTGTGGGCGCTCAGCGGCGTCAGCTTCGACGTCGAGCGCGGCTCGGTCGTCGGCCTGATCGGCCCCAACGGCTCGGGCAAGACGACGCTGATGAACGTCGTCAGCGGGGTCTACAAGCCGACCACCGGCGCGGTCAGCTACGCCGGCCGGCGCATCGCGGACGTGCCGACCCACGACGTCTGCCACCTCGGCATCGCGCGTACGTTCCAGATCGTCAAACCGTTCGCCAGCCTGAGCGTGCGCGAGAACGTCGCGGTCGGCGCCATGTACGGCCGCCAGGGCGCCAAGCGCTCGACCCGGGGCTCGTTCGAGCGCGCGCAGGAGCTGCTCGAGGTGGTCGGGCTGGCGCGGGTCGCCGAGCGCGCCGCCAGCGACCTGACCATCCCCGACCGCAAGCGGCTCGAGGTCGCCAAGGCGCTGGCGCTCGATCCCGAGGTGCTGCTGCTCGACGAGGTGATGGCCGGCCTCAACGCGACCGAGGTCGACGAAGCGCTCGACCTGCTGCGCGCGGTCAACGCGCGCGGCGTCACGCTGATCGTGGTCGAGCACCTGATGAAGGCGATCGTCTCGATCTCGACCACCATCGTCGTGCTGGCCGAAGGAAAGAAGATCGCGCAGGGCGCGCCGGCCGACGTGCTGGCCTCGCCCCAGGTGATCGAAGCCTACCTCGGCTCGCGCTGGGTCAAGCGCCAAGAGCAGCTCGCCCTGATCGAGCGCGAGCGCGCCGAAGCGCTGCGCATCCAGCCGCCGGAGGCCCACGGGTGAGCGCGCTCGTCGTCGACGCGCTGTGCGCCGGCTACGGCGACACGCAGGTGCTGTGGGACGTCTCGCTGCGGGTCGAGCCGGGCGAGATCGTCGCGCTGATCGGCTCCAACGGCGCCGGCAAGTCGACCCTGCTGGGCGCGGTCAGCGGCGTCGTGAAGACCTGGAGCGGCAGCGCGCGCTACGGCGAGGTGGCGCTCACCGGCCTCCAGCCCGACCGCATCGTGCAGGCCGGCGTGCTCCAGGTGCCGCAGGGCCGCCGCCTGTTCGGCTCGCTGACGGTCGAGGAGAACCTGCTGATGGGCGCGTACCTGCGCCGCGACGGCGAGGTGAAGAGCGACCTCGAGCGCATCCTCGCGCTGCTGCCGCGGCTGCGCGAGCGCTACGGTTTCCTGGCCGGCAAGCTCTCCGGCGGCGAGCAGCAGCAGGTCGCGATCGCTCGCGCGCTGATGGCGCGCCCCAAGCTGCTGCTGATCGACGAGATGTCGCTGGGCCTGGCGCCGGTGCTGGTCGACGCGCTGATCGACGTGCTGGCCGCGATCCACGCCACCGGCGTCTCGATCCTGATCGTCGAGCAGGACGTGCAGACCGCGCTCGAGGTCAGCTCGCGCGCGTACGTGCTCGAGACGGGCCGCGTGACGCTCAGCGGCCCGTCGGCCCAGCTGCTCGACGACCCGCAGGTGAAGAAGGCGTACCTCGGGGTGTGAGAAGCGGTCCGCAGGTGCACCGCCGTTCTTGCTGCCCGGCTCCCAATGGTGTAGAATTGGAGCCATGAGCCCGAAGAGCGGCGGGCGCCGCCGGTGGCAGGTCGAGCTTCGAGGCGGGGACGAGGAGGCGATCGACCTCATCCGCGAGGCGTTCGGGGCGGAGAACGAGAGCCAGGCCGGCCGGGATCTGCTCGGCTTCTGGAAACGTTGCGTCGAGGCGATCCGCGGCGGCCAGGTCATCGCTTTGCAGCGTGCCGACGACCCGCAGGCCGTCGATGCGTTTCCCGAGGTGACGCATGCGCTGCGGCCGGAGGCGTCGTACGACTTCCTGGTCCGCGTTCCGCACCCATGGCGCCGGCAGCTGGTCTTCAAGGGCCGCCGGCTGACGCCGGCTCAAGTGGTCGCGGAAATGCGCGCGAACGGCTGGGGCGTGGAGGACGCCGCCCGCGAGTTCGACCTGGAGCGCCGCGCGGTGCTGGAGGCGTTGCACTACGTCGATCGGTACCAGGGCCTGATCGCGGCGGAAGCTGCGGAAGAGCGCCGGCGCGTCGAGCCTCATCTGCACCGTGCGCCTGCTGCTCGATGAGGACAGCGGCGCGCATGCTCTCGCGAACGCTCTGCGCGCCGACGGACACGACGTCGAACGGGTGGTCGACGTCGGCGATCTCGGCCCGGGCTCGAGCGACGACGCGGTCTTGGCCTATGCGGTGGCTGCGAACCGCGTACTGATCAGCAAGAACGGCGCGGACTTCGCCGAGATCGCGACGCGTCCGGGGGCACCGGGGCATCCCGGCGTCCTGGTCGTCCATTACACCCCGGACGGCTCGAATCTGCCCGTCGCCACCGTCGTGCGTGCGGTGCGAAACATCGCGCGGACCTACGCGACGACGAAGGACCTGTTCCTCGACGTCAACCACCACGTCTGGTAGACGAACTTCTCGCACGGCGTCCAACTCCACGTGAAGACCGTGCTCATCACCGGCGGTTCGGGCGGCATCGGCGCCGAGCTCGCGCGCCGCGTCGTCGCCGCGCGCGCGAAGGCCGTCGTCGTCGCGCGCGATCCCGAGCGGCTTGCCGCGGCCGCGCGCGAGACCGGCGCGACCGCGTACGCCTGCGACGTGCTCGACCCCGCCGCGTTCGCCGAGGTCGTCAAGCGCGCGGAGGCGGAGGTCGGCGAGCTGGACGGCTTCGCGCACGCGGTCGGCAGCGTGTTCCTGCGGCCGCTGCACGCCACTTCGCTCGAGGACTTCCGCGCGGCGTTCGAGACCAACGCGACCAGCGCGTTCGTCGCGCTCAAGACCGTGCTGCCGCTGATGATGCGCCGCCGGCGCGGCAGCGTGGTGCTGTTCTCGACCGTCGCGGCGACCACGGGGCTGCCCAACCACGAGACGATCGCCGCCGCCAAGAGCGCGGTCGAAGGCCTGGTGCGCAGCGCGTCGATCTCGTACGCGCGCTACGGCATCCGGGTCAACGCGGTCGCACCGGCGCTCACCCGCACGCCGCTCTCGCGCGGCCTGTGGGAGAACGACACCACGCTCAAAGCCTCGGTCGCGATGCACCCGCTGGGCCGGATCGGCGAGCCGGCCGACGTCGCCGCCGCGGCGCTCTACTTCCTGGGCGACGAGTCGAGCTGGACGACGGGACAGGTGCTGGGCGTCGACGGCGGGCTCTCGGCCGGCGTGCCGCAGCAGCGCGTCACCGCCTAGCCGGTCAGCCTGTCTTCCGCGCCGCGCCGACGGGCAGGTGACGGTCTGCCGGAGCCGAACACGGCCTGAGCTCTGGTACTCTTGCCTAGAGTAGCAAGCGTATCATTGCCTGCGTTGCGTCCACGAGGTGACGGCCATGTGTCCTGTTCATTGGTCCATGCTCGGGCTGGCGCTCCTGCCCGCAACGCTCGGCGCGCTCGGCTATCTCGGCTACCGGCTGAAGCGGGCCGCCGCGCCGCGGTACGACGGGAAGGCGGTGTGAGGTGGCCGCCCTCACCGCGCTCGCCCTCAACCGCCGCTCGTTCGTCGCGAAGAAGAATTTCGCCGGCCAGGTCACGATCCGCAAGGACGTCCGCGACATGAGCGACCAGGACGTCGCGAACTTTCGCACGGCGATCGCCGCGATGGCCCAAATCTCGCAGAACGTTCCGGGCGACAACCGCGGGTTCCAGTTCCTCGCGAGCTATCACGGGATCAGCCAGAACCTCTGCCAGCACGGCACGCCCGGCTTCGCGCTGTGGCACCGGCCGTACATGCTGGCGTTCGAGCAGGCCATGCAGGACGTCGTGCCGGGCAGCTTCCTGCCGTACTGGGACTGGACGAGCCAGTTCGAGATCCCGCAGATCTTCCTGGACGCGACCTGGGTCGACCCGAAAACGGGGAACACCGAGCCGAACCCGCTGCTCGGTCAGCCGATGAACGGCGGCCCGGTCACCACGCGCGACCCGGGAACGGCCGACCAGCTCCGGCAGATCGGGCCGCTGGTCGCGCAAGCGCTGCTCGACACCAGCTACGACACCTTCTCGCCCGATCTGGAGAACCCGCACAACCTGGTGCACGGGTGGGTCGGCGGCGACATGGGGTCGATCAACACCGCAGCGTACGACCCGGTCTTCTTCGTGCACCACTCGTTCATCGAGTACGCCTTCTGCCAGTGGCAAGACGCCAATCCCGGCGCCGCCGAACCGACCGACGTGCCGCCCGCGATGCTGACGCCGTGGGCGCCGCTCGACCAGATCTGGGACTATCGCAGTCTCGGCTACGCCTACAAGCCGTACAGCGCGCCCGCGCTGAACCTCACCGGCGCCGCCAGGCGGGTCGCGACCGCGTCGAACACGATGGACGCCGCGGTCCTGGAGCGCGCGACGCTGGCATCGGGCGATACGGTGACGCGCTTCTCGCTCGGCACGATCGATCCCGACTTCCACCGAGCCGAAATCCGGTTCGAAGGGCTGACGCCGCCGGAGGAATCGTTCTCGGTGCGGGTGTTCGTCAACGAGCCCAAAGCGGACGCCGCGACCCCGGCGGACGGGAACCCGCACTTCCTGGGCGCCCAGGGATTCTTCGGCCACGGCGAGTGCTTCGGCGACGCGGGGCATTGCGATCCCAAGCCGCGCGACATCTTCGACCTGCGCCCGAAGCACCACTACGACCCGATCAGGGTCCGCCTCAACGTGACCCGGCCGCTGCGCGCCCTGGTGCGCGCCGGCGCCGAGCTGGACGACGCTCCGGTCACCCTGGTCGTCGTCGACGCGAAGGGCAAGGAGATCGACGAATCCGGCCTCTACTTCGAAGGTTTCTCGCTCGTCATCAGCTGAGGCTCGGCAGCGGGGTACGAAACCGGCGATGCGGCTCAAGTCCGGCGCGCAAGTCGCGACGTTCCGGCTCGACCAGCTCGACCCCCGGTTCGAGCGCGCCGAGGTGCGGTTCGAGGGCCTGACCCTGCCCGCGCGCTCGTTCGAGCTGCGGGTCTTCCTCGACGACCCCGCCGCGGACGCGCGGACGCCGACCAAGGGCAATCCGCACTACCTCGGTACGCAGTACTTCTTCGGCGCCGGCTCGCCGCACGGCGCGCCGGGCGGCGCGGCACCCGCCGCTCCGAACCGCCAGCTCGCCCCCACGGCGATCAGGCTCAACGTCAGCGACAGGCTGCGCGCGTTCCTCGAGCAGACCGGCAAGAAGCAGGTTCCCGTCACCCTGGTCGCGGTCGACCGCGACGGCAACGAGATCGCGGACCCCGGGCTCGCGTTCGCGGGCGTCTCGCTGGTCACGAGCTGAGCGCTACGCCGATTTCCTCGGCGTGCGAGGCCGCGGCGCACGCCGCGGCCTCGCGCTCACCGCTCAGTGGTGGTCGTTGTGGTCGCCGTGATCGTCGTGGTTGGAGTTGTTGGAGTGGTTGGCGGCGGCGCCGTTGGGACCGCCGTGGTTCATGCGGTTGCCCGCGCCGTAGTGGTTGCCGGGGGCGACGTGGTTGGCGTTGCCGTAGTGGTTGCCCGGGTTCGTGGGCCGGGCGGCGTAGCTCTGGTGCGCGTACTGGCCGGCATTGTAGCTGCGGTGCGGGGCGTAGGCCTGGTGCTGGTAGACCGGGGTCGCGCGGCGGTACATGGCCGCGTTGCCGTGGCGGTGGGTGGCGTCGTACTGCCCGGTGCGCTGCGCGTCGTAGACGTATCCGCTCGCGGCGGGGTTGTAGTAGGCGCGCTGTCCCCACGGGTACTGGCCGTTGCTGTTGGGATAGATCGTCTGGCCGCTGGGCAGCACGATGCGGCCGTCGCCGTAGATCGTTCCGCCGTTGCGGGTGTAGCCGACGATCGTGTTCGCCGCTTGCCGCTTGTGCTCGTAGTTGTTGTAGAGCACGAGGCCGCCGACGACCGCCGCGGCGCCCAGGATGGTGTTGATGGTCGACTGCGTGCTCGCCGCGGCGGGCTTGGGGACGGTCCCGACCGCGAGCGCGGCCGCCATCCCGGTGGCAGTGACGAGTTTCGAGAGATGATTCAGCATGATTGCGGGTCTCCAGCGGCCGAGCGTTCGCCGCTTGTATGATGATGAGGAGACTCCAAGCATGCGCCTCGAGCATGGCAAGAGGCTTGGAGCGTCCGTCCAGCGAGGGGCGGGCGGCGAGCCCGCGAAGCGCTCCGCGTGGAGAACGTCACCGAGCTGCGGCGCCTGCCCGCGCCCGCACCCCGCCCGCAAGCGATCGCCTTCGACGGCACCCGGCTGTGGATCGGTTCGATCTTCTCGTGCCGGCTGTACTCGATCGACCCGGCCAGCTGGACCGCGCGGGATGAAGGCCAGGCGCCCGGCGAGCCGTGGGGGATGGCGGTCGTCGGCGACGAGCTGCGCGTGGTCTGCAGCGAGGGTGACGCCGGCACGCGCGTCATCCGCCGCTTCATCCCGGGCCACGGCTTCAAGCGCAACGGCAACGCGATCCCCGTCCCCGAGGACACCGGCGCGCACCTGGCCTACGATGGCGACCGGCTCTACCTGACCCAGTGGTACAACAAGCGCATCCTCTCGCTCGACGCCCAAGGGGTGGTCGGCAGCGTGATCGAGGTGCCGCACGAGCTGGCCGGCCAAGTCATCGTCGACGGGCGCTTCTATCTGGTCACGACGGACGACGAGTACACCGACGACTACCTGCTGACCCGGGTCGACGCGCGCGGCGCGGCGCCGGTCGTCGAGGACCTCGCTCGCATCCCGTTCGGTGCGCGCGGCTTGGCCTTCGACGGCACCAACTTCTGGACGAACCACCGCGAAGCCGACCAGCTGGTGGCGTTCGCGCGCCCCGACGCCTAGCCGGGCGGCTTGGGAACCGTCGGCAGCGACGGGTCGTGGCTCCACTCCATCCACGAGCCGTCGTAGACCGCGACGTCGGCGAAGCCGGCCGCGCGCAGCGCGAGCCAGGCGCCCGAGGCCGAGACGCCGCTGCCGCAGGTCACCACCGTGCGCTTGCGCGGGTCGAGCCGGGCGCCCTCGACGAGCCGCGCCAGCGCGGCCGGCTCCGCGACGCGGCCGCCGCGGGCGTCCTCGAGCAGCAGGTTGCCGCTGAGCCGCACCGCGCCCGCGATGTCGCGCTCGCGCTGCGCGTAGGTCGCGTCGCGCTGCGTCTCGACCAGCTGCGCGTCGGCGCGCCGCTCGGCGATGGCGAGCACCTCGTTGCGCGAGGCGCGCAGGGCGGGGTGCTCGCGCGGCGTGAAGGCCGCCGGCACGGGCGCGGCCGGCTCGGCCGAGAGCGGCTGCCCGGCGGCGACCCAGGCCGGTAGGCCGCCGGCGAGCACGTACGCCTCGGCGTGCCCGTAGTAGCGCAGCATCCAGACCATCCGCGCGGCGAACGGGATCGTGCCGGCGTCGTACGCGACGACGATCGCGTCGTCGCCGATGCCGTGCGCGCCCAGCGCGCGCGCGAACGCCGCGCCCGGCGCGACGCGCGTCGCGTACGGTGTCGCGGGATCGCTCAGGTCGTCGGCGTAGTCGAGGTGGACCGCGCCGGGGAGATGGCCGGCGCCGTACTGCTCGCGGCCCGACGGCAGCGCGACCGCGCCTCCGTGCGGCACGCTGCGCGCGTCGACCAGCCGCAAGCGTGGATCGGCGCGGTGCTCCAGCAGCCAGGCGACCTCGACGAAATCGCCCTGCACCACCGAGCTAGACCGCGATCGAGGGCTTCGAGAGGCCGAACCGCTGCTCGGCGTCGTCGGCGATGTACTTGCCGATCGCCAGCGACGAGGTCGCGGCCGGCGAGGGCGCGTTGCGCACGTGCACGACGCCCTCCGAGCCCTCGAAGACGAAGTCGTCGACGAGGCCGCCGTCCGCCGTCATCGCCTGCGCGCGCACGCCGGCCGGGCCCGGCAGGCAGTCCTCGGGCTGCAGCTCGGGGATGTAGCGCTGGAGCGCCTGCACGTAGGCCGAGCGCACGAGGTCGCGGTACATCTCGCCGGCGCCCATCTCCCAATACTTCGAGGCCATCTTGAAGAAGCCGGGATAGGTCAGCGCGTCCCACAGCTCGGCCGGGTTGATCGTGAAGAACGAGTACCCTTCGCGCGCGAACGCGAGCACGGCGTTGGGGCCCAGCCAGATCGAGCCGTCCATGCGCGGCGTGAAGTGCACGCCCAGGAACGGGAACTCGGGATCGGGGACCGGGTAGATGTTGCCCCGGACCAGATAGGCCTTCTCGGGCTTGAGGATCAGGTAGTCGCCGCGGAACGGGACGATCTTGGGATCGACCTCGCCGCCGGTCATCTTGCCGAGCTTGTCGCTGTAGAGGCCGCCGCAGGTGACGACGTACTTGGCGTGGACCTCGCCCTTGGGGGTCTTGAGCACCGTCGTGCCGCCGCGCCGCTCGATCGCGGTCACCTCGTGGCCGAGGAACATGTCGGCGCCCATCTCGCGCGCGTCGTCGCCGTAGGTGCGCGCGACGAGGCCCCAGTCGACGATGCCGGTCACCGGCGAGAAGATCGCCTTGATCCCGCGGCAGTACGGCTCGCGCTCGGCGATCTGCGCCGCCTCGAGCAGCTCGAGCCCCTCGATCCCGTTCTGGTGGCCGCGCGCCCAGAGGTCGTCCAGCCGGCCCAGCTCGGACTCCTCGGTGGCGACGATCAGCTTGCCGACGTTCTTGTACTCGATGCCCTTCGCGTCGCAGTACTCCCAGGCCAGCTTGCGGCCCTCGACGCACAGCTTGGCCTTGAGCGAGCCGGGCTTGTAGTAGATGCCCGAGTGGATCACGCCGCTGTTGTGGCCGGTCTGGTGCTTGCTCCAGACGTCCTCTTTCTCGACGTTGGCGACCCGGAGGTTGGGATGGCGGAGCAGCAGCTCGCGCGTGGTGGCGAGGCCGACGATGCCTCCGCCGACAACAGCGATGTCGTAGACCATGGTTGGCGCAATTCTCGCAGGAGCGCCGGCCGGCCCGCTACGACTTCGCCGTGACGCTCGCCGGCAGGGACCGGGCCGGGCGGGCGCGGAGCCTCCGACCATGACTGCCACCGCCCCGCGCACCGCCGCCCCCTTCCGCAACGAGCCGATCCGGGACTTCTCCGACCCGGCCGACCGCGCGTCGATGGAGGCGGCGCTCGGCCGGCTGCGCGGCGAGCTCGGCCGCCGCTACCCGCTGGTGATCGGCGGCGAGCGGCTGCACGGCGAGCGCACCACCGCCTCGATCAACCCCGCCCACCCCGAGCAGGTGGTCGGCGAGGTCGACGACGCCACGCCGGAGCAGGTCTCGCGCGCGCTCGACGCCGCGACCGCCGCCTTCGCGAGCTGGAAGCGGACCGGCGCCCAGGAGCGGGCCGAGTTCCTGTTCCGGGCGGCGCAGCGGGTCCGCGAGACCCGCGACGACTGGAACGCGCTGATGGTGCTCGAGGTCGGCAAGTCCTGGATCGAGGCCGACGCCGACACTGCCGAAGCGATCGACTTCCTCGAGTTCTACGCCCGCGAGGCGCTCCGGCTGGCCAGCCCGCCGCCGCTGGTCCCGATCGAAGGCGAGCGCAACTGGCTGACCTACCTGCCGCTCGGGGTCGGCGCGGTGATCCCGCCCTGGAACTTCGCCTTCGCGATCATGGCCGGCATGTCAAGCGCGGCGTTCGTCAGCGGCAACACGGTCTGCCTGAAGCCCTCGCCCGACGCGGCGGTGATCGCGGCCAAGTTCGTCGACCTCATGCACGAGCTGGGGCTGCCGCCCGGCGTGCTCAACTTCGTCCCCGGCGACCCGCTGGCGGTCGGCGAGGCGATGGTGACCGACCCGCGCACCCGTTTCATCTCGTTCACCGGCTCGAAGGCGGTCGGGCTGCGGATCAACGAGCTGGCGGCCAAGACGCCGCCCGGCCAGCGCTGGATCAAGCGGGTGGTCGCCGAGATGGGCGGCAAGGACGCGATCGTCGTCGCCGACGACGCCGACCTCGACGCGGCGGTTCAGGGCGTGGTCGCGGCCGCCTACGGCTTCACCGGCCAGAAGTGCTCGGCGTGCTCGCGCGCGATCGTCGACGCCCGGGTCTACGACGCGTTCCTGGCCAAGCTGGTCCCGGCCGTGCGGGCGCTGCGGGTCGGCGACCCGGCCGACCCCGACACCTTCATGGGCCCGGTCGTCAACCAGAAGGCGGCCGACAAGGTGAGCGGCTACATCGAGATCGGCAAGGGCGAGGGCCGGCTGGTGACCGGCGGCAACCGGCTGCCGGGCTCGGGCTACTTCTTCGAGCCGACCGTCTTCGCCGACGTCGACCCCCAGGCGCGGATCGCCCAAGAAGAGATCTTCGGCCCGTTCCTGGCGGTGATCGAGGCCCGCGACTTCGACCACGCGCTCGAGATCGCCAACGGGACCGAGTTCGGCCTGACCGGCGCGGTCTACTCGGCCAGCGAGGAGCGCCTGCGCCGGGCGGTCGACGAGTTCTTCGTCGGCAACCTCTACCTCAACCGCAAGTGCACCGGCGCCCTGGTCGGCGGGCAACCGTTCGGCGGCTTCAACCTGAGCGGCACCGACTCCAAGGCCGGCGGATACGATTACCTGCTGCTGTTCACCCAGGCCAAGTCGATCTCGCGCAAGCTGGCAGCCCACGCCGCGGACGACCTGGCCGCCGGCATGGACTAGGCCAACCGCTCGCACCGCTCTGCCGCCGACCGTTCATCGCGCGGCCTATTATTAGTAGAAGAGCGGTGCGGGCGAGTTGCCCGCTCGGGTGGCTGTGGAGAGACCCGTGGATAAAGCCAAGCCCCCAGGGTTGACATGTTAGTACCCCGGTGGTAATCTGTCTTTCGTTGACTCTGACGCCTCGCCCCTCCGGTGCGGTCGATGATCCGGTCCGAGTAGGGCTGGGCGCAAGCGTCTGCTCCTTGAAAACTGAACAGTGCAGTAGCGCATAAGTCTGTGGGTCTTCGGCCCGGTCAGGCAGGTGCGCGGCTCGAAAGGGCCGCGTTTTTGTTTGCCCGGTGTGAAGATGAGTTGGATTCGTGCTGCGGCTCTCCCGGCTCCACCGGGTGTCCGCACCGAGCACGAGTCCCGTACAATTTATGACGATCGCCGCGCCGCGAGGCGTCGGCGAAGACCCGGACTCGCAATCCGGGTCGATCGGCCAAGCGAGCAATCGCCGGGCCGAGACGTCAGCGAAGATAGAGCTGTCAAAGGCTCCATGAAATTTTATGGAGAGTTTGATCCTGGCTCAGGATTAACGCTGGCGGCGTGCCTAACACATGCAAGTCGAACGAGGTAGCAATACCTAGTGGCAGACGGGTGAGTAACGCGTGGTCAACCTACCGTTGAGTGGGGGATAACTAGCCGAAAGGTTAGCTAATACCGCATACGTCTCCGAGGGGCATCCCTTGGCGATAAAAGGAGCAATCCGCTCGATGACGGGACCGCGTCCCATTAGCTAGATGGTGGGGTAACGGCCTACCATGGCTCCGATGGGTAGCTGGTTTGAGAGAGCGACCAGCCACACTGGGACTGAGAAACGGCCCAGACTCCTACGGGAGGCAGCAGTGAGGAATTTTCCGCAATGGGCGCAAGCCTGACGGAGCGACGCCGCGTGTGGGAAGAAGGCCTTAGGGTCGTAAACCACTGTCGAAGGGGACGATAATGACGGTACCCTTGGAGGAAGCCCCGGCTAACTACGTGCCAGCAGCCGCGGTAAGACGTAGGGGGCAAGCGTTATTCGGAATTATTGGGCGTAAAGCGCTCGTAGGCGGGTCAGAAAGTCGGTGAAGAAAGACCTGGGCTCAACTCAGGGAACGGCACCGATACTATTGGTCTTGAGGCAATCAGAGGGTGATGGAATTCCCGGTGTAGCGGTGAAATGCGTAGATATCGGGAGGAACACCAGTGGCGAAGGCGATCACCTGGGGTTGTTCTGACGCTGAGGAGCGAAAGCTAGGGGAGCAAACGGGATTAGATACCCCGGTAGTCCTAGCCGTAAACGATGGATACTAGGTGTATGTGGTATCGACTCCATATGTGCCGTAGTTAACACAATAAGTATCCCGCCTGGGGAGTACGGCCGCAAGGTTAAAACTCAAAGGAATTGACGGGGGCCCGCACAAGCGGTGGAGCATGTGGTTTAATTCGACGCAACGCGAAGAACCTTACCGGGGCTTGACATCCTGCGACATCCTACGAAAGTAGGCTTCCCCGCAAGGGGACGCAGAGACAGGTGCTGCATGGCTGTCGTCAGCTCGTGCCGTGAGGTGTTGGGTTAAGTCCCGCAACGAGCGCAACCCTCGTCGTGTGTTGGTCCGCAAGGATCTCTCACGCGAGACCGCCGATGAGAAGTCGGAGGAAGGTGGGGATGACGTCAAGTCAGCATGGCCCTTACGTCCCGGGCTACACACGTGCTACAATGGGTAGGACAACGGGTTGCTAGCTAGTGATAGTATGCTAATCCCTTAAACCTACCCCCAGTTCGGATTGAAGGCTGCAACTCGCCTTCATGAAGTCGGAATCGCTAGTAAAC
Organism: Vulcanimicrobiota bacterium; assembly: GCA_963795695.1. Classification (GTDB taxonomy): domain Bacteria; phylum Vulcanimicrobiota; class Vulcanimicrobiia; order Vulcanimicrobiales; family Vulcanimicrobiaceae; genus Vulcanimicrobium. Next base: position 703,900 of record CAWCJH010000003.1, on the reverse strand, counting down.
GCAGATCAGCTACGCTGCGTTGAATACGTTCCCGGGCCTTGTACACACCGCCCGTCACGTCACCTGAGTTTAGTGTACCCGAAGCCGCCCGTGCAACCGCAAGGAGCAAGGCGTCTAAGGTGTGCTAGGTAAGGGGGACGAAGTCGTAACAAGGTAGCCGTATCGGAAGGTGCGGCTGGATCACCTCCTTTCTAAGGAGTACGTGTCGTTGGATCGCGCCTGGCGTGATCGCAACGGCGTACATTCTTGTCGACCACAGACGATGCGCATCAGTTCGGGGTTCACCCGGCTCTTTAGAGCTAAGGCGTGGATGAGAACGATGCGCCCGACGTTTTTCAGCGTCGGTTGCGCGGCCTCCTCATCGGAGGTCTCCCGCAAGACGATGGGTTCGCTTGGCGAATCCTTCGTCGGGACTGCACTGTTCAGCTTTGAGGGCGCGGCCCTCGGCGCGACGCGACTCGCTCGGCAACGATGCGATCGCCGGCCGCCGTGGAGTCACGAACCTCGATCCTTGAAAACTGCATAGAGAAGAACTTTCATGTGCCAAACATGAGAGCGGGTCCATGCGCAGAGCATGGACTGCAATTTCAAATTGTGTTCCTTGAACGCGTCTTAGTAAGTACATAAGAGCACACAGGTGGATACCTTGGCACGACAGGCGATGAAGGACGTAGCAGGCTGCGATAAGTCTGGGGGAGCTGCCAACGAGCGATGATCCCAGAATTTCCGAATGGGGCAACCCACGTGGCGTCATGGTCACGTACTTCGTGGTGAATACAATAGCCACGATAGAGCATACCCGGTGAACTGAAACATCTAAGTAGCCGGAGGAAAAGACATCAACCGAGATTCCCGTAGTAGTGGCGAGCGAACCGGGAAGAGCCTAAACCCCGCACGTGTAAGCGTAGGAGCGTTGCGTGAAGGGGGGTCGTACGGCAATCGTTCGAGTTTCCTATGACTCGAGCGCAGTTACAAAACCGATCGTTAGTTGAAGACGGCTGGAAAGCCGCGCCAGAGACGGTGATAGCCCGGTAGGCGAAAGCGTTCGGACTGCGTCGATTGTTCGTGAGTAAGGCGGGGCACGAGAAACCCTGTCTGAATCTGGGAGGACCATCTTCCAAGGCTAAATATTCTGTCGTGACCGATAGCGCATAGTACCGTGAGGGAAAGGTGAAAAGAACCCCCGAAGGGGAGTGAAATAGAACATGAAACCGTGTGCTTACAAACCGTGAAAGGCCAATGCGCAAGCAAGGCTGATCGCGTGCCTATTGAAGAATGAACCTGCGAGTTACGTGGTGCAGGCTTGGTTAAGGTGAAGAGCCGGAGCCGCAGCGAAAGCGAGTCTGAATAGGGCGTTTCGTCTGCATCAGTAGACCCGAAACCAGGTGATCTATCCATGGCCAGGCTGAAGCATGATTAACCTCATGTGGAGGGCCGAACCTGTTGTTGTTGAAAAAACATTGGATGAGCTGTGGATAGGGGTGAAAAGCCAATCGAACCTGGAGATAGCTGGTTCTCCCCGAAATAGTTTGAGGACTAGCGTCGCGCGTTAAACCGAGGGGGTAGAGCACTGACAGGGCTAGGGGCCTTACCGGGTTACCGAACCCCATCAAACTCCGAATACCTCGGCGTACTCCGCGGCAGTCAGACAGTGGGGGATAAGCTCCATTGTCAAAAGGGAAACAGCCCAGATCATCAGCTAAGGTCCCCAATAGATGCTCAGTGGTAAAGGAAGTCTCGTCGCATAGACAACTAGGAGGTTGGCTTAGAAGCAGCCACCCTTGAAAGAGTGCGTAATAGCTCACTAGTCGAGTGATGGGGCGCCGAAAATGTAACGGGGCTCAAGCATCTAACCGAAGCTATGGGATGTGCAAACATCGGTAGGGGAGCGTTGTCGCGTAGGCTGAAGCCGAACCGTAAGGATCGGTGGACGAACGACAAGTGCGAATGCAGGTATAAGTAGCGAGAAATGCGGGTGAGAACCCCGCACGCCGGAAGTCTAAGGTTTCCTGAGCTACGTCAATCGTCTCAGGGTGAGTCGGGTCCTAAGCCGAGGCTGAGAAGCGTAGGCGATGGCCAAGCCGTTCATATTCGGCTACCACCGACGTCAGTTTAGACTCTCGCGAACCAATGGACACGATCGGAGATCTTCGCCGGCGCAAGCTTGCGGGGGTTTTTGAGCGTGTGCATCGGTCACGAGAGTCTATGAAATGAAGGGATGACGCAGGAGGATAGGTCAGCGCACCATCGGATGTGTGCGTCGAAGCAGGTAGGGGGTCAGATAGGCAAATCCGTCTGGCAACTCCGAGATGCGAGTGCGAGGCTCTTCGGAGCCGAAGTGATTGACTCCACGCTGCCAAGAAAAGTCTCTAGTAATGACATAGGTGCCCGTACCGTACACCGACACAGGTAGACTGGCAGAGCATGCTAAGGCGACGGGAGAACCCCTGTTAAGGAACTCGGCAAATTAACCCCGTAACTTTGGGAGAAGGGGTGCCCTTGTTGGTCTAGTCTTTACGACGAAAGCCGATGGGGGTCGCAGTGAATAGGCCCAAGCGACTGTTTAACAAAAACACAGGTCTCTGCGAACGCGAAAGCGGACGTATAGGGGCTGACTCCTGCCCGGTGCTGGAAGGTTAAAAGGAGAGGTTAGCGCAAGCGAAGCTTTGAATTGAAGCCCCAGTAAACGGCGGCGGTAACTATAACCGTCCTAAGGTAGCGAAATTCCTTGTCGGGTAAGTTCCGACCTGCACGAATGGAGTAACGACTTGGGCACTGTCTCGATGGGGGGCCCGGCGAAATTGCAGTACCAGTGAAGATGCTGGTTACCCGCGGCAGGACGGAAAGACCCCATGAAGCTTTACTGTATCCTGATGTTGGGTTCTGAGACTTTCTGTACAGGATAGGTGGGAGCTGATGATCCGTGGGCGCTAGCTTACGGGGAGGCAACCTTGGGATACCACCCTGAAAGTCTTGGGATTCTAACCTACAGCCGTGATCCGGCTGGGAGACAGCGTCAGGTGGGCAGTTTGACTGGGGCGGTCGCCTCCTAAAGAGTAACGGAGGCGCCCAAAGGTTCCCTCAGAACGGTCAGAAACCGTTCGTTGAGTGCATAGGCAAAAGGGAGCTTGACTGCGAGACGGACAGGTCGAGCAGGTGCGAAAGCAGGGCTAAGTGATCCGGCGGTACCGAATGGAAGGGCCGTCGCTTATCGGATAAAAGCTACTCTGGGGATAACAGGCTTATCTCCCCCAAGAGTCCACATCGACGGGGAGGTTTGGCACCTCGATGTCGGATCGTCGCATCCTGGGGCTGTAGTAGGTCCCAAGGGTTGGGCTGTTCGCCCATTAAAGCGGTACGCGATCTGGGTTCAGAACGTCGTGAGACAGTTCGGTCCCTATCCGCCGTGGGCGTAGGAGACTTGAGGAGTGTCGACCCTAGTACGAGAGGACCGGGTTGAACGAACCTCTGGTGAACCGGTTGTTCCGCCAGGAGCATAGCCGGGTAGCTACGTTCGGATCAGATAAACGCTGAAAGCATATAAGCGTGAAACTGACTCCAAGATGAGGTCTCAACCTCGAAAGAGTGAAGGGTCGTGGGAGACTACCACGTTGATAGGCCGGAGGTGGAAGGCGAGCAATCGCTGGAGCTGACCGGTACTAATCGCCCGGACACTTAATAAGTACGCTAACAACGAACGCAATCGTTTGGCCATGGAAGTTCTTCTCTGTGCAGCTTTCGCACGCGATCGTCTCGAGCTCCGGCTCGACATCGCGCGCGGATCAAGTTTCTGGCGACCATAGCGGTGGGGTCCCACCCGTTCCCATCCCGAACACGGCAGTTAAGCCCGCCAGCGCCGATGGTAGTCGGACCGCAGGGTCCCTCGAGAGTAGGACGTCGCCAGATTATCCGTCCCGAACAGCCCGCCGATCAGCGATGATCGAGCGGGCTGTTCGCGTTTTCAGTACTCGCGCGCTTCGCTGGCGGTAATGCTCGGCCGCACCGGCTCCGCGGCGTCGACGGTCGCGTCGGTGGCGACGCGAGCGGCGAACCAGCGGTAGCTGAGCACCGCGCCGAGAGCGAACCCCAGTACGACCGCGGGCCGCAGCCAGCCGCCGCCGTTCCCGGCGCCGGCGTCGTCCAGCGCGCCGGCCTGGTCGAGCTCGTCGCTGGCGTTGCCGGCCACCGCGAAGCTGTGGGCGTCGTACTGGTTGAGCTTGACGTTCACGTGCCAGCGCTCCATCGGGTCGATCCCCAGCGCCTCGACCAGGACGTCGGTGAGGCGGTTGCGCAAGGCGTGCCAGGCGCGCTCGTCGACGTCCGTGGCGCTGAGCTCCAGGTGCGTGTCGGGCACGGCGCCGTCAGCGACCAGCCGGCCGGCGATCGCGAAATCGTGCGGGTCGAAGGACGTGAAGTGGACGGTCGTCCACTCGGGCTTTTGGTGCGGCAGGACGTCCAGGACGGTTGCTGTCAGCTCGTCGGCGAGGTGGCGCTTCGTCTGGTCGTCGAGCGGAAGCGAAGAGAGGCGCAAGTACGGCATCGTGCTTTTCCGTGTACCCGGCCGCGTCAGGCGTACGTTGCCCGCGCCGCAGGTCGAAGATCGCCGCGTCTTTGCGCTTCGCCTCGACCTCTTACCCCCTGCGGCGGTGGGGCAACGGCGCGACGAGCTGCGAGGTCAGGAAGCCGGTCACGATCAGGATCGCGGCGAGCAGCGCCCGCACGGCCAGCGAGAGCGCGTCGGTCGCGTCGGCCTGGAAGACGTAGAGCAGGCTCTCGTACGAGAGCGAGCCCGGCACGAGCACGAGCAGGCCCGGCACGAGCACGACCGCTTGCGGGATCCGCAGGTAGCGGGCCGCCAGATTCGTCGCCAGACCGATCGCGAACGCGGTCGCGAACGGGCTGGCCTGGGTGATCCCCAGCGTCGGGAAGAAGCGCACCAGCGCCACCGTCACCAGGCACGAGCCGACGATCCAGCCCAGGTCGCGGTAGCGCGCGTGGAGCAGCGCCGCGATCGCCAGGCCCATCAGCAGCGCGGCGGCGACGGTCGACCCGGCGGTCGTGTGGCCGGGGCTGACGGTCGGCGCGTCCATGATCGCGTTGCCGCCCAGGCCCGCGCCCAGCGCGAAGCCCGAGCCCAGCGAGAGCAGGGTCACCAGCACGCCGCCCAGCCGCGACGTTCCCGAGACCAGGTTGCGGTTGGCCAGCTCGCTCAGCGCGGTGGTGAGCGCGTAGCCCGGCAGCAGCTGGACGATGCCGGCGATGATCGCGACGTAGAGCGAGATCGGCGGTCCGAAGCGCTCCCACAGCGCAACGATGATGGTCGCGACGAACGCGGCGGCGATCTCGAAGACGCGGTCGACCCGGCGCGAGCGCTGCGCCAGGGCGGCGATGCCGCCGATCGCGATCCCGGTCGAGGTCGAGACGACGATCTCGCCGCGCCCGCCGCCCAGCAGCAGCGCCGCGCCGCACGAGAGCACCGCGTAGGTGGCGACCGTCAGCGCGGGCGGGTCGAGCGGGACCTCGGCGTCGATCCGCACCACCTCGGCCAGCGCCTCGCCCGGGTTGCCGCCGGCCCGCAGGCTGCCGACGACGGCGTCGAGCAGCGCGAGCTTGCGCAGGTTCAGGCTCCCGGGCTCGAGCCGCAGCACGACCAGCTGCTGCGCGAACGGCGGTCCCACCGCCAGGGTGAGGGTGGTCGGCAGGGCGTTGATCTGGACCGCCAGGCCGAGCGTGCGGCCGACCTCGCGGACGGTGTCCTCGAGCGAATCGGTCGGGAAGCCGGCCTGGTGCAGCGCCCGGCTGAGGTCCAGCAGCAGCGCGGTCCGGTCGTCGCGCGGAACGTCCACGCCAGCCCCGTTCGCCGGGCGAGGGGGCGCGGTCCGCCCCGGCGTAGGCGCTCTCGCATGAAGGTTCGTCTCGCCGCCCTGCTCGCCGCCGCCGTCCTGGCCGCACCGCTCGCGGTGCCGGCCGCCGACCCGATCAAGGTCGGGGTGAACCTCGAGCTCTCGGGGGTGTCCTCGACCTGGGGCCAGCCGCAGCTCAACTCGATCCAGATGTACGTCGACGAGGCGAACGCGCACGGCGGGATCGGCGGCCGCCGGATCGAGCTGGAGGTGCTCGACAACAAGAGCGATCCGGCCCAGTCGCGGCTCAACGCGACGAAGCTGGCCGGCGACGGCGTGGTCGCGATCCTGGGCGCCGGGACGACCCCGACCACCATGCCCGCGGTACCGGTCGCCAACGAGGACGGCGTGCCGATGATCTCCAACGGCGCGGGCAACGTGATCACCAACCCGGTCGACCAGCGGCACTGGGTGTTCAAGACGCCCAACGACGACTCGCAGGTCGCCAACAAGATCGCCGGCTTCCTGGCCAAGCAGAAGCTGACCGAGATCGCGTTCCTCAGCGTGAACACCGCCTACGGCGATTCCGGCAAGGCCAACTTCGGCACCCAGGCCGCGCGCTTCGGCCTCAAGACCGTCGACGAGGAGAAGTACGGCCCGGCCGATACCGACATCACCGCGCAGCTCACCAAGATTCGCGACGCGCGCGCCCAGGCGGTGGTGATCTGGGGCCAGCCGCCGGCGGTGACGATCATCGCCAAGAACGCGGCCCAGCTCGGCCTGCGGGCGAAGCTGATCTACTCCAACGGCGCGGCCGGCTCGTCGTTCGTCGGCGCCGGCAAGGACGTCGCGGGCACGTACCTCGCGACCACCAAGATCACGGTCGCCGGCGAGCTGGCCAAGAACGACCCGCAGCGCGGCATCCTGCAGATCTACGGCGACGAGTACAAGCGGCGCTTCCACGCCGATCCGGACGGCATCGCCGCGTTCGGCGCCGACGGGATTCGGCTGCTGCTCCAGGCCATGCGCAGCGGCGGCACCGACCGCAAGGCGATCCGCGACGCGCTCGAGACCAAGATCACCAACTTCCCGTCGTACAGCGGGCGCTACACGATCACGCCCTCCAACCACCAGGGGCTCGCCGAGAGCGACATCGTGATCGCCCAGGCGACCGGCAGCGGCTGGAAGATCGCCGAGCGCTGATCCGCTGCTGCAGTTCGTCGTCTCCGGTCTCGCGACGGGGGCGCTCTACGCGCTGGTCGCGGTCGGCTTCGTGGTGATCCACAACGTCACCGGCGTGCTGAACTTCGCCCAGGGCGAGTTCGCGATGACCGGCGCCGTCGTCGCGGTCACGCTGGTCGGCCTGGGCGCGCCGCTGCCGCTGGCGGCGGCCGCCGGGGTCGCCGCGGCGGCGCTGGTGGGTCTGGCGGTCTGGTACCTGGGGCTGCGCGGCGCCGCCGGCGCGCCGCTGGTCGTGCAGGTGATCATCACGATCGGGGTCTCGATCGCGCTGCGCGGGATCGCGCTGCTCGCCTTCGGGCCGGCGGCCAAGCCCCTGCCGGCGTTCTCACCGGGCGGCGCGATCGGCGTCGGCGCGGCGACCGTGACGCCGCAGCAGCTCTGGATCGCCGCCATCGTCGTCGGGCTGGTGCTGGCGCTGTGGGTGCTCTTCGAGCGCACGCGCCTGGGTGCCGCGCTGCTGGCCGCGTCGCTCAACCGCGAGGCGGCGCGCCTGATGGGCATCGACCCGCTGCAGGCCGGCGCGGTCGCCTTCGCGCTGGGTGCGGGGCTGGCCGGCGTCGCGGGGGTGGCGATCGCGCCGATCACGCTGGCGTCGTACGACATGGGCTTGCAACTGGGGCTCAAGGGCTTCGTCGCGGCGGTGCTGGGCGGGATCGTCAGCGTGCCGGGCGCGGTCGTCGGCGGGCTGCTGCTGGGGGTGCTGGAGTCGGTCGGCGCGGGCGTGCTCTCGTCGGGCTGGCGCGACGCGATCGCGTTCGCGATCCTGATCGCCGTGCTGCTGGTGCGGCCGCAAGGGCTGCTCGGGCGCTCGGTCGCGCGTGTCTGAGGCGCGCCGCGAGCTGCTCGGCGGGCTGCTGCTGGCGGCGCTCGTGATCGCCGTGCCGTTCGCGCGCAACGGCTACGCGCTCGCGACGATGGTCGTGATCGGCCAGAACGCGCTCGCCGCGCTGGGCCTGGGGCTGATGATCGGCAGCGCCGGCGAGGTCGTGCTGGCGCAGGCGGCGTTCTTTGGCCTGGGCGCGTACGCGGCGGCGGCGGCCTCGCGCAACGGCGTCGACCCGTGGCTGGCGATCGCGGTCGCGGCGCTGGTCGTCGCGGCGGTCGCGGCGCTGGTCGGCTGGCCGACGCTGCGCCTGCGCGGCCACTACCTGACCCTGGCGACGCTGGGGCTGGGGGTGATCGCGAAGGTCGTCTTCGACGAGGCGGGCGGGCTGACGGGCGGACCCTCGGGGACCGGCGACTTCGGCGCACTGCACCTCGGCGGGCGCGCGCTGAATGGCGACCTGCCGGCCTACGTCATCGCATGGCTCGCCGTCGGCGCGGGAGCCATCGGGCTGGCGGCGCTGCGGGCGAGCGCGCGCGGGCGGGCGCTGCGCGCGATCGCGGCCAGCGAGACGGCCGCCGCGGCGATGGGCGTGCGGGTGCGCGCGCGCAAGCTCGAGGCGTTCGTGCTCAGCGCGGTCTACGCGTCGGTCGCCGGTTCGCTCTACGCCTACTACGCGGGCTACATCTCGCCGACGTCGTTCACGTTCGAGCAGTCGGTGTTCTTCGTCGTGATGGTCGTGCTCGGCGGCGCCGCGACGGCGCTCGGCCCGATCGTCGGCGCCGCGCTGTTCACGCTGGTCGCCGCCGGGCTGACGGCGCTGGCGGGGGTGCTGTTCGCGGCCAACGCGCAAGGGGCCGCCGCCGCGCTGCAGGTGGTCGCGTTCGGGCTGATCCTGGTTGCGGTGGTGCGCTTCATGCCGCAGGGCGTCGTCGGCGCGCTGCTCGGGCGCGGCCGGTGAGCGCGCTGCTGGAGGTCGAGCGCGCGCGCAAGCGGTTCGGCGGCGTGGTGGCGGTCGACGACCTCTCGTTCGCGGTCGAGCGGGGCGCGTTCGTCTCGATCATCGGCCCCAACGGCGCCGGCAAGACCAGCGTCTTCAACCTGATCACCGGCGCGTACCCGCTCGAGGGGGGCGACGTGCGGCTGGCCGGGCGCAGCCTGCGCGGGCGCGGGCCGAGCGCGATCTCGCGCGCCGGGATCGCGCGCACGTTCCAGACGCTGCAGGTGTTCGGCACGATGAGCGCGCGCGAGAACGTGCTGGTGCCGCTCGAGGCGCGCGAGCGCGGCCGGGCCGCGCGGGCGCGCGCCGACGAGCTGCTGACGCTCGTCGGGCTGGAGGCGGACGCCGACCGGCCCGCGGCGGCGCTCGCGTTCGGGCGCCAGCGGCTGCTCGAGCTGGCCCGCGCGCTGGCCGCGGAGCCGCGGCTGCTGCTGCTCGACGAGCCGACGTCGGGGCTCTCGCGCGGCGAGACGCGCGCGTTCGTCGACGTGCTGGCGCGAGTGCGCGCGCAGGGGGTGACGATCCTGATGATCGAGCACGACGTGCGCACCGTGATGGCGCTCTCCGACCGCGTCGTCGTCATGCACCGCGGCAGGAAGCTCGCCGAAGGCGCCCCGGCCGAGGTGCAGCATGACCCGCGCGTGGTCGAGGCGTATCTCGGCGAGACGGTCACGGTCCCGCCGGCGCGGACCGCACGGGTCGCGGAGAGCGCTGCACCGGCGCTCACCGTCGCGGGACTGGTCACGCGGCGCGGGGCGGTGCGGGCGCTCGACGGGGTCGACCTGACCGTGTCGGCGGGCGAGATCCTGGCGATCGTCGGGCCCAACGGGGCAGGGAAATCGACCCTGCTCGGCACGCTGGCCGGCTGGTTCGCACCGAGCGCCGGCCGGGTCGTGCTGGCCGGGCGCGACGTCACCGGTCTGCCGGCCGAGCGCGCCGTGCGGGCCGGGCTGGTGCTGGTGCCCGAGCGGCGCCAGATGTTCGACGCGCTGACGGTGGAGCGCAACCTGGAGCTGGGCGCGTACGCGCACGGCGGCGCGACCGCGGCCGAGCTGGCGCGCGTCTTCGGGCTCTTCCCGCGTCTGCGCGAACGGCGCAGGCAGCGGGCGGGGACGCTCTCGGGCGGCGAGCAGCAGATGGTCGCGATCGCGCGCGGCCTCTTGGCGCGGCCACGCGTCCTGCTGCTCGACGAACCGTCGCTGGGGCTGGCGCCGCAGGTCGTCGCCGAGATCTTCGCCGCGCTCGCGCAGATCAACGCGGGCGGAACGACCGTCGTCGTGGTCGAGCAGAACGCGCGGGCGGCGTTCGCGGTCGCCGACCGGGTCGCGCTGCTCGAGCGCGGCCGCATCACCGCTGCCGGCGACGCCGCTGGGATGGCTGCCGACCCGGCGATCACCGCGGCGTACCTGGGGTGATGGCGCGCCCGCGCGTGCTGCGCGACATCGTGCTGGCGGTGCCTCCGACGGTCGCGACGTTCGGCATCCTCGCGCTCGTGCAGCACGTCGCGCACGAGCGGGTGCTGTTCGCACCGCTGGCGGTCAGCGCGTTCCTGGTCTACACCGATCCGCACCACGGCATGAACGACCTGCGGCCGATGGTCGGCGGCCATCTCGTCGCGCTCGGCCTGGGCTGCACCGCGGCCGCTTGGCTGGGCGGCGGGTACGCCGCCGCCGCGCTCGCGATGGCGGCCACGATCGTCGTCCTGGTGCTGGCCGGCGGGATCCACCCGCCAGCGATCGCGACCGCGCTCGCCTTCGGCTTCGTCCCGTTCTCGCGGCCGGCCGTCGGCACGTTCGTCGCCTGTCTGGCCGGTCTGGCGGTGCTCGTCCTCGTGCAGCGAGCGGCCGCTCACCTCGTGCACGGCAAGCAGCACCGCACAGGAGGCCGGGTTCGCTGAACGAGAAGCGGTGCGATCTGTCCCAACCGGAGGCCGTGATGCCCGCGACGATGGCCGACCTGCACCTCAGCGACCCGAGCAGCTTCCAACCGCCGTTCAAGCTCGACACGGTGACCTACTACCGCCTCCAAGCCAAGGAGAAGCTGGCCTACGACGACGCGCTGCGCGCGCTGCCCGACGACAAGCGCGAGATGACCGGCGTCGACCAGCGCTATCTGGAAGCGATGATGCCGCTGTTCACCCGCATCGGCTACCAGGAGAAGTCGGTCGCGCGCTACATCGCGCAGGCGGTGCACACCGCGCCCTCGGACGACATCCGGGTCTGGGCCTCGTGCCAGATGGTCGACGAGGCGCAGCACGCCGAGATGGACGACTACCTGCTGTGGGTGCTGGGCGTCTCGCACGCCGACACCGACGCGATCTGGGCGGCGTCGGCGGCCAAGCCGAACTTCGACTACATGGAGTCGCTGACGAACCCCTACCAGATCATCGTCGAGGGCAACCTGTTCGTCGAGGGCGGCCTGGCGCTGGGCAACATCTTCGCCTACATCGAGATGGCCAAGGACAACGGCGACCAGCTCCGCCAGCTCCAGCACAAGACGCGCTGCACCGACGAGGCGCGCCACATCGCGTTCGGCTTCGCGCTGGCCGAGGCGCTGATCGCCGACGATCCCGAGAACCTCGCCACGATCCAGGCCGCGCAGGACGAGACGCTGCCGCGGCTGGTCGCGGGCTACATGAAGACGTTCCGGCCGGTCGAAAAGCAGCTCGGCACCGACGGCTACGGCAAGCGGCACCTGCGCGCGGCGGCGGAGCGCTACTACGCGAAGGCGACGCGGCTGGGCTTGCGGCCGACCGCGATTCCCGAGCTCGACCTGGTCTACTAGAGGAAACGACGTGGCATTCTACGCTCGCCAAGGACTGCTCCCCGACAAGCGGCACACCCAGTTCCGTGCGCCGGGCGGCGCGCTCTACGCCGAGGAGCTGATCTCGACCAAGGGCTTCGAGAGCGTCTACTCGCTGGCGTACCACCTGCGCCCGCCGACCGCCACGCTCGACGTGCGAGCGTGGGAGCGGCCGCTGGTGCGCTTCCTGCCCAACGACCCGGTGCGCAACCGGCACTGGTTCACCGGGCGCGAGAAGAAGACGGGCGATGCGGTCGAGGCGCGCGTGCCGCTGGTCGGCAACGACGACATCCTCTTGTCGACCGCCGGCGTGACGGAGCGGATGGAGTATTTCTTCCGCAACTCCGGCGGCGACGAGATGCTCTACGTGACGCACGGCGAGGGCGTGCTGGAGTCGGCGTTCGGCGACCTGGCCTACCGCGCGCACGACTACCTCTACGTCCCGATGGGCACGGCGTACCGCCTGCAGCCGTCCAGCCCGACCACGCTGCTGGTCGCCGAGTCGTCGGGCCAGATCACGGTCCCGCGCAAGTTCCGCAACGAGTTCGGCCAGCTCGCCGAGCACGCGCCCTACTACGAGCGCGACTTCCGCGCGCCGCAGCTCGGCGAGCCGGTCGACGCGACCGGCGAGTTCGAGCTGCGGGTGACCGCCCGCGGCCGCAACGCGGTCTACACGGTCGCCAACCACCCCTTCGACGTGGTCGGCTGGGACGGGTACTGCTACCCCTGGGCGTTCAGCGCCGACGAGTACGCGCCGATCACCGGCAAGCTGCACCAGCCGCCGTCCTCGCACCAAATCTGGGACGCGCCCGGCGCAGCCTTCATCCTGTTCGCGCCGCGGCTGTTCGACTACCACCCGCTGGCGATCCCGGCGCCCTACAACCACAGCTCGGTCGACTGCGACGAGATCATCTACTACGCGTCGGGCAACTTCATGTCGCGGCGCGGCATCGAGACCGCGTCGATGACCCTGCACGCCGCCGGCGCCCCCCACGGCCCGCAGCCCGGCGCGGTCGAGGCGTCGCTGGGCAAGACGGCGACCGACGAGCTGGGCGTGGCGATCGACTGCTTCAACCCGCTGCGGGTCGCCGAGACCGCGGCGCCGCTCGAGGACGTGAACTACTACAAGAGCTGGGTCGCACAGCGCGCCGCGACCTGAGCGATCCGTCGTCGCTGTCGTGGAGGGGACGTTTCCGCTTGCGTTCGGAGGTGCGGTAACATGGGAAAGATCGTCTTTGGAATGATGCAGTCTCTCGATGGCTACGTTGCTGGCGTCGAGGGCGAGCTGGAGCCGCCGCTTCATTCGCCAGGCATTGCGCTCTTTCGTTATTGGGTCGACCACGTCCGCGACCTCGCGGGCAGTCTGTACGGTCGTCGCATGTACGAGGTGATGCGCTATTGGGACGAGGATCGACCGGAGTGGGGTGCGAGCGAGCACGAATTCGCGGCGGCGTGGCGGACGCAACCGAAATGGGTTGCATCACGCTCGCTGAAGTCGGTCGGCGCCAACGCCACGCTCGTCGGCGACGATCTCGAAGCCTTCGTTCGCCGGCTGAAGGCGGAGGTCGACGGCGTCATCGACGTTGCCGGGCCCGATCTGGCGGCGAGTCTCACCGACCTCGGTCTTATCGACGAGTATCATCTCTACTTTCGTCCGTTCGTTCTTGGCCGCGGCAAACCGTACTTCGCCGGTGCCCGAACGCCGCTCCGCCTTGTCGGCACCAATCCTGTCGGCGAGGACGCGATCAAACTCACCTTCGTCACTGCCTGACAGCAGCCGGCGACGACCCGAGCCGCCCGTATCGGCACCGGCCTTGACCGGCCGTCGCCGGGCGGGTCACATACTATGGCTATTGCCTAACTGTTCGGCCTGTGATAGGCTTATACTTAGGTATATGCTTAACCAATCGGACGATCTCGACGGGCTGTTCCGGGCTCTCGCCGATCCGGCCCGCAGGGCGATCGTGGAGCGGCTGAGCCGCGGCCCGGCCTCGGTCAGCGAGCTGGCCCGGCCGCTGCCCATGTCGCTGCCCTCGGTGATGCAGCACCTCGGCATCCTGGAAGCCGAGGGGCTGGTCCGCTCGCACAAGGTCGGCCGCGTTCGCATGTGCGCCTTCGAGCCCGAGAAGCTCAGCGGGGCCGAGCGCTGGATCAGCGCGCGGCGGACCGAGTGGGAGCACCGGCTCGACCGGTTGGGCGAGTACCTGAAAACCCTCGACCACCAAGGAGACCCCGATGGACCAGGCGACTGACACCGACCAGACCGCGGCCGCCCAGCAACCGCCGCCGCTGCGAATTTCCCGCACCTTCCACGCCCGGCCCGAGACGGTGTTCGCGGCCTGGGGTTCCGCCGCTGCCGTCGAGCGCTGGTTCAGCCCGGAGACCTACACCGTTCCGGCCGCCAACGTGGAGATGCGGGTCGGCGGCGCGTTCGACGTCTGCATGCGCTCGCCCGAGGGCACCGAGCACTGGACCCGCGGCAGCTTCGTCGAGGTCACGCCGCACACGCGCCTGGTGATCGACATGCACGCCACCGACGCCGCGGGCGAGCCGCTCTTCCGCGCCTACACCGAAGTCGACTTCTCCCCGGCGCTGGGCGGAACGCGCATGGACGTCGTGCAGACCTACACCTTCGTCGACCCGGCGCTCGCCGCACCGATGGTCGCCGGGGCTCCCGAGGGCTGGCGCATGACGCTCGACAAGCTCGAGCGCGAGGTCGTGCGCGCGCAAGGCGGCGCCTCCAGCGGCGTCCGTTCGGTGGTCCACGCCAGCTTCCAGCTCGAGCGCACCTACGACGCGCCGGTCGCCCGGGTATGGGCGGCGCTGACCGACGAGGCCGCGAAAGCGAAGTGGTTCGGCGGGTCGCCGGGTCAGTGGGAGCTGCTCGAACGGCAGATGGACGTGCGCGTCGGCGGACGGGAGCACGTCACCGGCCGCTGGCAGGGCGGCGTCGTGTCGGCGTTCGACGCCGTCTATCACGACGTGGTCCCGAACGAGCGGCTCGTCTACACCTACGAGATGCACCTAAACGAGAAGAAGATCTCGGTGTCGCTGGCCACCATGCAGCTGAAGGGCGAGGACGGCAAGACCACGCTGACGGTGACCGAGCAGGGCGCGTTCCTCGACGGCTACGACGACGCGGGCTCGCGCGAACAGGGCACGAACTACCTGCTCGACGCGATCGGGGCGTCGCTGCAGGACTGAACGCGCGCGGCGCGGCCGCGGGAGAGGCTCACGGGGCGGTGAGGAAGGCGGCGATGTCGCGCGCCGCCTCGCGCGCGCCGGCGTCGCTGCGCACGTACATCTTGAGCCGGGAGAGCTCCTCGTCGGGCATGGCGGGGTCGGCCGCGGCGCGCGGGACGAACGATGCGCGCAGGGTCGCGTCGTCCTCGGCGACACGCGCCGCTACCGCGCGGCCGGCGTGCTCCCAGACCGGGTCGTCCGGGCCCAGCTTGGCCACGCCGCGCGCGTGCATCGCCTCGGTGACCTCGGTGCCGGCGGCGTGCGCGGCGATGTCCGTCCCGTGCTCGGCCAGCAGCGCGTCGACCCGCTGGGCCCATTCCTCGATCGTCATCGCTCTCCGTTACCCGCCCAGCGTGAATCGCTCCAGCGCGGTGTAGCGGGCGCCGGTGGGCGCGGTGACCGACTCGAAGAGGGTCAGCCGCTCGACCCGCACCGCTGCCGCGGGCGGAGCGACCTCGGGCAACGGTGCGCGCCCGTCGGAACGGGCCAGGGTGACGTGCGGGTCGGCTCGCTCGTCGAAGGCGAAGCCCAGCGGCGCCAGCGCGTCCCGCACCGCCGCGCACAGGGGCACGAACTCGGCCGGCGCCCGGCGCGGTCCGGCCCAGGCCACCCGCGGCCGCCGCGCCCCGGGAAACGCGCCGACCGCGTCGAGCGCCAGCGCGAACCCGCGCCGGGCCGGCCCGAGCGCGCGCAGCGCGGCCGCGACCTCGCCGACGCGCTCCTCGCCGACCCCGCCGATGAACGCCACGGTCAGGTGGTAGTTCTCGGGCGGCACCCAGCGGGCCGGCCAGTCCCGCGCGCGCAGCCGCTCGGCGACCCGCGCGCACTCCCGGCGCGCGGCGTCGTCGAGCTCGGCGGCGACGAACAGCCGGCGCCGCGCCACGCTAGGCGCCGAGCAGCTTGTCCAGCCGGATCGGCAGGTCGCGCACCCGCACGCCGGTGGCGTGGTGGACGGCGCTCGCGATCGCGGCGGCGGTGCCGGTCATGCCGATCTCGCCGATGCCCTTGGCGCCCATGGGGTTGACGTGCGGGTCGTGCTCGTCGATCCAGTGGACCTCCACGCTGCCGACGTCGGCGTTGGTCGCGATGTGGTACTCGGCCAGGTCGTGGTTGGCGTAGTGCCCGAAGCGCAGGTCGAGCACCGTCTCCTCGTGCAGCGCCATCGAGAGGCCCATGGTCATCCCGCCCAGGAGCTGCGAGCGGCCGGTCTTGGCGTTGATCACGTTGCCGACCGCGAAGACGCCCAGCAGCCGGGGGACGCGCACCTCGCCGGTGTCGAGGTCGACCCGCACCTCGGCGAACTGCGCGCCGTAGGCGTGCATCGAGAGCTGCTCGGCCTCGGGGTTCTTGCCGACCTCGCCGTGGGCTTCGAGCCCGTCGGCCGGGACGATGCCGCCGTAGTCGTCGTGCAGCCGCGCGCGCAGCTTGCGGGCGGCGTCGACGACCGCCGAGCCCCACGACGCCAGGCCCATCGAGCCGCCCGCGCCGGGCGCGCGCGGCAGCGCGCTGTCGCCGATCTCGAGCCGCACCCGCTCCAGCGGGACCCCGAGCGCGTCGGCGGCGATCTGGGTGAGCGCGGTCCAGGTGCCGGTGCCGATGTCGGAGGCGTCGATCAGCACCGTGTAGTTGCCGGCGCGGTCGACCCGTGCCAGCGCCTGCGAGGGCGCGCCGGCGGGTCGGGTAGGTCGACGCGGCCACGCCGCTGCCGACCAGCCAGCGGCCGTCGCGGCGGGCGCGCGGCGCCGGGTCGCGGCCGTCCCAGCCGAAGCGCCGGGCGCCCTCGCGCAGGCACGCCACCAGGCCGCGGCTGCTGAAGGGGTGCTTGGTGTCGGGGTCGATCTCCGGCTCGTTGCGGATGCGGAACTCGACCGGGTCGAGCCCGCAGGCGATCGCCATCTCGTCCATCGCCGACTCCAGCGCGTACATCCCGGGCGTCTCGCCCGGGGCGCGGAAGATCGAGGGCGTCGGCAGGTCGAGCCGCGCCAGGCGGTGGGTCGTGCGGCGGTTGGGCGCGGCGTACATCATGCGCGTCGCGACCGCGGTCTGCTCGGCGAACTCCTCGATCGTCGAGGTCTGCTCGATCACCTCGTGGGCGATCGCGGTCAGCTTGCCGTCGCCGTCGGCGGCGAGACGCACGCGCTGGATCGTCGGCGTGCGGTAGCCGACCAGCGAGAACATCTGCTGGCGGGTGAGCATGTACTTCACCGGCCGGCCGGCGAGCTTGGCCGCCATGACGGTGAGGATCACGTGCGGGTGGGTGAAGGCTTTCGAGCCGAAGCCGCCGCCGACGTACGGCGCGATCACGCGCACCCGCTCGGGCGGCAGGCCGAACGCCTTGGCGACGTCGTCCCGGATCCCGTGCGAGCCCTGGTTGCTGTCGTGGAGGGTGACGCCCTCGTCGTTCCAGGCTGCCAGGGTGGCGTGCATCTCGAGCGGGTTGTTGTGGTAGTGCGGCGTCGTGTAGGTGTGGTCGATCTGGAACGCGGCCGCGGCGAACGCGCCGGCGAGATTGCCTTCCTCCGTGTCGGTGGCGAAGCCGGCGTTGACCTTCGCCGGCGCGTACAGGCTGGGCTCGTCGGCGCCGAGCTCGACGTGGTGCGGCATCTCCTCGTACGCGACGGCGATCAGGCCGGCCGCGTGGCGCGCGATCTCGTAGGTCTGCGCGACGACCGCCGCCACGATCTGGCCGTGGTAGGCGACGGCGTCGGTCTGCAGCACGCGCAGCGCCTCGTCGTCGGGCGAGGACACGCGCGGCGCGTTCTCGTGGGTCAGCACGGTGACGACGCCGGCCAGCGCGGTCGCGCGGCTCGCGTCGAGCGAGACGATGCGGCCCTTGGCGATCGTGCTCTGCACGACGTAGACGTAGCCGACGTTCTCGGCCGGGTACTCGAAGGCGTACTTCGCCGCCCCGGTGACCTTGAGCGGCCCGTCGATCCGGTCGAGCGGCCGGCCGACCGCGCGTTCGGCGATCATCGCGCGCCCTCGGCGAGCTCGAGCAGCGTGCGCACGATGACGTTGCGCGCGAGCGGCAGCTTGAAGCCGTTGTCCCGCAGCGGCCGCGCCTCGGCCAGCTCGGCTTCGGCGGCGCGCCGAAACGTCGCCTCGTCGGCCGGCGCGCCGCGCAGGACGGCCTCGGCCCTCGTCGCGCGCCAGGGCTTGTGCGCGACGCCGCCCAGCGCCAAGCGCACGTCGCGCACGGTGCCGCCCGCGACGTCGAGCGCGGCGGCGACCGAGACCAGCGCGAACGCGTACGACGCCCGGTCGCGCACCTTGCGGTAGCGCGAGCGCGCCGCGACCGGCAGCGCCGGCAGGTCGACCGCGGTGATCAGGTCGCCGTGCGCGAGCACCGTGTCGCGCTGCGGCTCCTCGCCCGGCAGGCGGTGGAGCTCGGCCAGCGGGATGGTGCGCTCGCCGCCGGCGCCCCGCACCCGCACGACCGCGTCGAGCGCGATCAGCGCGACCGCCATGTCGGAGGGGTGGGTGGCGACGCACTGCTCCGACCAGCCGAATATCGCCAGGTTGCGGTGGTAGCCCTCGCGCGCCGGGCAGCCGCTGCCCGGCACGCGCTTGTTGCACGGCTTGGAGGTGTCCTGGAAGTAGACGCAGCGGGTGCGCTGGAGCAGGTTGCCGGCGGTCGTGGCGAGGTTGCGGAGCTGGCCCGACGCGCCGGCCAGCAGCGCTTGCGCGAGCACCGGGTAGCGGCTGCGGATCGTGCGGTCGGCGGCGAGCTCGCTGTTGCGAACGGCCGCGCCGATCCGCACGCCGCCGTCCGGCAGCGGCTCGACCCGGTCGTGCGGCAGCCGCGCGACGTCGACCAGCAGCTCCGGCGTCGCGACGCCGAGCTTCATCAGGTCGACCAGGTTCGTGCCGCCGCCCAGGTACGCGGCGCGCGGCGCTTCGGCCAGCGCCGCGACGGCCGCGCCGGCGTCCGCGGCGCGCTCGTAGCGAAACGGGGTCATCGGCGCGCGACCTCGGCGATCGCCGGCACGATGTTGGCGTAGGCGGCGCAGCGGCAGAGGTTGCCGCTCATGCGCTCGCGGATCTCGTCGTCGTCCAGCGCGACCGTCTCGGCGGCCAGGTCGGCGGTCGCCGCGCTCGGCCAGCCGTGCGCGACCTCGTCCAGCATCCCGACCGCCGAGCAGAGCTGGCCCGGCGTGCAGTAGCCGCACTGGAACGCGTCGTGCGCGATGAAGGCGGCCTGCAGCGGGTGCAGCGTCTCGCCGTCGGCGAGGCCTTCGATCGTCGTCAGCTCGGCATCGGCGTGCGCGACGGCCAGCGCGAGGCAGCTGTTCGCCCGCCGGCCGCCGATCAGGATCGTGCACGCGCCGCACTGGCCGTGGTCGCAGCCCTTCTTCGGGCCGGTGATCTGCAGCCGCTCGCGCAGCGCGTCCAGCAGCGTCGTGCGGGTGTCCACGGAAAGGCGGTATTGCGCTCCGTTCACCCGGAGCGTGATCTCGGCGTCCATCGCGCTCCCTGTACCCGCCCGAGGCCGCTCGGGCTTGGCCGAGCGAGCGGTCGTGCGAACGCCGCGGAATGGGTACGTCCGAAGGGGCGGCGTGCGTGCGCGCGAACCCGAATCCGTCAACCGAAAGGAGACCTCGTGCCCGCGTACTGGCTCATCCCTTGGCTGCTCGTCCTGCTCGCGCTGGTCCTGACCGGCCTGATCTTCTGGGGCGGCTTCGTCGAGGAACGCCGCAACGGACGCTCGCGCTCCGTCCGCTAGCCCCGCTCGGCGCCGCCGAGAAACGCCGAAGGGCACCGCGACCGCGGTGCCCTTCGTGCGTTCTGCCGGTACGGGCTACGCGACGTGGGCGGGGGCCAGGTCGTGCGCCTGCAGGACGAAGCCCGGCGAGGTGACGTGCTTGTTCATCCCCAGCAGCGAGGGGTCGACGCCCAGCGCCAGCGCGACGAGCTGCGGCAGGTGGAAGATCGGCAGGTCGGTGCGGCCCCAGCGGGCGACCGAGTCGGCCTGGTAGCCGTCGAGCGCCAGGTGGCAGAGCGGGCAGGGCGTGAGAACGGCCTCGGCGCCCTGGTCCTTGGCCATGCGCATGTTCTGGCCGACCATGTTGGGCGCGATCCCGTCCTTCTCGAGCTGGACGTGGAAGCCGCAGCAGCGGGTGCGGCCGGCGTAGTCGACCGACTCGCCGCCGAGCGCCTCGATCAGGTCCTCGAGCGAGTGCGGGTTGCGGGCCGACTCCCAGCCGTTGACGGACTCCGGGCGGATGATGTGGCAGCCGTAGAACGCGGCGACCTTGAGGCCGTTGAGCGGCTTGACGACCATCTTCTTGAGCTCGTCCAGGCCGATGTCGTCGATCAAGAGCCACAGCAGGTGGCGGACCATCACGGTGCCGTCGTACTTGGCCCCGAACTTGGAGAGGATCGCGTTGGCCTGGCCCATGTGGCCTTCGTCCTCGAGCAGCTCCTTGTTGGCCGCGCGCATGTGGCCGGTGCAGGTCGAGCAGATCGTGATCACGTCGTCCAGCCCGAGCGCCTCGGCCTGGGCGTAGGTGCGCGCGTTGAGCACCCGTGCGACATCGCGGTTGGTGTCGTTGAGCACCGAGGCGCCGCAGCACGAGGCCGCGGTCAGCTCGACCAGCTCGATGCCCAGCCGCTCGGCCAGGAGCATCGTCGAGTTGAACAGCTCCTTGCACGACTCTTTGGCGACGCAGCCCGGGAAGAACCCGTACTTGCGCATCTGGGCGGACTTCGACTTGCCGCGAATCTGCGGCGCGTCCATCGTCATTGCCATTAGATTGTCGGAGCCTCCAGGGTGTCGAAAATCGTCCGGATCTCGTCGACCTTCGGAACGGGTTTGAGGAAAAGCGGCGGCATCTTGCCGGCCATCACCAGGCGCAGGCCGAACGGCGCGACCTTGATCAGGCCCTTGATGTTGAAGCGCCCGACCGTCCCTTGAACGACCTCGTTCTCGTGCAGCATCCCGGTCTGCTTGATCGTCTTCGCGACGACGAGCGCGTGACGCGGGCCGGCGGCGTTGGTGAGGCCTTCCTCGATCGTCGCGCGCTTGACCGCGATGATGTCGTCGTGCGGGTCGACGTGCTTGGGGCAGTACGAGCACGCGTAGCAGTGCGCGCACAGCCACAGGTAGTCGTCGCTGATCTGCGCGGCGCGCTCCTTGCGCTTGGAGTCGCGCACGTCCTCGATGAAGCGGTAGGCGTACGCGATGGCGGCCGGGCCGGCGAACGAGGGGTCGACCGAGACCACCGGGCAGAGCGCGTAGCAGGTCGCGCACATGACGCAGTTCGCGACCGCGACCAGCTTGTGCATGTCCTCGGGCGAGACGCGCCGCTCGGTCGCGTGGTCCGAGTCCTTGTCGGCCGGCTGCAGGTAGGGCTTGAGCCGGGTGTACTTGTCCCAGAACGGGTCCATGTGGACCACGAGGTCCTTCATGGGCTGGAAGTTGGGCATCGGGTCGACCGACACGGTGCGGTCGCTCTTGAGCACCGCCGAGACCGGCGTCTTGCAGGCCAGGCCCGTGGTGCCGTTGATGTTCATCGAGCACGAGCCGCAGATGGCCGAGCGGCACGAGCGGCGGAAGGTGATCGAGCCGTCGATCTCCGCCTTGGCGTGCTCGAGCGCGTCGAGCACGGTGACGTTCTCGCTCAGCTCGGTGATCTCGACCCGGTCGCGGTGCGGCACCTCGTCGGTGGCCTGGTCGAAGCGGAAGATGTCGAGGGTGTATGCCATGGGCTAGTAGCTCCGGACCGAGGGCTGCCACTTGGTGATGACGGCTTGGCGCGAGTAGTCGGGCTCGGGGTCGGCCCCCGGGCCGCGGTACTGCATGCGGGTGTGCTTCATCCAGTTCTCGTCGTCGCGGTCGGGGAAGTCGGTGCGCGCCTGCGCGCCGCGCGACTCCTTGCGGTTGAGCGCGCCGAGCATGATCGGCTGCGCGATGTCGACCAGGCACTCCGTCTCGAGCAGCCCGACCAGGTCGGTGTTGAAGGTCTTGGACTTGTCCTGAACGGTCATCGAGGCGGCCGCTTCGCGCACCCGGCGCAGCGCCTCCATGCCCTCGGTCAGCTCGCCTTCGTTGCGGAAGATGAAGGCGTGGTCGCTCATCGCCTCGTTGAGCGCCTTGCGCACGTGCGAGTGGCGCTCGCCGCCGCTGCGGGCCAGGATGCCGTCGATGCGCTCCTGCTCGCGCTGGAGCGTCGCGGTCGAGGGCTTCACGTCGCCCAGCGACGCGATGTAGTCGCTGGCGTGGCGGGCCGAGCGCGCGCCGAAGACGATCGTCTCGAGCAGCGAGTTGCCGCCCAGCCGGTTGGCGCCGTGGACCGAGACGCAGGCGCACTCGCCGGCCGCGTAGATGCCGGGGATGCGGGTCGCGCCGAACTTGTCCGTCTCGATCCCGCCCATGGCGTAGTGCATGCCGGGCAGGATCGGGATCGGGGTGTCGATCGCATCCTTGCCGGTCGCGTCGAGCGCGAGCTCGCGGATCTGCGGCAGGCGCTCGAGGATCTTCTCGCGGCCGAGGTGGCGCAGGTCGAGCAGGACGCAGCCGTCGACGCCGCGGCCCTCGAGGATCTCGGTCCACTCGGCGCGGCTGACGACGTCGCGCGAGGCCAGCTCGCCCTTGTTGGGAGCGTACTTGAACATGAACCGCTCGCCCTCGGCGTTGAGCAGGTAGGCGCCCTCGCCGCGCGCCGCCTCGGAGAGCAGCACGCCGTTCTCCTTGAGCGAGGTCGGGTGGAACTGGACGAACTCCATGTCCATCAGCGGGATGCCGGCCCGGTAGGCGATCGCCATGCCGTCGCCGGTCGAGGCGTAGCCGTTGGTCGTCTTGCGGTAGACCCGGCCGAGGCCCCCGGTGGCGAAGATGGTCGCCTTGGCGGTGACCAGCTCCAGCTCGCCGTTGCGCATGTTGTAGGCGACGACGCCCGAGCCGACGCCGTCCTCGACGCACAGGGCGGTGGCGAAGTACTCCTCGTAGACCTTGACCCCGAAGCGCTCGAGCTGCTCCCACAGGGTGTGCAGGATCACCAGGCCCGTGACGTCGGCCGAGTAGCAGGTGCGCGGCGAGCCGGCCCCGCCGAACGGGCGCTGGGCGATCCGCCCGTCGGGCAGGCGGGAGAAGATGCAGCCGCGGTGCTCGAGCCAGATGATCTGGCGCGGGGCGTCCTCGCACATCGCCTCGATCGCGTCCTGGTCGCCCAGGTAGTCCGAGCCCTTGGCGCAGTCGAAGGCGTGGTTCTCGGGCGAGTCGTCCTCGCGGTTGCCGAGCGCGGCGTTGATCCCGCCCTGGGCGGCGCCGGAGTGGCTGCGGACCGGGTGCATCTTGGAGACGATCGCGACGTCGGCGCCGCGCTCGGCGGCCTCGACGGCGGCGCGCATCCCGGCCAGACCGCCCCCGATCACGACGATGTCGTGCTTGATCACGTGTTCTGCTTGCGCCCCTTCGGAGAGAGGATGGGGTATCCGTCCAAGTCTACACGGAAACCGTTTCCGTGCCCGGCCACCTTGGTCGCACGGCCGTTCCTGAGCGTACCCAATCGGGCACCGGCCGCCGGCTCTAGGCCGGGTCGGGCGCGAAGCGCAGGCGGTTCTTGCCCGCTTGCTTGGCCTCGTAGAGGGCCAGGTCGGCGGCCGCGAACAGGCTCGCCCCGTCGGCGCCGTGGCGCGGGAAGAGCGCGATGCCGGCCGAGGCGCGGATGCCCCAGCGCTCCAGCGTCGCGTAGAGGCGGCGCAGGACCGCCTCGGCGGCGATCCGGTCGGTCTGGGTCATGACCAGGACGAACTCGTCGCCGCCGATGCGGGCCGCGATGTCGCCGCGCCGGGCACTGGAGCGCAGGATCTCGGCGAACTCGCGCAGGGCCTCGTCGCCGGCGGTGTGCCCGCGGGTGTCGTTGATCTCCTTGAGGTCGTCCAGGTCGAACACCAGGAAGGCCAGCGGCGCGCCGTAGCGCTCGGCGTTGTGGAGCTCGCGGTCGAGCAGCTCGGTGAGCGCTCGGCGGTTGGCCAAGCCGGTCAGCGGGTCGGTCGAGGCCAGCCGCTGGGTCTCTTCGAGCAGCCGCTTGGTCTCGCTGTAGAGACGGGCGTTCTCCATCGCGATGGCGGCGTGGGCGGCGAAGTCGAGCAGCATCCGCAGCTGCGTCTCGCCGATCTCCATGGTCGGCGGGCGGTCGACGTAGAGGATGCCGCGCACGGTGTTGCGGCTGATGAGCGGCAGCATGCAGTACGTCCCCTGGACGTCGGCCAGCGGGCTGTCGCCGTCGTCGGCGATCCCGAAGGCGAAGTCCGACGTCCCGCCGACCAGCGCCAGGAAGACCAGGGTATGGCGCATCGCCTCGGGATCGGGGCTGGCGATCACCTCGCCGTCCCCGTCGGTCTCGAGCCGCCGGCTGGCGACCCCGTCGCGCACGTCGAAGAGGACCACCCGGCCAAAGCGCAGGGCCTCGTGGACCCCGCGCAGGACCGTCGCCAGGATGTCGTCGATCTCCAGGGTGGAGTTCATCGTCGAGAACACTTGCTGCAGGACGAACAGCTCGGCGTTCTGCTGCGCGTACTCGTCGCGCTGCGCCTCCAGCTCCAGCACGCGGCGGCGCAACCGCGCTAGCTCCGCGTGCGGCTGGGCCGGGTCGTCGTCCACGGTCGGTCGGGGAGGCACCGAAGTTGGGAACTTCCTGAGCGCGGGGCGGGTTGAGCGACGAAGGGTGCCGGTACGCTTCTCAAGTACCTTGTGAGTTTCCCGTGCCCGTCCTCCGTCAAGGTTAAAGCGCTGCGTTGAGTTCCTTCGTCCACCTGCACGTTCACAGCGAGTACTCGCTGCTCGACGGCGCCTGTCGCGTCGACGATCTTTGTAACAAGACCGTAAACGAAGGCGCGCCGGGCATCGCACTGACCGACCACGGCGTCATGTTCGGCGCGGTCAACTTCTACGACAGCGCCCGCAAGCACGGGCTCACGCCGATCATCGGCTGCGAGGCCTACATCGCGCCGCGCGGCCGGTTCGACCGGACCGTCCGCGACGAAGCGCACGTCACGCTGCTCGCCGCCGACGACGTGGGCTACAAGAACCTCACCACGCTGATCTCCAAGGGCTTCACCGAGGGCTACTACTACAAGCCGCGGATCGACATGGACCTGCTGGCCGCCCACCACGAGGGGCTCATCGTGCTCTCGGGCTGCATGAGCTCGCTGGTCGCCGCGCCGCTGCTCAAGAACGACTACGAGGGCGCCAAGAAGCACGCCAAGATGTTCCACGACATCTTCGGCGACCGCTTCTACGTGGAGATCATGCGGCACGGCATGCCCGAAGAGGACGCGATCAACAACGGGCTGATCAAGATCGCGCGCGAGCTGAACTACCCGCTGGTGGCGACCAACGACTCGCACTACCTCACCCAGGGCGATGCGCCCGCCCACGACGTGCTGCTCTGCATCGGGACCGGCAAGACCGTGCAGGACACCAGCCGGATGAAGTTCTTCTCGGACCAGTTCTACGTCAAGTCGGCGGCCGAGATGCGCGAGCTGTTCGCCGACATCCCCGAGGCCTGCGACAACACGCTCGAGATCGTCAAGCGGATCGACATCACGATCCCCGAAAAGGTGTTCTACCTGCCGGACTACCCCGTCCCGGCTTTGCCGGAACGGGGTAGCCCGGCGGTTGAACGGCACTCCGCCCTTGGCTCCGTGCCCCCCACGCCTGCGGCGCGGGGCCCCCAGACCAGCGGCGCCTTCGACATTCCGACAGAGCTCGATTCCCCGGGGGGCGCCGAAACAACCTGGCAGCCGACAGCAGATGAATACCTGCGACTGGTCTGCGAGCAGGGCTTGGTCGCGCGCTACGGCGCGGAGCGGGCGGCGAGCGACGCGGCGCTGCGCGAGCGGCTGGAGTACGAGCTGGGCGTCATCATCACGATGGGCTTCTCGTCGTACTTCCTGATCGTCTGGGACTTCATCAAGTACGCCCGCGACCGCGACATCCCGGTCGGGCCCGGCCGCGGCTCGGCGGTCGGATCGCTGGTCGCCTACTGCCTGGCGATCACCGACCTCGACCCGCTCAAGTACAACCTGATCTTCGAGCGCTTCCTCAACCCCGACCGCATCTCGATGCCCGACATCGACACCGACTTCTGCGTCGAGCGGCGCGACGAAGTCATCCAGTACGTGATCGGCAAGTACGGCAAGGAGCGGGTCGCCCAGATCGTCACCTTCGGGACGATGGCCGCGCGGGCCGCGGTCCGCGACGCCGGCCGGGCGCTGGGCATCCCGCTCAGCGATGTCGACCGGGTCGCCAAGCTGATCCCCTCGGGCCCCAACGGCCTCACGATCCCCAAGGCGCTCGAGCAGATTCCGGAGCTGGGCGTCCTCTACGACCACGACCCGCAGCTGCGCAAGCTGCTCGATACCGCCAAGTCGATCGAGGGCCTGGCCCGCCACGCCTCGACCCACGCCGCCGGCGTGGTCATCTCGAAGCACCCGCTGACCGACCACGTGCCGCTGGTGCGGATCGGCGAGGGCGACATCAACACCCAGTACGAGATGAACGACGTCGAGCGCATCGGCCTGCTCAAGATGGACTTCCTGGGCCTGCGCAACCTGACCGTGATGAAGGCCGCCTCGGACGAGATCCGCCGCACCGTCACGCCCGACTTCGACCTGGCCAAGATCCCCGACGACGACAAGCGGACCTACGACATGCTCAGCCGGGCCGAGACGCTGGGCGTCTTCCAGCTCGAGTCCGAGGGCATGAAGCGCGTCTGCATCGACCTCAAGCCGTCGCGGCTGGAAGACATCATCGCGCTGGTGGCGCTGTACCGGCCGGGCCCGATGGACTGGATTCCGCAGTACATCGCGGTGAAGCACGGCCGCTCGAAGCCGACGTATTTGCACCCGAAGCTCGAAGCGATCCTTGGCGATACCCACGGTATCGCAATATTTCAGGAGTCGGTCATGCAGATCGCTCGCGACTGCGCCGGCTTCACCATGGGCCAAGCGGACGAATTGCGCAAGGTCATGGGGAAGAAGCAGAAGGACAAGGTCCCGATCTATAAGCAGAAGTTCGTCGACGGCTGTGCGGCCAACGGGATCGAGCGCGATCTCGCCGAGCAGATTTTCGCCTTCATCGAGCCGTTCGCGGGTACGGGTTCAACAAGTCGCATGCGGCGGCATACGGCTGGATCGCGTACCAGACGGCGTTCCTCAAAGCGAACTACCCGCTGCAGTACTTCTCGGCGCTGATGTCGTCGGTGCGCGACAAGACCGACAAGCTGGTCGAGTACATCGACGAGGCCAAGAAGATGGGCATCGCGGTGCTGCCGCCCGACGTCAACGCCTCGCTGGTCGACTTCGCGGTCGTCGGCGACCAGATCCGCTTCGGCCTCGCCGCGGTCAAGGGCGTCGGCGAGGGCGCGGTGCGGGCGATCCTGGAGGAGCGCGAGCGGGGCGGGCCGTTCGCCGACCTGTTCGATCTGGCGCAGCGGGTCGGGGTCAAGCTGGCCAACCGCAAGGTGTACGAAGCGCTGGTCAAGTGCGGTGCGCTCGACAAGCTGCCCGGCAACCGCGCGCAACTGCTCGACGCGCTCGACGCGGCGCTGGAGGTCGCGGCGCGCGAGGCGCGCGACCGCGAGATGGGGCAGGCTTCGCTGTTCGGGCTGGTCGAGGACCCGCATCCGGCGCTCAAGCCGGCGCTGCGGCCGCTGCCCGCGCCCTCGACCATGGAGCAGCTCGGCTGGGAGAAGGAGACGCTGGGCATCTTCGTCTCGGGCCACCCGCTGGCCGACGTCGCCGAGGCGCTCGCGCGCACCGGGGCGGTCGCCGTGCGCGACCTGCGCAACCTCGAGGACGATGCGCCGGTGAAGATCGCCGGCCTGATCACCGCGGTGCGGCGCACGATGACCAAGGCCCAGGCGCAGATGCTGATCGCGACCGTCGAGGACACGACCGGCGCGATCGAGTGCGTGGTCTTCCCCAAGCAGTACGGCGACCTGCAGGCGCGCTTCGTCGAGGACGGGATCGTCGTCATCACCGGCCGCCTGCGGCTGCGCGAGCGCCGCGGCCGGGAGGCGGCGACCGCCGAGGACCTGCCGCCCGACCTCAACGTCTCGGTCAACGACGTCCAGCCGTTCGACCGCAACAGCGTGCGCCAGGCACCGCCGCCGGCCGGCTGGCACGTGACGGTCACCTCGCGCGAGCAGATCGACGACCTGGCGCTGATGATCTCGGAGTGGTCGGGCACGACGCCGCTGGTGCTGCACATCAACGGCTCGACCGTCCGCCGCAGCGTCGCCGCCGACCGCCGGGTGCGCGACCGGCTGGTCGCGATCTGCGGCGAGGACTACGTCCGCGAAGGCGCACCATGATGGTTGCGTGCGCCCGCACGATCCTGCCGTCGTTCGAGCGATCGGCACGGTGAGACTCCCCGCCGGCGTCCGCGACTGGCTGCCCCACGAGCTCGCCCGCAAGCGCGAGGTCGAGCAGCAGCTGCGCGCCGTCTTCGGGCGCTGGGCCTACGAGGAGGTGCAGACGCCGATCATCGAGCGGTTCGACGTGCTGGAGCGGGGCCTGGGCGAAGAGACGACCGACCTGCTGTTCCAGTTCAACGACCGGCGCTCGACCGCGCTCGCGCTGCGGCCGGAGATGACCACCCCGATCGCGCGGCTGGTGTCGACCCGGATGCGGGAGACGCCGCTGCCGCTGCGCTTGGCCTACGTCGCGCCGGTGTTCCGCTACTACGAGCAGCCGCAGGAAGGGCGGATGCGCGAACTGACCCAGGCCGGGGTCGAGCTGATCGGCTCGGCCGGCGTCGACGCCGACGCGGAGGCGCTGTTCATGGCGATCGAGGGGCTCGACGAGATCGGCCTGCCGGACGCGCGCTTCGACGTCAACGACGCGCGGGTGGTCGACGGCATCCTCGAGGGGGTCGGCCTGGCCGGGGCCGAGGCGGTCGCGGCCAAGGCGCTCATCAAGACCCGCAACATCGTCGCGCTGCGCCAGCTCGGCCGGCCGGCGCTGGTCGACTTCGCCCTGCGCCGCGGCGGCAGCGACGCGATCGCGACCGCGCGCGCGATCTGCCGCACGCCGGCCTCGCACGCGGCGCTCGACGCGCTCGACGCGGTGCTGCGGCGGGCCGAGGCGCTCGGCTACGGCGGCCGGGTCGCGGTCGACTTCGCGCTGCTGCGCGACTTGGAGTACTACACCGGCTTCATCTTCGAGGGCTACGTTCCGGAGATCGGCATGGCGCTGTGCGGCGGCGGGCGCTACGACTCGCTGCTGCCGCGCTTCGGCTACGACGTCTCGGCGGTCGGCTGGACCGCCGGCGTCGAACGGCTGCTCATCGCGCTGGAGCGGCGCGGCAAGCACGTCCAGCGCCGCCGCCACCGGATCGACGTGCTGGTCGCCGGCTCCGACGTCGTCGCGGCGCGCGAGCGGGCCGCCGGCAACGTCGTGCGCTTCGCCGGCGGCGACGTCTCGGACGAGGCGCTGCTCGAAGACGCTCGCGCGCACGGCATCCCGCGGGTGATCAGCGCCGGCGACGGGCAGGTGCGCGAGCTGCGGGTCGGGCCGCGGGTCGACGAGCTGCCGACGCTCCGGACGCCGTCCAACTGGGACGCCCGATGACCGACCGCCTGACGATCGCCGTTCCCAAGGGCTCGCTCTACCCCGACGCCGCCGCCCGCCTGCGGGCCGCCGGCATCGACGTGCCGCAGCACGTCGGCCGCAAGCTGACCGTCACCACCAGCGACGGCACGACGCTGCTGTTCCTGCGCCCGAGCGACGTGCCGGCCTACGTCGAGTTCGGCTCGGCCGACTGCGGGATCGTCGGCAAGGACACGCTCTGGGAGACCGACCGCAACGTCGCCGAGCTGGCCGATCTGGGCTTCGGCTACTGCCGCCTGGTCGTCGCGGGCCGCCGGATCGACCGCTACCACGAGGGCGCGCCGCTGCCGACCTTCCTGCGGGTCGCGACCAAGTTCACCCGCGCGGCCGAGAGCTGGTTCGCCGAGCGCGACCTGCCGGTCGAGCTGATCCCGCTCCACGGCTCGGTCGAGCTGGCGCCGCTGGTCGGGCTGGCCGACCTGATCGTCGACCTGGTCGCGACCGGGACCACCCTGCGCGAGCACGACATGGTGGTGGTCGAGGAGATCGCCGCGAGCACCGCCCGCTTCGTGGTCAACCCGGTCCGCTTCCGGGCCAAGTACGACGCGATCTCGGCCCTGCTCGACCGCCTCGCGGCGGTGGGCGCGGACCGTGGCTGAGCTGCGCATCACGCCCGCCGGCGACACGGCCGCGCTGCGCGGCTTGTACGCCGGCGGCTGGGACCCGCCGGCGGCGGTCGTCGAGAGCGTGCGGGCGATCCTGGCCGACGTGCGGGCGCGCGGCGACGCGGCGCTGGTCGACTACACCCGGCGCTGGGACGACGCCGGCGCGTCGCCGGCGACCCTACGGGTCGACATCCCCTCGCGCAAGCACGCCCGGGCGCTGGTGCCCGCGCAGATCGCGGCCGGCCTGGAGCTAGCCCGCGAGCGGATCGCCGACTTCCACGCGCGCCAGCTGCCCGACCCGATCGACTACCACGCCCCCGACCTGACCCGCTATGCGTTCCTGTCGCGGCCGCTGGCGGCGGTCGGCGCCTACGTGCCGGGCGGCAGCGCGCCGCTGCCCTCGACCGTGCTGATGACCTGCGTGCCGGCCGAGGTCGCCGGGGTCGAGCGGGTCGTCGTCGTCACCCCGCCGCAGCGCGACGGGCGGGTGAACCCGGCGGTGCTCTACGCCTGCGCGCTGGCCGGCGCCGACGAGCTGTACGCGGTCGGCGGCGCGCAGGCGGTCGCGGCGCTGGCCTACGGCACCGCGACGATCGCGCCGGTCGACAAGATCGTCGGGCCCGGCAACGTCTACGTCACCGAGGCCAAGCGCCAGGTCTTCGGCACCTGCGGGATCGACGGCTTGGCCGGACCCTCCGAGGTGCTGGTGGTGGCCGACGCGAGCGCCGACGCCGAGCTGGTCGCGGGCGAGCTGGTCGCCCAGGCCGAGCACGACCCGCTGGCCCGGGTCGCCGCGGTCTCGCGCGAGCGCGGCCTGCTGGAGCGCGTCGCGGCGCTGCTCGACGGCCCGTTCGGGCGGGCCAGCGGGCGCGACGCGATCGTCGCCCAGGTGCTGGCCGAGCGCACCTGGCTGGTTCACGCCCCCAGCGACGCCGCGATCCTGGAGCTGGTCGAGCGCTTCGCGCCGGAGCACCTCTCGCTGATGGTCGCCGACCCGTACGGCTGGGTGCCGAAGATCCGCCGGGCCGGCGCGATCTTCGTCGGCGACGACACCCCGGTCGCCGCCGGCGACTACCTGGCCGGGACCAACCACACCCTGCCGACCTCGGGCGCCGGCCGCTTCTCCTCGGGCCTGCGCACGGCCGACTTCCTGCGCACGATGACGCTGGTCGAGAACACCCGCGCCCGGATGGCCGCCGACGCGCGGCTGCTCGCCGCGCTGGCCGACTTCGAGGGCCTGCCCGCCCACGCGCGCACGGCGAGGATGCGCGCACCCCGGTAGACAACCGAGCCGCAACGTCCGTATTCGACCGGAGGTCGCCCTTGCGTCTGTTTTCCGCGGCGGCTCGTCTCGCCGCCGCCGTCGCGCTGTTCGCCGGTCTGAGCCTGCTCGCGCCGCACCCGCACGCGCGCGCCGGGGACGGCATCCCCACCCCGT
The DNA here is from genome assembly GCA_963795695.1 of Vulcanimicrobiota bacterium. Lineage (GTDB taxonomy): Bacteria > Vulcanimicrobiota > Vulcanimicrobiia > Vulcanimicrobiales > Vulcanimicrobiaceae > Vulcanimicrobium. Next base: position 672,288 of record CAWCJH010000003.1, on the reverse strand, counting down.
TCGACGCGGCGACGATGAACCGCAGCGCGAACGCCTGCAGCGACTTCTTCGAGTACGCGACCGGCGGCTGGCGCAAGGCGCACCCGATCCCGGCCGCCTACAGCGAGTACGGCTACATCGAGCAGCTCGTCGACCGCACCCGCCAGATCGTGCGCGACACGCTCGAGCAGGCGCAGCGGCAGCCCGGGGCGGCCGGCAGCGACGAGGAGAAGATCGGCACGCTCTACGGCGCCTGCATGGACACCGCGACGATCGAGCGCCAGGGCCTGGCGCCGCTGCGGCCCGAGCTGGCTCGCATCGCCGCGCTGACGAGCCGCGCCGCGCTCGCGCCGGAGATCGCACACCTGCACGCGTACGGGGTCGACGCCGGCTTCGCGCTGAGCCCGACCCAGGACTTCCGCGACAGCAGCAAGGTCATCGCCGAGGTCGACCAGGCCGGCATCGGCCTGCCCGAGCGCGACTACTACCTGCGGGCCGACCCCGACTCGCGCAAGCTGCGCGCCGCCTACGCCGAGCACGTCGCCAAGATGCTGGCCATGAGCGGTGACGCGGCGGCGAGCGCCGACGCGCGCGCGGTGACGGCGTTCGAGACGGCGCTCGCGCGCGGCTCCAAACCCGCGGCGGACCTGCGCGATCCCGAGGCGGTCTACCACCCGCTCTCCACCCGCGCGGTCGCCGCGCTCGCGCCGCACGCCGCCTTCGTGCAGTACCTGCGCGCGGCGAGCGTGCCCACCGGCGGCTTCGTCAACATCGCCGAGCCGGGGTTCCTGCGCGCCTACGACCGGGCGCTGGCGACCGCGCCGCTGAGCACCTGGCGGGCCTACCTGCGCTGGCGGCTGCTCGACGCGGCGGCGCCCGCGCTGCCCAAGCGCTTCGAGGCCGAGGACTTCGCCTTCCACGGCACGCTGCTGCGCGGCGCGAAGGAGCAGCTCCCGCGCTGGAAGCGCTGCGTCGAGGTCGACAACGCGCTGCTCGGCGAGGCGGTCGGGCGGGCCTACGTCGCCAAGACCTTCCCGCCCGAGGCCAAGCAGCGCGCGCTCGACATGACGCTGCGCATCCGGGCCGCCTACCGGGCCGAGATGGCGTCGCTGCCGTGGATGAGCGCCGCCACCAAGCGCACCGCGATCGCCAAGCTCGACGCGATGGGGCTCAAGGTGGGTTACCCCGACCGCTGGCGCAGCTACGCCGGCTACGACGTGCGCCCCGGCGCCTACCTGGCCGACGTCGCGCGCGGGCGCGCCTTCGACCGGGCCTACCAATTGAAGCAGATCGGCAAGCCGGTCGACCGCCGGCGCTGGGGGATGACCCCGCAGACGGTCAACGCCTACAACGACACCCAGCGCAACGAGATCGTGCTGCCCGCCGCGCAGCTCCAGCGGCCGTTCTTCGACCCCGCCGCCGACGACGCGTCCAACCTGGGCGCGACCGGCGCCGGCACGGTCGGCCACGAGATGACCCACGGCTTCGACGACGAGGGCCACAAGTTCGACCTGCACGGCAACGTGCGCAACTGGTGGACGGCCCAGGACCTGCGCCGGTTCGACGCCCGGGCGAACTGCGTGATCAAGCAGTTCGACGGCACGGTCGCCGTCGGCACGATCCACTACCAGGGCCGGCTCGTCGCGGGCGAGGCGATCGCCGACCTGGGCGGCACGGTGCTCGGCTACCGCGCGCTCGAGACGTCGCTGGCCGGCAAGCCGCACGATCCCATCGACGGCTTCACGCCCGAGCAGCGCTACTTCCTGGCCTTCGCGCAGTCGTGGACCGAGTCGGTGCGGCCGGAGTCGGCCCGCACGCAGGCGCTGACCGACCCGCACCCGATCCCGCGCGACCGGGTCGACCAGACCGTCGCCAACGTGCCCGAATGGTACACCGCCTTCAACTGCAAGCCGCCGCCGAAGCCCGTCTGCGTGGTATGGTGACGGCTATGATGAAGAGATACGGATCGTTGGCGCGCTTCGCCGCGTCGTCGCTGTCGCTGGCCGTCGCGGCGCTCGCAGCGGCGGCCCCGGTTCCGGCGGCCGACGCGAAGGCGCCGGTCAAGGTGGCGCTGATCTACTCGAAGACCGGGCTGCTCGGCGCGTACGGCGCGCAGTACGCCGAGGGCTTCCAGGTCGGGCTCGACTACGCGACGCACGGTACCGGGGTCGCCGGCGGGCACAAGCTCGAGCTGACGGAGCGCGACGACGGCGGCGATCCGGCCAAGGCCGTCGCCGCCGCGAAAGACCTGATCGGCCAGGGCTACAAGATCCTCGCCGGCTCGACCGCCTCGGGCGTCGCGCTGCAGCTGGCCCCGGTCGCCAAAGAGAACAACGTCGTCTTCATCTCGGGCCCCGCGGCGGCCGACGGGATCACCGGCAACAACCGCAACACCTTTCGCTCGGGCCGCCAGACGTACCAGGACATCCTGACCGCCGGCACGATCGTCGGCAGCAACATGCGCGGCAAGAAGGTCGTCGTCTACGCTCAGGACTCGGCCTTCGGGCAGGCCAACCTGGCCGCGGTGCGGACCGTGCTGGGCGGCGCAGGCGCGAGCGTCGACGCCGTCCTCGCGCCGCTGAGCGCCAACGACTTCGCGCCGTTCTCGCAGAAGATCGAGGATCTGCACCCCGACCTGCTGTTCCCGGCCTGGGCCGGCGCGACGGCGCCGGCGATGTACAAGTCGCTCGCCGACGCCAAGGTGCTGGACACGACCCGGGTCGTCACCGGCCTCGACCAGCGGGCTTCGTACGCGACGCTCGGTGCCGCGGGCCCGAAGATCACCTTCCTCTCGCACTATTTCTACCAGGCCCCGCACGATCGGGCCAACGACTACCTCGTCGCGGCGCTGAAGAAGCAGAACAAGGTGCCCGACCTGTTCGATCCCGACGGCTTCGTCGCCGCGCAGATGATCGTGCACGCGGTCGAGCGCGCGGACGGCGACGACGCCGGCAAGCTGATCGCGGCGCTGGAGAACTGGAGCTTCGACGCGCCGAAAGGCCGCCAGACGATCCGGGCGTCGGATCACGCCATGCTGCAGCCGATGTTCGTCGCCAAGCTGGAGGGCGGCGGCCCCGAGCCGCACCTGCTGCGCACGGTCCCGCTGCAGGCCGTCGCGCCGCCGCCGCACCCGTTCCGCTGACTTGACCAGCGCCCCGCGCCGCGCGCTCCGCACCGCCGGGCTCGGGCTTCGCATCGGCGGGGTCGCGATCGTCGAGGACGTCTCGCTCGCGGTGCCCGCGGGCGAGTTCCTGGTGATCATCGGCCCCAACGGCGCCGGCAAGACGACCCTCTTCAACCTGCTCTCGGGCGTGACGCGGCCGACGGCGGGCACGATCCAGCTCGGCGAGCACGACCTGACGCACGCGCCGCCGTACGCCCGCGCGCGGCTCGGCCTCGGCCGGACCTTCCAGACCTCGAGCATCTTCGCCGGCCTGACGGTGCTCGAGAACGTGCGCCTGGCGGCGCGCGCGCAGCTCGGCGGCTCGGGCGCGCTCTGGCGGCGCGCGGCGCACGACGCCGCGGCGCTCGAGCGGGGCCGGGCGGCGCTCGCGGCGGTCGGCCTCGGCGGCCGCGCCGCCGCCCTCGCCGCGTCGCTCTCGCACGGCGAGAAGCGCAAGCTCGACCTGGCGATCCTGCTCTGCGGCGAACCGGCGGTGGTGCTGCTCGACGAGCCGACGGCCGGGATGGCGGTCGAGGACGTGCCCGAGATGATCGCGCTGATCCGCCGCATCCACCGCGAGCAGGGCGCGACCGTGCTGATGGTCGAGCACCGCATGGACTTGGTGCTCGAGCTGGCCGACCGGCTGGCGGTGATGCACCACGGGCGGCTGCTGGCGGTCGACGTGCCGGAGCGGGTCGTCGCCGACGCGACGGTGCAGGCCGCCTACCTGGGCGACCCCTTGTGAGCGGTGTGCTGCTCGAGCTGCGCGGCGTCGACGTCCGGCTGGGCGGATCGCACGTCCTGCAGGGCGTCGGCTTCGGCGTGCGCCAGGGCGGAATCACCGGGCTGCTCGGGCGCAACGGCGTCGGCAAGACGACCACCCTGCGCGCGATCCTCGGACTGGTCCCGCGCACCGGCAGCATCCTGCTCGCCGGCAGCGAGATCGTGCGGCTGCCGGTCGACGCGATCGTGCGCCGCGGCGTGGCCTACGTGCCGGAGGACCGCGACGTCTTCGGCGGGCTGACCGTCGAGGAGAACCTGCGGCTGGCCGCGCGCGAGCCCGCCCCGCGCTACGAGCTGGTCCACGAGCTGTTCCCCGAGCTGAAGGCGCGCGCCCGGCAGAAGGCCGGCACGCTCTCGGGCGGCCAGCAGCAGATGGTCGCGCTGGCGCGCGCGCTGCTCAACGCCGGCGACCGCATCCTGCTGGTCGACGAGCCGACCAAAGGGCTCGCGCCGCTGGTGGTGCGCCACGTCGTCGAGGCGCTGGAGCGCGCCGCGCAGGTCGCGACGATCCTGCTCGTCGAGCAGAACCTCGGCGTCGCGCACCGCTTGGTGCGCGACGTCGTCGTGCTCGACCAGGGCCGGGTCGCGTTCACCGGCGACGTCGACGACTTGATGCACGACCCGGCGCTGGCGCGCCGCCACCTCGGCCTCGCGGCCGGCGGAGGACACCAGTGAGCACCGTCGCGCTGCTGCTCGTCACCGGGCTCGGCCTGGGCGCGCTCTACTTCCTGGTCGCGGCCGGGCTCTCGCTGATCTGGGGGCTGATGCGCGTCCTCAACTTCGCCCACGGCGCGTTCTTCACGGTCGCCGCGTACGCCGGCTGGGCCGCCTCGCGCGGGATCGGCAGCGGGACGTGGGCCCAGTGGCTGCTCTCGGTCGCGGTCGGCGTCGCCGCCGGCGGCGTCTTCGCCGCGCTCACCGAGCTGGTGCTGATCCGGCCGCTCTACGCCCGCCCGATCGGCCAGGTGCTGGTCACGGTCGGGCTCGCGCTCGCCGCGCTGGCGCTGGTCGAGGGCGGCTTTGGGACCGATCCGATCCAGCTCGCGCTGCCGGGCTGGATGGGGAACACCACCGCGGTCGCCGGCGCCGCGATCCCCAACACGCGGCTGCTCACGATCGCCGTCGCCGCCGCCGTGCTGGGCCTGCTGCTGTTCTTCCTGCGCCGCACGCGCTTCGGCCTGATCGTGCGCGCCGGGGTCGAGAACCGGGCGATGGTGCAGGCGCTCGGGATCGACGTGCAGCGCGCCTTCACGCTGGTCTTCGCGCTGGGCGGCATGGCGGCCGGGCTGGCCGGCGTGCTGGGCGGCACGTACTTCGGCACGATCGACCCGCTGCGCGGGACGACGATGCTGATCTTCGCCTTCATCGTGGTCGTGATCGGCGGCCTGGGCTCGGTGACCGGTTCCGCGCTCGCCGCGGTCGCCGTCGGCGTGCTGCAGCAGTTCCTCAACTTCTACGGCGCGACCGGGGTGGGCGACTTCTCGGTCGTGCTGCTGCTCGCGGCCGTGCTGCTGCTGCGGCCGGGCGGGCTCGCCGGAGCGGCGGCGTGACGGCGCGGCTGCGCCCGCTCGCGGTCGCCGCGGCGGCAATCGTCCTGGCGCTGCTGCCGTTCGCCGGCCTGACCCTGCCCGGGCTGTTCGACGGGCCGCTCTCGGCGCCGGGCACGCTCAACCTGCTCGGCCTGTGCTTCGTCTTCGGCGCGCTCGCGCTGACCTACGATCTCGTGTTCGGGTACGTCGGGCTGCTCTCGTTCGGCCACGCGCTCTACTTCGCGACCGGCGTGTACGTCACGGCGATCGGGCTGGCGCGCTGGCACCTGAGCCTGGGCGCGGCGCTGCTGGTGACGGCGGCCGTCGCGCTCGTCCTGCCGCTGGCGCTGGGCGCGATCTGCCTGCGGATGCGCGACATCCCGTTCGCGATGGTGACGCTGGCGTTCGCGCAGGCCGGCTCGATCCTGGTCTTCCAGAACCCGCTCGGGCTGACCGGCGGCGAGGAGGGGCTGGCGCTGGGCTCCGACGCGCTGCCGCCGGACCTGGTCGGCGTCGCCAACACCCACAACCTCTACTGGATCGCGCTGGCCTGCCTGGTCGTGACGTACGCGGTCGGCTGGTGGGCGGTGCGCTCGCGGCCGGGCCGGGTCTGGGAGGCGATCCGCGAGAACGAGCGGCGCGTCGCGGTCCTCGGGCTCAACCCGTACCTCTACAAGCTCGGCGCGTTCGTGCTCTCGGCGTTCCTCGCGTCGGCCGCCGGCGTGGCGTACCTGCTGCTGCAGGGCGGCGCGACCCCGCAGGTGACGACGGCCGACTTCACGCTCTCGCTGCTGGTGATGGTCGTGCTGGGCGGCGTCGCGACGCTGTGGGGCGCGGTGCTGGGCGGCGTCGTGTACGAGTACCTCGACTTCCGGCTGATCGGCCTGGCCAACGCGCCGGCCCTGCACGCGCTCCCGGCGGTCCTGCGCGTCCCGCTCTCGCAGCCGCTGTTCGTCCTGGGAACGCTGTTCGTCGTGCTGGTCCTGTTCGTTCCCGGCGGGCTCGCCGGCGCCGTCCGCCGGGTCCGCTCGCCGGCTACTTGAGGGCGGGAGAGGCCCGAGCGGGCCCCTTTCGAACGTGCCGTACCGATGCTGTTCCTCGCGGCGGTCTTGGCGCTCGCGCTGCCGGCGGTGATCCCGCTGCCGCGCGAGATGACGGCGGCGCCCGGCGCGTTCGTCCTGCCGGCGGCCGTCCGCATCGGTGCGCGCGATCCGGCGGCCCGCGAGGCGGCGTCGTTCCTCGCCGACGCGCTGCGCGCGCACGGCCGCACCGCGGACGTCGGGGCGGTGAGGGGCGCGAGCCCGGCGATCCGGCTCGCCGCGCAAGCGCACGACCCGCGGCTGGGCGACGAAGGCTACGCGCTCGACGTCGGCCCGAGCGGCGTCACGCTCGATGCGAACACCGGCGCGGGCCTGTTCTACGGCGTGCAGACGCTCGAGCAGATGCTCGACGGCGCGGGCGGCGCGCTGGCCGGCGTGCACGTCGTCGACCGGCCGGAGCACGCCTGGCGCGGCCTGCACCTCGACGTCAGCCGCCATTTCTTCCCGGTCGCGGTGGTCGAGCGCTACGTCGACCTGGCCGCGCGCTACAAGCTCAACACGTTCCACTGGCACCTGACCGACGACCAGGGCTGGCGGCTGGAGATTCGCCGCTACCCGCGCTTGACGACGGTCGGCGGCTGCCGGGCCGGCACGCAGGCCGGCGGCCCGGGCTCGCAGCGCACCGACGGCCGGCCGGTCTGCGGCTGGTACACCCAGGACCAGGTGCGCGAGGTCGTCGCGTACGCCGCCCGGCGGCACGTCACGATCGTGCCCGAGATCGAGATGCCCGGCCACGCGGTCGAGGTGCTGGCGGCGTACCCGCAGTTCGGCTGCGGGCCCGGCCCCTACGCGACCCGCGAGCTGTGGGGCGTCTCGAGCGAGATCCTCTGCCCGACCGAGGCGACGTTCGGGTTCGTCGACGCGGTGCTGAGCGAGGTGGCGGCGCTCTTCCCCGGTCCCTACGTCCACATCGGCGGCGACGAGGTGCCCACGACCGCTTGGCGCGCGAGCCCGTTCGTGACGGCGCTGATGCAGCGCGAGCACCTCCCCACGTACGAGGCGGTGCAGGGCTACTTCACCCGCCGGGTCGAGACGCTGGCGCGCGCGCACGGCAAGCGGATCGTCGGCTGGGACGAGATCGTCGCCGGGGCGGTGACGCCCGAGGCGATCGTGATGGTCTGGCACGAAGCGCCGGAGATCGTTCACGCGGCGCTGGTCCACAACGACGTCGTGATGACGCCCGACCCGACCCTCTACTTCGACGCGTACCAGGGCAACCCGGCGTACGAGCCGCTCGCGATCGGCGGCCTGACGACGGCTCGGACGGTCTACGACTACCGCCCGCCGGCCGGCACGCACGTGCTGGGCGTGCAGGGCAACCTCTGGACCGAGTTCGTCCCGACCCCCGAGCAGCTCTGGTACATGGCGTTCCCGCGCGAGCTGGCGCTGGCGGAGATCGCCTGGACGCCGCCCGCCCGGCTGGACGCGGACGACTTCGCGCAGCGGCTCGGCCCCGCGCTGGCGCGGCTCGAGCGCGACGGCGTGCCGTTCCGCATCCCGGCGCCCGTCTTCAGCGCGAGCGGCGCGGCGCTGACCTTTCCGGCGCAGCAGCTCGTGCGCAACCGTGCCGCCGTCACGGTCGACGGCGCCGGCATCGACGTCGCGCTCTCCGAGACGGTGCCGGACGCGACGATCCGCTACACGCTCGACGGCTCGCTGCCGAGCGCGGCGTCGCCGCCGTACGCCGCGCCGCTCCACGTCGCCCTCGCGCCGGGCGAGCGCGCGACGGTCGCCGCGATCGCGGTGCTCGCGGACGGCCGGCGGAGCGCGCCGGCGTTCCTCGACCTGGGCCGCAGCGCTGCGCGCCGGAGCCCTCGCTGAGCGCGCCGATGGAGGCTGGATCATGAGGACCGATCTCGGGCGTCACGTCTTCGGCGTGGCTGCTCTCATCGTTGCCGCGTGCGCCTTGGCCCGGCACGACTTCAATCTCTGGGAGCCGGTCCAGCCGCTCGGCGGTACGCCGTATCGCGAGGTTCCGGTGTACGCTGCCGCCCTGCTGGAAATCTTCGGCGGCCTGGCGATTCAATGGCGCAGAACGGCGCAAGCGGGCGCCTCGGCATTGGGCGCGATCTATCTGATCTTCGCGCTGCTCTCGGTACCGGTCATCGTGCACCACCCGCTGATCTACAATGCGTGGGGCGACTTCTTCGAGCAGTTTGCGCTCGTGTGCGGCGCGCTCGTCGTCTGTGCGTCCTTCGCACCGAGCGGCGCCGCCTGGGCGGCGCAGGCCGCCCGGATCGGCTACTACGGGTTTGCCGTCTGCGTCGTCTCGTTCACGCTCGAGCAGCTGTTCTATCTGGGCGTGACCGCATCGTTCGTTCCGACGTGGGTTCCGCCGGGGCAGATGTTCTGGGCGGTGGCGACCACGATTGCCTTCGGGCTGGCGGCGGTCGCGCTGCTCAGCGGGCGGCGAGCTCCGCTGGCGGCCAAACTGCTGACGCTGATGCTGGTGCTGTTCGGCTTGCTGGTCTGGCTTCCGGCGGCGTTCGCCGATCCCCATGGTCTGGTCGTCTGGGCGGGCAACACCGAGAATCTCGCGGTTGCCGGCGCGGCCTGGATCGTCGCGGACTTCCTTCGGCGCGGCGCGCGCTAGGGGACGGCCGCAGCCGGCGGGGCGAACGGCCACTCGCGCACCCGGGCCGCGCGCACCAGGAACACCAGCGCCCCCGCCGCCAGGCTGATCAGCCCGTAGACGATCGCGCCGGTACCCGCCGCGCAGAAGACGTACAGCCAGCCCGCCAGCGCGATCAGCGCCGGCAGCGGGTAGAGCGGCATCCGGTAGGGCGCGACCACGCCGCGGCGGCGCATCGCGAACAGCGCGACGATCTGCGCGATGGCCTGGATCAGCACGATGCTGGTGGTCAGCGCGTTGATCACCTGGTCGAGCGGGAACAGGCAGGCCGGCAGCGCGAGCAGCCCGATTGCCAGCAGCGAGACGTCGGGGAAACGCAGCCGGCCGTGGACGTGCGCGAACGGCCGCAGGAACACGCCGTCGAGCGCGGCGGCGTAGGGGACGCGCGAGAAGCCGAGCAGGTTGCCGTAGACCGAGGCGAAGGCGGTGATCAGGATCAGCACCGTCACGACCGCCGCCGCGCCGGCGCCGAACGCGTTCTCGACCACCGTCGAGGCGACGTGCGCGCCGGCCGGCGGCAGGCTGCCGTCGGGGTGCGGCACGATCGACTGCCACGGGATCGCGCCCAGCACGCCGAGCTGCATCACCACGTAGAGCGCCGCGACCAGCAGGATCGAGAGCACGATCGAGCGCGGCAGCGTGCGGGCCGGGTCGACGACCTCGTCGCCGAGCGCGCTCGACTGGCCGTAGCCGGCGTAGTCGTACATGGCGATGATCAGCGCCTGGCCGAAGCCGGCGGCAAAGCCTGGCCAGAGCGCGTCGTGCGCCGGCAGTGCGAACGCCTGCGCGCCCGCCCAGTGCGCGTACGACGCGCCGATCACGCACGCCAGCGCGAGCACCGACGCCAGCGCGAGGCCGATCCCGACCCGCGCCACCGCGGCGATCGCGCGGTAGAGCGCGAGCACCGTCACCACGCCGACGCCGACCGCCAGCGCTTTGGTGGCCCACGGTGAGGCCGCGAGCTGCGGCACGAGGTAGCCGGCGTAGTTGGCGAAGCCGATGTAGCCCGACGCCTGCAGCAGCGGGGCCGAGAAGATGATCTGCCAGACGAACAGGAAGGCCAGGAAACGGCCCAGCGCGTGGCGCCCGAACACCTCGCGCAGGTAACCGTAGGTGCCGCCCGAGCCGGGATGGCGCGAGCCGAGCTCGGCCCAGACCAGGCCGTCGCACAGCGCGAGCCCCGCGCCGAGCACCCAGCCGGCCAGCGAGAGCGGGCCGTGCAGCGCGCCCAGCACCAGCGGGATCGTGATCAGCGGCCCGATTCCGATCATCGAGATCAGGTTGACCGCGACCGCGCCGCGCAGCCCGACGGCGCGGACCAAGGGACTGTCCCGCGTGCTCATCCGGCGCCGGCTTCGCGAGAGGGCAAACGACACCCCGTCCGCGAACACGCCGTCTCGATGGTCTCCTCGACGCGCATCCGCCTCGTCGCGCTCGACCTCGACGGCACGCTCGTCGGCGAAGATCTCGTCATCCACCCGCGCGTTCGCGACGCGGTCGGGCGCGCGCAAGCGGCCGGCGTGCAGATCGCGCTCGTCACCGGCCGCATGTTCGCCGCGGCGCGGCCGTTCGTGCACGCGCTCGGCATCACCGGGCCGGTCGTCTGCTACCAGGGCGCGGCGCTCTTCGACGCCGCCAGCGGCGCGACGCTGCGCGAGACGCCGGTCCACCCCGACGTCACCCGCACGGTGCTCGACTGGGCGCACGCGCACGGCGTCCACGCGCAGTGCTACGCCGACGACACGCTCTACGTCGAGGCGATCAACCGCTTCTCCAAGCGCTACACCGACGTCGCGCGGGTCGAGCCGGTCGTCGTGCCGTCGCTGCGCGACGCGTTCGCCGAGCGGCCGACGATCAAGATCGTGCTGGTCGACGACCCCGGGCCCTCCGAGCAGCACCTCGCCGCGCTCGAGGCCCTGCTCGGCGCGCGCGCCTACCTCACCCGCAGCAACGTCGACTTCGTCGAGGTCGTCGATCCGGCGGTGAACAAGGGCGAGTCGCTGGCGTTCATCGCGCGGCGCTACGGCGTCGCGCTCGAGGCGACCCTCGCGGTCGGCGACTCCTGGAACGACCTGCCGCTGCTCGAGGCCGCCGGCATCGGCGTCGCGATGGGCTCGGGGCCGCCCGAGCTGCTCGCCCGGGCCGATGCGGTGGTCGCCGACGTCGCCCACGACGGCGTCGCCGAGGCGCTCGAGCGGTTCGTCCTCGGATGAGCGCGCGCGCCCCCTCCCGGCCGGTCCCGCGCCGCCGCAAGCGGTCGCTGGCGGCGCGGGCGAAGCCGTTCTGGGTCGTCGCGATCCTGATCGCCGCCGGCCTCGGCTGGGGTGCCTCGGCGCTGGCCGGCGCGCCCTGGTTCCGGCTCGCGCGGCTGAGCGTCGACCTCCCGCTCCGCTCGCCGGTCTCGGGCGACGAGGTCCGGGCCGCCGCCGCGATCGCGCCCGGCACGAACGTCTGGCTGGTCCCGACCTGGGCGGTGGCGCGGCGGATCGAGGCGCTGCCCTACGTCGATCGCGCGACGGTCCGCCGCGGCCAGTTCCCCCAGCCCTTCGTCGAGCTCGGCGTGACCGTGCGGCGGCCCTCGGCCTGCCTGCGCGGCGGCGGGCGCACGGTCACGATCGACGTGCGCGCGCGGGTGCTGCAGGCCGGCTGCGCGCTGCCCGGCGGGCCCCGGATCGACGCCGGCCGGGACGCGCTGCCCGCGCCCGGCGCGACCGTCGCCGACCCCGACGTCGCGCGGCTGCTGGCCGACGCCAAGGTGCTGGCCGACGCCGAGCTGGCCGTGCGCAGCCTGGGCCGCGACCGCTGGGGCGGGCTCGAGGCGGTCGACGTGACCGGGGTGACCCTGCGCTTCGGCGCCGACGGCGACCTGGCCGCGAAGGCCGCCCTGGTGGCGCCGGTCCGCAGCACCCTGGCCAAGCGCCGGCTGCGCGCGATCGACCTGCGCGCGCCCGCGACGCCGACCGTCGAGCTCCGCTGACCTGTGGATGGATTCCACGCTTCTGTGGATGATCTCGTAGGGAAAGGCGGGCGCGACCACAATATATGGTGGTGCGAGTGAGACTCCGGACGGATGGCTAGGGGCGAGATGATCGCCGGCCTGGACATCGGCACCACCAAGACGTGTGCCGTCGTCGCGTCGTCGGGTCCCGACGGCCTGGAGATCATCGGGGTCGGCGAAGCGCCCTCGACCGGGATGCGCAAAGGGGTCGTAACCGACCTCGAGGAGACGGTCCGGGCGATCGAGGCGGCCACCGAGAAGGCCGAGCGGATGGCCGGCGTCCACGTCTCGCACGTCTACGTCGGGGTCACCGGCGAGCACATGCAGTCGACCAACAACCGCGGCGTGGTCGCGGTCACCGGCGAGGACCGCGAGGTGATCGGCACCGACGTCCGCCGGGTGGTCGACGCCTCGAAGATCATCAACCTCGCCGCCGACCGCCAGATCATCCACGCCCTGCCGCGCCACTTCACGATCGACGGCCAGGACGGGGTGACCGACCCGGTCGGGATGAGCGGCGGCCGGCTCGAGGTCGACACCCACATCGTCACCGGCGGCTCGACCTTCATCACCAACGTGCTCAAGTGCGTCCACCGGGCGGGCCTGGAGACCTCGGCGATCGTGTTCGAGCCGCTGGCCAGCTCGGCCGCGACGCTGCTGCCCGAGGAGAAGCAGGTCGGGGTCGTGCTGCTCGACATCGGCGGCGGCACGACCGACATCGCGGTCTACGCCGAGGGCGGCGTGGTCCACAGCGCCGTGCTGCCGGTCGGCGGCAACATCCTCACCAACGACATCGCGCTGGGGCTCAAGACCAACTTCGCCGAGGCCGAGCGGGTCAAGCGGACCTTCGGCTCGGGCCTCTTGCGGGCCGACGAGGCCGAGCAGACCTTCGGGGTCAAGACGCTCGACGGGCGCAGCACCCGCGAGGTCACCAGCTCCCAGCTCCGCTCGATCGTGATGCCGCGGGTGCTGGAGATCTTTCGGCTCGCCAAGGACAACGTGGTCAAGCACATCCCGCGCGACCAGGTGCTCAGCGAGGTCGTCATCACCGGCGGCGGCGCGCACCTGCGCGGGCTCGAGACGACAGCGGCCGAAGTGTTCGGGCTGCCGGTGCGGATCGGCGTGCCGACCATGGTCGCCGGTCTCAACGAGTCGCTCACCCGGCCCGAGTACGCCACGGCGGTCGGTCTGGTGCTCTTCGGCCCGCGCGGCGAGCAGGGGCCGCACCTCAACGGCCACGGGCGCGGCGCGGCCGCGCACGCCTGGTCGTCGTTCTCGTCCTGGTTCAAGTCGCTCTGGAATTGACCCCACAACTCTCGCTCTTCCCGAAGGACAACGCCGCGATGGCTGATGCGAAACGATACGTCCCCGAGCACGCCGCGACGATCAAGGTGATCGGCCTGGGCGGCGGCGGCTGCAACGCGATCAACCGGATGATCGACGCCGGCCTGCAAGGCGTCGACTTCTACGCGGTCAACACCGACGTCCAAGCGCTGCGCAACGCCAAGACCAACAACACGGTCCAGATCGGCGCCGGCCTGACCCGCGGCCTGGGCGCCGGGGCCAACCCGAACATCGGACGCGAGGCGGCCGACGAGTCGCGCGAGGACCTGGCGATGATCCTCGACGGCGCGGACCTGGTGTTCATCACCGCCGGCATGGGCGGCGGCACCGGCACCGGCGCCGCGACCGTGGTCGCCGAGCTGGCCCGCGAGTCGGGCGCGCTGACCGTCGCGGTCGTCACCAAGCCGTTCTCGTTCGAGGGCCGCAAGCGCATGCAGGCCGCCGAGCGCGGCATCGCCGACCTCGAGCAGAAGGTCGACACGCTGATCACGATCCCCAACGAACGCATCCTGCAGATCATCGAGAAGCGCACCCCGCTCAACGAGGCCTTCGCCTATGCCGACGACGTGCTGCGCCAGGGCATCCAGGGCATCAGCGACCTGATCACCCAGCCCGGCCTGATCAACCTCGACTTCGCCGACGTCAAGACGATCATGACCGACGCCGGCTCGGCGATGATGGGCATCGGCGAGGGCACGGGCGAGCACCGCGCCGCCGACGCCGCGCAGAAGGCGATCGCCTCGCCGCTGCTCGAGACCACGATCGAAGGCGCGCGCGGCGTGATCTTCAACATCACCGGCGGCCCCGATCTCTCGATGTACGAGGTCAACGAGGCGGCCGAGATGATCTCGCGCGCGGTGGACTCCGAGGCCCAGATCATCTTCGGCGCCTCGATCGATCCCGAGATGACCGGCAAGGTCCGCGTCACCGTGCTGGCCGCCGGCTTCGGCGGGCGCCCGCACCGCAACCAGGGCGTCTCGGTCGGCCAGTCGGTCGAGTTCGACAAGGTCGCGCCGGTCAACATGGACGACATCGAGGTCCCCGCCTTCCTGCGCTACCGCACCTGAGCGCGAGCTGACGTGCACCATGCGCCGGGCCTGGTTCTACTGTGGGGAATCGGCCTGGCGCTCTCGTTCGCGTCGGCCGTCTACGCGCTGACCCGGCGGCGGCGGTACTCCGCGGGCGGGTCGTTCGCGTTCGCGGCGTTCTGCTGCGACGGCGCGTACATCACGGCGACCCGCGACGTCCGGTTGGTCCTGACCGCGCTCGGCCTGGTGCTCGTCGTGGGCGCAGCCGCGCTGTGGTACCTGGACGGGCTGCAGCGCATTCGCGCCCGGCTCGACAGCGGCGCCGGCAAGCGGTGAGGCCCGGTGCTCTCGCGCGCGCCGCTCCTGCCGCGCCGGCTCGCGATCGCCGCCGGTCTGCTGCTCGGGGTGATCGTCGTCGGGACGGCGGGCTTCGTCGCGATCGAGCGCTGGTCGTGGTTCGAGGCATTCTACGTCACGCTGATGACGATCACCACGGTCGGCACCAACGATCCGCTCGACGTCCCCGGCAAGTCGTGGTCGATCGCGGTCGTGGCGGTCGGCGTGGGCGTGCTGACCTATACCGTCCTGGCGCTGGTCGGCTACGTCATCGAGGGGCATCTCGGTGACGCGTTCGAGTCGCGCCGCATGCTGCGGCGAGTGCGGCGCATGACCGGCCACTACATCGTCTGCGGCTTCGGCCGGGTCGGGCGCGAGATCGCCGACGAGTTCACCGCCGAGCGGATCGACTTCGTCATCGTCGACAGCAACGAGGACTCGCTGCGCCGGGCCGTCGCCGCCGGGTTCGCCGTCGTCCACGGCAACGCGGCCGACGTCGAAACGCTCAAGGCGGCCGGAACCGAGCGGGCGCGCGGCTTGGTCACCGCGGTCGACAGCGACGCCGACAACATCTACGTCACGCTCTCGGCGCGGGTGCTCAAGCCGGACCTGTTCATCGTCGCGCGCGCCAACCGGGCCGACGCCGAGCCCAAGCTGCGCCTGGCGGGGGCCAACCGGGTCGTCTCGCCCTACACGATGGGCGGCCGGCGTTTGGCGAGCCTGGCGATGCGCCCGACCGCAGTCGAGTTCGTCGACACGGTGCTCTCCGCCACCAACGGCCAGCTCATGCTCGAGGACTTCACCATCGCCGCCGGCTCGGCATGGGCCGGGCGCCCGCTCGGCGAGCTGATCGACAGCGTCGACGAAGCGATCGTGCTGGCGATCAAGCGCGACGGCGCGATGATCTTCCGCCCGCCGCCGCAGACGGTGCTGGGAGCGGACGACGAGCTGGTCGCCGCCGGCCCGCCGGCCGCGATCAAGGCGCTCGAAGGCCGGCTCTGACGTCGCCGCGGTGAGCGCGAGGCTGCTCGGCGCGCGGCCGCGAAACGCCGCTGGACGGGGTAGCGCGAGCAGTACATCGAGAGGATGCACATGGAACTCGAACCGTATCTCCACTTCGGCGGATCGTGCGAGGAGGCGCTGCACTTCTACCAGAGCGTCTTCGGCGGCGAGATCGTCGGGATCAACCGCTTCGAAGGCTCGCCGATGATGGAGCAGCTGCCGCCCGACTACGGCCAGAAGGTCCTGCACGCGAGCTTCCGCGCGGATGCGGTGCGCTTCATGGCCTCGGACGGGATGCCTGACTCCGCCCACCCCGCCGGCGGCCGGGTCTCGCTGGCGCTGGCGACGCCCGACGTGGCCGAGGGCGAGCGCGTCTTCAACGGCTTGGCGGCCGGCGGCACCGTCTCGATGCCGTACCAGAAGACCTTCTGGGGCGCGACGTTCGGGATGCTGACCGACAAGTTCGGGATCGACTGGATGGTCAACGCCGGAGGCGAGTAGCGCGTCGCCGAAGCCCCGCTCGATGACCGCCACCCTTTCCCCCGAGACCGTCGCCCGCGCCGTCGCGATCCGGCGCGAGATCCACCGCCACCCGGAGCTCGGCTTCGAGGAGCACAACACGCAGGCGATCGTCGAGCGCGAGCTCGACGCGATCGGCGTGGAGCACCGCCGGATCGCGCAGACCGGGGTGGTCGGGATCGTGCGCGGCGCGCTGCCCGGCCACGTCGTCGCGCTGCGCGCCGACATGGACGCGCTGCCGATCCTCGAGGACTCGGGCGAAGCGTGCAGCTCGCAGATCCCCGGCAAGATGCACGCCTGCGGGCACGACGCGCACACCGCGATGCTGCTCGGCGCGGCGCGCGACCTGCACGAGTCGCGCGCGTCGCTGCACGGGACGGCGGTGCTGCTGTTCCAGCCGGCGGAAGAAGGGCCGGGCGGCGCGCTGCCGATGATCGAGGCCGGCGCGCTGGACGATCCGCCGGTCGAAGCGGCCCTGATGCTGCACGTCGACCCGCGGCTGGCGACCGGCACGATCGGGATCACGCCGGGGCCGGTCAACGCGGCGGCCGACGAGTTCCACCTCACCATCCGCGGCAAGGGCGGCCACGGCGCCTACCCGCACAAGGCGATCGACGTGATCCCGTGCGCCGCCGCGGCGGTGCTGGCGCTGCAGAACGTTGCCGCGCGCGAGACCGATCCGCTGGCGTCGATCGTGGTCACGGTCGGCACGGTCGCGGCCGGTTACCGCAACAACGTCATCGCCGACCGGGCGACGCTGACCGGCACGATCCGCACCCAGGACCCGGCCGTGCGCGAGGCCGCCCACGCGAAGGTCCGGCGCATCGTCGACGGCGTCGCGGCGGCCTACGGCGCGCAGGCCGCGGTCGAGATGCTGCTCGGCTACCCGGCGGTCGTCAACGATGCCGCGCTCGCCGCCGCGTTCGCCGCCTACGCCCAGGACGTCGCCGGCATCCCGGTCGAGTCGCCGCCGCCGACGATGGGCGGCGAGGACTTCGCCTACTTCGCCCAGCGCGTGCCCGGCCTGATGGTGCGGCTGGGAATCTTCAACCAGGAGGTCGGCAGCATCCATTCCGGCCACAGTCCTCAGTTCCGGCTCGACGAGGGCGCGCTCCCGACCGGCATCCGAACGCTGGTCGCCTTCGCCCGCGGCGTCGGAGCGGGCGCCGTCCCGCTCGGATGAGCCGGACCGTCGGCCACCTCACAGAAATCCAACGGTCACCACGGTAGCGTTGTCTTCGGGCCGGCAGAGACGCCGGGTCGGAGGAGCGATTACCGGAATGTCACAGGCAACCCGCAAGCAGCTCGGTGCCGAGCAGCAGTTGCGCGCGCAGCGCGACCTGCGGCTGATCGACGCGTACCGCGCCGGCCGCCGCGACGCGTTCGACGAGCTGGTGTGCGCGTACGAGCAAACCGTGCAGCGCGTGCTGGCCCAGCTCAACGTCGCGCCGACCGACGTCGAGGACCTGGCGCAGGAAGTCTTCCTGCGGGTCTACCGCAACCTGCACCGCTTCCGCGGCCAGTCGTCGTTCTACACCTGGCTCTACCGCATCACGATCAACGTCTTCTTCGACCACAACAAGAAGCGCAAGCGGGCCGACGTTCGCTTGCAGCGGCTGCAGACCGCGATGCTCGACGCGTCCAACCAGCGCTCCGACCCGGACGACCCGTTCGGCGTCACCTACGAGCGCTTCACGACCGCTTCGTTCGTGCGGGCGATCCAGATGCTGCCCGAACCGTTCCGCGACGTCGTCGCCATGCGCGAGGTCGACGACCTCTCCTACGAGGAGATCGCCCTGCAGACCGGCATCTCGATCGGGACCGTCCGCTCGCGGCTCTCGCGCGCCCGCGCCCGGCTCAAGGAGGCGCTCCGGCCGCAGCTGGTCGTCGCGGCCGCCTGAGCCGCTCCATCCACCGAAATTCTCCACAAGGGCTTGGGGATGATGTGCACGGCGTGCACAACATCTAGTGGCTGACCGGCAGGGCTGACCGCCCCGGCACGCCGAACCGAGGGGCTCATGGCTCTGCCGTCCGTGTCCCTCGACCGGCCGTCAGCGCGGGCGCTCCACCGCAGCCAAGACGTCGCCTCGCCCGCGCCGACCGCCTTCGACCTCGTCTGCGAGGTCGAGAAATGGCCGGTCTGGTTGTCGTTCATGCGCAGCGCGCGGCGGCTCGACCCGAACCGGCCGCTCGGCCCCGGCAGCGAGGTCGCGATCCGCTCGAACCTCCCCGGCGACGACGAGGAGCTCTTCGAGGTCGACCGCTTCGTCCCGGGCCACCAGCTCTCGCTGGTCGGCGCGTACTCCATCCGGCGCCGGATCGACATCCGGATCGAGTCCAAGTCCGAGCGCTCGAAGCTCGTGGTCCGGGTCGACTACCCGACCTACGGCGGGGTGCTCGGCTCGCTGGTCGACCGGCTCACCCGCCGCCGCAAGCTCGAGGTCGCCCTCAGCGACTCCTTGATCCACTTCAAGGGCCTGTGCGAGTACGACCGCAGCCCCGACGCGATCCTCGACGACTTCTAGCACTCGTTGACGAAGTCTGCTAAAGCCGGTAGACTGGGCGCAGACTGCCATCCCGCCGGAGATCCGCGTGCCGCTCTACGACTACCAGTGCCGTGCCTGCCAGAAGGTCACCGAAGTCCGCCACGGCTTCAAAGAGGCGTTCACCGGGACGTGCCCCGACTGCGGCGGCAGCGATCTGGCCCGGGTGTTCAACCCGGCCCCGATCCTGTTCAAGGGCTCCGGGTTCTACGTGACCGACTCGCGCAAGTCGTCCGGCGCCGGCTCGAGCGGCGACGGGGCCAAGACCGAGCCGGCCCCCAAGACGGACGCGCCCAAGGCCGATTCGCCTCCCGCCAAGAGCGAATCGAGCGCGGCCTAGCCGTTGTCCGCCGCGGCGCTCGTCTGGCTCGTCACCGCGGTCGGCTTGGTCGTCCTGCTGGCGCTCGCCGGCGTCCGAGTGCAGGGCGCGCGGCGCGAGCTGGCGCGGGCCCAAGCGCGCGTCGCGGCCTACGGCGATCTGCCCGTGGTCGCCGCGCTCCATTCGGCGCGCGCCGATCTGGAGCGCCTGCAGGCCGCCGGCCCGCGGGTCGCGCCGCTGCTGGACCGCATCCAGCCCGCGCTGGCGACGATCCGCCGCGGCCCGGTTCCGCCCGACCTGATCGCGGCGATCGCCTACCTGCGGACCCAGCTCGCCGACCTGCGCAGCTTCCGCCGGGGCTGAGCTACTCCGGCAGCTCGTCTTCGGGCGGCTCCCACGACCAGCCGAAGCCCGTCTCGGGCTGCGGCGGCGCTGCCGCGCCGAACGCCGGCTCGTCCTCGGGCAGCGCGAACGGCGCCCCGAACGGCGCGGCGGCCGGCGGCGGCTGCGGCGCGGCCGGCGGCGCGGTTCCGGGCGGCTTCGGCGGCGCGAACGCGACCTTCAGCGGGGCCGGCTTCGCGGCCGGCGGCGGCGGAGGCGGCGGCAGTTCGGGCGGCTCCGGCTGGCTGGAAAAGCCGAATCCCGTCCCGGCGGGCTGCGGCTGGGGCGGCGCCGGCCGCGGCGGCGGGGGCGGTGCGGCGAGCGCGACCGGCTCGCTCGGCGGCGGCGGCATGAGCTCGACGTCGGGGCGGAACTTGGTCGGCGTGCCGTGCGGCGGCGGCTCGTCGGCGGCGGTGCCGATCAGCACGATGCGCGAGAGCGGCAGCAGCTGGGCGTCGGGCCGCGCGGCGAGCGCGCGCAGCTCGTCGAGGTACTGCCTGGGCAAGTCCTCGATCGCCATCGCTTGGAGGACCAGCGCGACGGTCTCGGCGACCTGGTGCTTGGGCGGCACCCGGGTGAACACGAAGAGCGACTGGTAGACCTCGGCCTTCACGACCGAGAGCAGCTTGCGCCAGTACTCGAGCGGCTGGTACTGCTCGAACGCGCCGGCTTCGCGCCGCGCGCGCGAGTACAGCGCCGCGATGCGCCGGCCGAGCGGGTCGGCCGGCGGCGACGGCTCGACGATCGTCGTCCGGCGGGCGACCCGGGCCAGCTCGGCGACGACCTGCGCGTGAAAGCCGGGGTCGATCTCGTGCAGGTAATGGAACGCGATCGCCACGTCGTAGGCGTCGGCGTTGGCCGGGATCATCGTCGCGCTGCCGCGCAGCGCGCTCGCGCCCAGCTCGCCGGCCCGGGCGATCGCCGCGCCGTCGCTGCTGACCACGGTGACCTGCACCCCGATCTCGACCGCGCGCCGCACCCAGTCCCCATCGTTGGCGAGGCCGAGGAACAGCGCGCGCTCGCCGGGGCGCAGCCCGAGCGCATCCCAGATCTGCTCGTCGATCCGATACGACTCACGCTGAAAATCCGACAGGCTACTCATCAGCCCCGATCATCGGCGTATTCTCCGGCCACCCGCGTGCGTGGGCCGAAGGCCCAAACGCGAAGGCGGCTTTGACCGAAGGTCAAAACGCGACGGGTTCGCCGAAGGCGAACCCACTAGGGAAGGTGGGACTCGAACCCACATGAGCTCTCGCTCGGTCGCTTTTGAGGCGACTGCGTATACCGTTTCGCCACTTCCCCGCCGTTCACGCCAGGAGCCGGGTTCGCGGCGACCCACGCGCGCTCCGCCTTGACGAACGCCTGCGCCTCGGCCGGGCCGGCTGCCGCGCGCAGCGCGTAGGTGACGCGGTGCGGCCGGTCCGGCGCGAGGGTGAGGGCCAGCGTTCCGGTGCCGCCGTAGGCCGTCCAGGCCGCCGCCTCGACGTCGCCGGGCGCCCACGAGACGGCCGCCGCGAAACCGTCGCCGGCGCGCGCGATGCCGCCGCCGGCCGCGGCGAGCGCGGCCGGCTGCGGCGCGAGCGCGGGCAGCGACGAGCGCAGCACGGCGCGCTGCGTGGCGGTCGCGTCGCCGGGGAACGCGGCGCAGGTGTCGACGACCAGCCGGTCGTCGTCGCGCCCGAGCGCGATGGTCTTCGCGAAGCGCGCGCCGGCCGGCGGCGCGTCGGGCATCGCGTAGGTCAGCCGCAGCGCCGCCCGCGCGCCGCCGCTCGCCACGATCTCGGCGCGGTACGGGCGGTCGAACGTGCCGGCCGGGTAGTCGTGCGTGTAGCGCGCGATGTAGTCGCGCGGCGACGGTGCGAGCGGCGCGAGCACGTCGTCGCGCAGCGCGCCGGTCGCGTCGGTCAGGTTGTCGCGGCCGAACCAGGGCGGCGCATCCGGCCCGAAGCTCACCAGCCGCCCGCCGCCGCTGGCGGCGATCACCGCGCGCACGCGCGCGTTCTGCAGCACGTACGTGTCGCCGCCGTCCTCGAAGAGATCGATCTTGCGCACCGTTGCGTCCGCGCCGGGCGCCAGCGCGCGCGCGACCTCGGGCGACGGTTCGAACCGCTCGCCGCCCAGGTCGATTCCGGCGGAGCGCGCGGAGCCGGCAGGCACCGTCGCGGGCGGCTCGGGGAGCGGCGCCGCGGCCGAGCGCGAGCCGTCCACCGCGATCAGCGCGTCGCGCGGCGCGATGCGCGCGGGCATCGTCTCGCCGCCTCGCAGCGCGGTCGGCGGCACGCGCTGCCAGGCGTCGGTCCAGTTGCGCGCGACGACGATCGTCGTGCCGTCCGCGGCGCGCAGCCGGGTCATGGCGACCGGATCCGGCGATGCGGCGAACGGCACGGCGCCGACCACGTGCCCGTGGCGGCCGCGGTACGCGGCGAGCGCGCTCGCATACGCCGGGCTGCGCGCGAGCGCGACCGCCGGCGGATCGACCACCGTCACGTAGCGCCGCAGGCGAGCCGGCGTCGCCACCGGGTCGACCAGGTCGCAGTCGCGGTTCGCGGCGCGGCAGGCGGCCAGCGCTTCGCGCACGCGAGCGAAGAGCAGGCCGTACTCCGGGGCGACGAGCGGGCGCGCGTAGCCCTCGGGGGCGAAGACGATCGCCGTGTCCGCCTCGCGCCGCGCGCTCGCCAGCAGCGGGCCGAGCCGTGCCAGCACGCGCCCGATGCGCGCCGTGGCGGCGCTGCGGCCCGACGTGCCCGCCTCGCCGTCGAGGTCGAGCGCGGCGCCCCAGGCGTAGAGCGCGTTGCTCCAGGGCGCCTCCCAGCCGAACGGCGCGAGCGTGTCCTGGAGCGGGAAGTCGATCACGCCCTTGGCGCCGAGGGCGACCAGCTCGCCCAGCGCCAGGGTGGTGTTGCTCGGGTCGGCCGGGCGCGGCACCGGGTTCTCCGCCGCGGCCAGCCAGCCGGCTTGGAACTCGCTGACCGCCAGCGGCCCGCGCGGGTTCGTGCCGAGCAGCAGGGTCGAGAAGTCCAGCTCGCCGCGGTCGTGCTCGCCGATCCGGTCGGCGTCGCTCTGGTACCAGTTCCCCATCGTCCAGACCGGGAGCGCCGCGGGCACGCGCGTCTGGTAGGTGTTGACGAAGGTCGGGGTGAGCGGCCCGACGACCGCGCGCACCTGCGCGTCCAGCCACGCCAGGTACGCCTGCAGGTGCGGCGCGGGATAGGTCTGGTTGTCGGAGTACGCCGCCTGGTCGTCGTCGAGCTGGACCGCGATCACCCGGTCGGCGACCGGGCGCACCTCCTCGAGCGCGCGGTGCAGCCAGCGCGCCGCGTAGCGCAGGTGGGTCGGGTTGCGCAGCCACTCGGCCGCGGCGTCGTCGGCGTGCGCGTTCTGCAGCGTCGCGGTCGCCGGATAGCGGCCCTCGAGCACGTCGTGCAGCGGCATGGCGTACTCGGGGCGGGCCAGCAGCCAGGCCGGGTAGCCGCCGTTGCGCCACTCGTTGCGGATCACCGGGCCGGGCCGGATGGTGAAGTAGAAGCCCAGCTCCTTGCCCAGCCGCAGCACCTCGCGCAGGTTGCGGCGCGGGTTGGTGCGGCCGTCGAAGTCGAACGCGCCGTCGGCCGGCTCGTGCCAGTTCCAGGGGATGTAGAGGTCGAGCGTGTTCGCGCCGAGCGCCCGCATCGCTTCCATCGAGCGGCGCCAGCGCGAGGGCGGGATGCGCTCGTAGAAGAACGCGCCGCCGAAGAAGAAGAACGGCTTGCCGTCGACCCGCAGCTCCGGCGCGCCGTCGCGCTGCACGATCAGCGCGTGGCCGAACGTCGGCTCCTCCGCCGCGCCCGCCGCGGTCGAGAGCAGCACGCTGCAGGCCGCGAGCAGCACGGCGACCGAACGCAGGCCCGCGCTTCGAGTCATCCGAAGCGGCTTCGCCGTGAACGCGAACGATCTCTCGCGCCTGCTCGGCCTGCAGGGCGCGCTCCGCATCGACTTCGTCGAGAGCCCGGCCCTGCGCGACAACCCGCTCGGCGACCCCGCCACGCGCCCGCTGGCGGTCTACACGCCGCCCGGGTACGACCCGCAGGGCTCGCGGCGCTACCCGGTCCTGTACTGCCTGCACGGCTACACCGGGAACGTCGGCGCGCTGGTCGCGACGCGCGCGTGGGAGACCAACGTCGTGCAGTGGATGGACCGGCTGATCGGGCAGGACCGCATGCCGCCCGCGATCCTGGCGCTCGTCGACGGCTTCACCCGGTTGGGCGGCTCGCAGTACATCGACTCGGTGCACAACGGCGACTACGCGACCTACACCGTGCGCGACGCGGTCGGGCACGTCGACGCCGGCTACCGCACCATCGCGCGCGAGGGCGGGCGGGCGGTGTTCGGCAAGTCGTCGGGCGGCTTCGGCGCGCTGCACCTCTCGCTGGCGCACCCCGGCACGTTCGCGGCGTTCGCCTCGCACAGCGGCGACACGTACTTCCGCTACGCGGCGCTGCGCAGTTTCCCGACCGCCCAGCGCGTGCTGGAGGAACACGGCTCGATCGAGGCCTTCGTGACCGCGTTCGAGCAGCGCCCCAAGCCCCCGCAGCACTTCTACGACACGATCGAGATGATCGGCTACGCCTCCGCGTACTCGCCGCGCGCGGCGGAGCGCTGGGCGATCGACCTGCCGTGGGACGAGCGGACCGGCGAGCTCCGCCACGACGTGTTCGCGCGCTGGCTGGCCTACGATCCCTGCGAGCGCGTCGCCGCGGGCAAGGACGCGCTCGCGCGGCTGCGGCTGCGCTACCTCGACTGCGGCCGGCGCGACGAGTACGGGCTCGACGTCGGGGCCCGCGTCTTCGCCCAGCGCGTGCGCGAGCTGGGCCTGGCGGTGCGCCACGAGGAGTTCGACGACGACCACCGCGGCGTCGGCTACCGCCACGAGGTCTCGCTGCCGGCGCTGGCCGAGGTGCTCGACCGGGAATGAAACGGCGCGCCGCGGACGATGCCCGCGGCGTGCCAGACGTACCGGATCGAGGCGAGCGCTACTGGCCCGGCTGTTGTTGCTGCTGCTTCTGGCGCAGCTCGCGCATCTTCTCGCGGCTGATCGCGAGCTGGAGCAGGAACCGGCCGGCGTCGTTCGCCCGATGCATGCCGTTGCCCTGGCCGCTCGGCCCGGGGCCGCCGGGAGGTCCGCCGTTGGGCCCGGGGCCGCCGTTGGGCCCGCCCTGCGGCATGGTGGCGCGCATGGCCTGCATCAGCTTGGTGCGCTCGCCCAGCACGGCGGTCTGCTCGGCCGGGCTGAGGACGGCGTCGATCTGGCTCGCCGCGGCGCGCAGGTCGGTCTGGCTGCCGTTGTTGACGGCATCGACGATCGCCTGAACCCGGGCGCGGTGGTCGGCGCTGAGGTCGTTGAGGGCAGCGGTCTTGGCGCCGTCGCGCGCTTGCTGCATCTGCGCGCGGGCGGCGGGCGGAGGCCCGTCTTGGGATTGGGCTTGAGCGGTCTGCGCGCAGGCGCTGAGCGGCAACGCCAGCGCCAGCGCGAGAAACGCGAGCGGAGATGATTTCATGTCGCCAGCCTAGGCCGCGAAGCGGTGCTCGTGCTCAGAGGCGCCTGGGACGAAGCTGGGAGCGGTTGAAGTTTGGTGAGAACCCGCCCGGCGGCGCTCAGTAGGTCGGAGCGCCGTCGCTCTGCAGGACGGGGATGCGGTCCGGGTCGGGCGGGTCGCCGGCGCTGCCGCCGGAAGCCGGCCGGTCGCCGGCGAGGTGGGCGGTCGCGTCGAGCGCCTGGCGCAGGTCGGCGATCAGGTCGTGCGCGCTCTCGATGCCGACCGAGAGCCGCAGCAGGCCGTCGGTGATCCCGCGCCGGTCGCGCTCGTCCTTGGGGATCGAGCCGTGGGTCATGCGGGCCGGGTGGTTGATCAGCGACTCGACCCCGCCCAGGCTCTCGGCCAGCGAGAACAGCGTGGTGCGGCGGGCGACCTCGAGCGCGCGCGACTCGGGGCCGCGCAGGGTCAGCGAGATGATCCCGCCCGAGCCGCGCATCTGCTTGCGCGCCAGCTCGTACTGCGGGTGCGAGGGCAGCCCGGGATAGTACACCCGGGTGACGTCGTCGCGCTCGGAGAGGAAGGTCGCGACCGCGTGCGCGTTGTGCTCGTGCTCGCGCATCCGGATCGCCAGCGTCTTCACGCCGCGCGAGGTCAGGAAGGCGTCGAACGGGCTGAGCACGGCGCCCAGCGTCTTGTGCAGGAAGCGCAGCTCGTCGGCGACCGCGTCGTCGTTCGTCATCACCGCGCCGCCCAGCGCGTCGCTGTGCCCGCTGACGTACTTGGTGGTCGAGTAGACCGCCAGGTCCGCGCCCAGCGCGAGCGGCGACTGGAAGTACGGCGTGCAGAACGTGTTGTCGACGACGATCAGCTGGCCGGGCGCCTTCAGCGCGGCCAGCGCCGGGATGTCGATCAGGCGCAGCATCGGGTTGGTCGGCGTCTCGAGCCAGATCATCTTGGTGTTCGGGCGCAGCGCCGCGCGGGTCGCGGCCAGGTCGGTCATGTCGACGAAGGTCGACTCCAGGCCGAAGCGCTCCAGCACCTTGGTGAAGAGCCGGTAGGTGCCGCCGTAGGTGTCGTCGCTGACCACCACGTGGTCGCCGGCCGAGAGCAGGCTGGTGATCGCGTTCTCCGCCGCCAGCCCCGAGCCGAACGCGACGCAGTGGCGCGCGTCCTCCAGCGCGGCGAGCTGCTGCTCGAGCGAGCGCCGGGTCGGGTTCGACACCCGCGCGTAGTCGTAGCCCTTGTGCTCGCCGACCGCGCTCTGGGTGTAGGTCGAGGTGGCGTAGATCGGGACGATCGTCGCGCCGGTGGTGGGATCGGCCTCTTGCCCGACGTGGACGGCCCGGGTCGCGAAATCCACGGCCGAGCCTAGCTCTGAGCCGAGAGGAAGCCGATGATGTCCTGGCGCGTCACCACGCCGACCGGCCGGCGGTCCTGCGTCACCACGATCGCCGAGTTGCCCATCGTCAGCAGCTTGTACGCGACCGTCACCTCCACGTCGTGCTCGAGCGAGGGGAAGGGCCGGCCCATCACGTCGCCGATCGGCTTGTGCACGATGTCGGCGTGGTCGAAGACGGCCTGCATCACCGCCACGTCGTTGACCGAGCCGACCACCTCGCGGCCGCGCATCACCGGGAGCTGCGAGATCTCGTAGCGGCGCAGCATGTCGAGCGCTTCCTTCA
Organism: Vulcanimicrobiota bacterium; assembly: GCA_963795695.1. Lineage (GTDB taxonomy): Bacteria > Vulcanimicrobiota > Vulcanimicrobiia > Vulcanimicrobiales > Vulcanimicrobiaceae > Vulcanimicrobium. The sequence continues at coordinate 645,437 of CAWCJH010000003.1, read as the reverse complement.
CCGGCTGCATCTCGGTGACGGTGATCAGCGGCGGCAGCGGCTGCTTGGCGCGCAGCACGTCGCCGACGGTGTCCTTGCGGCGCTCGTCCTCGAGGAACCCGTTGGCGCGCATCCACTCGTCGTTGAAGATCTTCGTCATGTAGCCGCGGCCGGAGTCCGGCATCATCACGACCATGATGGCGTCCTCGGGCAAATCCTTGGCGACCTTCGCCGCCGCGGCGACCGCGGTGCCGGACGAGCCGCCGACCAGCAGGCCTTCCTCGCGCGTGATCCGGCGCGCCATCAGGAAGCTCTCCTTGTCGGTGATGCGCAGGATCTTGTCGATCACCCGCATGTCGACGGTCTGCGGCAGGTAGCTCATCCCGATGCCCTCGACCTTGTACGACTTGGGCGTGTCGCCGCTGTAGATCGAGCCCTCGGGATCGGCGCCGACGACGACGATCGCCGGGATTCTTCTCCTTGAGGAAGCGCGCGGTGCCGGAGATGGTGCCGCCGGTGCCCATGCCGCTCACGAAGTGGGTGATGCGCCCGCCGGTCTGCTCCCAGATCTCGGGGCCGGTCGCTGACGTAGTGCGCGCCGGGGTTCTGGGCGTTGTGCCACTGGTCGGGCTGGATCGCGCCGGGAATCTCCGCGGTGAGCCGGTTCGCGACGCCGTAGTACGACTCGGGCGAGTCGTTGGGCACGTTGGTCGGCGTGATGACGACCTCGGCGCCGTACGCCTTGAGCAGGTCGACCTTCTCGCCGGACATCTTGTCGGGCATGACCAGGATGCAGCGGTAGCCGCGGATCGCGGCCGCCATCGCCAGGCCCGTGCCGGTGTTGCCGGAGGTCGCCTCGATGATCGTCGCGCCCGGCTTGAGGATGCCGCGCCGCTCCGCGTCGGCGATCATCGCGACCGCCGGCCGGTCCTTGACCGAGCCGCCCGGGTTGACGTACTCGACCTTGGCCAGCACCAGACACCGGGCGCCGTCGGTCACCCGGTTGAGCCGGACGAGCGGGGTGTGCCCGACCGCTTCGAGCGCGTTCTGGTGGTACGTCATCCCGGCGAGCGGGCGGGGTTCGGTCATGGCCATGGCGTTGGTCGCGCTTCCGCAACCCCGGGAGCCCTGCCTGCGTCCAATGCTTTGCTGACGGAGGAAGTGTCTTGGCTACCGATTTCCGCAACGGTGAGTTCCCCCGCCGGGGGCGCGAGGCGCTCGACGGCTACCTGTGGCTCGCCCGCGTGTTCGACAAGGCCCGTGCCGCTCGCAACGGCGCGATCTACGACTACATCTATCCCTGCCCGATGGACCGCGGGATCTTCGACCGCTGGGGCATCACCGCGCGGATGTTCGACGCCGCGCTCGAGTCCTGCCAGACCGACGAGGAGATGCTGGCCTGGATCAAGGCCCGGGTCGCCGAGGCGCGCCGTGACGAAGCCAACCGCTGGCTGACCGAGGAGAAGACCGAGAACCTCGACCGCCAGGACGCCGAAGAGGGCGTCGTCCCGGCCTGACGCGAACGGCGACGCGTGACCCGCGCCCGCTTCGCTTTCCTGGCGCTCACCTGCGCCGCCCTCACCGCCTGCGGCGGCGGCCAGGTTCCGCCTGCCCAGAACTACGCCACCATCCGCGGCCGCGCGTATGACACGGCGACGAACCAGCCCGTCTCCGGCGTGACCGTGACGGTCGATACGATCCTCACCGGGACCACGGCCGCCGACGGCACCTACCGGATCACGAACGTCCCGCTCGGCTCGTACAGCCTCGCCGCCTCGGCCTCCGGGTACGCTCCGCCGCAGAGCCCCCAGTTCGCCGGCAGCGTCAGCGCCGGCGAGACGATCACCGTCGACATCCCGCTGACCAAGTCGTAGCGCGCCGGTGCGCGTGGTCGTCGCGCCGGACAAGCTCAAGGGCAGCCTCACGGCGGGCGCCGCCGCGGCGGCGCTGGCGGCCGGCGTGCGCGACGTGCGGGCGGATGCGGAGTGCAGGCTGGTGCCGATGGCGGACGGCGGCGACGGCACGGTCGACGTCTTCCTCGCCGGCGGCGCCCGGCCGCGGCGGGTGCGCGTCGGCGGCCCGCTGGGCGAGCCGGTCGAGGCCGCCTACGCCCGCGACGGCAGGCTCGCGGTGATCGAGATGGCCGCCGCGTCGGGCCTGGCCCTGCTCGGTGCACGGCTCGACGCCCGCCGGGCGACGACCCGGGGCACCGGCGAGCTGCTGCGCGACGCGCTCGACGGCGGCGCGACCCGGATCGTGCTCGGCATCGGCGGCAGCGCGACGACCGACGGCGGCGCCGGCGCGCTGGCCGCCCTGGGCGCGCGCTTCCTCGACGCCGCCGGGGCCGAGCTCGACCCGGCGCCGGCGGCGCTCGCCGGGCTGGCGCGGATCGACCTCGCCGGGCTCGACCCGCGGCTGGCGGCGGCCGATCTGGCGATCGCCTGCGACGTCGACAACCCGCTGCTGGGCCCGCACGGCGCGGCAGCCGTCTACGGCCCGCAGAAGGGTGCCGGTCCCGGCGACATCGCGTTCCTCGAGGACGTGCTGCGCCGGCTGGCCGACGCGCTGGCGACCGCGACCGGGCGCGACCTGCGCGACCTGCCCGGCGCCGGCGCCGCGGGCGGCCTGGGCTGGGCGCTGGCCGCCGCCTGCGGCGCGCGGCTCGAGCGCGGCGTCGCGCTGGTGGCCGAGGTGCGCGGCTTGGCCCGCGCGCTGCGGGGCGCCGGCCTCTGCCTGACCGGCGAAGGGCGGATCGACGCGCAGACGCTGCACGGCAAGGTGGTCGACGGCGTGGCCGAGCTGGCCCGCGCGGCCGGCGTGCCGGTCGTCGCCTTCGGCGGCAGCGTCGACCCGGCGGTCGAGCCGGCGCTGCGCGCGCGCGGCGTGGTCTGCCTGCCGATCGTGCCGGGCCCGCTCGACCTTCGCACCGCGATGGACCCGGCGACCGCTGCCGCCAACCTGCGCGCGGCGGCGGCCCGCATCGCGGCGCTCGGCGACCAGGCGCGGCACCGTCCGCGAGGGCGCGCGCACGCCGGGCAACGAAGCAGCGCGAACGCCGGCGCTGCGCCGGTGGACGAACGGGAGTGATCACCATGCCGACCGAGTTCAAATTCGACGACCTGGATCTGCGCGAACAGCCGGCCCGCGGGGACGGCTACGGCGATTCGATGACGCTCGGGCAGAATACGTGCCAGAGCATGCATTGCACGTCGGCCGCGTGCACGAACACCTGCTGCAGCGACGCCTGCTGAACGCAGGCCGATGACCGCGCTTGACCGAGCACGGTGATACCGAGGGCCGGGGCGTCGCCGCCCCGGCCCTCCGTGCCCGTCCCCGGCAGCCGCTGCTGACCGGCGCGGACGCCCGGCGCGCGCTCGACGCCGCCGCGCGCATCCTCGCCAACGGCGTGCCGATGGCCGGCGAGCGAGCGTCCGCCGTGGCAGGCTCGATCGACGGGTACGCCGGCGCCTTGCTCGTCGCCGACGCGCTCGCGCGAGCCGGGCGCCAGCCGGCGTACGGCGTTGGGCACCTGCTCGAGCGCGCGCTGGTGCTGACGCCCGACCGGCTGGGGCTCTACGACGGGGCGGCCGGCTTGCTGGTCGTGCTCGACGTGGTCGATCCCGGTCGTACCGGCCTGGCCGGCGCGCGAGCCCGTTTGCGCGCCGCCGTCGCCGAGTCGATCCGCACCGCCGAGCCGGTCGAGCTCGACCTGCCCCGGCGCCACGACCTGATCCACGGCGTCGCCGGCCGCGCCGTCGGGCTGCGAGGCGACCAGCCCGCGATCCTGCCCGAGCTGCAGGCGTACGCGCGGCGGTTCGCCGACGCGGTCGACGCGCGGCTCGCGGCGCCGGACCCGTATCGCGCGCCGGTCGATCTCGGCGTCGCGCACGGCGTGGCCGGCATGCTCGCCGCGCTGAACGCGGCGCTCCCGCACGACCGCGTCCTGGCGCGCCGCTACGTCGAGCTCCTGCTGGCGACCTCGCACCGGGTCGCTGGCGCGCACCGCTGGGGCGGAGCGTGGGCGCCGGACGTGCTCCCGCCCGCTCAGCGCTCGTGGTGCTACGGCACGGTCGGCATCGCGACCGTGCTGTACGATCGCGCGGAGCTCGACGGCGACGACGGGCTGCGCGAACTCGCGCTCGCCGCGCTCGACGGCGTGCTCGACGACGACAGCGCCGATCCGGCCTGGTTCATGCCGTCGCTCTGCCACGGCCGGGCCGGCCTCGCCGCGCTGGCCTGGCACGTCGCCGCCGAGCAGCCGCGCTTCGCACAGCGGGCGCGCGCGTTCGCCGCCGGCGTCCTGGCCGAGTACGACGAGCGCCGCCCGCTCGGCTACCGGGCGTTCGACCTGCACGACGGGCGCGGCGACGAGCGGACCGACTTCCTCGACGGCGCCTTCGGGATCGCGCTGTTCCTGGTCGACGCGGCGACCGCGGGCGAGCGCCGCTGGCTCCCGCTCCTGGGGATACTGCCCGACTAACAGCGCGTGTCCGCTGGGCTGGTACGATGACGCCGAGCCAGGGGGCGCCTCGCAACTGTGCGAAACCAGGTCCGGCAGTGCCGGCCGCTTCGTCCGGCGCCGTGCTACGGGAGGGAACCGATCATGCCGACCGAGTTCAAATTCGAGGACTTGGACTTGCGCGAACAGCCGGCCCGCGGGAACGTCGAAACCGATGCGGCGACGCTCAACGGCTACACCTGCGCGAGCTACCACTGCGGCACCTATCTCTGCAGCGCTGACTGCTGCTCCACCACCTGCTGACCGCTTCGTCGACGTCGACCGGGTACTGGCCCTCCTCGACGACAGCGCCGATGGCTCCCGCTCCTGGCCTCCTGCCCAATTGAGCGATACTGCCCATAGCCGAGCGCCCTTGCAGGCAAGGCAGGCACGCGTGCGAAGCACCATATGCCGGCGCTGTGCCGGCGCTGTGCCGGCGCGTGATCGAAGGGGAAGCGACGCTATGCCGACCGAGTACCGATTCGACCACTTGGACCTGCGCGAACAGCCCGCCCGCGGTGACGGGCCGATCTCCGATTTCGTGACGCGTCAAAACCAGACATGCGGGAGCGCATATTGTGGGCCGTCGGACTATTGCAGCCAAGGGTGCTGCACCGAAGGCTGCCCGGGGTAGCGCGCCTGACCCGAGCTGACCCAGCGAGCTGATCGTGAGAGCCGGCGCCATCGAGCGCCGGCTCTGCGTCTCAGGTCGGCTGCACCGAGGGGCCGCCGCCCTGGCCCTGGGGGCGGAAGCGCACGTAGGAGGCCCGCTGCGCGACCGCTTCGTCGACGATCGCGATCACGACCGCGGCCAGCCGGTCGGGATCGTGGCGCACCGTCTGCGTCTCGCTGATGACGTTCGCGCGCACCACCCGCAGGCCGAGCGCGCTCAGCTCGGCTTCGTCGACCTCGACCGGGTACTGGCCTTCCTCGGCATACTCTTCGCGCAGCTTGCGCGGCAGCTCGTCGTTGACCACGACGACGTCGCACAGGTGCGCCTCCGAGCCGTGCATCAGCGCGCGCACGTGGGCCGAGGCGGTGTAGCCGTCGGTCTCGCCGGGCTGCGTCATCACGTTGCAGACGTAGATCTTGACCGCGCTGGCGACCTCGATCTCGCGCGAGACGCGGTCGACCAGCAGGTTGGGCATGATCGAGGTGTAGAGCGAGCCCGGGCCGAGCACGATCGCGTCGGCCTCGCGGATGGCGGTGATCACCTCGTCGAGCGGCGCGGCGTAGGGCGGGTCGAGCGAGATTTCCTCGATCGTGCCGCCCGCGCGGGAGATCTGCGACTCGCCCTCGACGATGCGGCCGTCGGTCATCCGTGCGACCAGCCGCGCGATGGCGAGCGTCGAGGGCAGCACCCGGCCTTTGACGTTGAGGACCCGGCTCGAGACCTTGATCGCCTCGTCGAAGTTGCCCGTGATGCCGGTCATCGCGGCCAGGAACAGGTTCCCGAACGAGTGGCCGCTGAGGCCCTCGCCCTCCTGGAAGCGGTAGCGGAAGAGCTCGGTCACCAGCGCCTCGTCGTCGGCGAGCGCGACCAGGCAGTTGCGGATGTCGCCCGGCGGCAGCACGCCGAGCTCCTTCTGCAGCCGGCCCGACGAGCCGCCGTCGTCGCTGACGGTGACCACTGCGGTCAGGTTGGTGGTGATCTTCTTGAGACCGCGCAGCATGGTCGAGAGCCCGGTCCCGCCGCCGACCACGACGATCCGGTAGCCGCGCTCGAGCCGGCGCGAGCGGACCGCGTCGATCATCCCCTCGACGCCGTTGGGCGCGACCGCGGTCACGATCGCGTTCAGCCAGCGCCAGATGCCCAGGCCGACCAGCAGCGCGCCCAGCGCCATGAACGCGTACGACAGGTATCCCGGCGGCATGACCTCGACCACCAGCGAGTCGACCAGCTCGTTGACCTGCAGCGAGGTTCCCTCGTCGGTGAGATAGCGCGAGACGCCGTTGACGAAGAGCGCCGCCCCGATCGCCGCCAGCAGCAGCCAGCGCTTCACTCCCAGGCCCGGCTGCAGCCAGCGGGCCAGGCCGAGCGAGCGGCGCATGCGGCTGCTCACCGGCTGACGTCCCGCGCGTCGAAGGTCACCACCGCTTCGCTGGTCTCGGCCAGCCGGTGCTGCAGCCGCCGGCCCAGGTACACGCTGCGGTGGCGGCCGCCCGTGCAGCCGATTGCGATCGTGACCTGCGACTTTCCCTCGCGCTCGAAGCGCGGGACGAGGAAGTCGATCAGCGGGAAGAGCCGTTGCAGGAAGGCCTCGGTATCCGGCACCGCCTCGAGGTATGCAATGACCGGCCCGTCCGCTCCCGTCAGCTCGCGCAAGCCCTCGACGTAGTTGGGGTTCGGCAGAAAGCGGACGTCGAAGACCAGGTCGGCGTCGAGCGGGACGCCGTACTTGAACCCGAACGCGACGACCGCAACCCGCAGCCGGCGCGCGTCGGCGCCGGCGAACGTGGTGCCGATGCGGTCCTTGAGCATGCCCAGGGTCAGCCGGCTGGTGTCCCACACCACGCCGGCGCGGTCGCGCAGCTCGGCCAGCGACGCCCGCTCCGCGGCGATCGCCTCTTCCAGGCCGCGGCCTTCGTCCCCGTAGGGGTGGCGCCGGCGGGTCTCGCTGAAGCGCCGGACCAGCGTCTCGTCCTCGGCGTCGAGGAAGAGGACCTCCGGCCGGTGACCGTCCGCGGCCAGCGCGTCGAGCGCGGCCGCCGGATCGCCGAACGGGCCGAGGGTTCGAACGTCGAGGGCCAGCGCCACGTTGGTGCTCCCCGCGCGTTCGGCGAGCGCGACGAAGTCGCGGGCGAGCACGGGCGGAGCGTTGTCCAGGCAGGCAAAGCCGAAATCCTCGAACGATTTCATCGCCTGGCTCTTGCCTGCACCCGAGAGCCCCGTTACGATGACGAGACGGCGCATGATATGAAGCTCTTTTCGGCCGAAAAAGCGAACGCCCTCATCCCCGTCCTCGAACCGCTGATCGAGGAGCTCTGGACGAAACGCCGCGAGCTCGCGATCCGCCTCCTGGAGACGGACCCTGCCCTGCGGGCAGGCCGTCCCGATACGACCCACGACCGCCGCCGCTCGCGTGCCTTCACCGAGCTCAAAGCCGAGATCGTGCGCTTGATCAACCGGATCGAAGCCCACGGCTGCGTGGTGAAGGACATCGACTTGGGGTTGCTCGACTTTCCGTCGATGCGCGAGGGACGGCCCGTCTACCTGTGCTGGAAAGCCGGCGAGCGCGAGCTGACCCACTGGCACGGAACCGACGAGTCGTTCTCCAACCGCCGGCCGCTTTAGCCGCGATCGTGGCGGTTCGAGCACCGCTCGGGTTTGCCGGCCTGTGCGGAAGCCTGCTCCGGGCGAGCAGGCTTCACGAAGATCGGGATGCGCTCCGTGGCCGGAGCGATGCCGGCAATCAGGCGGTGGCGGGCTGGGCTTCGGCGGGCTCGGCCTTGATGAAGTCCTCGGCGAGGCCTTGGAGGCGCACCTCGCCGAACTCGACCGTGTAGGCGCCGGCGGCCAAGTCGGTGACCTTGCCGAACTCGGGCACGGTCGCGAGCTGAGGGATCTTGGCCCGAATCTCGTCGGGCAGCCGAACGGTGTCGCCCACTTCGAGCGCAGGCTGGTCGAACAGCTTCTCGAGGTCGGCCATCAGCAGGGTCAGCGGGATGCCGTAGCCCTCGCTCACCTGCTCGATCGTCTCGGTCTCGCTGATCGCGCAGTTCGAGCAGCCGCCCAGGTGGAAGCGCGCGAACACGCGCCGCGCTCCCGCGTGGACCTTGAAGGCCTGCTCGACGGTGAGATCTTTGCTGAAGTGCGCCACGGTCGCCATCATTCTCCCAGACCGGGGCGAGGACCCGCCGGTTGCGGCGCGGGCGCCGTTGCGGAGGACGCCTGTACGCCGGATTCTGTCCCGCCTCGCGGCGGTGGCCGTCATCCCTCTGGGACCGGCCTCACGGCCGGCCTCGGTGCGACGTGAGCTCGTTCCGCCGGGCCGGCGGGCCGGCACCGAGGTGACGGCGATCGAGCGGTCTTGCTCCGGGTGGGGTTTACCCGCGTTCCGCGTCACCGCGGCCCGCCGTGCGCTCTTACCGCACGATTTCACCCTTGCCACCACGTTGCCGCGGTGGCGGTATGTTTCTGTGGCACTTTCCTTCGAGTTGCCCCGACAGGACGTTATCCTGCACCCTGCCCGATGGAGCCCGGACGTTCCTCGGCGCTCGCGCGCCGCGACGGCCCGGCGTCCTCCGCGGCTCGGATGCTAACCGAAAAAACCGGCCGCCGCAAGATCGGAGCTGGATCATCATTTAGGTAGGTCCTCAGGTATCGCATACGGGACCGGTGAAATGAGCCGCGAAGCCTTTACGAGGCGACCCGGGCCCGCCGTGCTCCCGTGTAGGCCGGTTGAGCGTATTGAGCGGCCCGGGTCGCCGTGAGGCAGCACCGTCGCGGCTGGTGGAGGATAGGAGACTCGAACTCCTGACCCCCTGCATGCCATGCAGGTGCTCTACCAACTGAGCTAATCCCCCAAGCGCGACCGACGACCATTCACGCTCGCCGGCAGGCGAACCTTCCCGGATGAACCGTCTCGACGGTGCGCCGCCGCCACGGGAACGGGGACCGCCGGCGTCGGCCGGCGGTCCCCGCGATGTCGTCCAGGCTTCTGCCGCGCCTTTCGGTCAGAGGCAGCACGCGTCGGTACAGTTGTTGCGGCTGTAACTCGCGCCCCAGCAGGTGTCCCGGCCCGAGCAATCAGCTCCCACCTGGCCGGCGCTTCCTGTGGCAGGCTCTTCGCGCAGGTCGAGATCGTCGAAGCGGTATTCCGTCGGCATGATCATACACTCCCGTCGTGAGCAAGTGCGGGAATTTTCACCCGCCGACGTCCCTTCGGGAACGGAACGAAACGGGGCCTGCCGCAGCAAAAAACGACGGCACCGCCGACCGTTTCTGGGTGTAGGCGAGCGGAGCTCGCGAAGCGGTCGGCGGTCCGTCGCACCCCGGCCCATCGATCGCGATCGCTGGCTGCCGGCATTCGGGCGCGGCCCGGGGGCGTGCTCATCGTGCATCGGCCGAGCGCTGCCGTCCATTCCCCCGGATGCCCGGACTCGCCGTTGCGTTCGCGGCGCCGAAACCACGACCGTGCCGGATGCTCGCGCGCGCGCATGCGCTGCGGCCACCCCCATTCGGCGGGTGCGGAGCAAAGGCCATCCGCACTCATCGATGCAGGCCGATCATGACGGTGAATGCGGTGCCGGAAGGGATTTTCCGGCGGCATCCCTGAATGGCGAGGTAAGCGGCAATCCGCCGCCCTCTCGACGGGATGCAAACGCGGGTAATGCAGCCGAACCGGGTTGATGCGGGTCGGGACGTTCTCGTTCCGAGCCAGGGTGCGAGGAGCATCTCGAGCGACGATCTGGTCGCGTACCTCGGGGTGGGTGGAACGGTCTCGCTCTCGGCGGCCGAGCGCCGGGAGGTGAGCTTGCTGCGGGCTCGTCTGCTCCTGCGCCAGTACCGCTTCGCCGAGGTCGTCGCGCTGCTGAGCCCCATCCTGGGGTCGTTCACCTTCAGCGACGAGATCTGCACGGCTCGCATGCTGCACGGTATCGCGGTCGCGCGGTCCGGTCAAACCGAGCGCGGGCTGGCGCTGCTCAGCGCGCTCGATGCCGCCGTGCCGACGCTCGAACCGCACCGCGCGATCCGGGCGGAGATCGCGTACTGGATCGCCTTCGCGCACTGGCTCAAGCGGGACTACGCCGCGGCGCTCGAGCACGCGGCCAAGGCCGAGGCGGAGCGAGCCGGGGTCGTCGCGGTGCGGGCGGCGGTGCTGCGCGCGTACGTCGCCGCCGCGCAGGCGCGCCATCACGAGGCGCTGGCGCTCTTTCGCGCGGCGTTGGACGCCTACCGCGGTTGTGCCGAGCAAGACGAGGACTTGCGCCGGCGCATCGTGATGCAGGTCGCGACGCTCGAAGCCGGGTTGCGCTCGGCAACGGTCGCCGGCTCGCACCTGTTCGCAGCCGAGCTGACCCGCACTCCGGGCGAGCCGCCGCCCACGCCGTGCGTGTTCCGGCTGCAGATCGCCGCGATGGACGCCTGGCTCTACGCGCTCGACGGCGACCGGCGCACCGCCTACGACCATGCCCGCTTGGCGGACAACCTCGCCCCGACCGACACCTGGCGGGTCTGGACGCTCGCCGATCGCGCGCTGCTCAGCGCCGCGTTCGGCGACGTCGACGTCGCGGCGGCCTTCGCCAACGATGCCGCCCAGAAGGCCGGCACGGTCGACTGGGACGCCTCGGCCGACGAGGAACGCGAAGCGCTGCTGCTGCTCGCCGAAGCGCTCGCCCGTACCGAACCGCGGGCCGCGGCCGCCGCTTTGGAGCGCTACGACGCGCTCACGGCGCCGGTCGACCGGGCGCTGCTGCGCGAGCACGACGTGCGGCTGTGGATCGCCGAGCGCTGGGTTCGCGGCCTCGTCGACGGCATTCGCGGCGACACCGACGCAGCCTGGCAGGCGTTCAAGGACGTCTACCAGCACGCCAAGCGCGCCGGGCTGTTGTGGCAGGCGGCGCAGGCGCTCATCGAGCTCGACGCGACGCCGCAGGCGACCCGCCCGCGCGGCGACCACTACCTGCAAGCCGCCGCGCTGCTCGTGCGCGAGCACTTTCCGCAGGCGTTCCTCGCTCGGCGGCTGGGGCGCTGGGCGCACGTGCACCGGGATCCCGTCGCGGCGAAGCTCGCCCCGCAGTCGCGCGAGGTCCTGCAGCACTTCCTGCGCGCGAAGACCACCAAGGAGATCGCGGGGCTGATGGGTCTCTCCGAGCACACGGTCAAGGACTACACCGAGACCCTGTTCCGCGCGTTCGGCGTTCACTCGAAGGAAGAACTGCTGGTGGCCTGCTACGAGCGCGGGATCGGCTCGCCGGCCTGGTGGGACGCGCTGCGGGAACCCAGCCCGCCGATCGCCGGCGAACGGCCGGCGGGCTCGGCGCCGGGCCGCGCCCGGCGCGCGTCCCGTCGTTCGGCGCCCTGACGGCGGCTGGAGCGGGCCCGGTCGCCCGTATGGTATGAATGCACCGTCGATAGGGCAAACGCCCTATCGACCAGCCCAGGAGCTGCCGCCAACGGCGCGAGAACAGAGGGTCATCGCGCCGACCGGTCGCCGTGGGCAGGGCACCGCCCGAGCACTCGTCGCCCACACCCGGTAGTAGGGAAACCTGCTACGCGACGGCACAAGGCCCCCGTGCAAACGGGGGCCTTCGTGTGCTGCCGTGGAGACGAGGGGACTCGAACCCCTGACATCCTGCTTGCAAAGCAGGCGCTCTACCAACTGAGCTACGTCCCCGAGCGTCGAGCGGTTCGGCGGGGAGGTACCGCCGGGCCTCGCGCCGAGCACTCTTCCGACATGCCTCCCGTCGACGCCTCCGCCCGTCTGAACTATCCTCCTGCCCGCCGGGTCGATCAGGTCGACTGCTACGACGGCACCGCCGTCGCCGACCCGTACCGTTGGCTCGAGGAGATCGACGCGCCCGAGACGCAGGCCTGGATCGAGGCCGAGAACGCCCTGACCGAAGCGTACCTCGCGACCGTGCCGCGGCGGGATGCGATCTCCGCCCGGCTGACGCAGATATGGGACTACGAGCGCCGGGCCGTCCCCCAGCGGGTGGGCGAGCTCTACGGGTACTTCCGCAACACGGGCCTGCAGAACCAGGCCGTGCTCTGGGTCACGCGCGACCTGGCCGAGCCCGGGCGCGTCCTGCTCGACCCCAACGCCCTCTCCGAGGACGGCACCGTCGCGCTCTCCGGCATCTCGTTCAGCGACGACGGCACTCACCTCGCCTACGGCGTCTCGGCGTCGGGCTCCGACTGGCAGGACTGGCACGTCCGGGACGTGGCGAGCGGCCGGGACCTGCCCGACCTGCTGCGCTGGGCGAAGTTCTCGAGCGCCGCCTGGCGCTGCGACGGCAGCGGCTTCTACTACAGCCGCTACGACGAGCCGGCGTCGGCGAACAAGTACAAGGATGCCAACTACTACCACAAGCTGTACTTCCACCGGCTGGGCACGCCGCAATCGGAGGACGCGCTGGTCTACGAGCGGCCCGATCACAAGGACTGGAACTTCGCCGGGATCACGACCGAGGACGGCCGCTACCTGGTGATCGACGTCAGCCGCGGCACCGCGCCGGAGAACCGCATCTTCGTCAAGGACATCGGCGAGGAAGGCGGCGTGATCGAGCTGCTGCCCGACGCCGACGCGCGCTGGCAGTACCTGGCCAACGACGCGACGACGTTCTATTTCCTCACCACCAAGGAGGCGCCGCGCGGCCGGATCGTCGCGGTCGACCTGCACGACCCGCAGTGCCGCGCGAGATCGTCGCGCAGAGCGCGGACCCGCTCGACAACGCGGCCTTCTTCGGCACGCGGATCGTCGCGTCGTACCTGCACGACGCGCGCGCGCGCGTCGTCGTCTACGCGCTGGGCGGCGGGCAGCTGGCCGAGGCCGCGCTCCCGGGCCTGGGCAGCGTCGCCGGCTTCAACGGCAAGCGCAGCGCGCGCGAGACGTTCTACAGCTATACCAGCTACACCGAGCCGACCTCGATCTACCGCTACGACGTCGAGCGCAACGCGTCGACCCGCGTCTTCGCGCCCCAGGTCGGCTTCGACCACGACGCGTTCGCCAGCGAGCAGGTGTTCTACACGTCCAAGGACGGCACGCGCGTCCCGATGATCCTGACCTACCGCAAGGGGACGGCGCGCGACGGCAGCGCGCCCACGCTGCTCTACGGCTACGGCGGGTTCGACATCTCGCTCACGCCGACGTTCTCGTCGGCGGTGCTGGTCTGGCTCGAGATGGGCGGCGTGTTCGCGGTGCCCAACCTGCGCGGCGGCGGCGAGTACGGCGAGGCCTGGCACCGGGCCGGCATCCTGGAGCACAAGCAGAACGTCTTCGACGACTTCATCGCGGCGGCGGAGTGGCTGATCGCGCAGCGCTGGACCTCGACCCCCAAGCTGGCGATCCACGGCGGCTCCAACGGCGGCCTGCTGGTGGGCGCCTGCATGACCCAGCGCCCCGAGCTCTTCGGCGCCGCGCTCCCGGCGGTCGGCGTGCTCGACATGCTGCGCTTCCAGATGTTCACCATCGGCTGGGCCTGGACGTCGGACTACGGCTCCTCGGACGATCCGGCCGAGTTCCGCACCCTGCTCGCCTACTCGCCGTACCACAACCTGCGCGCGGGGGTGTGCTACCCGGCCACCCTGATCACCACCGGCGACCACGACGACCGGGTCTTCCCGGCCCACTCGTTCAAGTTCGCCGCGGCGCTGCAGCACGCGCAGGGCTGCGAGCGGCCGGTGCTGCTGCGGGTCGAGACCAAGGCCGGCCACGGCGCCGGCAAGCCGACCGCGAAGGTGATCGGCGAGACCGCCGACCGCTACGCGTTCCTGGTCAAGACGCTCGGCATGCACTGAGCCGGCGCCGGCCCCGCGCGGGCGTTGACAACCGGGCGGCGCGCCATTAGACTAAAGCGTCGATCCCCTCGGGCCAATAGCTCAGTTGGTTAGAGCGCATGCTTGATAAGCATGAGGTCCCTGGTTCGAATCCAGGTTGGCCCACCAGCGAAAATCACGAGGAACCCTGCGACGCGGGGTTTTTCCGTATGTCCGCCCGGTTCCGCCGGGAAGGGCGTGCCGGGCTCGGGCAGGCGGGGAGCGGAGCGAACCGGAGGGGAACGCTCTCCTCGGCAGGCGCACCAAGGCCGCTGGGAGGTCCGATGTCGTCACGTCTCATCGTGCTCGTCGTGCGCGGCCGTCGTGCGTAGCCGAGCGCTCTTCCTCTGCCTGCTGTTCGCCGCGGCGGGTTGCGGCGGTTCCGCCGGCTCCCACGGTCCCGGCTTCGTGCCGGCGAAGGCGGCCGCTTCGAAGCGGTCGGTCAAGCCGGCCGACGCCGCGTGCCCCGCGCCCGCCCAGGCGGGCAACGACGTCATGGTCAACCCCGCGAGCGGCGCGGTCGCGACGTTCACCGGGCTCTCGACCGCAGCGACGTCGCAAGTCGTGCTGGTCACGACGACGGCGAACGCCACCTTCACCGCTCCCGCCAACTTCACGCTACTCCGCTCGGCCCAAGGGTGGCGTTCGGCGGCGGTGTACGTGTCGTCGACCAATCTCAGCGCGAACCCGCAGTTCACCGCATCCGGCGGTCAGATCGCCGGGGTCGCCGTTGCCTACAGCGGAACCTCCGGCGTCGTCGACGCGAGCAGTCTGGCCACTGCCGCGCCTTCGAACGTCGGCCAGTCCGGCGCGATAACCCCGACCCAGGCCAACGACGTGTTCTCGCTCTTGGCGATGAACGACGCGACCACGCGCAACGTGTCGGCTCCTCCGCAGGGCTTCACCGAAGCCTCGGTGGCCGGCGGCGCCACCGGCTCCGTCTTGTCCGAGCGCGACTACTACCTGCTCGACCCGGCACTCACGTCGATGCAGCCGGCGGTCGGCTGGAACTACGGCGCCTCGGGCAACGAGACGATCACCTCCTACGTGCTGCTGAAGCCGCAGGTCTGCGCGACGCCCACCCCGACCCCCACGCCGACCCCGATGCCCGGCGCGATCGCGCTGGTTCAAGCGGTGGTCGCCGCACCGACCGGGCAGCCGGCGTCGACGACCGCGACGCTCCCGAACCCGCCGGTCCAGGGTGACCTGCTCACGGCGTGCGCGTCCGTTCAGGACAACGACACCATCCCGGCCCCCGCCGGATGGTCGGCGCTGGAGTCCATCACCGGGGCCGGAGGCGGCCTGTCGTTCTACGTGTTCTACAAGATCGCCGGAGCCAACGAGCCCAGAGCGCTGACGATCACCCCCTCGACCGCGGACTGGCAGAGCCTCTCGGTCCGCGAGTACAGCGGCGAGAACGCGGCGAGCCCGTTCGGCGGGTTCGCGAGCGCGGCTGCGGCGTCGGTCAGCGCGACGCCGACGGTTGCCGGCACGCTCCCGACCAGTTGCTTCACCATGAACACGCAGGCGGGCGCCACCGCGCACACCGCCGGCGCGAACGAGGACTACTCGGCCTGGCCGAGCACCGTCAACGGCAACGGCTACCAGCCGCCCTACAACGCGGCCGAAGGACAGACCGGCCCGATCATCGCCGGCACGAGCGCGTACACCTCGAGCGTGACCTGGAACCTGACCCCGGGCAACGGTCCCAAGACGATGGCGCTCCTGGCGTTCATCGCCCCGGCGGCCTCCGGGGGATCGTGCTGCACGACGGCGGTCGAATGGCCCGTCGGGTTCGAGCCGTACGCCGCGAGCTCGCTGTGGAACACCCGCATCACCAACCCCGACAACCCGACGATCTACGGCCAATCGGCGGCGATCATGGCGAACGTTTCGCTGCAGAGCAACGGGACGCCGCTCAGCTTCCACACCGACGAGTACGGCAACAGCGATGCGACCTTCCATCCCGTGGTCTTCGCTTCGACCAGCGATCCCTACGTCTCCGTCCAGTGCACGCTGTACTGCAACGGCTGGGGCTCGGGCGGCGTCGGCTTGCCGAGCAAGATGTACGTTCCCAAAGCGGCTCGGCCGGCGACCGGCTCGGACCACCACCTGGCGGTCGTGCAGCCCAACGGCGAAGAGTACGACATGTGGTACGTGAAGCAGGACGGGTCCAACACCTGGCTGCCGCCGGGAGCCAACTCGTTCCACGACTGGACGTCTTCCGATACGATCAGCGTCGGCAACGGTCAGGACGTGGGCAACTTCTCCACCGGCTCCGGGCAGGAGACGTCGGCGATCGGGAACGCGGCGACCGCCGGCGGCGCCGCGCTCGCCGCCGGCATGGTTCGCGAGTCGGAGCTCGCCGCCGGTCAGATCGACCACGCGCTGTTCCTGGCCTCGCAGTGCGTCGGGACCTCGTACGTCTATCCCGCCATCCAGGGCGGCGACAACGTGTGCAGCGGCGGCGGAGCCCAGATGATCTTCGGCGCGCACCTGTGGACCAGCCTCACCGACGCCCAGATCGACGCGCTCACCGGTGCGACGGCGGACCAGAAGACGATCCTCCACGCCCTGCACGACTACGGCGGCTACGTCATGGACTCGGGCGGATCGACCCAAGCCTACACGATGGTCATCGGAATCCAGCTCGAGAGCGGGGCCGCGTTCGCGCCGTTCGGGGTCACGCCGCCGATGGACACCTACGCCGCCTCGCACGGCTGGCCGACCCAGACCATCCAGATTCCCGAGCACTATCTCAACGACGGCTCGGGGATCAACTGGTCGGCGACGCTGCAGATCCTCGACCCGTGCTACGCCAGCAAGACCTGCTAGTCATCGCCTCGCGCGCTCGGCGGCTTGCTGCGCGCGGAACTTCGCGATGCGCTCGGTCGAGTGCACCGGTGACCCCGGAGCCCGCTCGCGCGCGCTCCGGGTCCGGCGGCATCAGATCAGCGCGACCCACTTCTTGAGGTTCTCGTCGTCTTTCTTCAACTGGGCCATGGCCATGTCGCGCAGCACGTTGGCCTCGCGCTCGTCCTCGGCTTGCCGTTTGGCCACCAGGTCGAAGGTCTGCTCGCGCCGCATCAGCGCGAGCTCGAGCGACGCGGCCTGGTCCGCGTCGCTCGCCGCCGCCGCGCCGGCCGTCGGTTGGTGCGCCGCGGAATGATGCGCTTCGGCCGCGCCGTGCGCTGCCGGTGCCGCCGGCGATGGTTTGCGCGGCGGTGCCGCGGGGCGCGGCTGGGCCGGCAGAAGTTGCGGAATCAGCATCAGACGATCGTCTTGATGAATTCCTTGGTGATCTCGTTGTCGGCCTTGCGCTGCTCCATCGCCACGCTGCGCAGCTCGTTCTGCTCGCGCATCAGCTCCGACTTCTCCGAGGTCATCTCGTCGAATTGCTGCGACTGCGACTGCAGCTCGAGCTGGAACGCCATGTTCTGGGAGTCGAGCGCCTGGGTGCCTTGCAGGAAACCCGCCGCGGTCATGCTGGTCAGCCCGTTGTCGAAGCTGCCCAGGCCGCTGACCAAGCCGCCGCCGGCGCTGCTGCCGCCGGCGAAGCCGCCCGCCGCGCCGCCGGCGATGGCGCCCAGCGGGTTGCCGGTCATGGCGAGTCCTTGGATGGCGCCGCCGATCGCGGTGCCGAGGTTGAAGCCCATGTCGGTTCCTTTCGGTGTGGGGGTGCGGGTCGCGGGCGCGGCGCGGCTAGGCCGCCGCCGCGGCGCTGGAGTCGTCGTCGTCCGAGCCCGCCGCGGAGGGCGCGCCGTCGGTGATGGTGTGCTCGTCGGCCTTGGGCAGCGGCTGGTACTGCGGGAACTGGGTCGGGAAGGCGCCGGCGCCGCCGAGCTGCCCGGCGACCGACTGGAGCGCGTTGACCAGCTCGCTCAGGTCGCTCGGGTCGGTCGTCCCCGGCGCCCCGGCGGCCGGCGCGCTCGCGGCGGCGACCGCCGGCACCGCGGCGGCCGAAGCCGCGGCCGAGCCCCCGCCCAGGCGGGCGTAGTGGCGCAGGACCGAGTCGGCGTAGCCGACCGGCTTGCCGTCGCCCCAGTCGGTGCGGGTGCCGGTCGCGCTGGGCGAGCCGGTGTTGTAGGCCGAGAGCGCGGCCCGAACGTTGCCGCCGTAGCGCTGCAGGTTCGACTGCAGGATGCTGGCGGCGTAGTCGGCGTTGGCGGCCGGGTCCATCGCCGCGCCGCTGCGGGCGAAGGCATGGGAGCGGTCGTCGATCTGGAAGAGGCCCCGGCCGTGGCCGCCGTCCCCGACGACGTTGTGGCCGGAGTCGCTGCCCGGGCCGCCGGTCTCCTGGGCGGCGACCGCGGCGAGCAAGCGGGGGTCGAGGTCGTGGCGGGCGGCGGCGGCGCTGATCTGCGCGCCGTAGGCGACGGAAAGCGATGTCATGGCACCCGCCCTCTGCGGCGAGCGGTTGCGTTGACAAGGGTCCCCTGGTGGACTACCATGTATCGGTTGGCATGGGGTCTCCGCGGGGGGACCTCGTTCTATGGTATGGGTTCTTTGTTGGTAGTCGATATCGGGACGCTGCTGTTCGCGGGGCGGCCGATGTCCCTCGACGAGCGCGTCGAGGTTCCGCCGTTCTCCTCGTTCACGTTTCCGCACCCGGCCCACGTCCGGCTCGACCTGCGGCGCGTCGACCGAGGGCTGCAGATCGACGGGACCATCGAGGCGGACGTCGCGGGGACGTGCGACCGGTGCTTGGAGGACGTGCGCGTCCCCCTGACGGTCGACGTTCAGGAGCGTTTCGATCCGCCGGGCGGAACGAGCGACCCGTTTGGCGAGAATAACGTACTCAACGGAACCGAGTTGGACGTCGGCGACCTGGTCCGCCAAGTGGTGACCAGCGCGCTCCCGTTCGGCTTGGTGTGCAGCGAGGCGTGCCGCGGACTGTGCGAGCGGTGCGGACGGAGCAAGAACGCGGGCGGTGGATGCGACTGCGCCGCGGTGACGGAAGGCGATCATGGCGAACCTCAAGTGGAAAACCCCTCGGTCCAAGACGCGTAGCCGCCGGGCGGCGAACTGGAAGCTCGACCCGGTGACGACGGTCGAGTGCGCGCAGTGCCACCAGCCCAAGCGGCCGCACTTCGTGTGCGACTTCTGCGGCACGTACGACGGCCGGCAGATCGTCGCCAAGGACGAGCACGCCGGACACAGCCACGGCTGAGGTGGGCTCGCCGACCGGGGTCCGGATCGCCGGCGTCGGGCACTACGTGCCGGAGCGAACCCTCACCAACGCGGACTTCGAGCGCATGCTCGACACCTCCGACGAGTGGATCCAGACCCGGACCGGGATGAAGGAGCGGCACATCGCCGCTCCCGGCCAGCCCACCAGCGACCTCGCGCTGGCGGCGGCGCGCGACGCGCTGCGCCGCGCCCACCTCGAGCCCGAGGCGATCGACTGCGTGATCGTCGCGACCGTCACGCCCGACTACATCTTCCCGGCGACCGGCTGCATCCTCGCCAGCAAGCTGGGCATCGCGGGCCGGCCGGCGTTCGACCTCGAGATCGCCTGCAGCGGCTTCATCTACGGCCTGACCGTCGCGTCGAGCCTGATCCGGACCGGGGTCTTCCGGCGCGTCCTGCTGGTCGGCGCCGAAGAGCTCTCGCGGATCGTCAACTACGAGGACCGCACGACGGCGGTGCTGTTCGGCGACGGCGCCGGCGCGGTCGTGCTCGAGGCCAGCGAAAACGACTCGTTCCTCTCCGCCGAGCTGGGCTCGGACGGCACGAACCCCTCGGCGATGCTGATCCCCGCCGGCGGCACCGTGACCGGCGCGCTGACCCACGAGGACCTCGACGAGCGGCGCAACCTGATCTCGATGCGCGGCCGTGAGGTCTTCCGGTTCGCCGTCACCAAGATGATCGAGTCGACCAACCTCGCGCTGGCCCGCGCCAACATCGCCCCGAGGGAGGTCGCCTGGCTGATCCCGCACCAGGCGAACAAGCGCATCATCGACGCTGCGGCCAAGCACCTCGACCTGCCCGGCGACCGGGTGATCATGAACATCCACAAGTACGGCAACACCAGCGCCGCCTCGATTCCGATCGCGCTCTCGGAGACCGAGGCCGGCGGCAAGCTCAAGGACGGCGACATCGTGCTCTTCGTCGGCTTCGGCGGCGGCTTGAGCTGGGGCGCGGTCGCCTGGCGCTGGTCGGCCAACGGCGCGGCCAACGGAAAGGCCGGCTGATGCGGGTCGGGGTGGTCTTCCCGGGCCAGGGCTCGCAGCTGGTCGGCATGGGGGTCGACGTCGCGCGGGCGTACCCGGCGGCGCACGACCTGTTCCGCGCGGCCAGGACGATCCTCGGCTACGACCTGCTCGGGCTGTGCGAGCACGGTCCCGAGGACAAGCTGCGCGAGACCCGCTACGCCCAGCCGGCGATCTTCGTCACCAACCTGGCGCTGGCGCGCGCCGTCGGCGAGCCGCTCGCGCCGGTGGTCAGCGCCGGCCACTCGTTCGGCGAGTACTGCTCGCTGGTGCTGGCCGACGCAATCGCCTTCGAGACGGCGCTGGCGCTGGTCAACGAGCGCGGTCTGGCGATGCACCGGGCGGCGGCGCACGCCCAGGGCGCGATGGCGGCGGTGCTGGGGCTGGCGCCCGACGCGCTGCGCGCCGCGGTCGCCCAGGCGGTCGAGCGCGGCACCGGCCGGGTGCAGCTGGCCAACTTCAACGCCCCCGGCCAGATCGTCATCAGCGGCGACGCCGAAGCGGTCCGGGTCGCGGGCGAGCTCGCGCTCCAGGCGGGTGCCAAGCGGATCGTGCCGCTCAACGTCGCCGGCGCCTGGCACAGCACGCTGATGGACCCGGCCCGCGAGGAGTTCGCCCCGCACGTCCGGGCCGCGGCGATCGAGCTGCCGCGCTTCACCGTGATCTCCAACGTCGACGCCGGGCCGTACCGCGACGTCGAGGCGATCAAGCAGAACCTGATCCGCTCGGTCACCGCCGAGGTGCTCTGGCACGACACGGCGGTCGCGCTGGCGGGCGAAGGGCTCGATCTGGTCGTCGAGTTCGGCGCCTCGCCGGTGCTGGCGCCGATGATGAAGCGCATCGAGGGCGTGCCCCAGGTGCAGAGCGTCGCCGACGCCGCCGGGGTCGAGAAGCTGCGCGCGCTGCTCGCGCCCGCCTCCGTCTCGTGAGCGCCCGGGTGGCGGTGGTGACCGGCGCCAGCCGCGGGATCGGCCGGGCGGTCGCGGTCGACCTGGCTCGCTCGGGCGCCGACCTGGCGCTGTTCGGGCGCGACACCGCGGCGCTCGACGAGACGGCCGCCGCCGTGCGCGCCGCGCGCGCCCAGACCAAGCTGACCCGGCACGCGGTCGACGCCGCCAGCGAGGCGGCGACCGCGGCCGCGATCGGCGACGTCCTGCGCGAGCACGGCCGGATCGACGTGGCGGTCGCCAACGCCGGCCAGTCCCAGGACGGCCTGATCCTGCGCTTCAAGGCGGCCGACCTCGACCGGCTGATCGAGGTCAACCTCAAGTCGGCGTTCTACCTCAGCGCGGCGGTCGCCAAGCCGATGATCAAGCAGCGCTCGGGCGCCATCGTGCTGGTCTCCTCGATCGTCGGCGTGGCCGGCAACGCCGGGCAGAGCGCGTACGCCGCCACCAAAGCCGGTCTGCTCGGTTTGGCGAAATCGCTCGCCAAGGAGCTCGGCTCGCGCAACGTCCGGGTCAACGCGGTCGCTCCCGGTCTGATTGAGACCGCGATGACCTCGGAGATGCCGGAGGCGGCGCGCCGGCACTACCTCGAGACGATCGCGCTCGGCCGCGCCGGGACGCCCGAAGACGTCGCGCCGGTCATCACCTTCCTCGCCTCCGACGCCGCCCGTTACGTCACCGGCCAAACGCTGGTCGTCGACGGCGGGTTTTTGATGTAGCCACCCTTCAGGAGATACGTAGCACAATGGCAGCCGATACTTTCGACCGCGTCAAGAAGATCATCGTCGAGCAGCTCGGGGTCGAGGAGAACGAGGTCACCCCGGAGGCCTCGATCACCGACGACCTGGGCGCGGACTCGCTCGACCAGGTCGAGCTCGTCATGGCGTTCGAGACCGAGTTCGGGATCGACATTCCCGACGAAGAAGCCGAGAAGATCAAGACCGTCGGCGACGCGGTCAACAAGATCGACGCCGTCGCCGGCGCCGGCGCGGCGGAATAAGGACCACCGCACACCGGATTCATGCTTGAGGCACTCAGCGAGCGCTTGGGCGCGATCTTCGACCGGCTCGGCAACCGCGGCCGCCTCTCCGAGGCGGACGTGGCCGAGGTGCTGCGCGAAGTGCGCGTCGCGCTGCTCGAGGCCGACGTCGCGCTGCCGGTCGCCAAGGAGTTCGTCGCCAACGTCCGCGAGAAGACGGTCGGCGCCGACGTCCTGACCTCGCTCAGCCCGGCCCAGACCGTCATCAAGATCGTCCACGACGAGCTGGTGGAGCTGCTCGGCGGCGCCGCGGCCCGGCTGACCTACAGCGACGCGCCGCCGACGATCTACCTGATGGTCGGCCTGCAAGGGTCCGGCAAGACCACCCACGCCGGCAAGCTGGCGCTGCGCCTCAAGGAACAGGGCCGGCGCACGCTGCTCGTCGCCGCCGACGTCTACCGCCCGGCCGCGATCGACCAGCTCAAGACGCTGGGCCGCCAGATCGACCTGCCGGTGTTCGACGAAGGCCAGGGCGACCCGGTCGCGATCGCCCGCGACGGCGTGGCCGAGGCCAAGCGGCTGGGCATCCCGACCGTCATCATCGACACGGCGGGCCGGCTGCAGATCGACGAGCGCCTGATGGAGGAGCTCGACCGGATCAAGGCCGCCGTCAAGCCGACCGAGATCCTGTTCGTCGCCGACGCGATGACCGGGCAGGAAGCGGTCAACGTCGCCAAGACCTTCGACGACCGGCTCGGGATCACCGGCGTGATCCTGACCAAGATGGACGGCGACGCGCGCGGCGGCGCGGCGCTCTCGATCCACAAGATGACCGGCGCGCCGATCAAGTTCGTCGGCGTCGGCGAGAAGATCGGCGCGCTCGAGCAGTTCTATCCCGACCGGCTGGCCTCGCGCATCCTCGGGATGGGCGACGTGCTCACCCTGATCGAGAAGACCCAGAGCGTCTACTCGGAGCAGCAGGCCGAAGAGCTCGCCCAGAAGCTGCGCAAGTCGCAGTTCACCCTGGACGACTTCCTGGCCCAGTTGCGCCAGGTCCGCAAGATGGGCTCGATGACGGACATCATGAAGATGATCCCGGGGCTTTCCAAGGCGCTGCCGAACGTCGACATCGACGAGCGGGACGTCTCGAAGGTCGAGGCGATCATCTGCTCGATGACCCGGCGCGAGCGCGAGAAGCCGGACATCCTCAACGGCTCGCGCCGCAAGCGCATCGCGCGCGGCAGCGGCACCCAGGTGGCGGACGTCAACCGGCTGGTCAAGCAGTTCGAGGCCTCGCGCCAGATGATGAAACAACTCGGCGGCATGAAGAAAGGCCGCATCCCGAAGCTCCCGCTGGGCCTCGGGCGCTAAGCTAGAAAGAAGTCATGGTCAAGATCAGACTCCGGCGCATGGGCGCCAAGAAGCAGCCGACGTACCGCTTCGTCGTGGCCGACGCCAAGTCGCCGCGCGACGGCCGGTTCCTCGAAATCCTCGGCCACTACAACCCGCGCACCGAGCCCAAGACGCTGGTGGTCGACCAGGACAAGGCCAAGGAGTGGATCGCCAAGGGCGCGCAGCCGTCCGACCCGGTCCGCCGCCTGTTCGCCGAGCTGGGCATCGTCGAGCGCGGCTTCGTGCCCGAGAACAAGCGGCCGCCCAAAGCCAAGAAAAGCTAGACTATGAGCAGCGGGATCGGGCCGCGATGAGCGCGTTCGACGACGAGTTCGGGCTCTTCGGCGACGCGGAGAAGACCGAGGAAGAGGAGCGCAAGTCGACGCTCGGCGCGCGGCGCATCGCCTCGGAGGAAGCCGCTCACGACGACATCGAGCCCGAGGACGAGCGGCCGCGCCGCGGCCGGCGCGACCGGTCCGGCGGCGAGAGCGCCGGCACCTACGCGCCGGCCGGTGAGCCGCGCCGCCGCGAGCCGCGGCCCGAGCGCGGACCGCGCCAGGCGGCCGATCCCCAGACCGCGCAGAAGCGCGCGATCGAGCTGCTGGCGTTCCTGGCCAAGAAGCTCGTCGCCACGCCCGACACGGTGCTGGTCGAGGCGGTCGAGAGCGACAAGGGCCCGCTGATCGAGCTGGTCGTCGAGCACGAGGACCTCGGCAAGGTGATCGGCCGCAACGGCCGGGTCGCCCAAGCGCTGCGCACGCTGGTGCGGGCCAGCGCCGAGGGCCGGATCAGCGTCGACATCGTCTCGTTCGAGGACGACGAGGTCGAGGCGGAGTCCGATCGCGAGCACGCGCCCCCGCCGGACGCCGGCGGAGCGGCCGACGAGGGCTGAGGCCAACGCCGGCCGGGTGGCCGGCGTCTTCGGCTTGCGCGGCGAGCTGAAGCTCGACCCCAGCCGGATCGGCGCCGGCGCGCTGGCGGCCGGGATGACCGTGCGTGCCAGCCTGGCCGACGGCACGGCGCGCGAGCTGCGCATCCGCAGCCTGCGGCCGCACAAGGGCCGCCCGCTGGTGAGCTTCGAGGGCGTCGGCGACGCGAACGCCGCGCGGGCGCTGGTCGGCGCGCTGCTGGCGATCGACCGGGCCGCGGTCGAGCTCGCGGCGGGCGAGTTCTTCGACGAGGACCTGGTCGGCTGCGAGCTGGTCGACGAGCAGGGCCGCGGGCTGGGCGCGGTCGTCGCGGTCGAGCATTTCCCCGCCCAGGACGTGCTGCGGGTCGGCCCGCGCCGCGCGCTCGTCCCGCTGGTGCGGGCCTTCGTGCGGGCGGTCGACGTGGGCGCGCGGCGGATCGAGGTCAGCCTGCCGCCCGGCCTGCTCGACGACGCCCAGGCCGAGGTGGACTCGGCCTAGCGGCGCCGCTTGGGTGGGTGCAGGTAGGCCCCGATCGCGTCGCCGGCCGCGCGCTCCACCGCCGCCTGCGCGCTCTGCGCGCCGCCCGCGTCGCGGTCGAAGGCGCGGTGCCAGTGCTGGCGGCCGGCGCAGTCGAAGACGGCCAGGTCGAGGTGCGCGCTGTTGTTGCCGGGCTCCATGTCCAGCGTGGCGTAGGCGATGTCGCGGACGTGGCTGGCGCGGCAGACGGCCTCGTCCCCGCCGCGGATCGCGGCCAGCGCCGCGTTCAGCGCGACGCCCCGGGTACCGGCCTGCTCCGCGACGGCCAGCATCCGCGCGCGGGCGGTGTCGCGCAGCAGCGCGTCGGCGCTGCCCGCCACGACGATTCCCAGTCCCTCGGCGGCCGGCGTCGCCGCCGGCGCGGCGCTCGGCCCGGGCGTCGGGCTGAGCTGGGCGACCGGGGCGGCGGTCGGGGCCGGGCTCGGCTTGGCCTTGGGCGCGGGCGTCGCGGACCGCCTGCGGCGGCCGAGCAGCTTGCCCAGGTTGGCCTCGGCGGCTTGGCTGGGCTGGGCGGTGGGGCTGGGCGCCGGCGGCGCGGTGCCGATCGCGGCCAGGCCGCGGTTGGCGTGCTGCACGATGAAGCGGGTGAGGGTGTCGCCCAGGCCGCCCGCGTCGGCGTAGGTGGTGAGCTGCGCGCTGCTGCTGTAGAGCACGATCCCGCTGCCGGTGCCGACGACCTGCTCGACGACCGAGACGCCTTCGCCCAGCGGCGAGATGAAGCCGGCGACGTAGTAGTCGGCGCCGAGCCGGCGCGCGGCGGTCAGGAAGTCCTTGCGCTCGGTGCCCGGCGCCGGCGGGATCACCGTCACCCGGCCGGTGTTGGCCATCTGGGTGGCGATGATCGTCGCCAGCCGCGAGCTGGCCTCGCGGTCGAGCGTGCTCCCGTTGGCGCTGAACGGGTAGACGATGACGCTCGGCTTGACGGAGAGGACGTTCTGCGCGCTCGCGCCGGGCGGGAGCCCGGCCAGCGGCAGCGCGACCAGCGCGAAGAGAACGACCAGCAGACGGCGCACCTGTGCGGCGTTCGGGGCCGCGGGCGCGAGTCCTTACGAGGCGAGCGGCAGAGCGCCGCTCTCGCTCTCGCGCTCCCATGCCGCGCTGACGTGCGCGCCGAAG
Organism: Vulcanimicrobiota bacterium; assembly: GCA_963795695.1. Classification (GTDB taxonomy): domain Bacteria; phylum Vulcanimicrobiota; class Vulcanimicrobiia; order Vulcanimicrobiales; family Vulcanimicrobiaceae; genus Vulcanimicrobium. The sequence continues at coordinate 619,385 of CAWCJH010000003.1, read as the reverse complement.
AGGAACACGATCCCGATCAGGTCCAGCCAGAGCAGCAGCACGAAGAGCGCCGAGAGCGCGCCGTAGATCCGGAACGCGTTGGCCGCATAGCTCGTGTAGGCGGCGAAGGCGATCTGCGCGATCGAGTAGCCCGCCGAGGCGACGGCGGCGCCGGCGAAGACCGCCGGCCAGTGTACCGGCCGGCGGTTCGGCAGGTACGCGTAGAGCAGCGTGATGATGATGAACACCAGGCTGACCGACCCGGCGTACGAGGCGATCTGGGGCGCCCAGCGCAGGGATTCCAGCCGTGCGAACTGCACGATCAGCGTGATGACGACGGGAAGCGCGGTCGCCAGCACGAGCACGACGCCGACGACCGGGACCAGCGTCAGGCCGACCGCGATGTCCCAGACGAAGTGCCGGTAGCGCGACACGCCCAGCGACCGGTTCAGCGCGTACGCCATCCCCTGGAAGACGTTCTTGCCGGACCACGCCAGCGTCACCAGGCCGATCACCCCGGTCACGCCGCGGTAGCGCACGACCGTGTCGAGGTTGTTCGCGACCAGGTCCTGGAGCTGCGGCGCGTAGAGCGTGATCGCCTGGTTCGCGCGCGCGATGCCGTCGTCGGTGCCGTAGACGATGGCGATCAGCGCGACGCCGACCAGCAGCAGCGGGATCGCCGCGAAGAGCACGTTGAACGCCAGCGCCTGGGCGAGAAACGGCGTTCCCTCGGCCGAGAAGCGCAGCGCCGCGCTGCGGAAGATTCGGACCAGCCGTGATCGCACCGGCTCAGCTCCCGCTCGCGCTGGCCGCGCTGGTGACCGTCGTGCTGAACGGCGCGGTCGTCCCGAGCGCCCCGCCGGCCCAGCTCGTCGCCGGGCGCGTCGTCGCCCCGCCGGCGCTGGTCGCGCGCTTGGCCGACCGGGTCGAGCTCGGCCCGGACGGTGCCGTGCGGGCGACCCGCGGCGAGCGCACCTGCGCCGCGCGCGCGTTCGAGCTCGGCGGCGCGCCGGCGGTCGCGCTGGCACCGCTCGCGCGCTGCCTGGGCGCGGCCGTGAGCTGGGACGGCCGGGCGAAGGCGCTGGGGCTGGCGTTCGCGGCGCCCGACCCGCTGCGCACCCACCCGCCGTTCGACCCGCTCGCGCCGCAGGCCGCGCCGACGGCGGTCTTCACGCCCGAGCCCGCGCCGCCGACGCCGCGCGCGGTCGCGACCGGCGCGCCGGTTCCGCGCCGCACGCCGATTCCGGTGGCGCCATCGCTGCCGCTTACAACCCCGCGTCCGTGATCGCCTTGACCCAGCGCTGCGTGTTCGGGTCGTCCCACCAGTTGGCGATCCGCGCCTCGAGCACCGGGATGCCGCGCAGGCGCTCGGCGTGCGTGGCGACCGCGGCACGATCGGGCTCGTCGGCGTGCAGCTCGGCCTGGAGCGCGTCGACGTGGGCGTGCGCCGGGGCGTCCTCGCCCAGCGCCGCGCGCAACTCGTCGTACGCGGGATGCGGGACGCCGGGGTCGGTCGGAGCGGGCGAGTCGTTCATGCTCGCTGCTGGTTCCCCGCGGTGCGCTCGGCTTCCGCCGGCTCGCCGGGTCCGCGCTACGCGCCCAGGTTCCGGCATCGGGCCGGCGAACATCGCTCGCTCGTATAGTACGATGGAGGGGGAGGGCCCTTTGCGGGAGATCCCGGTCCCGCCGATCTCGCCGACCGTCGCTGCGGTCAGCGCTGCCGGCCTGGTGCTCAACGGCGGCTGGACGGCTTGGGGCTTCGCCTGGCTCGCGCTCCACGGGGCCGCCGTGCACCCGCCGCGGGTGGTGGCCGCGCTCCAGCGCGTCCACCTGCTCATGGGATCCCAGCCGCTGATCTGGCTGACGTTTCTCTACCAGCTCGTCCTGCTGCCTGCGACCTGGGTGAACAAGCGCGCGATCTCCGAGCACTACACGCTGGGCGACGACTTCTACCTGACCTTCATCGACAGCGCGTACCGCTTCTACTCGCAAGTGCTCTTCCACCGCGACGACGAGACGCTCGAGCAGGCGGCGGAGCACAAGCTCGAGACGATGTACGCGGCGCTGGGGCTCCGGCCCGGGATGCGGCTGCTCTACACCAGCGCGATCGACCGGCGGCTGGGGCTCACCGACTGCGGCGTGAAGATCGAGGACTTCCTCGACCGCGTCTTCCGGATGTTCCTGTGGACCGGCTGCTACGGCTTCTACGAGGACACCATGCAGGCGTACCACATCGTGGCGGAGCGGCGGCTCGACCGCGGGCCGCGGCCCGGCCGCTGGAAGGGCGCGGCCCACTTCGCGGGCAGCTTGGTCTAGGGCGGCGCCGGGCGGAGCTCGAGCCAGCGCGCGCGACGTGCGCGTCGGCACCGCAGGCTGGACGCTGCCGCGCGAGGTGCGCGACCGTTTCCCGGCCGACGGCACGCAGCTCGAGCGCTACGCGGCGCGCTTCGCCTGCGTGGAGATCAACTCGTCGTTCTACCGCCCGCACCGCCCCTCGACGTACGCGCGCTGGGCGGCGAGCGTGCCGGCCGGCTTCCGCTTCGCGCTCAAGCTTCCCAAGGAGGTCACCCACACCCGGCGTTTCGTCGACTGCGGCGAGCCGCTGGCGCGCTTCCTCGCCGAGAGCGCGGCGCTGGAGGAGAAGCGCGGCGTGCTGCTGGTGCAGCTGCCGCCCTCGTTCGCCTACGACCGGGAACGCGCGGGCGCGTTCTTCGCGCTGCTGCGCACGCGCTACGACGGGCTGCTGGCGTGCGAGCCGCGCCACGCGAGCTGGTTCGACGACGAGGCCGACGCGGCGCTGCGGTCGTTCCTGATCGCCCGGGTCGCCGCCGACCCGGCGCCGGTGCCGGCCGCCGCGACGCCGGGCGGCTGGGACGGCTTCGCCTATCACCGGCTGCACGGCTCGCCGCGCACGTACTACTCGGCCTACGACGACGCGGCGCTGCGGGCCATCGCGGAGCGCTTGCGCGCGGCGACCGCGCCGGCCTGGTGCGTGTTCGACAACACCTCGCTCGGCGCGGCGGCCGCCAACGCGCTCGAGCTGCTGGGGCTGCTCTAGGCGGCCGCGCTCGCGGCGGTCGGAGTCGATCAGCGCCGGGCCGGCTGGGCTCAGCGCACCAGGTCGCGGGCCAGCACGAAGTCGATTCCCTCGCGCTGCAGCTCCGGCAGCAGGGCGCGAACCGCCGCCAGCGTGGTCGGGCGCGGGTGGCCGATCGCGATCGCGCTGCCCCGCTGCTTGGCCAGCGCGACCGCCCGGCGCAGCGCCGCCTGGGTCGCCGCGACGTCGGCGACGTCGTCGAGGAAGACGTCGCGGCTGGCGGTCGGGATGCCGAGCGCGGCGGCGTCGCGCGCGGCGACCGTCGCCGGGCTGGTCCGCGAGTCGACGAAGAAGAGGTGGTGCGCGGCGATCACCGCGCCGACCGCGCGCATCACCCGGTCGTCGGCGCTGGCGCGGCTGCCCTCGTGGTTGTTCACGCCGGCGGCCAGCGGGACCGCGGCGATGTCGGCCTGGACCTGGGCGGTGATCGCGGCGTCGTCCATCGCGACCGTGACCTCGCCCGGGCCGGGATAAGCGCCCGAGCGCGGCTCCATCGGCAGGTGCAGCATCACGCCCTTGCCGGCGGCCAGCGCGTCGCGGGCGATCGCGTCGCCGTAGCGCACGTGCGGCAGCACCGAGAGCGTCAGCGCGACCGGCAGCGCGATGAAGCCCCGCTCGGTGGTCGGCCACTGGCCGCAGTCGTCGATGATCAGCGCGAGCCGCGGCGCGGCGGCCGGCGCGGCCGAGCCGGCGGCGGTGGGCGCGGCGGACGCGGCAGCGGTGGGCCCGGCCGAGGCGGTAACGGCGGGCAGCGTCGGCGGCGCGGTCGGCGCGACCGCGGCATTCGCGGCGGACGGGCGGGCTGCCGGGGTCTCGGCGACCGGAGCGGGCGTCACCACGGCCGGACTGCTCGCGGCGAGCGCGGGCTGGCGGCGGTGCGCGAGCGTGCGGTGCGGGCGCGGGGTCGTGTCGCCGCGGAGGATCAGGACGACCGCGCCGGCGACCACCGCCAGCGCGAGCAGTCCCGCGAGCGCCGGCAGCGCCGAGCGGCGCGCCTTGCGCCGTTTGCGGCGTTTCATCGTCCGGTGGTGTCCACGTCCGGTTCGATACGACGCGGCGTGGCCGGTTCCGTTCGAGGCGGCCCGCGCTCGGCGGGCAGGACGCCGCCCGCGCGCGTGCTAGCAGAGGACGATGCGTTCGGACGAGGTCGTGCAGCGAGCGGTCGCGCGGGGAATCGGTGCGTTGCCCGAGCGGGTGGCGCGCCGGGTGGCCGCCGCGCCCATGCCGACCTGGCGCGGCGCCGAACTCGACCCGCGGATCGCCGCGCTGATGGCCATGGCGGCCCGGCGCGGGCAGAGCTTTCGACCCGAGGTCGGCGTGGGCGCCATGCGCGCCGGTTACGCGCGGATGAACCGCGTCTGCGGCCTGGGTGCGGGCGGCAACGTGACCCAGCGCGACCTGACGATTCCGACCGGCGACGGCGACCTCGGCGCCCGCCTGTACCAGCCGCGCGGCACCGCGCTGCCGCTGCCGCTGCTGATCTGGTTCCACGGCGGCGGCTTCGTGATCGGCGACGTGCCGTGCTACGACCACCTCGCCCGCTACTTCGCGCGCGCCGGCCGCTTGGCCGTGCTCTCGGTCGAGTACCGGCTGGGCCCGGAGCACCGCTACCCGCGCGCGCACGAGGACGGCTTCGCCGCGCTCGCCTGGGCGCAGCGCAACGCCGCGCTGCTCGGCGCCGACCCGGCCCGCATCGCGCTCGGCGGCGACAGCGCGGGCGGCGGGATCGCCGCCTCGGTCGCCGCGTTCGCCGCCGAGCGCGGCCTGGCGCCACCGGCCTACCAGCTGCTGATCTATCCCGCGGTCGACCCCGACGGTCCGCACCCCTCGCGCACCGCGTTCACCGAGGGGCTGCCGCTGACGTCGGCGACGATCGCCTGGTTCGCGTCGCACTACGAGCGCACGCAAGCGGACGCCCCGCGCCCGCTGCTCGCGCCGCTGCGGGCGCCCTCGCTCGCCGGCGCGCCGCCGGCGTACGTGCTCGCGGCCGGCTTCGACCCGCTGCTCGACGAGGGCCGGGCCTACGCCGACCGGCTGCGCGAAGCCGGCGTGCCGGTCGTCTACGACCTGCGCCCGACGCTCGCGCACGCGTTCGTCAACCTCGCCGGCGCCGTCCCCGAAGCGCGCCGCGCGCTGCGCGACGCGATCCACGCCACCGCCGCCGCACTGCGAGGAGCCTGAGGTTGGACCTGCAAGACAAGGTCGCCGCGATCACCGGTGCGGGCTCGGGGATCGGCCGCGCGACGGCGCTCGCGTTCGCGCGCGAAGGCGCGACCGTGGCGCTCGCCGACCGCGATGCGGACGGCTTGGCCCAGACCCACCGGCTGGTGAGCGCGGCCGGCGGCGGCGCGACGCAGCACGTGCTCGACGTGAGCGACGAGGCGGCGGTGAACGCGTTCGCGCAGGACGTGCTGCGCGCGCACGGCCGGGCCGACGTCGTCGTCAACAACGCCGGGGTCTCGATCTTCGGCACCGTCGCCGAGCTGACGACGGCCGAGATCCGCTGGCTGATGGAGGTCAACTTCTGGGGCGTCGTCCACGGCACCAAAGCGTTCCTGGCGGCGCTGGTCGGGCGGCCGCAGGCGTGCATCGTCAACGTCTCCAGCGTGTTCGGCCTGTGGGCGCCGGCCGGGCAGTCGGCGTACGCCGCGAGCAAGTTCGCCGTGCGCGGCTTCAGCGAGGCGCTGCGCGCCGAGCTGGCCGGCACCGGCGTGCGGGTGATCACCGTGCACCCCGGCGGCGTCAAGACCGCGATCGCGCGCAACTCGCGCGTCGCCGCGGCGGCCGATGCCGGGCTCGCCGCGACGATGACCGCGTCGTTCGAGGCGCGGTTTCTCACGTCGCCGCCGGAGGTCGTCGCGAACGACGTCGTGGCCGCGATCCGCAGCGGCCGCGACCGGGTGCTGACCGGCAGCGACGCCTCGCGCATCGACCTGCTGATGCGCCTGCTGCCGGTCAGCGCGCCGAAGTGGTTCAACCGCCGGGCCGCCGGAAGCTTGCGGAAACGCTGAGGCACTGGCGGGCTAGACGGCTTCGCCCTCGTCCGCCGTCACGGCGGCGACCGGCCGCGTGCCGTTGGCGGCGTGGCCGTTGGCGTGTGCCGGCACGAGGGTGCGGCGGCGGCCGCCGCGCTCGCGCAGCCGGGCCAGCGCGACGTAGACGACCGGCACGACGAACAAGTTGAGCACGGTCGAGAGGATCATGCCGCCGAACACCGCGGTGCCGAGCGAGATGCGGCTGGCCGCGCCGGCGCCGGAGGCCAGCACCAGCGGGACGGTGGCGAGGATGAACGCCAGCGACGTCATCAGGATCGGTCGCAGGCGGGTCTGGGCGGCCTCGCGGACGGCGGTCGCCGGGTCGAGCCCGTGCCGGCGGCGCTGGTTGGCGAACTCGACGATCAGGATCGCGTTCTTGCTGGCCAGCGCGATCAGCATCAGGTAGCCGACCTGGGCGTAGAGGTCGCTGGGCAGCCCGCGCAGGTCGAGCGCCAGGATCGCGCCGAGGATCGCCAGCGGCACCGAGACCAGGATGATGACCGGGTCGCTGTAGTTCTCGTAGTTCGCCGCCAGGACCAGGAACACGCACAGCAGGCCCAGGCCGAAGATGATCAGCGCCTGGCTGCCGAACTCGATCTGCTCGAGCGAGATCCCGGTCCACTCGTAGCCGATGCCGGGCGGCAAGCTCGCGGCCGCGCCGGTCATCGCGGTGAGCGCCTGGCCCGAGCCGTAGCCCGCCGCCGGCACGCCGTTGATCTCGATCGAGCGCTGCAGGTTGTAGTGGGTGATGATCGGCGCGACCCGCTCGAGGTGGGTGCGCACCAGCGACGAGAGCGGGATCGTGGCGGCTTGCGGGGCGTCGCCGGCGGTGCGCACGTAGATCCGCTCGAGCGCGGCGAGCCGGTTGCGGAACGGCGTGTCGGCCTGCACGTAGACCCGGTACGAGCGGTCGAGGTAGTCGAAGTCGTTGACGTACTCCGAGCCCAGGTACACCTGCATCGCGGCGAAGACGTCCGCCAGCGGCACGCCCAGCGCCGCGACCTTCTCGCGGTCGATCTCGACCACCAGCTGCGGGCTGTCGTCGCGGAAGGTGGTCGAGACGTTGCGCAGCACCGGGTCGCGCCGGGCGGCGGCGATCAGGCCGCGCGCGGTGCGGGTGAGCGCCGGAATGCCGAGGTCGTCCTGGTCCTGCAGCTCGAACTGGAAGCCGGCCAGGTTGCCGATGCCGCGGATCGCCGGCGGGTTGAACGCCAGCACCGTGGCGTCGGCGATCGCGGCCAGCCGCGGGCGCAGGCGGCGCATCACGCCCTCGGCCGACTGCTCGGGCCGGCGCCGCTCGTCCCACGGCCGCAGCGAGACGAAGAACAGGCCGCGGTTGGGGGCGTTGGTGCCGAAGCTCGTCCCGTTGGGCTCGAACACGATCGCGATCTCGGGGTAGTCCTTCAGCATCCCCTCGACGCGGCGGGTGACCCGCTCGGTGTCGGCCAGCGACGCGCCCTCGGGGAGCTGCACGGTGATGTAGAAGTAGCCCAGGTCCTCGTCGGGCAGGAAGCCGGTCGGAATCTTCTGGTAGGCGACGTACGTGGCGACCAAGCCGACCGCGAACAGCCCCAGCACGAGCGCGCGGTAGCGCACCAGCACCGGCAGCAGGTCGTGATAGCCCCCGCGGGTGGCGTCGATCGCGCGGTTGACCGCGCCGAAGAAGCCGCGGCGCTTGACATCGTGCTCGCCGAGCAGCAGCGCCGAGAGCGCCGGCGTCAGGGTCAGCGCGTTGAAGAGCGAGATCGTGATCGCGCAGGCGATCGTCAGCGCGAACTGCTTGTAGAGCTGGCCGGTCGTGCCGGCGAAGAACGCCACCGGGATGAAGACCGCCAGCAGGACCAGCGAGCTGGCGACGACCGCGCCGGTGATCTCCTTCATCGCGGCCGCGGCGCCCTCGCGCGGGTGCAGGCCCTTCTCGTTGACGAAGCGGGCGATGTTCTCGATCACCACGATCGCGTCGTCCACCACGAGCCCGGTGGCCAGGGTCAGCCCGAACAGGGTCAGCGTGTTGATCGAGAAGCCGAGCGCCTTCATCAGCGCGAACGTTCCGATCAGCGAGACCGGGATCGTGATCGCCGGGATCATCGTCGTGCGCCACGACTGCAGGAACAGGAACACGACCGCGATCACCAGCAGGATCGAGATCGCCAGCGTCTTGAGCACCTCGCGGATCGACTCGGCGACGAACGGCGTCGCGTCGAAGCCGAAGCGGTAGCTCAGCCCGGGCGGGAAGCGCCGCTGGAGCTTGTCCATGGCGGTCCGCACGTCGCGCGCGACCTGGAGCGCGTTGGCGCTGGGCAGCGTCAGGACCGCGATGCCGATCGCGTCGCGGCCGTCGAGCCGCAGGTCCTGGGCGTAGCTCTCCGCGCCCAGCTCGACCCGCCCGACGTCGCGCAGGCGCACGAAGCCGGCGTCGGGGTTGGCGCGCAGGATCAGGTCGTCGAACTCCGCGGGCGTGCGCAGCCGGCCCAGGGCCCGCACCGAGACCTGGTACGGCTGGTCGGCCTGCACCGGCGCCGAGCCGATCGCGCCGGCCGCGACCTGCACGTTCTGGGTCTGGAGCGCGTTCACCACGTCGGAGGCGGTCAGGTGCTCGAGGTTGAGCCGGACCGGGTCGAGCCACAGCCGCATCGCATAGCGCCGCTCGCCGAAGATGCGCACGTCGTTGACGCCGCGGATGCGCTTGAGGACGTCGACGATGTCGTTGGCCGCATAGTTGCTCACGAACACCCGGTCGTAGCGGCCGTGGGCGGCCGCCAGGCCCATCGCGATCACGAACGTGCCGCTGTTCTTGGTCACGGTGACGCCGGTCGCGCGGACCTCGGCCGGCAGCCGGCCGATCGTGTTGTTGACCTGGTTCTGGACGTCGTTGGCGGCCAGGTCGAGGTTGCGGTCGAGCACGAAGGTGCAGGTGATGGTGCTGGTGCCGTCGCTGGTCGTGGTCGAGCTGATGTAGCGCAGCCCGTCGACCCCGTTGATCGCCTCTTCGAGCGGGGTCGTCACCGAGGACTCGGCCGCCTGCGCGTTGGCCCCCGTGTAGGTCGCCGCGACGGTGACCACCGGGGGCGCGACCTGCGGGAACTGCGCCACCGGCAGGGTCGGGATCGCGACCAGCCCGGCCAGCACGATGAACAGCGCGCAGACCGATGCGAACACCGGCCGGTTCAGGAAGAAACCGATCATCGCTTCAGCCTTCCACGGCGGGCGAGCGCCTCTTGCCGTCCTTCCCTAACGGGCTTGGACCGGATTCCTACTTACCAAGTCGTTGGGCTATCAGACGGAGCCGTCCCAGAGCGCGGCCAGGCGGGCCGCGGTGGCGGTGTCGTGCGGCTGGAGGCCGGTGCCGCGGCAGACCCGGCACGGCCCGGGTGCGCACTCGCCGCAGACGCCGCAGCCGGCGCAGTGGCGGCAGTCGTCCTCGGGCGAGCGGCGGCGGCGCTTCTTGCGCGGCAGCGCCCAGCGCTCGGCGTCGCGCCGGTTGCGCTCTTCGCGGTGCAGTTCGGTCTCCTTCAGCATGGCGCACATGCCCAGGACGGAAACACAGGCAAGAGCGCCGACCAGAAAGTCGGCGAACGAGCGGTCCTTCATCACAGTAGTATCGGAACGCGGGATCGGGACTTGAGTGCGGTAGATCCTGATCCGCACCGCTCGGGAGGAATCCCCCCGGCGAGCCGTGGACCCTCTGGGTCTCCCAGGCACGAGGCTCTCGATGGTCGATGAAGGCGACGCACGGCCCAGCGAATCGCGTGGTTCCCCGGACCTCCACCTGGAGGCGTTTCGCGCGCTGCAAGCCGTCACCAAGCACCTGCACGCGAGCCTCGACCTCACGCGGACGCTGGACACGGTCGCGCGGGGAGTCGTCGCAACGACCGGCTTCGGCATCGCCGTGGTCAACCTGTTCCTGCCCGACGGCTCCTTCGAAGTCGTTTCGGTGGAAGGCGGCCCGGACTGCCGCGAGGCGCTGCTGGGCGTGCGCCAGCCGGTGAAACTGTGGGACGACCTCTCGGCGCGCTCGCGCCGCTGGGGCGAGCGGCTGCACTTCTTCGACCACCGCGACGGGATCGCGTGGGACGACGCGATGATCTCCCACCGGCCCGAGATCGAGCAGTCCGATCACCCTGACGCTTGGCACCCCGACGACGCGTTGTTCGCGATCCTCACCGCGCCCTCGGGCGAGCGCATCGGCGCGCTCAGCGTCGACAAGCCCTTCGACGGACGCCGGCCCTCACCCGAGCGGCTCGAGATCCTTGAACTGCTCGCCGATCACGCGGCCATCGCGATCGAGCACGCTCGCATGCACTCGGCCTTGCAGCAGCGCCAAGACGAGCTCCGCCACGCCGCGACCCATGATTCGCTCACCGGGCTCGCCAACCGTGCTCTGCTCCAGGCGCAGGCCGAGAAGCTGGCCGCCCGCCCGCAGTCGCAACTGGCGGTACTGGTGATCGACCTCGACGACTTCAAGCGAGTCAACGACTCCGCGGGCCACCAAGCCGGCGACGAGGTTCTGAGCGTGCTCGCCCAGCGCATGCGCGGCTGCGTGCGCGAGAACGACCTGCTCGCGCGCACCGGGGGCGACGAGTTCGTCGTGGTCCTCTCCGGCGAGCACGTCGAGGTCCTGGTCGAGCAGCTCGTCGCCCGGTTGGAGAAGATCCTGAGCGAACCGGTACACGGCTCGACCGGGCTGCACCGCGTGGGCGCGAGCATCGGCCGCGTCGTCGCCGCGACGCCCACCGATTTCTTCGCCCGGCTGTCCGACGCCGACGCCGACATGTACGCCCGCAAACGCAGCCGCAACGGGAAACCAGCGGCCCCTTGAGCCGCCGCGCCTACCGGAACGCGGGATCGGGGCTCGAGTGTTCCAGCGGCGCCAGCACCACGCGGTCGCGGCCCTCGCGCTTGGCGCGGTAGAGCGCCTGGTCGGCCGAGGCGAGGATCAGCTCGGGGTTGGGACCCCGGCTGTCGGGCCGGGCCGAGGCGACCCCGACGCTGACCGTGACGATGCCGGCCGGCGAGGCCGGGTAGGGAATCGCCAGGGCCCGCACGTTGTGGCGCACCCGCTCGCCGACCACGCGCGCCGCCTCGCCCTCGGCCAGCGGCAGCACGATCGCGAACTCTTCGCCGCCGTAGCGCGCCGCGACGTCGTCGGGGCGCAGCACCGCCGACGAGACCGCCTGGGCGACCCGGCGCAGGACGTCGTCGCCGGCCTGGTGGCCGTGGGTGTCGTTGAACCGCTTGAAGTGGTCGACGTCGATCATCAGCACGCCCAGCGCCGCATCGGCCCGCCGCGCGCGGTCCCACGCCCGGTGCAGCGCGCCGTCGAACGAGCGCCGGTTCGCGATCCCGGTCAGGCCGTCGAGCGCGATGAGCGCCGAGAGCGCGCGGTTGCGGTCGGCCAGGGCCAGCGCGAAGAGCAGCGACTCGAGCGCGATCCCGGTGTCGAACGCCCGGCCGAGCTTGAGGTGGGGCAGCAGGATGCCGTGCAGGTTGAGGTCGTTGACGAGGATCCCGGCCGCCGCGCAGGCGAAGGCGACCAGGTAGAAGCGGGCCGGCGCGAAGCCTTGGCGGCGGGCGATCACGCCGCGCACGACGAGCAGCGCGAGCAGCGCCGCCTGCAGGCTCTCCTCGACCGCGTACGCACCGTGGAGCGGCCCGCGGTAGAGCCGCTCGGCGGCGACCGCGGCGACGTTGGCGACCAGCACCGGGAGGGTGATCCCGTCGAGCACCCGGCGCCAGCGGGCGACGCTCAGGAACGAGCGGCAGAAGCCGGTCAGCGCGACGTAGTACAGCGCCAGCGACACCGACTCGCCGGCCAGGGTCGCCTGCGGCCAGACCGCGGTGCTCGCGCGCGCGTCGGCCAGGGTCAGGCCGACCAGCGCGAAGAGCGAGGTCGCGTACCAGCCGAACGGCGCGTCGCGCAGCACCACGAACAGCAGCGCGTTGAAGGCGCCGATCGCCAGGAAGAACCCCAAGAAGAACGCCGCGTCGCTAGAGATTGCCGCGCTTCGCCTGTTCCTGCTCGATCGAGACGAACAGCGCCTTGAAGTTGCCCTTGCCGAACGAGAGCGAGCCGCGCCGCTGGATGATCTCGAAGAACAGCGTGGGCCGGTCCTGGAGCGGCTTGGTGAAGATCTGCAGCATGTAGCCCTTGTCGTCCCGATCGACCAGGATGCTGAGCTCGCGCAGCATGGCGACGTCCTCGGCGATCGCGCCGACCCGCTCGCCCAGGGTCTCGTAGTACGCGTCGGGCGTCTCGAGCAGCTCGACCCCGTTCGCCCGCAGCGCGCGGACCGTCTCGACGATGTCGTCGGTCGCGATCGCGACGTGCTGCACGCCGGGGCCGCCGTAGAAATCCAGGTACTCCTCGATCTGCGACTTCTTGAGCCCTTCGGCCGGCTCGTTGATCGGCAGCTTCACCTTGCCGGTGGTGTTCTGCATCACTTTGGAGCGCAGCGCGGTGTACTCGGTCGCGATGTCCTTGTCGTCGAAGCTGACCAGCTGCTCGAAGCCGAACGCCCGGGCGTAGTAGTCGCACCAGGGCTGCATCTCGCCCCAGCCGACGTTGGCGACGCAGTGGTCGATCCGCTCGAGGCCGACCCGGGCCCGGGCGCGCTGGCCGGCGGTCCAAGGCACGAAGCCGGGCAGCCAGGGGCCGCGGTAGCCGGTGCGCTCGATCAGCGAGTGGACCGTGTCGCCGTAGACGCCGATCTGCGCCCGCACCGCGCGGCCGTGCTCGTCGGCGCTCTCGACCGGCTCGGCCACGCCGCGGGCGCCGCCGGCGACCACGACCTCGTAGGCCTCGCGCGCGCCGGACGTCCGCAGCGCGACGTCGCGGACGCCGTCGCCGTGGCGGCGGACGTGCTCGCCGATCGGGTCGCCGGCGCTCAGCGCCGAGGTCAGGACCAGGTTCAGCTCGTTCTGGCGGACCACGTACGACGCGCGGTCCTTGAGCCCGGTCTCCGGACCGGCGTAGGCGACCGGCTCGAACCCGAAGGCGGTGCAGTAGAAATGCGCGGCCTGTTTCGCGTTCCCGACCCAGAGCTCCAGGTGGTCGAACTCCAGCGTTTCGAGCGCCGGCGAGCGGCGCGGCGTCAGCGTACTCACCTGGTCCCGTTACCCCCGTAGGACTTCCGTCCCCTTGTTTCGCGAGCGAGCCGTCCCTGCTTCGGTGTACCCACGCGGTGGGTATGAACGCACCCAGCTTTTCTTCGGTGAGGGATTGGGATGCAGACCACGGACGTCCGAGAGACCGCGCAAAAGGCGGTAGACCAGTCCAAATCGTTCCTGGGTAAACAGGTCGACGATCGAACGACCCAGCTCGGGCAGCAGATCGGCTCGGTGGCGCAGGAGCTGCGCTCCGCCGGCGATCAGATCAAGCAGAACCCGCTGGCGGCGCCGGTCGCCGGCTACGTCGATCAGGGGGTCGGCTACGTCGAACGGCTCGGCCAGTATCTGGAGGACGCCGACAGCGACCGGCTGATCGGCGACCTCGAGGACCTCGCCCGGCGGCAGCCCTGGACCGTCGCGGCCGGCGCGCTGGTGCTCGGCTTCGCCGCCTCGCGCTTCTTGAAGACCTCGAGCGCGCGCCGCTACCGCTCGGGAAGCGGCACGACCGGCACCGGCTACGGCACGACCGGCACCGGCTACGGCACGACCGGAACCGGTTACGGCACGACCGACACGACCGGAATCCGCAGCGGGGGCGAGCGGTATGCAACCTGACGCTCCGCGCGAGGCCGACAAGCCGTTTCCGGCGCTCCTGCGCGAGCTGGGCGACGAGCTGGCCACGCTCGTGCGCCAAGAGATCGCCCTGGCCAAGGTCGAGCTGGCCGAGAAGCTCAAGCCGGCCGAGGCCGCGGCGGGGATGTTCAGCGGCACGGTCGTGCTCGGGCTGGGCGCGTTCGGCGCGCTGACGACGTTCCTGATCGCCGGGATCGCGGCGCTCGGGCTGGCCCTGTGGGCCGCGGCGCTGATCGTGACCGTGGTGTACGGCATCGCGGCCTACGTCCTCGCGCAGACCGGCAAGAAGAAGATGAAAGAAGCCGCGCCGCTCGTTCCCGAGCAGACCGCGCAGACCGTGAAGGAGGACATCGAATGGGCAAAGACTCGAGCGAAATCCGGCGCGAGATAGAAGCGACCCGGGCTCGCATGGGCGACACGGTCGAGGCGCTGAGCTACAAAGCGGACGTTCCCGCCCGCGTGAAAGACGCGGTGAACGACAAGGTCGAGACGGTGAAAGGAACGATCACAGACGTGGTGAGCAACGTGAAGGACGCGCTGGGCGGCGCGAGCGACAAGGTCGGCAGCGTGCTGGGCGGTGCCAAGGACAAGGCCGGTTCGACCTGGAGCGAGGGGACCGGCAAGGTCGGCGACACGGTCGGCGGCGTCGGCGACACGCTCGGTGGCGCGGCAGGCCGGGTGACCGACTCGCTGAGCGGCGTGACCGGCAAGCTCGGCAGCGTGGCCGGCAGCCTGCCGAGCGCGGGCGACGTCGCCGGCGCCGCCAAGCGCGGGGCCGGGATCGTGGCCGAGAACCCGCTGGGCTTGGTGATCGGGGCCGCTGCGCTGGGCTTCCTCGCCGGCCTGCTCGCGCCGGTGACGGACTACGAGCGCGACACGATCGGGCCGATCCGCGACGACCTGGTCGAGAAGGCGCAGAGCGTCGGCAGCGACGTGATCGAGCACGGCAAGGCCGTGCTCCAGGAAACCGCCCAGGCGGCGCTCTCGACCGCGCAGCAATCGGCCCAGACCCACGGCCAGCAGGTGGTGCAGAACGTGCAAGACCAGAACGGGCAGAGCCAGGGCAGCGGCGCCAGCGGCGACTCCGCCCTCTCGTCGGCGGGGATGCCGAGCAACGCGTCGCAGGGTGGCGGCCTGCGCGACGAGACCCTGATGTCGGGCGGCACCGGCTCGCAGACCGCGGCCGACACCGGCAAGACGTCGACCGAGTACGGGAAGCTGCTCGACGACGACCTCACGCCCGGCGCACCGGGCACCGCCTCGCCGTAGGCGCTGGTAACCGGCACGCGTCTCCCGGATTGCAACGGGAGGCGCGTGCTTTCGTTTTGGACCGGATGTGAGGCAGCCCCAATCCGGCCCGGCCCGGCTGAGAATGCGGCGCGCGATCGTCGCGGTCGCGTCGGGCGCAGCCGCCGGCGGCGTCTTGCGGCTGCTCGTCACCCAGCTCGTGGTCGCTCATGCCGGCGCGGGCTCGGGCTACGTGGGAACGCTGATCGTCAACCTGAGCGGTTCGCTGGCCATCGGCGCGGCGATCGAGCTGGTGCAAGCGGACCGGCGGTTCACGCCGTTCTGGACGCTGTTCTCGATCACCGGCCTGATCGGCGGTTACACGACCTTCTCGGCCTTCGCCTACGAGTCGGTGCGGCTGGCGTCGCAAGGCCGTCTGGTCACCGCGCTGGCGTACGTGGCAGCCTCGGTCGGGCTGGGCATCGGGGCCGTGTCGCTCGGGAGCGCGGCGGCCCGCGCCGCGCTGGCGGCCCACCGCCAGCGCGCGCTGCGGTGAGCGAGCTGTACACGGTCGCCGCGGTCGCCTGCGGCGCGGCGATCGGCGGGGTCCTGCGGCTGCTCGTCGCGCAGGTCGTGCTGGCCCGCTTCCGGCCCGCCCGCAGCCACTGGGCGACGCTGCTGATCAACGTGACGGGCTCGTTCCTGATCGGCGTGGTGCTGCAGCTCGCGCGGGCGCGCGGTCTCGACCCGCTGGCGGCGACGTTCCTGACCACCGGCATCCTCGGCGGCTACACGACCTTCTCGGCGTTCGCGTACGAGGCGCTGCACCTGGCGCTCCGGCCCGCCCAACTGCTCGCGGCGGTCTATACGGCCGGCAGCGTCGCGCTCAGCATCGCGGGCGTGTGCCTGGGCGCGGCCGTCGTGCGCGCGGCGGCATGAAGCGCCGCATCGCGGCGGTCACGATCGCCATCATCGCCGCTCCGCCGCACGGGGTGATCTTCATCGAGCGGGCGGCGCACCTGCGCGACCATCCCGGTCAGATCGCGCTGCCGGGCGGCTCGGCCGATCCCGCCGACGGCGGCGATCTCGAGCGCACCGCGCTGCGCGAGCTGCACGAGGAGGTCGGCGTCGCGCCGGAACGGGTGACGATCCTGGCCCGGCTGCCGGTCGTGCACCAGCAGCGCACCAACAACTTCGACGTGACGCCGTTCGTGGCGGTCGTCACGCCCGGCGGCTTCACCATCGACGGCACCGAGACGGCCGGCATGTTCACCATCCCGCTCGAGGTCATCGTGGGCGACGCGCTGCGCGCCGGCACGGTCGAGATCGCCGAGCGGACGATCGAGACGTACCTGCTCGACTACGGCGGCAAGCGGGTCTGGGGACTCACCGCCCACGTCCTGCGCGCCTTCGTCGAGGCCTGGGCCGACCCGGCGCGCGGACTGCGCGCCGCGGTCGAAGCGGCGCTCGCGCCCGCCGCGGGACCCGGGGACTAGCGCAGCGCCTCCGCCATCGCGTTCGTGCTGTCGACCATCAGGTCGGTCTCGGAGACCAGCGCGCCGAGCTGCGGGTCGGAATTGCGGTCGAGCGCGCGCTTGAGCGCGATCTGCGCGTCGCGCAGCGGCGGCAACGGCGGCGGCGCGGACCCGTGCCGCAGCGCGCCGGCGATCGCGTCGAGCGCGCTCTCGAGGTCGTCGGCGAGCCGGGCCAGCGTGCCGTGCGCGATGCCGGCGGCCCGCCCCAGCCGCGCCTGCAGGGTGAGCGAGGCGACGCCGAACCGCCGGCTGGCGGCCAGGACCGCCAGCGCCGCCCGCTCGCCGACCGCCTTGGGCCGAACCGGCTCGCTGGACATCGCGTCGACCGACGCCTCGGCGTTGGAGCGCGCCAGCCAGGCCGCCCGCTGGGCGGTTCGGATGGCGTCGGGGTCGGCCCGGCTCGGGTCGAGGAACGCGCGCAGCACCAGGCTCGCGTAGCCGCGCTGGGCGTCGAGCAGGTCGGCCAGGTCGAGCGGAACGCGCGCCCGCGACCAGGTCGGCCAGACCGCGTACGCCGCCAGCGCCAGCGCCCCGCCGAGCAGGGTCGCGCCGACCCGGTCGAGCGCCGCCACGTGCTCGGGCGACCCGCCGAAGGCGAGCAGGAAGACGACGTACGCCGTCACGGTGATGCTGTAGATCCCGTAGTTGACCGCGAAGAGCGTGAAGCCGGCGGCCGCGAACGCGACCGCCAGCAGCAGGTAGGCCGCCGGCGCCGGGTGGAGCCCGGCGAGCGCCGAGGCGACGACCGCGCCCGCCACCGTGCCGCCGACCCGGCTCGCCCCGCGGGTGAAGGTCGAGGTGAAGTCCGGCCGCAGCACGAGCACGGCGGTGAGCGGGATCCAGTAGCCGCGCTGCAGCGGCAGGACGTGCTCGGCGAGCGCGGCCAGCCCGAGCGTGACGGCCAGCCGCAGCGCGTGCTGCGCGTAGACCGAGCGCGGCGAGCAGTTCGCCCGCAGCGTCTCGAGCGCGTCGCCGAGCGCAGTGGTGCCGAACGGCGCGACCGCGTGCGGCCGCGCGGCGGAGGCGGCGGGACGGTCCTCGGGCAGCTGCCCGGCCCGCCACGCCGCGCGCAGCTGCCCGAGCAGCGCGCGGGCGTCGCCGACCGCCGCGGCAGCGTCGGCCGCCCCGCCCGCGCCGGCCGCCGCGCCGGCCGCTTCGAGCCGTTCCAGCCCGCGGTCGAGCGCGCTCCAGCCGGCCGGGTTCTCGGCCGGCGCGCGACCGGCCGCCAGCGCGTCGGCGATCGCGTCCAAGACCGCGCGGGCACCCGCCCCCAAGTCCCGCACCGCCGCCGCGCCGTCCGCGAGTCCCCGCAGCGCGAGGTGGTGGCGGTCGGTGGCCAGCGCCCCGAGGGTCGCCCGAATCCGCTCGGCCTCGTTCAGCAGCTCGGTGAAGCCGACCAGCTCGCTGCGGCGGGCGAACGGCTGCGGGTCGGCCAGCGCCGTGCCGACCGTGGTCAGCTCGGCGGTCGCCGGCGAGGCGAGGGCCGACTCGGGCAGCCCGCCCGCGTAGGCGGCCAGCGCGTGGTAGGCGGCCGCCAGTACCCGCCGTTCGCCCGAGAAGCGCTGCAGCGGCCAGACCAGCACCAGCAGCACGGTCTGGAGCACGCCGCCGGCGACGATGAAACCGGCCTGCGCCGGCGCGATCGCCGGATCGTAGGGCGGATGGCTGAAGATGATCAGCGCCAGGACCGAGTTGGTGCCGACGGTCGTCGCCGCCGTGCCCAGCGAGCCGAGCAGGCCCAGCGCCAGCCCCCAGCCGGCGATCAGCCCGACGCCGAGGATGGGCTGGCTGCCGACGTGGCAGCCGACGTAGCCCGAGAATGCCATCCCCAGCGTGGTGAGGAGCATCGCCGCGGCTCGGGTCCGGTAGACGCCCTGGCGCGAGGCGAAGCCGGCCGACATCGCGCCGAACGCCGCGGACACGCCGGAGAGCGGCTGGCCGGCGAGCAGCGCCAGCACGAGCGGAATCGCGACCCCGATCGTGCAGCGGACGCCGAAGCCGAGCTCGACCCCCGAGCGGTCGAGCTTGACGCTCTGCCGAACGAGGCGCCCGACGGTGCCGGCAGCGGAAGTCACGCTCGGTTCCTACCCGGTTCGGCACCCGAGCCGGGCGCGGGTCTCGCGCCGCTAGACCGCGGCAGCCGTCTTGCGCTGCTCCGCCTCTTGCAGCTCGCGCCAGGCGACCTTCCCGGTCGCGCCGCGGGGCAGCGACTCCACGAACTCCACCAGCGCCGGCACCTTGTACGCGGCCATCCGCTCGCGGGCCCAGCCCTGCAGCTCCGCGGCGCCGAGCTCGGCGCCCTGGCGCAGCACGACCAGCGCCTTGGCCTGCTCGCCGCGGCGCGGGTCGACCGAGGCGATCACGCAGGCCTCCTTGATCGCGGGGTGGGCGAAGAGCTGGGTCTCGACCTCGGCCGGCCAGACCTTGAAGCCGGCCACGTTGATCATCCGCTTGAGCCGGTCCACCATGAAGAAGTAGCCTTCGTCGTCGACGTAGCCCAGGTCGCCGGTGCGGAAGAAGCGCTTGCCGTCGAGCTCGATGAACGCCTCGGCGGTCGCCTCGGGCTGGTTCCAGTACTCGCGCATGACCTGCGCGGCGGAGGTGACGATCTCGCCGGTCTCGCCCGGCGACAGCTCGCGCCCGCTCTCGGGATCGATCACCCGCGAGTCGACCCCGTGGGTCGGGACGCCCAGACACTGCAGCTTGGGCCGCTCCGGCGGGTTGGAATGGGTCATCGAGATCGTCTCGGTCAGCCCGTAGCCTTCGGTGTAGGTGAGGCCCAGCCGGCCGCTGAGCTGCTCGCCGACCGCCGCCGGCAGCGGCGCGCCGCCGCCGCTGAGCTGGCGCAGCGAGGCGATCTTCTCGGGCCGGAACTCCGGGTTGGCCAGCAGGTCGACGACCATCGTGCTGATCGCGGTCAGGCCCTGGCACCCGTAGCGCTCGATCACCGCCAGCGCCGTCGCCGACTCCCAGCGGGTCAGCATCACCAGCGTCGCGCCGGCGTAGACCGCGGCGCTCATGTCGCACATCATGCCGGTGACGTGGAAGTACGGCAGCACCGAGAGCCGCCGCACGCCGCTGCTGCCGTTGAACCAGGTCATGACCGAGGTCGTCACGGCCTGCAGCGAGCGGTGGGTGTGCAGCGCGCCCTTGGGCCGGCCGGTCGTGCCCGAGGTGTACGGCAGCAGGGCCGGGTCCTCGCTGCCGGTGGTGACCGGGCCGGGCATCTGGCCGGCGGCCAGCGCGTCGGCCCAGGCGACGACGCCCGCGCCGGCGAGCGGCGCGCGCGGCGCCGCGACGGCCGCCGGCAGGCTCAGCTGCGTCTCGCGCTCGACGTAGTCGCCGTAGGCGGCCACGACCACCTGCCGCAGCGGCGCCGGCATCAGCGGGAGCACCTTGTCGGCCAGCTCCTGGCCGACCAGCGCGACGGCCGCGCCGCTGTCGGCGAGGTAGACCGCGAGCTCGTCGGTGACGAGCATCGGGTTGAGCGGAACCACCACCGCGTCGGCGCGCATGATCGCGTGGAAGGCGACGACGAACTGGGGCGAGTTCTGCATGAACAGCAGCACCCGGTCGCCGCGCCGCACGCCGGCCTGGTACTGGAGGTAACCGGCCAGCGCCTCGACCTCGCGCCAGACCCGTTCGTAGCTCAGCGCCGTGTCGTAGAAGACGATCGCCGGCTGCTGCGGGTAGCGCTGCGCCGAGACGGCCAGGTTGTGGCTCAGATTGGTGACCGGGATCGCGATCTCGTACGGTTGCCGCTTGGGCCAGAAGGGGTAGTGCCGGGTGTTCAAGCCGTTGTCTCCTCGCGTGCGGCGTAGACGGCGGCGGCCGCCCCGCCCATCAGGAGCCCCAGTTCGGCCTCGCTGAAGCCGGCTTCCCGCGCGGCGGCCTCGAAGTCGTGCCGCCAGGCCCGCAGCGGCAGGCGGGCGTTGAAGTAGGGGCCGTCGGAGCCCCAGCAGACGCGGTGCGCGCCCAGCTCGTCGACGAAGCGGCGCAGGATGCCGAGCAGCTCGCCCGGCCGCTGCGCGAACGAGCTCTGCCAGCCCGAGAAGTCCATGTACAGGTTGGGCTTGGCGGAGGCCAGCGAGAGGAGCTGCTCGTGCCAGGCGTGGGCGAGGTGCGCGCAGACGATCTTGAGGTCGGGGTACTCGGCCGCCACGTCGTCGACGTGCTCGGGCATGGTGTAGCGCGCCTTGCACGGCCCGGGCTGGTTGCCGGTGTGCAGCAGCAGCGGCAGCCCGCGCTCCTGGGCGAGCGCGTAGAACGGGCGGCAGACCGGGTCGTGCGGAAAGAACCCGGCCGCGCAGTGCAGCTTGAGCCCGCGCATGCCGCGCGCGACGCCCTCGCGGAACAGCTCGAAGGCGCCTTCGCGGCGCGGGTCGATGGTGTAGACCGGAACGATCCGGCCGGCGTGACGGTGCGCGAGCTCGCAGCACCAGCGCGTTCTGGTCGACGATCGGCGTCGCCGGCTCGCCGGTCAGCAGGCCGTAGTCGAGCGCGAGCAGCACGCTGCGGTCGACGCCGGCCTCGTCCATCTGCGCGATCAGCTTGCTGCCGTCGGGGTCGAAGAACGCGCGCTGCGCGATCTCCTTGCCGGCCGCCAGCGGCGGGCCGGGGAGCCGCTTGCCGCGCGCCGCCAAGCGCCCCGCGTAGGCGCGCCCGATGCCCTCCCACCAGCGGTCGTGCATGAAGCCCTCGGCGAGCAGGTGGACGTGGGCGTCGATGACCATCGGGCCTCCAGGTGTGAGCGTACGAAAGGGGGAGCGCCGCCCAGCCAGAGAACGACGATCGAACCGGCGCCGTGCAGCGCGCCGGATCGCGAGGTCTGCGAGTGATCCTCAACAGCGTCGAAGTGATGTTCGGCGGGCAAGCCGGCGACGGCAGTTTGACGACCGGCGACTTGATCGCGGGCATCTTCAAGCGGATGGGCCTCGAGGTCTATACCTACAAGGACTTCCCTTCACGCATTCGCGGCGGACACACGAACTACGTGATCCGAGCCGGCGAGCGGCCGGACTACGGGATGGCCGACAGCGTCGACGCGCTGGTCGCCTTCGACCTCGAAGCCGTCGAGGCACACGTCGAGGAGATGCGGCCGGGCGGCTTCGTCGTCTTCGACAACACCTCCGAGACGATTCCCGACCAGTTGCGCCGGGCCGACGTGACCTGGTACGAGATCCCGCTCGCTCGGCTCGCCAAAGTCGACGTCGGGCTGGAGCTGGTGCGCAACACGATCTCGCTCGGCGTGCTCGCCGCGTTGATCGGCATGGACCCCGAGATCGTGCGCAACGACGTCCGCCGCGTGTACGCCCGCAAGGGCGACAAGGTCGTCGACCTCAACCTGCGGGCGATCGCCGCCGGCGAGGGCTACGTCGCCGAGCACTTCGCCGACCGGCCCAGCGGCTACGGCCTGCGGGCGGGCGCCGACGGCGACCGGCTGATCATGATGGGCAACGACGCGATCGCCTACGGCGCGCTGGCCGCCGGCTGCCGCTTCATGGCCGGCTACCCGATCACGCCGGCGACCGACATCCTGGAGTGGATGGCCAAGGAGCTGCCGCGCTTCGGCGGCATCGCGGTCCAGGCCGAGGACGAGCTGGCCGCCATCACCATGACGCTGGGCGCCTCGTTCACCGGGGTGCGCGCCATGACCGCGACGTCCGGCCCCGGCCAGGCGCTGATGACCGAGGCGATCGGCTTGGCCGGCGTGCTCGAGATCCCGGTGGTCGTGATCGAGTGCGCCCGCACCGGCCCCTCGACCGGGATGCCGACCAAGACCGAGCAGAGCAACCTCAACCACCTGATCTACTCCGGCCACGGCGAGATCCCGCGCGTCGTGCTGGCTCCCGGCACGGTCGCCGAGTCGTTCGAGCTCACCGCCACCGCGTTCAATCTGGCCGAGCGCTGGCAGCTGCCGGTCTTCGTGCTGACCGAGCAGGCGCTCTGCCAGAGCAAGGCGACGCTCCCGCCGCTCGACCTGGACGCGGCGCGCATCGACCGCGGCGAGCTGATCGCCGACGGCGAGCTGACCTTCGGCGAGTACAAGCGGTTCGCGTTCACCGACGACGGCGTCTCGCCGCGGGTGATCCCCGGCGTGCCGGGCGGCATGCACCTGGCGGCCGGCTCCGAGCACAACGACGCCGGCGTCATCACCGAGAACGCGCGCAACCGCGCCCGGATGATGGAGAAGCGGATGGGCAAGCTCGCCGCGATGCGGGCCGAGCTGCCGCGCGCGCTCGTGCACGGCGTCGCCGACGCGGATCTCGCGATCGTCGGCTACGGCTCGAACCGCGGGCCGATCGCCGAGGCGGTCGACCGGCTGAGCGCGGCCGGCGTCCCGGTGCGCTTCCTGCAGCTGCGCACGCTGTGGCCGTTCCCGGAGGACGACATCCGCCAGTTCGTGCGCGGCGCGCAGCACGTCTTCGTGGTCGAGAACAACTACACGGGCCAGCTCATGCAGCTCATCCGCGCGGTGGTCGGGCCGCTCGACAAGCTGCACGGGGTGCGCAAGTACGACGGGCGGCCGTTCCGCCCGGTCGAGATCATCGAGTCGATCCGGCGCACCGCCGCGCTCGACCAGCTCGCGGAGGTTCGCTGACGATGGCGCTGCTCACGGCCAAGGACTTCGCCACCGCCACGCCGTCGTGGTGGTGCCCCGGCTGCGGCGACTACGGCGTCCTCTCGGCGCTCAAGTCGGCCCTGGCCGAGCTCGGCAAGCAGCCGCACGAGGTCGCGTTCGTCTCGGGCATCGGCTGCTCGGGCAAGATCTCCGGCTACCTGCACAGCTACGCCTTCCACGGCGTGCACGGCCGCGCGCTGCCGGTCGCGACGGCGGTGAAGCTGGCCAACCGCGACCTGACCGTGATCGCCGCCGGCGGCGACGGCGACGGCTACGCGATCGGCGCGGGGCACTTCGTGCACGCGGTGCGGCGCAACACCGACATCACCTACATCGTGATGGACAACCAGACGTACGGCCTGACCAAGGGCCAGGCCTCGCCGACCAGCGCGACCGGCTACGTCGCCTCGGTCAGCCCCGACGGCAACCCCGACTCGCCGCTCAACGGCCTGGCGCTGGCGCTCGCCGCCGGCGCGAGCTTCATCGCGCGCGGGTTCTCGGCCCAGCCCAAACCCCTGGTGCAGCTCATCAAGCAGGCCATCGAGCACCGCGGGTTCTCGATCGTCGAGGTGATGTCGCCCTGCGTCACCTACAACAAAGTCAACACCTACGCGTGGTTCAAGGAGAACGTCGAGGATCTCGGGTCGCGCGGCGGCTACGCGCCCAGCGACCGGCTCGCGGCGTTCGACGCGCTCACCCGCGAGGGCCCGATTCCGCTCGGCGTGATCTACCGCGAGCAGCGGCCGACGTTCGAGGACCGCACCGAGCTGCCGGCGCTGCCGCTGACGCAGATCGACCTGGGCGCCGCGCGGGCCGATCTCGCGAAGATGCAGGCGGCGTATCGCTAACGAGCGCCGCATCAGCGGCACCTTCATGCGCGAGCGCGGCTCGCCGCGCAAGGCGGTGCGCAGCGACCCGGCCTCGCCCGCGTCGCTGCTGCCGCCGAGCGACCGCGCGACGGTCGGCTTCGGCGCGACCGTCGCCGTCCGCGACGAAGCGGCGGCCGCGCATCGCTACACGATCGTCGCCGACGCCCAGACGAACGTCCCGGCCGGCAAGATCGGCCTGGGCTCGCCGCTCGCCCAGGCGCTGCTCGGCGCGCGGGCCGGCGACGTGGTGATCTGGAAGCGGCCGGCCGGCGAGGCGCTGCTCGAGATCGAGTCGATCGCCTACGACTGATCGGCTCGGCGCAAGCAAGACGATGCCGCCGCTCGGCGCGGACGCGCGCGGCGCCGACGTCGTGCGCGCCGCGCTCGCCGCGTCGGTCGAGCGGCTGGTGCGCTGCGACGCCGGGCTGCGCCTGGCGCCCGACGAGAAGACGGTGCACGACGCGCGCGTCGCGGTTCGCCGCTTGCGCTCGGACCTGCGCAGCTTCGCCGGCCTGCTCGAGCGCGGCTGGGCCGGCGGCCTGCGCGGGCGGCTGCGCTGGCTCGGCGACGGCTTGTCGTCCGCGCGCGACGCCGACGTGCTCTTGGTGCGGCTGCGGCGCGCGGCATTGCGCTTGCCCGAGGCCGACCGCGCTCGCGCCCGAACCGTCTGCGAACCGTTCGTCGCCCTGCGCGCCGCGGCGTACCGGCACATGGGCGAGATGCTGCGCGACCCGCGCTACGCCGCGCTGCTGGCGGAGCTCGTCGAGGGTGCGAGGCGGCCGCCGCTGAGCGCGCGCGCCGACGAGCCGGCGCGCGCGCTGGTCGAGCCGCTGATCGCCGGCGCCTGGAAGACGCTGCGCAAGGCGGTGCGCGGCCGGACCCGGCCGCCGGCCGACGGCGAGCTCCACCGCATCCGGATCGAGGCCAAGCGCGTCCGCTACGCCGCGGAGGCGCTGACGCCGGTCGGCGGGCGCCCGGCGCGCCGGCTGGCGCGCGCCGTGGAGCGGCTGCAGGCGATCCTGGGCGACCACCACGACGCGGTCCAGGCCTACGCGCAGCTGCGCCGCCACGCGTCCGGCGCCGAGACGGCGTTCCTCGCGGGCGAGCTGGCCGCGCTGGAGCAGGCCGCCGCCCGGGACGCGCGCCGGCGCTGGTTTCGGGCGTGGCGCCGGGCCAAGCGCCGCTGGGCCGATCTGCGCGAGCGCTGACCGGGCGACGCCGGAGAGCAGCTAGGGAGAACCGGCCGGGACGCGGACCGGCGCGAGCACGACGCCGGCGGCGACGAGCAGCGCGGCCGCGCAGCTCGCGAACGCCGGCCCGTAGCCGAACGCGTCGATCAGCCGGCCGGCGGCGATCGGGCCGAGCGCGGCGGCGAGGCCGACCGGCACGCCCTGCGCCGCGATGATCGAGCCGTAGGCCCGCCGGCCGAAGCGCTCGGCGACGATCGCGCCGCGCAGCGGTGCGGTCGCGCCGTACGCGGCGCCGAACAGCGCCACGTACGCCAGCACCACCCCGGTGCCGCGCGCGGAGGCCAGCAGGCCGATTCCGGCCGCCTCGCAGCCGAACACCAGCGCGAACTGCAGCGCCAGCGGCAGCCGGCCGTGGGCGAGCGCGACCAGCCAGCGCCCGGGCAGGTAGGCCAAGCCGAACCCGCCGACCAGCGCCGCGGCCAGCGGCGGCGCGTAGCCGCGCGCGATCAGGTACGCGACGTGCTCGAGCAGCACGACGGTGCTCGCGAAGGTCGCCAGCGCCAGGGCCGCGGTGAGCAGCCAGAACGCCGCGCTGCGCAGCGCGGCGCGCAGCGGCACGCCGCTGGCCGGCGTCGCCGGCCCGCGCGCGGCGGCGCCGTCCGGGTGCAGCCCGTGGTCTTCGGGGTGGCGCCGCACGACGAGCGCGTGGAGCGGCAGCGCGACCGCGAGCTGGACGCCGGCCAGCACGACCAGCGCGGTGCGCCAGCCGAACCCGGCGATCAGCAGGCCCGCCGCCGGATAGAACACCGGCGAGGCGAAGGCGCCCATGAAGGTCAGCAGCGAGAGCGCGCGCGGGCGCTGGGCGTCGAACCAGTTCGCGACCACGGTGAACGAGACGCTGTACCAGGTCAGCGCCGCGCCGGTGCCCATGCCGAGCGTCCAGAGCAGGTCGAACGCGGGCAGCGAGTGGACCCGCGCGAGCAGCAGCAGCGAGCCGCCGCTGACGAGCGAGCCGGTCGTCATCAGCCCGCGCGCTCCGAAGCGGTCCACCGCCGGGCCGAGCGCGAGCCCGGCCAGCGCGGCGACGAGCAGCGTTCCGGAGTAGGCCGCGCCGACCGCCGTGCTGCTCCAGCCGAACTCGTGCCGCAGCGGGTCGACCAGCAGGCCGAACAGGTATTGGGTGGTCCCGTACGAGACGATCGTCGTGGTACCGAGCGCGAGCACGATGCGCCACCCGTAGAACACCGGGGCCGCCTTTCGCGTGCCGCCGACCGGTTCCCGGGTAGAAGGTTCGCATGAGCCGCGCCTTCACCAAAGAGCGCGACGACGAACCCGAGCCCGAGGTCCGCGCCGCGCGAGCCCCGACCGGCCAGGTCACCGCCGCCTGGTACGATGCGACCCGCCGCCGGCTGGAGCAGGAGTCGGACCCGCAGGCGCGCGCGCGCCTGCAGGACGCGCTCGACTCGGCCGCCGTCGCCGCGGCCCCGGCCGATCGCACGGTGGTCGGCTTCGGCGCGACGGTCGGCGTCGTCCAGGGCGTGGGCGCGAAGCGCACCACCAGCACGTACACGATCGTCGGTGACGTCGAGGCCGACATCCCGGCCGGCAAGATCGGCGCGACCTCGCCCTTGGCGCAGGCACTGCTGGGCGCCCGCAGGGGCCAGCGGGTCGTCTGGCACCGGCCGGCCGGCGACCTCTCGCTGCGCGTCGAGTCGATCGCGTACGACTAGCGCGGAGGCCTCGCCGGCTCGCGCGAGCTACTCCGAGCGCATGACGGTCACGCTCAACCACCGCTTCACCCTCGCCGCCCGCCCGGTCGGGCTCCCCAAGCGCAGCGACTGGGACTACCGGGCGGAGCCGGTCGGCGAGCCGGCCGAGGGACAGGCGCTGGTGCAGGTGCTCTACCTCTCGCTCGACCCGGCCATGCGGGGCTGGATGAACGAGGGCCGCTCGTACATCCAGCCGGTCGAGCTCGGCCAAGTCATGCGGGCCTTCGGGGCCGGCCGGGTGGTGGCCAGCCGCGCGCCGGGCCTGGCGCCGGGCGACTGCGTCACCGGCACGCTCGGGGTCCAGGAGTACGCCCTGGCCGACGGCAAGCAGCTCACGAAGGTCGATCCGAGCGCCGTGCCGCTGC
This sequence comes from Vulcanimicrobiota bacterium, assembly GCA_963795695.1. Lineage (GTDB taxonomy): Bacteria > Vulcanimicrobiota > Vulcanimicrobiia > Vulcanimicrobiales > Vulcanimicrobiaceae > Vulcanimicrobium. The sequence continues at coordinate 591,957 of CAWCJH010000003.1, read as the reverse complement.
CGGTCTACGTCGGCGCGCTCGGCATGACCGGGATGACGGCGTACTTCGGCCTGCGCGAGGTCGGCCGGCCGCAGCCGGGCCAGACGGTGGTCGTCTCGGGCGCGGCCGGCGCGGTCGGCTCGATCGCCGGCCAGATCGCCAAGCTCGACGGCTGCCGGGCCGTCGGCATCGCCGGCGGCGCCGAGAAGTGCCGCTTCCTGGTCGAGGAGCTGGGCTTCGACGCCGCGATCGACTACAAGACCGCCGACCTGAAGGCCGCCCTGCGCGAGCACTGCCCCAGCGGCATCGACGTCTACTTCGACAACGTCGGCGGCGCGGTGCTCGAGGCGTGCCTGGCCCGGCTCGCGCGCCACGCCCGGATCGTGCTCTGCGGCGCGATCTCGCAGTACAACGCCACCGGCGAGGTCAAGGGCCCGAGCAACTACATGGCGCTGCTGGTGACCCGCTCGCGGATGGAAGGCTTCGTCGTGTTCGACTACGCCGACCGCTACGCCGAGGCGGCCCGCGAGCTGGCCGGCTGGATTCGGTCCGGCCGCCTGAAGTCGAAGGAAGACGTCGTGCGCGGTCTGGAGACGTTCCCCGACGCGCTGCTCAAGCTGTTCCGAGGCGAGAACACCGGCAAGCTCGTCCTGGAGGTGGCGCGGTGAAGGACGGCCGGCTGGCCGGCAAGGCCGTGCTGATCAGCGGCGGGGCCAGCGGAATCGGCCTGGCGACCGCGCGGCGGGCGATGGCGTGCGGGGCGCGGGTCGCGATCGGCGACGTCGACCTGGCCGCCGGCGAGCGCGCGGCGCGCGAGAACCCCGGCCTGCACTTCGTGCGGCTGGACGTCACCGCCGACCCGAGCTGGGCCGACGCGGTGGCCGACGTGCGCGAGCGCTTCGGCCGGCTCGACGGGGTGGTCAACAACGCCGGCATCTTCCTGATCGGCGACATCGAGACGATCTCGGACGAGGACTGGCACCGCACCCAGCGGGTCAACCTCGACGGCGTGTTCTTCGGCTGCCGCCACGCGGTGCGGGCGATGAAAGAGCGGGGCGGCTCGATCGTCAACCTCTCGTCGGTCAGCGGCATCATCGGCGGCCACAACGTGGTGGCCTACAACGCGTCCAAGGGCGCGGTGCGGATGCTGACCAAGTCGGTCGCGCTGTACTGCGCGCGCAAGAGCTACGGCATCCGCTGCAACTCGGTCCACCCGACCTTCGTCGACACGGCCATGTACCAGGGCATCGTCGCCGGCAGCCGCGATCCCGAGCGAATCCGCGCCGCGCTGCTGGCGCAGGTGCCGCTGGGCCGGGTCGCCGAGCCGCGCGAGATCGCCGACCTGATCGTGTACCTGCTGTGCGACGAGTCGGCCTTCGTGACCGGTGCCGAGATGGTGATCGACGGCGGGATGGTCGCGCAGTAATTGTGAGCGCGCGCGGCGCCGGGCGTCTGCTATGATCGATGGCCCATGATCGGGCCCTTCGCAAGACGCAAGCGTCGTGAGCCGCCGCGGCCGGTACGGGCCCTGATCCTGGGCGGCGGCGGCGCGCGCGGAGCGTACGAAGCGGGGGTGGTCGCGGCGCTGGCCGAGCGCGAGACGTTCGACATCGTCTGCGGCACCTCGATCGGCGCAATCAACGGCCTGTTCGTCGCGCAGGACGTGCCGCACCGGCTGGCCGACGTCTGGCGCACGATCTCGACCCGCGGCGTGACCCGGCTCAAGCCGGAGCTGGCGACCGTCCTGCTGCTGTGGCAGGCGGCGAACGGCCTCTTGCGCTCGCCGATCCCGCAGAAAGCCGCCCATGCGGTCTCGATGGTGCGCGCGCTGCCGCGGCTCACCGCCGCCGGCGCGCTGCCGGGCATGCTCGGCTTCTTCGAGAGCGGCAACGTGCGCAGCGTGATCGCGGAGGTGGCCGACTTCGCGGCCCTGCGCCGCACCTTCATCGTCGGCGCGACGAACCTCAGCAACGGGCGCGGCGAGGCGTTCGCCTACTTTCCGCCCGAGCAGCAGGCCGCCGCGGCGGCATTCTTCGCCTGCGAGCCGAGCCGGCCGATCGACGCCGCCAACTACGTCGACGCCGTCTGCGCGTCGGCGGCCCTGCCGCCGGTCTACGAGCCGGTGCCGATCCGCTGCGCCGACGGCGTCGTGCGCGCGTTCGCCGACGGCGGCTTCACCAACAACGCGCCGATCCGCCAGGCGATCGACGCCGGCGCGACCGAGGTCACCGCGATCTTCGTCGCGCCGTCGGGCGCGCGCGGCGACGAGCGGCAGGTCGGCTCGATGATGGAGCTGGCCTCGATCATGCTCGAGGCGAACTCCGAGCGGATGCTCGAGCTCGAGCTCAAGCTCGCCCGCCGGATCAACGACGACGTGCTGGCCGGCACCGCGCCCGGCAAGCGCTTCGTCAGCTTGCGGATCATCGGTCCGGCCGGACCGATCCACCTGCCGACCCTCGGCTTCGACGACCAGGCGGAAGTGGACCGCCTCTTCGAGCTGGGCTACGCCGACGGCCAGGCCGTCGCGGCCGCCTAGCGCGTCACGCTGGGGCCGAGCTCGGGCGCCGCGTCGAGCGCGCGCAGCAGGTCGCGGGCCAGGAACGGCTTGTGCAGCTCGACCACCTGGACGCCGCCGGCGCGCGCGGCCGCCAGCGCCTCGGCGGCGCCCTCCGGCACGATCGCGGCGACGCCCGCGTCCTCGGCCAGCGCGCGGGCGAACGCGCCGGCGTCGTACACCACCCGCACCCGGTAGCCGGCGTCGCGCAGGACGTGCTCGGTGTACGCGGCGGTGTCGTCGTCGGACTCGAGCAGCAGCACGCCGCGCGGCAGGGTGAAGCGCGCGTCGCGCGGCAGCCGCACGACCACGCAGGTCCCCGCGCCGGCCCGGTTGCCGATCGCGATCGACCCGCCGTGGCGCTGCACGATCAGCCGCACGAAGTACGAGCCGAAGCCGCTGCCGGCGCTGTCGGCCTGGGGCAGGTTCGAGGTCCGGGCCAACCGGTCGAACAGGCGCCCCAGCTCCGCGCCCGGGATGTCGACCCCGCTGTCCTCGACCTCGACCACGACCGACTCGCCCTCGGTGCGGATCCGGACGATCACCGGCAGCTCGGGCGGCGAGTACTTCACCGCGTTGCCGACGACGTTCTCGAACAGCGTGCGGACGAGCACCGGATCGGCCGTGCCGCACACGTCGCCGATCACGGCGACGTCGACTTGGCGCGGGAAGCCCTGCGCGATCTCGCTCAGCAGCCGGCCGTAGTCGACCTGCTCGGGCGTCAGCACCAGCGCGCTGTCCTCGAGCCGGGCCAGCGCGAGCGTCTCGCGGCCGAGCTCGACCAGCCGTTCGGTGGCGCGGATGATCGCGCTGGTCGCGATCGCGCCTTCGCTGCCGTCGAGCTGTTCCTCGGCCAGGAACTCGGCGAAGCCGCGGATCGAGGTCAGCGGGTTGTTGAGGTCGTTCGCCAGCATGGTGATGAGGTCGCCCTTCATCCGGCTCAGCTCGAGCACCGTGGCCCGCTGCTGGTCGACCTCCTCGAACAGCGCGGTGTTGCGGGCCGCGGCCGCGTACGTCTGGGCCAAGAGCGCCAGCACCGTGCGGTCGTTCGCGTTCGCCGGCCGCTCGCGCGTCACCGCGACGACCCGCGCGTCGCGGCCCGGCGCGCGCAGCGCGATTCCGATCCGGCCGCGCTCGTCGCCGACCACGTCGTCGACCGCGAGCGCGCGCACGACCAGCGGGTCGCGCGGGTCGCTCACGAACGCCGCGCCGGCATCGAGCACCGTTCGCAGCGCGCCCAGGAAAGCCCGGTCCAGCGCGGCGCCGTCCAGCACGCCGAACAGGTTGCGGCTGGCGTCGAGCAGCGCCGCCAGCGCCCGCTCGCGCTCGACGGCGCTGGTGATGTCGCGCTCGATCGAGATCCAGTGCGTCACGTTGCCGGCCGCGTCGCGCACCGGGCGGCCGTCGATCTCGCCCCAGTACTGGGAGCCGTCCTTGCGGTAGAGCGCCAGCCGCGCGCGCAGCGGCTCGCCGCGCTGCAGCGCTTGGCGCAATGCGGTCACGGTGGCCTGGTCGGTCTGCGGGCCGGTTCCGGTGCCGCTGGCGACGAGCTCCTCGCGCGAGAAGCCCGACTGGCGGATCGTCGTCTCGTTGATGTAGACGATGCGCGGCGGTTCGCTCGGGCTGGCGGCCCGGTAGACGATGATGCTGTCGCTGGCGTGCTCGAACGCGGTCCACAGCACGTCGAGCTCGTCCTGGCGCCGGTGGCGGTCGGTCACGTCGCGCTCGATCATGACGAAGCGGGTGAAGTTCCCCTGCTCGTCGGCGATCGGGGTGGCGCTCAGCTCCGACCAGTAGGTCGAGCCGTCCTTGCGGTAGAGCAGCAGCTCGCAGCGCATCTTGCGCCCCGCCCGCAGCTCGGCCAGCGCCCGGCGGCGCACCTCCTGGTCGGTCAGCGGGCCGTTGAGGATGCGGGTCGAGTAGCGCTCGAACTCCTCGCGGGTGTAGCCGGTGCGCTGGACGACCGACTCGTTGGCGAACGAGACGCGGTAGGACTCTTCGTCGAGGTGCGACTCGATGACGAAGACGTTGTCGTCGGCGTGCTCGATCGCCGAGACGACGCTGGCCAGGCGGTCGCGCAGCGCGTTGCGCTCCTCGACGTTGCGCCCGATCGCGATCCGGCCGGCGTAGGTGCCGTCCGCGCGGAAGAACGGCTGGCCGCGGGCCTCGTAGGCGAAGGTCGAGCCGTCCTTGCGGCGCGCCCGGGTCGTCAGCGAGAACGCCTTGCCGGCCTCGGTCGCTCGGCGGAACTGCTCCCGCAGCGACTCGTCGTTGCCGTCCAGCAGCCGGCCGACCCGGTGGCCGACGATCTCGTCGGCGTCGTAGCCGGTCTCGCGCAGGTAGGCCGCGTTGGCGAACACGATGAACGGCCCGCCCTGGTCGGCGGGCGTCGCGTCGACGACCGTGATCAGCTCGCGCGCCGCGTCGAGCGCGACGGTGAGCCGCAAGAGCGTCTCCCGGGTCGAGGCAGCGTCTGCGTCCACATCCGCCATCGCGGGGCTTTCGGTGCGCGGCGAGCGGGCCCCTCAGGCCGGTTCGACCGGCCCGAGCGCTTTCTCCATCCGGACGATCGGCAGCGAGGTGCCGTCGGGGAGCGGCGCGCCAAGCTCCGCGGTGGCAGCATAGCCGTGGGCTCGGTAGAGCGGGACGCCGGTCAGCGTGGCGCCCATCTCGCAGCGGGTGAAGCCGGCGGCCCGCGCGGCGTCCTCGCACGCCGCCAGGATCGCGCTGCCGATCCCGCGCCGCGCCCAGTCCGGGTGGACGAAGAACGCCCGGATCTTGGCGGCCTCGCGGCGCGGGTCGAGCGGCGCGTCCTCGCGGCCGGTCCACTGGTCGCCGCCGTAGAGCGTCCGGCGCTTGCTCCAGCCGCCGCAGCCGACCACGACCGGCCCCGCTTGGGCGACGAAGTACGTGCCGTCCGCGATCAGCCGGCTGTCGACCCCGTAGACGCTCGCCAGCGCGCTCTCGATCTGGGCCGGCGTGTAGTCGGGCGCCTGCAGCCCGCGCACCGAGGCGTCGATCAGGGCGCGCAGCGCCGGGACGTCGGCCGGAACGGCCGGGCGAATGGTCAGCTCCACGGCTGCTTGCGCGCGAGCAGGTCGTCGTAGCCGCGTGCCAGCAGCATCGCTCGCGTCCTGGAGACGCGGCGGTCGGCACCGTTGCGAGCGTGCATGGCGTCGTCCCCTTTGCGGACATCGTCGGCGCACTGTCCGCTTTCGGACAGCATCCCCTGCGCGTTCCATCGGTATCGACGGCAACCGTGCTAGCGTAGCGCATGCCACACGAACGAGGCGCTCCCCTGCGCAGCGCCGGCCTGGTCGCCGGCGCGGTACTGCTCGCGCTCATCGCCTTCGCACTGCACCCGCACCTGAGCGATCGCGATCGCTGCCTGGTCGCTCGATCTCGCCCATGATCGGGGCGCGAGCCGGACCGCCGGAATCGTCGGCTTCGCCGCGGCAGCGCTCTCCGTCGTAGCGGCCGTCCGGGCCACATGAATCGTCGCACCGGCGGCGAACCCTGACGAGCTCGTCCGTTCCGGAGGTAGCCGCCATGACGCTCGACGAGACCCAGCTCGCGCAGTTCGACCGCGACGGCTTCCTGCGCTTCGAGGGGCTGTTCGCGCCCGCCGAGATCGCGCTGCTCAAGGCCGAGCTGGCGCGCACCGGCGGCGCCGCCTCCGACGCGATCATCCGCGAGCGGACCGGCTCGATCCGCACGATCTACCGCTCGCACGAGCCCGACGGGCCGACGGCCTCGCCGGCGTTCGCGCGGCTGGTGCGCACGCGCCGGCTGCTGGGCCCGGCCCGCCAGGTGCTGCGCGACGACGAGCTCTACGTCTACCACTGCAAGAGCAACATCAAGACCGCGATCGACGGTACGGTCTGGCTCTGGCACCAGGACTACGGCTACTGGCAGCACGACGGCGTGCCGGCCGCGACCATGGCGACCTTCCTGGTGATGCTCGACGAGGCGACGGAGCTGGGCGGCTGCCTGTACCTGGTGCCGGGCTCGCACAGAGCCGGCGTGCTGCCGGCCTACAAGGACCAGACCACGACCTCGTACCCGCAGTGGACGATCGAGAAGGAGCCGCTGCGGGCGTTCCTGCGCGCCAACCCGCCGCCGGTGCCGATCACCGGCGGCCCGGGCACCGCGGTCCTGTTCCACTGCAGCATCGTCCACGGCTCGGGCCACAACCTCAGCCCGAACGACCGCTGGCACGTCTACGTCGCCTACAACCGGGTGGCGAACCGGCCCGACCCCGTGCCGCCCGAGCCGCGCCCGGACTACGTCGTCTCGCGCAACTACGCGCCGCTGGAGCTCTGCCCGGACGACGAGCTGCGCGAGCCGGCCCGGGCCGGCGGCTGAGGCGCACGGCTTCACTAGTACTTGTCGCGGTACCCCCGGGCGCTGGAGTCGGGCACGAACTCGTAGCGCAGGCGATGGACCTCGGCTCTTTGCGCTCGAACGAGGGCGAACGCTTTCACCGGCGGTTGTTCAGCGGTGCGGCTGGTGACGACGTCGAGCGTTCCGAACTCCGGGTTGCCGTACCAGAACCAGCCATCGCCCAGATAATCGCCGTGAGGGATGAACCGCAGGACGAACGGGTTGATGACCCCGCGGTGATTGTGGTTCTCGCAGATCGGCCGAGGAATCGCGGTCTGGCCGGGAACCGCGGCCGAAGCATCTGCAACCGCTTTGCGCACGCGCGAGGCGTCTGCGAGCTGTTCGCCCGGAACGAGGAACGAGCGATAGGAGTCGATCTCGTTGGCGATCGGGTCCAAGCTGTACCAGAAGTTCGTCCAGTAGATGCCTTCCCGGCTGCCGTTGGGAAAGTCGAGCGCCGCGCGGTCTTTAGAGAAGAGCACGCCGTAGGCGTCGTCGCGCCACTGGTCCAATGCCAGGGACGGCGACGCGTTGGTCGCATCGAAGAAGTACTTCGTCTTTTCCAGTGCCGACCCGAAGGTGACGAACGAGCGGATCCGGTCGAAGTCCGCCGGGTCGTATGCCGCCTGCTGCTTGAGGTTGTAGAGCCGGATCAGCGCGTCGAGCGCGATCGTCGAGCCGAGGCTGTGCGCGAGCACGTGCACGCGCTCGTAGGGCCTGGCTCCGTCGGCGGCAGTCTTGGACGTCATGTCGGCGATCGTCCGGGTGACGACCTCGAGGATGCTCTCGCGCAAGCCGTAGAAGTCGGAGTTCTCGTCGTGCGTCGTGTAGATCTGGACGTCGCCGAAGAAATTGACCAGGAACGACTGCAGCAGCGCCCGGGCGAACTCGAAGAAGAGCGCGCTGAAGACGAACAGCCAGGCCGCGCCTCCCATCGCCCGGCCGCTCTCGAGCGGCCGGTAGTAGGCGGTCAGCAATCCGGCGGCGGCGAGGACCAGCAGCAGAACGATGACGGCGATTCGCGACCAGAGCTGAACCGGAATCTCGGCCAGCTTCGCTCGCTGGCGCAAGACCGAGATGATGCCTTTGAGCGCCTGAGCCAACAGGAACGCACCGACCGCACCGACCGCCAAGATGATTCCCGCGCGAACGGTCAGCGCCTTGGCGAGCTGCGTGGGCTGGCCGAGAATCTCCCACAACGTGGCGAAGGACGGCGTCGTGCCCGGTCGTGCCGTAATCACCACCAAGGCCTGGAGCGCGTGGAGCGCCAGCCACAGCGCGGCGACGAGCGAGCCTACCGCGAGCAGGGCGGCCAGCCCTACGTACCCGATGTCGAAGCCGCTCTTCGACCAGGAAGCCATGTAGCGCGCGGTGGTGTTGAGCGGCGTGAACACGGTGCGCAGCAGCCACGCGAGCACGCTGCGGTAGGTGGTCTTGTTCTTGTCGAGCGGGCTCCAGTAGGCCTCGACCACGTCGAAGACGTCGCCATCGGAGGGGGCCCCCGGGGCGGTCGCGCGGTGGACGCGCGAGAGCGTCGTCTTCGGCACGACGCTCGCCGGCGGCGATGGCGGCGGCGATGGCGGCGACGCGAGCGGGTGTGCCGGCGGCGGGTTGAGGACGTCGACCACCCACGCGTTGGGCGATCCGGCCGAGTTGTCGCGCTGGTTGAGGCGGAGGACGAGCTCGGCCGCGGTCTGGTCCTGTATCGCGTAGCGAGGGTGCGGGATCACCCCGTGGACGACCACGATGCCGACGTGTTGTGAAGACGGTCGTAGTGCTGCCAGAGCCATGGGTCACCATCCCGGCGCAATTGCTGCCTTGACTGGCAAGGCGAGCGTCTTGGAGCGCCGGGGCCGACTCTCCTGCTCAGTCCCCGCGCTTGCGCAGCAGGTTGGCGAAGAGCGAGCCGTCGATCACGACCAGCGCCGCGATCACGACCGCGAAGAAGACGAAGACCGCCTTGACGATGCCGAACAGGAATCCCATGGCCGCCTCGTTCCCCGAAATGCGCCGGGGCGAGCGCGCCGAGGAGAATCCCGGCCGCCGCCGCAGGACCGGTCCATGGCTGCCAAGCGAAAATACCCGCTCCCCGAAACCCGACCCCGACCGCCCCTGGAGCGAGCTGACCCGGGCCGAGCGCAACGCCGCCTACTCGCGCGCCCTCCACGCCTACGCCCAGGGCACCGGCCCCAACCCGAAGACCCAGGGCGCGTTCTTCCGCGAGCGGAGCGGCCGCCCCGGCGCGCCGGCTCCCGTTCCCTCTGTCCAAACGCTGCACCGGGCCGCCACCCCGGGCGAGGATTAGGCCAAGGCGGCGCCCCCGCCGCCCCGAACCACTGCCCCATGCGGGACGCGGAGGACGGCTCGGCCGGCAGTTGGGATGACCGGCTCTTGCCGCTGCTCAACGATGCTTGGCAGAGCGCGGACGCCCTGGCGACGCGGCTGGGCGCCAAGCAGTTCACCGTGCTCGCGCGGCTCAAGGACATGATGCGGCGCAACCTGGTCGAGCGCCGTATCGTCCAGCACGCGACCAAGAGGCACGCCGGCCGGCCGCTCCAGCAAGCGGAGTTCCGGCGGGCCGGCGTGGGCCGCGCGCCCCGCCCGTAACATCCGCCGACGCCCGGCAGCCCGACCGAGGAGCATACGAAACCGACGATGCCTACCGAACTGCGCGACTATCTCACGCTCTCGTACGGTGAGCTCGAGAAGCTCAACCTCGCCGCCAAGCAGCAGCGCAGAGACCGCGTACCGGCCGAGCAAATGCAGCAGGAGCGGCTGGACTACCTTGCCGGCGAGGACCGGATCAAGGCCGTCACCGTGATGTTCACCGACCTCGAGGGCCGGCTGCACATGCTCGACTACGACCGCAAGTTCTTGCTCAAGTCCGCCGACAACCTGACCTTCGACGGTTCGTCGATCCGCGGGTTCACCCCCCAGCGCGAGAGCGACCTGCGGCTCGCGCTCGACTGGAACGCGTTCTACTGGGCGCCGGCCGACATCTTCGGGCCCGGGAAGGTGCTCGTGTTCGGGGACGTGCTCGACCGCGACGGCTCGCCGTTCGCCGCCGACATCCGCGGCAGCCTCAAGCAGCTCTCGAAGAAGCACTACGACGAATCCGGCTACGTCCTCAACGCGGCCAACGAGATCGAAGGGTTCGTGTTCGCCGGCCTCAACGCCGAGCGCCACTACCACGAGACCGGCAAGTTCGAGTACGTCAACACCGGCGGCTACTACCACTCCCTGCCCGGCGACCCGCTGCGCACGTTCATCGACACCGTGGCCGAGGTGCAGCGCGCGATGGGCTTCGAGAACGAGAAGGACCACCCCGAGGTCGCGCCCTCGCAGTTCGAGATCAACTACAGCTACGGCGAGGCGGTCGCGGCGGCGGACACGATCCAGCTCTACAAGCTGATCTGCCGCCAAGTCGCGACGCGGCTGGGGATGACCGCCAGCTTCCTGCCCAAGCCCGTCGTGGGCGTCAACGGCAACGGCATGCACACCAACCTCTCGGTGAGCAAGGACGGCAAGAACCTGTTCTGGGAGCCCGACGGCCAGGAGCACCTCAGCGCGTTCGGCTGGGAGTTCATCGACCGCATCCTCACCTACGGCAACGACATGTGCCTGGTCTTCAACTCCAGCGTCAACGCGTACCGCCGGCTGGACCCGCACTTCGAGGCGCCCAACCAGATCAAGGCCTCACCGGTCGACCGCGGCTCGATGGTGCGCATCCCGATCGGCAACGAGCGCAGCGCCCGCATCGAGGTCCGCTCGGTGGCGCCCGATGCCAACCCCTACATGGTGATGCTCAGCGTCTTCAAGACGGGCCTCGAGGGCAGCCGGAGCAGCGATGCCAACCTGCGCGACTCGGCCCAGTACCTGCCGGACAACATCTACGACGCCCTGGCCAACTTCCGCAACTCCGCGTGGACGAGCGAGCTGTTCGGCGAGCACGTCAAGGAGAGCTACGCCGAGCTCAAGCAGGCCAGCGCCGACCGCTGCCCGCGCCTGCTCGGCACCTTCGTGAAGGCGCAAGAGGTGCAGTACCACCACGAAGTCTACAACCAGTACCTCTGGAACCTGTTCTAGGCTCCCGCCGGGGCGCGACGGTTCCGGCGCTGGCCGCGATCTACGCGGTCACGCTGATCGACGTGCTGGGAACGATGCTGATGGTGCCGCTGCTCCCGTACGTGGCGCAGCACTTCGGCGCCGGCGGCTTCGTGGTCGGCACGCTGCTGACCACCTCCGCGGTGGCCGGCGCGGTCGCCGCCCCGATCTGGGGCAGCCTGAGCGATCGCCTCGGGCGCAAGCGGATCGTGCTGATCTCGCAGGCGATCTCCCTGGCCGGCTACGTGGTGCTCGCGCTCTCGCACTCGCTGGCGCTGCTGTTCGTCGCCCGCGGGGTGGCCGGGTTCGGCAGCGGCGGCGTCGGGGTCACCCAGTCGTTCATCGCCGACATCACGCCGGACGACCAGCGCGAGCGCGCCTACGCGATCTTCGGCGCGGTCTTCGGCCTGGCGATCGTGCTCGGGCCGGTGGTCGGCGGGAGCCTGATCGGGTACGGGTTCTGGGCGCCGTTCGCCGCCGCCGCGCTGTTCGAGGCGATCGCGATCGCGATGGCGCTGCGCTTCCTGCCGGCGCTGGGCGCGAGCGCGGGCGTGCGCAACGACCTGCTGCACGCCAGCCGCATGCTGCTGCGCGACGGGCCGATGCGGCGCCTGATCGAGCGCCACGTCCTGTTCGTCTTCGCGGTGACGTCGTTCTTCTCGTTCTTCGCGCTGTTCCTCGAGCGCCGGCTGGCGGTCGGCCCGCGCGAGGCGAGCTGGCTGCTGGCCGGGGCGGGCTGCACCGGCGGCCTGGCGCTGGTGCTGATCGTCGGCCGGATCGGGCGGCGGTTCGGCGACGCGGCTGTCGCCCAAGCCGGGCTGGCGCTGCTCGCCGGCGCCTACGCGGTGCTGGGCCTGATCACCGGCGTGTGGGCGTTCGCGGCGGTGCTGGCGGTCTGGGCGGTCGGCGCGGCCTGCGTGGAGCCGACCTTGACCGCGCTGCTTTCGCGCGCCGCGCCGGCCGACCAGCGGGGCGCGATCATGGGCCTCAACGACGCGGCCAGCAACCTCGCGCTGATGGTCGCGCCGCTGGCCGGCGGGATCGCCTTCGACGTCGACCCGCGCGCGATCGGCGTCGCGCCCGGGCTGGCGGTGCTGCTCGCGTTCCTGCTCGGCGCGCGCGCGGGCGGCGGCGAACGCGAGCGCGAACACCGCCGCTCGTGAGGCAGCCGCGAACCGAACAGACGCAGGTCGGCATCGTCGGGGCAGGACCGGCGGGCTTGGTGCTGGCGCTGCTGCTGCGCCGGGCCGGGATTCGTTCGGTCGTGCTGGAGACGCGCAGCCGCGCCTACTGCGAGCAGCGGATTCGGGCCGGCGTGCTGGAGCACGGCACCGCCGAGCTGCTCGACGCGCTCGGCGTCGGCGAACGCATGCGCCGCGAAGGGCTCGTCCACCACGGCATCCGGCTGCGCTTCGGCGGGCGCAGCCACCGGATCGACTTCCCGGCCCTCACCGGGACCTCGATCGTGGTCTACGGCCAGCACGAGGTGGTCAAGGACCTCATCGCCGCGCACGCCGCAGCCGGGGAAGCACCGCGCTTCGAGGTGAGCGAGGTGCGGATCGCGGGCATCGAGGGCGAGCGGCCGGCGATCGGCTACCGCGCCGCGGACGGCGCCGAGCGCGAGCTGCGCTGCGACTTCGTCGCCGGCTGCGACGGCTTCCACGGCGTCTCGCGCGGCTGCATCCCGGCCGCGCTGCTGCAGGTCTACGAGCGGGTCTACCCGTTCGCCTGGCTGGGGATCCTCGCGCAGTCGCCGCCGGTCTGCGACGAGCTGATCTACGCCAACCACGCGCGCGGCTTCGCGCTCTTCAGCCAGCGCTCGCCCAGCGTGCAGCGCATGTACCTCCAGTGCGCGCCCGACGAGGACCTGGCGCAATGGCCGGACGAGCGGATCTGGGCCGAGCTGCGGCGGCGGCTGGAAGGCGACGCGCCGCCGGAACTGGTGAGCGGCCCGATCCTGCAGAAGGGCGTCACCCCCATGCGCAGCTTCGTCGTCGAGCCGATGCGGCACGGCCGGCTGTTCCTGGCCGGCGACGCCGCCCACATCGTGCCGCCGACCGGCGCGAAGGGCATGAACCTCGCCGTCGCCGACGTCGCCGTGCTCGCCCGCGCGCTGGCCGCGTTCTACGCCGGCGACGGCGGCGCCGGGCTGGACGGGTACTCCGCGGCCTGCCTGCAGCGGGTCTGGAAGGCGGAGCGGTTCTCCTGGTGGATGACCTCGATGCTGCACCGCAACGAGCGCGACGACGCCTTCGGCCGGCGGCTCCAACTGGCCGAGCTCGACTACGTGGTCGGCTCGCGGGCGGCCGCGCAGAGCCTGGCCGAGAACTACGTCGGGTTCCCGCTGCCGGCCTGACGGGGCTCAGTTGACCTTGACGTTCCGCGGGAACTGAACCTGGTCGCCGGCCGCGTCGCGCGCGACGAACACGACCTCCAGGTGGAGGTGGATGAAGCGCGGGAAGCGCGGCGTCGTCGTGGTCCCGCGGAAGAGGCCGGCTTCGACGCGCGGGATCGTGATCGTGCGCCCGGCCACACGTGCGATGACGTCGGTCACGTTCGGCGAGGTGACGACCTGGGCGGTGACGTCGATGCGGGGCCGGATGTCCTGCGGCGTGATCGTCGCCGAGAAGACGCGCGGCCCGAGCGGCTGGGCCGCCCGCCCGGCCGTGGGCACGAGCAGGCTCACCGCCGCTGCGAATGCGGCGGACGACGCCAACCGCTCGGTCCAATGTCTGCCCATCCCGGTCTCCTCCGGAATGACTATACCCCCTCGCGCGCCTGCGCGCGAGCACAGCTGCTCGGCTAGCTCGAGGCGCTCGCCCGTACCGTCTCGTAGGCGATGCGCTGGAGCGTCTGCGCCTGGGCCGGCGTGATCCCGAGCGCGGCGGCGGCGCGCTCGCCCGCCCCGAGCGCGCGCGGGTCGAGCCGCCGGGCCCACGAGCGCTTCAGCGGCTCGGCTCGAACGGGATCGTATCGCCGGGAAGTGCCGCGACGGCGTGGGCGAGCTCGGCGAACGGGGGAGCGCCGTCCGGGCGGTCGATCCCGTAGACGGCGCTCGCGATCGCGCGCATCGCGCCCAGGAACTGGGCCTTCGACAGGCGCGGCGGCTCGAACGCCGGGCCGAGCTCCTTGTAGAGGAGCCGCAGAGGACGGCCTGGCGCGGGTTGCCAGGGAAGCGCCACGGTCGAGAACCCGCACTGCTCGAAGCGGGCGCGCCCGTCGTCGCCGGCACACTCGATGTACCAGCCGCTCGCCGCGGCATCGCGGACGAGCTGCTGCTCGATGCGCGCCAGGATCAGGCGCAAGCGCCCGGCGTGCAGCAGCGGCGCTTCGAGCGCCAGGTAACCGCCGAACCCGGCCTGCTCGAGCGCGAAGAACGAAACGATCCCGCTGACCGGACCGCCGGACTGCGCGCGCAGCGCCCAGAGATGATACCGTGCGCCGTCCCGTTCGAGCGCAAGCAGCGACGCGAACGTGCTTTCCTCGACGGCGAGGGCCGGATCGGCGAACGCGCGCCGGTAGATCGCCATCGCCGCGGCGAAGTCCGGGTCGTCCGGCCGCTCGACGGCGGCCACGAACAGCGGCCGGTGCGGGTCGTCGCCGGTGTATGCGTCGAACGCGGCGAGCGGAACGGCCGGATGACGCCCCAGATAGTCCGCCATCGCGACGAACTCCGGAGATGCCGCGGGGTCGTCGAAGCGCATCGCGTAGACCAGGTAGTCCCGCAAGAACGCGATCACGTGCTCCGCGGGAACGGCCCGCGCGAGCCCGGCATCGACCGGCTTGGCGGCGAGCAGCAGGTTGGTCACCGGCGACTGAGCGGGCGAGAGCGCCGGCTGCACGTACGGGAACGCCGCGCGCCGGTAGCCCAGCCGGTGCCAGAACCGCAGCCGCTCGAACGGGTCGAGGTTGTCCGGGGTGCCCGTGCGCTTGAACGGGTCGTTCATCTCCGCCATGACGAGCGCGAGCGACCGGTCGCGCGCCGCGGCCGCAGCCGCCATGCGCGCTTCGACGTGCCGGGCGAGCGCCGCGCCCAAGCCGCGCCCGCGCGCGCCGGGCGCCACGGTCAGGAACTCGATCGCCCCGCAGTTCGACCGCACGAAGTAATCCGCGATGCTGCCGGCGACGACGGTCTCCCCGTCGTAGACGAGCGTGACGAGGTACGCGTTGCCGTGCGAACCGTCGTGCTCCAGGTAGTACACCATGTTCGCGAGCGCTTCGCGCTCGTCGGGGTCCGGGAACTCGGCGACGTAGAGCCCTTCGTAGAACGCGGCCAGGCGTTCGACGTCGCGCGCCGACGGCGAAAGGTCGACGAAGCGGTGCGGGCCGGCCGCCTCGGCAGTCACGTCCGCGCAGGCGCGTGCAGGAAGTTGCGGTAGAAGTCTTCGATGATCTCGGGCAGATCGCACGCGGTCATCAGTTCCTCGCCTTCCGGCGGCGCGAACATGCGACGGCGCGCGTCGTCCGAGAGCCGGCGGTACATGATCGTCCGCAGCCGGTGCTCTTCGAGCGGCGGGAGCGCCTCGAGGTCCGGCTGGCCGCCGCCGGCGAACACCTCGTTGCGGAGCTGCGTATCTTCTCGCGGATCCGCCCTGAAACGCGGGCGGTGCTTGCCGTGGTCGTCTTGGATGTTGCCCGGGTCGTCGGTCGCGCACAGGTAGCGCAGCCGAACCTTGCCGGCCGCCTCGCACTCGATCTGCTCGACGGTGCTGCACGCCTTCTCGGCGAGCCGCTGCTTGAGGAACAGCAGCGTGTCGCCGTCCGCGATGTTGGCGTGCTCGAAGATCGGGAACAGGCGCCGCCAGCGCTCGCTGCCGTTCGTGAGCTGCTTCGGGTTCTCTTCGCAAACCTCGAACATGACCCAGAGGTACGCCGAGTAGTAGCGGCGCTGCTCGTTGAGCCAGGTGATCGAGTCGGCGCGCAGCATGAGGCCTTGAAAGATCGTCGCGTCGCCGCTCGCGACCCGCGGGCGTGTATCGTCGTTCGAGACGACGGTATAGACGGGCGGGTAATCGTTGTCGTCACGCCGATAGCGCGGTCCCCATACGAGCGTGCCGGCGAACCGGCTGCCGAACGCCAGCGGCAACGGGTTCGGGCTGGGACCGAGCGGATCGCCCAGCAGCTCGGCGAACTTGGCGCGGAGAAGCTTCCCTGCATCCTGCAGCACCTGGTCGTCGAGGATCAGCGGGAACGAGTTCGTCTCGTCGCCGTACCCGTATTGCAAGACGAGGAACGAGCCGTCCCAGCCCATGCACTCGCAGGCCGGTATGCTCGGCCCCCACAGGAGCCAGCAGTAGAGCTCGAAGCGCTGCAACAGGGTGGGCTTCGTGCGGTTTCCGCCCAGCGCGAGGTTGAAATGGCTGAGCGCTTGGGGCCAGTCGGTTTCGAACTGCTGGAGCAGTCCGCTGACGAGGACCGTCGGCGCGATGAAGCCGTCCTTGACGGCGATCGGCGTGAGAAAGCGGTCGGACTTGTCGATGGCGGCTGGTTCCCCGCTGCCGCCGTAGTCCTGCTCGAGCTTCGTGAGCGCCGAGAGGTATTTCGCCGCGTCGGCCTGCACGGCGTCGAGCTGGAAGCACGTCGCGAACTCCACGGTCTCCGGCGTCTGGCCGAGATGGTTGAGCAAGAGCTCGATCTGCGGGGCGACGCGCGCGAACGCCGCGTCGAGCGCCGCACCTTCGAGCGGAATCGGCGAGCTGCCGCTCTTCGCCGCTTGCAGCAGCCGCCGCTCGATGAAGAGGCGCACCGCACGAACGAGGTCCTCGGTGAGGTGCGTGGACGCTTCCAGGCGTTCGAGGATCGCATCGGTCAGACGGATGCGAAACTCCTCCGGGAGCCCGTTGAACAGCGACTCGTGCAGCAGCGTCGCGGCGGCGATCCAATGCGGATCGCGTTTCATCTCCGCGCGCCGCTTCGCCTCGGCGTCGGCGGCGGCGATCGCGCGCTTTTCCGCTTCCTCCGCGTTCTTGCGGGAGCGTTTGCGATCGAGCCACTGGGTGATGGGAACGCTCAAGAAGGCCGAAAGGACCGCTCCACCGATGAGCCCGACGATGGTCGGGAGTCCGCCGATGCTGTTCCAGAACGTCTGCGGTGCCGCCGCTGGGGTCGCCATCGAGCTCGCCGCCGCCGAGGCCAATGCCAGCGAGAGCGCGTGCACGAACGCGTGGAGGTCGATCGTCACCCGCCGGGTCCTCCGTCTTCGGGATACGAGGCCATGGTGCGGGGGTCTGGTTCGTTACGGTTGCCTCGAGTCCTAGCCCGGCCGATAGTCAGCGGCCCCGTCGAGGGCTGGAGGGGAAGACGGCAGCGGCGATGGATCACTCGCCCTGACCCCCTCGGACGGCGTCGAGGACATCACGCATGTGCAGAAGCATCAAGACCCTGTTCAACTTCGAGCCGCCCGTGACGGACGACGAGGTGCACGCCGCCGCGCTGCAGTTCGTGCGCAAGATCAGCGGGTTCAGCAAGCCGTCGAAGGCGAACGAAGCGGCGTTTCTCGCCGCAGTCGACGAGATCGCCGAGGTGTCGGCCGGCCTGTTGCGGTCGCTCGCGACGAACGCGTCGCCGAAGACACGAGCAGAAGAAGCGGCGAAGGCCAAGGCGCGGGCGGTCCGGCGATACGAGCCCGCATCGGCCTCGGGCTGATCCGATCGGCACCTCCGTGGTTCGCCGCCTTCTCGCGGCGCTTTGCCTCGTGCTCCTGGTGCCGTTTTCGCCTTTGCCCGCGCCGGCCGAGCCGTCCGCGCCGGGCCTGCACCTGGTCCGTTGCACGCAAGGACGTTCGAACGTGCCGGCAGCGTGCGGCACGTTCGGCGTCCGCGAAGATCGCACGTCACGGTCCGGCCGCACCATCTCGCTGCGGCTCGTCGTGCTGAAGGCGAAGCACCCCAGTGGTCGCGCGATCGCCTTCGTCCCGGGCGGACCGGGGCAGAGCGCGGTTTCCCTCGCTCCTCTGGTCGCCGACCGCGTCTTCGCCAAGGAACTCTCGGTCCTGCGCGACCGCTACGACATTCTGTTCGCCGACAGCCGCGGCATGGGCGGCCCGGACGGCTTCACGTGCGACCTCGCTCCGCCCGCGCACCCCGGCGACTATTTCCGCCAGCTGTGGCCCGACGAGCGCGTCTCGGCCTGCCGTGCGCAGAGCGCGGCGCGGAGCAACCTGAATCTCTACAACACGAACCACGCGGTCGACGACCTCGACGCGATTCGCGCCGCGCTCGGCTACCCGATGCTCGTGCTCGACGGCGGTTCCTACGGCACGTTCTTCTCGTTCGTCTTCCTGCGCCGGCACCCGCAGCACGTCGAGAGCGCGGTCCTCAGCGGGGTGTATGCGCCGCACTTCCAGCCGCTGCCGGGTGACCCCGTCGGCGCGCAAACCGCATTGGACGATCTGGTCGCGAAGTGCCGCCGCGATGCGGTCTGCCGCACCCACTTCCCCCGGTTCGCGCAGCACTTCGACGTCCTCGTGCGGCGGTTCGACCGCGGCCCGCTTTCCGTCAAAGTAAAGAACTTGGAGAGCAAGCGGTACGAAACGGTGCTGCTCTCGAAGGAAGTGTTCGTCGACCAGTTCCGGCAGATGCTGGACCAGCCGGAAAACGCGGCAACCCTGCCCTATGTCGTCGAGCGCGCCTACCGCCGGGACTACGTGCCGCTCGGCGAGCTCGTCCAAGCGGTCTCGCAGGGACTGGCCCACGGGATCAACTGGGGCGCCTTTCTGTCGTACACGTGTGCCGAAGAGATACCGTTCCTCTCCGAGGCTGAGCTGAAAGCGGCGGCTGCTCGCTCCTTTGCCGGCAACCTGCGCGCGCGTGCTCAGCAGCGCGCCTGCTCGATCTGGAACGTGCGGGCGATGCCGCCGAGCTTCAACGAACCGGTCCGCAGCGACGTGCCGGTCTTGATGGTGTCGGGATCGGACGACCCGGCCACTCCCGCTCGCTACGCCGCTCAGGAGCTGCCGTATCTCCCCAATGCAAAACGAGTCCTCGTGCGCGGCGCCGGGCACACGACCGAAACACCCTGTACCACGCGCTTGATCGTGGAATTCGTCCGCACGCGATCGGCGAAAAGGCTCGACACTTCACAATGTAGCGCTGTCTTCGTGCCACCGCACTTTGCAACGACGTGGTAGCGCAACTTCGACTAATCGGCCTGCTGCGCAAGCCTGCATATAAACCTCGTAGACGGCGACCAGCGAGGGACGCACGCCGAAGACGGCGTCGGTCTCCAAGTACGGGTCGCTGGCGGTGTAGAGCGCCGTGACGATCGGTGCGAGGCCGACCGCGCTGACCGTGAAGTGCAGGTGGGCGGGGCGCATCGCGCCGCGCTGAAGCGCCCGGAGCATCTCGCCTACCGGGCCGTCGGTCGGGATCGCGTAGCTGACCGGCTTGACGGCGTAGAACCGGAACCGGCCGGCCTCATCCGCGTGCAGGGTGGCGCGGTAGTCGGGCTCGCCGCGCTGGGCGTACTGCGTGTCGTAGAAGCCGTCGCCGTCGGTCTCCCAGGTCTCGATGCGCGCGCCGGGGACCGGGTTGCCGCGCACGTCGAGGATGCGGCCGCGCACCAGGGTCCGCTCGCCCTTCGCGCCGCGCGCGATCGTCGCTCCGTTCGCGATCTCCGGCGCATCGGCGGTGTGGAAGGGGCCGAGCACCGAGCTCTCCGTCGCCGGCGGCAGCCTGGGGTTGGCGACCGCGTCGACCAGCATCGAGACGCCCAGCGTGTCGGAGAAGAGGATGAACTCCTGGCGCAGCTCCGTGCACGTCTGACCGGTCCGGGTGAGGAAGTCGATGGCCTGCAGCCACTCCGCCGGCGTCAGCTCGACCTCGCGGACGAACGCGTGCAGGTGCTCGAGCAAGGCCGTCATAATCGCCCGCAAGCGCGGGTCGGGCGCGGTCTGGGCGCTCTGGAGTGCCGCGCTGGTGATGTCGTCGGCTGCGGTGGACGCGGTGCGCATGGACTGGGGATTGGCGGCCCCGCGCCGGATGCCTAGCGACGGCGAGCAGGCGCGGTGGAGACGTACATGGACCCGAGATTCCCGGCAATCGAACCGTACGCCAGCGGCATGCTCGACGTGGGCGATGGACATCAGGCCTATTGGGAGTCCTGCGGCAATCCACATGGGAGGCCTGCGCTCTTCCTCCATGGCGGACCCGGTACGGGCTGCTCCGCGAACCAGCGACGCTTCTTCGATCCCGAGCGCTATCGCATCGTGCTGTTCGATCAACGCGGATGTGGCCGTAGCCGCCCGTTGGCCAGCACGCCCGACGCCGACCTCAGCTCCAATACCACCGCTCATCTCATCGCCGACATCGAGCTGCTGCGTGAGCACCTAGGAGTTCGGAGCTGGACCATTCTGGGTCTTTCTTGGGGAAGCACGCTCGGTCTAGCGTACGCGCAGGCATATCCAGACCGCGTCGACGCGCTGGTGCTGGCTCTCGTGACGACGACGTCACGGCGCGAAGTGCGGTGGATCACCCATGATGTCGGCCGCATCTTTCCGCAGGAGTGGGACCGATTCGCTGCGGCCGTTCCCGCTGCGATGCGCGACTCGTCGCTGGCGGACGCCTACGCAGCGCTCCTGTTCGATTGCGATCCTGCAGTGCGGGAGCGTGCAGCGTCGGAATGGTGTCGGTGGGAAGACACGCACGTCTCCCTCACTCCCGGCCACGCGCCGGACCCGCGGTTCCTGGATCCGGAATTTCGCCTACGGTTTTCTCGGCTGGTGACGCACTACTGGAGGCATGCCGCGTTCCTCGAAGACGAACAGCTAATCCGAAACGCTTCGCTGCTGAACGGCATTCCCGGAATGCTCATTCACGGTCGCTACGATGTCAGCAGCCCGCTCGAAACCGCCTGGCGGCTATCGCAGCACTGGACCACGAGCAAGCTGTACGTCCTTGGTAACGCCGGCCATGGCGGTGGCGATGCCTTCGTCGCAGCGATCGTGGAGGCCCTAGCACATTTAGCGTTGCGGTAAGCACCGCTCGAAGCTGACCCACGGCGCGATCGAGAGCAAGCTGCGCACGCACGGCACCAGCCGCAACCGGAACACGGTGCTCAAGCTGCGGGCGCTCAGCGGAGCGCCGTGAACTTGTCGAGCATGGAGCTCCAGCCCTCCTCGTGCGCGGTGCGCGACTCGGCATTTCTGAGGTTTTCGTGCGTCAGCGTCAGCTCGGTGCCCGCACCGTGCGGCGCGAAGTCGACGGTGAGCAGCGTCTCGTGCTCCTCCTCAGGCGTGTCCTCTTCCCAGGTCCAGGTCATGGCTAGCCGCGCGGCCGGCCGAACTTCGCGGTAGACCCCGCGGGCGACGTACCGCTCGCCATCCGGCTTCTGCATGACGATCCGGTACGCGCCGCCGACGCGCACGTCCATCTCGACCTCGGGGACGGTCATGTCCCCCGGGCACATGAACCGCTGCGCGAGCTCGGACTGCGTCCACGCGTCGTACACGCGCTGCGGCGGCGCATCGAGGGTCCGGCGGATGAGCAGGGTGGGGACCGATGTCGATTGCATGGGTTACTTCCTCTTCGGTGATTCGTCTGAGAGCAGTGTTTCGAGCCGGTCCAGCGATGCGTTCCAGTACGCGCGCTGCCGGTCGAGCCAGATCGATGCGCTCGCCATCGCCGCCGGCGACAGCGTGCAGTAGTGGACGCGGCCGACGACCTCGCGCTGCAGCAGCCCCGCATCCTCGAGGATGCGCACGTGCTTCGAAATGGCCGGCTGCGAGAGCGGAAACCCTTGCGCGATCTCGCCGACCCGCAGCGAGCCGCGCGAAAGCCGCTCGACGATGCGGCGCCGGGTCGGATCGGCGAGGGCGCTGAAGATGCGGTCGAGCGCGATATTGTTCGCCATCTGGTTATATAACCATACGGCGAAATATTGAGCTATGTCAAGGTCCGCTGGCGAAGTTCGGGCGGCGGCATGCCCGCCGCCGCGAATCGGGCGTCCCCTTTGCTTATGGCAAGGCGCTCACCGTCTCGTAGGCGATGCGCTGGAGCGTCTGCGCCTGGGCGGGCGCGATCCCGAGATCGACCGCAGCGCGCTCGCCCGGGCCGAGCGTGCGCGGGTCGCCGCCGGCGATCGTCGCGAAGAACACGCACGCGTTGAGGTATGCGCCCCACCGGCTCGGGTGGTAGTTGTCGACGTTCCACAGGTCGAGCTTGCCGGGCTCGGGCGCGTACGGGTTCGCTTCGGCGACGCCTTGGCGGATGGCGCGCAGCCAGGCGTCGCCGACCGGGGCGAGGCCGGCGATGTGCCCCTCGCGGTGCAGCTCGCCGTAGTAGGCGTCGTGCAGCGCGTCACCCATGACGCTGATGCCCTTGCCCGCGTACGGCGAGCCGGCCGGGTAGGTGAGGTCGGCGCGAGAGAAGGTTTCGTAGAGCAGCACCTTGGCCGCCGGGTTGACGCGGTGGATCGCCTGCTCGAGCAGCGTGGTGTAGCGCTCGAAATCGGCTGGGCTGCCGAGCTTGGTGGTGAGGACCGGGCCGGTGCTGAGGTCCTGCAGCACCACGACGTTCCATTTCGGCTGCGCGACGACATCGAGTGCATGTTCATAGTGGTAGCGCAGCGGCATTCCGCTGACCAGCTCGACGTGGACGTCGTAGTGCAAGCCCGCCTCGCGGGTGAACGTCTCGAAGATCGCCGCGATGCCGCCCCACGGTCCGCTGGTCTGGCCGCCGCGGCGCTCGGAGCGCGGGTTGTCGGCCGGCAACCCGGCGTTCTCGTCGGTCACCAGCGTCGTGCCGTACGAGAGCACCGGCTCGAAGGCACCGTGGACGAAGCTGTTCCCAACGAAGAGCACCGTCGTCGGCGGGATTGCCGGGTTCTGCGCGGGCGCGGTCGCAGGCGCCGCGAACAGGGCAATGAGGGCGAGGAGCGCGAGCAGCGGTTTCATGGGTCGGCCCTTCGCCCATATGAGCCGCTGGGTCCTAGAGCGGTCCGGTAGCGACCAGGCGCCCGGAAGCTTTTGTCACGAACGTCCTGCATGTGCAGAAGCAGTCATACCTCCTTCGAACTATATTTGATCTTCGAGCGCCCGCTCCAGGTACGGGGGCGAAATAGCAATTTGCGCGGTTGCTCGCGCAAAATGCTACCACCGCATCTACTGGCAACGTACGGATATTTCACCTAGGGCGTATTGGTCACTTGGGCCGGTCTATTAAAACAGGGACTTCGCGCGACTAGCCGTTGCGGGCCCGTGAGTAGAAGAACCGCGGGGTTCTGCCGGCCATGTCCATAAGGGCCTGGAGTGTTGTTTAGTTCTGCGCTGCAGTCGAAAGGGTACAATGGCAGTACCGTGATCTTGGGAAACCGCTCGGCGACATCAGGGTACACCG
Organism: Vulcanimicrobiota bacterium; assembly: GCA_963795695.1. Classification (GTDB taxonomy): domain Bacteria; phylum Vulcanimicrobiota; class Vulcanimicrobiia; order Vulcanimicrobiales; family Vulcanimicrobiaceae; genus Vulcanimicrobium. The sequence goes on along the minus strand of CAWCJH010000003.1, from coordinate 568,605 downwards.
ACTGACCGCAGGGACCTCGTTAAACTACTGTCCGGCAACGGTTGCTCAGCGGTTAAACGATGGACGGAACAGTGCGTGATGAGAAAGCGCGCGCATGGGGGCTGGCTAAAGGGTCTGGACTGCACACACTTGAAGAATCTCCGATGGATCGATCTAGCACCTCCGCAGCTGCTCCGTCGGCTCGTCGGCCAGCAGTCAAGATTGCTCTGGCTAACGGCAGCGTCGCGTACATCGAGGTTTCAGATGATGAACGTGGTCGAGAGGCGGTTGCGGCTTTCGCCGACAAGACTATCGGGCAATTCCGCTCACTCGCTGACGCCATTTGCAATGTCGCTGCGGACATTAAGCAGGCGATCGATGCTGCGGCGCCGTCGGAAACCGAAGTGGAGTTCGGTCTAGAGGCAAAAGTTGAAAGCGATGGAATTGCCGCACTATTCGTTAAGGGCGAGGGGTCGGCGACGTTCACTATCCGCTTGAAGTGGGTGCGTGGCGACGAATAGAGACCCGAAGTCCCCGGGTTCGGACATTGCCGTACGCGTTCAGGGGCCGCAAGCGAACGGCACGGGATTTTTCGTTGGAGCGCGTCTTGTTCTGACAGCCGGGCACGTAGTCCGTCCGCAGGCCGGCGATATCTCCATCCATCTTCGAGGTGTCGCGTATCCGGCGTCGACGGTATTGCTAGCGCCTGATCAGGTGGTAGACGATACGCCAGCGGGGCGGCATCCTGATATCGCCCTGCTTCGTGTCGATGGTGACGTCGGCCCGGAAGAAGCACCGCCCTTCGAGCTCGCGGTGCCCGCGGCCGAGGACGTGGTTCTCATGTTCGGCTATTTCACCAGCGCGAGTGCGGGTGGTGACACCGTGACGGCGCGTTTCGAGGGCCTATCATTCCACGACGATCATCAAGAGAAGGTCGTATACCGCATGAAAGAGGGGCGGATAGAAAGGGGCATGAGCGGGGCTGCAGCGTTCGTCGTGGTTTCTGGGCAGGCCCGCGTCATCGGCATGGTCGTCGAATCAGCTGACGTTCGAAGTGACTTTGGCGGCTACATCACTCCCGCTTCGGCCATTTTGCCGTTGCTGTCTGGGTTCATACCAGGCATTGAAACGAGCGCGCAACCAGGAGCACCGCTGCCAGGAGACCTCGAGCCTTTTCCGTCTCAACGTAGCGCTCGAGCGAACGGCGATCGAGTACCGCATCGAGCTAGTCTTCGAGTTCAAAATCTCATTGAACGGGCTGAACGAGAGAGGCGTCAGTACCGCCCTGCGGCAGCGCGTGCGACTGCACTTGAGGCAGTGACTCTTGCGCGGGAAAGTGCGACGCCGGCGCTTATTGGCCGAGCGCTTCGCGTATACGCGATTACTATGGCAACACTTGATTCGGAGCGAGCACACGCACGTAGCCTCGCCGAGGAGGCCGCGCGACTCGACGGCGATCCGGTTCAGATGGAGCGCGCACGAGCGCTGATCGCCGAGGTAGATGGTGGGCCGGAGGCGGCTTTAGCCGAGCTGACACCGGGCGTTAGTGGTGAGCTTGAAATAATGCGCGCCAGCTACTTGTTGGGGACAGACGTTGCGGAGGTGCGCCGCATCCTCGGCGACCTTCCGAGGTCAGATGCAGACCGGCCGAGGGCGCGACGGCTCCGCGCTTTGGCTGCGGTTGCGCAAGGGAAGAGAGACGAAGCGTTAGCAGCGGCTGAAACGCTTTTGGCGCCTGCCGGCGAGGACTACACGATAGGTTACGTCGTCATTGTGGCTTTCGTGTTAGGGAGCGTCCCGCCGCCGTTTTGGCCTCCTCTGGGCGGTTGGCTGGATGCTGTTGTGCCAGATGAGGTGATTGAGACGGAGGATCAGCGCCAGCGGCTCAGGACCGCGGCCGACCTTGCCGCGGAAATCCTAGAGAAATCGGAAGTCGACGGGCAAGAACGCGGGATGTTCGAGTCTTGGCGCCTCGCCGCGCTTGCGCTCGACTCGTCCCGGCGTGAAGAAGCCTCAACGTACGCGCGTGAGCTCCTCGGACGAGGAGTGCCAAATCACCGCACGATCTCATGGGCGCAAGCGATGTCATTACTTCCACAAACAGAAATTGACGCGGCTCTGGATCGCCTCAACGCCCTCGCTGTCGGCGGCATCATCGAGGCGGAGCCTCTGCTAGTTCTTGCTGTGGCGCTCTTGCAACGCGACGACGGGGTGGGTGCGGAGAGGCTGCTTCGCGACAACGAAGATCTCTTTCGAGCCCCTTACGCGATCTCAAGGTTTCGTCTTCTGCTGGCACAATCGCTCGCCGTGCAGAGAAGATTTGGCGAAGCTCGCGCGATCTTACCCCAAATCGCTGATACCAAAGAAAGAACCGCCGTTGAAGGTTCCATCCGGCACCGTGATGGACCGCCCGAAGAGGCACATCTCCGACTGCGAGACCTGTGGATCGAGACTGCCGATCCCAAAATCCTGTTCTTCGCTGCCGAAATAGCGAGAGCACAGGGCGACTGGGCGTTTCTGGCCGATATCGGCGCTGAACTCGTCGCCCAGTTTCGCAATGAGTCAGCAGGCAGATTCGCGATATACGGTGCATTTAATTCACAGCGTTTCGCAGCAGTGCTCGAACGCTACGCCGAGTTCCGTGCCCTCGACATCGGCGTTCCAGCGGACCTCCTTCGAATCCGTGCGCTAGCTCTCGAACGCATGGGTAGCACTGAGGCGCTCTCGGCCTTTGAAGAGCTGCTTGACATTTCGCCGACGGACGCTAACTATTACTCCGCAGGGTATGCCCACATTCGCAGAGGGGATCTCGCAGGTGCTGTTGCGCTTGCGCAGCGATATGAGCGGAGCGAAGAAAAAAGTCCCGATACGTTGCTCGCCTTTGCATCGTGGATTCGGTCGGTTGATTCGGATCTCGCCCGTCGGCTGTGGCGCCTAGCGATGCCCACCGCTGCGGACCGTGACCACTTAGTTCTTCTCGCTTTCCATCTGGCGCACCAGCTCGGAATCTCAAGCGAGACACAGGCGCTGCAAGAGCCGATGCGACGGCTGGGTCTGGAAGGCCGCGGCGGCATCCACCTTGTTACTCAAGAAGAGGCGATCGAGCAGCTCCGCGCGCACGCGGAACGAGCGACAGAGATGCTTGCCCGCTATCGGCGCGGGGAGGTTCCCGTGCACATGCTGACGAGCGTGACGAACGTCGATCTCGTAAGAACCCACGTACAACAGCCACGCACAAACGCACGAACGCCGGCTGGTAGTTGGACACCGATCTACGTCCGACACGGTGGCCGCTCCGCTGTCGACAGCCGCCTCGATCAGCGCGCCGTCTTGGTAGATAGTACCTCGTATCTCTTGGCAGCAGACCTTGGCATCCTCGGCCAGATCTCTTTGGCACGACAGATTTATGTGTCGCAGTCATTGGGAGCGTTGCTATTGTCGATGCTTGATGATCGCGCACCAGGTAATCTTCCGCACGCGGACGCACGAAGAGAGCTGATCGCGAATATTGACGCCGGGCGACTCGAAGTCGTCGGTATCCCGGATGAGGGGATCGATTCGTACGCGATAGAGAAAAATCTTACGATTGTCGATTGGGCCACACCCGAGAACAATGAGCGACACAGTACCAGTGGCGCGAGATGGTGTACGCCCATGACGTTGGTTGACGAGCTGCAAAGACAGGGCGTGTTAGGTGACACGGCACGAGCAGCCGCCCTCGCAGCCTTCGGGAATGTCCGCGAATTAGGCGGTGCTGGCCCTGGGGAGGGCGACGGCCTGCTACTTCGATGGAATACGGCCGAGATGCTTGTCGAAGCTCAACTCATGGGCGTCCTGCGGGGCCGGCGCCTTATCGTGCAGGAGCGTTATATTCAGCAGATGCGGGTCGAGTTGGCCCAATCCGCCAGCGATGAAGAGTCGGCTCGATGGATACGGTCAGTCCTTGATGAACTCAATGAGTCAATCGCTTCCAAGCGCGTAATGACACTCCCAGATCGACCGCGTGAAGATGGTGACACGTCGTCACTCGAGCTGCGTGTCGCATTTGCTGCGTTTTCTAGCGACCTTCCGCAGAATTCGATCATCGTAATAGATGACCGCTATCTCAATGGCTACACGGCAAGAGACGACGGGAAACCCGTGTCGGCGCTTTGGGACTTGGTGCGCGTGCTGAGGGACGCGAAACAGCTTTCGAGCGAGCGAGCCCTGGAGGTTACCTTGGAGATGCGACGTCGAGGCCTGATGTACATTCCAATCGACCGCGATGAGATCCTAACGGTCGTTCGCCGAGGGACGGTCGTAGACGATGTGCTAACCGCCTCAGAAGAGATGCGAGTGCTCGAGCGATACGTCGCAGCTGCGCTTCTCGACACGGAGGCGTTGTACGCAAGGGACGACTCAGCGGTCGGCCCACGGATGTCGCAAATGCCGTTCCTCTTCGAATTGAGCGTGGCTGTTCGATCATGCATCGGCGACCTGCTGGGGACGGGGGACGAGGACGACGCCCTCCGAGCAGAATGGGTTCGGGATCATCTATCACCCGACGGACTACCCGGCTACGGCATCGCCGGATTCGCATCAACTCCTCCGCAAGGTACGATCGATGTTGAGGTCGCGGGGTTCCTGACGCAGTACGTGTCATGAAGGAGCTATTCGTCGATTGGCTCTGGTATCGCGTCATCGCTGAACGAATGGTTTCCGATCCAGAGGCACTTCGCCGCTCGGTATTCCTACTCGCGGGCACTCTTTCCCGCCTCGCCGACAGCCCGAACGCGCAACGTCATCTGCGCGCGAAGCTAGCATCGCTGCCTTTTGTTCAGCAGTTGGTCGCGGAGGATCCGGGAATTCTTCCCGCGTTGAATCTGCCTTTGGAAGCAACTCGCGTGTTTTCGCCGAAGGCAAGCGCGAGACCAGATGAATACGTCGATGCTGTAATGCGTGCCCTCCGCGGTGAAGTGTCGGAACTCGTCGACTTAGAGGGGCATACGCACGAAGTTCGCACCATGAGCTACCTCCCTGGAAGGCCTCCGTACCCTACGGTTTGCTTTGTCTCCCCCAATGGGCTTACGATCGCCGCTGAGGACTTTAGATTACAGTACCTTACGCTCAGCGGTGTGCCCCTGCAGGAGGCGTTGTGGCGCTATCGCGCAGATTGGGAGCTTGACGCCGGGGAACTTAAAGCACTGGCCGTCGAACTCGAGGCCGCAGCTCCGCGCGAGCGACTCAGCATCATGGATCGTCGCCTCCACGGAAGCCTAGCTGTTCATTTGAGGTCGCTTGAGAGTCGTTTTCGGCAGGGCGCGGTGACCACCGACGATCTCCGAGCGCCGGACCTATGTGCAGCAATCCGATACGTGGGTGGAACGAATCCTGCCGGTCGCGGTGATACGCTGCTCGAACGATTCCCGCTTTCGGAAGCCGTGGCTCGCGCGAGTCTCTTACCGTCGCCACTGCCCAACGCGATCGTTGAGCGCTTCGATAGTGTTGGTCGAACTGCTCAGCGGGAGGTCCTACGGACCCTCGCATCTCGAGGTGCTGCATTTGTACCGACAATGCACTTCTTGTGGCTTGCTATGCGCACCGCCCGCAGCGATGAGGTGCGATCGCGAGCCTTGCTTCGCTGGTTCAGCCGGCTTGACAGCAAACGGCACGTCGGACCGACCATCGAATTCGGCGCATGGCTCGTTACTGAGTTCAGTCGGCGACCCACCGCTGCCGAAGAAGATGCGGAAAGCCGGATCATTGCAGCATGGGCGGTTGCAAGCGAAGTTGGCGTCGTCACGACGTTTCATCGGGGAGACTTTGAGGAGCTGCTCGACTTATTACAAGTCAGCAGGCAGTGGGAACGGCACCTCACTCCTGAAGTCGAAGACGCCATCCCGTCGAATCCACGTCACTTAACGATTGTTGAAGCGATGGTTCGGTTTCTTGACTGGGTGACGTTGGATCACCCCGAATTGACCAAGTGTTTCACAGAGGCTGCGGCTAGCGTGCTGCTGCGGGACGATTCACCTTGGCCGCTTCATGCCGATCTCTACTTACCTCTTGTGCCGGCAGCGGATCCGCTGGGTTCGGTCTTCGCGCTGCCGATCTCGGACGTACTCGACCGCCTTTTGGGCGAGCGACTCACAGAAGCCGCGCGCGATTCTCTTACGCCCGACTTTGCCTTAACGGTCGCGACCGAGAAGGTCAGCGACGATCCAACGTGGTGGCATTACTTGTCGCGCGTGACGCGTAGGGGCGCGACGGAGCCGATCCGGACAGCGATGCGACACTTCTTGAGTGCAGGCCCGGACATCGACCTCTTGCGGGCCGACCATGCTGCGTGGACGGCGCGTTTCATTACCCTAGCGCAGGCGCTCGCGATAACAGACGGATTAGCAATTGACGAGCTCATAAGTGCGGCAATCCAGACGCTTGTTGAGGCTGATGTCGCTAGTACGCAGACAGCCTGGACCGTGCTAAAGGCTTCGGTCGTGTCGCACAGCCATTTGCCGCAACGTGACGAGCGACTTGGTAACCTTATCGCTATCCTGGAAATGTTTGCTGCGAGTCGTGAACCTGCCTTCGAGGCATTCGCCTCGCGGTTGGCTCGTGCGATGCGAGATCGCTTGCCATCACGATATGTAGACCCGCGAATTTCTCGGTTAGTTCTCTTGGGCCGTCGCTGTGTTTAGGCTGTCCCCGCCGACTCGCAACTATCGCCGACTTAAGCGAAGCGTTCGGCGGATGCTCGTGGGCGTGATTCGCTGCTCTTACCTTTAGGGTCCCGCCGCTGACGAATATGCCGAAAGTGGCTCCAAGAATCTGACCCCACCCGGAGCTGGACACTCCCGTCAACCAGGACTTGTTGTTTTGTTTGTTTCCTACAAGAAACAATGCAGGCGACCGAGAACCTCGATCGCCTGCGCGTCCTGTGAACTGAGCGCCCTAGCGCCTTTAATCATTATTGCATGTGATGCAATAAATTAGCGGTCTAAGAACAGCCGCTAGTCGTACCGCAGCTATCGCACTTCAAACACGTGCCGTTGCGCACCAGCGTGAACTGCCCGCATTGGCCGCACGCATCCCCGCTGTAGCCCTTCGCCACCGCCTCGCGGACTTTCGCTGCGACGAGCTGCCCCTTCACCGGGCCCGCGCTCGCCGACGGCTGCACCGCGACCGCGCCGACCGGCTCGGGCACGCGGCTCGCCATCGCCGGCACCGATGCCGGTCCGCCGGCTTTGGGTGCCGGCAGCCTTCGGGGCCGGCGTGGTCGGCAGGTAGTGGACCTCGCCCTCTTCCTCGGCGACGTACTCCGGTTCCGGGCCCATGGCGTCGACCGCCTGGGACGGCTGCACCTGGGCCAGGTCGTAGCGGCCGAGGTAGCTCACCGCGAGCTCGCGGAAGATGTAGTCCAGGATCGAGGTCGCCATCTTGATGTTCTCGTGGCCGACGACCGGACCGTTGGGCTCGAAGCGCGTGAAGGTGAACGCGTCGACGTACTCCTCGAGCGGCACGCCGTGCTGGAGACCCAGCGACACCGCGATCGCGAAGTTGTTCATCAGCGAGCGGAAGGCGGCGCCTTCCTTGTGCATGTCGACGAAGATCTCGCCGATCGTGCCGTCGTCGTACTGACCGGTCCGCAGGTAGACCTTGTGGCCGCCGACGACGGCCTTCTGGGTGTAGCCGCCGCGGCGGTCGGGCATCTTGCGGCGCTTGGCGATGTAGCGGTAGACGATGCGCTCGGCGATGCGGACCGGGGTCTCATAGGCGGCCTGCGGCGCCTCACCGTCGTCGCCGTCGCCGATGTCGTAGCTGCCGGCCAGCGGCTGCGAGAGCTTGGAGCCGTCGCGGTAGAGCGCCACCGCCTTGACCATCTTCTCCCACGAGTAGCGGTAGGCTTGCTTGACGTCGGCGACCGTCGCGGTCTGGGGCAGGTTGATCGTCTTGGAGATCGCGCCCGAGATGAACGGCTGCGCGGCGGCCATCATGTCGACGTGGGCGAGCGGGCGGATGTAGCGCGCCCCGTGCTTGCCGCACGGCGTCGCGCAGTCGAACACCGGCAGGTGCTCGTTCTTGAGGAACGGCGCGCCCTCGAGCGTCATCCGGCCGCAGATCACGTCCGAGGCTTCCTCGATCTGGGCCTGGCTGAAGCCCAGCGTGTCGCGCAGGATCGAGTGGTTCCAGTCGGCGAGCTGCGCGTCGGTCATGCCGAGCACGCTGCGGCAGAAGTCCTCGCCCAGCACGTGCTGGTTGAACACGAAGCCGATCTCGAACGCGCCGACCAAGCCCGCCTCGACGCGGTCGATGATCTCGTCGGTGAAGCCCTTGGCCTTGAGCGTCGCGCGGTTGACGTGCGGCGTGCCGACCAGGGTGTTGGTGCCCTTGGCGAAGGTCTCGATCGCCGCGATCTGCTCGTTGCTGTAGCCGAGGCGCCGCAGCGCCGGCTCGACCGACTGGTTGACGATCTTGAAGTAGCCGCCGCCGGCGAGCTTCTTGAACTTCACCAGCGCGAAGTCGGGCTCGATCCCGGTCGTGTCGCAATCCATCACCAAGCCGATCGTGTTGTGCGATACGAAGCCGTTGGCGACGTAGGTGACGTTGGCCGGAACGGACAGGTCGTAGGTGAGCTGCTCGCCGCCGTCCTCGTTGGTCGCGACCTTGTCGTAGAAGAAGCCCAGCGCCGATGCGATGCGCGGGTGCTCGCTGCGCTCGAGCAGTGCGGTCGCCGTCGCCCGGCTGACGGCTCCCTCGTGGCGGTAGCGGTAGAGCTGGGTGCGCGAGTAGGGGTCGCTGCTGGTCGGGACCAGCTCGCGGACGATGTCGGCCGGCAGGAAGACGGCGTCGCCGCGGGTCGCCTGGAAGCCGGCGGCGAGCTTGATCGCACCGTGCTTGCGCGCGCCGATGAAGCCGACCCGCTCGGTGAAGGTGCCGGCATAGGTCGCGTTGCGCACGCGCAGCACGTACAGCTCGCTCTGGCCCCAGCCGCTGATGTCGGTCTTGGAGCTGGTCGGGATGCCCAGCGCCAGCATGACGGTCTTCACGTCTTCGCGAGAACGTCTTGTTCACCGTCGACCAGCACGCCGCGCCGTTGGTGACCGTGCCGTCGGCTTCGTAGACGCCGCGCACGAAGGCGCCGTAAACGGCGGGGTCGTTGCTCGCCAGAATCGCGTCGGGGATTCGAGGGACATAGCCCTTGCCGCGGTGATCTTCGCTGGGCGGCAGCTTGGCGAAACCGCACGCTTCCCACCACATGGTCAGCGCGACGGAGTGCGCGGCGACCTCGATGTACCCGCCCTGCTGCGCTCACCCGCGCTTCGATTCCGAAGAGCGAGCTGATCCGCTCGACCAGGTGGTCGCGCACGTCGAGGTCCGCCGCGGCGACGCAGAAGCGAAGCCCCTTGCTGTGCAGCGAGCCGTCGCCCATGAAGTAGCCGACGAGCTCGGCCAGCTCGGGCGTCACCGTCCGCGGCACCCGGGTGGTGTAGTCGGCGGTCCAGTACTCTTCGCCGAGCGGCGGGAGGCGAACCTCACGTGGAGTACCGGCAAGCTCGCCCATCGACAAGGCCACCGATGTCGTCCACCGTGATCTCGCCGAAGCGCTTCCAGACCAGATCGCCGGTCACCGGATCGACGACCTTGACGCGGTGGGCCGGCGTGCCCTGGATGACGTAGCCGTTCGCGGTGGTGATGCGCCGCGTGTGCTCCACCCCGTTGACGAAGAACTTGGTGGCGCGCTGCTCGCCGTCGTCGGTCAGGACGCGGAAGTCGACGTCCTGCCATTTCTCGCCATCGACGTTGCCAAGGCGGTTGAGGCGCAGCAGCCCGCGGTCCGTCGCGACCAGCGAGTCGCCGACCAGGCACCCCGTGGGCGCGATGCAGGTGACCTGCGCGTTGCGGTAGCCGGCGATCTCGCCGATCGCGACCGCATGGTCCCAGGTCGTCCGCGCGAGCGCCCACGTCTCTTGCGTGAAGAGCGTCGGCTGGTGCGTCGTCGGCAGGATGGTGAGGCTTTCGTACTCGCCGGCCGTGGCGGCATAGGCGGCGTGGCGGTGGTTGCGCAGCACGCGGCCCATGGGCTCGGCGTTGGCATCGTAGCGCGGGAACGGCCCCTGCTCGCGCGCGATCTCGGCCGACATCTTGTACGCCGCGCCCGTCATCAGCGACGAGATGGCGGCGCACCAGCCGAAGCCCTCCTCCGAATCGTAGGGCAGGCCCAGCCGCATGAGCAGCGTGCCCATGTTCGCATAGCCCAGGCCCAGCGTGCGGTAGTCGTACGACCGCTGCGCGATCTCGCGGCTGGGGAACTGCGCCATCAGGACGCTGATCTCGAGCGTGAACGTCCAGATGCGGCACGCCTCGGCAAACCGGCGCGGGTCGAAATGCCCGGCCTCGTCGAGGAACGTGACGAGGTTCAAGCTCGCCAAGTTGCAGTTGTGCGCGACCATGCCTTCGGCGATCACCGAGTGCGTGGCCGGCTCGGTGATGTCGTACACCGTCTCCATGCCGTCCGGAACGATCGAGACGACCTTCGGCGCGCGCGGGTTCTTCAGCGCTCCCTGGAACGGCTGCGCGAGGATCTCGCGCACCTGCGCGTCCTTCGCGGCCGAGCACGGGAAGCCGACCAGGTTCAGAAACTTGCGCGCCTGCTGGTTGTAGATGTGGAGCTGGCCTTGCGGGTTCTTGCGACCTGCCGGATGTGCCCAGGTCTGGCGCGACGTGATCCCCAGGTCGGCGAGCAGGAGCTGCACCGAGCCCAGCAGCACGCGCGACGACGACGCCAGCATGACGTTCTTCTCGGTCGCGCCCGGTCTCGGCACGCAGGCAGCCGTCGGCCGAGAACAGGCCTTGCAGGTAGGCGATCTTCAGGTCGTTGGCGATGCCGTGGATCGTGCTGGCCGGACGTCCTTGGCGGTCGCCAGAGCTTGCTTGAAGCCGTAGTTCGCGATTCGAGCAGCGCGACCAGCGACGACTGCGAGGTCATCGTCTGCATGACGCCGTTGGCCTGGGTCGACACGTGCGACTCGCGCAGCGCTGGGCGGGAACGTCTGCGAACCCAGCCCGGCCGCGATCGTCTTGAAGCTGTGGAGCTGGGCCGTCATGGCGTCGGCGGTGGACCGTTCGGTCGGGCCGAAGACGAGCGCCACGGTATCCTTGCTGAACACGCCGTCGCCGGTCAGCCAGCCGAGCATCTGCCAGCGCTTGACCTCCAGCGGGTCGGACGAGAACGACACGGCGTCGCCCGACTCGCGGATCGCAACCCGGTCGCGGCCGACCTCGAGCGCGTCCAGGCGCTTCCAGGCGCCGTCGGCCGTGAGGAACTTGTGGTCGCCGGTCGTGCGGATCACGCGGCCGTCCTTGAGCGTCATGCGGAACACCTGGCGCGTGCCCACCTTCGTCACGAAGGCATGGCGGTAGGCCGTCAGCCGGCGATGATCGTGCTCGCCGTAGACGTCGGTCGTGACCATGATCCGCTCGCCGGTCTCCTGCGCGGCGTACAGGTCCTCGACCGTGCGCAGTCCGTAGGGCGTGCTGATCCGCGTCTCCGGCGCGAAGCACGCCGTGTCATCCAAGAACATGTACTCGGAGCAGTTGTGCACGTACAGCCCGCCGGCGTCGAAGGCGCCGGCCGTCGGGACCGTGCAGTCGTACACCGGCACCGCCTCGGCCTGCGGCTCCATCGCCTGGATCACGACGTAGGTCGTCGCGCCGGTGCCCGAGCGGTACAGCTCGCGGTCGCCGACCGACGGCGAAGATCGGCGCGTGCGCGTGCAGGCGAACCGCGTCGCCGGGGTGCAGGACGCCGAGCTCGAACCAGCCCTCGAGCCCGCCGACGTTGGCGTAGACGCGGTGGTTGGACGTCGCGCTCAGCTCGCGGCCGTCGGCGAACGTCGTGCGGACGACCGGCTTCACGCCGGTGAAGAAGAAGCCGCGCCGGGTCGAGGCGTGCGGCTGGCCGTCGACGAGCGCGGTGAAGCTGCGGCCGATCAGGTCGCTGACCGGCTTGACGCCGTCCGCCGTGGCGACCAGCGTATCGCCGGTGACGCACGGGTTGCTCGCGTTGATCGGGCCGTCGGCGGGGCAGGTGTGCCACTCGTTGATCGTGGTGTCGTACTGGACGCCCGGGTCGGCGCACTGCCACGCCGCCATCCCGATCTTCTCCCAGAGGTCGGCGGCCGGAACGGACCTGTTCGGGCGCCCGCCGCCGTGGCCGTACTTGTTGGCGCGGTCGACCAGATCCCAGCTCTGGCCGGCGTCGAGCCGGGCGAAGAACTCGTTCGGGACGCGGACCGAGTTGTTCGAGTTCTGGCCCGACACCGTGGCGTAGGCCTTCGAGTCCCAGTTGGTGTCGTAGGTCTCGATGGTGAGCTCTTTGTAGCCCTGGCGCGCGAAGTCGAGCGCGTACTGGACGTTCGCCTGCGGGATGCCGGCGCCGAGCGCGGCGCGGATCGCGGCCTTGAGCTTGAGTGTTGAGCGCCGGGTCGAGCCGCGCGTCGGCGCGCAGCTTCTCGTCGGTCGCCGCCTGCATGATCGCGTTGAGGTGCTTCTCGCAGGTGATCGAGCCGGCGACGAGGTCCGAGACCTTCTGCTCCTCGGTCACCTTCCAGGAGATGAACTCCTCGACGTCCGGGTGGTCGAGGTCGAGCGTGACCATCTTGGCCGCGCGCCGGGTCGTGCCGCCCGACTTGATCGCGCCCGCCGCGCGGTCGCCGACCTTCAGGAACGACATCAGGCCGGACGACGTGCCGCCGCCGGAGAGCTTCTCGCCCTCGGCCCGCACGCGCGAGAAGTTCGAGCCCGTGCCCGAGCCGTACTTGAAGATGCGCGCCTCACGGACCCACAGGTCCATGATCCCGCCCTCGTTGACCAGATCGTCGTTGACTCCCTGGATGAAGCAAGCGTGGGGAGCCGGATGCTCATATGCGGAAGTGGATTGCCGGAGCTCGCCGGACTTGGGGTCGACGAACCAGTGGCCTTGCGAGGGGCCGGCGATGCCGTACGCCCAGTGCAGGCCGGTGTTGAACCACTGCGGCGAGTTGGGGGCGCCGATCTGGCGGGCCAGCATCGCGCACATCTCGTCGTAGTAGGCGCGGGCGTGGAACTCGTCGTCGAAGTAGCCGTGCTTGAAGCCCCAGTACGTCCAGCAGCCGGCCAGCCGGTGGAACACCTGGCGCGCGTCGGTCTCCTTGCCGTAGGTCGCGCCGGGAGCCGGGTCCGAGCGCCACAGCCACTCCGGGACCCCGTCCTCGGGCACCTTGACCGTCTCGTCCGGCACGCCGGCCCGGCGGAAGTACTTCTGGGCCAGGATGTCGGTCGCGACCTGGCTCCAGCCGGTCGGGATCTGGCAGTCCTTGGCCTCGAAGACGACCTTGCCGTCGGGGTTGACGATCTTCGAGGTCCGCGGCTCGAAGGCGATGCCGGCGTAGGGATCGCCGGGGCTGGAGTAGGTGCGCGAGAATTTCATGCCGGCTGCGGTACCTCTGGGAAGCGCGGAAAGAGGTCGCGAAGGAAGTCCGGTGATATCGAACAAAGGTTCGATTCGTCAACCCCTCGCGGTGCCCATGGCCGGTATCTTGTGCCTGATCCCGGCGGGCTGTACTAGATATTGTACCGCACTCCGGGCTCCTTGTGGAGGGGCGGTGCGAAACTCGTCTTTCCGGTGGACGCCCGGCGGGCGGTCTGTGGAGCCGCGGCGAGCGGGGTGAGCGAGCTGTGGACGGAAACGGGGATAGCGTGGACAGGTTCCGCGCCGACGCGCACGCCGACACCCTGCCGGAGGTCTCGCTGGACCGGCTGGCCGCCCAGGGCATCCGCGGGATCGTGGTCGATCTCGACAACACCGTCTGCGCGTACCGCCGGCCCGAGCTGGCGCCGGGGGTCGCCGCGTGGGTCGCCGCCGCCCGGGGGCGCGGCTTCGCGCTGGTGCTGGTCTCCAACAATTTCAGCGAGCGGGTCGGCGCGGTCGGCGCCCAGCTCGGCATCGCGGTCGTGCCCAACGCGCTCAAGCCGCTGCCGTTCGCCTTTCTGCGCGCGCTGCGGCTGCTCGGCACCCCGCCGCGGCAGACGGTGGTGATCGGCGACCAGCTCTTCACCGACGTGCTGGGCGCCAAGCTGGTCGGCTGCCGGACGATCCTGACCAAGCCGCTGGTCGCGACGGACTTCCCGCTCACCCGGGTGCTGCGGTTCCTCGAGCGCACCCTGGCCGGGCGGGCCTAGTGCCGGCCGCGGTCGTCTTCGACCTCTACGGCACGCTGCTCGCGGTCGAGGGCAGCCGGGCCGCGGTCGCCGCGGCCGGCGCGCGCGATCCCGACGGGTTCGTGCTGACCTGGCGGCGCAAGCAGCTCGAGTACTCCTGGCTCGCCTCGCTGGCGCAGCGCTACCGCGACTTCGACGAGCTGACGGCGCTCGCGCTGGAGTGGACCTGCGCGCAGGCCGGCCTGGCGCTCGACGGCGCGCAGCGGCGGGCGCTGACCGAGGCGGCCCGGCTGCTGCCGGCCCACCCCGACGCCGCGCCGGCGCTGCGCGCGCTGCACCGGCGCGGCATCCCGCTGGCGGTGCTGACCAACGGCACCGCCGGCTCGGCCGGCGCGGCGCTCGAGCGGGCCGGCCTGCGCGCGCTCTTCGCCGAGGTCCTCAGCGCCGAGACGGTGCGCGCCTACAAGCCCGACCCGCGGGTCTATCATCTGGCGCTGGAGCGCTTCGCCTGCACGCCGCGCGAGCTGGTCTTCGTCTCGTCGAACGGCTGGGACGCGGCCGGCGCGGCGAGCTTCGGCTTCCGGGTCGCCTGGTGCAACCGGACCGGCGCGCCGCCCGAGCGGCTGCTGCCGGCCCCCGAGACGACGCTCGCCGGCCTGGACGAGCTGGAAGCGTTCGTGGCGCGGCTGCCCTGAGGGTACACGCCCGCCATGGAAACCGGAATGACGAACCTGGGCAGCGGCGGCGAGGCCAAAGCCTCGCCCGCCGACATCGAGGCGGCCGAGACCGATCTGGGGCAGAGCGACCTCACCGGCGGCACGCCGAGCGGCCGCGGCGGCTCGATGGACGCCGCGCTGGGTGCGGACGCCGACCCCACCCTGGCCGCCCGCGACGTGCGGCTCGATCAGGCCGGCGGGGGGCTGCCGCCGCAGGTCGATGCCGGCGAGGCGGCCGCCTACGGCGAGACCGTCGCCGACCTGCCCGCGCTCGACCAAGACGAAGGCTGAACGAGTACGACCGCGACCCGCTCCGATGAGGAAGATGGCATGAACGACGATCGCTCGCAGACCGCGGCCGCCGACGCGGAACCGGCGCCCGTGAACCCCCAGGTCACCGACAGCGTCGAGGACACCGGCACGCAGACCGAGCTCGGTGCGATCCCCTCGTCGTACGGCGCGGCCGGCAGCACGGCCGGCGACGAGGAGGCGGGCGACGGCGAGTCGCGCGAGGGCGGCTGAGTGCCGCCACGGGACTTCCGCCCGCCTAGGCCGTAGACCGGGCGGTTGTGAACCACGGCCGTCCCGAGCTCCCCAAGCACTACGACCCCGCCGAGGTCGAGCCGCGGCTCTATGCGCGCTCGCTCGCGGCGGGCGTCTTCCACGAAGAGCCCGACCCGGCGCGGCCGCCGTTCGTCATCTCGATGCCGCCGCCGAACATCACCGGCCGGGCGCACCTCGGGCACGCCTCGACCTACACGACCATGGACGTGCTCACCCGCTACCACCGCATGCTGGGCGAGAACGCCGACTGGGTGCCGGGCCAGGACCACGCCGCGATCGCGACCGAGTCGGTGCTGGTGCGCGAGCTGGCCAAGGAAGGCCTGACCCGGGCCGGCCTGGGCCGCGAGAAGTTCCTCGAGCGCGCGTGGCAGTGGCGCGAGCAGTACGGCGGCGCGATCGACGAGGCGTTCCAGCGGCTGGGCTTCGGGCCCGACTGGGCGCGCGAGCGCTTCACGCTCGACGCCGGGCTCTCGGCCGCGGTGGTCGGGGTGTTCGTCGACCTCTACGCCGACGGGCTGATCTACCGCGGCACGCGGCTGGTGAACTGGGACCCGACGGCCCAGTCGACCCTCTCCGACGCCGAGGTCGAGAACGACGAGGTCGACACGTTCCTGTGGCACCTGCGCTACCGGGCCGAGGACGGCGGCGAGGGGCTGACGATCGCGACCACCCGGCCCGAGACGTATCTCGCCGACGTCGCGGTGGCGGTCCACCCGGCCGACGCGCGCTACGCGCACTTGATCGGCAAGCGCGTGGTGCTGCCGCTGGTCGAGCGCGCGATCCCGGTGATCGCCGACGAGACGGTCGAGTCGGCGTTCGGCACGGGCGCCGTCAAGGTGACGCCGGCGCACGACCAGACCGACTACGAGATCGGCCAGCGCCACGGCTTGCCGATGCCGACCGTGATCGACTTCGACGGCCGCGTCGCCGCGCCGATCTGGCGCTACGACGAGACCCCCGAGAAGCGCGCGCCGATCGACGCGCAGGCGCCCCGCATGCAGGCCTACGTGGGCCTCGACCGGTTCGCGGCGCGCGAGCGGATCGTCGCCGACCTGCGCGCGGCCGGCGCGCTGGTGCGCGAGGAGCCGTACCGCACCAAGCTGCCGGTGTCGTCGCGCTCGCACGCGGTGATCGAGCCGCTGCTCTCGCTGCAGTGGTTCGTCGCGATGGCGTCGCTTGCGCAGCCGGCGCTGGCGGCGTACCGCGGCGGCGCGCTGCGCTTCGTGCCCGAGCGCTTCGGCCGCACCTACGAGGCGGGCCTGGAGACGCTGCGCGACTGGAACATCTCGCGCCAGGTCTGGTGGGGCCACCAGCTCCCCGTCTGGTATACCGCGAACGACGACGTGATCGTCGCCCACGACGAAGCCGAGGCACGCCGCCTCGCCGCCGAGCGCTACGGTGCCGCGGCCGTAGCCGAGCTGCGGCGCGACCCCGACACGCTCGACACCTGGTTCTCCTCGGGGCTGTGGCCGTTCTCGGTCCTGGGCTGGCCCGCGCGCACGCCCGAGCTCGACCACTGGTATCCCAATCAGGTGATGGTCACCAGCCGCGACATCATCTTCCTGTGGGTCTCGCGGATGGTGATGCTGGGCTTGCGCTTCGTCGGCGAGCTGCCGTTCGAGACGGTCTTCGTGACGCCGCTGGTGTTCGACATCCAGGGCCGCAAGATGTCCAAGTCGCTCGGGAACGCGACCGACCCGATGACCGAGCTCGTGCCGAAGTACGGCGCCGACGGCACCCGCTTGGGCATCCTGCGCCAGATGCGGCTGGAGTCGCAGGAGCTGCGCTTCGACGAGCGCTACTGCGACGAGGCCAAGCGCTTCGCGACCAAGCTCTGGAACGCGCTCCGCTACACCGTCGCGCTGGAGGAAGGCCTGCCGGGCGCGGGGGTGCTGCCGCCGCCCGGCGCGCTGACCCTGGCCGACAAGTGGATCCTCACCGAGCTGCGGCAGTGCGTGCAGACGGTGACGGGCGCGCTCGAGCGGTTCGAGTTCGGCGTCGCCGCCGATGCGCTCTTGCAGTTCGGCTGGTACACCTTCTGCGACTGGTACGTCGAGGCGACGAAGGCGCCGGGGCAGCGCGCGACCCGCGGGGCGGTGCTCTCGTTCGCGCTCAACGCGTTCGTGCGCGCGCTGCACCCGATCGCGCCGTTCGTCAGCGAGGAGATCTGGCTGATCCTGCCGCACGACGGCGCGACGATCGTCACCGCGTCGTGGCCCGACCCGGCCGAGCTGCCCGCGTTCTCCGCCGAAGCGGAATCGTTTCGACGCGATGTGATCGGACAAGTAGAAGGCGCACGCAACATGCGCGCGACGCTGGGCTTGAGCCCCAAGCAGAAAATCAAAGTGAAGGTCGCGCAGGGCTATCCGGACACACAGGAAGGGAGCTATTTTCGGATCCTCGCAAACGCCGATTTCGAGGTGCAATCCAGTGGGTCCACTCCGTTGGACACGTCGTCATCCGGCAGTCGAGCATTCGTTGCGGACCCGGAGGTTTTGCGCAAGCGGTACAGCGCGGAGATCGAGCGGTTGCGGAGCGAGGTCGCTCGAAGCGAAAAAAAGCTTTCCAATGAGAGCTTCGTTGCAAAGGCGAAGCCGGAAGTGGTGGCGGCGGAGCGCGCGAAGCTGGACGAGTACCGGCGCGAGCTGCAGCGCACCCGCGACGCGCTCGCCGGGCTGGAATGAAGCACGACCTGCTGCTGCTGAGCAGCTCGCGGGTCCACGGCAGCGGCTATCTGGCCTACGCGCGCGACGAGGTCGCCGCGTTTTTGGCCGGCTGCCCGACGCTGCTGTTCGTGCCCTACGCGCTCCACCACCACGACGTGTACACCGGGGTCGTGCGCGAGGCGTTCGCGCCGCTGGGGATCGCGGTCGCCGGCCTGCACGAGCTGCCGGACCCGGCCGCCGCGGTCGCCGCGGCGCAGGCGCTCTTCGTCGGCGGCGGCAACACCTTTCGGCTGCTGCGCGCGCTCCAGGACCGCGCGCTGCTCGAGCCGGTCCGCGAGCGAGTCGCCCGCGGCGAGCTGCGCTACCTCGGCGCGAGCGCCGGCACCAACGTCGCCGCGCCGACCATCCGCACCACCAACGACATGCCGATCGTGCAGCCGCGCGACTTCGCCGCGCTGGGGCTGGTGCCGGTCCAGTTCAACCCGCACTACGTCGACGCGGAGCCCGGCTCGACCCATATGGGCGAGACGCGCGCGCAGCGGATCAAGGAGTTCCACGAGGAGAACGACGTGCCGGTGCTCGGCCTGCGCGAGGGCGCCTGGCTGCGCCGCCGGGGCGCCGAGCTGCACCTCGGCGGGGTGGCCGGCGCGATCCTCTTCCGGCGCGGGGCGGCACCGGCGGCGCGCGCCCCGAATACCGATCTCAGCTACCTGCTCGACGTCCCGACCCGCTACGATCACCCGCTCTGACCACGCGCGACCCCCGGAGGTATCCCATGCAGATTGCGCTTCGTGAGCTCGGCCACTATGTCGGCGGGGCCGACGTCCCCGGCACCAGCGGCCGCTTCGGCGACGTCTACGACCCCGCCACCGGCGAGGTTCAGGCCCGGGTCGCCTTCGCATCGGCGGCCGAGGTGGACGCGGCGGTCGCGGCGGCCCGGCGTGCCTTCCGGCCGTGGGCCCAGACGCCGCCGGCCCGGCGGGCCGCCGTCATGTTCGCCTTCCGCGAGCGCATCCGGGCCGAGAGCGACCGGCTGACCCGGCTGATCACCAGCGAGCACGGCAAGACGCTCGACGACGCGCAGGGCGAGCTGCAGCGCGGCCTCGAGGTGGTGGAGTTCGCCTGCGGGATTCCGCAGCTGCTCAAGGGCGAGTTCAGCGAGAGCGTCGGCACCGGCGTCGACTCGTGCGCGATCCGCCAGCCGCTGGGCGTGTGCGCGGGCATCGCGCCGTTCAACTTCCCGGCCATGGTGCCGATGTGGATGTTCCCGATCGCGCTCGCCTGCGGCAACGCGTTCATCGTCAAGCCGAGCGAGAAGGACCCCTCGCTGCAGCTCGAGCTGGCCCGGCTGCTGGCCGAGAGCGGCTTGCCGGCCGGCGTCTTCAACGTCGTCAACGGCGACGCCGAGGCGGTGAACGCGATCCTCGAGCACCCCGGCATCGACGCGGTCAGCTTCGTCGGCTCGACCCCGATCGCGCAGCACGTCTACACCCGCGCGGCGGCGACCGGCAAGCGCGTCCAGGCGCTGGGCGGGGCCAAGAACCACCTGGTCGTGATGCCCGACGCCGACCTCGACCAGGTCACCGACGCGCTGATGGGCTCGGCCTACGGCTCGGCCGGCGAGCGCTGCATGGCGATCTCGGTCGCGGTGGTCGTCGGCGAGGCGACCGGCGATGCGGTCGTGGCGCGGCTGCGCGAGCGGCTCGCCGCGCTGCGGGTCGGCCCGGGCGACGAAGCCGGCGTCGAGATGGGGCCGCTGGTCACCGCGGCGCACCGCGAGCGCGTCCGCGGCTACGTCGACATCGGCGAGGCGGAAGGCGCGCAAGTCGTGGTCGACGGCCGCACCGCGGATGTGCCCGCGCGCGGTTTCTTCTTCGGCGCGACGCTGCTCGACCGGGTGACCGCCGGCATGCGGGTCTACAAGGAAGAGATCTTCGGCCCGGTGCTTTCGGTGGTGCGGGTCGGCTCGTACGACGAGGCGCTGGCGCTGGTCAACGCGCACGAGCTGGGCAACGGCGCGGCCATCTTCACCCGTGACGGCGACACCGCGCGCCACTTCAACCACCACGTCGAGGCCGGCATGGTCGGCATCAACGTGCCGGTTCCGGTGCCGGTCGCCTACCACAGCTTCGGCGGCTGGAAGCGCTCGCTCTTCGGCGACACCTACGTCCACGGCAACGAGGGCGTGCGCTTCTACACCCACCTCAAGACCACGACCTCGCGCTGGCCGACCGGCATCCGGGCCGGGGCCGAGTTCGTCTTTCCGACCAACCGCTGACGCATGGAGCACGTCACGACCCGCGAGCGCCTGGTCCGCTGGGCGGATCCCCAGGCCACCGTGCTGCGCGAGCTGAGCGGCATCGACGCCATGCGAGCCGTGCTCGAGGGGCGCGTGCCGCCCGCGCCGATCGCGCTGCTGATGAACTTCGTGCTGGCCGAGGTCGGCGACGGCCGAACGGTCTTCGAGGGATCGCCCGGCGAGGAGCACTACAACCCGCTCGGGATGGTCCACGGGGGCTACGCGCTGACCCTGTTCGACTCGGCGATGGGCTGCGCGATCCACACCAAGCTGCCGGCCGGGGTCGGCTACGCCACCACCGACGTCCAGGTCCGGCTGATCCGCGGCCTGACCAAGGACACCGGCACGGTCCGCTGCGAGGGCGTGGCGGTCCACGTCGGGCGCAGCACCGCGGTGGCCGAGGCCAAGCTCTTCGACCGCGACGGCAAGCTGCTGGGCGTAGCAACGACCGGCTGCGCGATCCTGCGGCCGTGACGCCGGCGCCACGACGGATCGGGTCGTCGTTCCATACGGATACCGTACCCGAGGGCGGAGGCCTCGGCGTCCCGCGGCGACGAAGGGTCGCCTGATGCAGACCGCGGTCGCCCGGCGGCGCGTGCTGATGTCGTCCGACGAGATCGAGCGGGCGATCGCGCGCATGGCCCACCAGATCGTCGAGCCCGAGGACGTCCAGACCGGCATCCTGCTGATCGGCATCCGGCGCGGCGGCGAGGCCCTCGCCCGCCGGCTGGCCTCCAAGATCGGCGAGATCCGCGGCACGGTGCCGGACCTCGGCTTCCTCAACATCAACCTCTACCGCGACGACGACGTGGCGCGCGAGCTGCCCGAGTCGGAGATCCGCAGCGGCATCACCGGCCAGGCCGTGGTCCTGGTCGACGACGTGCTCTACACCGGGCGGACCGTGCGGGCCGCGCTCGACGCGGTCACCGACCTCGGCCGCCCGACCGCGATTCGCCTGGCGGTGCTGGTCGACCGCGGCCTGCGCGAGCTGCCGATCCAAGCCGACTACGTCGGCAAGGTGATCCCGACCAGCCGCCGCGAGCACATCGACGTCGAGCTCGCGCCGCAGCGCGCGGATGCCGACGCCGTGACGGTCTCGGCCGCCGAGGACCGTGCCGCCCCGTAGCCTGCTCGACGTCGACGACCTGGCCCCGCCCGAGCTCGTCGGCCTGCTGGACCGCGCCGTCGCCTTCCGCGCCGCGCTGCCGCCGCGCGACCTGCTGGCCGGCGTGCCGGTGCTCAACCTGTTCTTCGAGGCCTCGACCCGGACCGCGACCTCGTTCACGCTGGCCGAGCAGCGGGTCGGCGCCGACGTGATCTCGTTCGCCCCGGGCGCCTCCAGCCTGGGCAAGGGCGAGACGATCGCCGACACGGCGCTGACGCTGAGCGGGATCGGCGTGCGGGTGATCGTCGTGCGCCACCCCGAGTCGGGCTTCGCCCGCCGGCTGGCCGACGCGTTCGACGGCCACGTGGTCAACGCCGGCGACGGCACCCACGCCCACCCGACCCAGGCGCTGCTCGACCTGATGACGCTGCGCAACGAGTTCGGCCGGTTCGCCGGCCTGCGGGTCGCGATCGTCGGCGACATCCTGCACTCGCGGGTCGCCCGCTCCAACATCGTCGGGATGCGGATGCTGGGGATCGAGGTCGTCCTGGTCGGTCCGGCGACCCTGCTGCCGCCGGACTTCGCCGCCGGCGGCGTGCGGATCGAGCGCGACCTGGACGCCGTGCTGCCGGAGGTCGACGCGGTGATGATGCTGCGCATCCAGCGCGAGCGCATCACGGCCGGCCTGCTGCCGGCGCTCGATGACTACACCCGGCGCTACCAGCTCAACCGCTGCCGGCTGCGCACGCTGCGCGACGATGCGGTGATCCTCCACCCGGGCCCGTACAACCGCGGCGTCGAGCTGACCGACGAGGTGCTGGACGACCCGCGCTCGCGCTACGTCGTCCAGGTCAACAACGGCGTGTTCGTGCGGATGGCCGTGCTCGATCTGCTGCTCAACGGCGCGCCGGTGGCCGCGTGAAGCTCGTGATCCAGGGCGGGCGGGTCGTCGACCCCTCGCAGCACATCGACGCGCTGCGCGACGTGCTGATCGAGAACGGGGTCGTCGCCGCGATCGGCGAGCACCTCGACGCCGGCGACGCGCGGGTCGTCGACGCCGGCGGGGCGATCGTCGCTCCCGGCTTCATCGACATGCACGTCCACCTGCGCGAGCCGGGCCAGACGCACAAGGAGACGATCGCGACCGGCACCGCCGCGGCGGTCGCCGGCGGCTTCACCGCGGTCGCCTGCATGCCCAACACCGAGCCCGCGCTCGACTCGGCGGCGATCGTCTCGGAGGTGATGCGGCGGGCCGAGGCGGCCGGGCTCGCGCGGGTCTACCCGATCGGCGCGCTGACGAAGAACCGGGCCGGCACGGAGCTGGCGCCGTACCACCTGCTGGCCGACGCCGGCTGCGTGGCGTTCAGCGACGACGGCTCGACCCCGCGCGACGCGCGGGTGCTGCGCAACGCCGCCCGCTACGCCTGCGACCTGCCCTGCACGTTCATCTCGCACTGCGAGGACGCGGACCTCAAGGGCGAGGCGGTGATGAACGAGGGCGCGGCCTCGGTGCGGCTCGGCCTGGACGGCTCGCCGGGGCTGGCCGAGGACGTCATCGTCGCGCGCGACCTGCTGATCGCCGCCGACTCCGGCAAGCCCTGGCACATCGCCCACGTCACCACCGCGACCTCGCTCGACCTGATCCGCTGGGCGCGCGCGCGCGGCGTGCGGGTGACCTGCGAGGTCACCCCGCACCACCTGGTCTTCCTCGACGACCGCTTCGACGACTACCGCGCCGGCGCCAAGGTCAACCCGCCGCTGCGCGACGCGCTCGACCGGGCCGCGCTGCGCGCCGCGGTGCTCGACGGCACGATCGACGCGTTCGCGACCGACCACGCGCCGCACGGCCTGGACGAGAAGGCGCAGCTGATCTCGGTCGCGCCGGTCGGATTCAGCGGCCTGGAGATCGCGCTGGGCGCCTACGCGCTGGGCGTGCCCGAGCTCGCGCCGGCGCGCTTCGTCGAGCTGCTCTCGGTCAACCCGGCCCGCATCCTGGGCGTGCCGGGCGGCACGCTGGCGCGCGGCGCGTGCGCCGACGTGACGGTCTTCGCCGACCGGCCCTGGACGGTCGACGCGCGCCAGTTCCGCTCGAAGGGCAAGAGCACGCCGTTCGACGGCATGACGCTGCCGCGCCGGGCCGTCGCGACCGTCGTCGCCGGCACCGTCGTCTTCGAGCACGACCGCGTCCTCCCACGCGAAGAGCTCCCGGTGTGAACCGGGGGATGACCGAGACGACCGGTTCTCGCAGCGTGGTTGACGATTTACCGATATCATCATATGATATCAAGGTGGGAGATTTGCTGATCCGAAACGTTCCGCTGCGCACCCTGGATGCACTCAAAGCGCGCGCGCGCCGTCGCGGACGCTCCGTGCAAGCCGAAGCGCTCGAGCTCCTGGAGCGCGGCGTCGAGCCGGCCGGCGCGGCGCTGGTCGGATGGATCGCCGAGCGCCGTCCCGAGCGCGCCGATGCCGCTGCCGGAATCGCGGCGATCCGCCAAGCGCGCAGCGAACGGTGAAGGTCGTGCTCGACGCCAGCGCGGCGTACGTGCTGCTGGTCGATGCGCGCGCCGACGACGTCGTACGCGGTGCCGATGAGATCCTCGCACCGGACCTGGTCGTTCCCGAGGTGCTGAACGCGCGCTGGAAGGTGCGGCGCGCGGGTGGGTCGGTTCCCGACCTGGACGTGACGCTCGGGCTCTTCGCGCGCATGCGCCTCGTTTCGAGCATCGACTATGCCGCCGAGGCCGACGCCCTGGCGCGCGCCTGGGATCACCCCGTGTACGACTGCCTCTACGCCACGGTGGCGAAGCGCGCGAACGCGACGCTCGTCACCGCCGACGCCCGCTTCGCCGGCAAGGCGAAGGATATCACCATCGAGGTGATCGGGCGGCGATGACCTCACGCCGGAATCCCGCCGTGCTGCTGCTCGCGGACGGTACCCGCTTCGAGGGCGAAGGACTGTCGGCGACCGGCGTGGCGCTGGGCGAGGCGGTGTTCTACACCGGGATGACCGGCTACGAAGAGGCGCTCACCGACCCGTCGTACGCCGGGCAGATCCTGACCTTCACCTACCCGCTGATCGGCAACTACGGCGTGAGCGGGACCGCCTCGCAGCACCCCCACGCCTGCGTCGCGGGCGCGGTGGTGAAGCAGCTCGCCCGCAAGCCCTCGCACTACGCGGCCAAGCTCGACCTGGGCTCGTGGCTCGACGCGCAGGGCGTGCGCACGATCGTCGGGATCGACACCCGCGCGCTGACGATCGCGCTGCGCGAGCACGGCACGATCGCCGCCGCGCTGGCGGTCGGCGAGGGGGCGATCGCGACGGTCGAGCGCGAGCTGGCCGACTACGCGCGCGCCGCCTCGACCCGCGGGCTCGTCGCCTCGGTCGCCGACGCCTACGCGCCGGGCGAGACGGTCGGCAGCGGGCGCACCCACGTCGTGCTGCTCGACTGCGGCGTCAAGCGCGCGATCATCCGCGACCTGAGCGCGCTGGACGCCCGGGTGACGGTGCTGCCGTACGGCGCCTCGGCCGAGCAGATCCTCGCGCTGCGGCCCGACGCGGTGGTGGTCTCGCCCGGTCCGGGCGACCCGCGCGAGCTGGGCGACACGGTCGCGACGCTGCGCGGGCTGATCGGCAAGCAGCCGGTCTTCGGCGTGTGCCTGGGCCACCAGCTCTTGGCGCTGGCGTGCGGCGCGACGACGTACAAGCTGCCCTACGGCCACCGCGGCGGCAACCAGCCGGTCAAGGACCTCGTCCGCGGCGAGGTGCTGGTCACCGCGCACAACCACGGCTACGCGGTCGACGGCGCCTCGCTGCCGGCCGAGCTCGAGGCGACGATGGTCAACCTCAACGACGGCACCAACGAAGGCTTCCGCCACCGCACGCTGCCGGTCGAGGCGGTGCAGTTCCACCCCGAGGCGTCGCCCGGCCCGTTCGACGCGCGCGCGCTGTTCGCGCGCTGGCTCGACCGCATCGAGCGGTGACTTCGCCTGCGGCGAAGTCGCTCGGTCTCGCGCTGGTGCTGGCGCTGCCCGGCGCGGCGCTGGCGCAGACGAGCTTGCACGTGCTGCACGTCGAGAGCCTGGGGATGCGGGCCGACCGAACGCGGGTCCACGTCGGCGAGCCGTTCCACCTGGCGATCCACGTGCGCGTGCGCGAGGACGTGGCGGCGCTCGACGAGCTCCAAATCCCCGACGTCGGCACCATGCAGGTCCTGGGCGACGAGCGCCGCACGATCCACTCCGCCGCCGGCACCGACGTGGTCGAGACGCTGACGCTGGAGCCGAGCGCGCGCGGCCGCTTCACCTTCGCGCCGGCCTACCTCGACGCGATCGACGGGCGCGACGGCAAGCCCAAGCGCTTCTCGGCCGACCACCCGGTGACGGTCGTGGTCGACCTGCCCGGACCGCTCGGGGCCGACCCGGGGCGGCTGCTGCGCCGGCTCGCCGGCGGCCTGCTGGTTGCGCTGGGGCTCGGCCTCGCGCTCGTGCTGCTGGTCCTGCTGGGACGAATGCGCCGCCGCCGGGAACCTCCGGCGGTGCCCGCTCCCCAGCCGGTCGCCGTCGCCCCGCCCGCGCCGCCGCGCAGCCCGCGCGACGAGGTTGCCGCCGCGCTGCGCGCCTACCGCCTGGCGCCGTCGGCCGCCGCGCTCGCCGGGCTGCGCGCCGCGCTGTTCGCGGCGGCCGGCGCCGCCCCGGGCGCGACGCTGCGCGATGCGCTCGGGGCGACCGCCGACGGGCGGCTGCGCGGCGCGCTGCTGGCCGCCGAGCGGGCCGCGTTCGGTCCCGACCGGGCGCGCGATGAGGCCGCGGCCGAGCTGGTCGGCGCGGCCGAGGGCTGGCTGCGATGACGCCGTTCCCGGCCGCGGCCCGCCCGCGCGAGCTGATCGCGGCGCTGCACGCGACGATCGTGGGCCAGGACGCGGTGGTCGAAGGCTTGGTGCTCGCGCTGATCGCCGGCGGCCACGTGCTGCTCGAGGGCGCGCCGGGGGTGGCCAAGACGCTGGCCTGCCGGGCGCTGGCGGCCGCGGTCGGCGGCGTGTTCCGGCGGGTCCAGTTCACGCCCGACCTGTTGCCCTCCGACGTGGTCGGGACGCGCATCTTCGACCAGAAGACGGCCGAGTTCGTGACCGTGCTCGGCCCGCTGTTCGCCAACGTCGTGCTGGCCGACGAGATCAACCGCGCGCCGGCCAAGGTGCAGTCGGCACTGCTCGAGGGGATGCAAGAGCGGCGCGCGACGATCGGCCTGCAGACCCACGACCTGCCGGCACCGTTCGTCGTGCTGGCGACGATGAACCCGTACGACGCCGACGGCACCTACCCGCTGCCGCTGGCCCAGCTCGACCGCTTCCTGGTCAAGCTGGTCGTCGCGCACCCCTCGCGCGAGGAGGAGCGCGCGATCGTCGACCGCTTCGGCGGCGCCGAGCCGCCGCTGCCGGCCGGAACTCGCGACGCTGGCCGACGTGGCGGCCTGGCAGGCGGCGGCGCGGGCGGTGTTCGTCGACCCCAAGGTGCGCGACTACGCGGTCGACGTGGTGCGCGCGTCGCGCGCGGCGGAGCTGGTCGCCCACGGCGCCAGCCCGCGCGCCGCCCTGGCGCTGGTCGGGCTGGCCCGCGCGCGCGCCTACGCCCAGGAGCGGCAGTTCGCGACGCCCGACGACGTGCGCGACCTCGCCCCCGCGGTGCTGCGCCACCGGCTGGCCTACGACGAGCGGATCGTGCTCGCCGGCGGCGACCCCGAGGAGGTCGTGCGCCGGATCGTCGCCGCGGTGCCGGCGCCGTGAACGCCTTGCGCGCCGCGGTCCTGCGGGGCGCCCGCGCGACGCCGCGCCCGGGCGGCGCGGTGCGCGGGGCGCGGCCGGGCGACGGGTTCGTGTTCTCGCAGCTGCGCGCGTACGCCGAGGGCGACGACCCGCGCCGGATCGACGCCGCGGCGACCGCCCGCGCCGGCACGCTGCAGACCCGGGTCTACCTGGAGGAGACCGCGCTCGTGCTGGCCGCGATCGTCGACGAGTCGCCCTCGATGCGGGTCGGCCGCGAGCGCCCGCTCGCGGCGGCGGCCGACGAGGCGCTGCGGGCCTGGTTCGGCGCGCTGGAGGGCGAGGACCGCGCCGCGCGGGTGGTCGACGAGCGGGTCGTGCGCGACCGCCGGGCCGCGCCGCTGGTGCGCGCGGCGGCGCCGTTCCGCTTCGCCGCCGCGCTGGCCGTCGCGCAGCGCGCGCTGCCGCGCGGCGCCTCGCTGCTCGCGATCGCCGACGGCTTCGACCTGCCCGCCGCCGACGCGCTCGCCCGGGCCGGGCTGCGCTTCGACGCGACCGTGCTGCTGGCGCGCGACCCGTGGCGCGACGACCTGCCGCTGCGCGGCTTCGTGCGCCTGCGCGACGCCGAGACCGGCCGCGTGCGGCGCGTCTTCGTCGGCGCCCGCGCGCGCGCGGCCTACCGCGGCGCGGCCCGCGCGCGCGAGGCGGAGCTGCAGGCGCGCTTCCGCGCCGCCGGCTGGCGGGTCGGCACGCTCGACGAGCGCGACGGCCGGGCCTCGCTGCTGCGCGCGTTCGGTCTCCACCCGTGAGCTTCGCGCACCCGGTCTGGCTGGTGGTCGGGACCCTCGCCGCGCTGGCGTTCCTCGCGCTCGCCGCCGCCGCGTCGCGCCGCGGCGCGGCCGCGGCGCTGGCGTACAGCAACCTCGACTTCTTCGAGCGCGCCACCCGGCAGCGGGTCGATCCGGCGCTCGTCCTCGCGCTGGCCTGCGCCGCCGGCATCGCGGCGCTCGGCGCGGCGCTGGCCGGGCCGCGCTTCGTCACCTCGATGGCGGTGCGCGGCGGGGCGGTCGTGCTGTGCGTCGACACCTCGGGCTCGATGCGCTCGACCGACGTCGTGCCCTCGCGGGCCGACGCCGCGGCCACGGCGGTGCGCGCGTTCGTCGACGGCGTGCCGGACGGCACGCGCCTGGGGATCGTGGCGTTCGCCGGCGGTGCGGGCGTGGTCCAGCCGCTGGCCGACGACAAGGACGTGCTGCGCGAGGCGATCGGCCGGATTCCGCCGCCCAACGGCGGCACCGCCATCGGCGACGCGCTGGCGGCCGCCGCGCGCCTCTTGCCGCCGAGCGGCCGGCGCGCGATCGTGCTGATCACCGACGGGGTCAACAACGCCGGGGCCGACCCGCTGGCCGTCGCGCGCGACGTCGGCGCGTCCGGCATCGAGATCGACACGGTCGGCATCGGCACCAACGGCAGCGGCCAGCTCATCCCCGGCACCGCCGAGGAAGCCACCATCGACGAGGACGCGCTGCGCACGATCGCCGCCTCGGCACACGGCGCCTACGCCCGCGCCGACGACGCGCGCAGCTTGCAAAGCCGCCTCGCCGCGCTGGCGAACAGCACCACCCGCGAGCGCAAGCGGATCGACGCCTCGTTCCCGCTCGCCCTCGCCGGCGGACTCGTCCTCGTCCTGGCCCTGACCGGCGGCATGCTGGCCGGCCGCTTCCCGTAAGGAGAGACCCGTGCTCGAACTGCGACCCAACTGCGAGTGCTGCGCCAAGGACCTGCCGCCGGCCAGCGAGGAGGCGATGATCTGCAGCTACGAGTGCACGTTCTGCCGCGACTGCGTCGCGCGCGTCTTCGCCGGCCGCTGCCCGAACTGCGGCGGCGGCTTCGCTCCCCGCCCGATCCGCCCGCCCTGGCGCCTGGCGCTCGACCCGGCCTCACCGGCCCGCTTCGTGCAAGCACACCCGGGCTGCGCGGCATCGCGCTCGGCCTGACCCTCGGGGCCTTTCAGCCTCGTGCTCACCGGTCCGCCCTGCCATCGTTTCAGCGGGACGCTCTGGGTAGGGCACGAATCGGGCGGCATGGACTTCCCCAAGTTCTTCCCGAGCGACTGATTCGGGCGCTCTCACGGGTTGGGTTCCTCGTCTTCCGCCAGCGCGGGTCCCGCTTCACTCGTATCCGCTGAAGAAAGGTACGCTCACCGGCATCCGCCGTGAAGTCAGCCTCACCGCCGACGAGCTCCGTGAGCTGCTGTAAACGATATCATGGCGTCAAACGACAGCGTGAACGAAGAGATCCGGTCCCGGCGCATCACCTACGACCGCGGCACGCTCGACGTCGACCGGGTCGCGGGCGAGCCGTTCGAGCAGTTCCGGACCTGGCTCGACGACGCGCTGCACGCGGAGGGCGTCATCGAGCCCAACGCGATGAGCGTCGCGACGGTCGGTCCCGGCGGGCGGCCGTCGTCGCGGGTGGTGCTGCTGCGGCAGTGGGACGCGCGCGGGTTCGTGTTCTACACGAACTACGGCAGCCGCAAGGGCGACGAGCTGGCGGCGCACCCGTACGCGGCGGCCTTGTTCTGGTGGGGTGCGCTCGAGCGCCAGATCCGCATCGAAGGACCGGTCGAGCGGGTGGCCGAGGCCCAGAGCGACGCCTACTTCGCGACCCGGCCGCGCGGGCACCGGCTGAGCGCCTGGGCCTCGCACCAGAGCGCCGTCGTGCCCGACCGCGAGACGCTGGAGCGGGCGATGGCCGAGGCGGACGCGCGCTTCCCGGGCGACGTGCCGCGGCCGCCGTTCTGGGGCGGCTACCGGGTCGCGCCGGAGCGGTTCGAGTTCTGGCAGGGCCGGCCCAACCGCGTCCACGACCGGGTGGCGTACGAGCGCCGGCCGGGCGGGTGGTCGCTGGCCCGGCTCTCGCCGTAGCGCGGGGCACGACGCTGGAGCGCCTTGCGTTCAGCCCGGCGCGAAGAGTGCGTTGAGCTCGTCGTACGACATCGCTGCGCGCATGTCGGGGACGAAGACGTCGCCCTCGCGCAGCTCGTTCGCGAGCCCGCGCAGGTAGCCCATGGTCGCGCTCATCGCGCGCGAGCCGAGGCTGACCCGCCGCACGCCCAGCGCCCGCAGCTCCGCCCGCGGCGGCAGCCCGGCGTTGCTGAGCACGTTGAGCGGCGCCGCGATCTCGGCGGCGAGCCGCCCGATGGTCGGCCCGTCGACCACGCCCGGGACGAAGATGCCGTCGGCGCCGGCCTCGACGAACGCGCGCGCGCGCTCCAGCGCGGCACCGGCCCGCGTTTCCGGCTCGCCGATCCGCAGCAGGAAGACGTCGGTGCGCGCGTTGAGGAACAGCCCGCCCTCGGCGTCGGCGGCGGCGCGCGCGGCGCGAACCCGCTCGACGGCCTCGGCAAGGTCGTAGAGGCGCGGCTCGGGGTGCACGACGTCCTCCAGGTTGAACCCGACCGCGCCGGCGGCGGCGATCCGGCGGACCGTCTCGCCCACGTCCGCGGGCCGCGCGCCGAAGCCGGACTCGAGGTCGGCGCTGACCGGCACGTCGACCGCGCCGGCGATCCGCCGCACGGCGGCCACGATCTCCTCGCGCGGCGCGCGCTCGCCGTCGGGATAGCCCAGGGCGTTGGCGACGCCGGAGCTGGTCGTCGCGAGCGCCGGGAAGCCGGCCCGGGCGAAGATCGCCGCGCTGACCGCGTCCCAGGGGTTGGGCAGCAGGAGCAGCTCGCCCGGGCCGTGCAGGGCGCGAAAACGGCGGGCCTTCTCGTCGACGTCCATGCGCGGTGATCGGCGCCGCGAGCGCGGCGGACCTGCCGCCGCTACGCGCGGGCGGCGCGGCGGGTCGCCGCACCGCGCAGGCGCCACAGCCAGGCCGTGCCGACGGCCAGCTCGGCGATCACGCACAGCAGCGCCACGCGCGGCCCCAAGCCGGCGCTGCGGGCGTCGAAGGCGGTCACGATCGGCGCGGTCACGATCGGTGCGGCGACCTGCGGCAGCGCCGCGGCCAGGTTCCAGACGCCCATCGCGCGGGCCATCGCCGCGCGCGGCAGCACGCTGTACGCGATCGCCCAGTCGGCGGTGTAGAACGCGCCCCAGGCCGTGCCCGAGGCGAGCGCGCAGCCCAGCGCGACCGGCACGCTGGGCGCGGCGGCGAACGCGCCGACGGTCAGCGCGATCGCGATGCAGGCGACGGTCACCACGATGCGTTTGTCCATCCGGTCGGCGGGCTTGCCGGCCAGCGCCGCACCCAGTACCCCCGCGACGGTGAAGGCCAGGATCAGGATGCCGTTGGTCGTGCGCGGGTCGGCCGCGTGCAGCGACTCCTTGACGAAGAAGAACAAGAACCCGAACAGCGTGTAGAAGCCGAGGTTGATGAACGCGCGCGAGGCGAGCACCGTGCGCGCGTCGGCGTCCAGGCGCAGCGGCGCGGCCCCCGCGCGCGCGCGCGGCAGCCGGCGCACGTGCGCGTCGGTGACGGCCCAGCCGGCGACCAGGCAGATCGCCAGCGCGCCGCCCAGCGCGAGCCCGTGCAGCAGGGTGGCGAGCAGAATCCCGGCCACGCTGCCCAGGAACTGGTGCACGCTCATCCACGACGACGCGCGCCCGACCCGCTCCGGCGCGACGTAGTCGGCCACGATCGCCTGGTACGGACCGCCGGCGAGGTTCATGCCGAGCTGCAGCAGCAGCACTGCTCCCCACAGCCCCGCCAGCGACCTCACCGCGGGCAGCGCGACGACCGCCGGCACCGCCAGCAGCACGCCGGCCAGATAGAACGCGCGGCGGTGCCCGACGCGCACCCGGCGGCGGTCCGACGCCACGCCCGCGAGGATCTGCACCAGCGCGGCGAAGGCCGCGCCGCCGGCCGCCAGCACGGCGTACGACAGCACCGCGTGCCGGCCGAGCGCGCTGGCGCGGTCCTGCAGCACGACCCCCAGCACGGCCGTCCAGACGACCTGGATGCCGAACCACAGCGCGCCCAGGCGCGCCGGGCGGGGCCGCACCGCACGCGGCCCCAGCGTCACGGCCGCCCGCACGCGTAGGCGTACTCGGCCGGCTCGTCGACGTCGTAGCACAGGCCGGGATCGCAGCCGCGAACGGCGCCGACCGGCAGCCCGAGCGCGCGGCAGGCGTAGGCCTCGACGTGCTCGACCCGCAGCCGGCGCAGCGCGAAGCGCAGCAGCAGCGCCGGGCCGAGCAGCTCGGCCAGCCCGAACAGGCTCTTGCGCGCCGCGAACGCGCGCAGCGCGAAGTCCCGGATCGGCCCGGCCGCCTCGGGCCGAATCACGAACGCGCAGGCGTTGACGACCCGCTCGCCTCCGAGCGCGACGCCGTGGTCGGGCGCGCCGGGAAAGCGCGCCGCGTATGCCGCGCCGTCGGCCAGGCCCATCGTCAGCGCGTAGCCGGCGCTGCGCCGCACCAGGTCGGCGAGGCCGGCGCCGCCGGCGAACGGCAAGTCCGAGGTCAGGTACACGAACCGCTCGCCGGGCCACGCCGACAGCGCGCGCAGCACGTTCGTGCCGCCGTCCGCGTCGGCGTCGATCGTGCGCGCGCCGCGCCCGGCCAGGTGCGCGCGAACCTCGGCGCCGCCGACCACCGCGACGCCGTCGATGCCCGCATCCGCGCAGGCCGCCAGCGCGACGTCGAGCAGCGTGCCCGCACCGCACGGCGCCAGCGCCTTGACCCGGGTGCCGAGCGTGCGCGCGAACGCCTCGTCGACGGTGCCGCCGGCGGTGATGACGGCCCGTACCCTCACGGGCGGCCGGGGTTCGTCTTGGGGCGCGGGTTGAAATCCGCCGGGATGTCGTTGCGGATGCCGAGCCGCACGTCGGTCGGCACGATGCCCAGCGCGCGGCAGCCGGAGCCGCCGTCCGGCGGCAGCGTGCGAACGACCGCGTCGGGAATCAGCGCCGCGTCCGGCGGGAGCGGCGGCCGGGTCCCCGCCAGCCGCTCGTCGTCGAACGCGCCGAGCAGGTCCGTCACCCCGCTCTGCGGACCGTCCAGCGGGCCGTAGAACGCCCCGCCGTAGCGCTGCCGGCCGAGCGCGTCGGCGCGCAGCTCGTCGGGCAGTTCGGCCAGCGGCTCCAGGCCGAACAGCCGGTCGACGAACCGCACCACCGAGGCCTGGTCGCCCGCGGCGCTTACGACCGCGTGCTGCTTGGCGAACGGCGAGATGACGATCAGCGGCACGCGCGGCCCGTCGTTGATGATGCCCTCGCCCGGCACCGTCGTGCGCACCGGCGGCGGCACGTGGTCGTAGTCGCCTTCCGAATCGTCCCAGGTCAGCACGATCGCGCTCTGCGACCAGTACGGGCTGCGCGCGATGCGGTTGACGGTCTCGGCGACCATCGCCTCGCTGATCTGGGCGTCCGAATAGCCCGGGTGGTCGTCGTCGCCGGCGAAGTTCTTGCGCACCTTGGGGTCGGGATCGGCCGGCACCATGCGGCGCAGATTCCGGTAGCCGCCCTTGATGTAGTACAGACCGCCCGCCGGCAGCGCGTGCCGGTCGACCGTGTCGTAGAAGTCCGCCAGGCCGTGCAGGTGGGCGCGCATCTGCGGGTTGTTGGCGACGTAGCCGAAGTACTGCGGGCCGTTGTGGTGGGTCACGTACGAGGCGTGCAGCCCGCCCGCGTCGAGCGGGCCGTCGTCGTCGCTGGGCTCGCGGTCGTAGCCTTCCTCGTACCAGCCCCACGGAACCGGCGTCCGCGCGCCGGTGCGGCTGATCTGCGCGACGTCGGCCAGGACGTCGGGCAGGTCGCGGGCGGCGTCGCGGTCGGCGCGCGCGACCGCGCCGAGATCGGCTCCCTCCAGCGTCAGCGGCAGGCTCGCGAACGTCAGGTTGATCTGCGTCTCGTAGCCGGGGAAATCGTGCGCGTTCACCGGCAGCTTGTCGGGCGACGGGTCGGACGGCGAGCCCCAGAAGGGGTCCGCGTCGTCGACGACCGGGACGCCGGCGCCGCGGTCGCCGCTGCCCGCCACGACGTCCTGGGGGTGCAGCAGCGCTTGGGTGATGCCGGTCTGCGCCGCCATGATCGCGAGGTTGCCCGGCGTCGAGGGCCCGGTCATCTCCTGGAACACGTGGTCGAACAGCACGAAGCGGTTCGCGTACTGCCACAGGAACGGCACGGTGTCGCAATCCTCGTGCGCCATCGTCAGCTCGCCCATCTGCTTGGCCGCCAGCGACGGGTTGCCGGTCGGTGAGGCCTTGCGCTCCTCGGTCAGCGCGAAGGCGTCCATCCGCGGCGTGCCGGCCACGACGTGCATCTTCGCGACGATGCGCGAGTGCGCGTGGTCGACGTCGTCGGTGTCGGCGGCGAACTGGGCCGGGCCGATGCGGAACGGGCGGACCGTGGTCGGCGTGCCGTCGAGGTCGAGCAGCGGCTGGTCGAACCCGGGCGGCTCGGCCGGGACGTGCGAGTACAGCCCCTCGGCGCCCGGGAACGTGCCGAAATAGGAGTCGAACGAGCGGTTCTCCTGGTAGATCACGAACACGTACTTGACGGCGCGCTGCAGCAGCGCCAGGCGCTGGGCGTCGCTGGGCGCGGCGCGGGCGGCGCAGCGCCGCACAGCAGCGCGCTCGCGGCCAGCAGCGCGACGGCACGGCGCACGATCCGGATCGGCACGGCTTCCTCCTCGCGCCCGGCGGGTCGCCGGGGCAGCGCTCTTCGCGCGGCCCGGCCGGGGTCACCTGGGGAGGACCTCGGTGGGCGGTCGCGCCGAGGACTCCGGGTACCCTCGGCGTATCCAGGGCAGGATGTCCCGGCGTACCGTCATGGTGATCGGCTCGGGCCCGATCGTCATCGGGCAAGCCGCCGAGTTCGACTACGCCGGCGTGCAGGCGTGCCGCGCGCTGCGGGAGGAAGGCCTGCGGGTCGTCCTGGTCAACTCGAACCCGGCCACGATCATGACCGACCCCCAGATCGCCGACGCGGTCTACCTGGAGCCGCTGACCGTGGCGTCGGTCGAGCGGATCATCGAGCGCGAGCGCCCCGACGCGCTGCTGCCGACGCTGGGCGGCCAGACCGGGCTCAACCTGGCGGTCGAGCTGGCCGAGGCCGGCGTGCTCGAGACGTACGGCGTCGAGCTCTTGGGCACGCCGCTGCGCACGATCAAGGTCGCCGAGGACCGCGAGCTGTTCAAGGCCCGGATGATCGAGATCGGCCAGCCGGTGGCGTCCTCGCGGATCGTCACCGACGTCGAGCGCGGGGTCGACTTCGCGCGCGAGTCGGGCTACCCGCTGGTCGTGCGGCCGGCCTACACGCTGGGCGGCACCGGCGGCGGCGTGGTGCGCGACGAGGCCGAGCTGCGCGCCACCCTGCAGACGGGCCTGGAGGCCTCGCTGATCCACCAGGCGCTGGTCGAGACCTCGCTGCTGGGCTGGAAAGAGATCGAGTACGAAGTCCTGCGCGACCGGGCCGGCAACTGCATCATCGTCTGCAACATGGAGAACATCGACCCGGTCGGCGTGCACACCGGCGACTCGATCGTGGTCGCGCCCTCGCAGACGCTCTCCGACCTCGACTACCAGATGCTGCGCACGGCGAGCATCGACGTGATCCGGGCGCTCAACGTGCAGGGCGGCTGCAACATCCAGTTCGCGCTCCACCCCGACCGGCCCGAGTACCAGATCATCGAGGTCAACCCGCGCGTCTCGCGCAGCTCGGCGCTGGCGTCCAAAGCGACCGGCTACCCGATCGCCAAGATCTCGACCAAGATCGCGCTGGGCCAGACGCTCGACCAGATCATGAACCCGGTCACCGGCGTCACGACCGCCGCCTACGAGCCGACGCTGGACTACTGCGTGGTGAAGTTCCCGCGCTGGCCGTTCGACAAGTTCCCGCTGGCCGACACGCGCCTGGGCACGCAGATGAAGTCGACCGGCGAGGCGATGGGGATCGGCCGCAGCTTCGCCGCCGCGCTGATGAAGGCGGTGCGCGGCCTCGATCTCAAGTTCGAGACCCTGACCGGCGGCGCGTTCGAGCAGTGGAGCGACGACGAGCTCGAGCGGGTGCTGGTCACGCCGACCCACGAGCGGCTCTTCGCCGTCTGCGAGCTGCTGCGCCGCGGCCGCGGCGTCGACGCCCTGCACGCGCTCTCGGCGATCGACCGCTTCTGGCTGTGGGAGCTGGCCGAGCTGGTCGAGCTGGAGAACGGCCTGCGCTCGTACCGCGAGGTCGGCCCGCTGTTCGGGGCGGCGCCCGCGCCGGAGCTGATCCGGCGCGCGCTGGAGAGCGGCTACAGCCGGCGCGGCATCGGCGCGCTCGCCGGCGAGGAGCCGGCCGGCGCCAGCGGGGGCCAGTTCCGGATGGTCGACACCGCCGCGGCCGAGTTCCCGGCCCGCTCGCCGTACTACTACCTCTCGCGGGGCGAGCAGGACGAGATGCGCCCGCCCGACCGGGAAGCCGTGGTAGTGGTCGGCAGCGGCCCGATCCGGATCGGTCAGGGCATCGAGTTCGACTACTCGTGCGTGCACGCGGCCTGGGCGCTGCGCGAGGCCGGCCGCGCCGCGGTGGTGATCAACAACAACCCCGAGACGGTCTCGACCGACTTCGACGTCTCCGACGTGCTGGTGTTCGAGCCGCCCGGTGCCGACGAGGTCGAGGCGACCGCCCGCGCGACGAACGCGCGCGGGGTCATGCTCGCCTTCGGCGGGCAGACCGCGATCAACCTGGCCGACCAGTTGTCGGCGCGGGGGATCGCGATCGTCGGCAGCGACCGCCGCTCGCTCGACCTGGCCGAGGACCGCGAGAAGTTCGAGGCGGTGCTCGAGAAGCTCGGCGTCGCCCGGCCGCGCGGCCACGCCGCCAAGACCTTCCGCGAGGCGCGCGCGATCGCGCGCGAGATCGGTTTCCCGGTGCTGGTCCGGCCGTCGTACGTGCTGGGCGGGCGCGGCATGGAGATCGTCTACAACGAGGGGCAGCTCGCCAGCTACGTCGAGTCCGCGCCGCCGATCACGCCCGGCGCGCCGCTGCTGATCGACAAGTACATGCGCGGCCGCGAGGTCGAGGTCGACGCCGCCTTCGACGGCGACGACGTCCTCATCCCGGGCATCTTCGAGCACGTCGAGCGGGCCGGGATCCACTCCGGCGACTCGATCAGCGTCTACCCCACCCAGACCGTCTCGGGCGCGATGGAGCGGCGCATCGTCGCGGTGACCGAGGCGGTCGCGCGCGAGCTGGGCATCCGCGGCCTGATCAACATCCAGTTCGTCATCCCCGAGGGTACCGACGAGCTGCTGATCATCGAGGCCAACCCGCGCGCCAGCCGGACCGTGCCGATCATCTCCAAGGCGACCGGCATCAACCTGGTCGCCGCCGCGACCCGGATCGCGCTGGGCGAGAAGCTGCGCGACCTCGCCTGGGGCACGGGCCTGCGCCCCAAGCCCGACTACGTGGTGGTCAAAGTGCCGGTCTTCTCGTTCGCCAAGATGCGCGGCGTCGAGACGATCCTGGGCCCCGAGATGAAGTCGACCGGCGAGGTGCTCGGCATCGACGCCAGCTACGCCGGCGCGCTGCGCAAGGGCTTCGTCGGGGCGGGGATCCGGCTGCCGCGCGAGGGCGGCCGGGTGCTGGTGTCGGTGAGCGACGAGGAGAAACCCGACGCGGTCGACCTCATGCGGCGCATCGTCGCGCTGGGGCACACGCTGGTCGCGACGCCCGGCACCTACGACCTGCTCGCCGAGAACGGCATCGCCGCCGAGCGTGTGAGCAAGATCGGCGATCCCGCCCCCGACGTGCTCGACCTGATCCGCAAGCGCGAGGTCGACCTGGTGATCAACGACTTCCGCGCCGGCCGCGGCCCGACCGACAACTACCGCATCCGGCGCGCCGCCGTCGAAGCCTCGATCGCCTCGCTGACCTCGCTCGACACCGCCCACGCGCTGGTCACCGCGCTGGAGTCGGAAGCGGGCCCGCCCCGCTCGCTGCAGGAGTACCAGGCCTCGCACGGCGAGGCCCTCGCGACCTGAGCCCTCCCCGGGAGGGTCCGGGAGCCTCGGCGCGGGAGGAGCCCGGCGTGCGCCGCCGATCCGAGCTCGACCCGTACCGCCAGCCGCTCGCCGACGAGCGCAAGACCGACGTGCTCAACCGGCTCAAGACGGCCCGCGGCCACCTCGACCACGTCATCGCGGCGGTGGACGACCAGGCATACGTGCTCGACGTCCTGCGCCAGGTCGCGGCGGTTCGCGGCGCGCTCGACGCGACCGTGCGGGTCGCGCTGCGCTACTACTTCGAGCGGGTGTTCGTCGACGCCGTGCGCGCGGGCAAGGTGAACCCGGCCATCGACGAGCTGATGAACGCGCTGACCTTCCTCAAGCAGATCGACTAGCGACCGGCCGCCATTGGAGCGGTCGCCGACGGGTACGCTGCCGGCATGGCGACCGTCGGCGACTTCATCATCGAGCGGCTGCACGCTTGGGGCGTGCGGCGCGTCTTCGGCTACTCCGGCGACGGCGTGAACGGCATCATGGCCGCGATCGACCGGGCCGGCGAGAAGATCGACTTCGTGCAGGTGCGGCACGAGGAGCAGGCGGCGTTCATGGCTTGCGCGCACGCCAAGTTCACCGGCGAGCTGGGCGTCTGCGTGGCGACCAGCGGCCCGGGCGCGATCCACCTGCTCAACGGGCTCTACGACGCCAAGGGCGACCACGTGCCGGTGCTGGCGCTGGTGGGCCAGTCGGCGTCGTACGCGCTGGGCGCGGAGTTCCAGCAGGAAGTCGACCTGCAGACGCTCTTCAAGGACGTCGCCTCCGACTACGACCTGACGATCGCCAACCCGGCCCAGGCCCGCCACGCGGTCGACCGGGCGGTGCGCAGCGCGCTCAGCGCGCGCTCGGTCACCGCGCTGATCGTGCCGCGCGACGTGCAGGAGATGAAAGCGGTCGAGGCCGCGCCGCGCAAGCTGGGCGCGACGTACTCCGGCATCGGCTACCAGCGGCCGCGCATCGTCCCGCACGACGGCGACCTCGCGCGCGCCGCCGCGGTGCTCAACGCCGGGCAGCGCGTCGCGCTGCTGGTCGGCGCCGGCGCCGCAGGCGCGACCGACGCGGTCGTCGCGCTGGCCGACCGCCTGCAGGCGGGCTGCGCCAAGGCGCTGCTCGGCAAGGCCGTCGTCCCCGACGACTACCCCTGGGTGACCGGCACGCTGGGCCTGCTCGGCACCGAGGCGTCGAGCCAGCTGATGCAGCACTGCGACACGCTGCTGCTGATCGGCACGAACTTTCCTTACGCGATGTTCCTGCCCGAGGAGGGCCAGGCGCGCGGGGTCGAGATCGAGGTCGACGGCCGCCGCATCGGCAACCGCTATCCCACCGAGGTCAACCTCCAGGGCGACGCGGCGGACACGATCGCCGCGCTGCTGCCGCTGCTCGAGCAGAAGACGGACACCGCCTGGCGCGAGCGGATCGCGCGGCACCGCGAGCGCTCCGAGCGCGTCGACGCCGCGCGCGACGACATCGCCGGCCACGACGGCGTCAACCCCGAGCTGATCTTCACCACGCTCTCCGAGCGCCTGCCCGACGACGCGATCGTCACCGCCGACGCCGGCACCTCGACCAACTTCGCCGCGCGCCACCTGCGGATGCGGCGCGGGATGAAGTTCTCGCTCTCGGGCGGGCTGGCGACGATGGGCTCGGGCGTGCCGTACGCGATCGCGGCGAAGTTCGCCTATCCCGACCGCGTCGCGATCTGCCTGACCGGCGACGGCGCGATGCAGATGAACGGCCTGGCCGAGCTGATCACGGTGGCGCGCTACTGGAAGCGCTGGAGCGATCCGCGGCTGGTCTTCATGGTCAGCAACAACCGCGACCTGGCGCAGGTGAGCTGGGAGATGCGGATCGAGTCGGGCGTGCCGAAGTTCCCCGGCTCGCAGACGCTGCCCGACGTGCCCTACGCGCGCTTCGCCGAGCTGCTCGGCTTGACCGGAATCCGCGTCGAGCGGCCCGAGGAGCTGGGCGACGCGTGGGACGCGGTGCTGCGCGCCGACCGCCCCGCGGTGCTCGAGGTGCTGACCGATCCCGACGTGCCGTTTCTGCCCGCCCACATCTCGCTCGAGCAGGCCAAGGCGTTCACCAGCGCGATGGTCCACGGCGACCCCGACGAGGGACCGGTGTTCGTGCAGTCGGTCAAGGGGGTGATCGCCGGCCTGTTCCCGGGCGGCGCGACGGAACGGGGCAAGGCTGACTTTTGACCCCTCCCCGGGAGGGGTATACGGTGCTGGGAGGACATCGTGAGCGACACCAGCACCATCGGCGCGACGACCTGGGCGATAGCGGAGGGCTATATCCCGGCTTGGAGCAACGGGCCGGAACCGGAATTCACCAGTCACGAGACGGCGTGCATGCTCAACACCGGCGACCGCGACGCGCACGTCGAGATCACCGCTTACTTCAAGGACCGCGAGCCGGCCGGGCCCTACCGCCTGGTCGTCCCGGCCCGGCGCACGCTGCACCAGCGCTTCAACGACCTGACCGACCCCGAACCGATCCCGCGCGGGACCGACTACGCCAGCGTGATCGTCTCCGACGTGCCGATCGTCGTCCAGCACACTCGGCTGGACTCGCGCCAGGCCGACAACGCGCTCATCACCACCATCGCCTACGCGGGTGCGCGCTGATGGCGACGGTCGGCGATTTCCTGATCGAGCGGCTGCACGCCTGGGGCGTGCGGCGCATCTTCGGCTACCCCGGCGACGGGATCAACGGCCTCGTCGCCGCGCTCCACCGCGCCGAGGACCGGATCGAGTTCGTCCAGGTGCGGCACGAGGAGCAGGCGGCGTTCATGGCCTGCGCGCACGCCAAGTTCACCGGCGAGCTCGGCGTGTGCCTGGGCACCTCGGGCCCCGGCGCGGTGCACCTGCTCAACGGGCTCTACGACGCCAAGAACGACCACGTGCCGGTGCTGGCGATCACCGGCCAGTCGGCGACGACCGTCATCGGCAGCGAGTACCAGCAGGAAGCGAACCTGGAGAGCCTCTACGCCGACGTCGCGAGCGAGTACCGCGTGACCGTCACCAACCCGGCCCAGGCACGCCACGCGATCGACCGCGCGGTGCGCAGCGCGCTGGCCGCGCGCACGGTGACCGCGCTGTTCTTCCCCAAGGACGTGCAGGAGGAGAAAGCCGTTCCCGAGCCGCCGCACGCGCCGAACATGAACCACTCGTCGATCGGCTACGCGCCCGCACGAGTGATCCCCCACGAGCGCGACCTGCGCCGCGCCGCGGAGATCCTCAACGCCGGCGAGCGGGTCGCGATCCTGGTCGGTGCGGGCGGCTTCGGCGCCGAGGATGCGCTGATCGCGGTCGCCGACCGGCTGCAAGCCGGCTGCGCGAAGGCGCTGCTCGGCAAAGCGGTGCTGCCCGACGACCTGCCCTGGGT
This sequence comes from Vulcanimicrobiota bacterium, assembly GCA_963795695.1. Taxonomy (GTDB): domain Bacteria; phylum Vulcanimicrobiota; class Vulcanimicrobiia; order Vulcanimicrobiales; family Vulcanimicrobiaceae; genus Vulcanimicrobium. The sequence goes on along the minus strand of CAWCJH010000003.1, from coordinate 526,963 downwards.
CACCGGCACGCTCGGGCTGCTCGGCACGCGCGCGTCGAGCGAGCTGATGCGCCACTGCGACACGCTGCTGATGCTCGGCACCAACTACCCGTACGCGCAGTTCCTGCCCGAGCCGGGCCAGGCGCGCGGCATCCAGGTCGATCTGACCGGCGCACGCACCGGCATCCGCTACGCCACCGAGCTCAACCTGCAGGGCGACGCGCGCGGCACGCTCGAGGCGCTGCTGCCGCTGCTGGAGCAGAAGACCGGCACCGCCTGGCGCGAGCGCATCGTGCGCGCGGCCGCCGACGAGGCCGGCATCAGCGCGTCGCGCGCCGCGGTCGACGGCGAGCACGGTCTGGTCAACCCCGAGGACGTCTTCGTCGCGCTCGACCGGCGGCTGCCCGACGACGTGATCCTCACGGCCGACGCGGGCACGTCGACGAACTGGTCGGCCCGCCACCTGCGGATGCGGCGCGGCATGAAGTGGTCGCTCTCGGGCACGCTCGCGACGATGGGCTCGGCCGTGCCGTACGCGATCGCGGCCAAGTTCGCGTTCCCCGAGCGGCCGGTCGTCGCGATCACCGGCGACGGCGCCATGCAGATGAACGGCATCAACGAGCTGATCACGGTGGCCAAGTACTGGCGCCGCTGGCGCGACCCGCGGCTGGTCTTCGTCGTCGCCAACAACCGCGACCTCAACCAGGTGACCTGGGAGATGCGGATCGAGACCGGGGTGCCGAAGTTCCCCGGCTCGCAGGACCTGCCCGACTTCCCCTACGCGCGCTACGCCGAGCTGATCGGTCTGCGCGGCGTGCGGGTCGAGCACGCGCGCGAGCTCGGCGACGCGTGGGACGAGGTGCTGCACGCCGACCGCCCGGCGGTGCTCGAGGTGCTGACCGACCCGAACATCTCGATGCTGCCGCCGCACATCGAGCCGGCTCAGGTGAAGGCGTTCGCGAGCGCCATGCTGCACGGCGATCCCGACGAGGGGCCGGTGCTGGTGCAGTCGGTCAAGGGGGTGCTGGCCGGCCTGTTCCCCAGCCGTCACGAGAGCGAGCGGTGAGCGCGGCGGCGACGGACCGCCGCAGCCGGGCTCCGGTCGACCGCCTGTCGGTGAGCGCGTACCGCGTGCCGACCGACCGGCCGGAGTCCGACGGCACGGCGCGCTGGGAATCGACCACGGTCGTGCTGGTCGAGGTCGAGGCGGACGGCGTCGTCGGCACCGGCTGGTCGTACGCGAGCGCGGCCGCCGCCCAGCTGGTGAGCGAGACGCTCGCGCCGCTGGTGCGCGGTGCCAACGCGCTGGACACGCGAGCGCTGTGGACGCGGATGACCGGCGCGGTGCGCAACGCCGGCCGCCCGGGCATCGCGTCGTACGCGATCGCGGCGGTCGACGTGGCCCTGTGGGACCTGCGCGCGCGGCTGCACGGGCTCGCCCTGTGCGATCTGATCGGCCTGGTGCGCGAGACGGTGCCGGCCTACGGCAGCGGCGGCTTCACCTCGTACGACGAGCGCGCGCTGCAGGACCAGCTCGGCGGCTGGGCTCAGGCCGGCTTCACCGCGGTGAAGATGAAGGTCGGGCGCGACCACCGGCGCGACGTCGCACGGGTGACCAGCGCGCGCGAGGCGATCGGCCCGGACTGCGCGCTGTTCGTCGACGGCAACGGCGGCTACGACGTCGCCGGCGCGATCGCGATCGCGCACGAGTTCGCGCCGCTCGGCGTCAGCTGGTTCGAGCAGCCGGTCGACCACCGCGACCTGGCCGGCACGCGCCGGGTGCGCGAGCACGCGCCGCCCGGCATGGCGATCGCCTCGGGCGAGTACGTCACCGACACGGCCGACGCGGCCGCGGTCGCGCAGGCGGTCGACGTGCTGCAAGCCGACGCCACGCGCTGCGGCGGCTACACCGGCCTGCTCGCCATCGACGGCTTCTGCGAGGTGAGCCGCCTGCCGCTCTCCACCCACTGCGGCCCGGCGCTGCACCTGCACGCCGCCGCGGCCTGCCTGCGGCTGCGCCACCTGGAGTACTTTCACGACCACGTGCGGATCGAGCGGATGCTGTTCGACGGCGTGGTCGAGCCGGTCGGGGGAACGCTGCGCCCCGACCGCGCGCGGCCGGGCCACGGCCTGACCTTCAAGCACGCCGACGCGCAGCGCTTCGCCCTCTAAGCGGGCTCGCTTCGCGAGCCCTTCGCGGTCCTCGCTTCGCTGCGGTCCGCCCAGGAGATACTACGTTGCTCATCGATCTGATCGCGGGCGTGGAACGCGCCCGCCTCGCCGACATCCCCGCCGGCCCGCCGCCCGGCGTGCGGCCCGACCAGCGCGGGGCCTGGAACGGCGACGCCGAGGCGCTGGCCGCCGCGCTGCGCGCCCGCATCGAGGGCGAAGTGCGCTTCGACGACGGCAGCCGGGCGCTCTACGCGACCGACTCCTCGAACTACCGCCAGGTGCCGATCGGCGTGGTCGTCCCGCGCACGGTCGACGACGTCGTCGCGACGGTCGAGGTCGCGCGCCGGTTCGGCGCGCCGATCCTGGCCCGCGGCGGTGGGACGTCGCTGGCCGGCGAGTGCTGCAACGTCGCGGTCGTGCTGGACTGCTCGAAGTACCTCAACCGGGTGCTGGAGATCGATGAAGAAGAAGGCTGGGCGCGGGTCGAGCCGGGGATCGTGCTCGACGACCTGCGCGCCGCCGCGGCGCCGTACGGGCTGTGGTTCGGCCCCGACCCGGCAACCCACACCCACAACACGCTGGGCGGGATGATCGGCAACAACTCCTGCGGGATGCACGCCCAGATGGCCGGCAAGACCGAGGAGAACGTCTACGAGCTGGAGATCCTGACCTACGACGGCCTGCGCCTGACGGTCGGCCCGACGTCCGACGAGGAGCTCGCGCGGCTGTGCGCCGAGGACGGCCGCCGCGGCGAGATCTACCGCGGGCTGCGCGACCTGCGCGACCGCTACGCGGACCAGATCCGCGCGCGCTTCCCGGACATCCCGCGGCTGGTCTCCGGCTACCCCTTGCAGCAACTGCTGCCCGAGAAGGGGTTCAACGTCGCGCGGGCGCTGGTCGGCACGGAGTGCACCCTCGCGCTGATCCTGAGCGCCAAGGTGAAGCTGATCCCCAACCCGCACCAGCGCGTGATCCTGGTGCTCGGGTTCGACGACATCTACCAGGCCGGCGACCACGTGCCCGACGTCAACGCGCACCAGCCGATCGCGCTCGAAGGCCTCGACGACGTCCTGATCGGCTACATGAAGAAGAAGCACATGAAGCCGGAGGACGTCGCGCTGCTGCCGCCGGGCGGCGGCTGGCTCATGGCCGAGTTCGGCTCCGACGACATGGCCAAGACGAAGCGCCAGGCCGAGGCGTGCATGAAGGCGATGCAGGGCAAGGCCAAGTCGATGAAGCTGGTCACCGACCAGAGCCAGATGGCCATGCTCTGGGCGGTGCGCGAGTCGGGCCTGGGCGCGACCGCCAAGCTGAAGGACGAGCCGGCGAACTGGCCCGGCTGGGAAGACTCCGCGGTCGCGCCCGAGGACGTCGGCGACTACTTGCGCGACCTGCGCAAGCTCTACGACAAGTACGGCTACGAGGCGGCACTGTACGGCCACTTCGGCCAGGGCTGCATCCACTGCCGGGTCAGCTTCGACCTGTTCACCGCCGAGGGCATCAAGGCGTGGATGAGCTTCCTGGACGAAGCGGCGTACCTGATCGCGAAGTACAAGGGCTCGCTCTCGGGCGAGCACGGCGACGGCCAGGCGCGCGGCGAGCTGCTGCCGATCATGTTCGGCGACGCCGTCTACGAGGCGTTCCTGGAGTACAAGCGCATCTGGGACCCGCAGGGCCGGATGAACCCGGGCAAGGTCGTCGACGCCTACGAGCCCGACCAGAACCTGCGCATGGGCCCCCACTACCGGCCGTGGGAACCGGAGACGAAGTTCAGCTTCGAGGTCGACGACTACGGCTCGTTCGCCTACGCGGCGAACCGCTGCGTGGGCGTGGGCAACTGCCGCAGCCACGACCACAAGGGCGTGATGTGCCCCTCGTACCGGGTCACGCAGGAGGAGATGCACTCGACCCGCGGCCGCGCCCGCCTCTTGTTCGAAATGCTCGAGGGCGCGCCGCTGAAGGACCGCTGGAAATCGCAGGCGGTCAAAGACGCGCTCGACCTGTGCCTGGCCTGCAAGGGCTGCAAGGGCGAGTGCCCGGTCAACGTCGACATGGCGACCTACAAGGCCGAGTTCCTCTCCCACTATTACGAGGGCGAGCCGCGCCCGGTGTGGGCCTATGCGTTCGGCTTGATCCACTGGTGGGCGCGGCTGGGCTCGCCCTTCGCCCGGATCGTCAACGCGGTCACCCAGACGCCGGGGCTGGCCGACGCCGCCAAGGCGCTGGCGAGGATCGCGCCGCAGCGCAGCATCCCGCCGTTCGCCGAGCAGTCGTTCCGCGACTGGTGGCGGCGCCGCGGCGCGCGCCCGAACCCGGGCGGGCCGCCGGTGATCCTGTGGGCCGACACGTTCAACACCTACTTCCACCCCGATACCGCGCGGCACGCGGTCGAGGTGCTCGAAGCGGCGGGCTACGACGTGACGATCCCCGAGCGGCTGCTGTGCTGCGGCCGGCCGCTGTACGACTACGGCATGGTCGACCTGGCCAAGCTGCTGCTGCGCGAGATCGTCGCGGCACTGCGCCCGCAGATCGAGGCCGGCGTGCCGGTCGTCGGCCTGGAGCCGTCGTGCATGAGCGTCTTCAAGGACGAGCTCTTGAACCTCTTTCCCAACGACCACGACGCGCGCCGGCTGAGCGAGCAGACCATGATGCTGGGTGACTTCCTCGACAAGGCGGAGCACTGGACGCCGCCGCGGCTGCACCGCAAGGTCGTGCTGCACGGGCACTGCCACCACAAGTCGGTGCTCGGGATGGACGGCACGCGCAGCGTGCTGCGCAAGCTGGGGGTCGATCTGGACGAGCCCGACGACGGCTGCTGCGGGATGGCGGGCGCGTTCGGCTTCGAGGCCGGCGAGCACTACGACGTCTCGATCAAGGTCGGCGAGCTGGCGTTCCTGCCCAAGGTTCGCGAAACGGCGCCGGACGCGATCGTCATCGGCGACGGGTTCTCGTGCCGCGAGCAGATGGCGCAGACCACGGACCGCCAAGGCCTGCACCTGGCCGACGTCGTCTGGCTGGCGCTGCGGCACGGCCCCGACGGACCACCGCCCGGAGCGCTCCCGGAGCTCGCCGCGATGCCGGCCGTGCGCGACCAGCGGGCGCGCGGGCGGCGCGACGCGGCGTTCGCGCTGGGCGGCCTCGTGCTGCTGGGCGGCTTCGCGCTCAGCCGGGCGGTGCGCCGTAGTAATGGCTGAGCGCGTCGCGCGTGCGGGCGATGCCCGCCGCCATGTCCCCGTCGTAGAACGAGTCCGGGACGTCCCGCGAGAACAGCTCGAACACGATCGGGCCGCCGAACCCGGCCTCGCGCAGGCCGTCCAGGAACGGCCGCAGGTCGAGGTCGCCCGCGCCCAGCGGCAGGCGGTCGAGGAACGAACGGGGCCGCCGGTAGTCGGAGACCTGCGCGACGAAGATGCGCGCGGCGCAGCGCGCCAGGCGCGCGCGCAGGTCGTGCTGGCCGGCGAGGTTCCAGGCGTCGGCGCAGATGCCGAGCGCCTCGTGCCCGACCGCCTCGACGACGTCGAGCGCGTCCTCGAGGCTCCAGGCGAAGGTGTCCTCGTTCATCTGGAGCGGGTGGAGCGGCTCGAGCGCGAGCCGCACGCCCGCATCGGCCGCGTGCCGGGCCAGCTCCCGGTACGCCGCGACGGTGGTGTCGAACGCGCGCTGCACGTCGCCGTCCTGCGCGCGCCCGGTGTTGAGCACGAAGACCGTGCCGGGCAGCAGCGGTGCGGCGAGGTCGAGGGTGCGCAGGAACGCGTCGCGCCGCGCGCCGGGGTCGGCCGGGTCGGGCTTCATGCGGGTCGGCAGCAGCGAGTGCACGTCGGCCTGGAACGACGAGACCCGGTAGCGCTCGCGAGCGCGCTCGAGCTGCGCGCGGCGTTCGCCCGGGTCGGCGGCCAGTTTGAACTCCCACAGCTCGATCGCTCCCGCACCGAGCTCGCCGTACCGCTCCAGGTCGGCGGCGAACGACCACGGCCACGTCGTGCACTGGCTGATCCCGAAAGTCCACATGATCGGAGCGTGTACCCGTGAGCGCGCGCGTCGTCATCCTGGGCACCGGGTTCGCCGGCCTGGCCGTCGCGCGCGCGCTGCGGCACCGCCGAGCCGATCTGGACATCGTCGCGGTCAACCGCGAGAACTACACCCTCTTCACGCCGATGCTGCCCGAGGTCGCCAGCGGCTCGATCGAGCCGCGACACGTCGCCGAGCCGTTCCGCTCCGCGGTGCCGGACGCGACGTTCGTACTGGGCGAGGTGCAAGGGGTCGACTTCGGCACGCGCACGGTCACCACGCACCACCCGGTCACCGGCGAGACGACCGAGCTGGGCTACGACCAGCTCGTGATCGCGCTGGGCGCGATCAGCTCGACCCACGGTACTCCCGGCGCCGCCGCGCACACGTTGGGGCTCAAGACGCTCGACGATGCGATCCGCCTGCGCGACCAGCTCATCCGCTCGCTCGAAGCGGCGGCGGTGGAGCGCGACGACGCCGAGCGCCGGCGCCTGCTGACCCTCGCCGTGGTCGGCGGCGGGTTCACCGGCGTCGAAGCGGCGGGCGAGGCACTGGCCTACCTGCGCCGCATCGCGCGCGCGTACCGCGGGCTCGACCCGGCGCTGCTGCGGGTCGTGCTCGTCGCCGGCAGCGACCGGCTGCTGGAACAGCTTCCCGCGCGGTTCGGCACCCGCGCTCGAGCCGTGCTCGCCGAGCGCGGGGTCGAGATCGTGCTGGGCGACGAGGTCGCGGCGGTCGACGCGGGCGGGCTGACGCTCAAGTCCGGCAAGCGCTACGCGGCCAAGACCGTCGTCTGGAGCGCCGGCGTGCGCGTCCCGGCGCTGGTCGAGCAGCTGGACGTCCCGCACGCCAAGCACCATGCGATCCAGGCGAACGCGGACTTCTCGGTCCCCGGCCGGCCCGGCGTGTGGGCGCTGGGCGACTGCGCATCCGTACCCAAGCCCGGCGGCGGCGCGTACCCGCAGACCGCGCAGGACGCGGTGCGCGAGGGGGCGCTGCTGGCGCGCAACCTCGACGCCGCGCTGCGCGGCCGCCGCACCCGCCCTTTCCGCTACAGGAGCCCGGGCATGATGGCCTCGCTCGGCGACCGCACGGGCCTCGCCGACCTGCTCGGCGGGCACCTGATCGCCGGCTTCCCGGCCTGGCTGCTGTGGCGGGCATACTACCTCTCGCGCCTTCCCGGCGCGTCGCGCAAGACGCGCGTCGCGCTGGACTGGGCCCTCTCCCTCCCGTTTCCCGAGGACATCGCGAGCATTCGATGAGCAGCAACCTGCAGAACAAAGTCGCCGTGGTCACCGGCGCCGCGACCGGCATCGGGCGCGCGATCGCCGCCCAGCTCGTGCGCGACGGGGCGAAGGTCGTGATCGACTACGTCGGGTCGAGCGAAGCGGCCGACGAGCTTGCCAAAGCGCTCGAAACCGTCGGCGGGGACGCCGTCGCGGTCGCCGCCGACGTGAGCGATCCCGCGCAAGTCGACATGCTGGTCGAGCACACGGTCAAGACCTTCGGCCGGCTCGACGTCTTCGTCAACAACGCCGGCATCGAGAAGGAGTACCCGTTCCTGGAGACGCCGCTGGACTACTGGCACAAGGTCATCGCGATCAACCTGACCGGGCCGTTCCTGTGCAGCCAGCGCGCCGCCAAGCAGATGGTCGCCCAAGGCGGCGGCGGGCGCATCGTCAACATCTCCTCGGTCCACGAGGACATCCCGATGCTCACCAACGGCCCGTACTGCGCGGCCAAGGGCGGCTTGCGGATGCTGATGCGCACGATCGCGGTCGAGCTGGCGCCGCACGGCATCACGGTGAACAACATCGCGCCCGGCGCGATCGAGACGCCGATCAACGCGCAGTCGATGCAGGATCCCGAGAAGATGAAGGCCCTGCTGGCCGAGATTCCGCTGGGCCGGATGGGCCGGCCGCAGGAGGTCGCGCAGCTCTGCGCCTTCCTGGCCTCCGACGAGGCGGCCTACATCACCGGCTCGACCTACGTGATCGACGGCGGCATGATGCGGCAAGCCGGGAGCCTGTAGCGAGGTGCCGGCCGATGCGGCCGCGGCGTCGGGGACCGGCGAGCGGGTCGGGGTCTACACCGTGCCCGACGGCGAGATGGCGGCGGGCAGCACGCTCGGCGGCCCCAAGCTGTGCATGGTGATCAAAGCCACCGGCGCGATCGAGAAGGTCTACTCGATCGACGCCGGCGAGGTGCTGCTGGGAACGCTCGTGCTGCACCACTGGGACGAGCGCACCGGCAGCCAGCTCGACCCGCTGCCGGGCACGTTCACGATCCGGCCGTCGTCGCAAGAGCACGACTTCCGGCTGACCAACGGCGTCGCGGTCCGCGAGACGCTCTTCGTGCTCAGCGGCGAGCCGGCGGGCGAGCGGGTCGACCCGCCGGCGGCGTACTACGTCGTCGAGCTGCGCAACGAGGGCGACGAGGAGGTGCAGGTCGGGTCGTACGCGTTCTGCCAGCTGCGCGGCCACCAGCCGCACGACACGCTGGTCGCGTACGACGGGCGCGCCCACGCCTTCGCGGCCTGGAACCAGCGCACCAACCCCGATCACGTCCGGCTCTTCGCGATCGACCCGCCGCCGACGAGCTACGAGTCGACGCTCGACCACGCCAAGGCGATCGCGCCGCGCGCGCCGGGCCCGCTCGCGAACGCGACCGACACGCCGCCGGCCGACCCGCTGGGCGTGTTCCACACCAGCAGCACGCTCGCGCCGGGCGCGAGCGCCCGGATCGCGTACACGCTGACCTTTTCGACCCGGGGCCGCAAGGCGGCCGCCCAGACGCTGCGCGCTTGCCCGCCGGCGGACGAGGCCCTGGCCCGGACCCGCGCGCACTACGCCGCGGCGCTGAGCCGGTCGGTCGTCATGACCCCGGACGCCGAGGTCAACCGCGGCGTGCTGTGGGCCAAGGCCAACATGCTGCGCACCATGCTGCTGGCGCCGACCGGGTGGTCGTTCGTCAACGACCCGACCCGCTCGAACAACAGCGTCGGGCGCGACACGGCCTGGTTCGCCTTCGGCGCCGACTACCTGCGGCCCGAGTTCGCGCGCGCGTCGCTGCTCGGCTACGTCGAGCGGCAAGAGCCCTCCGGGATGATCGTCGAGTACTACGACATCCGCGACGGCAAGACGGCCGACTACGGGCTCAACGTCAACGACAACACGCCGCTGCTGGTCCTGGCGCTGTGGCACCACTACAACGCCACCGGGGACCGCGCGTTCCTCGAGCGGGTCTACCCCGCGGCGCTGAAGGCCGGCCGCTTCCTGCTCGCGCAGCGCAACGACCAGGGACTGGTGTGGTGCACCTCGACCAAGACCCAGGACTGGGGCATCGTCGGCTGGCGCAACGTCATCGAGAACTACCGCCTCTCCGGCGCGACGACCGAGCTCAACTCGGAGTGCTACGCCGCGCTCGGCACGGTGGCCCACATGGCGCGGGTGCTGGAGCGGCACGCCGAGAGCGCGGAGTTCGTCCGCCACGCGAGCGATCTCAAGGCCGCGATCAACCAGCACCTCTACAACCCCGCCAACGGCCTGTACTACCTCAACATCGAGGTCGACGGCCAGCCGCGCAGCGACGTCACCTGCGATCTGGTCTTCCCGGTGATGTTCGGCGTCGCCGACGACGACACCGCGGCGCGGATCGTCAGCCGGCTCAGCGGCGAGGACTTCTGGACCGACGCCGGCCTGCGGACCGTTCCGCGCGACGCGCCGCAGTACGGCCCGACGCACGGCTACGGGCTGCTGGGCGGGGTCTGGGTCGGGGTCTCGTTCTGGTACGCGTTCGCCGCGGCGCGCTTCAACGCCGACTTCATGGCCTACGCGCTGGCGGCGAGCTTTCGCCACTACTCGCGCGACCCGCGCCGCAACAACACCGTGCCGGGCCAGTTCTCGGAGTGGCTGCACGGCGAGACGCTGGCCAACCAGGGCATGATGCTCTCGCCCTGGTTCCCGCCGCGCTACCTCTGGGCCGCGATCGAGGGCGTCGCCGGGCTGGACTTCTCCGGCGGCACGCCGACGGTCACGCCGCGCCTCGCGCCGGACTGGAAGTGGCTGGGCGTGCAGAACCTGCCCTACCGCGGCGAGGCGCTGACCTGGTTCGTCGCGCGCACGCCCGAGCTGCGGATGTACTCGAACTTCGCCTTCCACCAGTCGTCGCCGTACATCGCGTACCGCGACGACATCAGCGGCGCGCTGCGCATCTCCGGCCACGCGGCGAGCGCGCTCGGGCTGCGCCAGGACGACGACCTCGTGCTGTTCGTCGGCAACACCGTCGAGCGCACCGTCGCGACCGCGCTGCGAATCGACGACGGCGTGAGCGGCTCGTACGCGCTGCGCACGTTCAACAGCCTGCGCGGCGCCTGGGTCGACGAAGGCCGGGTCGGCGCCGACGCGCTGCGCCGCGGGCTGCCGCTGCAGCTCGAGCGCAAGGGCTTCTGGCTGGCCGAGCTGCGGCAGGAAACCTGAGCGCGGCGCTACCCGGAGGCCTGCGGCATGGGGCTGTCGCCGCGCCGCTGCTCGGCCGGCTTGTCGGCGTGGGCGATGTTGTAGGCGGTGTTGACCAGACCGACGTGCGAGAACGCCTGCGGGAAATTGCCGACCAGGCGTTTCCCCTGCACGTCGTACTCCTCGGAGAGCAGCCCGACGTCGTTGGCGGTGGCGAGCAGCCGCTCGAAGAGCGCCCGCGCGTCGTCCTGGCGGCCCTGCAGCACGTAGTTGTCGGCCAGCCAGAAGCCGCAGGCGTAGAACGCGCCCTCGCCCGGCGGCAGGCCGTCGGTGTCGTCGGAGAGCTGGCTGTAGCGCTGCACGAACCCGTCCCGCAGCAGCTCGCGCTCGACCGCGCGGACCGTGCCGACCACCCGCGGGTCCTCGGGCGGCAGGAAGCCGACCAGCGGGATCAGCAGCGTCGCGGCGTCGAGCTCGCGCGAGCCGTACGACTGGGTGAAGGTCGCGCGCGCCGGATCGTAGCCGCGCTCGCAGACCTCGGCGTGGATCTGATCGCGCAGCGCGCGCCAGCGCTCGACCGGCCCGCTCTGGCCGAACTGCTCGACCGCGCACACCGCCCGGTCGAGGGCGACCCACGCCAGCACCTTGGAGTGGACGAAGTGGCGGGCCGGGCCGCGCACCTCCCACAGGCCGCGGTCCGGCTCGCTCCAGCGCTCGATGACCGCGTCGACGACGGCCGTCGAGAGCGACCACTCGTCGGCATCCGGCGGCAGCCCCGCCCGGTGGGCCTGGAACATCACGTCGACGACCTCGCCGTAGACGTCGAGCTGGAGCTGCTCGGCGGCGGCGTTGCCGATCCGCACCGGGCGCGAGTCCGCGTAGCCGCTCAGCCAGCCCGCCTCGAACTCGGGCAGCCGCCGCTCACCGCGCAAACCGTAAAGAATCTGCAATTGCTCGGGGTTGCCGGCGACCGCCCGCAGCAGCCAAGCCCGCCAGGCGAACGCTTCCTCCTCGTAGCCCGCGTTGAGCAGCGCGACCAGCACGAAGGTCGCATCGCGCAGCCAGCAGTAGCGGTAGTCCCAGTTGCGCACGCCGCCCATCTGCTCGGGCAGCGAGGTGGTCGGGGCCGCCAGCACGGCGCCGGTCCGCGCGTCGGTCAGCGCCTTGAGGGTCAGCAGCGAGCGGACCACCGCGTCGCGCCAGGGACCCTCGTAGCGGCACGTGCGGACCCACTCGCGCCAGTAGACCTCGCAGCGGCGCAGCGCGGTCAGCACGTCGGAGGGTCCCGGCTGCTGCTCGTACGAGGGGAAGTACACCAGCTCGAAGCTGACCCGGTCGCCCGGGCCGACCTCGAACTCGGCCACGGTCGAGAGGTCCTCGCCCCGCAGCGGGACGTCGGCGTAGAGCGCGACGGCGTCGGGGCCGGCGACCGCGACCACCGCCGAGGAGGCGCTGCGGACCCACGGCACGACCCGGCCGTAGTCGAAGCGGATCCGGATCGTCGAGCGCAGCGCGACCCGGCCCGCCTCGCCGACGACGTGCCGGACCAGCCGCGGCGCGTCGCCGCCGGGCAGCATGGCGTCGACCACCCGGACCCGGCCGCCCGCGACCTCGTGGACCGTCTCGAGCAGCAGGCTGTCGGTGCGGTAGGTGCGCCGGGTGGCGACCACCGGCGCGCTCGGCGCGAGCTCCCACGAGCCGTTGTCCGGCGTCCCGACCAGCGCCGCGAAGCACGCGCCGCTGTCGAAGCGCGGCAGGCAGAGCCAGTCGATCGACCCCTGGCGGCTCACCAGGGCGGCGGTGCGGGTGTCGCCGATCAGGGCATAGTCCTCGATGGGGCGCGTCACCTCGTCCTCCTTCCCACGAATCGCCCAGCGCGGCGGAGGAAACTCCGTGCGGCGGCGAAACGTCGGCGCAACTCTCGTCACCAGCCTACGAGGTCGGTTCCGATGCGTATTCCCCGTTTCATTCCGGTGGCGCTGGCTTGTGCGCTGCTCTGTAGCTCCTATGCCTGGGCTCCCGTCCGTGCCGCGGACACGGGCCCGATCAAGATCGCGGTCATCACCGACATGAGCGGCGTCTACGCGGCGATCTCCGGCCAGGGCGCCGTCGAGGCGACGAAGATGGCGGCCGAGGACTTCGGCGGCAAGGTCCTGGGCCGGCCGATCGTCGTCGACGCGGTCGACCACCGCAACAACCCGGCCGAAGCCGCCTCCAAGGCCCGCGAGGAGTACGACTCGGGCGCCGAGCTCGCGCTCGACATGACGAACTCCGGCACCGCGATCGCGGTCTCGGGCGTCGCCAAGGACAAGCACAAGCTGGCCATCGTGACCGGCGGCGGCACCTCCGACCTGACCGGCCCCAACTGCGACAAGTACACCTATCACTACGCGTACGACACCTACGCGCTGGCCCACTCGACCGGGACCAACCTCGCGGCCGGCGGCGGCAAGAAGTGGTACGGCATCGTCGCCAACTACCGCTTCGGCCAGTCGATGCTGGCCGACTTCACCGACGCGGTCAAGACCAAGGGCGGCGACTTCGTCCACTCCGACATGATCCCGCTGGGGACCTCGGACTTCTCGTCGTACATGATCGCCGCCAAGCAGGCCAAGCCCGACGTGCTGGGTCTGTTCAACGCCGGCGCCGACACGGTCAACAGCATGAAGGCCGCCAAGCAGTTCGGGCTCGACAAGCAGATGAAGATCGCGGTCGGCCTGCTGTTCCTCTCCGACGTCGACGCGCTGCCCTCGGTGTTCGAGGACTCGCGCATCACCACGTCGTGGTACTGGGACCAGGACCAGCCCTCGCGGGCCTGGGCCGACAAGTGGACGCGCCGGGTGGGCCACGGCCTGCGGCCGACCGACATCCAGGCGGCCGACTACTCGGCCACGATGCAGTGGCTGAACGCGGTCAAGGCGGTCGGCTCGACCGACGCCGACAAGGTCCAGAAGTACCTCGACGGCCGGCAGTTCAACGACTTCTACGCGCACGGCGGCGAGTGGCGCGCGCGCGACCACCGCGTGCTGCACGACATGTACGTCGTCGACGTGCTGCCGCAGTCGAAGATCCGCGCGCCGCACGCCTGGTTCAAGATCGTGCAGACGATCCCGCCGGGCCGGGCCTTCCGCCCCGAGTCGCAGTCGACGTGCAAGAAGGACTGGTAGGGTAGGGCCCTGAGCCCGGACTACCTCCTCACCCAGGCCTTCAACGGGCTCGCGAGCGGCGCGTTCTACGCGCTGCTCGCGCTCGGCCTCAGCGTCATCTTCGGGATGCTGCGGGTGGTCAACTTCGCCCACGGCACGATGTACATGCTGGGCGCGTTCGCGACGTACTACGGCCTGCAGCTCCTGCACCTGCCGTTCTTCGCCGCGCTGGTCGTCGCGCCGCTGGTGGTCGGCGCGTTCGGCGTGCTGCTCGAGACGGCGCTGCTGCGCCGGCTCTACGGGCTGGACCCGATCTACAACCTGCTGCTGACCTTCGCGCTGGTGCTGGTGATCGAGGACCTCATGCGCCTCTTGGCCGGGCCGCTGGGCTCGCCGTACGCGACGCCCGACGCGCTCTCCGGCGCGACCAACCTCGGCTTCACGGTCTACCCGACCTACAAGCTGTTCGTGATCCTGGTCTCGGTCGTGGTCTGCGCGGCGGCCTGGTGGACTATCGAGCGGACGGCGCTCGGCGCGCGCATCCGCGCCGCGACCGAGAACCCGACCCTCGTGCGGGCGTTCGGGATCGACACCCGGCGGCTGGTGAGCGCGACCTTCGGGGTGGGCGTCGCGCTGGCCGCGCTGGCCGGCGTGCTCAACGCCCCGATCACCAACGTCCAGCCGGGGATGGGCGACACCATCATCATCTACACCTTCGCGATCGTGGTGATCGGCGGGCTCGGCTCGATCGTCGGCTCGATCGTGGCCGGCTTCGGCCTGGGCCTCCTGCAGGCGATCGGCGCGGTGGCCTTTCCGCCCATCTCGACCACGCTGATCTTCATCGTGATGGTGATCGTGATCGTGCTGCGGCCGGCCGGGCTCTTCGGCAAGCCGGAGAGCACCCGGTGACGCGCCTGCGCGACCGCACCACGCTCGTCGCGCTCGTGCTGCTCGCGCTCGGCCTGGTGCTGCCGCTGGTGGTCTACCCGGTCTTCGCGATCAACCTGGCCTGCTTCGCGCTCTTCGCCGTCTCGCTCGACCTGGTGTTCGGCTACGTCGGGCTGCTCTCGTTCGGCCAGGCGCTGTTCTGGGGCGGCGCCGGGTACGTCGCCGCGATCCTGGTGAACCACGCCAACGTCGACGGCGCACTGGCGCTGCTGGGCGGCATCGCCTACGCGCTGGTGCTGGCGGCGGCGGTCGGCGCGATCGCGGTCCGGCGCTCGGGGATCTACTTCGCGATGATCACGCTGGGGGTGGCGCAGATCCAGTACTTCAGCGCCTTCCAGCTCGTCGGGCTGACCGGCGGCGAGAGCGGCCTCAACCTCAACGGGCGCGGCACGCTGTTCGGCATCCCGGTCGAGAGCGACGTCGTGTTCTACTACCTGACCTTCGTGCTGGTGGTGCTCGGGGTGTGGTTCGCGCTGCGGGTCACCCGCTCGCCGTTCGGCGGCGTGCTGCGCGCCATGCGCGAGAACGAGCCGCGCGCGGTCGCGCTGGGCTACCGGGTCGACCGCTACAAGCTGGTGGTGTTCATGCTCTCCGGCGGCCTGGCCGGCCTTGCCGGCGGGCTCTACGCGCTGGGCAACCGGCTCGTCGGCCTCGACATGGTCGACTGGCACACCTCGGGTGCGGTGGTGATGATGACGGTGCTCGGCGGTCTGGGCACGATCGTCGGGCCGGTGGTCGGCGCGGCCCTGTTCCAGTCGCTCGACTACTTCGTCTCCAAGACCCCGATCGGCCAGGAGACCAACCTGGTGATGGGCCTGGTCTTCGCGCTCTGCGTGCTGCTCTTCCGGCGCGGCATCGTGGGCGAGCTGATCGCCCCCCGCCGGCGCGGCGCCGAGCCCGACTAGCGGGCCGACGTGTTCCTCCGCGCGCTCCGGCGGCGGTCCGATGCCCAGGTCGACGACGCCTTTCCGTGGACCGTGCCGGCGCTGCGCGCGCTCGAGCACTTCGCGTTCGGCGCGCCGGTGACGTTCCTGATCGGCGAGAACGGCTGCGGCAAGTCGACCCTGCTCGAAGCGATCGCGATCGCCGAGGAGACCGCCGCGGTCGGCGCCGACCCGGTCGCCGACGACCCGACCCTGGCCGGGGCGCGCCGGCTGGCCGACGCGCTGGTGCTCAGCCACGGCAAGCTGGCCGGCACGCGGCTGTTCTTCCGGGCCGAGGACGTGTTCGGGTTCACCCGCCGGGTCGAGCGCGAGATGCGCGAGCTCGGCACGCTCGCCGACGAGCTGGCCGGCGACCTCACCGCGAGCGAGGCGGCCCGCAAGCGCGCCGCCGGCTTCGTGCGCGGCGAGCAGCGCACGCTGGCCGAGCGCTACGGCGAGGACCCGCACGCGCGCTCGCACGGCGAGACGTTCCTCGCGCTGCTCCAGACGCGGCTCGTGCCGGGCGGGTTCTACCTGCTCGACGAGCCCGAGACGCCGCTCTCACCGACCCGCGTGCTCGCGCTGCTGGCGCTGCTGTACGACGCGGTCGCGGCGGGCTCGCAGTTCGTCATCGCGACCCACTCGCCGATCCTGGCCGCCTTCCCCGGCGCCTCGATCCGCGTCTTCAGCGGCGAGCGCATCGTCGAGACGCCGTACGAGGAGCTCGAGCACGTCCGGGTGACGCGCGACTTCCTCAACGCCCCCGGCCGCTGGCTGCGCGCGCTCGAGCGCTCCGCAGAAGACGGTGACTGACGGCTCAGCCGCCGGTCGGACGAGCGCTCAGTACGCCGACACGCCGCCGGCCAGCGCGCAGATCATCGCGCCGTAGAGCTCGCCGCGAACGTAGAGGCCGGCACCGATCAGGGTGGTGACGACGCCGGTGTCGCTGGCGTAGCTGCGGATCGTCGAGGGCCGCGGCCCGGCCGGCCGGCGCAGGTCGACGCCGGCCGCGGCGAACGCGCCGCGCTTGGCGGCGGGCGGGATGCGCTCGGTGCCGGCGAGCGAGCCGCGCACGATCGCGTGCAGCTCGGGCGCGTCGAAGAAGCGCTTGACCCGGTTGCCGGCGCGGTCGCGGTCGTCGTCGCCGGTGATGTCCTGGCGGAAGCGCGCGCCGTGCATGAACAGGAAACCGTGCAGGTCCATGATGCCCAGGTACGCGAGCCGCTCGTCGGCGCCGTAGCGGTCGATGATCCGCACGATCGCGTCGTCGAGCGCGTCGCAGGCGCGGGTGCGGTACTTGGGCGGGTCGAAGCCGCGCGGGTTGGCCCGGCCCACGTCGAAGAGCCGGCCCAGGCGGCGGATCCCCGCGCCGGTGAGCTCCTCGTAGTGCGGGTCGAGCAGGTCGCGCGGGCTGAGCCGGCCGGCGGCGACGGCCGCTTCCATGACGTCCTCGGCCTCCTGGGCGTGGGCGACGACGTACGCGCGCAGCCGGCTCGCCTCGTTGTCGAGGTAGTAGCCCTCGACCACCCGCGCGACGTTGCGCTCGAGCTCGTCGACGTGGGTCTCGGCGTGCTCCTCGGCGCTGCGGAAGGCGGCTTCCGCGTCGGCCCGCACCGCGCCGACCTCGCTTGCGACCTGCTGCAGCGCGGCCACCTGCTCCTCGGATGCCGCGGCGATCTCCGAGGTGCGCTCCGACGAGGCCGAGATGGCGCTCGCGGTGCGCTCCAGATCGCTCAGGACGCGGCCGGCGTCCTCGGCGATCTGGGCCGAGTCGCGCGCGTTGCGGCCGGCCAGCTCCTGGGCCGTCGCGACCGCTCTGGTGACGGTCTTGAGGCTGGCGCCGATCTCGCCGGCCGATTTCTTCGTCGACCCGGCCAGCTTGCGGATCTCGCCGGCGACGACGGTGAAGCCGCGCCCGGCGTCGCCGGCGTGGGCGGCCTCGATCGCGGCGTTGATGCCCAGCAGCGTGGTCGCCTGCGAGACGTCGTCGATCACGTCGAGGAACCGTTCGATCGCGTGGGCGTCGGCGACCAGCCCGTCGATCGCGCTGCGGATCTCGGCGATGCCCTCGGCCAGGCTGCCCAGCCGCGTCATCGCGGCCTGGACCAGCTCGAAGGCGGCCTGCGAGCGCGCGGCCAGCTCGTCGACCAGCGCGCGGTTGCCGGCCGCCGCGGTCGCGACCGCGTGGGCGCCCTGGACGCCTTCGCGCAGGGCGACGTCGATCTCGGCCGTGCGGTCGCGCCGGGCGCGCGCGTCGGCCGCCGCCCGGGCCGCGACCCGCTGCTTGCGGTTCTCCAGCGCCGAGGTGCCCACGGCTCGGGAGACGGCTCGCACGTCGTCGTGGAAGCGCTCGACCAGCGCGTTGATCCCGGCGGCCAGGGCGTGCTCCGCGGCCGACGCACCGGCCGGCAGCGCCAGCCGCGCGGTCAGGTCGAGCGGGCGCTCCTGCGCCAAGCGCTCGACGAACGCGACGATCTCCGCCGTCCGCGATGCCGCCGGCTCCAGTACGTTCAGCATGGTCCTCCTGGCCTCACCCTGCGAGTCGGAATCTCCGTTCGCCACCCGACCGAACCGACCGAAATCGCTCTTTCAGCCGAATCGGTACGATTGCACTAAAGCTTTAGCCGCTGCCGTCCTCGGGCCAGAAGCCGAAGATCGCCCGCCCGGGCTCGAGGTCCCAGAAGCGGGTCGCATTGTCGCCCACCCCGTAGACGACCGCGAACGGCACGTCGCGCGCCATGATCGCCCGCACCAGCCGGGCGAAGTCGCGCTGCGACATCCAGGTCGCGGCGTAGCGCGCGAACTTCTGCTCGTCGCTCAGCGGCAGCCAGCCCGAGCTTTGGCGCACGCTCTCGTCGCGCGGGTCGTCGGCGCGGGTCATCGAGCCGATCCGCACGCACGTCACCTGCAGGCCGAAGGCGTCGCTGTAGTAGCGCCCGAGCGCCTCGCCGAACACCTTCCACACGCCGTAGAGCGAGTCGGGCCGGTAGGGCGCGTCGGTGCGCACCACCAGGCCGAAGCCCGGCTCGTAGATCGCCGGCAGGTTGTCGACCTCGTAGCGCCCCACCGCGTGGTTGGAGCTGGCGAAGATGACCCGTTTGACGCCGGCCCGGCGGGCCGCCTCGAAGGCGTTGTAGGTGCCGCCGATGTCGGTGTCGTGCACCTCGTCCCAGGGCGACTCGAGGCTGGGGAAGCCGGCCAGGTGCACGACCGTCTCGCAGCCGGCGAACGCCGCGGCCAGCGCGGCGAGGTCGCGCACGTCGGCGACCACGTCGGCGTCGCGCAGGTCGATCCGCACCACCTCGTGGTCGCGCGCGAGGTCGGCGCACAGCGGGGTGCCGATGGTTCCGGCCGCGCCGGTGACCGCGATCTTGGCCATGGTTCAGACTCCGAGCAGGTCCAGCAGCTCGCGCTCGCGCGCGACGACCTCGGCGTTGGCGAGCGTCTGGGCGACCTCGCCGTGCACGACGATGTGGTGGCGGTCGGCGACGCCGGTCGCGAAGCGGACGTTCTGCTCGACCAGCAGCACCGTGATGCCGTCGGCCTTCATCGCCCGGATCAGCTCGCCGATGCGCTCGACGATCACCGGCGCGAGCCCTTCGGTCGGCTCGTCGAGCAGCACGGTGCGCGCGCCGGAGCGCAGCACCCGGGCGATCGCGAGCATCTGCTGCTCGCCGCCCGAGAGCGTCGTGCCGCCGGCCCGGGCCCGTTCCTTGAGGTTGGGGAAGGCGTCGAAGATGCGCTCGACGGTCCAGCCGCCCGGGCCGACGACCGGCGCCAGCAGCAGGTTCTCCTGGACGCTCAGGGTGGCCAGGATGCCGCGCTCCTCGGGCACGTAGCCCACCCCGCGCCGGGCGATCTTGTCGGAGGGCAGGCCGCTCAGCGGCGCGCCGTCGAGCGCGATCGTGCCGCGGCGGGCCGGCAGGATGCCCATGACCGTGCGCAGCGTGGTGGTCTTGCCGACCCCGTTGCGGCCGACCAGGGTCGCGACCTCGCCGGTCTCGACGGTCAGCGTCATCCCGTGCAGGACGTGCGACTCGCCGTAGTAGGCGTGGACGCCGCGCAGCTCCAGCATCTAATGGTGGCCTCCGCCGAGGTAGGCGCTCACGACGCGCGGGTCGCCGCGCACCTCGTCGTAGCTGCCGGTGATCAGCTCCTTGCCGCGCTGCATCACGGTCACCCGGTCGGCCAGGGTCGAGACGACCTTGAGGTTGTGCTCGACCAGGACGATCGTGCGGCCGGACGCGATGCGCTTGACGAGCTCGACGGTGCGGTCGACGTCCTCGACCCCCATGCCCGCGGTCGGCTCGTCGAGCAGCAGCACCTTGGGGTCCTGGGCGAGCGCGATCGCCAGCTCCAGCGAGCGCTTCTTGCCGTACGGCAGGTGGGTCGCGAGCCGGTCGAGCTGGTCGTCCAGGCCGACCGCGTGGAGCGCGGCGCGGGCCGGGTCGTCGAGCACGGCGGTCGCCTTGGGCGAAGCCAGCAGCCGGCGCGAGAGCGGGGTGAGCGCCTGCAGCGCGATCTTCACGTTGTCGAGCACGGTCAGGTGCGGGAAGATGCTGTTGATCTGGAAGCTGCGCACCATGCCCATCCGAGCGATCGCGGCCGGGTCGAGCCCGGCGATCTCCTGGCCGGCGAACCGAACGCTGCCGCGGGTGGCCGGCGCGAAGCCGGAGAGGACGTTGAAGAAGGTCGTCTTGCCGGCGCCGTTGGGGCCGATCACGGCGTGGACGCTCCGCTCGGCGATGTCGATCGAGACGCCGTCGAGCGCGGTGAAGCCCGCGTAGACTTTGACGACGTCCTGCGTCGAGAGGATCGGCTCGGCCACGGGCGGGACTTCCCTCTCCATGCATGCGACCCCGCCCGAGCACGAGACGATCCTGGAGGTCGAGGCCCCGCGGGTGAAGTTCGGCCGCGGCGCGATCGGCGAGCTCGGCGCCGAGGCCGCGGCCCTGGGCCTGCGCCGGGTCGCGCTCTTCACCGATCCCCACCTGGCCGGCTCGGAGCTCGTCGCCCGGGCGCGCGGCTCGCTGCGCGCAGCCGGGGTCGACGTCGCCGAGTTCGCCGAGGTGCGGATCGAGCCGACCGACGGGTCCTTCCGCGCGGCGGCCGCGTTCGCGGCCGATGCGGCGGTCGACGGCTACGTCTCGGTCGGCGGCGGCTCGGTGATCGACACCGCCAAGGCGGCGAACCTCTACGCCACCCACCCGGCGCCGTTCGAGCGCTACGTCAACGCGCCGCTGGGCGAAGGGGCGCCGGTGCCCGGCCCGCTCGCCCCGCACATCGCCTGCCCGACGACCTCGGGGACCGGCAGCGAGTGCACCGGGATCGCGATCTTCGACTTCGTCGCGCACGGCGTCAAGACCGGGATCGCCTCGCGCCGGCTGCGCCCGAGCCTGGGCATCGTCGACCCCGACGCGACCCGCACCCTGCCCGCGGCGGTGGTCGCCTCGAGCGGTTTCGACGTGCTGGCCCACGCGCTCGAGTCGTTCACCGCCAAGCCCTACACCCAGCGTCCGCGGCCGGCCGGCCCGCTGGCGCGCCCGCTCTCGCAAGGTGCGAACCCGTACAGCGACCTGGCCTGCGTCGAGGCGCTGCGGCTGCTGGGGCTCTACCTGGAGCGGGCGGTGGCCGACGCGGGCGACGACGAGGCGCGCGAGGCGGTGATGTACGCCGCGACGCTGGCCGGGATCGGCTTCGGCAGCGCCGGCGTCCACGTGCCGCACGGCATGGCCTACGCGGTGGCCGGCCTGGTGCGCGAGTTCCGGCCCGCCGGCTACGAGGCCGACCACGCCATGGTGCCGCACGGCATGTCGGTGATCGTCAGCGCGCCGGCGGTCGTCGCGTTCACCGCCCCGGCGGCGCCCGAGCGGCACCGCCGGGCGGCGGCGCTGCTCGGGGCCGACCCCACCCCGCACGCCGACGAGGTCGGCCCCGCGCTGGCCGGCGCGCTGGCCCGGCTGATGCGCGCGACCGGGATGCCCAACGGCCTGCGCGCGCTGGGCTACGGCGAGCGCGACTTGAGCGGGCTGGTCGCGGGCGCGTTCGCGCAGCAGCGGCTGCTGGCCAACGCGCCGCGCCCGGTGGGAGAAGAAGAGCTGGCCGGGCTGTTCGCGGCGGCCATGACGGCGTGGTAGCGGCGGCGCGCGTCAGCGCGGCGGCAGTGCCGTGGCCGGGAAGAAGATCAGCCGGTCGGCCAGCGCGCCGAGGTCGGGCACGACCAGCTCCGGCGGCGGCTGCGCCGGGTCCAGCACCGCGCCTTCGCGCGCGACGAACGCGGTGCGCATGCCGCAGGCCGCCGCGCCGGCGACGTCCCAGCCGTGCGCGGCGACCATCAGCGCGTGCTCGGGCGCGACGCCCAGCCGCATCAGCGCGTCGCGGTAGACCGTCGGCTCGGGCTTGTAGCTCTCGCTCGCGTCGGCCGACTGCACGCTCGCGAAGAGCGCGCGCAGCCCGGCGTGGTCGAGCTGCGCCTCGCAGGCCGGCGCGGTCGAATTGGTCAGCGCGTGGAGCGCGAAGCCGGCCTCGTGCAGCCGGCGCAGGGCGGCCGGGGCGTCGGCGTGGGCGGGCAGCTCGCGCTGGCGCTGCTCGATGCGCAGCCGCTGCACGTCGCTCACCTGCACGCTGCGGCGCTGCTCGGTCATGGCGAGCGCGCGGCGCCCGAGCTCGTCGAAGGGAGCGTAGCGGTCGGTGAGGACCGCGACGAACGCGAGCTGGAGCAGCTGCCCGAACCACTCCCGGCGCGCGGCGGCGTCGCCGAAGCCCGCGGCGAACGGCTCGTCGAGCGCGCGCAGGTCGAGCAGCGTCTCGTTCACGTCGAAGATGAGGGTCGGACGCATGCCACCGGTATACCCGCCCGCTCGCGCCCGGCCGCCCGGCTGATGCGGGCGGTCGTCCAGCGCGTGAGCCGGGCCTCGGTCGCCGTCGCCGGCGAGCTGGTGGGTGCGATCGAGCGCGGGTTCCTCGTCCTGGTCGGCGTCGCGGTCGACGACGGCGAGGCCGATGCCGACGCGCTGGCCCGCAAGATCGCCGGCCTGCGGATCTTCGACGACCCCAGCGGCGCGATGAACCTCGGTCTGGCCGAGGTCGGCGGCGCGGTGCTGGTCGTCTCCCAGTTCACCCTGCTCGGCGACGTGCGCAAAGGGCGCCGCCCGTCGTTCGTCGCGGCGGCGCGCGGCGCGCCGGCCCAAGCGCTCTACGAGCGGGTCGCGGCGGGCTTGCGCGCCGCCGGCCTGCCGGTGGGGACCGGCCGCTTCGGCGCCGACATGGCGGTCGAGCTGGTCAACGACGGCCCGGTCACGATCCTGATCGACACCCGGCGCGCCTTCTGAAGCCGGTGGCACCCGTCCCACGACGGGTCCGCCGGCCTCGCTCGGCACCAGGCGAGCGGGCGGACGGAACGCCTTGGGACGAAGTTTTCGTGCGATCCGTCCAATCCGCGGACGGCTTCGCTCCGTTTGGCGGCTAGACTGCTCCGCAGCCGAAGACCACTCTCGAGAGGACTGAACCGCATGCATGTTCGGCGGATATTAGGTGGTTCGCTGGCGGTCGCTACCGTCGCCGCGGCCGTCCTGCTCTACACCGCACACCCGGCGACGAGCTCCGACCACCAAGATACCTACAACCTGGCGAACCGAACGAACACGTCGGCCGACATCACGGACGTTTTCGTCTTCCCGTCGCCGAGCAATTCCAGCAACGTCGTCTTCGTGATGAACGTCTCGCCGCTGATCCCGGCCGGCATGGGAACGGCGAGGTTCTTCGATCCCTCGCTGATGTGGCAGTTCAAGATCTCGCACGGCGCCACGCCGGGAGCCGAGGACCAGGTGATCCAGTTCGGCGTCAACGGCACGGACGCGAACCAGACCATCACGATGTACGGGCCGGCCAAGCCCAACGAGGTCGCCACGTCGAACACCTTCGTTCCGGCGACGGGCTCGTTCCACTACAACTCGGCCACCGCTCTCAACGGCGGCATCTCGGTCTTCGCCGGCCCGCGCGCCGACCCGTTCTTCATCGACCTCTTCCAGCTCTTCACGTTCTTGGGCGACCGCAACTACGCGACCCACGGCAGCCAGACGGATCCGGGCCCGGAGACCAGCGGCCCGCTCTACAACGGCGACAACGCCGGCGTGCCCGCTTCGGCCGCGCCGTCCTACGACCGCAACGCCAACCCGGCCATGCCGACCTTCAACGGCTTCACCGCCGGCACCATGTCGGGCGCGAGCTCGCCGCTGGGCAACTACGCCTGCAGCACCGAGCCGGTGACGGACACGCTGGCCGACGTCGGCGGCGGCTTCAACGTGCTCACCTACGTCGTCGAGCTGCCGCGCTCGCTGCTGACGAACGGATACTCCAGCTCGACCATCCACGTGTGGGCGACGGCCAACTCGTCGACCGGGTCATAAGGAACGAACGCAATGAAGAACTCCGCCATCGGCCTCGTTGCGCTCGGCGCGCTGAGCCTGACCCTCGCCGCGTGCAGCGGCAACTCGTCCGTGAACCTGACCGGCCGGGGCACCGGCGCTCCCGCCGGCCTGGCCACCCCGCTGCCCGGCAACCCGCCCCGCAGCACCTCGTCCTACGTGCAGGTCGAGCTGCTCGCGCGGCCCGCGGTCAAAGAAGTGTTCGAGAACTTCAACGACCACAAGACGACCAACGCGGTGGAGCCGTACGCCGGCTCGCCGGCCGACCCGCTCCAGGCCGAGATCAAAGCGACGGAGGACACCGTCCGCCCGCCCAGCAGCTCGGCCGGAACCGACTACGGCGCGGCGATCCAGGGCGTCCTCTATCCCAACGAGCTGGCGGTCAATCTCTCCGACACGACGAGCCAGGCCACGTACCTGGGCGTCGAGACGAAAGGCGCCACGGGCGGCACCTTCGGCGGCCGCGACACGAACAACGACGTCGTCGGCGCCTCGCTGGGCGTGATCTTCGGCAACACCCTCTCCGCGCTCAACCTGATCAAGGACGACGGCGAAGAGAACAACTGCTTGAGCACGGAGAACCTGCCGACGCCGCGGGCCAGCCAGACCAGGACCAACACCTTCCCCTACCTCGCCTCCCCGCACTGAGCGCCAGGCATGGATCGTCTGCGGACGACGGTCATGTGGGCCATCGCGGCGATCGCTTTGGGAGCGGTCGCCGTCTGGCCGTTCTACGTCCGGCACAGCGCCGATGCGGCGCGAGCCGCGTCGCTGCCGGCCGCGGTGGCGGTCACGACCGAAGCCGACGACCGCGACAAGACGATCGCGTTCTGGGAGCGGGCCCAAGCCGAGCACCACCGCGGCGACATGATCAGCCCGAACGCGCTTTCGGGCCTCTACATGCAGCGCTATCGCGAGCGCGGCGACATCGACGACGTCGTGCGCTCGGTGCACGCGGCGCAGCAGTCGCTGCGCGCGCAACCCTACGGCAACACGGCGGCGCTGGTCAGCCTCGGTTCGGCGCTGGTCGCGCTGCACCGCTTCAAGGACGCGCTGGCGGTGACGCAAGCCGTCGAGCGCGTCCAGCCGGGCGATCCCGCCATGGAGGTTCGCGAAGCGTCGGTCGACCTCGAGCTGGGCCGCTACGCGCCCGCGAAGACCATCATCGCGAGCCTGCAGCGCACGTCCGGCTCGGCCGGGACGCGCGCCGCGCTCATTCCGCTCGAGACGCTCGAAACGCGCTACGACGAGCTGACCGGTCACCTCGCCCGCGCCCGCGCCCGCTTCGCCAAGGCAACCGCCTACGAAGACGCGCAGCCCGGCGGGGAGCCCGAGCAGCGCGCGTGGTTCTGGTTCCGCTCCGGCGAGCTCGCGTTCGAGGCCGGTGACAACGGCGGCGCGGTCGCCGACGAGCACCGGTCGCTGGCGACGTTTGCGAACTTCTCCGAGGCCAACCGCGCGCTGGCGCGGGTCGAGTGCGCGATGCACGCGTGGCAGGCGTGCCTCGCTGCCGCGACGGCCTCGGCGCAGGTCGTGCCGTACCCGGAGGTGCTCGGCTACGAGGTCGACGCGCAGCGCGCGCTGGGCCACCGGTCCGAGGCCGCGCAGACCGACGCGCTGATCCGCACCATCGAGCGGATCGGCAACGCCCAGCGCGTCTCGGACCGCCTGCTGGCGATCTACTATTGCGAGCACGGCGAGAAGCTCGAGGACGCGTACCGCATCGCCCGGCGCGAGCTGGCCGTGCGCGACGACGTCTTCACCGAGGACACCCTGGCTTGGTGCGCCGCGACGACCGGGCGGTGGAGCGAGGCGCGGACCCGCTCGGCTGCCGCCCTCCGCTACGGCACGCAGAACGCGCTGCTCGACTACCACGCCGGCATCATCGCGCTCCACTTCGGCCGGCGCGACGAGGCCCGGCGCCGGCTCGGCGCGGCGCTCGCGCTCGACCCGCAGTTCCACCCCGCCTACGCGGACGACGCCCGCGCCCGGCTGGCCGCGCTCCGCTAGCGGCGCTGCGGGCTCGGCGCCGAGGTGCCGCTCCGAGCGGCGCGAACCGAACCGGCGGTGCGGAACGTGGAGCGAGCGCGCCTGATCGGCTTCGCCGTCATCGCGCTCGGGGTGCTGCTGGCTCCCCTGCGCGTCGGCCACTACGTGCAGCGCGCGCCGCTGGACGCTTTGGGCGCGTTCGTCTGCGCCGGCTCGATCGCCGCGGCGCACGGCGACCCGTACCGGGTCGAGCCGCTGCGCACGTGCGAGCAGTCGCTGCCGACGTATCGGCCCGGCGTCTCGCAAGAGGTCGAGCCCGCACCGCTGCCGCCCTACGCGCTGCTCGCCTTCGCGCCACTGGGAGCGCTGCCGTTCGGCGCGGCCGTGCTGGTCTTCTGGCTGCTGCTGATCGCGGCGACGGCGGCGACCGTGCTGCTGGTGCGGCAGCTCACCGGGTTGCCGTGGACGCTGCTCGGGGTGGTGTTCTTCGTCGGGACGCTGGTGCAGTCGGGCACCTTCGGCGAGATCCCGCCGCTGGGCATCCTCGCCGTGTGCGCCGCCGCCGGGCTGATCGAGGACGGCCGCGCGTGGTGGGCCGCCGCGGCGCTGGCGGCGGGCACGATCGAGCCCCACATGCTGGCCGGCCCGATCGCCGCCGCGTTCGTGTTCCGCCCGCGGATGCGGGTGCCGCTGCTCGCCGCCGCGGCGGTGCTGCTGGCGGTATCGGCGGCGGTCGGGCCGGGCCTCGCGCTCGAGTACGTGACGCGAGCCTTGCCGGCCCATGCGGCCGCGGAGATCCCCGCCGCCGACCAGTTCAGCCTGACCTGGGTCCTCCACTGGCTGGGCGCACCCGACCGGCTCGCCGTCGGGCTGGGGTGGGCGTCGTACCTGGTGCTCGCGCTGGCCGGGATCGTGCTCGGCAAACGGCTGGCGGACCGCTATGCGCGGCCGGCCTTGCTGGTGCTCGTGCCGGCCGCGTTCGCCGCCGTCGGCGGGGTGTTCGTCCACGACGTCCAACTGCCGTTCGCGCTCCCCGCGGCGCTGCTGCTGTTCGCCGTGGCGCGCGGAACGCAGCGCGCGCTGCTGCTGGGCGCGGTGCTGGCGCTGGGGCTGGTCTGGCACCCGCAGGGCCTCGTGATGGTCGCCGAAGCGGCGCTCTGCGCGCTGGCCGCCTGGGACGCCTCGCGCCCGGCGGTCGGGCTGGCCTGCGCCGCCGGCTATCTCGCGTTCCTGGAGCTCGTGCGGCGGCTGCCGGCTCCGGCCGCGGCGCACCCGGCCGCGAGCCGCCACGCCGCGGACGCGATCGCCTCCGTCGCCTGGGGCGATTTCGTGCGCTCGACCGGCTACGGCGACATCAGCCTACCGCTCGTGCTCGCGAAGCTGCCCTTGTGGGCGGCGCTGGCGGTGGTCGTGGCGAGCGCGTTCGTCATGGGCCGCCAATCCGCGCGCGCGCGCAATTCGTCTATGAAGTAGTGTTGCCGCGAAGGCGGTGCGCCGCCCGCGCGGCGGTACAATAGGCGAAAAGCCGTCAGGAAGGGGCGCCGCTATCCGTCCGTCGTCTCCGCTGCGACTCGCCGTCGCCGGGCTGCTGTTCGCAGCGCTGGGCGCGGTTGCATCCGCTCGAACCGCCGGTCCGGCTGCGGTCGCGAGCCCGTCGCCGAGTCCCGCCGCCAGCCCGTCGGCCAGTCCCGCCGCGCGCGCGCTCGAGCGGATCGGGGGCACCTCGACCGTCGTCGGTCGCGGCACGAACCTGGTCGGAACCGCCACGGCGGCCTCGCAGGGAACGATCGACCAGCAGCAGATCTCCACCTGGCCGGCGCTGCGCCCGGGCGAGGTGCTCGAGGGCATCCCGGGACTGATCGTCAGCCAGCACAGCGGCGAAGGCAAGGCGAACCAGTACTACCTGCGTGGGTTCCAGCTCGACCACGGCACCGACTTGGCGGCGACGATCGCCGGCATCCCCGTCAACCTGCCCACCCACGCGCACGGCCAGGGCTACTCCGACATCAACTGGCTGATGCCCGAGCTGGTCGGCTTCGTGACGTTCAAGAAGGGGCCGTACTACGCCGACGAGGGCGACTTCTCGACCGCCGGCTCGTACGATCTGTACTACCGCAACACGATCGCGCCGGTGCTCTCGGTCGGCGCGGGCGACTACGGGTACGACCGGGTGTTCCTGGCCGACTCGCCCAAGCTCGGGGCGGGGAACCTGCTCTACGCGCTGGAGCTCTACCACGACAACGGCACGCTGGTGCGGCCCGACGAGTACGAGAAGGCCAACGGCGTCCTGCGCTGGAGCACGACGAAGGCCGACTCATCGTTTGCCGTGACGGCGCAGGGCTACCGCGGCGACTTCAACTCCTCCGACCAGATCCCGCAGCGGCTGGTCGACGCGGGCGACCTCAGCCGGTTCGGCTACGTCGACCCGACCGACGGCGGGCGCACCTACCGCTACGCGCTCTCGACCGAGTACGAGCACGACGACCCGCACGGCGCGACCCACTTCAGCGCCTACGGCGAGTCCTACGGGCTCGATCTGTTCTCGAACTTCACCTACTACCAGTTCGACGCGAACGACTACTACAACGTGACCGCCAACCCGATCACCTGCAACCCGCTCTACACGACCTGCGCGCCGGGCCCGCAGCACGTGGCCACGTACACGTCGTACTGCCCGGGCAACGTCACGCCGACCGGAACCGCGGTCGCCGCCCGTTCGGTGACGCCCAACCCGTTCGGCTTCACCTGCGGCGACCAGCGCGAGCAGGAGGACGAGCGTTTCGTCTCGGGTTTCAGGCTCACCCGGACGCTGAGCGCGGGCAAGGCGCAGACGACCCTCGGCCTGGGACTGCGCAACGACAACATCACGACGCTCGGGCTGTTCTTGACCCACGGCCAGGCTCGGCTGCCGGACGGCACCCTCAGCGACGACCGGGTGGTGGAGCGCGATGAGATGCTCTGGGTCGATTCGCGGTACCGGGTGGGCGAAAAGCTCCGCCTGACCGCCGGCTTGCGCGGCGACGCGTACGGCTTCAAGATCGCCGGCTTCCAAGCCGCCAACTCGGGCAACACGGCCGAGGCGATGGTGAACCCCAAGTTCACCGCTAGCTACGCGGCCTCGCCGCACCAAGAGCTCTACCTCGACTTCGGCGACAGCTTCCACAGCAACGACGGGCGCGGGACCACCCAGACGCTCGACCCGCAGACGCACGCCGCGATCGACCCGACCGGTGCGCCGGTACAGCGCTTCTCGCCGCTGGTGCGCGCCTGGGGCGAGGAAGTCGGTTACCGTTATTCGGCGCCCAAGCTCACCACGACGGTCTCGTTCTGGAAGCTCGACCTCGCCTCGGAGCTGGTCTTCGACGGCGACCACGGGGTCACGACGCCGAACGGGCCGACGGTGCGCAAGGGCATCGAGTTGACCGATTTCTACCGCCCGGCGCCGGCGCTCACGCTCGACGCCGACGTCGCGACCGCGACGGCGCGGTTCACGACCAACCCCGGCAACCAAGGAACGTACGTGCCGGAATCGCTCAACGTCGTCACCTCGGCGGGGATCATGCTCGACGAGCCGCGCTACGCCGCGAGCTTGCGCTACCGCTACTTCGGCCCGCGCGTCCTCGACCAGCGCGGCGACGCGGTCTCCAGCCCGACCAACGTGGTCAACGCGCAGTTCACGCTCAAGGGCCGCCACGGCACGCGCCTGTCGCTCGACGTGTTCAACCTGCTGAATTCCAGCGGCGACGACGTCGCGTATTACTACGGCTCGTGGCTGCCCCAGGACGCGAAGAACCGGGCCTATACCGGTGACCCGGCGGTCGACCCGCTGCTGGGCGGCGGCGGCGTGAACGACTACCACTTCCACCCCAGCGAGGCCCGGCTCGTTCGGCTCACGTACGCGCTGCGGCTCTGAGTGCCGATCTTGGGCAAAGCTTTACCTGATCCGTATAGCCCTAGTTGACATAGGGCTATAAGTCCTGGGTATGATGGAGATCACTTCGGCTGGCGCCGCCGTCGTTCGCAGAGCGGGTGGGGCGCGATCACACGGTACGTACCTCCGGCTGGCGAGCCGGCGGCGAGCTCCCGAGGCTCGGCGGTCTTATGACCGTCGCCGTTCCCCGTATGAAGGGCCAACCGGATGCTTTCCGTTCCCGCTCCCGCTCCGATCCTCACCGCCGCACCGGTCCGGCGGCACTGCGCGACATGAGTGCCGCGCTGCTCGCCGGCGTGGTGCTGGGGCTGGCGATCGGGCTCGGCGCGGCGGCCGTCCTGCTCGGGCTGCGCGCGCGCGCCACGGCCGCGGCGGCGCAGATTGCGGCGGCCTGCGCCGCCGATCAGCGGCGGAACCTCCTGCAAGCGGTGCACGAAGGGCTGTGGATCGTCGACCCGGCGCTTCGCACGACCCACGCCAACCCCGAGGCGGCGCGCCTGCTGCATACCAGCCCCGACGCGCTCGCCGGCGTCCGGCTCGAGGAGATCGAGGACCCGCTCGCCGCCGCGCTGCTGCCCGACGTGCGCGCGGCGAGCCGCAGCGGCATCCCGCTCGAGCGGGTGCACGCCTTTCCCGACCGGCGGACGTGGATCGAGGTGCGAATCGTGCCGGCCGCCGGCGAGACCGTGATCTCCCTGCGGGACGTCAGCGCGCAGACGATCGCCGAGTCCCAGCTGCACGAGAACGCGCACAGCCTCCAGCTCGTCACGAACAACGTCGACGCCGTGCTGTGGACCGCCGGGCGCGACGGGCGCTTCAACGCGGTCTCCGGCGGCGCGCTCGAGGACCTCGGCCTCTCGGCGGCCGATCTGCTGCACCAGCCCTGCGAGGTGCTCGTGGCCGAGCAGGTGATCGAAGAGGTCTTCGCCGGCCGCGCCACCCGGGTCGAGTCGCCCCACGGCGAGCGCTGGCTGCGCCACCACGTCGAGCCGCTGAACGACCGCGAGCACAACGTCATCGGCGCGGTCGGCGTCTCGATCGACATCACCGAGCTCAAGCGGACCCAGCGCCAGCTCTTCGATGCGGCCCACCGCGACCGGCTGACCGGGCTGCCCAACCGGTTCTCGCTCGAGCAGCGCCTCCAGGCCGCGATCGGGGAAGCGGCCCGCGAGAAGAGCCGCTTCGCGCTGGTCTTCCTCGACCTCGACCGCTTCAAGTGGATCAACGACACCCTGGGCCACGGCGCGGGCGACGAGGTGCTGCGCGAGGTCGCGCTGCGGCTGCAAGGCGCCGTCCGGTCCGGCGACTTCATCGCCCGTCCGGGCGGCGACGAGTTCGTCGTCGTGCTGCCGCGGATCAACGGCGCGGCGGAGATCGAGGCGGCGGCACGGCGGCTGATCCGGGCGCTCGGCCCGCCGATCCGGGTGCGCGAGCGCGACGTGCACGTCGGCGCGAGCGCGGGCGCGGCGGTCTTCCCCGACCACGGCCGCGACGCGGAATCGCTGACCGCGCACGCCGACGCCGCCATGTACCGGGCCAAGGCGACCGCCAGCAGCTTCGTGCTCTTCGAGGAGTCGATCGAGGCCGAAGCCGTCCGGCGCTTCTCGGTCGACAGCGACTTGCGCTCCGCGCTCGAGCGCGGCGAGCTGATGCTGAAGTACCAGCCGCTGGTCGACCTGACCACCCGGCGGGTCGTCGGCTGCGAGGCGCTGGTTCGCTGGAATCACCCGCTGCACGGCACGATCGCGCCGGCCGGCTTCGTTTCGATCGCCGAGGAGTCCGGGACGATCGTCGAGATCGACCGCTGGGTGCTGCGCGAAGCGTGCGCGGCCGCGGCCCGGTTGCGCGCCGGCCTGCCCGACTTCCACGTCGCGGTCAACCTCTCGGCGCGCGGGCTGCGCGACGCCGGCGACATCACCGCCTTCATCGCGGCGCTGCTGGCCGAGCACGGTCTGCCCGCATCGGCGCTGGTCATCGAGATCGCCGAGTCGGCGGCGCTGCGCAAGAGCGCCTTGCCGCGCCTGCAGCAGCTCCGCGAGCTGGGCGTGCGGATCGCCATCGACGACTTCGCGGCGAGCTACAGCGCGCTCGCGCACCTCGGGCAGATGCCGGTGCACGTTCTGAAGATCGACCGCTCGTTCGTGGCCGAGGTGGCCGAGAACCGCTCCGGTCAGGCGATCGTCGCCTCGATCGTCGCCATGGCCAAGAGCTTCGGGCTCTCGGTCGTCGCCGAGGGGGTGGAGAGCGACGGCCAAGCCCAGGCCGTCGCGTCGCTGGGCTGCCACGGCGGCCAAGGATCCTGGTACGGCGAACCGCAGGACCTCGCCGCGCTCGAAGCGCTGCTGGCTAGGCGGCGGCTGCGCCCGGCTTGAGGACGACCTTCTCGCAGTTGTCGGTCTTGGTGACGAACATCTGGTAGGCCGCCGCCGCCGACTCCAGCGGCAGCCGGTGGGTGATGACCTGGCGCGGGTCGATCTCGCCCTTGCGGATCCGCTCCATCAGCGGCTGCACGTAGGTGTGGACGTGGGTCTGGCCGCTCTTGATGGTCAGGCCCTTGTTGACCACGATGCCCATCGGGAACTTGTCGATGAAGCCGGCGTACACGCCGGGCACCGACACCGTGCCGCCCTTGCCGACGCTGTAGATCGCCTGGCGGATGACGTGCGCGCGGTCGAACGAGAGCTTGAGCGCCTGCTCGACCTTGTCCATCAGCGCGTCGGGCGCCATCGAGTGCGCCTCCATGCCCACGCAGTCGATCGCGCGGTCGGGCCCGCGCCCGCCGGTCTCGTTCTTGAGCGTCTCCACCACGTCGACCGCGTCGAAGTCGATGACGTCCGCGCCGGCCTTGCGGGCGCGCTCCAGGCGCTCGGGAATGCGGTCGATCGCGATCACCCGCTCCGCGCCCAGCATGTAGGCGCTCTTGATCGCGAACCAGCCGACCGGCCCGCAGCCCCAGATCGCGACCACGTCGCCCGGCTCGATCCCGGCCTGCTCGGCGGCTTGGTAGCCGGTCGGGAAGATGTCGGTCAGGAACAGGACCTGCTCGTCCTCGAGCTCTTCGGGCACGACGAACGCGTTGGTGTCGGGCCAGGCGACGCGCACGTACTCCGCCTGGCCGCCGGGGTAGCCGCCGAAGGCGTGCGAGTAGCCGTAGAGCCCGCTGCACGTGTAGCCGAGCAGGCCGTCCGCCATCCACGCGTTGGGGTTGGAGTTGTCGCACAGCGAGGTCTTGCCGCGCCGGCAGTTCCAGCAGTTGCCGCACGAGATCGTGAACGGCACCAGCACGCGGTCACCGACCTTCACCTTGCCGACCGCGCTGCCGACCTCGACCACCTCGCCCATGAACTCGTGGCCGAAGATGTCGCCCTTCTCGACCGTCGGGATGTACCCGCTGTACATGTGCAGGTCGGAGCCGCAGATCGCGGTCGACGTCACCCGCACGATCGCGTCGTGCGGGGTGAGGATGCTCGGGTCCGGCACGGTGTCGACCCGCACCTTGCCGTTGCCCTGCCAGGTGACCGCTCTCATGATTTCACGTCCGTTCCGTTGACGGCGACGTCGCCGGCTTCCATCTGCGACTTGAAGCGGCGCAGGTCGCTCTCGACGATCAGCCCCGGATCGCCGCCGGCGAACACGTGCGCGAACGATTTGCCGAGCGGGCCGCCGGGCGGCGCCCACTCCATCTCGACCCGCAGCTCGGTGCCGCGGTCGCCGGGCGCGGGCGTGAACGTGACCGAGCCGGCGTTGGGCACGCTGCCGCCGACCGAGCGCCAGGCGATGCGGCGGTCGGGCTCGTCGGTGATGATCTCGGCATCCCAGCTCGCGCTGGTGCCGGCCGGGCCGTGCGCGTGCCAGTGCGAGCGGCGCTCGTCCACCACCTCGACCCGCCGCAGGTGCGACATGATGTTCGGCAGGTTCTCGAAGTTGCGCCACTCGCGGTACAGGTCGGCCGCCGGGCGATCGATCGTGAACACCTTCTCGATGTGGGTGCCGTGCCCGTAGGGCACCGCCGCGTCCTTGTTGCGCGGGCCGCTCGGGGCGCTGCCGTCGCCGTCGCCGTCGGAGATGGCGCGCGTGATCAGCGCGCCGCCCAGCCCGAGCAGCGCCACCCCGGTCAGGAGCGAGAGAGGTCGTGTCGCGTTCATAGCAGCGGGATCGTACCCGCCGTTCCCCGTAGCTACCTCGCTGTGAATACTGACCGTGCAAGCGAGCCGCGTGCGTACGTGCTCGGGGGAAATGCGAGCACGCTCGCCTTCACCTCGAGCCTGGTGCCCGAGAACGGCCAGGTGACGGCCTGGCTGGTGCCGATCGCCTGGACGCCGATCGGCGTCGTGCTGGGCGAGGCGTGGCAGAAGGTCGGCGTCGCCGCCGACAACCTGGCCGGCTGGACCGATCAGACCTTCGATCCCGCCGACGAGCGCTCGTTCGTCACCTCGCTGCGCGACCTCGAGCTGCTGCTGCGCGTCGGCTGGAGCGCCGCGGTGCCCGAGGTGCTGACCGAGGACGTCGTGATCAATCCCGACGACGTGCCCGAGGACCTGCTCGACGGGTTCACCCACCCGCCCGAAGCGCTGGCGCAGTGCGCGATCTGCCGCCGCACCTGCGTGCGCAACCACTTCGTGTGGAACGAGCGCCGGCTGTGCGCCTGGGACTACCACGCGACCGTGTTCGGCAAGCGCGGGCCGTGGCGCGACGGCGTCTACGAGGAGCACCACTTCGCGACCCTGCCGAAGGCCGAGTACGTGGCCGGCCCGCTGCTCGACGAGCTGGGCGTCGACCCGATCGTCGCCGTCGACGGGCTCGACGACGCGCTCGCGCGGCAGGTGATCGACGCGGTGATGGCCGGCGAGCCCGAGCACGCGCACCTGGCGGTGCGCACCCGCGGCGGCTACACGCTGCTGCGCGAGCGCGAGCGCGCGGCGGCAGCCCCCGCCGACGGAGACGCCTCCTGACCGATCGCGCGATCGCCCGGCTGAGCGCGCTCTTCGTCGCGCTCTTCGCGCTGCTCGCCGCACGCCAGCTCTGGCTGCAGGTCGTGCGCGGGCCGGCGCTGGCGGCCGACCCGCACAACCCGCGCCACGCCGCGCTCGCGGTCGGCCGCGGCACGATCCGGGCCTCCGACGGAAGCCCGCTGGCGGTCTCGCACGGCGCCACCCGGGTCTACCCGGAGGGCGCGCTGCTGGCGCAGGCGGTCGGCTACGCCAGCTCGCGCTACGGCACCTCGGGCCTGGAGGACGGCTTCGACGCCGAGCTGACCGCCCACACCGACGCGGTCGACCCGCTCTCGCAGCTGCGCCGAATCCTGGCCGGCGGGCAGGGCCCGCCGCGCGGCGCCGACATCGTCACCACCCTCGACCTGGCCGTCCAGCGCAGCTTGGTCCGGGGCCTGGCGCGCTTCCCGCGCGCGGCCGGCGTCGCACTCGACCCGCGCACCGGCGCGGTCCTGGCGCTGGCCTCGCTGCCCAGCTACGACCCCAACCGGCTCGACGCGCGCTGGCCGGCGCTGCTCGCCGATCCCGCCTCGCCGCTGCTCGACCGCTCGACCGGCGGCCTCTACCCGCCCGGCTCGACCTTCAAGATCGTCACCTTGGCCGACGCGCTCGACGCGCAGGCCGTCACCCTCCAGTCGACCTTCAGCGACCCCGGCTACCTGCAGGTCGGCAACGCGACGATCCACGACGACGAGGGCGAGGTGGTCGGCTACACCGACCTGGCCGGCGCGTTCGCCCAGAGCTCGAACGTCGACTTCGCCCAGATCGCGCTCAAGCTCGGGGCCGACGCCTGGTTCCGGTACGCCGCCAAGTGGCGGCTCGGCGAGCCGGTCGACTTCGACCTGCCGGTCGCGCGGGACCGCGTCCCGGCCGCGCGCGAGGTCTCCCCCGGCATCCTGGCCCAGCTCGGGTTCGGCCAGGCCGACCTGCTGGTGACCCCGATGCGGATGGCGCTGGTCGGCGCGACGATCGCCGACGACGGCACGACCCCGCGCCCGTACCTGGTCCGCCGGATCGGAACCGGCAGCGCGACCCGGCCCGAGACGATCGCCCAGCCGGTCTCGGCCGACACCGCGCACGCGGTCCGCGACCTGATGGTCCAGGTGGTCGAGCACGGCACCGGCACCGCCGCGGCGCTCCCCGGCGTGACCGTCGCCGGCAAGACCGGGACGGCGACCAACCCGCACGGCGCCTCGCACGCCTGGTTCGTCGCCTTCGCCCCGGCCGAGGCGCCGCGCGTCGCGGTCGCGATCGTGATCGAGAACGTCGGGTACGGTGGAACGTATGCCGCCCCCGTCGCCCGCGACGTCCTGCGGGTTGCGCTCGCCCGCCAGAGAACATAGGCAAATGATGGCGGCGGAGCGAGCGCAGGAACATCGCGCACAATTCGGACGGTCGTTGCGAGCTCGGACCGGGGGCCCCACGCTTTGCGTGGGGGGCGCGGGCGGGGGATTCGCAAAGCGAATCCGTCCGGGGGCGTAGCGCCGTGCAACAAGAACAGGTCCTCAACAACCGGTACCGGGTCGACGGGCTGCTCGGCAACGGCGGCATGGCGCTGGTCTACGTCGGCACCGACACCCTGCTGCGGCGGCGGGTCGCGATCAAGGTCCTGCGCGACCAGTACGCCTCGGACGACGATTTCGTCAAGCGCTTCTCCTACGAGGCGCAGTCGGCCGCCAAGCTCTCGCACCCCAACATCGTCAACGTCTACGACTTCGGGCGCGAGGACCACGCCTACTACATCGTGATGGAGCTGGTCGACGGCACCACCCTGGGCGAGCTGCTGCAGCAGGGCCGCGCCTTGCCCGAGCCGGTCGCGGTCGACTACGCGATCCAGATCGCCAGCGGCCTGGCCTATGCCCACCGCCAGGGCCTGATGCACCGCGACGTCAAGCCGGCCAACATCCTGGTGACCCAGGACGACGTGGTCAAGCTGAGCGACTTCGGGATCGCGCGCGCCGTCTCGCAGCACACGCTGGGGGTGACCCAGCCCGGGATGGTGATGGGCAGCGTGGCGTACATCTCGCCCGAACAGGCCCAGGGCCACGACACCGTCGACGAGCGCAGCGACCTCTACTCGCTGGGGGTCGTGCTCTACCAGATGCTGACCGGGAAGCTGCCGTTCAGCGGCGACAACCCGGTCGCGGTCGCGCTCAAGCACGTCTCCGAGCCGCCCCCGCCGATCGACCCGAAGACCTCCGGGGTCAGCCCGGCCGTGGCCGCGATCGTCGCCCGCCTCTTGCAGAAGGACCCGCAGCGGCGCTTCGCCTCGGCGACGGAGCTGGCCAGCGCGCTGCGCGAGGCGCGCGAGCGGCCCAACGTCGCCGCCGCGCCCGACGCGAGCTTCGCCGACGCGCCGACCATGCGGTTCTCGGCCGTCGGCGCCGCGCCCACGCCGCCGCCCCGGCGCTCGGTCGCGCCCGACCGCCCGCGCGAGGAGGCGGCCCGCAACGGCGCGGCCGAGGTCGTCACGACCCACGACCGGCGCGGGTTCGACCCGCGCTGGCTGCTGATCCCGGCCCTGCTGGTCGCCGCGATCGCGGTCGGCTTCGTCGCCACCCGCGGCCGGCCGACCAACGCCGTCACGGCCGATGCGATCGCGCTGCCCAACCTGGTGCGCAAGAGCGCGACCCAGGCCCAGCAGCAGCTCCAGCGGCTCGGCCTGCGCGCGACGGTCAGCTCCGAGGTCAGCGAGAGCGTCCCGCAGGACCGGATCGTGCGCCAGGACCCCGCGCCGGGCACCAAGCTCGCCCGCGACGCGGTGGTCGCGCTGGTCGTCTCGGGCGGGTTGCCGCGGGTGCAGGTGCCGGACGTCAAGCTCTACGCCGTCGCCGACGCGCAGCGCTCGCTGCAGAACGCCAAGCTCAAGAGCAAGCTCAGCCAGACCTACAGCGCGACGGTACCGGCCGGCCAGGTGATCGGCCTGAGCCCGGCGGTCGGGTCCTCGGTGCGCGAGGGCACGACGGTCGCGCTGACCGTCTCCCAGGGCCCGCGGCCGATCACGGTGCCGAGCGTGGTCAGCCTCTCGCTCGACGCCGCCCGGGCCAGGCTCAAGGCGCTGGGCATCGGCATGACCGTCGCGCAGCAGACCGAGAGCGACACGATCCCGGCCGGCACGGTGCTCTCGCAGGACCAGCCGGCCGGCGCGACGATCGCCCCCAACGGCACGGTGAGCGTGGTGGTCAGCACCGGCTCGGCGGCGGTCGCGGTGCCCAACGTCGTCGGGGCCGACCCGAGCGCCGCCCAGAAGACGCTGCGCGACGCCGGCTTTGGGGTGACCCTCTCCTACGACGTCGAGCCGGCCAACGCGTCGCAGAACGTCTCCTCGCAGGACCCGGCGGCCGGCACCAAGGCCAAGAAGAACAGCAAGGTCACGATCATGGTGAGCGTCCCCGGCAGCGTCCCCGACGTCTCGGGCCAGACGCTCGACCAGGCCAAGGCGGCACTGCTGGCGGCCGGCTACCAGATCGGCAACATCGTCGAAACGCAGGACGGCACCGAGGGCACCGTGGTGCGGACCGAGCCCGAGGCCAACGCGACCCTGCGGCCGGGCGAGTCGGTCAACCTCACCGTCCACCCCGCCGGCCAGTGACGCCGCGCCGCATCCTCGGCGTCGATCCCGGCCTGCGCACGACCGGCTACGGTGCGATCGAAGCGGACGCGAGCGGGCTGCGCCTGATCGAGGGCGGCGTGCTGCGGCCCGACCCCGAGCAGCCGCTGGAGCGGCGGCTGGTGCAGCTCCACGACGGCATGCTCGAGGTCGTGCGCGCGCTGCGGCCGGACCGGGTGGTGATCGAGGAGCTCTGGACCGCCTACGAGCACCCGCAGACCGCGGTCCTGATGGGCCACGCGCGCGGCGTGATCGCGCTCGCCGCCGGCGAGTGCGGCGTGGCCGTGCACGACATCGCGCACGCGGCGGTCAAGCGCGCGCTGGCCGGCAGCGGCTCGGCGCCCAAGCAGCAGGTCGCGCGGATGGTGGTGCAGCTCTTGGGCCTCTCCGCGCCGCCGGCGCCGGCGGACGTCAGCGACGCGCTCGCGCTGGCCATCGCGTTCGCCAACACGGAAGCACAACGCGGCCGCTTCGCCGAACTGGGCGTGCTGATGCCCCAGCGCCGCTCGCGCCCCGCCCGCCTCATTTAGGTGTTCTCGCGCATCTCCGGCGAGGTGATCGACCATGCGGGCGACGTCGTGCGGATCGACGTCGCCGGGCTGGTCTACGACGTCGTCATGCCGCCCAGCGTCGCGGCGAAGGTGCCGGCCGGCGGCGGCGTGACGCTGGAGATCTACCCCAGCTTCGCGCTCGACGGCAACGCCGGCCGCTTCACGTTCTTCGGCTTCACCAACGCCATCGAGCGCGAGTTCTTCGAGGCGCTGCTCTCGGTCGCGTCGATCGGGCCGAAGTCGGCCGCGCGGGCGTTCTCGGCGCCGATGGCGCGCATCGCGGAGGCGATCGAGCACGACGACCAGGCGTTCCTGCGCAAGCTGCCCGGGATCGGCCAGCAGAAGGCGCGCGACATCGTCGCCAAGCTGCAGGGCAAGGTCGCGCGCTTCCTGCTGATCCAGGACGCGCCGCCGCGCGCCGCCGCCGCGCTGCCCGAGGCGCCGCCGATGCCGGAGTTCGCGACCGAGGCGCTCGCGGTGCTGCTGCAGCTCGCCTACAAGCGCGCCGAGGCCGAGGCGATGATCGCCCGGACGCTCGAGCGCGCCCCGCAGGTCGCCGACGCCGAGACCCTGCTGGCCGAGATCTACCGCCAGCGCCACGGCAACGGAGCGGAGTCCGCACCGCAGCGCCGTCGAGGAGCGGACACGTGAGCGACGGGGTGCGCAAGAAGATCGTCGGGCCGGAGTCGGTCGGCGACGCCGCGGACGTCGGCGCGTTCCTGCGCGCGGACGAAGAAGAGGTGCCGCGCGTCGTCGGCGCCGACGCCACGCTCGAGGATGAGGTCTACGGCGCGACGCTGCGGCCGCGCACGTTCGAGGACTACGTCGGCCAGGAGCAGATCGTCGACAACCTGCGGATCGCGATCGACGCCGCCACCCGGCGCGGCGAGCCGCTCGAGCACGTCCTGTTCTCCGGCCCGCCCGGCCTGGGCAAGACGACGCTGGCGAACCTGATCGCCCGCGCCACCGGCGGCACGCTGCGCCCGACCTCGGGCCCGACGCTGGAGAAGCCCAAGGACCTGGTCGGCATCCTCACCGCGCTCGAGGCCGGCGACGTGCTGTTCATCGACGAGATCCACCGCCTCGGCACGGTCGTGGAAGAGTACCTCTACCCGGCGATGGAGGACTTCCAGATCGACTTCGTCGTCGACCGCGGCGCCTACGCCAAGACCCTCAAGCTGCCGCTCAAGCGCTTCACGCTGGTCGGCGCGACGACCCGCGCCGGCATGCTCTCCGCGCCGCTGCGCGACCGCTTCGGCATCGTCCACCACCTGGCGTACTACGAGCCGGCCGAGCTGCAGCGCATCGCCGAGCGCAGCGCGCGGGTGCTGGCCATCGCGATGGAGCCGGACGGCGCGCGGACGATCGCCGAGCGCAGCCGCGGCACCCCGCGCATCGCGAACCGCCTGCTGCGGCGGGTGCGCGACTTCGCCGAGGTGCGCGCGGACGGCGTCATCACCGCGGCGGTCGCCGACGAGGCGCTGCGGCGCGAGGGCGTCGACGAGCGCGGCCTGGACCGGCTCGACCGGGCCTACCTCGAGACGATCGCCCGCCAGTACGAGGGCGGGCCGGTCGGGATCAACGCGATCGCCGCCACGCTCACCGAGGACGTCGAGACGCTCGA
The DNA here is from genome assembly GCA_963795695.1 of Vulcanimicrobiota bacterium. Classification (GTDB taxonomy): domain Bacteria; phylum Vulcanimicrobiota; class Vulcanimicrobiia; order Vulcanimicrobiales; family Vulcanimicrobiaceae; genus Vulcanimicrobium. The sequence goes on along the minus strand of CAWCJH010000003.1, from coordinate 486,208 downwards.
GGACGTGGTGGAGCCGTACCTGCTGAAGATCGGCTTCGTGCAGCGCACCGCGCAAGGCCGCAAGACGACGGCGGCGGCGCTGTCGCACCTGGGCGTGAGCCCGCGCGGCGGGGCGCAGCAGCGGCTGTTGTAAGTGCCGGTGAAAGTGTTCGATTCGCCGGGCTGAAGTCCAGGCCATCACCGGCTAGCACGGAGCCGACGTTCGCGCAGTGCTGGCCGACGGCTACTGACGACGGCGCGAAGACCGGTCGCCCTCTTGGTGCGACGATCCGGGACGGCGGGACTGTTGGCCGGGATCGGGGGCCGCATCGAGCCGCCGATCGGCGCTCGCGATCTTCATCGAGCCCGAAGATGAAGCTCTGGCCCGAGTGGCCCGGCAGTTCCGGTACGGGTTCCGAGCCGGCTAGCCATTTGATGAATCGTCGCATTGATCTCCCCATGCCCATTGTATCCTTTGCAGAGGGTAGCGGCAAGACAGGCTACCGCGAGCCAGTGCAGTGAGCGATAGAATGTCCGTCGTTTGTTTTGCCGGACGACCGTATTTCGTTGGATGAACGCTTTCTCGTCTTGGATCAGGGCTGCGAGCGCTGCCGCGGGCCAATAAACACCCGGTTTGTCTACGAACAGCACGTATACCGCAACGACGGCACCCAGAACTGCCGCACTCAGCCCGTCCCAAACGCGGACTTGCGCAATCACCCGGTCGTTGAGGTGCTCGAACGTGTTTGCCAGATACTTCTGATCGCGTTCGCGCACGTCACCTGCGGCTCGTCCCGGGATGGGCGCTGGAATTGCGTCCGGAGTCGGCGGTTGCGGCCGGCGGAGCAGAACCCATGCGTCGAGACGGCGTGGGACGCGAAGGCCGGATCGAGCGCAAGGGCCGTCGAAGCAACGGCTCCGTGATCTCGCGTCTCTCGTTCTTGGGCGGTGGGGCCGCCGCGGCGACCACCGTCGCGACCGGCGGGCTCGACGTCTGGGACCCGCTCGCGCCGCAGATCCGCGTGCTGGTCGCCGACGACATCCGGGGCGACGTGCCGGACGTGCTCGCCGACGGGACGTTCGCCTACGGCGGCAAGCGCTGGCGCGGTGCGCCCTCGACGATCGGGCTGCCGGGCGGCAAGCTGGCGCTGGTCACCACGATCGACGTCGACCTCTACCTCCAGGGCGTCGTGCCGCTGGAGTCGCCGGCGTCGTGGCCGCTGGCGGCGCTGGAGGCGCAGGCGATCTGCGCCCGCACCTTCGCGCTGGCGAAGCGGACGCTGACCCGGCCGTACGACGTGACGGCCGGCGAGGCCGACCAGCGCTGGGGCGGGGTCGAGGCCGAGTCGCCGCTTTCCAACGCCGCCGTCGCCGCCACCCGCGGGCGCACGCTGCTCTACGGGGGCGGGCCGGCCGCGGTGTTCTACTCGGCCTGCTGCGGCGGCCACACCGCCGACATCGCGGCCGCCTGGAACGGCCAGCCGCTGGCGTACCTGCGCGGCGTCGTCGACCCGTACTGCGTGCCCGCGCCCGACTACCGCTGGTCGCGCGCGGTCCCGCTCGACCGCGCGCTGGCCGCGTTCGGCGCGCGCACCGGCGGCACGCTGACCGCGGTCGCGCTCGGCGAGGCCGACCCGACCGGCCGCCCGCACGACGTCCTCCTGACCGGCGCGACCGCGGCCACGGTCCCGGTCGCCGACTTCCGGCGCGCGCTGGGGGCCGACGCCGTGCGCAGCCTGTGGCTGCGCAGCCTGCGGCTCGACGCCGCGCAGGCCGCGCCGCGCCTGCTCATCGAAGGCTCGGGACGTGGACACGGCATCGGCCTCTGCCAGTGGGGCGCGCGGTATCTCGCCGCCACGGGCGCCTCGGCGGCCGAGATCCTGGCGTTCTACTTTCCCGGGACGTCGCTGAGCGGTGGCTGAGCCGGGCGAGCACCGCTCCGAGGCGGGCGCGCTGCGCCTGCGCAAGTTCATCGAGGTCGTGGTCGAGGACAAGCGCTCGTTCACGCTCTTCCGGGCCGCGATCGCCGACCTCTCGGCGACCGGGATGCGGCTGATCTCCGAGCAGTACCTGCCCAAGGCCGCGCGCTACACGTTCAGCATGAAGCGCGCGCCGCTGCTGATCCTCAAGGGAGAAGTGCGCTGGGTGCGCACCTTCGAGCGCGACACCTTCCAGGTCGGCGTGCAGTTCGTCGAGCTGAGCGAGGACGACCAGCAGCGCCTCGCGTCGTTCCTGGCCTTCGAGCGGCAGCGCGTCACGTCTTGAGCGGCCCGCGCGACGTCGCGGCGTACGACTACGCGCTGCCCGACGAGCTGATCGCCCGCGAGCCCGCGCCGCGGCGCGACGCGGCCCGGCTGCTCGTCCTCGAGGACGGCGGGCTCGCGCACCGCACGTTCGCCGCCTTTCCCAGCCTGCTGCGGGCCGGCGACGTGCTGGTGCTCAACGAGACGCGGGTGCTGCGGGCGCGGCTGCGCGCCGTGCGCGAGGACGGCGGCGCGGCCGAGCTGCTGCTGCTGCGGCCGCGCGCGCAGGCGGCCTACGATCCCGCGGCCGGCGAGTGGCTGGCGCTGGTGCGGCCGGGCCGCAAGCTGCGCGCCGGCGCGCGGCTGCAGGTCGGCGAGAGCGGCGCGAGCGTGGTCGAGGTGCTCGCCGACGGCCCGCGGGTGGTCCGCTTCGACCCCGGCACCGACGTCGGCGCGCTGCTCGAGCGCTACGGCGAGCTGCCGCTGCCGCCCTACGTCGGCCCGGGCGACGCGGCGCGAGCGGCGCGCTACCAGACCGTCTTCGCGCGGGTTCCGGGCAGCGTCGCCGCGCCGACCGCCTCGCTGCACTTCACGCCCGCGATCCTGGCCGAGCTGCGCGCGCGCGGCGTCGTGCTCGCCCCGCTGGTGCTCGACGTCGGGATCGGGACGTTCCGGCCGATGCGCGGAACCCGGATCGACGAGCACGTCATGCACGCCGAGCGCTATGCGATCCCGGCCGAGACCGCCGCGGCGGTCGCGGCCGCCAAGCGAACCGGCGGGCGGGTGGTCGCGGCCGGCACGACCGTCCTGCGCGCGCTCGAGGGGGCGGCGCTGCAGGCCGGCGGCCTGCGGGCGGGCGAGGGCGAGACCGACCTGTTCGTCACGCCGGGCTTCCGCTTCGGCGTGGTCGACGCGCTGCTGACCAACTTCCACTTGCCGCGCTCGACCCTGCTGGTGCTGGTCGCCGCCTTCGCCGGCTACGAGCGGGTGCTCGCCGCCTACCGGGCGGCGATCGCGGCCCGCTACCGGTTCTTCTCGTTCGGCGATGCGATGTTCGTCGTCCGCCGGCCGGGTGCGGAAGCGAGGCCCGATCGCCGATAGGTAAGGGGTCTGTATGGACTCGCCTTCGATCGCGCCCAGCCTCTCGACGTTCGCCGCCACCCGCCGCCAGATCGCCTTCGCCGGCCTGGCCGCCGGAGCGATCAGCGCCGTCGCGCTGCTCCTGGTCCCGTTCGCCCAGCAGCCGCTGGGCACGATCGTGCCGTTCCTGCCGGCGTTCGTCACCTTCGTCGCGGTCACCGACCTGCTGACGGCCTTCCTGCTCTACCGCGACGCCGCGCTGGTCCGCTCGCTGCCGCTGGCCGTGCTCGCCTCGGGCTACTGCTACACGGGCCTGCTGGTCGTCCCGCACCTGCTCGCGTTCCCGGGCGTGTTCAGCTCGACCGGCTGGCTCGGCGCCGGGCCGCAGTCCGCGGTCTGGTTCTGGGTCGGCTGGCACGGCGGGTTCCCGCTCTTCGCGCTCGCCTACGCGCTGACCGCGCGCTGGGCTCGGCCGTGGCCCGCGGGACGGTTCCTGCCGGTCGTGGCCGCGCTGCTGGGCGGCACCGTGGCGCTGGTCGGGCTGGTCTCGGCGTTCATCCTGCGGGCCGGCGACCTGCTGCCGCCGCTGATCGCCGCCGGCGGCTACAGCGCGCTGGTGAGCACGGGCATCGGGCCCGCGGTCGCGGCGCTGATCGCGCTCGCCCTGGTCGCGCTGCTGATCCTGCCCCGGCCGCGCACGGTGGCGCCGCTCTGGCTGAGCGTCGCCTGCTACGCGCTGCTGGTCGACGTCGCGGTGACGCTGCTTGGCGGCGCGCGCTACAGCGCGGGCTGGTACGGCGCGCGGGTCATCTCGCTGGTCGCATCGTGCGTCGTGCTCGGCGCGCTGATCTACGAGACGGGCCGGCTGCTGCGGACGGTGACCAGCGGAGAGCGCCGGCTGCGGCGGATCGTCGACGGGGTCGGCGACGCGCTGCTGGCGGTCGACGAGGCGGGCCGAGTCGTCGACGCCAACCCGGCCGCCGTCGCGCTGTTCGGCATGCCGCGCGAGGGCCTGCGCGGCTTGGACGCCCAGACCGTGGTGAGCTCGTGCGCGCTGCCGCTCGAGATCGGCGCCGGCGAGGGCGTGCTGATCGCGCGCGACGTGAGCGAGCGGCAGCGAGCCGACGAGGCGGCGCGCGAGGCGATGGCCCGCGCCATGGAGGCGGCCGACGTGAAGTCGCGCTTCCTGGCCACGATGAGCCACGAGATCCGCACCCCGATCAACGCCGTGGTCGGCATGTCGGAGCTGATGCTCCAGACGCCGCTGACCGAGGAGGCGAAGGACTACGCCCACACCGTGCGCGACTCGGCCGAGGCGCTGCTCGCGGTCATCAACGACATCCTCGACTTCTCGAAGATCGAGGCCGGCGCGACCGAGATCGAGCACGCCCCGTTCTCGCCGCTGGTCGCGGTCGAGAACGCAGCCGACATCCTGGCCACCACCGCCCGCACCAAGGGCTTGGCGCTGGCGACCTACGTCGCGCCCGACGTCCCGCGCCGCGCGTACGGCGACCCGCACCGGCTGCGTCAGGTGCTGCTCAACCTGATCTCCAACGCGGTGAAGTTCACCGCCCACGGGTACGTCACGGTGCGCGCGGTGGTCGACTCGATGGCCGGCGAGCGGACCACGGTCGTGCGCTTCTCGGTCAGCGACACCGGCGCCGGGATCCCGGCGGAGGCCCAGGCCGGCTTGTTCACGCCCTTCCGCCAGGCCGACGCCGGGACGGCGCGCCGCTACGGCGGCACCGGCCTGGGGCTCTCGATCGCGAAGCGGCTGGTCGAGCTGATGGGCGGCGAGATCGGTTTCGAGAGCGCGCCGGGGAGCGGCACGACGTTCTGGTTCACCCTGCCGCTGGAGCGGATCGACGCCTCGCCCGAGGACGAGCCGCGCCCGGCGCTGCGCGGCGCGCGGGTCCTGGTGATCGACGCCGAGCCGACCAGCCGCAACGTGGTCGAGACGTACCTGCTGGCCTGGGGCGCGGTCGCCATCGCCACCGCCAACGCCGCGCACGCGATCGAGCTGGCGCGCGCCGCCCGCGGCCGCGGCGCGCCGTACCACTTGGTCATCGTCGCCGAGAGCGCGGAGCTCGATCCCTTCGCGATGCTCGCGCGGCTGCACGAGGAGGCGCAGCTCGCGGCGCCGGCGATCTTCGTCTCGGCCCGCGACGAGCCCGGTCAAGGGCTGGCGGCGCAGATCTGCGGCTTCGCGGCGTACCTGCGCAAGCCGCTCAAGCAGTCGCTGCTGCACGACGCGCTGGCCGGTGCGCTGGACGGGCGCCCGGCGCACGATCCGCTCGCCGACGGCACGCCGCTGGCCGACGACGGCCCGGCCCGAAACGACGTCGCGGTCCTGGTCGTCGACGACAACGCGCTCAACCGCAAGCTGACGATGCGCCAGCTCCAGAAGCTCGGCTATCGCGGCCACGCGGTGCAGGACGGCTGCGAGGCGCTCGAGGCGGTCGCCCACGGCAACTACGACCTGGTGCTGATGGACTGCGAGATGCCCGAGCTCGACGGCTTCGGCGCGACCCGCGCGATCCGCGCCGCCGAAGCGGCCGGCCGCCGGCGCGTGACGATCGTCGCGATGACGGCCAACGCGATGGAAGGCGACCGCGAGACGTGCCTGGCCGCCGGCATGGACGACTATCTCGCCAAGCCGGTTCAGCTCGCGATGCTGCGCAGCACCCTCGAGCGGCATGCCGCGACGCCCGCTTAACCCCCGCTGAACGAAGCTACGAAGTCTTGACACGAATCGCCGCGCGCCGCAACGGGCGCACTCGCCGAGGACGAGAAGCCGCCTAAGTCGTGCAGTCACCCGCTCTCGATCTCGCGGCGCTCCCGGCCTCGCCGCAGCAGCGCCGAGCCGCTCTCGTCGCGATCGCGGCGCTGGCCTCGTTCGTGCTGATCACGCTGCCGTTCGCGCGCCACGTGCTCGGCACGTTCCCGGGCTTCGTGACGTTCTACGGCGGTGCGGTGCTGATGGGCCTCGCGATCACCGCGACGATCGTGTTCGGCCAGTTCGCGCTCTCGCGCAAGCCCTCGCTGCTGGTGCTGGCTTGCGGCACGGTGTTCGCCGCGATCGTGTTCGTGCCGTACATCCTGACCTATCCCGGCGTCGACACGGCGGCGCTGCTCGGCGCGAGCTCGAGCACGCCGGACTACCTGTGGATCGTCTGGCACACCGAGCTGCCGCTGGTGTTCGTCGCCTACGCGCTGGTCGGCGCGCGCGAGGGCGCGCGGCGGGTCAGCCCGGTGCGCACGACCGCGGTGGTGCTGGCGACGCTGCTCGCGGCCTATGCGGCGATCGACGCCGTATTCGCGTTCGCCGGCCTGCTGCCGCCGCTCGTGCGCGGCGGCAGCTACCAGACCGGCATCTACGCCGCGCTGGCGCTGGTCGTGCTGTCCGCGGGCACGGCGCTGGCGGTGCTGCTGCGCACGCGCGCGACGGTGGTCGACCTGTGGCTGACGGTTCCCGCCTCGGCGCTGCTGCTGGAGGGGCTGCTCATCGCGTTCGCCGGCACCCGCTACAGCGTCGGCTGGTACCTCTCGCGGCTGGACCTCTTCGTGGCGACCGCGTTCCTGGTCGGCGCGCTGCTGGGCGAGACGAACCGGCTCTCGCGCGTGCTGGGAACCAGCGAGCGCCGGCTGCGCGGCATCGTCGACGGCGTCGCCGACGCGCTGGTCGTCGTCGGCGCGCGCGACCTGATCGCCTGGGTGAACCCGGCCGCCGCGGCGCTGTTCGGCTGCGCCGCCGAGGAGCTCGCCGGGTCGCCGGTCGCGCGGGTCCTGCCCGACTTCGACGCCGCGTCGTCGCCGGCCGACGGCGTCAGCGAGACGGCGGCGCGCGATGCGCGCGGCAACCTCTTTCCGATCGAGCTGGCCCGCGGCCGCCACGCCCGCGCCGAAGCCGGCGAGACGATCCTGATCTTGCGCGACATCACCCAGCGCAAGCGCGCCGAGGAGGCGATCCGCACCGCCCACGACCGCGCGGTCGAGGCGGCCGACGTCAAAGCCCAGTTCCTGGCCACGATGAGCCACGAGATCCGCACCCCGATCAACGCGGTGGTCGGCATGTCGGAGCTGCTGCTGCAGACGCCGCTCTCCGACGAGGCGCGCGAGTACGCGGCGACGGTGCGCGACTCGGCCGAGTCGCTGCTGGCGGTGATCAACGACATCCTCGACTTCTCGAAGATCGAGGCCGGCCGGATGGAGCTCGAGCAGCTCCCGTTCGCGCCGCTCGACGCGGTCGAGAACGCGGCCGACATCCTGGCCGCCGCGGCGCGCAAGAAGGGCCTGCTGCTGGCGACCTACGTCGCCGCGGACGTCCCGCAGCGGGTGATCGGCGACGCCGACCGGCTGCGCCAAGTGCTGCTCAACCTGATCGGCAACGCGGTGAAGTTCACCGCGGCGGGCAGCGTCACGGTCCGCGCGCAGGTGGAGTCGGACGACGGCGAGCGCACCACGCTGCGCTTCGCGGTCAGCGACACCGGTCCGGGGATCGCGGCGGAGGTCGCGGACCGGCTGTTCGAGCCGTTTCGGCAGGCCGATCAGTCGACCCGCCGGCGCTTCGGCGGAACGGGCCTGGGCCTGTCGATCTCGCGCCGCATCGTCGAGCTGATGGGCGGGCGGATCGGCTTCGAGAGCGGCGCCGGGACGGGGGCGACGTTCTGGTTGAGCGTGCCGTTCGCGCGCGTCGCGGAGACCGGCGAGCGGCGCCGGGCGCAGAGCCTGCGCGGCACGCGCGTGCTGGTCGTCGACGAGGACGCGGTCGCGCGCCAGGTCGTCAACCAGTACCTGGACGCCTGGGGCGCGGTCGCGTCGACCACGGCCAACGGCGTGCACGCGCTCGAGCTGGCCCGCGCCGCCGCGGCTCGCGGCAACCCGTTCGACGTGTTCGTGATCGACCGCCGGATCGGCGGCGACGGCCTGGCGTTCGCCGCCCGGCTGGCCGGTGAGCCGGCGCTCGCCGCGACCCCGCTGGTGCTGGTCAGCGGCAGCGAGGAGCGCATCACGAGCCAAGACGCGCGCGCCCGCGGCTTCGGCGCGACGCTGCGCAAGCCGATCCGCCAGGCCGCGCTCCACGACGCGCTGCTGACCGCGCTGCGCGGGCCGGTCGCGGCCGGGTCGCCGCGGGTGGCGCCGCCGCCGGCCGAGCCGTATGCCGACGTGCTGGTCCTCATCGCCGAGGACAACCCGGTCAACCGGCGGCTGGCGCTGCGCCAGCTCGAGAAGCTGGGCTACCACGCGCACGCGGTCAACGACGGCCGCGCGGCGATCGAGGCGGTCGCCGGCGGGCGCTACGATCTGGTGCTGATGGACTGCCAGATGCCCGAGGTCGACGGCTTCGAGGCGACCCGTGCGATCCGCCGCCGCGAAGCGGCCGGAGCGCGTCACGTGCCGATCGTGGCGATGACCGCCAACGCGCTCGAGGGCGATCGCGAAGCGTGCCTGGCCGCGGGGATGGACGATTACCTCGCGAAGCCGGTCCAGCTCGCCGCGCTGCGCGGCGTGCTCGAGCAGTTCACGAACGGAGTGCGGGTTGCCGGATAAGCGGATCTTGGACCTGGAGCGGTTGGAGGAGGCTTTCGAGGACGACACGGCCGGCATCGCCGAGTTGCTCGACATGGCGCTCGCGACCGGCGCGAAGCACCGCCAGGCGCTCGCCGAGGGGATCGCGAGCGGCGACGCCGAGGTCGTCCGGCGCGCCGCGCACTCGATCAAGGGCAGCGCCGGCAACATCGGCGCCAACCTGGTGATGCGGCTCGCCGCCGAGCTCGACGAGCGCGCCCGGGCCGGCGACTTGAGCGATGCGCCGGCGCGCGTCGAGGCGATCGACGCGGCCTACGCCGAGGTGGCGGAAGAAGTGCGCGCGTACCGCGCGAGCCTGGCGTGATCCCGGTTCTGGTCGTCGACGACCACGAGCCCAACCTGATCCTCTACGCCAAGGTGCTGGCCAAGATCGAGGGCCTCGAGGCGCACAACTACACCGACCCGCGGGCGGCGCTGGCCTGGGCCCAGACGCGCGTCCCGGCGCTGGCGATCGTCGACCACCAGATGCCCGAGCTGAGCGGCCTGGAGGTCATGGAGCGGCTGCGGGCGATCCCCGGCCGCGAGAGCGTGCCGTTCCTGATGGTGACCGCCAACGACGAGCGCGCGCTGCGCCGCGACGCCCTGCAGCGCGGCGCGCTGGGCTTTCTGACCAAGCCGGTCGATCCGGTGGAGTTCCTGGCCCTGGCGACCAACGTGCTCGGCCTCGACCGCCGCCGGCGCGACGCGCTCGCGCGCGCCGACGAGCAGCGCGGGCGGGTGCGCGAGGCCGAGTCGCAGCTCGCCGGGCGCGACGGCACGCTGCTCGACGCGCTCGCCGCGGCGCTGCGGGCGCGCGATCCCGCGCTGCTCGAGCACGGCGAGCGGGTCGCGGCGCTGGCCGGGCGGCTGGCCCGCCGCCTGAAGCTGAGCAGCATCGAGGTCAGCCGGCTGGAGCGGGCGGCGGTCGTCCACGACGTCGGCAAGCTGGCGTATCCCGACCGGGTGCTGAACGGCGGCCAGCTGGGCGCGGGCGACCTGGCGCTCGTGCGCGCGCACGTCGAGCACGCGCGCGCGATCCTCGGCGGCTTGAGCGGCGACCTCGCCCGCACCGCGCAGGTCGTCGCGACCACTCACCACGAGCGCTACGACGGCGCCGGCTACCCGGGCGGCCTGCGGGCCGACGCGATCCCGCTGGTCGGCCGGATCGTCGCGGTGGCCGACGCCTACTGCGCGCTGACCGAGGGCCGGCCCTATCGCGCCGCGATCAGCCCCGGCCACGCGCTGGCTCAGATCGAGTCGCAGCGCAACACCGCCTACGACCCGCGGGTCGTCACCGCGCTGCGCGACGCGGTCAACGAGGGGCCCTAGCCCCGGATCGGACGTTTTTCGGACGCCGACCGGTGTACGTTGGAAGTGGAAGGGAGAGAGCCGGCGGCTTCAACGAGCCGCCGGTTCGCTCCGGTTTCCGACCTTTGCCCAGGAAGACGACCGAACATGACCAGCTTCAGGCGCACCGCGATCGCCGCGCTCGGTGCGGTTCTCCTCACCTGTGCCGCCGCGTCGGCGGCAACGATTTCGGGCCGGATCGTCCACCTCGGCGCCGGCAAACAGCAATTCGCTCGAGCGGGCGATCTCGTCCGGGTGAGCAACGGCACGCGCTGGTTCGTGGCCGCAACGAACAGCGACGGCAGCTTCGTGCTGCAGGTAGACGATAGCAACGACGGGTGGTACGGCCTGTACGTCCCCGCGTACGGGCAGCAATACAAAGTCCGGGATGGTGCCCAGCCGACCTATTTCGTGCGGGACGCAGCGCCATGAGCCCGGTTCTCGACCGCCCGCTCGGCCCTCCGCCGGCAGCGCCGCCGGTAGCCCAGCTTCCGCCGCCGGGCGAATCGCCACCGAACGGCGGAGCGAAGGCGCCCAAGAGCGCCGGCCCGCTCTTCGACGGCATGCACCAGGTGGCGCTCTTTCTGCTGACCGTGGGCGCCGTGATCGGGTTCACCCACAAGTTCGCCTACACCCAGGGACTCGGCGTCAACATCGAGCTGGGCAACGAGAGCCCGGCTCAGCTCGCGGTGGACGCGCTGGAATCGCTCCAAGAGTACTGGCTGCTGTACGGCGGGCTGGTTCTGGCGGCGTTTGCGCTGCTCGTGCTGATCGGGGAGCTGGAACGGCGCGACCGGCTGCCGGTGCGTGTCGGCTCGCTGCGGGCCTTTGCCTTGTGTGCGTTCCTGTCGGCCGTCGCGTGCGTCAGCTACGACAAAGGCAGCGGCGAGGCCAGGAACCTGGCCACGCTCGCGTTTCACTCCGGCGACATGTCGCATTTCCAGGAGATCGTGATGCCGCCGCAATCGGCGTCGCACGATACGGCGAGCTGTTTCAACTGGAAACCGGCGACGGCGCCGGCGAGCATCAGCTCGATGACGTACGACTTCGTCGTGGCGGAAACCGAGGACCGAATCCACGTCGTGCAGATCACGGTCAGCTACGATGCAATGGGAAAACCGGACCGGCTCGGACGTGCAGCCGGGCGTTTTCCTCAAGAGCCTGGTACCCTGCTACCGGCGGGTCATGCCGGGCAGTCCGGCGGCCGATCCCCGCACCGCGCCGTCGCAGACCCCGTCGAGCGCGATGCCGCCGACGCCGCTGCCCGCGCGCGGGGCCGTGGTCCTGAACGCCGGGGGGCGCGGGTGAACCCGGCCGGTCAGCCCGGCACCGCGACCGCGTAGTTCAGCGCGACGCCGCTCAGCGTGCCGAGCAGGGCGGCCGTCGCGCCGCGCTGCGAGACGGGGCCGGCGCTCTCGACCAGCGCCGCGCCGGTGATCCGGTCGTAGGTCTCGCCGCACAGCCAGAGGTGCACCAGCGCCGAGGCCAGCGGCGAGAGGCTCGGGTTGAACGCCGCGTTCTCCGCGTAGCGGCCGTCGTAGATCGCGCCGCCGGCGGTCCGCAGCGCGACGCCCGCGTACGTTCTTCCGTACGGCGCGTACGATGCGTTCGCGGCCGCCAGGGCGGCCAGCACGACCGGATCGGCCGAGGCCTGCCGGAGCACCAAGCCCTGATCGCCGGGCTGCATGAGACCGCCCTCGACGCCGAGGTCGCGCGGCCCGAAGGCGTTCGGCAGCAGCGCCGTCAGCAGCGCCGGCGGCGCGTTCGGCAGGTGGATCGTCAGCGTGCGCGCGGTGACCAGCTCGTAGAGGAACTGCCGGCAGTAGCCGCACGGCGCCGCGCCGACGGCCAGCGCCGCGATGCCGGGCTCGCCGTGCAGCCACGCGTTCGTCGCCGCCGACTGCTCGGCGTGGACGCTGAAGCTCAGCGCTTGGCCGGGAAACTCCATGTTCGCGCCGGCGTAGAGCGCGCCGGAGCTGCCCCGCGCGACCGCCCCGACCCGGTAGTGCGAGATCGGTGCCGTCGCGAACGACGCGGCCCACGGCAGCAGCCGCAGCATGAGCTGCGCGCTGCCGATGCCGAGCTGGTCGGCCCACGCCGCCGCTTCCGCGGCGGCGATCACCGGGCACGTGCCCGGCGTCAGCGCGAGCGTGCGCAGCCGGTCGGCGGCGCCGCGCGGGAAGCCGGCAACGGCGGCGTCGAGATCGTGGCGCGGCGTCATTGCGGCCGGCCCACCCGGGTGCGCGCGTTGGTGTACCACACCAAGCCCGGCCCGGCTTCGCGCTGCTTGCGCACGTACTTGCGCTCGGTGTAGTCGATCTCGACCCGCGGCGCGCTCTTGGCTCGGGAGTGCGTCGCGGCCAGGTCCGCGGCGGCGGTCAGGTCGTCGTCCTGCGGCTCGGCGCCGGGCGGCGCTTGCAGCACGACGTGCGAGCCGGGGATGCCGCGGGCGTGGAACCACAGATCGTCGGGCCGGGCGATGCGGAAGGTGACCTCGGCGTTCTCGCGCGGCGAGCGGCCGACGTAGATGCGCGCGCCCGAGGGGCGCTCGACCCGCAGCGGGGCGCGCGGGCGCAGCGGCGCGGGCGCGCGCTGGGGCGGGCGGCCTTCCAGCTCGTCGAGCGCGGTCTCCAGCTCGAGCAGGGTCGCCGGTTCGGCGCGCTCGGCCTCGAACGCCAGCAGCTCGAGCGCCTCGGCCCGCGCGGCCAGCGCCGCGCGCCGGCGCTCGAGGTGCGGCAGGGCGTCGGCGGCCTTGCGGTAGCGCGCGTAGTAGCGCTGCGCGTTCTGCTTGGCGTCGAGCTCGGGATCGAGCGGGATCGTCAGCTCGGGGCTCGTCGGGGGCACGAATGCCGCCGCGCGCGGGGGGACCTCGTGGGCATGGGTGTAGAGCGCGTCGCCGCTCAGCCGGAGCCGCTCGCGCTCGCCGGCGTCGGCCAGCTTGGCGGCGAGCGCGGCCAGCTCGGCGGCGGTCGCCTCCGCCCGCTTGGCGATCCGTCCCAGCAGCGCGCTGCGGCGGCGCGCGCCGGCGTCGCCGGTGACGGCGCGTTCGTTCGCCTTGCGCGCTTCGGCGAACACGTCGAGCAGCGCGGGCACGCGAGCGTGCGCCAGCGCCGCGTACTGCGCCAGCGGGACGACGTGCGCCGCCACCAGCGTACCCGCCTCATCGCGGTAGACGTCGACGTCGCCCAGGCCGTCCGGCTCGCCGCCGGTCGCCGAGAGCAGCGCCCGCGCCCGCTCTTCGAGCCAGAGCGCGAGCCGCGCGGCCGACGGCCAGGGCACCCGGTCGCTCTCGGCGGCGAGCGAGCCGGCGAGCAGGCGCGGCAGCTCCGGCAGGTAGCCGCCCAGCGCCCGGGCCCGCGCCCGGGCGTCGGCGCCCTCCAGCGCGCGGGTGAAGCCGGCGAAGTCGAGCGCCGGCTTGGGCAGTGGCGGCGGCTCGTAGGGCAGGCCGACCTGGACCGAGCGCGCCTCGTTCTCGGCCGGCGAGAACTGCTTGGCCGCCGCGACCACCACCCGCTCGCGCAGCAGCACCACGTTGCCGTAGCGCGGGACCAGCTCCAGCACGAGGCGGAACTCGCTCTCGACCCCGAACCGCGAGGCGGTCCCGAAGGTCAGCACCAGGACCCGGTCGCCGGGCCGGGCCCGCACGCTCGCCAGCCGCGTCCCGCGCAGGCTGGTGCCGACCGTGCGCAGCCAGCCCGGGTCGACCGCCAGCGCCAGCTCGCGGTCCTCGAGCGTGACCAGCGGCGGCGAGCCGAAGGCGTCGATTGCCAAGGTCGCCGGTCCGCGCCGCTTGAGCCCGCCGAAACGCAGCGCGACCCGGCCGTCGTCCAACAGACCGACGTCGGTGACGCGGCCCCCGCGCAGCGCGCGCTCGAGCTCGGCCGCGGCGCGGCGGGTCAGGATCCAGTCAGTCGTCATGAAAGGGGTACGAGCAGGGCCTTTCCCGCCCTTCCCGTATTTATCCGGTTTGGGCTTCTTGAAGTTCGACTCGCGAAGTCGGGAGGACGTGGTTCTGGCCGGACCCGGTCTGTTGTTCGTGGTCTCGGGTCCTTCCGGCGCGGGCAAGGACACGCTGGTGGAGGGTCTCAAGGCTCGCCACGAGCGCCTGCTCTACTCGGTCTCGGCCACCACGCGCGACCCGCGGCCCGGCGAGCGCGAAGGCGTCGACTACTACTTCCTCGAGCACGCGGAGTTCGAGCGGCGGCTCGCCGCCAACGGGTTCATCGAGTACCGCGAGTACAACGGGAACTTCTACGGCACGCCCGCGCTCGTTCATCGACGAGGCGCTCCACGACGGTTACGACGTGGTGATGAAACCCGAGGTCAACGGGGCGCTCGCCATCAAGGCCCGCTTCCCCGACGCGGTCCTCATCTTCATCCTGCCGGACAAGTTCTCGCACCTGCGCTCGCGCCTGGAGGCCCGGCGCACCGAGACCAACGAGCAGATCGCGGCGCGCCTGGAGATCGCCCACGACGAGCTGACCTTCGTCCGGCGGTTCGACTACCTGGTCATCAACGAAGAGGCGCGGCCGTTTCAGGCGGTCGACGATCTCGAAGCGATCGTGCGGGCGGAGCGGTACCGCATTCATCGCTACCCCGAAACCCGACTCAAAGAACTGGAAGACAGCTAAACCATGAGCGACAGCGTATTCGGCGATCTCGACGGCCTGCTCAAGCACGTCGACTCGAAATTCTCCCTGGTCAACGTCGTGACGAAGCGGGCCAAGCAGCTCAACAACGGCGCGGAGCCGCTGACCGACCGGGTCAACCCCAACAAGCCCGTCTCGACCGCGTTCAACGAAGTGCGCTTGGGCAAGATCCCCTACAAGCGGACCCGCGAAGGAATCAAGTAAGCGACCACGGAGGCAACCCAACCATGTGCGGAATCGTCGGTTACGTCGGGGAGCGGGACAGCGTTCCCGTCATCATGGACTCGCTGCGCCGGCTGGAGTACCGCGGGTACGACTCGGCCGGCATCGCCGTCATCGACCGCCAGGGACACCTGACCGGCTCGAAGGCCGAGGGCAAGCTCGCCAACCTGGCGGCCCGGCTGGCCAACGGCGAGGCGCTGCACGGCTCGACCGGGGTCGGGCACACCCGCTGGGCGACCCACGGCCGGCCCTCGGACGCCAACGCCCACCCGCACATGGACTGCACCGGCCGCTTCGCGGTCGTGCACAACGGGATCATCGAGAACTACGCGCCGCTGCGCGCGCAGCTCTTGGCCCAGGGCCACGTCTTCAGGAGCGAGACCGACACCGAGGTCCTGGCCCACCTGATCGAGACCCGCTACCAGGGCGACCTGGTGGCCGCGGTGCGCGAGACGCTGGCGCTGGTGCGCGGCGCCTTCGCGCTGGGGGTCATCTCGTCCGACTCGCCCGAGCACCTGATCTTCGCCCGCAACGGGGCGACCCCGCTGATCGTCGGCCTGGGCGAGGGCGAGATGTTCGTCGCCTCCGACATCCCGGCCATGCTGCAGTACACCCGCAAGATCGTCGTGCTGCAGGAGGGCGAGGTGGTCGACGTCGGCCGCGACGGCTACACCCTGACCGCCTTCGACGGCCGCCCGGTCGAGCGCGACGTGCAGCAGGTCGCCTGGGACGCGACCTCGGCCGAGAAGTCCGGCTTCAAGCACTTCATGCTCAAGGAGATCTTCGAGCAGCCCAACGTCATCAAGGAGACGCTGGCCGGCCGGATCGACGAGAGCCACGACGTCCAGCTGTCCTCCGAGCTGAGGATCGACGAGATCGTGCTGCGGGCGATGACCAAGATCTCGATCACCGGCTGCGGCACCGCATTCAACGCCGGCATGGTCGGCATGTACCTGATGCGCGCGCTGTGCAAGATCCCGGTCGAGATGGAGCTGGCCAGCGAGTTCCGCTACGGCGACCGCGCGATGGACCCGCGCACGCTCACGATCGCGATGTCGCAGTCGGGCGAGACGGCCGACACGATCGAGGCGATCAAGATCGCCAAGGAAGAGGGCGCGCCGATCATCGGCATCTGCAACGTGGTCGGCTCGCACCTGGCCCGGATGGCCGACGCGACGCTGTTCACCCGCGGCGGACCCGAGATCTCGGTCGCCGCGACCAAGACCTACGTCTCGCAGGCGATCGCCGCCACGCTGCTGGCGCTGTACCTGGCCCGGGTGCGCAAGTCGGCGCCGCTGGAGCGCCTGCGCGAGATCGCCGAGGGCACCAAGCTGCTGCCGGCCGCGGTCGACGTCGTGCTCAACACCTCCGACGACGTGAAGAAGGTCGCCAAGAAGGTCCGCAAGGCCCGCTCGGTGCTGTTCCTGGGCCGCTACGTCAACTTCCCGACCGCGCTCGAAGGCGCCCTCAAATTGAAGGAGATCAGCTACATCCACGCCGAGGGCTACGCCGCGGGCGAGATGAAGCACGGCCCGATCGCGCTGCTCGACAGCAAGACGCCGGTGATCGGCATCGTGACCGACGGGCGGGTGCGGGAGAAGATGCTCTCCAACCTCTCCGAGGCCAAGGCCCGCGAAGCGCCGATCGTCCTGGTCGCCAACCACGGCGACGAGGAAGCCGCCGCGCTGGCCGACCACGTGCTGTGGGTGCCGCGGGTCGAGGAGCTGCTCTCGCCGATCGTCAACGTGATCCCGCTGCAGCTGCTCGCCTACCACATCGCCGACATCGACGGCAAGGACGTCGACCAGCCCCGCAACCTGGCCAAGACGGTCACCGTCGAGTAGGCGCCGGACGACATGAGGCGTCGTGCCCGGGCGGCGGCGCTGCTGTGCGTCTCGCTCGCCGCTTGTGGCGGAACTCCCGGACCGCCGCCGCTGGCCTCCGCTTCGGCCGTGGCGGCGATCGCACCGAGCGGCGGGACGCTGTCGTTCCCGGCGGCCGCCGGCTACGGCGGGTCGTTCGTCTACTCCGCCAACGATGCGTCCGGCGGCGTCACCGCGGCGATGACGACGACGACGGCGATTCCGGCACTTCCCGGTCCGCCGCCGCCCGGGGCGGCATTGGCGGCGTTCGAGCTCACGCTCGATCGCAGCGTGACGTTCGGCAAGTGGTACGAGCTGCTCACGTCGATCGTCATCCCGGCGACGGTGCCGACGGCCGGTCACACGTTCGGCGAGTACGGCTACGACCTTACCACGGGGGTCGGGATCGGCTGGAACCTCGGAACGGTCCACGGAACCGCGATCACGTTCGGGCCCGGCTTGGGTCCGGTGACGCTGACGAATCACACGTACGTCTGCGTCCTCGTCATGATGTAGCGAGCGCGCCGGGAAAAGCGGATCGGGCCCGAAGGAGCCGAATCCTGGTCGCTCGTGCGCGCCGACGGTCGTCTACCCAACCAGCTTCGTCCCCTGTCGTTCGAGCCGGGGTATCTCTCCTTCGCGGACGGTTCCGTGCTGGTCTCGATGGGGAACACCCGGGTGATCTGCGCCGCGACGGTCGAGGACCGGGTGCCGCCCTGGATGCGCGGCCGCGGGACCGGCTGGATCACCGCCGAGTACGCCATGCTGCCGCAGGCCACGCCCGAGCGCAACCAGCGCGAGGCGGTCAAGGGCAAGCTCGGCGGGCGCACCCACGAGATCCAGCGCCTGATCGGCCGAGCGCTGCGGGCGGTGGTCGACCTGAACCGGCTGGGCGAGAAGACGGTGATCGTCGACTGCGACGTGATCGGGGCCGACGGCGGGACGCGGACGGCCTCGATCACCGGCGCCTGGGTGGCGCTGGCGCTGGCCCTGCGCAAGAGCTTCGACCCGGAGAAGCAGCAGAAGTGGCCGCTCGTCGGCCAGATCGCCGCGGTCTCGGTCGGGATCGTCAGTGGCACGCCGGTGCTCGACCTGCCCTACGCCGAGGACAGCACCGCCGAGGTCGACATGAACGTCGCGATGACCGACGCCGGCGGCTTCGTCGAGGTCCAGGGCACCGCCGAGCGCGAGCCGTTCAGCCGGGCCCAGCTCGACGCGCTGCTCGGCCTGGCCGAGGGCGGCATCCGCGAGCTGTTCGAGCGCCAGCGGGCGGCGCTGGGCCGTGGCTGAGCCGGCCGCCCGCGAGCGGCTGGCCGGGCTGGTCGCCACGGTCGGCGGGTTCCACATCACCGACCGCGCCATGCGCGCCGCGCAGGCCAGGATGAGCGCCGCGCTGGCCGCCGGGACCGCCGGCGAGGCCGAGGTCCGCGCCTACCTGGCGGCGGTGCGGCGCTACTTCGAGCCCTACGCGGGCGAGGCGTCCGAGCAGTTGCGCCACGTCGACCGCGAGCTGGCTCGCCTCTACCAGCTCCAGTTCAACCTCACCGCCGAGCGCGGGGTGGTCGCCAAGCGCATGGAGGCGGTGCGAGGCGTCCTCGACGCGCTCGCGGAACACGACGCCCGGTGAAGGTCCTGGACGACGTCGGCCGCGAGACGACCGGGTTCTTCGGTTACGCCGGCGGCGCCGCCGAACTGCTGGCCGACGCCGTGCGCTACGTCGTCGTGCTGCGGATCCGCTTCCGCGAGACGTTCGACCAGGCGTACTTGCTGGGCGTGCAGTCGTGGCCGATCGTGCTGCTGACCTCGCTCTTCACCGGGATGGTGTTCTCGCTGGAGAGCGCGGTCCAAGCGGTGCAGTACGGCGTGGGCAACCTGGTCGGCGGCGCGGTCGCGTTCTCGGCGGCGCGCGAGCTCGGGCCGATGCTCTCGGCGGTCGTCGTCGCGGGCCGCACCGGGGCCGCCATCGCCGCCGAGCTGGGCTCGATGGTGGTGACCGAGCAGATCGAGGCGCTCCAGGCGCTGGGGCTCTCGCCGACCCGCATGCTGGTCGTGCCGCGGCTGGTGGCGCTGGTGCTGATGCTGCCGCTGCTGACGGTCCTGGCCGACGTCGTCTCGATCGTCGGCGGCATGTGGGTGGCCGGCGTCTACGCCCACATCTCGCAGGAGTCGTTCATCACCTCGGCCCGCGCGGTGCTGCCGTTCGGCGACGTCGTCAAGGGCCTGGTCAAGGCGCTGGTGTTCGCGGTCATCATAGCGATCATCGGCGCGTACCAGGGGCTCTCCACCCGGGGCGGCGCGGCGGGGGTCGGCAAGTCGACCACCAGCGCCGTGGTCATCTCGATCATCCTGATCTTCATCTTCAACTTCGCGCTCTCGTACGTGCTCTATGGCAACAGCTGAGCGCAAGCTGTGGGCGCAGCTCGACGACGTCTGCGTCCGCTACGGCAACAAGATCGTGATGCAGAACCTCTCGCTCGACATCGTCGAGGGCGCGATCACCTGCATCATCGGGCTCTCGGGCGCCGGCAAGTCGACCATCCTGCGGCTGCTCAACGGGCTCAAGAAGCCCGACAGCGGGCGGGTGCTCGTCAAGGGCCGCGACATCACGGCCTTGCGCGAGCGCGAGCTGATCGAGCTGCGCCGCAAGATCGGCTTCTCGTTCCAGTTCGCGGCGCTGTTCGACTCGCTCTCGATCGGCGACAACGTCGCCCTGCCGCTGCGCGAGCACACCACCATGCCGGAGGCCGAGATCACCAAGCTGGTCGCGTCCAACCTCGACGCGGTGGGCCTCTCGAACGTCGAGGCGCGCTTCCCCGCCGAGCTCTCGGGCGGCATGGTCAAGCGGGCCGGCTTCGCGCGCGCCGTGGTGACCAACCCCGAGGCCGTGCTCTACGACGAGCCGACGACCGGCCTGGACCCGATCATCACCCACGTGCTGACCGAGCTGATCGTGAAGCTGCGCCGGCGGCTGGGCGGCACGGCGGTCGTCGTCTCGCACGACCTCGAG
Organism: Vulcanimicrobiota bacterium; assembly: GCA_963795695.1. GTDB lineage: Bacteria > Vulcanimicrobiota > Vulcanimicrobiia > Vulcanimicrobiales > Vulcanimicrobiaceae > Vulcanimicrobium. Next base: position 466,251 of record CAWCJH010000003.1, on the reverse strand, counting down.
AGCATCTACCTGATGGCCGACTACATCGCGCTCCTCTTCGAGGGCGCGATCGTCGCCTACGGAACCGTCGACGAGATCCGGCGGTCTCCCAACCCGATCGTGCAACAGTTCTTGCAAGGGAGCGAAGTCGGGCCGATCCCGATCTGACCGTATGATGCGACAAGCCGCTGTCGGGCTCTTCACCATCGTCGCCCTGCTCTTGCTGTTCGGCGTCTTCCTCGTGCTGGCCAACGTCGGCCCGCAGGGCCGCTACAAGATCGGCGTCCACTTCAAGTCGGCCGCCGGCCTGCACAAGGGCGCGCTGGCGTACGAGAGCGGGGTCGTGGTCGGCGTGGTCGACTCCACCGACCTGCTGCCGGACTTCTCGGTCCGGGTGATCGTGGCGATCAACAACAACGTCAGCGTGCCGCGCAGCGCGCGCTTCCTGATCCAGCTCCCGCTGACCGGCGACGCGACGCTCGAGATCGTGCCGCAGGTGGCCTCGATGCCGAGCCGGTCCGGCGGCACGCCGCCGGCGGTCGCGGTGCTGCCGCGCGAGATCCTGCCGCTCGACCAGGAGCCGCAGGGCACCAACCCCGCCACCGTCCAGGACCTGCTCGACCAAGGCCAGGGCGAGGTCAAGCGGCTCGACACGATGCTGGCGGTGCTCGAGCAGCGCGAGCCCAAGCTGCTGAGCGAGGTCCAGTCGGTCCTGGCCAACGGCCAGGCGCTCTCGGCCAGCGCGAACGCCGAGTTCAGCCGGCTCTCGACCCGGGTCGACGCGCTGAGCAACACGCTCCAGGTGGCCCTCACGCAAGGCAGCGCCAACCTCGTCGACGTCAGCTCCCAGCTCGACTCGGCGGTGCGCCGCAACGGCGGCCACGTCGACGCCATCGTCGCTTCGCTCGACGCCTCGGCGCACGACCTCAACCGCACCGCCGACCAGGTGGCGAGCCTGGCCGCCGACCCGCGGCTGCGGGCGAACCTGCTGGAGACCACCCAAGGCATCGCCCAGACCGCGACGACCTTCGCGTCGATCGCGAGCGACCTGCACAACGTCAGCGGCAACCCGCAGACGCAGGCGCAGCTTCGCGACACCGTCGCGAACGTGGACGCCGCGGCGCAGAAGGCCAACTCCGTGTTCGGACGGTTAGGCGGAACGTCGCACGTCTACGGCGTCGACCCCGGCGCGACGCCCGCACCGGCCGGCTCGCCGCTGCCCAACGGCACGTACCCGCAGCGGCCGGGCGCGCCGCGCGGCGGTACCTCACCGGCGCCCGGGACCATCCAGGGCAACGTCAAGAACGACGTCGGCACGCTCGTCCGCCAGCTCATCGCGCTGCAGATCCGCGTCTCGGAGCTCGACCGGCAGCACGCCGCCGGGAACAGCTCGCCGCTGCTGACGAAGGACCGCGGCCCGCAGACCGACGTCAACGTGATCGCGCTGCCGCGGGGCCCGACGTACCTGTTCGCCGGCTTCAACGATATCGGCGGGCCGGCATCGACGGCCAACTTCGTCGGGATGGCGACGGTCGGGCCCGGCCTGCAGCTCGGCGGCGGCATTCTCTACTCGCGGCTGGGCATGCGCGCGGTCTTCGCGCCGGCGCCGGGCAAGGGCTTCAGCCTGGAGGGCCGCGTCTACGACCCGCGCCACCCGACCACCGACGCGTACGCCAACTACCGGCTCGGCGACGGCCTGACCCTCTTCGGGGGCGAGCGCGACGCGCTGCGCAGCGGCCGCCGCACCGCGTTCGGCCTGCAGTACCAGTTCTGAGGTGATCCCGATCGGCGACGAGAGCCGGGTGCGGGTGTTCCCGCTCGTCGTCTACGGGCTGATCGCGCTCAACGTCTGGGTCTTCGTCCAGGAGCTGTCCGCGCCCGACCTCGACCGCTTCATCAACGCGTACGCGCTGATTCCCTACGACGTGACCAACGGGATCGTGCTCGACCCGCCCGCGCCGCCGCTGCCCGCGCTGACCGTGATCAGCTCGATGTTCCTGCACGGCGGCTTCCTGCACATCGCCTTCAACATGCTCTTCCTCTTCGTGTTCGGGCCGCAGGTCGAGGCGCTCTGCGGGCACCTGCGCTTCCTGGCGTTCTACCTGCTGTGCGGGATCGCGGGCGGGGCCGCGCAGATCGCGGTCGGACCGGGCAGCCACGTCCCGTCGCTGGGCGCCTCGGGCGCGATCGCCGGCGTGCTGGGCGGCTACCTGGTGCGCTTTCCGTTCGCCAGCGTGCGGACGATCGTCCCGATCGGCTGCTTCCCGCTCTTCCTGCGCCTGCCGGCGCTGCTGGTGATCGGCGTCTGGGCGCTGGCGCAATTCCTCGACGGCTTCGGCACGCTGGGCGGCCGGGCGGCGGAATCGCAAGGCGGCACCGCGTACTTCGCCCACATCGGCGGCTTCTGCGCCGGGGTCTTGCTGATCGGCTTGATGAACCGGCGGCGTGCGAAAGCGAGAGCAAGGTGACGGACCGGGCGCGGTGGGCATGAGGATCGGGATCGTCGGGGCGGGTGCGCTGGGGACGCTGTTCGGGCAGCGGCTGGCGCACGACAACGAGGTCGTGCTGCTGGAGCGCAAGCCGGAGGTCGTGGCGGCGGTCGCGCGGGCGGGTCTGCGAGTCGACGGCGAGTCGCGCGCGGCGCGGGCGACGATCGAGCCGCGCGAGCTGTTCGGCGTGCAGGTGCTCTTCGTGTTCGTGCGCGCGACCGACACGCTGCCCGCGCTGCGGCCGTTCGCCTCCGAGCTGAGCCCGGCCGCGGCGATCGTCTCGCTGCAGAACGGCCTGGGCAACGAGGAGGCGATCAAGACCGCGCTGGGCAGCACGATCCCGCTGGTGATCGGGGCGACGACCGAGTCGGCGCTGAGCGTCGGCCCGGGCCAGGTCGAGCGCATCGGCGAGGGCACCACGGTGCTGGGCAGCGCGGGCGCCTCGCCCGAGGTCTGCAACCGCGTCGCGCGGCTGCTGGTCGACGCCGGGTTCCGGGCCACCACCGCCTACGACATCCGCCCGCACCTGTGGGGCAAGCTGATCGCCAACGCGGCGATCAACCCGGTCGCGGCGCTGCTCGAGCAGCCCAACGGCATCGTGCTGCGCGACGAGCACGCCGGCGAGGTGGCCCGCTCGCTGGCCCAGGAAGCGGCGACGGTCGCCAACGCCATGCGCATCCCGCTGCCGTTCACCGACCCCTGGTCGTACGTGCGCACGATCGTCGAGCAGACCGCCGGCCTCGACAGCTCGCTGCTCAACGACCTGCGCGCCGGCGCGCCGACCGAGATCGACTTCATCAACGGCGCGGTCGTCGCGGCCGGCCGGCGGGCCGCGGTGCCGACCCCGTACAACGAGACGGTGACCGCGCTGGTGAAGGCGCGCGAGGCCAGCCGCCCCTAGCCGTTCTGCCGGGAGCCTAGCGGTAGACGAACGGGCCGGCCGGGCGCACGTTGAGCGCGGGGTCGCTCAGGTCGAGCCGGCCGTGGCGCCGGTAGTGGTCGAGGAAGCGCTCGCACTCGGCGCGGTACGACGAGCCGATCGCGGCCGACTTCAGCCGCGCGGCGAGCCGCCGGTCGAGCCCGTGCGTCCACTTGAAGTGGTGGACGCGGTACTCGTCCGGCCGCCCGAGCGGGACGCGCTCGTAGTAGGCGTTGCAGGTGTCGTGCCGCACGCCGCCCTGGAGCTCGACCCGGTACCGGCACAAGACGATCTTCTGCGTCCACCCGCGCAGCACGCGTTCGGTCAGGTCGCAGACGAGCGGGAACTGCTCGCCGATGGCCGGCTCCGGCGCCACCGCGGCCAAGCTGCCGTCGGCGGCGACCCGGTCGGCGATCCAGCCGCGCAGCGCCCAGTCGTCGTGGGCGTTCATCGCGCGCACGACGTCCGCCAGCGGCGCGGGATACTCCTGGAACTCGTCGAGGTCGAGGTGCATGACGTAGTCGTCGTCGGCCAGCCCGGCCGCCGCCAGCAGCTCGCGCTCCACCGCGGCCTTGTCGCTGTCGGCGAAGCGGTCGCTCCGCCGCCAGATCACCTCGGCCGCAAACGGCTGTGCGCGCCGCACGGCCTCGGCGAACGCAGCGTCCGGCTCGGGGGTGCGGAACGCGACGACGACCCGCTCGACGCCCAGCCGCGCGTAGTGCGCGAGGAAGTGCGGCAGCAGGACCGGGTTGTCGTACACCGACACGACGGCGACGACGCGCTCGCTCACGCCGGCGGAAGGCCCGCGGCCTCGACGATGGCCAGCGTGCCGACGACCTCGACGAAGCGGTAGCCGCCGCCGGCGCACAGCTCGTCGACGAACGCGCGCACGCCGGGCCAGCCGGCGCAGTAGTCGTGGAAGGCGATCCGCGCGCCGGCCCGCAGGAAGGGCCGGAAGCACGCGAAGTCGCCCGCGACGGCGGCGTAGTCGTGCAGGCCGTCGACCAGCAGCAGGTCGACCGGCTCGTTCCAGGCCAGCGACGCGGTCGCCGCGCGCAGCTGCACCACCACCTCGCCCAGGTCGAACCGGGCGACGGTCGCCGCCAGCGCGCCGGCCGACGGCTGCACCGCGATCAGCCGGTCCTCGCGCGCCCCGAGCCGGCCGTCGTGCGGGTCGATCGCGTAGACGCGCGCTCCGGGGTCGAGCGCCTGCGCGACCGAGGCCAGCACCACCGTCGCCCGGCCGCGGTAGCTGCCGACCTCGACGATCCGGGCGGCCGCGCCGCGCGCGCGCACCGCCTCGGCGGCGAGCGCGACCAGCGCGTCGGCCTCGTCCTCGCCGAGCCAGCCGTCGACCTCGCGCATCCGGGCCAGGATCGGCAGCGTGCGCAGCGGCGGCTGCGGCCGCTCGCCGGGCACGGGCGCGTCGCCGTACCCGTCCAGCCGCTCGCGGACGCGGGTGCGCAGCGGGTCGCCGTACTGCCGCTCGACCGGGTGGATCCAGTAGACCGCCGGGTCGTCGAACGCGCGCCGCAGCTCGGCGTCGCTGGCCGGGATGCGGTAGCGCACCAGCTCCGGGCTGCACGGGTTGCGCGCGACCTGGTGGCCGAGCAGCGCGACGAGGGTCGGGAAGAGCACCTCCTCGACCGCCCACATGGTCGAGCCCGCGAGCAGCGCGCCCAGATCCGGGTCGCGCTCGCGCAGCGCGACCAGGTCGCGCATCGCCGGCGCGCTGAAGACGGTCGACGGCCAGAACGTCCAGCGCACGAACTGCTCCTCGCCGCCGGCGAACTTGCGCAGGAACGGCCGCCAGCGCTCGACCTCGCGCCAGGCCTGCACCGCCGGCGCGATCTGGGTCGACCAGCCCTGGACCTCGGCGCTCGTGCCCAGCAGGCCGACCGCGGGGTGCGCGGCGAGGTACGCGTCGACGAAGCGCGCGTAGCCGGGGCGCAGCGCGAGCTGGTCGGAGTCGACGATCGTCAGCGTCTGCGCGCCCAGCTCGTCGAGCGCGAAGCGCATCGCGTCGAAGGCGAACTCGTGCAGGTAGCCCCAGCGCATCGGCCGCGGCGCGGGGTGGACCACCGCGCCCTGGCGCTCGAGCGCCGCCCGGTCGTCGAGCAGCCGGCCCGCCGCGCTGCCGTCGTAGAGCAGGATCTGCGAGTCGGGGTCGCAGTGGCGCAGGTTGCGCACCAGGTCGAGCACGCAGGCCGGGTTCTCGTGCACCAGGCACGCGTGGACGTTGCGCGGCGGCGCGGTGGCGCACGGCAGGGCGAGCGGCGCGGGCGGGTGGGCGAACGCATCCAGGTCGGCGCCGAGCTGGCGCTCGACCAGCTCGACCGCGAGCGGCTGCCAGTACGCGCCCTGCGTCTGCTTGGGGCTGGCGTTGGCCGGGTGGATCGCGCCGAGGTAGAACGAGTCGTCCTCGATCACCGCGATCCGGTCGGGCGCCGCGCGCCAGACGAAGTACGCGTCCTCGCCGACGTCGACGTCGTCGAAGCGGTGCTCGTCCCAGAAGGCGCGCCGGTAGGCCAGCGTCGCGCCGTGGACCCAGCGCGGCTGATCGGCCGGGTAGCGGTACTGCCACGCGCGCACCCGCCCCGGGTCGTAGAAGCGCAGCGTGCTCGCGCCGCACAGGTCGGCCCCGCTCTCGCGCAGGACCGCGAGCTGGCGGCGAATCCGGTCGGGCGCGTACCAGTCGTCGTCGTCCCAGTGCAGCACGATCTCGCCGCGCGCCGCGCCGCAGGCGAGGTTGCGCTTGCGGCCGATCGTCGCGCGCCGGTCGAGCCGGATGTAGCGCACCCGGCTGTCGGTCGGCACCAGGTCGGCGACCGGGTCGTCGCCGTCGTCGACGATCACCAGCTCTTTGAGCGGGTGGTCCTGGCGCCGGAACCAGGCGATCGCGCGCGGCACGAAGCCGCGCCGGTCGCGGGTCGGCATGATGCAGCTGACGAGCGGCTCGCTCACGACCCGAAGGCGAGGTAGGCGGGCCCGCTGAGCGCGCTGCTGGTGATCTGCGCGCTCGGCGCGAGCCCCTGCGGGGTGACGCCCCCGCCCGCCGCCGGCGGCGCGGGCTTGAGTGCCGCCGTCGGCCAGACCTTGACCGCGTTGCCGTCGACGACGTAGACCGTCTGCGCGCCGTCGACGGTGATCCCGGCCGGGACGGCGAGCGTCGACTGCCCGCCGCCGATCCGGATCACCGTCGCCGCGGGGACCGCGAAGGTGCCGGCGGTCGCGTGCGGCGGCACCGGGAAGAGCACGATCGAGGGCGGCGTGGTCGCGTTGCCGCGGTCGGTGATGTAGACGTGCGAGGCGTCGACCGCGATGCTGAACGGGTTGGCCAGACCGATCCCGTTGATCAGGTACTGGACCGCCGCGCCGCTGGCCGGCGAGGGCGCGAACACCAGCACGACGCCCTGCTGGCTGGCCTCGAGGACGTAGACGAACCCTTGCGCGTCGACCGCGACGTCCTTGGGGTTGACGACGTTGCTGTTGCCGCCGCTGAGCACGGCGAGCGGCGCGGTGTCGTCGCGCGCGCCGGCCGCGAAGCGCAGCAGGCTGCCCGCCAGGACCGCCGTCGTCGACTGCGGCTGCGCGTTGACGAGGTAGAGCTGCCCCGCGCCGTCGAGCTCGATCCCCAGCGGCGCGACGATGCCCGTCGTGCTGCCGCCCAGCCGGTAGAGCGGCGCGTCGCCGTCCTTGGCACCGGCGGCGAACACGTTGACGTAGGTGATGAACTCGCGCCGCGGCGGGACCGGCTTGGGTACCGGCTCGCCGCCGTCGCCATTGGGCGGCTTGTGGATGATCTGCGCCTCCGAGCCGAGCCCGAGCGCGGTGCTCGCGGCGAAGATGTCGGTGCGGAAGAGCAGCTTCCTGGGCGCGAACCCGGCCGTGGACTGCTGCAGGACGTCGCGCACCTGGGCTTGCACGACGCTGCTCGCCGGCGGGTTGACCGGGACGAGGACCAGCGTGCCGCGGGTGTTGGCGACGTAGAGGTTGCCGGCCCGGTCGAGCGCGACGCCGCTGGGCGAGAGCAGGTCGCCTTGGCCGATCGTCGCGCGCGGTGCCGGGCTGCCGCTGGCGTTCGCGTCGAACGCCGTCACGGTCGAGGCGGTCGCGTTCGAGACGAACAGCGAGCCGACGATCAGGTTCAGCTCCGGCGTGAGCCAGAACCACATCCGGAAGTCGCCCCCGCGGCGCCCGTCGCCGCTGGGGAACTGCAGCAGGGTGCGGCCGTCGGCGCCGGCGAGCCCGAACGTGTCGCCGTCGAGGACCAGCTGGCCGTCGGCCGAGCGGATCCGGTTCCCGTCCAGCACCAGCCGCGCGAGCAGCCGCTGCTCGCCCTGCGGCGCGCGCGCGAGCAGCGCGCGCAGGCCGGTCGGATCGAGCCGGCTCTTCCAGGCGATCGTGCCGCCGTCGGCGGAGGTCGCGACGGTGAGGTCCGCCGCCAGCGTCACGCTGTCGTACGCGACGGGCAGGACCGAGGCGGCCGGGCCGGCGGTCGGCGGCGGGGCGTTGGAGACGACCGTACTGGGCAGCTCGACGTGCACCGCGCAGGTGGCGCGCTCGACCGAGCGCGCGTCGAGCGGCTGATCGCAGTGCACGACGATCCCGTTGAAGATGCGGTTCACCGGCACGTCGGCGTCGTTGGCGAGGACCGCCGCGGTGTTGGTGCCGTCGAAGCCGTAGACGCCGGTGACGTGGATGCCGCTCTCCAGGTCCTCGACCTGGGTGAGCGGCTCGAACACCGAGCGGCAGTCGGCGATCAGCTCGAGCGCGACGGCCGTGCGACCGACCGGCCCGGCGAGCAAACGGGCGACCTCGGCCGCCGGCCGCGGCTGGTCGGTCACGGTGAACTGCGGAACGCGGCGGTAGCCGAGGACCGCCAGCGGGACGCGGTGGCGGCGGATGCCGTGCGGCGGGGCGGCGCTGAGCAGGTCCAGGCTGCCGTCGATCGCCCGGGCGGTGAACTGCCAGTAGTCGCCCGGCCGCAGGTCGCTGCCGCCGAAGGTCACCCGCACCCCGTCGCCCAGGTCGAGCTCGGGCGTCTGCACGGGGTCGAACGCCGCCGAGGCGACCCCGGCGCCGTCCCAGCGGCGCACCACCGGGTGGCGGCCGGCGACCGCGAACTGCGCCGGCAGCGGGTCGGCCAGCTGGATCGTGAACGCGTCGGGATCGGGGTCGCCGGCGATGTAGGTCAGCTGGCCGCGCGCCGGCCCCAAGTCGCTCGCGTCGTCGCTGACCTCGACCAAGTCGCCGCGCCGCAGGGCCCCGGCGCTGTCGCGGCCGAGCGCGTCGAGGGTGAGCGTGCGCAGGTCGCCGCCGACGGCGTCGACGGCGAACGCGTCGGCGGCGTTGCTGCGCGACCACTTGAAGATCGCGGCGCCGCCTTTCGCGCGCGCGTTGCGGGCTTGCGTGTACGACCCGACCAAACCGCGCGCCAGCGCCACCTGGGTGACGCCGTTGGCCGCGTCGCCGGCGACCGACTGGACCGGCGCCTGCTCGGAGCTGCCCGCGTCGTCCTCGATCAGCAGCGAGCCCTGGCGCAGCAGCGCCGCGGTCTGGTCCGCGCCGAGCAGTCCCGGCAGGGTCAGGGTGCGGCTGCCGGCCGGCGCATCGGCTGCCAGCGCCAGCTGGAAGGCGCCGCCGGCCGGCGCGCCGAGCACGTCGCCGCCGTCGTGGATCTCGACCCGGTAGAGCGCGTTCTCGCGCCCGGTGTACGCCTCGGGATCGGGGATGCGGCAGGGGTCGGGCGGGAGCTGATCGGTCGCGGTGCTGGTCGAGAGCGTGCCCGAGCCGTCGCCGGGCAGGTACTGCGCGGCGACGGCGCAGGTCAGCGGCGCGAGGCCGTCCGGCAGCGGCTGGACCTTGACCTGCGCGACGGTCTGCACCCGCCCGGTCGTGTCGGGTCCGCCCAGCGCGCGCTCGCGCAGGGCGGGGTCTTGCAGCGCCGTGACCAGCCGCTGCCAGACCTCGAGATAGACCAGCATCGCGCCCAAGCTCGCCGGCGGCGAGCCGACCGGCGAGAGCGGCGAGCTGACGTCCGCCGGCGGCAGCGCCGGCGGGTCGGGATAGAACGGCTGGGTCAGGTACGTCCACGTCCCCGGCGACGTGCACGGGATGCCGTCGACGTAGCAGCGGCCGGCCGAACCGGCGCCGCCGCCGATGCCGAAGTCGGTCAGGCTGCCGGCGCCGGCCGGCTGGACGGCGAACGCCGTGCCGGGCGCGGGCACCGCGCAGCGCCCGAAGAGGTCGGCGTTCTCGGCGTGGGCCTGCGCGAGGCGCGCGAGCACCTCGTCGTTCCAGTCCGCGTCGAGCCAGACGCGGCCTTGCTGGTGGAGCACGCCCGCGTACCCGTTGGGGCTGGCGGGGCGGGAGAAATCACCTTTCATCGTCGTGCTCCTCAGGTCCGGGCGATCGCGACCGGGACCATCCGGACCGGCGCGAACTCGCGAAGTTTGGTCGTCAGGTTGGCGACGCGCGTCGCGTCGCGGGCGCGGGCGAACGCGCCCGGCTCGGCACCGCTGCTGCTCGCCGCCCGCACCGCCGGGTCGGTCGCGGCGTCCAGCAGCGCGTAGTCGACCCGGCCGAAGCGGCGCGCGGCGAAGGCGACCAGCGCCGAGGTGGTGCGGAAGCGCAGCGGCAGCGACGAGCCGTCGGCGTAGCGGGTGTAGCGCACGCAGCCGGTGGTGCGGTCGGCGCAGTCGACGAGGTCGGCGAAGACGACGTCGGTCGCGTGCAGCACCGTCGCGCGCACCGTCCCGAAGACCGTCGCGCGCTCGAGCCGCACCGTCTGCGCCCGGTCCGGCTCGGCCGGCGGCGAGCCGAGCGGGGACGAGACCGGCCGCGCGGGCGGCGACGCCGGCGGCGAAGCGAGCGGCGGGATCGCCCGCAGGGCCGGCACCAGGCCGCCGATCGAGGGGCCGCCGGGCGGGCCGAGGACCGCGTCGGCGACGGTCAGCTCCGTGACGCCTGCCCCCAGCGCGAGCGGCCCGACGATGGAGCGCACGACCACCACTCGCCCGTTGCTGGCCGGGACGTCGTCGTGGGCGATCAGCGCCGGCACCCCGCTCTCGGGGTCGAGCGAGAGGTCCGCCAGGTCGACCTCGCCCACCGGCGCGTCCAGCACGACCGACCCGCCGCGGACGAGCAGGCCGCTCAGCGCGAGCCGGTCGAGCGGGGTCCGCACGTGCAGGCCGACCCGGGCGGGGTCGGTGCAGACCAGCGCCGGCCGCGTGCCGGCGGCCGCGCGGATCGCCAGCGAGCGCAGCGCCGGGCTCGCCGGCTCGAGCGCCGGCTCGGCGTAGGTCGCGCTGTCGGCGATCTCGACGATCTCGTGCGCCTGCGCCGCCGTGGCGAGCGCCGTCATGGCCTCGTGCAGCGTCCGGTGGACCGGCACGCCGGCGGCGACCGCGGCGTCGCCGCTGGCCGCGACGACGCGGGTCGGCGGCCCGGCGCCGGCCGGGCCGGCGCCCAGCGCCCCCAGCGCGTCGCGCAGCGCCTCGCCGTAGTCGACGCTCAGCCCCGCGCCGGCGCCGACCAGCGGATCGCCGTAGGCCAGCCGGAAGCGCCCGTTCTCGGGGTCGATCCCGAGCTCGCCCAGGTGCGGCTCCCGCCGGCGGTGGTCGATCGCGACGGCGACCCGCTGGCGCAGCGGCCAGAAGCCGGCCAGCGGCAGCACCTGGCCGGCCGAGCGCCGGGCCGGCGTGCGGGCGCCGAACGTCGTCGGCGGGGCGCCGGGCTCGGCGGGGGCGTCGTAGGTCGTGCCGTCGTCGGCGACCTGGAACGACTTGCCGCCGGCCGCGTCGCCGGCGCCGACCGCCGGCAGGTAGACCAGCAGCGCCGCGCCGGCCCGGTTGGTCAGGATCAGCTCGCTCGGCGGCAGATCGCCCGCGCCCTGGGCCCGCACCACGACGGCGCCGCCTACGACCAGCGCGTCGAAGCGGGCAGTGATGCCGCCGAGTCGGGCCGGGTCGACCAGCCGCGCGCCGAGGCTGCCGTGGAGGTCGAGGAACGCCGTCGCCGGGATCACGCTCGCGCTGAGCTCGCGCGGCGGGTAGACCGGTCCGATCCCGGCCCGGGCCAGCGCGTCGGGGTGCAGGCTGGGATCGGTGTACGCCGCGCCGGCCGCGTCGATCCACCAGGTCTGCACGGTGCCCGGCGCGATCGCCGTGGCGGGGAGCGCGACGTAGACCGCGTCGGCCTCGCGCAGCGCGCCGACCGCCGCCCCGCGCGCCGCGCGCACGGCCAGGACGGCGCCCGGGAAGCGGGCCGAGCCCAGGCCCGCGGCCGGCAGGACGTCGATCCGCAGCCGGCCGGCCCGCGGCGCGGGCGCGCCCGCCGTGAACGTGCCGCCGTCGAACGCCGCGCTGGCGGTGCGCAGCGTGCCGAGCGCGGCCAGCTCGGCGCTGCCGGCCGGGTCGACCCAGGTCGCCCGCACGACGAACGGCGGCGCCCCGGCGAACCCGCCGCCGTCGGCGACCCGCAGCCCTTGGGCCGGGTCCAGGCCGAACGGCGCGGCGCGCCCGCCGAAGTCGAACGGCGCGGCCTGCGGGTCGGTCAGGGCGAGCGGCGCGGGCGCGGCGCCGGCGACCAGCGGCACGCCCCACCACCGCACCTGCACGTCGGCGGCGAAGTCCCAGGGCGCGGCGCCGAGCGCGCGGCGCGAGATCGGCGCGCCGGTCGAGGCCGCGAACAGCGGCCGGTCGCGGAAGAGCGGGTCGAAGGTGAAGCAGCGCGGCGGCGCGGGCGGGCTGGCCGGCACGATCTCCGGCGCCGGCGTCGCGCCGTGGATCGGGTAGACCGCGAGCCGGTCGACGAAGACCCCGAGCCGGTCGAGCCCGTAGCGGCCGTGGGTGCCGAAGGCGGCGACCGGCACGCCGCGCGCGGCCGGCGTCACCCGGGCCGCGTCCAGCGGCGCGGCGGTCCGCAGGTCGGCGGCGTGCGCGAACGGGTCGTCCGCGCCGCCCAGCCGGGCCAGCGCCGCGTCGTCGCGCAGGCCGACCGTCAGGCTGCGCTCGGGCCGCAGGTGGAGCATGTGCTGCGACCAGGCCAGCCGGGCGAAGAACTCGTCGACCTGCGCCGGCCAGCCGGAGATCGCGCCGGCCAGCTCGCCCAGCATCTGCGGGGTGCCCTTGCTGCGGCGCCAGGCGACGGTGTTCCAGACCTCGAGCCGGTTGCTCTGGCCGATCGGCTGGTCGAGCAGCTTGGTGCCGACCAGCGCGCCCAGGTACGGCACGATCGGGTCGGCGCACGTCTCGATGAAGAAGTCGTCCCAGAGGTCGTCGAGGTCGACCCGCAGCGCCGAGACCTCGCGCCCGATCACGGTCAGCAGCGCCAGCAGCGGGTACCCCTGCTCGGCGTCGTAGACGCGGTAGTTGCCGGGAACGCGCGCGTACAGCCGCGCGGCCATGTCGGCGGGGTCGTTGCGGCTCATCGGTCGGCGTAGCCTCCGCTGCCCGGGCTGAGGATCGAGGTCGGCGCCAGCGTCGCCAGCTCGCCGGGCTGGAGCGCGAACGCGTCGGCGACCGGCGCCACGCCGTCCACCCGGCGGAAGGTGGTGATCACCACGCCGCTGACGCCGGGGACGTCCTGCAGCAGCGCGTAGATCGTGCCGATCGCGATCCGCTCGCCGAACGGCCGCAGCGCGACGTCGAAGAAGCCGCCGCCGGCCGGGTCCAGGCCGAGCGCCGTGCGCGCCAGCGCCAGGGTCGCGCTGCGGCCGGCGCTGGGGTCGATGTCGAGCGTCGCCGCGATCTCGACCGGCACCAGCTGCGCGTCGACCAGCCGCAGCGGGACGTTGGGATCGCGCCGTGCGTCGAGGAACGCGCGCAGCCTGGGGCCCAGCGGCGGCGCGTGGCCGGCCAGCGGGAGGCCGTCGCTGGTCGCGATCGTCAGCGCCAGGTACGGCCGCGCGATCGCCTGCAGGTCGTCGCCGCGGGTGCGCCAGGCCGCCCGCGCCTTGGCGACCCCGGGATAGGACTGCGCCAGCGCGGCCAGGTCGTCGAGCGCGATCGCGCGCTCGAACGTGCGGACCTGCTCGGGCGCGTTGGCGCGGATCGACTCGGCGCCCTCGGGGTCGACGCCGCCGCTGGCGGCGAGCGGGTTGGCGACCGACTTGACCCCGGGCGCCTTGTCGACCGCGGTGGCGATCTGCCCGGCGGCGACGTTGCCGCTCGTGCCGAGGCCGCGCCGGTAGCGCGCGCGCACGGCGGCGCCGGTCGCCGGGCGCGCGCCGTCCGCGCCGTCGCCGAAGGTCACCACGGCGCTGCCGTCCGGCGGGCGGTCGAGCTCGTACGCGCGCGCGTTGGGACCCAGGTCCAGCAGCGTCGGCGCCTCGTCCCAGCGCGCGCCGTCGACGCTGACGGTCAGGGTGCTCGCGACCGCGCCGCCGGCGGCGCCGGCCGAGGCGACGAAGGTCAGCGGCGACTTGGCCAGCGGGTACTGCTGCAGCGCGCTGCCGTCGCCGACCCCGAGCGGCTCGTCGGGCACGGTCTCGCCGTGGGTGGCCGGCACGACGTTGCCGAACAGCGAGGCCGTCGCGCGCAGGTAGGCGTTGGTCAAGCCGCCGTCGAGCGTGACGACGGTCAGCCCGTGCGCGGCGTCGACCTGCGGCGCGCCCGCGATCGTCGCGACCTCGGCCAGCGGCTGCGCCGTCGGCTGGCCGGTGTCCGGATCGACGGCGGTGCCCGAGACGATCACCGTCTGGCCGGCGGCGAGCTCCGGCAGGGCGCCGCTGAGCACCAGGGTCGTGCCGGTCGCCGGGTCGGGCAGCGGGAAGAGGTCGTGCCGGGTCAGCTTCTCGGCCCCGGTGTAGACGGTCGTCGTGCGGACCGGGAACCCGCTCGCCACCGACTCGGTCAGGCGCAGCCGGGTGACCGTCGCGGCCAGCGTGTAGCCGGTCGCGCCGATCTCGTCGGCCGCGTCGACCCGGTACACCGCGCTGGTCTCGTCGTTGCGGGTCGGCGCGATCAGCACCGCCCAGTCGGGCTGCGACTGCGAGGCGCGCACGCCGGCGTACTTGCCGTCGAGCAGGACCCGGTCGTCGTCCTGGCCGGGCTGCGGCAGGTTCGCCGCCGCGCCGTCGTCCCAGTCGGGCATCAGCGAGCCGGCGGCCGGGTAGACCGGCGGGTTTCCGCTCGGCAGCCCGGCGGTGAGCGTCGGCGAGACCGTGCTCCAGGCCGGTGCGGCGTTGCCGAAGCAGCCCGCCTTGACGCGCAGCGCGTAGAGCACGACCGGGTCGTCGGCCGAGTCGGCGTAGACGAGCTCGACCGGCGCGCCGGAGGCGTCGAAGCTGACCGGCTCCTCCCACGAGACCGTCGTCGTGCCGCGCGCGCGGTCGGCCGCGACCGCGGTCAGGCGGAACCAGCGCGGGTTGGCCGCGTCCGTGCCGTCGTGCTCGACGGCGACCACCACGTCGCCCGGCGCCAGGCGCAGCGACGCGCCCGCGAGGATGACGTTGCGGGTGCTCACGGTCGTCGCGACGTCCGCGTAGGTCGTGACCGGAATCGCGATCAGGTACGACCAGCTCCGCGCGTAGATCGACTCGATGCCGGCGATGCCGCCGAACCCGCCGAACACGTCCCAGAACGCCGGCACGACCACGTCGACGAAGTCGTACGAGGTCTGCGCGGCGGTCGCGAAGACGGTCTGGAAGCTGGACAGCCGCGCGAACTGGTTCACCAGCGCGACCGGCGAGAACGGGACGGCGCTGAGCGCGCCGCTCGCGCTGAGGTCGGTCGAGGTCTCGAACACCACCGGCGGCGCGCCGCGCGCGGAGACCCGCGTGCCGGCCGGGATCGTGAGGCGAGCCTTCGCGTCGAGCGTGAAGGCGACCAGCGTCTCGGCGGCGGCGCCGGGCGCCGCCGCGTAGTCGACCAGCTGCGCGAGCCGAACCAGCGCGTCGCGCTGGGTCGCGGTCGGCACGTAGGCCTCGTTCGCGATCCGCTCCTGGTAGAACGTCAGCACGTCGCCCAGGTACGCCCACAGCTCGATGAAGAGGGTGTGGAAATCGCCGTCGTTGCCGGGCCGCCAGGCCGCGAACGGGTTGGGCAGGCCCGCCAGCAGGTCGGGGGCGGCGACCTGCGCGAGCATCGCCTTGCGCAGCGCGGCGAAGTCGCCGGTGCGGTAGGGGAGCGGCGGCAGCCCGCTCACGCGCTCGTTCCGATCGCCGTCACGCCGAGCACTCCCCGCTCGGGAAAGTCGCGGTCGTCGTCGAGCCGGACGATCTCGCCGGAACCGACCGCGAGCTGGCCGGCCGCGAGGTTGGCCGCGGTCTCCTCGGCGGCGTGGGCCGAGCGGTAGCGCGCCAGCGTGACGATCCGGGCGCTGGCGACGCCCGCGACCGCGTAGATCGCGGCGTACAGCCGGCTGACCCGCACCGCGTCGCCGAACGAGAACCGGTCGGGCGCGAAGAACGCGACCAGCGCGAGCCGCACCGCCTCCGCGACGGTTGGGCCGAACGCACCGGGCAGGACGCACAGCTCGACGTCCAGCTCGAGCGCGACCGGCTCGGCCGGGAGCAGCTCGAGGTCGTAGCCGGCCAGCCGGCGCGGCTCGAGCTGGGCCAGCAGCGCCGCCCGCCGGGCGGGGTCGAGCGTGCCGCCGACCGGGTCGACGGTCAGCTTGACGGTCAGCCAGCTGCCGGTCCAGCGGAACGCCGCCTGGGCGCGCTGGAGCAGCGGCGCGCCCGCGGCGTCGCGGGCGGCCAGCGCGGCGGCGGCGTAGTCGTCGGTGGTCACCGCGACCAGCGGCTGCAGGAACGAGCGCGGGCCGTAGCGCTTGGCGTGCGCGGCGCTCTCGCGGTCGCGCCCGCCGGTCGCCGCGACGACGTTCTCGACCGTCGCGCCGACCAGGTCGGGAAACTGCGCGACCTCGTCCAGGATCGCGGCGAGCACGCCGCGGGCGACGTTGCCGGCGCTGCCGCCGCCGGTCCGGTAGCCGATCGCGAGCTGCGCCGCCGGCGGCAGGCTCGGCGAGGTGGTGCCGTCGCCGAAGATCAGCAGCGCGTGGCCGTCGTCGGAGACCTTGAGCGAGAAGACCCGCTCGTTCGGCAGCGCGTCGAGCAGCGAGGGCCGCTCGTCCCAAGCGGTGCCGTCGACCTGCACCGCGAGCGACGAGACGCTGCGCCGCGTGCGCGCCGCCAGCGGCGCGGGCTGGGCCGGCGCGGCCGCGCCGGCCGCGAGCGCGAGCGTCGCCGGGTCGAGGAAGACCAGCGGCGCGTCGGGCAGCGCGACGTGCGCGTGGCGGCCGAAGGTCGCGATGTCCGCCGCCGCGCGGCTCACCGGCTCGACCCGCCGGCCGTGGGTCGCCGGCACGACGTTGCCCAGCACCTGCGCCGTGGCCGTCGGGTAGTCGGCCTGCAGCGGGGTGAGCGCCGACCAGGCGACGACCGTGTACGGGTTCGCGCCGTCGTGCCGGAACTGCGGCTCGGCGCTCAGCCGCACCACGTCCGAGGTGCCGGCGGCGGTGAAGGCGAGGTAGTCGCCCGCGTGCAGGTCGGCCAGCTCGCCGGCGAGCGCGACCGACTGCGCGCCCTGCGGCACCGTCGCGTCGGCGTGCCCCCAGGTGTAGAACGCGAACGCGTTGTGCGCGGGATACAGCGCGCAGGGGCCGAGCGTCTCGAAGACGATCGGCACCTCGTCGCCGGTCGCCGGCCGGTTGGACACCTGGATCGGGTGGTCGGCGTCGCGCACGACCGGGCCGGCGACCGTGAAGTGCAGGAACGTCGCGGCGGCGGCGCCCTCGTCGAGCGCGTAGCCGACCAGCGCCAGGTGGTCGGCGACCGAGCGGCGCTCCAGCGCGGTGGCGAGGAACGCCTCGTTGGCGACCCGGTCCTGCTGGTAGCTCAGCGTGTCGGCGGTCGCGGCCAGCAGCTCGGCCAGCATCACCCCCAGGTCCGCTTCGTCGCGCTCGATCCACGCCGGGAAGCGGGTCGCGGCGAAGTCGAACAGCGCCTGGCGGAACGAGACGTAGTCCTTGGCCAGGTAGTCGATCGCGACCGGCGGCTCGGCCGGCGCGGGCGCCGGCGCGGCGCCCGGCTCGCAGTCGTACGGGGCGTCGCAGTCGAGCCGGAAGCGCACCGGCCGCGAGGCGTAGAACGGGTCGAGATCGGGTCCGCCCACGGTCAGCGTGTAGACCGAGAAGTCGCCGATCCGGTCGAGCGCCAGCGCCACGCTGCGGTCGTCGGCGCGGCGCACGCCGGTGATGCGCGGCACGATCCGCTCGCCGCCGGTCAGCGCGTAGCTGCGCGGGTCGAGCAGGTACGGCCGGCCGGCCAGCGGCAGCACGAACGCGACGGTCAGCACCGCCGGCTGGCCGGCGAACTGCGCCTGCTCGCGCACGCCGACGTAGGCGATGCCCTGGCGCTGCGCGTCGGGCGGCAGGCCCGAGGTCAGCGGGGTCAGGCTCGAGACGTGCATCAGACCTGCACCTGCAGCGTCTCGCGCGCGCCGCTGCGCTTGTCGGCGTAGGTGATCTCGATCGTGACGGTCTCTTCCTCGCCCTCCTCGCTGGTGACGGCGACGCCCTGCACGGCGATCAGGTCGCCCAGCCAGCGCTGCAGGTTGGTCGTGATGAGGAACTGCGCGGTCGCCTGCAGCGCGCTGCCGCTGGGCGCGAAGACGAGCCGGCCGATGCCGGCGCCGAACTCGGGCAGGTTGACGCGCTCGCCGGGGTTGGTGAAGAGCACGCTGAGGATCAGGTCGCGCAGGTGGCGGTCGGGCGCGGCGGTCTGCGGCACGCTCGAGCTGCCCACCGCGTACGGGTAGGCGACGTCGACGCGGTCCGGCTGCGGGTTCATTGCGTCTTGACCTTCTGCGAGAAGAGCGAGGGCGTGGGCGGCTGCAGGGTCGGCGCGGGCGGCGCCGGCGTGACCGGGCCGACCGGCGAGGACTGGCCGGGGTGCATGTGGGCGTTGAACGTCGAGACCAGCGTGCTCAGGTACTGCTGGAGCTGGTTGCCGAGCACCAGCGGCTCGGAGGCGCCGGCGACCAGCACGATGCTCGGGCCGTCGATCGTGACGGTCGTCGCCTGGCCGGCGGTGAGCTTGATGTCGCCGCCGTCCATCGAGAGCACGTTGCCGTTGGCGTCGGTGATCGTGATGCTCTTGGCGTCGTCGTCGAGCACGATCGTGTGGCCGCTCGGCGTCTGGAGCACTTTCTGCGCCGGCGTGGCGGACTGCGGAACCTGGCCGCTGCCGTACCACGTCCCGGTCCAGAGCGGGTAGCTCAGGTCGCCCTCCTCGAACTCGATCCAGACGCCCGTGCCGACCTCGGGCACGGCGAAGAAGCCTTCCCCCTGCGTGCCGGCATAAGGAAAGGCCGGCAGCGCCCAGCCCAGCTCGACGTCGTCGAGCAGGCGCGGCACCTTGGCCTTGACGCGGCCCAGCGAGCTGGGGTCGTCGTTGGCGGTGACCTGGCCGCGGTACTTGCCGTAGTAGCGCGACTCGAGCCGGTCGACGAGCTTGGCGACGACGTCGTCGTTCACGGCAGCCCCGCCAGCGCCAGCCCGCCGGCCGGCCCGGCGAAGTTCTCGTCGCCGGTCGCGTCGCGCGCGTTGCGCAGCGCCTCGAAGCGCTGGGTCCAGCGCCCGTCGCCGGCCAGCTCGTGCACGACCCGCACGACGTAGTAGGTGCCGCTGTAGGCCTTGCCGGCGCCCTTGACCAGCACGGTGCGGTGCGGCAGCAGTACCGAACCGTACGCCTCGGCGTTGATCTCGCCGCTCGCGCTCAAGACCCACGACGCCTCGTCGCGCACGGCCTGCGCGAGCGCCTGCAACTCGCCGGCGTCGGCGCTCGGCGGCCCGAGCACGCGCATCTCGGCCAGGTTCTCGCTCGGCGTGACCAGGCCGCCGAGCGGGTCGCCGACCAGCGTGCCGGCGTCGGTCGCGCCGAGCAGCGTGTAGTCGGAGTCGGTGACGGTCGCGGCGTTGACCGAGCCCGAGTCGACGTCGAGCTGCGCGGTCTTGACCGCCAGCGGCTTGCGCCCGGTCAGCTTGGTGCTGAACGTGCGCAGGTTGCTGTCGTCGCCGAACTGGAGCGCGAGCGTCTGCTGCGGCGTGCCGTCGAGCTGCGGCGGCTGGAAGTACGCCGTCGGCGTCCCCGAGTCGTCGGGCGCGACGTAGAACTCGTAGCCGTTGCGGCGCGCGAGCCGGCGCACGAAGGCCAGATCGCTGCCGCGCTGGACGATCGTCGTGGTCGCCGCGGCGTGCACGGTCGCGGTCGCCTGCGCCGTGACCGCCAGCCCGTAGCCGCCGACGATCGCCTGGACGATGTCGCTGTCGGCCTGGTCGGGCCAGCTGGCGACTTTTTCCTCGCTGGCGAGCAGCACGCAGGCGTCGCCGGCGCTGACGCTCAGCGTGGCGCTGGCGGCCTCGTCGCCGAACTTCGCCGCGACGTCGACGACGTAGCCGGCGAAGACCGGGGTCAGCCCGTCGCCGGCGCTGCCGCCGCCGAACAGCCCGCCCAGCGCGCTGCCGAGCGCGCCCGCGCCGCCGCCGAAGCCGAGGTGCACCTCGAGCTCGGCGAAGGGCGTGAAGGTGCCGTCGTCGACCAGGCTCCAGGCGCCCGTCGAGCTCTTGTTGAGCGCGAAGGTCAGGCTCGCGGTCGACGGCTCGTCGGTGTTGAGCTCGACCGTGACGCTGCCCAGCGCCGCGATCGTGTCCCCATCGAGCGGCGCGCCGTTCACCAGCACCGCGACCTTGGCCGCCATCTAGCGCTTGTCGACCGGGACGACGATCGTGCGGCCCGGCTCCAGCAGGTTCTCGGGGTCCATCTCGGTGTTGGCGTCGGCGATCCGCCAGAAGCGCGCCGGGTCGCCGTAGTAGCGGTAGGCGATCAAGTCGGTCCGCTCGTCGCCGCTGACCGTGTGCGCGTAGCCGCCCACCGGCGGCGTGACGAAGCGCGCCCGCAGATAGGTCACCTGCCGGCCGCCGACCGTGACGACCGCCGTCCCGACGGTGGCGTAGCGGCTGTCGCGCGTGATCATGCCGCCGCCCTACAGCGCCAGCGAGAGCGCGGAGGCGATGCCGAGCTGCGCCGCGTTCGCCAGGTTGAGCGCCGCCATCACCTCACGCACGCCTTGGCTGTAGTTGTACGCGCCCTGGGCCAGCGTCTCGCCGCTGAGCTGGTTGGTGTTGAGGACCGATAAGTTCACGGTCACCTCGGCGCGGACCGGCACGAGCAGCGTGTTGTACTCGGTCTCGCTGATCGAGAGGCTGGTGATCGCCACCGGCCAGATGCGGAACGGCCCCCAGAAGAAGAGCACCGTCGGCAGGCGCGAGGGCGGGTAGTGGAACGAGGCCGACGCGCTGCTGCCGCCCAGCCCGGGGATCGGCGGCAGGAAGCTCAGCAGGTTGGAGGACGCAGGCTGCATGAGCTGCTCGATCGCCGAGAGCGTCGGCAGCACGCCGCTCGCGGCGGCGATCGGGTTGCCCTCGGCGAGCTGGTCGGTCGCGTCGAGCCGCAGCGAGAAGCTGTACGTCTCGGCCGGCGGGGCCGGCTGGTCGGTGCTGTTCTGGGCGCCGGCGCCGCTCGGGCGCGGCGGCGTCTGCGCCAGCGCCGGCGTGCGGGTGACTTTCTCGGGGTTGAACTGGAAGACGACGATGTTCGGCAGCGCGCCGAGCAGGCCGGCGCCCAGGCTGATGAACGCACCTTTGAGAGCTGCCATCGTCTACGTACCTCCGGGAGCGGGACGCGTCATAGGAGCCTGCCGAGCAGGGCGTCGGCGAGGGCGGTCGCGATCGTGCCGGCGACCTGCTCGTCGTCGGCCGGGTGCGCGAGCGCACCGACCGCGACGGTCAGGTCGCGCGCGCGGTGCTCGCCCGCGCCCTGCGGCGCGCGCGCGTCGACCCGCTGCGCCAAGAGCGCCGCCACCCGCGCGACGAGCCGCCGCAGGCGGGCGGGGTCGGTCGAGAGGTCGCCGAGGTCGAGCCGCAGCCGCTCGATGCGCAGCTCCGTCACGGCTCCTCCGTGTACGGCCGCTCGAGCTTGGCGAACTCCGCCCGCACCCCCTCGCGCAGGTGCGGGTCGGCGATCGGCTCGCCGCGGTCGGCGGCCAGGAACGCGGCGTGCAGGGCGACGTTGCGGATGCTGCCGCCCGAGAGCTCGAGCCGGGCCAGCCGGTCGTAGCGGATCGCGCCCAGCGGCGCGCCGGGCGGAAACGCGCGGGCCCAGATCCGCGCCCGCTGCCCGGCGTCGGGGAACGGGAAGGTCACCACGTAGCGCAGCCGGCGCAAGAACGCGCCGTCGAGCTGCGCCTTGGCGTTGCTGGCCAGGATCGCGACGCCGCGGAACGCCTCGACCCGCTGCAGCAGGTAGTCGACCTCGACGTTGGCGTAGCGGTCGTGGCCGTCGCGGATCTCGCCGCGCTTGCCGAACAGCGCCTCGGCCTCGTCGAAGAAGAGCACGCAGCCGCCCGCCTCGGCCGCGTCGAACAGCCGGCGCAGGTTCTTCTCGGTCTCGCCGATGTACTTGCTCACGACCCCGGCCAGGTCGACCCGGTAGAGGTCGAAGCCCAGCTCGCGCGCGATCAGCTCCGCCGCGGTGGTCTTGCCGGTGCCGCTGGCGCCGGCGAACAGCGCCGCGACGCCGCGCCCGCGCGCGCCGGGCGCGGCGAAGCCCCAGCCGTCGTGGACCAGCGCGCGGTGGCGCACCTGCGCCACGATCCCGCGCAGCGCGGCGACGACGGTCTCGGGCAGCACGAGCGTCTCCCAGCTCGCGCCGGAGGCGATCCGCTCGGCGAGGTCGCCGAAGCGCGGCCGGGTCGAGCGCAGCGTCGCGCGCCAGGCGGCGGCCGGGCCGCGCTCGCCGGCGGCGGCGCGCGCGGCGACCGCGATCTCGCCGGCGGTCAGGTCGAAGTGCTCGACCAGCGCGTCGACCTCGTCGGCGCCGGCCAGCGCGCCGCACCAGAGCGCGCGCTGCTCGGCGCCGGTCGGCTTGGCGACGTCGAAGCGGAGCAGGCTGCGATGGCGCGGCGCGTTGCGGCGCGGGCCGCCGATCACGACCGCGGCCTCGAGCCGCTCGGCCAGCCGCAGCTCGGCCTCGTCCTCGACGTCGGCGTAGAACAGCGCCGGCGCGAAGAGCGCCTCGCGCGCACAGGCGCGCAGCACGGCCTCGCCGTCGGCCGAGCGCGCCGCGGCGAGCGCGTCGAAGCCCAGCGCCCGCACCCCCAGCGCCCGCGCCGCGAGCGCGACGACGTCGCGCCGGGTCGGCTCGTCGGCGCCGCACAGCTCGGCGAACGGCGCGCCCTCGCCGGGCGCGGCGAGCGCCGCGACCAGCCGGCGCGCGAGCGCGGCGTGCGAGGGGACCGGCGCGGCCGGCACGGCGAGCGGCGCGACGATGCCCTCGAGCCGCTCGTCGCGCGCGTCGACCGCGGTCAGCGCGTGGACGACCCGCTCGTCGACCTGCAGCGGCGCGGCGGCCAGCGGCTGTCCGCCGCCGCGCAGCGGCTCGACCAGCCGCCAGCGGCGCAGCGGGCGGGCGTTCGAGAGCGCGCTCCAGTGCGCGTCGCCGTAGGCCGCCAGCGCCAAGCCGAAGGTCGGCGCGGTGCGGACCGGGTCGCCGTGCGCGCGCGCCACCGCCTCGCCGAACGAGGCGTCGAGCTCGCAGCCCGCGCACAGCAGCAGCACGGCCCGCTCGAACGGCGTCAGGCCGAAGCTGCGCACGAGGTAGGGCAGCGCGAACGGCGTGCCCTCGTCGTCCTGCGGCGCGCGCCGCTCGGGGCTGCCGGCGGCGTACGCCTCGAGCCCGCGCCGCACCCGCGCGATCGCCTCGACGAGGTAGGCCTGGTTCTCGCCGGCGTACCGGTCGCGCTCGGCGGCGATCACGCGCTGAACCCGATCTCGTGCGAGGCGGCGCCGTCGACCGTCACCTGCACGGCGTGCGGGCCGGGGTCGAGCTTGCGGGCGAAGGTGTACGAGAGCGCGGTCGCCGACGCGTTCGCCGGCGCGGCGTAGTCGACGCCGTCGACCACGACGTGGACGCTCGTGCCGTTGAGCCGCGCGCCGCTGAGGTCGAGCCGGTGCACGTCGACCGCGCCGGGGTGGATCACCGTCGCCGCGGCGGTCGCCAGCAGCGGGATCACGCTCAGCGGCCGGCCGTTGGTCGCCGTGCCGTCGGTCCGCACGACGCGCACGGTGTAAGCGCCGTTGGCCAGCGTGCCCGGCAGCGCGATGCTGCCGCTCGCGTCGGTCGCGCCGGCGGCCAGCGGGCCGGCGTCGACCGTCGCGACGCCGTCCAGCCGCACCCGCGCGCCGGCCGGGCCGAAGCCGCTGCCGCTCAGCACCAGCGTCGCCGCCGCACCGTCGAGCGCGCTGCGCAGCGGCACGCTGCTCGCCAGCCACGGCGTGACGACGAACGCGAGCGCCGGGCTGGTCAGCGCGCCGGCCTGCACCCGCACGTCGACCTGCGGCCCGGCCGGCGGGTCGAGCGGCAGCGTGACGGCGAGCGCGTTCGGGCTCGGCGGCGGCGCGGCCGCGAGCGCGAGCGAGGTGCCGCCGAACAGCACCGCCGGGGCCGTCGCGCGCCAGGTCAGGCCGCTGCCCGCCACGGTCAGCGTCTGCGCGACCAGCGCGCCGCCGCTGACCGCCGCGACCGCACCGGCGGCCGGCACGAGCGCGTCGATCACCGGCGTGGTGAAGGGGTGGACGGTCAGCCCCGTGCTCAGCACCGCCGGCCCGTCGTCGTTCGGCAGCGGGTCGGCCGGCACGACCTCGACCAGCGAGACCTCGTACGCCACCGAGAGCCGGTACGGCTTGTTGATCGTCGACCAGATCTTCGAGAGCGAGTCCAGATCGGTCGGGAGCAGCGTCACCCGGACGCGCTGGAAGCTCTGCTGCAGGGCCGCCGAGAGCACCGCGTCGGCGTCGAAGTCGGGCAGGTGGACGTCGTTGAGGACCGGGTAGCGGGCCAGCGCGCTCATGGCGACGCCCAGCATGGTGTGCGCGTCGTCGCCCAGGTCGGGGCTGCCGTTGTCGGGCGCTTTGCCCAGCGGCGTGAGCAGGTAGGAGAGCTCGAGCCCCAGCGCCGGAACGGTGGCGGGCCCGGTGACCCGGTCGCCCGGCCAGTCGCGGTTCTTGGTCGACGGGCTCTCGACGACGCGGTACAGGTACAGGTTGACGCCCGAGGCCTCGGGCAGGTCGTCGCCGGGCGGCAGCAGGGTGACCACCGCGCTGGCGCTGACCCGCAGGAGCTGGCTGTAGAGCAGCATGCGCAGCGCGCGCGTGACGTCGTAGACCGCGCTCAGGCTCATGCTCAGCCGCCGAGCAGGAAGCGGTCGAGGAAGCGCGCCTCGAGCGCGCTGCGCTGCGGCGCGGCGCGGCGGGCTGGCTCGCGCGCCGGAGCGACCGGGGGCGGGGGCGGCGGTGCGGCGACGCGGACGTCGACCGTCCCGATCGTCACCGACGTGCGCGGCCCCGCGCCGGGGTGCGGCGGCGCGGTCGCCGCGTCCTCGCGCGGAACCGTCAGGCTCGCGCGCGCCGCGACCGCCGGCCCGCCCGCGGCTGCAGAAGCAGCAGCGGCAGAAGCGGCAGAAGAAGGAGCGGTGGAAGCAGGAGCGGTCTGGTCCGGCGGGGCCGCGGGCGGTCGCGCCGCGGCGGGCGGCGGGTCGGCCAAGCCGCGCGGGACGCGCACGGCGGCGGTCCGCGGCGCGGCGCGGTCGGGCGCGGGCGGCGGAGCGAGCGCCGCGCGCGGCGCCCGGCGAACCGTGACGCCGGGCCGTTCGAGGATGCCGTGCTCGACGGCGCGCGCGAGCGCCGAGCCGGTCACCGGCGGCGCGGGCGCGGGCGCGGGCTCGCCGGGGACGAGCGCGTTCGGCGCCGGCGGCGCGCCTGCGAGCCCGGCGGGCGGCGGCGCAGCCGCTCCGAGCGGCGCGACCGGTCCGGGCGAAGGGTGCGGCGCACGAGCTGCGCGCGGCACGCGCACCGTGGTCACCTGCGGGACCGGCGGCGTCGCAGCCGGCGCTGTCGCAGGCGGTGGCGACGCCGCCGGCGGTTCGGCTGGTGCGCTCGAGGGCGCGACCGCTGCCGCTTCCGCGCGGGCAGCGCCCAGCGGCGGCGGAGGATCCGCCGCGCGCGGTGCCGCTGTGACCGTCTCGTCGAGCTCCGGCACGCCGCCAGCGCGCGGGGCGGTGGTGTCGTAGAGCCGGGCGCCGACCGGCGCGCGGTACGGCACCGCCGTTCGCGAGCCCGCCGCGGCGACGCGCTGCAGGTAGTTCATCCGCCGCCGCTTCCGGCCAGCAGGGTGAGGTAGGCGCGCCGGCGCGCGCGCGGCAGCGCGAGGATCGCGTCCTCGGTCCAGTGGTAGGCCAGCGCCAGCGCGTGGATCTCGCGCAGCAGCCGGTCGCCGCGCGCGCTCAGCTCGCCCAGGAAGAACGCGGCCAGGTCGAACGGCACGACGTGCGCGGTCGCGCACTCGGGGCAGACGACGTCCAGCTCGAGGTCGATCCGCGGCGCGCGCCGCTCCATCGCGGCGATCACCGCCGCCCGCGCACCGGGCGCGAGCGCCGCCGCGCCGCCCTCGACGCAGCGCTCGAGCAGAACCCGCTCCGCCTCGTCCAGCGCCAAGCCGACGACGGCCTCCTGGTCGTCGCCGTTCGGCAGGCGGAACGCGATCGTTCGGCCGCGGTGGCGAACCTCGGCCCGCGGCTCGACCCGCGCCGGAGCCTCGACCACCACGTCGCGCGCGTCGAAGGCGACGTCGACGTCCGCGCCGCACGCGCCGCAGCTCACCACGGCGTCGACCCGCTCGCCGAGCGTCTCGCAGCGCAGCTGGAGCATCAGGAACTCGCGGTCGCCGACCAGCAGCGCGCGGGCGTGCTCCGGCGAGGGCGCGGCGCCGCCGAGCTCGACCCGCGCGCCGATCAGGCTGGTCGTCAGCGGAGCCGCCGCGCTGCTCGTGGCCTGGGCGATCGCGTCTTCGTCGTGACCGGTCAGGGGAAAGACCCGGGCTGTTCCGCCGCCGGGAAGCGCGACGACGCGCATGCGCTCAGCCGAGGCGCGCCGGACCTGCGGCCTCCACGACGGCATCGTCGCGCTCGAACCACTCGTACTCGAGCTTGATCGTGGTGATCGCGACCGCGTTCGCGCCCGCGTCGAGGTCGGGCAGCGCCTGGTACTCCGCCACCCAGCAGCGGTAGAGGTTGTAGGAGATCGCCTTGATGCCGGCTTCGTTGAACACGTCGACCGTGATGTTCTTGCGGAAGTCCGAGAGCGAGGTGATCGTGTGGCTGGCGAAATCGTTGACCAGGTTGGCCCAGTCCTGGAAGGCGGTGTCGTAGGTGACCCCGGCCTCGAGCGAGACGGCCTGGTACGACGTCTTGCCGGGCATCTTGCGGCTCACGATGTTCTCGCCCGCCTCGCGGAACTCGACCAGCTCGGTCGTCCGCTTGAGCGCGCCCATCTTGGTCAGCCCCGCGACGTACTGGCCGTCCCACTTGACCTTGAAACGGAAGGTGCGGAACGGGTCGAAACGGTTGGTTTGCGGCGTCATCCGCGCCATGGGGTCCTCCGGTTTCCGGTCACGCGGCGGGTTGGTTGACCTTCTGCGAGAGCTTGAGCACGACGAACTCGGCCGGCTTGAGCGGCGCGAAGCCGACCAGGATGTTGACGACGCCGTTGTCGATGTCCACCTGGGCCGTCGTGCTGGAGTCGCACTTGACGAAGAACGCGTCGTCGGGCTTGGCGCCCTGGAACGCGCCGGCGCGGAACTGGGTCAGCATGAACGAGCGGATGTTCAGCCGCAGGCTGGCCCAGAGCGGCTCGTCGTTGGGCTCGAAGACGGCCCACTGGATGCCGTAGTAGAGGCTCGTGCGCAGGAAGATCGCCATCCGGCGGACCGGCACGTAGCGCCACTCGGCGTCGCTGGCGAAGGTGCGCGCGCCCCACACCACCAGGCCGCTGCCCGGCACGGTGCGCACGGCGTTGATCCCGTTGGGGTTGAGCGAGTCCTGATCGAGGTCGCCGACGGTCGTCGCCGGCGCGAGGGCGCCGGCCAGCCCGGCCTCGGTGCCGGCCGGCGCCTTGAAGACGCCGCGCGAGTTGTCGGTGCGGGCGTAGATGCCGGCCACGAAGCCCGACGGCGGCAGCAGGATGCGCGGGTTGCGGCCGGTGCCGATCGGGTCGGCGGCGTAGATCCACGGGTAGTAGAGCGCGCCGTAGTCGCCGGCGGACCGGTCGAGCGCCGGCGATCCGGCGGTGGCGAACCCCTTGGCCTGGGCGACGGTCACCACGGTGGGCGCGCCGCTGTCCATCCGGGCGGTCGGCGCGTCGAGCGAGCCGACGTCGCCGATGAAGAAGCAGTCCTGCAGCGGGCGGGTGAACTTGCAGTACTCGATCGCGGCGTTGATCGTCGCGCCGTCGCCGACGCCCGGGATCGCGATCAGCTGGACGTCGGTGACCTTGTCCAGCGCGTGCAGGCCGGTGCCGGCCACGATGCCGTCGGGCGAGGCGGCGCCGACGTAGCTTGCCGGCGGCGCGCCGTCGGCGCCGCCGCCCAGCTTGGTCGGGTTCCACGCCGCGCCGTTGGCGGCCGGCGCGGGAACCGGCAGCGCAGTCACCCGGCCGGTGATCGCGATGTACTCGGAGCTGCGGTTGACGATGGTGCCGACGTAGTTGGGCGGCAGCGGCGCGCTCGGATCGGCCGGCGCGACGGTGACCCCGTCGTAGACCTCGACCACGCTGCGCTGCGCCACCCGGTAGTCGGTGGTGTTCGCGTACATGACCGTCAGCTTGAACGTCGAAGGGCCGGGCGCCGGCGGCGAGCTGGGCGGCGAGGTCGGGGGCGAGTAGTCGCCGCTGTAGTCGATCTGGACCCAGACGTTGTTGCCCCAGAGGCCTTCGTTGAGCGCCGAGATCGCGAACGGGAACCCGTTGGCCGGGCTGGCCTGGGCACCGGTCGCCGCGCGCGCCGCGCCTGCGCCGGCGACCCGCACGACGTAGAGCTGCTGGCCGCCGTTGTCGAAGAACGCGCGCGCCGCGTACGTCAGGAAGCTGTCGTTGCGGAAGCCGCCGAAGACCCGCTGGTACTCGGTGAGCCCGTTGACGAGCACCGGCTGCGCGGGCTGTCCGGTCGGCATCAGCGTGCCGGGGAGCGGGCCCGAGTCGGTGACGCCGATGAAGGCGGCGGTCGAGGTGCTGACGCCCTCGATCGAGTGCACGCCCGAAGAGACTTCTTGAACGTAGACGCCCGGGTGCGCGAACGAAGCCATGAACGACACTCCTCTGGTTGAAAGAGGGACCGGAACGTCGGCGCGTTGTCACCCGGCTACGCGGTTACCTGCGATCTTTGCACGATGGGGTGGTTTCGTCAAGTCGAGGTAACGCATGTGACGGCGTTCGCACCGCGCAGTACGTGCGGTACGCGCCGGTACGCGTCGTCCACGCCGTACCGCTCGGGCTACACGTCCTCGCGCGGGTGGAATCGGTCGAACTCGGAACGCAGCCGGCTGCGCGCCATCTTGGTGTAGATCTCGGTCGTCGCCGTCGACTCGTGGCCGAGGAACTCCTTGAGGAAGAGCAGGTCGGCGCCGCGCTCGCGCATCAGCGTCGCGATGGTGTGGCGCCAGGTGTGCGGCGAGGCGTGCTCGGTGATGCCGGCCAGGTGCATGTAGGTGCGCACGATCTTGTAGACGCCCGTGGCGCTCAGGCGCCGGTCGCCGCGGCCGACGAAGAAGGCCGGCACGCTCGCGCGCGGGCGCACCCCGAGGTAGGCCTTCATCGCCGCCGCGGCCTCGGGCGTCATCGGCACGTAGCGGTCCTTGTTGCCCTTGCCCTTGATCACCCGCAGCTGGCGGCCTTCGAGGTCGACGTCGGTGAGGTCGAGCCCGACCAGCTCGGCGCGGCGCACGCCGCACGACCACAGGCACTGCAGGATCGCCTGGTCGCGCAGCAACTGCATCCGGCTCAGCCCGGCCGGCGGCTTGACCTCGAAGACCCGGCCGACCTCCTCGGCGCGCATCGCCTTGGGCAGCGGCTTGCCGATCTTGGGCAGGATCGCGTCGGCGGCCGGGTTGTCGTCGCGCCGGCCGCTGGTCCGCAGGTGCTTGTAGAACGTCCGCAGCGTGGCGATCTTGCGGCGCACCGAGCGCGGCGCATAGCGGCGCGAGCGGGCCAGGAACGTCTGGTAGGCCAGGATGTCGGCGTACTTCGCCGTGGCGAGCTGCTCGTAGGGCGGCGGGGTTTTCTCGTCGAGCTTCGTGCCCAGCGCGGTCGCCTTGAGGAACCCGCCGTAGTGCTCGAGGTCGCGCTGGTAGGCCTCGCGGGTGCGCGGCGTGGTGCCGCGGACCAGCAGGTACTGCTCGGCGAAGCGCGCGATCTCAGGGTCGGCCGAGCGGTACTCCGGGGCCTCGTAGACGGTGCGCTTTTTCACTCGGTGGGTACTCCCGTGACCGGACGGTGTTTCCGTTACTCGGCCGGAAGCGGGCCACCTCTAGCTCGGTCGCGGCGCGGGGCTCGGCGCCAGCACGGTCACCGCGAGCCGGACCGAGCCGCTGCCGTCGTCGCTGACGGTGATGGTGCAGGCGCCCGGGTTCAGCGGCGTCACGGTGAAGGTCGCGGTCGGGCCGGCGGTCGCCGCCGGCGTGAAGCGAGCGATCGCGCGAGTGCCCGTGCCGCAGTCCGCGGACGACGCGTTGAAGGTCCGGGTGTAGAACGGCTTGGTCACGGCGAAGGTCTTGGCACTGGCCTTGCCGACGGAGGAGAAGGTCAGGTCGCGGCCGACCAGGCGAATCGAGCTGGCCGGGTTGACCGTGCCGTCGACGGCGTCGGCCGCAGCCGGCAACGCGCACGCCGCCAAAGCGCTCGCGACGCATGCGCCGACGCCCACCATCCGGTTCCCGTTGAACGATCTCAGGCTCATCCGGCCTCTTTCGATCCGGGGACAGATCGGCCTAGCAGCGGGAGAAGAAGAGCGTCGGCGCTTCGGCCGAGCAGCGAACCTACGACCTGCTGCTCGAGACGCTCCGGCGAAACCTCAGCCGCCCGGAACTGGCGCGCCTGGCGGCCCAAGGCGCCCAGCTCGACGAGGAGCGCGTCTTCGCTTCCGGGATGGCTTGGCAGCCTCCACGCGCAGAGTATGCACGCACGGCGCGCGCACGTCTATGATCGAATCGGGGTAAGGGTCGCTGTTTACTCGGCCTAGGACGTGAGCGGAAGCGCGGCGGGCCCGATCCCGGGAATCAGCCCCGCCGGCCCCAGCCCACGGCGATGGCATTCCGCCATGAGCTGCACGGTCGTGCGGACGCCGAACGCTCGGTGGAGGCTTTGGACGTGCTTGCGGACCGTCGCATGCGCGCGGTTCGTCTGCTCGCAGATCTGCGGGATACTGTGCGCCTCGAGCAGCCGGCGCAGGACGTCGCGCTCGGCCATCGTGAGCCGCTGCGCGACCGGGTCCACGTACGCCCGCATGCGCCAGCCCAGGCGCGCGGCGAGGAACGAGTTGGGAAAGTTGTCGCGGATGATCCGCGCCGCGCGCTCGAGCGGAACCTCGCCGCGCGTGTCGATCGGCGTGGCGTCCAGCTCGATCAGGGCCAGCGCCTCGCGCCACAGGTAGCCGCACGATCGGAATAGGTCAATGGCCTTGCGGAACCACCTGCTGGCGGTTTCGGGATCGCCTTTGGCGCGCGCGACCATTCCGCGAACGTGCGCATCCCAGCCGGCAAGTCGCGGATCGGCGTCTCGATCGCGTAGCAGACGCGTCGGGTCCATTTTGGACGTTACTGCATCGTACCGTTGCAGCATTCCCGGTGCGGCGCTAGGGTTATCCGCGGCAAGAATTTCGGCGAGATATAAAAGGCCTATTCGCTCCTCATTGCCCGTTGCGTTCCAATCTATGGACTCCGCCAATTGTGCCGCATCCTCTGCAAAGATATGCGCACTTCCAATCTCTCCAAATGCTTGAAAGAGACCCGCTCCCCACGTCAAGGCCCAAACACGCCACGCCGGCGTCGGTGCAATGCTCAGGGCATCGTAGGCTTTGCGGAATGCTAAGAAACGGTTCCCGTCATGAGCATACAGCCATGCGTCTAATGAAAGTATTTGGACTCGAGTCGACGTCGATATCGCTGGCCCAAACGACGTACCAGGGATTGTGCGACCATGGGATTTTGTATGCGTGCCAAGGATAGTTGCTGAGCGTAGGTTCATCTCGAGCGCCGCAACTTGACATATGATCTGCGTCGCTAGATCCAGATCACGTCCGCGACAAGACGCATACGCCTGACGCGCACGCTCAAAAAGCCGAAGTGCCTTGAGGAAGTTCGAGCTCGCTAAGGCAGCAAACGCCCGTAGCTGGGTTGCCCGAACAGAAATCACATCGAGCTTTGCTTCCTCAGCATTCTTCGCGAACCGTGATGCTTGAACGTAATCATGCTTTGTCCAGTACGCGACGCCTCGAAAATATGCCAGTTCCGCCCGAATTGCACGATCGGCGCGCTTCGATTCGGCGATTCGCGCAGTGTCTTCAAGGAGCGCTAGCCCGCGATCGATGTCTTGAGCGAGAGCGACAGCCGTCCCATACAACATACGAGCGGTGCAGATTTCGTCGACGCTTTGGAACGTCGAAAGAGCCGGCCCTAGGAGCTTGATCACCTCGGGCGATCGCTGGAGCCGCAGCAGGGCGCGAGACAGAATAAAGAGCGCTTCGGCTCGTAGGCGAGGATCATCAAAGGTCCTACCTTCGAGAGCAGCGACGGACTGCGGATAGTCGCCCCGTAGATAGGCCTCCCGTGCGGCCGCGACGGAAGAAGCCGCATTAACCGAAAGCGGGGAAGAGGGAAGGACGTCACCGGTTCCGTCACGGACGGAGCGTTGCTTGAGCGTCACCCGAGCGCGATACACCTCAGCGAGGGGCGCCAACGGCTGCCCCAGATATTGGTGTCCTCGATTTACCGCTCGCCTTGGTAACGTCCTTCCCGCCATTTCGTGGCCTAGAAGTGAGTGCGGACGGTGGAGTTGGTCGCGAGAACCGTCAAGGGACTACGTTACTGGGCCGCCGCCGACGACGTTGGACGGCGTCGGCATCGGAAGGGGGCTACTCGAATCGGCCGACGCCGAAGTAGACGGGCTCGTGAGTCCGCCGCTGCTGGCGGTGCGGTACACGTTCAAGCTGCCCAAGCCGGCCAGGATCGCGGCCAGCAAAATCGCGGTGATGGTCATGTGCGAGGATGCTCCTTCAAAGGGGTTCGTGGATAGTAATTTCCACTAGACCCTATGGTACGCGAAGCCCGTCCCTCACCGCCGGAAAAGCGCGAATTTGTTGCCTTGAGCACCCTGCTTGGCCCTGCTTCTTTCACAAAATCCGACACGCCCATCCGCGGTCTCGTACTCGAAAGCGCGGAGTGATTACCACGTGGAGCGCGCTAAACGAGCCGATGATAGCATCGGGCTATGTTTTTGGGCCCGCATCTAGTGCTGAGGGCCCATATGATCCCCTCCTGCGAGTGATGTCAACTTGTGTCCGCAGCTCAGCATTTGCTTGTGGGGCGTAATAAGAACTGATGCGGCCTCGCGTCATCACATCAATTTATCTGATACGAAATACTATGTTAAGCGGCGTTAAACATAGTATCATAAGGTCTCCAAAGGAGCAGTACCTCACTTCGGCGAGCTTTACGCGCGGTTCAACGACAGAGCAGCGACGGCACCGTCGAATGGCGCCCGTAAGGCCTCCCATTCGCTTAGTGGGATCTCTTACCGGTCCGCCGCCAAAGACGTTGGTCGGAAGGCTGAGGCGCCCTGACGGGCCCACCCCACGTCGCTGGACGGCTACACCGGCCTCCGATTCCTACCCCGATGTGATCATAGACGCGGCCATCTGACATCGGCAAGATGGGCATGTGGTCGAGTCAACGGCCCGCCGCGAATGTCCGTCAGTGCACTTGGTGCACGACGGCAGCCCGCCGCCGATCGTCCTTGCGAGCTACGCTCGCCTACACCCGGGGACGGTCGGCGGTGCGGCTTTTTCTGTTTGGGCATCGGGCCGGCAACGTTCCGCTCCGCCTGAGGTTGCGCGCATCCGCCGTTCGCGACGGAACATCGCCGACCCGCATATTCTCGGTGTGCACGTGCCGTTTGGTAGCCGATATGATTATGGACTGTGCTTTCTCGGCCCGCCATGATCGCATGGTGCCCGTCAGCACGTACACTGCCGCAAGCGTCCGCAGCACAATACTCGCCGCGGACAACCCTGCCGCGGCCGATTCCGGCGCGGTCACGATCACCGACAACCAGCGCCAGATTCTGCTGCGGCTCTTCGCCGGCATGGAGGTCGACGAGATCGCCGCGGCGACCGGACGTAAGCCGTCCACGATCTTCAACACCCTGCGCACCGTGCGCAAGCAGCTCGGAGCCCGCAACGACGTCGACCTGATGCGCG
This sequence comes from Vulcanimicrobiota bacterium, assembly GCA_963795695.1. Lineage (GTDB taxonomy): Bacteria > Vulcanimicrobiota > Vulcanimicrobiia > Vulcanimicrobiales > Vulcanimicrobiaceae > Vulcanimicrobium. Next base: position 432,500 of record CAWCJH010000003.1, on the reverse strand, counting down.
AATGCTTGCGGCGCCACGTCTTCAAGCTGAGCGAGCTCTACCGGCTCGCCGACCGGCTGCGCCGCGCACAGCAACCACGGGCTGCTCGCGACCACGGTGGATGAGATCCGGAACGCGTCCGTCGCCGCCCGGTGCGTGCGGCGGCGCGCGGTGGTGACGCCTAGCGCACGTAGGCGAATCGGCGTCATTCTTGGGAGCGCCGACTGGGTCGCTCATTGCTAGAGATCGGCCAGGTGGCGCAGCACGCCGGCATATGCCGCCTCGAAGGCGGACTCGTCGACGCCCTGGCTAGGATCGTTCAGCGTCGCGGAAAAACACACGCTCGTGCCGCGCCGGGTGGTCACCGCCGTCGTCAGGTTGATCGTTCCCGCTTCAGAACCGCCCTTGAACGCGACGTGGCGAAACCGGGACGGATCGGCCACCCCGGGATTGATCGACATGAGCGGAAGGTCGGCGACGCGCTGCATGAGCCCGCACAGCTCGCGCACGCTGTAGTGCCACTCGACGGAGAGATCCGGCGCACCGGACAATGCGCCCAGGGCCGGCAGCGGCAACGCGTCGGCGCGCCGTAGAACGCCGAGGCGCGCAGCCGGCGTGCCCGCCGCGAGATAAGCTGCGCGCAAGCGCGAGCCGGGCCGTGATTTGAGCGTGACCATCTCGCGCGTCGTGAGGAACGGGTCGTTGCGAGCGGCATACGGCCGGAGCGCGGCCGGCCCGACCAGCCGCACCAGCGCGTCGGCGGCGGTGTTGTCGCTGATCGAGATCATCTCGGCCGCGTAGGTCGCGATCGTGATCGGCGTGCCCGCCGGCCAGGTCTGCAGGACGCCGGTCGGAGCGCTCTTCCAGCGATCGTCCAGGGGCACGACGTCGCTCCAGTGCCGCTGGCCGTACCGGACCTGATCACGCAGGGCATTCAGCACGGCGAGCTTGAACGCCGAGCCCACGGCAAGCGACGCGGACCCGTCGTGAACCGCTCGCTCGGAGCCCCCGACGATGACGACGTAGGACAGCATGCCGGCTGCCGGCTGGAGCGCGCGAAGTGCTTCGTCGAGCGAGGACGTCGCCACGGCGGGCGGACGAAACAGCAGGCCGTCGATCGCATCGCTCGCGTCGAGATGGATGAGCACGTCATCGGTCCCCTTGGCGAAGTGCGCGACGAACATCGTCGGGGTGAACTCGAGACTGCGGTATGGCCCGAGGGCGCTCGTCAGGCTCGCGATGACCTCGTCGACCTTGCCGGCAGGGACCTTGGCGAGGAAACCGGCGCTGAACCAGCTCGGCTCGGCGTGGCCGGTCCGGAGCATCGTGTCGAGGCGGCTGCGCGCGATGTCGACCGGCGACGCCGGGCTCTGAGCAGACGCAGCCGGTGCTGCGGGCGCGGCCGCGCCCACCGGCGCGAGAACGAGCAACGCCAAAGCGAAGAAACTCAGCAGCATCGCCGGCGTTTCGAGCGGATCTTGCGGAACTTCCTGTAGTCGCGAGCGCTTCTAATCGACCCGGCTCCCTATCCCGAGCCAGCGGTCGAGGCCGGCTCCGCCCGCGCTGGAGGTGGCCTAGCATGCGCTTACGCCCAAGCGCCGCCAAACCGGTCTGACGGCGGTCGGCGTGCGTCGGTCGTACCGCCCGTCAGCAGCAAGGCGAGGAACAGCCCCGTGCCGGCCGCGACGGCGGTTCCGCGCGCGAGGTGCAGCACGAGCCCGACCACGGTGACCTCGGCCGAGCCGCCGTCCCGCCCTTCCTCCGACTTCCGAGATCGCCCCGTCGACCGGAAAGCAGACGTCGGTGAAGCGGTCCCCGCGCTGCGCGATCACCTCGCCAGCAGCGCGTTCCCAAGGCCGAGCGGCCGCGCCGCAGCGCCGGCGCGCTTCGGGCGGCAACGCGTCGAGGAACTGGTTGCCGGTCGGGGGGAGCCGACTGGGTCGCTCATTGCGCGACCGCTTGCACCGGCTGCGTCGCGATCCCTTCGCTATGGGAACGATACTGCGACGCTCGCGCGCGCGATGCGGGCATCCGCCGCACCGTAGTAGACGTCGTAGCGGCCCTCGCCGCGCGGGTCGATGCCGGTCGGAAACACGACGTCGTTGACGATTCCGACCCGCTCCTCCGGCGTTTGCGGGTCGAGCAGCGGCTCGGGCGAGCGGTAGAGCACCCGGTCGGGCCGCTCGAGATCGTGCAGGACGATCCCGGCGCGGTAGTAGAGGGAGGGGCCGCCGGGGCGCTCGAGCGCGTCGACGGCGTGGAAGAAGGAGAGCCAGCCGGCGCGCGTCTTCACCGGCGGCGTGCCGGCACCGTTCTTGAGCCGGCCCCACGTTTCGCCGATCGGCAGCACGTCGGCGCTCTCGCGCGCTTCGCACAGCGCCCGCACGTCGCGCAGCACGTCGGTCACCGGAACGTACGCGATGCACGTCGTCTCGCGCTTCTCGGGCGGCAGCGAGAGGATGAGCGGGATCGGAACCTGCCCGTTGACGCTCTCGCGCAGCATCGGGCGGTGGTACATCGCGAACGACGCGACCCCGCCGGGCGAGCGCACCGGCTCGGGAAAGAAGGCCGCGTCCTTGTTCGGCACGTGGTTGAGCGGCTCGTCGGCGAAGCGCACCAGGCCCAGCCGTTCCCAGCCGTACCCGTCGGGGGAGATCGCCAGGGCGATGCGCGGGCCGTGCGGCCCGAACGCGGTGTAGGCCATCACGTAGGCGTCCAGGCGCGGGATGAAGGTCACCCGCGGGTCCTCGCAGCCGTAGCCGCCCGGCTCGGTGCGCCGCTCGTAGTCCGCCTCGGGCTCGAGCAGCACCGCCGGCGGCTCGAACGCCGGCCCGGACTGCGTCTGGGCGGCCCGTACCAGGCCGATGCGCGAGACGTTGCCGGCCGCGACCAGGCGGGGGTAGAGCAGCAGCCGGCCGTCGCGGTCGCGCGCGGCGGCGGGGTTGAGCACGCCTTCGGCGTCGACTGCGGAACCGGTCGATGCGAGCACCACGCCCATGCGGCTGTACGTCGCGTGAAGTGCGCCGTCGGAGGCGAACCGGGCGTCCGTCACGGGGCGGTCGTCTCGGGCCGGGCGAAGCCGCCCATCGCGACGCTCGAGTCCGGCGCGCTCGCGGCCGGTGCCCAGCGAATCTCCAGCGTTTGCCCGCCGCGGATGGCGAACGCCGCGTGGCCTTCGGCGGTCTGCCTGCCGTGCAGCGGGACGACCACGCCGCCCGCGCGGGTCGTCACCGTGATCGCGAGCGGCTGCAGGCCGGCGCTCTGCGGGATCACGCGCAGCTCGGCGGCGCAGCGCGGGTCGCCGCCCGCGCGCCAGGCCGCCCGCCGGCCGCTCGCGTCCAGGTCGAAGTCCGCCATCGGGTAGTCGCTGTAGGCCCAGCAGCCGGTGTCGGCGAGCGGAACGTAGTGCCGGGTGGTGTACACCAGCGCGAGCCCGGCGCCGTAGATTTCCTGCCCGACCTGGCCGGACGTCTGCCACCCGTCCTGCAGGTCCTCGAGCGGGATCGCGAGCGCGCGCTCGATGCGGCCGTTGCGCGGCTTCTCCGCGACGGCGCCGACCGGCAGCGCATCGGGATAGTAGAACCAGCCTCGGTCGAGGCTGTAGCGCTGGTATTCGGCCAGCAGGAGGCGCAGCGACGGGCGGACGTCGTCGCCGCCCAGCGGGAGGTAATCGTGGAACTTCCCTTGCGCCTCGAGCTCCTCGTAGGCTGCCAGATACGGCGCGTCGTGCAGCGGAAACATGCCGAAGAAGGTGCGGTAGTGGCGCGCGTTTCCGTAATCGCACTGCCACAGCCACATGTTGTCGAACAGGTTGGCCATGCAGATTTCGCTCAGCTCGAGGTACGCGCGCTCGTGCGTCTGCTTCCACAGCCGCAGCGCCGCTTCGGCGGCGAACCCGGTCGTGTTCATCTGGTAGCCCAGCGCGAAGCCGAGGCCGCGCAGGCGCATCACGGCGCGCTCCGCTTCGGCCAGGTACTCCGGGTCGCCGAACAGCTCGTGCGCGTGCAGCATCACCAGCGCGTAGAGCCCGCCGACGTCGTGCTCGCCGCCGCGGCCGGGCTCGGCTTCCGCCCGCACCACGTCCAGCGTGCGCAGGTTGAAGAAGATCGGCCAGCGGTAGTCGAAGCGGCGCGCGACGCGGGTCGCGAACGGCAGCGAGCGGGCGAACAGGTCGCGCGCGCGCTCGTCGCCGCCGCTGGCCAGCCGCGAGAGGTTGAACAGGGCGTGGTGCAGGTACCAGCTGTCCATGTCGACGTGGTTCATGTTGGCTTCGGCCTGCGACGCTTTGAAGTCGTCGCCCGGAAGCCAGCGCACGACCGAGCCGACCTGCTCGTCGAAGAACGCGGCCGGCGTGCGGGCCAGCGCGCCGGCCGCCGCGTCGGCTTCGCCGCGCCAGCGCGCGTACTCGTCGAGGTTCACGGCCAGCGTGAACTGGACCATGCTCTCGGGCGGCTTCTCGGCGTCGCCGACATACGGCTTCACGTAGCGGGCGCCGCGCCGCACGTACGTGCAGGCGGGCGACAGGGCGAGATCGCGCAGCGTGCGCGCGGCCCGGCCCGGCCAGTCGTGGTACTCGACCGGCGGGCGCGGCAGGCAGAGGTAGGTCTCGGCGAGCAGATCGAGGTACGCCGCCGCGATCTCGCCGTCGCCTTTGGGGACGCGGTCGGTCAGCGTGAGATAGGCGTCCGAGACGATCAGCTCGCGCGACTCGGGGATGACGCAGTCCTCGCCGGCCGGCGGCGCGTAGCCGAGCTCGGGCCAGTGACCGCCGACGCGGTCCGCCGGCGTGCGGTGCGTCGCCGTGAAGTACTCGGTCAGCGATGAGAAGTTCTGGAAGTAGAACAGCGTGCAGCCGACCGGATCGTCGGTGCTCGCGAACACGATCCCCGAGCGCAGGCCGCGCTGGGCGGTGTGGATCGTTCCGGCCGGGGCGTCGAGCACGTACAGGTCGCGGGGCCAGAACGGCATCGGGACGTCGCGCGAGGGCAGCAGCGAGGTCGTGCAGCGCACCATCGGGCGCCCGTCGGCCGGAAAGCTGACCTTGGCGCGCAGCGCGCCCAGCGCCGACGAGAACTCGAACACGGTCTCGTCCGGCGTATCCGTGCGCGCGACCGGCGCATGCAGCTCGTCGCCGCCGTGGCCGACGCGCAGCGCCGCGACCTCGCGCTCGCCCAGCCGTGCGACGATCCAGAGGTTACCGCGTCCCCGGCGGGCTTCGAAGGCCACGCCGGCGCGGGTCGCCAGCGGACCGAGATTCTCGGCGTCCCGCACGTCCGACCGCACGTCGAGTGCGAAGGCCGAGACGCCCAGGGAGCGCGTGCTGCCGACAGTCATCGCCGCGCCTTATGCCCCGCTGCGCCCAATTACGCGCCGCCGGCTCGGAGAGCGGTCCCCTGCTTCTACCTATCCACAGTGTCGATAATCAGTATTTCCGTTACTCGTGGGAAGCACGATCGTGAGCGCTGGGACGCCTCAGACTACCTCTCAGGCGCTCGGACGTCCCACGAGAGGACGTCTGCCGGTGCGTCGGACGGCACGCGAAACCATATCCTGCCGTTGTCTTCATCAAGCACTTCGGCGCCCGCGACCTGCTGCTGCATGGCGAAGGTATCGGACGCGGGCAACCGGTCAGCGCACCACAGGAGCAGCCGAGATTCTTCCTGGCTCAAGCGGCGCGGATAAATGGCGTTGCCCGCGTCAGTCATTCGCTATGGGTAATTTGGATATGCGCGCCGCTGTTCTCCCGCACGTGGACGACGAAACTGAGCCTGACCCGCTTTTCCGGACAGTCAGTTATGCTGCGATCGGCAGCAACGACTCGTACTGATTTGGACTGACATATCCGAGACGAGATATACCAGCTGATGTAATTGAATACGGCTGCCCGCGCGGCTTCCCTTGTCGGCCAGACGGGATTGCCGAGTTCGGCGGCTCTGCCGACCGCCATCATATCGAGCGGTCGCCTTGGTGCGTGGCGCGCGGCTCGGGTAACTGCTGGGGATGCCCCAGCCGACAGCGCCGCATCTCTACCCCGATGCCGATACGGCGCCGCGCCGCCCAGTCGCCGAGTTCGCCCAGCTCGTGCTCGAGCATGCGGCCAAGCGCTGGATTCCGCGGCGCGTGCTCGTCACGCCGGCGGGCAAACGCAAGCTGCAGCCGATCCCGCCGAGCGCCGACTGGCAGTTCCACCTCGCCGAAGGCTGCCCGGCGCACTGCCAGTACTGCTACCTCGCCGGTTCGCTATGCCGCTGGACGGCTGGCGCGAGCACTACGCCGCGCTGCTGCGCGACGACGCTTCACCTCCGGCTCGCGCGACGTCCTCTCCGCGTGGTACCCGCGCAGCCTGCTCGAGATGGACGCCGCCGCCCGCTCGGCGAAGCGCACGAAGTTCGGTTCGGTGAAGTACGTCTAACGGGGCTGGCCGCGCTGCTGCCGCTACTCGACTCCTGGGGCGGGCACGGCTTCACTGGGCCGTGAACTCGACGCTGAACAGGTAGTCGGCGCCGACCGGCTCGCAGTTCTGGATCGCCGTCCGGAACTGCGAGCCGCGGGCGGCGGCCAGCGCGGCGGCGTCGAGCAGCGCGCTGGGCGAACTCTGGACGCGTGCCGCGACGACCTTGCTGCGCGCGTCGAGCGTGACGACGACCTCGACCGTGCCGGCGACGCTCTGCTGCACGGCGAGCGGCGGTGTTTCCGGTTCCGCGGCATGCAGCGTGACGGCGGGAACGTCGGGCCGCGCGCAGCTCAACGGCGAGGGGGTCGGCTGGGGCGTCGCGGTCGGTGACGGCGGCGCGACCGGACCTGCCGGCGCCGGGTTGGCGGCCGGTGCTGCCGGGTCGAGGCCGTGCGGCAGATCGCTCTGATCGCCGCTCGCATACCAGTTCGGCGGCTCGGAGGGGCCGCCGCGGTGCGAGTCTTGGCGCAGCGCGTGGATGCGGATCCGTTGCGGGTGCGCGGGGCGCGGCGTCGCGCGCGGCGGCATGGGCGGCGCCGTCGGCCGCAGCGTCGGCGAGGGACGCGGGACCGGCGGCGGTATCGGCTCGCGCCGTAAGAGATCCGGCGGTTCTTCCGTCACGGTGACCGTCGGCGCGCTGGGAATGAACGGCAGCACGATCAAGTGCATCGCGAGCGAAGTCACGAACCCGTAGACGAGGAAGCTCCGTGCACGGTCGCGGTACGACATGCCCGTGAGTCGTCGGCTCGGGGCGTCAGGTTCACCGCTCTCCGGGAAGGATCGCTCCAACCGCTGCGCTACAGTATCGAGCCGACGTAGAAAGGCGGCTCTCCATGACCGACACCAGCGCTCTGCGCGTCGCCGTCCTGGGCCTGGGCATCATGGGCTCCGCGTTCGCGCGCAACGCGGCCCGAGCCGGACTGCTCGTGACCGGCTGGGACCGCTCGGCCGAGCGCGCCGCCGCGCTCGCCGGCGCCGGCGTCCGGGCTGCTTCCACCACGGTCGAGGCGGTGCGCGAGGCCGACGCCGTCGTCACGATGGTCGCCGATGCCGACGCCGTGTTCAGCGTCATGGAGCCGAGCGTGCTCGGCGCGATGAAGCCCGGCTCGGCCTGGCTGCAGATGGCGACGATCGGCGTCGAGGGCACCGAGCGGGCGATCCGCCTGGCCGCCACCCGCCCCGACGTCGCGTTCGTCGACGCTCCCGTCTCGGGCAGCAAGTACGTCGCCGAGGCGGCGAAGGTCATCGTGCTCGCGTCGGGCGAGCGCGAGCGCGCCGGCCCGGCCGCGGAGCGCTTCTTCGCGGCGGTCGCGGGCGACGTGCACTGGCTCGGGCCGGCCGGCCAGGGAACGCGGATCGGGCTGCTCTTCAGCGCCTGGGTCGGGATCCTGATCGAAGACGTCGCCGAGGTCTCGACGCTCGCGCACGAGCTGGGGATCGACCCGCAGCGTTTCATCGACATCGTCGCGGGCGGCCCGCTGGTGCCGGCGTGGGCGCTCGAGAAGTTCCAGAAGATCGCCGCGAACCGGACCGCGGAGACCGAAGCCTCGGTTCGCCTGGTCGACAAGAACGTTCGCCTGGCGCTGGCCGCGGCCGGCCCGGCGCGGTCGCGGCTGCCGCTCCTGGCGCTGGCCGCGGCGACCTGGGTCGACGCGGTCCGCGACTTCGGCGACGCCGACGTCAGCGCGATCTACCTCGCGCTGCAGCGCCGCTGAACGGTCGTCATTGTCGGTAGAGCTTGAATAGACGTGTATCGGCGGTGCCAACCGGGAAGTTCAACCGATTCGACGTTTTAGCCCGGGATCGGGTCGGGATACCACTCTGTGAAGTGCCGGCGAACGCGCTCCACGACGTGGACGCCTTCGAACGCGGCCAGCTCTTCTCCAACCACCTCCACGGCGGTCGCCTCGGCATTCGATCGCGCGGCAACGCCCGCGATTCCCGCGGCATGCGCGGCACGGGCGATTACCTGGCACGGCTCCCAGGGAACGCCGTACGGAAAGTCCGGTGCGAATCCCAGGGCGGCCACGCCGCCCGGCGACGAGGCGTCGACGACATCGATCGAGGGGACGACAACGGTTACCAGCTCGGGCCGGGCATCGGGCACGAGATCGAACAGCTTGATCGCCCTGCCGGCATGCTGTGCGCGCGCATTCCCCGCAGCAACCCGCAGGGTCGCGTTCAAATACAGCGCACCGAACTCGCCGGGAGGGTTCCAGCGGCCGCCGGCAGCCTTCGCATAAGACGTGTCGAGCGGGTTGCTCCAGTCCGGCGCGACGACCCGATAGTATTCGCCGCCGCGCTGCGCGGTCAGCAGCGAGCTCACGTGCCGCTATAGTTGAAGAGCCGGCCCAGGTAGGCGTAGATCGGGTCGACGCCCTCTGCACGAAGGGTCTGCAGCATCGTGCGACCACCGAGCCAGTGATCGGGCGTGCGCACGATCTGAGGAATGCGGCTGGCGATGACGCGCCGACGGAACAGACGCGCCAGATCGACGAGCCGCTCGACGGAGGCACGTTGTTCCCGAGGGACGCCACGCGTCTCCCACTCGGCGAGCGATTGCGGGCGGCGGTCGAACAGATCGGCAAGCTCCGAACGCGTCAGCCCGAAGGTGTCTCGGACTTCCTGCAGCTCGCTCACCACGTCGTTCATCGCCCCGAGCATACCACTTCGCTTCGGACCCTACAAGGTCCCGATGGGACAAGCTGTCCGTTGCTCGTCCCAGCCGCCAGGCATGGGTCAGGCGTCATTGTCGGTAGAGCTTGAGGTGGTTCACCTGGATCGTCAGCCCGGCCGGGTTGAATCCGGGCGGCTCTTCGCTGGTCCCCCAGTAGTACGGATAGGCGCCGAAGTCCCACCAGCAGGCCGCCGGGCTGGTGGTGGACGGGCAAGTGCTCTTGCCGCCCTGGTAGATGAGGGTGCCGTTGCGGTGAACGACGACCGATCCGCCGGGCTGGCCCTGGATCGCGGTGACGACGTCGATCTGCCAGTTGTCGACCTCGCCGTCGTAGAGCGTGTCGGGTGAGTTGTAGGCGTTCCCGGTGAAGTCGCTCTCGTCGCAGGTGTGGAAGTTCCAGGTCGGCAGCCCGCCGGGCGTCGTCACGTTGGGATAGTTGTAGTTCGCCGTCGCGGCCCGCGCGGTGTTCTCGATGAGGAGGAAGTCGCACGGGTTGTCTCCGTGCGTCTGGAAGACGAGCGCCGGGATGTCGGCGGCGAGCCCGCCGTCGGGCGCGCCGGCGTAGTAGTAGTTCCCGTTGAACTGCAGGACGGTCTGGAACGTCCAGGTGTAGTGAGCGCCCATGGTCAGGTAGAAGTTCGTGCCCGTGTTCGGGTCGTTCGGCAACATCATGTTCCGGAAGCAGGTGCTCGCGCCGTTGAACGTCTTCCCGTTGAAGGTGTAGGTCGTGTCGGTATTGCGCAGTACGGTGAACGAGGCGTCGTCGCCGTTCACGACCGCGCTGCCGCACTGCCCGTCGTCGGTCGTCCCCGTCGTGCCGAGCTTGGGGTCGCCGGTCGCCCAGACCAGGGTCCCCAGGGTCGTGGTGCCGGCGCTGTAGTGCGCCTGCACCCGCGCCGCGCTCAGCGCGCCGGCGTAGACGGCCAGTTGGCCGATCGCTCCGGCGTAGCCGCTCTGCTGGCCGGCCGCGCCGCCGGCGGTGAAGCCGGTGTACGGGCTGGCGAGGTTGGTGATCGGGCCGCTGCCGGTCGCCGTGCCGGCCGCGCTGCCGTTGACGTACCCGGTCAGCGTCGTCCCGTTCCAGGTCATCACGACGTGGTTGGTCGTGCCCAGAACCGGCGTTGCGTAGACCGCGACGTCGCCCCCGTTGGTGTGCAGCTGCATCGTGTAGAACGGGTTGGCGCCGCCGCTCAGCGAGATGTACGCCGGGTAGGCGTACGCACCCGACTGGTAGGGCTGCGTGTAGAGGAACTGCGTGCCGCTGGGCAGCGAGCTGGGGAGCTTGGTCCACAGCTCGACGCTCATCGCGCCCGTCGGGCCGAGCGCGGCGTTCGCGGGCGAGCGCATCAGCGTCGAGGCGGACGGCGCACCGCCGGGGAAGACGGGCGCGGGCTGGCCGTTCATGGCGCTGCCGGCGGCGAGCGAGACGCCCGCGCCGTAGGCGGCCGTGTAGCCGTTTCCGCTGGCGTCGGCCGCGGTCGTGCCGCCCGTCTCGGTCATCGGGTAGTAGGCGACGGGCTTGTCTCCCAGGACCGTCGACCCGTAGCCGCTCGGCGGCGGCGGCGGGGGCGGGGCGACCGTGCCGGCGTTGTAGTGCGCCTGCACGCGCGCCGCCGAGAGCGCCGAGCCGTACATCGCGAAATCGGCGATCACGCCGTGGAAGCCCGGCGCCGAACCGCTCGGGCCGCCGATCGTGAAGCCCTTGTACGGGTTCCCGTAGTTCACCAGCGTGCCGCTGCCCGTGCCGCTGTCGGCCGCCACCCCGTTGACGTAGCCGGTCAGCGTCGTTCCGTTCCAGGTCATCACGACGTGGTTGGGCTGACCGAGGACGGGCGCCGGGTACGCGTCGACCGCGCCGTTCGCGGTGTCGATCTGCATCGTGAAGTACGGCCGGCTCCCGCCCGTCAGCGCGACGTAGGCGGGATAGAACGACGCGTTGGGCGAGTACGACTGCGCCCACAGGATGCCCGAGCCCGGCGAGCTCGGTACGTTCACCCAGAACTCGACGGTGAACGGACCGGTGAGCGCCAGCGCCGCGCTGGCCGGCGACTGCACGACCGTCGCGGCGGACGAAGCGCCGCCGGGAAACGTCGGCGCGGCATCGCCCTGGATGACGGTGCTCTGGCCGACGCCGATGCCGCTGCCGTACGTCGCGCCGTAGCCGTGCCCGGAACCGTCGGCCGCGGTCGTGCCCGACGTTTCGTTCAACCGGTAGAACACGAGCGGGTTGTCGGCGAGCACCGCGGAGGCCAGCGGCTTCGCGTCGCGCGGCGAGCGGGTCGCTCCGAACTGCTGGTGCGCCGCCGGGCTCAGCGGCGGGATCGAGGACGAATGACCCGCACTGCAACCGGCCAGGCCGAAAGCAGCGCAGGCAGCAAAGGCCAGGCGCTTCATGGGATTCGTTTTTCCGTTTGATCGGCGATACCCATAGGGCCGAGGAACCGCAGGGCGGAGTCATTGGTCCTCGGGTCCATCACGACGATCGGGCCCTCGACCCGCAGCCGCGGCCAGCCCGAGCGCTCGCCGCGGACCAGCTCGGCCACCACGCCGCCGACGTCGTCGGCCGTGATCCAGGCCGGGTCGGCGAACGAGGCGGACTCGCGGGTGTGGACCGGGCCGTTGATCGCGAGCTCGACCACCCGCAGGTCGGCGTCGCGCAGCTCGGCGGCGAGCGCGCGGGTGAACATGAGCTGGCCGGCGGCGGCGACCGAGACGATGCTGGCGCCGGGCATCGGGTGGAACGCCGCGCCGCCGCCGATTCCCAGGTACAGCCCGCCCGGCGCGCGGAGCAGCTCGGGGACGAACGTGCGCGCGAAGACGAAGTGGGTGGTGAGCATCTCGCGCAGCACCGCGTCCCAGGCCGACGGCTCGGTCTCGAGCAGCGGCGGGCCCTCCCACCAGCCCGCGCCGAGCGACGCGATGGCCACCGCGAGCGGTGCCGCCTCGGCCCGAACGCGCTCGGCGAGGGCCGCGGCTCCGCGCGGGTCGCCGGCGTCGCCCACGAGCGTCGTCAGGCGGCCCGGCGCGGCGCCGACCCGCTGCTCCAGCGCGGCCAGCCGCTGCGCGTCGCGCGAGGTCGCCACCACCCGCAGGCTGCCGTCGGCCAGCAGCGCGCGCACGATCCCCTCGCCGACGCCGCCCGCCGCGCCGGCGACCAACACGGTTCGCATGCCTACGCCCGGGGCTCAGAGGTCGTCGATGGGTACGTTCTCGGCGGGCGGGGTGCCGATGTCGTCGAGCGGAATCGTCTCGTCCTCGACTCCCAGGTCCGGCAGCCGGCCGTTGTCGCGGCCGTGGCGGCCCGAATTCTCATCCGATTCTCTCTCCATGGTCCCACCGTACCCTCCCCTCATGGGTAGAAGCGGGGAATGCTGCGCACGGTCACGGCCCTGGCCCTCGCCCTGCTGGCGACCGTCGCAGTGGCGTCCGCCGCCGTCCTGGCGTCCTCCAACCGCGCGGCGGAGCAGCCGCTGGCGGTGCGGGTGAGCGCCCAGGGCTCCCAGGTCGAGCGGCTCGACGGCTACGTGCCGGGCCAGCCGATCGCGGTCCGGGTCGACGCGCCGCGCGCGCAGGCGGTCACCCTGCTCGGCGTCGGGCCGGATGGCGGCAGCCTGCGCTTCCCGCTCGCCCGCGGGGCCGACGGGCGCTACGGCGCGGACGTCAGCTTGACGACGCCCGGCGTCTGGTCGCTGGCGGTCACCTCCCAGGTCGCCGGGGTCGAGACCGCGTCCGAGTCGTTCGCGGTCAGCGTCGCCGCGGGATCCGGCACGAAGGCGACGATCGTGGTGCTGGCGCTGGCGATCGCCGCGCTGGCCGGCGGGCTGGCGCTCATCGCGGCCGGCCTGCTGCACGCCTACCGCCGCCCCGTCGTCCTAGCCGAGTAGGCGTCCGGCGCGCCGTGGCGAAACGGCGCCCATGACCTGCCCGAGCTGTCAGACCCCCATTCCCGACGGCGCGCGTTTCTGCCCGTCGTGCGGCGCGCCCGCGCCCCAGCCCGTCTCGGTCGGTGCATACACCGAGCCGGTCGGCGAGCGCGACAACCCCAAGGAGCCGATCCGCGTCGGCGACAGCCTGATCCGGGTGGAAGGCGAGCTGGTGCCGGTGGTCGACATCGAGCTCGGTCCGCGCACCGGCGTCTACTTCGAGCACCACATCCTGCTCTGGAAGCAGCCTCAGGTCCGGCTCGGCTTCATGGGCCTGCAGAACGCCGGCAAGCGCTTCTTCGCCGGCCTGCAGGTCTTCATCTCGACCGCGCAGGGCCCGGGCAACATCGCCATGTCGCGCGAGGCGCCGGGCCAGGTCGTCGCGCTGCAGCTCAACCCGGGCCAGGCGGTCGACGTGCGCGAGCACCAGTTCCTGTGCGCGACCAGCTCGATCGCGTACGACTTCTACTGGCAGACCGGGCTGGCCAACGTCTTCTTCTCGCGCAGCGGCCTGTTCATCGACCGCTTCACCGCGAGCGGCGAGCCGGGCGTGCTGCTGCTGCACGGCTACGGCAACGTGTTCGAGAAGCAGCTGAAGCCCGGCGAGCAGCTCGACGTCGAGCCCGGCGCCTGGCTCTGGAAGGACGCCTCGGTGCAGATGGACACCGTCACCGTGCTGCAGTCGGGCGGCGGCGGCGGGCTGATGGGCGCGCTGGGCGCGCTGGTCGGCGGCGCGTCGCTGGTGATGAACCGCTTCACCGGCCCGGGCCGGCTGGGCTTGCAGTCGATGACCTACCACCCGCCGGCGGCCGAAGGCGCGACGCAGCAAGGCGGCACGAGCAACGTCGGCAACGTGCTGGGCTCGCTGTTCGGCAACCGCCAGTAAGCTCCACCTCCGAACCCCTCGCTTTCGCGCCCACCCGGGCGGTGCTCGCCGCCGCCCTCGCCGAGCTCGAGGAGCTCGGCCCGGCCGGCGGCGGCGCGGTCGGCGCGCGGGCGCGGCGCGAGGCGCTGGCCGCGTACGCCGGCTTCGGGCCCGAGCGCGCGGCGTTTCCGCCGACCTGGCGCCACGACTACGCCGCGCTGCCGTTCGAGGACCTCGCGTGGTCGACCGGGCGGGCGCGCGTGCCGGCGCTGCCCGCCGGCGCGGCGCCCGCCCGGCGTGCGCCCGAACCGGGCGACCAGGACGTGCCGGCGCTGGCGGTCGAGAACGCGGGCGGGCTCCTGGCCAGCGTCGGCGCGCTCGACGAGGACGCGCTGCTCTACGTGCAGAGCCGCGGCATCGCGCGCGGCGTCGCCGAGCGCATGATGTCGCTGGCATTCTTCGAGCCGGCCATCAGCGGCTTCCCGAGCGAGGCGATCCGCGACGAGGTGCGCACCGCGCTCGACGCGCGCCTCGACGAGATCCCCGAGACGTTCGCGTCGTAGGAGCGGTCTACGGGAAGCGCGCGACCAGCACGGCGACGTCGTCGTGCAGGCCGCGCGAGCCGGCGTGCGCCGTGGCGCGGGCGATCAGCTCCTCGACGATCGTCTGCACCGGGGCTTCGGCCAGCTCGTCGGCGATCGCCAGGAAGCGCTCGATGGTGAAGAACTCGCCGCCGGGGGCCCGCGCTTCGATGACCCCGTCCGTCGTCGCGACGATCAGAGAGCCGGGCGGCAGCTCGACGTGGGCTTGCCGAAAGAGGTGGTGCTGGTCGTCGAACACGCCGATCAGCGGCGCGGTCGGCGCGAGCAGCTGCGCCGGCTCGCCCGGGATGACGAGCGCCGCGGCCTCGTGCCCGCCGGAGGCGTACGAGAACGAGCGGCGCGTGCTGTCGACCACGCCGAAGAACACGCTGGCGAACGACTCGATCCGCTCGAACGCGGCGTTCTCCAGGTAGAGGCGGTCGAGCGAGCGCAGCACGTGCTCGGCGGTCAGGCCCTGCGACGCGTACGCGCGCAGGCCGTACTTGACCAGCGCGGCGTGGATCGCGGCCTGCGAGCCCTTGCCCGAGATGTCGGCGACCGCGAACGAGACCGCGCCGTTGTCGAAGTGGTAGACGTCGACGATGTCGCCGCCGGTCAAGCCGTGCGCGAGGCGGTAGCCGACCGCGTAGTCGATGCCGGCGATCTCGTTGGACGAGCGCGCGAACAGGTGCTCGACCAGCACCTTGGCGGCGGTCCAGTCGGCGACCTCGGCCAAGCCGTCGGCGTGCACGGTCGCCGAGCCGTCGAGCGGCGAGGCCGGGACGTTGAGCAGCGGCGTCTCGACCGCGGTGGAAAGCGGCGGCGCGATCGGCTCCAGGTTACCGGACATCGAGCGGCCCTAGCTCACGTACGAGACGTTGACGCTGTAGCCGCGCGCTTCCGCCTGGCGCAGCACGCCCAGCACCGACTCGATCTCGGTGTCGACCGCCAGCATGTCGCCGGCGCTGATCCCGACCGGGCCGGCGTTGGCCCAGAGCACCCGCCGGGCGGTCTGGAAGGCGGCCCGCAGGCGCTGCGGGGTCGCCTCGAGGACCGGCCAGTCCTCGTACGACATGGCCGGGACGATGCGCCAGCCGTCGCCGGCGCACTCTTCTTCGTCCGCGTAGGCGTGCGGCACGTTGGCCAGCACGTCGAGCTGGGCTCGGTCGGCCACGCCGACCTCGAGCGGGGCCTCCCCCAGGCGGAGCACGTAGCGGTAGAACGCCGCGTTCGCAACCGTGCACATCCCGGCCGGCGAGCCGACGCTGACGCTTACCATCGGATCATTGGTTCGCGCGCCTGGAGGCCGTCCCTCCGGCTCGCCTGCTCAGGCCGAGACGCCCTGCACGGTCGTGATCCCGGCCGGAGCGAGCGCCAGCACGAGCACCTCGGCGGCCACGCCGTGGGCGGCGAAGACCGCCGCCAGCGCCGACCCGACCCGCTCGGCGTCGCCCCGCACCAGCGCGATGACCGACGGCCCGGCGCCCGAGAGCGCGACCGCCACGACCGCCGGGTCCTCGAAGGCGAGCAGCTCGGCCAGCCCCGGGATCGCCTGGGCCCGGTACGGCTGGTGCAGCCGGTCGCGCACGGCGGCCCGCAGCAGGTCGATCCGGCCGCCGGCCAGCGCGGCGCCCAGCAGCGCGGCGCGCTGCACGTTGTGGACCGCGTCCGCCCGGCTGTAGCTGGCCGGCATCAGCGCGCGGGCCTCGGCGGTCGGCAGCGCCAGGGCCGGCACCACCACCACCGCCGCCAGCGGCGGCGGCGCGAAGCGGGCCGAGGTCAGCCCGTCGTCGCCGAACGCCGCCACGACCGCGCCGCCGTACCAGGCGGCCAGCGCGTTGTCGGGGTGGCCTTCGAGCTCGGCCACGATCCGGGCGCACAGGTCGTCGGCCGGCGGCCGGTCGACCAGACGGGTGCCGATCGCGACCCCCAGCGCGTGCGCGGCGGCGCTGCTGCCCAGGCCGGCGCCGAGCGGAATCGGGTTGTCGAGCGCGACCGCCAGCGGCGGCGCGGCGGGCGCGATCCGCACGATGCCGCGCTCGACGCAGCCGCGGATCCCGTCGTGGGTCGGCGCGTGCGCGCCGGCGTAGGTCCAGGCCGACGACGCGCCCGCCGGCAGCTCGCGCACCCGCGCCGTCATGCGCAGTTCGAGCGCGAGCGCGACCGCGTCGAACCCCGCGCCGAGGTTGGCGCTCGACGCCGGCGCGCTGACGACCAGCTCGTTCACGCGCGCGCCGCGACCAGCGCGTCGATCAGCTCGGCCGGGTCCGCGCCGCGCAGGATGCGGTTGGCGAACCGCGCGTCGGAGCCGTGGTAGCGGGCGGCGTAGGCCGTGTCCTTGAGGAGGTGGCCGGTCAGCACGAGCACGACGTCCGCGTCGGGCGCGACCGTGCCGTCGGCGATCAGCGCGCGCAGGCCGGCCAGCGTCGCGGCCGAGGCCGGCTCGCAGCCCAGGCCGTCGCGCCCGATCTGCGCGCGCGCGTCGGCGATCGCGTCGTCCTCGACCGCCAGCACGGTGCCGTGCGAGGCGCGCACCTCGGCCAGGCTCTTCTTCCACGACGCCGGCGCGCCGATCTTGATCGCCGTCGCTTCGGTGTGGGCCTGCACCGCCCGCAGCGGCGCGCCCTCGCGGAACGCGCGCGCGAACGGCGCCGCGCCGGCGGCCTGGACGACCGCGATGCGCGGCAGCCGGTCGATCCAGCCCAGCGCGAGCGCCTCGCGGAAGCCCTTGCCGAGCGCGCTCGAGTTGCCCAGGTTGCCGCCCGGCACGATCACCCAGTCGGGCGCGCGCCAGCCGCGCTGCTCGAGCAGCACGAAGGCGGCCGTCTTCTGCCCCTCGATGCGGTACGGGTTGACGCTGTTGACCACCGCGACCCGGGCCGGGTCGAAGCCGCGCACCGCGCGTAATCCGGCGTCGAAGTCGCCCTCGATCGCGACCACGGTCGCGCCGTAGTCGAGCGTCTGCGCGACCTTCGCCTCGCTGATGCCGGTCGCGGGCACCAGCACCAGCGCGGCGATGCCGGCCCGCGCCGCGTACGCCGCCATCGAGGCGGCGGTGTTGCCGGTCGACGCGCAGACCGCAACCCGGGCGTTGCGCGCGCGGGCGTCGCTGATCGCGACCGTCATCCCGCCGTCCTTGAACGAGGCGGTCGGGTTGGCACCCAGGTGCAGCGCGGCGACCCGCGCCGCGCCGGCGTAGGCGGCGCTGCGCGGCGCGGCGTGCAGCGGCACGTCGCCCTCGCGCAGGGTCGTCACCGCCGCGCGCGGCAGCGGCGGGAGCAGCTCGCGCCAGCGCCAGACGCCGCTGCGGTCGAGCGGGTCGTCCGAGGCGCGCCGGGCCTGGAACGTCGCGCGCAGCCGCGCGCCGTCGAGCGCGGCGGCGTCGAGCGCGAACGCCAGCAGCTCGCCGCAGCCGGCGCAGCTCAGCGCGCCGTCGGCCGCCGGCGCGGCGCAGACGCTGCAGGCCAGCGTCACGCGCGGGTCACCGCGCCTTCGGCGGCCGACGAGACGAGCGCGGCGTACTTCGCGAACACGCCGCCGGCGTAGCGCGGTGCCGGCGGCTGCCAGCCGCGCATGCGCTCGGCGATCTCGGCGTCGCTCAGCGCGACGTCGACCCGGCGCGCGGCGACGTCGATCGTGATCGCGTCGCCCTCGCGCAGCGCGGCCAGCGGGCCGCCGGCGTACGCCTCGGGCGCGACGTGGCCGAGCATCAGCCCGCGGGTCGCGCCGCTGAAGCGGCCGTCGGTGACCAGCGCGACGCTCTCGCCGAGCCCCTGGCCGACGATCGCCGCGGTCACGCCGAGCATCTCGCGCATGCCGGGCCCGCCCTTGGGGCCTTCGTAGCGGATCACCACGACGTCGCCCGGAACGATCGCGCGCGCGTCGACCGCGTGCATGGCGTCCTCCTCGCGGTCGAACACGCGCGCCCGGCCGGTCAGCCGGGTCGGCTCGTGGCCGGCGATCTTCACCACCGCGCCGTCGGGCGCGATGTTGCCGTACATCACCACGATCCCGCCGCTGGGCTTGAACGGGCGGTCGGCGGTGGTGACGACCTGCTGGCCCGGCGTCTCGACCGCCTTGGCCGCCTCCTCGCGCAGCGAACGGCCGGTCACGGTCAGCGTCGAGCCGTCGACGTAGCCGCCCTCGATCATGCGCCGGGCGATCAGCGGCACGCCGCCGGCGCGGTCGACGTCGAGCGCGACGTACTTGCCGCCGGGCCGCAGGTCGGCCAGGATCGGCGTGCGCTCGGAGACGCGCTCGAAGTCCGCCAGCGTCAGCGGCACCTCGGCCTCGCGCGCCATCGCCAGCAGGTGCAGCACGCTGTTGGTCGAGCCGCCGGTGCCGGCCGCCGCGGCGATCGCGTTCTCGAACGCGGCCCGGGTCGCGATCGTGCGCGGGGTGAGGTTCGCGCGCAGCAGCTCCATGGCGATGATCCCGGCGCGGTAACCCTCCTTCTCCTTGCGGGGGTCGGTCGCGCCGGGGCTCGCGCTGCCGGGCGGCGAGAGGCCCAGGAACTCCAGCGCGTAGGCCATCGTGTTGGCGGTGAACTGCCCGCCGCAGGCGCCCGCGCCGGGACAGGCCGCCAGCTCGATCGCCTTGAGCTGGGCGTCGTCGATCCGGCCCGCCGCGTGCTCGCCGATCGCCTCGAACACGTCGCCGACGGTCAGGTCGCGGCCCTCGTAGCGGCCGGGGGCGATCGAGCCGCCGTACAGCACCACGCCCGGGATGTTCAAGCGCAGGAGCGCCATCGCGGCGGCCGGGGTGGTCTTGTCGCAGGCCGTCAGCGCGACCATCGCGTCGAAGCCGTAGCCGCGCGCGACCAGCTCGATCGAGTCGGCGATGACCTCGCGCGAGACGAGCGAGGCCTTCATCCCCTCGGTGCCCATGGTGATGCCGTCGGAGACGACGATCGTGTTGAACTCCATCGGCGTGCCGCCGGCCGCGCGCACCCCCGCCTTGACGTGATCCGCCAGCGCGCGCAGGCCGAAGTTGCACGGCATGGCGTCGCTCCAGGTGTTCGCGATGAGCACCAGGGGCTTGGCGAGGTCCTCGTCGGTCAGGCCGACGGCATGGTACATCGAGCGCGCGGCGGCGCGGTCGCGCCCGTCGACGACGACGGAGCTGCGCGCGCGGGTGTGGTCTGGCATGGGCATCGTTTCGCGCTCGCGAACCCCGCCTCATCGTGATCGAACCGGCTCACCGAAGTTTCGCCGCCCCCGACGTTCCGCCGTCCGACGTCTTCGACCAGTGCGTGCGCTGCGGGCTGTGCCTGCCCACCTGCCCGACCTACGTCGAGACCCTGGTCGAGACGTCGGGCCCGCGCGGGCGCATCGCGCTGATCAAGGCGGTGGCCGAGGGCCGGCTCGACCTCACCAGCCCGGGCTTCGTGCACCAGATGTCGGAGTGCCTGGACTGCCGCGCCTGCGAGGCGGTCTGCCCCTCGGGCGTCGCCTACGGCCGCCTGGTCGAGCCGGCCCGCACCCAGGTCGTGCGCGCGCTCGGCCCGGCCCGCTCGTGGTACGCGCGGCTGGGCCGGGCGGTCCTGATCGGCCAGCTGTTCGGGCGGATGGGCCTGATGCGGGCCGCGGCGCGCCTGCTCAAGCTCTACCAGCGCAGCGGCCTGCGCGCCCTCGTGCTGCGCAGCGGGATCCTGCGCCGCCTCGGCTTGCAGGACGTCGAAGCGCTCGCGCCGCGCATCTCCGACCGCTTCTTCGTTCCGCGCGGGCAGCGCTTCGCGCCGCGCGGGCGGGCGCGCGCGACCGCGTTCCTGCACGCCGGCTGCATCATGCACGTCGCCTTCGCGCACTGGAACGAGGCGACGGTGCGGGTGCTCAATGCGGCCGGGATCGAGGTGATCGTGCCGCGCGGCCAGGGCTGCTGCGGGGCGATCACCATCCACGCCGGCGAGATGCCGCGCGGGCGCGAGCTGGCCAAGCGCAACATCGCCGCGTTCGAGCGCAGCGGCGCCGACGTCTACGTGATCAACGCCGCCGGCTGCGGCTCGGCACTCAAGGAGTACGGCGAGCTCCTGCACGACGAGCCGGCCTGGCACGAGCGCGCGCTCGCGTTCGGCGCCAAGGTGCGCGACGTGCTGGAATACCTCGACGAGCTGGGCCTGCCGGCCGCGGCGCTGGGGCCGCTGCGCGGCCGGGTGACCTACCAGGACGCCTGCCACCTGGCCCACGCGCAGCGCATCACCGCGCCGCCGCGCCGCCTGCTGGCGGCGATCCCGGGCCTCGAGCTGCGCGAGATGGCCGAGTCCTCGCTGTGCTGCGGCAGCGCCGGGATCTACAACGTGCAGCAGCCCGGCATGGCGCAGCGCCTGCAGCAGCGCAAGGTCGAGCGCATCCTCGAGGCCGCGCCGGAGATCGTCGCGACCGCGAACCCGGGCTGCGCGCTCCAGATGCGCAACGGCCTGGACCGCGCCGGCCACCCGGCGATCGCGGTCAAGCACGTGATCGAGCTGCTGGACGAGTCGCTCGCGGCCGGCACGGCCGCGGCGCGCGTCAGCGCGCTATAAATCGCCGACCCGGGCGCCGTCGGTGAGCGCGTCTTCCAGGGTCGGGTAGACCGCGAAGACCTTGAGCAAGCCGGTGATGCGCAGCAGGCGCAGGATCTGGCCTTCCTTGGCGACGAGCCGGATCTCGCCGCCGAACTCCTTGGCCCGGCGCTGGCCGCCGATCAGCGCGCCCAAGCCGGTCGAGTCGAGGAAATCGACTTTGATCAAATCGACGATCAGGCGGTGGTCGCCGCGCTCCGAAGCACTGGTCAGCGCGGCCCGCACCGTCGGCGACGTCGCGATGTCGAGCGAGCCGGTCAGCTCGAACACCTGCGCGCCGTCGACCACGTGGACGTGGATCGAAAGGTCTTCGTGCATGTGCGTGCTTCCGTTGACGTTCATCAGCCTTCGTATTCCCGCCACTCGGCGATCAGCCCGCTTCCGTCCAAGCGGACGGTCGCGCACCCCGCGCGTTCGCGCAGCGGTTCGCCCGGGCCTCCGGAGAGTCCGAACCGATAGACGACGCAGGCCCGGTCGCCGTCCGCGATGACCTCGTCGAGCGCGAACGACCAGCGCGCGCCGCGCGCGGCGAAGCGCTCGAAGTGCGCCGCGATCGCCTGGCGGCCGCGCACCGGCTGCTTGCGCGCCTCACGGTAGACCGCGTCGGGCGCGAAGCCGGCCGCGGCTCGGGCCAGGTCGCCGCTCGCGTAGGCCGCCAGCACGCGGTCG
Organism: Vulcanimicrobiota bacterium; assembly: GCA_963795695.1. Classification (GTDB taxonomy): domain Bacteria; phylum Vulcanimicrobiota; class Vulcanimicrobiia; order Vulcanimicrobiales; family Vulcanimicrobiaceae; genus Vulcanimicrobium. The sequence goes on along the minus strand of CAWCJH010000003.1, from coordinate 410,793 downwards.
AGCGGTCGCAAACGCATCAGCGCCACTTACCGCTGCGCGGGGAGGTTCCTTTGCCCGGTCGCGCGCGTGCTGGGGCGGCTGGATTCGAACCAACGCATGGGGGAGTCAAAGTCCCCTGCCTTACCGCTTGGCTACGCCCCAAGGTGCGGCGAACCGCCTTCGGCGCCCCGCCCTTCATCCCCTCAGCGGTCGGGGCGGAAGAACCGGTCGGCGAGCGGCGTGACGAGCGGGATGGCGAACAGCTCGCCGCGCGCCGCGCGGGCGCGGTAGCGCAGCGAGAGCCCGAGCAGCCCGAGCGCGCCGGCGAGGTCGGCCAGGATGCCCAGGCCGTAGACCCAGACGACCGCCGTGGTCGAGACGTCGGGCACCAGGCTGACGATCAGCAGCGGCAGCGCGAGCAGCACCAGGAACGCCAGCCCCGCCGCGAGCCCGTAGACGAAGGCCTGGCGCGCGTGCAGGCGCGACCACGCGGTCGCGCCGGGCCGCTCGCGGAAGAGGTCGAGCGCGGCGAGCGGCCAGACCAGGTAGGCGTTGGCCGCCCGCTCGCGCGATTCGTCGCCGGGGCTAGTTGACGACGCGGCCGGCGCCGACGTAGCGGGGCGCCCAGTACGAGTCGCTCAGGCTGGAGACCGCCACGCCGCGGCTGGAGGCGTGGACGAACCGGCCGTTGCCCAGCGCGATGCCGACGTGCGAGACGCCCGCCGCGTACGTGTGGAAGAACACCAGGTCGCCGCGGGCCGGCGCGCCGTGGACGCGGTGGGTCGCGTAGTACTGCTCGTCGGCCATCCGGGGCAGGCGCAGGCCCATCATGGCGAAGACGTGCTGGACGTAGCCCGAGCAGTCGAACCCGCTGGCCGTGGTGCCGCCGAAGACGTACGGGGTGCCCAGGAAGCGCATGGCGTTGCGGGTGAGCGTCGAGGCCATCGCGATGCCGCGGGCGGCGATCCCGCTGGCGAACTTCTGGACGTGGAGCAGGCGGCCGAGGCGGGCCGGAGCGACGGACGTCGAGCCTTCGGCCTTGGCAGGCGAGGCGTTCCACATCGCGAGGTCGGCGCCGGCGGTCGGCGCGGCGGTGTCGGTGCCGGCGGTCGATGCCGCCGCGGCGGTGTCGGCGCCGGCTGCGAGGGTCGTCGTCGTGACGGCCGGAGCGGGGTCGACGGGCTCGGTCGCGCTCGCCATGAGCGGCAGACCAGCCGTCAACACGCAAAGCGCAAACCCGGTGAGGATGGAACGGTGCAAAACTGCTCCTTCTTCAACACGTACGGGGTTAGTTGACGGGTTCGGGCAGAAGAATTGCCCGCGCGCCGACCGGCGCGTTCACCCCATTCCGGATCGTCCCCCGCTCCGCCGCTCCACGCGACGGACTCCGTGATTCTGTCAGCAGAGTGATAGCATACGAACCTCGGCGGAGCGACTAACGCCGCTTCACCGGACCGGTGCCCCCGAGTGCTCGGGGTCACGGTCAAGGGGATAGACGACGGGCCTGCCCATCTCCTCCCCGCTCGGCCATGACTTCGTAAAGATCGGCCCGGCTAGGCCGAGACCGCCCGGATGGCGTCGGCCACCTCCTCGGCGATCGCCCGGGTCCGGGCCGGATCGCTGGTCTCGACCATCACTCGCACCAGCGGCTCGGTGCCCGAAGGGCGGACGTTGATCCGGCCCTCGCCGCGCAGCGCGCGCTCGGCCGCCGCGACCGCCTCGAGCACCCGCGGGTGGCCGGCGACGGCCTTGTCGGCGACCCGCACGTTGACCAGCACCTGGGGGTAGATCTCCAGGCCGGCGGCGAGCTCGTGGAGCGGGGTGCGCGCGGCGCAGGCCAGCGAGAGCAGCGCGACGGCGCTCATCGGGCCGTCGCCGGTGGTGCCGCGGGCCAGGTCGATCAGGTGGCCCGACTGCTCGCCGCCGAAGCGGTAGCCGCCGCCGCGCATCGCCTCGAGCACGTAGCGGTCGCCGACCGCAGCCCGCACGAGGCGAATGCCGTCGCGCTCGAGCGCCTTCTCGAAGCCCATGTTCGACATGACGGTGCCGACCACGGTGTCGCCCGGCAGTTCGCCGCGGCGGTGCAGGTCGCGCGCCAGCGCCAGCATGGCGTGGTCGCCGGAGAGCGTCGCGCCGGTCTCGTCGACGAACAGCGCGCGGTCGGCGTCGCCGTCGAACGCGACGCCGACGACCGGCCCGCTCGCGCGCGCGATCTCCTCGCGCACCCGCTCGATGAGCGGCTGCAGGTGGGTCGCGCCGCAGGCGACGTTGATCCGGCTGCCGTCGTCCTGCGCGTGCAGCGCGATCACCCGCGCGCCGAGCCGCTCGAAGATCGCAGGGCCGACCCGGTACGCCGCGCCGAACGCCGCGTCGACCACCACGGTGAGCCCGCGCAGGTCGCCGCCCGCGGCGACCAGCTTGGCGAAGTAGTTGTCGACCAGGCCGCGCGTCTGGGTGACGATCCCGATGTCCAGGCCGGTCGGCCGCGGCAGCGCGGCCGAGCCCAGCAGCGACTCGATCTCGTCCTCGACCGCATCCGAGAGCTTGAAGCCGTCGGCCCCGAACCACTTGATGCCGTTGTCCTCGATCGGGTTGTGCGAGGCCGAGATCATCACCCCGGCGGCGGCTTCGATGGCGACCGCGATCGACGCGACGGCCGGCGTCGGCACGACGCCGAGCAGCACCACGTTGCGCCCGGTCGAGGCGATGCCGGCGACGGTCGCGCCCTCGAGCATCGGCCCCGAGAGCCGCGTGTCGCGCCCGACCACGACCGGCTTGTCCAGCGGCTGGGCGTGCGCGATGACCGCCGCGCCGGCCCGCCCGATCTCGTACGCGAGCTCGGGCGTGAGGTCGAGGTTCGCGACCCCGCGCACGCCGTCGGTACCAAAAAGACGACTCATGATGTCAGCAGACCATTTCATGGTGATGGAGCGAGCGCAGCAGCATCGTGCGCTCAGGGACCGGGTCGTTGCGAGCTCTTGGGCGCAGCGCCCGTGCTACCGATGAACTTCGCGCGGACGCGCACGAGGTTGGGAGAGACCTGCACGTTCTGGACTTCGTTGCCGCGCACGTCGGTCGGCGTGGGGCGGATCATCGCGTCGAACTGCTGCGGCTTGGCCGGGATCGGGATGCCGACCCGCACGCCGGTGACCCGGGCCAGGTCGGTCGCGACGCCGCGGATCGTCGTCGTGGGCGGGTCGACCGCCGACGACTCGACCACGATCCCGCGCCGGTCGCCGAGGTAGTCGAAGCTGACCGGGACGGCGCGGTCCTCCAGCCGGTCCAGCGAGAGCGTCACCGAGGCCGGCGAGAGCGAGCGGATCGCGACGTCGGGCGAGACGATCTTGACCGGGACGTTGTGGAAGCCGGGGTCGACGAGCTCGCTCACGTCGAGCACGGCCTGGACCTGATCGGGCTTGAGCGCGCTGCCGTTGCGCGGCACCTCGACCACCACCGTCGCGACCTTGTCCTCGAAGCGCGCCTGGTAGCCGGGCCGCAGGCCGGTCACCACGATCGGCACCGCCAGCGTCTGGTCGAAGCGGGCGGTCGTGCCGGGCGCGGCGGCGACGTGGAAGTACCCCCAGGCGACGACCGCCAGCGCGACCGCGAGGAGCTTAAGTCCGAAGTTGTTCCGCAGGAGGTTGAGCACGAGAGGCCCGCAGCAGGTTGGCGAGCGGGTTGCCCTCCGCCTGGGACCGGCGCCGGGTCGGCCGGATGCAGGCGGCCAGCACGCGCCGCAGCCGCTCCTCGTCGTCGATCGGCACCGACAGCCGGCCGGCCCGGGCGACCGAGACCAGGCCGCTCTCCTCGCTCACCACCACCACGACCGCGTCGGTCTGCTCGGAGAGGCCGACCGCGGCGCGGTGGCGGGTGCCGACGTGGCGCTCGACCGCGATCACGTTGTCGCTGAGCGGCAGGAAGCAGGCCGCGCCCTCGACCAGCAGGTCGCGCACGATCACCGCGCCGTCGTGGAGCGGCGAGGCCTTGGCGAAGATCGCCAGCAGCAGGTCGAGCGAGAGCCGGGCGTCGAGCGCGGTGCCGCTCTCGACGTACTCGCGCAGGCCGGTCTGCTGCTCGACCACGATCAGCGCGCCGATCCGCTGGCGGGCCAGCACGAAGGCGGCGTGGGTGACAATCCGGATCTGCTCGGCCGCGACGTCGTCCTCGGCCCGCCGGTCGCGCACGAACAGCCGGCCGCGGCCGAGCTGCTCGAGGCCGCGGCGCAGCTCGGGCTGGAACACGATCGGCAGCGTGACCGCCGTTCCGAGCAGGAGATACTGCATGACCGTGGCGAGGACGAGCAAGTGGAGCAAGTTGGAGACCGCCAGGATCACCACCAGCACGAACAGCCCGAGCATGATCTGCACCGCCCGCGTGCCGCGGATCAGCAGCAGCAGGTAGTAGATCAGCACCGAGGTCGCCAGGATGTCGATCGCGTCGGTGATGCCGAAGTGCAGGACCAGCGCCGGCCAGCTCACCGCTCGTCCACCAAATATGCCTCGATGATCCGGGTGCCGTCCAACGCGGGGTCGGTCAGGCCGGCCGCGGCGATCGCCGCCGCCTCGTCGAGCGAGAGCTCGCGCTCGCTGCGGGCGGGAACGAAGACCGACTCGATCGCGATCAGGTCGTCGACCAGCTCGGCCGAGCTGATCGCGTCGTCGAAGCGGACCGTCAGCCGCGGGCCCTCCGCGGCCGCCTCCAGCACGCCGGCCGGGCCGCCCGGACCGCGCAGCGCGTCGAGCACGTTCGCGCGAGCGAGCGGGTCGACGAGGGTCACGGTGCGGGAGACGATCACGGTCAGGCCGACGTTCGCGTGAGCGCGGAAGGACTCCGCCGCGCCCGGGTGATCGCGGTCGGCCGCAACGCCGCCTGGATCGTGGCCGCGGACGAGACGGAGCCCACCCTGGCCTCGCTGCGCAAGGTCGACCGGGGCGAAGCGATGGTCGTCCCGGGCGACCTGGTCGAGGCCGAGCGGATCGCCGAGGACCGGGTGGTGATCAACCGGGTCCACCCGCGCGGCTTCGCGCTGGTCCGGCGCACCCCGGGCGGGCGGACCAAGACGATGGCGGCCAACGTCGACACGATCGCGGTCGTCGCCGCGCTGGTCGACCCGCCGCTGCACCTGACCATGATCGACGGGCTGGTCGCCTTCGCGGTCCAGCACGAGGTCGCGGCCTTGCTGCTGCTCACCAAGGCCGACCTGGCCGGCGAGGCGGCAGCCGAGCGGACTGCGGCGATCTACCGCGGGGTCGGCGTCCCGGCCCTGGTCCTGCAGCCCAAGAGCGGGCGGGGGATCGACGCGCTGCGGGCGACCCTGGCCGACCGCCACGCCCTGCTGGTCGGCAATTCCGGGGTCGGCAAGTCGAGCATCTTCCGCGCCCTGGGCGGGATCGGGGTGGTCGGCGACCTCTCGCGCGCCGGCCGCGGCCGCCAGACGACCACCTCGGCCCGGCTGTTCCGGCTGGGCGAGGGCTTCCTGGTCGACAGCCCGGGGATCGGCGAGTTCCAGCTCGACCCGATGCCGGCGACCGAGGTCGGCTGGCTGTTCGTCGAGCTGCGCGAGCCGGCGACCCACTGCCGGTTCAAGGACTGCCGCCACCTGAGCGAGCCGGACTGCGGGGTCCGCCGGGCGGTGGAGGAAGGCCGGATCGCGCCCAGCCGGTATGCCTCCTACCGGGAGATCGTGCTGGCGGGCCGGACCTAGACCCGCCCCCTCGTTTGTGGTAGTCTACTCCTCGTGCCCAACATCAAAGCCGCCGTCAAGTGGGTGCGCCAGAGCGACAAGCGCACGCTGCGGAACCTCGACACGAAGACCCGCCTCAAGACGCTGTTCAAGAAGGCGAAGTCGGCCAATTCTGCCGCCGTGACGTCCGTGGTCGAGTCGCAGTTGGACAAGGCGGCCAAGAAGGGGATCATCCACCCCAACAAGGCCGCCCGCAAGAAGTCCCGCCTGGCCAAGGCCGTCGCGAAGCAGGCCGTCAAGGCGTAAGTGGATTCGCCTGCGGTCGAATCCGTCGCGTTGGCCTGAGGGCCGATCCGCCCGCGAGAATCGCGAGGCTGCTCTGACGAGCGGCCTCTTCTGTTCTACCGGCTTATACGCGGTCTCGGCAGGGGTCGTCGCGGCCTTCGAGTGCGTCCAGCGTCTCCCAGCGAGCAGGGTAGAAGCTCGGTTCCATCGCTACCACGGGCCAGCGGTAGTGTGCGCGCAGCGCATGGTACGTCGGTGAGCCGGCAAGGGGGAAGCGGTCGAAAACGGTGCGCCAGCCGCGGAAGAGCTCGACGGTCTCGCGATCCGGCGGCACCCCGAAGTCGCCCGCCGCACAGATGCGCTGGACGTAGTCGGCCCTGTCGTAGTCGTCCTCGAATCCCTCGCCGTGCTCGACGTCGGGATAGACGGTGCGGTCGATCACCGTGCTCGATCTTCGCCGCGGTGGGAGTCGTCTCCGGGGGCGAGATCGCGCCGGTCCGCGGCGAACTCGTCGCGGTACCATGCCCGCAGTTGCGCGGCCGCGGCCCTATGCTCGACGGGGATACGGTCGATCGGCCTGCGAGCCTCGATGCCGGCGAGATGGATTTTCACCCGGACCCGCGCGTCGTCGACGTCGATTCCCGGGTCTTTCGCGGCCCAGAGCTCCCAGCAGCGTTCGACCGTAAGGAGCCCGGCATCGACGACCTGCTTAATGTCGACGAAGTCGCGCGGAGCGCCACGTGCGACGAGGGCCACCATCTTAGAGGCGACGTTGTCGTCGAGCGTCTCGATTGGAAAGCGGCCCCACGGGCTAGGCAGGGGGTGTTCGATCTCGACGGAACGGACGGCGACCTGGAACGAGAACGCCTTGTTCGCGCCGTCGAATGCCTCCAGCGAGATCGTCTCGCCCCACGCGCGCTCACGGACGGAGAACCCGAACGCCACCGCGGTCTGAGTGAATGCTTCGCGCGCCGCAGCGAGCGCGCGCGGGTCTTCGCGCGAGAGCCACCACGCGTCCACGTCGCCAGTCTGGCGGTAGTCCAGGTAGTGTTTGAGCGCGAAATAGCCGCCCAGTACGAACTGTTCGGCTTCGGGACGGTTCTGCAGCCGTTCGAGGAATGCGGCTGCGAATGGGTCGGGGTGCTCGGGTTTCCTAGGTTCCACGCCAATGTCCTGGGCATGTTCTCTTACTCATCGTACTAACCATACTGAAGCGCGGGGCATTGTCGCCAGCGAACGAGGGAGGTCTAGATGCTTAGGTAGCCACCGTAGACACCCTAGAGGGTCTAAGGAAGCGCAATGGAAAGGCATTCTATGCTCTTCTTATAGGATCTTTAGCAGCACATGGCTAGCGAGGACAAGAAGCCGGACGTCCTCGTCGCAAACCGAATCTTCCCGGATGCTCTTGCGCTGGTCGCCGAGCATGTTCCTGTCCTGGATAGCGTCCACGATAAGTGCGACGTTGTCCTCGATACGAATGTACTGCTTCTACCATATACGACCGGAGGCGATAGTCTTAAGGAAATCGCGACGGTGTACCAACGACTTCAGAAGGCAAAGCGCTTGTTTGTGCCCGCACAAGTAAGCCGCGAATTTGCAAAGAACCGTGCGACAAAGCTCACTGAAATGTACAAGGCCCTCGCAGACAAGCGCGGTAGGACTGTCAAGCCAGAGAGCATCTCTTACCCGCTCCTCGCGGAGTTGGAACAATACAAGGCACTCCAGGTGCAGGAGAATCTCTCTCTCGGTAAGTGACTGCCTACCGTAAGGCGGTCGACAATGTTCTGAACGAAATTCGTAGATGGGGATGGAACGACCCAGTAGCCGAAATGTATCGAACTATATTAACAACGATGTTATTGTCGAATGCAAGCAATCAGCTGAAGACGTTTTGGCTGACCTTAAAGATCGCATGGACAACAAGATCCCGCCCGGTTACAAAGATAACTCAAAAGATGATAGCGGGGTCGGTGACGTTCTTATATGGTTAACGATCCTTGACATCGGAAAGCAGCATAAGAAGCCATTATTGTTTGTCTCGCTCGATGAGAAGTCTGACTGGCAGCACCGTGTAGAAAGTCGCGGTTTTCTTCCGCGCTTCGAACTTGTCGATGAGTATAGGCGCGCATCGTCAGGCCAGCCATTCTACATCGCACCGTTCTCAACACTTCTCCAGTTATTTGGTGCGCCAACATCAGTTGTTACGGAAATCCGTGATCGCGAGGATGTCGCTCGTGAAGAAGTTGTGTGCCCGAATTGCGGCGCAGTTGAGTCGTACACTCTAGGCGAACAGCCGGGATCAACGTCTCATACGCATTGCAAAATTTGTGGGGAAGGCTTTATACTACATCGCAGCGCCGATGGGTTTGTCATCCTTCGAAAGCAACGTCCATCTGAGACAGCCGTTGATGGACGGTCGCTATCCCATGAAACTCGTACGAAATTGGACGAGGCATTGGAATGCCCGTTCTGCGAGTCCGTCGTAACGTTTCTACTTGGGGCATCGGTAGGTTCTAGCGCTAAACCGTTCTGCGATCAGTGTGGCAACTGGTTCCATGCGCACCGCTCATCTCGTGAGACGATTAAAGTGCATAAACCCGGTGGCAGTTATGCATAAATCCGGTGGCAGTTAAATGTACGGGTGTCGGCGCCGAACTGAGCTGTCCTCCATATTGGCTGGTCGGTTATGAAACGGCAAATAGCTAAACTCAACCGCGATGATATGCGTGTCGACGCAGTTAAACAACCTAGTGGACACGTTATCAACCACACGGAACATTATCTTAGTTGCGGTCGCTCTGCTTGCAGCGATTGTTGCCCTTGCAACTTTACCGAATACAGTCGTGCACCGTCTCGCATCAGCGACAGCAGCACTTGCGCCTCTCGGAAGTTTCGCCGCAATCGCTATTGCGGTAATTGGTTGGCGGGCAGCGGCCCAAGCCTCGGGGGAGGAGGCACGCCGAACGGAGCGCGAGAAACTCAAGATCGCAGACATCGCACATCGAGGGCTCGTTCGCGCCCGTTTTTAGCGGACCTGGTCCGCGATTGACGGTTTCGTCGGCGTTCGACCGTATGAGCCAGATGTGCTTGAGCGTTTCGTCGTCGATTTAGAGGCAGCCTATTGGAAAGTCGACACATTTCGAGCATTTTCAGCGCGTGAACACGAGTTTATTAGGACGGCGTTCGACACCATTCGACTCGATAACTATATTGCTTTCGATATGGTGCGGGCTGCGTCCGACAAAGCGGTCGCTGGCGTGAAGTATTTATGACATCGCTTCAAGCAATTGCAAAAGTTTTTTCACGAAGTGTTTAATGAGCCGGAACTTGCCAACGCGATCACGGAACGTCATAACCATGTGCAAGGCTTAGTAGAATATGCACGTGCGTTGCAGAATCATGCGGACAATTTGTTATAGTACATGTGCCAGACGCGTAGTCCGGTACACTGGTCTTCTCGGGGAGTTTCTCATCCCGAAGCTGGTTTACTTTCGTCACGCGTCGATGATGATCGCCAGGCGGACGCCTTCCGTTTGGGTGGCGAGCGGGAGGATGCGTTCGCGAACGGCGGCGCGCAGGGCGGGCAGGTCGCGGGTGCGGATCGCGGCGCGGTAGCGCCACTCGTCGTTCACGCGGGCGACCGGGTACGGCGCCGGGCCCAGCACCTCGAAGCGCTCGTCGCCGCGCAGCGCGTCGGCCCAGCGGGCGATCGCGGTCTCGACGGCGCGGCGCGAGCGGCCGATCGCCCCGAGCGTCGCCATGCGGCGGTAGGGCGGCCAGTGCAGCGCGCGGCGCTCGGCCAGCTCGACCTCGGCGAAGCCGTCGTAGTCGTGCCGGGCGGCGAACGCGATCGCCGGGTGCTCGGGTGAGTAGGTTTGGATGATCGCCGCCCCGGCGCGGGCGCGCCCGCTGCGGCCGCAGACTTGGGTCAACAGGCCGAAGGTGCGTTCCGCGGCGCGGTAGTCGGGAACGTGCAGGTCGAGGTCGGCGGCGACCGCGCCGACCAGCGTGACCTGCGGGAAGTCGAGGCCCTTGGCGACCATCTGGGTGCCGACCAGGATGTCGCCCTCTTCCGCGAAGCGTTCCAGCAGGCGGGCATGGTCGCCGACGCGGGTCGTCGTGTCGGAGTCCATCCGGATCACGACGGCCTCGGGAAAGAGGCGCTGCGTCTCCTCGGCGACGCGCTCGGTGCCGGCGCCGAACTCCTTGACCGGGCCGGCGCCGCAGGCGGCGCACAGCTCGGGGATCGCGGCCTGGTAGTCGCACCAGTGGCAGCGCAAGAGGCCTTCGCCGCGGTGCACGGTGAGCGAGGTCGAGCAGCGTGGGCACTCCGGCACGTGGCCGCAGTTCCGGCAGAGCACGAAGCGCGCGCTGCCGCGGCGGTTGATGAACAGCACCGTCTTCTCGCCGCGCGCGATGCGCTCGCTCATCGCCTCGGTCAGCGGGGTCGAGAACACGCGCCGGTTGCCGGCGGCGAACTCGGCGCCCATGTCGACGATGCGCACCGCCGGCAGCGGCTGCGCCGTCGCCCGCTGCACCAAGCGCACCAGCGGAAAGCGGCCGGCCAGCGCCCGGGCGTAGTCGTCGAGCGCGGGCGTCGCGCTGCCCAGCGCGACCACGCCGCCGGCGCGGCGCATCCGCTCGCGCGCGACGGCGACCGCGTCGTAGCGCGGCACGGTGTCCTGGCGGTACGACGTCTCGTGCGCCTCGTCGACCACGATCAGCCGGACGTCCGCGAGCGGGGCGAAGACCGCGCTGCGCGCGCCGACCACGACGTCGATCTCGCCGCGCGCGGCGGCCTGCCAGGCGTCGAAGCGCTCGCGCTCGGAGAGCGCCGAGTGGAGCACCGCGACGCGGTCGCCGAAGGCCGCCTCGAAGCGGGCCGCGGTCTGCGGGGTGAGCGCGATCTCGGGCACCAGCACGATCGCCCGCCCGGCGCGGGCCAGCACCCGCGCGATCGCGTGCAGGTACACGAACGTCTTGCCGCTGCCGGTGATGCCGTGGATCAGCAGTTGGCCGTAGCTGCTCGCGTCGAGGAGCGCGGCGAGGCGGTCGATCGCGGCCTGCTGCTCGCCGGTCGCCTCGAACGGCGGCAGCGCGACCCGCGCGCTGCGCTCGCGCCGCACCTCGCGGACGTGCTCGGCCAGCGCGCCGGCCTGCACCGCGCGCCGGATCACCGCGTCGGAGAAGCCGGCCAGCACCGCGTCGCTGCGGCGCAGCTCGCCCAGCTCCGCGACGTGCGCGACCAGCGCCTGGGCCTTCTTCCCCTTGATCGGCGCGCTGCCGAGGCGCAGCACGCGGACCGTCGCCGCCCCGATGCGCGCCTCGGCCAGGGCGCGCCGGCGTTCGAGCGCGCCGGCCCGGACCAGCGCGTCGACCGCGCGGACCAGCGTCTTGCGGTCGCCCGCGCGGCGGGCTTCGGGGTGGCGCAGCAGCACGTCGGGCGGCACGCCGTCGGGGAAGCCGTGCCAGAGCAGCCGGATCAGCCGCTCGGGTACGGCCTTGAAGCGGGCGGCGTCCGGCGGGGCGTCGCGCGGGACGAGCCGCTCGACCGCGCGCGGGATCGCGGCCGCCAGGACGACCGCGCCGAGCGCCTCGCGCAGCGAGCAGAGGTACTCGCTCGCCATCCAGCGCGCCAGCGCGAGGCCGGTGGCGTCGAACGCGCGCGGGCCGTCGACCCGGGCGGCGACGTCGCGCAGCGGTGCGCCGTCGTCCCCCTCGTACGGGCCCTCGAGGACGTAGGCGAAGACGTCGCGCGAGCCCAGCGGCACCCGCACGACGTCGCCGACCGACGGCTCGATCCCCGCGGGCACGCGGTACGTGAGCGGCCGGTCGAAGCGAGCCGTCCGCAAGTGGACGAGCACGTCGACGCGGCGGGACATCCCAGGATGATTCGCGCCGTTCGTCCACACGTCCCCGGCCGCCGGGACCTGCGGGACGGGAGCCGCGGCACCGCGGCGGCTTATCATGCGATCATGGCGGGCGAACCCTCGCACGACCCGGGCTCGCGGCCCCACCGGATCGACTACATCGACGGCTTGCGCGCCGTGGCGGTGCTGGGGGTCATCCTCACCCACGTGGTTCGCCACCTCGGGCTGACGGGCGCCTCGGCGCGGATCGTGGGGGAGGGCGCTCACGGCGTCGACCTGTTTTTCGTGCTGTCCGGGTTCTGCCTGGCCTTTCCGACCCTGGTGAAGGTCGGGCGCAGCGGCGCGGCGGCGTTCGACGTCGCCGATTTCGGCGCCAAGCGGCTGGTTCGCATCCTGCCGCCGTTCTACATCGCGACCGCGCTGCTGGTCGTGATGTACGCGCTGCCGCGCCTGTGGCACCCTCACGTCACGAGCGCCGTGGTGCCGCCGCTGCGCGACCTCGTCGCGTCGCTGTTCTTCCTCGACGAGCGGGTGCAGTTGATCAACGGCGCGTTCTGGACGCTGATGGTCGAGTTCCGCTGGTACTTCGCGTTTCCGCTCCTCTTGCTGCTGTGGGTGCGCGCGCCGCGGGCCTTCTTCGCGGTCGGCTTGGCGTCGTTCGTGCTGTACCACTTCACCCGCGCGCGCGGGCTCGATCTGGGCACGCTGCCCGGCTTCATGCTGGGCATCGTCGCGGCCGATCTGCAGCTCGGCGGTGCGGCCACCCGCGGCTGGGGCGAGCACGTCAAGCGCTGGGCGCTGCCGGCGGCGCTGGCGTGCGCCGCACTCGGGGTCGCGGTCGAAGGCCAGGCGACCATTCCCGGCGCCGCCGGCAGCGACGTGCGGTTCGCCTATCAGCCGACGATCCTCGGCTGGCAGCTGGCGCTGTTCTTCCTCGTGGTCGCGGCAGGCAGCCTCGGCCCGCTGCGGCGCGGGCTCGCGCTGCGACCGCTGGTGGCGACCGGGATCGCGTCGTACGGGCTGTACTTGGTCCACGAGCCGGCGATCCAGCTGGTGACCGACCGATTCCACGGGCCGGCTGCGTTCGGCTTGGCGACCGCCGCCGCGCTGGCCGCCGGGTTCGCCTTCTGGTTCCTCGCGGAGCGGCCGTTCACCACCGGCCCCCTGCGCCGGCCGCTGGTCGATTGGCTCGCGCCGCGGCTCGCGCGCGTGCTGGCATGGCTCGGGCTCGGGCGGCGGATCGCCATTGCGAGCCCGGTTCCGGCCGAGGTCGCGCCCGCGCCGACGCCGGTCGTGGTACCGCCCAAAGCGACAACGATCGCCAGCGCACCGCTCCCCGGCGTGGCGAGCGCAACTGCAGCGAGCCCGCGGTCCGCATCGGCGCCGGGTTAAGGCCGGCGCCGCTCCGCCAGCGCGCCTGACTCGAGCTCGCGGGCGCGGTCGTCACGATGACCGCCGCTTAGACGGGAGCAGCAGCCAGCCGCGTCAGCGTGCCGTCGACTTCGACGTACGACACGCCGTCGCGGCCGGTCTGCTTGCTGTGGTACATCGCGGCGTCCGCGCGCTCGAGCAGGCCGTTCGCGCTCGTCGCGTCGACCGGATAGGTGGCGACGCCGATCGAGGCGGTGATGCGGACGCCGGCCGGTGCGCCGGCCGTCCGCAGTTCGTCGAAGCCGGCCGCGGCGATGCGGCGGCGCAGCGTCTCGGCACGCTCGACCGCGCTCGCCTTGTCGGTCTCGCCGAAGACCAGGCAGAACTCGTCGCCGCCGTTGCGCGCGACCAGGTCGCCGTCGTACGCCGCGCCGCGCAGCAGGTCCGCCAGCTCGCGCAGCAGCGCGTCGCCGGCGGCATGGCCGTAGCTGTCGTTCCACTGCTTGAAACGGTCGGTGTCGACGAACAGCAGCGCCAGCCGCGCGGAGGGACGCAGCCTCGCGTGCTCGACCAGCGAGCCCAACCGCTGGCGGAACGCTCGCGGCGTGAGCAGGCCGGTCAGGCCGTCGAACTCGGCCCGCCGGCGGTCGTCCTCGCGGTCGAGCGCGATCAGGTACGCCGGCGACGCCTGATCGGCCAATGTCACCAGACGGTCGTAGGTCTGGGCGTCGAGCGGGCCGCGCGCGCCGACGGCCAGGACGCAGATCCGGCCGGCGTCCAGCGCCAGCGGCACGCCTAAGGCGGCAACGTCGCCGGGATGGACCGGCCGAGCGCCGGGGTCGGCCAGCGTCACCCGGTGACCGGCGGCCCGGGCCAGGACCGGCAGCGCACCGGGATCGTCCAGCGCGATCCGGCTGCCGCGGAAGTACTCCACCCGGGCACCCGCGGCGTACACGCAGGTCAGCCCACCGCAGTCTTCCTCGTAGAACAGAACGCTGTCGACCTGCGGCGCGAGCGTTCGCACCGCGTGCGCGACCTCGTCGCGAACGGCGCCGGTGGAGCGCCGGGCCGCGTCGGCCAGCCGGCGCGCGGCTTCGACGAAGGCCGTCTCCCGCGCGCGCGCCAGCCGCAAGGCGAGCCGGTCCCCGCGCGCGGTCGCGCGCGTGCGAAACGCGACGATCGTTCCGGCCGCGCCTACGGCGAGGCCGAGAGCGGCGATGGCGAGCTCCATACCGGTTCCGGTGCCCCGGTCGCTGGAAATTCAGCGCGCGCGGTTACCCGCGGTCGCGGGGCTGCCGGCCCTACGGGATCATCGCCCGGAGCTTGTCCGGCTCGGTGACCACGACGTGCGAGGTCCGCATGTCGACCAGGCGGTCGTCCCAGAACCGGTTGAGGGTCCGGTTGACGGTCTCGCGGGTGGTCCCGATCATGTTCGCCATTTCCTGGTTGGTCAGGCGCAGCGTGATCCGGGTGCCGTTGTCGGCCGGCTCGCCGAACTGCTCGGCCAGGTTCAGCAAGAGCGAGGCCAAGCGAGCGCGGATGTCCTGCGAGGTCGCGGCCGAGATGAGCTGGTTGGCGATGCGCAGCCGCTCGGAGAGCTCGATGACCAGCAGCTTGCCGATCTGCGGGTTGGTGTCGATGAGGCCCATGAAGTCGTCGCGGCGGACCGCCCCGACCTGGACGTCGGTCAGGGTCTTGATCGACGCCGACCGCAGCGACGAGTCGAACATCGACATCTCCCCGAAGAAGTCGCCTTCCTTGAGGATCGAGAGGATCGTCTCGCGGCCGTCGGGGCCGACCCGCGCCACCGCGACCGAGCCGCTGGCGATCATGAAGAACGTGTCGCCCGGCTCGCCCTCGCGCACGATGAACTGGTGCTTGGCGAAGCGACGCTCGGCCACGGTCGCCAGGACCTGCGACAACTGCTCTTCGTTGAACTCCCGGAACAGCGGGATTCGCCGAAGGGTCGAAACGTCGATCATCGTCGCCCCGTCTTCAAGAGGTGCCTCCGTACCGACCTTTTCGGCAAACGGGCTGCTCCAAATGGGGCAGCGCAGCTCACACTTTCCGGCCGCCCGCTCGCTAAGGGCAGACGCCCGAGGGCGTGACCCGGACCCGGAAGGTCAGCGTCCCCTGCGAGCCGACGCTGGTCACCCCGGTCAAGCCGGTGGTGGAGGCGATGCCGCTGGGCACCAGGGCGAAGCCGGCCCCGCCCGGGGTGTCGGTGAACGAGGTCGCGTGGACCGCCGAGCCGGTGAAGGCCGAGCCGGCCGCGCTGTCGCCGAAGGTCGTGGTCCCGTTCGCGCCGGCCACCAGCGCCTCGTTGAGGCCGCAGGAGAACCCGCTCGAGCCCCAGTTGTTGCTGCCGGCCGCGCCGTTCTCGGTGATCACGAAGGTCCCGGCGCCGGTCCAGGGCCAGGCGTTGGTGAAGCTGGGCTCCGAGGCCGCGCCGACCACGATGTTGCGGTAGTCGATCGAGTAGGTGACCAACGCGCCCGGGCAGGCCCCGTTGGCCGGCGGCGTCTGGCCGGCCGGGCAGCCGCCGTTGGCGGGCAGGCTGTAGTTCTTGGTCAGCACGACGAAGCCGGGATAGAGCTCGTGGTGGGTCTCGTTGAGGTTGCCGGCGGTGTCCGAGGCGATGACGGTCGCGTCGTAGCGCGTGTACGAGGTCAGCGAGGTACCGGACGGGATCACGTACTGGACCCAGAACTTCGTCGCCGGCACGACGGTGTTCGCCCCCACCGCGTGGGTGCTGGTCGACTGCTGCCCCGCGGTGCCGACGGTCAGGAAGCCGTTGCTGCAGCTCGGGCCGTCGGCGGCGCCGCTCAGCCCGTTGTCGTTGCAGACCTGCGCCGTCCAGCCGGCGGGCGCGTTGGCGCGCAGCGAGATCGTCTGGGCCGCGCCGGGGTTGTCGTTGTAGTAGAGCTCGCTGGGGACATTGATCGTGGTGGTCGCGCCGGTGGCGAACGTGTTGCCGATCCAGGCGCCCGGGGTCGTGCTGCTGTTGGACATCGTCGCGCCGGCCGGGAAGAACGCCTTGGCGGTGAAGTCGTTGTCGTTCGTCGCCGGCGACGTGCCGTCGAACTGGCCCGTCGCGCTGTAGCCGGTGGAGCCTTGCGTGACCGGGCCGACGTAGAGCAGGCTGCCCGCGCCGTTGCACTCGCCGCCCGACGAGACGCCGGGCACCGAGGCGGCGCTGACGGTCGCCGAGGTGCCGCCGGCGCCGTTCGTCGCGCCGTAGGTGGTGGCGTAGGTCGTGGTCGTGCCGGCCGCGCCGCCGGTAGCCGAGAGGGTGACGGGGCTGCTGGTCAGCGCCACGCCGCCGCCGCCGCCGCCGCCCGGGCCGTGCTGGATCCCGTACGTCGTGCCGGTCCGCTCGGCCGTCGTGCCGGCCGCGCCGTTGACGTTGACGGTCACCCCGCTGAAGGCGCTCGGTGCGGTCAGCACCACCGTGCCGCCCGCGCCGCCGCCGCCGCCGCCGTCGTTGGCCGGCGCGAGCCCGGTCGTGCCGTTGGCGTAGAACGTCGCGCTGCCGCTGGTCGACGAGAGGCGCAGCATGACGATGCCGCCGCCGACGCCGCCGGAGCTGCCGTACTTGCCGTACGTATTGTTCGTGTCGTCGGAGTCGTTGTTGTTGCTGCCCGCGCCGCCGCCGCCGCCCATGAACGCGCGGGTGATCGTCGGCACGCCGGGGATCGCGCTCGCGCCGCGCCCGCCGAGGTCGTGCGCGTTCGCGGCGGCGTAGTTGGCCGCGGCGTGCAGGCCGGCTTGCGAGTAGGTGCCGCCGTTGGCGCTCTGGGTGCTGTAGTTGGGCGTCCAGGGGTAGCCGCCGTTGCCGCCCGCGCCGCCGTTGCTGCCGCCGCCGCCGCCGGTGTTCTGGTCGTTGGAGGCCGGGTCGTCGTCGGTGCCGCCGCCGCCGGCGTTGCCGGGCGCGCCCATCGCCATGTCGCCGCCGGGGTAGCCGTCGGTGGTGCCGGCGCTCACCTGCGCGCCGGCCGGGGCGCTGGGCGTGGTGAAGGTGCTGTAGTAGAACAGGTTGGCCGGGGTGCCGAAGATGCCCTCGGCCTTGGAGCCTTGGCCGGGCGGGTTGGTGCCGTTCATGCCGGCCGAGTCCACGTAGTCGGTGTTGAGCACGCCGGCCGGCGTGCCGCCGGTCACCGTGTAGCCGCCGCCGCGGAAACCGTTGCCGGTGGCGTAGACCGACGCGCTGCCCAGGGTCAGCAGCGAGTCGAGGTCGAGCACCGCGACGCCGCCGGTCTGGCCGTCCCAGTAGGCGGCGTGGAAGTTGTTCGAGAGCGTCCCGGTGGTGTATTGCGGGACCCGGATGATCTGGTAGGTCTCCTGCCCGTGCCCGGCCGTCGCGGCGGCCTCGTGGTAGGTGTTGATCAGCCCGTTGCCGGCGCCCGCGCCGACGACCGTCGCGACGTTGCCGGCCAGCGCGCTGACGTAGACGTACTCGTAGAGGCCCGCGCTCGAGAGCGCCGCGCCGGTCCCGTACGCGGCCGAGTTGGTGCTGGTGAAGGTACCGTCTTGCATCTGGATGATCAGCAGCTCGTCGCCGACGCCGACCGCGGGCGCGGCCAGGCCGCCGCCGGTGGTGTCGACCGTGCCGAGGTTGACCGCCGTGCTGCCTGCCGTCAGCGTCCCCGCCGGTGGGACGTAGTAGACGTCGCTCACGCCCGAGAGGGTGCCGGCCGGGCCGTCCTTGCCGGGATACGGCACGCACGGCGCGCCGGTCGTCGCCAGGGTCGGCGCCGGGGCGACCACCGCGACCAGCAGGAGCACCTGCGCCAGCGCGGCGGCCGCTGCGAGACCGCGGTGGAGGCGGACGCGAGCTCGGGGCCGGAATGCGCGGCATTGCATCAGTTCTACTAACGGCAAGCCGAGCGGCCGGCTTCAGCCCGCTGCGCAAGATTTTGCAAATTCGACCGGCATGCCGCGCGGGCCGGCCGGGCACCGCAGAGCGCATGAGCGGCTACGAACCGGTCCTCCACGCGCTCTGCGCCGAGCCCCGCGTCGCCCGTCCCGGCGCGACGGTCGAGCTCGTCTTCCGCACCCGCAACCTGAGCGCGCTGCCCTCGCCCGCCGGAACGGTCCGCTTCATGCCGGCCGCCGGGCTCGAACCGCTCGGCCCGCTCGACGTCGCGGTCGCGCCGGTCGCGCCCGGCGAGGAGCTCGTCGCCGTTCTGCGCGCCCGGGTCGCGCCGGGGCTGGACGACCGCAGCGAGCTGACGGCGCGGGCGGTGCTCGAGCTGGCCGGCGGCCCGCTCGGCACGAACGCGTGCCGCCTGGTCGTGCGCAGCCGGCCGCGGCTCGACGGCCCCGGGAGCGGGGTCGCGGTGACCGCGCTCGACGGCGAGATCGTGCGCGTCCACGCCACCGTCGTCAACGAGGGCGACGGCCCGGCGCGCGACCTGCGCCTGGTCGTCCCGGTTCCGCCGGGCTGCGTCCCGCTCGAAGGCGAGGCCGCCACCCAGCTCGCCCGCGCGCGGCTCGGCGCCGGCGAGCGGGCCGGCCTGGCCTACGACGCGCGGATCGTCGCGCCGGTCGGCGCGGTGCGGCCCGACGGCTACGCGGTGACCGGCCGGACGCGCTGCGCGCTGCCGGTGCGGGCTGCGCTCGCGCTGGCACCCGCACTCGCCGTGCCGAGCGTGGTGCTGGCGCCGGCGCGCCGCCGGGTCGGCATCGCGGTCGACCTGCGCAACGACGGCTGGGTCGATGCGCGCGACGTGCGGGTGCGGGTCGCGCTGCCCGCGCCGCTGCGCCCGCTCGACGGCAGCCTCGCGGTCGACGGCGTTCCGCTGGACGAGGCGAACGGGTTCGCGCGCGTCGAGCGCGCGGACGCCGGGTTCGCCGACCTGCGCGACGGCGACGGCGCGCTCGCGGTCGTGGTGGCGCGCGTGCCGGCGCGCGGCGGCGTGCGGGTGGAGCTGGCCGCGCACGTGCCGGCCGCATGCGCGGGCGGCACGATCGGGGTGATGGTCGGCGAGCACCGGGTCGGCGCGCCGTTCGCCGCCGCGGCGCTGAGCGCGGTGCGGCTGCGGGTGGCCGACGCGCCGGCGGCGGTCGAGCCGGGCGCGCCGTTCCGGGTCGTCGCCGAGCTGGCCAACGCGGGCGACGTGGCGGAGTGGCTGACGCTGGCCGCGAGCGGGGCGCATTGGGCGCCGGTCGCGCCGGTGCTGGTCGAGGAGCTCGCGCCGGGCGCCGTCGTGCCGGTCGAGCTGGTGCTGCAGGCCGAGCCCGGCGTCGAGGACGACGCGCCGCTCGAGCTGACGCTGGTCGCGAGCGACGCGCAGGGCGAGCGCGCGCGCTGCGGGCTGGACCTCGTCGCGCGCGAGCGTGCGTGGCTCGTGCTCGACGAGCCGCCGGCGCGTTCCGATGCCGGCGCGCTCTACGTCCTGCGCAATGCCGGCACGACGACGGCCCGCGGCGTCGTCGTGCGGCTCGGCGCGGAGACGCACCCGCTCGAGCCGCTCGCGCCCGGTGCGCGCGCGACGCTCGCGGTGAGCGAGCGCGCGGCCCGGCGCGGCGGTACGGTGGAGGTCGCAGGCCGTGACGCGCTCGCGCTGCCGCCGCTCGACGAACGGCCGCCCGCCGCGGTGCGGGCACGGCTCGTCGCGCCCGCGAGCGCCGTGGCCGGCGCGCCGTTCGCGGTGCGCGCCGAGATCGCGGTCGACGACGCGGTGGAGACGCTCGCGCTGCGGGTCCCGCCGGTGCGCGGCGCGGCGTACGTGCCCGGCTCGACCGCGCTCGACGGCCGCGCGCTGCTCGACCGCGCGCACGAAGCGCCGCTGGCCGGGACCGGGCTGGTGCTGCGCGGCATTCCCGCCGCGACCTGCATCGGCGTGAGCTGGTCGCTGCTCGCCGGCTCGGCGCTCGACGGCGACACGCTGGCGCTCGCCGCCGAGCTCGCCGTCGACGGCGAACCGCGCGAGGTCGCGCCCGCCGAGGTGGCGGTGCGCGCCCGCGAGCCGTTCGCGGCGCGGCCCGCCGGCCTGCCGTACCACGTCGACGCGTGTGCGCTCGCTCCCGGCGGCGCGCTCGTGCTCCTGCCCGAGCACGCCTTCGAGTCCGAGCTCGAACCGGAGCCCGTACCCGGGCGAGCATCGGCCGAACCGGCACCCACGCGCGAATCGCCGTCCGACCGCCAACCGGCCCGCGAGGCGGAATCGGAAGCCGCAAGCGAGGACGCATCCGTGACATTCGAGCCGGCCGGTGCGTTCACGTTCGCGCTGCGGCTCGACGGCGAGCGGTTGGACGAGATCGGGCGGCTGCTGTGCGGGGCCGAGCGGGACGGCTTGGTCGCCCACGCGCTCGCGCTGCGCGCGTTCTTTCCCGGCGCCGTCACGCCGGCCGAGCCGGAGCTGGCCGGCGCGCTGCGCGACGCGCGCCACGCGCTGCGCGACGTGTTCGACCGCCTGTTCGTCAAGGTCCGCATCCCCGGGTTCGACGTCGGCGCGGCCGACCTCGAAGATCCCGCCCTGCGCCGGGCGCTGGTGCGGCTCTACGAACGGCTGCTCGACGCGCCGCTCGGCGTGCCGGCGGGTACGCCGGCGGCCGGCACGGCGACGGTGGAGCTCGAGCGCGGGCGGGTGCGCGGCGTGCTCTCGTCGTTCGCCGACGCGCCGTTCGGGGCGCCCGCCATGCTGCGCGCGCTGGTCGCGCTCGTGCCGACGCGCTGCGCCGAGGAGCCGCGGCTGGCCGCGGCGCTCGCGCGCTACGCGCAGGCGCTCGACGGCGCGCTGGCCCGCTGCGAGGGCGCGCCGCCCGGCGCGTTCGACGACGCGCTCGCGCACGGCGGCGACCGCGTGCTCGACGACGCACGTGCCGACCTGCTCGCCGCGCTGCGCGCGCGCACGGCCCTTGCAGCATGAGCGCCGAGCAGCTCCCGCTTCTCCTCGCGCTGCTGGCGACCGGGCTGCTGGCGCTGGCGATCTTCGCCCCCGAGCCGGCCGGCCCGCCGCCGACCGTCTCGTTCGCCCCGCCGCTCGTGCCCGAGCGCTGGTCGCCGGGAGGTCCGTTCGCAACCGCACCGGACCCGTTCGCGGAACTGGCGCGGTCGCTGGCGCCGCCCGAGCCGCCGCGGCCGCATGCAGTTTGGCCGAGGCTCGTCGATCCGAGCGCTGCGAACTGCGACGCCGCCGCGCGGCTGGCGCTGGTCGACGCGCTGGTGACCGTGCGCGCGCCGTGGGCCGACGCGATCCTCGAGCGCGCGCAAGCGGACGAGCCGGACCCGCTGGTGCGCGCGGCGGCTGCCGCGCGTCTGCCGGGGCGGTGACGCCGGCGGCCCGTTCGACGTTGTCGGGGTGATGAAGAGAACGGCCGCCGCCCTCAGCCTGCTCCTCGCGCTCGCGCCGCTCGCCGCCGGCGCTCAGGACGCGCCCGTGACGATCACCGTCGGCGGCCAGCCGGTCGCCTTCGACCAGCCGCCGGTGGAACGGGTCGGCCGGGTCTACGTTCCCTTGCGCGGGGTGTTCGAGCGGCTCGGCGCGAGCGTGGTCTTCGGCGGCGGCAAGATCGAGGCGACCAAGGGCAGCACGACCGTCTCGCTGCAGATCGGCTCGCCGACCGCGATCGTCAACGGCCAGCCGACGACCCTGGACGCGCCGCCGTTCCTGATCGGCGCGCGCACGCTGGTGCCGCTGCGCTTCGTGGCGCAGGCGCTCGGCGCGACGGTGAACTACGACGGCACCACCCGCACGGTCGCGATCGCGCAGGCCGCTCCGCCCGCGCCGGTCGTGCTGCGGCCCGCGCCGCGGCCGACGCTGCCGGCGCGGCTGGTGCGGATCGAGCCCGGTCCGGACGCGACCGTGCGCGGCGAGCGCCCGCAGATCGCCGCGACGTTCCCGTACGCGGTCGATCCCGACTCGGTCCGCATCCGGCTCGACGGCCGCGACGTGACCGCGCAGGCGTACGTCTCGCCGCGCGCGTTCTCGTACGATCCGGGGTTCGATCTGCCGTACGGGACGCACCAGGTGCACGTCAGCGGCCGCGGCATCGACCAGAGCTGGAGCTTCGCCAACGCGGCGCAGCCCAACCCGAACTACCTGCGCGACGTGCAGCCGAACAACGGCGGCGTGGTCGGTTCGACCTTCACGGTCCAGGGCTTCACCCGGCCGTACTCGCGGGTCCACATCGTCGCGACCGCGAGCGCGCTGGTCGGCTTCAACGAGGTCGGCCAGGCGACGGTGACCGAGGACGCGGAGGCCGACCCGCAGGGCCACTTCGCGCGCGAGGTCAGCGTCTTCGACGCGACCGCGGGGGTGGTCGACGTGCGGCTCGAGGCCCGCGCGCCCGACGGCGGGGTCGCCGTGCGGACGCTGCGGCTCAAGCCGGTCCCGCCGCGCTAGGCGGTCACCGCGCCGGCATCCCGTAGAGGCCGACGATCTCGCCGGTCGCCAGCACGTGCTCGCGCGACATGAACTTGAACTTCGCGTACGAGGTCGTATCGTCGAGCCCGGCCAGCGCCGGGACGTCGAGCGCGTAGACGGTCAGGTGGTAGTGGTGCGGCGGGTCGCCGGGCGGCGGGCACGGGCCGCCGTACGCGCGGGTGCCGAAGTCGTTGGTGCCGTGCAGCGCGTGGACGCCGGCGTGCTTGTGCGCGCCCGCCCCGGCCTCGAGCGACGTGACGTCGCCCGGGATGTTGAACAGCACCCAGTGGACGAACCCGACCCCGGTCGGCGCGTCGGGATCCCAGATCGTCACCGCGTAGGACTTGGTGCCCTCCGGCGCGCCGGACCAGCTCAGGTCGGGGCTGGTGTCGTCCCCGGTGCAGCCCATCTGGTTGAAGACGGCGCTCTGCGGGATGGTCTGCCCGTCGCGAAAGACGGAACTCGTGACGGTCAACGTCGCTTTGCTCTCCATGGCAGGCCTTGTACCCTGGGAGCAGCCGATCGGTCCAGGCAGCGGTCCGGTTAAAAGCTGGCCAAGTGTGACCCCCATTGCTGTCGGTGCTGGAGCAAGCGTCCGATACGGTTAGGTAAGGCGATGATGCTCTTCGACACGCTCTTCGGCCGCCGCGACCGTCTCTGGTTCGAGAACGGCGCTACCGGCGCGCGCCCGGGTAAGTTCGCCGGCATCGCCGTCGGGGACGGCAAGCGCATTTCCGTCCTCGGCACGACCGTCTCGCGCGAAGGTCTGGCCTTCGTCTCGAGCATCCAGATCCTGGCCTCGGAGCTGCTCTTCACCTTCAAGCTGCGCGAGCGGACGATCGAGAGCCGGGTGCGGGTCGCGCACGGCGAGGCCATGCAGGCCCCCGAGCGGATCGTGCACCGCTACTTCTGCGTCTTCACCGCGATCGCCGCCGACGACTGGGACGCGGTCGTCCGCTACGTCGAGAACAAGCCGGAGCCCAAGCCGGCCGAGGCCCACCAGACCGTCGACGACGAGTTTCGCGCCCTGCCGGGCCGCGTCCAGGACGGCATCGTCGCCCACCTGGTACGGACCAAGCGGCTGGCCCCGCCGCCCGGCCCCGGCCATGCGCCGCTGATCCGCCTGCGCACCGGCAGCCAGCACGACCTGGGCGGCGGCCGCACCGCCCGCGACGTCCTGATCCACAGCCGGGTGGTCATGCCCGACGGCCTGCGCGCCTACGACACCCGCTTCCGGGTGTACTCGGACGATAAGATCGAGCTGCTGGGCTGAGGTCTCAGCGCGCCGCTGAACCGTACCGAACGCAAACGGCCCTCCCGTCTGGGAGGGCCGCCGTCGTTGCGTTACGCGCTCTGGTCTTTCGGCCGGTCGGCGAAAATCAGCGCCGGGGCTTCCTTTTTCTCGACGACTTCCTTGTTGACGACGCACTTCTTCACGCCTTGCAGCGAGGGCAGGTCGTACATCACGTCGAGCATGATCTCTTCGAGGATCGAGCGCAGGCCGCGGGCGCCGGTCTTGCGCGACTGGGCCTTGATGGCGATCGCGATCAGCGCTTCCTTGGTGAAGGTCAGCTCGACGCCGTCCATGCCCATGATCTTCTGGAACTGGCGGACCAGCGCGTTGCGCGGCTCGACCAGGATGCGGCGCAGGGCCAGCTCGTCGAGCGCGTCGAGGGTGACGACGATCGGCAGGCGGCCGATGAACTCCGGGATCAGCCCGAACTTGAGCAGATCCTCGGGCATCAGCTGCTGGAGCAGCTTGGTGTGCTGCCGCTCCTTCTTCGTCTCGGGGTTCGCGCGGAAGCCCAGCGAGTTGGAGGCCACCCGGCCCTCGATGATCTTCTCGAGGCCGTCGAACGCGCCGCCGCAGATGAACAGCACGTTGGTGGTGTCGATCTGGATGAACTCCTGGTGCGGGTGCTTGCGCCCGCCCTGCGGCGGAACGTTGGCGGTCGTGCCTTCCAGGATCTTGAGCAGGGCCTGCTGGACGCCCTCACCGCTCACGTCGCGGGTGATCGAGGGGTTCTCGCTCTTGCGGGCGATCTTGTCGATCTCGTCGATGTAGACGATGCCCTTCTCGGCCCGCTTGACGTCGTAGTCGGCGGCCTGGATGAGCTTGAGCAGGATGTTCTCGACGTCTTCCCCGACGTAGCCGGCCTCGGTCAGCGAGGTCGCGTCGGCCATCGCCAGCGGGACGTCGAGGATCTTGGCCAGCGTCTGGGCGAGGTAGGTCTTGCCGCTGCCGGTCGGGCCGACCAGCAGGATGTTGGACTTCTGGAGCTCGACCTCGTCGGAGCTGCCGGTCGCGCCGCCGGCGTTGACCCGCTTGTAGTGGTTGTAGACCGCGACCGCCAGCGACTTCTTGGCCCGCTCCTGGCCGATCACGTACTGGTTGAGGATGTGGTTGATCTCTTTGGGCTTGGGGATGTTCCGCAGCCGCAGGTTCTCGTCGACGTTCTTGTAGAGCTCTTCCTCGATGATCTCGTTGCAGAGCTCGATGCACTCGTCGCAGATGTAGACACCCGGGCCCGCGATCAGCTTGCGGACCTGCTCCTGCGACTTGCCGCAGAAGCTGCACTTGAGCTGACCCTTCTCGTCCCCGAAACGAAACATGCAGTCCGACCTATGGCGTCTGGGTGGCGTTGGGTGCGACGGTCCGGTTGTCTTTGCTGAAGACCTGGTCGATGATCCCGTACTCCTGGGCCTCTTGCGCGGTCATGTAGTAGTCGCGCTCGATGTCCTTGAGGATGGTGTCGATCGGTTTCTTCGTGCTCTGCTCGTAGATGCCGGCCAGGCTGCGCCGGGTCGCGATCAGGTCGCGGGCGTGGATTTCGATGTCGGTCGCCTGTCCACCCACCTGCTGGACCCAGGGCTGGTGGATCAGGATCTTGGCGTAGGGGAGGGCGTAGCGCTTGCCCGGCGCTCCCCCGGTCAGCAGGATCGAGCCCATCGAGGCGGCCATGCCGGCGCAGATCGTCGCCACGTCGGGCTTGATCAGCTGCATGGTGTCGTAGATCGCCAGGCCCGCGGTGACCGAGCCGCCCGGGCTGTTGATGTACATGTCGATGTCTTTGTCGGCATCTTCGCGCTCCAGGAAGAGGAGCTGCGCGATGATGAGGGAGGCCATCCCGTCGTCGATCGGTCCGTGGACGAAGACGATGCGTTCTTTGAGCAGCCGCGAGTAGATGTCGTACGCCCGCTCACCGCGCGCGCTCTGCTCGACGACCATCGGTACCAAATGTCCCATGTGCGCCTCCGTGGACCTAACCGGCGGTGGATTCGGTTGCGGGAACGCGCTTGGCCTGCTCGATAAGCCGGTCGATCGTCTTGGTGCGGACGATCCCGTCGATCAGCGCGCCGACGTTCGAGCGGAGTGCCTCGGCGATCCGCTCGGGGGGCTGACCGTACTGGGCGGCGAGCGCCGCGAGCTCGGCCTGCAAGTCGGCCTCGGTGGCCTGGATGCCTTCCTGCTTGGCGATCGCCTCGACCAGCAGGGTCGTCTTCACCCGGCGCCGCGCTTCGTCGCGGAACTGCTCGCGCAGCTCGCGCTCGGACTTGCCGCTGCCCGCGACGTAGTCGTTCCAGTCCATGCCGGCCCGGGTGACGTACTGGCGCGACTCGCCCAGCAGCGCGTCGAGCTCGCGCTCGACCAGCACCTCGGGCAGCGGGAAGTCGTGGGCGGCGACCAGCTTCTCGAGCAGCTCGGAGGAGACCCGGCGGCGGGCGTTCTGCTTGACCTGTTCGTCGAGCCGGCGCTTGAGCTCGGCCCGCAGGTCGGCCAGCGTCTCGGCCCGCGAGACGCGCTTGGCCAGCTCGTCGTCGAGCTCGGGCAGCTCGGGCTCCTTCACCTCGTGCACGGTGATGGTGAAGACCGCGTCCTTGCCGGCCAGCTCGGCGTTGTGGTAGTCCTCGGGGAAGCGGGTGGTGACGTCCTTCGTCTCGCCGGCCTGCATGCCGACGATCCCGTCGACGAAGCCGGGGATGAAGCTGTCAGCCTTGATCTCGGTCTCCTGGCCCTGCGCGGTGCCGCCCTCGAAGGGGACGCCGTCGATCTTGCCCTCGTAGTCGAGGGTCGCGCGGTCGCCGAGCCGGACCGGGCGGTCGACCGGGACCAGGACCGCCGCGTCCTGGCGCAGCCGCTCGAGCGCCGATTCGACGTCGGCATCGCTGGCGGCCTCGGGCAGGTCGGGGATCTCGATCCCGGCGTAGTCGTGCAGCTCGATCGGCGGGCGCACCGCGACGGTCGCCTTGAGGGTCGGCGGCTGGCCGGCCTCGCTCTCGACCAGGTCCCAGGCCGGGTTGGCGAGCGGCTCGATGCCGTGCTCCTCCAGCGCCTGCGGGTACTTGCGGCTGGCCAGGTCGTCGAGCGCGCGCTGCACGATCTGGCCGCTGCCGTACTGGTTCTCGAAGATCTTCCGCGGCACTTTGCCGGGCCGGAAGCCCGGGACTTTCGCATTGCGCGCAAGGGTCCGGAACGCCGCGTCCTGGGCGGCGCCGAACTCTTCGGGCGTGATGCTGATCTCGAGCTCGACCTGCGTCGGGTCGAGCGTCTTCAGCGTCGAGGGCACGTGCGCGAGAGACCTCCGGAAGCGGTGACGGCGGGCAAGCGCCCGCCGTCGTTCGAACGACACCTGGAGCGGAAGACGAGATTTGAACTCGCGACCCTCGCCTTGGCAAGGCGATGCTCTACCGCTGAGCTACTTCCGCGAACTCCGGGGTCCTTCGGGACACCCGGCGCCAACCCTCGGAGTGTATCCCGCCGGCCGCGACCGCGTCAAGAGGACCCGCCGGCGGCCACGGGCGGCTCGGCCGAAGGCCGAACGCGACGGATTCGCGGAACGCGAATCCACCTGGGCACGCCGAGACTCGAACTCGGATGGGTCGCCCCACTGGAACCTAAATCCAGCGCGTCTGCCGATTCCGCCACGTGCCCCGGGCCGGAGCTACGTCAGCCGGAAGCGCAGCTCCCCCAGTTTGGAGATGACGGTGCGGACCCGGTCGCCGGGCTTGAGCCAGACCTGCTTCTCCTTGGGGTAGCCGAGGATCACGCCGCTGGGCGTGCCGGTGAAGACGACGTCGCCGGGCTGCAGGGTGATGTAGCGGGACGTGTAGCTGAGGATGTGCGCACAGCTGAAGATCATCTGCGCGGTGTTCATGTCCTGGCGCGGCGTCGTCTCGTCGTTGACGAAGGTCTGCACTTGCAGGGTCTGCGGGTCGGGGATCTGGTCGGCGGTGACCAGCCACGGCCCGAGCGGGGCGAACTCGTCGGGCGACTTGCCGGTCATCCACTGGGTGACCCGGTTCTGCGCATCGCGCTCGCTGAAATCGTTCCCGGTCGTGTAGCCGAAGATATGGCCGAGCGCGTCGGCCTCGGCGACGTTCTTGGCCGTCTTGCCGACGATGAACACCAGCTCCGACTCGTAGTCGAAGTTCTTCGAGGGCAGGTGCGAGACGGCGACCGTGCCGTTGTGGCGGTTGAGCGCGGTGTTGTACTTGTTGAACAGGTTCGGGAACGGCGGCGCCGTCTCGCCGGTCTCGGCGACGTGCGCGCGGTAGTTCAGCCCGACGCAGACGATCTTGGCCGGCGCGCCGACCAGCGGGCCGTACTCGACCGCCGACTCGGCGCGCAGCGCGCCGGCCGGCGGGTTCGCGGCGAGGCGGGCCAGCGCCGCGACGTCGCCGCGCCCGGCGACCACGTCGTCGACCGTCGCGGGCGGGTTCGCGATCCCCAGCGCGGCCGCGGCGCGGGCGACGTCGACGATGCCGCGCGGGGTGCGGATGCCGACGTGGTCGGTCGCGCCGTCGCGCAGGGTCGTGAAAGTCAGGCCGCGGACGGCCGCGGCGACCTCGGTCGGGCCGGCCGCCCCGGCGGCGGCCGGAGCGGCGGCGAGGGCGGCGGCGGCGCCGGCCGCGCCGGTCAGGAAGGCACCACGCGAAGGGGTCATGGCGAGTCCTCGGGCGAGCGGAAGTGGCTGCCGAACCAGTCCACCAGCGGCGGCGGATTCCCTCGCGGCTGAGCGGCAAGCGGGGCGCCGGGGACGGGCTCGCGGGGGCGTGGTACGATACCGGGGTTCGGGACGTAGCTCAGCTTGGTAGAGCGCTTGCTTTGGGAGCAAGAAGTCGCAGGTTCAAATCCTGTCGTCCCGACCACGTCCGTGCGCCGGTGGTCTAACGGATAAGGCATCCGCCTTCTAAGCGGAACGATGGGGGTTCGATTCCCTCCCGGCGCGCCAGCCGTCCTCACCGCTGTCGCCGGCTGCGAAACCGGCCGCGCCGAGGAGGGTTTGCCCCCGGTCGTGGCCGACTAACGACGGTCCCCCGCCGTGGTGATTGTAGCTCAGCTGGTTAGAGCGTCCGACTGTGACTCGGAAGGCCGCCGGTTCAAATCCGGTCAGTCACCCCATCCCCGAACGGCCCGCCGGCGTCTGCGGGCCGTTCGCTTTTCGAGCGGCGCGGGGACGGTGCCGGGGCGGTCGCCGTCGAACGAGAGTCGGCTCGCGCCTGTAGCTCAGCCGGTAGAGCAGCGGACTTTTAATCCGTTTGTCGTGGGTTCGAGTCCCACCGGGCGCACGTTTCCCTTGCCGGCAAAAAAACGCTTGACGGCCGAATTTCGAATCGCTATCCTATCCCTCGTTGCACCGCTAGCTCAATGGTAGAGCAGTTGACTCTTAATCAATTGGTTGAAGGTTCGAGTCCTTCGCGGTGCACCATCTGACGAGCGGCCCGGTCCAGAGCGACCGGGCCGCTCGCGTTCACCGGCGGGTGACGACGCCGGCGCGGCCCAGCGCGGCGACCAGCGCCGCCGCCGCGACCGCACGGTGGCTGACGGCGTTCTTCTCGGCCTCGCCGAGCTCGCCGAACGTCTTCGCGAAGGGCGGGTACGCGAAGACCGGGTCGAACGAGAACCCGAGCGCCCCGCGCTCCTCGAGCGCGATCTGGCCGTCGACCGTTCCCAGCGCCGCGAACTCGCGGCCGCGCTCGTCGATGAAGTGCAGCGCGCAGACGAAGCGCGCGCGCCGGTCGTCGCTGCCGGTCGCGGCGAGCTCGGCCAGCAGCCGGTGCCGCCGCTCGCTCCACGTCAGACCCGCACCGCCGTAGAACGCGGTCAGCACGCCGGGCCGGCGGTCGAGCGCGTACACCTCGAGCCCCGAGTCGTCGGCCAGGACGTCCGCCGGGTGGCCGGCCCGCCGGAGCTGCGCGTGGAGCGCGCGCGCCTTGAGCGCGGCGTTGTCGGCGTAGGACGTCTCGCCCTCGATCGGGTCCGCGTACTCGGGGTAGGCCGCGATCTCCAGCGCCGTCCCGGCGAAGAGCTGCACCAGCTCGCGCAGCTTGCCGAGGTTCTTCGTCGCGGCGTAGACTCTCACGTCAGCGCGCTTCGTCCACGAACACCGCGCCTACTGCGCGGGCCGCCCCGTGGGCGGCGGCGCTTACGACTCGTCCAGCCGCAGCACGGCCATGAACGCTTCCTGCGGCAGGTCGACCCGACCGACCCGCTTCATGCGTTCCTTGCCGACCTTCTGCTTCTCCAGCAGCTTGCGCTTGCGGGTGATGTCGCCGCCGTAGCACTTCGCCAGCACGTTCTTGCGCATGGCGCTGACGGTCTCGCGCGCGACGACCTTGCCGCCGATGACGGCCTGGATCGGCACGTCGAAGAGCTGGCGCGGGATCAGCTCCTTGAGCTTCTCGGTCAGCGCGCGGCCGCGCACCGGCGCCTTCTCGCGCGCGACGATGAACGAGAGCGCGTCGACCGGCTCGCCGTTGAGCAGGATCTCCAGCTTGACCAGGTCGCCCTCGCGGTAGCCGATCAGCTCGTAGTCCAGCGAGGCGTAGCCCTTGGTGCTGCTCTTGAGCCGGTCGAAGTAGTCGATGATCACCTCGATCAGCGGCATCTCGTAGGTCAGGATCACCCGGCCGTCGAGCAGGTACTCCATGTTGGCCAGCATGCCGCGCCGGTTCTGGGTCAGCTCCATGATCGCGCCGACGTACTCGGGCGGCGTGATCACGGTCGCCTTGACGTAGGGCTCCTCCATCAGCGCGATCTTGTCGCGCGGCGGCAGCTTGGCCGGGTTGTCGACCGTCTCCACGCTGCCGTCGGTCAGCGTCACCCGGAAGACGACCGACGGCGAGGTCGCGATCAAATCCAGGCTGTAGTTGCGCTCCAGCCGCTCCTGCACGATCTCCATGTGCAAGAGGCCGAGAAAGCCGCAGCGGAAGCCGAAGCCCAGCGCGATCGACGACTCCGGCTCGAAGTGCAGCGCCGAGTCGTTGAGCGCCAGCTTCTCGAGCGCGTCGCGCAGCTCCGAGACCTCGACCCCCTCGTTGGGGTAGAGGCCGCAGTAGACCATCGGCACGATCGGCTTGTAGCCGGGCAGCGGCTCGCGCGCGGGGTCGTCGGCCAGGGTGATCGTGTCGCCGACGTCCATGTCGCCCAGCGACTTGATGTTCGCGATCACGTAGCCGACGTTGCCGACGCTCAAGCTGCCGGTCTTGCGCATCTCGGGCTTGAACACGCCGACCTCGGTCGCCTCGTAGACCCGGCGGTGGGCCATCGACATGAAGCGCGTGCCGGCCCGCAGCTCGCCGTCGACGACCCGCACGTAGGCGACGACGCCGCGGTAGGTGTCGAACTGGGCGTCGAAGACCAGGCCGCGCAGCTGCGCCGCGCCGTCGGCCTTGGGCGGCGGCACGCGGGTCACGATCGCCTCGAGGATCTCCTCGATCCCGATCCCTTCCTTGGCCGAGGCCAGGACCGCGTCGGAGCCCTCGATCACCAGCAGCTCCTCGATCTCGCCCTTCACCCGCTCGACGTCGGCGGCCGGCAGATCGATCTTGTTGATGACCGGGATGATGGTCAGGTTCTGGGCCAGCGCGAGGTGGTAGTTGGCCAGCGTCTGGGCCTCGATGCCCTGGGCCGCGTCGATCACCAGCAGCGCGCCCTCGCAGGCCTGCAGCGAGCGCGAGACCTCCGAGCTGAAGTCGACGTGGCCGGGCGTGTCGATGAAGTTGAGCTCGTACGTCTGGCCGTCGTGCGCGGTATAGGTCAGCGTGACGGGGTGCATCTTGATCGTGATGCCGCGCTCGCGCTCGAGGTCCATCGCGTCGAGCAGCTGCTCTTCCATCTCGCGCTGCTCGACCGTCTTGGTGAACTCCAGCAGCCGGTCGCTCAGGGTGGTCTTGCCGTGGTCGATGTGCGCGATGATGCAGAAATTGCGCACGTGGGCCGGGCCGCGCGTCGCGACCGCCGATTCGCGCTGGATCACGGCCGGGTTACGGGACGCACGGTTCGTTCAGCACCATGCTGCGCACGACTTGGAGGATGATCACCACCACCAGGAACGAGAGATCGAGGCCGCCCAGCGGCGGGATGACGCGCCGCACGGGAACGAGCACCGGCTCGATCACCATGGCCAGATACGCGGTCCAGCGCCCGCGCAGGCTCGGCACCCACGACACGACCGCGTAGACCAGCATCAGCAGCAGGTAGATTCCGAAGATCTTCGAGACGACGTCCCAGACTACGCACGGCAGCATCGCTCGTTATACGCCGCCGCCGCCGGGAAGTGTCGCCAGCACCTTGGGCGGCACGCCGTTGAGGAAGGGCTGCGGGTCGACCGGCGTGCCCTGGTACATCACCTGGTAGTGCAGGTGCGGCCCGGTCGCCTCGCCGGTCGCGCCGACGTAGGCGATCGGCTGCCCCTTGGTCACCCGCTGGCCGGGCGCGACCGCGAAGCGCGAGAGGTGGGCGTACCAGGTGTGGTAACCGTTGCCGTGGTCGATGTCGACCTTGTTGCCGAACCCGCCGTCCCAGCCCGCGCTGACCACCGTGCCGGCGGCCGCGGCGTGGACCTCGGTGCCGTAGTCGGCCGCCAGGTCGAGGCCCTTGTGGAACTCGGGCCAGGGGTCGGTGCGCCAGCCGAAGCCGGCCGCGACCGAGCCGCCGACCGGGTTGAGCGAGGGGATCGCGGCGAGCATCCGAGCGTGCGCGATCGCGGCCATCCGGCGCAGGTCGAGCACCCGCAGGACCAGCCGCTGGAGCCGCCGGGCGTCGGCCCGGGTCGCCGCCGAGTCCGCGCTCAGCACGGCCAGCCGGGCGTGGAGGCGCGCGAAGCCGGCGCCGCGCAGGGTGCCCGGCGGCGGCGCGAAGGCATGCGCCTTGCCGCGGCCGCGGTCGGCGCCGATCAGGCGCCGGATCTCGGCGTTCTCGCGCTGCACCGCCCGGAGCTGGCCGGCCAGCCCGTCGGCCTGCGCGTCGATCTGGTGGAGCTGGGCCTGCTGGCGCGCGGTGAGCGCCTGGAGCGCCCGGACGTTCGCCTCGGCGACCCGGAGCTGGTAGCTGTGCAGCCCGGCCGCCCCGAGCAGGCCGAGCAGCGCCAGCCCGGCCAGCAGGACCAGATGGCGGCCGCTGAACGCCAGCCGGTACACGCTCGTGCCGCCGGGCGGAACGATCTTGACGAGAAAGGTCTTCTTCTTCATGACGGGATTCACGAGGCCGCCGCCCGGGCCGCCGCGATCGCGGCGCGCTCTTCCTCGGACGGGTCGGTGGCCGGCTTGAAGCCGCTCACCACCTTGCCGTACGTGCGGGTCTCCTCGCGGGAGTAGATGCTGGTCAGGACCACGCCGTCCCCGTCCCGGTTGAGCAGCGCCAGCGCGTACGACTGGTCCGAGCCGACGTCGCTGAAGGCGTTGTAGCGGACGAAGCCGAGCCGCGGGACCTCGCTGCGGGCGACCCGCTCGAGCGCGTCGAGCCGGCGGCCGGCCTCGGCCCGGGCCGCCGCGGCCTCGGCCGCGGCCTGGTCGAGGCCGGCCAGCCGGGCGGTGGCGGGCGTGGCTCCGCCGCCGCCCAGGAGGGCGTCGTGGGCATCGAGCCCGGCGTGCAGCCGGCGCAGGCGGGGGGTCACGACGAGCAGGTGGTACCCGCCCGTCACGACCAGCGCGCTCACCAGACCGGCGAGCACGGGCGTGATCAGATCTTGCATTCAACAAGCAAAAGGCCAGGACGAGGGCCAAGTGGTTCGCGGCACACGGGAGTGCCCGCTTACCGTTGCTCCCTTCCGGGCCTGGCGGGGTTCACGGGTTTCCGTTGCGCGAGGCCCAGCCCTCGTCGAGGCTCCGCCTATGATAGCGGCCTGCGGCGATTTGGGGAACCCCCGAAGTCGCCGCTCACGGGGTCTTGGTGAACCCCGCCGGGATCGCAAACAGCCCGGCGTCCGGTTGGCGCAGGGTCCGCAGGTCGCCCCGTTCGGTCAGGAACGCGAAGCCGCCGGCGCTGCCGCCGGACGCCGGGGCGGGGCTCGAGCCGGCAGCGCCGGTCATCCGGACGAGGCTGTAGAGCGCGAGCCGGTTGGCCGGCGGGGCCGGGCCGCTGCGGTTGGCGGAAAAGGTCGGCCGGCAGCCGCCGCTGGGCGGGGCGACCACCGCCTCGGCGCTCTCCGGAACCGCCGCTCGGGGCCGCAGCGGGCAGGCCGTGACCGCCGGCCGGCTCAGCGCGGCCAGGTACTGGACGGTCTCCATCGACGCGCTGCCGTCGCGGCAGCTCCCGGTCGCGTGGGTCATCGCGAAGCTCACCGTCGTGTCGTAGCCGGCGGTCGGCACGTTCTCGATCCGCTGGCTGCCCAGCGCCCGGGTGGTCGCCGTCAGGCTGACGTTGGCCGTTCCCGGCTGCTCGGGCGCGGCGGGGGCCGGCCGCCCGCGCCGCGGGGCCGGCGCGGGCGCCGCCGTGGCGGCCGGCTCGTCGGCGGGCGAGTAGACGCTGTACGTCTTGCGCGCCAGGTCGAGGTGGATCACCTGGCCGATGTCGCACTTGCGGATCGTCGCGGTCTGGGCGGCGACGTCGTCGACCCGCTCCCAGCCGTTCCAGTAGGCGTAGCGGGTCAGGTGCGGCTGGAGGAAGCCGCGCATCAGCGCGCCGAGCGCGCCGAACTGGGCGCCCAGCGACTGCTGGATCGCGTTGTCCATCGCGGCCGAGGCGGCGTCGCCGGCGACCGCGCCCGCCACCGCACCGGCCCCGCCGCCCGAGAGCACCGCGCCGAGCGCGCCCAGCCCGCCGATGCCGCGCTTGCGGGGCGCGGCCGACGCCTGCGCGACCGGCGCCGGCGAGCTGCTGAGGGCGGCCAGGTCGGCCTGGAAGTTCCCCGGCGGCGGCGGGGTGGCGTTGACGACGATCCGCACGATCTCGTCGTAGGCGAGTCCCGGCGGGGGCGGCAGCGCGGCCCACGGCGTGGCCGGGGCGAGCAGGAAGGCGAACGCGAGCGCAGCGCTCGCTCGGAGGAGCGGACGGAGCATGGCTGAGAGTGCGGCAACCGGGCGGGCGAGGCCTTCTCGGCGAGATTCGAGCCCGCCCCGGTTACGTGACGGCCTCGCGCGCAGCGATCCAGCGCACGAGCGAGCAAGCGCCCGCAGGATACGGCGATCGACCGCGCGGGAACCGCAACGGAACGAACGCAGCCTTCTCGAAGTAGAAGCGGTGATGAACTCCGCATTCTCTCGGAGAGGCCTCGCGCTCGGCGTCGCCGCGCTCCTCGCCCTCTCCCCGGCGCCGCCTGCCGCGGCGGCACCCGCCCCGGCCCCGGCCGCGGCGGTGATGCCGATCGGCTGGTCGCTCACGCCCCAGCAGATCGCCGCCTCCTGCAAGAGCGCGATGGCGGCGGTCCGGCGGCGGGTCGACGCGATCGGCCGGGTGCCGCGCGGCCGGCGCAGCTTCGCGACCGTCGTGCTGCCGCTGGAGAACGCCTCGTCCGACCTCAACGACGACCTCGCCGCGCAGACGTTCCTCACCAACGTCGCGACCGACGCGAAGGTCCGGGCCGCCTCGCTGCAGTGCGCCACCGACGCGGGCAGCGTGTTCAGCGAGCTGGCCGCGCGGCCCGAGCTCTACCGCGCGCTCAGCGACGCCCAGGCCAGCGGGAGCGCGAAGGGCGCCGCGCAGCTCAAGCTGACCGCGCTCTGGCTGACGCTCGCCAAACGCGCCGGCGCCGGGCTGCCCGACCCGCAGCGGCGCGAGTTCGTCGCGCTCGAGCAGAAGCTGACCGACCTGGAGAACCGCTTCGAGGCCAATCTCGGCAACGACACGACCACGATCGCGCTGACCCAGGCCCAGGCCGCGCCGCTGCCGGCGAACTTCGTCGCCGCCACGCTCAAGCCGAGCGCCGGCGGCGGCTACACCGTGCCGGTCAACGAGTCGACCGTCTCGCCGTTCCTCAACAACGAGACCGACCCGGCCGCCCGCAAAGCGTTCTACGTCGCCTACCAGAACCGCGGCGGCGACGCCAACGTGCAGCTGCTGCAGAGCGCGATCGCGACCCGCGACCGGCTGGCGCACCTGCTGGGCTACAAGACGTGGGCGGCGTACGTGCTCGCCGACAAGATGGCCGGCACGCCGCAGCGGGTGGAGACGTTCCTGGCCCAGATCGACACCGCGATCCTGCCCAAGGCGCGCCAGGAGCGCGACGAGCTGGCCCAGCTCAAGGGCGGCCCGCTCGACCAGTGGGACCAGAGCTACTACGAGAACCAGCTCCGCAAGACCAAGTACGCGGTCGACCAGAACGAGATCCAGCAGTACTTCCCGGTCCAGCACGTCGTCGACGCGGTGCTGGGCATCTACCAGGAGCTGCTCGGGGTGCGCTTCAGCCGGGTCGAGGTGCCGGTCTGGCAGCCGCAGGTCCAGGCATACAACGTCTTCGACGCGGCCTCGAACCGGCCGCTGGGGCGCTTCTACCTGGACCTCTACCCGCGCCCCGGCAAGTACGACCACTTCGCGAACTTCCCGCTGATCCCGCGCCGGGTGCTGCCCAACGGCACGGTGCGGCTGGCCGAGAGCGCGATCGTCGGCAACTGGCCGCAGCCCGCGCCCGGCAAGCCGGCGCTGCTCACCCACGACGATGTCGAGACGTTCTTCCACGAGTTCGGCCACAACATGGCCGCGATGCTGGCCACGGCGCCCTACGAGACGCTGAGCAGCGGCTTCCGCCAAGACTTCATCGAGGCGCCCTCGCAGATGCTCGAGAACTGGGCCTGGGATCCGGCCATCCTCGAGCGCGTCTCGTCGAACGTCACCACCGGGCAGCCGCTGCCCGACGACCTGATCCAGAAGATGATCGCCGCGCGCTACGTCCACTACGCGCTCTTCACGACCAACCAGATCAACTACGCGACGGTCGACATGAAGTACCACACCATGCCGCCGCCGTTCGACCCGACCGCGGTCTGGCAAGAGACCGTCGCCCAGACGACGCCCAACCAGTTCGTCCCGGGCACCCACCCCGAGTCGACCTTCGGCCACCTGATGGGCGGCTACGACGCCGGCTACTACGGCTACCTCTGGTCGAAGGTCTACGCCCAGGACATGTTCTCGCGCTTCAAGGCGCAGGGCTTGACCAACCCGGCCGCCGGGATGGCGTACCGCAAGGACATCCTCGCGCCGGCCCGGCTCGAGGAGCCCGACCAGGAGGTCAGCGCGTTCCTGGGCCGGCCGATGAACCCCGACGCGTTCTACCGCGAGCTGGGGATCACGCCGCCGGCGCAGACCTCGCAGCACTGACCGGCCGAAGTCGGGCGCAATCGGCTGACAGCCGCGTCAGACCAGCGCTCGCAGGCAGGGAACGAGCCATTCGAGCAGCGCGAAGACGATCAGAATCGAAAACGTCGCACCGAACAGCGCGGGGACGAGCCACAAGAGCTTGCGCGTCGAGAGCCAGGCTTCGGCCCAGTTGAGCCGGAGCGGCTTGAGGCCGTTCGGCGAATCGTGCGCCAGCGCGTCGCGATCGAGCTTCAGCTTGCGGAAGTTGAAGACCGGGAGCAGCTCCGCGTGCCGGTGGTACTCCAGCAGCCGGTCGATCTCGCGCTCGAACAGCTCGTGGAACTTGCACTGCCGGTGGCCCAGCACGAACCAGAACAGGGACAGCAGCGCGCCCACCAGCGAGAAGAACCCCAGCAGGAGCGGCTTGTGCACCGCGAAGGTGCCCGCGCACGCGGTCATGATGAACGCGCCGGTCATCGAAAACGTCTGGAGCCGCTGCTGGGCGAAGTTCTCCGCCGTCCGGAACCACTCGTCGTTCCATTTGATCGCATCGAGCAATTCGCTGGGACTCGCCGCCTGGACGTGCGCGGCGAAGGTCAGCTTGCTCGTCGAGTCGTCAGGGAAGAGTCCGTCACCCATGCTCGGTACCGCTCCGCACACCGGCTTATGCTGCCGGGGTAGCTACCGTCCCATTCTACCGAGCGAGCCGGACCGAATGCCACCCTGCTTGTCCAAAGCTGAACACGGGCCGTCGAGCGCTTCAACGACACCCACGGCCACCGGCGAAGCGTTCGACAATCGTATTGCCGCTGGCCGAGCGCAAGACGGCGCGCGTGGTCGGCGAGCGGGTGCACGCTCAAGTCCCGAATTCCGCGTTCCGATACTATGCTGATGAACCTGGACCGCAGCGCGGCCGCGACGCCGCTGCTCTCCGCCGCGGTCGCGGTGCTGGCCGACGGCCGCGCGCGCAGCGGCGCGGCGATCCTGGCCGAGGCGGTCCGGCGCGGCCTGCTGCCGGCGAGCACCCGCGAGCTGACCCTCTACACCTCGCTCAGCGAGTACATCATGCGCGCCCAGGCGCATGGCCGCAAACCGGCCCTGGTCGAGGACCCGCGCACCCACGCGTTCCGCATCAACCAGCCGCTGGACGACTGGCCCGACGTCGCGCTGCCGCCCCGCGCCCTGCCGTACGCCGCCGCCGACGCCGACGCGCTGGCGCAGCGGCTGCGCGCGACCGCGACCGGCGCCGACCCGGCCGCGTTCGAAGCCGCGGTCTGCGACGCGTTCGCGCTGCTGGGCTTCGCGGCGCAGCACGTCGGCGGCATCGGCGCGCCCGACGGGATTCTCGACGCGCCGCTCGGCCCGTTCGCGTACCGCGCGATCGTCGAGTGCAAGACCGCCGCGCCGGACGCCGCCGTGAGCGCTCCGCGCTTGGAAGAGCCGGCGAAGTTCCGCGACGCCTACGGCGCGCAGTTCGCGCTGCTGGTCGGGCCGGCGTTCGCCCAGGACGCGAGCTTCACCGGCGAGATGGAGACCCACCGGGTGTCGGTCTGGACCGTCGACGACCTCGTCCGCGCGTTCGGGCTGGGCGTCGACCCGCTGGAGTGCCGCGACCTCTTCGCGACCGGCCCGGTCGCCGACCGCCTGGACGACCTGGCCTGGGACCGCCGCCACGGCGCGGAAAAGCGGCTCGCCGTGGTCGCCGACCTCCTCCACCGCGCCGCCTGGGCGGCCCAGTGCGAGGTGGTCCGCCAAGTCGCGCCGGCCGACGCGCCGGTGGTGACGGCGGACGGCGCGCTGCTGATGGTCGACGCCGCCCTGGCGGCCGCGAAAGCCACCGGCGGCGCCACCCGCGCCGAGGTCGAGACCGCCATGCACGACCTGCTCCGCAGCGGCGCCGCGACGACCGGCCCGAGCGGCACCGGCATCGTGCTGCGCCGAGGTCCGCCGCCGTCGCCATGAGCCGGCGGACAATGATATAGCTGGCTCAATTCGCGCCATTTTGATAGGGGGCACCCCCGCCGTCGTGATATGCTCGGCCGGACTGGCTCACTGGAGCCCTAGAGGGGATGCATGTACGAATTAAGTCTCGCGGGCTGGGTGAACGGCCCGAATCGCTTGATCGTGGATCAGGCCATGCTCGCATTAGTTTGGGCATGGGTAGCCCGCTGGAACACCGACACGATGACGGAGGAGGACCGCGTCTTCACGATCATCGGCATGGCAGAGGGCCGACGACGAGCCGTCCGCCTCACCAGCGCGGAGCAAGTCGCAAGTAGCGGTCCCTGGATGCCGTAGACGACCAAGGCGATTAGACTTGGCCGCCGGGATCGATGGGCGAGTTCGACTGTCCGGCGTTACGTGGCTTGCGAACGCGCTTCGCCATTTCCATCGCGTGCGCCGGGTTCGCGCTGATTAGCGCTGTGTAAGTCAACCGCCGACCGCCGATGGGCGACGACTCAAAGATGGTTCCGACCTTCACCGACGACTGCCGCCCACACTCGCGGCAGCGCCATTCCTTGCGGCCCTTGATCGCCACCACGTTCGCCGATCCACAGCCATAGCGCGGGCACGCGACGCCGTTCGGGAAGCGGATCGAGACGAAGAAGTCGTGCGCTACCTGCTTGTCGGCGAAATAGAGAACCGCTTCGTGTAGGGTGGTGGGGACGCCCGCTTCCATGACCCTACGATACGCTTGGTGTGCCACCATCGCGGCACTCTGCAGCCGGCGCGTCATGGCTGGCAGTTGATCGAGTTACTATAGTTTGCTAAGTTGGTTAAGTTGTGATAAAGTGTCCGTATGACGCTTCCCGCAGCACGTCACCGGCCGAGCAAGCCAACCGGCGACAAGCAACCCCGGGCCAAGTCGGACCTCGCTGCGGTGCAGCACGTCATCGAGACGTTGCCATCGGCGTACCTCAAGTCCCTTCGCCGGTATTTCGAAAAGGTCGAGAAACGCCGCCCGGGAGAGCTCATCGTGCTGGCGGACGTTCCGGGCGGCCGCATCGACGAGGAGATCGTCGTGGCAACGCCGCGTACGTCGGCGCAAGAGCAGGTCCTGAGCTTTTCGGTCAGACCCGAATCGCTGGCCGCGAAGTCGTTGACCATCGAGATCGGGAAGCGCACGACGAGCGGTCCTGTCGCGATCGCCTATACGCCTTCGGACTCGCGCCGAACCGCACGCTGCGTCATCGATTCCGGCGGTGTCGCGATATCCGAGGAGCCGCTGCGCCGTGGCACTTCCAACGCGAAAGCGCGGGCCAGGGAGCCGGAGGTACGGCTTCGTCAGGCGTTCGACTCGATCCGAAACCGCCTCCTCAGAGAAGGCCTCTCGACCCCTGAAGTCGCGGACCGGCTGATGCTCACCCAGGAAGGGGTGCGCAAGAAGGCTGGGCGTGGAGACTTGCTCGCTCTCAAGCTCGGTCGCGACTATCGCTTCCCGCGCTGGCAATTCGAGGACCGCGCCGCTGACGGGGTGGTCCGCGGCGTACGCGAGGTTCTCAGGGCATCGGTCCTCGATCCCCTGGAGCTCGCCGTCTGGTTCGAAACGAAAATGGAAGCCTTGGAGGGACGGAGTCCCCTTGAGGCACTGGCTTCGGGCGATGTTGAAAACGTGGTCGCTGCCGCAGAGGCTGCCGGCGTGAGCTGAGGGTGGCCAAGGTCTTCCCTCCTCCGCCGAATCGGGACGTCGATCCGGTGCATCTGATCGTGCCGGCCGGTTCGATAGTTCATCGCATATACGACCCCGATTCACATGGTGCGACAGCGACCGGTTTTCGAACGGCAGGACCCTTCGTGCGATTCGACCATCATGCAAAACGATCGCCCGGACGCGCCATCCAATACGGCGGAGCCGACTTCAAATGCTGCCTCGTCGAGATCTATGGCGATACAGGCTTCGGTACGACCCGAAACCGGCGGCACTGCAAGATCGAGCTGGTTCGCGATCTCGAGCTGTTGGATCTGAGTGGCGATGGCGCGCTCAAGGCCGGTACGATCACGGCCGTCTGCAGCGGTGGCCACCGAGTGGCTCAACGGTGGTCGCGCTACTTCTACGATCACCCGGCGATCTACGGCACGATCGACGGTATCGCGTATCGTAACGCGCACAACGAGGCATTCGCGTATGCGCTGTACGAGCGTGCCGCCGATGCCCTCGGGCGCGTCGTCCGCGACAACCGTTTGGACGATGATTCGCGGCGCCCCGAATACGTGCGGGCCGCAACCGAAGCGAATCTGGTCATCGGCTTCTACGGAAAGGCATCGTCGCACAAGTAAGCCGCGATGCCGGCGGCTTCGAGGAGCACCGCGCGCCGCGTATGCCCCCCGCCACCGCGAGCCGCTAGACGCGCACGCTCTTGGCGGCTCGCTCGACGTAGCTGGTGTCGAACAGCTTCGCCGGGTCGGCGTTCGAGGGCTGGCCCAGGAAGTAGCCGTTGGTCTCGATCACCGCGCGCACCCCCTCCAGCGCGATCTCGCCGTGCTGGGTGAACGACGGGCGCGAGTGGCTGTACGAGGCCGCCCAGTCGCCCGCCGGCGTGCCGCCGCGGAACTCGTCCGGCAGCGCCGCGGCGATCTGGGCCGAGCTGTGCGTCGCCATGTACTTCTGCGCCCGGACCAGCGCGTTGACGATCTTCTGGGTGCGCTCGGGGTTCTTCTGCAGCACCTCGGCGCGGGTCAGCGCGCCGGTGAAGCAGTAGCTCGGGAAGCCGAGCCACTTGCGCGAGTCGGCCGCGCTGTAGAGGCCGGCCCACTGCACGCCGCGGCCGGTCTTGATCAGCGTCGTGACGTAGGGGTCGGTGCCGACCGCGCCGTCGACCTGGTTGCCGACCAGCGCCGAGATCATCGTCGCGCTGCCGCCGACGCCGATGAACTTCACGTCGTCCTTGCCCAAGCCGGCCCGGTGCGCCATCCAGCTGGCGAGCACGTGCGTGCCCGAGCCGATCGAGGTCACCCCGACCGTCTTGCCCTTGAAGTCGGCGAACGTCTTGTACTTCTCGCGGTCGCCGGGCCGCACGACCAGCGCGATTCCCGGCTGGTTCATGAAGTCGGCGATCATCACCAGCGACTTGCCGCGCTCGGCGGCCGCGATAGCGTGGTCCATCGCGTTGCCGCTGTAGTCGACGCTGCCCGAGGCCAGCGCCGTGGCCGCCTCGCTGCCGCCCTTGGTGTAGGTGATCTGGACGTCGAGCCCTTCCTGGTCGAAATAGCCGAGCGCCTTGGCGACGTCCCACGGCAGGTACACCAGCGCGTGCTCGGCGCCGACCGCGACCGGCACCCGCTCCTTGGGACCGGCGGCGCGGACGACGGCCGGCACGCCCCAGATGCTCGAGGCGGCGGAGACGGCGGCGAGGCGGGCGATGAGCCGGCGGCGCGAGAGAGCGGGCATGTGATCTCCTTTCGGTTCGCGCGGCGAACCATCACGGGGAGGCGGGTTTCCAGACGATCAGCCGGCGCTGGGCCCAGCGGATGAGCGTGTCGATCAGGGTGACGAGCACCATCAGGATCGCCAGGCCGCCGAAGACGCCGCTGGTGTTGAGCTGCGCCTCCGAGTACTGGATGCGGTAGCCGACGCCGGCGCTCGCGCCGAGGTACTCCGCCACGACCGCGCCGATCAGGGCGAACCCGACCGCGCTGCGCAGCGAGGCGAAGATCCAGCTCAGCGCCGAGGGCACCAGCACGTGGCGGACGACGTCGAGCGGCTTGGCGCCCAGGACCCGGGCGTTGGCGACCAGCGTCGGGTCGACGTCCTTGATTCCGGCGTAGGTCGCGAAGAACACCACGAAGACCACCAGCACGACCGCGCTGACGACCTTCGAGGTCAGCGAGAAGCCGAACCACAGGATGAACAGCGGGATGAGCGTCACCCGCGGGATCGAGTTGAGCAGCACCAGCAGCGGCTCGAACACCGCGCCCAGGAACCGGTTGGCCGCCAGCACCACGCCCAGCACGACGCCCAGCAGCCCGCCGACCGCGAAGCCCAGCACCGTCTCCCACATGGTGGTCAGCACGTCGCTGACGACGTAGCCCTGCTTCCACCAGCCCGCGATCGTCGCGCCGATCTGCGAGGGCGACGAGAAAAAGAACGGGTCGATGCCCCGGCTGGGGTCGGCGGCGTGCCAGCGCGCGCCCAGCTCCCAGGCGGCCAGGAACAGCACGATCAGCCCGGCCTGCACCGCGCCGACCGCGTAGCGGTCAGCCCGCCGTGCGCGCGCGCGCATAGCTCTCCAGCACCTCGCCGCGCAGGTCGGCCCACATCGCCGCCCAGAGGCGGGTGAACTCGGGGTCGAGCCGCACCGCGTGGATGTCGCGCGGGCGCGGCAGCGTCACCGCGTAGCGGGCCTTGACCCGAGCCGGCCCGGCCGTCATCACGATCACCTCGTCGGCCAGCGCGATCGCCTCGTCGAGGTCGTGGGTGACGAACACGACCGTCTTGCCCGAGCCCTGCCAGAGGGCCAGCAGCTCGCCCTCCATCAGGTTGCGCGTCTGCACGTCGAGCGCCGAGAACGGCTCGTCCATCAGCAGGATCTCGGGATCGTACACCAGCGTCTGGGCCAGCGCGGCGCGCTTGCGCATGCCGCCCGAGAGCTGGTAGGGGTAGGCGCTCTCGAACCCGCGCAGGCCGACCCGCCCGAGCCACTCCGCCGCCCGGGCGCGCGCCTCGCCCCGGCCGACGCCGCGCAGCTGCAGCGGCAGCAGCACGTTGTCGCGCACGGTCTTCCACGGCAGCAGCGCGTCGCGCTGGAACAGGAAGCCGACCCGCTCCCCGATCCCGTCGACCGG
Source organism: Vulcanimicrobiota bacterium (assembly GCA_963795695.1). GTDB lineage: Bacteria > Vulcanimicrobiota > Vulcanimicrobiia > Vulcanimicrobiales > Vulcanimicrobiaceae > Vulcanimicrobium. The sequence continues at coordinate 366,936 of CAWCJH010000003.1, read as the reverse complement.
CTTGCCGCGCACGCTGACGGTGCCGCTCGACGGGCGGTCCAGCCCGGCCACCAGCGCGAGCGAGGTCGACTTGCCGCAGCCCGACGGGCCGACGAGCGCGACGAAGCGCTGGGCCTCGATCTCCAGCTCCACGTCGCGCAGCGCGGTGTAGCCCGAGTCGAACGTCTTGCCGACGGCGTGAAACGCGATGATCGCCGCGATGTCTCCCTCCGGTCCCGAGCGCCGAGGAGCGAGCTGCTCGTCCTCGACGCTATCGGCGAGGGGCCGGAGGGGTCCTGCGCGCGGCTAGCGCACGACCTCGGCGGCGAGCTGCCGCGCCAGCGCCGCGCACTGGGTGCGGATGTCGCGCACGGCGGTGATCTCGAGCAGCGTGCCGCGGCAGGTCGGCCCGACCGAGAAGAGCCGTTCCGCCCGCTGCCCGGCCGCGTCCAGCAGCGCGCCGTCCGGCGCGATGGCGAAGCCGTGCCCGAGCTCGTCCCAGCGGATCGTTCCCGTCCCGAGCAGGGTCGCCACGAGCGGGTTGTGCGGCGCGCGCACGTCCCACCACGGGCCGGTGCAGTTGACCACGGCGCCGGCCGGAACGTCGACCGTGGCCTCGGCGCCGCGCGGCCGGACGTGCAGGACCACGCCCGAGCCGGTGGGCGTCGCGCCGGCGATCCGCCCGGCCATCAGCGCGACCCGGTCGGCCGCCAGCAGCTCGCCCAGCCGGGTGACGGCCTGGGGCGGCAGCCGGGTGCGGTGGGTGTACCAGAACGGCGCGAGGTGCTCGAGGAAGCGCCGCCGCTCGGCCGGCGAGAAGCCTTGCCAGAGTGCTTGGGTGTGCGGGCGCAGCGCGTTGACCACCGCCCGCCAGTCGCCGCCGGCGGCCTCGAACCGGCGCGCCTCGCTGCGGACCCAGCGCACCAGCGGCCGCAGCCGGCGCGGCAGGCGCTCCGGGTCGATGGCGTAGGCGCGCGGCACCGGCAGCGCCGGCTGGGCCAGGCGCCCGCGCCGGGAGATCACGGTGATCCGCCCGCGGTGGCCGTTGGCGACGATTCCCAGCACCAGGTCCATCGCGGTCTGGCCGGTGCCGATCACCGCGACCGGCACGTCCGGCGGAATCGCCCGCACGGCGCCGGCGTTCCAGGGATCGTCGACCAGGTGCGCGGGCGGCACCAGCTTCGCCAGCGAGCGCGGGCTGGGGTGGCCGATCGCCAGTACCGCGGCGTCCGCGCGCCGGACCGCACCGTCGGCGGTGACGACCTCGACCGCGCCGGGGTGCTGCAGCACGTCGCGCACCTCGGCCGCGACGAAGGTCACCGTCGTGCCGGTCGCCGACGGCCGGTCCAGCCTGGCGGCGAGCCGGGCCAGATAGCGCGCGTAGAGCAGCCGCGGCACGTACTGGCCGCGAACCGGCGCGGCCGGGTCGAGGAACCGTTGCGCCTCGGGATCGCCGGCCAGGAAGTCGACGAAGTCGTCGGGCTCGTCGTCGAACGCGCTCAGGTTTCCGGCCGGCCCGTTGAGCAAGTGGACCGGCTCGCGGGTACCGTAGGCCAGCCCGTTGCCGACCACCGCGCGCTCGAACACCAGCACCCGCAGCGGCCCGGCCGCCGACCGGTGCAGGTTCGCGGCGACGCAGAGCCCCGAGAAGCCGCCGCCGATCACGGCGACCGTGGCCGGCGCGCGCTCCTCGGCCGCGCCGCCGTCGACGTCGCCCGGCGCGGCGAGCGTCAGCTCAGCGGCCATCGGTCTCACCCGCGGCCAGCGCGTCGCCGAGCGCCCGCCGGTCCAGCTTGCCGCTGCTGGTGCGCGGCATGACCTCGACCACCTGCACGCCGGCCGGCACCATGTAGGCCGGCAGCACGCCGCGCAGTGCGGCGCGCAATGCCGCGCCGTCGAGCGCCTCGCCCGCAACCGCCGCCACGATCCGCTGCACGACCGCAGCGCCGCGCGGCCAAGCGAAGGCGGCCGCTTCGGCGACCCCGGGCTGCGCGCGCAGCGCCGCCTCGATCTCGCCCAGCTCGATGCGGTGGCCGCCGAGCTTCACCTGGTGGTCGCGCCGGCCGACGAAAGCCAGCTCGCCGCCGGGCAGCTCGCGCACCAGGTCGCCGGTGCGGTAGTAGCGGTCCACCACCCCGTACCGGTTGGTCAGCTCGCAGAACGCGGCGGCGGTGGCCGCCGGGTTGCGCCAGTAGCCGCCGAACGTCTGCGGCCCGGCGACGCAGAGCTCGCCGGTCTCGCCCGGCGCGACCGGCTGCAGCTCCTCGTCGACGATGCGGCTCGAGAGCGGCTCGTACGGCCGGCCGATCGGCACGATGCCGTTCGTGCACAGCGCGGGCGAGCCGGCCGGATCCCAGCGGTGCACCGCGCACGCGATGGTCAGCTCGGTCGGACCGTAGAGGTTCTCGACGACCGAGGCCGGCGCGGCCGCCTGCCAGGCCTCGGCCTGCTCGCGGGTCAGCGGCTCGCCGCAGAACAGGCTCAGCCGCAGGCTCGGCAGCGAGCCGGGCGCGAGCAGCCGCAGCCGGCGCTGCATGGTGACCAGCGACGGCACCGAGAACCAGACCGTGATCCCGCGCGAGCGCACCACTTCCAGCGGCGCGAGCAGCTCGGCGTCGGTGAAGCCGCACACCGCCGCGCCCGCGCTCCAGGCCATGAACAGATCGAACACCGAGAGGTCGAAGCTCTGCTCGAACGTCTGCGAGAAGACGTCGTCCGGTTCGATCGCGTAGCGCTCGAGGTTGACGGCCAGGAACGCCGCGGCGTTGGCGTGCGAGACCGGCACGCCCTTGGGCACGCCGGTGCTGCCCGAGGTGAACAGCAGGTAGGCGGGCGCCTCGGGCGCGACCGGCACGGGCGCCGCCAGCGGCGGGCGCGCGGCCAGGTCGGCGCGGTCGAGCAGGGGCGCGCCCAGCTCGGCCGCGTCGGCGCGCGCCGCGTCGGCGAGCAGCACCGGCGGGGGCGCATCGCGGTCGGCCAGCAGCGTCCGCAGCAGCGGGAGCTGGCGGCCCTCGCACACGATCGCGTCGAGCTCGGCCGCGTCGACGATCGCGCGCAGCCGCGCGGCCGGCAGGCTCGGGTTGAGCGGGACGAACGCCGCGCCGGCGAGCAGCGCGCCGAGCGCGCCGGCGTACGAGGTGAAGCTGCGCCGGGCGAGGATGCCGACCCGGGCCGGGGCGGCCGAGACGGCCAGCACCCCGGCCGCCAGGCGCCGCGCGGCCGCGTCGAGCTCGGCGTACGTCCAGCGCTGCGCGCCGAGCAGCAGCGCGGTGCGCTCGGGGCAGCGGGCGGCGCTCGCGACGAAGCCCGCATGGAGCGCCTCGTCGGGGCAGAGCGCGCTGGGCGCGAGATCGAGCATGCTCATGACGCGACCTGCCGGCTGCGGTACGCGCGCGCCGGCGCGCCGGTGTAGAGCAGTTGCGGGCGGATCAGCACGTTGTTCTCGCGCTGCTCGCAGATGTGGGCGATCAGCCCGGCCATGCGCGCCGCGGCGAACACCGGCCCGAACAGGTCGCGCGGGATGCCCAGCGCGTCGAAGACCACGCTGGCGTAGAAGTCGACGTTGACGTCGAGGCCGAGGCGGCGGTGGTCGATCAGCTCCTCGGCCACGACTTGCAGCACGTCGAGCGCGCGCGTGTCGCCGCGCTCCTCGCTGAGCTGCCGGGCGAGCGCGTGCAGCCGGTGGCTGCGCGGGTCGGCGGTGCGGTAGACGCGGTGCCCGAAGCCGTAGACGACCTCGCTGCGCTCGAGCCGCCCGCGCACGTACGCCGGCGCGGCCGCCGGCGAGCCGATCTCCTCGGCCATCGCGATCACCGCGTCGACGGCGCCGCCGTGCAGCGGGCCGGAGAACGCCGCGACCGCGCTCGCCAGCGCGGCATGGAGCCCGGCGCGCGTGCCGGTGACGACGCGCGCGGTGAACGTCGATGCGCTCGAGCCGTGGTCGGCGAGCAGCACCAGGGTGTGGTCGAGCGCCGCCGCGTGGGCGGGTTTGGGCACCTTGCCGCTCAGCAGGTAGAGCAGGTTCGCCGCGAAGCCGAGGTCGTCGCGCGGCGCGAGCGGCGCGCGGCCGCGGCGCAGCCGGTGCAGCGTTCCCAGCACGGTCGGAACCTGCGCGATCGGGGCGATGTCGGCGTCGTCCGCGTCGTCGGCGAACGCGCCCAGCGCCGCGAGCGCGGCTTGCAGCGCGAGGAAGGGCGGCGCATCGGCGAGCGCGCCGAGCAGGTCGACGACCGGTTCCGGCAGCGCGCGCCGGCGCCGCAGCGCGGCGCGGAACGCGCTCAGCTCCAGCCGCTCGGGCAGCCGCCCGTAGACCAGCAGGAACGCGGTCTCCTCGTAGCCGACGTGCGCGGCGAGCTCGTCGGCGTCGTAGCCGCGATAGCGCAGCGCGCCGCCGGCCGGGTCGATCTCGGTGATCGCGCTGCGGTCGACGCAGACGTCGACCAGACCGCGGTGCACCGCCGGCGCACTGTCGGCCGGCGGCTCGGCGGCCGGTACCGACGACAGCTGCGCGCCGCCTTCGAGCCGGCGCACGAACGCGCGCAGCGCGCGCACCGAGGTGAGCTGCGAGACCAGCTCGCCGCGGAGCTCCGTCCCGTACGCCTCCTCGATCGCCAGCATGAGGGAGACGTGTCCGAGCGAGTTCCACTCGGAGATGGATTGATAGGCTAGGTCGTCTGTTACGAGCGCCGGCGGGATGCCGAGCGCAGAGCAGACCACGGCCTCGAGAATAGGGAGCATGAGTCCTCACTACACCCGGGAAGCGAGTCAAAAAGCGTGATGGAACGTACTATACGTCATCGGATCGTTAAGAGCAATGCTGCAGCCGCGATTTGTTCGCCGAACGGTACATTTGCTTCGAAGCGGTTACCTATGTTGTTGGGACGACGGTCCTACCCAGCCCTTGTATTGGGCAGCTCATACTATCGCGCTACCGAGGCTCGGTGATCCCGAGCTCCGCCAGCACCGCGGCGGTATCCGCCCCCACCGCGCGCGCCGCGTGGTCGCAGACGGTCGGGTGCGCGCGCATGCGCGGCACCGGCGCGGCCGTCGCGACCGTGTTGCCCGCATCGTCGTCGATCCGCCGCACCAGGCCGCGCGCGCGCACCTGCTCGTCGGCGACGATGTCGGCGACCGAGTAGACCGGCCCGGCCGGAACGCCCGCCGCGGCCAGCACCCGATCGGCCTGCGCCGCATCGAGCGTGCGCGTCCACCGCTCGACCAGCGCGTCGAGCTCGGCGCCGTGCTCGGTGCGCGCGCGGTTGCTGGCGTAGCGCGGGTCGTCGGCCAGCTCCGGCTGCCCGATCGCGGCGGCGAAACGGCGGAAGATCGAGTTGGCGTTGGCGCCGATCGCGATCCACTTGCCGTCGCGGGTCGGGTACATGTTCGACGGCGCGGCCGCGGCATAGACGTTGCCGGTGCGCTCGCGCACCGCGCCGAGCGCGCCGTACTCGGGCAGTTGGCCTTCGGTCACCGCGACGCACGCCTCGAGCAGCGCGACGTCGACGTAGTCGCCGACGCCGTCGCGCTCGCGCGCGAGCAGCGCCGCCTGCACGCCGATCACGCAGTGCAGCGCGGCGAGCTCGTCGGCGAGCGCGATCCCGACCCGCACCGGCGGCCGGTCCGCAAAGCCGGTCACGTAGCGCAGCCCGCTCATCGACTCGGCGATGTTGCCGAAGCCGGCTCGCTCGCGGTACGGCCCGTCCTGCCCGAAGCCGCTGATCGAGGCGTACACGAGGCGCGGGTTCTCGGCCCGCAGCGACTCGTAGCCCAGCCCCCACGCGTCGAGCCGGCCGGGCCGGAAGTTCTCGAGCACGACGTCGCAGGCCAGCGCGATCCGGCGCACCGTCACGCGGTCGGCTTCAACGTGCAAATCGAAGCGCAGGAAGCGCTTGTTGCGGTTGTGCGACTTGAACCACCACGACGTCCCGTCGGGCGCCGGCGCGCCCCAGGTCCGCAGCCCGTCGCCCTCGTCCGGCTCGACCTTGAGCACCTCGGCGCCCAGGTCGGCCAGGATGCGCCCCGCGGCCGGCCCTGCGACCGACGAGCCCAGCTCCAGCACGCGAATGCCGGCCAGCGGCGGACGGTACGAGGTCACGGTGAACGGCTTTCTCGAACCGCGGGACCCATGCCCCTTCTTTCAGCGCCGGTCTCGCCGCCGGTCGACGCCGTGATGCTCGAAGCCCGGGCTTCGGGCTTCGCCAAGCGCTCGATCAAGAACGAGGCCAAGCTGGCCGCGATCGACCTCGCGATCCGCTGCATCGACCTGACCACGCTGGAGGGCCGCGACACGCCGGGGCGGGTGGCCTCGCTGTGCGCGAAGGCGGCCTACCCGGCGCCGGGCGCGCCGCGGGTCGCGGCGGTCTGCGTCTACCCCAACCTGGTCGCGACGGCCAAGAGCCGCGCTGCGCGGAACCGGCGTCAAGGTGGCCTCGGTCGCGACCGCCTTTCCCAGCGGGCTCTCGTCGCTCGACGTGAAGCTGCGCGACGTCGAGGCGGCGCTGGCCGCGGGCGCCGACGAGATCGACATGGTGATCGACCGCGGCGCGTTCCTGGCCGGCGACGAAGCGCGGGTGGTCGACGAGATCGTCGCGGTGAAGCGCGTCTGCGGCGACGTCCACCTCAAGGTGATCCTCGAGACCGGCGAGCTCGGCTCGTACGACGACGTGCGGCGCGCGTCGCGACCTCGCGCTCGAAGCGGGCGCCGACGTGATCAAGACCTCGACCGGCAAGATCGGCGTCTCGGCCACGCTCGCGACGGCGCTGGTGATGTGCGAGGCGATCGGCGACTTCTACCGGCGCACCGGCCGAGCGGCCGGGCTCAAAGTCGCCGGCGGCGTGCGCAACACCAAGGCCGCGCTCGCGTACCTGGTGCTGATCGACGAGACGCTGGGCGACCCGTGGCTCGCGCCCGACCTCTTCCGCATCGGCGCCTCGGCGCTGCTCGACGACCTGCTGCTGCAGCGCGCCAAGCTCGCGACCGGGCGCTACGGCTCGCTGGACTACGTCGCCAAGGACTGATGCCCGGCTAGTGCCCCCACGGCCAGGGCGCGCCGACCGTCAGCGCGGCTTCGAGCGAGGTCGGACCGCCCGGCGTGGGGCGCGACTGCTGCAGCAGGAACCGCGCGTGCGGCGTGACGTGCGCCTCGGCGAACCACAGCAGCGAGCGGGTCGCGGCGGGCGTCGCGGCGGCGTCCTCGCGCAGGCCGACGAAGGCGTGGCGGCCCAGCGCCCAGCGCAGCCGCGCGTAGCCGCCGCGCGAGTCGATCGCGCCGCCCGCGCCGTCGCCGTTCGCATCGCGGCCGTACCACTGCTCGGCGAGCAGCTCGAGCCGGCCGCGCTCGGCCTCGACCCACAGGCCGCCGCGCGTGTACGGGTCGCCGAACGCCGGCCGGCCGACGTCGGCGATCGCCCGGGTTCCGCTCAGCAGGTCGAAGCCGGCGCGCAGGTCGTCGCCCAGCGGCAGGCGGGCGAACAGGCCCAGCTCGGGGCTGCGGAACGACTCGCTCGTGCCGGTCGCGACCGGCTTGCCGCCGTACGCCGAGCCGCCGCCGTTCGCGAACGCGACGGTCGCCGCCAGGCGCGCCGCGCCGACCGTCTTCTCCGCCTCCAGCGCCCAGCGCGGCGTCGCCAGCGTCAGGTCGTCGAGGCCGACCCGGTTGCCCTCGTAGCCGTAGGTCGTCAGCGTGTCGTTGCGCTGGGCCGGCGAGTGCACCAGCGGCAGCTCGATCAAGCCGGCCCGGTAGAGCACGCCCGAGCGCGCGTCGCCGTACGCGAGGTAGCCCAGGAACAGCGACGACGGCCCGCCGCCGCTGCCCAGGCTCTCGTGCAGGAACGCCTCGACCCGGCCGACCTCGAGCGCGCCCAGCACCGCTCCGGCCGGCGTGATGCGGCGCGAGCCGGGGGCCGGATCGCGCTCGTAGCCGACCTGCTCGCGCAGCCCGAGCACGGTCGTGCCGTGCCGCGGCAGGCCCGTCGATGCCGGTAGCCGCGGTCGCGGAAGGCGTTGCCGAACGGGTTGAGCTCCGGCAGCACCGAGTGGCAGACCTCGCAGCGCAAGCCGTAGCGCTGCGCGAACAGCGGCACCGCCGAGGCGGCTTGCGGCGCGCCGGCCAGCGTTGCGGTCGCGGCCAGCGCGGCGAGCGCGCCGAGCGCCGCGCGATTTAGCGGACAACGACCGCCGCCCGCATCGGCGCGCCGTAGTGGAAGAAACAGCCGTACAGATAGGTTCCGGGCGCGTCGGCGAGCAGCACCGGCGAGGCGGCGCCGGCGGCCAGCGTGCCGCTGCTCCAGCCGGTCGAGAGCCGGTCGCCCGACGCGCTCAGCGCGCTCGCGGCGAACGGCGCGGCGGCCGGGAACGCCGGGCCGCCGACCGACGTCGCGGTGTGCGCGAAGCTGTCGCGGTTGACGAACCGCAGCGCTCGCGCCGAGCGCGACCGTCGCGACCGCCGGCGTGTAGCCGCCGCTGTGCCGTACGCCGTGCCGACGACCGTGGACGACGTCAAGCGAGACGTCGATCGTCACCGCCGCCGGCCCGGCGCTTCCCGTGCCGGCGGGCGGCGCACCGGGCGTGCAGCCGGCCAGCGCGCAGAGCAGGAGCAGCAGCGCGATTCGCACGGGCGGATCGTCGCGCGGCGGTCTGAAGACCGGCTGAGCCGCCGCGCCGCGGCGGCTTCAGGCTTCGCTCACGTCCAGCCGCGGCAAGCGCACGACGAAGCGGTTGCGCCCCTCGAGCACGACGTCGCCGCCGTGCGCGCGCGCGATGGCGCGGCAGATCGCCAGCCCCAGGCCGCTGCCGACGTCGTCGTCGCCGGCGCGCACGAAGCGCTCGAAGATCCGCTCGCGCAGCGTCGGCCGGCACGCCCGCGCCGTCGTCCTCGACGCAAGCTCCACCCGCTCGGCCGCGCGCGCGACGCGCACGCGCACGACCGCGCGCGCGTGGCGGGCCGCGTTCTCCAGCAGGTTCTCGACCAGCCGGCGCAACCGGCGCTCGTCGCCGACGACCCAGCACCCCTGCGCGGTCGCTGATGCGAAGCGGACGTCCGGCCGCGCGTACGCCGCCGCGGCGCTGCGGGCCAGCGCGCCGACCTCGACCGGCTCGGCCAGCCGCGCCGCGACGCGCTCCTCGCGCACCAGCGCCAGCAGGTCGCCGACCGTCGCCGCCGCGTCGACCGCCAGCGCCGCGATGCGCGCCAGCGCCGCGTCGCGCGGGTCGCCGCCGCGCGCCGCGCGCGCTCTGGGCGAGCGCGGCGATGCGCGCCAGCGGCGTGCGCAGCTCGTGCGCGGCCTCGGCCGAGAAGCGCGCCTCGCGCTCGCGGGCGGCGACCAGCGGCCGCACCGAGAGCGCGGCGAGCGCGTACGAGGCGGCCCCGGCGACGAGCAGCAGCGGCAGGTCGAGCAGCGCCAGGCCGAGCGCGTCGCGGTGCAGCGCGGCGGCGTACGCGGCGCGGCCCTCGGGCAGGCCAGGATCGGTTGAGCAGGTCGGCCTGGGCGTGGGCGAGGTAGGCGTACGCGGCGAGGTCGAGCGCCGCCAGCAGCACGACCAGGACCGCCAGGTACGACGCGCAGAGCCGCGCGGCTACGCGTGGAATAGGTAGCCGACGCCCCACACGGTGGCGATGCGGTCGCGCGCGCCGGCCGCGGCGAGCTTGCGGCGCACCGCGCTGACGTACACGTCGACGACGTTGCTCGAGCCCTCGAAGTCGTCGCCCCAGACGCGCTCGAGGATCTGCGCCCGGCTGACCGCGATGCCGGCGTTGAGCGCGAGGTACTCGACCAGACGGAACTCGGTTCCGCCCAGCGGAATCTCGCGGCCGCCGATCCGGACCGCGCGCGCGCCGCGGTCGACCACCAAGCCGCCGACGTCGAGGGTGGCGTTGACCGGCCGCGCGGTGCGGCGCAGCAGCGCGCGCAGGCGCGCCGCGAGCTCGTCCTCGACGAACGGTTTGATCAGGTAGTCGTCGGCGCCGGCGTCCAGGCCGCGAACGCGGTCCTCGACCGCGTCGCGCGCGGTGAGCAGCAGCACCGGCGTGTCGATTCCCTCCGCCCGCGCGTCGCGGCAGAGCGCGAAGCCGTCGCGTCCGGGCAGCACGACGTCGACCACCGCGGCGGCGTACGTGCCGCGCAGCAGCAGCTCGTATCCCGTCTCACCGTCGGCGGCGACGTCGACCGCGTACTTCCGCCGCTCGAGCATGGCGCGGACCGCAGCGGCGATCTCGCGCTGGTCTTCGACCACGAGGATGCGCACGCCGCGCGCTTCGCCGTGCCCGGCCGCGGCACCGTTGTCTGAAGACTTCCTGAACGCGGCCGGGAGCCGGCTTCAGCCTGCGCTCACCCGCGCGCGCCAGCATGGCCCGACACTCGTAGGAGGTGTCACGATGTCTCGCATTCCGTTTGCCTTGGCCGGCCTCGCCGTCGCCGCGTCGCTCGCCGCCTGCGGCGGCGGCTCGAGCGGCAGCACCGGCGTCACGCCGCCGCCCGGCGCCGCCGCCACGCCGTCGCCCGCCAGCACCACGCCGCCGCCGGTCACCACCCAGCAGGTCGTCACGCTGGCGCTGCCGTCGAGCGCCATCGGGGTCGTCGACGACCCGACCTTCGGCACCGTCGCCGGCTTCACGCAGACCGTCTTCTCGCAGGTCCTGGGCTTCGCCCCGGGCAGCCAGATCATGGTCCGCAACGGCCAGAGCTCCGTGCCGCACACGTTCAACGTCGTCTCGACCACCGGCTTCACGAACGCCGCGCTCTCGACCAGCGCGTCGGGCGGGTCGGCGGTCGGCGGCGGGTTCGCCAGCGGCGTGATCGCACCGGGCGCCCTGGCCGGGCCGTTCACGCTCGCCGGCGGCACCTACTGGCTCGGCTGCGCGTTCCACTACGCCTCGAACGGAATGCGCACCGTCTTGGTGGTTGCGGCCGGCGCCACGCCGGGTCCGCAGGCGACCGCGGTACCGGGCGTTCCCGCCCCGGCGCCGGGCCAGCCCGGCTACTAGCCGGTGCGCAACGCCGCGCTCGCTCTCGCGCTGGCGCTCGGCTGCGCGGCCCCGGCTTCGGCCGGGACCGCGCGCGACGCGCGCGACATCCCGCTCGTCGACCAGACCGGGACGACGTTCACCGTGCGCCAGATCCGCCGCCCGACGGCGGTGATCTTCGTCGCGACGCGCTGCGGCGACGCCTGCCCGATCGCCGAAGGCCTGTTCGCCGAGCTCGCCGGCGAGCTGGCGCGCGCGCACGTCGATGCGCGCCTGCTGACCGTGACGCTCGAGCCCGACCGAGACCCGCCGATCGCGATGGCCAACCTGGCCCGCGCGTTCGGCGCCGACCCGGCGCGCTGGCGCTGGGCCAGCGGCCGGCCGGCCGACGTGCGGCGCTTCCTCGACGCGTTCGGCGTGTACCGGCTGGACGGCACCTTCCACGGCGCGTTCTGCTACGTGCTCGGCCGCGACGGACGGCCGACCCGCCTGGTGCCGCTCTCGACCAGCGCCGACCGCGAGCTCTTCGCGCTCTTACGGCGAGGCTAGACGATCGCGCAGGTCGAGCGCGAGCGCGCGCAGCGCGGGGTCGGCGGCGTCGCGCGCGCAGCGCTCGAAGGCGGCCCGCGCGTCGCCGCGCTGCCCGCCGCGCAGCAGCACGGTGCCCAGCGCGAAGCGGGCCCGGGCGTAGCCCGGAGCGAGCGCCAGCGCGCGGTCGAGCTCGGCTCGCGCGGCGTCGTCGCGGCCGGCGCGCAGCTCGATCAGCGCCAGGTCGTAGTGGGCCGGCGCGTAGGCCGGGTCGGCCTCGGCCAGGGCGCGGAAGTCGGCCCGCGCGGCGCTCAGGTCGCCGGCTCGCAGCGCGACCAGACCGCGCGCGTAGCGGGCCCGCGCGGCGTCCGGCGCGATCGCGACGAAGCGCTCCGCGGCGGCCCGGGCGGCGGCCAGATCGCCGCGCCGCAGCTGCACCGCGACCAGGTTCGCCGCCGCGGCCGCGAAACCGGGATCGCGATGGAGCGCCTCGGTCAGCAGCTGCGCCGCCGCGTCGTCGCGGCCGCGCATCGCCTCGGCCAGCGCGAGGTCGTAGCGGGCGGTCGAGCCGCGCGGCTCGGGCGGGTCGAGCGCGATCGCGCGCGCGAACTCGGCCGCGGCGCGGTCCCAGTCGCCGCGCTCCTCGGCGGCGACGCCGCGCGCGAAGCGCTCGTGCAGCTCGCGCTCGCGGACCTGCGCGGCCAGGACGGCGGGATCGGTCGTCCGAGGCGGCGGCGTCCCCCGCGCGTAGCTCTGCGCGCCGGCCGGGCCGCCGAGCGCGAGGACCAGCACCAGCAGCGGCGCGATGCGGGCGGCGCGCACGTCAGTCCTGCGGCAGCTCGGCGGCCGCGGCCTTGCGCGCGCGCGCCGCGCGTTCCGGCGCGCAGTCCCAGCCGGTCCGGCCGCGCTCGGTGATCGGCCCCAGCAGCCCGGGCGCGGCGCTGGGCGCGAGGCCGGCCGGGTCGCCCAGGATCAGCTCCGCGCCGACGGCGGCCCCGGCGCCGGCGGCCAGCGCGAGCGCGGCGGCCAGCAGCCAGCGGCGCAGATCCCACATGGAGCCCATCGTACGCGTCGTTCGTGAAGGCTTCCTGAAGCTCGCGCTCGGCCTCGTGCTGCTGGTGCCGGCGCCGGCCGGGGCGGACGAGCTGGTGGTCGGGGTCGTGCGCGACCAGGACGGCGCGGTCGTCAGCGGCGCGCCGGTCACCGCGCTCGACGCGCGCGGCCGGGCCCTCGGCAGCGACCGCAGCGCGGCCGACGGCTCGTTCGCGATCGCGGCGGCGCGCCGGCCGGCCGCGCTGCTGGTCGCGCCTGCGGATGCCGAGCCGCTGCGGATGGGTCTGACCGCCGAGGCGCGCCCGGTCGTGGCGATCGTCCGCCGCCACCGGGCGGCCGACGCCGTCCCCACGGCGGCCGACGTCGCGGCGCTGCCGGCCGGGGCGCTGGCCGACCTGGCCGCCGTGGTGCCCTACCGGATCGCCTTCCCGAGCGCGGTCTCGGACCGCTACCTCGCCCGCGGCAGCGGCGTGGTCCTGATCGAGGGCGTGCCGTTCTACCGGCGCTCGGACGGCGCCGACGCCACCGGCCTCTTGCCGGCCCACGCGGCCGGCGCGCTGGCGGTGACCGACCCGCTCGAGGCGCCCTGGTACGGCGACCGGGCCGGCGGCGGCGTGCTCGACGCGCAGCTCTTCGACCGGCTCGACGACGCCCGGCTCGGCGACCGCGACGCCTCGCTGCGGCTCGGCGACCCAGACCAGGCGTTCGCGGCCGAGGACTGGGAGCCCGACGGCCGGCGCGCGCTGGTCGCCGCCCGAGCCGCGGCGCGCATCGGCGGCGCGAGCGCGGCGTTCCTGGCGCTGGCCGGCGACGCGCCCGCCGCCCACTATGCGGCGCTCGCCGCCGACCTGGGCGCGGCGACCCCGCGGGTCGACCTGCGGGCCCGGCTGGACCTCTCGCGCGACGACGGCGGCCTCGGGGCGAGCGACGCGGCCGGCGCGGTCGAGGGGCTTACCCTGGACGCGGCCGGGCGCGGCGACGACGCGCTGGCGCTGCGGCTGCGCTGGCGCGACGAGCGCGGGACGATCGCCGGCCGCGCCGACGACCACCGCGACGGCGCGCTGGTGCTCGGCACGACCCGCGGCGGCGCGGTCCGGGTCCAGGCCGCCGTGGCGCTGGCGTACGGCCGGGAGGCCGGCTACGACGTCCCCGCCGCGAGCGCCGTCGCGCTGCTGCCGGCGCTGTCGCTCGAGGCGCCGCTGGGCGCGCGCTGGACGGCCCGGGCGGGCACGGCCGGCTCGACGCTCGGCACGCCGGGCACGGCGCTCGCCCGCGCCTCGCTGGCCCAAGCGGGGCTGGCCTACGCCGACCACCACCGGCTGCGGGCGGAGCTGCTGGCCTACGCCGAGCGCGACGCGGACCCGTCCGCGCTCACCCGCGGCCTGGCCGCCTCGCTCGGCTGGGAGGTCGCGCCGCGGCTCTCGCTGCGCAGCTGGGCCGTGCGCGACGGCGACGCGCTCGACGCCACCGCCGCGGCCTACCCGGGCGGACCGGCGTTCAGCCAGACGCAGACCCGCGGGCTGCGCCGCGACCTGGTCTGGCTGACCTGGGACGGCGCGGCCCGGCTCGACCTGCTGGTCCGGGCCGGCGCGCTGGAGGGCGGGCTGCGCGCGCCGCTGGGCCCCCGCTGCACCCTCGGCCTCGGCTCGGCGCGCGCGGCGAACGGGGTCCGCTCCTTCACGCTGAGCCTGAGCGCGCGCTAGCCGGGTCGCCTCGCCGCGGTGGCGAACTCGGAGGCCATGGCTCTCGCCTATGCCCCCTCGCTGGAGACGACCCCGGTCCGGATCGCCGAGCGCTACGACCACTTCATCGGCGGCCGCTGGACGCCGTCGGCCGGCGGCGAGACCTTCGCAACGGTCGACCCCGCCAGCGAGGAGGTCCTGGCGCAGGTCGCGGTCGGCACGGCGGCCGACGTCGAGCGCGCGGTCGCGGCGGCGCGCGAGGCCTACGAGCGCTGGTGGCGGCCGATGCGGCCGGCCGACCGGGCCAAGTACCTCTACCGGATCGCCCGCGCGATCACCGAGCGCTCGCGCGAGCTGGCGGTGCTCGAGACCAAGGACGGCGGCAAGCCGATCAAGGAGTCGCGCGACTTCGACGTCGTGCAGGCCGCGGCGCACTTCTTCTACCACGCCGGCTGGGCCGACAAGCTGCGCTACGCCGTCCCCGGCGCGCCCGACCCGGCCCCGCTCGGCGTGGTCGGCGCGATCGTGCCCTGGAACTTCCCGCTCCTGATGGCGGCCTGGAAGATCGCGCCGGCGCTGGCCTGCGGCAACACGATCGTGCTCAAGCCGGCCGAGACGACGCCGCTGACCGCGCTGGTGCTGGCCGAGATCGCCCAGGAGGCCGACCTGCCGCCGGGCGTGCTCAACGTCGTCACCGGCGACGGCCGCACCGGCGCGGCGCTGGTCGCCGCGGAGGTCGACAAGATCGCCTTCACCGGCTCGACCGAGGTCGGCAAGACCATCCAGCGCACCCTCGCCGGCAGCTCCCGGCGGCTGACCCTCGAGCTGGGCGGCAAGGCCGCCAACATCGTCTTCGCCGACGCCCCGCTGGCCCAGGCGGTCGAAGGGGTCGTCAACGGCATCTACTTCAACCAGGGCCACGTCTGCTGCGCCGGCTCGCGCCTGTTGGTCCAGGAGAACGTCCACGACGAGGTGGTCGAGCGGCTGGCGGCCCGGATCGAGACGCTCAAGCTCGGCAACCCGCTCGACAAGAACACCGACATCGGCGCGATCAACTCCGCCGCCCAGCACGCCAAGATCGCCGAGCTGGTGCAGAGCGGGATCGACGAGGGCGCCGGTTTCCACCAGCAGTCCTGCGGGCTGCCCGAGCGCGGCTGGTTCCACCGCGCCTCGTTCTTCACCGGCGTCTCGCCGGCGCACCGCATCGCGCGCGAGGAGATCTTCGGCCCGGTCCTGGCGATCATGACCTTCCGCACCGCCGACGAGGCGATCGAGAAGGCCAACAACACGCCCTACGGCCTCTCGGCGGGCGTCTGGACGGACAAGGGCGCCAAGTCGATGTACGTAGCCCAGCGCCTGCGGGCGGGCGTGGTCTGGTGCTCGACCTTCAACCAGTTCGACCCCAGCTCGCCGTTCGGCGGGTACCGGGAGTCCGGCTTCGGCCGCGAGGGCGGTCTGGCCGGCTTGCGGCCCTACTTGACGGTTTGAGCCGGGTGGGCGGCGAACCGTTCGCCGCAGTGGATGTGTGGCAACGCCTCGCTGACGGGTGGCACGACGCGCTGCTGGCTTTCGATCGCGACCTCAACCTGGTGGCGGTCAACGCGCCGGCTGCCGCGCTGTTCGGCGCGGCAGCGCAGGCCCTGATCGGCTCGCCGCTGCGGGCCGTCTCGGCCCGGGCGGCCGACGTGCTCGACGTGCTGGTCGCGCGCGGCTTCGCCGAGCAGAGCGTCTTCGCCAACGAGCTGCGCCCGTTCGAGGACGGCCAGTCGTACAGCGCGCTGACCCACCACGTCGGCGGCGCCGACTTCCTCGCGCTG
The DNA here is from genome assembly GCA_963795695.1 of Vulcanimicrobiota bacterium. GTDB lineage: Bacteria > Vulcanimicrobiota > Vulcanimicrobiia > Vulcanimicrobiales > Vulcanimicrobiaceae > Vulcanimicrobium. Next base: position 350,916 of record CAWCJH010000003.1, on the reverse strand, counting down.
ACGCTGCACCGCGAGGCCGCGAGCAACTGGCCGACCGACACCGGCTGGGTGCGGCGCGAGCTGGCCTTCGCGAACCGGCTGCTGCGCGCGTACACCGACAACACGTCGCTGGGCTTCGTCCGCTGGGACGCGCGCTTGCGGATCGTCGAGTGGTCGGCGCGCGCGGAGGCGATCTTCGGCTGGCGCTTCCAGGACGTGCGCGGCAAGAGCTTGCAGGAGATCGGGCTGGTCTACGGCGCCGACGAGCCCCGCGTCGCGACCGCCATGGGCGAGATCGCCGCCGGCGGCACGCGCGCGAACGTCAGCGAGAACCGCAACGTCACCCGCGACGGCCGCATCCTGCACTGCCGCTGGTTCAACTCGCACATCCCGCTCGAGGACGGGTTCGAGATCGTCTCGCTGGTCGACGACGTCAGCGACCTGGTCACCACGCGCGCCGACGCGCTGGCCAACGAGCAGCGCTTCCGCTCGCTCTTCGACTACAGCCCCGACCCGATGTACGCGATCGCGCTCGACGGGACCGTGACCCGCGCCAACGCGGCGGCGGCGCGGACCCTCGGCTACGACATCGCCGAAATGGTCGGGCGCCACGGGCGCGACTTCACCACCGCGGAGGACGAAGCGCGCTCCTGGAGCGCGTTCGCACGCGTGGCGGGCGGCGAGGCGGTCACCATCGAGCTGACCGGCAGACGTGCCGACGGCAGCACCTTTCCCTCGCTGGCGACCATGATTCCGATCGTCCTTCACGACACGATCGCCGGCGTCCACATCATCGTGCGCGACCTGAGCGCGGTGCGCCGGGTCGAGCGCGACGTCGCGGTGCACAGCGAACGGCTGCGCGAGCTCTACCTGGTCGCCGCGGCGGCGAACGCGACCGCCGAGAGCCAGATCGCCGCGACGATCGACGCCGGCTGCCGGCTCTTGAGCCTGACCGCCGGCTCGCTCTACGACGCCGAGGCCGACCGCAGCATCGCGACGGTCGGCGAGCCGGTACCGCGCCGGCTGGCGCGGCTGGCGCTGGCGACCGACGGCGCGCTGGCCCTCGACGACCTGCGCGGCCTGCCCTACCTGGGCGAGGCGGACCTGGGCGAGGACTGCCCCGGCGCGTACATCGGCACCGCCATCGACGTCGGCGGCGCGCGCTACGGCTCGCTCAGCTTCGCCGGCGAGAGCGCGCGGGCGGAGCCGTTCACCGCCAGCGACCGCGACCTGGTGCAGCTGATGGGCGCGCTGGTCGGCTCGGCCATCGAGCGCAGCCGCGCGCGCACCCGGCTCAAGCACCTGGCCTACAGCGACCAGCTCACCGCGCTGCCGAACCGCGCCTGGTTCACCGAGCGCCTGCGCGACGAGCTCGCGCTCGCGAGCCAGGCCGGAACGCGGGTCGGCGTGATGTTCCTCGACCTCGACCGCTTCAAGGACATCAACGACACGCTCGGCCACCCGCTGGGTGACCGCCTGCTGCGCATGATCGGCGACCGGCTCAGCGCGGTCGTCGGCAGCGACGGGCTGGTGGCGCGGATGGGCGGCGACGAGTTCATCGTACTGGTCACCAACGATCCCTCGACCGAGCGGCTCGACGCGCTCGCGCAGCGCGTCATCGCGGTGATCGACCAGCCGCTGCTGATCGACGGCTACGAGCAGTTCGTCACCACCTCGGTCGGGATCGCCGTGCACCCCGCCGACGGCGACGACGCCGACACCCTGATCAAGCACGCCGACGTCGCGATGTACCGCGCCAAGGAACGCGGCCGCAACACGCACCAGTTCTTCACCCCGGCGCTCGGTGCGAGCCTGGCGATGCGCATCTCGCAGGAGAAGTCGCTGCGCAAGGCGCTCGAGCACGAGGAGTTCGTGGTCCACTACCAGCCGCAGTTCGAGCTCGCGCACGGCCGGCTGGTCTCGCTCGAGGCGCTGGTCCGCTGGCAGCACCCGCGCCTGGGGCTGGTCTATCCCAACCAGTTCATTCCCAGCGCCGAGATGAGCGGGCTGATCGTGAGCTTGGGCGACTGGGTGCTCGAGACGGCCTGCCGCCAGGTCCACGCCTGGCAGAGCCTGGTGCCCGGGCTGCGGCTGGCGGTCAACCTCTCGGCGCGCCAGTTCCACCAGAGCGCGCTGACCGGCAAGATCAGCGACGTGCTGGCCCGCACCGGCCTGCGGCCCGATCAGCTCGAGGTCGAGATCACCGAGTCGGTCGCGATGAGCGACGCCGCGCTGTCGATCCAGATCCTCGAGGAACTGGGCCGCGCCGGGGTTCGGCTCGCGGTCGACGACTTCGGCACCGGCTACTCGTCGCTCGGGTACCTGCGCCGCTTCCCGCTGAACTGCCTCAAGATCGACCAGTCGTTCGTGCGCGACATCATGTCCGAGCCCGACGACGCGACCATCGTGCGGACGGTCGTCGCGATGGCCCACAGCCTGGGGCTGGAGGTCTGCGCCGAGGGCGTCGAGTCGCAGGAACAGCTGGCCTTCCTGGCCGGGCTGAGCTGCGACCGGGTCCAGGGCTTCTACTTCGCCCGGCCGATGGCGGCCGCCGAGACGGCGGAGTTCCTGACCCGGCGGGGCCTGGGGGCCGGGATCGCCTGAGCGGGTAGGGCCTCGGCAGGCACGAATCCGTTTCCCCATGGGTACGAACCCAACCGTGGACACGCTCGCTCCGCAGCTCGACCGGCAGGCGCTCGCCGCGCGCTACCGGGCCGGCCGGCACCGCACCGCCGACCTCTTCGCCCTGATCGCGCCCGAGGCGTACGAGACGACGCCGATCCCGCTGCGCCACCCGTTCGTGTTCTACGACGGGCACCTCCCCGGCTTCGCCTTCATCACGCTGGTGCGCGACGCGCTGCAGCGGCCGTCGGTCGATCCGGAGCTCGAGCGGCTGTTCAACCGCGGCATCGACCCGCGCGACGCCGCCGCCGCCAAGCGGCACGCGCGCTCGGCCTGGCCGTCGCGCGAGGCCGTCGCCCGCTTCGGCGCCGCCTGCGATGCGGCGATCCTGGACGCCTATGCGAACGCCCGGCTCGACGATCCCGCCACTCCCGGGCTCGTCCGGGCCGAAGCGGCGTACACCATCCTCGAGCACGAGGAGATGCACCACGAGACGCTGATGTACATCATCCATCGTCTCGCGCGCGACCAGCAGCGCGGCCCGCGCGCGGAGCACCGCGACGTCGCGCCCGCGCGGCGCGATCCGATCGCGATTCCGGCCGGGCGCGCCACGCTGGGCGCCGACCGCGACGGGCCGGCCTTCGGCTGGGACAACGAGTTCGAGCGCAGCGAGGTCGACGTGCCGGCGTTCGCGCTCGACGCGTACGACGTCACCAACGGCGAGTACCTGGAGTTCGTGCGCGCCGGCGGCCCGCTGCCGCCGTTCTGGTTCGAGCGCGACGGCGAGCTCATGCTGCTGGGAGCGTTCGAGGATCTGCCGCTGCCGCGCTCGTGGCCGGTGTACTGCTCGCAGGAGCAGGCCGCGGCGTTCTGCGCCTGGAGCGGCGCGCGGCTGCCGACCGAAGCCGAGTACCACCGCGCGGCCTACGGCACGCCGGCCGGCGACGAGCGCGCGCACCCCTGGGGCGAGGGGCCGCCCGATCCGCAGGTGCACGGCAACTTCGGCTGGCGGCGCTTCGATCCCGAACCGGTCGGCGCTTCGCCGCGCGGCGCCAGCGCCTGGGGCGTGCACGACCTGGTCGGCAACGGCTGGGAGTGGACCGCGACGCCGTTCGCGCCGCTGCCGGGCTTCCGGCCGATGGCCTCGTACCCGGTCTACAGCGCCGACTTCTTCGACGGCCAGCACTACGTGCTCAAGGGCGCGGCGCCGGTCACCGCGTCGGCGCTGGTGCGGCGCAGCCTGCGCAACTGGTTCTACTACGACTACCCGTTCATGTACGCGACGTTCCGGCGGGCGCATCGCTGATGCGAAGCTACAAGCATGCTGCTTTTGGTTCGAAAGCGTACAGACAGCCCGGTTCAGCGGCAGTATCCTGAACTGCATGAAGTATCTCGTGTTGTGTACCTGTGGACACAGCTTGGCGAACCACGACGTGCAGGGATGTCGGGGTGAAGTGCGGGCGCTGTGCGAGTGCCGCCGCGACGGCGGTCAGGCGCTCGAAGCGGCGATCGAGCAGGCTCGGGTCTCGCCGTGGGGTTACCAGCTGAACTCGGCCGAGCGCAAGGCCGAGGCGGGCTAAACCGCCGCCGCGCGCTGCGCGGTCAGGGTGGCGTCGAGCAGCCGCGTGAGGGCGTACACGTGGCGCGTCGCCGGCGTCGGAATTCCCAGCACCTCGCCCAGCTCGACGACTGCGCCGGCGATGCAGTCGAGCTCGAACGGCCGGCCCAGCTCGACGTCTTGCAGCATCGAGGTCTTGTGCTCGCCCACCCTTCGGGCGCCGTCGACGCGCTTGTCGATCGAGACCGGCAGCTCGAGCCCCAGCGCGGCCGCCAGCGCGACGCACTCGGCCATCATCTCGCGCACCACCGCCTCGACCGCCGGGTCGCGCAGCATCCCCGCGATCGTCGCGCGGGTCAGCGCCGAGATCGGGTTGATCGCCACGTTGCCGAGCAGCTTGACCCAGATCTGCGCCCGCAGGTCGGACTCGACCGGCGCCTTGAGCCCGCCCGCGATCAGCGCGGCGGAGATCGCGTCGAGCGCCGGATCGCTGCCGCCGGCCGGGCGGCCGAGCGCGTAGCGCGTGCCCTCGATGTGGCGGATCACGCCGGGCGCCTCGATCTCGGTCGACGAGTAGATCACGCAGCCGACGACCAGGTCGGGATCGAACGCCGCGGCGAGCGCTCCGCCCGGATCGACGCTCTGCAGCACCAAGCCCTCGTGCGGGCCGCCGTGGTGCTGGAAGTACCACCACGGGATGCCGTTCTGCATGCCGACGATCCGCGTGCCGGCGTGCCGCAAGCGCTCGATCGCGGGCAGCATCGGCGCGATCTGGTGCGCCTTGAGCGCCACGATCACGCAGTCGACCGGGCCGACCGCGGCGGTGTCGCCGGTCGCCGTGACCGCGGCGGCGAAGTCGCCCCGCGGCGAGCGGACCGTGACGCCGCGCTCGCGCATGGCGGCGAGGTGCGGCCCGCGCGCGATCAGCGCCACCTCGGCGCCGCCGCGGGCCAGCGACGCTCCGACGTAGGCCCCGATCGCCCCGGCGCCGACCACGGCGTAGCGCCGCACCTCGCTCGCCGCCATCCGTTCAGCCCACCGGCGCCGGAGCCGCGGCGCCGTCCCCGACCCGGACCGAGCGCTCGCGCGCGAGCAGCCGCTCGCGGATCGGTTTGAGCACGAACAGCGCGAGCAGCGCGACGATGACGTTGAAGGCGACCAGGACGCCGATCACCGTCGCCCACGAGCCCGAGCCTTCGCGGATCTGGCTCGCGATCGGCACCACCAGCGCCGCCGTTCCCTTGGCGGTGTAGAGCAGCCCGCAGTTGGTCGAGGCGAAGCGGCGCCCGAAGATGTCGGTGCAGCTGGCCGGGAAGAGGCTGTAGATCTCGCCCGAGGCGACGAACGTCGCGCCGGCGCAGAGCACGAACAGCCACGGCTTGTGGGCGACGTAGAGCAGCCCCAACAGGCCCAGCGCCTCGAGCGCGAACGCGATCGTCATCGTGCGCTCGCGCCCGATCCGGTCGGAGATCCAGCCGAAGAACACCCGGCTGCCGCCGTTGAGGACGTTGTCGACGATCCCGGCGAAGACCAGCGTCGAGACGACCAGCCCGAAGACGTGCAGCGGCACCTTGGCCAGGCCGTAGTCCTTCGCCAGCGGCGCCAGTTCCGCGGTCATGAACAGCAGCCCGGTCGCGATCATGACGAACATGACGTAGAGCAGATAGAAGTGCGGCGCGCGCAGCATCTGCCAGGGCGTCGAGTCGTGCGCGGTCTGGCGCAGCGTGGCCGCCGCCGCGGCGCTCGGCAGCGCTTCGTCGGCGGCCGGAAAGCGCAGGAACAGCGCGATCACGACGACGACCGCGCCCTGGACGATGCCGAACCACTGGAACGCCGCGGCGTAGCCGTGCTGGGCGATCGTCCACGAGATCGGCGCGATCGTGAGCGCCGCGCCGGCGCCGAAGCCGGCCGCGGTCAGGCCCACCGCCAGGCCCCGCTTGTCGGGGAACCACTTGACGGCCGAGCCGACCATCGTCCCGTAGACGATGCCGGTTCCGATGCCGCCCAGGACCTCGCCGCCGTAGAGCGCCGGCAGCGAGGCCGCGTGCGCGGCGATCACCCAGCCGGCGGCGACCAGCAGGCCGCCCAGCGCGACGAACAGCTTGGGGCCGAACCGGTCGACCAGCCAGCCGTTGACCGGCACCAGCCAGACCTCGAAGAGCACGAACAGCGTGAACGCGTACTGGATGTCGGGCTTCGACCAGCCGTGGGCGTCCTGCAGCGGCTGGACGAACAGCGTCCAGCCGTACTGCAGGTTCGCCACCATGATCATCGCCACGATGCCGAGGACCAGTTGCGCCCAGCGGTTGCCGGACGCTCTCACCGTTGCTGCCAAATCGAACCTCCTACACGACGCCGGCGGCTTGCAGTTCCCGCGCCGCGCGGCCCTGCCAGCCGATCTCGGCCAGGATCTCGGCGGTGTGCTCGCCGAGGAGCGGGGAGCTGCGGATCTCGACCGGCGTGTCGGAGAGGACCAGCGGGCAGCCGACGGTCTGGAACGTCCCCCGCTCGGGGTGCTCGACCGCCGCGATCATGCCGCGCGCCCGCAGCGAAGGATCCTCGATGAGATCCTTGGTGCTCATGATCGGCCCGCACGGAACGTCGATCGCGTTGAGCTTCTCGAGCACCTCGAACTTGGTGAAGCCGCGCGTCCACTGCTCGACGACCGCGAACACCTCGTCGAGGTGCGGCAGCCGCGCGGCCGGCGTCGCGAACGCCGGGTCCTCGGCCAGCTCGGGCCGGCCGACGAGCTGCGCCAGCGGGGCCCAGACGTGCGGCTGGATGATGACGTAGACGTAGTCGTTCTCGCCGCCCGGGCTGCACTGCAGCGCCGCCCCGGGCTGGCCGCCGCCCGAGGCGTTCCCCGAGCGCGGCACGTAGTCGCCGAAGGTCCGGTTGGGATACTCGGTCAGCGGCCCGTGGGCCAGTCGCTGCTGGTCGCGCATCTTCACCCGGCACAGGTTGAGCACCGCGTCCTGCATGGCCACCTCGACCCGCTGGCCGCGGCCGGTGTGGGTGCGCTGGTAGAGGGCGGCCAGGATCGCCGCGACCAGGTGGATGCCGCTGCCCGAGTCGCCGATCTGCGCGCCGGTGCTGGTCGGCGGCCCGTCCGCGAAGCCGGTCGTGCTCATCGCGCCGCCCATCGCCTGCGCCACCGTCTCGTAGGCTTTGAAGTCGGCGTACTCGCCCGCGCCGAAGCCCTTGATCGAGGCGTAGGTCAGGCGCGGGTTGATCCGGCGGATGCGCTCCCAGCCGAAGCCCTGGCGGTCGAGCGCGCCCGGGCCGAAGTTCTCGACCAGCACGTCGCAGTGCTCGAGCAGCTTGACGAAGATCGCCTTGCCCTCGTCGCTCTTGGTGTTGAGCGTGATGCTGCGCTTGTTGCAGTTGAGCATCGTGAAGTAGAGGCTGTCGACGCCGGGCAGGTCGCGCAGCTGACCGCGCGTGATGTCGCCCCGGCCGGGCAGCTCGACCTTGATGACGTCCGCCCCCAGCCAGGCCAGGATCTGGGTGCAGGAGGGGCCGGCCTGGACGTGCGTCATGTCGAGGACCTTGATGCCGTCGAGCGCCTTGCGCGCCGGCACCGCCTCGGCCGCCGTCCCGTTGTCGTGGTTCATTAGGGGTTTGATTCATAACGGCCGGCCGGCGAATCTCCTGCCCGCCGGAGGTCGGCCCGGCGAACTCGCCCAAATCCGTAACCGTGGCGACCGACCCGGCCCGGCTCGACGAGTTCGTCTCCTCGCTCTTCCTCGTGCGGGGTGACGAGCGCGCGCCCATCGTCATCACCGTCTCGCCGCCGTTCGAGCGGAACGGCTCCCACTGGTGCCTGGTCAGCGCGCCGGGGATGATCGAGGGCCACGTCCGCATCGCGGGCCGGGACCCGGCCCGGGCCCGCGCGCTCGCGTTCGGCTTCATCAACCGGCGGGTCGCGTTCCTCAAAGCGACGCTCGTCGACGCCGGCGGCAACGTGATCGTGTTCGACGAGGCCCCGATCGTCACGGGGAAGATCTAGGCCCGCGGCCCACCGGACCGGCGCAGGCGGAGAGACGCGATGACGACGGCGCGATGGTGGGAGCGCATCCGGGCCGTCGCTCACGACAGGCGCGTTCTGGCCTTCGTCGTCGCGGTCGGTATCGCCGTTTCGGCCCGCGAGCTCGCCTGGTCGTCGCTCGGCCTGCCCACCCAGCGGCTGATCGACTTCCGCGTCTTCTGGTGCGGCGGAGAGGTGGCGCTGCACGGCGGCGATCCGTACCTGGTCGAGCCGCTGCGCGGGTGCGAGCACGGCATCGGCAACCACCTTCTCGCCGCATCGCCGAACCTGGTGATGCCGTTCGTGCTGCCGCCGTACGACGTGCCGGTCTTCGCCGCGCTCGCCCGGCTGCCGTTCGGGGCGGCCGGCGCGCTCTTCACCGGGCTCAACTGCGCCGCTCTTCTCGCGGGCATTCTCCTGGTCGCGCGCTCCGCGCGCGTGCCCCTCCTGTTGTCCGCCGGGGCGCTCGGCATGTCCGTCGGCTTGCCGTCCGTCTTCCTCGGCCAGCTCGTGCCGCTGGAGCTGGCGGCCTTGGCGGGAACGGCCGTGCTGGTCGCCCGGGGACGCGACGGGTGGGCCGGCGGGTGCGCCGTGCTGGCGCTGCTCGAGCCGCACGTCGGTGCCTTCGTCGTGGTCGCCATGGCGGTGCTGCTGCCCCGTGCCCGCGGCGCGATCGCGCTCGGGCTGGTCGCGCTCGCCGCCGCCGCGGCGCTGGTCGGCGTCGCCGGCCCCGCCGCGTACCTGGCGGTCCTCACGCAGCACGCGGCGGCCGAGGCCCGGTTCTACGAGCAGTACAGCCTCACGTACGGGCTGGCGTACGCCCACGTCCCCACCGCAGCCGCGCTGCTGGCGGGGGCGGCATCGTCGGGCGCGCTCCTGGTCGCCGCCGTCGCCCTCGCGCGGGCCGCGCGGCTGCGCGGCCCGCGGGCGGGGGTCGTCTCCCTTCCCGCCGCCTGCGCCGTCCTGGGCGGCAGCTTCATCCACATCACCCAGATCGCGCTGGCGATTCCGGCCGGCCTGCTCCTCTTCGCGCACGCGCCCGGCCGCACGGGGCGCGCGCTCGCCGCGCTCGGCGTCGTGCTGCTCGCGGTGCCGTGGCCGTACCCGGTCGCCGTCAAGCAGACGCTGGCCCTGACGCTGCTGGTTACGGCGATCACGACCTGGTACGGCTTCGGCCGACGGCTTCGGCTCACGCTCGCCGTCCTCGCCGTCTGCTGGCTGGTCATGATCCCGATCGAGAACCGCCCGCCCGCGGCGGTGCCGGTTCCGGTTCTCGCACCGTCGCCGGCCGCCGCGCTCGCGAGCGTGCCGTGGGCCGCGGCGCTCGCGCAAATGGACTCCTCAGCGCCGCGCTGGCTGCTCGAGAAACTGCCCACCTGGGCCGGGCTGCTCGCGGTCCTCGGCTCGGCCTTCGCGCTGAGCCGGCCCCAGCGCACCGAACGGGCCGACCCGGGAGCTAGGTGAGCGCCAGGACCCCGCGCGCGTCGGAGGCCAGCAGCTCCTGGGTCACCGCGCCGATGCTCTGGGCCAGCGCGGCGTTGCGTTCGGCGACCGCGCCCGCACCGGTGACGACGGCGCCGGCGGTGGTGCGCAGGCGGCCGCTGCCAATGGCGACGCGCTCGATCGCGGCGCGGATCTGGGTCGTGCCGTGAGCGACCTGGGCGACGCTCTGGGCGATCGTCTGGGTCGCGGCGGACTGCTGCTCGACGGCGACCGCGACGTCCGAGGCGGCCGCGGTCAGATCGACGACCGACGTCTCGATCGCGCCGAGCGCGCCGCTGACCTCGCCGGACGCGTGCCGCATGGTGCCGATCACATCGACGATCTCGGCCGTGGCGCCGGCGGTCGCATCGGCGAGCTTGCGGACCTCCTCGGCGACGACGGCGAAGCCGCGGCCGGAGTCGCCGGCTCGGGCGGCCTCGATCGCCGCGTTGAGCGCGAGCAGCCGGGTCTGGTCGGCCACGGTCTCGATGATGGTCATCACGTCGCCGATCCGGGCGGCGGCGTCCTGGAGCGAGCGCGCGAGCGCCGCGCCGCGCTCCGACTCGCGCCCCGCGCGCTGGGCCACGCCGAGCGCGCGCTGCATGCGGTCGCGGATGTCGGCGCTCGAGCGCGACAGCTCGCCGGTCGCCTGGGCGACACCGGCGATCGTCTCGTCCGAGGATGCGGTCACCTCGGCCACGCGGTCGACCTCGACCCGCGTCTCGCCGGCGATCCGCTCGCTGCGGCGCGCGTTCTCCAGCATGTCGTGCGAGGTCGCGGCGACGGCATCGACGACGACGCCGACGGTGCGCTCGAGCCGCTCGGCGATCTCGTGCAGCAGCGCGCGGCGCTGGTCGGCGGCGCTCTGCTCGGCGTGCAGCCGCAGCTCGCCCTCGCGGGCGGCGGCGTGCATCGCATCGCGCGCTTCGTCGAGCGCACGGCCGGCGTCGGCCAGCGCGAGCGACTTGGCGCGGCTCTCGCCTTCGAGCGCGGCGCGCAGGCGCTCGGCGTCGGCCAGCGCGGCGCTGGCGCGGCGGTTCTCGCGGTCGGCGGCGAAGAACAGCGCGTAGACGCGGGCGGTCATCCAGAACAGCACCGCGCACTCCGCCAGCACGATCGTGGCGTGCAGGACCACGCGCGGCAGCGCGGCGAGCCCGGCCTGGTCCGGGAAGACCGACATCGGCATCAGCCAGCTCATCGTGAGGTGGTGGAGCGCGGTCAGCCCGGCGCTGAGCGCGATCGGCCGCCAGTCGACGTACGCCGCGAGCATCGCGAACACTGCGAAGAAGTACATGTGGTAGTCGATCTGCCAGACGCCCATCCCGGCGTGCACGAACAGCATCGCCATGCCGGTCAGCCCGAGCGCGACGGTCAGCCGGCCGGCGAGCCCGCCCGGGTCGCGCCGGGCGGCGAACGTGCCGAGCGCCGCGAGCAACACCGCGAGCTCCAGCGGCACGAGCAGCGGCGTGCGGTTCGCGAGCGCGATCCCGGCGACCACCGGAACGTGCGCCCACAGCAGCACGGTGAACACGCGCGAGGCGAGCACGCGCAGCTCCTGCAGCGCGGGCGGGGTCTGCGCGGGCTCAGCGGCCACGGCGGCGGGACGGGCGATGGTGACGGACACGGGACCTCCATGTGGCGTGCTCGACACGGGACGTGCCCCGCGCGAAGCCCTCATCTAGAGACGACACGAACCGTCGGTTACATGAGCGCGCGCAGGTAAAGAAACGGCGCATCCACCCGCACGGTACGCTCCCGAACGGGACGGTATCGCGCACTGCGGGCGCGAACGCGTCGGGGATGTGCGTCGCGAACGGCCGGGCGGCGTTCTTCACCCGGCCCGGGTTCCTGGGTCTGCTGGCCGGTGCGGCGGCGCCGCTGGTCGCCGGTGCAGGCGGCCTCGAAGCCGCGGCGGCGGACGAGCGGGTTGCGGCGGTCGCGCTGCCCGAGCCGGGCGGGCCGCTCGCGCGCGGCAACGCGGCCGCCGCCGCGCTCGCCCGTTCCTCACCGGTCGCGCTCGCCACGTACGCGCGGGTCGAGGCGCTCGCGACGTCGATCGCCGAGGCCGGGCTGCGCGACTCGGTGCTCGAGCTGGTCCGCGGCGGCCGCCCCGCCTACGCGCAGCGCCACCCGACCCCGGCCGCCCGCACCGCGGTGCGCGACGCGCTCGCCGCGGCCGGCTTCGTCGCCGCCGACGCGCCGGTGCGCGGAGTCTTTCCGCCCGACACCGAGCCCGGCGCCACGACGGTGCCGCAGCCGTTCTGGGCCGCGCCCGGCTCGGGCGACGGCTCGCACCACGCGTACCCCGGCGGCCTGGCGATGCACGAGTCGTTCAACGCTTCGGTCGCGACCGCGTTCGCCGCGACCTACGACGCGCACTACTTCGGCGGCCGGCCGACCGTCTCGCGCGACACGGCGATCGCCGCGGCGCTCTACCACGACGTGATGAAAACGGTCGTCTTCGCCTGGCGCGACGACGGCACGCTGCTCGACGAGCTGACCATCGCCGGCACCGGCGGCCACCACGTGCTCTCCGGGGCCGAGGCGATCGCGCGCGGGCGCGACCCGCGCTTCGTCACGACGCTGCTCTCGGCGCACGCCGCGCCCTCGCTCGGCGACGAGGTCAAGGTCGTCGCCTGGTGCCGCGCCGCGGCGATCGTCGCCGGCGTCGACCCGGTCGGCTACGGCTTGGTGCGGCGCAACGGCGCCGACTTCGGGCTGGCGGCCGACCCGGCTCCGCTCGAAGCGTTCGTCAACCACCTGAGCGACCACGACTACGTCGTCTCGGTCCACGCCGCGCACGTCGTGTCGGCCCGGCTGCAGCAGCGCTGGGCGCGCATCCCCGCGCTCGCCGCGCTGGCGCCGACCCTCGCCTGGTACCGCGCCGCGATCCTCAGCCGCACGACCGCGCTGGCGCTCTACGACGCGCTCGCCCGCAGCGGTCCCGGCGCCTTCGACGCCGCGCTGCGCCGGGCCGAAGCGCAGCTCGCGCCGCTGCGGGTGTAGCGGTGCCGGGCGAGAGCGAGCTGGGCGCGCTGCTGCGCGGCATGACGCCGGTGCTGCGCGAGGGCGAGTACGTCTTCTGCACCTTGCCGTTCGGCACGCCGGCCGGCGCGGGGCTGCCGGCGGGCATCGCGCCGCTCGCGGCGTTCGCCGAGGACGAAGGGCTCAGCGTGGTCGTGGCGCGCGATGCGGCGGAGCGCGCCGGGCTGGCCGGAGCGGGGCCGTTCCGGCTGATCACGCTGGCCGTGCACTCGAGCCTGGACGCGGTCGGCTTCCTGGCTGCGGTCGCCCGCGCGCTGGCCGAGGCCGGCATCCCGGCCAACCCGGTCGCCGCGTACCATCACGACCACCTCTTCGTCCCGGCCGCGCGGGCCGGCGCGGCTCTGCGGGTCCTGCGCAGGCTCGCCGGGTCGCCGTAGGAGCGAGCAACGTTTCGCCAGCGGGCCGGCCCACCGCGCCGCGGGTACGAGTTCGATGTGGCTACCGACGTTCGCCCGCTCTACCAGCGCACCGCCTCCGGCTTGCGGGAAGGCTCGCTGCGCGCGCTGGCCGAGCCGATCGTGCTCGACGTCGCGCTCACCCCCGCGGTCGAACCGCTGGTGGGCTAGCCGCGCGGCGGCGAGCATGCCCGAGAGCGCACGACTGCTCGCGCGGCCCACGCCACCGGTGGAGCCGCCGCTGCGGCCCGGCGACCACCGGCTGGGCAACCGGCGCGACGGCGTGCTGTTCGTCCCGCACGGGTACGACCCCGCCCGCCCGGCGCCGCTGGTGCTCTGCCTGCACGGCGCGGGCGGCGCGGGGGCGCACCGCATCGGCCCGCTGCGGCCGCACGCCGAGCGCCACGGCGCGCTGCTGATCGCGCCCGACAGCATCGGCCCGAGCTGGGACGTGATCTACGGCGGCCTCGGCCCCGACGTGCGGCGCATCGACGCGGCGCTGGCGTTCGCGTTCGCCCGCTTCGCCGTCGACCCCGCGCGCATCGCCATCGAGGGCTTCAGCGACGGCGCGAGCTACGCGCTGACGCTCGGCCTGGCCAACGGCGACCTCTTCCGCCGCGTCTTCGCGTTCTCACCCGGCTTCATGGCGCCGCCGGCGCTGGTCGGCACGCCGCGCGTCTTCGTCTCGCACGGCAACGCCGACCCGGTGCTGCCGGTCGCCTGCAGCCGCCGCATCGTCCCGCGCCTGCGCGAGGCCGGCCTGGAGGTGGACTACCACGAGTTCGACGGCGTCCACACCGTCCCGAACCGCCTCGTCGAGGAAGCTTTCGCATCGCTCTGACGAGATCGCGGCGGCTCAGCCGACCAGGTGGCGGAAGCGGGCGGCGAACTCCTCCGAGTTGAGCGACGTCTGCGCCGCCAGCCGCGAGAGGCGCGGCTCGACGAAGTCCGGCTCTTCCAGCCGGATCATGTACTTGCGGGCGACCTCGTACGACTCGGTCGTCACGTCGACCATCCGGATGCGGATGCGGCCGGTGGCGGGGTCGAGCATCTCCGCGAGCGTCACCGGCACGATCCGGCCGCCCGAGAGCGCGATGAGCGCGCCGCTGCCGCCGCCCAGCAGGTAGCGCACCGCGCCGTAGCCGAGCGTGCGGGTGTACTCGGCGTCGAACGGGACGGGCTTGGCGCTGCGCAGCTCGTAGCCGATGTCCTTGGGCACGACGGTCGCGTCCAGGCCGAGGTCCTGCAGCCGGGTGCGGACCGCGTCGCGCAGCACGCTGCCCAGCGGCACGTCGGCCAGGCGGACGTGGCCGTACGCGTCGCGCGCGGCGGTCGCGACCGCGGAGAGCTCGGCCGGGTCGAGCCGCTCGGCGATGCCTTCGGCGACCACCGCGACCCCGTGGTCGTGGCCGGTCGTGCGGCGCTTGACGATCGCGCCGACGATCGTGTCGACCACGTCGTCGAGCGGGATCCGCTCGGCGGTGAACTCCTCGGGGATCACCGCCAGCGTCGCGCCGGCCGCCTTGCAGATGCCCAGCGCCAGCGCGCCCGACTTGCGGCCCATCGTGATCGCGAGGTACCAGCGCGAGGCGGTGCGCGCGTCCTCCATCAGGTTCTCGACGATCGCCGAGCCGACCGCGCGCGCGGTCTCGAAGCCGAAGGTCGGCGCGTTGTCGGGCAGCGGCAGGTCGTTGTCGATCGTCTTGGGCACGGTCGCGACGCCGATCCGGCCCTTGGTCTCGGCCGCGATCCGGGTCGCGCCGAAGGTCGTGTCGTCGCCGCCGACCGTGATCAGGTAGCGCACGCCCAGCATCGTCAGCGAGCGGATGCAGGTGCGCAGCGACTCCGGGTCCTTGGCCGGGTTCGTGCGCGAGGTGCGCAGCATCGAGCCGCCGGTGAAGTGCAGCCGCGAGACGTCCTCGATCCCCAGCTCCACCACGTGCGAGAGGTCGCCCTGGACCAGGTACCGGTAGCCCTCGTAGACCCCGAGCACGCGCAGCCCGTGGTTGCGCGCCTCGATCGTCGCCGAGGCGATGACGCCGTTGATCCCGGGCGCCGGTCCGCCGCCGACCAAGATGGCCAGCGTGTCCTGATCCACGGCGTTCATCGGCGGTTCCGCTAGACGCCGGCGGGCTGTGCGGCCATGCGGCGCCGGAGCTCCTCGTCGAGCGCGTCGAGGAACTGGGTGGTGGTCAGCCAGGGCTGGTCGGGACCGATCAGGACCGCCAGATCCTTGGTCATCTTGCCGGCCTCGACCGTGTCGACGCAGACCCGCTCCAGCGTCTCGGCGAAGGTCGTCACCTCGGGCGTGCCGTCGACCTTGCCGCGGTGCGCGAGGCCGCGCGTCCAGGCGAAGATCGAGGCGATCGGGTTGGTCGAGGTCTCGCGGCCCTTCTGGTGCTCGCGGTAGTGGCGCGTCACCGTGCCGTGCGCCGCCTCGGCCTCGATCGTCTTGCCGTCGGGCGTCATCAGCACCGACGTCATCAGGCCGAGCGACCCGAAGCCCTGGGCGACCGTGTCGGACTGCACGTCCCCGTCGTAGTTCTTGCAGGCCCACACGAACGCGCCCGACCACTTCAGCGCGGCGGCGACCATGTCGTCGATCAGGCGGTGCTCGTAGGTCAGGCCGCGCGCGTCGAACTCGGCCTTGAACTCCTCGTCGAAGACCTGCTGGAAGATGTCCTTGAAGCGGCCGTCGTAGGCCTTGAGGATCGTGTTCTTGGTCGAGAGATAGACCGGCCAGCCGCGCAGCAGCCCGTAGTTCATCGACGCGCGGGCGAAGCCGCGGATCGACTCGTCGACGTTGTACATCGAGAGCGAGACGCCGGGCCCCTTGAACTGGTAGACCTCGCGCTCGATCGGCTCGCCGCCGCCGTCGGGCACGAAGCTGATCGTCAGCTTGCCCGGCCCCGGCACGACGAAGTCGGTCGCGCGGTACTGGTCGCCGAAGGCGTGGCGGCCGATCACGATCGGCTGGGTCCAGCCCGGCACCAGGCGCGGCACGTTGCGGCAGATGATCGGCTCGCGGAAGACCGTGCCGTCGAGCTCGTTGCGGATCGTGCCGTTGGGCGACTTCCACATCTTCTTGAGGTGGAATTCCTCGACCCGCGCCTCGTCCGGCGTGATCGTGGCGCACTTGACCCCGACCCCGTACTGCTTGATCGCCCGGGCGGCGTCGAGCGTGACCTGGTCGTCCGTCGCGTCGCGGTGCTCGATCCCCAGATCGTAGTACTTCAGGTCGACGTCGAGATACGGCAGGATGAGCTTGTCCTTGATGAAGTGCCAGATGATGCGCGTCATCTCGTCACCGTCGAGCTCGACGACGGGGTGGAGGACTTTGATCTTGTTCAGGGCCAGAACTCCTGGAAACGCAAAGGAACGACCCGCGTCGGTTCGCGGCCGCTCCTCCGGTCCCCCGCGGCCGTTTCACCAGCCGCAGGCGTGCGTCAGGTCGCTAAGCCGAGCGAATTCCAGAAACCGCACTTGTGCTCGGCCGACACGTCGACCCCGGTGCCGATGCTCGGCGCGAGCTGCAGCACGTCGGTCGGCGCATGGTATGCCGGCCAGCTCGGCAAGCCGGCGCCGTTGGGGTTGCCGGTCGCGACGAAGTTCGTCCAGTAGCGCACCATCGCATCGGAGAGCGGCTGCGATGCGGCGGCCACGCTCGGCCCGCTGGGCGGATAGCTCGACGAGAGGTGCGGGAACAGATAGCTCAGCTCGGTCGCGTGCACGGGGCCCGGCGGCAGTTGCGGGAAGTCCGCGTTGGGATCGCTGAACTCGTACGCGTAGAGCGGCGTGGCGGTCGCCCCCTGCACGTTGAACGTCGTCACGTCCTCGCACAGGGTGATCGCGCCGACCGGCACGTTGTAGTCGGTCAGCGCGGTTGAGAAGGCGACGTACCCGCTCGGATAGCTCGCGTACGGGTACTCGGCCAGAACCGCATCGGCGGCCGGGCCGTACAGCGCTTGCACGTCGGCCGCGTACTGGGCCGGCGTGGTCGGGATCGGCACCGGCAACAGCCCCAGCGCGACGAACAGCCCCATCTCGAGCTGGTTGCCGCCGATCAGCAGCGGCACGCGGCCCAGCGACTGGCGCGGCTGCTGCGGGATGTCCACCCCGCCGACGCTGGGCCCGAGCACCAAGCCCTGGAGCTTGCTCTGCGCTTGGAGGATCGCGTTCACCGAGAGCGTGGGCGCGCGCAAGCACGCCGATACCTGCGCCGCGCCGCCCGAGCAGCCCAGGCTCGCCACGATCCCGTTGCCGACCTGCTCCGCCTGCTGCAGGGTGGTGAAGCGGTTCGCGCACGGGCCGCTCTCGACGATGCCGCGGCCGAACAGCCCGGCCGCGGCCGGCGAAGCGTTGTCGGCGCAGACGCTGATCGCGCCGGCCGACTCGCCGGCGAGCGTCACGCCGGCGGGGTTGCCGCCGAAGGCGGCGATGTTCTTGCGAACCCAGGCCAGCGCCGCCTGCTGGTCCTCGATGCCGTAGTTCCCGGTGTTGCCGTTGCCGCCGTCGAGCGCGGCATGGGCCAAGAACCCGAGCGCGCCCAGCCGGTAGTTGACCGACACGAACACGATGTTGCCGGTCGCGGCCAGCTTCGAGCCGTCGTAGAACGAGCCGCTGCCCGAGAGGAAGCCGCCGCCGTGGATCCAGACCATCACCGGCAGGTTCGCCGCGCCGCTGGGCGCGGTGACGTTGAGGTCGAGGCAGTCCTCGGAGGTGTTCTGCAGCGGGCCGAAGGGCGTCTGGAGCTGCGGGCACACGTTGCCGGGCTTGGTGGCGTCGAGCGGCGCGGTCCAGGCGGCGTGCGGCTGCGGCGCGGCGAAGCGCAGCGGCCCGACCGGCGGCGCCGCGTACGGGATGCCGAGGAACTCGCGCACCCCGGCGGCGGCCATGCCGTGCACCGGTCCCTTGTCGGTGACCACCGTCAGCTCGTCCAGCGACGGCAGCGTGGTGGATGGGCCGCCGCAGCTCGACCCGGCGAGCAGCATAGCGGCGGCGATCAGCAGGCGAAAGCGCATCGTTCCTCCGACCGGAAGCGGTTGAAGCGGGACGCCTTTCTATCCCAAAAGAATCTTTTTCCCTTCCGGCTCGGCGGCGGCGAAGACTATTGCGGCGCGGTCGGCAGCGGCTGGTCGAAGCGGACGTTCTCGAACCAGGCCTCGGTGCTGGCCGTCATCTGGAGCAGCGCGATCCGCTCGGTCTTGCGGATGTCGAAGTGGGTGACGACCGGGTGCCCGCCGACCCGGCCGTAGTCGATCGTCACCGCGCTGTGGCCGACCGGCGTGCGCATCGTCACCTCGACCGGCAGCCAAGTCGACGGGTCGACCACGAGCGAGCGGAAGACCGTCTGCGACTGCTCGGCCGCCGGCGAGGCGGTCAGCGTGAGCCGCACCAGCGGCGCGGCGAGGCCGGCCGGCTCGGCGTAGGCGATCACGTAGTCCTTGACCGCGAACGAGATCGCGTCGACGCCCTCGCGCTTGGTCAAGTCGTACTGCATCAGGCGCGGGTCGTTGGCGAAGCGCAGCTCGTCGCGGGCGTGGGACTGCCAGAATCCGCTGGTCGAGAAGCGCGCGAACGCGTCGAAGGTCGGGTCGAGCGGCCAGGGCACGGTCTCGGTCGGCGGCGGCCCGTCGTCGACCCGCACCTGGGCCCGGCCCGTGCGGCGGTCGAGGTCGTAGTGGTAGCGGTAGTCCTGGTCGCCCAGGTAGTGGACGTGCGCGCGCACGTCGTACGCGACGGTCGCCGGCATCGCGACCGCGGCGGCGGCCATGGCGTTGGCCGTCCGCTGGAAGGCGACGGCGGCGGGCGGGAGATCGACGGGCACGGAACCCTCCGGAATGCGAGTCGTGAGCCTGTTGCCGAGTGCGACCGAGATCCTCTTCGCGATCAACGCGGGCGAGCAGGTCGTCGGCGTCACCCACGAGTGCGATTTTCCGCCCGCGGCGCGGGCGCTGCCGGCGCTGACCTCGTCGCTGCTGCCGGCCGAGCTGGACGCGGCCGGGATCGACCGCCACGTGCGCGCCAGCGTCCACGCCGGCTCGTCCCTCTACGGCTTGGACGACGTCAAGCTGGCGGCGCTCGAGCCCGACCTCATCGTCACCCAGGAGCTGTGCGCGGTCTGCGCCGTCTCCTACGAGATCGTCGACCGGGCCGCCAAGCGGCTGCGCGGCGACCCGCGGGTCGTCTCGCTCGAGCCGTCCTCGCTCGAGGACGTCTTCTCCACCATCGCCTTCGTCGGCGAGCTGGTCGGTGCCCAGGGCGGCGCGGCGGCGCTGCTGGGGTCGCTGCGCGCCCGGGTCGAGGCGCTGCGCGCGCGCGCGCCGGACGGACCGCGCCCGCGCACGCTGGTGCTGGAGTGGAGCGACCCGCCGATGAGCGCCGGCCACTGGACGCCGGATCTGGTCGAGCTGGCCGGCGGCGAGCCCGTGCTGGCGAACCCGGGCGCGAACAGCCGGGTGCTGAGCTGGGAGGCGATCGCCGCCGCCGACCCCGACGTCGTGCTGGTCGCGCCGTGCGGCTGGGATCTCGCTCGCGCCCGGGCTGCGTTGGCGGAGCTGCCGCCCGAGGGAGCGCGCGCCTTCGCCGCGCTGCGCGCGGTGCGCGCGGGCCGCGCCTACGCGCTCGACGGCAACGCCTACGTCAACCGCCCCGGCCCGCGGCTGGTCGACAGCGCCGAGATCTTCGCCGCCGCGCTCGCCGGCGCGCCGTCGCCCTACCCGAACACGCTGGCGCCCGGAGCGCCGTTTACGACGTCCGCGCCGCGGTCTGGTTGAGCCGGGCCAGCGCCCAGACGCCGCCGGTGCGCCGGAAGCGGGTGACCGACGCGGTCTGGAAGCGGATCGAGAGCGCCGGCACCGCGGCGTCGTGCAGCAGCACCCGCAGCAGCGCGTGGAGCGGCCCGGCATGGGTGGCGACCAGCGCCACGCCGTCCTCGTCCAGCTCGGCGACGGCCCGGCCGGCGGCCCGCCCGACCCGCGCGCAGAGGTCCTCGAACGACTCGCCGCCGCCCGGGGTGTAGGCCTTCGGCTTGGTCTCGTCGCCGGCGGCGAGCTCGGGGTGCGCGGCGACGATCTGCTCCCACGTCAGCCCTTCCCAGTCGCCGAAGCGCATCTCGCGCCAGTCCGGGTCGAGCCGCAGCGGCAGCGCGCGCGGGCCGAGCACGATGCGCGCGGTCTCGCTGGCGCGGGCGAGGTCGCTCGAGACCGCGGCGTCGATCCGCTCGCCGCGCAGCAGCGCGGCGAGGGCCGTCGCTTGCGCGCGGCCCTCGCCGTCGAGCGGGATGTCGCTGTGCCCTTGAAACCGTTTGTCCGCGTTCCAGGCGGTGCGGCCGTGCCGCACGCAGATCAGCTCCACCGCGTGGAACGCCGGCTCGCGCGGCGCTCAGTCCTTGGGCAGATTCGGCTTGCCTTCGTGCGCGACCAGCAGGTCGTGCATGTCGTTGGCGTGCTCTTCCTCGGTCGCGAGGATGCCCTCGAGCATGATGCGCGTGGTCGGGTCCTTCTCGCCGAAGAACCGGATCAGCTCGCGGTAGTGCTCGATCGCGATCCGCTCGGCGACCAGGTTCTCCTTGATCATTCCGACCAGGTCGAGATCGTTGCCGCCGTACTGTGAGGCGGAGCGCATCGCGAGCCCCTCGGGATCGAAGTTCGGCGTGCCGCCGAGCTGGTTGATCCGCTCCGCGAGCATGCCCATGTGCTCGCGCTCTTCGTCGGCGTGCTCGGCGAACTCGTTCTTGGGGCCCTCGCTGGAGATCCCGGTCGCCGCGACGCTGTGCATCGTGTAGCGCAGGACGCATACGATCTCGGTCGCAAGCGCGTTCTGGAGGAGGTCGATCGCCTGCTGCGGGTCGAGCCCGTAGTCTTGCGTGACCGCCCCCTTCTCGATCTGCTCCCGGGCGCGGCGGCGCAATTCCTGAACGTCGCTCAGGAACGGCTGGGAGGTGTTCGTCGTCGTCACCCCCTGAGCGTACCCGCCCGGACCGCCAGTCTATCCTGGCGCGCCCGAGAGTGACCGGGCGAGCTTTCGCCTAGGAAGCGGGCGCTTCCGACGAAAGTCCTCTCCGATGAACGGGAACGGCGAGCGCGTCGCGGTGCGCAAGATGTACAAGCTCTACATCGGCGGCGCGTTCGCGCGCAGCGAGTCGGCCCGCAGCGACCAGGTCGGCGGCGACAACGTCGCGCGCGCCTCGCGCAAGGACCTCCGCGACGCGGTCGTCGCGGCTCGCGCGGCGCACGCCGGCTGGGCCGGCCAGACGCCCGCGCTGCGCGGCCAGATCCTCTACCGCCTGGCCGAGATGATGGAAGGGCGGGCAGCCGAGCTGGCGGCCCAGCTCGCCGCCGGCGGCACCGCCGACGAGGCGGCCGCGCGGCACGAGGTCGCCGCGGCGGTCGACCGCACCGTCTGGTATGCCGGCTGGTGCGACAAGTACCTCGCGGTGGCCTCGACCCGCAACCCGGTCGGCGGGCCGCACTTCAACGTCTCCACCCCCGAGCCGACCGGCGTGGTCGGGCTGCTCGCGCCCGACGAGCCGGCGCTGCTGGGGCTGGTCACCGCGGTGCTGCCGGTGCTGGTCAGCGGCAACGCGGTCGTGGTCGTCGCCTCGGAGCGCGACCCGCGCACGGCGATCGTGTTCGCCGAGTGCCTGGCGACCAGCGACCTGCCCGGCGGCGCCTGCAACGTGCTCACCGGGGTTCGCACGGAGCTGGCGCCGGTGCTGGCCGGCCACATGGACGTCAACGCGCTGGGCGCCTTCGGCCTGGACCGCGCGACGGAGCGCGCGCTGGGCGAGCTGGCGGCCGAGAACGTCAAGCGCACCCGCTTCGAGGGCGCTCCCTCGCGCGAGGCCTGGTTCGGCGCGCGCTACGACGACCTGGACCGCGTGCTGGCCTTCACCGAGCTCAAGACGATCTGGCACCCGGCTCGGATCTGAGCGCACCGCCGCCCGGTACGCCGTCGCCGTAGTGGACGACCGCACCCGGATCGGCCTCGATCCGCAACTCCTCGTGGCGGACCGTCTGGCTGACCCGCTCGAGCTCGATGAAGCGCTCCTTGCGCACGTCGACCTGCTCGGTCACGACCGTCCGCTTGGTGACGGTCACTTCTTCGTGGCGCAGCGGGATGCGAACGGTCTCCAGCTCGCCCGGCGTGCCGTCCGCGCCGTAGCGCCGCCGCTCGATCACGAACTCCTCGCGCTCGAGCGGCACCTCGAACGTCCGCACCTCGGCGATCACGTCGGTGCGCACGATCACCTCGCTCTCCACGACGGCGTGCTTGGCGACCACCAGCCGCTCCTCGCGCAACGGGATCACGTGCTGGAGCACGCCGGTGCCCAGGTCGGCCCGGTGCCGCACCAGCGTGCCCAGGGCGGTCGCCGGCGCCTGCTCGGGGAGGATCAGCAGCACGTCGTCGGGTCCCAGCGCCCGCTCCAGCGCCACCGCCCGCTCGCGCCCGAACCCCGCGCCGACCAGCACGTCGGCGAGCGTCGCCCGCTGGCTGTCGGCCTCGGCCGCGGTGATGCGCTCCAGGGCGGCGGCGATGCCGGTTCGGCCGGCCGCCGGATGGGGCAGCTCGGCGATGCCGTAGCGCGTGGCGAAGGCGCGCTGGGCCCGCGCGTCGCGCATCGCGACCAGCAGGCGCTGGGGCGGCGTGCCGAGCCGCACCAGCTCGATGACCGCCTCGCCCGCGGCCGCGGGGTCGGTGAAACGGGCGGCGGTCGTCGTTGCGAGCGTATCCACGCTCGCCTCGTTCCCGTCCGAGCGAAGATCGACGCGCGAGGCGTTCCACCGCCGCGGGGTGAATACCGGGCGCTGGCCGCGGAGAGGTGGCAGAGTGGTCGAATGCACTCGCTTGGAAAGCGAGCAGACTGTAACAGGTCTCGGGAGTTCGAATCTCCCCCTCTCCGAAGCGCCGGGCGGCGCGTCGCGCGATGCCACCCAGATGGCACGATTCTCGGGGAGCATACGGGAAGCCGGGCACGCGTCCCAAAAGAAAGACAGGCTCCCACGTCAGCCGACGACATGCCGACGGACACACCCGCCGGTGCTCAGAACGAAGACGACAGTCATGCCGAATCCGCCGCCGCCACCGCCGCCGACCCCGCCGACCCCGCAAACGGTGCAAGTTCCGTTGCGCGAGGGCGCCAGGCCGCCAACCCGGTAGAGCGCCTTCTGAACTGGGCCGGAGGCGCCGTCGCGGATGGCGCCCGGCGCGGCAGCGTCCGAAGCCTCGGAATAGCGGATGAGCCGCTGCCGTATGGTAGCGAAGTGGATTGGGCTCGCGCGCTTGATTTGGCCATGCGACGTCGCGACAGCGAGCGCGCCCGGCTCGATCGGATCGAAAGCAAGATCGCGCCGATCATCGCCGGTACCCTTGCTGGCCTCGGGCTCTTCGTCGATAAAGCGGCAAGCTCGTTCGACTACGTGCTGGGTGCCCTCTTGCTGGTGCCGCTGGCGATGCTGCTCCTGGCCTTCAAAACGTACGAGTACATCGATACGCCGAGCCTCGACGAGCTGGTGCGCACGTACGAGCGGTGGCCCGTGACGTACGTCCGGTCCGTCGTCATCGGAACCGCGGACGCCGTCGGCAAGAACAGCTCCGTCATCGATCGCAAAGCACGCGATCTCAACCGCACGATGGCCGTACTGTTCATCGCCATAATACTCGTGATCGCCGCGCGAGCATACGAGGCGGTCAACGCTGAGCGCTGGCATTCAGGGCTCGGCCATGCGGCGAGCCAGCCCGCTGGCCGCCAGGCGCCATAAGCGAACCGAGCTCCGCTCCGAGCAACGAGTGGCGCGGCCGGTGCGTTGATCAGAGTACCGATGTTCCGCCGTCTCGCCCGTCCCGTCGGAGCCGCGCTCATCAGCGCGCTCCTCGTTTCCGTGCTCGCCGCTCCGGCCGCGGCGCAAGCGCATGCCGCGCCGCAGGACCGGCTGCCGGCGATCCTGGTCGTGGGCGGGACGCCGGCCGGCGTCGCCGCCGCGGTCGCGGCCGCCCGCCAAGGCCAGGACGTCACGCTGGTCGCGAGCCGGCCGGTGCTGGGCGGCATCCTGACCGACGCGATGATGGACCAGTGGGACTTCAACGTCGCGCCGGACGGCGCGTCCGTGCAGGGCGGCCTCTTCCGCGAGATCCACGCGGCGCTGGGCGACGCGTTCACCCCGGCCGCCGCCGCCCAGGAGTTCGGCGCGCTGGTCGCGCGCGAGCCGCGCATCCGGCTCGTGACCGGCGCGCGCGCGGTCGGCGCCGCGAGCGAACCGACCGCGGCCGGGCGCGCCGTGATCAGCGTGCGCTTCCGCCGCGCCGACGGCACGGCGTTCGACCTGCCCGCGCAGACCGTGGTCGACGCGACCGACGACGGCGACGTCGCCGCGATGGCGGGCGCGCGCTACGACCTCGGCCGGCAAGACACCGGCCTGGACGAGCGGATGCAGCCGGTGACGCTGATGTTCACCGTGCGGGGCGTCGACTGGGCCCGGCTCGAGGACGGTTACGACAAAGCAAGCTACGGCAGCGGCGGCGCGTCCGACCGCCGTGCCTGGGGCTACGCCGCGCTGATGCGCCGGTACCGCCCGCTCTCGCCCGACGTGTACGTGCGCGACCTCAACCTCGGCCGCGAGCCCGACGGCGAGGTGACCGTCAACGCGGTCGACGTGCTCGGCATCGACGGCCGCTCCGACGCCGACGTGGCGCGGGCGCGCGCGATCAGCCAGCGCGAGACGCCGCACCTCGTCGGGTGGCTGCGCGAGCGGCTGCCCGGCTTCGCCGATGCGACCGTCGGGCGCTATGCGGAGGCCGTCTACGTGCGCGAGACGCGCCACTTCGCGGGCGTCGAGCGGCTCACGGCCGGAGACGTGTGGGACGGCACGATCCCCGACGACACGATCGGCCTCGCGTCGTACCCGCTCGACCTGCACCCGGTCACCCCGACCGACCGGCTGGCCTATGCGCCGGTGCGCCACGTCTACGGCATCCCGTTCGGCACCTTGGTGCCGCGCGATCTGGCCAACGTCGTGCTCGCCTCGCCGGCGATCAGCGCGACCCACATCGCGGCCGGCAGCGCGCGGGTGATCCCGACCACGATCGAGGAAGGCGAGGCCGCCGGCGTGGCCGCGGCGCTGGCCCAGCGCGAGCACCTGGCGTTCACGACGATGGCGCGCGACCCCGAGGCGGTCGCCGACGTGCGCGAGGAGCTGCGCCGCG
Source organism: Vulcanimicrobiota bacterium (assembly GCA_963795695.1). GTDB lineage: Bacteria > Vulcanimicrobiota > Vulcanimicrobiia > Vulcanimicrobiales > Vulcanimicrobiaceae > Vulcanimicrobium. The sequence continues at coordinate 325,604 of CAWCJH010000003.1, read as the reverse complement.
ACGGCACCATCCTCAGCTACGGCGCCGCGGAGGGCCCGAGCGAAACGCTCGCCAGGGGCGCGGCGCCGGCGCGCAGCATCGCCCATCGATGAAGTGGCTCCTCTGCTCCCTCGCTCTGGCGCTGACGGGCTGCGGTTCCGGCAGCAGCTCGATGCCGCTGTGCGGGGCCGAGCCGCTGGCGCTGCAGGCGCCGCCGACCCTCGTCACGCCGCCGGCCGGAGCGACCGGGGTGCAGACGAACGGACTCGACGTAGGCATCAGTTACGACCCCGCCGGCGACGGCACGCTGCGGCTGGTCGCCGCCGACGGCTCCACCGTGACGGGCGGTCCGTTCGGCGAGCCCGTCAGCCCCAACCCGCCCAGCGAGGTCCTCTCCGCGCTGCCGCCGCTCGCCGCCCGCACCGCGTACACCGTCTTCGTCGACGCGGTCTACCCGCCGGCCGGGCGCTGTCCGCCTCCCGGCCCGAGCGGCCCGACGACGTTCGATCTGGGCGCGTTCACCACGACGTAGGATGGAAGGGTCCCCGTTCGCACCGCCGCGCCAGCAACGCGCGCAGCGATAGAACTCCGCGACGATCCGAACCGCCGTACTCGCCGGGGGCGTAGAGCACCCGTAGGACTCAGCGTCCGGGGAGAACAGCATGAAGATCATCGCCGGCGGCACCATCATCGCGGCCGCCCTCGTCATGGCATCGACCGTATCCGCATTCGCAGGGACACCGTCCCCGAGCGAGGCGCCGATCGCAATCGGCAACTGCACGCTCACCGAGGTGCCGTCGTCGTCGGTCGAAGGCGGGTTCCAGGGGCTCGGCAGCGCCGACCTCGCGATCGGTTTCGTCAACCGCGCCGCCGTCACCGCGACCGGGGTTCGGTTCGTCGTGCGCATCGGCGGCACGTCCCAGACCTTCGAAGACAGCGGCAGCTTCGCCGCCGGCACGCAGATCGAGCACGTGTTCACGCCGCTGTCGAGCGCGGCCGGGTTCGGCGACGCCTCGTGTGCGGTGGACGCGGTCACGTTCAGCGACGGCACGAGCTGGCGGCAATGAGCCGCGCTCAGCGCCTGCGTCCGGCCGCGAGCTGGGCGCTCGCCGCAGCGCTCGCCGCGGCGGCCGGCGCCGCGGCCTCGGCCGACGAGCTCGCCGTGCAAGCGCCGTCCACCGCGCACTACCGCGTCGTCGACGCGGACGGGATGCCGGTCGGCGAGCTGGTGGTCGACCGCGGCGACGTGCGCTTTCGCATCACCGCGCTCGCCCGCCGCCGCCCAAACCTGCCGGCCGCACCCGAGCGGCCCGAACCGCGGCCGTTCGCTCCCGACTACGCGAACGCGCTCACGCCGGATCAGATGACCGCCGCGTGGGAGCGCGAGCTGGCGCGCGTGTTCCCGCAGCCGGTCACCGGTGGCGGCTGACGCGAGGCGCCGCTACGGCGCCGGATGCAGCAGCCGGAGCACGCGCTCGCGCGGCAGGCCGTAGTACGTCACGCCGTAGCGGCCGCGCACGGTGTGCGCGCTGAACAGCGCGTCGTCGACCGCGGCTTCGGTCGCGTCGGCCGTCGCCTCGAACAGCGCGTCGATCCGGTCGCTGTCGGTGACGAGCGGCGGGCCGGCGATCCCGCCCGCGCGCGGGTAGCGGTGGGTGGTCGAGAAGGCCAGGAACAGATCGCCGCTGGAGACGTGCGAGGTCGCGCCGGTGCGCGCCAGCCCCAGCGCGACCCGCTTGGCGACGTCGCGCAGCCGGGCGTGGTCGAGCGGGGCGTCGGTCGCGACGATCGCGATGATGCTGCCGTCGGCCGCGCGGCCGCGCACCGGCGCGGCATAGCCTGCCGATCTCGGGTACACCGGCAGCAGCTCGTGCGCGAACGCGCGGCCGACCGGGACGCCGTCGACCCGCAGCTCCTCGCGGCTGCCGGTGTTGGCGTTGACCAGCACGCCGACCGTGTAGCCGCCCAGCTCGGCCGGCAGCACGCGCGACGCGGAACCAATTCCCGCGGCAAAGCCGAACGCGCGCATGCCGGTGCCGGCGCCGACGTTGCCGCGCGCGAAGTCGCCCGGCGCGGCCGCGCCGAGCAGCGCGACGACGTCCTCCGCGCGCACATGGCGCCCTTGGATGTCGTTGATGCCCTGGTCGTCGCACTCGCCGACGACCGGCAGCGGCACGTCCTCGCGCACGCCGATCTGCGGGTGCTTGCCGATCAGCCACGAGACGACGCCGTCGTCGGCCCGGCCGACGTCGAGCGTGTCGGTCAGCACGACCGGTACCTCCAGGAAGCCGGCCTGGTCGACCCAGTGCGCGCCGGTCAGCTCGCCGTTGCCGTTGAGGTCGAAGGTCGCCGCGGCGAGGCGGTCGTTCCAGACGTCGTCGTCGGGCACGATCGCGGTGGCGCCGGTCCGCACGTCGCTGCCCTCGACCTTGGTGAGGTGCGCGACGCGCACGCCGGCCACGTCGGTGATGCCGTCGAGCGGGCCGCTGGCGAACGTGCCGACCCGCACCGGCGAGCGAGCTTGGGCGGCGGCGGTTGCCAGCACGGCGAGAACGGCGGCGGCGAGAAGCGTACGGCGCGGCATCGGTGCAGCTTAGGCGAGCGCCGCAGGCGCACCCGTGGCGAGGCGCTCGCGCGGAGCAGGCCGAACGGTTCCGCCCCGTGCCGTCTCGCTCGCTGAAATCCGTGCTGATCGCCTCGGCGCTGCTCGCGTGGGGCGGCGCGCTCGCGCGCGAGCGGCCCCTGCCCGCGATGGCGGCCGAGCAGACCACGGGCGGCATCGTCGGAACCGTCGCCGCCGCCGGCGGGCAGCCGGTCGCGAACGCGCGGGTGGTGGCCGCGTCGGCGTCCGGCCGGGTCGCCACGGTCAGCGACCCGCGCGGCCGCTTCCGGCTGCTCGGCCTCGCTCCCGACACCTACACGGTGTCGGTCGAGGCACCGGGTTACGCCGCCGTGACCGAACGCGGCGTGCTCGTGCTGCCCGGCCAGACCGAACGCCTCGCGGTCAGCCTGGCGACCGCGCTGCGGCGCATCGGCAGCGTGCGGGCAACGAGCAGCGGCTTTGCGGCGGGCGGGACGAGCGACACGTACGCCGTCGCGGGCGATGCGGCCCGCGCGCTGGCCCCGGTCGCGAGCGGGTCGGGGCTGGGCAACTACCTCGCCGGCACGGTCCAAGGCGCGATCGCCGACGTTCCAGGCGTGCAGGCCGACACGTTCGGCAATGCGGTCCTGCGCGGCGGCAAGGTCGACGACACCGTGTTCGACTACGACTCGGTGCCGATTCCGCAAGGACTGATCGCCGAGCCCGGCGGCAACATCGTCGGCGCGCAGCTCGCGACCACCGGCGTCGCGGCGACGACCGTCACGCTGGCCGGCTTCGGCACCCAGGGCGACAACGCGCTGGGCGGCGTGGTCGACCAGATTCCGGCGGTCGGCACGTATCCCGGCACGACGACGGTCGAGCTGACCGACGGCGTGGGGGCGCAGAACCAGCGCTTCTCCTTTCGCACCCAGCAGGCGACGCCGGATCTGCGCTGGCGCTGGGCGCTGGCCACGACGGTCGGCGACCAGTACTTCTCCTACGGCGACGGGCACACGTTCTATCCCGCCGAGGCGGCCACGTACGGGCTCTCGCTCCAGACCCGCGCCGAGTCCTCGGCCGCGGCGAATCTCCACTACCGGCTCGGCCCGCACGACGACCTCGCGTTCGTCGGCTTGACGGGCGCCGCCAGCTACCAGCAGTACGGCTCGCCGTACTCCGGCCAGACCGTCGGCGCGTTCGACGGCCAGTCCACCACGTTCCCGGGCGAGACGAACCCGAACGCTCCGGTCGGCTACGCGTCCGCGGTGCACGGCGCGTACGACATCCTCAAACTCGAGTGGCTGCACACGGCCGCCAGCGCGGTCAGCCGCGTCCAGCTCTACCAGTCGCAGTTCGGCTCGCAGTCCGGCGGGCCGTTCTGGGACGACCTGTCGTTCCCCGACGGCGCCATCTCGCTCTCGGCGCGGCAAGGCGGGCGCGAATCCGGCCTGACCTTCGATTTCGACGACATCGGCAGCGACCGCCACCGCCTGCGCGCGGGCGCCGAGCTGCGCACGAACACGAGCTTCCTCGAGCAGGTCGTGCCGACCGCCGACGAGTTCATCGACTCCAACCCGACCCTCTTGTCGTACCTCGCCTACCTCGGCGACACCTGGAGCGCCGGGCGGCTGGCGGTGACCGGGACGGCGCGCTACATCGACACCGACATCGTCCCCAGCGACGGCCCGCGCTACAGCGTCGGGGCGCTGGACCCGCACCTCTCCGCCGCCTATCGCCTCGGTACGGCGTACGCGCTGCGCGCGACGTTCGACCACACGACGGTCGCGCCCAAGCCGCTCGAAGCCGACCGGGTGGACACGGCCAATCCCGCCCCGTTCGTGCCGCTCGCCCCGGAGACCGCGAACGACTTCACCTACGCGCTGGAAGGCAGCGGCCCGACCCGCTTCCGGCTGACGTACTATGCCGAGCTGGAGCGCAACCGCATCGACGTGCTGCCGGCGAACTTCCGCTCGGTGGTGAGCGGCGGCGCGAGCCCCAGCGGCATCGGCGTGCCGACCAACGTCGGCGAGCTGCGCGCGCACGGCGTCGACCTGTCGGTGCAGCGCGGCGGTTTCACGCTCGCCGCCGGCTACATCCGCGGGTTTTCCTCGAGCGCGTCGCAGTTCGCCTACAACGACCTCAACGCGCCCGCCATCGCCGCCGGACACCTCTTTCCGCTCGGGTACGTGCCCGATCTCAGCGCCAGCCTGTCCTACACGTTCCGGCCGGCGCACGGCCTGCGCATCACGCCGTCGCTGGCCTACGAGAGCGGCTACCCGTACGGCAACGGCAAGCTGGTCTACGTCTTCGGCGCGAACGGCAAGCCGGTCCAGGTTCCCAATGACAACTACGTCAACCCGGGCGCGAACTACTACTTCCTGCAAGACCCCAACCAGCCGTTCGACGCCGTGACGAACCCCTACATCGGATCGATGGGGACGCCGGAGGGCAACGACCCCAACACCCTGCGCAGCACGCCGCAAACGCTGGTCGACCTGCACCTCGAAGGCGACCTCACGCCGCGGCTCACCGTGGTCGTCGACGTCGCCAACCTGTTCGGCGTAACGGCGGCGAACGCGCTACAGAACAACCCGTACCTCATCGGGCCGCCCGGCTATACCGGAGGAAACCCCGCGTACGCGAAGGCGTACGCGAGCACGGCGGGCTTCGCGCAGCCCTACGTGCTGGGCAACGGCGTGCCGACCAACGACGGGGTCACGCAGGCGCTGCCCTGGGCGTACGGCAGCGGCGGCTACGTGCCGCAGGGGTACCCGCTGGCGCGGACGGTGTGGCTCGGGCTGCGCTACCGGTTCTGAGGCGGGAAACGGCCGCCCCCGGGTGTAGGCGAGCGTGGAGCTCGCAAGGGCGACCGTTCCCCACCACCAGTATGCGGGACGCCGGACGGCTCGGATAGGGGAGGTTTCTCCCCCACGGCCTAGCCGGTGGAGGAGTGCGCCGGCGTGGCCGCAGGCCGCCACGCCGGCGAGCCGAGCCCGCGCGCATGACAGACCGCGACCAGGCGCAGCGTCGTCTCGACGCCGAACGCCTCGTGGAGCGCGGTCAGGTGCTTGCGAACCGTCTTTTCGCTTCGACCGGTCAGGGTCGCGATCTCGACCGCGCCGTAGCCGTCGAGCGCATGCCGGAGCACCTCGCGCTGAGCCAGGGTCAGAGCGCGCGCGACCGGATCCCGGTAGACGTTTCCCCAGCGCCCGAGGCGGTCGGCCAGAAACGAGTGCGGAAAATGCTCCCGCACGAGCAGCGCAGCGGTCTCGAGGTGAAATTCTCCGGGCGCCGTTGCGGGCGCCGGTGTCGCATCGAGTTCGATCAAGGCCAGAGCGGCTCGCCACATGCAACCGTTGGCTCGGAATTGGTGATAGGAATGCTCGAATGCGGTTCGAGCGGCAACAGCGTCCCCTTCGGCACGCAGCACTTGGCCGCGAACATACTCGACCCATGCCACGAGTAGGGCGTCGACCGGTGTCGCGCTCAATACGTCAGCGCACGGCGCATCAGAATCGTACGCGGCAAGCAAAGGACCGGGCGCAGAAGTACCGCTCACGCAAAGTGCCTCCACCAAATCGAGCAAAGCCGTTCGCTCTTCGCCACCGATCATCGACCAATCGAGTCGATCGGCCTTCGCTTCAGCCGAGATCAACAGTTGCTCTGCCGATAGAGTTTCTCCAAAATATGCCGCAAGGAGTGCGCTATTCGAGAGCGCGCCGATCTCCCACGCCACAGACGGGGCTAAACCCTCAGCCTCCCGCATACAGGTAAACGCGCGTCGAGCGTCACCGTCGAGCGCATACAGCCAGCCGTCATTCTGACGCGTCCGCATCAGTGCAAACGAGGGACTAGGGGAACCCAAGGGACCGTCTGGTATCATCCGCGAATGCGGCTGGCGGTGGGTACCGTCCACCTTAGAGGAGCGGAGCGTCTGTTCGAGATTCGCTACTTGATAGACGATCTTCGCCGCTAGATCGAAGTCTCGCTCTCGGCACCGGATATAGGACGCTTGCGCCACCCGAAAGAGGGCGAGAGCGTCCGGATAGCGGGCCTGCGCGAAGGCGCAGTATGCGCGTAGTTCCGTCGCACGGACCCCAAGCACGTCAACGTTCGCGGTCTCAGTTTCTCTTGCGCGCTCGTCCGCCTCCGGATAGCGGCGCAACGTCCAAAGTGCAAGAGCCTGGTAATATGATATTTCGGCTCGGATCGAGGGGTGCGCCCGCTTCGCATCACGGTACACGGAATTCAACAGAGCCAAGCCATCGAGTGCATCGACGGCTCTGGCAAAGGCTGACGAGTACAGCATCCGCGCGGTGCAACGTGCATCGGGGTCGGTGAACTCAAGAATGATCGAGCGAAGGTCGTTCAAGACCTCAGCTGGGCGATCCGTTCGTAACTTGGCTCGCACCCGCAGCAGTAATGCGTCCGCGCCCATAGCCGTACGCGGTGACAATACTGGGGCGACGGAGTCAATCGTCGAAATGCATACGTTGAAGTCGCCGCGCCGCCATGCGCCCCGCGAGGCGGTGACGGCGCTCGCGAGACCGTCACCGCTGCGGCACTTGAAGGTCGGCCGTTGCATACCCGATTGCACCGCCATTGTGTTAGAGGCACGAATGGCCGACGTCCTGCTAGTAGAGGTCAGCCCGTCGGTCCACCCGAGGACGGGCCGTCGATGCTGTAGGCGCCTTGCGGAACGTGTCGTATAACGGCGCCTGGACCGCCATGAAGCACGTTCTGGGCAAGTATGGGTGAGAACGTGGCAAGCAGAGCGACGAGAAGGGTGACGAGCATGCGAACCTCTTTCGATGGTCGGTTGTGTCGTCGTGGTCATTGCGACCACGATCCGCCGCAAGAGTACCAGCGAAAGAATCGGGTGGACAGGGCGGCATTGATTATTAGCTTGTTTGGATCATGCTAAATAAGATTGATTTAGTAATTACGCACTCTTAAGGCCCTTGGAGCCTTGAATCCCGTGGACGGTCCCGGTTAGTGTATTGAGCTTATGCAAAAACGTCCGGTGCTAGGTACAACGAACCTGCGATCGGGTTTTTACTCTAGTTGACTCGAGATCGTCTGCGGTCGAGGATTTCGTCCAGAGTGACTATTCCTGAAGCCAGGCACTCGACGAGGGCATCGACGTCGCGCGTCACGCTCAAGCGGGCTCGCGCCCGGGCGATCTGATTTGCGATCGTGGACCGGCTGCGCCCCAGATCGGTCGCGATCTGCGTCGGAGTCTCGCCGGCGAAGAGCCGCAGCAGCAACTCGCGGCGGTGCGGGGTCAGCCGTTTCCTCACGCCTGCGCGACCGGCTCGTCGCCGGCCGGGTCGAGAAGCTCGCGAAGCGGCTCGTGCTTCGCAACGGATTGGGCCACTTCGGTCTCCGATCGTGCGCGCGGGATGTCGGTTCCAGGCCGGGCTCCTCCATCGTCGCCTAGCTTGGACTGAGATGCTATGGGAGGTTTCTCCCGGCCACGCGAGGCCGGGCGAACTCTACGAACGGCCCCCCATGCGGGACGTCAACAGGCCGAGCGTGCCTGAAACGCGTGCGCCGCTTCAGTCTCGCGGCTACCGCCGGATGGAGAGCGGCATCACCGTGCCCCAGCCGGACCGAGGCCCTCTCGCCCACGTCCCGAACTACGGCTCCCCGACCGTCGCGCCGATGTGGCCCACGGCGCGACGGTACCCGTGCAGCGAGGGACGACGCCATGCCCGCCACCAGTCTGCAGATTCGCGCCGCGGCGGAGCTCGCGGCAATCGCCTATACGGACGAGCGCAACGACACCGTCGATCCGGCCAAGCAGAAGGCCGGCATCACGAGCGCGCTGGCGATGCTCGACCCGCAGATCGGCGGGCCTTGGCGGCTGGCGTGGGGTCCCGCCGTGAACCAAGGCGTTCTCGCCTACGTCGCGCTGAGCAGCGACAGGACGACGTACGCGCTCGCGTTTCGCGGCAGCGTTTCGCCGGCCGACATGGCGGGATTCTTCAAGAACTGGATCTGCAACGCCGACACGTTCCAGCAAGTGCCGTGGGTCTACCCGCCCGGCGGCGAGGTGAAGATATCCGCCGGGATGCACACCGCGCTCAACCTCGCGGTCGGGCTGACCGACCCGTTCACGCACGCGAACCTGCAGCAGTTCCTGGGCGGTCTTGCGGCGAGCGGCCGGGTCGAGCTCCTGGTGGTCGGGCACAGCCTCGGCGGAGCGCTCGCGCAGCTCGGCGCGATGTGGCTCGACTACGAGCTCGATGCGCCCGGCCGTGCGAACCACGTGTCGATCACCCCTCTGACCTTCGCCGCGCCGACGACGGCGAACCAGCAGTTCGCCGACCTCTTCGGCGCGAAGTTCCCGAACGCGTATGCGTGCGTGAACACGCACGACGTCGTGCCGATGGCGTGGCAGAACCTCGACGGCATCCAGCGCTCGTATCAGCCGCCTGGTCAGACGCTGACGGAATGGGGCGTCGGCTACGACCTCATCGTCGCAGCCAACAAAGACGCGCTCGGCGTCGCGTACCGGTCCGTCGGCGGGAGGGTCGACTCGTTCACCGGCTGGATGCCGAGCAGGCCCGCGAGCTTCGGCCAGATCGCCCTGGTGAACCACGACATCAACACGTACCTCGACCACGTGCGCGTGGAGACGTACCCGGACCTGCACGTCTGAGCGCACCGGAACCGGCTGGCTACGGCCGACGCTAGCGGTGCGCACCCGCTCGTCCGCTCGGCTCGACGTCGACCGTCGTCACCCGGCGCAGGTCGCGCCGCTCCCGCGCTTCGTCGAACGGCAGCCCGCGGTGCAGGGTGCAGCGGTTGTCCCAGATGACGAAGTCGCCGACGCGCCAGGTGTGGCGGTAGACGAACTGCGGCTGCGTCGCGAGCGCCATCAGCTCGCGCAGCAGCAGCCGCCCGTCGGGCACCGGCCAGCCGACGACGTGCGCGGCGTGCGAGGCGATGTACAGGCTCGTGCGCCCCGAGCCCGGGTGGACGCGCACGAGCGGCTGTTCGGCGCCCGGAAACTGCGCCCGCTCGGCATCGCTGAACTCGGTGAACCCGATCGTCTCGCGCGAGTAGAGGATCGAGTGGAACGCGCGCAGGTCGGCGATCTGCGCCTTGAGCCCGGCGGGCAGCGCATCGTACGCGGCGCGCATGTCGGCATACTCGGTCTCGCCGCCGCTGCCGGGGACCTCCTTCGCCGAGAGCATCGAGTAGCGCGCCGGCGGGTTCTGGAACGACGAGTCCGTGTGCCAGAGCCGGTTGCCCAGCCCGTACATCCGCCGCCGGTCGGCGACGCCGATGATCCGTTCGTTCTCGTCGAGGTTCGAGATGTCGGTGAGCGCCGGGTCTTTCAGCCGCGGCGCCGGGTCGATCACCCGGCGGCCGACCGTGGTCACCAGCTCCCCGCCGAGCCGGCGCGCGAACCCGACCTGTTCCTCGTCGCTGAACGGCTGATCGCGCACGACCAGCACGGCGTGCCGGTCCATGAGCGCGCGAACGCGGTCGAGCCCGCCCGGGCCGAGGCCGCGCAGGTCGGTCCCGCTCAGCTCGCCGGCAAAGCCCGGGTGCAGCTCGCGCGCGTCACCGGTCATGCGCTCAGGGTTCCCGCCGGCGCCGCCGCTCACCTCATCCGTCCGGCGATCGCGACGGAGCCCTCGCTTAGTTGAAACCGAGTCTCGGCGCGGCAGGAGTGCGGACGCGCAGACGTGACAATCCGGGCATGAACGTAGCAGTCATCGGCGCAGGCATGTCCGGACTCGCGAGCGCGTACGAGCTCGTCACCCTCGGCATTCCCGCCGGTAAGCCGGCGCCCGAAGTCACCGTGTACGACGTCGACGAGCCCGGCGGGAACTGCCGCACGGCGAGGTTCCGCATCAACGGGGTGGAGCGGTTCGCCGACCTGGCGGTGAACGATTTCAACGCGCGCACGTACGAGCTGATGATGACCCGCATGCGAGCGATGGGCTACACGGAGTACGAGCCGCTCGAAGACACCGCGTGCTTCTACGATCCCAACCGGCTCGAGCGCATCTTCTGCCTGCCCGAACAAGCCGGAGCGGTCGATCCGATCGCACCGATGCCGGAGCAGCTGGCACGCGATTTCCAGAAGTTCGTGATCCACGCCACCGCGGATGCCGACAAGGACGAGTACAAGGACGAGACCATCGAGGACTACGTGCGCAAGACGGGCGGGAGATACGGCGACGCAGGCGCGCTGCTCGACCAAGTCGTGCTGCCGCGCGTCGGCGCCATGTACTTCTGCGACAAGGAGGGCGCCGCGCACACGCTCTTCCGCGCGGTGATGAAGTACTACATCCTCCAGGAAGGTTTCACGACCCAGGGCCGGCGCTCGGCGAACGACGTCGGCGACCGCAAGTATTTCTCGCGCGGCAGCGCCCACTGGATCGAGTACCTGTGCACGACCCTGAAGAAGCACGGCGTGCGGTTCGAGATCGACAGGACGCTAGTGCGCCTGAAAAGCAGTCAAACCGGTATCATGGTGAACGACCGACGGTACGACGCGGTCGTCATGGCCTGCCCGGCGGATGCGGTCGGCCCGCTCTTCGCGTTCGACCTCGACCGGCGGGTGCTCGGCTGGCTCGATACGTTCCACTACGTCCCCAACGTCTCGTACCTGCACGCCGACGCCGCCATGCTGCCGCGCAACCCCAACACGTGGCGAACGTACAACGTCGGCATGCGCGGTCCCGAGGCGACCTACCTGATGACCTACGTCGAGAACCGCCACCAGAACGACGCGCAGAACGAGCAGTTCGACCACTACGAGAACCCGCAGTTCTTCGTCTCGTGCATCTCGCCGCCCGCACCGGGCCGGCCGGAACCGCGGCCCCCCGATCCGCGCCTGCGGATCCCGTACGAGCTGACCAACGGCGCCGCACCCGACCCGCACTTCCGCCATTTCATGCTCTGTTCCGACACGCTGAAGGCGCAGACAGAGCTGAAAAAGTGGAGCGGAACGAGTGGCATCTACTTCGGCGCCGGCTGGACCGAAGGGGCCGGGCTGCACGAGGAATGCTGGCAGGCGGCGAACCGCGCGGCGGCGGCCATCGTCGGCGTCCCGCCGTTCTCCGACCCCGAGCTGGACCGCAACCTGCCGCACTACGTCCTCAGCGCGGCCGGAATCGCGTGATCGTCAGGGGTTGCCGGCCCCTCCCGCCGCGCCGTACACCTGGCCGGTGATGTAGGTGGCGTCGGCGGCCGCGAGCTGCACGTAGATCGGAGCGATCTCCGCCGGCTGACCGGGGCGTCCGAGCGGCGTCTCCGCGCCGAACTTCTCCACGTTCGCCATGCTCTGGCCGCCGCTGACCTGCAGGGCGGTCCAAAACGGGCCCGGCGCCACGGCGTTGACGCGGATTCCCTGCGCGGCGAGCTGCTTGGCCAGGCCCTTGCTGAAATTCGCGATCGCCGCTTTCGTCGCCGCGTAATCGAGCAGCGCGGGAGACGGGTCGTAGGCGTTGACCGAAGCGGTGTTGACGATCGCCGCGCCGGGCGGCAGGTGCGGGACGGCGGCCTTGGTGATCCAGAACATGGCGTAGACGTTCGTCTTGAAGGTCCAGTCGAAATCCTCGGTGGTGAGCTCGAGGATCGACTCGTGGTGGTGCTGGCGGCCGGCGTTGTTGACCAGGATGTCGAGCCCGCCCAGCGCCTTGACGGCGTTCGCGACCAGCCGCCGGCAGAACGCCTCGTCCCGGATGTCGCCCGGCAGCGCCACTGCCTTGCGGCCGGCCTGTTCGATCAGGGCGATGACCTCGCGCGCGTCGGGCTCTTCCGCCGGCAGGTAGTTGATCGCGACGTCCGCCCCTTCGCGAGCGTACGCGATCGCCGCGGCGCGGCCGATGCCGCTGTCGCCGCCGGTGATGAGCGCTTTGCGGCCGCTCAGCTTGCCCGAGCCGCGGTACGTCGCTTCGCCGTGGTCGGGCTTGGGCGTCATGCGGCTCGCCAGCCCCGGCCAGGGCTGTTCCTCGCTGTGGAACGGCGGTTGCGCGTAGTCGGTCTTCGGGTTGGTCAGCGAAGCCTTGCCGGCCGACGTCCCTCCCGCGTCCGCGCTCTGCGCGGAGGCGAGAGCCGGTGCGGCCAGCGTGCCGACGAGGCCCGCGGCGGCACCCTGCACCACCGTCCGGCGCGTGGGGTGCTCGGTGTCGTACTTCATGCTGCAATCTTTTCGCACCGCCCCACGGCCCAAACGACTACGGACCGCGCCTGGACCTGGACGGCGGTCGACTGCTCGGCTTCGGTGCGGCAGGATCGGGTACAGCGCCGGGGATGAGCCTCTTCGCAAGAATCTCCGCCTTGGCGCTCGCGCTCGTGCTCGGTACGGTTGGTGCATCGCCGAGCACGTTCGAGCGGCGCCCGTCGCCCGGTTTCGCGGCCGGCGGTCCGATCCGGGTGTGGATACGAAACGTCGTGCTCTATCCGTATCGTGACGCGCCCGCGCACGTCGTCGCGCTGAGCGGAACCGTCGCGCCGACGCGCCCGGGCCGCATGGTCGTCTTCGACGACATCAGCTCGTACGGCATCATGGTCCAGCACGCGGAGGTGCGTCTGAGCGCCGCGACCATGACGGTGCTGATGAACCGCTACGTTCTTCCGGCATCGAACGGTCCGATCAAGCACGTCGACGTCAGCTTCGGCGCGGGGACGATCGGAATGAGCGGCATCATGCAGAAAGGCAAGATGCGGGCGCGCTTCAAGGCCACCGCGGTCGCTGCGCCGACGGCGGACGGCGACATGCGGATTCGGGTCGTCAAGATGACGGCGGGCGGCTTCGTCCCCAAGGGGCTGATGGACGCGCTCGGCCTGAAGATGTCCAAGGTCGCGCAGCCGCGCAACACGTGGGTCTTCCACATCGTCGGCGACGACATGATCGTGCCGCTCGTCTCGATGTTTCCTCCGCCGAAGGTCAGCGGCCGGCTCCGTTCCGTCAGCGTGACGCCGCGTGCGATGATCGCCGTCATCGGCTCGGCCGGCGCGCCTCCCTTCCCCGCGCTCGGCGCCAGCTACATCCATTACCGCGGCGGAGCGCTGAAATTCGCCAAGCTCACGATGCAGGACGTCAACCTGACCGTCGTGCCGAAGACCAGCGCGCCGCTCGGGTTCTCACCGGCCAACTACTACCGCCAGATGGAAGCAGGCTTCAGCGTACCCCAGCCGGACCGAGGCCTCGTCGCGCACGTTCCAAACTACGGCGCTCTCACCATCACCCAGAGGTGACGCGCACGCGATGACGGTGCGGGAGCAACGTCGACGTAAGATAGTACTTGCCGAACCACGCCAGGGCGGGCGTATCGAGCGGCACCGCGGTCGCGTGCTCGACGAACGACTGCAGCTCGTTCCACCGCGCGGGCAGCGAACACGTCCGCCATCGCGGCGCGGTACGCAAGGCCGGTGATCGCCACCCGCGCCGAGCCGATTGTGCCGCCATCGAAGGTAAGCGCGACCGCGCCTCGACCACCGTGTAGTGCGACGCCGGGTGGTGGATTGACGTAGCCGACTGCGGCACCGCGTCGAAGAGGACTTTTGCTTATATTACTATATAATACAACCTTATGCCTTCCCAGCTTGGGTGGGATGAACCTCCACTACAGATTCGGCGAGTCGAGTACCGACGTGGCGGAGCAGGTCCCTCAGCTATCGAACATGACACAACCATGAGGCACTTAGGCCTAGGCCGACGTAACTATGGCAGGCCGATCTGGCATGGGCGAAGTCCTGCGGATGGGTGCGAGTATCGGCATCGCGCCAAATTAGGAGGAGAAATATCGCCAGTACGCCGGTTCGATCGCTATCGCGCTCAAAGGCGGCTACCAGGACATATATCTACCTGCACCGCGCCGTCGGCTCGGCCGAGTACGCTCAGATCCGAAGCACGGGAAACTTCCAGTTGGGAGGTGGGGCTGAAGGTAAGTACTTTTGGGAAAAGGCGCGCTGATGCAGAGGCATTTGCTGCAAAGGTCAACCTTCCGCATATCGTTCGCGCGCGGTATGTGCGTGCGGTGGGCGCAAGCTTTTTCCGATGGCCGGATTTGGACGGCCTCGGACCTGCCCGCTTTGCAGATGACAGCGAAATGAATTTGGGACTTTTGGAAATCAAGATATAATGAGACAAGCAAAGACCGGAAAGCAAGAACAGGCAGGCCAGGTTACAGCCGTAATCTCATGGCTAGCTCCGGACGAAGGCGGCCGCAAGAATCTACCCGCCGTGCAAATATATCGCTCCATTCCCCGATTCGAAGAGGATCCGAACGGTATTCGCGGCGCTTGGGACATGAATATCGAATTTCTTAGTCTGCCTACCCCTGCTGACCGCAACTCACTGGCTCAAGTTTACTTCGTTTCAGAGAAAGCGCCTCACGATCTACTGCATTCCGGTAGCCGTTTTCATCTGACGGAAGGGCGCAAAGTCGTCGCTCGCGGTGAAATACAGACAATGCTGCCTTCAAAGCCCAAACCTCGAAGGCACGCTAAACGGATCGGGAGTCTGTTATAATAACGCTGGAATAACGCTAATTGATGGACTATGCCGACACCGTCCGCATGACAGCCTAGTTCATAGCCAATTTTACCAAGTAACGATGCGGCGAGCCCGTGCCCGCCGCATCGACTTATGATCTTTAGATCACACCTTCGCGAACATTAGCGCGTCGCCGCTCGTTCCACCGCGCGGGCCGTGAACACGTCCGCCATCGCGGCTCGGTACGCGCCCGAGGCGTGCACGTCCGAGCGGGCGTCGTGCCCGCTCGCCGCGCCCGCGCACGCCGCGAGCACGGGCTGGGCATCGCTCGCCTGCACGCCCGCGAGCGCAGCCTCGACGCCGCTCGCGCGGTAGGCCGCGTCGCCCAGGCCGGTGATCGCCACCCGCGCGCTGCCGATCGTGCCGCCATCGAGGGTGAGCGCGACCGCCGCCCCGACCACCGCGTAGTGCGAGGCCGGGTGGTGGAACTTGACGTACGCCGACTGCGGCGCGGCGTCGAACGCGATCTGCGTCAGCACCTCGTTCGTCCCTAGCGCCGTGGTGAACATGCCCTGGAAGAACTCCGCCGCCGAGAGCGTGCGCTCACCGCCCTTGCCGACGATCGTGAACGACGCGTCGAGCGCCTGCAGCACCGCCGGGTAGTCCGCCGACGGATCGCCGTGCGCGGACGCGCCGCCGATTGTGCCGCGGTTGCGGACCTGCGGGTCGCCGAGCTGGTTGGCCGCGTCCCACAGCGCGGGCGCGGCCTTCTCCAGCTCCTTGCTCGCCGCCAAGGCCGCGTGCTTGGTCAGCGCGCCGATCGTGACCCGGTTTCCCGACACCTTGATCGAGTCGAGCGCGGGGATGCCGGTGATGTCGATCAGCGTCGCCGGCGTGGCCAGGCGCAGCTTCATCATCGGGATGAGGCTGTGCCCGCCGGCGAGCAGCTTCGCCTCGTCGCCGTGCTGCTCCAGGAGCTGGATCGCCTGGTCGACGCTCTCGGCGCGAACGTAGTCGAAGGCGGCCGGAATCATGATGCGCTCCCGTTGGCGTTGCCGGCGGTTTTGCCGTTCCCGGCGGCGTGCATGGCCGTCCAGAGCTTCTCGGGCTTGAGCGGCATGTCGATGTGGACCACGCCGAACGGCCGCAGCGCGTCCATCACGGCGTTGGCGACGGCGGGGGTCGAGCCGATCGTGCCAGCCTCGCCGATGCCCTTGATCCCCAGCGGGTTGACGGTCGTCGGCGTGACGGTGTGGTCGAGCTCATAGTGCGGCACTTGCTCGGCGTGCGGAATGGCGTAGTCCATCAGCGTGCCGGTCAAGAGCTGGCCGCTCTCGTCGTAGACGACCTCCTCGAAGAGCGCCTGCGAGAGGCCCTGCGCGATGCCGCCGTGGATCTGGCCCTCGGCCACCATCGGGTTGATCAGCCGGCCGCAGTCGTCGACGGCGAGGTACTTCACCACCTTCACCTCGCCGGTCTGCGCGTCGACTTCCACCACGCAGACGTGGGTGCCGAACGGGAAGACGAAGTTGGGCGGCTCGAAGCGGCGGGTCGCGTCCATGCCGGGCTCCAGCCCCGGCGGCAGCTTGTCGCCCATGAAGGCCAGGAAGCCGGCCTCCGCGGTCGTCATCTGCTTGGACGGGTCGCCCTTGACCTGGATCTTGCCGTCCTTGTACTCGACGTCGTCGGGGTTGGCTTCCCACTGGTGCGCCGCGATCTTGATCGCCTTGGCCTGGATCGTCTCGATCGCGAGCTTGAGCGCCGCGCCGCCGACCGCGGTGCCGCGCGAGCCGAACGTGCCCACGCCGTACTGCACCTTGTCGGTGTCGCCGTGGACGACGGTCACCTGGTCGATCGGCACGCCCAGCTCGTCGGCGACGATCTGCGCGAACGTCGTCTCCTGGCCCTGGCCGTGCGGCGAGACGCCGGTCAGCACCGTGATGCTGCCGGTCGGCTCCACGCGCACCGTCGCGGAGTCCCAGCCGGCCGCCGGCATCGCCGCCGACGGGCCCATGCCGCAGACTTCCACGTAGGTCGAGAGCCCGATGCCGAGATAGCGGCCTTGCGCGCGCAGCTCTTCCTGCTGCTTGCGCAGGCCGGCGTAGTCCACCAGCCGCAGCGCCTTGTCCATCGTCGTCTCGTAATCGCCCGAGTCGTAGGTCAGGCCCATCGCGGTCGTGTGCGGGAACGAGGCGTTGGGGATGAAGTTCCTGCGCCGCACCTCGGCCGGGTCCAGGCCGAAGCGCTGCGCGACCAGATCCATCGTGCGCTCGATGAAGAACGTCGCCTCGGGCCGGCCCGCGCCGCGGTAGGCATCGGTCGACATCGTGTTGGTGAACACGCCGACCACTTCGCAGGCGATGTTCGTGATCGCGTAGCAGCCCGGGATCATCAGCATCGTCAGGGTCGGCACGACCGGCGTGAGGAGCTGGTGGTAGGCGCCCATGTTGGCGGTGATCTTGACCCGCATCCCGGTCACCGTGCCGTCGCTCTTGGCGGCGATCTCGAGGTCGTCGATCTGGTCGCGGCCGTGGATCATCGCCTGGAAGCACTCCGAGCGCGTCTCGATGTACTTCACCGGGCGCTCGAGCTGCATCGCCACCCAGCTCACCACCGCTTCTTCGGCGTAGACGTTGAGCTTGGCGCCGAAGCCGCCGCCCACTTCGGGCGCGATCGCGCGGATGTGGTTCTCGGGCAGGCCGAGCACGATCGCGAGCTGCGTGCGCAGCAGGTGCGGGATCTGGGTCGCGGAGTAGAGCGTGAGCTGCTGCATCCCGGCGTCCCAGCTGGCGACCATCGAGCGCGGCTCGATCGGCACCGGCGCGACCCGCTGGTTGACGATCCGCTGCGTGATGACCGCGTCGGCGGCGGCGAAGGCCGCGTCCGGATCGCCCGCGCTGAACGGCATGCGGAACGCGACGTTGGTGCCGAGCGACTGGTGGACCAGCGGCGCGCCCTCGGCCAGCGCCTTGAACGGGTCGACGACCGCCGGCAGCTCCTCGTACTCGACCGCGACCAGCTCGGCCGCGTCGCGCGCCGCGTAGGGCGAGCTGGCGACCACGATCGCGACCGGGTCGCCGACGAAGCGAACCTCGTCCAGCGCGAGCATCCAGTGCGGCGGGGTCGCCAGATCGGCCATCTTGTGCGCGACCGGCAGCGAGGCCTTGAGGTTGTGGGCGTGGTGGAGGTCCTCGCCGCTGGTACGCGGCGAGCACGGCGGGGTGCGCCTTGGCGGCGGAGAGGTCGACGCTGGTTAGCTTTGGCGTGGCCGTACGGGCTGCGCACGAACGCGGCGTAGACCGTGCCGACCTGCTTGACGTCGTCGGTGTAGGTCGCGCGGCCGGTGATGAGGCGGGGGTCTTCGCGGCGCCGGATGCGCGCGCCGACCATTGCGGTGAAGGCCATTTAGGCTGGGCGCTCCTGCGACGGCTTGCGGGATGATGCCCTCGCCGGAGGGCGGCGGCTCCTCGGCGGGCGGGTGCAGCGGCATCAGCTCTTGGACGCTGTGCAGCGACTCGCCGTCGCGCATGGCCTTGCCGGCGGCGCGGACCGCCTTGACGATGTTCTCGTAGCCGGTGCAGCGGCAGAGGTTGCCCTCCAGGCCGGCCCGGATCTCGTCGTCGCTGGGGTCGGGGTTGCGCTGCAGCAGGTCGACCGCGCTGACGATCATCCCGGTCGTGCAGTAGCCGCACTGCAGGCCGTGGGCCGACCAGAACGCCTCCTGCATGGGATGCAGCTCCTGGGCGTTGCCGATGCCCTCGATGGTGGTGACCGCGCGGCCGGCGGCCTGGACGGCGAACATGGTACAGCTCTTGACGGACACGCCGTCCAGCAGCACCGTGCACGCGCCGCAGCTCGAGGTGTCGCAGCCGACGTGGGTGCCGGTGAGCCCGACGTAGTCGCGCAAGGCGTGCACCAGCAGCAGCCGCGGCTCGACGTCGAGCGACGCCGTTTTGCCGTTGACGGTCAGATCGACTTGCATCCGATACGCATCTCCGTGAATCTCGAAGCGAGGGCGGCATGGCTACCGTGCGCAGCACGAATCTCCTGGCCGCCCGGAATCCCCACCGGAGGAAACCGCTTCCAGGCATCGCCGCGACGACCTGCGAACGCCTCGGGCCATGCCGCAACCCGTCGACGTCGCCGACCTGCGCGAAGGGCTGCTGCGCGCAGGCTACGTCGCCGACGCCGGGCTCGCGACCGCGCTCGCGTGCGCCGTCTCGCTGGAGCGCGCCGTGCTGCTCGAAGGCGACGCGGGCGTCGGCAAGACCGATGCCGCCCGGGCGCTGGCCGCCGTCTTCGGCGCGCGCTTGATCCGCCTGCAGTGCTACGAAGGGCTCGACCTGGCGGCCGCCGCCTATGACTGGAACTACGGCAAGCAGCTCCTGGCGATCCGGGCCGCCGAAGCGGCCCACGAGCGCACGCCGGACCTCTACGCCGACGAGTTCCTGATCCGCCGCCCGCTGCTGGCGGCGCTGGGTGCCGAGCGCCCGCGCGGGATCGTGCTGCTGATCGACGAGATCGACCGGGCCGACGACGAGTTCGAAGCGTTTCTGCTCGAGTTCTTGGCCGACTTCGCGCTGACCATCCCCGAGCGCGGCACGCTCGCCGCCGCCCACCCGCCGGTCGTGATCCTGACCTCGAACCGGACCCGCGACCTGCACGACGCGCTCAAGCGGCGCTGCTTCTACCACTGGATCGGCCACCCGTCGGTCCAGCGCGAGACCGAGATCCTGCGGCTGCACCTGCCCGAGCTGCCGCCGGCGCTGGCCGGCGACGTCGCGCGCGCCGCGGCCGTGCTGCGCGGGCGCGAGCTGCGCAAGCCGCCGGGCATCGCCGAGTCGCTCGACTGGGCCCAGACGCTGCGGCTGCTCGGCGCCGAGCGGCTCGAGCTCGAAGCGTTCGAGCCGTCGCTGGGCAGCGTGCTCAAGTACCCGGAGGACGTCGAGCTCGCGCGCGCCGCGGCGGCGGCGATCGTCGCGGCGGCCCGCGACGAAGGTGCCGCGTGAACGCGGACCTCGCGGCGCTGGCGGCCGGATTCGACCGCGCCCTGCGGGCGCGCGGGGTGCTGGCCGGGACCCGCCGCGCCCGGACCTTCGCCCAGACGCTGCGGGCCCTGCCGCCGCACGGCACCCAGGACGTCTACTGGCGCGCCCGCGCCGCGATGCTGCCCTCGATCGACGACCTCGCCGGCTTCGACGCCGCCTTCCTGGAGTATTTCAGCGTGGTCGACGATGCCGACGCGCTGCGCCGGCTGATGCGCTCGGTCGAGGCGCCCGCGCCGCCGCCGCGCCCGGCGCCCCGGCGCGAGTCGCTGCCGCCGCCGCCCTCCGAGCGTCCGGCCGACCCGCCGAGCGCCGAGCGCGCCCCGACCCAGTGGGTCGTCGCCTCGCTCGAGGAGCGGCTGGCCGAGCGCGGCTTCGACGAGATCAGCCCGGCCGAGCAGGCGGCCATGCTGCGGCTGATCGAGCGGGTCCGGGTCGCGGCCGAGTGGCGGCCCTCGCGCCGGCGCCGGCCGTTCGCCCGCGGCGACCGGTTCGATTTCCGGGCCACCCTGCGCGGCGCCGCGCGCACCCAGGGCGAGCTCGTGCGGCGGCGCGCGACCCGCCGCCGCGAGCGGCTGCGGCCGCTGGTCTTCCTGCTCGACGTCTCGGGCTCGATGGAGCCGTTCGCTCGCGCGCTCCTGCAGTACGCCCGGGTCAACGCGATCGCCCGGCCGCGGGTCCGGGCCTTCGCCTTCGCGACCGAGCTGACCGATCTGACCCCGCTGCTGGCCCGCGCCCGGCCCGAGCACCTGATGGCGGCGCTGGCCGGGGCGATCCGCGACTTCGGCGGCGGCACCCGGATCGGGGCCGCGCTGCGCGCCTTCAACGACCGCTACGCTCAGCGCGGCGCGGCCCGCGGCGGGACCGTCGTGGTCCTCTCCGACGGCTGGGAGCGCGACGACCCCGGGCTGCTGCGGGCCGAGATGGAACGCTTGCGGCGCCTGGCGCGTCGCATCGTCTGGGTCAACCCGCACAAGCGCCACCCGGCCTACGAGCCGCTGACCCGGGGCATGGCCGCCGCGCTGCCGTATCTCGACGCCTTCGTTTCGGGTCACAACGTGCGCACGCTCGAGGCCGTCGCCGACGCCATCGAAGGGAGAACCGCATGATCGACGTCTTGGACAGCATCGAACGCTGGCGCGGCGAGGGCCAGCGGGTCGCCGTCGCGACGGTGGTCGGGGTCGAGAACTCGGCCCCGCGCGATCCCGGCGCCACCATGGCGGTCAACGAGCGCGGCGACGTGGCCGGCTCGGTCAGCGGCGGCTGCGTCGAGTCGGCGGTCTACGAGGAGGCCCAGGACGCGATCGCCGGCGGCCGCCCGCGCCTGGTGACCTACGGCATCAGCGACGCCGACGCGATGGCCGTCGGGCTGACCTGCGGCGGCACGATCCACGTCTTCGTCGAGCGGCTCGACTGGTGATCTTCGAACGGCTCGCCGAGGCCCTCCACCGCGACCGGCCGGTCGCGCTCGTCACCCGGCTCGACGGCGCCTGCGCCGGCGCCAAGCTGCTGGTCTCGGGCGACGACGTCGTGGGCGACCTCGGCAGCCCGGGCCTCAATTTCGCGGCCGCCGGCGAGGCGCGCGCGCTGCTGGCGATGGGCGAGAACGCGCTGCGCAGCTTCGGCGAGGACGGCGAGCCGGTCGGGATGGAGGTGCGGCTGTTCATCGCCGCCTACGCCCCCAAGCCGCAGATGTACGTCTTCGGCGCGATCGACTTCTCGCGCGCGATGGCCCGGATCGGCAAGTACCTGGGCTACCGGGTGACCGTCGTCGACGCGCGGCCGGTGTTCGCGACCAGGCAGCGCATTCCGGACGCCGACGAGGTCGTCGTGCAGTGGCCGGACGAGTTCCTGCAGTCGGCGCCGGTCGACGAGCGGAGCGCGCTGATCGCGCTGACCCACGACGTCAAGTTCGACATCCCGCTGCTGCAGATCGCGGTTCGCACCAACGCCGGTTACATCGGCGCGATGGGCAGCCGCCGCACTCACGCCGCCCGGCTCGCCGCGCTGCGCGAGGCCGGGGTCGGCGAAGCCGACATCGCCCGGATCAGCGCGCCGATCGGGCTGGACATCGGCGCCCGCACCCCCGAGGAGACCGCGGTCTCGATCGCCGCCGAGATCATCGCCGTGCGCGAGCGCCGCGCCGGCGGCCGCCTGAGCGAAAGCACGCTCCCGATGCACAACTCGCGCCCGACGGTCGCGCTGTGATCATCGAGGACGGCTTCGACGTCGACGCGCCGGTCGACCGGGTCTGGCCGGTGCTCTGCGACGTCCCGCGGGTGGCGACGTGCATCCCCAACGCCCAGATCACCGAGGTCGTCGACCCCAAGACCTACAAGGCCAAGGTGTCGGTCAAGGTCGGCCCGGTCGCGGTCAGCTACAGCGCGACGATCGTGGTCGAGTCGCTCGACGGCGCGACCCACACCGCGACCCTCAACGTGCAAGGCAACGAGCTGCGCGGCCGCGGCGGCGTCAAGGCGAAGGTCGTCTCGCGCGCCACCGACGCCGGCGGCAAGACCCACGTCGCGCTGCACACCGACGCCTCGATCAGCGGCATCGTCGCGACGGTCGGCGGCCGCCTGATCGAGGGCGTCGCCAAGAAAACCGTCGCCGAGTTCGCCGCGAACCTCACCAAGCTGCTGTAGCGGCGGAAATGACCGATGCACTGCTCGGCGGGCGGGATCACGATTCGGTCTAGCGTTGCAGCGCTCGTTGCCGCCGCGATACTGACCGCGTGCAGCGGCCGAGGCGGCACGGAGACGGCGCAGCCGACGGCTAGCGCACCGGCTCCTGCGCCGAGCCCGTCGCCGGCGGTGCTCCCGGGCGGCGGGCGCACGATCTTCCCGACCTATCGGGTCGTCGCCTACTACGGGACGGCCGGCGTTCCGGCGCTCGGGGTGCTCGGGCGCGGCTCGCCGGACGAGGCCGGGCAGCGGCTGCTGAAGCAAGCGCGCCCGTACGATCGCTCCGACCGGCACGTCATGCCGGCGTTCGAGCTGATCGCGACCATCGCCCAGGCGTCCTCGAACGACGGCACGTACAACGAGCACCTCGGCGACGCGCAGATCGAGCGCTACCTCGCCGCGGCGCGCAAGATCCACGGACTGCTCATCCTCGACGTGCAGCCCGGGCGGGCGGATTTTCTCCCTGAAGTGAAACGGTACGAGCGGTTCTTGCGCGAGCCCGACGTGGAGCTCGCGCTCGACTCCGAGTGGAAGATGGGACCGACCGAGATCCCGGGCCGGACCATCGGCGGCACCGACGGCCCGACGGTGAACGCTGTCTCGCAGTACCTCGCGGCGCTGGTCGCGCGCGAGCGGCTGCCGCAGAAGCTGCTGATCGTGCACCAGTTCACCGCCGACATGATCGAGCACCGCGCGCAGATCGTGCCGCGGCCCGGCCTGGCCATCACCTACCACATCGACGGCTTCGGCGGGCGCGCCGCGAAGCTCTCGAAGTACCACCTGCTCGCGGTGCGCGGCGGACCGTTCTACAACGGCTTCAAGCTCTTCTACGAGCAGGACGTCGACATGTTCTCCGCCCGCGAGACCCTCCACATGAAGCCGCCGCCCGACCTCGTCACGTACGAATGATCCTCAGATCTTCGCGCCGATCGTCTTCGCGGTCGCCGGGGTCAGCGCGGTCTTGCCGGCCGGGTGGCCGTTCCGTGCGAGCAGGAAGGCCATGATCGCGGCGTAGGTCGGCGGGCTGAGGCTGCCGGGCGCGCTGGCCGGCATCTGCTGCGAGACGACCGCGTAGATGTCGCGGATCGCCTGCGAGCCCTTCATCGCGGGGCCCGCGAGCGGCGGGCCGGACACCCCTTGCAGCGCGGCGCCGTGGCACTGGCTGCAGTTGGCGGCGTAGGCTTTCCCGCCGGCGGCGGCTTGCGCGGCGGTGTAGTAGGCGCCGGACGGCCCGGCGGCGCGCGCGCCGGCAGGTGCGCCGGGCGCCGGCGCGGCGAGTACGAGGACCGCAGCGGCGGCGGTTGCGGCGAGACGACGGTTCACGAGGCAGGCTCCGGGTGGGCGGATCGGGTGATTCGGTCGAGCGCGCCGCTCGCGGCGAGGGCTGCCAGCGCGGCGTCGAAGCGCCGCGCGAACGCCCGGTTGCGCGGGTCGTAGAGCGCCGCGAGCGACCAGCTCGCGTGGTCGATCGGCAGGGCTGCGACCGCGATGTGCGGTGCGCGCGGGTGGGCTGCGGCGTAGCGCACGACCGACGGCTCCCAGACCAGCGCGGCCGCGTCGGCGCGGCGGGCGAGCGCGTCGAGCGCTTCGTCCTGGGTCGGGTAGACGTCGGCTCGGTACCGGGCTGCCGCGCCCGGCGCGGCGGCCAGGTAGAAGTGCGGCGGCGTGCCGTTGCCGACCGCGACCGTCGCGCCGTGCGGCAGCGCGGCGAGCGGGCGCGGGCGGCCGAGGGTCGCGACGACGTAGCGCGCGCGCAGGTAGCCGCGGGTGAGCGCCAGGCCGGCCGGCGGATCGGGCGCCGCGCGGTCGACCGGAAAGCCCATCACCAGCGCGCAGTGCCTGCGGGCGAGAAACCGGAAGAAGCCGTCGCTCACCCCGCTCGAGCCGTCGTACGGCGCGATCGCCGCCGAGGCGTGCATCACGGCCAGCGCCGCGCGCGCGACGCCGCGATCCACGCTCGCGGTGGGACTCGACGCGTCGACGCAGACCCGCGGAGCGGGCGCGGCGGAGGCCTCGTCGGCAGCGCTCGCCGTCAGGCAGACGAGCGCCACCGCGACGGCGGCGGCGCTACGGGAGCGCGAAGACGTAGAGCCGGCCTCCGGTCGGAACCTTGCCGATCGCCTTGAGCGCCTTGTCGCCGAAGATCGAGACGACGCCGCCCCAGCCGGCCCAGACCGCGACATACTGCTTGCCGTCGACCTGGTAGCTCGTCGGCACGCCGATGATGCCCGAGCTGGTCGCGAACGTCCACAGCGGCTTGCCGGTCGCCGAGTCGAACGCCATGAACTTGCGGTTCGGCGTGCCGCTGAAGACGATGCCGCCCTTGGTCGCAAGGATCGGGCCGTTCCAGGGCGTCTTCGAGGAGTAGGCCCACGACTGCGTGCCGGTGTTCGCGTCGACCGCCTGCAGTTCGCCGAAGCCCTTGGTGCCCGGCTGCGGCTCGACGTCGAACGACTCGCCCATGTACGGCAGGCCGGCCTTGTAGCTGGTCCCCGGCAGCCCTTTCATCGTCATGCAGGTGAACGAGGTCGGGATGAACAGCGTGTGCGCGTCGGGGTCGTACGCGGTCGACCACCAGTTCTTGCCGCCCAGCCAGCTCGGGCAGACGTTGATCGTCTTGCCGAGGTGCGGCCGCGCGGCCGGGTTCTCCTGGGGCGTGCCGTCGGCGGCGAAGCCCGTCACGCCGGTGGTCGGCACGAACGGCTTGGCGTAGATGAACGTGCCGCTGGTGCGGTCGATCGCGTAGAGGTTGCCGTTGCGGTCGGCGTGCAGCAGTGCCTTGTACGGCTTGCCGCGGTAGCTGATGTCGGCCAGCACGCTCTCGTTGACGCCGTCGTAGTCCCAGGCGTCGTGCGGGGTGAACTGGTACGACCACTTCAAGTGCCCGTTGGCCGGGTCGAGCGCCATCACCGAGTCGGTGTAGAGGTTCTTGCCGGGCCGCAGGTCGGAGAACCACGGGCCCGGGTTGCCGACGCCCCAGAACACCGTGCTGGTGGCGGGATCGTAGCTGCCGGTCAGCCACGTCCCGCCGCCGCCGGTCTTGTACATGCCCTTGGGCCAGGTGTTGCCGCCCGGCTGGTCGGGCGCGGGGATGGTGTAGGTGCGCCACCGCTCCGCGCCGCTCTTGGCGTCGAGCGCGAGGATGAAGCCGCGCGCGCCGAACTCGCCGCCGGCGATGCCGGTGAGGACCCGGCCGCCGACGATCAGCGGCGCGGCGGTCATCGCGTAGCCTACGCCGGGCGGGGCGATCGTCTTGTTCCAGAGCACCTTGCCGGTCGGCGCGTCGAGCGCGAGCACGTGGTTGTCGAGCGTCACCATGTAGACGGCGTTGCCGTAGAGCGCCACGCCGCGGTTGACGACGTCGCAGCAGACCGTCTTGAGCGCGGTCGGCGGGACCTTCGCGACGTAGGTCCAGCGGACGCGGCCGGTGGTCGCGTCGAGCGCGATCAGGTGGTCCATCGGCGTCGTGACGAACAGGTAGCGGCCGTTGACGACCGGCGCCGCCTCGTGGCCTTGCTTGAGCCCGCTGGCGTAGGTGAAGACCGGTTTGAGCTGCGCGACGTTCTGCTTGGTGATCTGGTCGAACGGCGCGTACCCGCGGCTGTCGTACGAGCGGCGGAACATCAGCCAGCCGTCGTCCTGCTGCGCGTTGACCAGCCGGTCGTCGGTGACGGCCGGGTACGCGCCGGCCGCGGCCACGCTGTCGGCGGCCTGCACCCGCGGCGCCCCGACCGCGAGCGCGCCGAGCGCTGCGAGCGCAAGCGCGACGGCCAGAGCACGCACACGATGAACGCTGAACATCAATCTCTCCTTCCGGCTGCGGCCGTTCCACCGTTCGGCCGTGGCGTGCGATTCGGAAAAACCCGTTTGTCACCTTGAGGTCGATCAGCAGGCGAGCCCTCGTCGTGACGGCGCTCCGCGCCACCGGCCCGTTCGCTCGACGGCTCGGGCCTCGGCGAGTACGATCCGAGGCGATGCGGTTCTCACTGGGCCTCAACTACTGGCCGCGGCGCAGCGCGATGGCGATGTGGCAGCGCTTCGACCCGGGCGAGATCGGCGAGGACTTCGCCCGGATCGCCGCGCTCGGCCTGGACGCGGTGCGGTTCTTCCTGCGCTGGGACGACTTCCAGCCGCAGCCGGATGCGCTGGACCCGCTGATGCTCGACCGCCTCCAGACCGTCGTCGACCTCGCCGGCGCGGCCGGCCTGCGCACGATGCCGACCCTGTTCTGCGGGCACATGAGCGGCGTCAACTGGCTGCCGGCCTGGTCGCTGGATCCCGGCACGCCGCACGGGCGGTTCCGCACGATCGCCGGCGGCACCGAGTCGCCGTACGGCATCGGCGACCTGTACGGCGGGCCGCTGCTCGACGCGCAGCTCGTCTTCGCCCGCGCGGTCGGCGAGCGGCTGCGCGCGCACCCCGCGGTGATCGCCTGGGACCTCGGCAACGAGTTCAGCAACCTGCGCGAGCCCGCGAGCGAACAGGCCGCGGCGGAGTGGAGCCGCCGGCTGAGCGGTGCGCTGGAGACCGCGTCGGCGCTGCCGGTGACCGCCGGAACGCACGGCGAGGACCTCACCCGCGACCGCAACCTGCGCCTGGGGTCGCTGTGCGAGCCGTACGCCTTCGCCTCGATGCACGGCTACAGCGTGTACAGCGGGTTCGCACGCGGCCGGCTCGATCCGGAGGTCGTCCCGTTCCTGGCCTTGCTCGCGGCCGCGTTCTCGTCCCAGCCGGTGCTGTTCACCGAATTCGGCAACCCGACGTGCCCGCCGGGAAAGCGCTCGCCGTTCGAGCGGGTCGCGCTGCCCGACGAGCCGCCCAACCCGGCGATCGCGCCGGACGATCCGGTCTTCGCGCCCTACGCCTGCCTGAGCGAGGCCGAGGTCGCCGACTACTGCACCGCGGTGCTCGAGCGGCTGCACGCCGACGGCCGGCTCGGCGCGTACTGGTGGTGCTGGGCCGACTACGCGGACGACCTGCGCGGCGAGCCGCCGTTCGACCGCGCGCCGCACGAGCTCTCCTTCGGCATCGTCCGCAGCGACGGCAGCGAGAAGCCGGTCGCGGCGGCGCTCGCCGCCTTCGCGCGCGAGCAGCGCACCGTGCGCGCGCCGAGCGACATGCCGCCGATCGCGAGCGACGACTACTACCGGACGCTGCCGGCCAGCACGAAGACCCTCTACGACGCATTTCTGAGCTCGGTCGCCGAGCGCCGCGGCGCGGGGCGCTAGGCGCGTTCGAGCGCGCCGAGGCCGCGGCGCTCGCGCTCGTACGCCGCGCGGAGCGCTGCGAGCCGCTCCGGGTCGACGCGCTTGCCGGCGTGCGGGCCGTCGGCGATGCGCTCGGCGAACAGCCGCTCGGGCAGCGTGTCGTCGGCCGGCGTCCAGCCCAGCCGCGCGTTGATCGCGCGCTTGCGCTCCCAGGTGCGCCGGGCGGCGGCGCGCAGGCCGTCGGCGTCGAGCGGCAGCCCGGCGACCGCGCTCCACAGCGCCGCGGCCTCGGTCTCGAAGTCGGCGAAGCAGTCGCGCACGAACTTGCACAGCACCAGGCTGTCCCAGGCGACGGCGCGGTCTTCGGCTTCGACCGCGTCGAGCGCGCGCTCGGCATCGCTCCGCTCGTCGGAGGGGTCGCGCAGGTCGCGGTCGTAGGTCGCGGCCCGGTTGTGGCAGGCGCCGCGGGTGCAGGTCGCCAGGCCCAGCGCGTAGGTCGGCAGCGCGCGCGGCTCGTAGCCGGGCAGCTCCAGGCCCTTGCAGTGCATGGCGAAGCGCTCCGCGCCGCCGCCGATCCGGGCCGCCGCGGCGCGCACGCCGTCGGCCAGCACGTCGCCCAGGCCGCGCCGCGCGGCGATCGCGTCGAGCGCGGGCAGCAGCACCGCGGCGTTGCCGAAGCGCAGCGCCGGGCCGAACGCGCCGCCGGCGACCAGGCCGTGCTGCGCGCACTCCATCGCGAAGGCGAGCGCCGAGCCGGCCGAGATCGTGTCCAGCCCGAGCTCGTCGCAGCGCGCGATCGCGTCGAGCACCGCGTCGAGGTCGTCGACGCCGCAGTTGGGGCCGAAGGCCCAGACCGACTCGTACTCGCTGGCCGCGGCCCGGCGCCGGTCGCGGTCCTTGCGCACGTAGAGGTGCTCGCACTGCACCGGGCAGCCCGCGCAGCCGGCCCGCAGCTCGAGGTACGAGCCGCTCGCCTCGCGGGCCCGCTCCGGCGTGACGCTCTCGGCGCCCGCGAACGTCGCGGCGGTGAAGTTGCGGGTCGGCAGCTGGCCCATCCGCTGCAGCACGCGCAGGTTCGCGCCGGTGCCGAGCACGCGGTACTTGGCGGTCTTCGGCCCGAGCGCGCGCTCGCGCAGTCGCGCGCTCAGCGCCGCCGTCGCGGCCGGGTCGGCGAGGCCGACCTCGCCCCGGCCGCGCAGCGCGACCGCCTTGAGCCGCTTGGCGCCGAACACCGCGCCGGTTCCACCGCGGCCGGCCTGGCGGCCGTCGTTCTCGACCGCCGCGTAGCGCACGCCGTGCTCGCCGGCGGCGCCGATCGCGCAGACCCGCAGCGAGCGGTCACCGTACGCCTCGCGCAGCGCCTTGGTCGTCTCGCGCGCCGAGCGCCCGACGAGTGCCGCGGCGTCCTCGAAGCGCACCCCGCGCTCGCCGTCGATCACGACCGTCGTCCACGCCGCGGCCGCGCCGGTCACCACCAGCGCGGCCAGCCCGCAGCGCCGCAGCACCGCCGAGAAGTGGCTCGACGAGAGCCCTTCGTTGAGCAGACCGGTCAGCGGCGAGATCGTCGCCAGCGCGTGCTTGTTGGCGGCCGGGACCGGCGTCGAGGCGAACGGGCCGGCGGCGAACACCAGCGGGTTGTCCGGGCCGAGCGGGTCGAGCGGGCCGCGCACCCGCTCGTCGATCAGCCGCACCGCCAGACCGACCCCGCCCAGCGCGTCGGCGAACACCGCGTCGGCCAGCGGCGCGCGCCGCCAGGTCCGCGCGGTGAGATCGATCTCGAGCAGGTCGCGCGGTCCGGCGTACATCAGCCGCCGCTCGCGAGGAAGAGCACGCAGGGATTGTCAGCCGCGCCGAAGCGCTCGCCGTCCCGCGGCGCGCGGCGGCCGTCGAGCAGCAGCAGGTTCGGCTCGACCAGCGCGTCACCGGCCGGCGCGATCACGTCGGGCACCAGCGCCGGCACCGCGTCGGCCAGCGCGCGCACGAGCTCGGCACAGGTCACCGGCCCGTCGACCGCCAGCGCGACGTGCGAGACGCCGGCCAGCGCGCGGGCCATCCCGAACAGCTCGACCGTCACGGCGCGACCGCCTCGGGCGCGACGACGCGCACCGCGCCGGCGCGCGCGCAGTCGTAGCCGCCGAGCGCCTCGACCTCGGCCCGGAACGCGGGCTCGCGCAGGATCGCGATCAGGCGCGCGATCGCGCGGCTCGGCCAGCACCCGCGCCGGCAGCGCGAGGTCGTACGGCTCCCAGGCGACGCTGGCGAAGTCCAGCCCGAACGCCCGCGCCGCGGCCCGGATCGCCAGGCCCGCATCGGCGCTGCCTTGCGCGACGAGCTGCGCCACCGCCAGGTGCGAGAACTCCAGCCGCTCGTAGCCGTCGATTCGCTCCGGCCCCAGGCCGGCGCGCGCCAGCAGCGCGTCGAGCAGGATCCGCGTTCCGGCGTCCTTCTGGCGGTTCACGTAGCGCACGCCGGCGCGGGCGAGGTCGGCCGGGCCGGCGATGCCCAGCGGGTTGCCGGGCGCGAGCACCAGGCCTTGCTCGCGCTCGGCCAGGCGCACCAGCGCGACCGGCTCGGGCGGGCCGTAGCGGCGCACCGCGGCGTCGTTGTACGTGCCGTCGGCGGGGTCGAGCACGTGCGTGCCGGCCAGGTGCGCCGCGCGCTCGCGCAGCGCGGCCAGCCCGGCGATGCTGCCGACGTGCGCGGAGACCAGCTCGATGCCGTCCCGCGCGAGCCGGCCGGCCAGCAGGTCGAGCGCGACGTCGTGGCTGCCGACCGCGAGCAGGGTGCGCTCGATCGCGGCCAGCGGGCGCAGCGCGCGGGCCGCCAGGCGGGTTCCGGCTCGCGCGCCCTCGCTGAAGCGCGGGATCGTGATCAGCACGTTGGCCCGCGCGAGCGAGGTGATGACGCCCGCGCCGCGCCGCAGCGGCGTGGCCACCAGCCGGCCGTCGACCCGCGCCGCGACCGCGCGCACGTACTCGTCCTCGCCCAGCGGCGAGTACAGCTTGCGGGTCAGCTCGACCTCGAGCTCGGGCGGCTCGGGCGCGTCGCGCCGGCCCAAGCGCTCGAGCAGCGGGCGCAGGAACAGCTCGGCGCAGATCGCCGCGCTGACCGGGTAGCCCGGGATGCCCAGCAGCGGCACGCGCGCGGCGCGCGCGACCGCCAGCACCAGCGGGTGCCCGGGCCGGATCGCGACCCCGTGCACGACGACCTCGCCGAACGCCGCGAAGACCCGCGCGGTGTGGTCGTCGCGCCCGGCCGACGAGCCGGCGTTGACCACCACGACGTCGCAGGCGGCGACGGCGCGGGCGACCGCCGCCTCGATCGCGGCGCGGTCGTCGCGCACGCGCTCGCGCAGCGTGACCTCGCCGCCGTAGCTGCGCACGCAGGCGGCCAGCAGCACCGCGTTCGAGTCGAGGACGTCGCCCGGCGCGGGCGCGGCGACGCCGACGTCGACCAGCTCGTCGCCGGTGGTGATCACCGCCACCCGCGGCCGCCGCACGACCTCGACCGTGCCGACGCCCGCGCCGGCGCACGCCGCGAGGTCGGCCGGCCCCAGCCGCCGCAGCGCCGGCACGACCACTTCGCTCGCGACCACGTCCTCGCCGATCGCGCGAACGTGCGCGAACGGCGCGGCGGCGGCGCGGATCGCCACCCGCCCGCCGGGCCGCGGCTCGACGTCTTCGATCCGGATCACCGCGTCGCAGCCGGCCGGCAGCGGGTCGCCGGTGTCGACGACGACCACGTCCTCGGGCCCCAGCTCCAGCGGCGCCGTCTCGCGCGCGCCGGCGGTGCGCGCGGCGAGCACCGCGATCCCGTCCATCGCGCAGGCGTGGTAGTGCGGCGACGACAGCCGCGCGATCACCGGCCGCGCGCTCACCCGGCCGAGCGCGTCGGCGAGCGCGAGCGCCTCGGTCGCGTCGTCGCGCACGCCCGCCGCATCGAGCGCCGCCGCGAACCGCGCCTGCGCCGTCGCGAGCGGAACGTCGTGCAGGAACACCTCGCGCTCAGCCATCGCACGCGCTCACGGAACGATCACCCGGACCGTCTCGCCGGCGGACAGGCCGCTGCGGTCGAGCGGGACCGCGATCAGCCCGTCGGCCCGGACCAGGGTGAAGATCAGGTTCGAGGCACCGAACAGCGGGGTCGCGTGCAGCTCGCCCGCGGCGTCGCGGGCGAGCGTGCAGGGCACGTAGTCCTCGCGGCCCGGCCGGGAGGGCAGCGGCAGCGCCAGCCGCGCGCCCCGCGCGCGCTCGTCGTCCCGGCCGTCGGCGGCGACCGGCTCGCCGCCGAGCAGCCGCACCAGCGGCCGCACGATCCGCCACGCCACGACCAGGGCGCTGGCGGGATTGCCGGGCAGCCCGACGACCGGAACGCCGCCGCACAGCGCGAGCACGGTCGGCTTGCCGGGCCGGATCGCGATGCCGTGGACGAGGATGCCGGGCGGGCCGAGCCGGGCGACGACCTCGGCGGTCAGGTCGCGCACCGAGACCGACGAGCCGGCCGAGAGCACCACCGCGTCGGCACCGGCCAGCGCGGCGCGCAGCGCCCGCTCGAGCGCGGCGGGATCGTCGGGCACGATGCCGTGCCGGACCGGCTCGCCGCCGGCCGCCGCGACGGCCGCCGCGACCGTGGTGGCGTTGACGTCGCGAACCTGGGCCGGCCCGGGCGTGCGCTCGAGCGGCACGACCTCGTCGCCGGTCGAGAGGATCGCGACCCGCGGCCGCGCCCGCACCTGCAGCGCGCTCACGCCGAGCGCCGCCAGGCCGCCCAGGTCGGCCGCCCGCAGCCGCCGGCCGGCCGGCACGGCGAGGGCGCCCGCCGCGATGTCCTCGCCGACGGTCAGCACGTCCTCGCCCGGCGCCACGGCGGCCAGCACTTCCACCTGGTCGCCGTGCAGGTTGGTGTCCTCGACCATCACCACCGCGTCGGCGCCCGCCGGCAGCATCGCGCCGGTGTGGATCCGGACCGCTTCGCCCGGGCCGGTGCGGACATCGGGCACCACCGCGGTCGGGACGTCGCCGACCAGCCGCAGGTAGACCGGGGATTGCTCGGCGGCGCCCCTGGTGTCGGCGGCCCGGACGGCGTAGCCGTCCATGGTCGAGCGCGCAAACGACGGCAGCGTCTCGCCGGCCCGCACGTCGGCCGCCGCCACCCGGCCGAGCGCGCTCGCCAGCGGCACGATTTCGGTCCGTGCGATCGGGGAACAAGCGCTCGCAAGCGCCGCGAAGGCCTCGCCGGGCGGCAGCACGGTGAAGAGTTCCGGCACGCGCTACACCCGCCCGAATCCGCGACCCGGCCGAGATCGTCCAACGAGGCGGCCTGTCCGCAGCAACCGAATACCGCTCCCTTTCCCTTCCCCGGACGTCGCCGAGGAGTACGCCCATTCTGACGCTACCGCACCCTTCGCAGTCCTTCGACGAACAACTGTCCGCCCTCGGCCTCGGCGGCGTCGGGACCGTCTACCGCAACCAGACCGTCCCCGAGCTGTACGAGCACGCCCTGCGCCGCCGCGAGGCGCTGCTGGGCGAGGACGGACAGCTCGTGGTCGAGACCGGGAGGTTCACCGGCCGCTCGCCCAAGGACAAGTTCTTCGTCCGCGAGCCGAGCAGCGAGAACGACATCGACTGGGACCTCAACCAGGCGATCGACCGAAGCGTCTTCGACGGCCTGCTCGCCCGGGTCGGCGAGTACCTGACCGGCAAGGAGGTCTTCTCGCTGGACTGCTACGTCGGCGCCGACCCGCGCTACCGGCTGCCGGTGCGGGTCATCAGCGAGTACGCCTGGCAGAACCTCTTCTCGCGCAACATGTTCATCGACACCGCCGACGGCGACGAGTCGTTCGCGCCCGAGTTCACCGTGATCGACGCGGCGCTGTTCGATGCCGACCCGGAGCGGGACGGGACCCGCTCGTCGACCTACTGCCTGGTCGACTTCGCCCGCAACGTCATCCTGATCGGCGGGACCCGCTACGGCGGCGAGATCAAGAAGTCGGTCTTCACCGTCATGAACTACCTGATGCCGCTGCGCAACGTGCTCTCGATGCACTGCTCGGCCAACGTCGGGGAAGCCGGCGATGTCGCGATCTTCTTCGGCCTCTCGGGCACCGGCAAGACGACGCTCTCGTCCGACCCGCACCGCCCGCTGATCGGCGACGACGAGCACGGCTGGTCGGCCGACGGCGTGTTCAACTTCGAGGGCGGCTGCTACGCGAAGATGATCAAGCTCGGCAAGGCGGCGGAGCCGGAGATCTGGGCCGCCTCGCACCGCTTCGGCACCGTGCTCGAGAACGTCGCCATGAACCCGCGCACGCGGGTGCTCGACGTCGACTCCGACGCCAAGACCGAGAACACGCGCTCGGCCTACCCGACCAGCTTCCTGCCCAACTTCATCAAGAGCGGGATGGCCGGTCATCCCAAGACGATCATCATGCTGACCGCCGACGCGTTCGGCGTGCTGCCGCCGATCGCCCGGCTCTCGCCCGAGCAGGCCATGTACCACTTCCTCTCGGGCTACACCGCCAAGGTCGCCGGCACCGAGCGCGGCGTCACCGAGCCGACCGCGACCTTCTCGACCTGCTTCGGCGCGCCGTTCATGGTCCACCACCCGACCGTCTACGCCAAGCTGCTGGGCGAACGCATCGCGCAGCACGGCGTGCAGTGCTGGCTGGTCAACACCGGCTGGACCGGCGGCGGCTACGGCACCGGCAAGCGGATGAAGATCGCCTACACCCGCGCGATGGTCAACGCCGCGATCGACGGCCGGCTGGCCGGCGCGAGCTTCACCCGCGAGCCGTTCTTCGGGCTGGAGATCCCGACCGCGGTGCCCGACGTGGCCAGCGACGTGCTCGACCCGCGCGCCGCGTGGGAGGACCCCGCCGCCTACGACGCCCAGGCCCGCAAGCTGGCGGGGCTCTTCGCCAAGAACTTCGCCCGCTTCGAGCGGGCCGCGTCGCCCGAGCTGCTCGCGGTCGCGATCAGACCGTAGCGGCTCGGCGCGCGGGGGTATCCGGCAGGCGAGCGACGCGCGAGCCGTCGCTCGCCTGCGAGGAACATGCCCCGCGCGCAAGGTAGACGGCCCGGTCGCACCCACAACCCTATAAGAATCTACCGCTCGGAGGTCGCGTTGTCTCGACTCCTTCGAATCGCGGCGGTCGCGTGTATCGCACCGCTCGTCGTCGCATGTGGCGGAGGGACGCCTCACGTGGCGGCTCCGTCCTCGCTCACCCCAACGGCGGTCACGCCGCAGCAGGCGACCGCCCCCATCCCCGCCGAGGCGCTGCGCGCAGGCCTGGAAGTCGCGGTCCACCTGCCGCTGCGCAACTCGGCCGAGCTCGACAGCCTCATCCAGCAGCAGACCGACAAGAACTCGCCGCAGTACCACCACTTCCTCACGCCGCAGCAGTTCCGCGATCGCTACGCGCCCGCGGCGGCCGATCTCGCCACCGCGGCCTCGACCTTGCGCGCGCAGGGCTTCGCCGTCCAGATCAGCTCGCAGAGCGTGTTCGCGGCGGCCCCCCAAGCGACCGTCGAGCGCGCTTTCGGCGTCCACGTCCGGCAGAGCTCGCAGCACGGCCGGGCCGGGCTCAGCCTCGACCGCGCGCCGGTCCTGCCGCAGTCGCTGGCCAAGCTCGGCGCGACGGTGAACTTCTCGCCGTTCGTCAAGCACGTCGACTCGCAGCGCGTCAGCAAGACGCCGTACGTCGAAACGCCGGCCAACCGCTATTCGGACGTCGGCCCGTACTGGTTCACCGACCTCAAACAGGCTTACGGCTACCCGGCCTACCAGACCGCCAACGGCGCCGGCCGCACCATCGGCGTGGTGATCAGCTCCGACGTGCTCGACAGCGACCTGGCGCTCTACTTCGGCCACGAGAAGGCGCCCGTGCCGACGATCGAGCGGCGCCCGGTCAACGGCGGCCCGCCGCCGTTCGATCCCAACTCGGGCGCGTCCGACGAAGCGAGCCTGGACGTGCAGCAGTCGCTGGGCAGCGCGCCCGGCGCGCACCTGGTGCTCTACACCATCCCGGACCTCTCGGACAGCAACATCCTCGCCGCGTACACCGCGGTCGTCGACGACAACAAGGTCGACGTCGTGAACT
This sequence comes from Vulcanimicrobiota bacterium, assembly GCA_963795695.1. Lineage (GTDB taxonomy): Bacteria > Vulcanimicrobiota > Vulcanimicrobiia > Vulcanimicrobiales > Vulcanimicrobiaceae > Vulcanimicrobium. The sequence continues at coordinate 289,544 of CAWCJH010000003.1, read as the reverse complement.
CGTCGTTCGGGCTGTGCGAGCTGTACTACACCGCCGCGTACAACGGCGGCACCGACTTCACCTCGATCATCCAGAGCTTCCACGACGTCTTCCGCCAGGGCAACGCGCAAGGCATCACCTTCGTCGCCAGCTCCGGCGATGGCGGCGCCTACGGGTGCGAGGACGTGAACGGCACGCAGTTCATCAAGGGCGTCGAGAACCCGGCCGACGACAGCGACGTGACCGCGGTCGGCGGCACGAACCTCGTCACCGCGAGCATCTCGGGCTCGCTGAACTCGAAGTACGTGCGGGAGAATGCCTACTACGACCGCTTCGACCCGGCGCAGGGCGCGCTGCCCAACGAGATCTGGGGCTCCGGCGGCGGCATCAGCACGCTCTTCTCCAAGCCCTACTACCAATATCTGGTGAACACGCGCTCCAACCAGCGCACGGTTCCCGACGTCGCCATGCACATGGGCGGCTGCCCGGTCGGCTCGGTCCAGCCGTGCGCGCCCGACCGCTCGAGCGACGTCACCGCGATCGGCGGGCAGTTCTACCTGCTGATCGGCACCAGCGCCTCGTCGCCGGAGTTCGTCGGGCTGCTGGCGGTCACCGAGCAGACCCTCGGCACCCGCCTGGGCAACGCCAACGCGTACATCTACGCGCTCTCGGCCGCGTTCGGCAGCACCGTGTACCGCCAGAACATCCCCGGCAACAACGGCTACCCGGCGACCCCCGGCTACAACTACGTGCTGGGCAACGGGACCCCGCACGCCGCGAACTTCGCGGCCCAGCCGTTCGCGCCGCTGGCCGGCAACCCGCAGACCCCGAGCAACCCCTAGACTCCGCGCGAGCGCGGGAACGGCGAAGGGCCGCGAGCGATCGCGGCCCTTCTTCTTCTCTCAGCCCGGTTCGGCCAGGCCGAACGCTTTGAGCAGCACCCGCTTGGGGCGCAGCCCGTCGAACTCGCCGTAGTGGACGCGTTCCCACCGGCCGAGGTCGAGCCGGCCCTCGGTCACCGGGACGAGCACCTGGTGGCCGAGCAGCATGCGCTTGAGGTGCGCGTCGCCGTTGTCCTCGCCCGTCCGGTGGTGGGCGTAGTCGAGCCCGGCCGGGGCCAGCTTCTCGACCCACTCCAGGATGTCGCGCCAGAGCCCGGGCTCGTGGTCGTTGACGAAGACGCTCGAGGTGATGTGCATGGTGCTGACCAGCACGATGCCGTCCCACAGCTTCGCCGCCGCCCGCACCCGCTCGGCGTGCTCGGTGATGTCGCGGATCTCGTAGCGCCGCTCGGTGCGGATGGTCAGGTACTCGGTGTGGCTGGTGGTCGCGCTCATCGAGTCCGTGGTTCGCCGTCCCGCGCGCGGACGACTTGTTTTCAGCTACGCATTCGGGTTTATTTTTGAACGACGCGGTGCTCGCATAGGATTCGAACCGCTCGTCGCGCCGGTACTCACGTTTTCACTCGAACGCACATGCCCGCAGCGGGCTACGATGGGCCTTCTGCCGCGCTCGTTCGATCGGTGCCGAGCGATTTGGGGGGTTGGTCTCGGCACCCGCATCTCTAACCCCCGTTCGCGATTGAGACGTGGGGATTCGACACGGCCACGCGGCGAGCACCGTAAATTGCCAGCACGAGCGCACCCACCCACCAACTGATGCCGAACGTCGGAACCACCAGCGACAGACCGATGGCATTGGCGATCAGGCTGTAGAAGAACTCTTTCCAACTCCAGAAATACAGCCCCAAGCCGGGCGCCCCGAAGAGGAAGCCGATCGCAAACGCCGCCCATGCGCTCTTCCGCGCTCGAAGCGGCTGCATTTCTCCCATTGCTTCGAGCATCGCATGCGCCATGTGCACATCATGACCAATGTTGTCGCTCATATGAACCTCTTCACGTCGTCAGATGAAATGGTGACCGATAGGGCGAATGCTACCGTTCGTGTCGCCCGGTGTCGCGGGTGACGCGATTTCGGTCTTTGGTCGCGCGCCACCCGACGCGGGCCGGGCAGCCGCAGCCAAGATGATCGGTTTCGCGGGGCCCGCGGCCGACGGTGAGTGCGCCTGTTTCAGCTGAGCCCAGTACCAGAATACCATGGTGCACCGCCTCCCGGCGCAGCCGGGAGGCGCACATCTCAAACGTACGATCGAGCCGTACGCCCGTACGATCGAGCCCGTACGCCGGTCGGAATGCACCCACGCGGACGTGGCGAAAGCTGACGCATCCTCGCCGTGTGGAGGGCTCCCGTGCAGCGTGTCGGACCGTCACCCTTCGGAGTGCTGCTCAAGGCGCTGCGTTTGGACGCGGGGCTGACGCAGAAAGCACTTGGCGAGCTGGCCCATGTCTCGCACGTGACGATCAGCTCGTTGGAGCGAGGCACGCGGCAATATCCCGATGCCGGGACTCTTGCGGGCTTGCTGCAGGGCCTGGGCACGTATCTCGATCCGAACGTTCGGGAGCGCTTTGAAGGGGCCGCCAAGGCGCCCAGCCGGCCGCGACCGCCTCGCAAGCGCGTGCCCGAGCCGGGTTCGAGCGCGATGCCACCGTCGACGACTAGGAGCGAGCCGGCGCCGATCGTCGGCCGCACAAGCGTCCTGGCGGACGTGACCGAACTGCTCGCTTCCCACCGGCTCGTGACGCTGGTCGGAGCGGCCGGTGTCGGGAAGACTCGAATCGCACGTGAATTGCGCAGCGCCTTTGCCCGCACCGGCGAACGCGGTGTATGGATCGTCGAGCTCGCGGCGCTTCGCGATCCTGGCCTCATCGTAGAGACCATCGCAAGCGTCGTCGGCGTCGAGGTGTCCCTGCTCGATGTCCTCGCAGCATATCTCGACGAGCGGAACGCGCTGCTCATCGTCGACAATTGCGAGCATCTCATCCTCCCCGCGGCGGCCATTTTGGATTCGCTCTTACGCTCGAGCGATCGGCTGCGGCTGATGGTGACGAGTCGCGAGCGACTCAATATCGCCGGCGAGTGGACGTATCGCGTTCCCTCGATGGAGGTGCCCCGGCGCGGCGCTCGTTTGAGCGTCGAGGCGCTATCAGCAATCGAGGCCGTGCAGCTCTTCTGCGAACGGGCCCACGCCGTTCGCGACGGCTTCACCCTCAGCGAGACGTCCGCGCCGTTCGTCGCAGAGATCTGCCGGCGCCTGGACGGCATCCCGCTCGCGATCGAGCTCGCGGCAGGCCGCGTCGGTTCTCTGGGAGTGGCGGATATCGCCGGATTGCTCGACCAGCGCTTTCGACTTCTGACCGGCGGCAACCGCACGGCACTCTCCCGCCATCAAACGATGCAGGCGGCCATCGCGTGGAGCTTCGATCTCCTTACGCCCGAAGAGCGGACGCTCTTCACGCGTACCGGGTGTTTCCCGGCTGGGTGGAATCTGGATGCCGCGAACGTCGTCTGTCGATTCGGCGCGCTCGAATCCTCGGACGTGCTGAGTCTTCTGTCGTCACTCGTTGAGAAGTCGATGGTCGCGCTGGATGTCGACACGAACCACGCGCGATACCGGCTCCTGGAATCGAACCGGGCCTACGCGCTCGAGCGGCTGGGAGCCGGGGACGAGGTAGGCCTGCTCGAACGGCGTCTCGCGTATTGGGTCGCCGATTTCGCCGACCGTTCGCGGGCGGCACTCCCGACCGTCCCGCGAGCAGCATGGCACTCTGCGATGGTCGATGAGCTTCAGAACGCGCGAGCCGCGTTGCACTGGGCGCTCGATGGCGGCCGCGATACGGCTATCGCCGTGCGCATCGTGATGGGCTATCGCTCCCACTGGGCCGACAGCGGTTACTTGGCGGAAGGACTCCGCTGGCTCTCACGCTTGGGCGACGTGCTCGCGCAGTCGCCGAATGCGGCGTACGAAGCGGCGCTGTGGCATTCGAGAAGCCTGCTGATGACGGGCGAGCACGCGGTCCGTGCTGCGCAAGAGGCGATTGCGCGCCTCGAGCAGCTCGACGATCTGGAGAATCTCGCTTCAGCCACGATGAGGCTCGCGCGCGGTTACATTCAGCAGACGGACTACGAGAGCGCCAACGTGGCGAGCGATCATGCCCTGGCGATCTATCGGCAAGCGGGGCTCACCACATCGCTGTTGTACGCCGGCGCGCTGAGTTCGAAAGCGTTGGCCCTCGTCGGGCTCGGCGACTACCGCGCGGCGCGTCCAACGTTCACCGAATGCATCGCGCTCGACGAGACGCTGGGGGATCGCGAGCGCGCAGCCGTCGAACGACTCAACCTCGCCGAACTCGAGTTCTCGGACGGCAACGTCGAGTTGGCCCTCTCACATACTGAGGCAACGCTCGAGGTCTTGCGGGGACGGCACGACACAGGAGTCGTCGTATGCTACCTCAACGCCGCAGCCTATCACATCGTGCTGGGACATCATCTCGCGGCCCAGCGATCGGCCGAAGAGGCTCTTCGGATCGCACGACGGGTCGGCTCTCGCCTTTGGCAGGCTGTCGCAACCCAACATCTGGCGACTCTGTGCGGCTTACGCGGAGACGTGTGGCGCGCGGCGCGTCTGCTAGGCTACGCTGATGCGTGTTACGCCGCCGAGCGCTCGGGCCGGGAAGGGACCGAGGCTCGCACGCTCGCCATCCTCGAGCCGATCCTCGCGGCCCGCTTGACGGCGGCGCAGCGAACGAGTCTGGAGGCCTCGGGCAAGTCCCTTACCGAGGACGAGGCGGTCGAGCTCGCTCTGCGCGGCCCGTCGCCCGACTCACCATGAACGGTGCCGTCAGCGCGACGCCGCGGTCTCCAACGCAGAGGAGTCGGTGCAGCCCTGAGCGCTCTCGTTGTAGAAGTGCTGCTGGTGCGCGCTGCACCTGCGACGCCTACCTCGTCGCTGAGGAACTGGTGCAGCAGGTAGCCGTTGGCGGCGCCGCCTCGCAATGGTCGCCTTGCCCGGCGGAAATCATTCCCGCGCTCGCGGCCGCCGGCGCTGCCGCGGCAACGGGGCCGGTCGGACCAGGTGACTCCTCCCAGAAGCTCGTCGCGCAGCGACCGCGCGATGCGTTCGTAGAGCCCAGGTGCGCGATGCTCTTCGACCGAGACGTCACTGCCACTCGATCCGATTCGGCCCGTGATCGTCTCGTACTACGAATCCGCTTTCGAGTTTGAAACGACGCGGCGCTCGCAGCGGATTCGAACCGCTCGTCGCGCCGCGTTCGCGTTTTTGCTCGAACGCGCGTGCCGTAGCGCGCTACGATGCGCCTTTTGTCGTGCTCGTTCGATCGGCGCCGAGCGATTTAAGATTATTTAAGCCACGCGTGCGAATGTCGCCTCAGGTTTACCGCGTTGTTTCCGATCCGTGTCTTGCTGGGTACAGCAGCGCGTCGTTGCGCGCGGAGCGGCTCGGCACGTCACGTTTCTCCGAGGTCATCCATGGCGATCACGTCCACCGCACCGGCTTATACGGCGGCCGGTTTCGGTTATTCCCCGAACGCCGAAGCGGTCGCGCGCGTTCCCCGCGCGCTCGCCTTTCGCCACGACGCGCTGCCGCTCGCCGTTGTCGACGGCGTGCTCGCCGTCGCGCTGGCCGACCCCGACGACGGCGCGGTCGTGGACGCGCTGCGCGCCGCGACCCGGCTCAAGATCCGGCCGCTGCCGCTGGCGCGCGAAGCGATCCGCGAGAAGCTGCGGGTCGCCTACGGCGAGCTGCCGGCCGGCGCCGGCAACGACCCCAGCGGCGACGCGCCGGCGGTGCGAGCCGTCGACCTGGTCTTCGCTCGCGCGATCGCCGCCCACGCGAGCGACGTGCACGTCGAGCCGACCGCCGCCGGCAGCGGCCGCGTGCGGCTGCGCGTCGACGGCATCCTGCGCGAGCTCGAGACGATCGCGGCCGAGCTGTACCCGGCGTTCGTCTCGCGGCTCAAGCTGCTGGCGGGCATGGACATCGCCGACCGCCGCCAGCCGCAGGACGGCCGCTGCAGCGTGCCGTTCGAGGGCCGCGCGATCGACGCGCGGGTCGCCTCGGTGCCGACCATCGACGGCGAGAAGGTCGTGATCCGCCTGCTCGACCACTACGCGACGGCGCCCGATCTGGCCAAGCTGGGCATGCCGCCGGCGCTCTTCGAGCGCTACCGCGCCGCGGTCACCGCGCCGTGGGGCTTCGTCGTCGTCACCGGGCCGACCGGCAGCGGCAAGACGACGACGCTCTACGCGTCGCTCGCCCAGCTCGACGGCAGCGCGCGCAGCGTGTGCGCGGTGGAGGACCCGATCGAGATGCGCTTGCCGGGCGTCGCGCAGGTGCAGGTCAACCCGCGCGCCGGGCTGACCTTTCCGAGCGTCCTGCGGGCGTTCATGCGCCAGGACCCCGATGCCGTCATGGTCGGCGAGATGCGCGATGCCGAAACCGCCACGGTCGCCGTCTCGGCGGCCTTGACCGGCCAGATCGTGTTCACGACGCTGCACGCCAACGACGCGCCGCGCACCGTCGACCGGCTGGTCGAGCTGGGCGTCGCCCGCCACTCGCTCGCCGCCGGCTTGACCGCGGTGGTCGCGCAGCGGCTGGTGCGCACCCTGTGCGAGCAGTGCCGCGTGCGCACCGCGATCCCGGCCGGCGTGCGGCGCGCGTTCGCGACCGAGCACGACGCCTGGTACGCGGCGGGCGGCTGCCGGACGTGCGCGGGCAGCGGCTACATCGGCCGCACCGGCGTCTACGAGCTGCTGGTGGTCGACGATGCGACCCGCGACGCGATCGCGGTCGGCGCCTCGAGCGTGCAGGTCGCGCAACTGGCCGCGCAGGCCGGCTACCGGCCGATGCTCGAGGACGCGGTCGCCAAGGTGCTCGCCGGCGTCACGACGTTCGACGAGCTGTGCCGGGTCGTCGCCTGGCCGGCGGCGCGATGAGCCTGGGCGCCGTTCGCATCCAGGAGCTCGTTCGCGGCGCGCGCGGGCGCGCGGCGACCGACCTCCACTTCGGCGGCGGCGACCGGCCCGCACTGCGCGTCGACGGCCGGCTCGTGCCGCTCGACGCGCCGCCGGTCGCCGAGGCGGACGTCCGCGGCTTTCTGGCCGGCGCGCTCGGCGCCGGGCAGCTCGCGCGGCTGGACGATCGCGGCAGCGCCGACGGCGCGGCGCTGGCGAGCGCCGACGGCGGGCCGTACCGGGTGCACGCGTACCGCCATACGGGCGGGGTGCGGGTCGCGATCCGGCTGCTCGCCGAGCGCATCCCGGCGCTCGACGCGCTCGGGCTGCCGGCGGTGGTGGCGCAGCTCGCCCGGCGCCACGCCGGGCTGGTGCTCTTCACCGGCCCGACCGGCAGCGGCAAGACGACGGCGCTGGCGGCGCTGATCGACCGCATCAACCGCACCAGCGAGCGCGTCGTCTGCACCGTCGAGGACCCGATCGAGTACCTGCACCTGCCGCAGCGCTCGCTGATCACCCACTGCGAGGTCGGCCGCGACGTGAGCGACTACGCCGAAGCGCTGCGCGGCTTCATGCGGGCCGACCCGGACGTGATCCTGGTCGGCGAGATGCGCGACCGGCCGACCATGGAGGCGGCGCTGGGCGCGGCCGAGACCGGCCACCTGGTCTTCGCGACGCTGCACACCGGCGACGCCGCCCAGACGGTCGACCGCATCGTCGACGCGTTCCCGCCCGAGGCGCACGCGCAGGTCCGCTCGCAGCTCGCCTCGACCGTCGCCGCGATCGTCGCGCTGCGGCTCGTCCCGCGCCGTGAAGGGCAGGGACGGCGCGCGGCGGCCGAGGTCCTGATCGGGACCGACGCGGTGCGGGCGCTGATCCGCGACGGCAAGACGCACCAGCTGCGCAACACGATCGTGACCGGCCGGGCGGCCGGCATGCAGACGCTCGAGACGCACCTCTGCGAGCTGGTCGTGCGGGGCGAGATCGGGCTGGCGGACGCGCAAGCGGCGACCACCCGCCCGAGCGAGGTGCGCGCGCTCGGCGGCGGCGCGCCGTGAGCGCCCCGCTCTACCGGTACACCGCCCGGACCGCCGCCGGCGAGCTGGTGCGCGGCGCGATGGAGGCGCCCGACGCGCAGGCCGTGCTGGCCAGCCTGCGCACCCGCGCGCTGTTCGTCACCGCGCTCGACCGCGAGAGCGCGCTGGCCCGCACCGTCGCCCGGCCGATGGGCCTGGGCGCCCCGCGCCGGCGCGCGCTGCTGGCCTTCTTCCGCTCGTTCGCGACCTTGATCCGGGCCGGCGTGCCGATGCGCCGCGCGCTCGAGGTCGCGATCGAGCGCAGCGCCGACGCCGTGCTGCGCGAGTCGCTGCGCTCGGTGCTGGCCGAGATCGAGCACGGCAGCGCGCTCAGCGACGCGCTGGCCAAGCACCCCAAGGCCTTCGCGCCGCTGTACGTCGCGATGATCCGCGCCGCCGAGGCGGGCGGGATCCTCGACGACGTGCTGGAGCGGCTGGCGGCGTTCCTCGAGCGCGAGGCGGAACTGCGCAAGAAGGTCCGCGCGGCGCTGGCCTACCCGGCCGTGGTGCTCAGCGCCGCGCTCGGCCTGGTGCTGTTCCTGATCGCCCGGATCGTGCCGATGTTCGCCCAGATGTTCGAGGCTTTCCACGTCGAGCTGCCGCTCACGACGCGGCTGCTGCTGGGCCTCGGGCAGGCGCTGCAGCAGCCGCTGAGCTGGGCGCTCGCGCTCGCCGGCGGCGCGCTCGGCGCGGCCGCGCTCGGCACGTTCGCCCGCTCGCGGCGCGGAGCGCTGGCGCTCGACCGCCTGCGCTTGCGCCTGCCGGTCGTCGGGCCGCTGCTGGGAAAAGCGATCACCGCGCGGATCGCGCGCATGCTCGCGACGCTGCTGCGGGCCGGGATCGAGCTGGTCGGCGCGATCGAGGTCGTGCGCCCGGTCGCCGGCAGCCCGACCTACGCGGCGGCGCTGGAGCGGGTCGCCGTCGCGCTGCGCGAGGGCGACGCGCTGACCTCGCCGCTGCAGGCCACCCGGCTGTTCGACCCGCTCGCGCTGGCCCTGATCCGCGTCGGCGAGGAGACCGGCCAGGTCGACGAGATGCTGCTCAAGGCCGCCGCCTACTTCGAGACCGACGTCGAGGCCGCGATCGCGACCCTCGGCGCGGTGGTCGAGCCGCTGCTGATCGGCGCCCTGGGCGGCGTCGTCGGCTTCATCGTGTTCTCCGTCTTCATCCCCCTCTATTCCCTGATCGGAAGTGTCTCCAGATGAGCCTGCGGGAAGAGCTCGTAGCCCGTTATTGCCGCCACCGGACCGTCGAAGGCCGCAACGCCGTCGTCGACGCGCACCGCCACCTCTGCGCGCGCGGGGCCAAGAAGTTCAAGCGCGCCCACAACGACCGCGCCGACCTCGAGCAGGTCGCCGCGGTCGGCCTGATCAAGGCGGCCGAGTACTACCGGCCCGAGATGCGCACGCCGTTCGACGCCTACGCCTGGATCATGATCGTGGGCGAGCTGATGCACTACGTGCGCGACCACGAGCGGATCGTGCGCGTGCCGCGCGCGCTGCGGGCGCTCGAACGGCGCTACGTCGAGGCCTGGGGCGCCTTCTGCGCAACCCACCACCGCGAGCCCGCGCCCGGCGAGCTGGCCGCCGCGCTCGGCGTGACGATCGAGACGCTCGAAGAGCTGCGCGCGCTGCGCCGCGGCGAGCGAGCGGCGCTGCCCGACGCCGACTCCGAAGGCCCGGAGCAGATGGCGCTCCTGGCCGAGCCGTGCATCGGGCTGCAGATCGAGGAGCGGGTCGCGCTCGGCCTCGCGCTCGACGCGCTGAGCGAGCGCGAGCGCGCGATCGTGCTGGGCACCTACGGCATCGGCCTCACCCAGACCGAGCTCGGCGCCCGCCTGGGCCTCTCGCAGAGCCATGTCTCGAAGCTGCTGGCGCGCGCGCTGCACCAGCTCGGCCGCCGGGTGGCGTGAGCGCGGCCGCGAAGGAGCGGCGATGGGAGCGGTGCACGTCTTCGGCAGCATCAACCGTGATCTGGTCGCGTTCGTGGACGCGCTGCCGCGGCCGGGCGAGACGGTCATCGCGACGAGCTTCGCGCGCTTCCCGGGCGGGAAGGGCGCGAACCAGGCCGTCGCGGCGCGCCGGCTGGGCGCGCGGACGACGATGACCGGCAGCGTCGGCGACGACCGCGACGGCGACGAGCTGCTGGCGTTCTTGTCGTCCGAGGGCGTCGACGTCAGCGGAGTGGGCCGGCAAACGGGCGTGCCGACCGGCACCGCCTTCGTCACCGTCGGCGGTGGGCAGAACGCGATCGTCGCCGTCCCGGGCGCCAACGCGGTGTGGGACGACCCGCTCCCGCTGGAGCGGATCGCGCCCGGCGACGTCGTGCTGACGCAGTTCGAGATCCCGGCCGAGGTCGTCGCGGCCGTCGTGCGCGCGGCCGCCGCGGCCGGGGCCATCGCGATCCTCAACCCCGCCCCGGCGCGGGCGGTCGAGGCCGCGCTGCTGCGCGACGTCGGCGTGATGGTGCTGAACGAGCTCGAGCTGGCGGCGCTGGCCGGCACGCCGCTCGACGCGGCCGATCCGCGTGCGCTCGAGCGCGCGGCCCGGTCGCTTCGTGCGCGCGGCCCGCGCACGGTCGTCGCGACGCTCGGCCCGGCCGGCGCGCTGGTCTGCACCGCGGACGAGTGCCGCATGGCACCGGCCCCGCGCGTCGAGCCGGCCGACACCACCGGCGCCGGCGACTGCTTCATCGGCGCGCTGGCCGCTTCGCTCGCCGGCGGTGAGGACATGGCCGCCGCCGTCGGGCTCGCCAACCGCGCCGCCGCGCTGAGCGTCACCCGGCGCGGCGCCGCCGCGTCGTTTCCCCGCCGCGAGGAACTCTGGCGGTAGATGATCTGTGCCGGTCGCTATCAAAGGCACGGCCATGAACCGAGACACGCCTTTGGCGCAACGCCGCCTCAAGGCGCTTGTATCACTCGCCGTCCTCACCGTCAGTTGCTTCATCACGGCATGCGGCGGGGGCGGGGGAAGCGCACCGGGCGTCGTTGCGACCGCCGGGCCGACGCCCAGCCCCGGGAAGCCGACCCCTACGGCTACGCCGACCGCCACGGCTACGCCGACCCCCACGGCGACCCCGTCGCCGACGCCGATCCCGGTCATCAGCGCGTCGCAATTCCGCTACTACCCGCTCAGCGGCGCCAACCCGTTCGCGATCGTCGCTCCGCCGGACGGGAACCTCTGGGTCACCGAGAGCGGTTTGGGCCAAGTCGCCAAGATCAGCACGAGCGGCCAGACCGTCTCGTACGAGCTCGAACCCGGCGCCGCCGTAAACACGGTCGAACCGCTGGGGCTCGTCGTCGCGCCGGACGGCTCGCTCTGGATCGCCGAGCGCAATGCGTTCGCGATCGCGCACGTGACGACCGACGGTGTCGTCCGGGCCCAGTTGCCGACCGGCGGGACGAACGGACCGGACACGATCGCCTACGGCTCGGACGGCAACCTGTGGTTCACGCAGGACGTCGTGCCGTCGATCGTCGGGCAGATGACACAAGGCGGACAGTACACCGGCGTCATCGTGCCGCAGAGCGTCTACGACGTCACCGCCGGCAGCGACGGCAACCTCTGGCTCGCAGCCGGCACCGGCGTCATCCGCTTGACGACGGCCGGCACTTCGACCGTGTATCCGGCGCCGATGGCAGGCGGCAGCACGCTGGGGCAAATCCAGTCCGTCTGTACCGCGTCCGACGGCAACGTCTGGGCCGCCGGAATCACGTCGACGCAGGCATACGCGCTCAAGATCACGCCGAGCGGGACCTACAGCGCCTACGCCGCACCCGGCAGCTTGCCGCCGCAGAATACCGATGTGCCCGGCATGGCCACGATCGGCTGCGCGGGGCCGCACGTCTTCGTTGCCGCATCGTTGCAGCACCAACAATCCGGGCCGACGATCTTGACCGAGTTCACGCTGACCGGGAGCGTCGTCCAAGCGCGGCAGGTTCCGCCGACCGGATCGCAGCCGATGCCGATCGTGAGCTCGATGACGCTCGGCCCCGACGGTGCGCTGTGGTTCGTCGACAGCGCCAGCCAAACGGTGGACGCCTGGCAATTCCAGTGACCCCGTAACCACGGCATAGAACGTTCCGGCCGGGGGCACCGACTCCGGTGCAGCACCACCGGAGGAACGTCGTGCACCATTCCGCTCCGCGCCGCGGCGAGCGCGGCTTCACGCTCATCGAGCTGATGATCGTGGTCGCGATCATCGCCATCCTGGCCGGGATCCTGATCCCCAACTTCGTCAACGCGCGCGCGCAGGCGCAGACGGCGGCCTGCGAGTCGAACCTGCGCTCGATCGCGACCGCGCTCGAGCTCTACTACGCCGACAACCAGGTCTATCCGACCGCGGCGGGCGTGCCGGTCAGCCAGGCGCTGCTGACCGGGACCAACGGCGTGGCCTACCTCAACAACACGCCCAAGGATCCCGCCGCGACGACCGCGGCCGCGACCTACACGCTGACCACGAACGCGCAGAGCGGCGCGACGCCGGCCGGCTACACGATCACCTGCCCCGGTGCGCACGTCGGCTCGACGCTGGCCAAGCTCCAGCCGGCCGGCGGCGCCTCGGGCAGCGTCTGCGGCGCGGCCTGCACCGACTCGAAACTGGAGTGGGTGTCGACCCAGGGACTGCAGGCCGCGCCGTGATCGACCTGCTGGGTGCCGGGCTCCAGGCCACCGCGGCCCGCTCGCCGCTGGCGTACCCGCTGGTCTTCGCGGCGGGCCTCGCGACCAGCGTCGGGCCGTGCATCGCGCCGCGCTACGTCGCGGTCGCCGCGCTCGCCAACGCCGCGCGCCGCCCCCAGCGGGTGATCGCTGCGTTCGTCGCCGGCTTGACCGGCGCGTACGTCGCGCTCGGCCTCGCCGCCGGCGCGCTGGGCGCGCTGTGGTCGGCCTCGAGCGCCGGCTACGCCGTGCTCGCCGCCGGTCTGGCCACCGGCGGTCTGCTGACGCTCTTGCGCGCCGACGGGCACGCCCACCCGGCGGCGCCGGTGCGGCGCGGCTCGGCCGGGCTGGGCGGCACGTTCCTGCTCGGCGCGTCGAGCGCGTTCGTCGTCTCGCCGTGCTGCACGCCGGTCGTCGCCGGCATCGCCGGCTTGACGGTGCTGGGCGGGCGCAGCGGCGAGGGCGCGGCCCTGCTGGTCGCCTTCGCGCTCGGCCACGCGCTGCCGCTGCTGGCGGCCGGCGCGCTCGGCCGGCACGCCGGCGCGCTGGCCCGCTGCACCAGCTCGGCGGCGCCCGGCATCGTCGCCGGCACGCTGATGCTGGCGCTGGCCGCCTACTACGGGGTGCTGGCATGAACCGGATTCCGGGCCGCCGCCGGCTCGCGCTGGCCGGCCTGAGCTTGGCCGCCGCGGCGCTCCTGTTCCACCGCAATGTCGCCTCGGCGCTGGTGACCCGCGGCGACGACCTGCTGCGCGCGGGCCGGATCGACGGCGCGGTGCGGGCGTACGAGCGCGCCGTGCGGCTCGACGCGCGCTCGGCCTCCGCCGCCGACCGGCTGGCCTTCTACCTGCTGGTGCGGCGCGCGCCCGGCGACGCGGAGCGCGCGTACGCCGTCGCCAGCGGCGCGCTTGCACGCCGTTCCTCACGACGCCGCGCTGCTGGCCGACCGCGCGTTCGCCGCGCAGCGGCTCTCGCGCTGGCGCGCGGCCGAGCGCGACTTCGCCGCCGCCGCGCAGGCCGGGCACGACCCGCGCTACGCGCACCTCGCCGCGCGCATGGCGGAACGCGTCCCCGACCGGGCCGCCGAGCGGGCCCACTTGCGCGCCGCGCTCGCGCTCGCGCCGGCCTACGCGCCGGCGCGCGCGCTCTTGCGCAGGCTCGCGCCGTGACCCAGCTCGCCCCGTTCGCCGCCGTCTGCGGCGCGCTCGCGGCCGGCGCGGTCGATGCCCGCACCGGCTACATTCCCGATGCGATCACCGCGCCGACGGCGCTGGCCGCGCTGCTGCTGGCCGCGGCCGCCGGCGGCACGGCCGCGGCGCTGGGCGGAGCGCTGAGCGCGGGCGGCGCGCTGCTCGCGCTCCACCTGCTCACCCGCGGCCGGGGCCTGGGCCTGGGCGACGTGAAGCTGGCCGCGGCGATCGGGCTGGGCTTCGGCCCCGGCGCCGGCCTGGCGGCGCTCGGCACGGCGTTCGTGCTCGGCGGCGCGTACGCGTCCTGGCTGCTCGCGACCCGCCGCGCCCGCCGCGGCGACAGCGTGCGCTTCGGCCCGTTCCTGGCCGGCGGCGCGCTGGCCGTCGCGCTCGTCGCGCCGGTGGTGCCGTGAGGCGCCGGACGACGCTGCCGCTGGGCGTCGACGTCGGCGCGGCGCGCACCCGGGTCGCGCTGCTCGAACGCGAGCGCTCGGGCGCGGTCCGGCTGGTCGCCGTGGCCGCCCGGCCGACCGCGGGCGATCCGGCCGCGGCGGTCGCCGCCGCCTGGGCCGAGCTGGACACGCGCGAACGCCGCTGCGTCGTGGCGCTCGGCCGGCCCGACGCGCTGCTGCGCTGCGCGGCGTTTCCCGCGATGGGCCGGGCCGAGCGCGAGCGGGCCGCGCGCTTCGAGGCCACCCGCTTCGTGCCGTACCCGATCGCCGCGGCGGTCGTGCGGGTCGTGCCGCTCGCCGACGGGCGCTGCGTGGTCGGCGTCGCGCGCAAGCCGGCGCTGGAGGCGGGGCTGGCCGCCGTCAAAGCCGCCAAGCTGAAGCCGGTCGCGGTCGACGACCGCGCGTTCGCTCTCTGCCGCGCGTTCGCGGACGCCGACGCGGTGATCGATCTCGGCGCGAGCGCGACGACGCTGGTGATCGCGGGCGAGCCGATCCCCGCGACGCGCGCCTTCGAGACCGGCGGGCAGGCGTTCACGGCGGCGGTGGCCGCTTCGCTCGGCGTCGACGAGACGACCGCCGAACAGCGCAAGCGCAGCCTCGGCTTGGCCGGCGCGGGCGAGCACCTGCGCGACGAGCTGGTCGACCAGCTCGCCTCGGCGCTGATCGAGACGCGCGCGGCCGCCCGCGCGGAGCTGCGCGCGATCGCGCTGACCGGCAACGGCGCGCGCCTGCCCGGGCTCGCCGAGGCGCTGGAGCGCGCGGTGCAGATCCCGGTGCGAGCGGGACTGCTCGCCGCGAGCGAGAGCGCGCTGCCGCCCGACGTCGTGCGCGCGGCGGCGCCGGATTGGGGGCTCGCCTACGGCCTCGCGCTCTGGGAGACGGCCGCGTGAAGCGCATCAACTACCTGGTCAGCCGCAGCGAACGGCTCGTCGGCGTCGCGCTGCCCAGCGGCGTGCCGGCCCGCGTGCGCCGCCCGCTGGCCGCCCTGGCCGGTGCGCTCGCGCTCGTCGCTGCGCTGGACGGCCTGCAGGCGGTTCGGCTGGCGCGCGCGACCGACGCCGGCCGGCTCGCCGCCGAACGGCTGGCGGGCAGCGAGCGCGCGGTGCAGCGGGTGCGCGCGGTCGAGTCCGACGTGGTGCGCTTGCGCGCAATCGTCCAGCGCGTCGCCGCGATCCGGCGCTCCGGTCCGGCGCAGGCCGGCGCGATCGCCGGGCTGGGCAACGCGGTGCCGGGCGACGCCTGGCTCTCGTCGATCCGGGTCGAGCACGGCGGCTACACGCTGGAAGGCCGCGGCGCGCGCTTGAGCGCGGTCGGCACGCTGATGGCGGCGCTGGCCGGCGCGCCGGCCGGCGGCGCCGCCCGGCTGCTGGACGTGCACGACCAGGCCGACCGCTCCGGCGTCAGCTACGCGATCGCGCTGGAGCGGCAGCGGTGAACGCCAAGCCGCTGTGGCTCGGCGCGGTGCTGGTCGTCCTGGCCGGCTACGGCTTCCTCTTCCGCGGCGCCGAAGCGCGGATCGACGACCGCCTCGACGCCAACGCGCGCACGCTGGCCCAGCTCGCCGCCGACGAGCGAACGCTGCGGGCCGGCGCTGCGCTCGCACGCGAACGGCGCGCGCTCGGCGAGCGGCTGCGCCGGGTCGACCTCGACGGCGACCGGACCGCGGTGGTGGCCCGCTTCATCCGGGCGGCCGCGCGCATCGCCGCCCAGCACCACACCGCGGTCAGCACGATCGCAGCGCAGCCGAGCGCGGCGCAGCCGAGCGCGGCGCAGCCGAGCCCGGCGGCGTCACCGGCCCCGCTGCTGGCGGCCGCCGACCCGTTCGAGCCGATCCCGCTCGACCTCACCGTCGACGGCCGCTACGCGGACGTG
Organism: Vulcanimicrobiota bacterium; assembly: GCA_963795695.1. Classification (GTDB taxonomy): domain Bacteria; phylum Vulcanimicrobiota; class Vulcanimicrobiia; order Vulcanimicrobiales; family Vulcanimicrobiaceae; genus Vulcanimicrobium. The sequence goes on along the minus strand of CAWCJH010000003.1, from coordinate 273,447 downwards.
CTCGCGACGATCGCCGCGCTCTCCGGCGCGCGCGTGCTCGTCGCGGTCGAGGTCGTCGGGCTGGCCCGCAAGCAAGCCGGCTCCGCCGACCCGGCGCTGCGCGCGCAGCTGCACGTCGTGATCGAACGGCTCGCTCTCCCGGCCGCGTCTGCGCCGGCACCCGATGTTCGCGCTCGGCCCGCGTAGCCGCGCCGCGCTGGCCGCGGGCGGGATCGCCGCGTTCGCGCTCGCGTTCGCGACGACGCCGCTCGTCGCCCCGAGCGCGGCCGCGCCGCCGCTCGCCGACGCCGCGCCGCCGCTCGCCGCACCGGCGCCGGCCGCACCGCCCGCCGAGCTGCCGCGCCGCGACCCGTTCGCCGGTCCGCCCGACCCGCCGGCGAGCCGGCCGCCGGCGCCCGTGCCCGCGGCGATTCCGACGCTGCCGCCGCTGCCGGCGTTTCCCGGCGCGATCGGGCCGCTGCCGCCCAACGCCGGCGCGCTCGGCGGACCGCTGCCCGCCGGCGGGCACGGCGCCGCGGCCGGCGCGCGCGTCACCGCGGTCGTCACCGGCCCGCACCCCTATGCGCTGATCGAGGATTCGAGCGGCACGCGGGTCGTCGCGCCCGGCGACACCGTCGCGGGCGAACGGGTCACCGCGATCGACGCCGCGGGCGTGCACCTGACCCACGGCGCGGCGCTCTCCGTCGATTCCCCGGACCGCTCGTCCGCCAGCCCCTCGTTTCCCGTTCCGCTCGGAGGTCTTCCGTGAAACGCTTCGCCGCGGCGCTGCTCGCCGTGCTGTTCCTCGCCGTGCCGGCCGCGGCGCAGACCGACCGCTTCAGCCTGGAGGCGCGCGACGTCGAGCTGGCCGACGTGATCCGGCTGCTCGGCGCGCAGTCGGGCCGCAACGTCGTCGCCGACGGTTCGGTGCGCACGCAGCGGGTGACGATCCGGCTCGCCGGCGTCAGCTTCGACCAGGCGCTCGCGACGCTGGTCGCGGCGTACGGCCTGCAGACCCACCGCGACGGCCGGATCGTGATCGTCGGGGACGCCGCCTCCATGAACCGCCGCTTCCCCGACGACGCGGCCGCGGGCGGCACCCAGACCCAGGTGTTCACGCTCCAGCACGCGCAGCCGGCCGAGCTCGTCGCCTCGCTGCAGAACGCGCTCGCCCAAGGGACGGTCGTCGTCGGCGACAAGCGGACCGGCGCGCTCGTCGTGACCGGCAGCCCGCCGACGATCGCCCGCGCGCGCCGGCTGGTCGCCGCGCTCGACGCCCCGGCGTTCGGAGCCGGCGGCGCGAGCTCGACCGCGACGATCCAGCTCCACAACCTCAAGGCCGGCGACGCCGTGAAGGCCCTCAAGGGCACGGTTCCCGAGGGCGCGCTGTTCGCCGACGACCGGCAGAACGTGGTCGTGGTGAGCGGCAACGCCGAGCTGCAGTCGACGGTGCGCGCGCTCTTGGGCGGGCTCGACGGGCCGGGCCGCCAGGTGATGTTCGAGGTGCGGGTGGCCGATGTCGAGCCGATCGACGACAGCAGCAACGTCGGGGTCGAGCTGGGCGGCACGGGCTACGGCAGCGGCGCGCTGGGCCAGTTCCCCTACACCCTCACCAAGAGTTCGGTGATCGTCAACGCTCAGCTCAACGCGCTCGTCCAGCGCGGCCACGCCGCGATCCTCGCCCAGCCGCGGGTCGCGACGCTCAACAACCGCGAGGCCTCGCTGCTGGTGGGCGAGCAGTACCCCGTCGTGAGCGTGAACCAGCAGACGGGCTTTCCCAGCGTGCAGACGATCGACGTCGGCGTGCGCCTGCGCCTGACGCCGACCATCGGCGCCGACGGCTCGATCACCGCCGACCTGCACCCCGAGTACTCTCAGATCATCGGGTTCAACAGCAGCTTCCCGATCGTCGCCAACCGCAAGCTCGACGCGACGCTGCGGGTGCGCGACGGCGAGACGATCGTGCTGGGCGGCCTGTTCCAGGACGTCGACTCGGACACGGTCACCAAGCTGCCGGTGCTGGGCGACCTGCCGGTGCTGGGCGGGTTCTTCCGCAACCGCCAGCGCACCCACAACCGCGACGAGGTCGTCTTCTTCATCACCCCGCACGTGCTCACCGCCGACGGCCACGAGCCGGCCGGCTCAACTGAGCCGAAGTGATCGTACGCTCGACGTCGTACCACTAGGGGCCGATATGCCGAAGAAACTTCCACCGATTCACCCCGGCGAAATTCTGGCCGAGGACTTCATGGGCGCCGCGCAGCCTCACCGCGAACCGGCTTGCGCTGGTGCTACGCGTACCGGCGAACCGGTTGAGCGAAATCGTCCGCGGGCGCCGCTCGATCACCGCGCCGACGGCATTGCGCTTGGCGCGCTACTTCGACACCTCGCCGGAGCTCTGGCTCGGCTTGCAGGCGGAGTACGACCTGCGGACGGGCCCGGGACGAGCTCGGAAAACAGATCGAGCGAGAAGTTGAAGTCGCGGCGCCGTTGTAGCATAGCCGCCGCGAAGACGGCGGCAGAACCCGGCTGCCGCCGTCTCGAGACCGTCGTCGGGACGGTTCAGTGGTGCTGGTGGACCAGCGACATCGGGGAAGCCGAGTTGGTCGGGAAGGCCGACGCGGACGGACTGGGCGTTGCGGGCGGCGAGGGCGGCGGGCTCTGCGGGGCCGGCGTCATCGTTGCGGGCGGCGAGGGCGGCGGGCTCTGAGGGCTCGCGGTCGGCCCGCCGGGTGGTGAGGGAGGCGGACTCTGTGGGCTCGCGGTCGGTCCACCGGACGGCGAGCCTGTCGGCGTGGGAGTCGGCGTCGGGGTCGGAGTCGGGGTGGGCGTCGGGGTGGGCGTCGGCGTCGGCGTGGGAGTCGGCGTCGGGGTCGGCGTGGGCGTGGGCGTCGGGGTGGCACAGGCTTGGCGCATCGTGATGATCGCGGTGAAGACGGCGGCGATCGCGAGCGCCGTCGCGCCCAGCGCGCGCCAGCACCAGGCGGCGGTGAACCAGGTAGCGGCCGGGTTCGCCGAGGCGTAGCAGATGAGCGCCGAGGCGGCGGCCAAGAGAACCGCCGCTGCGATCGCGGCGGCGAGCAGGAACTTCGCGTTCTTACATGCCGCGTCGTCCATCGTGTGCAGCTTGTGCATCAGCGCGCGCAGGCTGCTGGATGCATTGACGGAGTCCAGCGGCATCGTGTACGTGAAGCCGGAGCCGGTCAGAACGACCGCGTTGGCGAAATCGGCGCTGATCGAGACGTTGGCCGATTTACCGGACAGCGTCTCGGTCACGGTGCCGTCGCCGTTCGCGCTGAAACCCAAGTCGCCGACCGTGTAGTTTCCGCTCGTCGGCAGGCTGCTGAGGTCCGGCATCGCCATGCTGTCCACGACGCCGTTGGCCTTCGTGTAGCGGAGCACGGGCTGGCCGCTCGACGAGGTGGTGGTGGCGTCGAACTGCTGCTCGAAATTACCGTTCGTGTCGTAGTAGTTGACGTAGCGGTTCGACGGGTCGGCCTGGAACTTCGTGCCGCTCTGGCTGTCGGTCGTCACCGGCTGCGAACTGTTCAGGGCGGTCGGAAACGCCGGCGAGCCGCTCGATTCGACGTAGACGCCGGCTGAGCCGGGCTGCGTCTGCTGGGTCAGCGCCGGCGTCTGCGCATGCGACTGGCCGACCGGCTGCGGAACAACGGTAGCGCTTCGGCCACCTCCGCAGCCGGCAGCGAGCGCGGCCACGAGGATGGCGGCGGCTAGCCGCTTGAGTGCTGGAGCTTTCATCGTGCTAGCCTCTCGCGAACGTGCCGGCGAACGCCGGCGAGCCGTAAGGAACGAACGAAACATGGTGGCGTGCGGACGACGGCGACGCGGAATTGGTGGGGAACGCCGTCGGCGACGCGGGCGGCGAGGGCGGCATGCTCGGGCTGGGCGGTACCGACGACGGCATGCTCGGACTCGGGAGCGGCGGGGACGGTAGCGGGCTCTGCGGGCTCGCGGTCGGCCCGCCCGACGGCGACGGCGGCGGGCTCTGCGGGCTCGCGGTCGGTCCGCCCGACGGTGAGCCGCTCGGCGTGGGCGTCGGCGTCGGCGTCTGTCGGTGTGGGCGTTGGCGTAGGTGTCGGCGTAGGTGTCGGTGTCGGCGTCGGTGTGGGCGTCGGTGTCGGTGTCGGCGTCGCGCACTGTTTGGTCACTTGGTCGATCGCCTGCACCAACTTCGCGGTAGCCGCTACGATCAGGGCCAGCGTGAAGAGGCAGCCCCCGACTCCGACCAGCGTCCACGAGATCGAGCAGGCGGTTCCCACCGCGATCGCGAGCAGCACGATCGCGGCGAGCGTTGCCGCCAGCGCGAGTTTGGCCAGCGTGCAGTCGGTCTGGTCGAGCGGCTTGCGGTGCGTGCCCTGGAGCGATTTGAGCGGGGTCGAGAAGCTCTCGCTGCTGGTGGTCATCTGGTAGGACTGCGAGGCGCTGTCCCAAACCGATGTCACGGTGACGCCGTGGGTCGTCACGGTCACCTTGTTGTCCGGGCCGTCCATCGTGTAGGTCAGGTCGCCGATGGTCGTGCTGCCGGTTTGCGGCAGCGTCGAGGTATCCGGCAAGTCGAGCTGCACGACCTGGTTCTTCTGGTTCGTGACGCGCGCGATGCGCTGATTGTTGGCGCCGGTTTGGGCGCCGTCGAACTGGGCCGCGAAATTATTGTTCGCGTCGTAGAGGTTGGTGTAGGTTCCGGTCGGATCGGTTTGGAACCGCATGCCGTTCTGGTCGACGGTCATCGGCTGGCCCGTCTGCGCCGTCGAGAACTGCGGCACTCCCGTCGATTGGATGAAGACGCCGGCATCGGCTGTCGTCACCGCGCTGGTCTGCACACCATGCTTCGCAAGCGGCGTTGCGCTCTGCGTCCCGCCGCCACCGCCCGAACAGGCGCTGACCATGGCAGTAATGAGCACAAGGCCGATACCTTGTACGTACCGAGATCGTCTCACCCGAATCACCCGAACCAATACCGGAACGGCCTGGAGTCTCAATATGAGCCAAGCCGGAGAGCGCGCATTACGTCGCCGGCAACAATGACCTGCTCGCGCCGGTCGCCCGCGGGTCATTGTGACGGCGTCACATCGCTCGCGAACGCAGAGGTCGAATCGCGGGCAACGGTGACTACGAGCGCTCGCTCCTTTGCGGAACCTCCAGCGCGAAGCGTGCGCCGCCCAGCGGCGACTCGCCGACGGCGACCCGGCCGCCGACCCGCTCGAGCATCAGCCGCACCAGCGCCAGACCGATGCCGGTGCCGTGCGCGCCGGTTGCGCCGCGCTCGCCCAGCGCGAAGACCCGCTCGCGGTCGGCGGGCGGAATGCCCGGCCCGTCGTCGTCGACGGTGACCCGGGCGAAGCGCTCGCCGAGCTCCACGCCGACCCGCACCGTGCCGCCGTGCCGGCCGTGCTTCACCGCGTTGCCGATCAGGTTGATCAGGACCAGCGCGAGCCGGTCGCCGTCCATCGCGACGCTCGCCGGCGCGGCCGGTGCGATCTCCAGCGCGACCCCGCGCGCGGCGGCGACCGCCACGCACGCGTCGGCAGCGGCTTCCAGCGCGAGCCCGAGCGAGCCGCTGCTGCGGGCCGGGAGCGCCGCGTGCAGGTCGAGCAGCGAGATCTCGAACATCCCGTCGACCAGCCGGCTCAGGCGCAGCGACTCGTTGTACGCGATCCGCACGAAACGCCGCCGCGTCCGCTCGTCGACCCCCTCGTCGAGCAGCGTCTCGAGGTAGCCGCGAATCGACGCGAGCGGCGTGCGCAGCTCGTGCCCGAGGGCCGAGAAGAACGCGTAGCGCTCGCGCTCCTGCGCCCCGCGCACGAGCGCGCGCTCCAGGACCGGCGCGAGCGCGCCGTCGCTGCGCGGGTCGTAGGCGGTCCAGCCGGTCAGGCAGTCCAGCCGGGTCGTCGCCTCGACCGTCGTCGCGATCCGGGCCAGCGCCGAGCGCGCGTCGAGCGGCACGGCGGCGCTCGCCCCGGCGCGCGTCGGCGCGACCAGCGCGGCGACGAACAGGTCGCTGCCGGGATCGTGCGCGACCAGGTCGCCGCTGCGCAGGATCCGCGCGACCGCGGTCGTGAACGCGCCGGCCGCCCGCCGTTCGAGCGCGCGGGCCGCGCGCAGGCCGCGCCGCCAGGCCAGCCGCTCGAACTCGGGCAGCCGCACCACCAGCACCGGCACCGGCTCGGGCCCGAGGCCAGCCAGCCGGGCGGCGAACGCGGCCAGCGGGACGAGCCGCGCGCGGCCCTCAGCCGCGAGCAAACTTGTAGCCGAAGCCGTGGACGGTGTGCAGCAGCGGCGCGAGCTGCGCGCCCTCTTCGAGCTTGGCGCGCAGCCGGCGGACGTGGACGTCGACGGTGCGCTCGTCGCCCGCGAAGTCGTAGCCCCAGACCTTCTCCAGCAGCATCGCGCGCGAGAGCGCGACCCCGGCGTTGGCGGCGAGCTCGAGCAGCAGCGCGAACTCACGCGGCTTGAGCGCGACGTCGACCCCGTCGACGCGCGCTTCGCGGGCCGCCTCGTCCACCTCGAGCCGGCCGAAGCGCAGCACGACCGGCCCGCCGCGGCCCAGCCCGCTGCGCCGCCCGAGCGCCTTGACCCGGGCCACGATCTCGCGCGGCGAGAACGGTTTGGTCACGTAGTCGTCGGCCCCGATCTCCAGCCCGACGACGCGGTCGACCTCCTCGGCCCGGGCGGTCAGGACCAGGATCGGCAGCTCGCGGCCCTCGCGCCGCAGCCGGCGCACGACCTCGAACCCGTCGACGACCGGCAGCCCGACGTCGAGGATCAGCAGGTCGGCGCCGGCCCGGGCCCCGCGCAGCGCGGCCGGCCCGTCCGGTGCCTCCTCGCAGCGAAACCCCTCGCGCCGCAAGTGGTGCACCACCAGCTCGCGGATGGACGGGTCGTCCTCCGCCACCACGATCCGCGTCGTTCCCATGCCGCGGCCGGTGCCCGGGAACGCCGCGCGCTAGCGCCCTACTTGCCGTGCTTGGTGGCGAGCTGGATGCGGGTCGTACCGTCGGGCTGGTTGGCGACGACGACCGACTGGTCACCGTCGGCGTGCTCCTCGGAGAACGTCCCGACCGTCTTGTCGCCGGCGGTCAGCACGCCGCCCTTGAACTCGGCCGGCAGGTGCGACTTGTACCACTCGGCGACCGCCTTCGCATCGTCCTTGGTCGAGTACACCGTGATCGCGACCGAGCCGGTGTTGGCCGACATCGACATGGCTTGCGCCTTGCTCTCGGCCGCCCCCGGATAGACGGGCAGGTCGATGTAGCCGCCGGCGCCCGCGCTCGCGCTCGCCGGCGCGCCGGCGTCGGACGGGATAGCCGACGCGCCGTCGGATGGGGCCGCGGACGCCCCGGCATCGGAGGGGGACGCCGCCGACTGGGTCGTGTCGGTCGAAGTCTGGGTCGTCTGGTCGGTCGTCTTCTTGGCGCATGACGCGAGCAGGACGGCGGCGCAGAGCAGGGCCGCGCCGGCGAGGTGGAGTGAACGCTGCATAGCTACCTCGTGGAGAGAGGGATGCCACCCGGGCTCTTTCGAGTTAGCTTACTAGGCAAGCCATCCCGGCCGCAAGGGCCGAAGCTTCGCTACCGCTCGTCTTTCTGCAGGAGCGCCTCGCCGTCGATCACCGTCTCGCCGCGCTGGTTCGTCACGGTCGCCCGGCAGCGCATCCGGCGCCGCTGCGGCAGCAGCTCGACCACCTCGCAGAGCGCGGTGAGCGTGTCGCCGATGAAGACCGGCTTGCGGTAGCGGACGTGCTGCTCGACGTTGATGCCGCCGGGCTTCTGGAGCAGCAGGCCGATCACGGTCGAGAGCAGGCTGGCCGAGAGCATGCCGTGGGCCGCGCGCTGCCCGAAGCGGGTGTCCCGGGCGTACTCGGCGTCGACGTGGAGCGGGTACTGGTCGCCGCTGACCGCCGCGAAGAGCAGGATGTCGGCCTCCGAGATCGTCTTGGCGAACGCCGCCCGGTCGCCGATCCGGAACTCCTCGTAGCGCTTGTCGCCGTAGCCGCTCACCGCGCACCTCCGAACGACCAGGCCGCGACGTTCCACCACAGCTCGGCGAAGTTCGCGACCGGGCGCCGCAGGTCCGGGTTGGACAGCACGCGGCGCTGCGGGTAGTACAAGAACAGCGCCGGGTCGTCGTGCGCCAGCAGCTCCTCGATGCGCGCGTACGCCGTGCGGCGCACGCCGTCGTCGTAGGTCGAGAGAGCGGCGCGCTGCGCCGCCTCCATCGCCGGCGAGCAGTACCGGGCGTCGTTGTTGCCGCTCGGCGCGCGCTGCGCGCAGGTGAACAGCTCCGAGTCGTCCAGGTCGATGCCGCTCAGCCAGCTGTACGCCGCCAGATCGAACGCGCCGCCCTTGAGGATGCCGCCCGCGCCGGCCGGCGCGTAGTAGGTCGCCAGCGCGTAGGTCTTGATCGTCGCGTCGATCCCGGCCGCGCGCAGCTCGGCCTGCACCTGCACGTCTTCGTTGCGCAGCGTCGTGCTGCCGGCGTACTCGGCCAGCTCGAGCTGGAGCCGCCGGCCGGCTCGAGCGCGCAGGCCGTCGGGCCCGCGCGGCCAGCCGGCCGCATCGAGCATCCGCCCGGCCGCGGCGGGATCGTAGCGGTTCGGGTCGGTCGGCGGCCGGCGCGCCCAGAGCGCCGGCGGAATGTCGGCGTATGCCAGGATGCCGGTGCCGAAGGTGTTCTTGCGCACCAGCGCGTCGCGGTCGAGCGCCGCCACGACCGCGCGCCGGACGCGCACGTCCGCGAGCGGTGCGCGGGTCGTGTTGAACTCGTACGCCACGAAGGCGTTCTGCGGCAGCAGCTCGGCATGCAGGTCCGGGTCCGCGCGGTGGGCGGCGAAGGTCGCCGAGTCGGCCGCGGCGAGGTCGATCTCGTGCTGCTGGAGCAGGATGCCGACCGTGTTCTGGTCGGGGATCTCGCGCACCACCACCCGCGCGATGCGCGGTTTGCCGCCGAAGTAGGCGGCGTTGGCGGCGTACTCGATGCGGTCGCCGTGCTGCCAGCGCACGAACCTATACGGCCCGGTGCCGACCGGGTGCTGGTTGAAGTCGGCCCGGTTGATGTCGGGCACGTGGGCCAGCAGGTGCGCGGGCAGGATGCGGTAGATGCTCGCACCCTCGGAGAACACCGTGCGCACGAACGGCGCCCACTTCTGCTTGAGCCGGAACACGACCGTGTAGCGGTCCGGTGTCTCGACCCGCGCGATGCGCTCGTAGCCGGCCCGGCTCTCCATGTCGGTGCGCGGGTCCATGATCGTGCGGTAGGTGAACGCGACGTCGGCGCTGGTGAACGGCGCGCCGTCGTGCCAGCGCACGTTGCGGCGCAGCTCGTAAGTGATCGCCAAGCCGTCGGGCGAGATGCCGCCGTTGCGCACGGTCGGCACCTCGGCGGCGAGCTGCGGCACCAAATTGCCGCGCCCGTCGGCCGTCACCAGCAGGTCGAAGGCGAGCGAAGCCAGCCAGGCGTCTTCCTGGTTGGTCGTCAGGACCGGGTTGAGCGTGTGCGGGCTCGCGCTGACCTGCAGGCGCAGCGTGGCCGGCTGCGTCCACGGGTGCAGCGCCGCGGCGGCGGCGCCCGGACAGCCCGCCAGCGCCAGCCCGGCCAGGGCGCCGGCCAGGCGGCGCGGCAGGCGGATCACGCCAGCGCGGCGAGGCCGGCGCGCGCGACGGCGAGGTCCTGGTCGGTCGTGCCGCTGCTCACGCCGACCCCGCCGACCGTCGTTCCGCCGACGACGACCGGCAGGCCGCCGGCCATCCCGGTCACCCGGTCGGCGGCCAGCGCGAGCCGAATCGTCGTGAGCGCGTCGCCGCCGCCCTCCTCGCCGGTGGGGCGCAGCCGGGTGGCGGCCGAGATCGCCTTGGTGAGCGCGACGGAGATCGAGCCGGTGCGCGCCCCGTCGCTGCGGCCGAAGGCCAGCAGGTGGCCGCCGGCGTCGACCACGGCGACGCACTGCGGCACGCCGATGCGCGCCGCTTCGGCCAGCGCGGCGTCGAGCACGGCGCGAGCGCCGGCGGCGGTCAGGAACGGAGCGGTAGCAACGTACGTTGCTCGCGAAGAATCCGACACGATGAGGCCGCCTTTGCTCGTTTCCTCGCCCAGCCCCTCCGGGCGCGCATGATCCTCGCCGTCGCCGCCGACGTCGTCTTCCGGCTCGCCGCCAACGCCGCCGCGGCCGCCTTCGCGAAGGCGCCGCCCTACCTGGCCTACCGGACCGACGCCACCGTCGACGTGCCGTCGCTGCGCCGCCACCAGGTCATCTCGCGCGCGGTCGAGACGCGGACCAAGGACGACTACGCCGTCCTGCAAGACCTGCCCAAGGGCCGGCGCCAGTACGCCCACAGCTTCCCGCTGATCCCGACCTTCGACGCCATCTCGTACTTCCGGCTGCAGTACAACGGCAGCCAGCGCGACGCGCTCAGCTACGTGCAGATGCAGCAGCCGATCACCTTCACCGACCCGCGCACGACCTCGCACGCCGACGTCGTGGTCGTCACGCTCAAGTACTACCACGCCACCTACGCGCCCGACTCGACCGACAGCCTGCTGCACGTCGTGCTTGACCCGCTGCCGACGCTCACCCGCGGCAACGACTCGGACTTCTACCTGCACGACGTCTACGTCGACCCGGCCACCGACCTGCCGACCCGGGTCCACTACAGCGGCCCGGCGACCGACTTCACCTGCGATTACGCCACGGTCGAGAACCACTGGCTGGTCAAGCACGTCGTCTACACGCACACCTTCTTCGGCCCGCTCCACCTGGGCCGGGTGACGTTCACGGTCGACTCGACCAACTCGGACTTCCGCTTTCCGGCCGGCCCGAGCGACCCGAAGCTGGCCGGCTGAAACGGCGCAGGAGCGAGCCCGGGGGGCTCGCTCCTGCGCTGGCGTGGCGGAGAGGGAGAGATTCGAACTCTCGGAACGCTATCAACGTTCGTCCGCTTTCGAGGCGGGTGCCATAAACCACTCGACCACCTCTCCGTGGTCACCGCTTCCTGGCAAAAAACCCGCGCAACTGCGCCGCGGTTTCGTCCGCGAGCACCCCGGCGACGACCTCGACGCGGTGGTTCACGGCGGCCGATCCGAGTATATCGATGACCGACCCCGCCGCTCCTCCCTTGGGGTCGGCGCAGCCGTACACGAGCCGCTCGATCCGGGCCGCGGCGAGCGCGCCGGCGCACATCGGGCACGGCTCCTTGGTGACGTAGAGCGAGCCGCCGATGCGCCAGCGGCCGAGCGCCTCGGCGGCCGCCCGGATGACCAGCAGCTCGGCGTGGGCGGTCGGATCGGGCCGGCGCTCCTTCTCGTTGCGCGCCTCGAACTGGCGGCCTTCGACGACCAGGACCGCACCGATCGGCACGTCGCCCGCGGCGGCCGCCTCGGCCGCCAGCGCCATCGCGCGGCGCACGTGCGCCTCGTCGGCGGCGGAGGGACGATGGTGCTCCCGGCCCGGCTCGAACGGGCAACCTTCGCCTTCGGAGGGCGACGCTCTATCCAATTGCGCTACGGGAGCAGGCCTCGACTCGCTCCGCTCGTCGAGGCCGTCGGCATGACCCGCGTACGACGCGGGTCAGCCTTCCTGGGCCTGGGAGCGGGTGGCGAGGTGAGAGTCGTTTTCTAACGGCCGCCGCGGTCTTCGGTGGCGGTGGGGCCGGCGGGGTTGGGGCCGGAGGTCGGGATGTGCTTGAAGAGGTCGAGCTTGTGTTCGACGAGGCCACGGTAGAACTTGCGGACGCAGTCGGGGTGGCCGAAGTAGTACGTCCGCGCGTACGCCAGATCGTCCCCCGAGCTGTCCGGCACGTAGTGGCTGATTTCGATCTCTTCCATTTGCGCCCGGTCGACCGGGTGCGGGCAGAAATCGCAGGGGATCGTCGACATGTCGTTACCTCGAGAAAAACCTGACTCGGGTAGGATTTGAACCTACGACCTAGGGCTTATGAGTCCCCCGCTCTACCGCTGAGCTACCGAGCCGTGCGCTGTCCGAAGCGCCGAACCGCACGTCAATTTCATAGAACCCGGCAAGTCCCTCCGAGGGTTCAGGGATGGGGCCGGGCCGGCCTGCGCACCACACCCGAACGGAGCTGCCGCGAGCGGGCCGCCGGCCGCGGCGGCCGCCGCCGGTGACCCGCCGACGGTCCGAGCCGGACCAGAGCCGGGGCATCACCGTCCACCTGGTCGCGCGAGCACCTGGTTCCTCTCGGATCCCGGCCAGCTCGGTGGGGACGCGCCAGTCCGGCGGCGTGGCCGATCGAGTACCGGCCGGTTCGGGCCTGCGACTCGCCGTCGTTCGGTCGCAATGAGGTGCTCGTCGGGCTCGGCTTCATGAAGGCGTTCAACTACGTCTTCGACTACCCCGACGGCATCATCGTGATGCAGCCGCGCAAGCACACCTAGCGAACGACCGACGGTCTCGCGCGCTGCGCGAGACCGTCGGTGGAGATATGCGGTCGGAGGGACTCGAACCCCCAACCTACAAGTTCGTAGCCTGTTGCTCTATCCAATTGAGCTACGACCGCATGCGCGCGCGCTCGGCGGGCGACCTCGTTGGGTACGGCGCGCCCGGCGCGAATCCTCTTCGGCGACGCTTCGGAGAGGGAGGGATTCGAACCCTCGATACGCTGTTATGCGTATAACGATTTAGCAAACCGCCGCCTTCAGCCGCTCGGCCACCTCTCCGCGTCGCGCACAACGGTTCGAACGCCCGCCCGTGACTCCTGCCCTGCGGCGGCGGGCCGCTCAGCGGGAGCTCTTCGGCCCGGGCCGCTCGCCGGGCGAGCGCGCGAGCGCCGCGATGCGCGCGGCGATCCGCTCGGCGGCGTCGGGATGGGCCAGCTTCGCCGCCGCCGCGCGCAGCCGGCCGGCGAGCTCGCCGTCGGCCAGTACCGCGTCGACCAGGCGCACCAGCTCGCGGCCGCGGCTCGCGCGCAGCGCCGCGCCGCGAGAAACCAGGTATTTCGCGTTGCGCTCCTCCTGGCCGGGCAGCGGGCGCAGCAGCACCATCGGCGTCCCCGCGGCCAGCGCCTCGGAGGTCGTCAGGCCGCCGGGCTTGGTGACCAGGACGTCGGCCGCGAGCATCCAGTCGTACACGTCGTCGACGAAGCCGAGGACCCGCACGCCGCTGCCGGCGCGCCGCGCCGCCTCGCTCACCCGGCGCTGCAGCGCGCGGTTCTTGCCGACGATCACCACCGGCGTCACCTCCGCGGCCGCCAGCGCCCGCACCGTGCTCGCCACCGGTCCCAAGCCCCAAGCCGCCGCCCATCACCAGCACGACCGGACCCGTGCGCGGCAGGCCCAGCCGCTCGCGCAGCGCGGCGCGGTCGGCCGGCGGCTGGCCGAAGCGGGGATCGACCGGGATGCCGTCGACCCCGATTGCGGCCGGGTCGACGCCCCGCGCGATCAGCGCGGCGCGGATCTCCGGCGTCGCCACGGCGTAGGCGTCGATGTTCTTGTAGACCCAGAACGGGTGCACCACGAAGTCGGTGACGATGCCCATCACCGGCAGCAGCGGGTCGTACTCGCGCTTGTACGCGGCCATCACGCCGCACGGGAAGGCGTGGGTGCAGACGACGATGCTCGGCCGCATCCGCTCGATCAGGCCGTGCACGTTGCGGGCGGTGAACTCACCGGCCCAGAGCCGGAAGCCGCCGGCGACCGTGGCGCGCTCGGCCCGGTCGTAGATGAACCCGTACAGCTGCGGGATGGTGCGGACCATGCCGATGTAGCCGTCGCTGACGACCTTGGAGAAGAGCGACGCCGCGTAGCGGTAGCTGTCGACCACCTCGCCCCGCAAGCCGCGCACCGCGAGCCGCCGGCGCACCGCGTCGGCGGCGGCCTTGTGGCCTTCGCCGACGCGCGCCGACAGGAAGAGGACCGGGCCTACGCCTGGCCCTCCGGCGGCGCCGACTCCTCGGCCAGCACGAAGAAGTCGTCGAGGATCTCCTGGGCCAGGTCGTCGTCGTCGAGCAGGTCGCCGAACTGGTCGGTCACCACGAACTCGTCGCCGCTCTCGTTGTAGCAGACGGCGTACGCGTTGTTCTCGTCGTCCTCGACCAGGCCGACGACCTCGAAGTTCAGCGCGGAGCCGTCCTCCATGTGCAGCTCGAGCACGTCTTTGAGATCGAGCGGCTGCCTGGGGGCTTCGCCGTTGCCCTCCGGGGCGCCGCTGGTGCCGCGGTGCCGTTGGTGCCGTTGGTATCGATGACCGGACTCCTATCTGAGGTAGCGGTTCACGTTCGCGTTGTGCTCGGCCAAGGTCTTGGCGAACACGCTGTGGCCGTCGCTCTTGGCGATGTAGTAGAGGTAGTCGCTGCGGGCCGGGTGGAACGCCGCCTCGAGCGAGGCCTTGCCGGGATTGGCGATCGGCGTCGGCGGGAGGCCGGCGTGGCGGTACGTGTTGTAGGGCGAGTCGATCTCCAGGTCCCGTTTCGTGATCACGTCGTGATGTTCCGCGAAGACGTACTCGATCGAGGCGTCGACCTCGAGCGGCATGCCGCGCCGCAGCCGGTTGTAGATCACCGAGGCGATCAGCGGCCGGTCCTCGTCGAGCTTGCCCTCGCGCTCGACGATCGAAGCGATCGTGACGACCTCCGGCAGGCTGCGGCCCAGCGCTTTGGCTTGCGCCGGCGCGTCGGGCGGCAGCTCCCGGCGGAACTGGTCGACCAGGATCCGGGCATCGCCGGTCGGGCTGTCGTCGGTCGGGATCAGATAGGTGCTCGGGAAGAGGTAGCCCTCCATCGAGCGGGTGCGCGCGCCGCCGACGTCGACCCCGCGGTCGAGGAAGATGCGCTCGAACGCGCCGGCTTCGCCGAGCCCGTGGGCCGCCAGGGCCTCGGCGATCTGCTTGGCGGTGAAGCCCTCGGGGATGGTGACCCAGACGGCGGTCTGCTCGCCGCGCACCAGCCGCTGCAGCACCTCGTCGCTGGTCTGGCGGGGCGGGAAGCGGTATTCGCCGGCCTTGACCGTGCCCTCGACGTGCCGCAGGCGGGCCAGGATCCGAAAGGCGAGCGGGTGGGCCAGCACGCCGTCGTCGCGCAGCACCGCGACCACCTGGGCGAACGTCGCGCCGCGCGGGATGACGACGCTGGTCGGCCGGGCGGGCAGCGCGGAGCTGCCGTACACGCCGTCGCGGAACCAGCTCGCGGCGGCGAACACGGTCACCGCCACGCCGACCAGCGTGGCGAGCGCGACCCCGAGCAGGGCGCGGTGCGCGCGGCTCATCGCGCTCTGCGGGCCAGCCACGTCTCGAGGATGCCCACCGCGGCGAGCTGATCGACGACCTGCTTGCGCTTGGCGCGCGAGACGTCCGCGGCGATCAGCGACTTCTGCGCCGCCGCGGTGGTCAGCCGCTCGTCGACCCGTTCGATCGTCCCGTCGTACGCCCGGGCGAGGTGCGCGACGAAGGCGTCGATGGCCGCCGACGCGAGGCCGCGCTCGCCGCTCATCGTCAGCGGGTCGCCGACCACGATCGTGCGCGCGCCGCGCTCGTTCGCCAGCGCGACGATCGCCGCGACGTCGTCGCGCACGTTGGTGCGCACGATGGTGCCGTGCGGAAACGCGAACGTCCCTTCGCCGACCGCGACCCCGATCCGCCGCGTGCCGACGTCCAATGCGAGCACCGTCGTCATTCGGAGAGCTCGTGCACCAGCGCGCGCGACTTGGGGCGGCGGCCGAGGTGCCAGGTGATCAGCTCGTCGGCGGCGCGGGCGACCTTGGCGGTGGCGGTGCGGGCGGCGCCGGCCCCGCGCTCGGCGCCCAGCGCGCGGAAGTTCGCCACGTCGGCCGCGCCCAGCGCGTGCGCGTCGCCGCGCGCACCGTAGCAGCGCTCGCAGCCCAGGCCCCCGGCTTCGAGGTCGAGCCAGGCGCCGTGGTCGTCGAACTCGCGGCCGCAGCGCACGCAGGCGTCGGCGGCCGGCGCCAGACCGAGCGCGTCGAGCAGGCGGAGCTGGAAGCGCGGGACGAGCGTCGCCGGGGCGGCGCTGGCCGCGACCGCCGCGACCGCGCCGGCCAGCAGCGCGTAGATCTCGGGCAGCGGCAGCTCGGGCTCGCAGAACAGGTCGACCGTCTCGGCGAAGAGCGAGGCGGTCGCGAAGGCGTCCGGCCGGACCAGGCCGTTCCAGTGCGAGGCGATCGTGCGGACCTCGGTGATGACGTCGAGCGAGCGGCCGCGGTGCAGCGCGACGCGCACCTCGGCCAGCGGCTCGAGCCGGCCGCCGACCGCGCTCTTGGGCCGCCGGCTGCCCTTGGCGACGGCGTCGACCTTGCCGCGCTCGCGGGTCAGCAGCGTGTAGACCCGATCGGCCTCGCCCAGCGGCCGCCCGCGCAGCACGATCGCGTCGGTCGAGGCGCTCCGCTCGGTCAGATGTCCGTTCCTCGACTGCGCTTCGCTCCGCTGCGGTACGGACTGTCAGTCACGGATTCCGGCGGCTTCGGTCTGGGGGGTGGGCTGGGTCTGGCGGTCGGTGAGGACGCGGACGGTCAGGATGCGCCGGCCGCGGGTGCGGTCGACCCGCAGCCGCACGCCGTTGCCGGCGTCGATCTCCTCGCCCTCGCGCGGCAGGCGGCCGAACAGGCCGACCGTGAAGCCGCCGATCGTCTCGAACTCCTCGTGCGGCAGGGCGATGTCGAGCGCGGCGTTGACGTCCTCGATGTTGGTGCCGGCCTCGACGACCGACTCGTGCTCGCCGATCCGCACGATCGGCTCTTCCTCACCCTCGTCGTGCTCGTCGCGGATCTCGCCGACGATCTCCTCGAGCAGGTCCTCCATCGTCACGAGGCCGGCGGTGCCGCCGTACTCGTCGAGCACGATCGCCAGCGAGTACTTGCCGCGCTGCATCTCGCGCAGCAGCTCCGAGATGCGCTTGTTCTCCGGCACGTGGACGACCGGGCGCATCAGCGCGCGCAGCGCGCTGGTCGCGATCGTGCCGTTCGAGAGCGCGATCAGCAGCTCGCGGTCGTGCACGACGCCGATCACGTTGTCGACCGTCTCGTCGTAGACCGGCAGCTTCGAGTACCCGTCGGCGATCACCAGGTCGAGCGCGCGGCGCGGCGAGGAGGTCACGCTGACGGTGACCATGTCGGTGCGCGGGGTCATCACCTCGCGCGCGATCGTGTCGCCGAACTCGATGATCGAGTGGATCAGCTCGCGCTCGTCCTCCTCGAGCACGTTCTGCTCGACGCCGACGTTGACCAGCGTCTTGATGTCGTCCTCGGTGACGTACGGGCCGACGTGCGGCTGGCCGCCGAAGGTGCGCACCAGGCCGTCGGTGATCCACAGGAAGCCGGCGGTGAGCGGTGAGACCACCCGGGTGACCAGGTGCAGGAACGGCGCCAGGCGCAGCGCCGTGCGCTGCCCGCTGCCGACCGCGATCGTCTTGGGCAGGATCTCGCCGAAGAGCAGGATCACGACCGTCATCACCACCGTCGACCAGACGGCCGCGTGAGGAACGCCGAGCTGGATGAAGAGCGCGGTGGCCAGCGAGTCGGCGGCGAGCAGCACGAAGGTGCTGCCGATCAGGACCGAGGTCAAGGTCCGGTTGCGGTTCTCGACCAGCCGCTGCAAGCGGCGGGCGCCCTTCACGTTCTTCTCGGCCAGCGTGCGGGTCGTGATCCGGTTGAGGGAGACGACCGCCGCCTCCGACGCCGCGAAGAATGCGGCCGCGCCCACGAGCACGACGAGGGCAACGATCTCGGGCCAGTACGACGTCATCGGGGCGTCGGGGGGCTGCTACTGCCCGAGGGTAGTGGGTCGGTACTCAAGCGGGGCCCATTATACCACACGCCGGGTGAGCGGCTAGCGGCGCAGCACCCAGCCGGCCAGTCCGAGCCCGACCCCGACCGCTCCCAGCGCGGCCACCAGCACGGCTGCGGCGGCCAGGTCCTTGGCCCGCCTGGCGAGCGGGTGCTCGGCGGGCGAAGCGAGATCGACCACGGCCTCGACCGCGGCGTTCAGCAGCTCGGCCGCGATGACGCCGGCGATCGCCAGGGCGAGCAGCGCCCAGCCCAGCGGCGGCAGCCGCACCAGCGCCCCGCCGGCCAGCGCGGCCAGCCCGAGGCCGGCGTGGATGCGCAGGTTGGGCTCGCTCCGCCAAGCGGTGCGCAGCCCGGCGAAGGCGTAGCCGAAGGCCGCGCCCAGGCCGTGCCGGTACGGAGGCTTACCCGAGCTCGGCGAGGCTGAGATCGGCTTTGCCCTTCCAGTGGGCGCGGTAGGCGGCGCGCGGCGCGGCGTCGTTCTTGCCCTGGGCGCGCAGCGCCTCGGCCAGCCCGAACTCGAGGTGCGGGTCGTTGGGGAAGCGCTTGAGCTCGGCGGCGAAGACGGTCTCCGCCTGGGCCGGCTTCTTCGCCGCCAGCAGCGCCGCGCCGTAGCCTTCGCCGACCGGCACGTACCAATAGCTCTTGGGGTCGCCGGGGAAGCCGTCCTTGAGCTCGTCGTAGTCGCGCTCGTACGCCGCGGCCGCCGCGGCGGGATCGCCCGCCCGGAGCGCCAGCTCGGCGTCGACCAGGGCCAGCACGACGTGCTCGCGGCGGCCGCCGCTGCCGGCCAGCTTGGCCCGCTCGGCGCGCGCGGTCGCGACGTCGCCGGCGCGGGCCGCGGCCAGCGCGCGCGGCCCGTGGTCGCTCGCCGCCGCGGCGGCGAGCACCGCGGCGTCGTCGTGGAGGCGCAGGGCCAGCTCGACCCGCATGTCGGCGTCCTCGTTCTTCGCGAACGCGCGCGCCTCGTCGTCGCGCCCGAGCGTGCTCAGGCCGTAGAGCACGAAGTCGACGCAGTGGTCGTGGTAGCGCCGCATGTACTGCTGCCCCGGGCCGTCGCCCTGGGCGAACCAGGCTTCGTCGTTGCGCACCGCGCGGACGTTGTCGGCCGCCAAGCGCGCGTAGTCCCCGATCCGGGCCCAGATGTGGCCGGCCATGTGGGGCAGGTGCGACTCGCCGGGCGGATAGGCGTACGACGAGAGCGCCTCGGCATCGGGCAGCGCGTCCTTGGCCCGCGAGGCGTACTCGAGCAGGTGGATGCGCAGGTGGTGCGCGCCCAGGTTGGTGGGCTCCAGCAGCAGCGCCCGGTCGAGGTCGGCCAGCATCTCGCGCGCCTTGGGCGTGAGCGCGTCCTTGCCGTCGGTGAGCTGGTCCTCGGCGTTGTAGATCGCGTAGGCGGCGACGGTCAGCAGGTTCGCGTCGTCGCGGTGGGCCTTCGTGTACGCGCTCAGCGCGTCGGCGTAGGCGCTGAACCGCTGCGGCTGCGAGCCCTTGCCGTAGCGCTTGGCGATCGCGTCGACCAGCGCGCGCTCGTCGGGCGAGGCGTGGGCCAGGTGCGCGCGGGCCGCCGCGACCGCCTCGGCGCCGCGCTTCTCGCCCTCCGGCGTGCTGGGCAGGTTGATGTCGATCGTGTCGGCCTCGGCCTGCCCCCAGTAGGCCAGCGCCAGGTCGGGATCGCGCTGGAGGGCTTGGCCGAACGCCACCCGCGCCTCGCCGACGTCGAACGCGTAGAGCATCGCCAGGCCGCGGTCGATCAGGGCCTGGGCCTGCGGGTCGGCGGTCTGGACCGCCCAGTGCGCGTGCGCCTCCTCGCCGGTGCGTGGGGTGGCGTCGGAGGCCGGCGTGGCGGGCGGTGGCGTGAGGCCGGCTCGCGCCGCGGCGGTGGAGCCCAGCAGGGCGAGGGCCGCGGCGAAGGCGAGGGCGCGGATCATCCCAGCGTCGCTTCGAGGTAGGGCCACGGCATCCCGACCGCTTCGGCCAGCCGCCGCTCCTCCGCTTCCATCGCGGCGCGCTCGCCGGGCTCGCGGTGGTCGTGCCCGGCCAGGTGCAGCACCGCGTGGATCAGCAGCCGTCGCACCTCGGCGTCCAGGCTGACCGCGTAGTCCGCCGCTTGGCGGGCCGCGGTGTCGACGCTGACGACGACGTCGCCGAGCATCCGCTCCGGCCCGCCGCCGGCGCGGGCACGCGGCCGGGTGCGCCCGGTGCGGACGAAGTCCTCGGGCGGGAAGAGCGGGAAGCTCAGCACGTCGGTCGGCGCGTCCTTGCCGCGGTGCGCGCGGTTGAGCGCGCGCATGGCCGGGTCGCGCACGAAGGTCAGCGACACGCTCGAGCCCGCCTCGCCGATCTCCCCCAGCAGCCGCTCCAGCACGCGCACCAGCCCGCGCGCGTCCAGCCCCGTGCCGCGCGTCCGGTTGTCGAGATAGACCACGGGCTACGGGCGCTGCGCGCCCGCGGCGGGGAGGGAGCGCGCGTCGCGCTCGCGCGACAGACGGTCGTACGCGGCGACGATGCGGCCGACCAGCGGGTGGCGCACGACGTCGCGCTCGTCGAGCCGCACGATGCCGACGTCGTCCATGCCGGTGAACAGCCGCTCGACGTCGTGGATGCCGCTGCGCATGCCGCGCGGCAGGTCGATCTGCGAGTCGTCGCCGGTGACCACCATCTTCGAGCCCGCGCCCAGCCGGGTGAGGAACATCTTGAGCTGCTCGTGGCTGGTGTTCTGCGCCTCGTCGAGGATCACGAACGCGTCGGAGAGGGTGCGGCCGCGCATGTAGGCCAGCGGCGCGACCTCGACCGTGCCGCGCTCCAGGTACTTCTGGGTGGTGCCGTCCTCGAGCAGCTCCTGCAGCGCGTCGTAGAGCGGGCGCAGGTACGGGTCGACCTTGTCCTTGAGGTCGCCGGGCAGGAAGCCGAGCTTCTCGCCGGCCTCGACCGCCGGCCGCGAGAGGACGATCCGCGACACCTCGCGGGCCTTGAGCGCGCGCACCGCCATCACGATCGCCAGGAAGGTCTTGCCCGTGCCGGCCGGGCCGATCGCGAACGCGAGGGTGTTGGCCTCGATCGCGGCGACCAGCGCGCGCTGGCCGGCGGTCTTGGGCCGCACGTCCTTGCCGCGCGCGGTGGTCAGCAGGGTCGGCGGGATGCCGTTGCGCTCGCTGCCGGCGCTGCCGCGGGCGGCCAGCGCGACGTCGTCGGGGGTCACCTGGGCGCCGCGGCGGGCGGCGGCGAGCATGGCGCCGAGCACGTCCTCGGCCCGGCGGACCGCCTCGCGGTCGCCGCTGACGTGGACGCGGTCACCGTCGAGCCGCAGCACGACGGGGAGCAGCGCTTCGAGCGCGTTGAGGTTCTGGTCGCGGTGGCCGCAGAAGCGGATCGGTTCGGCGAGCTCGCCGAGGTCGAAGGTGGCCTCGCTGGTGATCGACGGCATTCCCTCGCTACAACGCCTCGGCGCGGGACGAGGTTCTCACCGCAGCGCGACCGGGGGCGCGAGCAGCTCCGCGACGACGATCGCGGTCCGCAGCCGCGCCCGGTCGCCCAGCGCCGCGGCTACCGCTCGCCCGGCATCGCCGGGCTGGGTCGGTCCCGCCGGCCGCGGAGTGGCCCGGACGGGCGCTGCCGCCGGCCGCGGGGCCGGGCTCGGCTGGGCGGCGGCGCGGGCGATCGGCGCGTTGCGCGCCTGCCAGGCCGTCTTCTGCCCCGCCTGTCCGACCTGGCTCGCCGGCTGGGCTGCCGGGGCGACGCGCGGCGCGGCAACGCCGCGGAGGCCGCGCGCCAGGCGCCGCAACCCGCCGAACAGGAGCACCGCGACGACGATCCAGGGGACGAGGTGGTCCATCAGATGGCGGCCGCCTGCGGCCCGGCCGCCGCGGCCGGGGGCCCGCCGTCAGCCCCGACGCTGCCGCCGATCGCGCCGCGCATCTCGGTGTCGGCCTTGACGTTGTTGAGCTTGTAGTAGTCCATCACGCCCAGGTGGCCGGCCCGGAAGGCCTCGGCGATCGCCTCGGGGATCTGGGCCTCGGCCGCGACCACCTTGGCCCGCATGGCCTGGGTCTCGGCCTTCTGCTCCTGCTCGGCCGCCAGCGCCGCGTACTGCCGCTCGGCCGCCTTGGCCTGGGCGATGCGGCGGTCGGCCTCGGCCTGCGAGGTCTGCAGGTCGGCGCCGATGTTCTTGCCGACGTCGACGTCGGCGATGTCGATCGAGACGATCTCGAACGCCGTCCCGGCGTCGAGGCCCTTCGAGAGCACGGCCTTGGAGATGCGGTCGGGGTACTCCAGCACTTCCTTGTGGTCGACCGCCGCGCCGACCGCGCTGACCACGCCCTCGCCGACCCGCGCCACGATGGTCGGCTCGCCCGCCCCGCCGACGTAGCGGTCGAGGTTGGAGCGGACCGTGATCCGGGCCTTGACGTTGAGCTGGATGCCGTTCTGCGCGACGCCCTGGAAGATCGGCGTCTCGATCACCTTGGGGTTGACCGAGGTCTGGAGCGCCTCGAGCACGTCGCGCCCGGCCAGGTCGATCGCCGCCGCGCGCTGCCACTCGAGCGGAATCTGGGCCCGCTGCGCGGCGATCATCGCCAGCGTCACCTTGTCGATGTTGCCGCCGGCCAGCACGTGCGACTGGAGCTGGTCGACGGTGAGCGGAATGCCCGCCTTGCGCCCGCGCACCAGGTTGGAGACGATCACCCCGGCCGGCACGCCGATGATGCGCATCCGGATCAGCGAGCCGATCGAGAGCGGCACGCCCGCCGCGATCGTCCGGATCCACAGCCCGAGCGGGAAATAGTACAGGAACAGCACGATCACGACGATGATCGCGATCGTGATCACCGCGGCGAACGCGCCGACGCCGATGGCCATGCCGTGAGGCCTTTCTCTTACGCTGCTACGCCGGGGGCTCGGGCCGCACGAAGATGCGCGCGCCCTCGACCCGGGTCACCCGTACCGGTGTGCCGGCCGGGACGAAATCGCCTTCCGAGAGCACGTCGACCCGGACCTCGCCGAAGCTCGCCAGGCCGGCCGGCCGCAGGAACGAGACGGCGACGCCGCTGCGGCCCAGCAGCGCGCGGTGGTCGGGCGCGGCGACGTAGTCGGGGCCTTGTGCGCCGACGAACGTCAGCCGCTTCACGAACGCGTTCTCGGGCAGCACGCGCTGGAGCAGCGCGAAGGCCAGCGCGCTGAGCACGATCGCCACCGCCAGCGACTGCAGCGCGCCGACGAAGAACGGCAGGCCGAACGCCAGCAGCGCCGCGGCGACCAGGGTCAGCCCACCGATCGTCCCGGCGAGCCCGTGCCCGGGCAGCACGTGCAGCTCGAAGAGGATCAGCAGGATGCCCAGCAGCGCCAGCCCGACCACCAGGCCGTTGGAGAACCCGGCGTAGACGTGGGTGCCGAAGAACAGCGCCAGCGACGCCGCCCCGAGCGCTCCGGCCAGACCGTGCAGCGTCTGCAGCTCGATCAGCAGTCCCAGGAACCCGAGCGCGAGCAGGATGCCGCTGACCTCGGGGTTGGTGGCGAAGCGCGCAACCTGCTCGGCGAAGCTGTAGCCGGCGGTCACGCGCGGTGCGCCGGCCAGGCCGAAGCGCGCCACGGCCGCGTCGAACGACGGCTCGGTGGCCTCGGAGATCCCGGCGCCGCGGGCCTGGTCGGCGGTCAGGGTGAGGATCGCCCCGGGCGCCTTGTACGCCGGCGCATCGACCCCGGCGTCGACCATCGCCGCGGCGAGCCGGGGATCGCGGTGATAGCGCGCGGCGGTCGCGGCGAACTCCGAGCGCAGCGCCGAGACGGTCTTGACGGTCTTGGGGATCGGCTCGGCGGCGCCGATCGAGGCGCCCGGCGCCAGCTCGATCCGCCCCGCGCTCAGCGCGATCAGCGCGCCGGCCGACCAGGCCCGGGTGACGTAGGCGTCGACCGGGACCGGCGAGCCGAGCAGCGCGTCGCGGATCTCGGTCGCGGCGGAGACCAGGCCGCCGAAGGTGTCGACGTCGAGCACGATCGCCCGGGCATGCTCCGCCTTCGCCTCGGCGACCGCGCGCGCGACCAGATGGGCCATGCCCTCGTCGACCGTCCCGTCGATGTGCACGACGGCGACCGCGCCGCGCGGGGCGGCGCCGGCCGGCAGCCACGCCGCGACCGCTCCGAGGAGCAGGCACAGGCAGGCGGCGATGCGGCGGACGGTCACGCGAACTCCTACCGGGCCGGCCGCACGATGTTACGCCCCGGCTAGGCCGAGGCCAGCTCCTCGGCGGCGATCTGGCGGACCAGGTTGCCGTCGGCCAGGCCCTTGAGCTGGGGCATGACCAGCTTCATGAGGGCGCCCTGGTTGCGGCCGCCGGGCGGGATCGAACCGAGCGCCTGGCGGACGACGGCCCGAATCTCGTCGGCCGACTTCTGGGCCGGCAGGTAGGTCTGCAGGATCTCCCGCTCGCGGGTCTCCTTCGCGACCAGCTCCTCGCGGCCGGCCTTGCGGAAGTCGGCGATCGAGTCGGCGCGCTGCTTGACGAGCCGCTGGACGACCGCCAGCTGGTCTTCCTCGGAGAGCTCCGCGCCGGCCTCGATGCGGCGGTAGTTGAAGGCCGAGACGACGCTGCGCAGCGTGTCGAGCCGCACCTGGTCGCGGGCCTTCATCGCCTCTTTGAGGTCGGCCGTGATCCGTTCTTTGATGCTCATGTGCTAGCGCCCGGTGTGCAGGCGCAGCTGCAGGCGGACGACCCGCGGCGGCGCGGCGACCAGGGTCGGCGTGAACGACGTCTGCTGGACCGAGCTGAAGTTCACGTCGGTCGTCGCGGCGGTGAGCGGCGTGCCGAGGTTGGGCAGCGCGAGGTACTGGTTGTAGGTGTTCGTGTTGAGCAGGTTCTCGACCCCGACTTGCAGCTCGAGCATCGGCGTGACCGGCTTGCGGAAGGTGAAGTCGACCAGCGCGAACGGCGGCTGGAAGTAGGCGTTGTTCTTGCCCTCGTAGTTGAGCCCCAGGCCCGCGTACGTGCCGTCGCGCCAGGTGTAGGTCAGCTGGCCGTAGCCTTTCAGGTAGGGAATGCAGGTCGGGATGCCCGGCGCCGCGACGCCGTTGCCGCAGATCTGCACGTTGTTGACCGGGAAGCTGCCCGGTCCGCCCGGCGTGTAGAGGTTGGGCCCCAGGCCGTCGACGACGGAGCGCTCCGCCGCGATCTGGGCGTTGTAGCCCAAGCCAGTCCGCGGCGCGTAGCCGTACTTCAGCGTCGCGAGCTGGGTGCGCAGCCGCGCCACGTTGATCGGCAGGAAGATCCCCTCGAGCCCGGTCGGCGACTGGACCGCCGAGGTCAGCTGCTCGAACACGTCGTGCACGACGGTGTTCTGCAGGTCGACGCTCGCGACGCTGCCGTTGCGGAAGCGCTTGTCGAAGCCCAGGCCCTCTTCGATCGCGACCTCCGGCACGAGGTTGGGGTTCTTCTCGGTCAGCGTGCCGCCGAACTGGAACGGCGGCCCCAGCGACGCGGCCGGGGTCTGATAGGTCGCCAGGCCGCTGACCTGGCCGATGAACGGGAACGTCGCCGAGGTGCCGTACGAGGCGCGGTAGGCCAGCCCGCCGCCGGGACGGTAGCTGAAGGCGAGGTGCGGGTCGAAGCGGGTGATCTTGCGCGAGAGCCCGGTCAGCGAGGTGTCGGTCAGCGAGGCGGGGTTGGCGCGCTGCACCCCGTCGACGCTCCAGGTCGTGTCGTACAGGCCGACGTCGATGCCGAGGTTGCGGATCAGGTGCAGGTCGCCGGTCAGCGAGAACGTCGAGTAGCGGTTGGTCGAGAACGGCACCGACACGAACGACGGGTTGTCGATGTACGCGTACGTGCTCTGGCCGTGGAAGTCGTAGGTGAAGTTCAGCAAGCTGTCGCCGAACGGGTGCAGGAACGAGAACGTCGAGCCGTACAGCTTGTCCTGCTCGAACGTCGTGTACGCGCCGCCGAAGCACTCGGTCCGGTCCTCGACGACGGTCACGCCGCCCGCCGGGTTCGTCGGCGTGCCGAAGTTGCCGCTGCAGTCGCTCACGAAGTTCTGGTAGGCGGAGCCCGTGGCGCTCGCGTCGGGGTTCGACGGGTTGACGCCGGGCGGCGAGAAGAAGTTCGGGAACGACGTCTGGCCCGCGCCGAGGATGATCTCCGGCTCGATCACGCCCACGTAGGGGCGCACCAGCAGCGTGTTGGTCCCGATCGACGTGCGCAGCTGCGCGTCGAAGAGCGTCTGGTTGTTGTAGACCGACGAGCCGGTGTACCAGCCGTAGCCGGGGACCTTGCTGCCGGTCAGGTACGCGAAGTTCGGGTTGGTGCACTTCTCGGGATCCGAGGTCAGGCACGGCACGATCGTCGTCGCGCCCAGCGAGGTGCCCCACGCGGTGCCCTGCGGGTTGTAGCCGCCCCACGCGCCGACGAAGCCCGCCTCGAACGACGTCGCGGGCGAGAAGTTGTAGCGCAGCTTGAGCACCTCGCCCTTGTTGTAGAACGAGCCGCTGGCGTCGGTGCAGGTCTGGACGATGCCGGTCGCCGCCGGCGTGTTCTCGTTGCTGCCGAACGCGTCGGGCGTGACGAGGCACTTGGTCGTGCCGAAGTACGGGCCGTTGTAGCCGTCGATGCCCGCGCCCGCGACGTACTGCAGCTTGCCGGCCGACCCGCTGGCGAGGAAGTGCGAGTACTGCGCCTGGTAGTTGTCGTAGCCGGTCACGAACTCGGCCGTGGGCCGGGTGGTGAAGCCCGGGGTGAGCAGGTTCGCGGTGCCGCCGACGGCCAGGTTCGCGAACGGCGTCGTGTTGCCGGGGCCGGACTGCGTCTCCGCCCCGCCGATCAGGTACGAGGGGAAGTACTGGCTCAGCCAGACGCCGTACTGGCCCAGCGCAATCGGGTGGCCGTCGATCAGCACCTGGGTCTCGTACGGCTGCACGCCGCCGACGATGATCGTGGTGTCGGGCTGGCTGCCCATGTGCTGGATCGTGACGTCGGGCAGCCGCTCGAGCACGTCGTTGATCTGCGGGTTGGCGAGGTTTTCGAACGCTTGCGCGCCGACGAAGCTCGACGCGGCGGTGCCGAGGTTGATCGCGCTGCCGCTGCCGCGGCTGACGGTCGAGACGCGGCCGATCGTCTGCAGCCGGGTCAGGTCGGCCTGGTTCAGCCCGACCGTGAGCGGCACGGTCGTCCCGGCCGCGACCGCGAAGTCGGAGAGGGTCGCTGCGACGTAGCCCGGTTTGCTCACGTCGATCCGGTACACGCCGGGCGGCACGCCGATGCTGAAGGCCCCGTTCGCGTCGGTCGTCGTGGCGGCGCTCGCGGGGCCGCTGAAGGTCACCGCCGCGCCGGCGACCGGCGCGCCGCTGCCCGAGCGGACCGAGCCCTGCACCAGCGCCGTCTGCGCCGTGGGCGCGCTCGCCTGGGCGAGCACCGGCGGCGGGTCGGCGGCGCGCGCGGGCGTGCCCGTCGCCAGGAACGCCGCGATGGCGCCGGCAGTGCAGCCGGCGCGCCAGAAAGCCTCGACGCGAGTCATGCGGGCCAGTTCGTCGGATGCTTCGCCTCGCCTGGTCAGGCGAGGAACCCGCGCGCCGGGAAGCCGGGCCCGCGCTGCAGCCAGTTGGTCGCGGCGTAGCGCGACCGGCCGTCGACCGCGTGCAGCGTGTAGGCGTGGCGCGACGCGGCGGAGCGGTTGGGCGCGCTGTAGTGCGGCAGGAGGCCGTGGAGCACGACCAGCGTGCCGGCCTCCACCTCGACCGGCTCGGCCGCCGCGAGCGCGGGCCAGGGAGTCGGGTCGAGCCGTTCCAGCCGGCTGCCCGCGGCGTCGACGACGAACCGCTCGCGCAGCGGCGAGCGGTGGCCGCCGCGCTGCACCCACAGGCAGCCGTTGGTGAGGTCGGCCCGCTCGAGCGCGAACCACAGCGTCGTCACCGTGACCGGCGTGGTGTCGAAGTAGGTCGCGTCCTGGTGCCAGCGCACCTCGCCGCCGATCCGCGGCTGCTTGAAGATGTACATCGACTGGTAGACCAGCGGCTGCGCCAGGCCCAGCGCGGTGACCAGCGCGTGCAGCCGCGGGTCGTGCGAGAAGCGGGCGAAGACCGGGTCCAGCTCGTGCAGGGCGTGCCCGATCTTGTTGATCGCCAGCGGCTTGGGCGCGCGCAGCGCGCCCGCTCGCGTCGAACGCCTCCTCCTCGAAGAAGCAGCGGACCTTGTCGCCCGAGCCCAGGAAGTAGTCGTCCGACTTGGTGACCGCCTCGTCGCGGGTGGTGAAGACGCCGCTGGCCTGGGCCGGGTCGAAGGCGGCAACAATCTCGGCCGCCCGGGCCCGCAGCTCGGCCAGCGCCGCGGGCGGCGCGAAGCCGGGGACCACCAGGAAGCCGTCGCGCTCGAAGCGCGCGCGGAGCGCCGCCGGGTTCTCCATGCAGGCCTATTCGGCCCGGGAAAAGCGAACGCCCGCGGGTCGCGCGGGCGTCAGGGCTCGGTCGGCGAGCTAGCTGCGGCGCTTGCGCGCGGCGGCGCTCTTCTTCTTGCGGCGGACGCTGGGCTTCTCGTAGTGCTCGTGCTTGCGGGCTTCGGCGAGGACGCCGGCCTTCTGGGTCGCCTTCTTGAAGCGGCGCAGGGCGCTCTCGATCGTCTCGCCGGGTGCGACTCGAATCTCCATCTACGTGAACACCTCCCTCCGCACGGCCAAAGCCGGTTCGGGCCCAACGATAGGCCCGAAGGGAGACGATACCACAGGACGGGCCGCCGCGTCAAAGACCCTGCTCGGAAGCCGGCCTCAGCCGGGCGGCCAGGTCATGGCGCGGCCGGCCAGGACGTGGAGGTGGAGGTGGTGGACGGTCTGGCCGCCGTCGGGGCCCTCGTTGATCACCACCCGGTAGCCGTCGCGGCCGAAGCGCTGCCCCAGCTCGGCGGCGGCGGTCAGCAGGCGCGCGGCCTGCTCGCCGCCGGCGCTCGCCGGCGAACGCGCTCAGGTGGGCGGCGTGCGTCGGTCGGGATGACCAGCAGGTGGGTCGGCGCCTGCGGGTTGAGGTCGCGGAACGCGACGACGTGCTCGTCGCGCAGCACCTCGTCGGCCGGGATCTCCTTGCGCACGATCTTGCAGAAGATGCACGCGGCGTCGCTCGCCACGCTATGAGCTCGCCGCCGCCGGCGGAACGATGGTCGCGAAGTGGTACGTGGTGTTGGGGCTGGGGACGAAGCCCCGCAGCGACGACTTGAGCACGATCGGCACCGTCGTGTGGACCAGCGGGATCGCCGGCGCCTGGTCGCGGACCATCGCGTTGGCCTGCTGGTAGATGGGCTTGCGCTTGGCGTCGTCGACCGTGTTCTGGCCGGCCAGCATCAGCTTGTGGAAGCTCGGGTCGCGCCAGAACGAGTAGTTCTGCGCGGTGCCGTCCTTGTGGGCGGAGTCCTGGTCGAGCAGCGGGTAGAAGAAATTGTCCGGATCGCCGTTGTCGCCGGTCCAGCCGATCAGGCACATGTCGTGCTCGCCGTGCTTGATCTTGTCGAGGAAGACGCCGAACTCGTAGGGCTGCAGGGTGACCGTGATCCCGGCGTCGCGCAGGTTGGCCTGGATCGTCTCGGCGACGCGCTGCGGCTCGGGCATGTACGGCCGCGGCGCGGTCGGGTAGTACAGGTTGGTGCTGAAGCCGTGCGGGAAACCGGCCGCGGCGAGCAGCGCCTTGGCCCGGGCGGGGTCGTGCGGGTAGGACTTCACCGCCGGGTTCTCGCCCAGCATGCCGGGCGGGGTCCAGTTGTCGGCCGGGACCGCGCCGCTGGAATAGAGCCGCTGGGCCATCATGGTCTTGTCGAGCGCGTAGGCCACGGCTTGCCGCACGCGCAGGTCGCCGAAGGGCTTCTTCTCGACGTTCATCGCCAGGTAGCTGACGTTGTTCGAGGGCTGCTCGGCGACCGTGATGCCCTTCTGCTGGGCGAGCGTCTTGGCGTCGTCGGGGCGCGGGTCGGTGAGCATGTCGATGTCGCCGTGCTCGATCGAGAGCACGCTGGTGGCCTGGTCGGGGATGTCGCGGATGATCACCGTGCCGTAGCCGGGCTTGGGCCCGGCGTACTTGGGGTTGGCGACCAGCGTGATGTGGTCGTCGCGCACCCACTCGGCCAGCATGTATGCGCCGCTGCCGACCGGCTTGAGCTCGAAGGCCTTGGGGTCGGCGCTGATCGCCTGCGGGCTGCCGATTCCGAACGACTGCTCGGCGATGTCGCGCAGGAACGGTCCCAGCGGCTTGGCGAGCTTGATGACGACCCGGGTCGCGGTCGGCGCCTGGACGTCGCTGATCACGCCCGGAAAGCCGCCGAAGTCGTCGGCGTAGTACGAGTAGCTGAAGTTGCCGTGGGCCGGGTCGGACGGCAGCCGCCAGCGGTCGAAGTTGAACTTCACCGCCTTGGCGTCCAGCGGCGTGCCGTCGGAGAACACCAGGTTGGGCCGCAGGTCGAAGGTCCAGGTCTTGCCGTCGGCACTGGACGACCACTTCTGGGCCGCGTCGCCGACGATGTCGAACGAGCCCGGCTTGAAGGTCACCAGCCCCTGCAGCACTTCGCTTGCGGTATTGAGCGAGAGCCCGTCGGTCGCGTGCGAGGGATCGAGCACGACCGCATCCTTCACCCGCGCCATCACCAGCTGGGCGCCGTTGCCGCCGCCGTTGCCGCCGGAACCGGCGCCGCCGCCGCCGCACGCGGTCAGCGTGAAGGCGAGCGCGAGCGCCGCGAGCGCCGATCTGAGAGCTGAGGTTTCGATGGCGGTCTCCTTCTTGGGCAGGCACGTCCGGCCGGCGATTGGGCTCACGAGCGCGAGCGGACGGTGAACGAGAAGCGGCGGGTCGCGGTGTTGCCGGCGTTGTCGGCCACGCTGACCACCACGCTGACGCTGCCGTCGGCCAGCGGCACGCTCGGGCTGTAGGTGATGAACGCGTCGGTCCGGGTCGCCGCGGCGGTGACGTCGAGCCCGTTGACCTCGATCCGCACGCTCGAGGGGTTGATCCCGACGTCGGTCGGCGAGCGGTAGGTGGCGTAGATCGAGGGCTTGTTGCTGTTGACGGTCAGCCCGTTGCCGGGCGCGATGTCGACGATCTGGGGCGGCGTCGTCGTCACCGCGACGAGCTGCGAGGCCTCCGCCCGCGGCGCCTCGGCCCCGCCCACGGCGAGGTGGCCGTAGACGGTCGTGCGGCCGAAGTTCACCCCCGGCGGAACGGTGTAGGTCGCGCTGTAGACGCCGGGCTGCGTCTCGCGCATCGGCTGGGCCGCCACGTACGTCCCGATGTCGAAGGTCGCCCGCCCGCCCGGCGTCCCGCGCAAGGTCACCCCGAACGAGTCGCCGGCGTGCAGCGGGCCGCGCGCGCCGACCGTGAGGTCGGTGATCTGGGCGCTGCCGGTCGGTCCCGGGGTCGCCGGGATCTCGCGCGCGACGATGATCTGGCGCTTCTCGCCGGTGTCGGGGTTGAGCCGCACGGTGACGCTGTCGCCGACCTTGAGGTCGCCGAGCGCGGCCGGCAGGCCGTTGAGGCTGATCACGGTCGACTTGTCGGGGCTGACGACGTAGCCGTTCTGGAGCACGAAGGTGCTGGCCGAGACCGCGGCGATCGTTCCCGCCCGCGAGGCGAAGCGCGCGACGACCCGGTCGACCCGGCCGTTGCGGCGCAGCAGGATGCCGACCGCGTCGCCGACGTGCAGGTCGTCGAGCGTCGCGGCGGCCTCGGTCCGGGTCACGACGTCCTGGATGAGGATCTTGGCGTCCGAGGTGATCGAGATCGTGCGCTCCGACGACCCGCGGGTGACGGTGATCGACTCGGGCGCGGAGTTGAGGTCGATCGCGCTGATGTCGCCGACGATCTGGGTCACCTCGCCGCTGCGCTGCTCCAGACCCGGCGTGCGGCCGACCACGGTCGAGGTCACCTCGACCCGCGAGGCCTTGGGATCGTACGAGACCTGGGCGCCCAGCGAGTCGGCCACGAAGCGCAGCGGAACGTAGGTGGCGCCGTCGATCGTCTGGGCCGGCGCCTCCATCGGCACGCTGCGCGCGTCGACCGTCGCCCGGCTGGAGTCGATCCGCAGCACGATCCGCTTGGCGGGCGCCGAGGCCACCAGCGCGTCGCCGGCGCGGGCGACGCTGATGCCCAGCGCGCTGTAGATGCGCACGACCGGGACCAGCAGGTGGCCGCCGACGACCCGCGGGGCGGGGTCGCGGGCCAGCTCCTCGCCGTTGACGACGATCGCGATCTCGCGCACGGGCGCCTCGTCGTGCTTGGGCGGCGGGGGAGCCGCCAGCGCCGTCGCGGGCGCGGACCACGCCAGCGCGAGCGCCGCGAGCAGCGCCGCGAGCGGACGAGCGGACCGGATCAGGAGCATACCACCTCACGGAACACCGCGGCCGTCTGGGCCGCGAACCGATCCCAGGTATACGCCCGCAGCGCGGCGGCGCCCTCGGCGGCGCGGGCCCGGAACCGCTCGGGCTCGCGCGCGACCGCCGCCAGGAGGGCGCCCAGCGCCCGGCCGTCGCCCGGCGCGAAGGTCTGGGCGTAGGGCGCCACCACCGCCGGCACGGAGGTCGCGGTGGCGATCACCGGCGTGCCGCCGACGGCCGCCTCGAGCGCCGGGATCCCGAACCCCTCGAGCAGGGCGGGCTGGACGTAGGCCAGCGCGCCGCGGTAGCGCCGGGCCAGGGTCGCCTCGTCGAGCGTGCCGAGGAAGACGAGCTCGCCCCGGTCGCGCCGGAAGCGGGCCGCGGCCGCCGGGTCGGCCGGGCCGGTGAGGACCAGGTCCAGCGCCAGCTCCGGCGGCAGGTCGCGCCAGGCGGCGTAGAGCGTGGCGAGGTCCTTGTGCGGCCGGTGGTTGCCGGCGTAGAACAGGTACGGGCGCTCCGCCGGCCAGGGCTCGGCCGCCGGCACCGCCTCGCCGTAGCCGAGCGGCACGACCCGGATGCGCGCGCGCGGCACGCCCAGCCGGGCGGCGCAGTCGTCGGCGACCCGCGGGTCGCTCACCAGCAGCATCGCCGCGCCGCGGTAGAGCGGGATCGCGACCGCCTTCCAGTAGGCGGCGGTGAGCGGCGAGAACAGCGCCGGGAAACGCAGGTGGATCAGGTCGTGCACCATCGCGGTGTACGGCCGCGGCAGCAGCGGCGGGTTCTCCAGGTACGGCAGGTGGACCAGCTGCGCGCGGGCCCGGCGCAGCGCCAGCGGCAGCAGCGCCAGCGGCGCGTCGACCGCGAGCAGCTCCACGTCGGGCGCGACCCGCGGCACGCGCTCGAGCAGCGCCCGGCCGTAGGCCCGCATCCCGGCCGAGGTCCGCGCCGTCGCCCGCGCGGCCAGCGCGACGCGAATCACGCCGGCTCCAAGAGCTCGCGGTACACGGCGGCGGTCGCGCGGGCGGTGCGCTCCCAGGTCAGGTACGTGGTCGCGTCGCGCGCGCGCGCGGCTTCGGCTCGCAGCGCGCCCCCCTCGTCGAGCGCGCGCACCAGCAGGGCGCCCAGCGCGGCGGCGTCGCCGGCGGGGAACGCGTGCACGTAGGGCCGCAGCACCGCCGGCACCGCCGGCTCGGCCGCGAGCACCGGCGTCCCGACCCGCAGCGCCTCGAGCAGCGGCAGGCCGAAGCCCTCGCGCAGCGCCGGGTGGACGTAGGCGGCGGCGCCGCGCTGGAAGCGCCAGACCTCGCTGGCCGAGCGGTCGCCGAGGAACACGATCTCGCCGGCGGGCCGGCGCGTCCGGCCCCAGTCCGGCTCGTCCGGACCGGTCAGCAGCAGGTCGGCCGCGCAGCGGTCCGGCAGCGCGGCCCAGGCCCGCACCAGGGTCGGCAGGTCCTTGTGCGGGCGGTGGTTGCCGGCGTAGAAGAAATACGGCCGCGGCCGAACGATGGCCGGCGGCAGCGGCTCGGGCGCCTCGACGCCCAGCGGCACGACCCGCACCCGGGCCGGGTCGACCCGCAGGTAGCGCGCGAGCAGCTCGACCGTCGCCGCATCGTCGGTCAGCACGGCGCGCGCCGAGCGCAGCACCGGCCCGACGACGTGGCGCCAGTACGGTCCGACCTTGCGCTTCGCGTACTGCGCGAACTCGAGGTCGATCAGGTCGTGCACGGTGACGACCAGCGGCGCCGGCACGAAGCGCGGCACGTACGGCGTCGGCACGTGCACCAGGCGCGGCCGCAGCCGGGCGACGGCCAGCGGCAGCCCGACCTGCTCGGCCGGATCGAAGTTGTCGCCCCGGCCGAGCTCGGCCAGCCGCAGGTCGGGCGCGACCCGCGGCAGCCAGTGGCGCAGCGCGCGCACGTACTGCACCATCCCCAGCGACGTGTGCGAGGTCTCGCGCACGTCCAGCGCGACGTCGGGCCGGGCCCTCACCGGGGCGGTTTGCGCAGGGCCTTGGCACGGACGACGACCCGGTAGCGCGCGCTCTGCCAGGCCACGAACCAGCCGCGCCAGCCGTCGCGCCAGCCGCCGTAGCGGGTCAGCGACCAGATCACCCGGGCCGGGAAGAGCGCCAGCTCGCGCAGGTAGGCCGGCCCCGAGGGCGGCAGCGCCGCCGCCTCGATCCCCGTGTAGCGCTCGAACTTGGCCCGGTACGCATCCAGCGCCGGGTACGAGTCGTGGACGATCGTGCCGGGCAGCTCGTCGACCGGGCCGTCGACGACCCAGCGCTCGTGCAGGTCGGCGTCGCCGGCGACGCTGTGCGCCTCGACCCGCGCCCGGCCGGTCCGGAACAGGCGCAGCAGCGACTCGTTCGACCAGCCCGCCGTGCGGACCGGCACCCCGCACAGCGCGGTCACCCGCCGCACGCGGTAACCCGCCGGACCTTCCGGCGCCGCGGCGATCGCGTCGCGCAGCGCGTCGTCGAGCAGCTCGTCGGCGTCGAGCATCAGCGTCCAGGGCGTCGCCACCCGGGCCAGCGCGTAGCGGCGCGCGGCGACGAAGCCCGACCAGGGCCGGCTCTCGACCTGCGCCCCGTGCGCGCGCGCGACCGCGACCGTGTCGTCGGCCGACTGCGCGTCGAGCACGAAGGTGCGCACGCCGGCCGGCAGGCGCGCGAAGAACGCCGGCAGGCGCCGGGCCTCGTCGTGCGCGAGCACGACGACGGTGACGTCGCCGGGAGTCAGCGGTGCACGAGCTCGCCGTCGCCCGCGGCGGTGCGCGCCCGCGCGTGCTCGAGCGCGGCGCCGATCCAGTCGCGGTAGAGCGGCGAGGGGCGGTTGGGGCGGCTCTTGTACTCGGGGTGGGCCTGCGTCCCGACGAACCAGGGGTGCACGTGGCCGGGCAGCTCGACCAGCTCGACCAGCGCCGTCCGCCCGAGCGGGTGGTGGCCCGAGAAGGTCATGCCGTGCTCCTCGAAGAGCGCGGTGTACTTGTTGTTGAACTCGTAGCGGTGGCGGTGGCGCTCGCTGATCTGCGTCTCGCCGTACGCCCGGGCGGCGAGCGAGTCCGGCTCGAGCGTGCAGGCGTACGCGCCCAGGCGCATGGTGCCGCCCTTGAGGTCGAGATTGCGCTGCTCGGGGATGAAGTCGATCACCGGGTCGGGCGTCGCCTCGTCGACCTCGGTCGTCATCGCGTCGTGCAGGCCGCAGACGTTGCGGGCGAACTCGATGCAGGCCAGCTGCATGCCGTAGCAGATGCCCAGGAACGGCAGCTTCTGCTCGCGCACGCGCTGGATCGCGAGCAGCTTGCCCTTGACCCCGCGCGCGCCGAAGCCCGGCGCGACCAGCACGCCGTCGACGTCCTCGAGCGCGCCCGGGCCCTCGGTCTCGATCCGCTCGGAGTCGATCCGCACCACGTCGACCGCGACGTCGTGGTAGATGCCGGCGTGCGCGATCGCCTCGCTGATCGAGATGTAGGCGTCCTTGAGCTCGACGTACTTGCCGACGAGCGCGACCCGCAGCCGGCCCTTGGGCTGGCGGATGCGCTCGACGATCGCGCTCCAGTCCTCGAGCTGCGGCGGCGTCGTCTCCAAGCGCAGCTTGCGCACCGCGATGTCGGCCAGGCCCTCGGCCTCGAGGTTGAGCGGCACCTCGTAGATCGTCGCCGCGTCGCCGTTCTGCACCACGCTGGTCGCCGCGACGTCGCAGAACAGCGCGATCTTCTCCTTCAGCTCGACCGGGATCGGGTGCGAGCTGCCGGTGCGCAGCACGATCGCGTCGGGCGTGATCCCGATCGCGCGCAGCTCGCGCACGCTGTGCTGGGTCGGTTTGGTCTTCAGCTCGTCGGCGGCGCCCAGGTGCGGCAGCAGCGTGAGGTGGACGAACATCACGTTCTCGTCGCCGACCACGTGGCGCACCTGGCGGATCGCCTCGAGGAACGGCAGCGACTCGATGTCGCCGACGGTCCCGCCGACCTCGACGATGCAGACGTCGGCGCCGCTGGTCTCCGCGACCCGCATGACGTGGGCCTTGATCTCGTTGGTGATGTGGGGGATCACCTGGACCGTCGCGCCCAGGTAGTCGCCGCGCCGCTCCTTCTCGATCACCGAGCGGTAGACCTGACCGGTCGTGACGTTGTTGTCGCGGGTCAGCGACTCGTCGGTGAAGCGCTCGTAGTGGCCGAGGTCCAGATCGGTCTCGGCCCCGTCGTCGGTGACGAACACCTCGCCGTGCTGGTACGGGTTCATCGTGCCGGCGTCGACGTTGATGTAGGGGTCGAGCTTCTGGATCGACACCTTGACGCCGCGGCTCTTCAGCAGCCTCCCCAGCGAGGCGGCCGTGATCCCCTTCCCGAGCGAACTGACGACCCCGCCGGTGAAGAAGATGAACTTGGCCATGGGGGATGCTTCGCTTCGCCCGGGCAGCCGCCGAGACCCGCCGGCCGGCGGTGAAGCTGGCGAGCCCTACGCGGGCGGGACGGCGGCGACGACCAGCCGGTCCAGGCCGGCGTAGTCGGGCACCGTCTCCACCCCGGCGCGCGGCAGCGCGGCCCGGACCAGGTCCTCGAGCGCGCGGGCGTTGGCCGGGCCGGCCTCCAGGATCGCGATCCCGCGCGGGGCGACCAGCGCCGGCAGCGCGGGCACCAGGCGGCGGTAGAGGTCCAGCCCGTCGGGCCCGCCGTCCAGCGCCAGGCGCGGCTCGAACGAGACCGGGTCGGGCGCGGGCGCGATCTCGCCGCTCGGGACGTAGGGCAGGTTGGCGAGCAGCGCGTCGAAGGGCGCGAAGCGGCGCAGCGGCGCGGCCAGGTCGCCGTGCAGGAACGTGACGTGCTGGAAGACGTCGTTGCGGGCGGCGTTGCGGCGGGCGACCGCGAGCGCGGCCTGCGAGACGTCGGCTGCGTAGACGTTGAGCTCGCGCAGCTCGCAGGCCAGCGTGATCGCGATCGCGCCGCTGCCGGTGCCGACGTCGGCCGCCGTGCCCCGCTCGCGGCCGATCGCGCGCAGGTGGCGCAGCGCCCACTCGACCGCCAGCTCCGTCTCCGGCCGCGGCACCAGCACCCGCTCGTCGACCCCGAACATCCGGCCGTAGAAGCCGGCCTCGCCGGTGATGTACGGGATCGGCACGCCGCGCGCGCGGGTCGCCACGAACCCGCTGAAGCGGGCCGACGCCTCGGGCGGCAGCTCGCGCTCGCGGTGGGCGATCATCTCGGCCCGGGTCACCCCGCCCGCGTGGGCGAGCAGGAACGCCGCGTCGAGCCGGCCGGTTCCGCCGACCGGCTCCAGCCGCACGGCGGCGTCGCGCAGCGCCTCGCCGATCGTCACCGCTCCTCGCGCACCAGGACCACGGCCTTGCCGACCAGCCGGCGCTCGGCCATGTCGGCCACCGCGCGCGGCGCGTCGGCGAAGGCGTAGCGCGCGTGGACGGTGGGGTGCAGCGCGCCCGCGGCCATCAGCCCGAACATGCGCGCGAAGTTGGCCCGGTTGCGCTCGGGCTCGCGCTCGGTCCAGGGGCCCCAGTAGACGCCGACCAGCTCCAGCTCCTTGAGCAGCACCCGGTTCGCCGCGACCTCGGGGATCGTGCCCGAGGCGAAGCCGACGACCAGCGCGCGCCCGTTCCAGTCCAGCGCGCGCAGCCCGGCGGTGAACACGTCGCCGCCGACGTTGTCGAGCAGCAGGTCGAGCTTGGGCAGCGGCTCGCCGGCCAGCACCACCTCGTGGGCGCCGGCGGCCAGCGCCGTCGCGCGCTTCTCTTCCGAGCCGACGATCGCGACGACCCGCGCGCCCAGCGCCCGGCCGATGTCGACCGCCGCCGTGCCGACCCCGCCGCCCGCGCCGGTCACCGCGAGCCGGTCGCCCGCGCGCAGCCGGCCGCGGTCGACCAAGCCGTGATAGGCCGTGCCGTAGGTCATCAGCATCCCGGCCGCCGTGACGAAGTCCAGCTCGGCCGGGAGCACCACCGTCCGCGCCGCGGCGGCCAGCGCGACGTCGGCGAAGCCGCCGCCGCTGGGCAGCGCGGCGACCCGGTCGCCCGGCGCGATCCCCTCGACGCCCTCGCCCACCGCGCGCACCGTGCCCGCCACCTCGGCGCCCAGCGTGAACGGCAGCGGCGGCTTGACCTGGTACTTGCCGGCCACCATCAGCGCGTCGGGGAAGTTCAGGCCCGCGGCGTGGACGTCGATCGCGATCTCGCCCGGCCCGGGCCGCGGCACCGCGATCTCCGCCAGCACCAGATCGCGCGGGTGGCCGAGCTGGTGGACTTGGATCGCGCGCATGGTCTGCTCCGTCATCGCCGCCGCCTTCGACGAAAAGGAGCCGAGGCTTTCGTGCGAACTAGGCCCGCATGGCCCTGCCCGCGATCCTGCGCGACCGTCTCGCGCTGCCCGTCATCGGCGCCCCGCTGTTCATCGTGTCCAACCCGGAGCTGGTCGTGGCGCAGTGCCGGGCGGGCGTGGTCGGCTCGTTTCCCGCCCTCAACGCGCGCCCCGAGAGCGCGCTGGAGGAGTGGCTGGACCGGATCGAGCGCGAGCTGGCCGCGCACGATGCGGCCCAGCCCGAGCGGCCGGCGGCGCCGTTCGCGGTCAACATGATCGTCCACAAGTCCAACCCGCGCCTGGAACACGACCTGGGCGCCGTCGTCGCGCACCGGGTGCCGATCGTGATCACGTCGCTGGGCGCGCGCGAGGACGTCAACGCCGCGGTCCACTCCTACGGCGGGATCGTGCTGCACGACGTCGCCAACCTCGAGCACGCCCGCAAGGCCGTCGCCAAGGGCGCCGACGGGCTGATCGCGGTCGCCGCGGGCGCCGGCGGCCACGCCGGCATGCTCTCGCCGTTCGCCTTCGTGCAGGAGATCCGGTCGTGGTGGGACGGCCCGCTGATCCTCTCGGGCGCGATCGCCACCGGCGGCGCGGTGCTCGCCGCGCAGGCGATGGGCGCGGACCTGGCCTACGTCGGCTCGGCCTTCATCGCCACCCGCGAAGCCAACGCCAGCGACGCCTACAAGCAGGGCCTCGTCGACGGCACGGCGGCCGACGTGGTGTACACCGACTTCGTCACCGGCGTGCGCGGCAACTACCTGCGCAGCTCGATCGTCGCCGCCGGCCTCGATCCGGAAAACCTGCCGGCGTCCGATCCCACCAAGATGGACTTCGCCGCCTCGCTCAACGGCAAGAAGGCCTGGAAGGACGTCTGGGGCTGCGGGCAGGGCATCGGCGCGATCACCCACGTGCCGGGCGCCGAGGAGCTGGTCGAGCGCCTGCGCCGCGAGTACGAGGCCGCCCGCGCGCGCGTGCTCGGCGTGCCGAGCGGAGAGCCCGCAACCGCCTAGCCGCGGCCGTCCCGCCTCGGTTCGGGGTTCGGACGCTTTTCGGACGCCTCGGGCGCTACGATCGTCACCTGGAGGCTGTGACGATGACGATAGTGAGAACGGGCGTCGAGTGGATCAATACTTTCTCGGGCCCCTGCGTACCCGGTGCGAATCTCAGCAACCGCGCCAACGATGCCGAGGGGTTTCAAGCCGCGATGGCGTCGCAAGGACACACCAGCGTCTTCGACTGGGGTGACGACAACGCGTGGGAGACGGACTTCCGCAGTCCGGCGAACGGCGGCGACTCGCTCGACTGGAGCGACGACGTGCACTTCTGCTATTTCGCCGACCACGGCGGCAACTGGAGCAACGTGTTCCGGATCGGGTTCACGGCGCAGCACGACGACTGCCTGGGCTCCTCCGACACCTGGCAGCTCGGCCAGAAATCGCTCAAGTGGATCGTGTTCGACGCCTGCGACCTGGTGCTGGGGACCGACGCCGCCTCCATCACCGAGTGGTTCGGTGCGATGCAGGGCGTGCACATCGTGTTCGGGTTCGTCGGCACCGGCTACGACGACGGCGGGCGCGGCGCGAGCTTCGGCCACGACGCCGGGGACGGCGCCGGCCTTTCGAATGCCTGGCTCGCCGACGCGGTCGCTTCCGGCCCCGACCAAACGGCGATCGCCATCGCCGCGGGGGCGACTCAGGCCGAGGCGATCAACCGGCGCGAAAACGAGTGCATCCCCTGGCGCGACTACGCCGTTACGGCGACGAACTGGCTGGCCTGGAAGTGGTACAGCTAGACCCCGCCCTCCCACCGGTCATCCCCTAGGAGCACCCTCATGCCTACACTAGTGTGCGAGATCAACCGCGAGATCGACTTCCCGGGCGGGCTGAACATCTATCGCCTGCGGCGCCCGGAGGTCGGCGAAGACGAAGTCCGTCGGCTC
This sequence comes from Vulcanimicrobiota bacterium, assembly GCA_963795695.1. GTDB lineage: Bacteria > Vulcanimicrobiota > Vulcanimicrobiia > Vulcanimicrobiales > Vulcanimicrobiaceae > Vulcanimicrobium. The sequence goes on along the minus strand of CAWCJH010000003.1, from coordinate 233,141 downwards.
GGTGGCCGCTTCGGCCTGCGGGCGACGCCCCAGTCCGGTACGTTCGTTCTCGATCCGCGCGGCAGCGCGTACTCCGAGCCCTCCGGCTGGGGGCTCAAGCTGTTTCGCGGCTCGGGCGGCTGGCAATACCGGCACGCCGTGCGCTGGCAGGCGGACGCGGGACGCCCGCACTCCGCCATCGGCGACGATGAAGCGGCCGGCTCGGCGCTGGACGCCCTCGCGCGGCACGCGGTCGCCACGGCGCCCGAGTTCGAGCTCGTTCGGGTCGAGCGGCTGCACGTCGCCCACGCCGAGCGCGGCGGCGCCCACCACGAGGAACGCGTCGCCGGCGTCCGGGTTCTCTTTCGCCGGGTGCTCGACGGTCTTCCGGTCGACGGTCCGGGCGGCAAGACCACCGTCTACCTCGACGACGCGCGCGAGCTCACCGGAATCGATCACCTCTGGCACGCGATCGACGAAGTCCACGAACCGGTGACCGAGCTGCGCTCGATCGACGAGGCGCTCGAGGAACTCCGGCGGCGCTACGGACCGGGAGAAGGCCGGGTCGAGGTGACGGACCTCCACCTCGGCTACTTCGAGCTCGGCTGGGACGAGCAGCAGGAGTATCTCCAACCAGCGTACGTGTTCACGCTGCTGCTGCGTTCCGAGGACGAGCGCTTCCGCATGAAGGCCACGGTTCCCGTCGCGGCCGCCGTCAATGCGGTCGTTCCGATCGAGCCGCGCGTTCCGGCCCGCCGACCGCAAGAACGCCGCGCCGGCTAGCAGAGGTTTACGCGGCGCTCGTCTCGCCCGCGAGCAGCCGCGCCTTCTCGTCGCGCTGGAGCTCGGCGACCAGCTTGTCCATCTTGCCGGCCAGGATGTCGGCGATGTTCTGGAAGTTCTGGTTGATCCGGTGGTCGGTGATCCGGTCCTGCGGGTAGTTGTAGGTGCGAATCTTCTCGCTGCGGTCGCCGGTGCCGACCTGGCTGCGGCGCAGCGCACCCTCGGCCTCCTCGCGCTCGCGGCGCTGGTTGGCGGCGAGCTGCGCGCGCAGCATGTCCATCGCGCGGGCGCGGTTCTGGAGCTGCGAGCGCTCCTCGCTGCACGACACGATGATGCCGCTGGGCTTGTGGGTGATGCGGATCGCCGACTCGGTCTTGTTGACGTGCTGGCCGCCCGCGCCCGAGGCCTTGAACGTGTCGACCTCGAGGTCGGTCGAGCGAATCTCGATCTCGCCGTCGTCGGCGACCTCGGGGATCACTGCCACCGTCGCGGTCGAGGTGTGGATGCGGCCGGCGGCCTCGGTCGCCGGCACGCGCTGCACGCGGTGCACGCCCGACTCGTACTTGAACCAGCGGTACGGCTCGCCGCCCTTGACGCCGATCACGACTTCCTTGTAGCCGCCGGCCTCGTTCTCGCTCTCGCTGAGCAGCTCGACGCGCATCTTGCTTGCGACTCGGCGAAGCGGGTGTACATGCGCAGCAGATCGCCCGCGAAGATGCCGGCCTCGTCGCCGCCCGCGCCGGCCCGAATCTCGATGAAGATGTCCTTGTCGTCGTCGGGGTCGCGCGGCAGCATCAGCTCCTGGAGCTGCGCTTCGAGCGCGATGCGCCGCTCGCGCAGCGACGGCGCCTCCTCTTCGGCCAGCGCCGAGAGCTCGGGATCGCTCTTGTCGGCCCGCAGCGCGTCGTTCTCGGCCTGGTCGCGCAGCAGCGCCTTGTACGCGCGGAACGCCGCGACCGTCTCCTCGATCGCGGCGCGCTCCTTCATCAGCGCGGTATAGCGTGCTTGGTCGAAGCCGCCGCCCGGGTCCGCGAGCGCGGCGTCGATCTCGTCGAAGCGTTTGGAGAGCGTCTCCAGGCGGTCGGTGTACTGCATCAGGATGAAAAGAAGCGCGCCGGCAGGCGGCGCGCTTCGCTGGTTCGGGCGGAGGTCGCTAAACCGAAGCCGGCGCGGCTTCCTGCGCGGGCGAGTTGGCGCCCGCGTCGGTCGCCTGCTTGCGCTGGCGGCGCGTCGCCGTCTCGGCCTTCTTCTTCTCGGCCATGGCGACGCGCTGGTTGAACTTCTCGACCCGGCCGGCGGTGTCGAGGAACTTCTGCTGACCGGTCCACAGGGGATGGCAGTTGGAGCAGACTTCGACGTGGATCGACGGCGTGGTCGAGCCGGTGGTGAACTGGGCACCGCACGCGCAGGTGACCTTCGCGTCGGGATGCCATTTGGGGTGGACCTTGGTTTTCACAGCCTTTCAATTATACCACCAGGTGCAAGGGGACCCCGGCGCCGGCTCCGTGGCCCCTTGCAGGCAGCCGCTCGACGACTAGACGCCGACGATCGCCTTGATGAGATGGCGAGCGAAGGGCACGCCGATGCCGGTGACGTTGTCGTAGCCGGTGCCGGCGGAATAGCCCGGTGCGGGGGTCGGCGGCGGCGCGTTCGGGTCGCAGCTGCCGTTGTACTCGCACCCGACCTGGCCGTTGTTGCCGAACGTCACGTCGTAGATCGTGGTCCCGTACTGCGCGGCGTTGTTGTAGATGCCGTAGAGCAGCGGGGCCGGGTTGCCCAGGCGGTACGGGTGCGCGCCGCCGGCGCGCGCGCAGCTCGCGGTCTGCCGGCAGGCCGAGAGCACCAGCGCCCACATCGCGGCCATCTGCGGGGCCGCGACGCTCGTCCCGCCGGTCACGAACAGGTGGCTGGCTGCGAACGAAGTGTTCCCGGTCACCGCGACGCCGCTGGCCGGATCGCCCTCGAGCGAGACGTCGGGCTGGTTGCGGCCGGACGCGCTCAAGCCGGGTCCGGTCTGCCAAGCCGGCGCCGGCACGATCGTCGACACGCCGCCGCCGCTGGCGCCGTTGCCGGTCTGCAGGCCCCAGGCGGTGATCGGCCCGAGCAGTTGGCCGGCGTTGTTGATCGGCACGAACACGCCGCCGACCGAGACGACGTTGGTATCGCCGGCCGGGTACGAGACGCAGTTCTGGTTCTCGGCCGCCAGGCTGTACGGTGCGCACGTCTGCGCGCCCTGATCGCCGGACGACACGAAGACCGCGACGCCCTCGGCGGCCAGCGCGGCGAACTCGGACGGCCCGAAGGCGCTGGGATCGTACGCGCCGGTCGAGTTCTCGACGTAGAACCCGTTGAAGACCTCGGGCCCGCCGTAGCTGAGCGAGAGGATGTCCGGGCCGCCCGAGCCGTTGTTGTCGGCGATCGCCTGCTGGATCTCGTCGTCGGCTTCGGCCAAGCCCTGGTAGGCGTAGCCGTAGCCGGTCTTGGGATCCGGCGCGGAGGGGCACGACTGCTGGGACGGGTCGCCGCACTCCTCGGGAACGTAGGCCAGGTAGAACGCGATGCTGGCGTCCTTCGCGAGCGTCATCTGCTCGGTGTCGAGCTGCGCCTCGCCGTCCTCGGGGTTGCAGGTCGGGGTCGGCGACTCCGACGGCGGGAGGTTGGGATTGCTGCTGGTCGTGCAGGGCGCGGTGACCGGCGGCGGCGTCGCGGTGGGCGAGCCGTTGCCGATCGCCTGCGTGTTGGCGGCCGGGCCCGGCTGCACGACCACCTCGGTCAGCGGCGCGCTGGCGTTCCAGCCGAACTGCTGCTTGAAGGTGGTGAAGTCTTGCATCGCGATCGGCCCGGTGCCGATGATGCCGATGCTGACGTTCTTGCCGGTGAAGCCGGCGGCGTACGCGCCGGTGTAGTCGAACGCGGCCGCCATCTGCTGCGGCGTGTTGCCGGTGAGCGATGCGGTCTGCGGCCCGCCGCTGCCGCCGCGCACGAAGTTCGTGTGCAGCACCTGCGGGTCGCGGATCGCGTCCGCCACCGACGAGACCGGCAGCGGGGTCGAGAAGTGGATGGGGCCGGCCGGCGCCAGCAGGGTGTGGCCTTCCGCGCTGCGGTAGAACGCGAACGTCGTCCCGAACGCCTTCTCGAACGCGGCGCGCGGGCCGCTGAGCGTCAGCCCGAGCCGCTGGGGCCAGCCGCCGACGCGCAAGCCGGCCGCGGCGAAGTAGTTGGCGGCGGCGGCGTAGTCGGCCGGCGCGGCGCCGAACCGGTCGCCGATCTGGCCGGCGGTGAGGAACTGCCGGTAGCGCGGGTCCTGCGGGTTGCTGACCGCGGCGGCGTAGCTGGCCAGGCCCTGGGCGTCGCGCAGGTTCACCACCACGTGCATGACCATCGTGCCGACCGTCGAGGCCGGGCCGAGCTTGGTGGCAGAGGTGAACTTCGCGGGCGCGACGAGGGTCGAGACCAGCTTGGCGGACGGCGTCGCGCCGCCCGGCGCGTTGGCGGCCGGGACCGCGGCGTGCGAGCCGCCGCCGCCCGAGCAGGCGGCGAGCGCCGCGACCAAGGCGAGCGCAGCCGCCCGCCGCGTAAAAGAGAGCGAGCGAATCACTTGGAGAGCCCTCCGAGGCGGCGCAGCGCGGCGAGCCGTTGCAGCGCCCGCTGGTGGACGAGGTGTTCGGCGCGGGCGGAGACCAGCGCGGGCGGGACGATCAAGCCGGCCGCTTCGACCGACGCGGGCACGCGGCGAGCGCTGCTCGCACCGGGCGCACCGGGCGCGTTGGTCGACTGCAGCGAGAGCGTCTCCGTCACCGTGACCGTCTCGGTCGGAACCAGCGCGGTGCCGGTCGACGCGTAGATCAGCCGCGGCACTTCGCCTTCCTGCTCGCTGAAGTCGTAGAACGTCTGGATCGCGTCGGTGACCGTCGAGCAGATCGTGCCGGCGCCCAGCACGTCGTACGACGTCGTGGTGCGCGTCTCGAGCGTGCCGAGCACCGCGTCGGCGGCCGTGATCGTCTGGGTGGTCTTGTTGGCCGTCGTGGGGAACGCCGCCCCGGCCTTGCAGCTCGGGTCGAGCGCGCTGCCGGCGGCGATCGTGTCGGTCTCGGCGCTCGGCTTCGCGAGCGCCGCCGGAATCCAGTCGGGGACCGTCGAGGTCGAATCCTTGTTGGTGGCGCCGTTGTGGTAGACGAACGTGATCGCGCCGCCGGCCGGTGCGGAGAACGTGTAGAGCCGGGTTCCCGGGAGGTTGTCGAGCGCCAGGGTGCCGCTGAAATCGGCCGCTTCCTGCGCCGTGTTGGTGACCGGCTGGAGGTTGTAGTCGAACGTTCCGGTCGTCTGCGTGTACGAGCCGTCCGGGTTGACGGTCCGGGTCGTGGTCACGTTCTGCCCGCCGGTGCTGCCGACGTTCTGGCCGGGATCGGTCTCTTTGTACGTCTCGGCGGCGTCGTTGGTGAAGCTGCCGGCGTTCTCGGGCAGGACGGTGAGCAGCCCGTTGTTGCTGCCGTAGTCGGTCTCGTACGTCACGCCGTTGGAATCGTTCGCGACCGTCTTGAGCGCGCGCACGTCGACCGCGCCGCCGGACTGCGGCTGGTAGGCGACCGTCGCCACCGTGGTCGTGGTGATCGTCCGCAGCGGCGCGGTGTCGCTTTCGGTCGAGGTGAACGTGACGTTGCCCTGGCCGTCGACCCCGGTCGCCACGGCGTCGGCCACGGTCGACGTGGTGGTGGTGGAGACCGGCGTCGAGGCGATCACGTTGTTGACGTCGGCCTCGGTCAGCGTGCCGGTGAATTGCGCCTGGTTGCCCGCAGCGTCGGGGCGGTAGCTCAACGGGGGCGTGGGAGCCGGGGTCGGCGGGCCGGACGTTCCGCCGCAGCTCGAGAGCAGCGCGGCGCCGACGAGAAAACCGAGCAAGCGTTTTGGAAACAAACGCCGTTACCTCGTACGTTGAAACGGTGAGTGAGCAGATCTCCGCAGCGACGTTCGTCGTGATGGAGCGGCGCTTTTAGGTACGGGTTAGCCGATCGAAGGCCTGCCCGGCGAGGCCCGACAATAGAGCCCCAACCGTCTGTTCCCGTCCATTCCCGCAGAAGAGGTCCCGTTGAACCTTCGTCAGCTCGCGCTCGTCGGGCTCACCGCCCTGGCCCTGGGCGGCACCGCCGTCGCGCAAGTCGCCCAGCCGGGTCCGGCCACCGCGGTGACGCCGCCCCCGCCGCCCGCGCCCAACGGCAACGCCGCCACCCCGGGCACGCTGATCGGCACGCCGGCGCCGGCCACGACGCCCTCGCTCGACGTGACGATCGCGCCGACCCCCGCCGCCAGCTCGGCCCCGGCCGGCCGCCGCGGCCGCCGTCCGGCCCCCGCCGCGTCGCCGCAGCCGGGCGCCAGCCCGTCGGAGAGCCCCGAGCCGCCCCAGTTCCAGACCATGGACGGGGTCTGGGAGGTCCAGCTCCAGCCGTTCGGCTCGTACCGGGCCATCTACTCGCACCTCTCCATCACCCAGAAGGGCGATCAGCTCAGCGGCACCTGGATCCGCACCGACAAGGACAAGCTGGCCTTCAGCGGGACCTTCGACGGCCGGCTGTTCAAGCTCAGCCTCAAGGGCAGCGGCACGGAGTCGTACACGATGGCGGGCTACGCCGAGAACTTCGGCGACATGGTCGGCCTGCTGACCTCGGCCGACCCCAAGGACCGCGGCGTGCCGTTCACCGCCTCCCACCGCAAGAAAGACAAGCCGATCTAGCGGTGACGCCGACGACCCCCGCCGGGCTCGACGCGCGCATCCTCGCCGCGATCGCGGCCTACGCGCTCGACGAGGACGGGTTCCTCGCGCTCGCGCGCGACCTGCTGGCCTACCAGCTCGCCCACAACCCGCCCTACGCCGCCTTCGCCCGCAGCCGCGGGGTCGACTCCGCCCACCTGCCGGCCCGGGTCGAGGACATCCCGGCCGTCCCGGCCGCCGCCTTCAAGGAGGCCCGCCTGGCGACGTTTCCGCCGGCCCGGACGGCGGTCTGGTTCGAGACCAGCGGAACGACCCGCGGCCGGGGCGGGCGCCACGAGCTGCCGACCACCCGCCTCTACGAGGCGGCCCTGCTGGCCTCGTTCGACCGCCTGCTGCTGGGCGACGGCGCCCGGCTGCGCTACCTCAACCTCGTGCCGGACCCGCGCGAGCACCCGCACAGCTCGCTGGGCTTCATGATGGCGACGGTCGCGCGCGAGCGCGGCGACGGCCGGACCGGCTGGTACCTGCGCGGCGACGCGCTCGACCTCGACGGCTTCCTGCGCGACGTCGGGCGGGCCCGGGCCGACGGGGCCCCCGTGTGCCTGGCGACCACGGCCTTCGGCCTGGTCGCGCTGCTCGACGGGCTGGCCGCTCGGGGCAGCCGGCCGGTGCTGCCGGCGGGCTCGCGGATCATGGAGACCGGCGGCTTCAAGGGCCGCTCGCGGGTCGTTCCCCGGGCGGCCCTCTACCGCGAAGCCGCCGCGCGCTTCGGCCTGCCGGCCGCGGCGATCGTCGCCGAGTACGGCATGACCGAGCTGTCCTCGCAGTACTACGACGCGCCGGCCGGCCGCGAGCGGATCGAGCCGCGGGTCAAGCTGCCCCCGCCCTGGCTGCGGCCGATCGTGGTCGACGGCGACGGCCGCCCGCTGCCGGCCGGCGTGGTCGGCGCGGTCCGCCACGTCGACCTCGCCAACCGCGGCTCGGTGATCGCGGTCGAGACCGAGGACCTGGGCGCGCTGGCCGGCGGCGGGCTGGTGCTGCTGGGGCGCGAGCAGGGCGCCGAGCTGCGCGGCTGCTCGCTCGACGCCGAAGCGCTGCTCGCGCGCAGCTCGTGAGCTGCGGCGCGCTGCGCGCGCTGCCGGCGCGGCAGATCGTCGGGCTGATCGCCGACGCGGCCGAGCGCTGGAGCGACGCCGACTTCCCGCCCCGGGTGCGCGCGACGCGGGCGATCGAGCAGCGGCTGGGCTACAGCGAGCCGGTCGTCGACTACGCGCTCGACCGGCTCTTCTCCGGCCTCACCCGCCCGGCGCTGGAAGCGGCGATCGCGGCCGAGCTGGGCGACCTCGCCGCGCTCGACGGGGTGCGGCCGCGCGCCGGCGCGCCGGCGGCCTGGGCCCGCGGCGCCGGCCGGGTGGTGGTCGTCGCGAGCGACACGACGATCGGGGTGGCGCTCGTGCCGGCGCTCTTCGCGCTGTGCGCCAAGTGCGACGTCGTGGTCAAGGACCGCTCCGACGCGCTGGCGGCGAGCTTCTTCGCCAGCCTGGCCGACGAGCACCCGGCCTTCGCCCGGGCGGCCGTCCGCCCGGGCCTGGACCGGCGGCGCCGACCCGGCCGAGGACGCGCTGCTGGCCGGCGCGGACGTCGTCGTGGCGTTCGGCCGCGAGGACGCGCTGCGCGCGATCCGCGCCCGCTGCGGCGCCGAGACGCGCTTCGTGCCGTTCGGCCACCGGGCCAGCCTCGGCCGGCTGAGCGGCGCCGACGTCGCCGCGCTCGACGACCGGCTGGCCGAGCGCATCGTGCGCGACGCGCTGCTCTACGACGGCGAAGGCTGCCTCTCGCTCCACGCGCTGTTCGCGCAGGCCCAGGGCGCGGCGCTGGACCGCGCCGGCGCGCTGCTCGCCGCGGCCTGCGAGCGGGTGGCGGTCGAGTTTCCCGCCGGGCCGCCGCAGCCCGAGCGCGCCGCCGCGGTCGCGGCCTACCGCAACCTGGCCGCCTTCCGCGCCGCCGGCGGCCGCGGCGCGGTCTACCGCGGCGGCGGCGCGACCGTCGTCGCGGGCGCCTCGCCCGACGAGCCGCCGCCGTTCCTGCCGCGCGTGCTGCCGGTGCTCGCCGTCCGCTCCGACGACGACGTCGCGGCGTACGCCGCGGCGCACCGCCTGCCGGTGCAGGCGCTGGGCGTCGTCGTCCCCGACGAGGCGGCGCTCGGGCTGGCCCGCCGGCTGGGCGCGGTCCGGGTCGCGCCGTTCGGCACGCTCCAGGCGCCGCCGCTGGGCGGCCACCACGGCGGCGCGCCGCGGATCGCCGACTTCGTGCGCTGGGTCGACGCCGAGTGAGCGCGCGCGTGCGCGAGCCCGCGGACCGGTTCGAGCGCATCGTCACGGCGGTTCCCGGCCCGCGCTCGCGCGAGCTGGCCGCCCGGCTGGCGCGCTGCGAGGCGCCCGGGGTGACCTACCTCGGCCGCGACTACCCGGTCTTCTGGGAGCGCGCGCACGGGGCGCTCGTGACCGACGTCGACGGCAACCGCTATCTCGACCTGACCTCGGCGTTCGGGGTCGCGACCACCGGCCACGGCAACCCCGCCGTCGCCGCCGCGGCCGGCGCGCAAGCCGCGCGCCTGCTGCACGGCATGGGCGACGTCCACCCGACCGAGGTCCGGCTGCAGCTGCTCGAAGCGCTCGCCGCGCTGGCGCCGGGCGGCTTGTGCAAGACCTACCTCGCGAGCTCCGGCTCCGAGGCGGTCGAGTTCGCGCTCAAGACCGCGCTGCTGGCGACCGGCAAGCCGCGCGTGCTGGCCTTCCAGGGCGCGTACCACGGGCTCTCGCTGGGCGCGCTCGAGGTGGCCGGGATCGCGAAGTTCCGCGACCCGTTCGCGCCGCTGGTCGCCGAGCGCGCGACCTTCCTGCCCTATCCCGGCGCGGCGGCGACGGCCGCAGGCGCGCTCGCGGCGGCGCGCGCGGCGCTGACCGCCGACCCGCAGATCGGGGCCGTGATCGCCGAGCCGGTCCAGGGCCGGGGCGGGGTGATCGTGCCGCCGGCGGGCTGGCTGCGCGGCCTGCGAGCGCTCTGCGACGAGCGCGGGCTGCTGCTGATCCTGGACGAGATCTACACCGGCTTCGGCCGCACCGGCACGATGTTCGCCTGCGAGCGCGAGGGCGTCGTGCCCGACCTGCTGTGCGTCGGCAAGGCGCTGGCCGGCGGCCTGCCGCTCGCGGCCACGATCGGGACCGCGCGGGCGATGGACGCCTGGCCCGTCAGCGCCGGCGAAGCGCTCCACACCTCGACGTTCCTCGGCAACCCGCCGGCCTGCGCCGCGGCGCTGGCGAACCTGGCCGAGCTGGAGCGGCTCGACGTGGCCGGCCGGGTACGAGCGGGCGAAGCCTGGCTGCGCGCGCGGCTGAACGCGCTGCGGCGCTACCCGCGCGTGCGCGACGTGCGCGGCCTGGGCTACCTCTGGGCGGTGGAGTTCGCCGACGGCGGGTTCGCGAACCGGGTGGTCGTGGGCGGGCTCGCGCGCGGGCTGATCCTGCTGCAGTCGGGGCCGACCGGGACCTCGATCACGCTCGCGCCGCCGGCCGTCATCGAACCGGAGCAGCTGGCGCGCGCGCTCGACCTGCTCGAGCACACCATCGCCGCCGGCGAGGAGGAACGATGAGCAAACTACGGGTCGGGATCGTCGGGTCGGGTTTCGGCGGCGTCGGTGCACGCGCCGGCCTTCACGCTGCACCCGCGCTTCGAGCCGGTCGCGCTCGCCTCGCCGAGCAGCGCCGAGCGGGTCGCCCGCGAGCGCAAGATCCCGCACGCGTTCGGCTCGGTCGAGGCGATGCTCGCCGGGGTCGAGCTCGACCTCGTGGCGGTCGCCTCGCCGCCGTTCGACCACCACCGCTCGGTGCTCGCGGCGCTGGCCGCCGGCAAGCACGTGCTGTGCGAGAAGCCGTTCGCGCTGAACGTCGCGCAGGCCGAGGAGATGGTGGCCGCGCTGGAGCGGGCCGGCACGGTCGGCGCGCTGGCGTTCGAGTTCCGCTACACCCCGGCGGTGATCGCGCTCAAGGAGCTGATCGACAACGGGCACGTCGGCGCGCTGCGCGAGATCGAGGTCGTGCGCATGAGCGGCGACCTGCTCGAGCGCAAGACCGATCGCCGGCGCAGCTGGTGGTTCGAGCGCGAGCGCGGCGGCGGGGTCGCGAACGCCTTCATGCCGCACTTCTTCGACCTCGCGACGCACCTGGCCGGGCGCCCGCCGCGCGCCACCCACGGCCTGCTGCGGACCGCCAACCCGCAGCGCAGCGACGAGCACGGCCCGTTCGAGAGCACCGCCGCCGACGGCGCGTTCGCGTTCGTCGACTACGGCGACGGGCTCGTCGCGCGGGTCAGCAACGACTCGGCCACGGTGGTCGACTCGACCACCGTCACGGTCCACGGCGAGCGGCGCAGCGGGATCGCCAGCGGCAGCTCGTTCGCCGACCTGCGGCTCTTCACGCTCGCGCCCGACGAGCAGGACGAGCTCGACGTCGCCGCATCCCCGTACGCCAAGCACGCCGTCGTCCACGGCAGCCTGCCGATGTTCCTGGCGCTGCTCGACGCGCTCGCCGAGCGCATCGACCTGGGCACGCCGGGCGTGCCGACCTTCGCCGACGGCCTCGTCGCGCAGCGCGCGCTCGAGGCCATCGGCTACGGCCGCTGAGCCGTCAGCTCAGCGGTTGAGCGCCGCCTGCACGTCGAGCCGGCCCGGGCCCTGGCGGGTGGCGGAGACGCCGGGGATGGGATGCGCGCTCGCCTGCAGGATCGTCAGCACCTGGGACGGGCGTGAGCGAGCGCGAGCCGCCGTGCTTGGCCTCCAGCAGCGCGACCGCCGCCGAGACTTGCGGCGTCGCCTGCGAGGTGCCGTTGAAGAGCGTCGCGCAGACGCCGCCGCTGTTGGAGCAGCGGTCGGCCGGCACGGCGGCGGTGGTGGTCGAGTACCCCTCGATCCAGTGCAGGTAGTCGGGGTCGGTATCGGAGCTCGCGTCGCCGCCGGGCGCGAGGATGGCCGGCGAGTCGTTCGAGTACGACGCGACCGTCTCGCCGGTGATCGAGCTGTACACGTTCGCCGTCGTGTCGGTGACGGCCGATGCGCCCGCGCCGATCACGCCCGGGTACGCGGCGGGAAGTCCGGCGGCATGCCCGGGCCCTCGTTGCCGTTGGCCGCGACCACCGTCACGTTGTTCTGGAGCGCGTAGTTCACCGCGGACTGCTCGGCGGCGTCGGCACCGTTGCCGGGCTGAGTCGGGTCTTGCGGCGAGCCCAGGCTCAGGCTGACGACCGAGGCGCCGTTGGCGACCGCGTCGCGGATCGCCGCCGCCTCGTCGGCCGTGGTGGCACTCTGGCAGTCGCTGCTGTTCGTCGCGTCGGGGAAGATCTTGTAGGCGAGCAGGTGCACGTCCCAGCCGGTCGCGGCGTAGCCGTAACCGTTGTTCGTCGTCGCGGCGACCAGGCCCGAGACGTTGGTGCCGTGGCCGTTGGTGTCCTGAGCCGAGCTGGTGATCACGCCGCCGACGATGCCTTCGGTCTTGCTCAGCTTCGGCGCGAGGTCTTGGTTGGTCTCGTCGACGCCGGTGTCGATCACCGCGACCGTGATGCCGGTGCCGTGGGTGATGGCCCAGGCGCCCGGGTCGACGTTGGTGATGTAGAGGTACCACTGGTCGTCGTTGTTGAGCAGCGTGTCGTTGGCCGCGCTGTCGCCCTCGAGGAAGCGGCGGTGGACCGGCTGCACGTCGACGACTCCCGCCGTGGCGCGGAGCTGGGCCGCGACCCGGGTCGCGTCGGCGCCCGCCGGCAGCGTGATCGCTTGGTGGACGAGGCCGTTCTCCCCGCCGAGCGGGAGGCTGCGGATGGCTCCGGTCAGGCTGCGGACCGAGTCGGGAGTGCGCTGGCTGCTGCGGGTCGTGACGTAGAGCTGGTTCGGGACGACCGAGGCCGCCGCCGAGACCGCCACGCGGGGCGCGCGCCGGTGGCCCGCCGTCCCTTGCTGGTAGGCGTCGCAGCTGGTCCCGTCGTCGTTGCCGGGCGGGTTCACGGCGACCAGCGTCGGCGAGGTGAACACCGCGAACGTGCCGGTCGTCCCGGGCACGATCGTGTAGTTCGAGTCGAGCGGCGAGAAGACGTACTGGCCGCTCACCAAGGTCGTGGCACCGGCCACCGCCGTCCAGCCGTTGGTCGGATCGTAGAAGCCGAGGTAGCCGTAACCGCTGGTACCGCTCGGAACCGTCACGCTCGCGCCGGGCGTGAGGTTGAACGAGAGCGTCGCGGCCGACGCGACGGTGAAGTACGCGAGCGGGGTCAGGCTGCCGCCGATGTTCTTGGGCCGGCGGGCGGCGCTCTGGACCGCCGGCACGCCGCTCGGCGGCGTGGTCGTGAGCGTCGCGGTGATCTGACCGCTGCCCGAGGTCGTCGCCGGGACGGTCACGGTCGCGCTGAAACCGCCCAGGATCGTCGCGAACGACCCGCTCGCCGGAGCGCTGGAGTTGGCCGCGATCGAGATCGTCGAGCTGGCCGGCAGCCCACCGCCGCCGCCCCCGCCCGGGACGGCGCCGCCGCCGCCTCCTCCGCCGCACGCGGCGAGCACGGCAGCCGCTGCGAAGACGGCAAGAGAACGCGGGATCAAGCGGTGAAGCATGCGCATCGGTTCCTACGGAACGGCGGTTGGGGCGAAAACGTCGCGTTCGAGCCGGCGCCAGATCAGACCAAGCGCCGCGACGGTCGCGCGTTCCCGGATGTCGGCCCGGTTTCCCGGGAAGGTGCGGCGCTCCGTCTCGACCTCACCGTTCTCTAAGGCGAGCGCGAACCAGACCAAGCCGACCGGCTTGTCGGGCGTTCCGCCGTCGGGGCCGGCGATTCCCGTCGTGGCGACGGCGAGGTCGGCCCCGAGCCGCTCGCGCGCCCCGCGCGCCATCGCGGTCGCGGTTTCCTCGCTCACCGCGCCGACGCCGTCGAGCGTTTCCTGGGGAACGCCGAGCTGAGCGACCTTGACCGGGTTGTCGTAGGCGACGATCCCGCCGCGGAACACCGCCGAGGCGCCCGCCACGCCGACGATCGCGTCGGCGACCTGGCCGCCGGTGCACGACTCCGCCGTGCCCAGGTGCCAGCCGCGGCGCGCCAGCTCGGCGACGATCGCGCCGGCGAGCGTCGTGTCGTCGTCGCCGAAGTAGCCGCTGCCGATCCGCCGCCGCAGCTCGGCGGCGACCGGGGCGATCATCGCCTCGGCCTCGGCCGGGCCGGTCGCCTTCGCCATCACCTTGACGTCGACCCGGCCGCCGTGCGCGAGCATCGCGATCTTGGGGTTCTCGAGCGTGCGGAACAGGTCTTCGACCCGCCGGTCGAGCTCCGACTCGCCGATCCCGACGGTGTGCAGGGTGCGGGTGTAGATCGCGGCCCGCAAGCCGTAGGTCTCGACCAGCCAGGGCACGAGCCGCTCGGTCAGCATCGGCTTCATCTCGCGCGGCACGCCCGGCATGCAGGCGACGAACTTGCCGTCGGCCCGGCGCGCGACGAAGCCGGGCGCCGTTCCGTGCGGGTTGTCGAGCACCGTGCAGCCCTCGGGCAGATAGGCCTGGCGGCGGTTGTTGTCGGTCATCGGCCGGCCGAGGCGGCGGAAGCGCTCCTCGATCGCGCGCAGCGACGGCTCGTGCAGCACCAGCCGGCGGCCGACCGCCCGCGCGACCGCGTCCTTGGTCAGGTCGTCGACGGTCGGGCCCAGGCCCCCGGTGGTGACGGCGCCGTCGGCGCGCTCGAGCACGCCCGCGAGCATCAGCGCGAGCCGGTCGGCGTTGTCGCCGACGGAGTGCTTGGCGAACACGTCGACGCCGTGGTCGGCCAGGACGTGCGCGACGTAGACGCTGTTGGTGTCGATCAGCTGGCCGAGCAGGATCTCGGTTCCGATCGTGACGATCTCGACGGAGGCCATCAGGCGGGCGTCCTCTCCCCGGGGCGGGGTGCTTGCACGGGATGCGCCGCTTGCGCGGCGAGCTCGTCCTCGAACCACTGCGGATAACGCACCTGCGCATCGACCTCGAAGCCGTCGGCCGCGGCGATCATCGCCCGGCGCCGGTCGGCGCGCTCGGCCGTGCTCGCGCGGCCGCGCCGCTTCTGGGTCGCCAGGCAGTCGACGAAGCGGGCGAACTTGGCGTCCATCACCCGTTCCAGCGCGAGCTTGAGCGCCTTGCCGACCCGCGGCGCGACCCCGCCGGTCGAGATGCCGACCCGCACCGGGCCGGCCTTGACGATCGCCTGCATCGCGACGAACCCGTAGCGCGGCTGGTCGATCGTGCACAGCAGGAACCGGTGCGCGTCGGCGAGCGCGCGCAGCCGCGCCGAGAGCGCCTCGTCCTGCGGCGTCGAGATCACGAAGAACGCGTCGGCCACGTCCGCCTCGCGCAGCGCCGCCGGCCGGTCGATCCAGACGACGTCGGCGTCGACCTCGCGCAGCGCGGCGACCTTCTCGACCGCCTCGCGGTCGCCGCGCTCGCCGATCACCACGCACTTGCGCCCCACCAAGTTGAGGCTGACCGGATAGAAGCCGTTGGGCGGCAGCGGATCGTCGAGGGTCATGCGCCGAGCAACACTTCAACGTCCATCGCCGTCGCAGCGGCCGCCAGCCGGCGATCGAGCGTCGCCAAGGGTGCTCCGTGTGCGACCGCGGCGTGCAGGTAGGCGGCATCGTACGTCGTCAAGTGCCGTTCGTGCGCGATCTGCAGGACGATTTCGACGTCCTCCGCGGCCAGCGGTGTCGCCAGCGTCGCCAGCAGGCTCAGGTACGCGCGCACGTTGACGAGACCGGTGCGGCCGGCCCGTACGCCGGAGAGGAGCGCGTTTGCGACCTCGAGCGGCCAGATCGCGGGGACGAGGGCGCCTTCGTCCGCGACGCGCTCGAAGACGTCGGCGACGTCGTGCGTCCGCTCGTCCTGGTAGTAATTCGCGACCGCGACCGACGCGTCGAGCACCACCGGCATCAGAAGCGCCGGCCCTCGCGCACCCACCCGACGACCTCGTCCCGGGTCGCGGGCTTGATGTCGCCGCGCTCGATCGCCTCGTGCTTGGCCTTGCTCCAGCGCTCGAGCGCCTCGCGGCGGCGCGCTCGTGCGTCGCCGAACGGGATGAGGAGCGCGACCGGCTCGCCGCGCCGGGTGATCGTGACCTCGACGCCGCGGCTCACGTCGTTGAGCAGCTCGGCGAACCGGGACTTGGCTTCGTATGCCCCAACGGTCTTCCCCATGCGACCAGTCTATCAGACCAGTCTAGTAGTCGACCGGGCGCAGGTAGAACTCGTTGATCGCGGTGCCCGAGACGAGCGCGGTCGTCGGCAGGTGGCGCTTCCAGTGGGTGCCGTCGACGCGGCGGCGCACCAGCGCGACCTCCGCCGCGGCGTAGCCGCGCGCGGCGATCGCGTCGTCCTTGTAGCCCAGCAGGATCAGGTTGAGGATGCGGTCGGCCTGGGCGTAGGTGATGCCGAGGTCGCTCTCGTCGGTCTGGTTGGCCTCGAGGTCGGCGCTGGGCGGCTTGTCGATCACCACTTTGGGAACGCCCAGGTAGCGGGCCAGTTCCCAGACCTGGGTCTTGAACAGGTCGCCGATCGGGTTGACCGGCGGCGTGTCGTCGGCGTGCCAGGTGAAATAGCCCATCAGCCGTTCCGTCTTGTTGCCGGTGCCGACCGGCAGCGCGCTGCGGCGGGCGGACTGGTCGAAGAGCACCAGCATGCGCATCCGCGCCATGACGTTGCCCTTGCGGCGCGGGTCGGCGTCGGGCGCGTGCTTCAAGTAGCCGTCGACCGCGTCGGTGATCTCGATCGTCTCGGCCTGGATGCCCAGCGCGTCGACGACCTTCTGCGCGTCGCTGAGCGACTCGGGGCTCGAGCTGCGGTACGGCATCCGGATCGCGAACACGTTCTGGGGCCCGAGCGCGCGCGCGCACAAATAGGCCACCAAGGCGCTGTCGATCCCGCCCGAGAGCCCGATGATCGCCCGCCCCAGGCCGCGCCGGTTGCGCATCTCGTCGATCAGGAACGCTTCGAGCCAGCGCGCGGTCAGCGCCGGGTCGATCGCCAGCGACGGCTCGTCGGGGCCGGCCTCGATCACCGGGTAGCTCACGTGCGCTCCTCGATCCGGCGGGTGACCGGGATCTCGTCGTCGAGCCAGAGGTCCGGCAGGACCGCCGAGAGATCGCCCAGCAGCGGCAGCGTCGCGCGGGCGAGCTCGACCTCGTCGCGCTCCAGCCGCACCCGCACGATGCAGGCGTCGAGCGGTCCGGCCGCGGCGAGCACCTCGCCGCGCGGCGAGTAGGCGCTGGTCGTCCCCGAGAAGCCCTTGCCGCCCTCGAAACCGGTCAGCCCGGCGTAGAGCACGTAGACGCCGTGCTCGCCCGCGATGCCGGCCAGCACCGCTTTCCAGCGCGCGACGTTCTCGAGCTCGCCGCCCGCGCGGCCGATGCCGCGGCCGGGCGAGGCGCTCGGGACGACGATCAGCTGCGCGCCCTTGAGCGCGGCGACGGTCGCGGTGATCGTGTGCCAGGCGTCCTCGCAGATCAGCATCGCGGTCCGGCCGAACGGCGTGTCGAACACCGAGAGCCGGCGCCCGCGCGTGAGGAAGCGCTCTTCGTCGAAGACACCGTAGGTCGGCAGGAACAGCTTGCGGTGGACGTGCACGACGTGCGGCCCGCCGGGCTCGCCGAGGCGGGCGTAGACCGCGCTGTTGTGAAACGTCCCGCCCGCGTTCTCGTAGAAGCCGCAGACGACGTCGACCGGGCGGCGCCCGCCCGCCGCCCGCCAGGCCTCGTCGAGCCGGCGCGCCATCGCGTCCGCGTCGAGCGCCAGCTCGTACACCGCGCCCTCGAGGAAATAGCCGGTCAGCGCGGCTTCCGGCAGCACGATCAGGTCGACCGCCGTCGGCGCGAGCTGCGCGAACACGCCGCGCAGCTCCGCGACGTTCGCCGTCACGTTCCCTTTGCGCGGCTTGAACTGGACCAGCGCCGCCTGCACGGGCTACTTCGCGACGGCGAGGGTGGGGGCGGTGTCGACGCGCTCGGCCAGCTCTTCGGCGGGGTAGGTCAGGATCTCGACCAGGGTCGGGTGGAGGTGCGGAATGCGGGCGTACTGCTCGACGGTCGAGCCGAACGCCATCGCGACGATCAGCGGCTCGACCAGGTCCGAGGCGTCGGGGCCGAGGATCGCGGCGCCCAGGATCGTGCCGTCGTGCGGCGAGGCGAGCATCTTGACGAAGCCCTTGGTCTTGCCGATCGCGACCGCCTTGCCGTGGTCGTTGAACGGGTAGGTCGCGCTCAGGTACGGCACGCCGGCCCGCTCGAGCTCGCGCTCGGTCTCGCCGACGACGGCGACCTGCGGGTCGGTGAAGACGGTGTGGGTCTTGGTCAGCCGGTAGTCGGCCCGCTCGTGCGCCCCGGTCGCCGCGTTGCGGCCCGCGATCTCGCCCTGCTGGATCGCGACGTGGACCAGCAGGTACTGGCCGGTCACGTCGCCGACCGCGTAGACGTCGGGGTTGGAGGTGCGCAGCGTGTCGTCGACCTTGATCCCGGTCAGCTCGTGGTACTCGACGCCGGCCTGCTCCAGGCCCAGGCCGTCGACGTTGGGCACCCGGCCCAGGGCGTAGAAGATCTCCTCGGCGGCCAGCGTGTGCTCTTCGCCGGCGCGGGTGAAGTGGACCACCTTCATGCCGTCCGCGCGCAGGCTGACCCGGTGGACCGCCGCCAGCGTCTCGACCCGGATGCCCTCCTCGCGGAAGTACTCGGTCAGTCCCAGGCCGACGTCGTGGTCCTCGCCCGAGAGCAGGTGCGGCGAGCGCAGGACGATCGTCGTCTCGACCCCGACCCGGTGGAAGAACTGGCCCAGCTCGCTGCCGACGTAGCCGCCGCCCAGCACGATCATGCTCTTGGGCGGCGACTCGAGGTCGAGCGCCGCGTCGCTGTCGATGAAGCCGGCTTCGGCCAGCCCCGGAAGCGCCGCCGGCGCGACGCTGCTGCCGGTCGCGATCACGAAGCGCGGCGCGTAGAGCACCTCGCCGCCGACCTGCAGGGTGGTGGGCGACTGGAAGCGCGCCGGGCCGCGGAAGACCGGAAACGTCTCGATCCCGGCGATGCGGTAGTCGGCCCAGCCCTGGACCAGCTCGCGCTTGCGGGCGGCGAGCGCCGCGTAGTCGACCGCGGCCGAGCCGGCCTTGACCGCAAGCTGCCCGGCCTCGCGGATCGACTGCAGCAGGTCGCCGGTCGCCAGCAGCGTCTTCGAGGGCATGCAGCCGCGCAGGATGCACAGCCCGCCGAGCGGCCCCTGGTCCACCAGCGCGACGCTGGCCCCCAGGTCGCGGGCGGTGCGCGCCGCGGCGTAGCCGCCGCTGCCGGCCCCGACGACGATCAGATCGAAACGCTGTGGAATGGTGTGCTCCTCCCGCGGCCTGGGACCCGTTTCCCATCCCACACGGTTCCAGGCAGGCGCGGCGGGCCCGGTGCGCGGAACCCAGCGGACCGTGGACCTCGCCCTCGTCGGGAGCGCCGCCCGATCGAAGCCTGCGGCCTTCGTGGCCGCCGTCGGCCGGCCGGCCGTCGCCACCGTCGGCGCCGCCGGGCTGACCGTCGGGTTCTTCCTGTGGTACGCGCTGGCGCTGCGCGGGCCGCACGGTGCCGCCTTCCTCGACCTGACCCTGCCGGCCGCGCTGCTGGCCGGCTTGGCCGTGGCCTACGGCGGCTGGCTCGGCTACTGCCGCTACTTCGCCCGCCGGGCCCGGGTCGACGAGATCACCGCGCTGCGCTACGACGCCGCCTCGTGGGCGACGCTGGCCCTGCTGTGGGGCACGCTGCTCGCGCCGACCGGCGCGTTCGGGACCGGCCGCGCGCTGGCCGTCGCGCTCGGCGCGTACGTGCTGGCCAAGGTCGCCGTCGCGGCCCGCTTCAACCGCACCGTCCGCGAGGTCGCGGTCACCTTCGTCGTCACCCGCCTGGCGCTGGTGGTGATCGCCGAGATCGCGGCGGTCGTCATCGGCCAGCGCCCCGGCATCCACTACGCGGCCTCGAGCAACCCGCTGCTCGCGGTCTGGGGGCGCTGGGACGCCGAGCACTACATCGGGATCGCGCGCCAGGGCTACTCGGGCACCGAGCCGGCCTTCTTCCCGCTCTACCCGGAGCTGATCCGGGTCGTCGGCACGCTGACCGGCTCGTTCCTGATCGGCGGGCTGCTGATCTCGAACGCGGCCAACTTCTTCGCCCTGCTCTACCTCTACAAGCTGGTCGAGCACGAGTACAACCGCCACGTCGCGCAGCGGGCGACCTTCTACATCGCGATCTTCCCGACCGCGATCTTCTTCTCGGCGGTCTACTCCGAGTCGCTGTTCCTGTTCCTGACCGTGGCGGCGTTCTACTACGCGCGCCAGCGGCGCTGGCTGACCGCCGGCGCGTTCGGCTTCTTCGCCGCGCTGACGCGCTCGGAGGGCATGCTGCTGGTCGCGCCGCTGTTCATCGAGTGGGCGGTCGCGCTGCGCGAGGGCGGGCGCGAGTACCTGCGCTACTGGGCCGACAGCCTGGTCAAGCCGCTCGCCGGGACGGCGCTGGTGCCGCTGGGCCTGGGCGTCTACATGGCCTACCTGTGGGTGCTCAGCGGCGACCCGCTGCTCTTCTCGCACGTCCAGAAGCACTGGGGCCGGCACTTCGCCCCGCCCTGGGTCAGCTTCGTGGACTCGCTGCACAAGATCGCGCACTCGCACGTGCAGCAGACGGTCTCCACCCAGGTCCTGGAGCTGGCGTTCACGCTGCTGATGATCGGGGTGCTGGTGGCCGGCTTCCGCCGGCTGCGGCCGTCCTACAGCGTCTACATGGCGCTCTCGATCCTGGCCCCGCTCTGCACCGCCAGCCTGATGTCGATGCCGCGCTTCGCGCTCGTCCTCTTCCCGATGTTCGCGCTGTTCGGCCTGTGGGGCGCGCGCCCGGCGGTCAACAACGCCTACGTCGCCTTCTCGCTGCCGCTGCTGGGACTCTTCACCGTGCTCTTCGCCGACTGGTACTGGGTCGCGTGAACACCGACGCGAACCTGTTCCAGCGGGTGCGCTCGCGCCGCGGGGTCCGCCAGTTCGTCAAGTTCGGCATCGTCGGGGCGTCGGGGTTCCTGGTCAACCTGATCGCCTTCACGCTGCTGCAGCGCGTCGTGCCCAACCATACCGGCGGCATGCAGTACACCGTGATCTACTCGATCGCGTTCCTGTCGGGCGGGGTGTCGAACTACTTCCTCAACCGCGTCTGGACGTTCCGCTCCAGCGGCCACGCCGGCAAGGAGGGAGTCCAGTTCATGGCCGTCTCGGTGCTGGCGCTGCTGGTCGGCCTGGCCGTCTCGGCGCTCGTCGCGCCGGCGCTGGGCCACGGCCACAAGACCTGGTTCATCGCCACCTGCGCCGGCATCGTCGTCAACTTCTTCCTCAACAAGTACTGGACGTTCCGGTCGGTCCGGTGATCCCGGCGCGGCGCTTCGCGATCGCGGTCGGAGCAGTCGCGGTCGTCGGCCTCGTGCTGCGCCTCAAGGGCCTCCACGACCCGATCTTCGACCACCCCGGCTGGCGCCAGGGGGACACCGCCGCGATCGCGCGCAACTTCGCGACCCTGCAGCTCGACCCGCTCTTCCCGCAGACCGACTACGACGGCCCGCCGCCCAACTACGTCGAGCTGGAGCTGCAGATCGTGCCGTTCCTGGCCGCGCTGCTCTACAAGCTGTTCGGCGTGCACGAGGTGTTCGGGCGGCTGCTCTCGATCGGCTTCGGGGTCGCGACCATCCCGCTGCTCGCGCTGTTCGGCCGCTGGCTGTTCACGAGCGCGCTGGCCGGGATCGCCGCCGCCGCGGCGTACGCGATCTTCCCGGGGGCGTGGTACTACAGCCACACCTTCATGCCCGACACGGCGATGGTGTTCTTCACCACCGCCGCGCTGTACGCGGGCGCGCGCTGGATCGCCGACGGCGGGGCGGGCTGGCGCGGCTGGTGGGCGGCGGCGCTGCTGCTGGCGCTGGCGTTTCTGGCCAAGCCGGTGGCGGTGACCGCGGCGATTCCGCTGGCGGCCGCCGGGCTGGCGCGCCTGGGCTGGCGCGATGCGCTGCGCCGGCCGCAGCTGTGGGCGCTGTTCGCGGCGGCGTTCGTGCCGCTGGCGCTCTACGACCGGATCGTGTCGGCGCATGCCGAGTGGCACTGGGCCAGCGGCATCACCACCCTGCACGTGCTGCCCGGCCTGCGCGCCGCGCTCACCTCGCCGCACGCGTTCGCCGCCAAGGCGCTGGCGTTCGGGCACGCGCTGCGGATGCTCGCGACGACCATGCTCGGCCCGGTCGGCTTCGGCCTGGCGGCGGTGGCGCTGGCGGTGCCGCCGCGCTCGCGCAGCGACGCGCTGCTGTGGGGGTGGCTCGGCGGCGGGCTGCTCTACGCCTACGTCGTGGTCACCGTCGAGCGGGTCGACTACTACCTCTACCTGCTGCTGCCGCTGGGCGCGCTGCTGATCGGCCGGCTGTGCGCGTTCGCCGCCGAGCGGCTCGCCGGCGAGCCGCAGCGCCGCACGACGCTGGCGGCGCTGGGCGGGCTGGTGTGGCTGATCGCGCTGTACGCCGGCTACCGCCAGATCGCGCCGTACTACCGCTGGAGCCGGGTCGAACTACGTGCGCGCCAAGCAGCTCGACGCTGCGCTCGCGCCCGGAGCGCTGATCGTGATGGGCCACTACGACCCCTCGATCCTCTACACGATCGACCGCAAGGGCTGGGAGGAGGACCCGCACCTGTGGACGCCGTTCGACGAGCAGAGCGCGATCCGCAAGGGCGCGCGCTACTTCGTCTCGGTCGAGCACCGGCGGCTGAAGCAGACGAACCTGGAGCTGTACTGCTGGCTGGCGCGCTTCCCGCTGCTCGACCCGGCAGCGGCCTGGCCGGTCTACGTCACCGACCCCGCCAGGGTACTGCCCGGCGCCGAGGACCGCTGGAAGGCCTTTCGCAAGCGCGAGATGGCCGGCGCGTTCGCCGGCTGGCGCCGCGGCCAATGGAAGACGGAGGCAGACCCGTGCCGGTGAGCACCACGGGCGAGATCGCCCGCGACGGCGTGCCCGCCATCCCCGAGCGGGCGATCCGCACCCGGCCCGACGGGCAGGTGGTGGTCGACGTGTTCCCGCTCGAGCGCGCGGACCGGCTGCTGCTCGACGGCGTGCGGGCCGAGGTTTGGATGGAGCCGGGCGTCACCCGCGCGAGCGTGCGCGACCAGACGGCCGCGGCGCTGCGCGAGCCCGACCCGCCGGGCAGCCTCACGCTGGTGCTCGGCGCCGGCAACATCGCCGCCATCCCGCCGCTCGACGTGCTGGCCGCGCTCTACGCCCACGACAGCGTCGCTCAGGCCGCGGCGGCGCGGTGCGCGCGGCGGGCGAGGTCGCCCAGGCGCGGGCCGAAGACGGCGACGATGACGGCCGCGGCGAGCAGCGGCAGAAACGCGGTCACCGGCTTGCGCGTCGCGTCCCAGAGCGCGCCGGCGACGAGGGTCATGGCGAACGAGAACGTGTAGCCCAGGGTGAACGTGCCGGCGGCGAGCCGGGCGATCTCGTGCGGCTGCGCGGTCAGCGCGGGCAGCGCGAAGGTGAGCGTCAGCACGTAGGCCGACGACAGGCCCAGCAGCGCGGCCGAGGCGACGGTGCCCGCGCCGCCCGCGACGATCCCGCCGATCGCCAGCGCGATCAGCGCCGCGACGAAGTACGACGTGCGCCGCAGCCCGAGCACGCGCAGCGGGATCAGCCCGACCGCGATCGAGGCCGGGATCTGGCCGGCGTTGAGCGCGGCCAGACAGGGAGCGACGAGCGCGGGCCGCCCGGTCGCGTGCAGGAAGTCCGGCAGAAAGGTGTTGGCGCCGAAGTACGCCAGGCTGGCCGCCGACTGGAACGTGCCGAGCTGCCACACGCGCGGGTCGCGGAAGTTCGGCAGCCACGCGCCGGCCGCCGCGGCGTCGTGCGGGTCGGGCTCGCGCACCGCGCCCATCGCTAGCGCCGTCAGCGCGACCGGAACGCTCCAGACGAAGAACGCGCGCTCCCACGAGCCGCCGACCGCGGGCAGCACGAACGGCAGCGTCAGGGACGCCGCGAACGCCTCTCCGCACAGCAGCCCGTTGGTCCACACCGCCGTGCCGAACGCGCTGCGCGCGCCGAACCACGCGCGCGCGAGCGACGGGAACGCCGGCTGGATCGCCGCGACGCCCAGCCCCATGACGAACGTGCCGGCGAACAGCAGCGCGACCGACGGACCGACCCCGCGCAGCGCCGACGCGAGCGCGATCGTCCACAGGCCGGCGACGAGCGCGCGCCGCGCGCCCAGCCGTGCCGCGAGCAGGCCGCCGAACACTGACGCGCCCGCGAGCACGAGGACGGGCAGATTCGACAGCGCCGCGATCCCGGACTCGCTCAGGCCGAGCTCGCGGTGGATCAGCGGGATCACCGGCGGCAGGGCGAGCAGCGTGAGCCGCAGGTCGATCCCGGCCAGCCACAGCAGCACGACGCGCAGCGCCGAGTGCCAGCGCAGCGTCGTCAATCGAGCCGGATGCCGGCTTCTTCGAGCTGGGCGCGCAGGGCGGCGAGGAGCGCCGGGGAGGGTTGCTCGGGGAACGTCTCCGGCGGCAGGCCGGTCTCGAGGGCGGCCTTCTTGCGCGCGTACGCGTACGCTTTGGGCACCACCGTCTCGATGTACGGGCGCAGCGACGGCGATTGTTCGACCAGCACCTGGATCTTGTGGGCCTGGTGCAGCTCGCTCGATTTCCAGGAGCGCGTCGCTCGCTCGGGCTGGTGCTCGTGCTTGAGCAGGTGGAGCAGCAGGGCTTCCAGGCGCGATCGCACCTGCCGCCGGTTGCTGCCGCTCAAGCCGCCGATCTCGTCGGCGAGGTTGAGCAGGTCGAGGTCGGCGACGCGGCCCTCGGCCAGCGCGGCGGCCTGCTCGTCGGCCCAGCGGACGAAGTCGTCCTCGTAGCGCGTCCCGCGCCGTTCGGTCTGCATGATGCCTCCATGGTACTCTCCTCGTGGTGACTCGCCTGTCACTCACGCGGGGAGCGGGGCGCGGCTAGGTCAGACGAAGGGTTAGCGCACTGATCCTTCGTCGTCGCGGCGCGCGTCTTCGAGCAGTGCGCGCATCGCCGCGAGGATCGACTCCGGAAGCTGGGCAGGGAAGGTGCCCAGCGGCAGTCCCGTCTCAGCGGCCGCACTTCGTCGCGCGCGAGCATAGGCACGCGGCAGCTCCAACTCGATACGAGCGAGAAGCGACGGCGAGTCTCGTACGAGCACTTGGATCCCGGCCGCCTGGTCGAGTTCGGTCAGTGTCCACGAGCGCGTGGCGTGCTCCGGCTGGTATTCGTGCTTTAGCAGGTGCAGCAGCAGGACGTGCAGCCGCGACCCCAGCTCGCGCCGGTCCCGGCCGCTCAAGCCGCCGATCTCGTCGGCGAGGTTGACCAGGTCGAGGTCGGCGAAGCGACCCTCGGCCAGCGCGACGGCCTGCTCGTCGGCCCAGCGGACGAAGTCGTCCTCGTAGCGCGCCCCGCGCGCCGGTCGTTCGGTCTGCATGGTGCCTCCATGGTACTCCCCTCGTGGTGACTCGCCTGTCACTCACGCGGGGAGCCGGGTGCGGCGAGGGGTCAGCCGAAGGGCATGCCGGCCAGGGCGATGGTAGGGCTAGAGCAAGGCGCGCAGATCGTTGGCGGTCAGGCCGACGTCGGCGAGAATGCGCGCCAAAGTGCCGGTCGGCAGCGGACGCGTTCCGTGAACCGGAACGGACTGTGGCTCGGCCATCGGGATCCCGCCTCGGCGGACGATCCCGCATCGCTCGGCGGAATCTCTTCCCCCCGGGACTGCCGCTCGCGGACGCACAGCTCGATGACCTCGCGCGCCATCGCAAGGGCTTCCTCGACCGTCGCACCCCAGGTGTGGGCCTCGGGAAGCGCCGGGACGATGACGTTGTACGCCGATCCGTCAGGCTCAGGCTCCAGTACAACCGCATAGCGAAGCTCCACGAACCAGAGTTTGGCTCTCGAAGGCCCGTGTCCCCGTGCCAGCCATATGGCACGGGGACGTGATGAAATGTTCTCGGTTGGCAACGGAGCCGCGGACGTCCGTCCGCGGAATGCAGCGAGCTTTCGGTTGACGCCGCGCAAGACGACGACAGTGCTTCAAAGGAGCCGGTCCTGGAGCTGCCTTGAAACCCAGAGCCAGGCATGGGCAAAGTTTACTCTCTTAACTGTGGTTGTGTCTAGAGGTGTCCGAGGAGATTTGACATTTAGGCATTGTAGGATTTATCCTCGGTCCACCACTGGAGGTGGAGCGTGCGCTATCCCGAGTTTTTCCAGGTCGCGACCGACTTCGAGCCGTTCCGCTTCCAGGTCCGCTACGCCGAAGGCCCGCCGCCGCCGCTGCTCGAGGTCCCGACTGGGCTCGGCAAGACGGAAACCACGGTCCTCCCGTTTCTGCACGGTACGGTCTTCGCGCCAGGCTCGACGCCCCGGCGCCTCGTCTACGTGCTGCCGATGCGCTCGCTGGTCGAACAGACCAAAGCGCGCCTCGATGGATGGTGCGATCGCTTGGAAGCCAAGGGGGTCGAAGGTTTGCCGAAGGTGGCGACGCTGCTCGGCGGCGATGTCGACGACACCTGGCTCGAAACGCCCGACGAACGATGGGTCCTGATCGGAACGCAGGACATGATCCTGTCGCGCGCGCTCAATCGCGGGTACGCCGCGAGCCCGTTCCTCTGGCCGATGAGCTTCGCGTTTCTGAACAACGACGCGCACTGGATCCTGGACGAGGTCCAGCTCCAGGGCGTCGGCGTCCGAACCGCGGCACAACTCCAAGGCCTGCGCGCGAAGCTGGGCACCTTCGGCACAACCCGGACGACGTTCGTGTCGGCCACCCTCGAACCGGCCTGGGTCCACACGGTCGATCACTCGCTCGGAACGCAGACGGCCTTCCGTCTCAGCGAGGCCGAGCGCGGCGAACCGGAGATCGCCAAGCGTCTTGCTGCGGTGAAGACCGTCCGCCGGCTGAGCGCAAAGGCCGGATCGAACGACGTAGCCGCCGAGATCGCCGCCCTCCATAGGCCCGGATCGCTCACCCTCGTCGTGGTGAATCAGGTCGGTCGCGCGCAAGCTCTGGTCCGCGCGCTGCGCCGCGTCGTGGACCCGGCGATCGTCGAACTCCTGCACGGCCGTTTCCGTCCTCTTGACAGGAAGGAGATTGCGGAACGGGCGCTCGGCTCGGTAGACCAGAACGGCCCCGGGCGGCTGGTGGTGAGCACGCAGGTGATCGAGGCAGGGGTCGACGTGGATGCGCGCACGCTCGTCAGCGAACTCGCCCCCTGGGCTTCGATCGTCCAGCGCCTGGGACGCTGCAACCGGCGAGGCGACCACGACGACGCGCGCTTCGCCTGGATCGACCTCGACGAAGCCAAGGAGGGAGCACCGTACGAGCGCGACGAGCTGGTCCGGGCACGCGATCTCCTCCTCGTACGCGAAGGCGCGAACATGGCCCCGCGGGATCTGCCGCACGTCGACCTCCCGCTGACAGCGAACGCGACCCTGCGGCGAGTGGACCTCCTCGATCTCTTCGACACCGCGCCGGGCATCTCGGGGAACGACGTCGACGTCGGCCGGTTCATCCGCGAGGCGGACGAGCTCAACGTCTCGGTCTTCTGGCGGGATGCACCGCCGCACGGCGGCGACGACCGCCCGCGCCGCGACGAGCTGTGCCCCGCACCTTTGAGCGGGATGAAGTCCCTCATGGAACGCCTGCGCCGGCAGCAGCGCGGAAACGCGGTGCGGATTCGGGCGCCACTGGCGGATGGTGACGACGACGTCTGGAGGGTGGCGACGGCCGGCGACGTGCGCCGCGGCGCCGTCTTCTGGATCGCCGCCGATGCCGGCGGCTACGACCCCGCCGAGGGTTTCGAGTCCGAGGCCAAGCAGCGGGTAGCCCCGGTCGACGTTATGGGGATGAGAAAGGGACTCACCCTGCCCGAGGAGACCGAGCGCCTCGGCGGCGACCGCGGCACGTTCATCAATACCCGCGTTCGGTTGCGCACCCATGCCGACGACGCGCGCAACTGCGCCCGCCAGCTCGTCGGCGCGCTCGATTCGCTGCTCGATCCCCAATTGGCCGAACTGGTCGTGCGGGCTGCGCTGTGGCACGACACGGGCAAAGCGCACCAGGTGTTCCAGGCGACGATGGAGCGGACCGGCCTGCCCGCCGACGGCGGTCCGTGGGCAAAATCCGAGAAGGCCGGCCAGCACAAGCGCCGACACTTTCGGCACGAGCTGGTCAGCCTGCTGGCGTGGCTGCGCGAGCACGACGGCGGCCGAGACGACGATCTCGTCGCCTACCTGGTCGCCGCGCACCACGGTAAGCTGCGCGTATTCGCATACCCGTATCCCGGCGAGACATCCGAGGAACGGCGAACGATTCTGGGCGTGATGCAAGGCGACGAGCTGCCGGCGGTCGAGGTGGACGACGACGAGCGGTCGCCGGCATTCAACGTGGACCTCGCGCTCTTCGACGTCGGCTCGGCGAACGGGAGCGCAACATGGGCGGATCGCGTGCTCGCCATGCGGGACGATGCCAAGCTCGGCCCGTTCCGGCTCACCTTCCTCGAATCGCTGGTCCGCGTCGCCGATTGGCGCGCCAGCGAGCTGCGCCGAGCGTCGCCGGAGGTGTTCGCGTGAACGACCATCGTTTGAACGGCGTCCGCGCGGACGCGCTCCTGGGCTACCTCAAAGCCGTCGGAATCCTCCGGCTGGTGGCCGAGCAGGCCGACCCGGCCGTGCGCGGCGGCTGGGACGGGCCGACGTTCGTGCTGCGCACGGCGCTCGACCGCCCCGCGCTCGAAGAGTTCTTCCTCGAGCGCTACCGTCCGTCGCCGGTGTTCAACCCGTGGAACAGCGGCGCCGGGTTCGATGCCAAGTCGCGGAAGGTCAAGGCCGGGCAGACGCTGGATACGGTCGCTGCGACGACCGGCGAGCGCTGGGAGCGGCCGCGGGCCGTGCTTGCCCTGGCCCGCGCGATCGTGGACGAAATCGGAGAGTCGGCGGGGCGCGAGGCAAAGACGCGGATCCTGCGCGTCCTGCGCGAGCGCTACCCGGACGACGCCCTGCCGTGGCTGGATGCGGCGGTGGTGGTTGGCGGGGACGAGCCCCGATTTCCCCTCCTGTTAGGGACCGGCGGGAACGACGGCCGGCTCGACTTCTCGGTCAACTTCCTGCAGCGGGCGCTCGACGTGGTGGGACCCGAGCCGCTCGCGGAGCGCTCCGCGCTGCTGCGTGACGCGCTGGACGGCACGAGCACCGGACGCCTCGCAGCGGACGTCGCCATCGGTCAGTACTCGCCAAGCAGCGCGGGCGGGGTGAACGCGACGACCGGCTTCGAAGCGGTGTCACTGGTCAATCCCTGGGACTTCGTGCTGCTGATCGAGGGCGTCGTGGTCTTCGCCGGCTCGGTGGTGAAGCGTTTCGGGGCCGGAAACGCGCGCGCCGCCTTCCCCTTCACGTTCGCCAGCACGGTGGGCGGCTTCGCATCCTCGAGTTCTGGCGAGGAGACACGGGGCGAGGTCTGGCTACCGCGCTGGCGCGGGTACGCGACGTTCCGCGCGGTCGCCGCGACGATCCGAACCGCCCGGGTCGACGTGGAAAGCAGTTCCAATCCTCGTCAGCCCGCGGCTCGAGCGGCGCATACGGCGGTGGAGGCGGCCGAAGCCTCGATCGCCCGCGGCCTGATGAACGGCATCGACGGCTTCGACCGCGTGGTGGTCGCCCAGCGCAACGGACTCGCCTTCGCGGCGACGCGAGTCGGATATGTGGTCGCGGTCGAGAACCCGTACACGACCGCCGCCGCTGGTCTTGCCTGCGAGGCCTCACTCTGGCTGCGGAACGTGCGCGGTCGCGAGCGCGATCCGGGCTCGCAGGCGATGCTCCGAGCCTACGACGAGGCCATCTTCGCCTTCACTCAGCAGCGCCCGGATGCCAGGGGGCTGCAGGAGTTGCTGGCGGCTCTCGGACGTCTCGACGCGGCGCTGGGCAGGTACCCGCCCGAGAACGCCGTTCCGTTCCGCTTTCGCGATCCCGATACGGCCAAGCGCATTGCCGCCGCGCTCGACAACCAGAGCGACGAGCATGCGCTCGCTGCTGGCTGGGCCTCCGTGGGGAGCGGTATCGCGGAGCACTCGATGCGCTTCGATCTCGCTCCCGTCGCTTGGAAGGAAGGTCGCTTGGCGTACACGGCGACCCGCGAACCCGAGCGCGATCTCCTCGCGGCGCTCGTACGCGCCTGCGTGCGACGCGGTCGCGAAGCGCACGAGAGCGAATCGCGCGCTCCGCTTGACGGGTCGCGAGTTTCCGGAGTCCATACCGCGACCGTGGCGAGCTGGCTGAGCGGCGAACTCGACCGCTCGGCGCTAGCCCGGATCGAACGGCTGTTGGCAGGCTACGTCCTGCTCGCGCCGTTCGCCGCCGCCGTCCAGCCGATTCAGGCCAGCGACGACAAGGCCGGCGATGAAGCGGCGGCCGCGCTCCCGATCGCCTGGTGCGCCATCAAGCTGCTGTTCGACGGGCTGCGCGAGTACCCGGCGCGGGGATACGGACCTCCCGTCGCACCGCTTCCACTCGACCCCGACGTTCCGCACCTGCTGCGCACTCGGAACACGCAGGAGGCGCTGAGGCGCACGTATCGCAACGCCGAGGTGGCCGCCAGCGCCCCCACCATCCTGCGCGAACGGCCGTTGCGCGACATCCGCCAGACCGCGCTCGCCCATCCCGATCACGCCTGCGCAGCCCTTCTCCTTCCGCTCGCCGACGACGCGCGCGAAGCGGTCTACGACCGCGCCCTCCATCCACCTCGCGCCTCCAGATGAGGAAAGACGACATGAGCTACGATCCCGCCCCGTTCCTCGGATCGCCGAGGCTGCTCGTCGAGGCGAACCTGAAGCCGATCCAAGGCGAACGGTTCCAGCCGACCGGCTTCCCCAACTTGGGAGCAGCGGAGTACAAGCTCGCCGACGGCACCGAGATGCTGCTCGTCGAGTCGCCCCAGTCGATGGCGAACCGTCTGGAGGCGACCGCCTGGGACGACGCAGGCGACGATCTCGTCGCCCCCTTGCGAGGCCTCCCCTACGTGCGCACCGTCGTCGGCGACGTGACGACCGACTCTATCCGCGAGGCGCACCGGCTCAACTCGCCCTACCTGAAAGCGCTCCACGACCAGCTTCGAACGCGGGCGGAGATCCCAGCCAGCAAGACCGACAAAGGGAGCGCGAACGTCGATCGCCGCAAGCTCGCACGCGCGGTCTTCTACTACGACCCCAACTCGGTGCTGCACGGCGTATTCCTCGAGAAGATCGTGGGCGGGGCGAGACTGACGCGCTTGCTCTCCGGCTTCATCGAGGCCCGCGACGTGCGGATCGCCGCCAGTGGCGGGGTCAAGAACGACCGGGTCGATCCCTCGGGCAAGGAGTTCGGCGGTGGTGCCGCGGCAGGGTACGGCAACGTGCCGTTCTCCCGCACCGAGTACACCGCCGGATCGATCACCGCGTATTTCTCGCTCGATCTGACGCTGCTGCGTTCCTACGGGCTTCCCGCAGGCGCGAACCGGCTGCTGCTCGCCCTGGCGCTGTGGAAGATTCGGCGCTTCCTGGAGGCGGAAGCCCGGCTGCGCACGGCTTGCGACCTGGCGCCCACCGGCGAGCCCGCCGTACGCGAGCCACAGACGGCGCTGCCGATGCTGGCCGACCTCGAAGCGGAGATCGCAACGACGATCGCGCTGTGCCGGACCGAGGGTTCGTTTGCGGACCCGGCGGTGACCACCGTCCCCTTCTCGGCCAAGTCGTGATCGCGCTGCAGCTAGGGTTCCCTGCCGGGCGGTTCCACGCCACGCCTTGGGACCGGGCCGTCAACGAGGGCGAGGTCGAGTGGCCGCCGTCGCCGTGGCGCCTGCTGCGCGCGCTCGTGGCCGGCTACCACACCGCCGGCGTCGAGGACGAGGAACGGTTGCACCGCTTGCTCGACCGGCTCGCCGCACCACCCCGCTACCGCCTGCCGCCTGCGACGGCCGGCCACACCCGCCACTACGTTCCGCTCGGCGATCTCGAGCGCACGCTGATCCTCGATGCGTTCGTCGCGATCGAGCGCACCGCCCGAGCCTTCGTCGTCTGGGACGACGTCGCGCTCGACGAGCCCGAGCGCGGGCTGCTCGAACGCGCCTGCTCCGGGGTGGGCTATCTCGGCCGGGCGGAATCGTGGTGCCGCATCACGGTGGTCGACCGCGTCCCGGACGACGAGGACCTGATCGATGTCGACCTCGTCCAGCGGCAAACGACCGACGGCCCCGAGGTGCGGCGCCTGGGCGTCGCCGCCGACTACCGCGGCGCGGGCCTGCTCACCGCGCTGCGGCTCACCACCGGTGCGATGCGCAAGGAGCGCCGGCTGCTGCCGCCGGGAGCGGCCTGGCTGGACTACCGCTTCGAGCACGGCTTCGGGCTCACGCCGAGCCTGCCGCAACAAGCCGGGCGCGACCGAGGAGCGCCGCTGCCCGACGGCGGTGGCCTGCGCTTCGCGATCGAAGGCCGCACCTCGTCGCTGCGCCCGCCGCTGACCGAAACGCTCACGCTGGCCGAAGCGTTTCGGGCAGCGGCGATGAAGCGGTACAGCGCCGCAACCAAGGAGGTCGCCCCGCCGGTGCTGAGCGGCAAGCGTGACGACAAGCCACTGGTCGGGCACGATCACGCCTTCATCCTGCCGCGCGACCTCGACGACGATGGCCTCATCGACCACCTCGACGTCTGGTTCGCCACGACCGTCGACCACCCGACCTTCCTCGCGGTGACCGGCGTGAGTGAGCTGTGGAACTACCGCCTGGGCGACGAGAAGTACGCGGCGACCTATCTCGGCGCACCGGAGCCGACCAGGAGCCGCCGCTGGCGCAGCGCGACGCCGTTCCTGCTCGGCATGCACCCTCGCACCCGAGGCTCCGCGGAACGCCGAGCGCGCTACGAACCCCAGGCCCAGATCCTCGCCTCGCTGGGCGAACACGAGCGCCTCAAGGCTGATGGGCGGCTCGATACCCGGGTGTCTTTGTGGCAGCACCCCGGCGTCATCCGTCATCAACGGGCCGGCACCACGATGCTGGCCGCGTTCCGCACCGCCCGCAAGCGCGACCGCACGATCGGCGTTCCGCTCGGAGCCACGCTCGAGTTCGACGACGAGCGCTGCGGTCCGATCGCGATCGGCCGCTACGCCCATTTCGGCATGGGTCAGTTCGTTCCGGACCGCGACGATGGCTGACGAACCGGCACTGCTCCCGCTGCGGATGGTGAACGAGTACGTGTACTGTCCGCGCCTGTTCTGGCTGGAGTACGTCGATCGGAGCTTCGCCGACAGTCATGACACGGTGGACGGCCAGCACACGCACCGCAACGTCGATCGTCAGGGCGAAGCGGCGATGCCTCTGCCCGACGAGGACGCCTCCTTGGCGGTGCGCTCGGTCTCGCTCTCCTCGGAGCTGCTGGGTATCACCGGAACCATCGACTTGGTCGACTACGACAGCGGGCAGGTTTCTCCGGTCGACTACAAGCGGGGAAAAGCGCCCAACGTGCCGGCTGGAGCCTACGATCCCGAACGGGTGCAGCTTTGCCTGCAAGGCCTGCTCTTGCGGGAAGCAGGCTACCCTTGTGAACGAGGGTACCTCTATTTCGCGGCCTCGCGCAAACGCGTCCCGATCGAATTCGACGACGACTTGATATCCCTCGCACTGGACGCAGTACGGCGAGCACGAGCGGCAGCCGACGAACCGATTCCGCCACCCCTGCTCGACAGCCCGAAGTGTCCGCGCTGTTCGCTGGTCGGGATTTGCCTGCCTGATGAAACCGCCGCTCTGCAAGAGCGCCGCCCGGCGGAAACGATCCGACCATTGATCGTACCGCTGGCCGAGGCGGCTCCGCTCTACGTCATCACGCCCGGCGCATTCGTCGGCAAGAGCGACGAGGTGATCGAGATCAAACGTGATGGGGCCGTTATCGACGAGGTTCGGTTGATCGACATCTCCCACTTGTCAGTATTCGGGAACGTGCAAGTTTCGACGCAAGCGTTGCGGGCGCTGCTCGATCGCAAGATTCCCACTTTCTATTTCTCGTTCGGGGCCTGGCTCAGCGGCATGACGGTTCCGCCGACGAACCACAGCATCGATGCCCGGATCGCTCAGTACCACGTAGCCGGTGACGACGATGCCTGCCTGCCGATTGCGCGAGCGATAGTGGAAGGCAAAATCCGTAACCAGCGGACGATGGTACGTCGAGCCCTCAAAGACGAAGCAAAACGCGAACTCGGATACCTCGCATTTTTGCTGAACCAGGCAAAACGCGTATCGAGTGCCGGCGAACTACTGGGCATAGAGGGCGCCGCGGCTCGTACCTACTTTGGGTGTTTCGCACGCATGCTGAAGAATCGTGCCGGTTTCGACTTTTCAGGCCGCAACCGACGCCCGCCGCGCGACCCGGTCAATGCCTCCCTTTCGTTTCTCTACGCCCTCCTCGTAAGGGACTGTGTAGCGGCATTGTTGAGCGTAGGGCTGGAACCGGGTCTGGGAATTTTTCATCGCGTTCGTCTAGGACGTCCGTCGTTGGCCTTGGATCTCGCCGAGGAATTTCGGCCACTGATCGCGGATTCCGTCGCACTCACCGCACTGAACACCGGCGAGCTGGACTCTACGCACTTCATTCAGCGCGGATTGGGCGTAGCTCTTACTGACCAGGGGCGCCGTGCAATCATCGGTGCATACGAGCGACGCATGAGTCAAGAGGTCGTTCACGAGACGTTCGGGTATGCCCTCACATACCGGAGAGTCCTAGCAGTTCAAGCTCGCCTACTTGCTCGCTGCTTGGAGAGGGACATCCCGGCTTACCCCGCATTTACGACGAGGTGAGGAGTGCGGCGCAGATACCTCCTATCGTACGACATCAGCGATGCGAAGCGCTTACGCTCGATGCACAAGACTGCTCGCGCGTTCGGCACGGCGCTTCAGTACAGCGTGTTCCTCTGTGTCCTCGACCGGACCGACCGCGTACGCCTTGCTGGAAGGATTGAAGATACCATCGATCGCATTCGAGACCGCGTCATTTTGATCGATCTTGGCATCGATCAGGATAGTTCTTGGATACCAGAGGTCGAGGTGTTCGGGCGCCAGCAGGTTGCGCGAACCCGGAAGCACGTGGTCGTATAGGTTCGAGCAACCCTGGATCCGGACTCTCCTTCAGGGCTGCTCGACCCGCATCACATCAAGGATCGAGGCTATTCATGGCTGTTACTAAAGATTCAAGAGATAGAAGTGCGATGGGCCGCTCGAAATTTGAGGCGGGAGGCCTTGATACGCCGGCATCGAATTGGGGGGCCCTCACCGCGTCGATCTCGGCGCGGCTCCGTTGAAGCGCGAACGCGCGACGCTGCTGCTCCGGACTTGGGCCCTCACCGCGTCGATCTCGGCGCGGCTCCGTTGAAGCTGCTGCGGTGTATGGCCCTCTGCGTGACGGGTCAGGCTCACCGCGTCGATCTCGGCGCGGCTCCGTTGAAGCTGCTTCTGAGCCTGAGCCATCGCCTGCTGCTGCTGACTCACCGCGTCGATCTCGGCGCGGCTCCGTTGAAGCCACTCAGAGACCAATGTCCTCACGGCGATCATGCGAACTCACCGCGTCGATCTCGGCGCGGCTCCGTTGAAGCAAGACCCTTACGTGTGCGCGTTAGAGGAGGACTGTAAACTCACCGCGTCGATCTCGGCGCGGCTCCGTTGAAGCGAGCGTTTCTTCATCGGTCGAAGGCACCCCACCAGCTCACCGCGTCGATCTCGGCGCGGCTCCGTTGAAGCGAAATGAAACACCGGGACGTTCTTCGCCGTGAGGCACTCACCGCGTCGATCTCGGCGCGGCTCCGTTGAAGCACGAACGCGCGCAAGGCGACCGCGTGGGCGCCAAGCCTCACCGCGTCGATCTCGGCGCGGCTCCGTTGAAGCTTCGCGAACAGCGCCAGGAAGGCCGGCGGCTGCAGCCTCACCGCGTCGATCTCGGCGCGGCTCCGTTGAAGCATCGACATCGTCCGCTAGGGCTGGCGGCGACCGGGCCCCTCACCGCGTCGATCTCGGCGCGGCTCCGTTGAAGCGTCAAGAGATTCGCCAGAGTTTTTTCGGGGTTGCGTCCTCACCGCGTCGATCTCGGCGCGGCTCCGTTGAAGCGACCGGGTTCCCCTTGTGATCCGCGCGCCAGAGGTACTCACCGCGTCGATCTCGGCGCGGCTCCGTTGAAGCCCAGGCCCACGTCCAGGGCTGGATCGCTGCTGCTCACTCACCGCGTCGATCTCGGCGCGGCTCCGTTGAAGCGGTCTGGCCGACGTGAAGACGCAGACGCTGATCCAACTCACCGCGTCGATCTCGGCGCGGCTCCGTTGAAGCTGATACTGCCAGTTGACGACGCGCGTCCAGCTCCCGCTCACCGCGTCGATCTCGGCGCGGCTCCGTTGAAGCGCCGCCAGGCACCCTCTGTGCTCGGCGTCGAGCGCGCTCACCGCGTCGATCTCGGCGCGGCTCCGTTGAAGCACCTACGGCATGCCGCCGCCGCTGCCGACGCCCGGCCTCACCGCGTCGATCTCGGCGCGGCTCCGTTGAAGCGGGTTAGTGCCGTAGGCCTTCGTTGTCTATCGTCTGCTCACCGCGTCGATCTCGGCGCGGCTCCGTTGAAGCTTTAGTAGCACGCTTGCGGGAAGCTGCACCAGCACGCTCACCGCGTCGATCTCGGCGCGGCTCCGTTGAAGCTTGTTCTCCCACTGGGTCTTGGTGTGGGTGTACAGACTCACCGCGTCGATCTCGGCGCGGCTCCGTTGAAGCCTTCTGGCCGCTGGTGAGCGCGGAGAAGAACGCTTCCTCACCGCGTCGATCTCGGCGCGGCTCCGTTGAAGCGCCGAGGCGCTGCTGGAGGCCGGGGTGCGGCCGCTGCCTCACCGCGTCGATCTCGGCGCGGCTCCGTTGAAGCATGAGGTCGACCAGCATAGTTTCGTGCGCAGCGAACTCACCGCGTCGATCTCGGCGCGGCTCCGTTGAAGCACATTGGCGACCAGTGACCTTATACTGAGGGCGTCCCCTCACCGCGTCGATCTCGGCGCGGCTCCGTTGAAGCGCCTTTGGGGTCTCGAAGGTCGAGGTGGACTTGACCCGGTTTGGTGGACTTCCCGATAGGCCCGGCGTAGTGGCTGGGCAGGAGGAGTCCGATGGCCAAGCAAGAGCGGCGAGGTTTCAGCCGCGAGTTCAAGATCGAGGCGGTTCGGGCAGCGTCGGCCGGTGACAAAGCGATCACCCAGGTCGCCCGCGAACTGGGCATCCGGCCCGACCAGATTCACCGCTGGCGCCGACAGCTCCAGGAGCGTGCCGGCGCGCCGGCGGCCGATGTCTTTCCCGGCAAGGGCAAGCTGAGCTCCGAGGATGAGGAGATGCGCCGGATGCGCCGTGAGATCGCGCAACTGCGCGAAGAGCGCGACATCCTAAAAAAAGCGACGGCCTTCTTCGCCAAGGAATCCCGATGAGATTTGTGTTCATCGCCGCCCATCGCAAGCAGTACGCGGTGACGACGATGTGCCGAGTCTTAGAGGTGTCGAAGGCCGGATTCTATGCCTGGTGCAAGCGCGAGCCGGGACCGCGTGCCCTCGCCGATACCCAGCTCGTCGAGCGGATCAGAACGGTTCACCGGGTGAGCCGGGCGACCTACGGGAGCCCTCGTATTCACGCAGAGCTCAAAGCCACAGGAGCCTCGTGCGGGCGCAAGCGGATCGCCCGGCTGATGCGCCGCCACGGCGTGAAGGCCGTCACTCGCCGTCGGTTTCGGACGACGACGCAGTCCTTTCACCGACATGCCGTTGCGGACAACCGGCTCAACCGTCAGTTCTCGCTCGACCAGATCGCGAGCCGGGACCGCGTTTGGGCCGGCGACATCACCTATCTTGCCACCCGCGAAGGCTGGCTGTATCTTGCCGTCGTACTTGATCTGCGTTCGCGCCGGGTCATCGGTTGGTCGATGCGGCACACGCTCGATCGCGAACTGGCTGTGGCTGCGCTGCGCATGGCGATCGTCGGCCGTCGGCCTCCGGCCGGGGTGCTCTACCACTCGGACCGCGGCGTGCAGTATGCCTGCGGTGACTTCCAAGCGATCCTTCGCCAGTTCGCGATGGAGTGCAGCATGAGCCGCAAGGGCGATTGCTGGGACAACGCCGTAGTTGAAAGCTTCTTTGCCACGCTCAAGACCGAACTGATCGATCGATTTCAATGGGCCACGCGAGAAGACGTGCGGGTGGCGGTCTTCGAGTACATCGAGATCTGGTACAATCGCAAGCGCCGGCATTCGACGCTGGGCTACCTGAGCCCGGCTGAGTTCGAGTCGGTGGACGAATCAGCAGCCTAAACCACCTGTCCACCAAACCGGGTCAGCTCCAACCGGCTCACCAGCGGCGCGCGGCTGGAGGGCCTCACCGCGTCGATCTCGGCGCGGCTCCGTTGAAGCTTCGTCATTGCTCTCGTCTCGGCGATCGCCGGCTCGTCTCACCGCGTCGATCTCGGCGCGGCTCCGTTGAAGCGCGGTGAGCCGTGGGGTCCTTGGCTAAAAAGCTGCCTCACCGCGTCGATCTCGGCGCGGCTCCGTTGAAGCACTGTTCGCTCGCGGCGCTCGCTCACGAGCATGGGCCCCACCGCGTCGATCTCGGCGCGGCTCCGTTGAAGCTGGACGGTCCGCACCGGGGCGTTGTCGAGCACCATCCTCACCGCGTCGATCTCGGCGCGGCTCCGTTGAAGCACCATCGTGCCGATCGCGCCCGAGGGGCCGCCGTCGCCTCACCGCGTCGATCTCGGCGCGGCTCCGTTGAAGCGGCGACCACGCGATCCACGGCCGACGCTGCCCGAACCGCCTCGATCTTGAACTCGCGGCTGAAACCTCGCCGCTCTTGCTTGGCCATCGGACTCCTCCTGCCCAGCCACTACGCCGGGCCTATCGGGAAGTCCACCAAACCGGGTCAAGTCCACATCCTCGTCACACCGCGCCGATCTTGGCGGCTCCGTTGAAGCCTGTGGTAAGGCATTCTTTTCTACTATCGCAACTGTGACACCAAACCTTCCACCAAGGCACTCTCATCGTCGATCGGTCCTGCTATCGATTTCACGTCAGTACCATCCGCCGTGGCTTCTACTCGAAACGTATTGTCGACAAATTGGGTAACCTCGCTGAGATGACTTATGACACAGATTGACCGATTCCGCCGCGCTTGTCGCCGTAGTTCGAGCATCGCCATCTGGAGCGACTCAGAATCCAGCGACGCAAATCCTTCGTCCAGGAACAGCGAGCCGATCTTCGCTCCCGCACTTGCTGCAATTTCGACAACGGCCAGTGAAAGAGCTAGACTTGCAAGGAACTTCTCTCCGCCGGACAATGTCTGAGGTCCACGTGCTTCATTCGACAGTTGATCGAAAATCTCGAATTCCTTTGTGAAGCCGTAGCGGTTCTGCGTCATCTCCATCAAGATGGTCGAACCGATTTCCAGCAGACGGCGTTGGCGCTGCTCAGTCGCATACGCAGGAAACCTACGCGAACCCAGTTCCTCCCTAAGCGTTTGCAGACCCAGATGGACAGGTTCGAGCTCGATGATTCGCTTGTCGAGGCTTCGAGCGCGCTCCAAGGCTTCCCGAGCAGAGCGCAACTCGCGCTCGGCATCGCGTTTGGTGAGTGCAGCCTCGGTGACGGCGACCTTGGGCTCCGCACCCAGTTCGGTGACGATCGCCGCCCGTTCGGCACGCGCGCTCTCACGTGAGGTCGTCGACGTCGCGATCTCGGAGCGGGCACCGTCGACCTCTCGGTTGGCAATGCCCCGGATCGTATCGATCCACGCCGCTCGTTCGCTTTCGCTCGTCGGGAGCTTTGCAAGACCGAGAAACGTGGCGATTTCATCGAGCTTACCCAGAGCTGCAGAGCGTGGTGCTACGACGCGAGTCGTATGCTCGTGCGCCACGCGGGCTGCCTCTGCTGCGGCGACCTGGATGCCGTCACCCGCTTTCCCCACCGCTGTCACTGCGGCCATGGCCGTATTCAGCGCGGCGGTGACCGTCCGCATGGCTTCCTTCACGCCGTTCTCGTCATCAGCCGCAGGGCGAAACGACTGAGGGAGCTCGGTAAGCCTGTCCGCATAAGTGCGACTGCGCAGCTCTATGCTGCGATCGAGAGCTTCGATCGATCGGTCGAGGCCGGCCAGTTCGCTGCTGGCCGCTGCCTCCGCCGTCGCGGCTCGCCGCGCTTGGGCTTCGGCAGCATCTCGCCGTTCTCGAAGCTTCGACAGACTCGAATCAGCGACTCGCACCCGCTCCACCATCTCAGCCAGCACCGTTCTCGGGTCGGCATCGGGTTTCGGCAAGAGGCCGGTGAGTACGGCGCGGGCGGCTTCCATCTCCGTTCGGGCTTGGGCGAGCTTGGCGACCGTTTCGGCTTCGCCTTGTCTGGCGGCATCGGTTTGCGCTTCGAGCCGCAGTTGTGCTTGGCTCGCTTTGACGAGGGCTGCTTTACTCGCCTTCTCGTGTTCTTGAGCGGTATGCAGGCTCTTGTCGGTCGGTGCCGTGAACCCAGCCGGCAGCGCGCGTTTGCAGATCGGGCACTCGTCGCCCGCGTGCAGGTGCGCTGCAACCGTCGCAGCCCCGGCTTCCACCCGTGCCTTGGCGAGCGCCGCTTCGGCGGATCGGAGGTCCTCCTGTGCGGCTTTGGCCGCGGAGGTCGCTCGTGCCTTCTTCAAGTCGAGCTCGGCAAGGTCGGTACGCTGCCGTTCGAGGATGCTTTGCAGCTCCGCATCGGCACGCTCGGGCCGCTTCCAATCACCGATCGCCGCTTCCAAACGCATCAACTTCGGGCGCTCGCTTTCGGCGAGTTGCTCGGCCCTGGCGGCCTCGGCGCGGGCCAGTTCCGACTCGGCATCGGCGATCTGTTTGCTTTCCGCCGCGAGACCCGCGCGCTGGTGCGCCTCGGCTCGTCGGGCAACCGCCTGCTGAAGCTGAAGCTGTTCGCGCTTTCGCTCGCGTAGGTCGGCCGAACACGCCTCGAGCAGCACTCGATAGCCTTGAATGCTCTCTGCGTCCAGCTTCTCGGCATGGAGCGCGTCAACCGCCGAGCGAGCTTGGTCGTAGGTGTCCCGTGCTTCCGCTTCCGCTCGACGGACGGCTTGGATTCGGATGTCCAGATCGGCCGCAACGGCGTCGAGATCGCGCAGCGTCCGAAGCAGCTCGGGGACGCCCTCCAAACGAGCCAGCCGTCCCTGTAGCGCTTCGATGCGGCGATTCGCCGAGGTGATGGCTTCGTCGAGAACGGCAACGCGAACTTCGGCCGCCCTCGCGGTTGCAAGTCGCCCGTCAGCCGCCTGTATCTGCCCTGCCGCCGCATCGACCGTTTCGGCCAGGCTGTCGCCCAGGGCGCCCCGTTCCCGCCGCAGCGCCGAGAGCCCCGTATCGGCTCGCCCCTCTTGGAACTTCGCCAGATTTCCCACCTCGGCGAGCTCGTCCAACCGAAAGATCTCGGCGAGAATCTTGTTCCGCGTGCCGTCGTTGGCGGTCAGCAACTCGGCGTGCTTGCCTTGCGGTAGCAGGACGGTGTGCAAAAACGCCTCGTCGTCCAGCCGCACCGCGTCGCGAACCGCTTGCCCGACCGCTCCTTCGCCGCTGACGTCGATGCCGCGAGCCGGGCAGGTCAGGCGATGCTGGACCGAGCCGATTCTCCTCGTCATGCGAACGATCGTGAATTCGTCGCCATCGACATCGAAGGTGAAGACGACCGACATCGCGTTCGCACCTTTCGAGATGAGCTCCTTGACGTTGCGGCCGTTCCACGTCGAACGATTGTACAGGGCGTAGGTGATGGCTTCGAGGATCGAGGTCTTCCCTGCCCCCGTGTCCCCGATGATCGCATACAGGCTCAGGTCTCCGAAGTCGACCTTGCGCTTGGCTCGAAAGCTGCGCAGGTTCTCGATCGTGAGCGTGAGCGGTCTCACGAGACGACCCTGTCGATGTCGGGGAAGGACTGGTCGTCGTCATCGCGCTCGACCCTTTCCAAGAGCCGTCCGAAGTACGATCTGACCCGCTGCGAGTCCCCGATCTGGTCGTTGGTGGCGACGTACGTGTCGAACATCGCTTCGAGCGTCTGTTCGTGCTCGCCGCCGGTGGCAAGCACGATCTGCGACTCGGCACGCTCGTAACGCCCGATCACTTCGCAGACCTCCGTTTTCGGCAGCATGTCGCGCACCTTGGCGTTCAAGTCGGTGGTCGGTGCATCGAGCGTGACGCGAACTCTCGCGATCTGACCCACATAGGAAGCGGCCGATGCGGCGATCTCGCTCAGAGTGCCTTGGATGTCGACCAGCCGCCGGCCCACGTCCAGCAGCCGGTCCTCGATCCGCAACGGCCGACCGGGACGTCCGGAGATCACGTAGACGCACTTCTGCTCCGTCACCTCGCCGAAATCGACTTGGATCGGCGAGCCCGCGTAGCGGC
The DNA here is from genome assembly GCA_963795695.1 of Vulcanimicrobiota bacterium. GTDB lineage: Bacteria > Vulcanimicrobiota > Vulcanimicrobiia > Vulcanimicrobiales > Vulcanimicrobiaceae > Vulcanimicrobium. The sequence continues at coordinate 191,094 of CAWCJH010000003.1, read as the reverse complement.
CGTGTCCGATGCCCGGGATCGGCTGCGGCTTGTGAATGTGTCCGAATCCCACGTAGTCAGCGTTCGGTACTCGGTCACTGAACGTCGCGAACTCGTTCTCGACGTGAAAACGGTACTCGCTGCCGGAGAGCACCGCGCCGTCGACGAGGAGGTGGGCCGCGAAGACGCGGATGTCGCGGTTGTGGTCGTAGTCCTGGTTCAGCCAAGTCCCCACCAGGCGCTCGATCTCTCCCACCTCGTCTGCGTACCTCACGGTTGCGCGAGCGCTGCCCTGCTCCACATAGTCGCGAATGTAGCTGGCGCTCTTGATGAACGGGACGGCGGCGATGCGCACGATCTCGTCGTCAGCGGTCCGGATCGAAACGAGGCCGTCCGGTCCCCGGCGCAAACGCATCGGGTCCATGAAGTGGACCGGCAAGCGGTCCGCGTTGATCGTACCCATCAGCTCGAAGAGCTTCGGCCCGTCGTGGTTTCCGCAAACGACGGCGATCGGCGCGATCGCGGCGAGTTCCTCGAGCACGCTCCAGCCGTACTTGAGGGTCTCGATGCTCGGGTATGCGACGTCGAACAAGTCGCCGGTGTGGAGAATGAAGTCGACCTCGTCCTCGATCGCGATGGAGCGGATCTGCGCTACGACCCGCTCGTGGTCGGGCGTCCGGTCGAGTCTGTGCTTGGCCACTCCCAGGTGCCAGTCGGACGTGTGCAGCCCGCGCATCAGAGCATCACCTTGTCGATCGGATTTGAGCCATCCCCAGCGACCGGTGGTCCTTGCTCCACCTCGGAAACGTTGGTCGCATAAGGCGGAAACGGGAAGACCATGGGGACCGGAACGGGAACCGCCGGCTGATCGAGCACCATCGTACCGGGCCTCAGGCGCGTGGCGCGCAGACGCAGTTCGGGGGTGAGGAACCGGTATTCGTCCGCGTGTCCGGCATCGACGCGCCCGACGATCTTGATCGACGCATTGTCCACGATCGCACCCTCGACCCGCGAAGCGTTCTGCTGGCAGCCGATGAGAATGACGCCCAGACTCCTCCCGCGCGCCGCGATGTCGACCAGAATCTCCTTGATAGGGCTGCGCCCATCGCGCGGAGCGTATTTGTTGAGCTCGTCCAAAACGATGAAGCGCAGCGGTTCTCGGCCGCTCGTCTGCTTCTCTTGCCAGATCTGGTCGAGGATCGCGCCGACGACGAACCGCTGGGCGTCATCGTGCAGCGAGTTGATGTCGATCACGTTCACGTGCTCGTCCAGCGAGATCGGCTGCACGTCGCACCGCACGAGCTGGCCCAGGCGCTTGCCCATCGCCATGAGCCGGCGCAGGAAGGCGTCGTTGGTCCCGCTCTGGGTCTTGGGGACCCAGACGTTGGTCACGTCGTTCTCGATCTTTTCGATCAGGAACGAGACGAGATCCGCGAAGGTCACGATCTCGGGATCGCCCAGCGCCTGTGCCCCCGGGGTCCTTGCCAACTGCTCCGCGGCACGTTCGAAGTCGCGGCCCTGGTGAACCGGGTGCTCGCGCATGACGACCGCGCCGGGCGTGTGAGCGGACGGTACGGCATGCCGAACGAGCGTCGCACGGATGTGATCGACGACGAAGGAGAGCTGGTTCTGCTCGCGAGCATCGCTGAAGACGAACTGGATGAGACCGCGCCGGACGAACTCGAGCGGCGTCCAGCCGTAGATGCCGAACTCCCCGTCGCGCCGCCCGGTCACGCGAGCTGCGGCGATCTCGCCGCCGGCCCGCGCCGGAGGAACCATGATCTTCACGCTCTGGAACGGCTTGGGGTTCGCCACCCCGAGCGCGGCCCACATCTCCTTGGCGCGCTGGTCGTCCTTGAACTTTCTATTCGGGCGGTCGAGGTGCAGCAGATCCTGTCCTTTGACGTTGAAGACGACCGCGCGCGTCCTGGAAAGGTTGGGGCCGAGCAGGTTGCGCCCCTCGGGCGCCTCGAGGAGCTGGTAGAGGGCGAAGAGCGCGTACGACGTCTTGGTGGCCACGCCCGAAATGCCGCTAATGCTCATGTGCGCGCCGTGCTCGCCGTTGAAGAACGACCAGTCCACCGCAAGCGGCCGGTTCGCGTGGTCCAAGCCGACCTTGAGCTCGCGGCCGTGCATCTGGTCCTGGAAGAGGGCCTTACGGCGATCCTCGCCGGTCGCCAGCCGCACCTGCGCGCCGGCAAGCGCCGGGATCCAGAACTCGGGATCCGTGCGCAGGATCTGAGCAGTCACCTGGCGCACGCGCTCACCGGGCATCGTGCGCGTGCCTGTGATGCGCCGGGTGTCCGTCGCATGCACCGCCCCTTCGATCTGGCTCGATCCTTCCACCACGATCGCATAGTGGGTGAGCTCTCCGCTGCCGTCCGCCAACGCTTGACTCGTCACGAGGAGATCGTCCAGCCGGACGACGGCTTCATCTTCGAGGGTAACCTCAAAACGCTGGGTGGTGCAGTCGACCGATCCGTCGACGTAGCCGATGATTCCGTCTTCGTCCATGTGTCCTCTCACCCGGGTGCGAGCAGTGCGACGGCGTCTCGAACGGCCCGCTCGGCGAAGTCCCTGTCGCCGAGCAAGCGGCGCAGATGCCGCTCGAGCGCACCGATCGGCTGCAGGTTCTGCGGTGCGCGCGGATCAAGGTGGGGGACGCCGGCGTAGCGCGGTATCAGCGCTGCGAACTCGTCGGCCATGGTGCGGACCTCGTCCAGGGAAAGCTTGCCGGAAAACTCGAGGCGCACGATTCCCGACATTGGCGCGTGGTCGGGATGGCGGTCGCTGAGGCGCAGATAGCAAGCATACCGGCTGGCGTCGGTTCGGAAGATCGTGGTCCGGTAACCGGCCGGCAGCTCGGGGAGTTGTTGCGCCTCCGCCCGGGGAAGCAGGCGCACGTGGTGCGTCTTGACGTAGCCGGCAATGTTCTTCTTCGAATACTCGGACTTGAACCACAGCGTCCCGTCGAGCAGCACTCGATAGCCTTCGACCGCGAGACGGTCGGCAAGATCCCCTTCCGCGCGGCGCATCATTGCCTGCAGCTCGCGCAGGGGCGCCTCCGGTCCCGTCTCGGCCGTCGCCGCAGTCCGCCAGCGCCATCCTCCGACAACGTCCGGCAACGCTCCGCTCTGGCCCGCGGACCAGATCACGACGCGATCGGCCACTTCTTGCGCATAGACCGGGACGCGGCTGGGGTGGGCGAGCACCGCGCCGACCGCGTACGCTCCGGCGAGTCCCGGCACGGAAATCCCGTCGAGCCACTGCGTCAGGCTGGCCTCCCCGCGCCGAACGCCGTCGACGAACGCCATCGGCACGGCTCCGGCGGTTTCGACTGGGGCCACGAAGGCGAAGCCTTCTGTCTCGATCAGTTCGCCCTTTCCATTGGCTTCGCTCATCTCATCGATGCGAAGCGGGGATCCGTAGTCCGAGGACCAGGCCTCCACGAAAATCCGGGCTTGCGCTGGCCGCTCCATGGATGCTGCCATGCCTGCCGAGTTCGATACTGCTTACATCAGTGCCTGGGCACCCATGTTCATCGCATCCCACAGTTCGCTGCGCATCGTCGCCATGGTCAATGAGTGCCATCTTCGCTCATGCGCGTAGTGGCATCGTTCATCCAAGGCGACAATTCCGGTTTGATCGTGAGCTTGCCACGATGCCGGCATAGCGGAACGAGTGGGATCCGGAGCGGCGTGCGGCCATGTCCTTCAGCGAAACGGCGCCGTCGCCAGCGACGACCACGGGCCGCCGAGGTAGCGCCAGACGTGGATGCCGGTCGCGCGCGGGTTCCAGCCGCCGTCCTCGGCCGCAGTCAGCTCGGCCAGCACGCGGCGCGCGGCCTGCGGGTCGACCTTGTTCTGCACCACCACGTGGGGACGGTGACGACCAGCGGTGGGGTCAACGATCCTGTGCGTCAGATGAAGGGCACGACGGCTAGGCCGAGCATGCGGTCCTCAAGGCGCGGGCGAGGCACCCAGCGCGTCGGCCGCGCTGCGCTTGTCCGACGAGTAGCGGTTGTGGGGCCGCAGCACCCACAGCTCGAGTGCCGCTTCGGCGCGCGTGACCGGCTTCTTCGGCTTGAACTCGGCGATCGCGCCGTAGACCCGGCTGACGTTGTGCATCGAGCTGGAGCCGTTGTCGTCGCTGGCCTCGGAAACCGCCCAGGCGAACTGGGGCGCGACGCTGCGCTTGTCCTTCCACCCCGCCATTTGGTAGTACGCTTGCGGGATGTCCTTGCTGGGGTCGGTGGCGGCCGGTCCGCCGTCGTCGAGCGTCTCCTTCATGGCGACCATCTGCTCGCGCGTCAGCGGCTGGTCGCCGCGGAAGGTGTGGTCGGGAAAACCGACCGACACGCCGGCGTTCGCCAGCGACTGGATGTACGGAAAGTCCGGGTCCGTCTTGGTGACGTCGGTGAACGTCGAGTCGTCGGCCGGCGTGACCGGGCGGAGCTGCAAGGTGTCGTTGCCGCGGAAGATCGCGTTGTTGGCGTTGAACATCCAGCGCACGAAGTCGTGGCGCACGATCGGCTTGTACGGGTCGAACGTTCCGCCGGCCGGCTGGAAGACGCCGAGCTGGGCGAGTTGCGCGATCTTGTCGGCGCCGAAGACGTTGCCGAGGTCGCTGAAGGCGACCGACGCGGCCGGGCTCGGCACGGGTGCGCCCGAGCCGGCGGGGCTGGCTTCGGCGCCGGCCGAGACGGTCGGGCTGGCTTCGGCGCCGGCGGCAGCGGGCGATTCGGTGACGGTCGCCGACGGGACGCTCGTCACGGCCGGCGCCTCCGCTGCCGAGGAGGCCGATGCGTCCGGCGACGCCGATGCATCCGTCGTCGTATCGGTCGTCCGGCTGCTCGAGGTGCAGCCCGCCAGGATGCAGACCAGCAGGGCACAGCACCAGAATGCTCGCTTCATCGAGCGTCCCAATTGGCAGGGCAGTCCCGGAACGCCTGCGTTCGTGGCCGGGGTCGGCCGCCGCTCCCGCGAAGGACGCCGCGTGAGCACCACCATGACCGTCGGCGACCTCGACCGTGACGTCGAGGCGCTGCGCGCGCACGCCCGGACCTGGGCGAAGCTCGGCTTCGCCGGCAAGATCCGCCACCTGCGCACCATGCGCACGCGCACCGTCGAGGTCGCGCGGCAGTGGGCCGAGCTGGCGGCGCAGGCCAAGGGCGTGGCCGGCACGCCGCTGGCCGGCGAGGAGTGGCTCTCGGGGCCGTACGCGCTGCTGACCGCGCTGGACCGGCTGGCCAAGACGCTGGGCGAGATCGCCCGGGACGGCGTCCCGACGATCGCCGAGACGGCGATCCGCACCCGGCCCGACGGCCAGGTCGTGGTCGACGTGTTCCCGCTCGAGCGCGCCGACCGGCTGCTGCTCGACGGCGTGCGGGCCGAGGTCTGGATGGAGCCGGGCGTCACCCGCGCGAGCGTGCGCGACCAGACGGCCGCGGCGCTGCGCGAGCCCGACCCGCCGGGCAGCCTCACGCTGGTGCTCGGCGCCGGCAACATCGCCGCCATCCCGCCGCTCGACGTGCTGGCCGCGCTCTACGCCCGCAACAGCGTCGCGCTGCTCAAGCTCAACCCGGTCAACGCCTACCTCGAGCCGGTGCTGCGGCGGGTCTTCGGCTCGCTGATCGACGAGGGCTTCGTGCGGGTGACCGGCGGCGGCGCCGAGGTCGGCCGCTACCTGACCACCCACCCCGCCGTCGACGCGATCCACCTCACCGGCGGCGAGCGCACCCACGCCGCGGTCGTCGCCGCCGCGCGCGACAAGACGATCACCAGCGAGCTGGGCAACGTGACGCCGGTGATCGTGGTGCCCGGCCCGTGGAGCGATCGCGACCTGGCCTTCCAAGCCGCCCACGTCGCGACCATGAAGCTGCACAACGCCGGCGCGAACTGCATCGCGGCGCAGCTGCTGGTCACGCCGCAGGCCTGGGACCGCCGCGGCGCGTTCCTCGACCGCGTGCGCGGCGCGCTGCGCGACGCGCCCGCGCGCCCGGCGTACTACCCCGGCACGCCCGAGCGGGTCGGCGCGGCGAGCTCGCACGCCTGGGCCGAGTCGCTCGGGGCGGGCGGCGACGGGGTACCGCGGGTGTTCGTCCCCGGTCTCGACCCCGCCCGGGCGGACGACCCGCTCTTCCGCGACGAGGCGTTCGGCCCGGTGCTGGGCGAGGCGGCGCTGCCCGGCGACGACGCGGCGGCGTTCCTGCGCAACGCGGTGGCGTTCGTGAACGAGGTGCCGCACGGCACGCTCGGCGTCTCGCTGCTGATCCACCCGCGCACGATCGCCGAGCTCGGCCCGGCGTTCGACGATGCGGTCGCGGCGCTGCGCTACGGCTGCGTCGCGATCAACTCGTGGCCCGGGGTGGGCTTCCTGCTCGCCGGCGCGAGCTGGGGCGCGTATCCCGGCAACGCGCTCGACACCGTCGGCAGCGGCATCGGCGTCGTCCACAACGCGTTCCTGTTCGACCGCCCGCAGAAGACGGTGATCCGCCAGCCCTTCGCGCCCTTTCCGCGCTCGCTCGCCGACGGCGAGCGCACCCTCTTGCCGACGCCGCCCTGGTTCGTCACCCACCGCCGCGCCGAGGCGGTCGGGCGCGCGCTGTTCGCCTACACCGCCAAGCCGTCGCTGCGCGGCCTCGCCGCAACGGCGCTCGCCGCCATGCGGGCGTAGCGCGAGGGCGTCAGGGACGGATTCCCGACACGTACTCGCCGGCGTCGGTCAGGGTCAGCGACTGGCCGCGCGGGTTGGGGGCGAACGAGATGTGGACCCAGTCGCGCTTCTCGTGGATCAGCTGGTCGTACGGAACGTCCTTTTTCTTCGCTTCGATCGCCTTGCAGACGTCGTACGGCGAGCCGAACGACGGGCAGTGGAAGTCCACCGCGTAGGCTTGCGCGTGGTGGCTGTTGTTCACCCCGCCGACCGCCGCGTTGAGCTCGGGCCCGCGGTAGCCGCTGGTCACCAGGATCGGCTTGTTGCCCAGGATCGTGCGGATCTTCTCCATCTGCGCCGCGGTGCGTTTGAGCCGCTCGAGCATCTCGGCCGAGGGCTGGTTGCTGATCCCGCGGGCCCGCGCGGTGTCGGAGACGATGAACTCTTCCAGCGTGAAATGCTCGGACAGCTTCGTAGCCACGGCGATGCCCCTTTCCTGGTGTAGCGCTAGGACGAATAGGCCAGGCCGCGCTCACAGCCCTCTTGGGGAAACGGGCTGGGCGCGCTCGGCGGCGTAGCTGGCCCGATGGCCATCAGCGACCAGCGCATCGCCGCCCGCCGCATCGTCTTCGGCCCTCGCCGGGACGCCTTCGCCGTGCTCGCGCTGCCGGGTCCGGTGGCGCTGCTCGGCTCGCCGCGCTCGCTCGGGCTCGTCGCGGACGACGCCTTCGGCGGCGCGGCGGTCCACCGCTACGACGGCGCGGCACCCCACAACCCGCGCGCGGCGGTCGAGGCGGCCGGCGCCCTCGTCGACGCGCACGCCTGCCGGGCGGTCGTCGCGATCGGCAGCTCGAGCGCGATCGACCTGGGCAAGGCGGTCGCCGACGGGCGCGAGCTGACCCTGGCGCTCGTGCCGACGGCGCTGGGCGGCGCCGAGATGTCGCGCGGCTACGGCGTGCTCGAGGCCGACCGCAAGGAAGGCGGCCGGCTGCGCGCGCCGGCGCCGGTGGTCGTCTACGACGCCGCGCTGCTGGACTCGCTGCCGGCCCGCGAGCTCGGCTCGATCGGCATCAACGGCTGGGCGCACGTGATCGAGGCCGCCTACGCGCGCACGCCGCACGCGCTCGGCGGCGCCGCCGCGCTCGCCGCCGGGCGGGCGCTGCCCGCGCTCCTGCTCCAGGCCGCCGCGCGGCGCGACGACGCGCTGCACCGGGCGCTGTTCGAGGCCGCGCACCTGGCCGGGTTCGCGCTCGACACCCGCTCGATGGGGCTGCACCACGCGGTCTGCCACGTCGTCGGCGCGCTCACCCGCATCCCGCACGGCATCGTCAACGCGGTGGTGCTGCCGCACGCGCTGCGGGCGAACCAGCGGCTCGCGCCGGCCGCGGTGGACGCGGTCGCCCAGGCCTTCGGGATCGCGGACCTCGCCGCGCACGCCGAAGCGATCGCCGCGGCGTACGGGCTGCCGCGGACGTTCGCCGAGCTGGGCGCGCCGGCCGATCTGGTCGCCCGCGCGCTGCCGCGCGTCATGGAGCAGCGGCTGCTGGCCAACAACCCCGCCCCGCCCGACGAGCCGACGGTGCGCGCGCTGCTCGAGCGCGCGTACGCGGGCTAGCCCGACCGCTACTGCGTTTCGCCGCCGTACCTTCGCGGCGGCGCAAACTGCCGGGCACGCCGCTGCAGGATGCGCACGACCACGTAGTCGCCGGGCTTCAGCTTCTCGGAGCGCGACGGGTCCTTGCCCAGCAGCGCCACCGAGATCAGCACGCCTTTGTCGTTGCCGTAGATCATCGGCTCGCAGTAGACGGTCGCGTGCGGATGCGACGCCGGGGCCGAGACGAGCTGCGCGAACGCGACGTCGAGCGAATCGGTCTTCACGAACGAGCGGACCGCCCAGGCGGTCGACTGCGCATCGGTGTGCGTGCAGTCGAAGCGAATCTGCGCCGTCTCGAAGCCCCAGAACGTCTCGGTCGTGACGGTCGCCGGCGCCGGCGACGGCTTCGCGACGCACTGCGGCGCTGGCGCGGACTGGGCCGGACGGGGGGCGGAGGCGGCCTTCTTCGTCGCCGCGGGTTGCGCGGCGGACGGGCGGGGCGCCGGCGAGGTCGCGGCGAGAACCGGGCCGGCCAGTCCGATCGCCAGCGCGGCGAACGCCAGCGGCGCGCCGAGGCGACGCAGCGGATCAGCCATGAGCGCCCAGCTTCCGCTCGAGGTTCGCGATGACGCCCGGCTGCACTTTGACGAGCCGCTCGGCGTCGTCAGGCTTGAGACGGGCACCGGCAGCGACCCGGTTACCGACATCGACCAGGCGGTTGAGCGCGCCGGCTTCGGCCACCGAGAGGCTGCCGACGCTCGCCAGCGATCCCAGGATTCCACCGAGCGTGCGCGAGTCGGTGGGAACGTTCTTCTGGTCGGCGAGCGCCTTGATGCGGCCGACGATCCCGTTTCGCAGATCGACCGCAATGTTTCCGGTCGGCTGGAGCAGCGCCTGATCGACTTGCGACACCACCGACGAGGGCGACGGCGGCCCACCGGGCGGCGACGCTACGAACGGCTGCGCACCGGGCGGCGACGTTACGAACTGCTGCGCACCGGGCGGCGACGTCACAACTGGCGGCCCACCGGGCGGCGGCGCGCCGCCGCCGGTCGCCGCGTTGAAGTCCTGAGCCGAGAGGTTCAGCGAGATCGTCTGGCCGAGCACGCTGAGCGAGAAGTTCCGGCCCAGGAAGACCCACGCCGGGATCAGCGCCACGACCGCGATCAGCAGCGTGAAGCCGTCGACCGAACCGTTCGTCACCGCGTTGAACCAGGCCAGGCCGCAGAGCGGTACCGCCCAGACGAGCCCGGCGACGGCCTGCACGGCCTGCACGGCCGGCGGCGCGGCCGGCGCCGCGACCGGCGCGAGCGGGTTCGTCGGGCTAGGCATGCTGCACCGGTCGGCTCATTCGTCCACCTCGTCGTCGAGCATGCGGCACGCGGAACTGCCAAGCAGACCGTGGTAGCCGCTCTCTACGACGGCAGCGCAGCGGTTCCCTCGTCGGGCTACGGGAGCGGCAGCAGGCTGGCCGGCGGGGCGAGGCTCTCGGCGTCGTTCTCGGGCACGCCGGACTCGACCAGCTGGCGGTACTGGGTGAGCCGGTTGGTGAGCTGCGTGACCTCGGCGTCGAGCGCGTAGCTCTGGCGGATCGCGGTCGAGAGGTCGGCCGTGTCGTAGGTGTAGTCGAAGCGCTGGAGCGAGCGCGAGACGTCCTGGACCTGGCCCTTGAGCTGGGCGTACCGGCGCCGGAGCGCACGGCCGTTCTCCTTGTAGGACGGGTAGTTCGAGACCACGATGTCGCGCTTGATCTGGGCCTGCTCGATCTGGCCGCGCACGCTCTGCACGCGGTCGTCGCCGGGGCTGTACTTCGCGGCGACGGCCAGCGCGTCGAGCGCGTCGTCGAACTTCGAGGCCGTGAAGTCGGCCTGCGCGAGGCGGATCTGCACGATCGTGAGGCCGTCGCGCGCGTGCTGGTTCGCCGGGTCGATCTTGAGCGCGAGCTGGTAGGCCACCGAGGCGTCGGGGAAGTTCTTGTGCGCGAGCGCGACGTCGCCTTGGTGGTTGCGCGTGCGCACGATCCAGTGCGCCACGCTCGAGGCGCAGCCGGCCGTGCCCAGCGGCACGCTGCAGGCGATCAGGAGGGCGGCGAGGCGGACGGTACGGCGCAGCGTCATCGTGCTAGTGTCTCGAGTGGGTGATCCAGAAGTTCGCGACCGCGGCGATGTAGTGCGCGGCCGGGGCGAGGATGAGCTGGGCCAGCAGGGTGCCGGCGAAGGCGGTGACGATCAGCCAGAAGATCATCGCGCTGACGTCGCTGCGCGGCCGTTTCCCGTGCACCGTCTGGTCGACGATGAGCGCCGTGTTGGGGTCGATGAACAGCGCGAAGGCGATCGTGCCGACCCCGTTGACCAGGCCCGAGAGCCCGCTGGCCGTCGTGCGCGCGTGCAGGTCGATGTCGCTGGCGTAGAACGCCGCCACCACCCCGACCGAGTAGACCGCGAAGAGGACGGTGTTCGCGACCAGCAGCATGCGCGGGATCCCGCCCAGCGGGAAGTCGGCCACCCGCACCCGCGGCGGGTGCAGCAGCGCGTAGCCCAGGTCGCGCAGCACGCGCGGGTCGAGCAGGCGCAGCAGCGCGCGCGGAATCGAACCGAGCCGCTCGAACGCGGCGATCCCGCGCACGAACATGGTCAGGAACATCGGCAGCAGCAGCGCGCCCAGCACGATCCCGGCCGAGCCGGCCGCGACCACGACCCGCATCTGCAGGTCGAAGTGCGCGAGCGCCTCCGGGGCGAGCGTCGCCAGTCCCATTCGCGCCGCGGCGTTGGCGGGCAGGTCGGCCAGCGCGCCCAGCGAGGGGACCGTGAACAGCGAGGCCAGCCGGCTGGCCGTGACCAGCAGGCTGAACAGCGAGATCGCGGTCGCGATGCGGCCGGAGACGACGCCCGCGTAGCGGGCGGCGTACGCGCCGATCTGGATCGCCTGGGTGACCAGCGTGAGGCCCGCGGCGATGATCAGGTTCGGGGTGAAGACGTCGCTCACGCAGCGGCGGCTCCCGGCAGGCGCAGCGCCCGCACCTCGGCCGGCCCGAGCACGCACAGGCCGCGCTGCGCGGGCGCGAGCAGCTCGCGCGCCAGCGCGTCGACCGCCGCCGGGTCGACCGCGTCGAAGGCCGCCTCGATCTCCTCGGTGGCGATCTGGCGGCCGTGCACGAGCTCGTTGCGGGCCAGCCGCGACATCCGGTTGAAGGTGCTCTCCAGCGCCAGGGTGAGGTTGCCCTTGAGGTGCTCGCGCGCCCGCACCACCTCGTCCGCGCGCACCCCGTCGTGCAGCAGCCGGTCGAGCTCGTCGGCGACCACGTCGATGCACTCCTGAGCCCGCTCCGGCGAGCAGCCCGCGCTGATCCCGAACAGCCCGGCCTCGCGGTAGCCCTGCTGGAAGGTCGAGATCTCGTAGGCCAGGCCGCGCTCTTCGCGGACGCTCTGGAACAGCCGCGAGGACATCCCCCCGCCGAGCAGCGTGTCGAGCACCGAGAGCACGTAGCGCCGCTCGTCGCGCATGGCCAGGCCCGGCGCGCCGACCAGCACGTAGGCCTGCTCGGTGTCGTCGACGACGACGTCGACGGCCGGCGCGAAGCGCGGCCGCTCGGGCACCGGCGGCACCGCCCGGCCGGCGAACGACGCGAACGCCGCGCCGACCAGCCGCACCACCTCGTCGTGCTCGACGTTGCCGGCCGCGGTGACGAAGACGGTCGAGGGCGTGTAGCGCGCGGCGCGCCAGGCGAGCAGGTCGTCGCGCTCGATCGCGGCGACCGTGTGGGCGTAGCCGATGGTCGGGTCGCCCAGGTTCGCGCCGCGCCAGAGCGTGCGCGCGAAGCGCTCGTTGACGACGTCGCCCGGGTCGTCGTCGTACATCTTGATCTCTTCGAGCACGACCTGCTTCTCTTTGCGCAGGTCGGCCGGCGCGAAGAGCGCGTGCTGCAGCATGTCGCCCAGCACGTCGACGGCCAGCGGCAGGTGCCGGTCGACGACGTGGGCGTAGAAGCAGGTCGTCTCCTTGTCGGTCATGGCGTTGAGCTCGCCGCCGACCGCGTCCATCTGCTCGGCGATCGCGCGCGCGCTGCGCCGGGTCGTGCCCTGGAAGACCATGTGCTCGAGCAGGTGCGAGATGCCGCGCCGCTCGGCCGGCTCGACCGCGGAACCGACGTCGCACCACACGCCGATCGTCGCCGAGCGGACGTGGGCCATCGTCTCGGTCAGCACGCGCAGGCCGGAAGGGAGCGTCGTCGTTCGAATCATCCGCTCGTGCCTTTCGACAGGGACGCCCGAAAGGCCGGGTCCCAGAAGACGCCGCGCCCGTCACGCAGGCGCGCCGCGGCCGCCGCCCGCTCGGCGCGCGGAACGGTGATCGAGAACACCGTGGCGGAGGTCGGCTGGGCGTAGTCGCCGCTCACGACCGTGCCCTTGCCCGCATCGAGCGGCACGGTGGCCCACAGGTCGACCTCGTCGACCTGGGGCGCGGCCGCGTACGCACCCGCGATCAAACCGAGCACCTCGCCGGTCCAGCCGGCCAGGTCGAGCCGGCGGTGAAAATGCGTGCCGCTCAGGATCAGCCCGCAGTCGACGTGCGGCCCGACCCGCTCGCAGCGCACCTTGAGCAATTGCGCGGGGAGCGGCCGGGCGAGCAAGGCCGCCACGATCCGGCGAGCGGCCGGCAGATCGCTGCCGGCGCTGCGCGCCGCGACCCGCGGGTCGGCTGCCCCGGCCCCCGCCAGCGCGGTCAATCCCGCCGCCAGCCAGGCGGCGCGGACCGCCGCGTCAGTAGCTCTGCGCGAAATAGGCTTGGTACCGGGCCGGCTCGCCGCACGGCACGCAGCGCTCGGCCCGGGCGGGCTCGCGCAGGTTGCGGGTCGACGCCTTGGTCGCCTCCTTGACCGCCTCTTCGCACGCCGGGCGCCCGCACCACGGTACGTCGACCATCCCGGCCCGCTCGTCGAGCAGGCGCAAGAACTCGGCCCGGTCGAGCGTCGCGATCGTGTGCGTCCTCCAGGAACGCCTTGGCCTGGGCGAAGAGGTTGGCCTGGATGTCGTCGAGCAGCTCGGCCGGCTTGTCGCCGATTCGCTCGTCGTCGATCGCGAGCTGGATCTTCTGTCCCGGCTTCCTTGACCTCGTAATCGCGCCGCACCACGTGCGACCTGGTTCTGCGCCAGATCGCGGGCGCCGATCTCGACCCGCAGCGGCACGCCCCGCATCTCCCAGTCGTTGAACTTGTTCCCTGGCGGCCCAGATCGCGCTCGTCGAGCTTCACCCGGTAGCCGAAGCGCTTGAGAATGCGCAGTGAAGTTGCGCGCGAAGACGTCGGCACCTCGTTGCCGTCCTTGCTCGGGATCGGCACGACGACCATCTCGCGTCGGCGCCATCTTGGGCGGGATGCGCAGGCCGCGGTCGTCGCCGTGGGTCATGATCAGCGCGCCGAGCATCCGCCACGACATGCCCCACGAGGTGGTCCAGGCGTACTGCTGGGTCTGGTCCTCGGCGGCGAACGTGATGTCGTAGGCGCGGGCGAAGTTCTGGCCCAGCTCGTGCGAGGTCCCCGACTGCAGCGCTTTGCCGTCGGGCATCAGCGCTTCGATCGAGTAGGTGTGCGTTCGCGCCCGCGAAGCGCTCCGAGCTCGACTTCTCGCCCTTGTAGACCGGCACGCCGCAGACGTCCTCGGCCACCTCGCGGTAGACCTCGAGCATCCGCGCGACCTCTTCGGAGGCCTCCTGCTCGGTCGCGTGCGCGGTGTGGCCCTCTTGCCACAGGAACTCCGACGTGCGCAGGAACGGGCGCGTCCGCTTCTCCCAGCGCATGACGTTGACCCACTGGTTGATCAGCACCGGCAGATCGCGGTACGACTGGATCCACTCGGCGTACATCACGCCGATGATCACCTCGGAGGTCGGCCGGATCGCGAGCCGCTCGGTCAGTTGTCTCGGTGCCGCCCTGGGTGACCCAGGCGACCTCCGGCGCGAACCCTTCGACGTGCTCGGCCTCGCGCATCAGCAGCGACTCGGGGATCAGCAGCGGGAAGTAGGCGTTCTCGTGGCCGGTGTCCTTGAAGCGCCGGTCGAGCTCGGCTTGGAGCCGCTCCCACAGGCCGAAGCCGTAGGGCCGCAGCACCAGGCAGCCGCGCACGGGCGAGAGCGAGACGAGCTCGGCCCGGTAGCAGACGGCTTGGTACCACTCGGAGAGGTCGGCGGATTTGGTCGGGATGCGTTCCATCGGCAACCGAGCGGGGTTCGCGCAGGTCGGTAGGCGTCCTCTCAGAAGCCTGCGCTGTGCCGAAGCTGACCCGCATCTACACCCGCACGGGGGACGACGGAACCACCGGCCTGGTGGGCGGCCAGCGGGTCCGCAAGAACGCGCAGCGGATCGAGGCCTACGGCACGATCGACGAGCTCTCGTCGGTGATCGGCCTGGCCCGCACGGCGCTGGCCGAGGTGCGCCGCACCCGCCCGGTGCAGGACCTGGCCCGGGCGCACGCCGTCGCGGACGAGCTCGACGCCTGGCTGGCCTGGACCCAGGACGCGCTCTTCAACCTCGGCAGCGACCTGGCGACGCTGCCGAAGGACCGCTGGGAGGGCATGCCGCTGATCGCCGCGAGCGACGCGACCGCGCTCGAGCGCGCGATCGACCGCGCCCAGCAGGACCTCGAGCCGCTGGCCGACTTCATCCACCCCGGCGGCTCGTACGCCGGCGCGTTCCTGCACCAGGCGCGCACCGTCTGCCGGCGGGCCGAGCGGCTCTTGATCGGGCTGCGCGACGCCGAGGACGTCTCGCCCGACGTGGTGCGCTACGTCAACCGGCTCTCCGACGCGCTGTTCGTCTGGTCGCGCTGGATCAACTGGGCGCTCGACCAGCCCGAGCACCTCTGGAACGCGCGGACCGCGCCGCCGGAAGCAGCTTCTTAGGCGCCACGAGCCGGTAGCTCTCGTCGATCCAGTCGCGCAGCACGCCGGCCGGCGGCGCGCTCGCGAGCGGGATCGTCACCCAGCCGGCTTTTCCCAGCCCGTAGCCGGTCGGCGCGGCACCGGGCACGGCCAGCGCGAAGGGGTGCGACTCGACCAGCTTGAGCGTGACGCTCGTCCCGTCGGGACCGCCGAAGAACGCGAAGATCTTCTTGCCCACCTTGGCGACGTTCTCGCCCCAGGGGTGATCCTCGTACGCCTCCGGCAGGCCGAGGGCGTGCTCCAGCAACTGCTTGGAGAGGCGGGCCGCTTTGGTCATCCTGCGCTCCTCACGACGTTTGCGAGCCGGTGCGCGCGGCGCAGCGCGAAGCGGGCGTTGGCCGCCATCGCGATCACGGCGAGCATTCCGCAGAGGCCGCCGAACACGCCCGCTTCCGCGCCGAGGCCGAGCGCGAAGGCCGCCGTCCCCGCGACCGCGAGCTGCGCCGCGGCGAACGCCGTCCAGCTCAGCGGTGCGGCCAGCAGCTCCCACGGGCGCGTCTCGTCGTCCTCGCCGAGCACCAGCGTCGCCAGCACCCGCACGCCGAGGTGGTGCAGGTGCGCGTTGACCATCTGCCCGAGCCAGCCGGCGAGCGCGAGCAGCACGGTCGCCCGGCCGAGCGGCAGGCTCCAGCTCGTCGCCACCGCACCGGCCGTGGCCAGCGCCAGCCACAGCAGCGCGGCCCCGACGAAGGCCCGCGGCGCGGCGTGGGGCGCCTGGGCCCGGCGCAGCGTGTCGAGCGCGTCGGCGAGGTAGACCAGCGCGCCGGCCGCGGCGAGCGCGACGCCCAGGCGCAGCAGCGGCGGCGACCACGGGGCGCCGAGCGCGGCCAGCACCGCGCCGCCCGCCAGGCCGCCGCCGGCGGCGACGTGGGCCAGCGGCCAGCGCGAGCGCGCGCCCAGCATCGGCCGGAACGTGCGGGCCGAGACGCCGGTCACCAGCACCGTCAGCCAGGCCACGATTCCCAGCAGCGCGTGCGAGGGCGCGAGGTTCAGCAGCGGCGCGCCGGCGCGCGCGTACCCCACCCCGAGCAGCGCGCCCAGCAGCGCGGTCGCCGCGAGCGCGCCCAGGGTGAGCGCCAGCGCCCGCGCGATCGCGGCCGAGGTCCGGTCGGGCGCGGGCGCGCGCAGCGTGGCGAAGGCCGTCCCGGCGTAGGCCAGCAGCGCCGCGGCGAGCACGACGGCGGCGACCGCGAGCGCCGTGCCGGCCCGCGCGGCGAACGCGACCACCAGCGCGAAGGCCGCCAGCGGCACGGCGAACGCCGCCGCGCGGGCGGCGTCCGCCGCGCGCCACTCCAGGTCGGTGAACGCGGGCACGACGTGCAGCAGCACGGCCAGCGCCGTCGCGCTGAGCCAGCCGACCGCGACCGCGTGGACCCAGGCCAGCTCCAAGCCCGGCGCGGGCGCGCGGGCGTCGGCGACCGCCAGCCCCCAGGCGCCGAGCTGGAACGCCAGCCCCGCCGCCAGCGGCAGCGGCGGAATCCAGAACCGAGCCCGCATCATGCGAGGAGCTGCATGAAACGGCACGCGCGCAGCAGCGCCAGCGCCGTGACCGCGTCGTCGATGCGGCCGTCGGCGCAGGCCGCGAGCGCGTCGCGCAGCGGCAGCCGCACCACGTCGATCCGCTCGACCTCTTCGGGCGCCGGCGGCGCGGGCACCAGATCGCGCGCCAGGAACAGCGTCACCGGGTGCGCGACGATGCTGGGAATCTCGCTGGCCGTTCCGAGCGGGTACCAGCAGGCCGCCGTCACGCCGGCCTCCTCGCGCGACTCGCGCATCGCGCAGGCCAGCGCGTCCTCGTCCGGCCCGCGACCACCCTTGACGACCTCGAGCACGACCGCGTCGACCGCGAAGCGGGGCTGGCGCACCAGCAGAACGTCGTCGCCGTCGAGCAGCACCACGGCGCTGGCCGGCGGGGTGACGACCACGCCGTGGACGCCCGGCACGCCGTTCGGGTGCACGATCTCGTGGGACTCGAAGCGCAGCCAGCGGTTCTCGTACACGACCCGCTTGGCGTGGCGGACGTAGCCTGTTTCGCTCACCTACGGCAACTCGGTCAGCCCTTCGGGTTCGGCGACGAAGGCGATCTCGTCCGGCTTGGAATGCCGGAACCCGTAGCTGAAGAAAAACACCAGCCCGATGACCAGCGCGAGCATGAACCAGACCCAGGTCGTGCGCGAGAGGCCGAAGACCGCCAGGAACAGCGAGAACACGATGCCCAGCACCGGGAACAGCGGCACGAACGGAACCCGGAAGCTGCGCGGGATGTCGGGCTTGCGGTGGCGCAGGTACAGCACGCCGGCGCAGACGACGGAGAACGCGATCAAGGTGCCGATGTTGACCAGGTTGAGCAGCTCGTTGAGCGGCACGATCAGCGTGAGGATCGCGACCGCCACGCCGGTCAGCATCGTCGTGCGGACCGGGGTCTTGAAGCGCGGGTGGATCTTCGCGACGGCCGGCGGCAGCATCTTGTCGCGCGCCATCACGTAGAAGATCCGGGTCTGGCCGAGCAGCGACGCCAGCGCGACGCTGGTCGTGCCGGCCAGCACGCCCAGCGTGATGACCCAGTTGAGGACCGGCAGGTGGAGCGGCGCGAGCGCGGCGACCAGCGGGTTCTTCACCGGCACCTGCGCCCAGGGCATCGCGCCGACCAGCACGATCGCGGTGGCGCAGTAGATCACGGTCCCGATCGCGAGCGCTCCGATCACCCCCAGCGGCACGTCGCGCTGCGGGTTGCGGCACTCCTCGGCGGTGGTGGTCGCCGTGTCGAACCCGATGTAGCTGAAGAACACGTAGGCCGAGATCGGGATGATCCCGTACGGCTGGTCGGACTCGACCGCGCCGCCGAAGGGGACGAGCGCCCCGATCCCCTTGGGGTCGAAGTCGTGCAGGTTGAAGGCGTGGAACAGGAACAGGCCGGCGATCACGAAGACGACCAGCGCCGAGATCTTCAGCACGACGAAGACGTTGTTGGTCGTCGCGGACTCGCGGATGCCGACCGCGAGCAGCAGGCTCAGCAGCAGCACGAACAGCGCGCCGACGAGATCGTACTGCGAGTGGAGCAGGTCGTAGCTGGCCGGCAGCCACCACGGCCCGTTGATCACCAGGCTCGAGCTCTGGGCCCAGCTCGGCAGCGTCAAGCCGATCGTCTTGAAGACGTCCTGGATCGCGGCCGAGAACTGCTGGGCCACCGGCGCGGCGCTGATCCCGTACTCGAAGATCAGCGCGAAGCCGATGATCCAGGCGAACAGCTTGCCCAGCGTCGCGTAGGCGAAGGTGTACGCGCTGCCGGCGATCGGCACCATCGCGCCCAGCTCCGCGTAGCACAGCGCGGCGAAGAACGAGGTCAGGCCGGCCAGCAGGTACGACACGATGACGGCCGGACCGGCGCCTTTGACGCCGGTCCCGATCGTGGTGAAGATGCCGCCGCCGATCATCGTTCCCAGGCCGATCGCGACGAGGTCCTTCGCGGTGAGCACGCGGCGCAGCGTCTTGTTCTTGCTCTGCTCGCGCAGGCGCTCGACGGAACTGGTCGCGAACAGCTCGGAAACGAACGACATGGGGGCGGCTTCGCAAGCCGCCCGGGCCATCCCCCCGCGGGCGCGGGCGGTGGGGAATCGCCCGCGCGCGGCGGGAAGTCGGTGCGGGTGGCAAGCGTTTACGTGCTCTACACGGGTGGGACCATCGGCAGCGCGGGCAACCCGCTCGTGCCGGTGACGGGCCCGCAGTTCGCGCGGCTGGTGGCGACCATGCCGGGCCTGCACGACGGCCGGGTCGCGAACTACGCCGACCTGGCCTACACGGTCGACTGGTTCGAGGCCACCCTCGACAGCTCGAACATGACCCCGGCCGACTGGGTGACCATCGCGGAGCGGCTGGTCCGCAACTACGACCGGTACGACGGCTTCGTGGTGCTCCACGGCACCGACACGATGGCCTTCACGGCCGCGGCGCTGTCGTTTCTCCTGCCGGGCCTCTCCAAGCCGGTGATCCTGACCGGCTCGCAGCTGCCGCTCGCGTACACGCTGACCGACGCGCTGACCAACCTGGTCGGCGCGATCGTCCTGGCCGGCACCAGCCGGATCCCCGAGAGCTGTCTCTACTTCGGCTCGCTGCTGCTGCGGGGCAACCGCGCGGTCAAGGTGAACGCCAGCCAGTTCGGCGGCTTCGGCTCGCCCAACTACCCGCCGCTGGCGAACGTCGGCACGGAGATCACGGTCGACACCGAGCGGCTCCTGCCGCAGCCGCCCGCTTCGAGCTCGCTGGCCAACCCGGTGAACCGGCGCACGGTGCAGGACCAGCTCGCCGCGACCGCCGCGGCCCTGGCCGAGTTCTCGGTCGTCGCGCTGATCCTCTATCCCGGCATCGGCGCGTCGCTGGCGCAGGCAGTGCTCGAGGGCACCCGCCCGCCGGTCCGGGGCGCGGTGATCGAGTCGTTCGGCGAGGGCAACGCGCCCTCCAACCGCGCCTTCCTGGAAGTGCTCGCCCGGGCCGACGCGAACGGCGTCGTCCTGATGGACAACACCCAGGTTCTCGGCGGCGCGGTCAACATCGGCGCGTACGCGACCGGCTCGGCCCTGGCGCGGGCCGGTGCGCTCAGCGCGTACGACATGACGCCCGAGGCCTCGCTGGCCAAGCTGGTCTACCTGTTCGGCAGCGGCCTGGCCAGCGCCGAGGTCAAGCTGCAGATGCAGCGCAGCTTCGCCGGCGAGATCAGCCTGCCGGCGGCCTCCGGCGCGACCTCGCTCGCGCCCGCCTGAGGCGGGCGGACCGGTGCGCGTCGTCTTCCGCAGCCACGTCCTGCGGCCGGAGCTGGCCGGGCTCGCGGCCCGGCACGGGGTCGACCTCGTCGTCGTCGACGACACGCCGGCCCTGCTGGCGGCGCTGGCCGATGCCGACGCCGCCTGGCTGTGGCCGGCGTTCTACGACGCGCAGCTCGTGGCGGCGCTCGAGCGGCACGCCGCCCGGCTGCGCTGGGTGCAGCTCGCGACCATGGGCTACGACGCGGTCGAAGCGCACGGCGTGCCGCGCGGCGTCACGGTCACCTACGCCGGCGACGCCTACGCGCCGACCGTCGCCGAGCACGCGCTCGCGCTGCTGCTGGCGCTGTTCCGGCAGCTTCCGGCCGCGCTGCGCAACGGGGCCGAGCGGCGCTGGGACCAGAGCGTCTCCCGGCGGATCGCGACGCTCAACGAGGCCACGGTCGGGGTGCTCGGCTTCGGCCCGATCGGGCGCGCCATCGCCGGACGGCTGCGGGCCTGCGGCGCGCGGGTCGTGGCGATCACCCGCAGCGGCAGCCCGGACGCGCTGGCCGACGCGGTCTTCCCCAGCACCCGGCTGCTCGACGCGCTGCCCGGCTGCGACGCGCTGATCGTGGCCGCGCCGCTCAACGACCAGACCCGCGGCCTGATCGGCGCCCGCGCGCTGGCCGCGCTGCCGCCGCACGCCCGGCTGGTCAACATCGCGCGCGGCGGCCTGGTCGACCACGCCGCGCTGCACGCGGCGCTCGCCGCCGGCCGGCTCGCCGGCGCGGCGCTCGACGTCACCGCGCCCGAGCCGCTGCCGCCGGACGACCCGCTCTGGACCAACCCCGACGTGATCGTCACCCCGCACGTGGCCGGTTACGGCGGCGACGTCCCCGGCCGGCGCGTCACCGAGCTGATCGAGCGCAACCTGATCGCCTACCGGGCTGGCCGGCCGCTCGAGGCGGTCGTTCCGGTGACGCCGCGCTGAGCGCACCGAGCGCGAACGGCGCGACCCCGCGCCAGCGGCGGACGCAAGCGCCTGGACCTCAGCTCGCGGAGGATTCGTCCCCACCGAGCGGGTGGCCCAGCGCCGCGCCGAAGAGGACGCAGCCGTTGAAGCCGTCCAGCTCGGGCAGCAGGTCGCGCACGGCGGCCTCGACCAGGCCGCCGTACGCGCACGCGCCGATCCCGGCGGCGGCCGCCGCGAGCGCCAGCGCCCCGACCGCGCTGCCGGCCGCGGTCACCAGCGCGGGATAGCCGCCCGCGCCGCGGGCCGCGAACGCCGCGCGCAGGTCGCCGACGACGAACGCCAGCGCCGTGGCCGAGCGCAGGTTGCGCTGCGGCACGCAGCGGGCCGCTTCGGCGTCGCCGAAGCCGCGCCGGTGGAGCAGCAGGGCACCGGTTGCGGCGTCGTAGCGGTAGACTCCGGCGTCGTGCGCGGCGTCCGCGCGCAGCCCGAAGAACGTGCGCAGCTCGGGCACGAACCCGCCGGCCGCCCGCCGGGCGGCGAGCACCCGGTCGGCGGTGCGGGCCAGCGCCGCCAGCCGCTCGAGCGCGATCGAACGGTTCGTGAAGCCGCGCGCCGAGCGCCGCGCGACGATCGCCCGCGGCAGGCCGGGCAGCTCGACGGCCGCGCGCGCGGAGGGCGCGCGGCCGAGCGCGAGCGCGAAGGTCGGCACGCTGCGCTCACCGAGCACGGGGATGCGCAGCAGGTCGGCCAGGAGCGCGTCGGGCAGGTCGGGCAGCTCGTGCAGCGCCAGCCGCCGCGCGCCGGCGAGCAGGTGCAGGTAGGCCAGCACGACGCCCGCGTCGAGCGCGACCAGCTCGGCCGCGAAGCGCTCGTACTTCGCGAACACCTTCGCCAGCCGGCCGGCGCCCGCGACGAGGACCGCCGGCGCCGTGCCGGGCGGCCACAGGCCGGGCACGCGCGGGTCGAGCGGGCCGATGCGCTCAAGCGCGTGGCGCGCCGCGTCGTAGCGGTACGTGCCGGCCGCGAGCCCCGGCAGGTCGAGCGCGGCGAGGTACAGCTCGGGCGACTTGAGGTTACCGCCGCTGGGCGCGTAGCGCAGCCCGTCGCCGTCCGGCCGCTCGCCGCCCGCGGCGAGCAGCAGCTCCGCCAGGCGCGCGAGCGGCGTCTGGGGCGCGGGCTCGGCCGAGGCCGGCGGCGCGGACCACGCCGGGCGCGGCAGCGGCTGGACCGGTGCGCCGTGCCAGGGCTCGAACGGCTCGCCGGCGGCCTCGACGTTGCTCTGCCGAAAGTGCTCCTGGTACGCGCGCGGGTCGGCCAGTTCCGGCGGCGGCATCGCGACCGTCGTGTGGCGCGCCCAGGCCGCGAACGCAGCGGAGCCCGGCTCGAGCGCGGCGCCGGCGATGCCGCAGGCGGCGCAGCCCGGAACCCGCGGCGCCGGGACCGACTCGCGCTCGACGCCGTGCGGGCCCGCGGCGTAGCGGTCGAGCCGCTCGTACACCGGCGGGTAGGCGCACCGCGCGGCGAGGTTGAGCGCGGCCGAGGCGGCCAGGCCCAGCCCGAAGAGGACCTGAGCCCGGGCCGGCACGCCGCTCGGGACGCCGTGCTGGCGGACGAAACAGGGATAGCAGAGCGTCCGGCCCGGCACGAACAGCGGCCCGAGCTGCGTCTCGCCGGCGCCGACGCGCAGGTGCAGCGCCCACCGGCCGGCCCGCGCGGCGGCGGCGAACGCGGGCCCCAGGTCGGTGGCCGGATCGGTCGCCGCCAGCAGCCCGAAGGCGCCCGGTCCGAACGCCGCCGGACCGAGCTCGGTGGCGAAGCTCGCCTGCAGCCCCGCCGCGCGCAGCGCGTCGATCAGCGGCGCGGCCGCCGGCCCGTCGGCGACGACCTCGAAGCGCACCGCGTCGAGCCGGGCCCAGGCCTCGCCGCGGTTGCGGTTCGCCCGGGTGACGTCGGCGAACCGCCCGAGGTAGGCGTCGAGGTCGGGATCGCGGCCGGCCGGCGGATCGGGCGCGCCGTCCTCCAGCAGCCCGCGGCTGTACAGCAGCAGGACCAGGTTGCGGATCGCGCGCGGGGCGAGCGCGGGATGGGCCGCTTGGATCTCGGCGACCGTGCGGGTGCCGTCGAGCCAGGGCAGGATGCGCGGCAGCACGGTGCGCGCCGCGCGCCCGCGGACGACCTGCGCGTCGCGCGCGCCCTCGAAGAGCAGACCGTCGGCGCCGAACGGCTCGATCACCAGCTCCGGGATCACCCGCGGCCGCTCGGGCCCGGCCAGCGCCGGATCGGCGGCGAACCGCTCGCCGATCCAGCCCGCGCCGACCAGCGCCGGGCGCGGCGCGCTCACCGCGCGAGCTCCGCGACCGCCGCGAGGAACGCCGCCTCGTCGGCCGGCGGCGCGCCGCAGCGCGGACAGCCGTGCACCGGGACGACCAGCGTGTCGGCGTACTCCGTCGCCGAGCACGTCGGTGCGGGTGAACCGGCCGTTCGGCTGGGCCCCGGCGAAGAACGCATCGAGCGCGGCGGCGGCGAGCAGCACCGCGCCGGGCGCGAAGCCCGCCGCACCCAGCCCGCGCTCGCGCGCGTAGGCGGCGCTCAGCGCGAGATCGCGCTCGGGCGCGCGGTGATGGGTCAGGTAGCGGCGCCGGAAGCAGCCGAAGCACGGGCCGTGCGGCGGCGCGACCGCCGGCCCGGCGCAGACGTACCGGCCGTCGAGATAGACCGCCGACCAGGCGCAGCCCAGCCGGTACGCGAGCGCGTCGGCGCGCTCGAACAGCGCGTGGTCGGCGCGCCAGCTCACCAGCGCGAACCGCTCGCAGCCGGCCAGCGCCGGAGGCAGCTCGCCGTCGCCGGGCAGCGCGGTCCAGGCAACGCCGGGCGGCGCATGAGCCGCGACCGCCCGGCCGAAGCGGCCGTCGGCGACGATCAGCGCCCTCACGCGAACGGCTGCGGCGCGGGGTTCACGCCGGCCTCGCTCAGCTCGCCGTACCCCGCCCGCAAGGGGTACGCGTAGAGCCGCGGCGTGCCCAGGAAGCGCGCCCGGTGGAGGTGGCTGGTCGGCATCAGGTCGGTGGTCACGACGCGCACGACGTGCAGGCCGGCGCGCCGGGCTTCGTCGGTCGCGAGGTCGACCGCGACGGCGTCGATTCGCCAGCGCGCGCAGGCGCGCGATGAGAAACGCGAGCTGCGCGCGCGCCTCGCCCGGGCCCGGCTCGCTCAGCCCCGAGAGCGGCCGCCGCTCGCGCTCGGGCTCCAGCAGGAAGGCGAACGCGCCGCGCGCCGCGGGAGCGCCCAGCGCGAGCGCGCCGTCGACCAGCGAGCCGAAGTCGCGGACGTCGGCCGGCGGCGGCGGCGCGCGGCGCAGCGTGGTGCGCACCGGCACCGCCTCGCGCACGTTCTTGACCAGCAGCGCCTCGACGTCGAAGCCGGTCGCGCACGACACGGTCTGCGCCAGCCGCGGGTCGCCGTCGAGCAGCGCGACGGCGTACACCGTCGGCACGCCGAGATCGGTGGTGGCGTCGTAGAACCGCATGCGCAGCGTGCTGCGGCCGAGCGCGGCGAGCACCGCGCGCAGCGCGTCGCCGCGCACGGCGTCCAGCTCGATCTCCGGCAGCCGCAGCCGGGCGAGCCAGGTCAGCGCGATCGCGTCGCGCTCGACGACCTCGCAGAGCGCCGCGACCAGCGCGGCCGCCAGATCGGTGTGGGCCGCGATGCCGGTCGTGATCTGGAGCGCGAACCGTTCGTCGGGCTCGAGCGCGGCGGAAAGGTGGGTCAGCGCCAGCGGCACGTAGCGCGGCTTGCGCGCGGTCAGCGAGAAGCCGGGCAGCCAGCGGATCGGCACGTCGCCGCGGGGCGGGCGCAGCGGACAGGCCGGATCGGCCAGCTCGCGCTGCGAGAGCGCCGGCAAGCGGGTCAGGTCGAGCGCGGCGCCGCCCAGCGCGTCGGCCGTCTCGCGCAGCACGCGCCGCTCGTCGTGCACCAGCGAGCAGTAGCGCTCGACGGCCTCCACCAGCGCGCGAACCCACGCCGGCTCGGGGTCGGTGTCGGCACCGCCGCCGCCCTCGGCGCTGGTGACGCCGGGCCACGTGTGGCCCAGCTCACCCAGGCTCGCCGCGGCGATCTCGAGCTGGGGGGCCGACGGCTCGGCCACGACCCGCTCGACCCGTTCGACCACTCCGACGAGCGGGCGCATGAGCTCGGCGAAGCGGTAGCGGGCGCGCAGCTCCGCGTTCCGCTCCGCCAGGAACCCGTCGCCTGCGCTTATCGGCCCATGCAGTGGGTGACGCCGCAGTCGGTGAACAGCGGCGCGCGCAGCGGAAGCTCTTCCACGAAGAGGTCCAGCTCGCAGTCGGGCTCGGCGTCGGCATCCGGCAGGCGGACGAGCGGTTCGGCCATCGTCGTGCTCCCCGGCGCGCTCAGACGATGCTCTGGGTCGAGCCGCAGTCCAGCACCACGGCGGCCCGCTGCGGCAGCTCTTCGACCCACAGGTCGAGCTCGAATTCCGATCCGTCGTTCGGGTCGAAGGGATGCGCCAGAGATGTCGGCATGAACGTCCTCCCGCGTGAGTTCAAAGGTGGCCGGGCGGCATTCCCGGGCGGCCGCAGACTTCCTCCCCGCGCCGCTACAGCCCCAGCGCCTTGCGGACCGCGGGCAGGTAGTTGCGCGACACGGGCACTTCGCTGCGGACCTTGTCGTCGACGCGCAGCACGTACGAGCCGCCGAAGTACGGCTCGACCTCGACCACCCGCTCGGGGTTGACCAAGTACGCGCGGTGCACGCGCAGGAAGCCGCACGGCTCCAGCCGCGCGGCGGCGTCGGTCAGGCTGCCCTTCCAGCGCAGGTCGCCCTCGCCGACCCGCGCCGTGACGAGGTGGCCGTTGGCCTGCACGTAACGGATCTCGGCGATCCGCACCAGCCGCTGCCGCTCGCCGTCCTCCAGCGCGACCCGCAGCGGCGCGCCCGCGCCGAGCGCCGGAACCGGCGCGGTCCCGCGCAGCGCGCGCAGGCGCTCGACGGTGCGCGCCAGCCGCGCCTGCGAGACCGGCTTGACGACGTAGTCGACCGCGGCCAGCTCGAACGCGTCGACCGCGTGCGAGTCGTCGGCCGTCACGAACACGATCTGCGGCGCGCGCTCGAGCTTGCCGATCACCCGCGAGGCCTCGATCCCGCTCAGGCCCGGCAGGTTGATGTCGAGGAACACGACGTCGTACGGCTCGCCCGCGAGCGCCCGCAGCGCTTCGAGCGCATCGCCGGCCTCGCCGACCTCGATCTCGCCGCCGATCCGCCCCAGCGCGTACACGAGCTCGCTGCGCACCAGCGGCTCGTCGTCGACGACTAAGGCGCGCACTCGGGCACCGGGTTACGGCGGGACATCAGCGGGCGGCGGCCGGCATGCGGGCCGGGACGCGGAACGCGACCGTGGTGCCGGTGCCGGGCGCGCTGCGCACGCGCAGGGCGCTGGCCGGGCCGAACAGCTTGATCAGCCGCTGGTTGACGTTGTCCATGCCGATGCCGAGGCCCCGCGGGGCCGCGCCGGACGCGAAGCCCACCCCGTCGTCGCGCACCGCGACCTCGATCCCGTCGCCGTCGAGGGCCGGGTAGGCGCTGATCCAGACCGTTCCGCCGCCGCCCTTGGGCGCGAGGCCGTGGGCGATCGCGTTCTCGACCAGCGGCTGGACCGAGAGCACCGGGACGAGCGCGAGCCGCGCCCGGCCGTCGACCTCGAGCGCGACGCTCAGCCGGTCGCCGAAGCGCGCGTGCTCGAAGCGCAGGTACTGCTCGACGTGCTCGAGCTCTTCGTCGAGCGAGACGAACTCGGTGTGCCGGGCCAGCGAGTCGCGGAAGTACTCGGCGAAGTCGACCACCAGGTCGTGGGCGCGGGCGGCGTCGGTGCGGGTGAGCGCCGCGATCGTGGTCAGCGTGTTGAACAGGAAGTGGGGCGAGACGCGCGCGCGCAGCGCGTCGAGCTCGGCCTGGGTGACCAGCGCCGAGCGCGCGTCGAGCTCCGCCGCCTCGAGCGAGACGGAGAACACCCGCGCCAGGCCGACCGCGACCCGCTCGTCGTCCTCGGCGATCGGGGTGCCGGCCCGGTAGAGCTTGAGCGCGCCGATGACCTGGCCGCGCACCACGAACGGGGCGATCGTCACCGAGGTCAGCGGGCAGCCCGGCACCGGGCAGCCGATCGCGTCGCGCGAGCGGGCGGTGTAGGCCGCGCCGGTCGCCAGCGCGCGATGGGTCAGCCCGGTCAGCGACGGGCCGCCGACCAGGTGGTGGTCCTCGCCCCGCCCGACGTACGCCAGCACGGCCTCGCGGTCGACCACCGCGCACGCGTCCAGCCCGAGGTTGGCGTAGAGCAGCCGGGCGGTGAACTCGGCCGACTCGGCTCGCAACCCGCCGCGCAGGTGCGGCAGCGCCTCGACCAGCAGGTCCAGGACGTTGGTGCTCATGCCGCCCCGAAGCGCCCGCTCCGCACGGCGCGGTCGACGAAGCCGCGGGCGCCGGCGACCTCGAGGAACGTGCGGAGCCGGTTGAGCGAAACCATGAGCGCAGGCTTAAAAATCTACGGCAAACGTGCAGTGGACGTCAATGACTCGCGGTGCGACCATGAGGCACCGCGGCTCGGCTGACCGCCGCCCCGCTTCGCCAACCAGGCGCGCTCCCCAGGCCTCCCCCGTCCGGCCGGAGTATTGGCTCGCGTGGCCCGCTCCGTCGACGTCCTGCTCGCCCCGCCGTTCACGCCGGAGGCGGTGCGCGGTGCGCACGTCGTCGTGATCGACGTGCTGCGCGCGACGACCACCATCGCGACCGCGCTGGCCAACGGCGCGGCCGGGGTGATCCCGGTGCTCGGTCCCGAGGACGCGGTCGAGATCGCCAAGCGGCTGGACCGCGACCGCGTGCTCCTCTGCGGCGAGCGGGCCTCGGTGCGGATCGACGGGTTCGACCTCGACAACTCGCCCGCGTCGTACCCGCGCGAGGTCGTCGCCGGCAAGACGATCGTCTTCACGACCACCAACGGCACGCGCGCGCTGCGCGCCGGGGCGACCGCCGCTTCGCTGCGGGCCGGCGCGATGGTCAACCGCGCCGCGGTGGCCGCGGCGCTGGCGGCGCAGGACGGCGACATCGTGCTGCTCTGCGCCGGCGTCCACGGCCGCTTCGCGCTCGAGGACGCGCTCGGCGCGGGCGCGCTGGTCGACGCCCTGGTCGACCAGGTGCCCGGCCTCGAGCTGCACGACGGCGCGCGCGCCGCGGCGCTGCTCTACCGCGCCGTCGCGCCGCGCCTGACCGAAGCGGTCGCCAGCGCCGACCACGCCCACGAGCTGGCGAAGCTCGGCTTCAGCGCCGACCTCGAGCGCTGCGCGACGCTCGACGTGCTCGACGTCGTCCCGATCCTGCGCGAGGGCATGCTCGTCGCGGCGTAGGCGGCGAGCCGGACCTCGACGACCGGCGCCGACCCGCCAAAAGGCTCTCGGACGGGCCTGCGGGCCTACGGTCTGCCGACCTTCGGTCGTTCCGTGAGCCCTCCCGGCGATCGTCGCCAAAGGCGCGCTGGGCCGGTACGTGGTGCCGGCCGTTCCGGTTCTGCGGAGCTCCTCGCAAGCGATCTTCGTCCTGGGCCCGCTCGCGGCACTGCTCGCCCTGCGCCTGCACGATGCCTCGCGGCACGGTGCGACCGCGCGGTCCGGGCCGGCCGGGTTGCTGCCACACGAGGACGCTACGTCAGCAGTTTCTCCGGGGTGATCGGCAGGTCGCGCACGCGCGTGCCGGTGGCGTGGAAGACGGCGTTGGCGACCGCGGCGGCGCTGCCGACGTTGCCGATCTCGCCGATCCCCTTGATGCCCAGCGGGTTGACGTGCTCGTCGTGCTCGTCGACGAGGATGATCTCGACCACCGGGATGTCGGCGTTGACCGGGACCAGGTAGTTCTCCAGGTTCGCGTTCATGTAGCGGCCGCTGCGCTCGTCGATGCGGGCCTCCTCGTGCAGCGCCATCGCCACGCCCCAGACGGTGCCGCCCAGGAACTGGCTGCCGGCGGTCTTGGCGTTGACGATGCGGCCGGCCGCGAAGGCGCTGACCATGCGCGCCAGCCGGACCGTGCCGAAGTCCGGGTCGACGTGGACCTCGGCGAAGTGCGCGCCGAAGGCGTGCGAGGAGTACGGCCCCTTCTTCTTGCGGTCGTGCTGGACGTCGGCGTGCGCGCTGACCGACGAGGCGCCGCTGCGGTGCAGGATGGCGGCGAACGTCTCGCCGCGGGCCGGCTGCGCGCGCACGAACGCGCGCCCGTCGGCGAAGCCGAGCTCCTCGAAGCCGCGGCCGTGCAGCGGCGACTCCGGGTCGGCGGCCGCCAGCGCCGCCAGCTTGCGCCGCAGCGCCAGGCCCGCCTCGTGGACGGCGTTGGCCACGCTGGCGGTGAGCTGCGAGCCGCCGGCGATCGGCGCGGCCGGCAGCAGCGTGTCGCCCAGGTCGAAGCGCACCCGGTCGGGCGGCAGCGCCGCCGCCTCGGCGGCGACCTGGGTGAACGCGGTGTACGCGCCGGTGCCGATGTCGACGCCGGCGTTGGTGAAGTGCGCCGTTCCGTCGGGATAGAACGTCGCGGCGGCCGAGGCCGACGAGCGGTTCGACGGGTAGGTCGAGCTCGCCATGCCCAGCCCGACCAGCAGCCCCTCGGGCGTGCGCAGCGAGCGCGGCTGCGGCGTGCGCCGGGCCCAGCCGAAGCGCTCGGCGGCCTGGGCGTAGCATGCCCGCAGCGACTTGCTCGACCAGGGCTTCTTCTCTTCGGGATCGCTCTGGGCGTAGTTGATCAGCCGCAGTTGCAGCGGGTCGACGCCGGTGGCGTAGGCCAGCTCGTCCATCGCCGACTCGAGCGCGAACGAGCCGCTCGACTCGCCCGGCGCGCGCATGTAGGTCGGCGTGACGACGTCGTGCCGCACCCCGCGGTGGGTCGTGACCTGGTTGTCGACGGCGTACAGCATGCGCGAGATGACGGCGCAGTTCTCGATGAAGTCGTCGTAGCGCGAGCCCTGCGAGCGCACGTCGTGGGCGAGCGCCAGCAGCTTGCCGCTGCGGTCGGCGCCGATCCGGATCCGCTGCTCGGTCCGCGGGCGGTTGCCGAAGCCGCCGAACATCTGCGGCCGGGTCAGCACCAGCTTCACCGGCCGGCCGACGGCTTTGGCCGCCATCGCCGCGAGGGCGTGGTGCGGGTTCGTGCCGCCCTTGGAGCCGAACCCGCCGCCGATGAACTTCGCCACCACCCGCACGTCGGTCTGGGGGATGCCGAAGATCTTCGCCAGGCTGCTGCGCCGCGCGTCGACGCCCTGCGAGGCGTCGTAGAGCGTGAGCCGGCCGCCCTCCCAGACGGCGACGGTCGCGTGCGGCTCCATCGGGTTGTGGAACTCGGTCGGCGTGACGTAGCGGTTGTCGAGCTTCACCGGCGCGGCCGCGAAGGCCGCGTCGAAATCGCCGCGGGCGGTGTCGGGCGGGTTCATGTTGGCCGTGTCCGGCTTGTACTCGACCGCGCCGGGCGACTCCATCGTCGTCGCCGGCGTCGCGCGGTCGTACGCGACGCGCACCTGGGCCGCCGCATCGGTGGCGTGCTCGAACGTGTCGGCGACCACCAGCGCGACCGGCTGGCGGTCGTAGAAGACCTGCGGGTCCTGCAGCACCTTGAGCTTGCGGTCGCCGGCGTCGGCCTTCACCCGCGGCGCGTTCTCGTGGGTCAGCACCGCGATCACGCCGGGCACGGCGCGCGCGGCGGCGTCGTCGATCGACGTGATGCGGCCGGCGGCGACCGTGCTGGTCACCATCACCGCGTAGACGGCGCCCGGGAGCGGCTCCTCGTAGCTGTAGCGGGCGGCGCCGGTAACCTTGGCGCGGCCGTCGACCCGGTCGAGCGGCGCGCCGATCACGCCGCACCTCCGGCGTTTCCGAGCGCTCGGATCATCGCGTTCCTCGCCATCGTCAGCTTGAAGCGGTTGAGCCGCTGCGGGCGCGCCGCGCGCAGCTCCGCCTCGGCGGCCGCCGCGAAGCTCTCGCGCGTCGGCGCCTTGCCGACCAGCGCGGCCTCGGCCGCGCGCGCGCGCCACGGCACGTGGGCGACGCCGCCCAGCCCGATCCGCGCGGCGCGGATCGTGCCGCCCTGCACGTCGAGCCCGGCCGCGGCCGACACCAGCGCGAACTCGTACGACGCCCGGTCGCGCACCTTGACGTAGGCCGAGTTGCGGGTCACGGCGCTGGGCACGAAGCTCAGCGCGGTGATCAGCTCGCCCGGCACGAGGTTCGTGTCGCGGCTGGGGTCGTCGCCGGGCAGCCGGTGGAAGCCCAGGAACGGGGTGGTGCGCTCACCGGCCGGGCCGCGCAGGTGGATCGTCGCATCCGTTACGAGCAGCGCGACCGCGAAGTCCGACGGGTGGACCGCGATGCAGCGCGCGCTCGCGCCGAGGATCGCCATCTTGCGGTCGTCGCCGCCGATCGCCGAGCAGCCCTCGCCGTTGCGGCGCTTGTTGCACGGCTGCGAGACGTCGCGGAAGTAGACGCAGCGGGTCCGCTGCAGCACGTTGCCGCCGATCGAGGCCATGTTGCGCAGTTGCGCCGACGCGCTCAGGTTCAGCGCCTGCGCGACGCAGGGCGCGTTGCGCTGGACCACCGCGCTGTCGGCGGTGTCGCTCATGCGCGCCAGCGCGCCGATCCGCACCGTGCCGTCGGGCGCGCTCTCGATCGCGGCCAGCGGCAGCCCGTTGAGGTCGATCAGCGTCCCGGGCCGGGCGACGTCGATCTTGATCAGGTCGATGAGGTTGGTGCCGCCGGCCAGGAAGGCCGCGTTCGGCGTCCGGGCGAGCGCGGCGACGGCGCCGTCGGGCGTCTCGGCGCGGGCGTAGGCGAACGGCCGCATCAGGCGCGCCCGCCGGCCGCCGCGGCGGCCTTGACCGCCGCGACGATGTTGGTGTACGCGCCGCAGCGGCAGATGTTGCCGCTCATGGACTCGCGGATCTCGTCGTCGGAGCGCGTGCGGCCCTCGGCGATCAGGCCGACCGCCGAGCAGATCTGGCCCGGCGTGCAGTAGCCGCACTGGAACGCGTCGTGCTCGATGAACGCCGCCTGGACCGGGTGGAGCGTCTCGCCGCGGGCCAGGCCCTCGACCGTCGTGACCCGCTTGCCCTCGGTCGCGATCGCCAGCGTCAGGCAGCCGTTCACCCGGCGGCCGTCGACCAGCACCGTGCAGGCGCCGCACTGCCCCTGGTCGCAGCCCTTCTTGCTGCCGGTCAGCCCGAGCCGCTCGCGCAGCGCGTCGAGCAGCGTGACGCGCGGCTCGAGCTGCAGCGCGTGCGGCGTGCCGTTGACGTTCAGCGTGACCGGCACCGGGGCCGGCCCGCGCGGAACGACGGTGACCGCCGGCGGTGCGGCGAACGCGGCCAGCCGCGGCGCTTCGACGCCGACCGTGGCCACGATCGTCGGCAGCGCCGTGCGCACCAGGAAACGGCGCCGGGAAAGCTTGTCGGAGTCCAAGCCGCTAGGGTTCGCTACGGTTCGTCGTCGGCGACCGGGGCGACCACGACGCCCGGCGTGCGGACGTCGACCCGGCCGCGCTTGGGGTCGAAGCGAACGGTCGAGCCGAAGGTGTGGGCGATCGTCGCGCTCGCGACCATGGTGCGGCCGGCGACGGCGAACGGCGCGTGGCTCAAGGTGACCGGCTTGCCGTCGCGGGTCGCCGCGGTCGAGCCGAGGTGCATGACCAGCACCTCGGTCCCGCGCCGCACCGCGATCGCGCCGGTCCGCGGGTCGAAGCTGGTCTCGGCGCCGGCCGCATCGGAGACCGCGCGCAGCGGCAGGAAGGCACCGCCGGGCGTCGTCACCGGGCCGACGTCCGAGGCCACCCGCTGCCCGTCGACGCTGATGGTCGCGGGGGTCGAGAGGACGAGCGCCAGCGACGCGGCAAGCGCCGCCAGGGCGGTCGCGATCACCAGCCGGGGGCTCGGGACGAAGCTATGCGGGCGATGGTTCACGGTGGATCTCGTGGTGATAGTCCGGGTACTGCTCCTCGATGACCTTCTCGATCTCCAGGCGCAGGCGCCCGAGCAGCTCGGCCTCGGGGAAGGTCCCGACGAGCTCGCCCTTGCGGTAGATGGCCCCTTTACCCTTGCCGCCGGCGATGCCCACGTCTGCCATCTTACTCTCACCCGGGCCGTTGACGACACAGCCCATCACCGCGACCTTGACCGGCGCGGTGTACTCCTTGGCGATCGCCTCGACCATCCGGGCCAGCTCGACGACCTCGATCTCGGCTCGCCCGCACGACGGGCAGGCGGTGATGTCGAAGCCCTTCTCGCGCAGACCCGAGCGCCTTGAGGATGCCCCAGGCGACCGGAATCTCTTCGACCGGGTCGGCCGCCAGCGAGACGCGCAGCGTGTCGCCGATGCCCTCGAACAGCAGGACGCCCAGGCCAATCGACGACTTGATCGTGCCGTCGCGCGGCAGACCCGCCTCGGTCACCCCCAGGTGGAGCGGGTACGGCGTGCCGCGCGCGTCGAGCTGCTTGGCCAGCAGGCGGTACGAGAAGATCGTGTTGAGCGCGTCGTGGGCCTTGACCGAGATGACGATGTCGGTGTGGCCCAGCTCCTCGAGCAGCTCGACGTGGCGCAGCGCCGAGGCGACCAGCGCCTCGGAGGTGTGGCCGAGCGTCTCCTCGAGGTCGCGCGCCAGCGAGCCCATGTTGACCCCGATCCGGATCGGGGTGCCGCGCTGGATCGCCAGGTTGACGACCTCGCGGGTCTTGACCGGGTCGGTGATGTTGCCGGGGTTGAGCCGCAGCTTGGCGACGCCGGCCTCGATCGCGGCCAGCGCCATGCGGTGGTCGAAGTGGACGTCGGCCACGATCGGCACCGGCGAGCGGGCCACGATGGCCGGCAGGCCGGCCGCGTCGCGCACGTCTTGGCAGGTCACCCGCACGATCTCGCAGCCGGCCATCGCGAGGCCGTAGACCTGCTCCAGCGTCGCATCGACGTCGGCGGTGTCGGTGGTCGTCATCGACTGGACGGCGATCGGGTGGTCGCCGCCGATCCAGACCTGCTTTGCGTCCTTCGACCAGTCGGACTTGTTGGCCAGCAGCACCGGCTTGGTCTTGCGTCGGAGGCGGATCATCAGAAAGCGCTCTTGTGGGCCAGGGCGTTCGCCACGTCGTGGTACGAGACGAACAGCATGAAGGCGATCAGGACCGCGAAGCCGCCGAAATGGACCAGGGCTTCCTTCTCGGGGTCGACCGGCCGGCCGCGGACCATCTCGACCAGGATGAAGGCGGCCCGGCCGCCGTCGAGCGCGGGGATCGGCAGCAGGTTGAAGATCCCCAGCGAGATCGAGATCAGGGCGGCCAGGGTGATGAACGCGAACGGGCCGAGGTCCTCGATCTGAGCCGAGGCCCGCGCCATGCCGATCGGGCCCTGCATCTGGCCGGCGACCTGGGCCGGGTGCACGACCAAGCCGCCCAGCGCGCCCAGCGTCGCGGTGATCACGCCGCTGAACTGGGTCCAGGCGGCGCCGGCCGCCTCGACCGGGTCGGCCCGATGGGGCGGATCGTACTGCGGTTTGAAGCCGAGGTGGCCCTCGAGCTTGCCGTCGGGGCCGGCGGAGGCGATCGGGGTCGCGTCGACCTGGCGGGTGGTCCCGTTGCGGACGTAAGTCAGGTGGAGGCGCTTGCCGGTCGAGCCGTGGATCAGCGTGATGAGCTGGTTGCCGTCCTGCATGGTCACGCCGTCGACCGCGACGATCCGGTCGCCGGGGCGCAGGCCGGCCCGCTCGGCCGGGTTGTTGGGGATCAGCGGGCCGACGACCGTCGTCGGGACGGTGCTCGGAACGCCGAAGAAGAGCCCCGCGCCGAACAGCAGGACCAGCGCGACCAGGAAGTTGGCGATCGGCCCGGCGACGACGATGGCCAGCCGCTGGAGCGGTCCCTTGGCCTGGAAGTTGTCGTGGTCGTAGCTCGCGGCGGCGCGGAACTCGCGCTGCTGCTCGCCCTCGTTGGACTTGCCGTCCTCGCCCTTCATCTGGCAGTAGCCGCCGACCGGGAAGAGGTTGAGCCGGTAGTGGGTGCCGCTCCGCGGCGAGGTCCACTTGAGCAGCGTGGGCCCCATGCCCAGCGCGAAGTCGGTGACGTAGACGCCGTTGCGCCGGGCGATCAGAAAGTGGCCGAACTCGTGGAGAACCACGAGCACGCTCAGCATCAGCAGGTAGACGATCAGCTTTTCGGCGGTCATGGTCTCCGTTGCGCCCCCGTTGCTCGTTCGACGACGAAGGCGCGGGCCGCGTCGCGGGCCGAGCGATCCGCCGCGCGGACGGCGTCGAGGCTCAGGTTGCTACTACCAACGCGCTCGAGCGCGCTTTCGATGCAGGCGGCGATCTCGCCGAAGCGGATCTCGCCGCCCACGAATGCTTGCACGGCAACCTCGTTGGCGGCTGAGACGGCGGCCGGCGCGGTGCCGCCCAGCGTCAAGGCTTCGTATGCCAGCCGCAGGCAGGGGAACCGCTCGAGGTCGGGCCGCTCGAAGCGCAGCGCCGTGGCGGGCGACCCGCGCTCGCCGCCCAGCGCCTGGAGCGCGTCCTCGAACGGCCGGTCGGCCAGCCGGTCGGGGTAGGCCAGGGCGTAGCCGATCGGCAGGCGCATGTCGGGCGGGGCCAGCTGGCCGAGCACCTGGCCGTCGGTGAAGACGACGAACCCGTGGGCGACCGAGGTCCGGTGGACCACGACGTGGATCCGCTCGCCCGGCACGCCGAACCACTTGGCCGCCTCGATCACCTCGAGGCCCTTGTTCATCAGGGTCGCCGAGTCGATGGTGTTCTTGACGCCCATCCGCCAGGTCGGGTGGGCGAGCGCGTCCTGGACCGTCGCCTCGGCCATCTCGGCCCGGCTGCGCTCCCAGAACGGGCCGCCCGAGGCGGTCAGGACGAGCGCCGCGACCCGCTCGGGCGGCGCGCCCTGCAGGCACTGGAAGAGCGCCGAGTGCTCGCTGTCGACCGGCAGCAGCCGAGCGCCGCTGCGGGCGGCGGCCGCGACCAGCAGCTCGCCGGCGGCGACGACCAGCTCCTTGTTGGCCACCGCGACGTCGGTGCCGCGCTCGACCGCGGCGAAGACCGCGTCGAAGGCGACCGCGCCGTCGGTCGCCGCCAGCACCAGGTCCGCGCCGGCCTGCGTCGCGACGGCCAGCAAGCCGTCCGGGCCGTGGGCGACCCGCTCGACGTCGCGCTCCTTGGCGAACATGCTGCCGTGGATGCGCAAGCCGCGCCCGTCGAGCCGCACCATCAGCTCGGTCGCGGCAGCGGCGTCGCCGGCCGAGATCACCCGCGGCCGAAAGCGCGCGACCTGCTCGGCCAGCAGCTCGACGTTGCGCCCGGCCGCCAGGCCGACGACCCGAAAGCGCTCGGGGTGGCGGGCGATCACGTCCAGCGCCTGGCGCCCGATGCTGCCGGTCGAGCCCAGGACGGCGACCCGCTTCACGATCCCACCAGCCGGTTCTGCGAGACCACGCCGATCAGGAAGAGTGCGAAGTAGAAGGCGATCCCGCCGAAGATGTACGAGTCGAAGCGGTCGAGCACGCCGCCGTGGCCGGCGATCAGCGAGCCCGCGTCCTTGACCGAGGCGTCGCGCTTGAGCGCGCTCTCGATCAGGTCGCCGGCCTGGGCGGCCAGCGAGACGATCGCGGCCACGATGGCGCCCTGCCACCAGGCGACGTGGGCGAACGGGACCAGCGCGATCGCCGCGCCGGCCAAGAGCGTCGCGGCGAAGCCGCCGAAGGCGCCCTCGACGGTCTTGCGGGGCGAGAGCTGGGTGAGCTGCCGGCGGCCGACCGCGCCGCCGACCAGCATGGCGAAGATGTCGGTGAAGGCGATCAGCACGATCGCCCAGACGGTCCAGAGGACGCCGTCGTGCAGCGCCCGGATCGCGATGAAGTAGGTCAGCAGCTTGCCGATGTAGAGCACGCCCAGCAGCGTGTAGCCGCTGCGCGCGATGTACCCCGAGCGGTGGGTGAAGGTCACCGTGGCCAGCGCGACGACCACCGTCGCGGCGATCAGCACCCCCTCGTAGCGGTGGATCAGCCCGAAGTAGGTCAGGATCACGTAGGCCCAGACGGCGGCCAGCGCGACCGGCAGCTCGACCGCCGAGCCCTTGCGCTCGGAGAGGCCGGCGAACTCGTAGAGGCAGCCGGTCGCGACCAGCAGCACGATCAGCGAGAAGGCGGGCGGCCAGGCGACCGCGCCCAGGCCGACGGCGGCCAGCAGCAGGCCGATCAGGATGCGGCGCGCGCCCACGGCAGGCTTCGGCTTCGGGTTCACCGGAGCGGCCGTCGCGGGCGCGGTCGTCACGAGCCCCCGAAGCGCCGTTGACGGCGCTGGAACTCGGCCAGCGCGGCGGCGAAGTCGTCGCGGCCGAAGTCCGGCCAGAAGGTCTCGCGGATGACCAGCTCCGCGTAGGCCACCTGGTAGAGCAGGAAGTTCGAGAGCCGCGACTCGCCGCCGGGCCGGATCAGCAGGTCCGGATCGGGCATTCCGGCGGTGGTCAGGTACGACGCCAGGGTGTCCTCCTCGATCGACTCGGGCGCCAGCGTGCCGGCCTGGACCTCGCGCATCATCCGCACCACCGCGTCGCGCAGCTCGCTGCGCGCGCTGTAGTTCACCGCCAGGTTGAGGACCAGGCCGGTGCAGGCCGCGGTCTGGGCCACCAGGCCGTCCAGCGCTTCTTTCGAGGCCGGCGGGAGCTGCTCGTAGCGGCCGATCACGTTGACCCGCACGTTGTTGCGGCGCAGCTCGGCCAGCTCGTTCTGGGCGAAGTAGACGCACAGGTCGAGCAGCAGCGAGATCTCGGTCGCCTCGCGCTTCCAGTTCTCGGTCGAGAAGCCGTACACGGTCAGCATCGGGATCGCCCAGTCGCTGGCCGCGCGGGTGATCTCGCGCAGCGCGACGATCCCGCGGCGGTGGCCTTCGATCGCCGGCAGGAAGCGCGAGCGGGCCCAGCGCCGGTTGCCGTCCATGATGATCGCCACGTGGCCCGGCAGGCGGGTCGGGTCGAGGGTGACGCCGCGCGGCGGCCGCAGCAGCATCACAGCCGCTCGTAGCGGTCGTAGCCGCAGGTCAGCTCGAAGGCGCCGTCGTGCTCGCCGGCCAGCCCGCGCACCCGCAGCAGCCGCAGCGCGCCCACGCCGACCGCGGCGTACGGCGGCGCCAGCACGCGCACCCGCAGCGGGCGGTCGGCCAGCGCGGCCCGCGCCCGCGTCCAGGGCAGCATCACCAAGTCCTCGACGGCCGTCAAACCTCCATGATCTCCTTCTCCTTGGCGGAGAACAGGTCGTCGACTTGCTTGATGAAGCGGTCGGTCAGCTTCTGGACCTGGTCCTGGCCCTTCTTGATCTGGTCGTCGGTGATCGTGCCGTTCTTGGCGAGGTGCTTGACCTCGTCGTTGGCCTTGTGGCGGATGTTGCGGACCGCCACCTTGCCGTCCTCGGCCTTCTTCTTGATCAGCTTGACCAGGTCTTTACGGCGCTCTTCGGTCAGGGGCGGGATCGAGAGCCGGATCGTGCCGCCGTCGACGTTGGGGTTGAGCCCCAGGTCGCTGGTCTCGATCGCCTTGCGGATCGCGCCGACCAGGTTCTTGTCGAAGGCGGTCACCAGCAGCGAGCGCCCGTCGGGCGAGTTGACGCTGGCGACCTGCTTGAGCGGGGTGCTGGTCCCGTACGCCTCGACGTGGAGGCGGTCGAGCAGGGCCGGCGAGGCGCGGCCGGTCCGGACCGAGGCGAAGTCGTTGCGCGTCGCCTCGACGGCCTTGTGCATCTTCGACTCGGTATCGCGATAGACGTCATCCAGCATGGCGGACTCCTTCGGCATCGGCGCGCACGGCACTCCGTGCGACCGTGGTCCCGATCGCCTCGCCCATGACCACCCGGCGGATGTTGCCGGCCACGTTCATGTCGAAGACCACGATCGGCAGGCCGTTGTCCATGCAGAGCGTCAGCGCGGTCGAGTCCATCACCTCCAGGCCCAGCTCCAGCACGCGCAGGTAGTCGAGCCGCGCGAAGCGCGTCGCGGTCGGGTCCTTGAACGGGTCGGCGCTGTAGATCCCGTCGACCTTGGTGGCCTTGAGGATCGCCTGGGCGCCGACCTCGACCGCGCGCAGCGCGGCCGTCGTGTCGGTGGTGAAGTACGGGTTGCCGGTGCCGGCCGCGAAGATCACGACCCGGCCCTTCTCGAGGTGGCGCATCGCCCGGCGCCGGATGTACGGCTCGGCGATCGCGTTCATCGCGATCGCGGTCTGGACCCGCGAGGGGACGCCGATCCGCTCGAGCGAGTCCTGCAGCGCCAGCGCGTTGATCACGGTCGCCAGCATGCCCATGTAGTCGGCCGTCGCGCGCTCCATGCCGGCCGCCTCGTGCGGCTTGCCGCGCCAGATGTTGCCCCCGCCGACCACGACCGCGAGCGAGACGCCGTCCTGGTGGACGCGGGCGATCTCGCGCGCCATGGTCGTGGTGGTGTCGACGTCCACGTTGTTGCCGCCGGCGCCGGCGAACGCCTCGCCGGAGATCTTCAGCAGAACGCGACGCGTACGCCGGGCTATTCTTCTCCAAGTGCGAACTTGACGTAGCGCCGCACACCGATCTTCTCGCCCAGCACGCCGGAGACGCTCTTGACGAGCTCGCCGACGGTCTGCGCGTCGTCCTTGACGAACGGCTGCTCGAGCAGGGTGTGCTCCTCGTACCACTTGTTGAGCTTGCCCTCGAGGATCTTGGTGACGACGGCGGGCGGCTTGCCGGGCGGGACGGTCTTCTCCAGCTCCGCCTTCACCTCGGCGATCACGCTCTCGGGCACGCTCTCGCGGTCGAGGTAGCGCGGCGACATGGCCGCGACGTGCATGGCGACGTCGCGCACCAGCTGCTGGAAGCGGTCGTTGCGGGCCACGAAGTCGGTCTCGCAGTTGATCTCGACGAGCACGCCGATCTTGCCGCCGGCGTGGATGTACGAGCCCACCAGGCCCTCGTTGGCGGAGCGCTCGGCCTTCTTCTCGGCCTTGGACTGGCCGAGCTCGTTCAGCCGCGCCTTCGCGCGCTCGTAGTCGCCCTGGGCCTCCTGCAGCGCCTTGACGCAGTCGGCCATTCCGGCGCCGGACTCTTCGCGCAGCCGCTTGATGTCGGCGGCCGGCGGTTTGTACGTGGTCGTGTTCACGTGACGTCGGTTCCTAGGCGCCCGCGCCCACCGGCTCGGCGTCGCCGGCGAGGTCGGCGTACTGGTCGTCGTAGTCGGCCGCGTCGTAGGCCGACTCGGTCTCGGTCTTGCCCTCGACGATCGCGTTGGCGAGGGTCGAGACCATCAGCCGCACCGAGCGGATCGCGTCGTCGTTGCCGGGTACCGCGTAGTCGATCTCGTCGGGGTCGCAGTTGGTGTCGATCACCGCGATGATCGGGATCTTCAGCTTGCGCGCCTCGGCGACCGCGATGCGTTCCTTCTTGGGGTCGACGATGAAGATCGCGTCGGGCAGGCGGTGCATGTCCTTGATGCCGCCCAGGAACTTCTCGAGCTTCTCGAGCTCGTCGGTCAGCCGCGCGACCTCTTTCTTGGGGAGCAGATCGAAGGTGCCTTGCTGGCGCATCCCTTCGAGCTCGCGCAGGCGCGAGATGCGCTTCTGGATCGTCGCGAAGTTGGTCAGCGTGCCGCCCAGCCAGCGCTGGTTGACGAAGAACGTCCCGGCCCGCTCGGACTCTTCCTTGACCACGTCCTGAGCCTGCTTCTTGGTGCCGACGAAGAGAATGACGCGCCCCTGGCGCGACATCTCCTTGACCGCGTCGAAGACGTCGTTGAGCATGCTCAGCGTCTTGGCGAGGTCGATGATGTAGATGCCGTTGCGCTCTTGGAAGATGTACGGCTTCATCTTGGGGTTCCAGCGGCGGGTCTGGTGCCCGAAGTGCACGCCCGCTTCGAGCAGCGCGCGCATGGTTACGCCTGATGCCATGTCAGGGTTGGTTCCTTTCGCTGGGCCCGAGCCGTCCGTCCCTGGCAGCCGTGTGAGCCCATCGGTCCCCCGGCCTCCGGCCGGATGAAGTGCGGAGCTCCCGGCCACGAGCCGGGGCAACCCTCGAAGTATACCACCCGGAGCTCGGCGGGTCCAGCAGCCCAGCCCAGCGGCCGGGACCAAAGGCCGCCGGGCGGCTCCCAATCGCTCCCTCATTCGCGAGGCGCGGCGAGCGTACCATGGGCGCATGCCCGCGACGCAGCGACTCTGCAACGTGCAGTGCTTGCGCGCCCTCGCGGCCCTGCTCGTCGTCGCGGTGCACGAGCCGCGGCTCGAAGCGCACCAGTTCGGCGCGTCCTGGATCGGCTGGCTGACCGTCCCGGGCGGGACGGGGGTCGACCTCTTCTTCGTCATCAGCGGCTTCATCATGGTCACGACCATGTGGAACGCGTTCGGCGCGCCGGGCGCGGCCGGCTCGTTCCTGGTCCGCCGGATCGAGCGCATCTACCCGATCTACTGGCTCGTGACGACCGCCTACCTGGTGCTGCACGTCGCCCTGCCGGCGGCCGTCGGCCTCGCCCCGGCCACGCCGCTGGACGTCGTGGCGTCGTACCTGCTCGTCCCGCACGGCGCCTACCCGGTGCTCGTCGTCGGCTGGACTTTGCAGTACGAGCTGGCGTTCTACCTGGTCTTCACCTGCGCGCTGTGCTTCCCGCGCCGGGCGCTGCCGGTCGTGCTGGGCGGCTGGGCGCTGGCGGCGCTCGCCTGCGGCGCGGCCGCGGCGCACACGCCGTCCGTCGCGCTGTCGTTCCTGGGCAACCCGCTGATCTTCGAGTTCCTGCTGGGGGCCGGGGTCGGCGCGGCGGCGGCCAGCCGGCGCCTGGCCGCCCCGCTCGCGCTGCTGCTCGCCGGGGTGGCCGGCGCGGCGGCGGTCTTCGCCTACGTGGCGCCGCTGCCCGCGCTGCCGTCGCCGTGGTTCCGGGCGCTCGTGGTCGCGCCGCCGATGGCGCTGATTCTGGCCGGGGCGGTCGGGCTCGAGCTGCGGCGCGGCTGGACCGGACCGGCCTGGCTGGGCCGGATCGGCGACGCCTCGTACTCGCTCTACCTCTCGCACGGGCTCGTGCTCGGGGCCGTCGCGGCGGTCGCCGCCCGGCTGCCCCGCGGCGGCCCGCCGGCGCACGCCGCGTTCGTCCTGGCCTCGTACGGGGCCGTGATCGCGGTTTCGCTCGGGCTGTACCGCTGGGTCGAGCGCCCGCTGCTGCGGCGGCTGCGGCGGCCGCAGCGGGGCGGGCCTACAGGAAGAAGTAGTCCCGTTCCCGCCGCGCCAGCGGTTCGACCCCAGCCAGGATCGCCCGCGCCCGGGCCGGGTTGAGCCCGGCGTAGACGACCTCGACGTCGGCGCCGACCGCCTCGGGGGGCAG
Organism: Vulcanimicrobiota bacterium; assembly: GCA_963795695.1. GTDB lineage: Bacteria > Vulcanimicrobiota > Vulcanimicrobiia > Vulcanimicrobiales > Vulcanimicrobiaceae > Vulcanimicrobium. The sequence continues at coordinate 148,829 of CAWCJH010000003.1, read as the reverse complement.
GACCGGGCGGTCGAAGATGCGCTTGGCCTGCTGGTGGACGTTGCGGTCGAGGAAGCAGCGCAGGCTCGCGCGGTCGGCCAGCCGGCTGGCGATGAAGACGCCGTAGAAGCCGCTGCCGTAGATCGCTGCCGGCCGGCCGCCGGCCCGCTCGCGCTCGAAGCCGGCCACCGCCTCGCCGGCGGCCGCCCAGAACGCCGCGCAGCGCCGGGCTTCCGCCACGTAGGCCGCCACCTCGGCCGGGTCGCTCGCGCCGAGCGGAGCGCCCACCCCGCGGCGGGCGTTCACCACGTACGCCGCGTCGTGCGCCTCCTCGTCGATCCGCACGTCGCTGAAGCCGGCCGCGGCGAAGGCCCGCCGCAGCGAGCTCGGCATGAAGTGGTTGACGTGGTCGACCACGACGAAGTCGCCGACGTTGCGGCGCAGGTTGGGGACGGTCAGGTGGAGCGTGCCGCCCGGCCGCAGCAGCGCCCGGATGCCGGTCAGGAAACCGTGCGGGTCGCCGACGTGCTCGAGCGCGAAGAACGAGAGGACCGCGTCGAAGCGGCCGGCCCAGCTCGCCGGCGGGCGGTACGCCGCCTGGTTGGCGCGCGGCACGAAGGCGTCCCAGGCGCCGCGGTAGGCGTCGCTGACGTCGAACACCGCGCCGTCCAGGTCGGGCCGGGCGGCCAGCAGCGCGCGCAGCGACATCCCCTTGCCGCAGCCGTAGTCGAGCACCGCCGCGCCGGGCGGCAGCGCCAGCTTCTCCAGCGCGACGGCGGCCTGGTGCTGCGCGCGGTAGACCGGCACGCCGTCGCGCACCGCGTAGAGGTCGTCGGCGTCGTCGCTCTCGAGGTGGACGTTGTAGGCCGTATCGTAGTAGCCGCCGAGGTCGGCCAGCGCCGGCGTCTGCACGTGCGCGCAGGCGGCGCAGACGTAGACCACCGTCGGCACCGCCAGCGTGCGGGCGGTCGACGAGACCGACGCCGCGGCGTCGTGGCGGTAGGCGGGAGCGCCGCTCGGCGTGCCGCAGACCAGGCACGCCGCTGCCGCGGCGACCGCGCTCACCGGCCGAGCGCGGCGGCCCGCGCCTGGGCCAGCAGGGCGTTGGCGCCGGCCAGCGTCGTGCCGTGCTTGAGGCCGCCCGTCCAGCGGATGCTGGTCCCGAACTCCTCGCCGAAGTTGAAGTAGCGGACCTGCACCGTCCAGCGGGCCCGCGGGCCGGTGTTCGCGCCCGACGCGTGCAGGGTCAGGAAGTCGAAGGCGAACAGGTCGCCCGGCTGCGACTCGGGCGCCAGCAGCTCGTAGCGCTGGGGAATGGTGGCCTCGTCGGCCAGCCGCAGCGCCCCGTACGCGCCCGCCGCCATGTCGGCCTCGCCCCGCCCGGACGTGTCGACCAGCGGCTCGACCCCGCCGCGGTGCGAGCCGCGGGCCAGCACGACCGGCCCCATCGCGGCGGTCACCGGCACCAGCGGCAGCCAGAACGTGACGCCGTCGAGGCTGCGGAACTGGTACTGGAACTCCTGGTGCCAGGGCGCCAGGCGGCGGTCGTCGCCCGGCCGGTCGATCCGCACCCCGTTCGAGCCCGGCGCCGTCCCGGCCAGGTCGGTCCGGCGCAGCGCCCGGAACAGCCCGGCCAGCCGCTCGTCGACCACCAGGCGCTGGAAGGCGACCAGGTTCTTGGCCATGTCGTACACGAGCGGCTGCACCGCCGGCTGCGCCGCGACCAGCTCCAGGTACCCGCGGTCGAACTCGGCCGGGTCCGCCGCGCGCTCGTAGCGGGCGCCGCAGGCGCGCGCGGCGTGCTCGATCAGCCGGCCGAGCTCGCGCTGCAGCGGCACCAGGTCGCGCTCGACGTCGAGCCAGCCGCGCAAGACGGCGACCCCGTCGCGCTCGAACCGCTCGCGCAGCGCGGCGGCCGAATCCGGCTCGAGCATCAGGCGGAGGCCTCCTGCGGCGCGACCGCGTCGCGCCAGGGGATCGCCGGCGACTCCAGCGCCGCGGCGGCGGCCGGGCCCAGGTTCGCGAGCGCGTCGAGGATCGAGACGTGCGGGTCGAAGCTGCCGTGGAGCTGCGGGTAGGGCCGGCGGGTGTAGGCCATGACGCGGACCTCGATCCCGGCCGCGGCGAGCTGCGGCTCGACCAGGTAGTCGAGCGCGCCCAGGCCCGTGACGTAGCGGGTCGCCCCGCGCGGGACCAGCAGCTCGACGAGGCGGTCGGTCTTGGCGCCGGCGACCGGGGTCGCCGAGGCGCGGCCGAACGCCGGCCGCAGGCCGAGCTCGGCGCAGCAGCGCTCGAGCGCGGCGATGTCGAGTTCGGCGATCGTGCGCGGGCGCTCGGCGTACACGTCTTCGAGGATCGCGCGCGCGGCGGCGAGGAACGGCGCGCGCGCGTAGCTCAGCGCGAACGTCCGCAGGTGCTTGGCGCGCCAGTCGGTCTTGTAGTCGATCTCGACCGCGGCGATCGGCGGCAGGCTGCCGTGGCGCAGCACCGGCACGGTCAGCCAGAGCGGCCCGCTGGCCGTCTTGAGCTGGACCCGGCTGGTGAAGCCGCCCTTCTGGAACTGCGCGTCGTCGAGGTGGACGAACTCGTCGGCCAGCCGGATCTGCTCGAACACGCCGCGCCAGGGGAAGAACTGCGGCTGCAGGATGACGACGGTCTTCACGCCGGCGGCACCAGGAAGCGCTCCATCACCGCCACGTCGTGCCAGCCGTCGGGCGCGCGGTAGTGGCGCCGGTGCAGGCCCACCTCGGCGAAGCCGAGCGCGGCGTAGAGCGCGCGCGCGCCGGTGTTGTCGGCCGCGACGTGCAGCACCAGCTTGTCGAGCCGGCCGTCGGCCTGCGCCGCGGCGAAGGTCCGCGCGAGCGCGCGCCGGCCGTGGCCGCGGCCGCGGTGCCGGCCGTCGATCGCGATCCCGAGCAGGCCGTGCCGGCTGCGCTCGTCGATGGCGACGATCTGGGTGAAGCCGACCGCGGCGTCGCGCTCGTCGGCGACGACGAAGAACAGCGCCTGCGGGTCGGCGCTGCGGCGCGCGATCCAGGCCCGCACGTCGGCCAGGCTGTTCGGCCGCGGCGCGGCCAGCAGCGCGTGCTGGGTCGGCAGGTCGTTGCGCAGCGCGGCCAGCGCGGGGACGTCTTCCTCGCGCGGCGGTCGGCAGGTCGTCACGCCGGCTCGGGGTCTCCCGTCGCGCGCAGGTAGCCGCGCGGCGCGACCGTGAAGAGCAGCTTGGCGTCGTACTCCTCGTCGACCGTGAAGCGCCGCTCGCGGGCCAGGAACCCCTCGACCGCGGTCAGCGGGCTGTTGCCCGGGCCCCAGGGCCGCTCGACGATCGAGGCCGGGTCGGCGTACTCGACCGCGGTGTCCATCACGACCAGGAAGAAGCCGGCTCGGACGAGCGGCGCGTAGAGCGCCAGCTCGCGGGCGACGTGGTCGGCGGTGTGGTTCGAGTCGAGCACGACCATCGCGCTGCGCCCGCCGACGCGGGCGCGCACGCCGGCGGCCAGCGCCTCGTCGACCGACGAGCCCTCGACCATGGTGATCCGGCCGGCCAGCGGGTGGGCCTCGATCGCGGCCCGGTTGTGCGGCCGGATGTCGACGTCGATCCCGATCGCCTCGCGCTCGCCGCCCAAGAGGGCGAGCATCGAGGCCGAGAACACCAGCGACCCGCCGTGGGCGATGCCGGTCTCGACGATCACCTCGGGCCGGGTCCGCCAGACGATCTCCTGCAGCGCCATGAGGTCTTGCGGAAACTGGATCGCCGGGCGGCCCAGCCAGCTCCAGTTGTAGGCGTACCGGTAGGGCGCGATCAGGTCGAAGGCGCGCTGCCAGGCCGCGCGCACCTCGGGGTCGGCCCCCATCCGGCGCAGCAGGGCGGGGTCCTTGGGGTCGTGCGGGTCGGGCTGCCCGTCGAGGGGCCGGCTCAAGGTCGCTTTCTCGTTCACCGATAGGGTATTCGTCACCGGAGGCACGCAACAATAGCATGAACGTTCTCGACCGCCCGCCGCTGGCGTCCGCCGTCGCGGCGGAGGCCCGGGTCCCGGTCTTCGTCCCGTACGTGGGCGTCGACACCCTCAAGCACCTCACCGATGCGCTCGACGTCGGCTGGCTCGGCATGGGCGCGGCGACCAAGGAGTTCGAGGAGCGGATCGCGGCCTATCTGGGGCTGGAGAACCGCTACGTGGTGTGCACCAACACCGGCACCTCGGCGCTGCACGTCGCGCTGCTGGCGGCCGGCGTCGGCCCGGGCGACGAGGTGATCACGCCGTCCTTCAACTACGTCGCCGACCACCAGGCGATCCGCGCGACCGGCGCCGAGGTCGTCATGTGCGACATCCGCGACGACGACCTGGGCATCGACGCCGCCTCGGCCGCGGCGCTGATCACGCCGCGCACGAAGGCGATCGTCCCGCTCCACTTCGCCGGGATTCCCTGCGCGATCGGCGACGTGCGGGCGCTGGCGCGCGAGCACGGCCTGCGGGTGATCGAGGACGCCTGCCACGCCTTCGGCTCGACCGTCGGCGGCCGCCCGATCGGCAGCGAGGGCGACCTGCAGTTCTTCAGCTTCGACCCGGTCAAGGTCATGACGTCGATCGACGGCGGCTGCGTGGTCACCGGCGACCGCGACGAGGTCGAGCGGCTCCAGCGCCTGCGCCTGCTCGGGGTCGACAAAGACACCACGCTGCGCTATCAGAACAAGCGCGCCTGGGACTACGACGTGGTCAGCGAAGGCTACCGCTACCACCTCACCAACATCATGGCCAGCGTCGGGATCTCGCAGATCAAGCGGGTCGACGAGTTCGTCGCCAGCCGGCGCGCGGTCTGCGAGCGCTACTCGGCCGCCTTCGACGGCCTGCCCGGCCTGCGCGTGCTGCGCCGCGGCTACGGCGACGTCTCGCCGTTCATCTACAGCCTGCGGGTGCAGGGCGGCCGGCGCGCGGCGCTGATCGAGCACCTCGCCGCGCGCGGGGTCGACGTCGGCGTCCACTTCGTGCCGGTCCACCGGCACACGTACTTCAGCGCGGCGCGCCGCGCGCCGCTGCCGGTCACCGAAGCGGTCGTCGACGAGGTGCTGACCCTGCCGCTGCACTCGCTGATGGCGGAGCGCTCGGTCGAGCGGGTGATCGACGGTGTTCGCAGTTTCTTCGCCTGAGCCGGCGGCCGCCGCGACGACGGCGGCCGCGCCGCGCTGCCGAGCCTGCGCGCACCCGCTCGGCGCCGAGGTCGTCGACCTCGGCCTCTCGCCGCCCTCGAACGCGCTGACCGCGCCGGAGGCGCTGGGCCGCGGCGAGCAGTTCTACCCGCTCCACGCGTACGTGTGCGAGCGCTGCTGGCTGGTCCAGCTCGACGCGTTCGCCTCGCCGGCGGAGCTCTTCGGCGACTACCGCTACTTCTCGTCGTACTCGACGACCTGGCTGGCCCACGCGCGGGAGTACGTGGCGGAGATGACGCGGCGCGGCATCGGGCCCGGCTCACGCGTCGTCGAGCTCGCCAGCAACGACGGCTACCTGCTGCGCAACTTCGTGGAGCGCGGGGTGCCGGTGCTGGGCATCGAGCCGGCCGCCAACGTCGCCGCGGTCGCCCGGGCGGCCGGCGTGCCGACCTGGGCGGAGTTCTTCGGCGCGGCGCTGGCGCGGCGGGTGCGGGCGGAGTTCGGCCCGGCCGACCTGATCGTCGCCAACAACGTGCTCGCCCACGTGCCCGACATCGACGACTTCGTGGCCGGCATGGCCGCGCTGGTCGCCGCGGACGGCGTGGTGACGATCGAGTTCCCGCACCTGCTGCGCACGCTGGCGGGGCTGCAGTTCGACACCGTCTACCACGAGCATTTCTCGTACCTCTCGCTCATCGCGCTGACGCCGCTGTTCGCCCGCCACGGCCTGGAGATCGTCGAGGTCGGCGAGCTGCCGACGCACGGCGGCTCGCTGCGGGTGTTCGCCGCGCCGCGCGGCGCGCGCGCGGCCGATGCGAGCGTCGCGCGGGTCGTAGCCGCCGAGCGCGCGGCCGGGCTCGACCGGGTCGAGACCTATGCCGCGTTCGGCGCCCGCGTCGCGCGGGTCAAGGACGACTTCGCCCGCTTCTTGCTCGACGCCAAGCGGAGCGGCAAGCGGGTCGCCGGCTACGGCGCCGCCGCCAAGGCGACGACGCTGCTCAACTACGCCGGCGCGCGGGCCGACCTGATGCCCTACGTCGCCGACAAGAGCCCGCACAAGCAGGGCCACTTCATCCCCGGCGTGCGCGTCCCGATCGTCGCGCCCGAGCGCATCCGGGCCGACCGTCCCGACTACGTCGTGATCTTCCCCTGGAACGTCGCGGCCGAGATTCGGGCCGAGCTGGCCGACGTGCGCGGCTGGGGCGGCCGCTTCGTGCTCGCGATCCCCGAACTGCGCGTCGAGGCGTGAGCCTACGGCACGAACGCCGGCAGCGCGCGGTCGCGGGCCGAGACGACGGTCGGCGGAAGCGGCCAGCGGATGCCCGAATGCGGGCTGTCGTAGCGGTAGCCGGCCGCCGCCTCGGCGACGTACGGCGCGCTGAGCAGGTACTGCACGGTCGTGTCGTCATGCAGCGTCTGGTATCCGTGGGCCAGGCCGGCGGAGGCGTAGAGCGCCGTCTCGTCGTCCTCGCTCAGCACGAAGGCTTCCCAGCGGCCGTAGGTCGGCGAGCCGGGCCGCACGTCGAGCAGCACGTCGTGGACCGCGCCGCGGGTGCAGCGGACGAGCTTGGCCTCGGCGTGCGGCTCGCGCTGGAAGTGCAGCCCGCGCACCGTGCCGGCGCGCCGGTTGAACGCCTCGCCGGCCTGCGCCCAGGCCGCGACCAATCCGTGCGCCGCGAAGCGCTCGGCGTCGAACGTGCGCACGAACCAGCCGCGCTCGTCGCGCGCGCGCGCCGGCGCGATCTTCCACGCGCCGGCGAGCGAGGTCGGGACGATGTCCATCGCTGAGGGCGGTTTCTGGCTCGGCCGCCGGGTCCTGGTCACCGGCCACACCGGCTTCAAGGGCGCCTGGCTGTGCGCGCTGCTGCTGCGGCGCGGGGCGACCGTCGCCGGCCTGGCGCTGCCGCCCCAGAGCCAGCCCAGCCTGTGGGCGCGCGCGCCGTACGCGGCCGAGGTCGAGGAACGGCTGGTCGACCTGCGCGACGCCGAGACTACCGCGGCGGCGCTGGCGGCGCTGCGGCCGCAGACCGTGCTGCACCTGGCCGCGCAGCCGCTGGTGCGGCGCGGCTACGCCGAGCCGCTCGCCACCTACGCGACCAACGTGATGGGCACGCTGCACCTGCTCGACGCCGTGCGCCGCTGCGCGAGCGTCGAGCACGTCGTGGTCGTGACGAGCGACAAGGTCTACGCCGACCGGCCGCAGGCGGGCGGCTACGGCGAGGACGCGCGGCTCGGCGGCGCCGACCCGTACGCCGGCAGCAAGGCCTGCGCCGAGCTGGTGGCCCAGACGTACCGCAGCGCCTTCTTCTCCCAGCCGGGGGCGGCCCGGATCGTCACGGCCCGGGCCGGCAACGTCATCGGCGGCGGCGACTTCTCGGCCGACCGGCTGGTGCCCGACGCCTACCGCGCGGTCGCCGGCGGCGTGCCGCTGCGGCTGCGCCGGCCCGACGCGGTGCGGCCGTGGCAGCACGTGCTCGAGCCGCTGCACGGCTATCTCGCGCTGGCGGAGGCCGTCGCGGCCGGCCGCGCCGGCCACGAGGCGTACAACTTCGGCCCGGCCGAGCCGGCGTCCAGCGTGCGCGCGGTGGCCGAGCGCTTCGTGCGCGCCATGGACGCCGATCCCCGGCGGGCGATCGTCGTCGAGCCCAGCCCCGAGCACGAGACCGCGGTGCTCGAAGTGGACAGCACCCGCGCGCGGGCGGAGCTGGGCTGGGAGCCGCGCTGGTCGACCGCGAGCGCGGTCGACGCGAGCGCGGCCTGGTACCGCGACTTCCTCGCCGGCGAGCCGGTCGAACGGCTCGTTGCCCGCGACATCGCGGCATACGCCGGGTAACGAGCCGCCGGGCGGAGCGCGGCGAGTTTACCGTCTACCAAGCGGGGCATCATCCGTTCGTGACGCACCAATTCGGCGATGCCGACCACGGCGCGATGGGCGCCTTCGACACCAAGTAGCGATCTCGCGTGCCGTTCGAAAGCCGGCTCTTCGTCAAGACGTCGCTCGTCGCACTCGTCCTGACCTTCGTCGCGGGAGCGGCGATGGCGTTGGCGGAGAGCCTCGGCGTGCCCGTTCCCCGCATCTGGGCCGTCGAGCACGCGCACCTGGCGTTCGTCGGCTGGCTGGTGAACATCGTCATCGGCATCGCGCTCTGGATGCTGCCGCTCGCCCGCGACCGCTTTCCGCAAACGGCCGGGCGCTATCCCGCCGGTGCGCCCGTCCTCGTGTACGCGCTGCTCAACGGCGGGCTGGCGTTGCGAATCCTCGCCGAGCCGTTGCTGTCGGCCGGGCCGGTCGTGCGCGCGGCATTGAGCGTGTCGGCTCTCGCGCAGGTCGTGGCGATCCTGCTGTTCGTTGCGATCGCCTGGCAGCGCGTTCGCCTGCCGGCGCGCCCGGCGCCGGGCGTGCATTGAGACCGGTGGCGATCCGCGCAGCGCGCGGCCTCGACGCCTACGCCGGCTGAACGGCGGCCGGGAGCGCGACCGAACGGCCCGCCAGGGTCGTCATGAACGCGGCCAGCCCGACCGGCTCGCGGACCCAGTCGTTCGCCGCCGCCAGCGCGCCGGCCGCCTCGGCGCGGTAGCGCGCGCGCTCCCATGCGGCGGCCTCGTCGACGGGGTGGGCGGCGTAGACCGCGTCGAGCACGCCCAGGTAGTGCGGCAGGGTGGCGCGCAGGCGCTGGGCGACCAGGCCGATCCGCGCCGTGAGGGCGACCGTCGTCGCGCCGGTCGGCGCGAAGCGCACCGCGCGGGCGAGCCGCAGCGCGAACTCCCAGTCCTCCAGGACCGGCGCGGTCGGGTTGAAGCCGCCGCCGAGGCGGTCGAGCGCGCCGCGGTAGAACACCAGCGCGTCGAGCGGCAGCGCCGGCGCGACCGGCAGGCGGGCGATGTCGGCCTCGTCGCCGCCGAACGGCGCGACCTCGCCGAGCAGCTCGGCGCTGCTGCAGGCGGCGTCGGTCCGCTCGAGCACGAGCCGGGCCGTCGCCAGGGCGGCCTGCGCGCCGTAGCCCGCGATCGCCGCGGCGGCGCGCTCGAGGTGATCCGGCGCGAAGCGGTTGTCGGGGTCGAGGAAGGCGACGTACTCGCCGCGGATCATCCGCAGCCCGAGGTTGCGCGCCGCGCCGGCGGTCTGGGTGGCCGGCAGCCGCACGTGCGAGATCCGCTCCCAGGCCGGGTGCGCGCGCAGCAGCGCCTCGACCGGGATCGGCCCGTGGTCGACCACGACCGCCTCCCAGTTCGCGAAGCGCTGCGCGGCCAGCGAATCGAGCGCGCCGAGCAGCGCGCGCGGCACGCCGGCGTTCTGGATGACGACGCTGACCCGCGACTCGCGCACCCGGGCCGGCTGGTAGACCTCGGCCCGCGCGCGCAGCCGCTGCCCGAGCGCGGCGAACCCGGCCAGCTGGGCGCCCTCGAACGGCGAGCGGCCGTCGTTGGCGTGCGCGGCCTGGGCGACCAGCGTCTCGAGGAACCGCGCGACGCCGAGCTCGCGGCCGCGCATGCGGCGCACGAACTCCGGGTGGTCCATGTACCGTTCGACGTAGGCGGCGTAGTCGAGCACGTTGCGCCCGCTGCGGTGGTACGCGTCGCCGGTGAACTGGTCGCCGTGCAGCCGGATCGCCATGCTCGGCTCGGCGATGTACGCGAAGCGCTTGCGCTCGAGCGCGAGCCGGATGATCAGCTCCCAGTCGCGCGCGTCCTGGCCGTTGCCCGGATCGCCGCAGATGCCCGGCTCGAGCAGGACCTCGCGCTTGAACAGCGCGCACGGAAAGCAGACCGGGCAGACGGTGGTGAACTCTTCGACCAGCTCGTCGCGCGCGTCGACGAAGTCGACCGGGAACTGGCCCGGCATCGCCCGCACCGCGTACACCGTGCCGTCCTCGCGGGCGAAGTAGGCGTTGCAGTAGACGACGTCCAGGCCCGGCTCGGCGGCGAACCGCTGCTCGAGCCGCGCCAGATGCGGCGGGAACAGGAAGTCGTCCGACGAGAGGCACATCACGTAGTGCCCGCGCGCCAGCTCCATCAGGCGGTCGAAGTTGCGCGCCATGCCGATGTTGGTCGGGTTCTGGTAGAGCCGCACCCGCGGGTCGGCGCCGTAGCGCTGGTTGAGCAGCTCCCACGCGCCGTCGGTCGAGCAGTTGTCGGAGACCACCACCTCGATGTTCGGGTAGGTCTGGGCCAGCGCGCTGTCGACCGCCGCCGCGACGTACTTGGCGTAGTTGTAGTTCGGGATCAGGATGCTGATCAGGGGCTTGGGCGAGGCCTCGCTCACGACCAGGACTTCCACGGCGCGCGGCCGCTGAGCCAGTGCTCCTCGAGCAGCACCTTGTCGCGCAGCGTGTCCATCGGCTGCCAGAAGCCGCGGTGGACGAACGCCGAGAGCTTGCCGTCGGCGGCCAGCCGCTCCAGCGGCCCGCGCTCCCAGACCGTCTCGTCGCCGTCGATGTAGTCGATCGCGCCGGGCGAGAGGACGAAGTAGCCGCCGTTGATCCAGGCGCCGTCGCCCTGCGGCTTCTCGTCGAAGGAGACGATCTTCTGCTCCTCCAACCGGACCGCGCCGAAACGGCCCGGCGGCCGCACCGTGGTCATCGTGGCGAGCGCCCCGGAGGCGCGGTGGTGGGCGATGGTCGCCTTGACGTCGACGTCGGAGAGCCCGTCGCCGTAGGTGAAGCAGAACGGCTCGTCGTCGAGGAAGTGCCGCACCCGCCGCAGGCGCCCGCCGGTCATCGTCTCCGCGCCGGTGTCGACCAGGGTGACGCTCCACGGCTCGGCGGCGTTGGAGTGGACCCGGATCGCGCCGCAGCGCATGTCGAAGGTGATGTCCGATGCGTGCAGGGCGTAGTTGGCGAAGTACTCCTTGACGACGTAGCCCTTGTAGCCCAGGCAGACGATGAACTCGTCGACCCCGTGGGACGCGTAGGTCTTCATGACGTGCCACAGCACGGGCCGCCCGCCGATCTCGACCATCGGCTTGGGCCGCGTGGTCGTCTCCTCGCTGATCCGGGTGCCCAGTCCCCCGGCGAGGATCACCGCCTTCATGGGCTAGGTATCGGCATCGGCAGCGTGCGCCTTGAGGAGGAGGCAGAGGCCGCGCGGTAGCGCCAGGCCGAAGTGGTACGCGAACGATGACCCCGTACTTTCGGCACTTCGGCTTGGAACGCGATCCGTTCCTCGACACGGCGGACCCGCATTTCTACCGGACGACGCCGGCCCTGGCCCGTGCCCGGGAGCGGCTGCTCGAGGGCGTGATGGGGTCGCGCGGGCTGCAGGTCGTCGTCGGCGATCCCGGCACCGGCAAGACCAGCCTGGCAGCGCAGCTCGAGCGCGACCTGCTCGGCTGCGACGAGCTGCGGCTCGGCAAGATCCTCGACCCCTCGTTTGCCAACGAGACCGAGTTCCTGCTCGCCGTCGCCCGCTCGTTCGGCTTGGCGCTTCCGCCCCGCTCGCCCGCCGCGCTCAAGAACGCGCTCAAGAACTACCTCTACGACGCGGCGGTGCTGGACGGGCTGATCCTGGCCCTGATCGTCGACGAGGCCCAGAACGCGAGCGACGAGATCTTCGAGGTCCTGCGGCTGTTGCTCAACTACGACATCCCCGACCGCAAGCTGCTCAACGTGGTGCTGTTCGGCCAGAGCGAGCTGCGCGAGCGGATCGTGGCCCGGCGCAACCTGGCCGACCGGGTCGACGGCTGGACGGCGCTCGAGCCGCTCGACGCCAGCGAAGCGCGCGCCCTGCTGGCGCACCGCGTCGCCCGGGCCGGCGGGCCGGCCGAGGCCGGCGGCCTGTTCGAGGACGGGGCGCTCGAGGTGCTGACCGGGGCTGCGGCCGGGACGCCGCGCCGGCTGCTCAACCTGGCCCACGCCACGCTGCGCGAGGCGGCCGCGCACGGCCGCTCGCGCGCCGCCCGGGTCGACGCCGAGGCGGCGGCCCGCGCGCGCGGGCTGGCGGTCCCGCCGCCGCGCCCGGCCGCGCCGCCGCCGCCGGCCGAGCCGAGCCCCGCGGCGCCGGCCGGCGAGCTCGCGGCCGAGCCCGGCGCGCCGAGCCGGCGGCGCTTCTGGTGGCTCGCCCCGTTCCGGGCCCGGTGAGCGGGCGCGAGGTCGACGTCGACGCGCTCTTCGAGCGCGACGCCGACAACCGGCTGTTGGACCGCCGGCGGGCCGAGCTGGGCCTGGCCCCGCCGGCGCCCGCCGCGTCGACCACCCCGGCCAGCTTCGGCGCCGAGTCGATCGTCGAGCGCGCGGCGCCCGCCGCCGCACCGCGCGGCGCGCTGCTGCGGGTCGGCCTGGCCGCCCGGCCCGACCGCGAGCTGATCCCCGGCGCGGTGGTGACCGTCGTCGCGACCGTCCACGACGACGGCGACGCCGCGGCGGGCGAGGTCCGGGTCCGGATCGCGATCCCGCCCGAGGCCGAGCCGGTCGCCGGCTCCTTCGCCCGCGACGAGCTCGCGGTCGACGGCAGCGAGCTGCTCGGCGAGGGGCTGCGGCTGGGCCCGGTCCCGGCCGGCGGCGCGGTCCGGCTGCGCTTCGCGCTGCGGGTGCTGCCCGGCACCGAGCCGCTCGACGTCGTGGTCCACGCCGCCGCGCCGGGCGTCCCGGCCGTCGGCGCGCCCACCCTGCGGCTGCGCCGCCGCAGCGGCCACGCCGCCTACGAGCCGCCGCGCCCGTTCTACGAGCTGGAGCCCGAAGAGCACGACCCCGAGCTGCTCGCGCCGCTCGACCCGGACGAGCCCGAGCCCGACCTGCTCGGCGCGGCGCCGCCCGACCCGCCGGCCCGGCACGCGGTCGACGCGCTGCTCGACGAGCCGCTCGCGGCGCCCGTTCTGCCGCGCGACGCGGAGCCCGAGCCCGTCTCGGAACCCGTCTCGAAGCCGGAACCCGTGCCCGAACCGGAACCCGATGCCCGAGCCGGCCGCGGCGGCGGTGCTGGTCCGGCCGATCGGGCCGGCCGACCTGCGCGGGCTCGAGCGGGTGTTCGCCGGCGGCGTCCCGCACGGGCTGGCCGCGCTCTCGCTGCTGGCCGGGATCGCCTGCACGGCCGGCGAGCTCGGCACGGCGCTGGGCCTCGAGCCGTTCCGGGCGGCGGTCGCCGCGGCGCTGCCGCGGGCCCTGGTCGCGGCGCGGATGGGCAAGCCGACGCCGCCGGTCGTGACCGCCGAGGCGCTGGCCGCGATCCGGCCCGACGCGCCGCTGCCGGCCGCCGGACCGGCTTCGCCCGCAGCCGCGCCCGCCGGAGCGCGGCTGGCGGCCCCGCTCGACCCGCGCGAGCTCGACGCGCTGCGCGGCGTGCTCCGGCGCGAGCTGTCCGACCCGTTCCTGCGCGGCGCGCAAGTGCTGCTCGCGGTCGCGCCGCGGGCGCTGGACGGCGCGGGGGCCGCCCCGCGCGCCGGCGAGGCGCTGGCCGCCTTCCGGGTCGCCGCCGGCGCCTGGCTGATGCGCGTCACCGTGCGGCGCACGGTCGACCGCCGCTACGATCCGCTCACCGCCGACGATGCGGCCCTGCTCGCCGCCGGGGCGGCGCTGGTCGCGGCGCTGCGCGAGGCGCTGGACCCGGGTCCCGCGTGAAGCTGCTGATCGGGATCCCGACCGGCGGCCAGCCGACCCGGCCGTTCCTGGACGCGCTGCACGCGCTGCGGCTGCCGGCCGGCATCGACCGACGCCGACCGGCTGGTCTGGACCGGGAACTTCGTCGCCGGGCAGCGCGAGATGATCGCCCGCGAGGCCGTGCAGCGCGGCTGCGACGTGCTGGTGATGATCGACGACGACATCGCCGCGCCGCCCGACGCGCTGGTCCGCCTGATCGGCGCGCTCGAGAGCGACCCGCGCGCCGCGGTGGTGGGCGCGCTCTACTACAGCCGCGACGGCGCCCGGCCGATGGTCGTCGCGCGCTGGTCCTCGCACGACACGTCGAGCGCCGCGATCCCGCCGTTCCGCAGCGGCGCGACCGCGCCGGTCGACGGGGTCGGCTTCGGCTGCGTGGCGATCCGCGTCGCCGCGCTGCGCGCGCTCGAGCCGCCGTACTTCGGCATCCACCTCTACGTCGACCGCGCGGCCCGCTCGGTGCGCCAGTGCGACGAGGACTACCTGTTCTGCGAGCGCGTCCGGCAGGCCGGCTACGCGGTGCTCGTCGACGCCGGCGTGCGCGCCCCGCACTACGACCGCGCCAGCGGGCGCTTCGCGCCCGAGAGCTGGGAGAGCGACGACCAGACCGACCGCTGGCGGATGATCGTGCGCGCCGGCGAGGGCACGGCGCTGGTGCCGTTCGACGACCGCCTGCCGCGGGTCGAGGAGCGCCACGAGCGCGTCCGGGCCGACTACCTGATCGTGTAGCTCAGCTCTGGGTGTCGAGCACGCGGGCGCGCACGGCCGGCTTGCCCAGGGTGCGCCCGATGGCCCGGACCCGCCCGATCGCGCGCAGGCGCTCGCCGACGTGGGCGTGGTACGCGCGCAGCCGGTCGAGCTGGTCCGCCCGGTAGGCCAGGATCCCCCGCAAGCGCTTCATCACCCGCTCGTCGCGCCGCGGCGCGATCTCGGGCAGCGCCCGGAAGAGCTCGTGCAGGGTCGCGGTCAGCGCCGACTGCGTTCGCAGCGCGGCGCCGAAGGCGTCCCAGCGCCGCTCGACGAGCGCCGCCTCGGCCTCGACGCAGGCTCGCTCCAGCGCCAGGATCGTCTCGACCGCGCGCTGCCGCCCGTCAGCAGACGAGGGCATCGCGCCGCTGCGCGCCCTCGGCGCGGTACCGCTTGATCGCCTCGGCCCAGGTCTCGCGCAGCTCGACGATCATCGGCAGCACCTCGCGCACTTTCTGCGGGTCGCCGTAGACGTTCGCCGCCACCAGCTGGTGGTGCCAGAACTCGTAGAGGCGGAACAGGTTGCGCGGGACGTCGCTCTCGCCCTCGAGCTTGAGCGAGCCCATCAGCAGCGCGCAGGCGCGCTGCGCCCGGCGCAGCAGGTCGTGGCGGCCCTGGACGTCCTTGGGGCGCGACTCCATCACCTCGATCGACTGGCGCGAGAACAGCACCAGCGCATCGTACATGCGGATGATGAGCTCCTCGGGGCTGGACGACATGAGCGAGGTCTCGAGATACCGGAGGTTGACGTTCAAAGCCATCTCTTTGCGTGGGTTACGAGAGCTCGGAGCTGAGCGAGGACTGCTCGGCCTGCAGCGTCGCGATCTGGCTCTCGCTGTTCGAGAACTCGGTGCGCAGCATGTCGGCCTGCATGTTGGCCTGGTCGGTGATGGTCTGGATCTGCTGCTGCAGGGTGCTGATCTGCTGGTCGTCGCTCTGCTGGATGCTGGCGAAGAGCGAGGTCTGGGGAATCGTTCCGGCCAGCCCGCTGGTCAGCTGCGTGGGCAGGCCCGAGACGCCGGTCAGGTAGCTGCCGAGCTGGCCGATGATGCTGCTGGTGCCGGTGAAGAGGCTGGCGACGGCGTTCGGGTTCGCGGCAAGGGCCGCGCTGAAGGTCGAGGTGTCGAGCGCCGCGAGCTGCCCGCTGGTTCCGGCGTACGTCTGCGTCGAGAGGCTGGTCTGGTCGGAGGAGTTCGTCGCGCTGCCCGAGGTCGACCCGTTCGAGCTCGAGCTCGAGGACGCCGTGCCGACCGAGAACGAGGAGTCGAGCTGCAGGCCGATCGAGGCCAGCGAGTTGTACGACGACGAGCCGCCCTGCTGGATGTTGCTGACCAGCTCGACGAGCTGGTCGCGCAGGCCCTGGACGTTCGAGTCGCCGTAGAGGACGCCGCCGGCGGTGAGCTGCTGGCTCTGCTGCTGACCGGTCGAGGTGTTGCTGCTCGATCCGACGACCGGCGGCGCGGTGGCCGTGTTGAGCTCGTTGATGAGGTTGTTGTAGGCGGTGACGAAGTTGCCGATGTCGGTCTGGATGCCGCTGCTGTCGGCCGCGACGTCGATCGTGAACGGCGTGTTCGTGCTCTGCTGGAGCTGGATGTCGATCCCGCTGATGACGTTGGTGACGTCGTTGGAGGCGCTGTAGGCGTGCTGCACCTGGCCGCTCTGGTCGAGGTAGGTCACCGCGGCCGGCTGGCCCACGATCTGGGTCGCGCCGGCGCTGAGCGCGCCGGGCTGCGTGGCGCTGCTCAGGAAGCCGGCGGCCTGCAGGAAATTGGACGAGTCGCTCGCGCTGCCCAGCGCGATGCCCGACGAGCCGGTCTTCTGGTTGGTCAGCACGATGTGGCCGCTGGCGGCGTCGTACGAGGCCAGCACGCCCGCGCTCGACGCGTTGATCGCGCTGATCACGTCGTTGGTGTTGTCGGCCGCCGTGACGGTGATCTTGGCGCCGTTGATGGTGAAGACGCCGCCGCTGACCGCGGTCGCGTAACCGGCGTTGCCCGGCGCGGAGAAGCTCGCGGCGGGATCGATCCCGGCCGGCGAGCCGGTGCTGGTGACGGTGTAGGTGGTCGAGGGACCGCTGCCGCTGCTGGCGATCGGCGCGTTGGCGAGGCCGAAGACCTGGGCCAGGTTGCCGACGTCGCTGGCGCTGCCGATGGTCAGCGGGGTCGACCCGGTCGAGCTGATCGTCAGCGCGCCGGTCGCGGCGTCGAACGAGGCGTGCACGCCCAGCGCTTGCAGCTGCGCGTTGCCGTTGATCGTCGTCCCGACGAAGTTCGCGAGGGTCTGCGAGTTGACGTCGGCGGTCAATTGCACGCCGTCGATCGTCAGCGTCGCCGGCACGGCGTTGCCGTTGGCGTCGGTGCCGTCCTGGGGCGTGACCGCGAAGCCGGCGTCGAGCAGCGCGGCGTTGGGGTTGATCGTCGCGTTGGCGGCCGGGTCGTTGGAGATCGAGGTGGCCGTCGCCATGGTGGCGCTCTGGATCGTGTACGCGCCCGGCACGGCGCTCTGGCCGCTGGCGTCCGAGAGCGACACGACGCCGGGCGCGCTGCTGGTGGCGCTGGTCGCGATGAAGCCGGCCGGGTTGCTGACCGCGGTGAAGGTGTCCTGGAACTTCGAGACCAGGTCCTGGATCTTCAGCAGCTCCTGCTCTTGCGCGTTGAGCGCGCTGACGTGCGCCTGCACCGGAGCGGCTTGAGCCATCGTCATCGAGGTGTACTGGCTGATGATCGAGTTGTAGTCGATCCCCGAGGCGATGCCGGGGAACGAGATCGGCGGAACGTTGTCGCCGTACTGGACGCTCGAGGCGGTCGACGCCGAGGAGCCGGCCGTGGAGCTGCCGGTGCCCGAGATGCCGCTCATGCGGTGCGGTCGATCGTGGCGCCGGCGAGCTGGTTGAACAGCTCGGCGATCTTGATCATCATCTCGGTCGGGAACTCGGAGATGACGGCGCCGGTGCGCAGGTTGCGGAAGACGGTGACGATCTCGTTGGGATGCTCCGTCACCCGGTAGTTGACGGTGACGGCGTCGCCGCCGCCGACCAGTTGCGCGAGCGCCGTGTGGAGGGTCGAGTCGGCCCACGGCGGCGCGGCCTTCTGCTCCGTTCCCGCCTGGGCCGGCGCCTCACCCGCCGGCGCGGCGGCGCCGGCCGCTGCCGCCGCCCCGATCGCTTGGACATCCATGTGCTCGTCGACCTCCCTCTTTGTGCTACGTATCGGTTGCCGCGAGGTGAACGTTTAGGCGACCGGGACGGGCGCCGCGGCGTACCCGCGCACGATCGCGCGCACGACCCGGGCCGGGTCGAGCGCGGCCGCGGTTTCCGGGGCGACCCGGCGCGGCAGCCGCAGCGCGTCGTCCCAGGCCTCGCCCAGCGCCCGCGCGAGCGCCGCGGCGTCGGCCGGGTCGACCCGCCGCACGTTCGCGCCGGGCAGGTCGAGCCGGCGGCGGTCGGCGAGCACCAGCGGCAGCCCGGCCGCCGCCGCCTCGGCGGCACGGGCGCCGCCGGCGCCGACCCAGGCCACGTCGACGAACACCGCCGCCGCGGCGCGCAGCGCCGCCGCCTGGGCCGGCGCCGGGTCGGCGATCACGATCAGGTCCGGCCCGCCGAACGCGCGCACGCGCTCCAGGTACGATGCGTCGGCGACCGGCCCGGCCAGGACCAGCGGCACGGCCGCCGCCGCCGCCGCGTGCGCCGCCAGGAGCTGGTTGCCCTCGGGGCCGATCGGCGCGTGGACCAGCGCGAACGGGTCGAGTCCGACCAGCCGCGCCGGCGAGACGAGGTCCACCGGCGGCGGAGCAAGCGGCGGCACGACCACGACCGGGCCGCGCCGGCCGCTGCGCGCGCGGAGCGCGTCGGCTTCCGCCGCGCTTGCGGCGAACACGATCGAGGCGTCGCGCAGGACCGCGTCGGCCAGCTCGGGTGCCCCCTCGGGCGGCGCGAAGCGGGCGTCGGCGCGGGCCGCGCCGACCGCGACCGCGCGGCAGGCCAGCAGCTCGAGGTAGCTCGCCAGCTCGCGCTCGTCGCCGCCGTACTCGAAGCAGAAGCCCGTCACCGCCGCGCCCCACCAGCCGCCGCCGGCCGGGTCTTCGTCGTGCGCGTGCAGCGCCACCGGGATCCCGGCCCGCCGGGCCGCGTCGACGACCGCGCGCGCGCGCCGGCCGTCGCGGGTGCCGATCAGGTGCACCAGATCGGCTCCGCCGGGCAGCGCCGCCGGCTCGCACAGCTCGGCCGCGAAGCCCTCGGCCCGCAGGGCCGCGACCAGCGCCTGCGCTTCGTCGAGGTCGGCGTCGGGCCGGCGGCCGGCGTCGGGCCGGCCCAGCACGACGGCGATCCGGCCCGCCGAGCCGCCGAGCGCCGCATACCCGGCCGGCGGCGCGGGCGGAACTCGCGCCGGCACCGCCTCGACCGCGAAGCGGCGCACCACCGGCCCGCCGGCGGGGTCGAACAGATCGCTCCCGTCGAGCGGGACCGGCGCGACGACCGCGAGCGCGTCCTCGGCCGGCGCGTCCAGGCGCAGCACGACCGGCTCGCTCGCGGCGGCGCCGGGCCCGACCAGGGCGACCTCGGCGTCGCCCTGGGGCGGCGGTGGCGCACCGTACCAGGCGACGGCGGGCGGCTCGCAGCGCTCGGCCGCCACCCCGACCTGGGCGCGGTCGCGCAGGACGGCCCAGCCGCCGACCGCATCCGGCGCGTCGATGCGCACGGTCCGGCGCCGCGCGAAGCGGCGCGCGTAGAGGTACGGCGCCAGCCGCACCAGCGACGCGCGCAGCGGGGCGGCGCCGAAGCACTCCGCCGCGCGGGCGGCGTCGAAGCGAGGCGCGGCGGCGAAGCGCAGCACGTGCTCGCGGACCGCCTCGCCGGCCAGCACGAGCGCCTCGAGGTGCGGCAGGACCCGCTCGGCGACCGCCAGCGCGAAGCCGTCGTCCGGCGGCGCGCCGGACGGCCAGACCAGCGGGTCGCGCTCGCGCTCGACCACCAGGTCCGGCTCGACCAGCACGCCCGGGATCACCGTGTCACCGCCGTCGCCGGCCAGGTACAGGTCGAGCAGCAGCGCCGGGCGGCGCTGGTGGAGGACCGGCTCGATCCGCACCGCGGCCAGCCGGGCCGGGTCGGCGACCGGCGCGCCGGTGCTCCACGGGGCCAGGACGCGGTGCGTGCGGTGGGTTCTCATGCGTACTCCCGCTCGAGCAGCCCGGCCAGCGCCGGCCCGGTGACGGCGGCGAGGTCGGCCAGCGCCGGGCGCCGGTGGCCCGCCGCGACGACGATCCGGACGGCGCGGTCCTGCGCGGCCCGCCAGGCCGCGAGGTCCGCGGCGCGTTCGATCCGCACCGCCAGCGTCTGGTCGAGCGGGCGGCCGGAACCCAGCAGCACCGGCCGCACGCGGGCGGCCACGTCGGCGCCGGCCAGAGCGCCGTCCAGGAGCAGGTGGACGCGGACCGGGTCGCGGGCGTCGAACGCCCGGGCCGCGG
Source organism: Vulcanimicrobiota bacterium (assembly GCA_963795695.1). Classification (GTDB taxonomy): domain Bacteria; phylum Vulcanimicrobiota; class Vulcanimicrobiia; order Vulcanimicrobiales; family Vulcanimicrobiaceae; genus Vulcanimicrobium. The sequence continues at coordinate 128,906 of CAWCJH010000003.1, read as the reverse complement.
CGCCCAGGAACGCCAGCGCCGCCTCGAGCTCGGCCGGGCCGGCCAGCGGGAGCGCGATCGCGACCTCCGCCGCGGCCGCGGGGGCGGGCGCGCCGGGGCGCTCGAACGGGACCCGCTGCTCGGGGTCGAAGCCGCGCGCGATCGCGGCCGGGTCGGCCGCCGGCATGGCCCCCTCGAGGTCGGCCAGCGCCGCCGGAGCGCGCGACGCCGTCGCCGCGAAGCGGTGCGCCAGCGCGTCGTCGCAGCGCACGACGGCGTAGCCGGCGGCGCGCAGGCGCAGCACCAGGTCCGCGATGCCGCGCCGGGTCGGGCCGTAGGCCGGTGCGATTCCGCCGACCGCGGCGAAGGCCGCGGCGGCGACCGCGATCGCCGGCGTGCCGGCGACGTCGATCGGCTCGCAGGTCCGCGCCGCGGTGCGGGCGCGGCGCTCGGCCAGCGCGCCCAGCTCGGCCAGGTCGGCGTAGGTCACGTCGGCGACCGTCTCGCCGCCGCCGCCGGCGGCGGCCGGCACCGCCGGGAGCGCGGCGCCCAGCGCCGGGATCCGGCCGAACGCGGCCCGCAGCCGGTCGAGCGTGCCGGCCGGCAGCAGCACGTCGTCGGCCAGCACCACGATCGCCTCGGTCCGGGCCGCGGCGATCGCGCGGTTGACGGCGCCGGTCAGGAACGGGTCGGCGGGGTCGGTCTCCAAGCTGATTTGAGGATACGCGGCGAGCACTCGGCGGGCAGTCGCCGCCTCGCCGGCGCAGACGGCCACGACCGCGTCGCCGGGGCGGATGTTGGACAGCAGCGCGTCGAGCGTCAGCCGGGTGATCTCGGGCAGCGAGGCGGCCAGGAACACGACCGTCAGCCGGGGCTGCGGCGCGGGCGGCACCGGCCGGGCGCGGTAGCCCGGCGCGCGGACCGCCCGCCGGAGCGCGGTAGCGGCAGCGACCAGGCTCGCCAGCGCCGCCGGCATCGTCGGGCCGGTCGGCTCGACGTGCTGGGGGAAGTGGCGCAGGGCGAGCAGCGCGCAGCGCCCGTCCAGCGACGCCGCGTCGGGCGCGGCGATCGCGACGTAGCCGTCCTCTTCCACCGCTTCGATCAGGTCGGCGACGGCGGCCGGACTCGGCACGCAGGCGGCGTCGGCGACCAGCAGGTAGCGGTCGCCGCGGACCCGCATCGCGGCCCGCAGGGCGGCGAGGGGGTCGCCGGCCGTGCCGGCGCCGTGGACCAGGACGCTCAGCGGCGGCTGCGCCAGGCGCCGGCGGCGGCGCTGGCCGCCGCTGCGCACCACCCGCTCGATCGTGCGAGCGCGCGCGTTCGGCGGCAGACGGTGCCGGCCGGTCTCGGCCGGCTGGAGCTCGGCGACCGCCCAGAGCGCCGCCGCGCGGCCGCGGTCGTCGCGGTCGAGCGCCGGCGCGCTGCAGCGGAACGCCGGCCGGCAGACGACCTCGAGCCCGGCCGCGCGCGCCCGCGCGCACAGCTCGACCAGCGCCGCGACCGGCTCGCCGACCAGCGGCTCGAGCAGCAGGCCGCGCGCGGCCAGCAGCATGCCCGGCGCGACCACGTCGAGCGGGCCGCGGACCAGCGCGTCGACGCCGGCCTCCCGCTCGGGCGCGCCGACCGGCTCGAGGGCGAACGGGAGCGGCGAGCGCGGCGCCGGCGCGAGCATCCAGCCGAACAGCCGCTCCGGGCCGCTGTGGGTCGTGCCGCCGAGCACCCCGAGCTCGGGCCGCAGGGCGGCCGCCAGCCCGCCGAACGCGTCGGGGTGCGGCACGGCACCCGGCGCGAGCAGCAGCAGGTAGGGGTCGGCGGCGGCCCGGGCGGCCGCCGCCACGGCCGCCGGCCCGTCGACCGGGACGACCGCGGAAGCCCGCCCCGCGGCGGCGGCGGGGTCGCTGCCCGGCCCGGCCAGAACCGTGAAGCGGGCGCTCACGCGAGGATCAGCCCCGCCAGCCGGCCGGCGTCGGCCAGCCGCCCGGCGCCGACCAGCGCGGTCGCCAGCGCCGCACCGGCCGAGCGCAGCAGCGCGACGTCGGGGGCGGCCAGCGCGGCCGCCGACGACAGCGCGGCCAGCGCCGCGTCGAGGTCGCCGGCGCGCCGTTCGATCTCCGCGCGCAGCGCGAGCGCGGCGGTCGCGTGGCGGTCGCCGGCGGGGACCGCGTCGAGGTGCGCGCGCGCCTCGCCGTCGCGGCCCAGGCGCGCCGCCGCCAGCCCGGCGTTGTAGTGCAGCACGGCCAGCTCGGGGGCCGCGGCCAGACCCGCTTCGGCGGCGGCCAGCGCGTCCTGCGCGCGGTCCTCTTCGAGCAGCCGGTGCGAGCGGCGGGCGTGATCGCCGGCGGCAGCCAGCGGCGCATCCAGCTCGGCCCGCCGCAGCCGCTCGCGCTTGCCGCTCTCGCCGCGCGCGGCGTAGAGGTCGTCCAGGAAGCGAAGCACCTCGCCCGAGCCCGGCGCGAGCGCCAGCGCCCGCAGCGCGTACGGTTCGGGATCGCCGAGCCGCTCGGCGTGCACGCGCTGGGCCGTCACCAGGCTGAGCTTGGCGTACGCGGCGTCGTCGACGCCGGTGCGGTCGGCGTCCAAGGCCGCGAACGCGTCGCCGAAGCGGCGCCGGCGGAGCAGGAAGTTGACGTGCTCGAGCCGGTTGCCCGCCTCGGCCTCGGCGCGCAGGAGCCGTTCGGCGTCGTAGGCGCGGCCCAGCCGCTCGTACGCCCGGGCGGCGGCGGTGCGCAGCATCGAGGAAGTCGGCTTGGCCGCCAGCGCCCGCTCGAACCACGGCACCGCGTCGGCGTCGCGGCCTTCTTTGACGTAGGTGCAGCCGAGGTTGAAGGCCGCCTTCCAGGCCGCGATCTCGTCGTCGACCATGTGCTGGCGGCCGGCATCGCGACCGGCGTCGATCGCGGCCTGGTACTCCGCCCGCGCCTCGTCGAAGCGCTCGGAGAGCGAGAGCAGGTGGGCGCGGGTGAACAGCAGGTTGGGATGGGCCGGAACGGCCGCCAGCCCGCGCTCGATCGTCTCCAGGCCGCGAGCGAGGTCCTTGCGCCCCTCGCCGTACGCCGAGGCCAGCAGCATGTACGCGATCGGGAAGAAGGCGCGGGTCGGGCCGCCCTCGGCGAAGACGCGCTCGAGCGCCTCGATGCCCACGTCGTGGTTGCCGGCGCTGATCGCCGCCGAGCCGAAGTTGAACCACGAGAAGATGTCGTCGCCCGCTTCGCGCACCGCGCGGTCGAGCAGCGGCTGGTTGCGCTCGTTCTTCTTGCGGCCGGTCATCATCTCGGCGGTGTAGCCCTTGTGGATCACCAGGACCGGCGAGAGCACCGACGGCACGACCTCGATGCTGCCGTCGAGCGCGAGGTTCTCGTGGATGACGTTGCGGTAGCGGATGCGGGGCGTGTTGGGGAAGATCCGCGGCAGGATGTGGGTCATCGTCGAGCCGGCGCCCGATTCGTCGTCGACCAGGTTGCGGATCTGCACGTAGACGGCGGTCAGGTCGGCCGGCGCGCCGCGCAGTGCGCGCAGCAGCGGCACGGCCTCGCGCGCGATCTCCTCGTCGGCGTCGAGCACCAGCACCCAGCGCCGGGTCGCCAGCGCGAGCGACTCGTTGCGCGCCCACGAGAAGTCGTTGCGCCACGCGCGCTCGATCACGTTCGCGCCGAAGCGGCGCGCGATGGCGATCGTCGCGTCGGTCGAGCCGGTGTCGACGACGTTGATCTCGTCGACGCAGTCGCGCACGCTCTCCAGGCACTCGGCCAGGAAGCGCTCCTCGTTCTTGACGATCATGCACAGGCTGATCCCGGGCGCGAGCTGCTCGCGCTCCGGCGGCGGGACGGGCAGGTTGAAGAGCAAACCCGTCTGGGCGCGCGCGAAGGCGCTGTCCTGGTAGTCGTCGGCGATCTCTAGCGGCACGTGTACCTCTCCGTATCGTTATCGCCCGTTCGAGCCGCGGGCTTGAGGCAAAGGAAAAGAGGGCCCGCCGGAGCGAGCCCTCTTCGGGGTTACGGCCGAGTCAGCTCTTACTGGAAGAGGCTGAGGACCGACTGCGCGTTCTGGTTGGCGTGCGAGAGCACCGACGTACCGACCTGGACCAGGATCTGGTCCTTCGTGTACTGGGTGGTCTCCTGGCCGACGTTCAGGTCGCGGATCGAGGACTCGGACGCCTGGAGGTTGGTCGCGGCCGTTGCGTCGTTGGTCGCGTCTTCCTGGAGGCGGACGATCGTCGCGCCGAGCTGAGCGCGCTGCGAGAGCACGCTCTGCAGGGCGTTGTCGATCTGGCCGATCGCGTCCTCGGAGGCCAGCGAGCCGAAGCCCGTGTTGCCGACGAGGTTGATGTTCGCGATGCGCAGGGTGTTGGTCGAGGTGCTCTGGAAGCCGACCTGGATGGTCGCGCCTTCGTCGGCGCCCGACTGGAAGTTGAACGCCGGAGCGTTCGGGTTGGACTGGGCGGCCACGAACTGGCCGACCTTGACGTACGACGTCACGCCGACGTCGAGGGTGCCGGCGCCGCCGAAGCTCAGCGTCACGCCGTCGACCGCGATCGCCGCGGCCGAGACGCCGCCGGTGATCGTGATCGTCTGGAAGACCGCGCCGGTGGCCGTCGAGCTCGTGAAGAACGAGACGATCAGGCCCTGGTTGGTCGAGTCGAGCTGGGCGACCTGGACCTCGATCGTGCCGTCCACGATCGACGCGCTGGTCGCGCTGAAGGTGACCGAGGAGATGAGCTGCTGCGTCTGGCCGTTCGCGCCGGGGGTGGCGAGATCGGAGTTGGCGGTCAGGTTGGCGGTCGCGTCCACTTCCTGCTGGAAGCCGGCGTGGCTGCCGTCGAGCAGCGCCTGGCCGTTGAAGTTGGTGTTCTGCGAGATCCGGTTGACTTCGAGCAGCAGCTGCTGGACTTCCGCCTGCAGGTTGCTGCGGTCGTTGGTGGAGACGATGTCCGACGCGCCTTCGACCGCCAGGGTGCGAATGCGCTGAAGGATGTCGGTGGTCGTGGAGAGCGCACCGTCCGCGACTTGCGCCGCGTTGGTCGCGTCCTGCACGTTCTGCGAGGCCTGGTCGAAGCCGTTGACCTGCGCCTGGAGCGATTCGGCGATCGCGAGACCGGACGGATCGTCCGCCGCCGAGTTGATCCGCAGACCGCTCGAGAGCTTCTGGACGTCCGAGCCCAGCGACGACTGGGACTTATCGAGGTTCAGCTGGGCGGTGTTCGCCAGCAGGTTGTTGGCAATCGACAATGCCATTTGAGTGTTTCCTCCGTGATGTTCACACGCGTATGAGCGGCGGGCACATCCTGCGCCCTGCCTACCTTTGAAGTATCGGTTCGGCGACGCGCGACTTTAGGGTTTCTTCGAGGTCTTCCGGCCTTCGCCCAGATCGATCACGCGGGCGCGCTCGCTGGCCGGCGGGGCCGCCTCGCCGGCAGCCTGATTGGTGCGTTTGATCTCGTCGTACACTTCGGAGCGGTGCACCGGAATCGTGCGCGGCGCTTCGATGCCGAGCTTGACCGTGTCGCGGTCGACGGCGACGACCACGATGCGGACATCGTCGCCGATCATGATCGCTTGGTTGAGCTTACGGCTGAGAACTAGCATGGGAAGCGCCCTCCGTGGCTGACGTCGGGGCGCGGGCTTCCCGCTAGGGGTTGCAAGCTCCCGCTGGCGCGGCCGGCCAGCCCGGAACCGGGGTACGCACGGAGTACCGGCGGTCATCGAGCGTGACCTGTCGGCCCAGGCGGGTCCGCAGGTTGACGATCACCGGGGCCAGCAGGTTCATGGTCATCGCGCCGGCCCCGCCGGGCGGGATCACGACCACCCCCAGCGCGACGAAGTCCTCGGCCCGCTCGATCTCCAGCGAGTCGACCGCGTAGCCGGGCAGGCGCGGGTCGTAGTCGGGGAAGAGCCGCCAGGGGTCGCTGACCGGCAGCGCGACGCTGAGGTCGTCGAGGCTCTGGAGCCAGTAGAAGCCGGTCTGGCCCTCCAGGCTGAGGGCGACGAAGCGGCGGTCCGCGGCGAAGCCCGGGAGGCCCCAGGGGAAGGTCAGGACCTCGGACTCGCGGTACGTGCACGAGCCGAAGCGAGGCAGCTCGATGGTGATCTCTCGGTCGGGGGCTTCCACGATGGACGGTGTCACGCGGGCTCCTAGCTCAGGTAGTCCATGAGGGTCTTCGACTCGATCCGGGAGGTCACCGAATAGGCCGCTTGCAGGGCGACCTGCGCGGCGCTGTACTGGCTGGTGACCTTGGCGACGTCGACGTCCTCGATGGCGGACTCGCTGCTGGTAGTATCGGTAATCGAGGCTTGAAACTGACTCGAAACGGCGGTCAGCGACTGGACTTGGGCCCCGACCGTCGCCCGGGCGCCGAGGACCGCGTCGAGGCCCTTGTCGATGTCGCCGAGCTGGGTGCTGACGTTCTGGACGACGTCGGCGGTGGCCGAGAGCCCGAGCACGGCGGTCAGGTTGGACGCGCCGGTCGCCGCCACGGCCGGGCCGCCCGGGGTCGCACCGGCCGGGGTCGGCACGTCGGCCAGGCTGAACGAGCCGGTACCGGCCAGCGACAGGCGCTGGCTGGCGGCGTCGTAGGTCGCGGTGACCCCGGTCTGCGCGGTCAGCGCGTTGAGCTGGGCGACCAGGGAGTTGGGGCCGCCGTCGATGGTGTCGTACGACACCGCGGCGGGCGAGGCGTCCAGGGTGACGTCGTAGGCTTGGCCGTTCGCGCCGGTGATCGCGATGGTGGCGTAGCCGCTGCTGTCGGGCTGCGGCTTGACCGCGAACGCGCCGCCGGTCGCCAAGGCCGTGGGGGCGGCGGAGCCGGCCCCGGCGACCACCTGGCCCGGCTGGTTGATCGGGGCGGCACTCTGGTCCACCACGCTGCCGTGCATGAGCGTGTCGCGCAGCGTGATGAGGGTCTGGAAGACGCTGGGCGAGCCGTCGGGGGCGCCGTAGTTGAAGGCTTGGGCGAAGGTGGCCGAGGCGGCCTGGCCGTCGGCCAGCGACTGCGCCTGGCCGTTGCCGGTGAAGGTGACGCCGCTGGCCGGGCTGCCCTGCACCTGCGCCGGCGGCAGCGAGCTCGCCGCGGTGCCGGCGAAGACGTACTTGCCGCCGTACTGCGTGTTCGCGACCGCGACGGCTTGCTGCAGGAGCTGGTCGACCTGGTTGCCCAGGTCCGCGCGCTGCGCGGCGCTGAGCGTGTCGGAGGCGCCCTGGACCGCGAACTGCCGCGCGCTCTGCATGACCGAGGTCAGGTTCGAGAGCGCGTTGTCGGTTGCGTTGAGCTCGGAGACGCCGTTGGTCGCGTTGGTCTCGCGCTGCGTCTGCAGGCCGACCGTCTGGTGGAACTCGAGGTCGAGGCCGATCTGCGCCGGGTCGTCGCTGGGGCTCTGGAGCTGCTTGCCGCTCGAGAGCTCCTGGCCGTACTGCGCGTAGAGCGCCTGCTGCTCGTCCATCGCGGCGGTCTGCTGGGCGTAGAGGGACGAGGTCGCGATTCGCATGTCGGGTGAGCCTCCGTGCTACGGCGTGGGGATCAGACCGATGGCGGTCTGCAGCAGCTGCTCGATCACGTTCATCGTTCGGGCGGCGGCCTGGTAGGAGTTCTGGTACTGGACGAGGTTCTGCGTCTCTTCGTCGACGTTGATCCCGTCGATCGACTGGCGGGTCGCGTTCAAGTTCGAGGCCAGCGCGGTCTGCGCGCTCGTCCCGGTCGCCGCGGTCTGCGTGTCGGTGCCGAGCGCGGTGACGAGCTGGCCGTAGTACGCGCCCAGCGTCTGGGTCGCGGCGCTCGCCACCACCAGCGGGGCGGTGTGGGCGTTGGCGGTCTGGACCGTGACCGTGCCGGTCGTGCGGTCGACGGCCGACACCACGACCTTCTCCTGGGTCGCGCCGCCGGGGTCGAGGGTCAGGACCTGGCCGACCTGCAGCGCGGCGTACGCGGCCGGCGCCGCCGCGGGCGGCTGCAGCACGACCGTTCCGGCCGGCATCGCCGCGGCGTTGCCCGCGACGACCGTCAGCGACGGGATGCCGACGTTGGACGAGAGCACCTGCGCCAGCGCGTTGCCGACGCTGGTGTCGCCGGTGCCGACCGCGTTGCCGGCGTTCTGCGCGACGCCCGAGAGCGCCGCCGCGCCGAGGACCTGGAGCAGCGAGGTGCTCGGGGAGCCGGTTCCGCCGGCGCTGGCCGGGTTGGAGTCGGCGACCGTGAAGGCCGGCTGGTTCGCGCCGTTGGTCTGCGCGCGCAGCGCCGGGCTCTCGTTGCCCGGGTCGCGGGTGAAGACGATCTTCTGCGCGGTCGCGTCGAACGCCGCGCTGACCCCGAGCTGCGCGGCGTTGAAGGTCGCGACGAAGCCGTCGATCGTCCCCTGCGGCTTGCCGTTGCCGAAGTCGTAGGCGAAGCTCTGGTTGACGCCGTCGACCGTGACGGTCAGCGTGCCGGTCGTCGCCCCGGCGGTGTTCGCCGGGTACGCGAACGACGCGTCGCTGAGCGGCTCGGACGTGCTCACCGTGTTGTCGGCGGAGTTCATCCCGGCGGTCAGCGTGCCGGCGGCGGTCGTCGCGAGCGCGCCCGCGACCTGCGAGGGCTGAGTGATGCCGACCGTGATGTTCGCCGCGGTGACCGGCTGGCCGGGCGCGGACGATTGCAGCAGCGCCGCGCCGGGCTGGCCGTTCTCGTCGTAGCCGGCCGTCGTCACCCGGTCGATCTCGGTCGCCGTCGCGTTGGCGAAGGCGTCGAGCTGCTGGCCGTACGAAGCCAGCTTGGTGTTGTAGAGGTCGACGTAGCCGCCCAGCGTGCCGCTGCCGACGGTCACCGGCTGGCCCGCGCCGCCCTTGGCCGGGTCGACGATCGCCAGCGCGATCTGCGGCGTGCCGGCGGCGTCGGCCGCCACCGTCGGGGTGGCGAAGTCGTAGGCCTTGGTGTCGTTGACCACCGCGATGCCGTTGACCGTCACCAGGGCCGAGCCGTTGGCCTGGACGGCGGTCTGGGTCGGGACCAGCGCCGAGAGCTGGTCGATCGCCTCGTCGCGCTGGTCCTCGTAGGTGTTGGGGTTGTCGCCGAGCGCGGTCGCGGCGCGGATCTGGCCGTTGAGCGCGGCGATCTGGCCGATCAGGTCGTTGGCCTGGCCGACGACCGCGGTGGCCTGCTGCACGGTCGAGGCGGCCTGCGCCACGATCGCCTGCCCGACGCCGTTGACCCGGCTGGTGAAGGCCTGCGCCGCGCTGATCACGCCGGCGCGGGCGGTCGACTCGCCGTTGTCGCTGCTCGCCGCGGACGACGAGGCGAACTGCGAGAGCGCGGCCTGCAGGCTGGTGAAGGCGGCGTTGATGCCGCTGCTCGGCTCGCCGAACGCGTTCTGCAGCGAGGTCAGCTGCTGCTGCTCGACGGTGTAGTAGCTCTGCCCCGCCGCCGCGCCGCGGAACAAGCCGTCGTAGGAGTCCTGGTGGACGCGGGTGATCGACTGGACCAGCACGCCGTCGCCCTGCGAGGCGCTGCCGCCCTGCAGCGCGGCCGAGCCGACCGCGGGCGGCGCCTCGATCAGGTTCGCGGTCTGGCGCGAGGCGCCGGGCGTGTTCACGTCGGCGATGTTGTTCGAGGTGACGTTCTCGGCCGTCTGGTAGGCATCCAGCGCGCTGCCGGTGATGCTCAATCCGAAGAAGCTCATGCTCTGCGACTCACGATCACGCTGCCTTGGGGAGGCGGGACGATGCCCCGGCGAAGATAGGTCCCGGTCTGCTCGACCCCGGCCCGCTGGAGCAGCTTCACGATCTTCGCGAGCCGCTCGAGCCCGGCCAGGATGAGCGATTTGTTGTTGGAGATGGTGAACTTGAGCGCGAGCGTGCTGGTCGTCAGCTCGTGCGCCGCGCCGTACAGGCGGCGGCGCAGCGGCGTCGGCGCGTAGGCGCACACCTGCCGGATGTTCAGCGTGCCGAACCCGCGCCGCTGCATCGCGACCCGGCGCCCGTAGGCGCCGGCGTGGAGCAGCCGCTGGGCCTCCAGGCGCCGCTCGGCGGCCTGGATGTCGCTCGGCTCGCCGGCGACGAGCGCGTCGCCCAGGGCGAGGGCGGCCGTGCCGAGCTCGCGCAGGAGACGGTTCTCCTCGTCGAGCAGCGCGGCGAACTTCTGCCACTCGCTCACGTCCGGGCCTCCGGGAGCGGCGGCGCCGCGGCGGTCAGGCGGTGGCGGCCTCCACGATCAGCCGGCCCAGCAGCCGGTCCGCGATGTCCTCCGAGGCGACGAAGTAGCGCCCCTCGGAGATCTGGCGGCGCAGGTCGTCGACCAGCTCCGGCCGGTAGAACGGTTCCGTCGCCGCGAACAGCGCTCCCAGCGCCGAGGCGGCCTCGGAGCGCTCGTACGAGTCCGGCTCGTCCAGCCGAAGCGTGGCGACCGTGGGCTTGCGTTTCACCGTCTTGTAGGCGGAGATTGCCGAGTTGATCTCCGCCCGGCTGATGATCATGGGTCCGAACGCCTCTCTGGCAAGCCGCCAGCGCTTCCTTGCTCATTGGCGTATCGTCGCGAAGACGTTGGGACTTTAGACCTATACGAAACGGGTGCGTCACAGTCGTTTCCCTCGCGGCGCGGCGGGCGCCGAGCCGGCGGCAGGAACCTCGGCGAGCACCGCCGAGCGGAGCTGGCTCTCGATCACCTTGCCGATGCCGAGCGCCCCCGTCGCGGCCATGTCCTCGGCGCGCTTGGTGTCGAGCATCTCGCCGAACATCGCGTCGGCCTGCGACGGCTTGCCGGTCAGCGAGCTCGGCGGCGCGGACTTGCGCAGCTCGGTGAAGAGCATGTTCGCGAACAGCGACTCCATCTGCTGGGCCGTCTGGTGCAGCTTCGCCAGCGCCTGCTGCTGCGCGGGGCTCAGCGGCGCGGCGCTGCTCGGCTCGGTCTGGCGCAGGACGGGGACGGCGCTCACCGGGCGCGGCGCGATCGGGTCCATCAGATGATCTCCACGTCGGCCTGCAGCGACCCGGCTTGGCGCAGCGTCTGGACGATCGAGATCAGGTCGCGCGGCGAGACGCCGATCGTGTTGAGCGCTCGGACGACCTGCGCCAGGGTGGCGGCGCCGGAGATGTAGACCAGCTTCTTGTTGCCCTCGCCGGCGGTGATCTGGGTGTTCGACTGGGTCGGCGGCTGGCCGGTGCTGAACGGGGCGGCCGGCACGACTTGGTTGCCGGTCGAGATCGTGATCGAGAGGTTGCCGTGCGCGATCGCGCAGGGCGCCAGCGTGATGTCGCCGCCCATGACCACGGTGCCGGTCCGCTCGTTGACGACGACCTTGGCCAGCGCGTCGGCGTTGACGCTCAGGTCGCCGGCGTCGGCCAAGAAGTCGACCGGGTCGCCGGCGTAGCGCGCCGGCAGGTTGACCCGGACCGTCTCGGCGTCGTTGGCGCGCGCGGTGCCGCCGCCGAAGCGGGCGTTGAGCACCTGGGCGACCCGCGCGGCGGTCTTGAAGTCGGGCGAGGTCAGCACGTAGGAGAAGCCGGCCTGGTCCTGCTGGATGTTGGTGATCATGTCGCGCGCGATCACCGCGCCCTGCGGGACGCGGCCGGCGGTGACGTGGTTCTTGGTGATGCTGTTGGGCCCGTTGGTGCCGTCCGAGGCGCTGAAGCCGCCGACGGAGACCGGACCCTGGGCGGTCGCGTAGACCAGGTTGTTGGCCGCCCGCAGCTCGGTCATGACCAGCGTCCCGCCCTGCAGGCTGGTCGCGTCGCCCATCGCCGAGACGGTGACGTCGGCCGTGTCGCCCGAGTGCGCGAAGGGCCCCAGCGACGCCGTGACGATGACCGCCGCGACGTTGCGGGTGCGCACGTCCTGCGAGGTCGTGCTCAAGCCGAACGACTGCAGCACGTTCTGGATCGTCTTCGAGGTGAACGCGACCGAGGTCGAGTCGCCGCTCTGGTTGAGCCCGGTCACGATCCCGTAGCCGACCAGCTGGTTCGTCGTCACGCCCTGGACGCGCGCGACGTCCTTGAGGCGGACGGGCTGGGCGCCGGCCGGGGCGGCGAGCGCCGCGGCGGCGATGCCGGCGGCCAGCGCGATGGCGGCGATGCGTCGAGCGATCATCAGAACAGCCAGCTCACGATCTTCTGCAGGATGCCGGGATGGCGCGCCTCGGAGTACTTGCCGTCGAAGGTCGCGTGCACGTCGGCGAGGCGGGTCGAGACGACGCTGTCGGTGTTGTCGATGTCTTCCTGGCGGACCAGCCCGGTGACGTGCAGCGTCTGCTTCATGCCGTCGACGATGAGCGCCTGATCGCCGGCGACCCGCAGCGCGCCCGAGGGCAGCACGTCGGTGACGGTCGCTTCCATCGAGGTGATGAACGTGTTGGAGCCGACGTCGGCCTTGCTCGAGCCCGACGTGCGCGTCGCCTGGACGCCGCTGGTGAGCCGCACCAGCGGCAGGTTGAACAGACCGGCCCCGCCGCCGCCGCTGACCTGGTAGGTGTTGTTGACGTTGGACTGGTTCGAGCTGGCGCTGCTGACCGAGAAGTTGAACACCACCTGGACCAGGTCGCCGACTTGGGCCGCCTTGTGGTCGGGGCCGAGGTGGAGCGGGTGGCCGGGCGCGGCCGGCGGCGGCGCGGCCTGGTAGAGCGTGTCGGCGGCGGCCGGCGCGGTCAGCGCGGCCAGCGCGGCCAGCACGAGCAGCGGGCGCGGGTGGGTCATCGTTGCACTCCGTTGGGCAGGGTCAGCTCGACCCGGCTGGGTCCGGTCACCACGCCCGCCAGCGCCTTGCGCGTCTGCGGGTTGAAGACGGTCACGCTCTCGCCGAGCGCGCCGCCGGTCCGCGCGACGACGTCGGCGGCCAGCGCGACGCCGCCGTCGTGCACGACCAGGATCGCCGGCTGGCCGGCTCGGACCAGGTCGTCGGGAACGGTCTGCTCGGCGTAGACCGGCATGCCTTTGGGCGTCGCGGCCAGCAGCCTGCGCCCGACCAGGACGGCGGTGCCGACCGCCGGGCGGCCGTTGGAGGCGACCCGGGCCAGCGCGACGTCGTCGTTCCCGAGCACCGCGCCGGGAGCGAGATCGCGCGCCGCGACCGCGGTCCGCACGTACGCCGTCACGCGGTAACCGGCCATCATCGTTCGGGCCAGCTTGCCGTCGACGCGCAGCTCGACCGGCACGCCGACGTAGGTCGGGCTGACGAACGGCGCTCCGGCCGCAACGATCGCCAGCGTGCCGGCCGGCACGCTCGCGTCGGCGAGCGCGAAGGCCGGCGCGACGGTGTGGTCCGCATCGGCGGCGAGCCGGCGCGCGACCGCGTCGGCGACGGCCGCGACGCGCGCGCCGGCGACGATCTGCAGAGTTCCCGCTTGCGCGGGAACACCAAGCTGTGCGCAGAGCGCACAGACCGTCACGACCGCGACCATCAGCGCGCGGCGCAGCCTCATCGTCAGCTGGCCTTCATCTGGACGGCGGTCGAGAGCATCTCGTCGGCGGTCGAGATGGCCTTGGAGTTGGCCTCGTAGGCGCGCTGGGCGGTGATCAGGTTGACCATCTCCTGCACCACCGAGACGTTGCTCTGCTCGAGGTAGCCGCCCTGGAGCGTGCCGGCCCCGTTGAGGCCGGGCTGCGAGAGGGTCGGCGCGCCCGAGGAGCCGGTCTGGGTGTAGAGGTTCTGGCCCTTGGGCGCAAGGCCGGCGGGGTTGGTGAAGCGCACGAGCTGGATCTGGCCCAGCGTCTGGGGCGTCTGCTGGCCGGGGATCTGCGCGGTGACCGTGCCGTCCTGGCCGACCTGCACTTGCGTCGCGTTGGCCGGGACGGTGATCTGCGGCGAGAGGAAGTAGCCGTCGTTGGTGACGATCGCGCCGTTGGCGTCGCGCTGGAAGTTGCCGTCGCGGGTGTAGGCCGGCGTGCCGTCGGGCTGGGTCACCTGGAAGAAGCCGTCGCCCTCGATCGCGATGTCGAGCGGGTTGCTGGTCTGCTGCAGCGTGCCCTGGGTGAAGGTCTTGGCCGAGCTGCCGATCTTCACGCCCAAGCCGACGTCCTGGCCGGTCGGCACCACCGACGGCCCGACCGGCGTGCCGGGCGCGCGCAGGTTCTGGTAGATCAGGTCCTGGAAGCGCGCGCTGTTCGAGCGGAAGCCGGTCGTGTTGACGTTGGCCAGGTTGTTGGAGATGGTGTCGATGTTGTACTGCTGCGCGTTCATTCCCGACGCGGCCGTGTAGAGCGCTCTCATCATTGGTCGGATACTCCTATGCGTTGGTCCGGCCGACGGTGGAGATCGCCAGGCCTGTCGCGGTGTCTTCGGTTTGGATCACTTGCTCGTTGGCGTCGAACCAGCGCTCGTTGGCGATCAGGCCGACCATCGACCCGATCACCTCGGCGTTGCTCTTCTCGAGCGAGCCCTGCAGCGTGCTGGTGGCGGCCGCGGCGCGCGGCGCGGCGGTGCCGGTGTCGGCGAACCGGCTCGCCCCTTCGGGCCGCAGCGCGGTGGGGTTGGCGAACTCGACGATGCCGAGCTGGCCGATCGCCGCGCCGTTCGCGCTGACCGTGCCGTCGCGCCCGATCGTCAGCTTGCCCGTATCGGGCAGCGCGATCGGGGCGCCGCCGCGGCCCAGCACGAGGTCGCCGTTGGACGCGCTCAGCAGCCCCTGCGCGTTGCGGTCGAACGAGCCGTCGCGGGTGAAGCGCACCGCGCCCGCGCCGGTGCGCACGGCGAAGAAGCCGGGGCCGGAGAGCGCGACGTCGAGGTCGTTGCCGGTCGCCGCGATCGCGCCTTGCGCGAAGATCGCCGGCGTGTCGTACACCTGCGCGCCGCTGCCGAGCCGCCCGACGTACTGCACGGTCGGAACGCCGGCCGGCGCGCGGCCGGGATCGGTCTGGCTGCGGTAGACGTCGCGCTGCGGCTGCGCCTGCACTTGCAGCAGCGTGCGCTTGAAGCCGGTGGTGTCGACGTTCGCGAGGTTGTTGGCGATCGTGTCGACCGCCGACTGCGCCGCCAGCGCTCCGGAAACCGCCGTGTAGAGACCACGGACCAAAGGAAAACCCTCCGCACGGTAGACCGCGGCCGGATCGACCGGCAGCGCAACGCCGGTCCGTCGATCGGTCGGGACCGGCAGCGGCCCCGACCGTGCGAAGGTCGTCCGGCCGCTTCCCCTGGATGATCGGCGGCGCGGGTGGGGACTTTAGCGGGGCGGCGGCTGGGGGCCGGTGCCCCACGCCGCGGCCGGCAGCGGCGAGGAGTTCGGCGGCGGGATCGCCGGCGCGACGTTGGCGGCCGTACCGCCGGCCGGCGGCGGGCTCGCGAACGGCGCCGGCGGGACCTCGCTCGCCGCGCCGGCGACGTCGCCGACGTTGCGCTCGACCCGCAGCCAGGCCGCCACGTCGGTGAGCCGTTCGACCACGGTCGCGGCGTCGGCGACGCGCGCGTCGGGATCGCGCGCGAGCAGCACCATGATCAGCGCGGCGAGCTGCGGGTCGGCCTGCGGCGCGCGCGCCCGCAGGTCGGGCGGGTCCTCCTCGAAGCGGCGCAGGGTGATGTCGATCGCGCCCTGGCCGGCGAAGGGCGGCTCGCCCGCCAGCGCGTGGTAGAGCGCCGCGCCCAGCGAGTAGAGGTCCGAGCGCGGCGAGGCCTCGCCGCTGCGGGCCTGCTCGGGGGCGACGTAGTGGGCCGAGCCGAGCAGCACGCCGGGCGCGGTCAGGTCGACGTCGCTGCGGTCGTACGCGCGCGCCAGGCCGAAGTCGGTCAAGTGCGGGCTGCCCTGCTCGTCGAGCAGGATGTTCTGCGGCTTGACGTCGCGGTGGACGATCCCGGCGGCGTGCGCGGCCGCCAGCGCGCGCGCGACGCCGATTCCCACCAGCGCCACCAGCTCCGAGGGCAGCGCGCCGCGCTCGGCGATGACGTCCGCCAGCGAGGGCCCGTCGACGAAGTCCATCACGATGTACGGCCGGCCTTCGTCGTTCTGGCCGACGTCGTGGACGGTCACCACGTTGGGGTGGACGATCTTGGCCGCCGCCAGCGCCTCGCGCCGGAAGCGCTCGTGCAGGATGCCGCCCTCGTCGCGCCGGCGCTGCAGCAGCTTGATGGCGACCTCGCGCTCGAGCACGGTGTCGAGCGCCACGAAGACGGTCGCCATGCCGCCGTGCCCGGCGACCCGGTCGATCCGGTAGCGCCCGCCGAGCAGCCCCTCCGTCCCCATAGCCCAGAGTATACCCCTCATCGAAGAGGGCGGCTCGGGGCGCAAGCCCCGAACGCGGCGGATTCGGCCGTCAGGCCGAATCCATCAGACCTGCATCCGCGAGATCTCTTGGTACGCGTCGAGCAGCTTGCTGCGCATGGCGGTGGTGAACGAGAGCGCGAGGTCGGCCTCTTCGGTCGAGCTCACGACCTTCTGCAGGTCGTTGGTCTTGCCCGAGGCGAGATCGCGCTGGAGCTGGTCCGCACCGACGAGCTTGTCGTTGACGCCGCCCAGCTCGTGCTTGAGCGTGTCGATGAACGAGGCGCCGGAGGCGCCTTCCAAGGCCGAGAGGCCGCCCGGGATGCCGCCGACCTTGGGCGTCTCGTCGAGCTGGAGCGCCGCGCCCATGTCCGGGACGAACGTCCCGGGGAGCACCTTGGAGATCGCGCTGCCGTAGTCCATCAGGCTTTCAGCAGTCCGAGCGTCGCGGTGCCCATCTGGCGGGCTTCCTGGATCGCGGTGACGTTCGCTTCGTAGGCGCGCGAGGCGGCCATCATGTCGACCATCTCCTTGACCACGTCGACGTTGGGCATGTGCACGTAGCCCTGCGGGTCGGCGTCGGGATGGCTCGGATCGTAGACCAGCTTGTCGGGGCTCTGGTCGTCGACGATGCCGACCACGTCGACGCCGGCCCGCGAGCGGGCGGGATCGTCGGCGTCGTCGACCGCGCCGGCGGCCTGCGCGGCCGGCTCGTTCTTCTGCGCGAAGACGACCAGCTGGCGCTTGAACGGGCCGCCCTCGGCCGTCCGGGTCGTGTTCACGTTGGCGATGTTGTTGGCGATCGTGTCCATCGTGACGCGCTCGGCCGAGAGGCCGGTCGCGCTGACCTCGATCGAGCTGTAGAATCCCACCTTACGCGCGCTCCTCGATGGCGTTGTGGATCTGCGTGTACTGGTTCTGCAGCATCTGGCCCATCGTCTGCGCGTACGCCGAGTTGAGCGAGAGCTTCGCCATCTCTTGGTCGACGTCGACGTTGGAGCCGTCGACCCGCATCTGCTGGGTGTCGTCAACGGTCGTCGTGATCGTGAACGGCTGGGCGGCCTGCGGGCCGCCGAGCGCGATGTGGCGGTCGGAGGTCGTGGTCAGGCCGAGCTCGTCGGGATCGCCCGGCGCCGCCTCGGTGGCCGCCAGCGCCTCCTTGAACGAGACGTCGCTGCGCCGGAAGTTGGGCGTGTTGAGGTTGGCGATGTTGTTGGCGATGACGCCGTGCGCGGTGCTCGCGCCGTCCATCGCGTTCTTGAGCATGCCGACCGTCGGGCCGAACGATAGTTCGCTCATCTCCACGGTGATCGGCCGCGCGCGCGGGTTTCTTAGTCGGTGCCGGGGTCGAACGCGAACCGGACCGCGCCCCAGTGCTCGCCGCGCACGTAGACCGGCGCGCAGAGGTCGTTGAGGACCACGCCGGTGTCGCGCGCGTACGACTGGAGCAGGGTCGGGCGGCGGCCCGGCGGCCGGCGCAGGTCGACGCCCGCGGCGCGGAACGCGGCGCGCGGCGCGCGCAGCGGCACCGCTTCGGCGCCGGCCAGGCCGCAGCGCGCGGCGCGCATGCCGGCCGGGTCCTCGAAGATCCGCTTGACCCGGTTGCCGACCAGGTCGCGGGCCGGGTCGCCGGTGATCGGCCGGCGGTACTGCGGCGCGTGCATGGTGAGGTAGCCGTTGAGGTCGACGATGCACAGGTAGTCGACGGTGCTCAGGCCGGCGCACTCGCGGTCGACGATCGCCCGCAGCGGCTCGTCGAGCGCGGCGTCCCAGCGGGTCGCGTACTTGGGCGGCGTGAAGCCGCCCGGCCCGACCCGGCCGACGTCGAAGAGGTGGGCGAAACGGCGGGCTTGGGCGGCGCCGACCTCGCGGTACGCCGTGTCGAACACGTCGGCGGGGGAGACGGTGCCGCGGGCGAGGCAGGCTTCGATCGCCGCCTCGACCTCCTCGGCCACCGCCAGCGCCCGGGCTCGGATCGTGTCGGCGAAGCCGCCCAGCTCGTAGCGGCCCAGCACGGCGAACGCGCGCCGGCTGAGCGCGTCGAGGCCGAGCTCGGTCGCGCTGCGGGCGTCGCCGGCGCCGCTGCGGGCGTGCTCGGCGAGCTGCTTGACCGTGCGGGCGACGTCCTGGAGGGTGGCCGACTGCTGGGCGACGGTCGAGGCGATCACCTCGAGCTGCTCGCCCGCCCCCTCGATCGCCTCGCCCATGGCGCCTAGGTCGCTGCGCACCTCGGCGGCCTCGCCGGAGACGCCGCGGGCGTGCTCGGCGTTCGAGCGGGCGGACCGGGTCGCGGCGTCGACCACCCGGCCGACCTCGGCCAGGGTCTTGGCGATCTCGCGGGCCGAGCCGCGGGTCGAGTCGGCCAGCTTCTTGATCTCCGCCGCGACCACGGCGAAGCCGCGCCCGGCGTCGCCGGCGTGGGCCGCCTCGATGGCGGCGTTGATCCCCAGCATGGTGGTCGCCGCCGAGATGTCGTCGATCACCTCGACCAGCGATGCGATCACCTCCGAGGCCCGGCCGACCTCGCCGATCGCGGCGGCGGTCGCCGTCGCGGCCGACTCCAGCTCGCCGACGTGGTCGAGCGCCCGCTCCATCGCGCCGAACGAGGCCTGGGCGCGGCTGCGCAGGTCGCGGGCCAGCACCCGGGTCCGCTCGGCGCTGCCCGCGACGGCCTGCGAGCCGCGCGCGGTCTGCTCGATGGCGCTGGCCAGCGCGTCGACGCCCTGCGACTGCTCGTCGGCGGTGCGGGCGATCCGGGCCAGCAGGAACGAGTTGCTGGCCGAGCGGGTCGAGATCGCGCTGGTGACCCGGGCCAGCTCGCGCAGGTCCTCGACGACCTCCGCCTCGGCCGCCGCGCCGGCGGCCGGCTCGCCGGCGGTCGCCTCGTCGACCCGGCCCGCCTCGGCCGATAGCAGCTCCACGTGCCCCTCCCTCTCAGGTAAAACGACACCCCTGGAAGAGCTATCGGCAGAAACGCCGGCTAGCGCGCGAACTGGGCGGCGTGGAGGTCGGCGTAGGCGCCGCCGGCCGCGATCAGGGTCTCGTGGGTGCCGGTCTCGCGGACCCGGCCGCCCTCGATGTAGAGGATCTTGGTCGCCCGCCGGATCGTCGAGAGCCGGTGGGCGATGATCAGGGTCGTGCGGCCCGGCAGCAGGCGGTCCAGCGCGTCCTCGATCAGCGCCTCGGAGTGCGAGTCCAGCGCGCTGGTCGCCTCGTCGAGGATCAGGATGCGCGGGTCGCGCAGGATCGCCCGCGCGATGGCGATCCGCTGGCGCTGCCCGCCCGAGAGCCGGATGCCGCGCTCGCCGACGGCCGTCTCGTACTTCTCGGGCAGCTTCTGGACGAACTCGTCGGCGTTGGCTTCCCGGGCCGCGGCGACGATCTCGGCGTCGCGGGCGTCCAGCCGGCCGTAGCGGATGTTCTCGGCGATCGTCCCGTTGAAGAGCTGCGTCTCCTGCGGGACGATCGCGATCGCGTCGCGCAGGTCGCCCAGCCGCACCCGCGCGATGTCGACCCCGTCGAGCGTGATCCGGCCCCGCTGCGGCTCGTAGAAGCGCGGCACCAGGTTGACGATCGTGCTCTTGCCGGCGCCCGACGGGCCGACCAGCGCGACCACCTCGCCGGGCAGCATCTCGGCCGAGAAGTCGCGCAGCACCGGCTCGTCGTCGTAGGCGAACGTGACCCGCTCGAAGCGGATGTCGCCGCGCACGCCGGGCAGCCGCAGCGCGCCCGGCGGGTCGTCGCGCTCGACCGGCTGGTCGAGGATCTCGAACACCCGGCCGGCGCCGACCAGCGCGCGCGCGAAGTCGGCGAAGAAGATCGAGAAGCGGTTCATCGGGTTGATCAGCAGCGTCATGGCGGTCCAGAACTCGAACGCCTGGCCCGGGTTCAGCCGCCCGACCGCGACCTCGCGCGCGGTCAGCACGATCACCACGCAAATCGCCAGCATCACCACGAAGCCGACCACCGGCGCCTGGGTCTGGTTGAACTGGGTGACCTTCATGTACGCGCCGAAATAGCGCTCGTTGGCGGCGGCGAAGCGGTCGCGCTCGAAGTCCTCGCGCCGGAACGCCTTGACCACCCGCTCGTTGGCGAGCACTTCGGTCAGGTTGCTGGAGAGGTCGGCGGTGCGCTCCTGCGAGCGCTTCGTGCCGGCGACGATCAGCGCGTTGAACCGGCCGACGATCGACGCGACGACCGGCGCGACCGCGAACAGCACGACGGCCAGGAACCAGTCCAGCCAGAGCATGTAGATCAGCGAGGCGACGAACGTCACGCTCGACTGGACGAACTGCGGCAGCGAGATCGAGACCGCGTCGGTCATCAGGCCCAGGTCGGCCGACATGCGCGACTGCAGCTCGCCCGGCCGCCAGCGGTCGAACTCGCGCAGCGGCATGCGCGCGATCCGGTCGAACATCCGGGCCCGGAAGGCGGCGACCATCCGCTGCCCGCTGAACGCGGTGAGGTAGCCCTGGCCGTAGGCGGCGGCGTAGCCGACGATCTGCGAGACGACGATCGCCACCACGATCAGCACCAGCACGTCGAGCTTGGGGTGGGGCACGAGGACGTCCGAGCGCAGGTAGCCCGCGACCTTGGCCAGGGTCAGCGGCGCGACGCCGGCGACGACGCCGAGCAGCATCCCGGCGATCAGCCGGCGCCGGTACGGGCGCGCCTCGCGCAGCAGCCGCTGCACGGTCGGGTTGGGCGGCGGCAGCCGGCGCCGCCGCGGGGTCGGGCTCACGGGGCGAAACCTTCGCCGCGGCTGCTCAGTACCTTCGACACGAACACCGGCCGAGAGGTCCGATCACCGACCATGGACTGTTTCTTCCACCACGCCGTCCCGTCCGTCGCCCTGTGCACCGGCTGCCGCAAGCCGGTCTGCGCGACCTGCCGCGCCGAGACCGGCGACTGCCCGAGCTGCCGGCTGGCGGCGCGCATCGACGCCGCGGCGGCCGCCAACGGCGCGCTGCACGGGGGCGTCGGCCCGAGCCGCGGCACCTACGCCCCGCCGCCGCCTCCGCCGAACTACGGGCCGCAGCCGTCGTACGGCGCGCCGCCGACGGTCCAGCCCGCCGCCGCCGTGGCCAACGTCCGGCCCGAGACCCGCGCGCTGGTCGCGCTGAGCTACCCGTTCTGGCCGCTGGCCCTCATCGCGCTGCTCGACGGCAAGGCCCAGCGGTTCGTCAAGCGCCAGGCCTGGCAGGCGCTGGGCTTCAACTTCGGTATGTACGGTCTGACCGCGATCCTCGGCGCCGCCGCCGCGACCCCGATCCTGGGCTTCGGCGTCTGGACCCTGATGCTGCCGTTCCTGATCCCGGTCTGGGTCGTGGCCAGCGTCGTCTACGGCTTCCGGGTCTGGCAGGGCGACGACGTCGACGTCCCGCTGGTCAGCGACTGGATCGACGCCCGCCTGCCGCAGCAGTCCTCGACCTGACCCCGCGGGTCAGGTTCGCGCAGCGGTCGTGCGGGCCGAGGCGACCCAGGCCTCGACCTCCTCGACCGTGCGCGGAATGGCGGCGGAGAGGTTCTCGCAGCCGGCCGGCGTGATCGCCACGTCGTCCTCGATCCGCACGCCGATGCCGCGGTAGCGGGCCGGCACGGTCAGGTCGTCGGGCTGGAAGTAGAGCCCCGGCTCGACGGTCAGCACCATCCCCGCCGCCAGCTTGCCGAGCTTGTACGTCTCGGCCCGCGCCTGCGCGCAGTCGTGCACGTCCAGCCCGAGCATGTGGCTGACGTTGTGCAGCGAGTAGCGCTTGTAGAACAGGTTCTCGTCGGCCAGCGCCTCGGCCGCGCTGGCGAGGATGCCCAGCCGCTCGAGGCCCTGCGCGAGGACCTCCATCGCGGCCCGGTTGGGGTCGAGGAAGTCGTTGCCGGGCGCGCAGCGCGCGAACGCCGCGTCCTGCGCGGCCAGGACGAGCGCGTAGATCTCGCGCTGCTCGGGCGAGAAGCGGCCGTCGACCGGGAGCGTGCGGGTGACGTCGGCGGTGTAGAGCGTGTCGGCCTCGACGCCGGCGTCGAGCAGCAGCAGCTCGCCCCGGCCGATCGCGCGGTCGTTGCGGGTCCAGTGCAGGATGCAGGCGTTGGGGCCGCTGGCCGCGATCGTGCCGTAGCCGACGTCGTTGCCGTCGATCCGCGCCCGCATGCCGAACACGCCCTCGACGTAGCGCTCGGTCTTCGCGCCGGGCAGCGCGCGCACGACGTCGTCGAAGCCCTGCTTGGTCGCGGCGATCGCGCGGCGCAGCTCGCGCAGCTCCAGCTCGTCCTTGATCAGCCGCTGCTCGCAGAGCGCGGCGGCCAGCTCCGCGTCGCGCTCGGGCTGCGGCCCGAACGCCGCGTCGAGCCGCGCGTCCAGCGCGGGGTCGATCCCGCGCAGCGCGCGCCACGCGCCGCTCGCGCAGAGCAGGGCCAGGTCGTCGGTCAGCTCGCCCAGCGCCTTGGCGGCGACGCCGAAGCGCTCGGCGGTCTGGCGCAGGCCCAAGCGCGGGCCGACCCACAGCTCGCCCTTGGCGCGGTCGGTGAAGAACGTCGCGTCGGTCTTGCCGGGATTGGGCTCGACGTAGAGCGTCGCGCCGCCGTCGTGCAGGACGAGCACGTTGTCCGGCTCGAGGTTGCCGCTGAGGTAATAGAAGTCGCTGCCGGGCCGAAAGCGGTACGTCGTGTCGTTGGCGCGCGTCTTCTCGTGGCCGGTCGGAACGATCAGCACCTCGCCCGGAAAGCGCGCGGCGGCCGCGGCGCGGCGGGCCGCGAAGTGCTCGAGCCCCTCGAGCGGCGCGGCCGGCGTGGCGGGCGGCGTGGCCCAGCCCGTCGTCATGAAGCGCAGGAGGTTCTCGGGCGTAGCGCTGTCGTGGCTCGCTTTGGGCTGGTCGCTCATGCCGGAGGCTTCGGCGCGCCGGGTAGGCCCTCCGCCGCCGCAGCGCGCCGGACGTAGTCGTGGTCGTAGCCGCGCACGCCGCCGATCGTGTCCTCGGAGCGGCGGGTCGCGACCCGCGCGAAACCGAGCGCCTCGACCAGCCCGACCGAGGCCTGGTTGCGCACGTCGATCGTGGCGTGGAGCAGCGCGACGCCGCGCGCCAGCAGGTGGTCGACCATCGCGCCGACCGCCTCGCGGCCGAGGCCGCGCCGCTGGTACGCGCTCAGCACGACGTAGCCGACCGAGCCGTAGCCGAGGTCGGCATCGACGGTCGCCTGGACGTAGCCCGCCGCCGCGCCGCCGGCGCGCAGCACGATGACCCAGTTCAGCCAGTGCTCGCCGGTGCCGGGCGAGCGGCCGCCGGCGAGCCGGGCGTAGCGGGCGCGCAGCGCGGCCCGGCTGCGCGGCGGCCCGTCGGCCTCGTAGGCGTAGAGCGCGGGATCGCGCAGGGCCTCGTACATGGCGTCGGCGTGCTCGGCCCGGATCGGCTCGAGCCGCAGCCGAGCCGTCCACAGCGGGACGAGCAGGCTCACGCCGGCGCGCGCACCTCGCGCGCGTAGCGGGCGAGGAACGCCCGCGCGGCCCGTTCGTGGTCAAGCACCGGCGCCGGGTAGCCCCCCGCGCCGAACAGCGGCAGCTGGAGCTGGGCGCGGCGGCCGGCCGCCAGCGGGTCGAGGATCGCCGCGTCGGGCAGCCCGGCCAGCTCCGGGATCCAGCGCCGCACGTAGCGGGCGGCGGGGTCGAAGCGGCGGGCCTGCTTGAGCGGGTTGTAGATGCGCGGGTAGGCGGCCAGGTCGGCGCCGACCCCGGCGATCCACTGCCAGTTGCCGACCGCGAGCGCCGGCGCGTCCTCGGTCAGGTAGCGGTCCCACTCGTCGCGCCCGACCCGCCAGTCGACCCCCAGGTCGAAGCACAGGAACGAGGCCGCGATGGCGCGCAGCCGGGGGTGCATCCAGCCCGTCGCGTGCAGCTCGCGGATGCCCGCGTCGACCAGCGGGAAGCCGGTCCGCCCGCTGCGCCAGGCGGCGAGCTGCGGGTGGGTCCGGGCGAAGGCGAAGCCCCGCATCTTGGGCTGCAGCGGCTGCTCCTCGAGCGACTCGTTGTACCAGGCGAGCTGGAGGAAGAAGTCGCGCTGGGCCAGCGAGCGCAGGAAGAGCTTGAGCGAGGTGCGCTCCTCGACCAGCAGGAACGGGTCGCCGGCCCGCGCGCAGGCGGCGCGCACCACCTCGCGCGCCGCGAGCGTGCCGAACGCGAGCTCGGCCGACAGCCGCGCGGTCTCGCCGGCCGCCGGCACGTTGCGCGCCACGCCGTACTGCAGCACGGGTCCGGCCAGGAACGCGCTCAGCTTGGCGCGCGCGGCGGCTTCGCCGACCTCGCCGTCGTCGCAGGCGGCCTGCGAGCCGAACTCCTCGGGGACCGGGAGCGGCTCGCTGGGGAGCTCGACCGGCGCGAAGGCGGCGCTGCCGGCGTCCTCGGCCGGGATCATCGTGCGCCAGCGGGCGTGGTAGGGAACGAAGGCGCGGTAGCCGTCGCCGCGGTGGTGGCTCGCGGCCGCGTCCTCCGGCTCGACGACCAGCGCGTCGTGCACCGGCAGCGCGCGCAGGCCGGCCTCCTCGAGCGCCGACTGCAGGTCGCGGTCGGCGCGCACGCTCCTGGCGTCGTAGCCGCAGCTCCAGCCGACGACGCCCGCGCCGACCGCGCGGGCCAGCGCGCGCAGCGCCGGACCGGGGTTGCCGCGCCGCACGATCAGCCGGCTGCCCCGCGCTTGCAGCGCCGCGTCGAGCGCGCGCACCGCCGCGCAGTAGTAGGCCGCGCGCCGCGGCGAGCGCCGCAGGCGGGCGGCCGAGCCCGGGTCGATCAGGTGGACCGGCACCACCGCGCCGTGACGCGAGGCAGCGGCCAGCCCGGCGTGATCGCCCAGCCGCAGATCCCGGGTGAATGCGAACACCGCCCGCATGGAGCGCGATTCCTCGCGGGCGCGCTCGACGACCTTGTTGCCGTCAGGCTACCGGGTCAGAGGCTCTGCACGTAGGCGGCCACGTCCTGGACGTCCTTGTCGTTGAGCGGCGAGGGCCAGAGCTTGGGCATCGGCGGCTGCGGGTTGTGGATCCAGGCGATCGTCTGCTGGTAGTTCTTCTTGCTCTTCTCGTTGGTCAGCGACGGTCCGACACCGCCTTCGTGGCCGGTCGCCCCGTGGCAGCTCGAGCAGTTCGCGCTGAAGATCTGCTTGCCGTGGGCGGCATCGCCCATCGCGCTCGCGCCCGACGTGTCCGCCGCCGCCGTGGCGGTGCCCGAAGCACCCTGCGCGGACGTCGTCGCCGACGCGGCGGCCGGCGAGGAATCGGTGGTGGTGGTCGTGGTCGAGGACTGGTCGCTGCCCTTCGAGCACCCCACGGCGAGCAACGCCGCGAGCGCACCGGCGGCCAACAACGCGAACGGTTTGGACTGCATGCGTCTCCTCATCGTGGTCGCTCGGATGAGTACCCACCGAACGCGCTCCTCACTCCCGACGGGAGAACCGGCTCCGCTCGCGTAGTCCGAGCAGCGTGAGCCGGGTCTTCATCCGTTACGCAGCGCCGCGCGACGGCGAACGGCTGGTCGACGAAGGCGTGGTGAGCGGCCCGACCCCGACCGGCGAGCCGTGGCCGCAGCGCGTCGCCAAGTGGTTGGCCGAGCAGCAAGCCGGGCGCCGTCTCATCCTGGTCGCCGAGGACGTGACCGGCTTGCTGGGCACCGTCCAGCTGGTCTTCAAGTTTCCCACCGGCTACGCCGACCCCGAGGCCGCCAACGGGGTCGACGTCGCGATGATCGAGGCGCTCCGCACCCGTCCCAACGCGCCCCACGGCGTCGCGACGCAGCTCGTCAACGACGTGCAGAACATCGCCCGCAAGCGGTCGGTCAAGACGCTCACCTTCCTGCTGCCGATGGCCGACAACCGCGCCATCGCCCAAGCCAAATCGTGGGGCTTCGAAGAGTTCCGCATCATGCCCGAACCGGGCCGCATGCTGGCCTTCTTCCGAAAGTCGATTGAATAGCGCGCGGCCGAACCGGCGCTAGCCGCCGATCTCGCTGAAGGCGCGCATGGCGCTGGCGGTCTCGCCCAGGGCGAGGTGGTGGCGCTCGGGCTTGACGTGCATCGCGCCGCGCAGCAGCTCGACGATCGCGGCTTCGCCGCCGCCGGCGCGCAGCGGGGTGCGCAGGTCGATCAGGTGGTCGCCGAACAGGCACAGCTTGAGCCGGCCGTCGGCCGAGAGGCGAACCCGGTTGCAGGTCTCGCAGTAGTCGTGCGCGAGCGGCGAGATCACCCCGACCGTGCCGGGCGCGCCGTCGTAGGCGAAGGTCCGCGCCGGGCCGTTGCCGTGCGGGTTGGGCACGGGGTGCAAGTCGCCCAGACCGCGCAGCCGTTCGAGCACCTCGTCCGAGGAGATCCAGGCGTCGCGCTGCAGCTCGACGTTGTCCGTCACCGGCATCACCTCGATGAAGCGGACGTGGATCGGGCGCTGGCGGGTCAGCGCGCCGAAGGCCTCGAGCTCGTCGTCGTTGCGGCCGCGCATCAGCACGCAGTTGAGCTTGATCGGGCCCAAGCCGGCGGCCAGCGCGGCGTCGATCCCGGCCAGCACGCGGCCGAGCCCGGGCCGGCGGGCGATGGCGGTGAAGCGGTCCTCGCGCAGCGTGTCGAGCGAGACGTTCGCCCGCCGCAAGCCGGCGGCGCGCAGCGCGGGCGCCTGCTCGGCCAGCAGCAGGCCGTTGGTCGAGAGCGCGATGTCGTCGATGCCCGGGATCGCGGCGATCTGCCCGACCAGCCGGTCCAGGTCGCGCCGGATCAGCGGCTCGCCGCCGGTCAGCCGGATGCTGCGCACCCCGATCGAGGCGGCGGCGCGCACGATCGCCGCGATCTCCTCGTAGCCGAGGATGTCGGGCTTGGAGATCCACGGCAGCCCCTCTTCGGGCATGCAGTAGACGCAGCGCAGGTTGCAGCGGTCGGTCACCGAGACGCGCAGGTACGTGATGGGCCGCCGAAACGCGTCCACCAGCGGCGCAACCTGCCCGATGAGATCGATCACCCCGCTAACGATTCCCCCGCGCCGCCAAAGGTTCCGGCCCCCTCCGGGGGCCCCACGCCCTCGGGCGTGGGGGGCGCCGGAGCGGAGCGCAGCGCCTTAGGACTCGAAGACCGAGTCGGGGACCGCGACGTTGAGCTTGTAGTTGCTGAACGTCGAGCTGACGTCGGCGCTGTAGTGCGGGATGTCGACCTTGCCGGTCTGCGCCCGGACGACGTAGTTGCCGCCGATCTGGTCGTACGACTGGGTGAACGAGACCGTTCCGCCCTGGTCCTTGTAGAAGTAGGTCATGCCGGTGACCGTGGCGGTCTTGTCGTCGACCTTGACGTCGACGTGGTCGATCCGGCCGTTCTTCTTGCGCACCAGCTTGAAGCCCGCCGTCGTGCCGTCGTCGCCGGTCGGCGTCACGTCGTAGATCTGCGGCCACTCCGAGGGCGGCTCGATCTGGGCCACCACGTGCTTGGCCTGCTGGGCCAGGAACGGGATCGTCTGGAAGACGACCGCGCTCTTGTCGGGCTTCTTGAAGTAGACCTTGCCTTGCAGGGTGGGGCTGATGTACGGCGGCCCGTGCGTGTCGACGGCCACGGTCACGTCGGCCTGGTACGAGCGGAGCCCGGCGTTGACGCGCTGCATGCGCGCGTAGAGGTCGCCCGAGGTCTGGGCCGAGGACGGCGAGGGCGCGCCCGCGGCGAGCGCGGCGGCAGCCAGAAATGCGAACGAGCGGCGGATCATCATGGTCTCTGCGGCTAACGCGCCGCGCCCGGCGACGGTTCCAGCGCCGCGCCGATCTCCGCCCGGACGGTCGGCTCGGGCTCCTCGCCGGCGGCCCGGCGCAGCGCGGCATACGCGCGCGGCGAGCCGATCCGGCCCAGCGCCCAGGCGGCGTGGGCGCGGACCAGCGGGCTCGGGTCGTCGCGCAGGGCATCGGCGAGCGCCGGCACGTCGGCCCGGTCCAGGCCGTTGCCCAGCGCGACCGCGGCGTTGCGGCGCAGCACGGCCGCGCCGCGCCAGCCCATCGCGCTGCGCCGGTAGCGGCGGCGGAAGTCGGCGCTGCGCAGGCGCAGCAGGGCGCGCAGGTCCGGCGCGGCGGTCTCTGCGTCGAGCGGCGCGCAGGCGCCGTCGCCGCGCGGGCCGGCCCGGCGGCTGGGCGGGCAGGCGTCGGTGCAGAGGTCGCAGCCCCAGACCCAGCTGCCGAGCAGCGGCCGCAGCGCTGGCGGGATCGCGTCGCGGCGCTGGGTGAGGTCGCTGATGCAGCGGGTCGCGTCCATGGTTCCGTCGCCGCGCAGCGCGCCGGTCGGGCAGGCGGCGACGCAGCGCGTGCAGGCCCCGCACGAGGTCCGCAGCGGTGGGTCCGGGGCGAGCTCGAGCGTGGTCACCACCTCGCCCAGGAAGACCGCCGAGCCCAGGCCGGGCGCGATCAAGCCGGTGTGCTTGCCGACCCAGCCCAACCCGGCCGACGCGGCGAAGGCCCGCTCGGCCAGCGGCGCGGTGTCGCAGACGACCCGGGTGCACGGCCGGCCGGCCAGGCCGTCGATGCGGGCCGCCAGGTCGGCCAGCAGGGCCCGCATCCGGCGGTGGTAGTCGGCCGACCAGGCGTAGGCCGAGACCCGGCCGCGCCCGGGCCGCTCGGGCGGCGGCGGGGTCGCGTAGGGCACCGCGACGCAGACCACGCTGCGCGCCCCGGCCAGCAGCGCCGCCGGGTCGCTGGCCGCCGCGGCGTAGGCCGCGTCGTACGACCAGGTCGCCAGGTCGCCGCGCGCCAGCGCCGCCTCCAGCCGGGCCCGGGTCAGCGGGTCCGGCGCGGCAGCGGCGATTCGCACCGCGCCGGCGCCGCACGCCAGCGCGGCGGCCTTCACCGCCGCCCGCAGGCCGGCCGCCTCAGAGGGCCGGGAGTCCTCCACGCCGTTTCTTCTTCCCGAACGCGGCGTCGATCCGAGCCAGCTCGTCCGCGCCGAGCCGCAGTTCGCCGGCGGCGGCGTTCTCCTCGAGGTGGGCGACGGTCGACGCCTTGGGGATGGCGAACGCGACCGGGTCGCGGGCGAGGAAGGCCAGGATCACCGCCCGCGGCGTGACGCCGTGGGCGCGGGCGATCGCCTCCAGCTCGCGGGCGCCGGGGCGGTCGGTCCAGTCGCCCCGGCCGAACGGGGTGTAGGCGACGAGCGCGACGCCGTGGGCCCGGCACCAGGGCAGCTCGTGGTCCTCGACGGTGCGCTCGCCCAGGTTGTAGAGCACCTGGTTGCAGGCCAGCGGCACGTGGTCGAGCGCGGCGACGGCCTCCTCGAGGTCGCTCACCTCGAAGTTGCTGACCCCCAGCGAGCGGATCTTGCCGTCGTCGACCAGCCGCTCCAGCGCCCGCATGGTCTCGCCCAGCGGCGTGCTGCCGCGCCAGTGCAAGAGGTAGCAGTCGAGGTACTCGGTGCCGATCCGCTCGAGCGAGCGCTCGCAGGCGCGAATGGTTCCGTCGTAGCTCGCGTTCGACGGCAGCACCTTGGAGACGATGAAGAGCTGCTCGCGCGGCAGGCCGCGGATCGCCTCGCCGAGCAGCTGCTCGGCGCCGCCGTCGCCGTACATCTCGGCCGTGTCGAGGTGCACCATGCCGAGCTCCACGCCGCGCCGCAGCGCGCGCTTGGCCTCGTCGGCGGCCGCGCCGCGCAGCGGGACGTTCCAGGTTCCCTGGCCGACGACGGGCACGTCGCGGCCGGTCGGTCCGAACTGGTGGGTGATCACGCCGAGAAGTCCTCCGATACGGTCGTTGCGGCGGTCAGAGCGGTGCATCGACGAGCGGCGCTTCGGCCGCGCCGCTCGCGCCCCGGCGCGGGTGGCGCGGGTTGAGCCACTGCAGCACCGCGGTGCGGCTGTTGTCGCCGGCGAAGGTGTGGTCGCTGGCGACGGTCGCGAAGGTCTTGGCCGCGCCGGGGATGCGGTCGTAGAGATCGCGCACCGAGGCCTGCGAGACCATCCCGTCGCGCTCGGCGGCGACCAGCAGCACCGGCCGGCCGGCGAGGCGCGGCAGCGCGGCGTCGACGTGCGGCTGCCACTCGCGCGCCACCTGCTCCAGCGTGAGGCCGTCGACGTACGACGAGCGCAGGTCGACGACGCCGCGCGCGGCCAGCGCGTCGAGCGCGGTCGGCCGGCCGTAGCCGGTCGCGATCGAGACCACGCCGGCCAGCGACGGATCGCGGCCGGCGACGCACAGCGCGGTCGTCGCGCCCATGCTGTGGCCCAGCGCGTACACCGTTTGCGCGCCGCGCTCGCGGGCCAAGCGCACCACCGCCGCCAGCGCGTCGAAGAGGTCCTCGACGGAGCGCAGCCGCCCGCCGCTGGCGCCCAGCTTGTGGCCGGGAAAGTCGAGCGACCAGACGCCGAAGCCATGGCTGGCCAGGAACGCGCACAGGCCGTCGAGGTTCTGCTTGGAGCTGGAGTAGCCGTGCCCGGCTACGATCGTCACGCCGCGCGCGCGCCGGGCCTCGTACTCCAGCACCGCCACCTCGTTGAAGCCCGCGTCGACGCGGTGCAGCGCGACGTTCACGACGGCTGGTTGGCGATCCAGGCCGAATCGCCGTCGCGGTAGACCTCGCGCTTCCAGACCGCGACCCGGGCCTTGAGCGCGTCGATCGCGTAGCGGCAGGCCTCGAACGCCGCGCCGCGGTGCGGCGCCGCGACGACGACCGCGACCGACGGCTCGCCCAGGTCGACCCGGCCGGTGCGGTGCACCAGCGCGATCGCCAGCGGCCCGAAGCGCTCGCGCGCCTCGCCCGCGATCCGCTCCATCTCGGCGACCGCGAGCGCCTCGTACGCCTCGTACTCCAGCGCCGCGACCGGCCGCGGGTCGTCGGGCGACGTCTCGCGCGTCGTGCCCAGGAACGTCACCACCGCGCCGTGCGCGTCCGTCCGCACCGCCCGCACCAGCGCCGCGGCGTCGAGCGGCTCGGCGCTCAGGCCGATCACGGGCCTAGCCGCCGCCGACCGGGGGCATCAGCGCGACCTCGTCGCCGTCGTGCAGCGCGGTCGCGCCGTCGGCCAGCGCGCCGTTGCGGGCGAAGCGGGTCGCGGCGCGCAGCGCCTCGATCGCGCGCGCGTCGCGGGCGAGCCCCTCCCACAGCCCCTCGAGCGTCGTGCCGTCGGCGACGTCGACCTCGCGCGTGCCGAAGCCGAGCAGGTCGCGCAAGCGCGCGAACGCCAGTACCCGCACCCGCATCAGACGCCGCCCAAGTCGGTCGTGTAGTCGTGCTCCTTGAGCCAGGCGCGCGAGTCGTCGTGCAGGCCGAGCAGGTCGAGCCGGTTGCAGGTCAGCTTGTGCAGCAGCACTTCCCAGAAGTGCGCGCCCTGCGCGTAGATGTCGTCGGGGATCTTGTTGTGCTCGCGGGTGAAGTCGCGCAGCGCCTCCCAGTCGCGCCGGGCGAGGATGCCGCGCAGTTCCGCCTCGTACTCGGGGCTGGGCGCCGCAGGCTGCATCAGGCGCTCTTCCGCGCGGCCGGCGGCGCGAACCGCTCGATCGCCAGCGCCACCCCGTCGCGGTCGTTCGATGCGGTCACGTAGCGGACCGACTCGCGGACCTCGGCCAGCGCGTTGCCCATCGCCACGCCGATCCCGGCCCAGCGCAGCATCGGCACGTCGTTGCGCGAGTCGCCGATCGCCAGCACCCGCTCCGAGGAGATGCCGAAGCCGGCGCAGAGCTTCGCCAGCGCGTTCTTCTTGCTGGCCTCGCGGTTGAGCACGGCGCACTCGACGAAGTCCTGCCAGGTCTCGTAGCGGAACGCCAGCGGCAGGTCGCCGAACTCGCGCTGCATGCGCCGGACCGACTCCTCGCCCAGGAAGCGGATGAAGGTCGGCGCGCCGTCGCGCAGGATCTCGCTGAGCGAGGGCGCCTCGTGCCAGCCGGGCCCGCGCATGTCGTCCATGTAGACCTCGGAGCCTTCGAGCCGGTAGAACGCCTCGTCCGCGTAGACCGCGATGGCGAGGCCTTGGGCCTCGGCGAAGGCGATCATCGGCTTGGCGTACTGGAGCGGCACCGGAACGTGCTCGAGCACCTTGTTGGCGCCGAAGTCCTTGGTCAGCGCGCCGTGGCAGCAGATCACCGGCAGGTTGAGGCCGAGTTCCTTGGAGACCCGGATCGGGGTGTCGACGCCGCGTCCGGTGACCAAGACGACCCGGGTCCCGGCGTTGAGCGCGGCCCGGATGGCTTGGCGGTTGCGGGCGCTGATGGTCTCGTCCGGCGCCAGGAGCGTTCCGTCGAGGTCGAGCGCGATGAGGTCGATCGTGGTCGGCATGTATGGTTCCGTGAACGATTCGGGTCGGCGATCCGTCTGCATGCGGTCAATACCCGCCCAAGCCCTGGCGGACGCACCCCGCCCCCGAGAATGGTGCCGCCGGTCGCGCCGGCGCAACGGGCGGGGCCTGGAAGGCGTTCCACGAGCATGCGCACCTTCGCGGTTCTCGCGCTCGTCGCCCTGAGCGCCGCGCCCGCCGCCGCCCAGAACCCGGCCCAGCGCTGCTCGCACGACACCTTCGACGTCGGCGGCAAGGCCGTCGCGGTCAGCCTCTGCGCCGCCGCGCCGGAGGGCGGAAAGCTGGCGGTGAGCGAGTCGTTCCGCAGCGGCTCGGGCTCGTTCTCGCGCTCGACCGCGATCGACATCTTGAGCGGGGCGGCGGTCTCGCGCGGGATCGACGACGCGGCGCTCGCTCCGCTGGGGATCAACGCCACGCTGCACCTGACCCTGGCTTACCGCGGCGGCGCGGTCCAGGTCGAGCACGCGCTGCTGCTGCCGGGCGCGACCCCGCTCAAGTAACGCCGCCCACGCAACCGCGGCGGTGCGGCGCGGTTCCTAGCCCTCGACATGTGGCGATGCCGCTGATGCCCTGTACCAGCGTAGTCCCGGAGCTGGCTGCGACCGGCCGCGCCGAGTACCTCACCGCGAACCTGCCCCCGGGGCTCTTCCGGCTCTCCGCCGAGGGAGAAAACCTCGGGATCGCCTGGCGCGTATCGCCCGACCCGTTTCCGCTGGCGCCCAAGACGGTCGCCGCGATCGAGACCCTGGGCGACGACCTGCTGGCCTTCTACCGGGCGCTCAACGGGCTCTACCTGCGCAGCGCCCGCGGCACGGCCCCGGCCTTCATCGCCGAGGAGCTCGACCGCGGCAAGCCCGAGCAGATCGTCAAGCTGGCCCGGCAGAACCGCTTCAAGCAAGAAGTGTCCCGGGTCATCCGCCCCGACCTGATCCTCACCGACGACGGCTACGTCGCCAGCGAGCTCGACAGCGTGCCGGGCGGGATGGGCTTCGTCGGGGCCATGGCGCACACGTACTGCGAGCTCGGCGCCGACACGGTCGGCGGCAGCGACGGAATGGCCGAGAGCTTCGCCGCCATGCTCGCCTCGGTCGGCGGGGTGGAGCGGCCGACGGTCGCGGTCGTGGTCAGCGAGGAGTCCGCCGACTACCGCGGCGAGCTGACCTGGCTGGCGGCCCGGATCGGCGCGCTGGGCCTGGGCGAGGTCATCGTCTGCAAGCCGCAGGAGATCGTCTTCACCGAGGAAGCGCTGTTCGCGCAGCGGGCCGACGGGCGCGAGGCCAAGCTCGACGTCCTCTACCGGAACTTCGAGCTCTTCGACCTGCTCAACGTGCCCAAGCAGGAGCTGATCCTCTACGCGGCGCGGCACAACCGGGTCAAGCTGACCCCGCCGCCCAAGCCGCACATGGAGGAGAAGGCGTCCTTCGCGCTCTTCCACCACCCGAATCTGCGCGCGCTGTGGCGGGCCGAGCTCGGCCCGCAGGTCGACGAGCGGCTGCTGGGGATCTTCCCGCGGACCTGGATCGTCGACCCCCGCCCGCTGCCGCCCCAGGCGGTCATCGCCGACCTGAGCGCGGGCGGCGTGCCGGTCCACGACTGGGCGCAGCTCGAGGACCTGGGCAAGCGCGAGCGCGACTACGTGCTCAAGCCGTCCGGCTTCAGCGAGCTGGCCTGGGGCTCGCGCGGGGTCAAGGTCGCCAACGACATGACCCGCGAGGAGTGGCGCGACGGACTGCACGCGGCGCTGGCGGCCTTCGAGACGACGCCCCACGTGCTGCAGCGCTTCCACAAAGGCCGCCGGGTGCGGGTGCCCTACCTCGACCGCTCCAAGCACGAGGTCGTGGAGATGGACGGCCGGGTGCGGCTGTGCCCGTACTACTTCGTGGTCGGCGAGCGGACGCGCCTGGGCGGCGTGCTGGCCACCGTCGCGCCGGCCGACAAGCGGGTGATCCACGGCATGACCGACGCGATCATGGCGCCCTGCCGGCTGGCCGAGGACGGGTTCTGAGCGCGGCCTCGGCCGACGCGCGGCGAGCGTCGCACTGGCGCACCCGCCACCGCCTGGTCGGGTTCGGGCTGGCGGGGCTCGTCGCCGTACTGGTCTACTTCGTGGTTCCGACCTGGCTGCTCGGGGCGACCCGCCTGGTCGCCGCCTACGATTCCGCAGCGCTGACGCTGCTGGCGTTCATGTGGCGCGCCGGCCTGCACGCCGACCCGGACCTCACCAAGGCCCGCGCCGCGGCCGACGATCCGGGCCGCAACCTGACCAGCTTGATCGTG
Organism: Vulcanimicrobiota bacterium; assembly: GCA_963795695.1. GTDB lineage: Bacteria > Vulcanimicrobiota > Vulcanimicrobiia > Vulcanimicrobiales > Vulcanimicrobiaceae > Vulcanimicrobium. The sequence continues at coordinate 94,251 of CAWCJH010000003.1, read as the reverse complement.
CTGGTGGCGGTGGTCGTCGGCCTGGTCGCCGCGATCGCCATCATCGGCCACGGCCCCAAGGTGCACAGCCCGCTCGAGAAGTGGGAGGCCTACACCCTCGGCGTCATCGCGGTGAGCGCGGGCTGGTTCCTCGTGCACACGGTCTACACGTTTCGTTACGCGCACCTGTACTGGTACGACGACGACGGCGACGGCGAGGCGTGCGGCGGGATCACGTTCCCCGGCACGGAGCGGCCGTCGGACTTCGACTTCGCGTACTTCGCGTTCTGCATCGGCGCGTCGTTCGCGGTCTCCGACCCGCAGGTGACCGAGACTCGCGTGCGGCGCGAGGTCATCGGTCACTCGATCATCTCGTTCGCCTACAACTCGGTGATCATCGGCATCGTGATCAACCTCTTCGCCGGCATCTTCTCGGCCTCGGGCGGCTCGGGCAGCTAAGCTCGGCACGGCAGCGCGGCGAGCAGCGCGTCGATCTCGTCGCTCGTGTTGTAGCCGTGCGGCGAGACGCGGATGCCGCCGGCCCGGGCGGTGACGCAGATGCCGGCTTCGCCCAGGCGCCGGCCGAGTGCGACCGGATCGATGCCCTCGCGGCGGAAGCTGACGATGCCCGACGCGACCGCCTCGCGCGAGCGGTCGCTCAGGAGCGTGTAGCCGCGCGCGAGCAGGCCGTCGGCGAGGCGGTCGGTGAGGGCCAGCACGTGCGCGGCGATGCGCGCGCCGCCCGCCTGCGCCAGGACGTCCATCGAGCTGACGAGCGAGAGCGCGCCGATGAGGTTGGGCGTGCCGCCCTCGTAGCGCGAGGCGTCGGGCGCGGGCGGCTGGTCGTAGTCGAGGAAGTTCCAGATGTCGGCCACCGAGCGCCATCCCGGCAGGCGCAGCGCGACCCGCTCGAGCAGCGCCGCGCGCAGCCACAGAAAGCTCACGCCCTGCAGCGCCAGCAGCCACTTCGCGCCGCCGGCGTAGATCGCGTCGACTCCCGTTGCACCGACGTCGAGCGGGAACGCGCCCAGGCCTTGCATGACGTCGGCGACGAGCAGCGCGCCGTGCGCGTGCGCGACCTCGGCCAGCCCGGCCAGATCGTGGCGGTAGCCGTCCGCGAAGCCGACCCACGAGACCGCGACCACGCGGGTGCGCGGGGAGATCGTGCGGCGCAGCAGGTCGGGCGTCAGCCGCTCGCGCGGCGCGTCGACCAGCCGCACGCCGACGCCGCGCTCGCGCAGCGCCAGCCACGGGTAGACGTTGGCGCCGAACTCGTCGGCGCCGCCGAGCACCTCGTCGCCGGGACCCAGGTCCAGGCCCTGGGCGAGCACCGTCGCGCCGTCGCCGGTGTTGCGCAGCAGCGCGATCTCGGTGCCGCGCCCGCCGACGAAGCCGGCGATGCGCTCGCGGTACGCCGGCAGCTCGGCCTCGCGCGGCCAGACGCCGGGACCGCCCTGCGCGGCGTGGTCGTCGATCATGGCGCGCAGCGCGTCGCGGGTGGCGCGCGGCAGCACGCCGGTCGCCGCGTGGTTGAGGTAGACGATGCCCGGCGCGAGCGCGAACGCATCGCGGGCGAGCGGCGCCGCGCTCGCGATCGCCTCAGCTCAGCGGGCTGGCGTTGACGTAGATGTCCGCTCGGGTCAGGGCAGGGTCGGTCCGGAGCTTCGCCTTGGCGACGCGGGTGATGAAGAAGCCGAGCGGCACGTAGAAGTCGCCGTTGCGCCGGAAGACCTGACCCGGCATGGTCGCGGAGCCTTCCTGCAGCAGCGCGGTGCGGCTGCCCGCGCTGAACGTCGCGGTGACGGAGTCGATGGTCACCTCGACCGCGTTGCCGTGGAACGTGAGGAGCCCGTCGAAGGCCTTGACCAGGTCGACCACGTCGGCGTAGACGACCCCGCCGCGGGCGACCGCGATGCCGCCGCTGCGGTCGACCGGGCGCCCGTCGAGGGTGAGCTTGACGTTCTTGTCGGCGGCGGAGGCCGGCGCGGCGAGCCCCAGGACCAGCGCGCAGAGGAAGGCGGCGAGCAAGCGCGTCACGGCAGCATGTCCTTCGTGTGCCAGGCGATGTTCTGGGCGCGGTCGCCGACCCGCTCGATGATCGAGATGACGAACAGCAGCAGCGTCCCGGCGGGTACCGTACCCGAATCGACCTGCATCTCCGCCTGGAGTGCCTCCAGGCCGTTGCGGTAGAGCAGGTCGACCTCGTCGTCGCGCTCGATCACCCGGTCGGCCAGACCCGAGTCGCGCTCGCGGTAGGCGCGCATGACGTCCTCGAGCATCTGGTGGGCGAGGTTGGCGATCCGGCCGACCTCGACGCTGGCCGGGCGGACCGGCACGTCGGTCAGCTTGATCGCGTTCTTGGCGATGTCGACGGCGTAGTCGCCGATCCGCTCGAGGTCGGTGACGATCTGGAGCATCGAGGCGATCTCGCGCAGCTCGCCCGCGACCGGCTGCTGCTTCCAGATGAGCTGGATGCAAGCCGCCTCGACCCGCCGCCGGACGTCGTCGATCTCGTCGTCCCCGGCGACGACCCGGCCGGCCAGGATCGCGTCGCGGTTCTCCAGCGCGTGGGTTGCCGAGCGGATGGCGTCGGAAACGAGCGCGCCCAGCCGGACGACGTCCAGGCGCGTGCTCTCCAACGCCTGGTGGTAGGCGGTACGCATGTCGCTCCCAGCATAGCAGAGGGGAGGGCGTTGCGCGAACCCCGCCGTAGCGCGGCCCGATGCAAACGATCGCGCTCGAACGTACCGCAGCCGTCGCGACGGTCACGCTCAACCGTCCCGACGTCCTCAACGCGCTCAACGGCCGCATGGTGGAGGAGCTCGCGCAGACCTTCGCGGAGCTCGCCGCCGAGCCGGGCGTGCGCGCGGTGATCGTCACCGGTGCGGGCCCGAAGGCGTTCGCCGCCGGGGCCGACATCGGCGAGTTCAGCGCGCTGGGGGACGCCGCCGCGGGCGAGGCGCTGGCCGCCCGCGGCCAGGCCTTGACGACGGCGTTCGAGGCGCTCGCCGCGCCGGTGATCGCCGCGGTCAACGGCTTCGCGCTGGGCGGCGGCTGCGAGCTGGCGATGGCCTGCGACATCCGGATCGCGGCCGAGAACGCCAAGTTCGGCCAGCCCGAGGTGAACCTGGGCATCCTGCCCGGCTACGGCGGGACCCAGCGCACGACGCGGTTGCTGGGCGAGGGAATGGCGATGTACCTGTGCCTGACCGGCGAGATGATCGACGCCCAGGAGGCGCTCCGGGCCGGGCTGGTCCAGAAGGTGGTCCCGGCCGACGGCCTGCTGGCCGAGGCCCGGCGCATCGCCGAGCTGATCGCCGCGAAAGCGCCGCTCGCGGTCGCCGCGGCCAAGCGCGCGATCGTCGAGGGCGCCCACCTCCCGCTGACCGACGCCCTCGCGCTCGAAGCGCGGCACTTCGGCCGGCTGGTCGTCAGCGAGGACTTCCGCGAAGGCTCGTCGGCCTTCCTGGCCAAGCGCAAGCCGAGCTTCAGCGGCCGCTAGGAGGCGCGGCCGTTCTCGCCTAGCGGTAGCGGTCGAGGACGTCGCCCATGTCGCGCTCGATGCCGGGGTCGAAGCCGATCCAGCGCGCTCGCACGGTGCCGTCGGGCCCGATCGCGACCAGCGTCGGGAAGCCGTCGACGCCGAAGGCGTGGGCGACGGTCTGGTCGGGGTCGAGGGCGACGTCGTGCATGGCGAACCGGGCGGCGAACGGCCGGACCAGGCTCGGCTCCTCGCCGACGTCGACCGACTCGACCTCGACTCCCGGATGGGTCCGCCGGAAGTGCTGGACCAGCGGGATCGCGTCGCGGCACGGCGCGCACCACGAGGCGTAGAAGTCGAGGAAGACCATCCGGCCGCGGGCCCGCGCCAAGTCGAAGCGGCCGCCGTCGAGGGTGGCCAGCGAGACCGGCGGCGCCGGGGCGGGTGCGTGGTGGAGGCGCGGCAGCACGACGAAGCGCGCCACCGCGACCAGCACGACCAGGACGGCGAGAACGTCGAGCCCGCGCGCGGCGTAGCGGCGCAGCGGAAACACCGGCTGCCGCTTCCGTCGCAGGGAATGCGCCCCCTGCGACGCATCCAAAGCGCGATGCCAACGACCCGCGCGGCGACGGCCACCATCGACGCCCGGACCTTGCCTGCCCAGAACCGCAGCGCGCGGATCTTCGATGCGTTCGACAAGCTGCCGGTCGGCGGGGTCCTCGAACTGCACGAGGAGAGCGACCCCCGCGCGCTGCGCAACGAGTTCCAGCAGCTGCGCTCGGGCCGGTTCTCCTGGGACGCCCGCAACCTGGGCAGCGGCCGCTGGACCATCCGGCTGGAGCGGATCGACGAGCGGGCCGACGCCGCGACCTTCCTCTCCCACACCGCCCCGTTCGCCAACGCCAAGCAGTCGACGATCAACGAGCTGGCCACCGTCGCGACCGAGCGCTCCTACCGCACCGGCGAGACGATCTTCGACGAGGGCGAGCTGTGGCCGTACCTGGGCTTCGTGCGCGGCGGCAAGGTCGTCTACACCTTGCTCTCGCCCGACGGCAAGACCCACGCGCTGGGCGAGCGGCTGACCCACGACCCGCTCAACGAGTCGGGCACCTTCGACGGCGGCGGCGCGACGACGCGGGCCGAGGCGCTGACCGACTGCAGCCTGGTGCTGGTGCCGACCGAAGCGGTGCTGCACGCGGTGCGCAACGACAGCGAGCTGGCGCTCGGGTTTCTCGCCGCGGCCTCGCAGGCGCGCCGGCGCTCGATCGACACGATCGCCGACCTGGCCTTCGCCCACGTGCTGCAGCGGGTGGCGAAGTTCCTGATGTCGTACGCGCCGGCGACGATCGGCATGGCGCCGGGACTGCCCGGGGTGGAAAACCTCTCGCAAGCCCAGATCGCCGCCGCCGCCGGCACCGTGCGCGACATGGCCGCGCGGGCGCTGATCCGGCTCAAGAACGCGGCCGCCGTCGAGCTCGACCGCGGCCGGGTGCGCTCGATCGACCGCGCCCGGCTGGAGGCCTTCGCGCACGGGGTGCAGGCGCCTCCGGTTTAATACGGAGAAGGGCCCGGCGTGCGACGCTTAGCCCTCGTCTTCGCCGCTCTGCTCGCGGCGACGCCCGTTCTCGCCGCCGGCGCTCGGCCGACCTACCCCGACGCTCCGCGCGATCCCAAGCCCGACACGTACTTCGGCACGACCGTTTCCGACCCGTACCGCTGGCTGGAGAACGTCGACTCGCCGCAGACCCGAGCCTGGGTGGCGGCCGAGGGCAGCCTCACGCGCTCGTACCTCGACGCGATCCCGCAGCGCGGCGCGCTGCGCGAGGCGTACCGCAAGCTGCTGAACTATCCCCGGCTGCGGGCGCCGTTCCGGGCCGGCAAGCGCTGGTTCTTCTTCCGCAACAGCGGCCTGCAGAACCAGAGCGTGCTCTACGTGCGCGACCGCGAGGGCGCGCCCGCGCGCACCTTCCTCGACCCCAACCGGCTCTCGGCCGACGGCACGGTCGCGCTGGCCGGCGAGTCGTTCACCCGCGACGGCCGCTACCTGGCGTACGCGACGCAGTCGTCCGGCGCGGACTGGCAGACCTGGCACGTGCGCGACGTCGCCCGCGACGCGGACCTGCCCGACGTGCTGCACTGGAGCAAGTTCTCGGGCGCGACCTGGATCGGCGACGGCGGCTTCTACTACTCCGCCTACGACGCCCCGGCGGGCGGCAACCCGACCCTCGCCGCGCTGGGCGTGCAGAAGATCTTCTTCCACCGCCTGGGAACGCCGCAGTCGGCCGACCCGCTGGTCTACGCCGCGCGGGCGCACCCCGACGAGTTCCTGAGCGCGGGCACGACCGAGGACGAGCGCTACGTGTTCCTGTTCCGCAGCAAGGGGAACGGCAACAGCCTGGCCTGGAAGCGGCGCGGCGAGCCGAACTCCGCCTTCCGCCAGATCTTCGCGCTCGATCCCGACGTGCAGTACACCGTCGTCGGCGACGACGGCACGCGGCTGTACGTCTACACCAACGCGGGCGCGCCGCGCAGCCGCCTGGTCTGGCTCGACCTCGCCGGCTCCGGGCACGCGCTGCACGACATCGTCCCGCAGGCCGCCGACGCGCTCAACGGCGTCTCGCTGATCGGCAACCGCTTCTACCTCTCCTACCTGCACGACGCGCACTCCGTCGTGCGCGTCGCCAGTCTGGCCGGCAAACCGCTGGGGAGCATCGCGCTGCCGGCGATCGGCAGCGGCGGCCTGCCGGAGGCGCGGCGGGAGGACCGGATCGCCTACTACGACTTCACCTCGTACACCTACCCGACCACGATCTACCGCTACGACACGCGCACCGGCGCGAGCACGCTGTACGACAAGCCGAAGATCGCGTTCGACGCGGCGCCGTACGCGACCGACCTCGACTTCGCGACCTCGAAGGACGGCACGCGGGTGCCGGTGTTCGTCACCCACCGCAAGGACATGCCGCTCGACGGCTCGACCCCGACGATCGTCTTCGGCTACGGCGGGTTCGACATCGACGAGACGCCCGGCTTCCATCCCGGCGTGGCGCTGTGGCTGCAGATGGGCGGCGCGTACGCCGATGTCGTGCTGCGCGGCGGCGGCGAGTACGGCGAAGCCTGGCACGAGGCGGGCCGGCTGGCCAACAAGCAGCACGTGTTCGACGACTACCTCGCGGCCGCGCAGATGCTGATCGACCGCAAGATCACCTCGGCCCCCAAGCTCGCGGCCAACGGCGGCTCCAACGGCGGCCTGCTGGTCGGCGCGGCGATCACCCAGCGCCCCGACCTGTTCGGCGCGGCGATCCCCGAGGTCGGCGTGCTCGACATGCTGCGCTTCCAGAAGTGGACCGTCGGCAAGGCCTGGGTGCCCGAGTACGGCTCGGCCGACGCCTCGCCCGAGCAGTTCGCGTGGCTGTACAAATACTCGCCGGACGACAACGTGAAGGACGGCACCGTCTACCCGCCGACGCTGATCATGACCTCGGACCACGACGACCGGGTCTACCCGGCCCACTCGTTCAAGTTCGCGGCGCTGCTGCAGCACGCGCAGGCGGGCGACGCGCCGATCCTGCTGCGGGTCGAGTCCAAGGGCGGCCACGGCGGCGGCCGGCCGACCGACAAGATCATCGACGACGAAGCCGACCGCTACGCGTTCCTGGTGAAGAACCTGAACTTCACGCCGGCGCTGTAGCGGCGTCGGGGTGGACCGCGTCGGCATGGCGTAGTGCCGGGTTGCGCCAGGCCCAGAGCGCGACCACGGCCAGCGTCGCGACCCCGCCCAGCACCACCGCCGGGACCGCGCCGACGAATGCGGCCAAGGTGCCCGACTCGAACTGGCCCAGCTCGTTGCTGGCGACGATGAAGACCCCTTCGACCGCGCTGACCCGGCCGCGCATCGCGTCGGGCGTGCCGAGCGCGACGAGCGCGTCGCGGATCGCCATGCTGACCATGTCGGCCGCACCCGCCAGCGCCAGCGCCGGGATCGCGACCCAGAGCGAGGTCGAGAGGCCGAAGGCGATCGTCGCCGCGCCGAACAGCGCCACCGCGGCGAGCAGGCGCGGGCCGGCCCAGCGGTGGATCGGCCGGCGCGCGATCACGACGGCGCAGAGCGCGGTGCCGAGCGCAACCGAGGCGCGCAGCGCGCCGAAGCCGGCCGCCCCGGTGTGGTAGACCTGCGCCGCGTAGACCGGCAAGAGCGCCGTCGCGCCGCCGAAGAGCACCGCGAAGAGGTCGAGCGAGATCGCGCCGCCGATCACCGGCCGCGCCAGCACGAAGCGCAGCCCGGCGGAGAGGTCGCGCAGCGACGCCTGCTCCTCGTGCGGCGGCTGCGCCCGCAGCCGGATCGTGACGACCACCGCGGCGCCGGCGGCGAACACCGCCAGCGCGCTGCCGTAGACGACCGGCGCACCGATCGCCACCAGCACGCCGCCCAGCGCCGGCCCGCCGATCCGCACCAGCTCGCGCACCGCCGACGCGGTCGCGCTCGCGCGCACGTAGCCGGCGGCCGGAACGATCGCCGGCAGCAGCGCCGAGGCGGCCGGAAAGGCGAACGCGCGGGCGGTACCGGCCGCCACCAGCACCGCCAGGTCGGCCGCCAGGCCGCGGCCGTCGTGGCGCGCGGCGAGCGGGATCAAAGCCAGGCAGACCGCGATCTGCACCAGGCCGGCGGCGGCGACGATCGCCCGCCGGTCGACCCGGTCGGCGACGATCCCGGTCAGCGGCGCGAGCACCAGCGACGGCACGAACAGCACCAAGCCCACCAGCCCGAGGTCGAACGCGCTGTGCCGGACGGAATAGATCTGCCACGCGATCGCCACGCTCTGCACCTGCGAAGCGACGTCGAACGCAACGAACGCCAAAAGATAACGCCCGAAACCCGAGGGCGGCTTGGGCGAAGCCCAAACGCGACGGATTCGGGCGAAGCCCGAATCCTCTAGACCGATTCGAGCTCCGCCGTGTCGCTGTGGTGCTGGGCGTCGAACGCGACCCGCTTCGATTTCGCCGCCGCGTCGGCGAGCGTGGCGGAGGCCGGCGGCTGGGCCCCGCCGGCCTTGGCGGCGGCCAGCGCTTCGACGCCCTTCTTGACCGAGCCGAGCGCGGTCGAGAGGCGCGCGTCGAGGTCGGTCAGCACCGAGGCGGCGTAGGCGTCGGCGCCTTCGCGCACGCGCTGCGCCTTCTGCTCGGCCTCGCGCAGGACGATCTCGGCGGTGGCGCGGGCGCGCCGGACGACCTCGTGCTCGTCGATCAGCTGGGTCTGCGCCTGCGAGGCCTCGGTCACGATCGCCTGGGCTTTCTCCTGCGCGTCGCGCACGAGCCGGTCGCCGTTCTTGGCGATCGTGCGCGCGCGGCCGACTTCCTCGGGCAGCGTCGCGCGCAGCTTCTCGATCAGCTCGAGCAGCTTCTCCTCGCTCACGACGCGGTAGCCCAGCGGCAGCACGGTGCCCGCCTTGATGGACGCTTCGAGCTTGTCGATCACACGGTAGACGGACATGGCGAAACTCCTCTGCTCAGGTGGGCGTGGGGGCGGGGCGTTTGGCTCGCATGACGGCGAGCACGGCGGGCGGGACGTAGTCGGCCACGTCGGCGCCCAGGTTGTAGACTTCCTTCACCAGGGTCGAGCTGACGAACGACCAGCGCGGGTCGCTGGGCAGGAAGACGGTGTCGACGCCCGAGAGCGAGCGGTTCATCAGCGCGGTCGACATCTCGCTCTCGAAGTCCGAGACGACCCGCAGCCCCTTGACGATCACCGTCGCGTCGCGGGTCTGCACGAAGTCGGCCAGCAGCCCGCGGAAGTGGGTGACGGTGACGTTCGCCAGGTGCTCGACCGCGGCCTCGATCATGCGCTCGCGCTCGGCGAGCGTGAAGAGCGGCTCGCGCTTCTGCGGGTTGACGACGACCGCCACCACGACCTTGTCGAAGATCGCCGCCGCGCGCTCGATCACGTCGAGGTGGCCGCGCGTCATCGGGTCGAACGAGCCCGGGTAGATCGCCGAGTGCTCGACCTTGGCGATCCCGTTCACGGCCGCGCTCCGGGCAGCGGCGCGGCGTCGTCGGCCGCGGCTTCGGCCAGCGGTCTGAGAAACGCCAAGCCGACCTCGCCGTAGCGCGCGCTGCGCTCCAAGCGCATCAGCGGGTCGGGCGGCGGCGCGGTGCGGGCGGGGTGCTCGTAGACGACCGTCGTGGCGGAACCGATCGCACCGCGCGCGCGCAGCGCCGCGAACGCCGCGGCGGGGTACGGCTGGGCGTAGGGCGGGTCGGCGAAGACGAGGTCGTAGCCGCCGTCGAGGGCGCTCGCGGCCCGCTCCGCCGGCGCGTTGACCACCGCGACCTGCGCGGCGACGCCCAGCGCGCGCGCGCTGGCGCGCAGCGCCTCGGCCGTCGGCCGGTGGCGCTCGACGAAGGTGACGTGGGCCGCACCGCGCGAGAGCGACTCGAAGCCCAGCGCCCCGGTGCCGGCGAAGAGGTCGAGCACGCGCGCGCCGTCGACCCGCGCTCCCAGGATCGAGAACAGTGCTTCCTTCACGCGCGCGGGCGTCGGTCGCAGCTCGCGCCCGGGCGGCGTCGAGACGCGCCTGCTGCGCAGCATGCCCCCGGTGATCGTCAGCGTTCCCATATAGCGATCTATGGAGAGTTCGCGTTCTCGGCCAGCCCCTCGAGCTCCCGCAACGCCCCGACCCGCAGGGTCGGCGGCGGCAGCTCGGCCGGGTACGGCAGGCCCTCCCAGTCGAACCAGGCCGCCCGCAACCCGGCCGCGAGCGCGCCGCCGACGTCGCCGGCCGGATTGTCCCCGACGTACCAGACCTGCTCGCGCGGAACCCCGAGCGCCGCGACCAGCGCGTCGAACGCCGGCCGGGCCGGCTTGATGGCGTGCAGCTCGTCGCTGACCAGCACGGCCGGGGCGGCCGGGCCGAGCGCGTGCGCGATCTTGCGCTGCTGCAGCGGGGACCAGCCGTTGGTCAGGATCGCGCAGGGAACCCCGCGGGCGCGCAGCCCCCGCAGCAGCTCGAGCGCACCGTCGATCGGCCGGACCAGCTCGGGCACCAGCTCGTAGCAGATCGCGCGCCAGCGCTCCCCGCCGACGCCGGCGCCGAAAACGCCGCTCACCGCCTCGTCGATCGAGAGCGCGCCGGCCCGCATCCGTGCCAGCGCGTCGTCGATGCGCGCGGCGGCTCGCGCATCGTCGTGCAGCGGGCGCCCCAGCTCGTGCGCGTACCGGTAGAAGGCCTTCTTCTCCAGCCCGTTGTCGACTCCCAGCGTGTGGTCGAAGTCGAAACCGAGAGCGATGCTCATGCGGTCACCAGCGACGCTCGCTCGTCACCCTCGACGATCAGTTGCCGCAATGCGGCGTGCTGCGGTTCGGTCAGCTCCGGATCGCGGGCGACGATCGCGTCGGCGGCTTCCTTGGCGCGCATGTAGAGCGCGAAGTCGTCCTGGATGTCGCCGAGCGTGCCCGCCTCGCCGGCCTGTGCGGTACCGTGGAGCTGACCGGCCCGGCGCAGGCGCAGGTCGGCCTCGGCGATCGCGAAGCCGTCGTTCGTCTCCTCCAGCACGTGCAGGCGCTCGACCTCGCCCGCGTCGTCGGGCGCGATCAGGATGCAGTACGACTCGGCGACGCCGCGCCCGACCCGGCCGCGGAGCTGGTGGAGCTGCGCGAGCCCGTAGCGGTGCGCGTCGAGAACGACCATGACCGAGGCGTTCGGGACGTCGACCCCGACTTCCACCACCGTCGTGGCGACCAGCACGTCGGTCTCGCCGCGCTTGAAGCGCTCCATGACGGCGTCCTTTTCCCGCCCCGGCAGCTTGCCGTGCAGCACGGCGACGCGCAGGCCGGGGAAGACCCGCTCGCGCAGGCGCTCGGCCTCCGCCAGCGCGCCGGTGAGGGCGGAGTCCGACGCGTCGATCGCCGGCGCGACGACGTACGCCTGCTGCCCCAGCGCGACGCTCTTGCGGACCAGCTCGTAGGCCCGGGTCTTGTAGCTCTCGCGCAGCACGAAGGTGCGGATCGGCGTGCGGCCCGGCGGCAGCTCGTCGATGACCGAGAGGTCCATGTCGGCGTACTTCGTCTGCGCCAGCGTGCGCGGGATCGGGGTGGCGGTCATCGCCAGCGTGTGCGGCGCGCCGCTCTTGGCCCGCAAGCGCAGGCGCTGGTTGACGCCGAAGCGGTGCTGCTCGTCGATCACCACCAGGCCCAGGTCGTGGAAGGTGACGGTCTGGGTCAGCAGCGCGTGCGTCCCGACCGCCAGCCCCGCCTCGCCCGAGGCGATGCGGTCCTGCGCCCGGCGCCGCTGGCGGGCGCCGAGCGAGCCGAACACCGCCTCGACCGCGATCCCGAACGGCAGCAGCAGCGGGCCGAGCTTGGCCATGTGCTGGGCGGCCAGGATCTCGGTCGGCGCCATCAGCGCCGACTGCACGCCGCCGCGGTGGGCCAGCACGATCGCGGCCGCCGCGACCAGCGTCTTGCCGCTGCCGACGTCGCCCTGCAGCAGCCGGTTCATCGGCGCGGTGCGCTCCATGTCGGCCCAGATGCGCTCGATCACCCGCCGCTGCGCAGCGGTCGGCGCGAACGGGAGCTGGGCGGTGAGCGCATCCCAGAAGCCGCCCGGGACGGCGAGCGCGCGGGCGCCGCCCTCCGCTTCGCGCCGAGCGCGCTTGAACGCGGCGGCCAGCGCGATCGCGAAGAACTCGTCGAACACGATCCGCTCGCGCGCCCGCCGCACGGCCTCGGGGTCGCGCGGCGCGTGGATCTCGCGCCAGGCCGCCGCCAGCGGCGGGAAGCCGAAGCGGCGCACCAGCCCGGGCGGCAGCGCGTCGGCGCGGCCGGCGATCAGCCGGTCGAGGTTCTTGGCGATCGCGGTGCGGATCGTCCGGCTCGGCAGCTCCTTGCTCGCCGCGTAGACCGGCACGATCTCGCCGGCGTAGCGCTCGTTCTCGCGCAAGAGCTTGTGGCTGGTCGCGTTGATCTCGGGCAGCAGCCCGGCGCGCGTGACGCGGCCGGCGACGAACAGGCGGTCGTCGGCGGCGAGCTTGCCGAACAAGTACGTGCGGCCGAAGAACTTGGCCTCGACCCGGCCGGTCTCGTCGGCCAGCACCACCGTCACCAGCGGAAAGCGGCCCTTGCGCTCCTTGACGTGCACGACCCGGCCGACGACGATCGCCTCGCCCTCGCGCAGCGCGCCGATCGGGACCGGCGTGCGCCAGTCGCGGTAGTCGCGCGGAACGTAGCGCAGCAGGTCGTCCGGCGTGGCGACGCCGAGCTCGGCGAACTTCGCCGCCGTCTCGGGCCCGATGCCCGCCAGCCCCGCCAGCGGGTGCTTCGCGCGGCCGGCGGCGGGCGCGGCCGCCGGCGGCGCTACTCGGCGGGCTTGGCGCGCCGCGATAGCTCCGCTCCGATCCGGTCCAGCCCGACCCCCCGTTCGGCCAGCAGCACCAGCGTGTGGTAGAGCAGGTCGGCGGTCTCCCAGACGAGCTCGGCCGGGTCGGCGTTCTTGGCCGCGATGACGACCTCGGTCGCCTCCTCGCCGATCTTCTTGCCGATCCGGTCGACCCCGCCGGCGAACAGCTTGGCGGTGTACGAGCCTTCGACCGGGTTCGTCTTGCGGTCGGCGACGACGCGCGCCAGCTCGGTCAGCGCGCGGGCGAACGCCGCGCCGTCGCCGCCGCCGGGCGCCGCGCCGTTCGCGGCGGCGAGCGTCAGCGGCTCGCCGAAGCACGACGGCGCGCCGGTATGGCAGGCCGGGCCCTGCGGGACGACCCGGTAGAGCAGCGCGTCGGCGTCGCAGTCGAGCGCGACCGAGACGACCCGCTGGGTGTTGCCCGAGGTCGCGCCCTTGTTCCAGAGTTCCTTGCGCGAGCGGCTCCAGAGCCAGGTCGAGCCGGTCGCCAGGGTGCGCTCGAGCGCTTCGCGGTTGGCATAGGCGAGGGTCAGCACCGCGCCGCTGACCGCATCGGCGACCACCACCGGGGCCAAGCCGTCGGGGCCCCAGCGGACCTCGGGCAGCCCGTTCACCGGGCCGCTCCCGGCGCAGGCTGCGCCGCCGCCAGCAGCGGCTCGCGCCGGACGGTGATGCCCGCGGCGGCGAGCGCGTCCTTGAGCTCGCCGATGCTCAGCTCGGCGTAGTGGAACAGCGAGGCGGCCAGCGCCGCGTCGGCGTCCGCGTCGCGGAACACCGCGACGAAGTCGGCGACCGCGCCGGCGCCGCCCGAGGCGATCAGCGGCAGGTCGCAGGCGTCCCGGATCGCGCGGGTCAGCGCCAGGTCGTAGCCGTCGCGGGTGCCGTCGCGGTCGATCGAGGTCACCAGCAGCTCGCCGGCGCCGAGCCGCTCGCACTCGGCCGCCCAGGCGACCGCGTCGCGCCCGGTCGCGGTCCGGCCGCCGTCGACGACCACCTCGAAGCCCGAGGGCAGCCCCGGCGCGCGGCGGGCGTCGATGGCGACCACGACGCACTGCGCGCCGAAGCGGCGCGACGCGGCGGCGACCAGCCCCGGGTCGCGCAGCGCGGCCGAGTTGACGCTGACCTTGTCGCAGCCGGCCCGCAAGAGATCGTTGACGTCGCCGGCGCCGCGCACGCCGCCGCCGACCGCGAACGGGATGGTCAGCTCGCGGGCGACGGCCCGCACGACCTCGCGGGTCGCCCGCCGGCCCTCCACCGTGGCCGTGATGTCCAGGAAGACCAGCTCGTCGGCGCCCTCGGCCTCGTAGCGGCGGGCCAAGGCGACCGGGTCGCCGGCGTCGCTGAGGTCGACGAAGCGGACGCCCTTGACGACCCGGCCGTCCTTGATGTCCAGGCAGGGAACGATGCGGCGGGCCAGCACGACCCGGAACCCTTCGCGCTACGAGGCGGAGCGCCCGCCGAGCGGGCTGAACGGCAGCGGAGCCTGGTCGTCGTCGTCCTTGACGACCCGCAGCGCCACGACCGCCAAGTCGTCCTGCACGCCGCCGCTGTGCGCGTTCGCCGCGTCCACCAGCCGGTCGCAGAGCGTCTGCGGGTCGCCCGACCCGTCGGCGAAGAGGGCCGCGACCCGCTCCTCGCCCAGCAGCGTCCCGTTCCCGTCGCGCGCCTCGCTCAGGCCGTCGGTCGCCAGCAGCACGACGTCGCCGACGGCCAGCGGAACGGTCGCGGTGGCATAGTGCTGCGCGATGTCGAGCCCGACGATCGTGCCGGTCGGCGGGAGCTGCTCGACCAGCGAGCCGCGCCGCACGTACGCCGTCCCGTGGCCCGCGCTGGCGTAGCGCAGCAGCGGCGTGCGGGCGTCGAACCCGCCCAGGAAGACCACCACGAAGACCGACGGGTCGTCGAACGTCTCGAGGAAGAGCCGGTTGAAGCGGCCGACGATCTCGCCCGGGTCCTCGGACTCGGAGGCCAGCGCGCGCAAGGCGTACTGGGCGAACGCCGAGTGGCGCGCGGCCTCGATGCCCTTGCCGCTGACATCGGCGACGAGGATCCAGCCGCGGTCGGGGCCGGCCCGCCAGACGTCGAGCACGTCGCCGCCGATCAGCGCCTCGCGGGTGGCCGAGGCGTAAGCCGAGCCGATCTTGGTGCAGGGCAGGCGCGTCCCGCCGACGCGCAGCGTCCGCTGCAGCGCGTCGACCAGCGACTCCTCGTAGGCCAGCCGCGAGACCGCCTGGGCCCGGCCGGCGGCGAAGAAGAAGGCCACCATGGCGAAGACGGTCACGATGCCGACGCTCAGCGCGACCGTCGTGTCGATCTCGCGCTTGAGCTTGGCCTGGACCTTGTCGCCTTCGGCGGTCAGCGCGCGCCGCAGGCTCTGCGAGCTGGCCCGCATGGCGTCGGTGAGGATCTTGCCGGACGCTTGCAGGTAGGGGTCGACCAGGTTGGGCTTGCGCCGCAGCGGCAGCGCCACGTTCTGCTCCCAGTCGCGGTGCAGCGAGCGGATGCGCGCGATCGTGCGCGGCCCGTCGGCGATGTCCTCGGCCTGCAGCCGGTCGGCGAGCGCCCGGGCCTCCTCGTCGAAGCGCGGGTTCGGCGGGCCGTCCGGCTCGAGGAAGTTCGGATCGCGCGTCGCGACGTAGCCGCGCAGCGCGGTCTCCTCGGCGAGCTGGGTCGAGAAGAGCGCGTCGAGATCGCCCCGGGTGTTGGCCAGGCGAACCTGCAGGTTCGAGGCGGCGTCGAGCTGGCTGATGCCGACCAGCGGCCCGGCAATCGCGGTCGCGAGGAAGACCACGACCATGAGAACGATTGGAGGCGACGCCCAGAATCGAACTGGGGGTGGGACTTTTGCAGAGTCCTGCCTTACCACTTGGCTACGTCGCCGGCATCGTTGGAGCGGGTGGCGGGAATCGAACCCGCGCATCAACCTTGGGAAGGTCGCAGGCTGCCATTACATCACACCCGCGCCGGACCCGAGGCGTTTCAGCATGCCTCCCTGCGAACCCTGGCGGCCCCGAGAACGTTTCTGGGTAACACCCGACGACGCCGAACGCGGGCCGGTTGGCCCGGAGGACCCATGCAACGCCTGCTCGCTCTCGTCCTGAGCCTCGGAATGCTCGCCTTCGCGGCGCCCGCTGCGGCACAGACGAGCGACGACCAGACCGAGACCCAGATCGGCCAGCAAGAGTACCAAGCGCTCCAACAAAAGGGCGAGATCATCGGCAACTCGCCGTACTACGCGATTCTCAACCCGATCGCCCAGCAGATCAAGCGGGTTGCCGACCCGCAGTACTACCACCCGTTCACGTTCATCCTCGTCCACGAGACCCAGCCCAATGCGTTCGCCGTTCCGGGCGGCAACGTCTACGTGACCGACGCCCTGATGAAGTTCGTCAAGAACCGCGAGGAGCTCGCCGGCGTGCTCTGCCACGAGACCTCGCACGACATCCACCACGACGTGCTGCACCTCTACCAGAAGCAGCAGCGGACGGCCACCGCCTACACGATCGGCGACATCCTGGCCAACATCGCGACCGGCGGGCGCTACCAGAACACGATCGGCACGGTCGCGAACCTGGGCTTCAACCTCCAGTCGCTGCACTACTCGCGCGACGTCGAGGCCGCCGCCGACCACAAGGGCGCCCAGACCTGCGCCGAGGCCGGCTCGAACCCGTGGGGCATGGTCTGGCTGTTCCAGGCCTTCCAGACCCAGGACACCAACGCGCCGCCGAACTTCCTCTCCGACCACCCCAGCGACCAAGCCCGCATCGCCGCGCTGGAGCAGGAGTTCCGCGATGACCCGGCACTGTTCGGCCGCTTCTCCTCGAACATCGCCTCGGCCACGCCGCTGGGCCAGAACCCGCGCCGCAGCACGGCCTCGTACCACGCCGCCAGCAGCACGGTGTCCAAGCGCGGCGCCTTCCCGCCGGGGTCGGGCTACCACTTCTAGGTCGGCGCGCGGAAGGCGCCGACCCCGAGACCGTGAAAGCCCGGCACGTGCACCCAGCCCGCCTCGCCGTCCGTGCTCTGGGCGCCGCCGCGCTCGCCGCGCTCGTCGCCGCCTCGCTGCCGTCGCTGGCGACCGGCGCCCGCGCCGCCTCCGCCGCGCCCGCCGCCGCCGCGCTCGACCGGGCCGACATCGACCCGACCTGCCGGCCCTGCGACGACTTCTACCAGTTCGCGACCGGCGGCTGGAGCAAGACCCACAGCATCCCGCCCGGCCACCCGAGCTGGGGCAGCTTCGACGAGCTGGCCCAGCACAACGTCGAGGCGCTCCACGCGATCCTCGAGGACGCCGCCAAGACCGCCGCGCCGGCCGGCAGCGACGAGCAGAAGCTCGGCACGTACTACCGCGCCTGCATGGACGAGGCGGGGATCGAGCGGGCCGGAACGGGGCCGATCGACCCGCTGCTGCACGACGTGACCGCGGTGGCCGACGTCCCGGGCCTGGTCGCCGAGCTCGCCCGGCTCGAGCGGGTCGGCGTGAACGACGGCCCGGAGTTCTCCTCCGAGCCCGACACCAAGGACTCGTCCAAGACGATCGCCGGCCTGGGGATCGGCGGCCTGGGCCTGCCGGACCGCGACTACTACCTCGAGGACGACGCCAAGACCGCGGCGATCCGCACCGCCTACCGCGGCTACGTCGCGGCCCAGCTCCAGAACCTGGGCGACGGCGCCGCCGCCGCGGGCGGCGAGGCCGACGCGATCCTGGCGCTCGAGACGGCGCTGGCCAAGGCGACCCCGACCCGGGTCGAGCTGCGCGACCCGGCCAAGACCTACCACCCGACCAAGCTCGCCGCCCTGCCCGCGCTCGCGCCCCACGTGCGCTGGAGCACGTACTTCGCGCAGTTCGGCGCGCCCGGGTTCGACACGGTCGACGTCGGCATCCCGGCCTTCGTGACCGGCTGGGACACGCAGCTGGCCGCCACGCCGCTGCCGACCTGGAAGGCCTACCTGCGCTTCCACGTCGCCGACGCGTTCGCGAACGCCCTGCCCAAGCGCTTCGCCGATGCCAGCTTCGGCTTCCACTCGACCGTGCTGTACGGCATCAAGGAGCAGCTCCCGCGCTGGCAGCGCTGCACGCGCGCGGTCGACGCCGGCCTGCGCACGCCGCTGGGCAAGGCCTACGTCGGCCGGAACTTCCCGCCCGCGGCCAAGGCGCGCGCGCTCGCGCTGGTCGACAACCTGCAGTCGGTGCTGCACGGCGACATCGAAACGCTGGCCTGGATGAGCCCGCCGACCCGGGCGCGCGCGATCGAGAAGCTCGACGCGTTCACCAAGAAGATCGGCTACCCCGACAAGTGGCAGGACTACTCGTCGCTGACCGTCGCCGAGGGCGCGCCGTACGCGGCGCTGCTGCGCACGGTGCGCGACTGGAACAGCGGCGTCGACGTCGCGCGGATCGGCAAGCCCACCGACCGCAGCCTGTGGGGCATGACCCCGCCGACCGTCAACGCCTACTACGACCCGTCCAACAACGAGATCGTGTTCCCGGCCGGCATCCTGCAGCCGCCGTTCTTCAACGCGACCGCCGACGACGCGGTCAACTACGGCGCGATCGGCGCGGTGATCGGCCACGAGATGACCCACGGCTTCGACGACCAGGGCCGCCAGTACGACCCGCACGGCAACCTGAGCGACTGGTGGACGCCGGCCGACGCCACCAGGTTCAAGGCGCGCGCGCAGTGCATCGTCGACGAGTTCAGCGGGTTCGAAGTGCTGCCCGGCCTGCACGAGAACGGCGAGCTCGTCCAGGGCGAGGCGATCGCCGACCTGGGCGGGACGACGATCGCGTTCAAAGCGTTCGAGCGCACGCCCGAGTTCAAGGCCCACCAGAAGATCGACGGCGACACGCCCGAGCAGCGCTTCTTCCTGGCCTACGCCCAGGTCTGGCGCGGTCTTCAGAACGACGCCTACACCCGCCAGCTGGTGACGATCGACCCGCACCCCAACGACCGCCTGCGGGTGATCGGCACGCTCTCCAACATGCCGGAGTTCCAGCGCGCCTTCGCCTGCGCGGCGAACGCCAAGATGGTGCGCGCCGACCGCTGCCAGATCTGGTAGGCGGAATCCGCACCGCCCGTTCGAAACCAGGCTGATGGCCATGACACCCGCCCAGTGGAACGCCGAGGTCCGGCGCCGGATCGCGATCAACGAAGGCTGCCGGCTCACGATGTACTACGATACCGTCGGCGTGCCGACGATCGCCTACGGGTTCAACTTGCAGAGCGGCGACGCCGCGAGCGTTCTGAGCCGCTGCGGCGTCGCCGATCCGGCCGCGGTGATCGCCGGGCTCGCCCCGCTCACCCAGGCGCAAGCCGACGCGACGTTCGACCTGATGCTGCCGGGCTACGTCGCCGCCGCGCGCGGGACGCTTGCGCCCGGCGTGTTCGACAAGCTCAGCGACGCGCGCCGCTTCGTGATCGTCGACCTGACCTACAACATGGGCGCCGGCTTGGACGGCTGGGGCGGCTTCACCCAGACCCAGGCGCTGATCAACCGGGCCGCCGCGGCAGCCGACCCGATGTCGAAGAGCCGGCTCTTCGGCCAAGCCGCCGACGCGCTGACCCAGTCGGCTTGGTACGGCCAGGTCGGGAACCGCGCGAAGCGCGACGTGGCGATGATGCGCTCGAGCAACTGGGTCGACCCGAACGGCGACGGGTCCTGAGGACGGGCCGACCGATTTCTCAGGCTCGGCGGGCATACTAGCGCCATCGTTCTCATCGCGGCCCTCGGCTTGGGCCGTTCGCCGTCCCAGGAGCTGCCTCACATGCCCTCCCCGCTCGAACGCACCTCCATGCTGCTGGCCGCCCTGGCCGCGACCTCGTCCTTGTACGGGGCGGCCGGGATCGCCGGCAGCAGCCTCGGCCTGACCCCGGCCGCACTGGCCCAAGCCGCTCCCGGGGGCGGCGAAGGCGGCAGCCGGGGCGGCAACCGCCGCTTCGGCCAGATGCTCGAGAAGCTCGGCCTGAGCGACGCCCAGAAGAGCCAGATCCGCGGCATCATGAAGAGCGCGCGGGACCAGAACCAGAACGTCACCGACCCGGCCCAGCGGCGGGCCAACATGCGGGCGGCGTTCCAGAAGATCCAGGGCGTGCTCACCCCCGAGCAGCGCGCCAAGCTGCAGGCCATGCGCCCGCACCGCGGCAACGCCCCGCACTGAGCTCGTGCTGCGCAGAGGCTCGATCGTCGCGCTGCTCGCCGCCGCCGTCCTGATCGGCGGCTGCGGCGGGCAGCAGTCGCACCGCCGCGGCGCGCGGGTCGGTGCCTCGCCGAACCCGATTCCGACCGCCGTCGCGCGCCAGACGACCGTCCGCGCCTCGTCGTCGATCTCGGGCGTGATCGCGCCGCTGCAGAACGTCGCGATCACCAGCCAGCTCGCCGAGCCGGCGCTCAGCGTGCGGGTCAGCGAGGGCGACCGGGTCGGCGCGGGCGAGGTGATCGCCGTGCTCGACACGACCGACCTGCGGGCGCAGCTCGCCCAGGCCCAGGCGACGGTCGAGGCCGACGTCCGCAACGCCGCCTCGGCCAGCGCGAAAGTCGCCCAGGCCCGCTACACCCAGCAGCTCAACATCGGCCAGAGCGGCGACC
The DNA here is from genome assembly GCA_963795695.1 of Vulcanimicrobiota bacterium. Lineage (GTDB taxonomy): Bacteria > Vulcanimicrobiota > Vulcanimicrobiia > Vulcanimicrobiales > Vulcanimicrobiaceae > Vulcanimicrobium. Next base: position 73,812 of record CAWCJH010000003.1, on the reverse strand, counting down.
AGGTGCGCTCGGCCCAGGCCGCGGTGGCGGCGGCGCAGTCGACCCTCAACAACGACCTGCTCACCCTGCAGCGCGACCGCTCGCTGCTGAGCAGCGGCTACATCGCCCAGTCGCAGTACGACCAGGCGCAGACCCAGGTCAACAGCGACCGCTCCGCGCTGCGGACCGCGCAGGCCAACCTGCAGTCCGCCGCCACCAGCCAGCAGGTCAACGGCACCACGAATAGTGGCTTGCAGGCGGCCAACGTCGCCTCGGCCGCCGCCGACGCCCGCGCCGCCGCGGCGACGATCGGCGAGGCGCAGGCGCAGGTGCGCCAGTACCAGGCCTCGATCGCCAAGGCGACGATCGTCTCGCCGGTCGCCGGCGTGGTGGTCAACCGCAACCTGAACCCGGGCGAGTACCCGGGCGCGCGCACGATCTTCACCATCCAGCAGCTCGACCACGTCTACGCCGAGCTCAACGCGTCGAGCGCCGACACGTTCGCGATCCCGGTCGGCGCGCCGGTGTCGCTGAGCGCGGCCGGGGCCACCCGCAGCTACACCGGCAAGGTCGTCGCGGTGCTCGGCCAGGTCACCCCGGGCTCGACCGACTTCACCGTCAAGGTGCTCGTCGCCAACCCCGACGGCAAGCTGCAGTCGGGCATCCCGGTCACCGCCAGCGCCGCGCTGCCGCCGGTGCGCGGGGTCGGCATCCCGACCACCGCGTTCCTGGACGACACCCACACCTCGGTGATGGTCGCCGACGACGAGCTGGTCGACACGGTCGCCAAGCTGGTCCACGTCAAGGAGCTGGGCTCGGACGGGACGACCTCGGTCGTCAGCGGGCTCAAGCCCGGCCAGACGGTGGTCTCCAACGGCCAGCTCGGCGTGACCGACGGGCAGTCGCTGGCGCAGAACTGACCGATGCGGCTCACCCAGCTGTTCGTCAACCGGCCGCCGCTGGTGTTCGTCGCCATCGCGCTGATCGCGCTGGCCGGCCTCTTCGCGCTGGCGACGCTGGTGCAGCAGCAGTTCCCGAACATCGACTTCCCGACCGTCAGCACGAGCGTCTCGTATCCCGGCGCCTCGCCCTCGGAGCTGCGCGACGCCGTCGTCCGGCCGCTCGAGGACGCGATCGCGGGCGCCCCCGACCTCGACCACATCAACACCACGATCCAGCAGAACCAGGCCACGATCTCGGCCACCTTCACGCTGGACTCCAACCAGACGACCGACCTGACCGAGGTGCAGGACCGGGTGCAGACCGCGCGCGGCGCGCTGCCGGCCGACCTGCCCGCGCCCTCGGTGCGGACGTTCGACCCCGCCCAGGCCACGGTCGCCACGCTCTCGGTCACCTCGGACTCGCTCAGCCTGGCCGGGCTCTCGGCGATCGTCACCAACAGCATCGTCCCGGCGCTCGAGCAGGTTCCCGGCATCTCGAACGTCGGCGCGAACGGCACCGTCACGCCCGCGCTCGAGGTGACGGTCGACCCGAACGCCCTGGCGAGCTTCGGCTTCACCGCCAACGACGTGGTCAGCGCCATCCAGGCCAACAACGTGCGCGCGCCGGGCGGGATCGCCTACTCGCCCGACCGCGAGACCTCGATCGACGTGCGCGGCGACGTCTCGACCCCGCAGTCGATCGCGCGGCTGCTGGTGACCGGCTCGACCGCGGTGCTGACCGGCGCGACCTCGCCCTCGGGCACGCTCGCGCAGAAGTACACCGGCGGCACCGGCTCGACGAACCAGGCGCTGGCGCTGGGCAGCGCCGCGGCCTCGGGCGCGGCGAGCGCGGCGACGAACCCGTTCTCGACCGCGCCGCGCCGGCCGACCGTCGGCAACGTCGCGACCGTGAGCGACGGCTACGAGCCCAAGCGCGTGTTCTCGTACGTCGACGCCAAGCCGTCGATCTCGCTGAACGTGCAGAAGGCGACCGGGGCGAGCGAGGTCCAGTCCTCGCGCGCGGTGCTGGCCGCGCTGCCGGCGATCGAGCGGCAGTACCCCGACATCGCGTTCCGCATCCTCAACGTCCAAGCCGACTACACCCAGCAGCAGCTGGTCGGCGTGCTGCAGACGCTGGGCGAGGGGATCCTCTTCACCGGGATCACCATGCTGTTCTTCCTGCGCTCGTGGCGCAACGCGGTGGTCGTGATGATCGCCATCCCGACCTCGCTGCTGGTCACCTTCTTCGTGATGAAGCTGGTCGGCTACACGATCGACACCGTTTCGCTGCTGGCGATGACGCTGATCATCGGCATCCTGGTCGACGACTCGATCGTGGTGCTGGAGAACGTCGAGCGGCACTACGACGGCGGCGAGGCGCCGCGCACGGCGGCGATCCTGGGCCGGGCCGAGATCGGCGCGGCGGCGGTCGTCATCACGCTGGTCGACGTGGTCGTGTTCCTGCCGATCGCGTTCCTGCCCGGCCAGACCGGCCGCTTCCTGAGCGAGTTCGGGGTCGTGGTCGTCATCGCGACGCTGACGTCGCTGGCGACCTCGTTCACCGTGACGCCGTCGCTGGCCGGCAACTGGTCGCTCTTCTCCACCTGGCGCGCGCCCGGCCCGATCCAGGCCTTCACCCGCGGCTTCGAGCGGACCCGCAGCTTCTACAGCGAGCGCGTGCTGGGCTGGGCGCTGCGCCACAAGCTGATCGTCGCGGCGCTCTCGCTGGTGCTGACCGCCGGCGCGATCGCGCTGATCCCGCTGGGCTTCATCGGCTTCGAGTTCATCCCGGCGGTCGACCGCGGCCAGATCTTCGTGCAGGTCCAGTTCCCGACCGGAACGCCGCTGGCGACGACCGACGCCGCGGTGCGCACGCTCTCGGCGCGCTTCTTGGAGCTGCCCGACGTGCAGACCATCACCTCGACCTCGGGCTCCATGCAGGCCGGCTTCGGCGGCGGCGTCAACCTCGGCTCGAACGGCCAGCTCAGCGTGATCCTGGCCGACGACCGCAAGCGCTCGACGACCGAGGTGGCCCGGATGATGACGGGCCTGGGCCACCGGCTGGTACCGAGCGCGCGGGTCATCGCGATCCCGGCCACCGGCACCCGCGGCGGCAACGCGCAGCCGATCGACATCACGGTCACCGCGACCCGCGGCGAGCCCGACGCCTACGCGCCGCAGGTGCTGCAGGCGCTCGAGGACACGCCGGGGACGGCCAACGTCAACAGCTCGGCGCTGCAGCTCTCGCCCCAGATCGACATCGGGTTCGACCGCGACCGCGCCCGCGCGCTGAACGTCGACATCGGCTCGGCCGCCGAGGCCGTCCGGGCCGCGTTCGGCGGCATCTTGGCGACCCAGTTCGACACCGGCAACGGCACCAAGTACGTGCAGGTGCTCTACCCGCAGCGCGACCAGACGAGCCTGACCACGCTGCGGCGGATCGCCCTGCGCAGCCGGGGCGGCGCGCTCGTCCACCTGGGCGACATCGCGGTGCTGCAGAACAGCCCGGCCGAAGCGCTGATCACCCGGGTCAACCGCCAGACGGTCATCCACATCAGCTCGAACCTGCAGCCCGGCTACGCGCAGTCCAACGTGGTCAAGGACTTCCAGCACCGGCTGGCCGGGCTGCACCTCCCCAACACCGTGCTCGTCGGCGCGGCCGCCGGCGGCAACCAGCAGAACCTGGTCCAGACGGTCAACGGCCTGGGCACCGCGCTGATCCTCTCGTTCGGCCTGGTGTACCTGCTGATGGTCGCGCTCTACAACAAGTACCGGGTGCCGCTGGTGATCCTCTTCGCCGTGCCGGTCGCCGCGGTCGGTGCCTTCGGCGCGCTGGCGCTGACCGGGCAGAGCCTCAACCTGTTCTCGCTGATCGGCGTCATCATGCTCGTCGGGCTGGTCAGCAAGAACGGGATCCTGCTGGTGGACTTCGCCGAGCTCAAGGTCGACGCCGGGCTCGACAAGGTCGCGGCGATCCGCGAGGCGGCGCGCGAGCGGTTCCGGCCGATCGTCATGACGACGATCGCGATGATCTCCGGGATGCTGCCGCTGGCGCTCGCGCTCGACCCCGGCTCGGCCGCGAAACGGTCGCTCGGCACGGTCGTGATCGGCGGCTTGACCAGCTCGCTGCTGCTGACCCTCGTGCTCGTTCCGTGCGTGTTCGTCTGGCTCGCGCCGGGACCGCCCGCCAAGCTCTCGCTGAACCGTCTCGCCCACCCCGACGGCTCGCCCTCGAAGCTCGCCCTGGAGTCACGCTGAATGTCGCTGACGCGGCTGTTCGTCCAGCGGCCGACGCTGGTCACCGTCTTCCTCGCGCTGGTCCTCTTGGCCGGCACCATCGCGGGCCTCGCGCTGGTCCAGCAGCAGTTTCCCAACACCGACGTGCCCTCGATCCAGGTGCTGGTGAGCTATCCCGGTGCCTCGACCACCGAGATGCGCGACGCGATCGTCCGCCCGCTCGAAGACCAGCTGGCCGGCTCGCCCAACCTCGACCACCTGGAGACGGCGATCCAGCCCGGCCAGGCCTCGGTCATCGCGGTCTTCCAGCTCAGCTCCGACCAGAACGACGACCTGGTCCAAGTGCAGGGCCGGGTCCAGAACGCGCAGCACTCGCTGCCCAACGACGTCACGACGCCCCAGATCTCGCTCTACAACCCCAGCGAGGCCGTCGTCGTCTCGCTGGTGCTGCGCTCGAACGCGCTGGCGCCGGGCGACCTCTCGTCGCTGACGATCAACAAGATCGTGCCCCAGCTCGAGCAGATCCAGGGCGTCTCGTACGTTCAGGAAAACGGCACCGTCACGCCGTCGATCCAGGTCGCGGTCGACCCGGGCAAGCTCTCGTCGTCGGGCTTCACCCTGACCGACGTCGTCAGCGCGATCACCAGCAACAACGTGCGCGCGCCGGGCGGCATCCTCTACGCGCCCAACCGCGAGACGAACCTCGACGTGCGCGGCGACATCCAGAACGTGCCGACCGTCGCCGGCCTGCTGCTGGGCTCGAGCGGCGGCGCGGCCGCCGGCACGACCGACCCGTGGGCCACCTCGGCCCGGCTGTTCCGCATCGGCGACGTCGCCTCGATCACCGACGCCTACCAGACCCAGCGCGTGTTCGCGTACTCGGAGGGCATCCCGTGCGTGACGCTGGACGTCCAGAAGAACGCCGGCACCAGCGAGGTCGAGACCTCCAAGCGGGTGCTGGCCGCGCTGCCGGCCCTGCGGCGGACCTATCCCGACGTCCAGTTCTCGGTGCTCGACGTGCAGTCGACCTACACCCAGCAGCAGCTCAGCGGGGTGATCCGCACGCTGATCGAGGCGATCGTCTTCACCGGCATCGTCATGCTGCTGTTCCTGCGCTCGTGGCGCAACGCGATCGTGGTGATGATCGCGATCCCGACCTCGCTGCTGGTCACGCTGGGCGCGATGAAGCTGGCCCACTTCACCCTCGACACCGTCTCGCTGCTGGCGATGACGCTGATCATCGGCATCCTGGTCGACGACTCGATCGTCGTGCTCGAGAACGTCGAGCGCCACTTCGACCGCGGGGAGGCGCCGGCCCAGGCGGCGATCTCCGGCCGCAGCGAGATCGGCGTCGCGGCGATCGTCATCACGCTGGTCGACGTGGTCGTGTTCCTGCCGATCTCGTTCCTGCCCGGCTCGGTCGGCCTGTTCTTGCGCGAGTTCGGGCTGGTCGTCACGGTCGCCACGCTCACCTCGCTGTTCGTGTCGTTCACCGTCACGCCGTCGCTGGCCGGGCGCTGGGCGCTGCTCTCGCGCTGGAAGCCGTGGGGCTTCATCGACGCATTCACCGACCGCTTCGAGCGCGCGCGCGCCTGGTACGTCGAGCGCGGGCTGACCTGGGGCCTGGCCCGGCCGCGGCTGGTCGCAGCGATCTCGGCCCTCTCGCTGGTGCTCGCGCTGCTGCTCATCCCGCTGGGATTGGTAGGGTTCGAGTACATTCCGCCGGTCGACCGCGGCGAGCTCTACGTCACCCTGACCTATCCCGCCGGGACGCCGCTGCAGACGACCCGCAAGGGGATGCTGGCGGTGGAAGCGGCGGTCGACCGGATCGGCGACCTGCGGGCCGAGTCGGCCACCGCCGGCGCGTACCTCGGCCAGCTCACCGGCTACATCGACAACGCGGCGGTCGCCCAGCTCGACGTCTTCCTCAACGACAAGCGCGCGCACTCGACCGCCTACTGGGCGCAGCAGCTCCAGCAGCAGGCGGCCCGGATCGTGCCCGCCGCGCGGGTCGTCGCGGTCCCGGCAACCGACATCGCGGGCGGCAACAGCCAGCCGGTGGACGAGGTCGTCAGCAGCCTGGACGGCCAGCCCGAGAAGTACGCCGCGCAGGTGGCGCGCGCGCTGGCCCAGACGCCGGGCGCGATCGACGTCACCTCCTCGGCCTCGGGCGACGCGCCGCAAGTCGCGGTCGAGTTCGACCGCGACCGCGCGCGCGCGCTCGACGCCAGCATCGGGACGGCGTCGACGGCGATCCGGGCCGCGTTCGGCGGCGACCTGGCGACCCAGTTCACCGGCGAGGACGGGCTCAAGGACGTGCTGGTGACCTACCCGCTCGCCGCCCAGGACTCGCTCGCGGCGATCGAGGCGATCCCGGTCCGGTCCGGCAGCGGCGCGATCGTCCACGTGGGCGACATCGCGCACCTGGTGCAGTCGCCCGCCCCGCCGATGATCATGCGGATCAACCGCCAGAACGTCGTCTACGTCGGCGCCAACCTGGCCCCCGGCGCGATCCTCTCCAACGTCCAGCGCGACTTCGGGCGCCGGCTGGCCGGGCTGAACCTGCCGGCCGGCGTGACGGTCGCGCCCGAGGCGGGCGGCAACGCGCAGGAGGTCGGCGCGACCGTCGGGGGCATGACGGTCGCGCTGCTGCTCTCGATCGTGCTGGTCTACCTGCTGATGGTCGCGCTCTACAACAGCTACCGCACCCCGTTCATCATCATGTTCGCGGTGCCGGTCGCGGCGGTCGGCGCGATCGGCTCGCTGGCGCTCACCGGCCAGACGCTCAACCTGTTCTCGCTGATCGGCACCGTGCTGCTCATCGGCCTGGTGAGCAAGAACGGGATCTTGCTGGTCGACTTCGCCAACCGCCAGCGGGCGGCGGGGCTGGGCCGGGTCGCCGCGATGCGCGAGGCCGCGCGCGAACGGTTCCGGCCGATCATGATGACCACCATCGCGATGATCGCCGGCATGCTGCCGCTGGCGCTCGCGCTCGACCCGGGCGCGCAGGCGGAGCGGTCGCTGGGCACCGTCGTGATCGGCGGCCTGGCCAGCTCGCTGCTGCTGACGCTGCTGCTGGTGCCGGTGGTCTACGTGGCGATGGCGCCCGAGCCGCGCGCGCCGCGCAAGGACGTGCGCCGCGATAGCCTCGCCGCGCCCGTTCGCGAACCGTCGCTCTTCGACGCCCCGACCCGCTAGCGCCGCGCCGGCGGCGCTAGCCGGCGCCACGAACGAACGAGGGCCGCGTCCATCCGACGCGGCCCCCTCCAACCCACCTCCCTGCCGTAGCGCAGCGGAGGCAGTGCCGCAGCGCGTAGCGCTACTTGACGGAGACCTGCGCGCCGGCGTCCTGCAGCTTCTTGGCGATCGCGTCGGCTTCGTCGCGCGGGATGCCTTCCTTGACCGGCTTGGGCGCGCTCTCGACGAACGCCTTGGCCTCGGTCAGGCCGAGCGAGGTGACCTCGCGGACGGCCTTGATGACCTTGATCTTCTCGGCGCCGGCGCCTTCGAGGATGACGTCGAACTCGGTCTTCTCGGCGGCCGGCGCGGCGGCGGCGGCAGCGGGGGCGGCGGCGGCGGCCGGCGCGGCCGCGCTCACGCCGTACTTCTCTTCGAGCTGGTGGACGAGGTCCGCGAGCTCGAGAACGGTCAGCTTGTCGATCTGGTCGATGATTTCGGCGAGTGCCATGATACCGGGGTGCTCCTATTGCGCGGGGGCGGGCTGATCCGCGGTCTTCTGCTCGCGGATCGCGTTGAGGACGCGGACGAGGCCGCTCTGGTTGCCGCTGAGGACCCGGACGAGACCGGAGAGCGGCGAGCTGAGCGTGCCGACGAGTCGTGCGAGCAGCTCTTGCTTGGGAGGAAGCGCGGCGAGCGCTTGGACTTGGGCGGTATCGACGAGCTTGCCGTCGATCCAGGCCGCCTTGACGTCGACCTTCTTGGTCGCGTCGTGGAACGTCTTGAGGGCTTTGGCGGGTGCGACGGGGTCTTCGCCGGCGAAGACGACGCCGGTCGGGCCCGCGAGGATCGCGTCGAGCTGCGCGGCGAGGTCGTCGCCGGCGGCCCGCTTGAAGAGCGTGTTCTTCACCACGCCGTAGGTGCTGCCGTCCTTGCGAAGCTCGCCGCGGAGCCGCGTGATCTCTTCGACGGTCAGGCCTGCGTAGTTGGTGAAGAACAGGTTCTTCGAGCCGGCGATCCGCTCGCGGAGCTGGTCGATCGTCGCTTCTTTTTTCGCGGTCGGCATCGTTGCTCCGAAGAGGGAAAGAAAAACGCCTCCGCCGACGGGGCGAGGCGCACGGACCGGCGAGCGCGTACCGCTCGGCGGGAGAGTCTTCTCGATTCCGCGTCCTCGGCAGGCGTGCGTTCGTGGGAGCGCACATTATCGACACGGAGGTCGACCTGCGGTCATTGGAGCCAACGAGCTTTATACCATGCGGCCGGGTACCGCGTCAACGATGAATGCCGAGCGGGCCGAGGCCGCCCTTTGGTCGGCCTTCCTGCGCAACCGCAACGTCGACGCCGGAACCTCGGCCGACGGGGCCGTCCCGCTGGCCGGCGGCTTCGCGCTCTGCCTGCTCGGAACGTTCCTGGAACACGGGATCGGGATCGGCTCGACCCGGCCGCTGCGCCCGGACGACCTGAGCGTGCTGCGCGAGTTCTACGGCCGGCGCGGCCTGCCGGCGCGGTTGGAGCTGGACGAGGCGGTGCTGGCCCGCGACCGCGCGCTGCTCGAAGCCGACGGCTACGCCGAGGACGGGCTGGAGCTGGCCGTCCTCGAGGGCATGCCGGCGGGCGCGGTGCCGGTCGCGGGGATCACGGTCCGGGCGGCGAGCAACCGGCAGGCCTGGGCCGAGCTGCTCCTGCGCGCCTTCGAGGACACGGTCGGCCCGGCCGACCGGGACCGGCTGCGGCGGTCCATGCAGGCCTCCGCCGCGTCGGCCCACGCGCTGTTCGTCGCGGCGGCCGGCGGCCACGACGTCGGCGGCGGCGCGGTCGCCGTCAGCGGCGACGTGGCCTTGCTGTACGCGGCGGCCGTGCTGCCGGCGTACCGCGGGCAGCGCGCCCACCAGGCGCTGGTCGCGGCGCGGCTGGACTTCGGCCGGGCTCAGGGTGCCGAGCGGGCAGCGCTCAAGACCAGCCCCGGCTCGGCCGCGGAGCGCTCCGCGCTGCGGCTCGGCTTCGCGCGCACCGCCGTGCGCCGGCGCGTCCGGCGTGCCTGAGCCCGAGGAACCGGCGGTCGTCCGCATCGCCGCCGAGGCACTGGACATCACCACCCGCAGCCAGTTGCGCGCCAGCTTTCAGCAGGTCGCCGCGAACCCGCGCCTGATCGTCGACCTCACCGGCATCCAGTACATGGATTCGAGCGCGATCGACGAGCTGTACCGCGCCGAACAGCACGCGCGCCAGCTCGGCGGCAAGCTGGTGATCATCGCGCGCAACCAGCGGATGGTCCGGCTGATGAGCATCACCGGCTTGACCGAGCGGGTCACCATCGTCGACACGCTGGTCGACGCGCGGGCGGCATTCGGCTAGTCCGCCCGCGCGCCGACGGCAGCGCCCTACGCCGTCGAGGCGGTCGAGCGGACCCGGGTCGGGTCGACCTTGACGCCGGGGCCCATGGTCGAGGTCAGCGTGATCGAGCGCAGGTAGGTGCCCTTGGCGGCTGACGGCTTGGCGCGCACCAGCGCGTCGAGCAGCGTGGCGACGTTCTCGGTCAGCTCGTTCTCGCCGAACGAGGCCTTGCCGACGATCGTGTGGACGATCCCGGTCTTGTCGAGCCGGTACTCGACCTTGCCGGACTTGATCTCGCGCACCGCGTTGGCGGGATTCGGGGTGACGGTGCCGGACTTGGGGTTGGGCATCTTCTGGGCCAGGATGCGGCCCAGCTCCTTGCCGATCGAGGGCATCATGTCGGGCGTCGCGACCGCGACGTCGAACTCGCCGAAGCCGCCCTTGACCCGCTCGATCAGATCGGCCTCGCCGACCACGTCGGCGCCGGCGTCGGCCGCCGCGCGCGCCGCGTCGCCGCGGGCGAATACGATCACCCGGACCGTCCGGCCGGTGCCGTGCGGCAGGTTCACCGTGCCGCGCACGTTCTGGTCCGACTTCTTGGGGTCGACGCCGAGCTTGACGTGGATCTCGACCGTCTCGTTGAACTTGGCGGTCGCGTTCTTCTTGACGATCGCCGCCGCTTCGTCGGGCCCGAAGAGGTGCTCGCGGTCGAAGCTCGCCGCGAGCTGCTTGAAGCGCTTGCCGTGACCGCGCATCAGGCGACCTCGACGCCCATCGAGCGGGCGGTGCCGGCGATGATCTTCACCGCGTGCTCCATGTCGTTCGCGTTGAGGTCGACCAGCTTGGCCTGCGCGATCTCGCGAACTTGCTCTTGGGTCAGCTTGCCGATCTTGTTGCGGTTGGGCTCCTTGGAGCCCGACTCGACGCCCAGCGCGCGCTTGATCAGGAACGACGCCGGCGGCGTCTTCGTGATGAAGGTGAAGGTCCGGTCCTCGAAGACCGTGATCTGGACCGGGATGATGAAGCCCTCCTGGGCCTTCGTCCGGTCGTTGTACTGCTTGCAGAAGTCCATGATGTTGAGCGAGTAGGGGCCCAACGCCGGACCGACGGGCGGGGCGGGCGTCGCCTTCCCGGCGGGAAGAGCGAGACCGATCTTCCCGACCTGTTTCTTAGCCATGTGATTCCTTCCGATGAAGCACCGGGGCCGCGCGGCGGACCGGCGCCGGATGCGGGCGCGCGAGCGACCGATCCATCTCCCCCGATACGAACGCGCCGGCCGCCGGGGTGATCGGCCGGGCGCAAGGACTTAGTTTACCACGACGGCCCGAGGCCGGCAAGGCGTCCGCAAGCCCCGCTCGAAACCGGTCTGGGCGCTCCGATTCGTGGGCGCGACCGGTTACGAGGGGTGACACCATGGAAACCCAGCACCGCTTCGACTTCGACGAGCTCGACCTGCGCATCGAACCCGCATCCGGCAAGGAGGAGCAGCCCGCCGACTGCTCGGGCCACACCACCTGCAACGGCACCGGGACCAGCCTGCGCACCGGCACGGTCGGCTGCTAGCCAGGCTGCCGGTACTGAGCCAGGCCGACTGGGGTTCGGGTGCCCGTCAGGCTCGGTCCGAGCGAGGTGACGATGGCCCGCCGACGGCTAGGTGGCCCGGCCGGCCCCGCCCAGCCAGCGTGATGCCAGCGCCGTGCCGGTCAGCAGGACGGCGATGACCACCGCCCCGGCCGGCCCGCCGCGCGAGGCGCCCAGCGAAGCGACCAGCACCGGCACGCCGAGCTGGCCCAGGCTCGAGCCCTGGACGATCAGGCCCTGGGTGGTGCCGGCCAGCCGCGGGGCCGGCGCGACCGCCGGCACCAGCGCCATCACCGCGGCCGGGATCATCCCGCCCGCCAGCAGGCCGGCCAGCACGGCCGGGTAGCGCAGCGCCATCGGCAGGCCGTCGAGGAACAGCAGCGCGCCGGCCAGCCCCATCGGGACGGCACCGCAGAGCATGATGGTCGGGCGCGACAGCCGGCGGGCCAGGATCCCGCCCAGCAGGTTGCCGGTGCCGTTGACCGCCACGCCGACCGCGGCCGCGACGGCGGCCCGCCCGACGTCCATCCCGCCCGCGACCAGCATGGTCGGCAAGAAGCCGACGATGGTCAGGTAGGCGCCCGAGTAGGCCCCCATCCCGGCCGCCAGGACGCGCGGCGCCGGCGCGTCGACCACCGCCCGCACTTGCGCCGCCACCGAGGCCGGCGCCGGTCCCTGCGGCGCGGGCCGCAGCGGCGCCAGCGCGACCAGCCCGGCGAACAGCGCGGCGGCCAGCGCCGTGGTGCTCCACAGCGCCGGCCAGCCGCCGGCGGCGACGATTGCCGGCGCGGCGAACAGCACGGCCGCCGAGCCGATCGGCACGTAGGTGCTCCACAGCCCCAGCGCCAGCCGCGCGTCGGCCGGCGCGGTCGCCGCGCCCAGCAGCGGCGGCACCGCCACGATTACCGCCAGGTAGCCCAAACCCTCGACCGCGCGGCCCAGCAGCAGCGGGCCCGGCGCGCGCGCCAGACCGCCCGCCAGGGACGCCAGCGCGACCACGCACAGGCCGCCGATCAGCACCCGGCGGTGGCCCAGCCGGTCGGCCAGCGCGCCGAAGGCGATCCCGGCCGCCGCGCCGAGCAGCGCCAGCATGCCCAGCATGCCGCTCGAGGCCAGCGGCCCGATCCCGAGTTCGCGCTGCAGCAGCGGCAGCGCGACCGGGACCTTGCCGAGCTGAAACGCGGCCGCCACGCCGGCCGCGATCAGCAGCGCCACGTGGCCCCAGCGGGTGGCGGCGGGTGCGCCGCCGGCCGGGGAGCTCAGGCGCCGCGCTGCGAGATGCGCGCGGTCCAGCGGTAGAGGGCCGCCACCACGGCGATGAAGGCCACGGTGCCGAGCAGTTTCGCGGCGCCGGCGAAGGCGTCGCCGACCAGCCCCAGCGGGTCGTCGCGGTGGCTGGCGACGATGATGCCGGCCAGCAGTACCCCGAAGAGGCTCTCGCCCACGATCAGCCCCGAGGCCAGCAGCACCCCCATCCGCTTGGCCGCCTCGGGATTGCGGCTGCCGGCGGCCCAGCGCTCGTAGCGCCAGCCGACCAGCGCGCCGACCATCACGGTCAAGGTGGTCGCGGCCGGCAAGTAGATCCCGATCCCGGTCGCCAGCGGCGGCAGACCGTAGCCCTTCGTGCGGCGCAGCGTCTCGTCGACCGCGATCAGGACGATCCCGACCAGCACCCCGATCCCGATCAGGCCCCAGTCGATCTGGCCCTGGATGACGCCCTTGGCGAGCGCCGAGATGAGGGTCGCCTGCGGGGCCGGCAAGGCGCTGGCGGCGGCGTGCGCGCCCGGCGCGCCGGCGAAGCCGAAGCCCTGGTTGAGCAGGCTGAGCACCGGCGGGATCACCGCCGAGCCGAACAGCACGCCGACGATCAGCGCGACCTGCTGCCGCCACGGCGTGGCGTCGACGAGCTGGCCGGTCTTGAGGTCCTGCAGGTTGTCGTTGGAGATCGTCGCCACGCACAGCACCACCGCGGTCACGAACAGCGCGTAGGCGACCAGCGCCGGGCCACCGGCCGGCAGCACCGACTTGCCGACCGCCAGCAGCAGTAGCGCGGCGCCGATCACGGCCAGGATGGCCAGGCCCGAGACGGGGCTGTTGGACGAGCCGATCAGCCCGGCCATGTAGCCGCAGGCGGTAGCGACCAGGAAGCCCGCGATGACGACGTAGACCAGCGCCCCGATGATCAGCGGCACCGCCAGCGGCGCCAGCGCCCCGCCGGCCAGGAACGTGTACAGCAGCGCGGCGAGCGGAATCAGGCATACCACGCTGATCAGCGCCACGATCCCGATCGGGATGTCGCGCTCGGTGCGCGGCAGGGTGGCGCCCTCGCCGGCGGAGCGGCGGCGCGAGGCGGCCAGCGACGAGGTGACGCCGCTCCACACCGGCGCGGCGAGCTTGGCCAGCGTCCAGATGGCGGCGATGCCGATCGTGCCGGCGCCGATGAAGCGCACCTTGTGGGCCCAGATCCCGATCGCGAGGTCGGCCGCCGGCCCGGCGGCCGGGTTGAGCGCGGTCAGCACCGGGGTCGCGATGCCCCAGGCGATGACCAGGCCGACCAGCATCGCCAGGCCCACCGACAGCCCGACCAGGTGCCCCGCGCCCAGCAGCGCCAGCGACAGCCCGCCGCCCAGGCCCGTCGCCGCCGGCCCGAGGCGGAATACCCCGCCACCTCGCCGGCGAAGAGGCGGGTCGCGGCCAGCGCCGCGAACCCGGCCGACGCCAGCGCCCCCCACACCACGGTCAGCAGCCCGGCCTTGTTCTCGGCCGCGGCCTGCTCGTCGGGCGGCGCGCCGTCCGCCGAGCCGGCCCCGACCTTGAGGATCTCGGCCGCCGCGACGCCCTCGGGATAGGGCAGGTCGGAGTTGGTCACCAGCGCGCGCCGCAGCGGCACGCTGTACATCACGCCCAGGATGCCGCCGATGGTGCACACGGCGAAGGTCGGCCAGAACGAGAACCCGGTCCACCAGCCGACCATCACCAGGCCCGGCAGCACGAAGATGATCGAGGACAGGGTGCCGGCCGCCGAGGCCACCGTCTGCACGATGTTGTTCTCGTAGATGCTGGCGCTGCGGAAGAGCAGCCGCAGCACCGCCATCGAGATCACCGCCGCCGGGATGGACGAGGCGAAGGTCAGCCCGACCTTCAGCGGTACACGTTGGCGGCGGTGAACACCAGCGTGATGAGCGCGCCGAGGACGAGCCCGCGCAGGGTGAGCTCGGGTTGCCGGGGGCCGGCCGCGGCGGCGGGGCCGTCGCTGGGTCGAAGGCGCAAAGCGAGTCCTTTCCGGTGGCGGTTCAGCGCAGGGTGAGGATCAGCCGCAGCGCCGCCGGCTCGAGCACCAGCGCGTCGCGGGCGACGCGGGCCGCTCGGGGTGGCGTAGGCGCGTTCCGGCGCCCAGCCGGGTGAAGCGCCCGGCTACGGCGCTGGTCAGGTTGGTGCCGGCCAGGGTCAGGTCGACCCGGCCGAAGCTGCGCCCGAGCGCCGCGTCGAGGGTGGCGAAGCCGCCCTGGTTGAGCTCGTTGTTGCGGCTCTTGCCGGCCAGGTCGAGCGCGCCGTGGGTGCCGCCGCGGGCGTAGCGCAGGCCCAGCGCGTACTGCTGGAGCGGGATCCCGGCGAACTGCTGGCCCGGGACGAGGATGCTGCCCGAGGTCGGGTTCGCCGCCGAGACGGTGTCGGGCAGCGAGGTCGGGTAGGCGGCGTTGACGGCGTACTCGGCGGTCGCGCTCCAGTAGCCGGGCCCGAACCGGTGCGCGAGCCGCAGCGCGCCGCCGCGGTAGACGACGCTGCCGACGTTGACCGGGTAGCTGAGGTGGTCGACCTCGCTGACGCCGGGGTGGACGCAGCCGGCGTCGAGCGGGTAGAAGTTCTCGATCGGGTCGCGCAGGTTGGTGCGATAGAGCGTCGCGTCGACCGTCGTCGCGCCGAAGCGGTGGCCGTAGCCGAGCTCGTACTCGGTCGCGTGCTCGGCCCGCTCGTGCGGGTTGCCGGTGATCGCGACGCAGTTCGCGTCGGGCGCGAGCGCCGCCGGCGGCAGCACCGCCCGCTCGGCCAGCAGCGGCGCCCGGAAGCCCGTGCCGACCGAGAAGCGCAGCGTCCCGCCGGCGACGTCGCCGAGCTCGGCGCCGAAGCGGCCGTCGAGGCTGGGCGCGAAGGTCGACCAGTCCGACGCGACCACGCTCGCGCCCAGCCGCAGGTGGGCCGCGACGTCGGCATCGGCCCGCAGCCAGGCCTGGGTGGCGTGCTCGGTCAGCGTCGCGGCGAAGCCTTGGTCGGGCGAGCTCAGCGCCTCGGCCCGGGTCTGCGCGCCGAGCGCGAGCGTCGAGCGCTCCTGGCTGCGGGTCCACTCCAGCGTGGCGGTGCCGAGCCGGTCGACCAGCGCGAAGTCGTACGGGGTCGGCGCGCCGCCGCCGAACGGGCGCCGCACGTCCCGGGTCGAGCTCGAGAAGGCGCCGGTCGCGACCAGCGAGCCGGCCCCCAGCGGCACCGTCAGGCCGGCCAGCGTGGCGCGCAGGTCGTGCGAGACGGTCTCGGGCCCCGGACCGACGAACGGTGCCCCGGGCGCGGCGTCGGCCGGATCGGTCGGCGCGTTGAGCGCCGAGCCGAAATCGCGCACGTCGGCCGCGCTCAGCTCGCGCAGCCGCAGCGTGGCGCGCGGCGAGAGTTCGTAGGTAAAATTGCCCAGCGCAGTCCGGGCGGAGTAGGTCGAGCCGAGCGGGGTCGTGACGGTGTACGGGTTGCCGCTGGGGCCGGCCAGGGTGAAGGCGGCCGGATAGCCGCGCACGTAGCCGGCGCGCTGCTCGTCCCCCAGCGCCAGCGCGTAGCCGAGCCGGCCGGTGCGGCCGGTCGCGTCGAGCTCGGCCTCGCTCGTGCCGAACGAGCCGACGGCGAAGCGCGCGCTGCGCTGCGGCGTCGCGGTCGGGCGGAGCGAGATCAGGTTGACCTCGCCGCCGATGGTGTCGGCGCCGCGCGCGTCCTCGGGACCGAGCCCTTCGCTGACGTCGATGGCGGAGAGCAGCGTGGTCGGGAAGGTCGCCAGGTCGAAGTCGCCGGTGCTGGTGTCGTTGAGCGGCTGTCCGTCCAGCGCGATCCGGGTCTCGGAGGGGTCGGGGCCGCGCAGCGAGACGACCGTCGTCGCGCCGAGCGCGCCGCCGTCGGGCCGGGTCAGGGTCAGCGACGGTACGTCCGCGAGCGCCTGCGCGACCCGGTCGAAGCCGGCCGCGTCGAGGTCGGCCCGGGTGATGGTGCGGGTCGGCACGGTGCTGTGCGCGACGGCCAGCCGGCCGTCGACGGTGACCCGGCCGATCTCGCGCAGCCGGCCGCCGCCGAGCGGCTCGAGCACGATCTCGACCCGGTTCGCACCCTGCGCGAGCAGGTCGACGTCGGCTCCGGCATAGCCCGGCGCGACCACCCAGAGGCGCACCGGACCGCACGGCAGGTCGAGCGCGAAGCGCCCGCGCGCGTCGCTCTCGACCGCGTTCGCCGCGGTCCCGCGCGCGACGACGCGGGCGCGCAGCGGCGCGCCGTCGGCGGCGCGCACCGCGCCGGAGAGGGAGCAGGCCGCAGCCGCCGCGACCAAGGCACCCGGTATCATGGGCGGCCGCTTCGGCGCACGCGGTCGCGACCGCCTCCGCCATGATCCCCGGAAGCAAGGCGTAAGGCCGGGAACTCGCCGGGAACAACAGGTTCGTTGACGACCGGACGCACCAGCCTGATCGAGTGGAAGTTCCAAGCCGAGGACGCGCTGGACGCCCTGCGCCTGCGCGCGGCGGTTCGCGCGTTCTTTCTCGCCGAGGCCGCCGAGGGCTCGGACGTCGATGCCGCGGTGCTGATCTTCGGCGAGCTGGTCGGCAACGTCATCCGCCACGCGCCCGGCGAGATCGCCATCGCGGTCCGCTGGAACGAGGACGGGCCGGTCCTCTCGGTCGAGGACCGGGGGCCGGGCTTCGACCGGGTCCCGGTCTGCTCGTCGCTCGAGGACCCCTGGAGGGAGTCCGGCCGCGGCTTCGGCATCGTGGGCTTGCTGGCCGACGACGTCCGGGTCGAGCCGCGCGCGGACGGCGGAACCCGGGTCACCGTGCGGCTGGCGCTCAAGCGCCCCTAGCCGGGCGCTCGGGCGATGTAGGTGTAGCGCCCGGGCGCCCACTCGCAGACGCTGCCGTCGCGCATGACGAACGACTCGCAGCCGTCGACCTCGGCGTTGAAGCCGTCGTTGTGCGCCTTGGTCCGCGGCCAGTCGACGTTGCCGTCCTGGCGGGCGGCCGCGCGCGCCTTGCTGTACGAGAACTGCGGCATCTTGGTCAGCGCGTTGAGCGCGCGGGCGAGCGTCTGGGCGTGCGTCATCACCAGATCCGGCAGGCGTTCGCGCGCACCATCTTGGCGTCGGCGGCGCAGCCGAACGCGCGCCGGAACTCCGGCATGTTCGAGAGCGTGCCGATCACCCGCAGCCTGGGGTTGGGGTGCGGGTCGACGAGCGCGGCCTGGCGGATCGCGGCCTCGGTCTGCGCGCCGCGCCAGACCTGTGCGTACGACAGGAAGAAGCGCTGCTCGGGCGTGTAGCCGCCGATCTTCTGGTGGGCCTTGAACTCGGGCGTGCGCTCGAAGGCGCGGTACGCGATGGTCAGCCCGCCCAGGTCGGCGATTGCCTCGCCCTGGACGTTCTTGCCGTTCTCGTGCACGCCCGGGAGCGGCTCCAGCGCCCCGTACTCGTCGACGATGCACTGCGCGCGGGCCTTGAAGCTGGCGGCGTCGGCCGGCGTCCACCAGTCGCTCAGGTCGCCGTGCTCGTCGAACTGGCGGCCCTGGTCGTCGAAGCCGTGGGTCATCTCGTGGCCGATCACCGCCCCGATCGCGCCGTAGTTGACCGCGTCGTCGGCCGCCGGGTTGAAGAACGGCGGCTGGAGGATCCCGGCCGGGAAGACCACCTCGTTGTTGGAGGGATTGTAGTAGGCGTTGACGGTCGGCGGGGTCATGCCCCAGCGGCTGCGGTCGGTGGGCTTCCCGATCCGCGCGATCGTCCGGGCGGTCTCGAAGCGCCGCACCGCGGTGAGGTCGGCGGCGTACGGCCCGGTGCCGACGGTCAGCCCGGAGAAATCGACCCAGCGGTCGGGGTAGCCGATCTTCTTGGTGAACGCGGCCAGCTTGGCCAGCGCGCGCTGCCTCGTCGGCAGGCTCATCCAGTCCAGCGTGGTGATGTCGTCGTGCAGCACGCCCTGGAGGTTGTCGACCAGCGCCAGCGCGCGCGCCTTGGCGGCCGGCGGAAAGGCTCGGGCGACGTAGGCCCGGCCGAGCACGTCGCGCAGCGACGCGTCGGTCGCAGCGGTGCAGCGCTCCGCGCGCGGCAGCTGTTCCTTGACGCCGGTCAGCACGCTGCCGCGGAAGGCGAAGCTCGCGTCGGCGAAGCGCTTGGGCAGCGCCGCGGCGTACGCGTCGGCGAGGTGGTAGCGCAGGTAGGTCTTCCAGGTCGCCAGCGGCGTCGCGGCCAGCTGAGCGTCGAAGCCGCCGACGTACGCCGGCACCTCGACGTCGAGCGTCGTGAACGGCGGCGGCGCGAAGGCCGCGAAGTACGCCGCCCACGGCACGTGCGGGGCTAGCCCCGACAGCTGCGCCACGGGCATGGGATGATAGGTCGCGGCGGGATCGCGCAGGTCGGCGCGCGGCGGCGTGACCTTCGCGATCGCGGTCTCCAGCGCGACGACCGCGTCGGCTTCGGCCGCCGCGGCGGCCGGCGGGTCGCCCAGGTTCGCCAGCTGCGCCGCAACGTAGGTCCGGTAGCTGCCGCGCAGGGCCCGCGCGCGCTCGTCGTCGGCGAGGTAATAATCGCGGTCGGGCAGGCCGAGGCCGCCCATCCCCAGCGACGCGATCGTCTTGGAGGAGTCCTTCGTGTCCGCGCCCGAGCCGAAGCTCAGGCCGCCGTTGACGCCGACCACGTGCAGGCGGCCGATCTCGGCGACCAGCCCGGGAACGTCGGTGACCGCGGCGATCTGCTGCAGGAACGGCTCGATCGGCGCCGTGCCGGCCGCTTCGATCCCCGCCTCGTCCATGCAGGCGCGGTAGAACGCGCCGAGCTTCTGCTCGTCGCTGCCGGCCGGCGCGCCGGTGTTCCGCGCGTCCTCCTCGAGGATGGCCTCGAGCACCGCCCGGTTCTGGTCGGAGAGGGCCGCCAGGCTGCCCCAGCTGGCGTGCCCGGGCGGGATCGGGTTGCGCTTCTGCCAGCCGCCGGTGGCGAACTGGTAGAAGTCGTCGCAGGCCTTGCAGGTGGGGTCGATGTTGCTCGGGTCGAGGACCGGCGCGGCGGCCGGCGCGCTCGCGGCCCGCGCGCCCAGCTGCGGCAGCGTGGTCGCGACCAGCGCGGCGAGCGCCGCCGCCCCGAGCGCCCGGACGATCAGACGAGAGATCTGCACCTCCGGATGTTTGCGGAGAGCGCGGCGAACTCCTCAGGCGGGCCGGGCGGGGATCGTCTCGCTGCCGATCGCGCGGGCCGCCGCGGCGCTGTCGGCGTCGTCGCAGCGGCCGGCGGCGAAATCCCCGCCGATGGCCTGCACGATGCGGAAGTACTCGCCCGGCGTCGTGCGCTTGGCGGCCGGCAGCATCTCGGCGCAGTAGGTCTCCTGCACGGCCTGGTGGTCGCAGGCGCGGAAGTAGGCCGGCTGCGCTTTGGCCGCGTCGTAGCGGTGGTTCTCGAACGCCCGCACCAGGGTCGCGGTGTCGGTGGTGCCGCTGGCCTCGATCCGCTCGATCGTGTTCGCGACCGCCATGTAGCCGAGGTACTGGCGCCAGTTGGGCGGGAAGCCGCGCGCGACCGCGGCCAGCCGAGCGTGCAGCGCGGCCGCGCCGCCGCCCGCATCGGGTCCCCAGACGTAGCCCCAGAGCGAGCCGGCCAGCTCTTCGGCGGGAAAGCCGGCCGCCAGCTCGTTCTCGCCGGTCACGCCGGCGGCGAGCATCTTCTTCTGCAAGCCGAACTGCACGAACGCCTTGGCCGCGTTCTGCGTGTCGGTGCCGCCGTTGAGGATCAGGAACGCGTCGGCGTCGCTGTTGCGCGCCTTGACCATGAACGGCGAGAAGTCGGTCGCGCCGATCGGGTGCAGGTCCATCCCGGCCTCGCTGCCGCCGTGCGCGGCCAAGATCGTGCGCAGCCGGTCGCGCGCGTCGGTGCCGAACGCGTAGTCGGCGACCAGGAAGTACCAGCGCTTCGCGCGCCGCACCAGCGTCGCGCCGAGCGCGGTCGAGAGCATCGCCAGCGAGCAGGTCTGGCGGAAGGTGACCCGGTGGGCGAGCTTGCCGGTCATGTTCGTGTCGTGCGCGCCGACCGCGACGTAGAGGATGCCGGCGTTCTGCGCGTAGGCCGAGACGGCCAGGCCGACCGCCGAGGACGCGCCGCCCAGCAGCACGTCGACCCGCTCCCGCTCGACCAGCCGGCGGACCTCGGTTCCCGCCACCGCCGGCCGGCTGGTGTCGTCGGCGGTGATCAGCTCGTAGCGCACCCGCGGGTTGCGGCGGTTCGCGGCCTCGAGCGCGAGCCGAGCGCCCGAGACCTGGGTGATCCCGCCGATCGCGAACGGCCCCGAGAACGAGTCGACGTAGCCCAGCTTCACCGTCGCCCGGGCCGGCGCCGCGGCGGCGGGCAGCGCCCGGGTGGAGGCGGCGGCGGCGAGCGCCGCGGCGGCACGGACGAACCTCCGGCGGGAGGGCACGAGCGAATCCATCGTGACGACGGCTCTGCGCGAGCAGCGGCGCCGATGCCTGCGAGCAAGTGAGCGTCCGACCTCCAGCCGGGTAGAACGCCTGCAATGAGCAGGCGGAGGAGGCCATCCCTCCCGCGCGACGTGAGCGGCAAGACGCCGCAGCAGGAGCAGCGCTTCGGCGCCGGCATCGTCGCCGGCGCCTCGGACAACGACCCGACGACGGTCGCCACGCTGGCGGTGATCGGCTCGACCACCACCTACGAGCTGGGCTGGCTGACGCTGGCCGTCATCCCGATGCTGGCGATCATCCAAGCGGTCGCGGCGCAGATCGGCGCGGTCTCGAAGAAGGGGCTCGAGGACTGCGTGCGCTCCCGCTACGGGCGGGTCTGGGCGGTCCTGGCGCTGGCGGCGCTGCTGGTGGTCAACGTCCTGACCCTCGCCGCCGACCTCGAAGGCGGCGGCGCGGCGCTGCAGCTGCTCACCCGCGCCGACTACAAGTGGTGGCTGCTGCCGCTCGGCGCGCTGACCGTCCTGGTGCTGGTCTACGGCAACTACCGCCTGATCGAGCGGGTGCTGCGCTACCTGGCGCTGCTGTTCCTGACCTACGTCGGGGCGGCGTTCCTGGCCCACCCCGACTGGGGGGCGGTGCTGCGCGGCTCGTTCGTTCCCCACTTCGACTTCAAGCCCGACACGGTCGCGGGCGCGCTCGCGCTGCTGGGCACGACGCTCACCGCGTACGCGTACGTCTGGGAGACGATCGAGCTGAGCCAGGAGAAGCCGCGCTTGAACCGGCTCGGCCTGGTGCAGGTCGACGCGGTGCTGGGCATCGTCGTCGCCGGGCTGACCTTCTGGTTCATCCTGATCGCGACCGGCGCGACGCTGGGCGTGCACCACACCAAGGTCGACACCGCCCAGCAGGCCGCCCAAGCGCTCGCGCCGATCGCGGGCAAGTACGCCTCGCTGGTGTTCGCGCTGGGTCTGCTGGGCTCGGCGCTGGTGGCGATCCCGGTCATCGCCGGCACGTCGGCCTTCGTGGCGGCCGAGATGTTCGGCTGGCGCCACAGCCTCGATGCGACCTTCGACCGCGCGCCCCGCTTCTATCTGACCTTGGCCGGCTGCGTGGCGATCGCGGTCGCGATCGGCTTCGCCGGCGTTCCCCCGATCAAGCTGCTGTTCTTCAGCGGGATCGCGGGCGGGATCGCGACGCCGTTCACGATGGCGCTCATGCTGCTCATCGGGCGGGACCGCCAGGTGATGCACCGGGCGCGCATCGCGCCCTGGCTCGCGGCCGCCGGCTGGTGCGTCACCGCCGTGGTCACCGGCGCCACCGGCGTCTACCTGTA
This sequence comes from Vulcanimicrobiota bacterium, assembly GCA_963795695.1. Taxonomy (GTDB): domain Bacteria; phylum Vulcanimicrobiota; class Vulcanimicrobiia; order Vulcanimicrobiales; family Vulcanimicrobiaceae; genus Vulcanimicrobium. The sequence continues at coordinate 51,540 of CAWCJH010000003.1, read as the reverse complement.
CCAGACGCTCACCGGCTCGGGCGGCGGCTGATGCAGGCGCGCGCGCGACGGCTGGGACGAGAACCCGTATTTCTCAGGGATGTGCGAGGTTGCTTCTGCTCCTACCATGAGGTGCCGGCGGAGATGCAGCGACGTACCCGCCCGACCCCTTCGTGGGTTCGATGCTCGGTAAGCCGTTCGGGGTCTCGTCCTTCGTCTCGATGTCCGTTCCTCGCCTCAACACACCGCGGCGCGCTCGACCATGGCGCGCGTGGATCGCAGCCGTGATTCGCCGCGTGCAGCCCGAGACGCCCGGTGCTCCGCAGGTCGACGACCGCGCGCGCCGGCCGTTCGGCCTGTCGACCCGCGCGGCGCTCGCGCTCGCCGCGGCGCTCAGCGCGCTGCCCACGCTCGCGCTGGCCGCCGCGCTCGGCCTGCGGACGTTCCTGGTCGCCGGGGTCCTGGCGGTCTGCGGCGTGGTCGCCGGCTTGCTGGCCGGACACCGGGTCGACGATGCGCTCGACGTCCTCTCGCGAGCGGCCGACGTCGACGCCTTGACCGGTCTGCGAACCCGCCGCTGGGCCGAGCCGCGGCTGCGCCGCGCGCTGGCGCGGGTCGCCTTCGGCGGGCCGCGGCCGGTCGTCGCGCTGCTCGACCTCGACCGCTTCAAGCAGATCAACGACGTGCGCGGCCACCTCAGCGGCGACCGCGCGCTGCGCGCCGTGGCGCGCTGCCTGGACGCCTCGCTGCGGCCGGGCGACTGGGCCGCGCGCTGGGGCGGCGACGAGTTCCTGATCGTCGTGGTGGACGCCCGCATCGACCACGCCCTGGGCGCGCTGGAGCGCGTCCGCGCGACGATCGGCTCGACCCGGGTCGACGGCCTGCCGCCGCTCTCGGTCAGCATCGGGGTGGCGCTGAGCCGGCCGGGCGACGACGTCGAGAACGTCCTGGCCCGCGCCGACCGCGCGCTCTACCGGGTCAAGCGCGACGGCGGCGACGCGGTGCGGGTCACAGCTCCCGGTTGACCAGCGTGGTCGCCACCAGCTCGACCCGGTTGGCGCTCTCGGTCTTCTGCATCATCCGCGCGACGTGCTCGTTGACGGTCGACTCGGCGATCGAGAGCCGCGCCGCGATCGCCGCCGACGAGAACCCGTCGGCGAGCAGCTGCAGGATCTCGATCTCGCGCCGGGTGAGCGCGTAGCGCTCGGCCGAGCGCAGCACGCTGGCCTCGCGCCGCGGCGGCTCCCACATCACCGCGATCCGCATGCCGTCCTCGGCGGCGAGCGGAAAGATCCGCAGCACCGAGCGGCCGTCGTCGCGCAGCGCCATCTTGGGCGGGTTCGCGGCCGGATCGCTCCCCCAGTCGGCGACGGCCGCGCCGACTCGCGCCTCGAGCCGCGTCGGCAGCCGCTTCGTGCCGTCGCGCTCGACCACCACCGCGAGCGCGTCGAGCGAGCCCGTCTCGACGCTCAGGTCGGGCCGCAGGATGCACAGCGCCGGCGAGCGGCGCCGCGCCGCCGCGCCCGGTGCGGCCTCGTCCCCCCACGCCGCCCGAAAGCGCGCCTGCAGCTCGGGCAGCGCCGCGCGCACGGCCGCGACCTCGTGCTCGCCGAACCGCGGCGCGTTCGCCCGCCGCGCGTACACCAGGACCCCGGCGAACCGCTCGTGCTCGCGAAAGCAGACCGCGAGCGCGTCCGCATCGTCGGCCGAGCTGAACCGCAGCACGCGAGCCGGCGCGTCGCCGGCCCGGTGGACCTCGATCAGCGCCTCGTGCAGCAGCCGCCGTCCCCGGCTGCGCCCGAGCCCCGCCGAGCGGCACGCCAGCGCGAACGACTCGAGCACCGACGGTTCGACCCCCACGCACCATTCCGCCGCACTCACCAGCCCGGCCGCATAGTCGCAAAGCGCGCCGAAACGATTGTCCGGGGTCACACCCTGCCCACCAGTTTCGACCACCTTCAATCCCTTACTCGCCCGCTCAATATAGTGACCGAACGCACACCCAGAAACACGCAGCGAGGGCTCCCTCGTAAAGGACCCCTTACTACGCAGCCACTACGCCTCCCATCAGCCCGATACCTACGACAAGACGCCCGCGAAGCCCCAAAATAGGCCCAAAGCCCTACAGCCGGCCTAGTCCATAGCGCACTCCACCCGCCTCCGCCACAAAGCGACGGTCCGTGCCTGGGCGAGCGGCCCCGCACCGGCCTGACGGGCGCTCCGAGCCAGCGAAGCGCAGGATGCGCGAGAGCGCCGCTCGGACGCAGCGAGCCCCGGACAGGATGTCCGGGGCTCGCGTGCCCGTCAGGCCGGTGCGGGGCCGCTCGGCCCCGCCACCCGGGCTAGACCTTCTCGATCTGGTAGAACTCCAGCTCGACCGGCGTCTCGCGCCCGAAGATCGAGATCAGCGCCCGAACCTTCTCCTTCTCCGGCTGGATGTCGTCGACGATCCCGGTGAAGTCGAAGAACGGCCCCGAGGTGACCTTGATCCGGTCGCCCTTGGCGAAGTCGATCTTGAGCTTGGGCGTCTCGATGCCCATCTGCTTGAGGATCGTCTTGACTTCTTTGTCCTGCAGCGGCACCGGCTTCTCGCCCGAGCCCGGCGAGCCGACGAACCCGGTCACCCCCGAGGTGTTGCGCACGACGTACCAGGAGCCGTCGTCCATGTCCATCTCGACCAGGACGTAGCCCGGGAAGACCTTCTTGGGGGTGATCTTGCGCTTGCCGTCCTTGAACTCGACCTCGTCCTCCATCGGGACGAGCACGCGGAAGATCTTGTCCTGCATGTTCATCGAGTGGATGCGGCGCTCGAGGTTGGCCTTGACCTTGTTCTCGTAGCCCGAGTACGTGTGGATCACGTACCAGCGCTTGCGGTCGTCCGGCTTCTTGGCGGCCGGCGCTCCGGGCGCCATCTCGTCGGCGACCGGGGCGACCGTGATCTCTTGGTCCATCAGCGCGCTCCGCCGGTGATCAGGCTGAACAGCTGGCCGAACAGCAGGTCGCAGAGGTAGGTGAAGATGCCGACGCCGACCACCAGGGCGATCGTGAGCAGCGTCGCCGCCACCCACTCCTCGCGGGAGGGCCAGGTGACGCGCTTCATCTCGGTGACGACGCCGCTGACGAACGCCTGCGTCCGCTGCGCGTTGGCGGCCCGCTGGGCGGTGCTCGCAGCCGGACGGTTGGCCGGGGGACGGCCGGCGGCCGGTCGCGTCGGGGCGCCCGGACGGCTAGGATTCGACTTCATAATGTCTTGTACCGCAGGAAGGACTGGCAGGGCGGACAGGACTCGAACCTGCAACCGGCGGTTTTGGAGACCGCTGCTCTACCAATTGAGCCACCGCCCTTTGAATGGGCTCGGCAAGCGAGCCCGGTCCGGATTACTTGGTTTCGCGATGCGACCGGTGGCAGCGGCACCAGCGGCAGTACTTGCTGAGCTCGAGCCGGCCGTTGGTCTTCTGCCTGTTCTTGAACGTGTTGTAGTTACGGCGCTTGCACTCGGTGCAGGCCATCGTCACCATCACGCGGTTCTCTTTTTTCGCCATCGTTCGTGTTCTCGGATTCGACCCCGGGACGACAAGAAGAAAACGGACGCGGGGTCCGTTCCGAGTGACGAGCATAGCACAGGTCGGGCCCTGTGTAAACTGAAAAGGCCGGCCGTGCCGCTCGAGACCGACGCCCTCTACGCCTGCCCGAGCTGCGGCGAGACGAATGCCTTGGGAATCGACCCGACCGCCGGCCGGCGCCAGCACCTGGTCGAGGACTGCCCGGTCTGCTGCCGGCCGCTGGTCTTCACCGTGGTCGTCGACCGCGAGGGCGACGCGCTGATCGAGCGGGTCGAGCGCGAGTAGCCTAGGGCAGCACCCGGTAGACCGCGGGCGCCGTGCCGGGCACCGGCTGGAGGTGCAGCTCGCCGACGATCCGGTCGCCGGGGGAGTACGGCACCACGAAGACCGGCCGGCCGGCGCGCAGCCAGCCGGCGACCAGCCCCGGCGGCGCCTCGTCGTTGACGACCTGGCGGCCGCCGAAGTCGTGCTCGACGTACTCGGCGTAGGCCAGCGGGGTCGAGTAGGTCCAGGCCGCGATGACGATCGCCCCCGGCGGGGTCGCGCCCACGACGTCGCGGACCACCGCCGCGCCGTCGACGTCGTGCCGCCCGCCGTACAGGCCCGGGTCCCCGGCGATCACGTGGGCCAGCCCGAAGACCGCCGCCGCGCCGACCGCGTAGGCCAGCGTGCGGCGCCCGGCCGGGCGGGCCAGCTCGACCAGCGCGCCGGCCCCGGCGGCCGCGGCGACCGCGCCGACCCAGACCGCGACCAGATAGTACTTGGCCGCGTCCTGGAGGGCGCCGTAGCGGAGCGAGAACGGGATCGCCAGGAAGCCGACCAGAGCCAGCGCCAGCCCGGTCTGCGGCCGGCGCGCGGCCAGCGCGGCGAAGCCCAGCAGCGCGAGGCCGCCGCCGACCGCGCCCGCCGGCTGGGCCAGCACCGACCACCAGCGCTCGAGGTAGCTCGGGTACGCGGCGAGCACGAACGGCGCGCTCAGCGCCCCGGCGGCGCCGAACTGCGCCCCGCTGACGTGGCGCACGAAGCCCGCCCAGGCCGCCGGGTGGTCGTAGTCCCAGAACGCCTGCGCGCCCGGCGCGAAGCCCAGCCCGACGGTCGGGTCGAGCCCGAGGCGCGTCACCAGCGCGCTGCGCAGCGGCAGGTACAGGTAGAGCAGCGGTCCGGCCAGGAACGCCGCGGCGGCGGCGAGCGCGGCGCGCGGGGCGGTGCCGCGGCGCGCCAGCAGCAGCGCCAGGCCGGGCAGGAACCAGATCGCCAGCGTGTGGACCGCCAGCGCGAGGCCGGCGGCGAGGGCGGCGGCGAGCAGCGCGCGGGGCGAGCCGGTGCGGGCGAAGCGCAGGCCGGCCCAGACCGCCAGGCCGACGCAGAGCACGAGCAGGGGCTCGACCCCGGCCCGGGTCACGTGCTCGACGACCAGCGGCGCTAGGCCGAAGAGGGCGCCGGCCAGGACGCCGGCGGCCGGCGGCGCCACCAGCTCGCGCGCGGTCCGGTAGGCGAGGTAGGCCGCCGCCGCGCCGCAGACCGCGCCCAGCGCGGTCAGCCGGGTCGCGACCTCGCCCAGCGGGATCAGGTGCGACCACAGCCAGCCGACCAGGACGTAGAGCGGGAAGCCGGGCGGGTGCGCGATGCCCAGGATGGCGGGCACGGTCTGCATCTCGCCGGTGTCCCACTGGGCCAAGCCGATCGGCATCAGCAGCGCGTAGAGCAGCAGCGCGAGCGCGCCGACCCCCGCCCCGAGGAAGCGCCCGGTGCGGTCCATCAGCCGGCGGCGACGAGCGGCGACTCGACGACCCGGTTGCGGCCGGCGTTCTTGGCCCGGTAGAGCGCGCGGTCGGCCCGCTCGACCACGTCGCTCGGCCCGTCCGCCGCCCGCGCGTAGGCCACCCCGACCGAGATCGTGATCGGCTTGCGGTCGGCGTAGGCCAGGCCGCTGCCCTCGATCGCGGCGCGCAGGCGCTCGGCCACCCCCAGCGCGCGCTCGCGGGTCGGGTCGCGCAAGAGCACCAGGAACTCCTCGCCGCCGAAGCGGCCGGCGACGTCGACGCCGCGGATGTTGTCGGCGATGATCCGGCCGATCCGGGCCAGGGCGCGGTCGCCGGTCTGGTGGCCGAGCAGGTCGTTGACCGACTTGAAGTGGTCGATGTCGAGCAGCAGCACCGCGTAGCGGCCGCCGTCGCGGACGTGGGCCATCGCGTCCTCGAGCGCGCGGCTGACGCCGCGCCGGTTGGGCAGCCCGGTCAGCGGGTCGATCGAGGCCGCGCTGCGGGTGGCCGCGATCGAGGCGTAGTCGCCCAGCAGCGGGCCGAGCTCCCGCGCGGCCCGCTCGAAGTCGCGCGCGGTCAGGTACGCGACGGCGCCCGCGACCCGGAAGACGAGCAGCGCGCCGCGCAGCGCGCCGCCGCCGTCGCGCGCGGCGAAGGCGTAGACCGCCCCTTGCTCGCGCTCCAGCATGGCGTCCTCGCCGGTGACCTGCAGCTCGAGCAGCACCCGGCCGCCGAGCCGCTCGAGCTGGGGCGGCGCGTCGGGCCCGAAGCGCACCACCCGCGACCAGCGATCATTGCCGGTCCGGCCGAACGCCGCGATCTCGACCGACTCGCGCACGATCCGGGCGTCGACGCTCTCGAGCAGCGAGCGGACCTGCGGCTCCGGGTCGCTCGCCCGCAGCATGGCGTCGACCGCCTCGCGCGAGAGCGCCAGGCGGTGCAGCCGCGCGTTCACGTGGGCCAAGCGGGCCAGCAGGACCGCCACGACGAGCAGCGGCAGCAGCGCGACGACCGCCAGGAAGGCGTTCTGCTTGAAGGCCAGCCGGGCCGCCAGGTACGCCCAGCCGCTCTCCGCGACGATCGTCGCCAGGGTCGCGGCGTCGTTGACGTGGCGGCTCCAGACGTGCAGCAGCGAGCGGCTCTGGCGGGCGGCCAGCAGCGGGTCGATCCAGAGCAGGTCGATCAGCAGCACCAGCACCGTGGCGGCGACCGCGAAGGTGCCCAGCGCCAGCGGCGAGGGCACTCGCACGACCTCGGCCCGCAGCGAGGCGGCGGCCAGCCCGGCCAGGCACCACGCCGGCGCGCGCAGCGCGGCGGTCAGGATCCGGTCGAAGGCCGGCCGGCGGCGCGCGCCGGCCGGCCGCACCAGCGAGCCGAAGACGTTGCAGGCCGCCGCCCACAGCCAGCCCTCGCGCACCAGCAGCACCAGCAGCACCGGCACGAGCAGGCCGACCCGGTCGCTGTCCGGCGTCGGGCGGGCGCTGCGCTCGAAGTGGGCGCTCGGCGCGCGCAGCAGTCCCAGCACCGCCGTCACCGCGAACGCGCCGGCCAGCAGGACGACGTCGTCCGGGCGCAGCCGCGCGACCGCCGCCGGACCCCACCCCCACGCCGCGACGATCGCTCCGATGAGGGAGAGCGCGCGCAGCGTACCGTACACGCGTCGGGCGATCGGGGTCAGCTCCCAGGTCGGCAGGGAAATTTGGCGCGCCCGGCCAGAATCGAACTGGCAACCTTAGCCTTAGGAGTGCTCTGCTCTATCCAGTTGAGCTACGGGCGCACGGGTCGGAACCTTCCCGCAGCGAAGGGGCGGCTCATGCAGACCCAGACCGGTTCCGACCAGGTCGGAGCCCAGCACATCCCGCCGATGAACTCGGCCCCGGCCGGATTCTCGCTCGAGCGCGACCTGCCCGCCGGCTTCGCGGCCTTCTACCGGCCGCTGCACGAGGCGTTCACCGCGCGCCAGCAGGCGGTCCTCGCGGCGCGGCGCCGGGTGCTCGAGGCCTCGCAGCACGGCACCAAGCCGACCTATCTCGAGCCCTCCGCCGCGCAAGGCGACTGGCGGATCGAGCTGCCGGCCTGGTGCGCCGACCAGCGCAATCAGATGACCGGCCCGGCCGACGACGCCGAGCTGGTCGTGAAGATGCTCAACTCCGGCGCGCCGGGCGTGATGATCGACCTCGAAGACTCGATGGCCAACACCTTCGAGGCGATCCTGCTGGGGATCGACGACGCCGTCGGCGCGTACTACGGCGAGCTGACCTACGTCGACCAGAAGCGCGGCGGCAACGTGGTCGGCATCAAGCCCTCCAAGACGGTGCTGTGGACGCGGGTGCGCGGCATGCACCTGACCCAGGCCGGCGTCCTGCCGGAGCCGACCTCGGCTTCGGTGTTCGACCTCGCGCTGCTGGCGTACAAGCTCGATTTCGCCAAGCTGAAGCACCCGCTGGCGATCTACATCCCCAAGTCCGAGGCCGCCGAGGAAGCCCTGTGGTGGCGCGACCTCTTCCAGGCCGTCGCCAAGGCGAAAGGCCAGCCGGCGGATGCGATCAAGTGCATGGCGCTGGTCGAGGCGCACGCGTTCGCGTACCAGATCGAGGAGTTCGCCTACAACCTGCGCGAGCACATCCTGGGCCTCAACCTCGGCCGCTGGGACTACATGGCCTCGCTGATCCACTTCAACCTCGACGATCCGAACTGGGTGCTGCCCGACCGCAACACGATCCCGCACGACGTCGCGTTCTTCCAGAACCTGCGCGAGCGCATCCCCGAGATCTGCCACAAGCACGGCCTGCTCGCGGTCGGCGGCATGACCGCGCTCTTCCCCGACCGCACCAACCCCGAGCTCAACGCGCGCGCGCTGGCCGCGCTCGAGCAGGACAAGCGCAACGAGTCGACCTCGCTCTTCGACGGCGCCTGGACCGGCCACCCGGACCAGAACGCGATCGCGGTCGCGCAGTTCCCCGAGCCCAACCAGGGCTTCGCGCGCAAGCCGGGCGCGAACCCGACGCCCGACCTGCGCCCCTCGATCGCCGGCGTCGGCCGGACCACCGAGGCCGGCACGCGCGCCGCGGTGCGCACGGTGATCCGCTACCGCCACGGCTACCTGAGCGGGCTGGGCGCCTCGCTGCTCGACGGCTACATGGAAGACCTCGCCACCGACCGCATCTACCGGCTGATGATCCGCCAGCGGATCGACCACGGCATGCACTCCGCCGCCGACGTGTCGCGCTTCTTCGACGAGGAACTGGCCAAGCTGCTCGCCGAGCCGGCCGCCCAGGACCCCGCCGAGGCGCAGAAGTGGCGCGACGCGCGCGCGCAGAGCGAAGCGATGATCGCCCAAGGCTACCATGATCCGATCTAGAGGATTCGCCGGAGGCGAATCCGTCGCGTTCGGCCTTCGGCCGAGCCGCCGCGAAGCCATCGCCGGTTCGGCGGCGGTGCTCGCGAGCATCGCGTTCGTTCGCGCGCCGGTCCGGGCGGCGGAGTTCACCTTCAAGTGGGGTCATGCGACCCAGCTCAACCACCCGCTCCACGTCAACGCGGTGCGGGTCAAGAACGCGGTGCGGGCGCGCTCGAAGGGCCGGCTGGCGATCGAGATCTTCCCCAACAACGAGCTGGGCGGCGACCCGGCCATGCTGACCCAGGCGCGCAGCGGCGCGATGCAGCTCTATGCCGGCTACGGCGGGATCTTCGCCAGCGTCGCGCCGCTGGCCGGGATCGAAGGCGTCGGGTTCGCCTTCAAGAACCAGGCCCAGGCGCTGGCCGCCTTCGACGGCCCGCTCGGCGCGCTGGTGCGCCGGCAGATGGACGACAAGGGCTTCGTCACCTTCGAGCGGCCGTGGGTCAACGGCTTCCGCCAGATCACCACCTCGACCAAGCCGATCCGCACGGTCGCCGACATCGAGGGCCTGAAGATCCGCACGCCGCCGACCAAGATCTGGGTCGACATGTTCCGCACGCTCGGCGCGGCGCCCACGCCGATCGCGGCGAGCGAGATGTACACCGCGCTGCAGACCCACGTCGTCGACGCGCAGGAGAACCCGTTCACCATCCTCGAGACCTACCGCCTCTTCGAGGTCCAGAAGTACATCTCGGTCACCAACCACATGTGGTCGAACTTCTGGCTGGTCGCCAACGCCGAGGCGTACCGGTCGCTCCCGCCCGACCTGCAGACGATCCTGCGCGACGCGATGAACGAGTACGCGCTGACCAACCGGCGCGAGATGGAGCTCTCCAACGCCAGCCTGGCCGAGAAGATGGCGCGCGTCTACCGCATGCAGATCAACACCGTCGACACCGCGCCGTTCCGGGCCAAGCTCAAGCCGTTCTACGCCAGCGAGCGCAGCGACTTCGGCGAGACGGCCTGGGGCCTGCTCGAGAAGAGCGTCGGCGCGCTGGGGTGAGGTGATGCAATACGGCCGGCGCTCCGGACCATGGGGCTGGGCCCGCGCGCTGCTGGTGGTCGGTGGCCTCTTCATCCTGCTGCTATTCGTCGTCGACAAGCTGGTTTTGGCGCCGCCTCTCGCGACGGTCAAGGCCGGCACGGCGGCGGCGCTCCTCCAGCGGCTGCAGCACCACGACGTCCGGCGGGTGACGGTTCGGACCTACGACGTCACGGTAGAAACCAAGGACGGCACGACCTTCCGCGCGCGCGTGCCGGCCGACCGGGACCTCGGCCCGGCGCTACGCGACAGCGGCGCGGAGCTGGTCGTCCTTGCGGGCCACACCGCGCCGGAAACCAGCTCGTCACCGCTGGCAGCGGTGTTCCAGTTCGCGCCGTTCGGCATCATGGCGCTCCTGCTACTCTTCGTCCTGCGCCGACAGGCTCCACGCAGCACGCGCTGATCCAGCCGGCACACACGCAGAACCGCGATCACTCCGTAGATAGTTTTCGTCGTCTCGTGGTACTTTGATCCAGTGTGCGATAGCATCGGTGAAGCGAAGCACGTATAGATACTAAATCGGTGTAACTTGAATATCAGCCGGCGATCGTGCCGACCACTTCGCCGAAGCCGACGCGGGCGTCGCCGCGCACCGCGCGGCCGCGGATGATCACCGTGTCGCCGTCCTCGAGGAAGGCGCGCGTCTCGCCGCCGGGCAGCGCGAGGGGTCTGGTGCCGCGCCAGGTCAGCTCGATGAACGAGCCCTCGCTGCCCGGTTCGGGGCCGGAGATCGTGCCGGTGCCGAACAGGTCGCCGGGGCGGATCGTGGCGCCGTTGGAGGTCGCGTGGGCGAGCTGCTGCGCAACGGTCCAGTACATCGCGCGCGGGTTGGTGCGCGAGACGGTCAGCGGCGGCTCGCCGCGCTCGCGCATGCGCGGCGTCTGCAGCAGCAGCTCCAGCTCGATGTCGTAGGCCCACGGCTCGCGCGCGCGCAGGTACGGCAGCGGCTCGGGATCGCGCTCGCGCTCGGCGACCCGGAACGGCTCGAGCGCGTCGAGCGTGACGACCCAGGGCGAGATCGAGGTCGCGAACGACTTGCCCAGGAACGGTCCCAGCGGCACGTACTCCCAGGCCTGGATGTCGCGCGCGCTCCAGTCGTTGAGCAGCACGTAGCCGAAGACGTGCTCGCGCACCGCGTCGGCCGGGACCGGCTCGCCGAGCGCGTTGCCCGGTCCGGCCAGCCAGCCCATCTCCAGCTCGACGTCGAGCAGCCGGGAGGGCCCGAACGACGGCGTGCTCGCGCCGGGCGGCTTCTGCTGGCCGTGCGGCCGGCGCACCGGCGTGCCGCTCACCACCACCGTGCCGGAGCGGCCGTGGTAGCCGATCGGCACGTGCTTGTAGTTGGGCAGCAGCGGTTCGGCATCGGGCCGGAAGATGCGCCCGATGTTGGTCGCGTGCTCGAGCGAAGAGTAGAAGTCGACGTAGTCGCCGACCGCGACCGGCAGGTGCATCGTCAGCTCGGCTGCGCGCCAGCGACGCCTTGCGCACCGCCTCGCGCTCGGCCGGCGTCGCGGCGGCGCCGAGCAGGTGCCGCAGGCGAGCGCGCACCGCGCGCCAGGCCGGCAGGCCGCGGCCCAGGAACGCGTTGAGGGTCGGCTCGCCGCGCAGCGTCTCCTCGTCGAGCAGCTTCGCGCCGACCAGCGCGTCGAGGTCGATCGCGCGGTCCTCGAACGCGACCGCCGGCCGCGGACGGTCGCCGCCGGCCGAGACGATCCCGAACGGGAGGTTGTCGGGGCCGTAGTCGCGCGGGTCGATCACGCGATGATGCCGAGCTCGCGCAGGTCGTTGACCGGCTCGTCGAAGCTGCAGCTGCCGTAGGAGACGACGTGCTCGCGCGCCGCGGCGACCGCCTCGGCCTCGACCCGCACGTCGCGCCAGCCGACGTGGAGCGGGTCGATCACGAACGCGCGCGGGTCGTGCTCTTCCAGCACCTCCGCCACGCGCTCGGGAGCGAGCGCGCCGGCGTGCAGCGCGACCGCCGCGACGAACAGGTTGAGGAAGCCGTGCTGCACGACGCCCCCGTCGGTGCCATGCTCGCCGCGCACCGGGTGGTGGAGGCCCGCGGTCGCCTTCCACGGCACGCCCTGTTCCTGGGCGGCGGTGACGAACGCGGCCAGGTCTTCGACCGAGGGGGTCGAGCCCGGCCGCGGGCCGCCGCAGCGCACCTTCGCGCCCAGCGTGACGTGCGCCGGCGCGCCGGCGCGCGCGGCCGCCAGCACCGCCAGCCACTCCGCCGGCGGGGTCGCCCAGCCGGCGTCGTACCCCGACTCGTACCAGAACGCGACCGGGTCGCTCGGCCAGCGCTCGACGACGTCGGCGACGATGCGCGCGGTGGCGCTCGCGTCGAACGCCAGCCGCGGCAGCCGGGCCTCGAGCGAGGCCACCCCGACGCCCGGCAGGCCGCGGATCCGCGCGATCCGCTCGAGGTCGGCCCGCACCGTGTCGCCCTTGGCGCCCAGCGCCCCGGCGTCGAGGATGACGCTCAGTTCGATCGGCGCCGTGGCGCCGCCCCGGGCCCGGGCGAACTCGTCGACCCGCGAGGCCGGCAGGACGAACCGCCCGCCGACCCAGGCGTAGGCGCTCTCGTGATGGCGGTCGTGGGCGCGCAGCGCCGGCACCATCGCCAGCCTGGCCGGCGGGAAGAGGCCCGCGTCGTCGACGAGCTGCTCGAGGAGGGCGCGCTTGGCGGAGTCGGCGGAGACGGTCGGCATGTCGCCCACAGCTACTCAAGAAAGCGGCGAGACCCTCCGCTGGAGGGTCTCGCCGGGAGTCGTCTGGAGCTGCCGGTGGGGATTGAACCCACGGCCTCGTCCTTACCAAGGACGTGCTCTACCACTGAGCTACGGCAGCGAAGGCGGACCGATCATGTGTACCACACGGGTCGCCCAAGACGCAAGAACCCCGGCCGGGTCTGGCGGCTCAGGCTGCCGCCCCGGGCGCCGCGGCTTCGGTCGGCGCCGACTTGATCGCACGGTAAACGACCAGCCCGACGGCGATGGCGCCCGTCCCGATCAGCCACGAACCGCGCACGCCCACGAACCAGAACCCGGCCAGGACGCCGATGAGCGGGTTACCGATCAAGTTGGACCCGTTGAGGATCAGGCTATACACGGACATGACGCGGCCGCGCATCGTGCCCTCGCAGCGCGTCTGCAGGATGGTGTTGACCGACGTCGTGATCGCGACGATGCTGGCCCCCAGCAGCACCATCAGCCCGAGCACGGCGGCGGCGTTGCGCAGCTGCGCGGCGACGGCCATGCAGACCGCAAGCGCCACCGCTGCGACGACGAGCACCCGTTCGCGCGCGACGTCGGTCACCGAGAGCAGCACCGAGCAGAGCACGGCGCCCGCCGAGCTGGCCACGTAGCACTCGCTGGTCAGCGTGAGCCCGCCGGCCAGCGTCACGGTCGCGAGCAGCGGGATCGTGAGGTTGAAGTTGAGCGCGAAGACCGCCACGAACGCCAGCAGCGCGAGCGGCGCGGCCATCGCAGGCGAGTGGCGGATCGCGTCGAGACCTTCGCTGATCGGCGGCCGCGCCGTCGCTTGGAGCGGCTGGGGCAGGAGCTGCGTGCGGTCCAGCGAGCCGATCACCAGCACCATCAGGACGAACGAGGCCGCGTTGGTGACGAACGGTGCGCCGGCGCCGAACCGCTGGACGAGCACCGGCGCGAGCGCGACACCCACGGCGCGCGTCCCCTGGAAAGCCGCGCTGTTGAGCGCGATCGCGCTCGGGCGCGCCTCGGCCGGAACCAGCTCCCCGATGAAGCCTTGGCGGGCCGGCGCGTCGACGGCGTTGACCAAGCCGATGCCCAGCGCGCAGACCCAGACGATCGGCAGGCTCACGTGCCCGCTGTATGCGGCGAGGCCCAGGACGAGCGCCAGGACGCCCGCGGCGAGCTGCGTCGCCATGATCAGGCGGCGCCGGTCCAGCCCGTCGGCGAGCGAGCCGCCGAACAGCGTCAGCAGCACCGGCAGGGACTGGAGGCCTCCGGTGATGCCCAGCGCGAGCGCGTTGCCCGGCGCGAGCACGACGACCACCAACCAGATCTGGCCCATGAACTGCAGCCAGGTGCCGGTCTGCGAGATCAGCCCGGCGATGTAGTAGCGGCGAAAGTTCTTCAGCCGCAGGACTCGGAGGTGTCCACCGCTCACGGGGAAGCGACCGTACAGGCTTCGCGCTCCTGCTCGACGACGGTCGAGGTGATGATCGCGTCGAGCCGCTCGAGCACGGTCCGTACGTCCGGCCCGCAGACGGTGACCACCGCGACCGCATCGCCGAACATCGTCGGCTCGCGCAGCACGTCGCCGGGCCGCTTGCGGGTGATGACGTCCAGCACCCAGTCCTCGCCGAACAGCGGCGTGCGGACGGCGCGGATGCGTCCCGGCGGAGCGTAGATCATCGTGTCGCCGACCGCGTCGTCGCAGATGCGCTGCGGCGCCTCGAACGGGATGTCGAGCTGCGCCTTGACCGCGAACTCGTAGAGGTCGACGCCGAACGCATGCCGGAAGGTCGGCTGCACGCCCGTGCCGCCCGGCCGGCCGGCGATCTCGCAGAGCACCGGCTCGCCGTCCGGCCGCAGGAACAGCTCGTGGTGCGTCACGCCGCTGAAGTCGCCCAGCGCGGCGACCACGGCGGCGTTGAAGGCGAGGATCCGGTCGGTCACCGGGCCGGGCTCGAGGGTCACGGAGCGGCACGGCAGGTAGTCGCGGTAATTCGTCGTCGGGTCGAGGTACTGCGACGCGGTCGCGGCCAGCACGCGCCCGTGCTCGACGACGGAGTCGACGTGGTGGAGCGCGCCCTCGACGAACGCCTCGGCCTCCCACGGTCCGGCCACCAGCGACTGGAGCGACGGGCAGGTTGCGAGCTCGTCCGGCGAGCGAATCGGGCGGACGCCGAGCGAGCCCATCGCCAAGGCCGGCTTGAGCACGATCGCACCGTGGCGCCCGAGCAGCTCGGCCGCCTCGGCAGCCGTTTCGATCCGGACGAAGTCCGGCACCGCCAAGCCGGCGGCCCGTACCCGCTCTTTCATCACGACCTTGTCGCGGATGACGAGCGTCTGCGCTTCGCTCATTCCGGCGATCCCCAGCCGGTCGCGCAGCCGCGCGGCCGGCAGCAGCAGCCGCTCGGTGATCGCGACGATGCGGTCGATCGGGTGCGCGGCGTGCAGCCCGACGACGAGGTCGCGCACGAGCGCCTCGTTCTCGACCTGGGTGCCGACGGCGCAGCGCAAGACCGGGGCCAGCGGCGAGCGGGTGAACTCGCCGACCCGCTCGACCGGAACGATGACGCTGACGTCGGCGTCGCGGATGGTCGGCGTGCCGTCCGGCGCCGAGTACCGGTTGTAGCCGAAGCGGTCGAAGATCAGGACGTGGGGCCGGCGCGCGCTCATGCCGAGCCCGCTCCGGCGGGCGCCTCGTCGACGCGGACGACCGTGGTGGCGGCCACCTGGTGCGCTTTGGAACGGGCCTGCTCGGCCGACGGCGCGACGCAGATCACGGTGCCCAGGCGGTCGCGGTTGTTCTGCGGCGGCCGGACGGGGTCGCCGACCGCCCGCAGGAAGTCGAAGTTCAGCACCTCGGGATCGCTCACGTACGGGCTCGGCTCGACGGCCGCGATCGTCCCGGTCCGGTCGGTGACGACGCTCTGGATCGCGGCGAAGCGGCGCGGCGGGCTCAGCGCGGGCAGCGTGCCGTTCAGCCACAGCTCGACCGTGTCGCGGTGGACGCTGCGCTCCAGCGCCGCGCTCAGCACGAACGGCATGATGCCGCCGGCCATCCGGCCGTTGATCTCGACGATGTGCGGGCCGTTCTCGTGCAGGATGATCTCCGTCTGCGCGGTGCCGATGTCGAAGCCGATCGCGTCGAGGGCCGCGCAGCACAGCGCGGCGATCGCCGGCTCCTCCGGCAAGGGCGCGGGGAAGCAGCCGCCGAGCTCGACCTGCGCCGGGAGCGGGCTGAGGTTGCGGTCGGTCACGCCGAGGACGAGGTGGCGCCCGCCGCTCGACATCGTCTCGCAGCTCACCAGCGGTCCGGGCAGGTACGATTCGATCAGCGCTTCCTGGCGCGCCACCGACGAGCGCCCGTACGTCCCGTGCGCCGCGATCGCCGCGCAGTAACGGCGCACCGCCTCGGCGTCGGCGGCGACGCCGACATTGATCGATGCCGAGCCGTCGACCGGCTTGACGACGACCGGGTACCCGAGCTCCGCGGCGGCCCGAACCGCCGCGTCCGCGTCGGGAGCGAACCGGAACGCGGGCTGGGCGACGCCGCGCTCCGCCAGGCGCTCGCGGCACAGGAACTTGTCGCGCGCGCAGCGGACCGCGGCGAGCCGCGTGTGGCGCGCGCCGAAGCGCTCGGCCGCGACCGCGGCTGCAAGCAGGTGCGCGTCGTTGGTCGTGAACAGCGCGTCGATCGGGTGCTGAGCCGCGAGCGGCTCGAGCAGCGCGACCAGCGCCTGGGGGTCGGCGGTCGATGGGCCTTCGATGACGCGCACCAGCCGCAAGTCCGTGTCTTCGGCGCGCCGGCCGCGCAGGTACAGCGCCAGCTCGCTGGTGACGAAGGTGACCTCGTGACCCATCTCGACCGCGGTTCGAAGCAGCTCGAACGGCCGGGTGAGCTGGTTCTCGACGATGACGACGTGGCTCATGCCGGCGCCCGCCCGTACGTTGCGACGTAGTAGATCCAGCCCTCGATCTTGCGCGGGATCTCGGCCTGGTCGAGCAGGACCAGGCCGCTGGACGCGCACAGCGCGGTCAGCTCGCGCGGTGTGAAGTAGCGGTAGAGACCGCCGTCCGGAGCGAGCTGGAGCGAACCGGTCGGATCCGAGCAGAGAAAGACCGACAGGGTCACGACGCCGTCCGCCGCGAGCAGCGAGCGGATCTTCGCCAGGTACGCCGCGTAGTCGTCGGGGTGCTGGTGGTGGAAGCAGCCGTTGTCGAGAATGCCGTCGAACGGCGCGTCCGCGGCGAAGGCTTGGAAGTCGGTGGCTTGGAACCGGATGCGCTCGCCGTAGCGCTCGGCCAGCGCCTGCCACTCCGCGGTCTCGACGAAATCGATTCCGGTCACGCGAAAACCGCATTCGAGCAGGGTCTGGCTGTCGCGGCCGCGACCCGCGCCGATGTCCAGCACGTGCGCGCCGGGGCGGCCGGCGAGGTGCTCGGCAAGGATCGGCGCCGCCGCGCGCATCGCTTCCTCGCGCGTCCACGGGTCGCGCCCGTGTCCGTAACGCTCCGCGTAATTCAAGCGCAGGCGGCGCAGGTACTGCGCGGGGCCGCTCGGCGGCATGACGATCGGAACGTTCTCGTTCATCGGGCGCACTCGCCTCACCGTGCCAGCGAGACGCCGTCGCCGGCGGCGAGCCGCATGCGGGTGGTGAACATCCACATTTCGTCGACCATCTCCTGGGCACGCCGCAGCAGAACCGCCGAGATGTAGGTGCGCGTCTGCGGGTCGAAGTCGGCCGAGCTCGTCGCGAGCTGGGTCGGGATCGTCCAGCCCTCCATCGCCTTGACCACCGCGCGCAGGTGCTCACAGGCGATCGTCGCCCCACGCGTCGCGCCGGCGTTGGCGACCAGGCCGACGGCCCGGCCGGCGAAGGCGTCGCCCTGGAGGTGGTCGAGCGCGGTCTTGAGCAGCCCCGAGTAGCTGGCGTGGTGGACCGGGGTCGCCAGCAGGACCGCGTCGGCCTGCCCGACGCGCGCGATGAAGTCGGCCGCGGCGGCATGCGGGTGCGGCAGGCTGGCGCGGTACGCGTCGATATCCATCTGAGGCAGCCCGAGCTGCTGCAGCCGGATGAAGTCGACCTCGGCGCCGCGCTGCTCGAACAGCTCGCAAACGATCTGCGCCGACCGAGTCGACCACGACCCGGGGTCATTGCTGCCCGCAATGCATACGATCCTCACCTGGAACGGCTCCTTCGACGAGCTCGGGCGACGAGCTGATGATCTACGCGAGGGCGCGCGACGGCACCCCGTCGCAGCGCGGCGCGCGGTTCGCGGCAGGCTTTCACCGTCCCAGCCGCTTCCACTCTTCGGGCGTACCCGGGCAGGGGAAGACCGTCAGCACGGTTTCGGTGGCAGGCAGGCAGGCGGCGATGTCGCAGGCGACGAGCCAGTTCGCCGCCGACGAGCTGCCGATCCGGGTTCCGGTGCGGTCGAAGAACTGACCCATCGTGGCGAGCGCGTCGTCGTACGGGACGGTGCGGTGCTCCGCGATCTGGCCGTCGACCGCCGCGACGAACGGCTGGCGAATCCCGAACCCCAGGCCGCCCGAGCCCGCGATCTTGGGCCGGCCGTTGGGCGGCTCGTCGCTCGCGTAGGGCATCTCGCGCGGGGTCACGCCGACCGTGCGCAACCCGGGCGCGCGTGGCCGCAGCGCGCGCATGACGCCGACGAGCGTTCCGCCGGTACCGATCGAGGCGACCCAGGCGGCAGGCACCCGCCTGCCGAGCGCCTGCACGATCTCGGCCCCGGTCGTCTGCTGGTGGTACGCAACGTTGATCCCGTTGCGGTGCTGGAACAGCAGGGTCCAGCCGGGTTCGGCGCCGGCCAGCTCGAGTGCGTGCTCCATCACCGCCAGGAAACCGCGCTCCTTGGGCACCAGCGTGACGGCGGTGCCGCGCTGGGCGAGCAACTCCAGCAGGCTGGCCGGGCTTGCCGACGACAGTACGACGCGGAGCGGCAACTCGAGGTCGTGCGCCAACAGCGAGAGGGCGGCGGCGAGGTTGCCGCCGGAGTACTCCAGCAGCCGCAGCGGCGCGGCAGAATCGTGCCGCGCCAGGACGTCGCAGAGCATCGCGTACGCGACCCGGTCCTTGATCGAGCCCGCCGGGTTCTGCCACTCGCACTTGGCCAGGATCGTGGCGCCGCCCGGCGGCCCCGGGACCTCGACCAGCGGCGTGCCGCCCAGACCGCGGGCGAACGACGCCAGCGCGGGATAGCGCGCGTGAAGCGCCGCCTCGTCGAACGTGAGCGAGTCCGGCAGCGCGAGCGGCTCGTCGAGCACGGCCCGCATCACGGGTCCTCCGCGAGCCGGAATCCCATCGCGTAGATCGCTTTTTCGTACCGGCCGTGCCGGCGCGAGCAACGGGTGAGGTCGCCATAGCGGGTGAAGCTGCCGCCGCGCGCGACCCGGTACGATCCGTGCCTGAGCAGCAGCTCGTCCTCGACCAGCCGACCGCCGGGATACGGCGCGTAGTCGTCGGCGGTGTACTCCTCGACGTTGCCGCCCATGTCGTCGGCGCCGAATGGCGACCGGCCGGCGGGATAGATGCCGACCGGCGTCGTCGTGAGCGGTCCGGCTTCGACCGTGTTCGCGGCGTCGCCCCGAAAGCAGCCGCCCCAGGGGTACTCGCGCCCGTCGCCGCCCGAGGCGCAGTACTCCCATTCCGCCTCGGACGGCAGCCGGAAGCGCCGGCCGGTGCGGCGTGATAGCCAGGCCGCATAGGCTTCGGCGGCCGCGGGCGAGACGCTCCAGACCGGCTGGTTCCCGGCCAGCTCCGGGTAGACGCCGAACGTCCAGCTCGTCGGCAGCTCGGCGTAGCCGGTGTCGAGCAGGAACTCGCGGTATTCCGCGTTCGTCAGCGGGAACCGCATCATCGCGAACGGTGCGACGTCGAGCGTGTAGCGCGGGCACTCCTTGAGAATCCACGGCAGCAGGACGCCGACGTGCGCCCACGCGTCCGCTACCGCCGCGGCCCGCTCTTCCGCCAGCCCCAGCGTCACGCGCGCTCCGGGGACGGCGACCATCGGCGGGTCGAGCGGGCGGATTCGCGGGTCGCCGATCAGCCCGAGCGCCAGCCCGGCCGCATACCGCCGCCCGAACGGTTCCGCGCCGTCGCCGGCGACCGCGGCGACCGCGCTCGGCTCAGCGGCGACGAACCGGCAGACCTCGCGCAGGAGCGCGGGATCGCGCCGCTCCACGAACCGGGACGGCAATCCCATCGCGGTCCGGTCGGGGACCTCGTTCGGCGAGGGCGGTGCGGCCGGAGCGGTCATCGCCCGATCACGTAGATCGACCCGTCGTACGAGCTCCCGAAGAACGCCGCGCGCGCCGGGTCGTAGGCAAGCGATGAGATGCCGGCAGTGGTCGGCCGCTCGACCCGGGTCCACGCCGACGTCCCGCGGTCGTAGATCGCGACCCGGCCGTCGTAGCTGCCGGTCGCGATAGTGCGCGCGCCGGGGTCGGCCGCAACGCACTTGATCGAGTGGGTGTGCGGTGTCTCGACGATCTCCGCCCGGTAGTCCGGGCTCCAGATCCGCAGCCGCAGATCGCGGCTGACGCTCGCGAACCAGCCGTTGTCCAGCGCCGCGCACCCGTTCGCGATGCGGTCGTGCGCGTCACGCAGCACGTGAACCGGCTCGAGCGTCCGGGCGTCCTGCCAAACCGCGCTGCGATCGGCGCAGACCGAGAACAGCTGGTCGCCCGAGAGGGCGACCCCCTTGATCGCGTTGTCGTGGAGCTGGACGGTTCGCACGTGCTGCAACTCGCCGCGGCGCACCCGGAACACCAGGATCTCGCCCGTGTAGGCGCCGATCGCGATGTGCTCCTCGCCCTCGCGCAGGAAGCGAACGCCGCAGTTGAGCGGCGAGCGGTGCTGGTGGAGCACCCGCCCGGTGCGCGCATCGAACACCCGGCCGAGCTGGCCGCCGGTGACGATGATGCCGCCCGCTTGAACAAGAAAGTTGCACAGGCTTCCGGTCCGGCTGCACTCGGCCTCGTCGCGCCACACGATGCCGGCATCGCCGACGCTGTAGGTTCCGTCGGCGGCGGGCAGCACGGCGTTGCGGCCGAGGGTCGGCGCGATCGATGCCGTTTCCCACTCCCGCTGGCGGTAATCGTAGCTGCGGTAGGTCGAGCCGAATGTGCCGAATACCAGCGTCGATGCGCCGGCGAAGGCGCACGACCGCGGCCAGACGTCGTCAGGCAGGGCCGAGACGTCGGCCAGCGCGAGCTCGCCGCCGTCGACGTCCCACAGGCGCATGGTGCGGTCGTAGCTCAGCGTGACGAGCAATCCGCGCTCGTGGTCGAGCACGACGCGCTTGATACCGGCATCGTGCGCGTCGACGACGCGCTTGCGGCCGCCATCGAGCACGATGATGCGGCCCTCGTCGTTGCCGGCAAAGATCACGCCGCTCGGCGAGATCGCGATCGTATCGGTCTCGACCCCGCCCAGGTCGACGTCGTCGATCAGCCGGCGCTCGGGCAGCGACCAGCGCTTGATCGTGCCGTCGTCGCTGGACGAGATCAATTCGTCGCCCCGGACGTTCCAAGCGACCGAGATCACGTCGGCGGTGTGGCCGCGGAACACGGCCTCCAGCGCGCCGCGGAAATCGTAGACCCGCACGGCGTGGTCACGCGACGCGGTCGCGATGAGCTCTTCGTGCGGGTGGAACACGCACATCTCGACGTCGTCGTCGTGATCGCCGAGCACCGCCACGAGGCGCAGGTCGGGCACCGACCACAGCCGGGCCGAGTAGTCGCTCGACGAGGTGGCCAGGAAGCGGCCGTCGGGACTGAACGTGCACTGGTTGGCGAGGTGGTCGTGGGTCGAGGATGCGAGCGGCTCCTTGGAGCGCTGATCCCACAGGATCACCCGGTTGTCATAACCCGCGGACGCGATGAACCGGTCGCCGAACGCGGCGACGCCGCTGAGCGGCGCACGGTGGGCGATCACGCCGGGTTCTCCGATAACCGGATGAGATGCCCGGCCCGCTCGACCTTCGTCTGGAGGTAGCGCCGGTTGTAGTCGTGGACGTGCGTCCCGGTGCTGATCTGCTCCCGCACGGTGATACCGTACGCCTCGAGCTGCAGCAGCTTGTCAGGGTTGTTCGTGAGCAGCCGGATCTCGTTCACGCCCAGCGCCTGCAGCATCTGCGCCGCGGGCCGGTAATCGCGCTGATCGGCGGCGAAACCGAGCCGTTCGTTCGCCGTGAAGGTGTCGATGCCGAGATCCTGCAGTTCGTAGGCGTCGAGCTTGTTGTAGAGTCCGATGCCGCGGCCTTCCTGGCGCAGGTAAAGCAGGATGCCGCGTGCGTCCGCGAGCTGCTCGATCGCTTCGTGCAGTTGCGGGCCGCAATCGCAGCGCGCAGAGCCGAGCACGTCGCCGGTGAGGCACTCGGAGTGCAAGCGGACGAGCGGGCAGCCGTGAGGGCCGTCATGGAACGAAACCGCGATGTGCTCGCGGCCGTCGCACAATCCGTGGAACGAGACGAGGCGCGCCTCGTACCTCCGCCGGTCGAGCACGATGGGCACACTCACGTTCTTGCGGATCGACGCTACTTGTTTCGTCATGCACCCGTCCATACGTAGCTTCACGCGACCGCGCCGCGCACGTGAGCTGACCGATTCCATCGCTGATCTTGCAGCAAGGCAGGCGCAACGGCCGGCGGTTGCCGCGGTCACACCCGGTACGTGGCGAAACGGCATCGAGGTCTCGGCGACGCGCGCCATTACTCACGCGAATACAAACTCTAGCGGTGCGTCCGAGTTTTGTCAAGAAGTGGTAAGGGAGAGTCGGTCAGCGAGTGGCGCGGCGCACAACCTGGTGGAGCGGGCGGCGGGAATCGAACCCGCGACTCCTGCTTGGAAGGCAGGGGCATTACCACTATGCAACGCCCGCGCTCGCTGGGTCATTACGAAGCAGCGGCGCGCGCCCCTCTCGGGACGCGCGCCGCTCACGTGGTGGGCAGGGCAGGATTCGAACCTGCGTATCGCTTTCGCGAGCCGAATTTACAGTCCGGTGCCATTAACCACTCGACCACCTACCCACGGTGGGGACCCGCTCTGATACGCGCATTCCGGGCCGCGTTCCTACCGGCCGGGCCAGGTTTGGGGGGCGCGACGGCGTACCATGACGCCGACGCCGACGTCCCCTAGCGGTCGATGGGACGGGTTTTGTAAACCCGCTGCGCAAGCACACCGTGGGTTCGAATCCCACCGTCGGCTCGTCCCCCTGTGAGCCCGCCCCCGGTGCATTGACCGGGTGGACCTGCGCCGCACCCGGGGGTACACTGGGCCTCATGGCCAGCAAACCGATCGAAGTCAAACCGACCTGGCGGCGCGAGGGCGGCCTCGCGCTGGTGTGCGAGAAGTGCCTCAACGTCCGCTTCCCCGAGGACTTCCCCGAGCACGCCGGCGACGAGCGGCTGCAGCTGCGCGGCTGGCTCAAGGACCGGCTCAAGAGCGAAGGCCTGTGGGGACCGATCCGGGCGACCGGGACGACCTGCTTGGACGTCTGCGCCAAGGGCCGGGTGACGGTCCTGATCGACCCGATCGCCAGCGGCGGCCAGCAGCGCTGCATGGTCTTCGACGCGCTCGAAGGGCGCGAGGCGGTCTACGAGACCATCGTGCGGGAGCTGGCCCCGGCACGAACGGAGAAGGTCCCGCAGTAGCGGGACCTTCTCGTTTTCCGTCCGGATCCTCGAAGGCGTCGGCTGACGGATCAGCTACGCGCCCCTAAGTCCTTTCAAGGGAGCTCGATCTCGGCCAGGTTCTTCTCGATCTTCCGCTTGACGCGCTGGAGCGCGTTGTCGATCGACTTGACGTGCCGGTTGAGGTCGCGGGCCATCTCCTGGTAGGACTTGCCTTCCAGGTAGGAGAGCAGCACCTGCGACTCGAGGTCGGAGAGGTTCTCCTGGATGCGCGCCTTGATGTCTTCGGAGACTTCCTGGTTGATCACGAGCTCTTCGGGATCGGAGGTCTTCTGGGACGGCATCACGTCGAGCAGCGTGCGCTCGCTGTCCTCGTCGTAGATCGGCTTGTTGAGCGAGATGTACTGGTTGAGCGGGATGTGCTTCTGCCGCGTCGCGGTCTTGATCGCGGTGATGATCTGACGGGTGATGCACAGTTCCGCGAACGCGCGGAAACTCGAGAGCTTGTCCGCCTTGAAGTCGCGGACGGCCTTGTAGAGCCCGATCATCCCTTCCTGAATGATGTCCTCGCGGTCCGCACCGATGAGGAAATAACTCTTCGCCTTGATCCGCACGAAGTTCTTGTACTTGTTGAGCAAGAACTCCATCGCGAGGTTATCGCCCGATTTCGCTGCAGAAACGAGATCTTCGTCGGGGCGCTCGTGGTAGTCGAGGGCCTCGGCGGCGGGCTGCGTGAGCGCCATGAAACCTACCTTGCCAGGAGTCGAGCGCGAAACGCGGGCCTGGGCCCGTCCGGCCGCGGACGACTCACCTAGTATAGGGAGGTCCTGCTACCGGGTCAAGGACAGGCGAGGGCTTCGGCCCGGCTCAAGTGCCGGGGACGCCGCGCTGGCGGACCGCCTCGTAGAGCAAAATGCCCGCGGCGACCGCGGCGTTGAGCGATCCGACGCGTCCCAGCATCGGTATCTCGACCAAGCCGTCACATTCTCGCTTCACCAAGGGAGCGATGCCCTCGCCCTCGGCGCCGATGACCAGCCCGACGTCGCCGCTCAGATCGAGCTCGGTGTAGGGACGGCTGCCCGCGCCGAGCGCCGCGCCGTAGACCCAGATGCCGGCCCCCTTGAGCGTGCGCACCGCTTGCGAGACGTTCGCGACCCGGGCCACCGGCAAGTAGGCGGTCGCCCCGGCGGCGGCTTTGCGGACCGTGGCGTTGACCCCGGCGCTGCGCCGGTCGGGCAGCACGACGGCGCTCGCGCCGGCGCACTCGGCGGCCCGGATGATCGCGCCGACGTTGTGCGGATCGGTCACGTGGTCGAGCAGCACGAAGAGCGCCGGCCGGTCGCGCCGGCGCCGGTCCAGCACCTCCTCGAGCGCCGCGTAGGCGAACGGCTCGCCGAAGGCGACCACGCCCTGGTGCGCCTTGTACGGGAACGCGGCGAAGAACGTGCGGCTCTCGAAGCGCACCGGCACGTTCGCGCTGCGCGCGCGCTCGAGCAGGTTGCGCAGCGCCGGATCGCGCTTGCGGTCGTCGCCGACGTGGATGCGGCGCAACGGCTCGCCGGCGGCGAGCATCTCGTCGACCGCGTGAATGCCGTAGACCACGTCGTCGAGCTCGATCCGCGGGGCGCGGCGCTCACCCTGCGGGCGGCCGGCGCCTAGCGGCCGGCGACGGTCCACGTGGTGCCGTCCTTGGAATCCTTGAGCACGATGCCTTCGGCGGCCAGCGCATCGCGCAAGCGGTCGCCCAGCGCGAAGTCCTTGTTCTTGCGGGCCAGCGCGCGCGCGTCGATCACCGCTTGGATCGCCGCCTCGGGCGCGTGCCCGTTGAGGTGGACCGCGTCGCCCAGGCGGGCCGCCAGCCGCGCCGCCAGGTCCGGCGCGAGCACGATCGTGCGCTCCGCTTCGACCGGGCGGTCGAGCAGCGGCGCCAAGCCGAACAGCTCGAACGCGTCGTGGAGCAGCACCGCACCGCCCTCGCGCTGGGCCGCCTCGGGGTGGCGCGGCAGCGCGGCGAGCAGGTCGAACAGCACGCCCAGCGCCCCGGCGGTGTTGAGGTCGTCGTCGAGCGCCTCGAAGAAGCGCGCCTCGTAGAGCTCGGCCGCCGGCCCGCCCGCGGCGGGCGGCGCCGGGTTGGGGATCTCGCCGGCCAGCACGGCGTAGCCGCGGCGCAGCTTGGCCAGCGCCGTCTCGGCGCCGGCGATGCTGTCCTCGGTGAAGTTCATCGGCTTGCGGTAGCCGGTCTGCAGGAACAACAGGCGGATCGCGAGCGGGTCGTGCCGTTCGAGCAGCGCGCTCAGCGGCTCGAAGTTGCCCAGCGACTTGGACATCTTGCGGCCCTCGAAGTTGAGCAGGCCGCCGTGGACCCAGAAGTTCGCCAGCGGCCGCGGCCTCGGCACCTGCGCGATCAGCGACTCGCTCTGGGCGATCTCGTTCTCGTGGTGCGGGAAGATCAGGTCGTAGCCGCCGCCGTGGACGTCGATCGTGGTCAGCCCGAACGTCTCGGCGATCATCGCCGAGCACTCGATGTGCCAGCCCGGCCGGCCGCTCCAGGCGGCGCTCTCGAGCAGCGGCGAACCGGCGCGCCAGGGCCACTCCGGCTCGCCGGGCTTGGCGAACTTCCAGAGCGCGAAGTCGAGCGGGTCGCGCTTGTCCTCGTTCTCGGCGATGCGCGCGCCGACCAGCAGCTCGTCGACGCGCTTGCCCGAGAGCTTGCCGTAGCCGGCGAAGGTGCCGACGCTGAAGTAGACGCCGTCGCGGCTGGCGTAGGCGTGGCCGCTCGCGATCAGGCCCTCGATCATCGCCTGGATCTCGGGGATGCTGCGGGTCGCGTACGGCTCGACGTCCGGCGGGCGCACGCCGAGCCGCCGCATCGACGCCTGGAACGCGCCGTAGTGGCGCGCCATGACGGCGTCGAACGTCGTGCCCTCGCGCTGCGCGGTCGCGATCGAGCGGTCGTCGATGTCGGTGACGTTCTGCACGAACGTCACCCGGTAGCCGTGGCGGGCGTGCTCGAGATAGCGCCGCAGCACGTCGAAGAACAGGAACGAGCGCGCGTGGCCGAGGTGCGCCTCGGCCGAGGGCGTGAGCCCGCAGACGTAGATCCGGACGTGGCCGGGCTCGAGCGGCTCGAACGGCTCGACCGCTCGGCTGCGGGTGTTATAGAGTTTCAGCGGCATCGTTGCGGCGATCGAGTTCGGCGAGCCGGGCCTCCAACGCTGCGATCCGAGCCGACAATTCGGCGATCAGCGGAGCGTTGGGATCGGGCAGGTCGACCCGGGGGCGGCCGTCGGCGGTCGGGCCGAGCGGCCTGCCGTCCTGGAGCACGACCCGGCCGGGGATGCCGACCACGGTCGCGTTGGGCGGCACGTCGCGCACGACCACCGAGTTGGAGCCGATCTTGGCGCCGTCGCCGACCGTGATGTCGCCCAGCACCTTGGCGCCCGAGCCGACCGTGACGTTGCGGCCCAGGGTCGGGTGGCGCTTGATCCGGGCCAGCGACGTGCCGCCCAGCGTCACGCCCTGGTAGATCGTGCAGCCGTCCCCGACGATCGCGGTCGAGCCGATGACGACCCCGCTGCCGTGGTCGATGAAGACGCTCTGCCCGATCGTCGCGCCCGGCTGGATGTCGATGCCGGTCACCGCGTAGGCCAGGTTGGCGATGATGCGCGGCACCAGCGGCACCCCGGCCCGCCGCAGCGCGTGCGCGAGGCGGTGCGCGACCAGGGCGTGGAAGCCGGGGTAGGTGAGGGCGACCTCCAGCCAGCCGTCGGCGGCCGGATCGCGTTCGACCGGCGCCCGCAGGTCGGAGAGGAGCGTCTGGAACGGCTCGGGCAGCACGACGGCTTTACGACCCCTCTTCGTCGGGCCGGGTTGCCCGGATGGTCTCGAAGGGCACCCCGCCGGGACCGTAGCGGATCGGCTCCAGGCCCCGGCCGTGCAGGATGTGCGAGCTGATCGCCCCGATCCGGATCATGATCCGGTCGTGGCCCAGCAGCGGGAAGAGCAGGGTCAGCGGCGGCCCGTCGTGGGCCCCGGTCAGCGCCATGCGCAGCGCCGCGAACGCGTCGTCGCGGGCGATCCCGAACTCGCCGGCGATCGCTGCGAGGTCCTGGGCCAGCGGCAGGTCGCGCAGCTCGGGCTGCGCGTCGACGTACTGCGAGACCGCGTCGAGGAAGAACAGCACCTGGCGGTTGCGCAGCCGCTCGAGCTCGAGCGCGGGCACGATCACCGACTCCTCGCGCAGCTTGGCGACCTCCGCGGCGGCCTCGCGCAGGGTGTGCACTTCGTGCCCGAAGGCGTCCAGGAAGGTCTCGATCCAGCGCTGCGCGGCCGGCGGGACGGGATCCTCGAGCAGACCGTAGCGCTGCATGGTCTGCGCCATCAGGGCCGCGTAGCGCGCGCGCGGCAGCGCCCGCAGCGCGCGCGCGTTGAACGCGCGCAGCCGCTGCTCGTCGAAGTGCGAGGGGCTGGCGTGCGCGCGCGCGAGCTCGAACAGCTCGACCAGCTCGGCCAGGTCGAACGCCTCGCGGCCGTCGGGCGCCGACCAGCCGTGCAGCGCCAGGTGCTCGACCAGCGCCGGCGCCAGGTAGCCCGCGCCGCGCAGCCCGGCGACGGTGATCCCGGCAGCGTCGACGATCCGGCCGAGGTGCGCGTAGTCCGGCGGCGCTTGGCCGAGCGCGCGCAGCAGCAGCAGCTGGCGCGGCGTCTCGTCGAGCCGGTCGTCCTCGCGCAGCACCAGCTCGACCCCGAGCTCCGCGTCGTCGACCGCCTCGGCGAACAGCTCGCCGGGCGTGCCGTCGGCGTGCACGAGCGCGAGGTCGGCCAGCGCGGCGTGGGCGAAGACGACCTCGCCCTTGACGAGGTCGCGCACCGTCGTGCTGCCGGGCGGAATCCGCAGCCAGACCGCGCCCTCGCGCTCGTAGGCCGCGCCGCCGGCGAGCAGCGCCGCGGCGCGCGCCCGGTAGAGCGGCGCGGGCTCGCCGCCGGCGTAGGGCCCCTCGGCGAGCGCGAGCCCGAGCCAGTCCAGGTCGCGCGCGACCACGGCGCGCTCGTCGGCGGCGGCGGCGCGCACGACGAACGAGCCCCCCGTCTTACGGGCGAGGAGCCAGGCGAAGAGTGCGATTCGAGCGTCGGCGACCCGCAGCGCCCCGGCCGCCGCGGTGCAGCGAACGCGAAGCGGGCGGTGTTCGCCGGCGGTCACGTCACGACGGCTGTTCTTCGGCCTCGTCGTCGCTCTCGTCTTCGGGCAGGTCCTCCTCGGCGCCGCCGGGACGACCGGGCATGCTGCTCGCGACGATCTCGGCGAGCCGGCGTTCGAGCACAGTACGTTCAAGAAGCATAGGAAGCTTCGTTCGTGCGGCAGCGGCCAGAACCATGCGCACGCGCGGGCGGCGTCCGGGACCGCGGCGGCGAAGGGGCCGGGGCCGTGATCACCTCGGGCCTGGTTTGTCGCGACCTGATCGGCCGCTCTTCCGAGCTGGCGTATCTGCTCGCTCGCACGCGGCCGGGCCCCGGCCGCAGCTCGGCGGTCGTCGTCGTGCGCGGCGAGGCCGGCGTCGGCAAGAGCCGGCTCACCGCCGAGTTCGTCGCAGCCGCGATCCGCGCCGGAACCCGCGCCGTCGCGGTCGCCGCGCGCGAGTACACCGACGCGCCGTACGCGCCGGTCGGCGAGGCGTTCGAAGCGCTCGGCGTTCGCGCGGCCGGCGAGCCGGCGGAGCGCACCGGCGCCCAGGGCGACGAGAAGCTGCGCCGCTTCGCGCACTTCGCCGGCGAGCTCGCCGCGAGCGCGGCGGCGGCGCCCAACGGCGTGGCGTTCGTCGTCGAGGACCTGCACTGGGCCGACGGCGGCACGATCGAGGTGCTGCGGTTCCTGGCGCGCCGGCTGGCCGACGAGCCGGTCCTGATCGTCGCGACCTACCGGCCCGAGGACGTCGAGGCCGACTCGGCTCGCGCCCGCACGATCGCCGCGCTCGAGCGCGAGGCCGGCGCGAGCATGACGCTCGAGCCGCTCGCCCCCGAGGAGATCGACAGGCTGCTGCGCGCGGTGCTGCGCGACGCCGACCGGCGGCTCGGCGCCGACGTGCTGGCCGAGATCCGCGCGCTCTCCGACGGCCGGCCGCTGTTCGCCGAGGAGCTGCTGCGCGGCGCGCTCGAGCGCATCGCCCGCGACGGGACCGAGCGCGCCGTGGTGCCGACCAGCATTCGCGCCACGGTGCGCGAGCGGTTCGCCTCGCTCGGTGCCGACGACCGCGACGTGCTGCTGCACGCGGCGGTCGTCGGGCGGCAGTTCTCGGCCCGCTTCCTGACCCGCTTGGGCGGCTTCGAGGCAGGCGCGGTCTACCGCGCGCTGCGCCGCGCCCGCGACCTGCAGCTGGTGGTCGAAGGCGACGACGAGGACGGCGACGGCTTCGCCTTTCGCCACGCCCTCACGCGCGAAGCGGTGTACGGCGAGCTGCTGCGGGCCGAGACCCGCGAGCTGCACGCGCGCGTCGCGGCCGCGCTGGCGCGCGA
Organism: Vulcanimicrobiota bacterium; assembly: GCA_963795695.1. Taxonomy (GTDB): domain Bacteria; phylum Vulcanimicrobiota; class Vulcanimicrobiia; order Vulcanimicrobiales; family Vulcanimicrobiaceae; genus Vulcanimicrobium. Next base: position 21,913 of record CAWCJH010000003.1, on the reverse strand, counting down.
GCCGGTGCTCGACATCGCGGCGATCGCCGAGCACACCTACCGCGCCCGCGACGCCGCGCACGCGGTGACCTGGAACGAGCGGGCCGGCGAAGGCGCGCAGCTCGCCTTCGCCCACGGCGACGCGGCCCGCTACTACGAGCGCGCGCACGAGTTCGCGGCCGGCCCGGCGCAGCAGGGCGATCTGGCCGAGAAGGTCGCCGACGCCTGGTACGCGACCGGCGACGTCGAGCGCAGCACCGCCTGGCTGGAGCGCGCCATGGACGAGCTGGCGGCGAGCGACCGGGTCCGCTCGGCCCGCTTGGCGATCCGCCACGCGCGGATGCTCTGGGAGCTCGGCCGGCAGGAGGTCAGCATCGCCGCGACGCGCGCGGTCGTCGACCGGCTCGGCAAAGACGAGCCGCTGCTGCGCTTCGAGGCCGAGGCGACGCTGGCCGGTCTGCTCAACGCGCGCGGCCGGCCGGCCGAGGCGCTCGAGCACCTCGCCGTCGCCGAGTCGCTGCTCGCGCACGCCGACCTGCACTGGGTCAGCCGCTTCCACGGCATCTACGGCTACTGCTTGGGGCAGCTCGGCCGGGGGGCCGAGGCGCGGGTCCACTTCACCACGACCGTCGAGCTGGCGCGCGAGCACGGCGAGGACGACGTGCTCTTGCGCACGCTCAACAACATGGGCAACGTCGAGCTGAGCAGCGGGACGGTTCCGGCCGCGCGCGCGCTCTACGAGGAAGCGCTGGCGGTCGCCGAGCGGACCAAGAACCAGCGCATCGTCGCCTGGGTCTCGCAGAACGCCGCGCTGGCCGCGCTGATCGGCGGCGACGTCGCGGCGGCCCAGCGCCACCTGGCCCGCTCGGACGCCGTCGAGCACCGGTTGCCGGTGATCCAGCGCTACGTCTGCGCGATCGCGCTGCGCCTGGCGGTGCTGACCGGCGCGCCGCGCGAGGCCGAGCGCCGCGCCGCGGCGGCGGCGTTCGAAGCGGCCCTGGCAGCCGGCGACGAGCAGTCGATCGCGATCCTCGGCGGCGCCCTGCCCTACGACGCGCTCGCCGACGGCCGGCCCGCCGCCGCCGAGGAGCTCGTCGGCCGGGCGCTGGCGGCGGTCGGCCCGATCGACCCGCCCTACTGGATGCTGGCCGCCGTGGCCCGCTGCGGCGACGCCGCGGTCCGGCTGCGGGCCCGCACCGCGCTGGCGGCGGTCGCGGAGCGTTCGGACGCGCTGCCTGCCCGGGGCATGCTGGCCCTGGCGGACGCGCGCGAGGCGCTGCGGCGGCGCAAGCGCGAGGACGCGACCCGGCTGGCCGAGCAGGCCGCCGCGTTCTTTCACCGCGCCGGCTGGGTGCTCGACGAGGCCGAGGCGCTCGAGGCCGCCGGCCGCGCGGCCGAAGCGCTGGCGCTCTTCCGGCGAGCCGGGGCGAGCGCCGAGGTGCGCCGCCTGACCGAAACGGAGACAGCCTCGCCGCGCCGGCGCGGCGAGGCGACGCTGACCCCGCGCGAGCGCGAGATCGTCAACCTGGTCCTCGCCGGGCGGACCGCGCGGGCGATCGCCGACGCGCTGGTGATCTCGGAGCGCACCGTCGAGACGCACGTCGCCTCGGCGTACCGCAAGCTCGGCGTCTCGAGCCGAGCCGAGCTCGCGGCGCTGGTCGGCGACGGCGAGCCCGTCGCGCCCTAGCGGCGGCTACGTAGTCCCCGGCGCGAACCTCCGTACCGGCCCGGATACCGCGCCCGGTGCGGCTGCCGTAGCGTAGGGGCATGACCTCCGCGTCCGACGCCGACCGGCTCACCGGTGCCCTGCAGTTCCTCGCCGAGCTGCACGCCTTCGCCGCCGAGTGCGCGCAGACCGGAGCGTTCGACGACGAGCTCGCCGCCCGCCGCCGGCAGCGCGCCGGCGCGGAAACCCGCCAGGAAGACGTTCAGGTGAAAGCGCTGTGATCTGGTTCGCGCCGTTCCAGGGCGTCGGCGACGACGACGGGCTCGTCGTCCGGTACACCTCGCCGACCAATGCCGTCCCGCTGCCCGCCGAGGGCTCGCGCTCGACCGAGGAGATTCACGTGAAGGCGCTCTGATCCGGCCAGCGTTTCTCCAGGGCCTCGACCAGGACGACCGCGTACGCCGCGATCCCCGAGCCGTCGCCCGTGTACCCCATCCCCTCGCTGGTCTTGGCCTTCACGCTGATGCGCTCGGCGGCCAGGCCCAGCACGTCGGCGAGCGCGTCCCGCATCTGCGGGACGTGCGGCGCCAGCTTCGGCGCCTGGACCACGACGGTCGCGTCGACGTTGGCGATCGCCCAGCCGTGGCGCACCACCAGCTCGTGGCAGGCGGCGAGCAGCCGGGTCGAGTCCGCGCCCTTCCACTGCGGGTCGCTGTCCGGGAAGTGCATGCCCAGGTCGCCCAGCGCGCAGGCGCCCAGCAGCGCGTCGCTGATCGCGTGGCAGAGCACGTCGGCGTCGCTGTGGCCCAGCGGTCCGCTGGGGTGCTCGATCCGCACCCCGCCCAGGACGAACGGCCGGCCCTCGACCAGCCGGTGCGCATCGAACCCGTGCCCGACGCGGAAGTGCGGCTCGGGCACCGTCAGTGCCGGCGGTCGAGCGGCGTCGCGCGCGCGGCGAGGTGCGAGAGGTGCGCGGTGTAGAGCGCGTCCTCGCCGGCCAGCGCGTGCAGCCGCGCGCCGAAGCCGCGCAGCGCGGCGTTGGTCGCATACGCGCGGATCACGACCGCACCGGGCAGGTCGCGGTCGATCTCGTCGACCCGCGCGTCGCGCGCTTCGAGCTCGGCCAGCACCGCGTCGACCGCCCGCCCGTCGACGTAGCACTCGACCACGAGCACCTCTTCCGCCACCGCGCCGGGCGGGGTGCGCCGCCGCAGCAGCGCCTCGGCCCGCAGCAGATCGGGCGGCAGCGTGACCTTGAAGTTGTCCGCCGCGCCCTCGACGATCACGACGTCCAGGCCGGCCCGCTCGAGCAGCGCCGCATCGTCGGTCGCCCCCGGCAGGCCGTGGCGCAGCGCCTCGGCGTGGGCGCGGCGCAGGTCCTTGGCGGTCGCGAACTGCGGCGTCTGGGCGGCCCACAGCGCCGCGCGGTCGAGCGTGCGGGTGACCTTGCCGTCCTCGCCGGCGACCTTGATCGTGTCGATCACCGGCGTCGCCAGCAGCGAGGCGGTGCCGGGCCGCACCGGCAGCATCCCGGCCCGCACGTCGGACGTCTGCACCAGCGGCCGGGCGCCGTCGTGGACGAGCACCGCGGCGATCGCCGGCGAGAGCGCTTCGAGCCCGTGGCGGACGCTGGCCTGGCGGTCCGCTCCGCCCGGCACGACCCGCACCGCCGCCTGCGGAACGCGCGGGTGGACGATCCCCTCCATCCGCTCGACCAGCTCGGGCTCGGTCACGACCACCAGCTCGGCGACCTCGGGCATCGCGGCGAATGCGTCGACCGACCACGCCACCATCGGCTTGCCGACCAGGTCGACGAGCTGCTTGGGCTGCCCGAAGCGCGTCCCGCGCCCGGCGGCGACGATCACGGCGCCCCAGATCACGAGCGGACTTTCGGGCGGGCGAAGATCATGCGGCCGGCATTCGTCTGGAGCGCGCTGGTCACCGCCACCTCGACGGTCTCGCCGATCAGCCGGCGGCCGTTCTCGACCACGATCATCGTTCCGTCGTCGAGGTAGCCCACGCCTTGGTGAGCCTCGCGCCCCTCGCGGATCACCAGCACCCGCAGCTCCTCGCCGGGCAGCAGCACCGGCTTGAGGGCATTGGCCAGCTCGTTGACGTTGAGCACCGCGACGCCCTCGACGTGGGCCACCCGGTTGAGGTTGTAGTCGTTGGTGACCAGCTTGGCGCCGCGCTCCTGGGCGAGGCGCACCAGCTTGGCGTCGACCTCGTGGATGTCGTCGAAGTCGCGCTCGACGATCTCCAGCGGCGTCGTCTCCTGGAGGTGGGTCAGCAGCTCCAGGCCGCGCCGGCCGCGGGTGCGCTTGAGCGCGTCGCCGCTGTCGGCGATGAGCTGCAGCTCGCGCAGCACGAAGCGCGGCAGCAGCAGCGGTCCCTCCATGAAGCCGCTGCGCACGATGTCGAGCACCCGGCCGTCGATGATGACCGAGGTGTCGAGCAGCTTGGGCTCGCCGCCGGCGCTCGGCACGGCGCCGGCCGAGGTGATGCGGCTCAGCGCGATCCGCTGCTTGGCGCCCACCCGCGCGCCCAGGAAGGCGGCGAACACGCTGAGCACCAGGTAGAGCGCGATCGCGATGTAGCCGCCCGTCCGCCCGGCGAAGGCGACGAACTCGAACAGCACGCTCTTGACCAGGAACGCGACGACCAGGCCGGTCACCAGGCCGATCGCGCCGCCGACCAGCTCGCCCGGCGCGAGCCGGTCGATCGCCCGCTCGACCGCGTACAGCTCGGTCTCGAAGAACACCTGGGCCATCGGCACGATCAGCACGCCCAGCACGGCGCCGGCGACCGGCGTCGCGATCAGCAGCGCGAGCTGGCCGCCCTGGCTGGAGACGTGCAGCGCGAAGGCGTGCAGATACGCCTCGCGCCCGAGCAGGAAGCCCGTCGTGCCGAAGATGACGGCGAAGATCAGCCGCAGGACCGCGGTCGCGACGCCGCGGCCCGGCTCAGTCGGCGAGGAACGCAGCACAGACATCGTTGGCTACGAACCGGCCGCGCTCGGTGAGCCGGACGTGGCCCGGCACGGTCTCCAGGAACCCCCCGGCGACCAGCTCGTCCACCACGGTGCGGTAGCGCTGCACGACATCGATCCCGTACCGTTCGCGAAACGCGCCGAGGTCGACTCCTTCGGCGGTGCGCAGGGCGAGCATGATCGCCTCGCCGGCGCGCGCGGCGCCTTCCAGGCGCTCGCCCTCGCCGGGGATCGGCTCACCGGCGAGCGCCGCCGCGCAGTACGCCTCCAGGTCGCGGGTGTGGGTCGAGCGGGTGCCGCCGAGGTAGGACGCGGCGCCGACGCCCAGGCCGAGATAGGGTTCATTGGCCCAGTAGATACGATTGTGCTGGGATTGGTGCCCGGGCTTGGCCCAGTTCGAGATCTCGTAGTGCTCGAAGCCCGCGCCGCGCAGCCGCTCGATCGCGATGGCGTAGAGCCGCGCCTCGTGCGCGTCGTCGGCGAACGCCGCCGGGTCGCGGGCGAACCAGGTCGCGTAGGGCGTGCCCGCCTCGACCGTCAGCCCGTAGCACGAGAGGTGGTCGGCCTCCAGCGCCAGCGCCGCCTCGAGCGAGGCCGCCCAGGAGGCCTCGGTCTGGCCGGGCACGCCGAAGATCAGGTCGAGCGAGAGGTTCGCGAAGCCGGCCGCGCGGGCGGCCCGCACGGCGTTCGCGACGTCCGCGGCGGTGTGGCGGCGGCCCAGCAGCCGCAGCTCGCGCGGGTCGAACGACTGCACTCCGATCGAGAGCCGGTTCACCCCGGCGGCGTACAGGCCGGGGATGCGCGCCGCCAGCTCGGGGTCGGGGTTGGCCTCGGCGGTCACCTCGGCGTCCGCGGGCAGCCCCAAGCGCGCGCGAACCTCGCCGACCAGCGCCGCGATCGACGCCGGCGCGTACGTGGTCGGCGTGCCGCCGCCGAAGAACAGCGTGCGCGCCCGCACCCGCGGCGCGCGCGCGAGCTCGGCGCGCAGCGCGGCCAGATAGCGCGCCGCGCGCGCGTCGTCCCAGGCCCACTTGGCGAAGTCGCAGTACGGGCAGACGTACGGGCAGAACGGCAGGTGGGCGTAGACGCCCGCGCCGTTCATGGACCGGGAATGACGAACACGCCGACCGCCCCTTGGCCGGCGTGGGTGCCCAGCACCGGGCCGGCTTCGAGCTCTTCGAAGATCGCCGGCGCCGTGGTGAGCTTCGCGCGCAGGCCGGCGACGACGCGGGCCAGCGTCTCGGGAGCGTGCGCGTGGATCGCGCAGATGCGCGCGCCGTCGGCTCGGTTCGCTTCGCGCGCGGCGGCGTCGACCATCGTCTCGATCGCGCGCGCGAAGGTGCGCACGCGCGCGTGCTCGGTCACCGCGCCCGAGTCGATCCGCAGCACCGGCACGATCTTGAGCGCCGAGCCGAGGAAGGCTTGGGCGCGCGACACCCGGCCGGTGCGCACCGCCTGCGAGAGGTCGGGCAGCGCCGCGTAGCCGCGGCAGGTCGCGTAGTCGCGGGCCAGCGCCGCGACGATCGCCGCCGCATCGGCGCCTCCGCGCGCGAGGTCGCCGGCGTGCTGCGCCTGCAGCGCGAGGCCGCCGGCGACGGTCCCGCTGTCGACGACGTGGATCTCGGCCTGCGGGAACGCGCGGGCGGCGGTCGCCGCGGCGTTGATCGTGCCCGACAGGCCGGCGGTGATGGTGACGCAGACGACCGCGCGGCCGGCCTCGACGTGGGGGCGGAAGGCGTCCTCGAACGACGCCGGGGTCGGCTGCGCGGTGGTGGGCAGCACCTTGAGGCTGGCCAGCTTGCGGTAGAACTCCTCGAGCGAGAGGTCGATCCGGTCGCGGTAGCTGGCGTCGCCGAAGGCAACGAACAGCGGCACGACGGTGATCCCCCGCGCGCGCGCGTCGGCCGGCTCGAGGTCGGCGGTCGAGTCGGTGACGATCCCGACCCTCATGCCGCCACCGCGGCGGCGATCACGCCGACGAGGTCGGCCCGGGCCAGCGCGGCGGCCGCTTTGATCGCGTTGCGGACGGCCTTGGCGTCGGAGCGGCCGTGGGCGACGACGCAGTTGCCGCGCACGCCGAGCAGCGGCGCGCCGCCGTAGGTCGCGTAGTCGGTCTTCTCGCGCAGCGCCGCGAACACGCCGCGGCTGAGCAGCCCGCCCGCTTTTCCCAGTGGGCTCGCGCCGGCGTAGGCGTCGCGCAGCGCGTCGCGCACGAAGACCGCCGCGCCTTCGGCCGTCTTGAGGATCACGTTGCCCACGAAGCCGTCGGCGACGACGACGTCCGCACCGTTCACGAACACGTCCTTGCCCTCGACGTTGCCGACGAAGCGGACCGGCGCGCGCTCGAGCAGCGCCGCCGCCTCGATCGTCTGCGCGTTGCCCTTGGTGCGCTCCTCGCCGACCGAGATCACCGCGACCCGCGGCTGCGCGACGCCCAGCGCCGCCTTGGCATAGGCGCTGCCCATGATCCCGAACTGGCACAGCCACTCCGGCTTGCAGTCGACGTTGGCGCCCGCGTCGCAGAGCACGACCGGGCCGTGGCGCCCGGGCAGCACCGCCCCGATCGCCGGCCGCGCGATGCCGGCGATGGTGCGCAGCCGAATCAGCGCGATGCCCAGGAACGCTCCGCTGTTGCCGGCCGAGACGACCGCGTCGGCCCGTCCTTCGCGCACCAGGTCGACCGCCTCGCCGAGCGAGGTGCCGGCGGCGTTGCGCACGGCGTGCGCGGCGGGCGCGTCCATCGCGACCTCGCCCGCGGCGTGGACGATCTCGAGCGCCGTCTCGCCGCCCAGCAGCGGTTCGATCCGGGCCCGGTCGCCGACCAGCACGATGCGCCCCAAGCCGTCGCGGTGCGCGAGCAGCGCCCCCGCGACGACGGCCGCCGGCGCGTGGTCGCCGCCCATCGCGTCGACCGCGATGGTCGGCAGCGAGCCCGGGCCCCGCGCCGCGCTACTCAACGGACACCCAGTACTCGACGCCGGGCTGGCCGCCGTAGTAGTACTCGACCTCGGCCCCCGCGAACCGCTCGCAGAGCTGGGCGCCGTGCTTCTGCGCGTCGCGCTCTTTCTGCGCGCCGCCGTAGTAGAGCGTGACCAGGCTGCCCGGGCCGGCGCCCAGCTCGGCCGCAGCCGCCCGCAGCACCTCGCCCAGCGAGGGCGCGGTCAGGAGCCGCTTGCCGAGCGCGGCGGCCGGGGCGTTCTTCTGCACCGCGACGCCGTCGACGCTGGCGTCCTTGCCCGCGAAGAACACCGACGCGCTCGCGACCCCGGCCAGCGCCGGGGCCAGCTCGTCGAGCGGCACGACGGCTTGCGCGCCGCCCAGGGCGAGCAGGACGGCCAGGCCGGCGACCGGGTCGGGCGTCGGCACCACCAGCACCGTCTTGGCGGTGAGCGCGCCGACCTCGCGGGCGGCCAGCGCGACGTTGGGGTCGTTGGGCAGCAGGTACACCGTGTCGGCCAGCGAGGCGTTGACCCCGATCAGCAGGTCCTCGACCGAGGGGTTCGCCCCGGGCGGCACGGGGATCGTCACCTCGGCGCCCAGCTCGCGGGCGATTCGGTCGAAGCCCGCGCCCGGGACGACCGTCGCGATCCCGACCGGCCTGGACGGCGGCTCGACCACCAGCAGGGTGTGCTGGCGGGCCATGTCCTCGACCTTCCAGCGGGTGACGCTGCCGTGCCGGGCGGCGAGGCTCTTCACCAGCTCGGGCTCGCCGGTGTGGAGGTGGACCTTGAGGGTGGGGGGCGCGCCGATGACCAGCAGCGAGTCGCCGTGCTTCTCCAGCACGTCGCGCAACGGGCGCGCCTCGACCTGCGCCTGCTCGAGCACGAACTCGGTGCAGAAGCGGAACTCGCCGACGACCTGCTGGCGGGTGAAGACGCTCGAGCGGACCGGCCGGCGCGGGAACGCGGTCGTGCGCTTGGTCTGCTCGGGGATGAAGCGCAGGACGCCCTCGAGGAAGTAGCAGAAGCCGGCCCCGCCCGAGTCGACCACGCCGGCCTCCTTGAGCGCCGGGAGCTGCTCGGGCGTGCGGTCGAGGGCGTCGTTGGCGGCCCGCAGCACGGCGTCGGCCAGCCGGTAGAAGTCCGGCTCGCGCACCGCCAGCCGGTACGCTTCGTCGGCTGCGGCGCCGGCGACCGAGAGGATCGTGCCCTCGACCGGCTTGGTCAGCGCGGCCCGGGCCGCGGCGACCGCTTCGCGCAGGCCCAGCGCGAGCTGGAAGGTGTCGATCTCCTCGCGGTGGCGGACGCTGTGGGCGAAGCCGCGCAGCATCTGGGAGAGGATCACCCCGCTGTTGCCGCGCGCGCCGAGCAGCGAGCCCTGGGCGGCGGCGGCGGCGACCACGGCGAGCGGCCGGTCGCAGACCGCGTGGGCCTCGCGCAAGGCGGCCCTGGCGGTCAGGAACATGTTCGAGCCCGTGTCGCCGTCGGGGACCGGGAACACGTTGAGGTCGTTGAGGACCCCGCGGTACTTTCGTAAGAAGTAGGTCCCGGCGGCGACGAATTTCGCGAAGGCTCGCCCGTCGAGCGTGGTGACTGCCATGTGAGCGTCCGACGCGTTCCGGAGCCGGGGCGCCCTGCCCTGCGGGGCGCCCTTGTCCCCCAGGGGTCGGATTTGATACACTTCCCCTGTTATGGCCAAGCGATGCGACGTGTGCGGCAAGGGGCCGATGTCCGGCAACAATGTCAGCCACGCGATGAACAAGACCAAGCGGCGGTGGCTGCCCAACCTCCAGGCCGTGCGGGTCGACGAGCGCGGCACCCACAAGACCGCCCGGGTCTGCACCAATTGCCTGCGGAGCAAGCGCGTCAAGCGCGTCTAGTGGGTTCGGCGTAGCCGAACCCGTCGCGTTCGGGCTTCGCCCGAGCCGCAGCTGATCTCAAGGGGCGCGACCGTCGATCGCGCCCTCTTCGTGCGTGCCCGAGCCGGGCACCCGCAGCCAACGTTCCGGTCGAGCCGTCGGTTCGGTGCGGCCGTTAGGGTTCGAGGGCGCGCTTGGTCGCTTCCAGGTAGCCGGTGCCGAACCGGCGATCCGGCTCGAGGTGCGCTCCCTCGGCCCATTCGTTCCAAGCGTTGACGAAGACGAGACGATGGTCCGGGTGTCCGAGCCGCGCCGCCGTCACCAGCGAACCGAGCCAGCGCGCGTACGACGCCGGCGTGGCACCGTGGAACACCGTTCCGCGCAGCCCGAGCCGGGCCGTGTTGTCCCAGCCCGCCATGGCCGTCCGGTACGTGCGGAACGGTCGCGGCGCAAGCGCTATCTGCCGTTCGACGACCGCGTCGTAATCGACGACGGCGCCGCTGAAACCCGGCCGCAGCCCGCTCGCCTCATAGGCGTCGCCGGGCAGCACTTCCCCGTGCGGCGGGAACTCGACCGCGGCATCGAAGCCGAGCGGGCGCGGATCGTCCAGACCGAACGTCAGCGCCGCGACGACGTGCAGGCCCGGTAAGCCGTGCTTGCGCGCCGCTTCGCGCCAGCGCGCGATCGTCGCGTGCGGCTCCGGCATCGCTCCCGCCCGGTACACGAGCAGCACGGGCGCGCCGCGGACGCGCAGGTAGCGGCGGTCGAGGAAGAACGGCATCATGTCCTCGATCAGCGCGAGGTCGAGCTCCGGACCGTAGCGCTGCTCGATGAGCAGTTCGCGCTCGTCGCCGTCCCAGCGGCGCGTCCAGTTCTCGTTCGCCCAGCACAGGCAGAACGGAAAGTCCGGTTTCCCGCTCGCGAGCATCTCCGCCAGCGGCCGCTCGAGCAGCGTCTTCGCGCCGAACGAATAGTAATAGTAGCAGAAGCCGTGAACGCCGTAGCTCCGCGCAAGCGCCGCTTGGCGCTCTCGCGTCTCGGCGAGCCGCAAGTCGTAGTAGCCCAGCCGCTCCGGAAGATGCGGCTGGTAGTGGCCGTCGAACTGCGGCCGCGCGCGCGTCACGCGCGACCACTCCGTGAATCCCTTGCCCCACCAGCGATCGTTTTCGGGAATCGGGTGGAACTGCGGCAAGAAGAACGCGAAGAGCTTCACGTCCTCGTGCTCGGGCGCCGGCGCCGCGTTCACTCGCCAAGGGCGCCGGCGCACGTGGTCGCTGAGCCGGAAACCGTTCGGCCCGACGTCGCCTTCCGCGCGCTCGACGGCGACGAATCCTTCGTAGACGGACACGTTGCGAATCAGCGTTCGTGACGTGCCCGTCGCCGCCACCAGCTCGGCGACGAGCGCCGCGAGCCCCTCTTCGCCGGCCCAGAAATTACCCGGGTCCTGGAACTCCGGCCAGTGCTCCCACGCCCAGTCCTCGATGACGTACACGCCGCCTGGCGGCAGCAGCGGAAAGAGCGCCTCGAAGCTGGCCCGGGTCGGTCCGAAGAGATGCGAGCCGTCGTCGATGACGAAATCCAGCTCGCCGCCCAGATCCCGTTCGACGATCTCGAGCAGCGCCGCGCGGTCGGCTTGGTTCGTCCGCCAGTGCGTCCTCACGCGGCCTTCCAACCCGTTCGCGGCGACGTAACGCCGAAAGTACGGGCTGTCCTCGCGGTTCATCAGGTCGACCGCGACGAGCCGCTCGGGGCGCAGGAGCTCGTTCCAGAGGGCGGTGCTCCCGCCGTCCCAGATGCCGATCTCGAGCATGCGGCGCGGCCGAAAGGCGGTCGCCGACCAAAAGCGCTCGAACTGCTCGAGGAGCTGGCGGTTCTTGTAGAGGGCGAAGCACTGGTCGCCGAGCTCCCACCGGTCGTCCTTCGCTTGCTCGATGCGAAAGACGAGATCGCCGAGCAAGACGCGATCCGCGCGCCAGTTCAGCCGCTCGAACAAGCGGCTTCTTCACGGATCACGTGCACGGCCGTCACGTCGCGGTACCAGGCATCGGGCGTCCGCTGAACGATGGCGACGCGATACCTGCCCGGCGCGAGCCCGTCCATGTTCGCGACGAGCTCGAAGCCGCAGTTCGGGGGAAAGAGCGGAGCCGCCGCCACGATGTCCGGCCGGGCGACGCGCGAGTCGACGCGGAACAGCAGATCGCCGCCGCCCTCGTACGGTGCGAGCGCGATGAACACCTCGACCGCGGCCGTCGGGTAGTCTTCGACGTGCGCCCACCCCGTGACGCGCAGCTCCTCGCCCTGCAACGGGACCAGCCCATGACCGAGCGCCGCCCCTTCGACGCCCGCGACGTGTTCGAGATAGGCGTGGCAGCACAACGAAAACGGCCGGCTCGGCACCGTGCGCAACGGCAGGCCGGCCGCCGGGCGATCGCGCCCGAGCACCGCTTCGACGGCCGCGAACAAACGATCGCGCGCGTGCTCGTGGACCGACACGACGTCCTCCAGCTCGCGCAGCACGGCGGCCGCGGGCGGCTCGAGGTCTCCCAGAGCATCGCGCAGCCGGCGCAGCAGGACGAGTCCGCTCGCCGGCCCGCGCACCGCGCGACGCGTCGCGAGCAGGCCGGCCCGCCCGTCGCGGTCGTCGGGTTCCAAGTAGCAGCCGCGCACCCAGTCGTTCCAAGCGTCGACGAACACGAGCTTCTCCCCGTGCCTTCGCGTGGCGGTGACCGCCGCGTGCAGGTGCAGCTCGTAGAGCTCGCCCGCCCGCGGGTCGGCGGAGCCCTGGACGCAGGCGATGCTCCGAAAGAAGCGGTGCGCGGGCCACGGCGACGACAGCGCGGCGGCCGTTTCGGCCGTGCGGTCGCTCGCGAGGTCCGGCGGCGCTTCGAGGAACGAATCGAACCCCATCTCCAGCGGCGCGACGGCGTACGCGGGGCGCAGCGCGCAGAGATGAAGCGGCCCGATCCCGCGTTCGGCCGCCGCGCTGCGCCAAGCTGCGGCGACGGTGCGCGCATGGGCCAACGACGCAAGATCGCGTACGACGACGATCGGCGCGTCGTCGACGCGCACATAGCGGGGGTCGCGAAGGGCGCCGGCGATGCCGTCGAAGAGCGCTGCCGCGGCGGCGGGGCCGATCAGCACGCCGGCTTCGACGTCGACCGCGAGGCAGAACGGAAAATCGGGCCGCCCGCTTGCGACGAGATCGCGAAACGGCGCGTCCCAGCGCGGCCCGCCGGCGCCCCACGCGTACAGATAGCAGAACGCATCGACGCCGTGCTCGCCGGCCAGCGCGGCCTGAGCCTCACGCACCTCGGGAACGCGCGGGTCGCCGAAGCCCAGCTCCGAGGGCAGCGGCGGCGGCGGGTCGAGCGCCGTCAGCCGAGCCCAGGTGCTCTGGGCGTATCGGCCTTCGTCGGCCCTCGCAGGTGCGTAGCACCGTGGGTCGTACAGCGCGACGACCGAGACGTCGCGCGTCACGTCCGGCCGCTGTCGAGCCGCGACGGCCCCTCGGCCGGCCTGCGCGCGAGGACGAGGTCTTGGGCGAACTGGCGATTCGCGTCACCGGCCAGCGCGATCGCTTCCAGGCCGGCCGCCGAAAGCTCGCGCCGGACGACGTCGGCGGTCGCGAACGCGATGCCATAGGACGGCTCGTCGCCGTACATCATGGCCAGCGCCGCGAAGCCGAACCCGTCGTTGCGCACGGAGCGCGCGGCGGCCAGACGCGCCTCGGGCGAATACGGTCCGTAGTGTTCCATCTCGCCGGCGATCCACGGTGCGACGTGCCGTTCGGAGAGGAACGTGAACGCGACGACGCCCCCGGGCCGCAGCATGCTTGCCCACGCGCGAAGCGTGCGCCGCCAGTGCTCGAGCGGGGTGTGCGTCAGCAGCGAGATGCAGGTGATCGCGTCGAGGTCGCGCGGAAGCTGCTGCTCTTCGGGCCGCCAGCCGGTGAGGACCGGGAGAGCGCCGAGCTCCTCGGCGCAGAAACGCACCGCGCCGGCGTCGATGTCGCATGCGTACACCGCCGCGTGGGGCAGCGCCGCGCGCAGCACGCGCGTCATGCGGCCGTAGTGCGACGCGAAGTCGGCGACCGCGCGGCTCCCTGCGAGCCCGGCATGACCGGACTCGCGCAGCAGCCGGTCGATCTCGGCGAACTGATCGGCGCCGGACTGGAAATACCAGTTCGCCCGTACGGCGTCGCCCGTGACGAAGATGACGTCGCGCGGTGAGACGGTGCGGTTCACGCGCTGCTGAAGGTCCGCGCTCGCGAAGCTCGAGCGAGCGGGGCCGGCTGCGACGTGACGGCGGTCCTCCGGCCACGCGACGCCCGCGACGCGGAGCAGCGCGGCGAGCTCGGGTGCCGCTTCGCGCAGGCTTTCACCGCGGTCCGCGTCGAGGTCGTTGGTGAACGTCGCGAACTCGTGGAACCGAGCGGGGTCGAAGTCGTCGCCGGGCTCCTCGAGAATCTCGCAGTACGCTCGCACGACGCCGCGATTGACCGGCTTGCACGCCGCGTCGAGGTAGTCGCGCAGCCGCCGTGCCGCGATGCGGCGGACCGCCGGCGGCAGGTTGGCGGGGCGCAGGTGCGCCGGCTCCGTCACGACGTTGTACGCGATCGGGAGGTCACGCGCATCGGCGAAGCGCAGCAGCGCCGGCATGTCGAGGGCGTTGCCGTTCTGCAGCGTCGGTACGATGGCCACGTCGACGTTCGGGATCGCGCGGAGCCAATCGAGGTTCGCGGCCACGGTGGACCAATCGGAGCCGTGACGCAGGTACTCGTTGAGCTTGCCGTAACCGTCGACGCTGACCGAGACGTTGAAGCCGCGAAAGCGCGGTGCCAGGGCCTCGAGCTTCTCGCTGCGCTGCATGCCGTTGGTCGACAAGCCGACGTAGAGGCTCGGCGCGACGCCGCGCGCGACGAGCTGCTCCAGCAATTGCCAGGTGTGCTCGATCAGGAACGGCTCGCCGCCCATCAGGGAGAGCATCGCCTTCGGATGACCCGCCTCGGCGATCATGTCCGCGAGATCGTCGATCCGCTTGAACCAGGCCGTCCCATCGCTCTGGACCTTCGGCGCCTGCCCGGTCCACGCGACCTGGACGCGGTCGGCGGCGACGCGCGAGCTGGAGAGCGGGTTGCAGCTTCGGCACTTGAGATTGCACACGTTGCCGAGCTCGAAGACGAACCAGTCCGGCTTTCGCTCGAGGCGGTACCCGGTGGCGGCTCCTTCCTCCGCGAGCTTCTCCACCGCGAGGCCGCCGCCGAGGTCCCGGTACACGGCGTTGATGAGGACCCTGCGGCTCAGCCCACCTCGCGCTTCGTGCTTCCAGCACGCGCTGCAGCTCGCGGGCTTCTCGCCGCGCGCCATCGCGGACCGGACCCGCACGAGCTCGTCGGCGTTCCAAAGCCGATCGAGCGAGTCGCGCGCGAGGGTGCCCGGACGACCGTCCACCTCGAGGTTCGGCAGTACGTCGCAACAGAAATGCGCGGTGCCGTCCGGCCTCACCACGAAATTCGTCCACGGTATGATACAAGCGGTCTTTGCGATGGTCGGTTACTCGCGAACGAAACGTGCAGTGGTGCAGTGTGTGCAACCCGCTTCGAGAGCGGTCGACCGCGCTCCCGCACACGGTGCTCGGCGATGCGGCGGGCATCCGAGCGACGACGCCGGTGCGGCTAGCGCAGGTGGTCCCAGCCGGCCGGCTCGACCGGCCGGCCGTCGCCACGGCGCAGTCCGCGCTCGGCGGTGATCGTCCCGATCCGCAGCAGCTCGCGGCCGAACCGGGCCCGGAACCGGTTGGCGAGGTGCGGGTACGCGCGCTTGTCGACCGCGGCGATCAGCTCGAAGTCCTCGCCGCCGTCGAGCGCGTAGCGCTCGGGGTCGTCGCCCAACCGCTCGGCGACCAGCCGGGCCGCGGGATGGACCGGCAGCGTCTCGATCGCCGCCCCGGCGCCCGAGGCGGCACAGAGCCGGCCCAGGTCGGTCGAGAGCCCGTCGGAGGAGTCCATCAGCGCGTGCACGTGTCGCGACGCGCCCAGCCAGCGGCCCTCCGGCAGCCGCGGCTCAGGAGTTCGGAACGCAGCCAGCACGGCGGCTAGTCCGCAGTCCGCTGCCGGCGCCGTGTCGCTGGCGCCTAGCGTCCCGTCTCGCCGAGCGTGCGGGTCGGCCCGGCTCGCTTCGAGCAAGCCGGCCCGGCCGGCGCCGAGCGGGCCGGTCACCGCGACGACGTCGCCCGGGCGGGCGCCGGCCCGGGTCTTGAGGTTCGAGGCGCGAACCTCGCCGACGACCGTGATCGCGAGCGCGATCGCGGGCGCGCGGGTCAAGTCGCCGCCGGCGATCGCACAGCGCGTCCGCCGTGCCAGCCGGGCGATGCCGTCGTAGCATGCGAGAATCCAGTCCGGCTCGGTGGCGGGCGGAAAGCCGAGCGCGACCGTCGCCAGAACCGGCCGCGCACCCATCGCCGCGATATCGGAGAGGTTCGCCGCCAGCGCGCGGTGACCGACCTCGTCCGGGCTCATCAGCGCGCGGCTGAAGTGGACGCCCTCGACCAGCGCGTCGGTGGTGATCACCGAACGGTTGCTGCGCGACGGCTGCCAGACCGCCGCATCGTCGCCGATCCCGACCAGCAGCCGCTCGCGCGTCACGCCCGCGAGCCGCTGCTGAATCGCCGCGATCAGCTCGTCCTCGGTCATACGGCGCTCCGCCGGCTGCGCGTCGTTCAAGCGGAAGCGGCTTGGACCGCGTCGATGCGGGCGCGCATGTCGCGCAGCGCCTGGGCCGGGTCGGGGGCGGCGAAGACGCTGTTGCCGGCGACCAGCACGTCGGCCCCGGCCTGCACGGCGCGCTCGAGGTTGGCCGGGCCGATCCCGCCGTCGACCTCGATCTCGCACTGCGGATTGCGCGCGTCGAGCAGCGCGCGCACCTCGGCGACCTTCACCAGCGCGCGCTCGATGAACGACTGGCCGCCGAAGCCGGGGTTGACGCTCATCACCAGCACCCGGTCGATCTCCTCGATCAGGTCGAACAGCATCGCGCTCGGCGTGCCGGGGTTGATCGCGATGCCGGCCCGCGCGCCGATCTCGCGCAGGTGGCGCAGCAGCCGGTGCTGGTGCGGCGTCGCCTCGTAGTGGAACGTGATCACGTCGGCACCGGCCGTGCGGAAGGCGTCGACGTAGCGCTCGGGCTCGGCGATCATCAGGTGGCAGTCGAAGGTCAGCCGGCTGAGCTTGCGCAGGTCGCCGACGATCTTCATGCCCCAGGTCAGGTTGGGCACGAAGCGGCCGTCCATCGAGTCCAGGTGCAGCTCGTCGGCGCCGCCGCGCTCGACCAGCGCGATCTGCGCCGCGATGTCGGCGAAGTCCGCGCTGAGCAGCGAGGGCGCGAGCTTGACCGGCCGGGGCGCGCTCACGGGGTCTTCTTGGGCTCGGGGGGCGAGGTGGGATCGACCCGTTTGGGCTCGCGCCCGACCGTGGTCTGGTTGAGCAGCTCGTTGTTGATGTAGGTGTCGATCTCGGCCGCACCGACCGCGTTGACGTTGAAGTCCAATTTCTGGCCGCCCTGCGCGAAGCCGTCGTACACGTTCCAGGTGCCGGTCTCGTCGCGCACCTCGATCCGCACCCGGGCCGCGTCGTCGCGGGCCGGGACCGTCGCCGCGACGTGCACCTGGTGGATCAGGTAGCCGTACTCGCCCGGTCCGGCGCTGACCTGGAGCGAGACCTCCTCGAACGCGTCGATGGTCGCGCCCGGCCCGGGGTTCTGGCGCACCACCTCGCCGCGGCGCGGGCCCGCCGGGCCGAACGGCGTCCAGACGATCTGGCCGAGGTGGACCTTGGCCCGCTGCGCGGCCTGGCGGGCGTCGTCGACCGACATCCCGGTCAGGTCCGGCACGCGCACGCCGGTGGGCGGTCCCTTCGAGAGCGCGAGCGAGACCTTCGAGCCCTGGCGCACGCTCGAGAGCGGGCCGGGGTCCTGCGCGACGACGTGGTCGCGCGGAACGTCGTCGTTCGCGACGTAGGTCTGCTTGTCGAGCTGCAGCTTGAGCCGGTTGAGGTCGAGCGAGGCGTTGCGCAGCGACTCGAAGCGCAGGTCCGGCATCGGGAAGATGATCACCCCGGTCGAGACGATCAGCGAGATCTGCCGGCCCTCGCGCACGCGCGCGCCGGGGTTCGGCTGCTGGCTCATCACGACGTCCTTCGGATAGCGGTCCGACGGCTGCGAGGCGATGACGACGCAGCGCAGCCGCAGCCGCGCGCACTCGCTCTGCGCGTCGCCGTTGGTCTGGCCGGCGAACGCGGGCACCAGCACGCTGGCTGCGCTCGGGCCGAAGAAGTCCTTGATCGAGCGGCCGAACCAGACCAGCACGCCGACCGCCAGCGCCAGCGAGAGCGCGAAGAGCCAGTCGCGGTCGAGCAGGGCGTTGCCGCGCCGGCGCCGGACGGGGGCGACCGGCACGTCGGTCCCCTCCAGCTGCATCAGGCGAGCGCCTCGAGCTGGGCTTCGTCGAACTCCGCGTTGCTGTAGACGCGCTGCACGTCCTCGTGCTCCTCGAGCGCGTCGAGGAAGGTCAGCACCTTCTCCGCCTCGTCGCCGGCCGGCCGCGTCGTCTGGGTGGCCTCCATCGCGAGCTCGGCGCTGCGCACCCGCAGGCCGGCGGCTTCGAGCGCGTCCTTGACCGCCATCAGCGCCTGCGGCTCGGTCACGACCTCGACCGGGTCGGCCCAGCGCACGTCGATCACGCCGTCGACCAGAGCCTTCTCCGTCAGCGCGTCCTCGTTCAGCCCGCCGGGATCGACCTCGACGATGCCGTGCGCGGCGAACATCCAGCCGACGCTGCCGCTCTCGCCCAGGTTGCCGTCGTTGCGCGAGAACAGGAAGCGCATCTCGGAGGCGGTCCGGTTGCGGTTGTCGGTCGCCAGGTCGACGATCACCGCGACGCCGGCCGGACCGTAGCCCTCGTAGCGGATCTCCTCGATCTCGCGCTCGCCCGCGCCGCCGGTCGCGCGCGCGATCGCGCGCTTGATGTTGTCCTGCGGCATGTTGTTCTCGCGCGCCTTGTCGACCGCCATCTTCAGCCGGTAGTTGGCCTCGGGATCGGGCGAGCCGTTCTTGGCCGCGAGGATGATCTCTTTACTGAGCTTGGTGAAGAGGGCGCCGCGCTGCGCGTCGACCTTGCCCTTCTTCAGCTTGATGTTGTGCCACTTGCTATGACCTGACATGGAGCTCTCTCTACGCGATGCGGCGGACGGCGCGGCCGAAGAAGGCGCGGACCCGGCCGCTGCGGTCGATCGCGCCGCCGGCGGCGACGGCTTCGGCGTCGTCGAGGGCGGCCTGCGCGGCGGCCAGGGCGGCGGCGCGGGCGCCGAGCCGGTCGAGCGCGCCGATCGTCGCCGCGACCGTCGGCCCGTCGAGCGCGCAGCCGCGCGCGTAGGCGGCGGCGATCGTCTCGCGGGCGGGCGAGGGCGGTCCGGCCAGCGCCCAGACGACCGGGAAGGTCCACTTGCGCTTGGCCAGGTCGGAGCCGCACGGCTTGCCGGTCGCGGCCGGGTCGCCCCACGTCCCGAGCACGTCGTCCTCGATCTGGAAGGCGACCCCGTAGGCGCAGCCCAGCCGCGCGTACGCCGCGGCCCGCTCGCCGCCGCTGCCGGCGGCGAGCGCGCCGAGCTGGCACGCGGCCCCGAACAGGGCGGCGGTCTTGCCGCCGATCATCGCCTGGTAGTCGTCCATGCTCACCCGCGGTTCGGTTTCGAACCCGATGTCGCGTCCCTGCCCCGAGCACATGGCCAGGTGCGCCTCGTGCAGGGCGCGGGTCATCGCCAGGACCGTCTCCGCCGAGCGCTCGCCGGTGCCGTCGAGCAGGGACAGGTAGGCGACGGCGCAGAGCGCGTCGCCGGCGTTGATCCCGTGGGCCAGGCCGAAGCGGGCCCAGGCGGTCGGGCGGCCGCGGCGCAAGGTGTCGCCGTCCTCGATGTCGTCGTGGACGAGCGAGAACTCGTGCAGGATCTCGACCGCGCAGGCGGCGTCCAGCGCGGCGCCGGCATGCGCGCCCTCTTCCTGCGCGACCTCGAGCACCAGCCGCGAGCGCAGCCGCTTGCCCCGGCGCTCGCCGGCGCCGAAGCCGAAGTGGTAGCGGATCTGGGCGCTCATCGGCGAGCCGTCGTCGAAGCGCGTGACCGCCCGTTCGAGGGCGGCCTCGAGGTCAGCGAGGGTCGGCGAGTGCATCCATCCGGTCCGCGACCCGGTCGACCAGCCAGCCCGGCGTCGAGGCGCCCGACATCAAGCCGGCGGTCGCGACCCCGGCGAACCAGTCCGGCTGCAGCTCGTCGGGACCCTCGACGTGGTAGGCGCGTGCGCCGTTCATCGCGGCCAGCTCGGCGAGGTGCTTGGTGTTGGCGGACGTCTTGCCGCCGACCACGACCATGACCTCGACCTCGCGGGCGAGCTGCTCGACCTCGCTCTGGCGGTTCTTCGTGTCGGTGCAGATCGTGTTGATCGCCCGCACGTCGTAGTACTTCTCGCTCAGCTTGCGCACGATGTCGGCGAAGCCGGGGCCGTTCCAGGTCGACTGGACGACCACGCCGACCCGGCTGGCCCGCGGCAGCGCGTCGACGTCCGCGGGCGTGGTGATGCACCAGGCGCCGGGGACGTGCGAGAGGGTGCCCTTGACCTCGGGATGGCTCGGATCGCCGACGACCACGATCTTGTAGCCCTCGGCGCGGAGCTTCTCGGCCTGGAGGTGGATCTTGGTGACCATCGGGCAGGTCGCGTCGATCACCGTGAGGCCGCGCTCCTTGGCCCGCTCGAGCGTCTCGACCGGCAGGCCGTGGGCGCGCACGAACAGCGCCTCGGTGTCGACCTCGTCGACGTGGTGGGCGTTCTTGAGCCCCTTGGCCTCGAGCGCGGCGACCATCTGCGGGTTGTGGACCACGTGGCCGAGCGTCGTCACGCCGGCACCGAGCCGATCGACCGCCTCCTCGGCCTTCTTCACCGTGATGGCCACGCCGAAGCAGAACCCTTGGGTCTTGGCTCGCTTGATGATCACCGATGGCTCTCCTCGAGCGCGCGAATGCGCTGCATGATGTCCGCCGCTACCTTCTCTAGATCGCCGCCGTCCGCTTCCCGGTTCCGCTCGACCCGGAACGGCTCCCCGAAGACGATCGTCACCCGGCCCAGCGGCCGCAGCCGGCGGGTGCCCACCAGCGCGGCCGGCACGACCGGCACGCCGGCGGCGCGGGCCAGGAAGGCGGCACCGCCCTTCTCCTGCTTGTCGCCGTGGACGTTGCGGCCGCCCTCGGGAAACACGCCCACGCAGCGGCCTTGCTTGAGCATCCGCAGCGAGGCCCGCAGGGCCGCCGTGCCGCCGGCCTGGCGGTCGACCGGAAAGGCGTTGACCCGCGGCAGGACCGCGCCGAGCAGCGGGATCCCGAAGAGCTCCTTCTTGGCCATGTACGAGATCGGCCGGGGCAGCGCGATGCCCAGCAGCGGCGGGTCGAAGTTCGAGACGTGGTTGGCCACGACGAGCAGCCCGCCGGTCCGCGGCACGTGCTGCGCGCCGGCGACCCGGACCCGGAAGACCGTCCGCAGGGTCCCGCTCACGATCGCCTTGGCGAAGCCGTAGAAGGTCACGCCGGGGCGGCGTCCATCAGCGCCCGCATGCGCGCGACGACGTCGGCGGGCTGGAGCGCGGTCGAGTCGATCGTGACCGCGTCCGCGGCGACCCGCAGCGGCGAGGCGGCCCGGGTCGAGTCGAGCCGGTCGCGCTCGGCGATCTGGTCGCGGACCTCGGCGAACGGCAGGTCCAGGCCGCGCTCGCGGAACTCGGCCTGCCGGCGCCGGGCCCGCTCGTCGACCGAGGCGGTGAGGAAGAACTTGTGCCGCGCGTCGGGCAGCACGACCGTCCCGATGTCCCGCCCGGCCATCACGACCGGCCCGGCCGCCGCGATCGCCCGCTGGCGCCGGACCAGCTCGGCCCGGATCGCGGGCAGGGCGGCGACCGACGAGACCACCGCCGCGACGTCGGGGTCGAACAGCCGCTCGCCGGTGTCGCGGCCGTCGAGGATCACCCGGTAGCCCGCGGTGGCGGCCGGGTCGGCGACGATCGCGATCGTGTGGTGGGCCAGCATCGCCACCAGGCCGCTCTGGCTGTCGAGGTCGACCCCGTTCTTGAGCGCGAGGTACGCGACCGCCCGGTACATCGCCCCGGTGTCGAGGTACAGGTGGCCCGTCTCGGCGGCGAGGATCTGCGAGATCGTGGTCTTACCGGAGGCGACCGGGCCGTCTATCGCGACGTGATCGTTGGGCATGCCGGACCGGCACGTTCTCCGTCCGGGGCTCGACTTCCGCGCTCAGACATCGTCGAGCCCGATGACGAGCGTATTTCCCGCACTCGCAGCGAGCGGCCGGAGATCGCCGGGATCTCCCGTGATGATGCGCGTGCCCGGTACCGCATCGGCGGTTGCCACGACGGCCGCATCGATCGTACCGGC
>CAWCJH010000002.1:0-1071140 GCA_963795695.1 Vulcanimicrobiota bacterium | reverse complement strand
CTCGCCGGCTGTTCGCGCTCACCGCCGCGATGAACCTGGCCTGCGTGCTGTTCGGCCTCACGCCGAAGAGGCGCTGGCGGGCACGACCCGTCACGCCGCGCGCGCGCTCGGCCTGGCGGACCGCGGCGAGCTGCGGGCAGGCTTGCGCTGCGACCTCGCGCTGTGGGACGTCGGCTCGCCGGCGGAGCTCAGCTACTGGCTGGGCGCGAGCCCGTGCGCGGGCGTGGTGGTCGGGGGCGAGCCGCTCGGCGCCTAGACCGGCAGCGCGCGCAGCTCGACCTGACCGCCGTTGACCCGCGCCTCGAAGCGCGGCTGCGGAAACGACGCCGGGCCGCGCACGACGTGCCCGTCGGCGAGCGAGAACACGGAGCCGTGCCAGGGACAGGTCACGCAGCCGTCGGCGAACGTGCCCTGATCGAGCGGCCCGCCGCGGTGGGTGCAGGCCGCCGCGATCGCGGCGAGGCCGTCGCCGGCGCGCGAGACGAGCACCGGGATGCCGCCGAAGTCGACCCGCACCGGCCGCTCGCCGGGCACGTCGGCGGCGGCCATGACGGCCGTGAACTCGCCGGCCGGCGCGAGCGGCTCGGCGGTGTGCCGGATGCCGAGCTGCAGCCCGTACGCGAGCTCGCCGCCCAGGTACGCGGCCAGCCCCGAGACGCCGTAGGCGAGCAGTGCCGTCACGATCGCGGTGCGCCGCTTGCCGGCTCGGCGCAACCCGTACGAGGCCAGGTAGCCGGTGAAGCTGACGGAGTTGAGCAGCGCGTGCGCCATGCCGACGTTCTTGGGATCGTCGGCCGTGTCGGACCAGTCGGACAGGCCCGAGGCGATCGCGCCCAGCCCGCCCAGCAGCCCGACGACGAGCGACGCATCGGCCGCGAACGCGACGTCGGGCCCGTCACTCAGCTCGATCAGGTCGAGCACCGCGGTGACGGTCCAGGCGCCGACCGGAACGTCGGTGATCACCGGGTGCAGCGGGTGGCCGAGCGGCTTGCCGTGCAGCAGGTCGTTCACGCCCGAGCCCGCCGCTTCGAGGACCTGCCGCACGACGGGCTGGACCGCGTCCGCGATCGACGCGAGCAGCGGGCTCTTGCCGAGCCGGTCGACCGGGCGGCGGTTGGCGGAGATCTCGGGATTCAGCACCACCACCCGGTACCCACCAACGGCCCGCCCGGGCCAACCGAGCGGCTCGCGCTTCAGCGCAGGGTGCGGTCGAACAGCGCCAGGGTCTGGGCCCAGGCGGCCTCGGCCTGCTCGGGGCGATAGCTCTGGCGGTCGCGCGAGGCGAAGCCGTGCGGCGCGCCGGGGTAGACGCTCAGCTCGTAGCGCTTCTTGTGGGCCGAGAGCGTCTCGGCGATGCGGGCGTGCTCGGCCGGCGCGATGCCCTCGTCGTCGGCGCCGTAGACCAGCAGCAGCTCGCCCTTCGCCTCGCCCAGCCGGTCGCGCAGCGGCTGGAAGAAGCGCGGCTGGTCGGGGGCGATCCCGCCGCCGTAGAACGACGCCGCGGCCGCGATCCGCTCGCCCAGCGCGAGCGCGGTCAGCACCGCCAGCCGGCCGCCCATGCAGAACCCGACCGCCCCGTACGCCTCGTGGCGCAGGTTCGGCTGCGCGTCGAGGAACGCGACCGCGGCCCGCACGTCGGCGAGCAGGCCGTCGTCGGTGAGCGCCCGCAGCTTCGGCTCGAGCTTGTTCCACTCATCGTAGCCGAACGTCTCGCCGCGGAAGAGGTCGGGCGCCAGCGCCGCATAGCCGTGCTCGGCCAGCCGCCGGACCTCGCTCTGGACGTAGTCGTTGACGCCGAAGGCCTCTTGGTAGAGGAGCACGGCGGGAAACGGCCCGTCGCCCGCCGGGACGGCGTAGTAGCCGCGCAGGTCACCGCCGAGCGGAACGAACTCGGCGCACGCGATCTGGTTCGTGTACAACTGCTGCATCGCAGAACTAGACTACCCGGACGCGCGGAACGCTACCGCGCCGGACGAGGGCCTGAAGTCGCTATCCCGGCGCGGAGAGCTCCCAGCGGTAGCCGTCCGGATCGTGGAACCAGATGCCGACGTCCGGCGCGCCCTCTGCCTGGGGGCCGATCTCGTGCCCCGGGTCTTCGAGGACCACGCTCTCCTGCCGGAGATGCTCCAGCGCGCGCTCCAGCTCGGCCCGGTCGCGCAGCCGGAACGCCAGGTGACCGAGCGTCTCGGGCGAGGGCGGGCCTTGGAAGAACCAGATCGTCACCGCGTCGTTGCCGACCGCGACCGCGTCGTCGGCCTCCATGTACGGCCCCAGGCCCAGGCAACGGGTGAACCAAGCCGCGCTCGCGCGCGGATCGCGCACGGCCAAGCCGAAATGACCGACCGGGCCGACCGTGAACTGCTGCATGTGCCGGGTGTTCCCGATGAGTCCAGGAACACCGGCCTCGGTGAGCGGTGCGGCAGGCACACCCGATCCGCTCTTGGGTGTAGGCGACGCCCTCGCGGGCGACGCAAGAAACGGATCGGCGGCCGGCCGTACCGCGCCGCCCTAGCGGCGGCACGGTTCGGACGATGGTGGGCACCATGGTTCGAGGCCATGATGCCTCCCGCGCCCGACGACGTCTAGCCGGTCGAACGCCCCGGGGCAGCGGCTAGCCTGCGCTCCCTGCCCATGGCGATCAACCGCTTCCGGTTCTTGACCCCGAACGTCTCCAACAGATCGGAGACCATGTTTCTGACGGTGTAGTACGAGCGATCTTGAAGTGTCGCGATCTCGCGGTTGGTGCGGCCCTCGCACACGAGCGCGAGAGTCTCTTTCTCGAGTGGCGTCAGCCCCTCGACGATCGGGTTCTCTGGCCGCGTTGCCGATTCTGCCTCACGCCGCATCCAGAAGCTGGAGGCAAGTCCTTCGGTCGCCATCAGCGCGTACGCTTTGTATTTATTGCTGCGCGTCATCCTTGCCAGACTGAGGGCAGCGACGGTCGCACGTCGTTTATACCCGATCTTCTCGAATATCTCGAACGCATCGATGAAGGAGCGCAGCGCCGACGACTCATCGCCGACCGCTTCGAACACATGGGCTTCCGCTAGTCGCTCATGCGCTTCCCTTCGTACATCGGAACTTCCGGACAGCATCGCGGACGGTCGTTCGCTAGATCGATAGGCCGCGAGGTGCTCTTGGCCTTTTTGATGGTCACCAGCGAGCGCAAATTCCTCCGCAAGGATAAGCGGTACGGACACTTCATCACCGCTGAGATTGATCGATGGTGTGCGTCTTAGAATCGCTTCCGCTTGGTCGACGAACGCCATGTGCTCGAGCGCATCGCCGTTTCCTCTCGCAATCGCCGCGTGCCGAAGGCGCGAGGCTGCACGATTCGCGTCGCTAGTAGCACTCATTTCCGCCTCGAAGGCTGCTCGCATCGCTGCACGCAAGTCGCCAAGACACTCGTACATCATCGAGCGGCATATATTCACGCAGAAATGAGGAAGCGCCAGGCCTTGCGCTGCCCAGTCGAATCGATCAGTTCGCTCTGCGACGATATCCCAGGTTCGAACGTCGAATCGCTCCGCGGCGAGAAGGGCCAGCGCCATGAGCGAATTGGCTTCCAAAAAGCGATCATAGTGTCGGCACGAATCCAGCGCTACGAGGGCACGTGTGAAAAACTCGGCAGCGCTCTCATAGCTCGCACGGACGGTCTCGATCCAACCGCGGTACTCTAAAGCGCGTGCGTAGATGATGTCGGAATCGGGTGTAACCCGGGCGAGCTCTCGCTGTGCCTCTTCCAGCGACCGCATCCCGTAGAACGCGAGAGCGGCAGTGAGCGCAATTTCGGAAACGATCGTAGGGTGGACGTTACCGGGCACTGAGCGCGCTTCGTCGATTATCTCTAAGCCGGAGGTGTAGCGGCCCAGCCGTATTTCAGCGGCCGCCGTAAGCATCAACGATGTAACGCGCGCGTCCACGGAAAGGTGTTGCAACGAGCTTTGACCCAATTCGTGCAAGGCTTCGTCCGCTCTTCCCAGCCGCAAGAACGCCCTCGCCTTCAACAGGGCGATCTGCGAGAGCGCTATCGGGTCGCGAGTCTTGATCGCGTCGCAGAGCAGTACGCAGCCTTCAAAATCCCCGCCGAACCACGCTTGCATGGCGTCGGACAACGAGACGCGAGCTCGACCTTGCTTAGAAAGTGCTTGTTTTGGAATCGTACTGTACACCCGCCGTTAGGCTGAAAGTGAAAGACCGAGACCGGCTCACACCCGCAAACCGTCTCGTGCTCGCTAGGTCGCCTTCGGCGCTTGGCTGTTGGACTCCGTTGTCAGGACGGACCTCCGCTCAGGATGACGTCGCTCGGTGCGGCTGTTGTCACCGACGAGACGGGGCTCGAAACGAAGCCGAACAATAGCGCCGCGCTCGCGATCAAGGCATAAGCAAGATTCACGGTGTCGTCCTTCCGGCAATTGTGCCAGGATGCCCCGGAGCAAACGACCCGGGGCATCCGGAAGATTCGACAACTCCAGCTGAATCGAACTGGTTTGCTTTGTACTATCTAGTGTTTATTCTAAATAGCTCAATAGAACCAAGTAGCCTAATAGAACCAAGTCAAAGACGCTGATTGCAATTAGCACCAAAGCACATCCCCAGCATGCTCGATGGGCGCGCTGGCTCAGCTCGTCAGGTGCTCGCGCTCCCAAGCCCGCACGCGCTCGGCCCGCTCCGCCAAGAACGGCAGGAAGCCGCCGCCGCCCAGGTAGCCCTTGCGCAGCGGGTCCAGCTCGAAGCCGAGCCCGTCCACGGTCTGCGCGTCGAGGTCGATCCGCAGCGTGCGCTTCTCCAGCAGCCCGTCGATCGCGTCCAGCGGCACCACCACCGGGACGAGGCCGTTGTTGTAGGCGTTCTCCTCGAAGATGCGGCCGAAACTGGGCGCGACGACCGCCCGCACCCCGCGCTGGAGCAGCGCCCAGACCGCGTGCTCGCGCGAGCTGCCGCAGCCGAAGTTCTCGCGCGCGACGACGATCGCGGCCCGCGGGTGCGCCGCCAGCAGCTCCGCCGCGCCGGGCACGCCGGCGAACGCGACCGCGCCCAGACCGCTGGTGTCCAGGCCGACGAGGTAGCGCCCGGGCGTGATCTGGTCGGTGTCGACGTTGGCGCGGTCGAGCGGCAGGACGTCGCCCTCGACGATCACGCGAGTACCTCGACGCTCGCGAATACCTCGTCGGCCGAGGCGATCCGGCCCAGCACGGCGCTTGCCGCCACGATCTGCGGCGCGGCTAGGTGGACCCGGCCGCCCTCGCCCATCCGGCCGGGGAAGTTGCGGTTGGTCGAGGAGACGCAGCGCATCCCGGGCGCGAGCACGCCCATCGAGGAGCCGCAGCACGCGCCGCACGTCGCGTGCGTCCAGAGCGCGCCCGCGTCCTGGAAGGTCGCCGCGATTCCCTCGCGCTCGGCCGCCCGGCGCACGGCCTCCGAGCCGGGCGTGACGATGGTCGGCACCCGCACCCGCTTGCCGCGCAGCACGCGCGCCGCGGCGCGCAGGTCGTCGAGGCGCGCGTTGGTGCACGAGCCGATGAAGGCCTGGTCGATCGCCAGGCCGCGCAGCGCCTGGCCGCGCTCGAGGCCCATGTAGGCCAGATCGGCGGCCGGCGCGTCGGCCGGCACGCGGCCGTCGATCGGCACGGCTTGGCTGGGGTTGGTGCCCCACGTGATCGTCGGGCGCAGCGCGCTCGCGTCGATCGCGAGCTCGGCGTCGTAGCGCGCGTCGGGGTCGGCGCGCAGCGCGCGCCAGCCCGCCGCCTTGCGCGCGAAGGCGCCGGCGTCGCCGCGCTGCAGCTCGGTCTCGCGCAGGTAGGCGATCGTGGTCTCGTCGGGCGCGATCATCCCGGTCGTCGCGCCGGCCTCGATCGCCATGTTGCAGACGGTCATGCGCTCTTCCATCGTGAGCGCGTCGATCGCCGGGCCCTGATACTCCAGCACGTAGCCGGTCGCGCCGCCGAAACCGAGCCGGACCGCGACCGCCAGCGCCAGGTCTTTGGCGGTCGCGCCCTGGCCGAGCCGGCCGTCGACCCGCACCCGCATCACCTTGGGCTCGCGCAGCACCAGCGCCCCGGCCAGCAGCGCGCCGGTCAGCGCGGTCGTCCCGACCCCCAGCGCGAAGGCACCGAACGCGCCCAGCGTGCAGGTGTGGCTGTCGCTGCAGCAGGCCACCATCCCGGGCTCGATCCAGCCCCGCTCCGGCACCACCACGTGACAGATCCCGCCGTCGCCCAGGTCGTACATGGTGACGCCCTTGCGCCGCGCCCACAGGCGCAGCGTGTGCGCTTGGACCGCCGAGTCGGAGTCCTTGGCGGGCGCGACGTGGTCGGTCACCGCGATCGCCCGCGCCGGGTCGTAGATCCGGTCGTCGAACTGCTCCGCCAGCGTCACCGCGGCGCGCGCGCCGAGCAGCTCGTAGGAGACGACGCGGTCGCAGAACACCAGCGCGTTGCCGCCGGGCAGCGGGTCGACCACGCGCCCCGCCCAGACCTTGCCGAAGAGCGTACCGCGCGCCATCAGGACACCGTCTTCACCTGACGCTCGCCCCAGGCCAGCAGCGCCTCGCAGACGTGGTGCAGCACGTGGCTGAGTGCCGCCGCCTTGGCCTCGTCCCAGGTGCTGCGCGAGCCGGCGGCGAGGTAGGTGCGCTGGTCGAGCTCGATCTGCAGCGCGTGGATGCCGCCGGCCGGGTCCCCGTAGTGGCGGGTGATGTAGCCGCCCTTGAAGCGGCCGTCGACGACGTGGTCGTAGGTCGACGCCGCCACCGCCTCGACCGCGGCGGCGACGACGCCGGGCGCGCACGCGCGGCCGGAGTTCGTGCCGAAGTTGACGCTCGGCAGATCGCCCTCGAAGAGCAGCGGCAGCCGGCCCCAGATCGAGTGCGCGTCGAGCAGCAGCGCGTAGCCGTGCGCGGCGCGCACGCGGTTCAGCTCGGCGCGCAGCGCGACGTGGTACGGCTCCCAGTACGCCGCGCGCCGGCCGCCGATCTCCGCCGCGCTCGGCTCGTCGCCGGGCGCGTAGAGCGGCTCGCCCTCGAACGTCTCGGTCGCGCACAGGCCGGTCGTGCGCGCGCCCGGGTAGAGCGAGACGCCGGCCGGGTCGCGGTTGAGGTCGACCAGATAGCGCGAGAAGTGGGCGCGCAGCGTCGTGGCGCCGAGCCGCCCGGCGAACGCGTAGAGCCGGTCGACGTACCAGTCGGTGTCGACCAAGCCGCGCCCGGCCTCGCTCAAGCGCGCGCGCAGCGCGTGGGGAAGATCGGTGCCGACGTGCGGCGCGCTGATGACGAGCGGGCTGCGGCCGGGGTTCAGCGCGTAGGTCGGGTCGCTCACCGGTCGGCTCCTCGGCGCGCCGACGCGGGGTTCGCGGTGGTCGGGAACAGCTCGGCGGCCAGCGGCGTGAAGCGGCCGTCCAGCACCAGCGCCGCGACCCGCGCGATCTGCGGCGCCAGGTAGACGTCGCCGCGGCCGCCGCCGTCGGGCGCGATCTGGAGCAGCACCGCCTCGAGCGCGTCCGAGGTGCGCAGCGGCCGCCGGAACCCGATCCCGCGCGCGGCGGAGAGCAGCTCGATCGCGACGATGTTGGCGCAGTTGCGGGCCATGTCGTCGAGCCGGCGCGCGCCGTGGGTCGCCATCGAGACGTGGTCCTCCTGGCCGGCCGAGGTCGGGATCGAGTCGACGCTGGCGGGATGCGCCAGCCCCTTGTTCTCGGAGGCCAGCGCGGCGGCGGTGACCTGGGCGATCATGTAGCCGGACTCGAGCCCCGGCTCGGTCGCCAGGAACGCCGGGAGCTGGCTGAACGCCGGGTCGACCAGCAGCGCCGAGCGCCGTTCGCTGATGTTGCCGATCTCGGCCAGCGCGACGGCCAGCGCGTCGGCGGCCAGCGCGACCGGCTCGGCGTGGAAGTTGCCGCCCGAGAGCACCTCGCCCGTGTCGGGGAAGACCAGCGGGTTGTCCGAGACGGCGTTGGCCTCGTCGACCAGGATCGCGGCCCCATCGCGGATCGTGCGCAGGCACGCGCCGAGCACCTGCGGGATGCAGCGCAGGCTGTACGGGTCCTGCACGCGGCCGCAGTCGCGGTGCGACTCGTGGATCTCGGTGCCGGCGACCAGGCGCAGCATCGCGGCCGCGACGTCGCTCTGCTCGCGGTGGCCGCGCACCGCGTGGATGCGCGGGTCGAACGGGGTGCAGCTCCCCAGCGCCGCCTCGAGCGTGAGCGCGCCGGCCACCAGCGACGCCGCCAGGACGTCCTCGGCGGCGATCAGGCCGCGCAGCGCCAGCGCGGTCGAGACCTGGGTGCCGTTGAGCAGCGCCAGCCCTTCTTTCGCGCGCAGGTCGAGCGGGGCGATGCCGGCCGCCGCCAGCGCCTCGCGCGCCGGCACGACCGCTCCGTCGACCAGCGCGTCGCCGACGCCGAGCAGCATCGCCGAGAGGTGGGCCAGCGGCGCCAGATCGCCCGACGCGCCGACCGAGCCCTGGGCCGGGATCGCCGGCAGCACGTCGCGCTCGAGCAGCGCCAGCAGCGTCTCGATCACGCTCCAGCGGATGCCGGAGTAGCCGCGCGCCAGCGCGTTGACCTTGAGCGCCAGCACCAGCCGCACGACCTCGCGCGGGAGCGGCGGGCCGACCCCGCAGGCGTGCGAGAGCACCAGGTTGCGCTGCAGGTCGGCCAGCTTGTCGCGCGGGATGCGGGTCTGCGCGAGCTTGCCGAAGCCGGTGTTGACGCCGTAGACGCTGACGTCGTTGCGGGCGATCGCCGCGACGACGTCCGCGGCGCGGTCGACGCCGGCGCGCGCGGCCGGGTCGAGCGCCAGCCCCGCGCCGCCGCGCAGCAGCGCGCGCGCGTCGCGCGCGGTCAGCTCGCCCGGCCGCAGCGCGACCGTCGTCCGCTCGAGCGCCGGCGCGCTCACCGCCGCGCCTGCATCGGCAGCCGCAGCCCGTGCTCGCGCGCGCACTCCACCGCCGTCGCGTAGCCGGCGTCGGCGTGGCGGGCGACGCCGGTCGCCGGATCGTTCCAGAGCACCCGCGCGATCCGCTCGGCGGCGGCCGCGGTGCCGTCGGCGACGATCACCACGCCGGCATGCTGCGAGAAGCCCATCCCGACCCCGCCGCCGTGGTGGATCGAGACCCAGGTCGCGCCGCCGGCGACGCCGATCATCGCGTTGAGCAGCGGCCAGTCGCTGACCGCGTCCGAGCCGTCGCGCATCCCCTCCGTCTCGCGGTTGGGCGAGGCGACGCTGCCGCTGTCGAGGTGGTCGCGGCCGATCACGACCGGCGCCTTCAGCTCGCCGCGCGCGACCATGTCGTTGAACGCCAGGCCGACCCGGTCGCGGTCGCCCAGGCCGATCCAGCAGATTCGGGCCGGCAAGCCCTGGAACGCGATCCGCTCCTGCGCCATGTCGAGCCAGCGGTGCAGGTGCGCGTCGTGCGGCAAGAGCTCTTTCACCTTGGCGTCGGTCTTGCGGATGTCGTCGGGATCGCCCGAGAGCGCGACCCAGCGGAACGGCCCGACGCCGCGCTCGAACAGCGGCCGGATGTAGGCCGGCACGAAGCCCGGGAAGGCGAACGCGTCCGCGCAGCCGGCCTCGGCGGCCATCTGGCGGATGTTGTTGCCGTAGTCGAACGTCGGCACGCCCAGCCGGTGGAAGGCGACCATCGCCCCGACGTGCACCGCCATCGACGCCTTGGCGGCCTGGGCGACGCCGGCCGGGTCGGACTCCCGCCGCGCGCGCCACTCCCCGAGCGTCCAGCCGGCGGGCAGGTAGCCGTTGACCGGGTCGTGGGCCGAG
This sequence comes from Vulcanimicrobiota bacterium, assembly GCA_963795695.1. Classification (GTDB taxonomy): domain Bacteria; phylum Vulcanimicrobiota; class Vulcanimicrobiia; order Vulcanimicrobiales; family Vulcanimicrobiaceae; genus Vulcanimicrobium. Next base: position 1,061,368 of record CAWCJH010000002.1, on the reverse strand, counting down.
GTCTGGTCGGTCACCGCGTCGGGCCGCACGCCGCGGCGCACCAGCTCGGGCAGGATCTCCGCCGCGTTGCCGACCAGCCCGACGGAGACCGGCACCTTCGTCCGCGCCGACTCCGCGATCAGCGCCAGCGCCTCGTCGAGCGAGCCCGCCGCGCGGTCGAGGTAGCGGGTCGCCAGCCGCTTCTCGACCCGGGCCGGATCGCACTCGACCGCCAGCAGCGAGGCGCCGGCCATCGTCGCGGCCAGCGGCTGCGCGCCGCCCATCCCGCCCAGGCCCGCGGTGAGGATCCACTTGCCGCTCAGGTCGCCGCCGTAATGGCGCCGCCCCAGCTCGACGAACGTCTCGTAGGTGCCCTGGACGATCCCCTGGGAGCCGATGTAGATCCACGAGCCGGCCGTCATCTGGCCGTACATCATGAGCCCCTTGCGGTCGAGCTGGTGGAAGTGCTCCCAGGTGGCCCAGTGGGGGACCAGGTTGGAGTTGGCGATCACCACCCGCGGCGCGTCGGGGTGCGAGCGGAAGACCCCGACCGGCTTGCCGGACTGGACGGCGAGCGTCTCGTCGTCGCCCAGCCGCTCGAGCTCGGCGACGATCGCGTCGAAGGCCGGCCAGTCGCGGGCGGCCTTGCCGATCCCGCCGTAGACCACCAAGTCCTCGGGCCGCTCGGCGACCTCGGGGTCGAGGTTGTTCATCAGCATCCGCAGCGCGGCTTCGGTCTGCCAGCTGCGGGCGCGCAGCGTGCTCCCGCGCGGGGCGCGGATCGTGCGGGCGACTTCCAAGGCCAAGTGACTACCCTCCGAGCCGGTACTCCCGGCCAGGGCGCTGGCGCTCCTCCCCTCGGCAGAGGGCCGGCGAGCGGTGCAGCCAGAACTTCAGCGGGAGGAGGAACCCAGGTTGTGACCCAGGCCATCGGCGATTTGGTAACGGCACTGCGCGAGCTCGGTCCGGAGGTGCAGCCGGTTCGCGTCGCCGCGGCGCTGCGGGGGGTCAGCGTCGACGAACGCACCCTTGCCCCGTACCTGACTTGGGCGCCCGGCCGCTATACCCGCAACCTGGTCGCGCGCGACCCGGCCTTCGAGCTGATCGCGATCTGCTGGGACCAGGACGCGCGCTCGGCGATCCACGACCACGCCGACTCCGACTGCGCGTTCGTCATCCAGAGCGGTGCCATCACCTGCGAGAACTATCGCATCGCCCGGCCCGGCGGCGCGCGGGGCGGCCCGTTCGGCCTGAACCGCACGAGCACTCGCGACTTGCGGGCCGGCGAGATCGACATGCGCAGCGGCCACCTCTCGGTCCACCGGGTCGGCGCCTGCGCCGGCCGCGCGGTCACCCTGCACGTCTACGCCAAGCCGATCGAGTCGTGCCTCAACTTCGACGAGGACGGCACCCACCGCATCGTCTACGCGCGCTACGACACCGTCCCCGTGCCTTCTTCGAGCTAAGGCCAGCTCGTCTCGCGCGAGGCGGTGACGATCAGCTCGCGGACCTCGACGCCCTTGGGCCGGGTGAGCGCGAAGACGACGCTCTCGGCCACTTCGCTCGGGTCGTTGAGCTGCTGCTTCTCGAACGCGTCGGGGGCGGGCTTGAACTGCTCGTCGCGGCCGTCGAAGAAGTGCGTCTTCATGCCGCCCGGGATCAGCAGCGTCACGCCGACCCGGCCGGCGAGGTCGAGCGCGAGGCCGCGGGTCAAGCCGACGACACCGAACTTCGAGGCGCTGTAGGCGGTCGCCGCGCCGAGCACGCGCAGCCCGAGCGTCGAGGCGACGGTGACGATGCGCGGGTTCGCCGCCCGCTCGAGGTACGGCAGCGCGGCGCGCACCAGCGAGGCGGTGCCGATCAGGTTGACCTGGATCACCCGCTCCCACGCGTCGGCGGCGACCCGGTCGAAGTCGCCGCAGGCGTCCATGCCGGCGTTGGCGACGATCGCGTCGATCAGGCCGCCGTTGCGCTCGGCCACCGCGCCGATCGCGCGCTCGACCGCGGCGCGGTCGGCGACGTCGACCAGGTGGTGGTCGTAGCCGCGCGCCCGGCGCGGCGGCGCGAGGTCGAACGTCACCGGCGTGCCGCCGCGGCGGGCGACGGCGTCGGCGATCGCCGCGCCCAGCCCCGAGGCGCCGCCGGTCACGACGACGGTGCCCAGCGTCTGCTCCGGTGCGGAGCCCTCCGCGGCGGTGACAGTCTGCAACAGAAATACTCCCGGCGATGAGCTGGTGGTTCACCGGGGCGCTTACCCGCGACCGCTGCGGCTCAACCCCCGGACGACGGAGCGCGCGATCGCCGCGACGTTCGCGTCGGCCGCGAGCGCGCGCGCCCAGTCGGCCGTGCCGGCGTTGAACACCGTCCCGCGCCCGCGGGTGAAGGCCACCATCGCGGCATGGCCGCCGGGCGCGATCTCGCCGCTGCCGTCCGCGACGTCCCAGCCGGCGAGCGACGCGCGCCCGAGCACGGCCAGACCGGGCGGCGCGTGGGCCGGGTCGACGCCGTCGCACTCGTAGCCGACCGCGCGCGCCCGGGCGCCCACCACCTCGCCGTCGCGCAGGTGCGCCTCGCGCAGCAGCGGGTGCGCCGCGCGCTCGATGCGGTAGCCGGTCGGCGGGCGAGGCCCGATCCACTTGCCGCCGCCGCGCCGGAACGAGAGCCCGGTCAGCGCGTCCTCCGGCTGGTCGTCGGACCAGCGGCCGTCGCGCGTGATGGTCGCGCGCGCCTCGTCGTAGCGCACCCGGAACCAGCAGGTGTTCCCGCCGAAGAACGCCGCGTTGCCGCCGCCGTCGACCCAGGCCTCGACCAGCGCGCGCTGCTCGCGCGTCCAGTACTCGGCGTGGCCGAACGTGCACAGCAGCGCGTAGCGCGCCAGGTCGACCGCGCCGCGGTGCAGGTCGAGGTCGGTGCAGACGTCGGCCGCGATGCCTTCGCGCGCCAGCCAGGCCAGCGCGGGCAGATCCCAGTGGGCGAAGGTCTGGCGCGGCGAGCCGCGGTCGTAGACGTCCGGGTTGACCTCGTCCCAGGGATGGCCGCCGGTGCCGCCGCCGGGCCGCCGCAGCGTGACGGTGCGGTAGCCGCTGTAGAGGCACGCGCCCTCGCCGGCGCCGAGCGTGCCGTCGACCTGCGCGACGTCGTAGGCGTGGTACGTGAAGAGCGGCAAGCTCACCAGCACCCGGGCGGCCGACGGCGCGCGCACCGCGAACAGCGCGGTGCCCCAGCGCGCGTCGGGCGAGCCGTCGCGCGGGCCGCCCCGGCCGCCGCCGCCCTCGGTGAGGAAACGCGCGACGTACGCGCCGGGCGCCAGCCCGCGCGGGAGCGGAAGCTCCAGCACCGGCCAGTCCCAGGCTGCGTCCGGCGCGCCCGGCGGGGCGTCCGCACCGGCGAGCGGGCCCGCCTCGAGTACGACCTCGCAGCGGTCGCTCCAGCGCTCCAGCCGCACCCGGTAGCGCGGCGCGTCGGTCGCGACGTGCAGGACGAGCACGCCGCCCGCCGCGACCGTCGGCTCGCGCGGAAACGCGCGCAGCATCAGGCCGGCAGTTCGGTGAGCTCGTCGAGCAGGGCTTCGACCCGCGCGTCGACCGGGTGCCGCTCGCGCAGCACCCACGGCAGCCCGCGCACCGCCTCGCGCAGCGCCGCGCGCGCCACCCGGTCGTGCGCGGCGCTGCGCACCAGCGCGGCGGTCGCGCGGAACGCCCCGCGCCACGAGCGCCGCAGCCAAGCGGTCCAGAGCCGGTTGCGCATCACCAGCCGGCGGCGCCGTTCGGGCACCCGCCCTTGCGCCGCGGGGTCGTGCTGCACGACCAGCTCGTCGACGTAGATCATCTCCCAGCCGCGCGCGAGCAGGTCGAGCGCCAGCAGCGACTCCTCGGCGCCGATGTGGTAGCGGGCGTGGTAGCCGCCGGCGGCGAGGAACGCCTCGCGCCGAACCACCGACGCGCCGGCCATGAACGAGGCGATCGCGCTGCCCGGGCAGGCGCTGCGCTTGGGCAGCGGGCTGGCCGCCATCAGCCGGCAGGCCTCGTCGACCCGCTCGTCGCGCACCAGCACGCGGGCGTTGAGCAGCGCCACGCCGGGGTGCGCGTCGAGCAGCGCGGCGGCGCGCGCGAGCGCGCCGGGCCGCCACCAGCAGTCGTCGTCGCAGAACGCGACGTAGCGCGTCGCCGCGGCGCGCACGCCGGCCGTCCGGGCGGCCGCGCCGGCGTTGTGCGCCAGCCGCACCACGCGCACGCCGGGATGGCGCCGCGCCACCAGCGCCGAGGTGTCGTCGGTCGAGCCGTCGTCGACCACGATCACCGGCGGCCGCTCGGGCAGCGCGCTCAGCTTGGCCAAGGTCCGGTCGAGAACGGCGCAGCGGTTGTAGGTGGCGATGACCACGGTGCAGTCGGTCACGAGCGGGTCAGCAGGTCGAGCCGGTAGGTGGGTTCGCGCGCGCCGCCGCGCGGCACGAAGCGGGCATCGGCGAGAAACGCGGCGTGGACGTCGTCGGCGGTTTGGGCATGGCCCTCCACCAGCGGCGTCCAGTGGACGAGCAGCAGGTCGCCGCCGGGCTCGAGCGCGCCCGCCACCCCGTCGCGGATGCGGCCCAGATCGCGCGGGCCGAAGTAGAACCCGAGCTCGCAGAACGTGACGAGGTCGTAGCGGCCGGGCGGAAACGCCGCGCTGAGGTCGCAGGCCGCGAAGCGCACCTGCGGCAGGCCGGCGCAGCGCGCGGCCGCGCGCGCCAGCGCATCGGCCGAGACGTCCACCGCCAGCAGTTCCGCGCAGCGCGCGGCGAGCAGGCGGGTGAACACGCCGACCGAGCAGCCCAGCTCGAGCGCGCGGCGATAGGAGCGGGCGCCGAGCGCGGCCAGCGACGCGGCATACTTGCTGCACTCGTACGCCGAGCCGGCATAGTCCCATGGGTCGTCCTGGGCATGGTACAGCTCACGGAAGTAGTCGGCCGGGACAGTGGTGCCGGACCGCCCTTTCGAGCGCTGCATGCTACGCCAGCGGCGTGTTCTGGTCGTACACGAACTTCCACGCGCCCGCCGGGTCGCGCTCGAACACGAGCGAGAGGAGGAAGCGCGCGGGCGGCGCGGCGGGTGTGTGGCGGTAGGTGACGTCGACCAGCGCCAGCCCGGCCGGCTCGCGCGTGAGCACCACCTCGTAGTCGAACGCCCAGGGGTCGCTCAGCGCGAACCACTCCGCGTGCGAGCGCAGCACCGCGTCGGTTCCGCGCGTGATCGCGCCCTTGCCGTCGACCACCACCACGTCCGCACCGAGCGTGGCGGCGAAGCGTTCGGCGTCCTTCGCGCGCAGCGCGCCGAGGTGCTCGTCGAGCGCGGCGCGCAGGCCGGCGGCGGTCGTCGCCGCGCTCACTCCTGGTCCGTCCGGTCCTCGGGTTTCACGCCCGCGGCGCGCTCCGCCGGCGAGGCGCCGCCGAACGGGTCGAGCGGCTTGCCGCGGTCGAGCGGGCTGGCGTCGTCGTCGTGCATGCCGCGCGGCAGGCCGGTCGCCGGGTCGACGTCGTCGTCGTCCTCGCGGGTCACGGGGGCCACCGGTGAGGGGGTCGCGTTCTCGGCGACGCGCTCGTCGGTGGCCGTCGGTTCGTTCGAACGATCGTGCATGTTCGCACCTTTCCCGCCCCGAGCGGGGTCCAACATGAAGCGGCGAGCAGCCGGTCGCCGGTCACGGAACCGAGCGGACCGACTACGCCGCCAGCGGGACGAAGGCGTCGTCGAGCGCGTCGATCACGTCGGTGGGGAGGATCGAGACGACCAGGTGGCGCGGCAGGAACCAGGTCAGGCCGGCGATCGCGTTCTCGAACGCGTCCTCGTCGGGGAAGTCGGCGCGGCCGATCCGGAAGACGAGCTGCTCCTTGGGCTCCTGGTCGGGCGAGATCAGGGCGAGGACGCCAGGGTGCGCGATGCCCAGCGTGCGGGTGAAGTACTGGTGCAGCAGCGGGCGCACGTAGCCCGGCAGCATCGCGTCGGAGGGCGCCAGCACTTCCATCCGCTGCGTCTCCTTGAGCACCGCGCGGAAGGTCGGCGCCTCGGCCGGTGCGATGCCGATGCGCGGGAACTCGTAGCCGCCGAACGCGCGCCGCGTCACCAGGTCGCCGCAGGTGAACACCCACGCCGCGAACTCGTCGTCGTCGGGCTCGATCGCGATGCCGAAGCCGCGGTCGGTCGCCAGCTCGATCAGGTCGCCGACCGCGACGTCGCCGTCCGCGCCTTCCTCCGGCAGGTCGAGCGCGTAGTACGGGAAGCCGTCGGGCCCCAGGAAGATCTTGGGGTCGCGCTGCCTCAGCCGCGCCGTGTCGACCAGGTCGTAGAAGCGGTGGCGCCACTTCGCGCCGCGCGCGTCCTCGGGAATGCTCAGGTGCGCGCGCAGCTCGTCGGCAGCGGTCATTCGTTGTTCTGCCGCTTGGCGATCCGGTCGAGCGCGGTGAGCAGGCTGGGCGCGAGCGGCGAGTGGCTCTCCTCGCCGGTGCGCTTGCCGCCCTCGTCGTAGCGCGGCGGCGGCAGCGCGCGGGCGGCCAGCGCCAAGAGCCGGGTCGTGGTCGCCGGCGCGAGGCCGTTGGCGATCAGCGCCAGCCGTGCCAGCGGCGTGATCGTGATGAACGGCTGCCGGGTCGCGATCGCGTGCACGATCCGCACGACGGCGTGCTCGGTCGAGGTCGCGAGCAGCGGGTTGGCGTCGGAGAGCGCGAACCAGGCGTACTCCGCCCGCGCGTTGCCCTTGAAGTAGGCGTGGTCGGGCGAGCCGGTCCGCATCAGGCCGGGGCAGACCGTGGTCACGGTGATGCCGTCGTGCGCGACCTCCGCCGCGTACGCTTGGGAGAGCCCGACCAGGCCGAACTTGCCGGCCGCGTACGGGCCCAGGTGAGGCGGCGCGATCAGCCCGCCGACCGAGGCGATGTTCACGACCTGGCCGCGGTGGCGGGCGCGCATCGAGGGCAGCACGGCGCGCATGGTGTGGAGCGGGCCGAAGACGTGGGTGTCGACCGACTCGTGCCAGTCCTCGAGCGACTGGTCCCAGACCGAGCCGACCTCGATCGTGCCGGCGTCGTTGACCAGCACGTCGACCGGCCCGCTGCGCGAGGTGACCTGCTCGATCAGCGCTTGCGCCTGGGCCGCGTCGCGGACGTCGCAGGCGATCGCGTCGACCGCCAGCCCGGCCTCCGCCAAGCGCTCCCGCGCGTGCTCGAGCGTCGCGCCGTCGCGGCCGCTGATCGTCACCCGCGCGCCGCCGCGCGCGAAGTCCTTGGCCAGCGCGAAGCCCAGGCCGCGGCCGCCGCCGGTGACGACCACCACCCGGCCGGCCAGCGACTCGCGGTCGACGACATGGCTGCGCCGCGCGAGCACGGCCGCGCCGGCGGCGACCGCCGCGGCACCGAGAGCAAAGGAGACGATTCGACGCGACCGAGCCATGATGGTCTATCCGTACCCGCCGAGGCCCGCGGCGATGACAGGCGAAGCGGACCGCGTGCCGCCCGATGTGAAGCAGCGTTGCCTGGCAGTCTGGGCTGCCGCCGCGGTGCTGCTCTCGGGTTCCACCGGCGGCGCGCAGGCGGCCGCGCCGGCGGACCGGCTCCGGACGTTCTCGCAGTATGCCGGCGATGCCGTCGCGACCGTGCTGCGGGTCTGGTACGCCGGCGGCTCGGCCTTCGTCGCGTGCCCGGGCTGCGGCCCGGGGGTGAGTTCCGACTGGGGCACGGACAGCCTGGTCGAGGTCCTGTACGAGCGCTGGCAGCTCGCGCACGACCCGCTGGTCGCCGCCGCCTTCGCGAACATCGTCACCGGCGAGCCCGCCAACACGCTGGGCGGGTTCAGCGACGTGCCGATGTGGGACGCCGTCGCCGCGCTGCGCGCCTACGACGTGACCGGCGACCCGCGCGCGCTGGCGAACGCCAGGCAGCAGTACCGCCGGCTGGTCAGCTCGGCGCACTTCGCGCTCGGCCCCTGCCGGCCGCTGGACGGCCAGGTCCACGACCGAGGCGGCGGCGGGCTCGTGACGCTGGAGACGGACGCGAACCGGATCCTCGCCGCGGTGCTCCTCGCCCGGCGCACCGGCGACACCGCCGAGGCGCGGGCCGACCTCGCCGACGCGCAGACCATCTACGCGGCGGTGCGCGCGACGTTCCTGGACCCGCGGTTGCCGCTCTACACGGTCTACGCGTTCGGGGCGGGCGGTGCGTGCGCCCAGGTGCCGCGCCAGTTCTTCGCCTCCGTCAACGGCCGGATGATCGAAGCCGGGCTGGCGCTCGCGGCCGCAACGCACCGGCAGCACTTCGCCGACGAAGCGCGCGCGACAGGCGATGCGATCGCGCTGCTGGCGGACGACCGCGGAATCTTCGCCGACCTGCAGGCCCAGAACGACATCGTCACCCCGCTCGTGCTGGCCATGCTCGCGCTCTCGCGCGGCGGCGACGCGGCCGCGACCGACTGGATCCTGCGCAACGCCGGGGCGGCCGCGCACGCGCGCGCGCCGGACGGTTCGTACGCGCGCTTCTTCGACGGCCCGCCGCCCCCGAGCGGCGCCAAGGTGTCGGTCTTCGAGACCAGCGGCGCGTTCGCGCTGATGGTTGCGGCCGGTGCGCTGGCGCCCGACCGGCAGCCGGAGCCCGACGCGTGGCCGCAGGCCGTATCGCACGCCGTCGCGATCGCGGCGGCGCCCGCGGTCTACGCCTTCACCGGGTCGGGGATCGCGCTGATCGGCGCCCTGCCCAAGCCGGGCAGCCCGGACTGCCACAAGCTGACCGTCGGGCCGTGCGAAGGCGGCCACGTGCGCCTGCGCATCGACCGGCATGAAATGGTCGACCGGATCGGCATCTGGCAGGGCAAGGCGCTGGTCGACTCGCCGGCGACGGTGCTGTTCGCCTGGCGCTGGCCGGCGGCCGGGCCGCACGAGCTCGAGCTCGATCCCGCCGCGTACAACCCCAAGCAGGGCGGGACGGAGATCGACGTCACCCAGGTGCTCGTCCTGCCGTAGGCGGGAAAGCAGCGTACCGATGACCATCGGGAATCTCCCCGCCGAGCCGGCCGGCCGGCACCCCGAGCTGCTCGGGCCCTCCGTCGCCGCCGCGCTCGCCGCCTGGCCCGACGGCGCCTCCGACGTCCTGGTGGCCGGGATCGACCCGCAGCTCGCCGACACGCAGGCCTTCTGCGAGCGCTATGGCGTCGCGCTCGACCGCTCGGCGAACTGCGTGGTGCTGGCGGCGCGCCGGGAAGGGCGCAGCTGGTTCGCCGCCTGCGTCGTGCTCGCCACCACCCGCGCCGACGTCAACGGCCTGGCGAAACGCCATCTGGGCGCGCGCAAGCTCTCGTTCGCCGCGGTGGACGCCGCGACCGCGGCCTCGGGCATGGAGTACGGCGGCATCACCCCGATCGGGCTGCCCGCCGACTGGCCGATCCTGCTTGACGCGGCCGTCGCGCGCGCCGATCAGGTGATCGTCGGCAGCGGGCTGCGCCGCTCGAAGCTCGCGCTGCCCGGCGCGGCGCTCGCGCAACTGCCGAACGCGGTCGTGCTGGAGGGGCTCGGGCTGGTCAAGGAAGCGCTTTCGTGAAGCAATCCACGACCAGAACGTTTGTCGGCAGACGAAGATTCGGGTCCGTCGCGAACCCGCCGTCTTTAAGCCATTGCACGTACGCGTCGAATCCACGCGAAAAATCCACCCGCTGATGCCCGATTGCGAACAGAATCGGCACGAAGCCGGATGCATTCGGCTCGGGCACGTGCGCGAAATAGCTTTCGTACGGTACGAAGAATGCAGCTCCCGATTGGTCCTGCACGACCCAGCCAACGAGCTGCCAGCCGTCTTCCAAGATGACGCTCTGTTGGGCGATTCTCGCCCCGTGGGCTGTCCTGTACCCGATCTTGTACGGATTGAACGGTGTGCAGTTGTCCCCCGGCGTCGCTGGTCCTGACAATGAGGCATTGGCCGGCGACAGCGCCGCGATGAACAAGGTGCACCCAATCAGCATCGCGACGAGCGTAGGCTTCGTCACGTTGTTTGTATCGGCGAGGTGTTGCAGGGATCGTTGCTGATCATTCCTGCATTTTGAAGCATGCTCAGAAACCCCTGAAGAATTGCGTGGTTCAAAGAGTCAACCCGTGCCTTCCCCTACAAGTGCAAGTGTTCCAAAAAGCCAAGCTTGTCAAGTGCCGATTGGTTCTCATGTTCGTGATGCACGCGTCTTACGGGCTGAAACACCCGCGTTCGCGCCGTTTCAGTGGATCTCGGGTTCCGGCACCGCGGCGTCGGGCTCGAGCACGTCGAAGTCGCAGCCCAGGTTCGCCTGCTGCACGTGGGCGGCGAAGATCGCGCCGTAGCCGCGCGTTGCGCGCGGCGCGGGCTGCCTCCACGCCGCCCGCCGCCGCGCCAGCTCGTCGTCGCCGACGTCGAGGTGCAGGCGCCGCGCGGCGACGTCGACCTCGATCACGTCGCCGGTCCGCACGAACGCGAGCGGACCGCCGACGTAGGCTTCCGGCGCGACGTGCAGGATGCAGGCGCCGTACGACGTGCCGCTCATGCGCGCGTCGGAGATCCGCAGCATGTCCCGAACGCCCGCGCGCACGAGCTTGAGCGGGATCGGCAGCATCCCCCACTCGGGCATCCCCGGACCGCCGTGCGGTCCGGCGTTCTTGAGCACGAGCACGTGGTCGGGGGTGACCTCGAGATCCTCGCGCTCGACCGCCGCGGTCATCGCGTCGTAGCTCTCGAACGCCAGCGCCGGGCCGCGATGGCGCAGCAGCCGCGGCTCCGCGGCCGACGACTTCATCACCGCCCCGTCCGGCGCCAGGTTGCCGCGCAGCACCACCGTTCCGCCTTCACCGGCGACCGGGCGTTCGAGCGGGCGGATCACCTCGTCGTTCCAGACCTGCGCGCCCGCGACCGCCTCCCCGAGCGTCAGCCCCGACACGGTGGGACAGGTGAGGTCGAGGAACGGCGCCAGCCGGTTGAGGAACGCGCGCAGCCCGCCGGCGTAGTAGAAGTCCTCCATCAGGAAGCGGCCCGACGGGCGCAGGTCGGCGATCAGCGGCACCCGCCGCGCGATCGCGTCGAAGCGGTCGAGCCCGAGCGGGATGCCGGCCCGGTGCGCGATCGCCAGGAGGTGGATGATCGCGTTGGTCGACCCGCCCAGCGCCTGCTGCACGGTGATCGCGTTGTCGATCGCCGCCGGGCCGAGGATGCGCTCGGGCGTGAGGTCGTCCCAGATCATCGGCACGATGCGCCGGCCCGACTCGCTCGCCATGCGCGCGTGGGCCGAGTCGGCCGCCGGGATCGACGACGCGCCGGGCAGGGTGAACCCCAGCGCCTCGGCGACCGACATCATCGTGGCCGCGGTGCCCATGGTCATGCAGGTTCCGAACGAGCGCGCGATCCCGCCCTCGATCTCGTGCCAGTCCTCCTCGCTGATGCGGCCCGCGCGCTTCTCGTCCCAGAACTTCCAGGTGTCGGAACCCGAGCCCAGGACCCCGCCGCGCCAGTTGCCGCGCAGCATCGGGCCGGCCGGGACGAAGATCGCCGGGACGCCCGCCGAGATCGCGCCCAGCAGCAGCCCGGGCGTGGTCTTGTCGCAGCCGCCGAGCAGCACCACGCCGTCGATCGGCTGGCTGCGGATCAGCTCCTCGGTCTCCATCGCGAGCAGGTTGCGGTAGAGCATCGTCGTCGGCTTCATGAAGTTCTCGGACAAGCTCAGCGCGGGCAGCTCGAGCGGGAACCCGCCGGCCTGCCAGACCCCGCGCTTGACCTCGTCGGCCCGGGTTCGCAGGTGGGCGTGGCACGGGTTGATGTCGGACCACGTGTTGATCACCCCGACGACCGGCTTGCCCAGGAAGTCCGCGCGGTCGTAGCCCATCTGCAGCAGCCGCGAGCGGTGCCCGAACGAGCGGAGGTCCGAGACGCCCAGCCAGCGGTGGCTGCGCAGCTCGTCGGGACGCCGCGGCACGATCAGCTGCCCGGCAGGGCGTGGGCCTCGGCGAAGAAGTAGTCCTTCCAGCTCGCCGGCATGGACTTGATCTCGCCGAAGCGGTGCATCAGGTCGGCGAACTTCATCGTCGCCCGGGGCGCGGCGGAGTAGACGAAGCTGGGGTCGCTCATCATCGCCACGAGCTGGTCGGCGGTCAGCTTCTCCTTCGTCTCGCGCAGGTAGAGGTCGGCCGCGGTGCGCTTGTCCTTGGTGATGAGGGCGATCGCATCGTCCATCGCCGCGGCGAAGGCGGCCATCACCTTGGGGTTCGCGTCGTGGAACCGGGTCGTGCTGAACACCACGCCGTTCGAGGCCGGACCGCCCAGGACGTCGAGCGAGCTGGTCACCACGTGGACGCCGGGCAGCTTGAGCTCTTGCTCTTGATACGGCGGCAGGGAGAAGTGGCTGTCGAGGTCTTTGCCGCCGGCCAGCGCGATCAGGGCGTCCGGGTGGCCGAGCGAGACCGTGAGCGGGTCGAGCTTGTGCGCGTCGTTCTCGCCGAAGGCCTTCATGGCGGCCATCTGCAGCACCATCGCCTGGGTCGAGACCTTCACGGTCGGCACGGCGATCTTGTCGGCCGGCCCGAAGTCGCGCAGGGTCTTGACGTTGGGATTGCGGGTGACCAGCAGCATCGGCAGCGCCCCGGCGGCAACGACGCCCTTGACCCCGCCGTTGGTCTTGTCCCAGAGCAGCAGCAGGTTCGTCGCACCGCTGGTCACCATGTCGACGCTGCCCGAGAGGAGCGCGTCGACGCTCGGCCCGCCGCCGTTGAAGGTCAGCCAGGTCACCTTCAGGTCGAGGCCGCGTTTCTTGGCTTCCTTCTCGACGAACTTCTCCTGCTCCATGACCATCAGCGGCAGGTAGACGAGGCCGGGCTGGTGCGTGATGCGCACCTCGCTGACCTCGGCCGACGCGGGCGGCGCGGCGACCGAGAGGGCGAGCACGAGGACCGCGAGGACCGCGAGACCGCGAGGACACGAATGAGCACGTCGGTTCTCCTGGCGAGCGCGGTGGGTGGGTCGTCGTTCACGCCGTCGCCATCCCCCAGCGCCGGATCGTGCGCGCTTCGATGCTGCGGAAGATGACGTTCTCGACCAGCAGCCCGATGATGATGACGGTGAGCAGGCCGGCGAAGACGTTGGGGATGTCCAGCGTGTTCTTGTTCTCGTAGATGAACCAGCCCAGGCCGCCGTTGCCCGAGGCGACGCCGAAGATGAGCTCGGCGGCGATCAGGGTCCGCCAGGCGAACGCCCAGCCGACTTTCAAGCCGGTCAGGATCGAGGGGAAGGCGGCCGGGACCAGGATGATCGCGACGTAGCGCAGCGAGCGCAGGCCGTAGTTCTTGCCGACCATGCGCAGCGTCGGCGACACCGCGACGAACCCGGCGTGGGTGTTGAGCGCGACCGGCCAGAGCACCGAGTGGATCAGGATGAAGGCCAGGCTCAGCGGTCCCAGGCCGAACCAGATCATCGCCAGCGGCAAGAGCGCGATCGCGGGCAGCGGGTTGAACATCGCGGTCAGCGTCTCGAGCAGGTCGTTGCCCAGGCGGGTCGTGATGGCGAGGGTGGTCAGCAGCGCGGCCAGCGCGACGCCGGCGGCGTAGCCCATCAGCAGCACCTTGAGCGAGACCCAGACCTTGAGCAGCAGCGCGCCGCCGGCGATTCCGGCGAACAGCGCCCCGATCGTCGCGCTGAAGGTCGGCACGAGGAGCGGGTTGTCGAGCTTGCGCGCGTAGAGCTCCCAGACGAGCGCGAGGACGACCAGGATCGCGGCCTTGCGCAGCGGCGTCAGGCCGGCGATGCGCTCCCAGGCCGAGAGCGGCCGCTGCACGACCCCGATCCGCGCGGCGTCGACCGGCGTCTCCGCGCGCTCGGGCCGGCTGGCGGCGAGGGGCCGTTCAGTGACCGGCAAGGACCGGCTCCGCCGCTTCGCTGAAGAGCAGTTCCTCGATGCGCTCCTCGAGCGCGCGCGCCTCGGCCGCGCGCTCGCGCGGAACGCTGTCGAGCTCCGCGCGGACTTGCCCCGGATGCGGCGAGAGCAGCAGGATGCGGCTGCCGCACTTGACCGCCTCGGCGATCGAATGGGTCACGAAGATCATCGTGAACCCGGTCTCCTCCCAGAGCTCGAGCAGCTCGTCCTGCATCTTGCGCCGCGTGAGCGCGTCCAGCGCGGCGAACGGCTCGTCCATGAGCAGGACGTCGGGCTCCATGGCGAGCGCCCGAGCGATCGCGACCCGCTGCTTCATCCCGCCGGAGAGCGTGTGCGGGTAGCTCGTCGCGAACGGGGTCAGGCCGACCTTCGCGATCGCCTGGCGCGCCCGCTCGGCGGCCGCGCGCCCCGCGGCGCGCCCGCTGACGACCAGCGGGAAGGCGATGTTCTCGGCGACGGTCTTCCAGGGCAGCAGCTGGTCGAACTCCTGGAACACCATCATCCGGTCCGGCCCGGGCTCGCGCACGATCGCGCCCTTGAGCCGAATCTCGCCCTCGGTCGGCGCGATGTACCCGCCGACCGCCTTGAGCAAGGTCGATTTCCCGCAGCCGGACGGTCCGAGCACCACGAACCGCTCGGCGGGAAAGACGTCGAAGCCGACCCGGTAGGTCGCGGTGACGCGGCGCTCGCGCGTCCGGTACTGCAGCGTGACGCCGGCCGCCGAGAGCAGCGGCTGACGTGGAGCGGAAAGGTCGGGGGTGACTTCGGCCAAAGGAGCGCCGCCTTGGGGTGAAGCTGCCGACGCGTTACGCCGCCGAGCGCGTTTACCTCCATGGTATGCTCTGCGGACGATGCGCACCGCACTGCCGGCGGCACTTCAGGGTTCCGTGCTGGCCGTCCCGCCGCTGGCCCGGCGCCCCGACCTCACGCTCGACCGCGACGGCAACGCCCGGCTCTTGCGCCACCTCCGGGCCGGCGGGGTGCGCACGTTCGTCTACGGCGGGAACGCCAACCTCTACCACCTGGCGCCCGCGGAGTTCGGCCGGCTGCTGGAGCTGCTGGCCGACCTCCAGGCCGAGGGCGACTGGATCGTTCCCGCCGTCGGGAGCGACTTCGGCAAGGCGCTCGATCAGCTCCGGCTCCTGCGCTCGGCACCGTTCGCGACCGCGCTGGTGCTGCCGCACCGCTTTCCGGCCCGGCCGGGCGGGGTCGCGACCGGACTGCGCCGGCTCGCCGACGCGTTCGGCCGGCCGCTGATGGCCTACGTGAAGGACGATCGTGCGATCGACCCGGCCGACCTCGGCCGGCTGGTCGCCGACGGGGCCGTCGGCGCGATCAAGTACGCGGTCGTGCGGGACGATCCGGCCGACGACCGCTACCTCGAGGAGATTCTCGCCGCGGTCGATCCGGCGCTCGTCGTCAGCGGAATCGGCGAACGTCCCGTCGTCGCGCACTGGACCCGCTTCGGGCTGCGCGCCTTCACGTCCGGCTCGGTCTGCGTGGCCCCGGCGCTCGCGAACGCGCTCCGCGCGGCGCTGCTGGCCGGCGACCTCGACGAGGCGGACCGCTTGCGCCGCGCGTTTCTGCCGCTCGAGGACCTGCGCGACGCCCACTCGCCGATCCTCGTGCTCCACGAAGCGGTCCGTCTCGCCGGCATCGCCGATACCGGCCCGATCCTGCCGTACCTCGAGAACCTCACCGACCCGGCACTCCTGGCCGCGATCGAAACGGCCGCGCGCGAGCTGTACGCGGCGAACGAGCGGGTGCGGGCCGAGCCGGTCCGCGCGGTCTAGCCCGGGGTCACGCGGTCGTCTACGCGGGGACGCAGAAGCAGCCGTGCGGCCCGCACCGGTAGACGAAGCCCGGCTGGCAGGTGATGACCGACGGAGCCGGCTTGACGACCGTGGCCGATTGCGCGCCGCTCGCAGGCGCGAACGCAAAGAGTGACGTTGCGAGGACCGCGAAGCCGGCCATGCGCTTTGCGAACGAGATCGACATCTGAGCCTCCAGTCGCGCGAGTGCAGGGGACAAGTATTCCGGATAGCGCCAAGCGTGTCAAGCGCCGCAGGCCGCTCACGCCAGCGACACCGCGCGGTCACATTCGGCCGCTACGCTGCGCGGATGCAGCACCGGCCGACCGTCGACGCGCCCCCGCACTCCCTCGCCGCCATCGATGCCGTGCTCGACCGCTTCGGCTCGGGCGCGCTCCGGCTCACCGCCCAGACCGGCACGCGGCTCGTCCTGCTGCGGCCGGGCGAAGCCTACCGCGACCGCTCGCGCGCGCTGCGCCGCCTGGCCACCGGCATCGACGCCTGGCCGGTTCCGCCGGCGGGCCTGTTCGTCGTCGAGGAGCGCACGGTGTACCTGCGCTCGACCTCGCCGATGACCGTCGCGCACGAGTTCGCCCACGCGCTCGACTGCGCGCTGGGCGGCGGCGTGTACTTGAGCGGGGTCGACCCGCGGGTGCGCCGGGCGTTCCGCGAAGCGCGCGGCTTCGTCACCCCGTATGCCGCCAGCGGCTTGGACGAGTACTTCGCCGAGTCGCTGCGCGCGTGGGTGGAGGCCAACGACCACGGCTCGCCCTGGCCGCGCGCCACCCGCAAGCGCCTGCGCGTGATCGACCCGGCGATGTGCGCGATCCTGGAGAGCATCTTCCGGTACGATCTGGCTGCCTAGCCTGGACTGGGCCGAAGTACCGCCGCCGGTCTGGCCGGCTGTGCGGGTGCATCATGATCGTCACCATCATGACGGTCGTCGTGATCGGGATCGCGATCGCCATCTGCGCGTCGCTCGGCTGGAACCGGCCGGGCCTGCTGGTCTGCGGCGTCGCCCTGCTGGTGGCGTTCGTCTTCGTGGTCATAACGATCGTCGGTCTCGATGCGCTTGGTGCCGCGAGCCGTGCCCGGCTGACGAATCTCGCAACGCGACCGGCATAGGGCGGTGAGGTGGCCGCCGCCAACCTCCGCGGGCGTGGGCATCCTACCAGCGGGGACTTTTCCATGAGACCGGCTCTGCGGTGATCCGGCCGGGCCGATCGGCACTGGCGGTCGCCGGCAGCGTGCTGCTCGGGCTCGGCCTGGGCTGCGCGCTGCCGGCGACCGCCGCGCCGCGCTACGCCGCCGACGCCTGCGCGGAGCTGCCGGGCGAGCTCGCCTGGAGCGCTCGCGAGCGCTGGGTGTGGCAACAGGTCTGCAGCGGCCTGCCGGTCGATCTGGCCGCTCGGCACCCGGAGCCGGGGGACGAGCTCACGGCGAGCTTTCTGCAGACCATGCTGACCGCCCAGCCGTACCGCGGCGCGACGCACGGGCTGGTGCGGATCGCCGGCGCGCACCTGCGGGCTCAGCTCGACCTCGACTACGCCGCGCTCGACAACCCGCTCGCGCTCGTCGGCTGCCGCTGCGACGGCGGCCTGACGATGCAGCGCGCCCAGACCAAGAGCCTGTCCTTCAGCCGCTCGCGGTTCGGCCGCGACGTCACGCTGACGCGGCTCCACGCAGCCGGTTCGCTCGACCTGACCAAGACCCGCACCGCCGGCAAGCTGGTGGCCGCGCTCGCGACGGTCGACGGAACCGCGGCATTCAGCGAGGCCGTCGGCGAGGCGCTGGTGCTCAACGGAACGCAGGTGGGGCAGGCGGCTTCGCTCAGCGGCGGCCGCTTCGAGCGCGTCGACCTCTCGCTCGGGCAGTTCGGCGCGCTGCTGTTCCTCGGCGGCAGCTTCGGCGACGTCAGCGCGTCGTACGTCCAGGTCCCGAAGCTGATGATCGTGGAGCACGCCACGGTCGGCGACCTCGACCTCACCTACGCCAAGCTGGGCGGCTTCCAAGCCACCGACAGCAGCTTCGCGAGCATGGCGCTGGGCGCGGCGAGCCTGAGCAGCGATTTCCAGACGCGCAGCGTGAAGATCGCGCACGACCTCACGCTCGACGGCGCCACGATCGGCAACGACCTGACCCTGCTCGACGTGACGGTCGGCGGCCGCGCCTCGTTCGTGTACCTCTCGAGCGGAAACCTGCACATCACGAACGGCTCGTTCGGGCGGGTGGATCTGAGCGCCGCCAAGGTCAACGGCGATCTGACGATCGCGGCGGGCGCGGCGCCGATCTGGCGCCGCGACGGAGCTCTCATCCTGCGCAACGCGTCGGCGCGCGCGATCGAGGACCGCACCCCCACCTGTCCCGAGCCCGGAAAGGCGGGCTGCCAGGACCCCCTGCCGCCGGAGCTCGACCTCAACGACTTCACCTACCAGCACCTCGGCGGGCTGACGGTGCGCGCGCTGTACCGCGAACCGGACCGGCTGCGGATGCCCGGCGCCGACCGCGAGCACTGGGAGCGCTGGCTCACGCGCGAAACGGACTACTCGCCGCAGGCCTACGCGCAGATGGCCGCGACGCTGCACCAGATGGCGTACGGCGACGAGGGGACGCGCGTGCAGTTCGACGCCCACGACCGGCAGCTCGCCAACACCCCGGTGCTCTCGCTGGAGTGGTTCCTGCTCTGGCTCGACCGCTGCCTGATCGGCTACGGGTACTACCCGTACTGGGCAGGCTACTGGGCGCTGGCGCTGTTGCTGATGGGCACGGTGCTGTACGCGGTGGGCGTCCGCGACAAGCGGATCCGCCGCCGCGACGGCGCCGAGCTGGCCAACCGCGAGTGGGTCGGGCTGACCGGACTGGTCTACAGCTTCGACACGCTGATTCCGCTCATCACCTTGCGCAAGTCGGACGAGAGCGTCGTGATCCACGGCTGGCTCGACTATTACTTCTACGTCCACCGGGCTGCCGGCTGGCTGCTGGCGACGTTCCTGGCGGCCGGGATATCGGGCCTGACGAAATAGTCCGGCCGGTGTGCCGCGCTCCTAGCTCAGGGCTTGGGCTCGGTCTCCGGGTCGCCCTCGCCGGGCGGCGGCTCGGGGATCGTCTCGCGCACGCCGAGCAGGCGGTCGAAGAGCGCTTCGACGCCCGGCGTCTTGCGGCGGTCGTGGGTGCGCCGCTCGCCGGTCTCGGGGTCGATGTGCACGTAGCTGCGGCGCGGACCGCGCCGGCGGTCGAACGTGGGGGCGCCCTCAGCCGAGGGCCCCGCTTCCTCGTTGCTCATGCTGCTTGGTACCTCAGTGCGGCCGGGGTCATGCTTGTTCCCGGTTACGGGCGCCGAAGATCGCGCCGAACAGCGCCGCCAGGCCCGGCCGCCGCTTGCGGCGGTCGCTCCGGCGGCGCTCGAAGTCGACGACGTACTCGCTGGAAACTCGGCGCGGGCCGCGGCGGCGGTCGTGAGCCGGGCCCTCGCGCTCGGAATCAGGGGCAGTGTCTGCCTGTTCCATCTTGGAACCATCGGCAGCCGCGCCGCCGAGCTGAAGCTGCTTAGCCGCTCGGCGAGGAAGCGCCGTACGCTCAGCGCAGGGCGGTGCGCCGCTCGCTCGAGATCGCCCAGACGAGCGCGACCAAGAGGAAGTTCGTCACCAGCGAGCTGCCGCCGTACGAGACGAACGGCAGGGTGATCCCGGTCAGCGGGAAGAGCCGCAGCACGCCGCCGACGATGATGACGATCTGGAAGCCGAACACTGCCGCCAGGCCCGTCGCCAGCAGCTTGGCGTAGAGGTCGGGCTGGCGGCCCGCGACCCGGAACGCGCGCACCACGACGGCCAGGAACACCAGCAAGAGCGCGATCGAGCCGATCGCTCCCCACTCCTCGCCGAACGCCGCGTAGACGTAGTCGGTCGCGACGTCGGGGATGTAGTCGGGCCGGCCGTGCCCGTAGCCGGTGCCGAACAGCCCGCCGTTGGCGAGCGAGAAGAGCGACTGCACCGCCTGGTAGCCGGCGCCCAGCGGGTCCCGGAACGGGTCCTTCCAGACCGCGATGCGGCGCTCGACGTAGGCGTAGTGGTGGGCGGCCCACCAGGCGGCCAGCACGAAGATCGCGGTCGCGCCGGCAACCAGGTCGATCCGCCGGGTCGCCACGTAGAGCATCGCGACGAAGGTCGCCAGCAGCAGCGCCGCCATGCCGATGTCGCGCTCGAAGACCAGGATCCCCATCGAGACGCCCCAGCCCAGGAAGAGCGGCCCCAGGTACTTCGCGTTGGCCCGCAGCGACCACGGCTTGGTGCGGGCGATCACGTCGGCGGTGTCGGCCAGGTACGACGCCATGAACAGCACGACCAGCAGCTTGATCACCTCGACCGGCTCGAACTGGACCGGCCCGAGGCGAATCCACAGCCGCGCGCCGTTGACCTCCTGGCCGAACAGCGCGAGCGCGACGAACAGCCCGATCGCGCACAGGATCCAGATGTACTTGTAGGCGGCCAGCACGCGAAAGCGGTCGAACGCCGGCCCGGCCGCGACCGCGAGCACCAGCGAGAACGCCAGCCACACGATCTGCTTCTGGGCCAGGTCCGGCGAGAGCCGCGCCACCACCGCCAGGCCGACCGCGGCCAGCACGATCGCCAGCGCCGGCAGCGAGTCGTCGCGGGTGACGCTGGCCGAGCGCAGCGCGGGCCAAGCCAGCGCGAGCGCGCCGAGCAGGTAGGGCAGCCAGGCCGGCAGCAGCGCGCTGCGCGGCGCCAGCCGCAGCGTGAGCGCGGCGACGACCAGCGCGAGCACCATCGGCGCGCACGCGCGAACCCGGATCAGCGCATCGTTCACGCCGGGACGAACATTGCGTGCAGCATGAAGATCGCGACGATCGTCGCCGCGATCATCGCCGCCAGGCAGATGGCACACTCGCGCACCGGCGGCCGCCGGCCGTGGCTCTCGGCCGGGAAGTCGGTCAGCGCGCGCCCGACGATCACCGTCCCGGCGCCGCCGCCCCGCACCCCGGCGATCGCCAGCAGCTTGGCGGTGACGTCCTCCGACGAGACCGACGCGTGCAGCGCGTCGGCGATCTCGTCGGCGGCGAGCAGCTCGTGCAGGGCGCCGCTGGAGAGCACCAGCGCGTCCCCGCTCATCAGGCGCAGGTGCTCGAGCGACGGCTCGAGCGTCGGCTGGGTGCCGAGCGCGCGGGTGAGCAGCCGCAGCGGGCCCTCGCCGATGGTGTCGTCGGCGGTGAGCGCCGAGAGCGTGCCCTCCCGGCCGAGGTACGCCCGCGTCGCGCCGACGTGCCCGACGAAGGCGTGGTCGCCGACGATCAGGGCGGCGGTCAGCGAGCTGCCCGAGGCGACGTGGTCGTCGGTGCTGCCGGAGTGCGCGTAGACGCGCGCGTTGGCGGCGGTGAAGGCGGCGGCCAGGGCGCTGCGCGGGTCGCGGCGCTCGCTGCGGACCCGCCGCTTGAGGCTGTCGCGGACCGCCTGCGCGGCGACGGCCGGTGCCGAGCGCTCGCGGATGCGGCCGAAGCCGTGGGCGACCGCGAGCAGCACGATCCCCGGCGCGACGATCTCCGCGACGTACGCTTCGTCAACCCCGTGCTGCGGAAC
The DNA here is from genome assembly GCA_963795695.1 of Vulcanimicrobiota bacterium. Lineage (GTDB taxonomy): Bacteria > Vulcanimicrobiota > Vulcanimicrobiia > Vulcanimicrobiales > Vulcanimicrobiaceae > Vulcanimicrobium. The sequence goes on along the minus strand of CAWCJH010000002.1, from coordinate 1,040,098 downwards.
CCCGGGACGCGACCCGACCGCTATCTCCATGCTCCGACTCCCCGGAAGACGAGGGCTGCCGATCCGACACCGATCTCTTCGTCGACCTCGAGCCGCCGCGGGGCCGTGACGGGCTGGCCCTCCACCGTCGTGCCGTTGCGGCTGCTCAAGTCTTCGACGTACACACCATCATCCCGCATTTCGATCCGTGCATGCAAGCGGCTGACGCTTGGGTCGTCTAGCCGGAGATCGGCGCTCGGCGAGCGCCCGACCAGGATTCGACGGCCGAAGCGATGGGTTTTGATCGTGCCCCGGTGCGCGACGGTCAACTCGATGCCGGTCGGGATCGCCGCCTCGATGGTGCGCCGGGGCGGCGCGCCGCGCCGGTCCCGCACCAGCGCGACGTAAGCGACGAGCGCGCACGACAGCCCGAGCGTCGCCAGCCGGGGGTCGGTCACCCCTCGACGACCCGCAGCGACGTGTCGCCCACGGTCAGCGTCTGGCCGCGGTCCAGCCGAGCCCGCCGGACCTGCACCCCGTCCACGTAGGTCCCGTTCGACGAGCCGACGTCCTCGACGACCCAGCCGCCGCCGTCGGCCAGGATCTTGGCGTGGCGGCGCGAGGCGCGCGCGTCGCGCAGCACCAGCGCGTTGCCGTCGCCGCGCCCCAGCGTCAGCCCGTCGGCGAGCCGGACGCGCGTGCCGTCGGGGCGCTCCAGGGCGAGCTCGGCGACCGGCTCGTGGTCGTCGGTGACCGGCTGGATCGCGAGCGACCCGGCCACGACGTCGGGGTCCTCGTCGAGCACGACCCGCGGGTCGCTGCCGGCCGGCACCGCTTCGAGCAGCATCGCGCTCCAGCGGCGCTCGAGGAAGTCGCGGTCGGGCGCCAGCCGGGCGTAGTCGGTCGGGTGGACGCGCACCAGGTAGAGGTCGCCGGGCGACGACTGGGCGGTCGCGATCAGCCGGCGGCCGATCTGGGCCGGCTCGAGCGCGCTCGGAAAGACCCGGGCGAAGGCGTCCTCGACGACCCGCGCGCATGCCGACTCGATCCGAGCGAAGACGTTCACGCCGTCTCGATACGAGTCTCGGAGGTCAGGACCTCGTGAGCCGCGCCACGTAGAAGCCGTCCCGGCCCTCGAGGCCCGGCGGGACGAGCAGGTCGCCCTCGGCGGTGAGGAACGGCGCGTAGCGCTCGGGCAGCGCGGCCCGGGTGAAGCCGCCCGGCTCGGCCAGGAAGGCGCCGACGACGTCCTCGGCCTCGCGCCGGTCGGTCGAGCAGACCGCGTAGACCAGCGTCCCGCCCGGCTTGACGCTGCCGGCGGCCGCGGCCAGCAGCCGGCGCTGCAGGGCGGCCATCCGGGCCGGGTCCTCGGGCTGCTTGCGCCAGCGGGCCTCGGGCTGGCGGCCCAGGATGCCTAGGCCCGAGCACGGCGCGTCGAGCAGCACCGCGTCGGCGTCGGGAAGCGCTTTCATCTGCGTCGCGTCGGCGCGGACGAGCGCGACCGAGGCGATCCCCGCTTCGTCCAGCCGAGCCTGGGTCCGGGCGATCTTGCGCTCGTCGTCGTCGACCGCCAAGAGCGTCCCCTCGTCGCGGGTGCGGCCGGCGATCTGGAGGGTCTTGTTGCCGCGCCCGCAGCACAGCTCGACGACCCGCTGGCCCGGCTGCGGGTCGAGGACGTCGACCGGGAAGGCGGCGGCCTCGGCGTGGAGGTGCCAGCGGTGCTCGGCCAGCCGTTCGAGCTCGCCGCTCGGCGTGCCCGGCTCGAGCACGAGCACGTCGGCCGCGAACGGGCTCGGCCGCGCGTCGAGGCCGGCCGCAGCGAGCGCGCGCTGTGCGTCCTCGCGCGTGCCGCGGCGGAAGTCGACCGCCAGGCCGACCGCGGCGGGCGCGTTGACGCCGGCCAGGATCGCGTCGAGCCGCTCGGCGCCGAAGCGCTCGCGCCAGTGGTCGACCACCCAGGTCGGGAGCGAAGCCCGGGTCGGCAGGTCCGCCTCGCGCGGCGGCTCGGTCGCGACCCGGCGCAGCACCGCGTTGACCAGCCCGGCGGTTCCCTTGTGGCCGTACTTGCGCGCCAGCCCGACGCTCTCGGAGACCGCCGCATACGCCTCGACGCCCTGCATGGCGCGCAGCTGGTAGGTGCCCAGCCGCAAGATCTCGGCGATCGGCTGCGGCAGCGCCGCCGCGCGCGCGCCGACGAACGGCGCCAGCTCGTAGTCGAGGAAGCGGCGCATCTTGATCGCGCCGTAGGCGAGCTCGGTCGCGAACGCGCGGTCGCGCGGCGCCAGCTCGGTCTTGCGCAGCCGGTAGTCGAGCGCCTCGCGCGCACCGCGCGGCTGCGCGCCGAACACGTCGCGGCAGACCTGCAGCGCGACCTCGCGGGCGGTGGTGGCGACGGTGCGGCTCATGCCTGGGTCCCGGCTCGCGCCCGGCGCTGCAGCTGATCACGCAGCATCTGCGCGTAGCGCGCGCCGCTCATCGCGCTCTTTCCGGCCGGCACGACCTCGTCGAGGACGACCCAGTCATCGCCGCTCGGAACCCCTGCGTGGGCCGGAATACCGCCCGACATCCGAGTCAGTACCAAGCCTTCGGGTTGCGGTTCGAAGACCGCTTGCGGATCGTACCCGGCGCGCTCCGCCGGCGGAGCGTCGGGGGAGGCAACGTGGACCTTGGCAATCTTCAGCGTCTCGCCGCGCGCGTCCGTCGTGCGAGCCAGCGGCTGCGGCGCGAGCGACCGCACCAGGTTCGCGATCTCGCGCGCGGGCCGGAGCCAGTCGATCGCGAGATCGTCCTTGCGCAGCGGGCGCGTCGAGGTCGCTTCGATCTCCACGTCGCTCACGCCAAGCTGGCGTGCTACGTCGGCCTGCGGGCATGGCGCGAGCGAGCCGTCCGCGTAGCGCTGCAACGCCGCGACGACCATGTCCGCGCCGCGCGCGGCGAGCCGGTCGTGCAGCTCGCCGTAGGTCTCGCTCGGGCCGAGCGGGGTGCGCTCCTGCAGCAGCACGTCGCCGGTGTCCATGCCGGCGTCCATGGCGATGATCGTCACGCCGGTCTCGCTGCGGCCGTCGCGGATCGCCGACTGCAGCGGCGTCGCGCCGCGGTACAGCGGCAGCAGCGAGGGGTGGACGTTGAACGCGATCGGCACCAGGTCGAGCAGCGCCTGCGGCACGATCCGGCCGTACGAGGCGACCACGAAGGCGTCGGCGCCGAGCGCGCGCGCCTGGGCGACGAACGGCACGAGCTTCTCGGGGGTGAGCACGCGCAGGCCGCGCGCCTGGGCGGCGCGCTTGACCGGCGTCGCGACCAGCTTGTGGCCGCGGCCGGCCGGGCGGTCGGGCTGGGTGACGGCCGCGACGACCTCATGCCGGTCGGCCACCGCTTCCAGCACCGGGACGGCGAACGCGCTCGTCCCGAAGACGACGAGCTTCAGCGAGCGCCCGCGGCGACCGCTTCGGCCTCCGCGACTTCTTCTTCGGTCTTGGCCGGGCGCAGGTTCTTGGCTTTGTCGATGTACAGGATGCCGTCGAGGTGGTCCATCTCGTGCTGCAGGCAGCGCGCGAAGAGGCCGCTGCCGTCGAGGCTGACCTTCTTGCCGTGGCGGTCGAGCCCGGTGCAGACCACCCGCTCGAAGCGGGTCACGTCGCCGACCATGCCCGGGACCGAGAGGCAGCCCTCGACCGACTCCTTCTCGCCCTCTTTGACCGTGAACTTGGGGTTGATCACGACCAGCGGGCCGCCGTTGGGATTGTCCTCGTCCTGGAGGTCGACCGTGAAGAGCCGTTTGGGCACGCCGATCTGGTTGGCGGCCAAGCCGATCCCCGGCGCGTCGTACATGGTCGCGAACATGTCGTCGATGAGCTGCTGGAAGATCGGGTCGCCGAGCTCGGCCGGATCGACCTTCTTCGCAACCTTGCGCAGCGTCGGGTGGCCCTCGGTGAGAATCTCGCGAATGTACGCCATAGCGGTGCTCCCAGTATAACCGCCGGGGAGCCCGTTTCGCTGCATTCGGGCGGGGAACGAAAACGGGCCGCCCTGGCGGGCGGCCCGAGCCGGTCGGAAGGCGCTCAGTGATTGGGGCCGGGCGCGTAGGCGATGCACCAGCCGTTGGGGCTGATCTTGCCGGTCACGATCGAGCAAGCGTTCGGTTTTTTGAAGAAGCGGCAACCGGCGCACTTGGCGCCCTTGGGACCGGGCTTGTCCTGGTACTTGAACTGCTTCTTGTTGTCGGCCGCCTGAGCCGCCGAGAGGGTTGCCCCGACGCCGAGCGCGACGACCGGAAGGGCTGCCAGGCGCTTGAGCACCAGGCCTCGCGAGACGGATGAGTTCTTCATGATGGTTGAGACGACGCTCCTTGCGCGAGCTCCACGATGAAGCTCCGGAATGATGGCAATGCCAATGCCAATGCGCGCCTGGGCGCGAGACTCCTCGCCGGGCGCTAGGACGGGACGGCCACCGGCGTTGAAGCGCGCGCGGTGCTGCTCACCCGCGCCGACGGCCGCGACCGCGTCGCCGTGCCGTTCTGGAACGGCATCCTCTCCGCGCTGGCCGCGATCGCGATCGGCATCGGCGCGCTGCTGGTCGCCGGGATCGCGATCGGCGTCGGCTCGGCCGTGGCGACCGGTCACCCGCCCAGATTGAGGCCGGGCGGCTTGGCGCTGACGGCGCTCGGCGTCCTGTTCTACGCCGCGATCGCCCCGTTCGCGTGGCACCGGCTCCGGCGCATCGGCCGGCAGCCGTTCCGCCCGCTCCGCGCGAGCGACGCGTGGCCGCTGCTGAGCGGCATCGCGGCGCTGCTCCTGGTCCGGGTCGGCACCGCGCTGCAGCTCGTCCTCACCCACCAGACGAAGCACGTCCAGGCCGGCTTCGAGCACTTCAGCGTCCACGGCAGCCGGCCGGCGCTGACGGCGCTCGACGTGGCGCTCAACGTCCTGGTGCTCGTCCTGATCGCGCCGCTGGTGGAGGAGCTCGTCTTCCGCGGCCTGCTCTTCGGCGCGCTCGCGCCGCGCGCCGGCGTCCTGCTCGGCGCGCTCGCCAGCGCGCTGCTCTTCGGGCTGGCCCACGGCGACCCGGTCCTGTTCCCCTCGCTCTCCGCGCTGGGCTTCGTCAACGCCCTGGTCTACGCGCGGACCGGCAACCTGACCGCCGCCGTCGTCCTGCACGCGCTCAACAACGCGCTGGGCGCGGCATTCCTGATCGCCTCGTCGCTCGAGCCCGGCTGAGCGTCACACTCCTTCCCGAGCCGCTCGCAGCGCAGGAAGCCGCGCGAGGATTCGGCGAGTAGTGCCGGGTGCCCAAGAGCTCGCGCACGGTCGCTGGCCTTGCGCGCGCGTATCCCGCAAGGAGAACGAACATGCCCACCGTCCTTTCGCTCCAAGCGCTTGCCGGCCTCACGCCGGCGCGCGGCGCGTTCGCCGCCGAGGAAGACAGCCTGTACAGCATCGTGAGCCACGCCTGCTCGACCAAGAGCAACACCTGCCTCGACCAGGCCGAGAGCGAGCACTACTTCTAGTCCCTGCGACGCGCGGGCCGGCGCTCGCGCCGGTCCCGCCGTACGGGCGGTGAGACTTGCGCAGCCGGCACCACGTCCTCCACCTGCTCACGAACCGCGAGTGGTTCGAGTCGGCCAACGCGTACGTTCCCGACCCGGCGTACTACATGGCGCCGGTCCGCGCGCTGCTGCCCGCCGGCTGGACGACGCTGCACGAAGGCGTGTGGTTCCACTGCCTGCCGCCCGGCGGCGCGATGCCGCGCCAAGGCTGGAAGATCCACGTCTCGGGCACGACCCACACCGCCGCCGCGCTGCTGGCGGCGGTCGTACCGGTCTTGGCGCGCGACGGCGTCGCGTTCAAGACCGCGGCCGACCGGATCTTGCTCTCGCTGATCAACAGCAAGCGCTGGTCGCGCGGCGGCAGCGGCAAGTTCATGACGGTCTACCCGCGCGACGCCGATCACTTCGTCGCCCTGCTGGCGCGGTTGGACGCGGTGACGCGCGATTTCACCGGCCCGTACATCCTCTCCGACCGGCGCTACCGCGAGAGCAAGGTGCTCTTCTACCGCTACGGGACGCTCCAGGCGCAAACGGCGCTGGCGGTCAACGGCACCCGCGTCCCCGTCTTCGTCAACGACGACGGCACGCTCGAGGGCGACGAGCGCGCGCCGCTCTTCCGCCTCCCGCGCGGGGTCGTCGACCCGATCGCCGCCGAACCGCCGCCCCAGGCGCCGGCGAGCGGCGAGGTCGTCCTGCACGACGGGCGCTACCGGGTCGAGGCGTCGCTGGCGTTCTCGAACTCCGGCGGCGTGTACCTGGCGACCGACACGACGACCGGCGCGCCGGTCGTGCTCAAGGAAGCGCGGCCGTACACGAACTGGCTCAGCCGGGACGACGACGCGGCGGCGCTGCTGCGCAAGGAGCAGCGGATCCTGGCGCGCCTGGCCGGCTGCGGCTACACCGCGCGGCCGATCGAGCTGTTCACCGCCTGGGAGCACACCTTCGTCGCCCAGGAGCAGGTTGCCGGAACCTCGCTCGCGGTGCTCGGCGCGACCCGCTCGGTGCTGCTGCGCACGCGTCCCGCGCGGGCGGACGTCGCGGCGTTTCTCGACCTCACCCGGCGCGTCTTCAGCTCGCTCTTGCAGGCGCTGGAGCACCTCCACGCGCGCAACGTCGTCTTCGGCGACCTCTCGCCCTCGAACGTGCTGTGGCGCGCGGAGCTCGGCCGCATCGCGCTGATCGACTTCGAGGGCGCTTGCGAGCTGGGCGTCGACCGGCCGGCCAACCTCACCACGCCGGGCTTCGACGCGCCGAGCAGCGGCGCGGTGGACGCGGTGCCCGACCCCGCCGACGACTGGTACGCCTACGGCGCGCTGCTGTGCGCGTTCCTGATGCCGATCACGCCGTTCTTCGCGCTCGCCCCCGAGCGCGTCGGCCCGATCGTGGACGAACTGGGCGCCGCCACGCACCTGCCCGCCGAGGTGACCGCGATGGTGCGCGCCCTGCTCCATCCCGACCGCGCGCGCCGCGGCGGCCCGACCGAGATCGCCGCCGCGCTGCGCTCGCTGGAGCGGCCCGCGCCGGCAGTGCTCGAGCGGCCCGAGCCGCCGCCGCTCGACCCGGCCCTGCCGGCGCGGCTGGCGGCGTACGTCGTCGGCAGCGCCGACCCGCAGCGCCGCGACCGGCTCTACCCGGCCGACTTCCGGGTCTTCGACACCAACCCGCACAGCCTGAGCTTCGGCTCGGCCGGCGTGCTCTGCTCGCTGCACCGCTCCGGCTTCGCGCCGCCGCCCGAGCAGCTCGGCTGGCTGCTGCGCGCCGAGATCGCGCCGCAGCGCTATCCGCCCGGACTCATGACCGGTTCGAGCGGGATCGCCTGGGCACTGCTCGAGCTCGGCCACGAGCCCGCCGCCCGCCGCGCGCTCGCGGCCGGTCAGGACCACCCGCTGCGCGACCGCGCCGCCGGGCTCGCCTACGGCAAGGCGGGCTGGGCGCTGGCGAACCTCAAGTTCTTCTTGGAGCTGCACGACGAGCGCTACCTGGCCGAGGCGCGCCGCTGCGGCGACGAGCTGCTGCGCGACGCGACGGTTCACGCCGCCGGGCTGGCCTGGCCGTACGAGGACGACACGCACTACGGCCTCTACCACGGCGCGAGCGGCGTCGCACTGTTCCTGGCCTACTTGGGCCGCACGACCGGCGACGCGCGCTACGCCGCCGGGGCCCGGCGCGCGCTCGCGTTCGACCTCGCGCAAGCGCAGCCGATCGAGAACGGCCTGGGCGCCTCGTGGCCGTACCGCGCGAGCTTTCCGGGCGTGCTGCTGCCCTACTGGTCGTACGGCTCGGCCGGCATCGGCGCCGCGCTGCTGCGGGTGCTCCGGCTCGCCGGCGCGCCCGACCTCGCACCGTGGCTCGACCGAATCTTCGTCGACACCGACCGCGCGTTCGCGGTGACGACCGGCATGGCCAACGGCCTGGCCGGCATCGGCACGTTCCTGCTCGACGCCTACCACTTCACCGGCGACGAGCGCTTCCGCGCCGCCGCGCTGCGCGCCGCCGCCGGCATCCTGATGTACCGGGTCGACCGCCCCGCCGGCCTCGCGCTCCCCGGCGACTACTCGGGCCGCCTCAGCTGCGACTACGCGACCGGCTCCGCCGGCGTCCTCCGCTTCCTCACCCGCCTCCTCACCGGCACCCCCGCCGATTTCTTCCTGGACGAGTACTTCGACGAATACCTCCCGGACGAGCCATCGCCATCGTGCCGGCGTTCGCGGTCCCTAAGCGCGCACTACAGGATGTAACTCGACAAATCCGCGTTCCCGGCCACGGAATCGAGCCGCTCGCGCACGTAGGCCCCGTCGATCACGACCTTGCCGCCCTCCTCGGGCGCCCGGAAGGCGATCTCGTCGAGCACCCGCTCCAGCACCGTGTGCAGCCGCCGCGCCCCGATGTTCTCGGTCTCCTCGTTGACCCGGGTCGCGATCCGGGCGATCTCGCCGATCGCGTCGGCGGTCACGTCCAGGTCCACGCCGTCGGCGCCGAGCAGCGCCTTGTACTGGCCGATCAGCGCGTTCTCGGGCTGGGTCAGGATGATCTCGAAGTCGGCCGCGCTGAGCGACGTCAGCTCGACCCGCACCGGGAAGCGCCCCTGCAGCTCGGGGATGAGGTCGGACGGCTTGGCGACGTGGAACGCACCGGCCGCGATGAACAGCACGTGGTCGGTCGAGAGCGGGCCGTGCTTGGTCTGCACGGTGCTGCCCTCGACGATCGGCAGGATGTCGCGCTGCACGCCCTCGCGCGAGACGTCCGGGCCGCCGCGCTGGCCGCCGCTGCCGGCGACCTTGTCGATCTCGTCGATGAAGACGATGCCGTGATCGGCGGCGCGCCGCAGCGCCTCGCGCTTGACCGCGTCGGAGTCGATCAGCTTGTCCGCTTCCTGCTGGGCGAAGATGCGGCGCGCCTCGGCGACGGTAACCTTCTTGCGGACCCGCTTCTTGGGCAGCAGGCCGCCCAGCATCTCGCTCATGTCGCCGCCGCCCATCCCGCCCATGCCGCCCGGCTCGCCGCCGAGCATGCCGAGCGGGAGCTGCTGCGCCTCCTCGACCTCGATCTCGACGATCCGCACGTCGTAGAAGCCGCGCCGGACGTCCGCGCGCGCGACGTCGCGCACCCGGCGGGCCTCGTCGTCGGGCAGCGGGCGGGCCGCGCTCGCCGGCTGGGCCGGCTGCGGCTGGGCGAACGCGTTGCCGAAGATCGAGCCCAGCGAGGCGAGCGGGTTGGCCTGCTGCGGCTCGGGGGCGCGCGTCTCGGGGTGCAGCAGGTCGACGACCCGCTCGACCGCGGCCGCGTCGGCGGCTTCCCGCACCTCGGCCTTGCGCTCGTCGGTGACCATCCGGACCGCCGCCTCGGCGAGGTCGCGCACCATCGACTCGACGTCGCGGCCGACGTAGCCGACCTCGGTGTACTTGGTCGCCTCGACCTTGACGAACGGCGCGCCGGCCAGCGACGCCAGCCGGCGCGCGATCTCGGTCTTGCCGACGCCGGTCGGCCCGATCATCAGGATGTTCTTGGGGGCGATCTCGCGCCGGACGGCCTCGGGCAGCCGCTCGCGCCGGTAGCGGTTGCGCATCCCGACCGCCACGGCGCGCTTGGCGTCCGCTTGGCCGACGATGTAGCGGTCGAGCTCGGCGACGATCTCGCGCGGCGTCAGCTCGCCGGCGGGCTTGGCGACGGTGGGGATCATAGCGTGAGCACTTCGACGCTGTCGTTGGTGTAGATGTCGATCCGGCCGGCGATGCGCAGCGCCTCGCGCGCGATCTCGGGGGCCGAGAGCGGCGAGTGGCCCAGCAGCGCCATCGCGGCGGCCTGGGCGTAGGGGCCACCGCTGCCGATCGCCGCGACGCCCTCGTCGGGCTCGATCACGTCGCCGGTGCCCGAGAGCACGAAGAGGTGCTCGGGCGTGCCGACGATCAGCAGCGCCTCGAGCCGGCGCAGCGCGCGGTCCTGGCGCCAGTCCTTGGCCAGCTCGACCGCGGCGCGCAGCACGTTGTCCTTGTAGGCGCTCATCTTGCCCTCGAACTTCTCGAGCAGCGTGATCCCGTCGGCCGCGCTGCCGGCGAAGCCGGCCAGCACCTTGCCGCCGGCGATCGTGCGCACCTTGCGCGCGCCGTGCTTCATCACCGTCTTGTCGACCGTGACCTGGCCGTCACCGGCCATCGCGATCTTGCCGTCCTTGCGGACGGCGCAGATCGTCGTCGATCGAATTCGCATCTGGACTAGCTACTCACCGCGGGACGGCGAGGTTGCAGCGCCGCCGCCGCTCGGTTAAGCGAGGGCGTGCTCGCGCGGCGCGACGGCGGCGGCGAAGGCGTCGATCCTCGCCAGCGCCCGCTGGGCCAGTTGCGCGCGGCGCTCGCGCTTGTCCTTGACCGGCTGGTCGAGCGGCGAGAAGAACGTCCAGGTGACGTTGGCGGGCTGGAAGTCGGGCGAGGCGGTGTTCTGCAGGTGCGCCACGACCGCGCCCAGCGCGGTGTCGGCGGGCACCGCGACCGGGTCGAGGCCGGCGCGCTCGCGGGCGGCGGCGATGCCGGCGATCGCGCCGCAGGCGGCCGCCTCGACGTAGCCTTCCGCGCCGGTGATCTGGCCGGCGAAGCGGATGCGCGGGTTCGTGCGCAGCCGCAGCGAGGCGTCGAGCAGGCGCGGGGCGTCCAGGAACGTGTTGCGGTGCATCACGCCCAGCCGCAGCCACTCCGCGTTCGCCAGGCCCGGCAGCTTGCCGAACGCCTCTTTCTGCGCCGGCCACGTCAGGCGGGTCTGGAAGCCCACCAGGTTGAGCGCGCTGCCGTCGGCGTTCTCCTTGCGCAGCTGGACGACGGCGTAGGGCGCGCGGCCGGTGCGCGGGTCGCGCAGCCCGACCGGCTTGAGCGGGCCGAAGCGCAGCGTGTCCTCGCCGCGCGCGGCCAGCTCCTCGATCGGCAGGCAGCCCTCGAAGTACGGCACCGCACCGCGCGCGGCGTCGGCCTCGAAGCCCTTGGGCTGGTGCTTGGGCAGCGCGCGCAGGTCCGCGACGAAGCGCAGGTAGGTCTCGCGGTCGAGCGGGACGTTGAGGTAGTCGTCCCCGTCGCCCTTGTCGTAGCGCGACTTGCGGTACATCGGGCCGAGGTCGAGCGAGTCCAGCGCGACGATCGGCGCGGCGGCGTCGTAGTAGTGCAGCCGCCCGCCGGCGAGCGCGTCGAGCGCGGCGGCCAGCGGCTCGGACGGCAGCGGGCCGCAGGCCACGACCACCGCGCCGTCCGGGGGGATCGCGGTGATCTCCTCGCGCCGGATCTCGACGTTGGGCAGCGCCTCCAGCCGCGCGGTGACCAGCGCGCTGAAGCGCTCACGGTCGACCGCCAGCGCCCCGCCGGCCGGCACCGCCGCCTCGCGCGCCGAGCCGACGATCAGCGAGTCCAGCCGGGCCAGCTCTTCCTTGAGCAGGCCGACCGCGTTCTCCAGCGCCGTGCCGCGCAGCGAGTTCGAGCACACCAGCTCCGCCAGCAGGTCGGTGTGGTGCGCCGGCCCGCGCTTGACCGGGCGCATCTCGTAGAGCACGACGCGCGCGCCGCGCCGGGCGGCCTGCCAGGCCGCCTCGGGCCCGGCCAGCCCACCGCCGATGACGGTGAGGTCGGGCGCGGCCGCCATCAGACCGGCTCGAGCTCCGCCTCGGCGTCTTCGGCGTCCGCGGCCTTGCCCAGGCCCGTGGCGTGCGTCTTGTCGGTGTGGCAAACGTAGGACACCGCGCCGCCGCGCTTGGGCTTCTCGGTCACGTAGTCGCCGCAGACCGCGCACGGCTCGGCCGCGACCCGGTCCCACGAGACGAAGTCGCAGGCCGGGTAGTTGGCGCAGCCGTAGAACGTGCGGCCCTTGCGCGACTTGCGCTCGGCGATCATGCCGCCGTCCTTGGGACACTTCACCCCGGTGTCCTTGAGGATCGGCTTCGTCGTCTTGCACTCCGGGTAGCCGACGCACGACATGAACTTGCCGAAGCGGCCGGTCTTGATGACCATCGGCTTGCCGCAGTTGACGCAGACCTCGTCGGTCGGCTCGTCGCGCTGCTCGAACTTGGGCAGCTTGCGCTCCGCCTCTTCCAGCTCGCGCTCGAACGGGCCGTAGAAGTCGGAGAGCACCTTGGCGGTCGCGTCCCAGTTGCCGATCCCGTCGCCGGCCAGGGTGTCCAGCTTGCCCTCCATCGAGGCGGTGAACGTCAGGTCGACGATGTCGGGGAAGTGCTCGGCGAGCAGGTCGTTCACTTGCTCGCCGATGTCGGTCGGCTGGAAGCGCCGTTCGGCCTGCTCGACGTAGCCGCGGGCCTGGATGGTCTCGACGATCGCGCTGTAGGTCGACGGCCGGCCGATCCCGTTCTCCTCGAGCGCCCGGACCAGCGTCGCCTCGGTGAAGCGCGGGGGCGGCTCGGTGAAGTGCTGCTTGGGCTCGACCGACTGCGGGTCCAGCGCTTCGCCCTCGGTCAGCTTGGGCAGGATCGGGCGCGGCTTGCCCTTGCCCGTCGCACCGCCCTCGGGCTGCGCGTTGTCGTCGGTGCCCTCTTCGTACACCGCGGTGAAGCCCGCGAACTTGAGCACGCTGCCGGTCGCGCGGAACGTGAAGCGCTCGGCGGCGGTGACGTCGACGGTGGTCTGGTCGAAGACGGCCGGCGCCATCTGCGAGGCGACGAAGCGCTCCCAGATGAGCTGGTAGAGCCGCAGCTCGTCGCGCTTGAGCACGTTGGCCAGCGACTCCGGGGTGCGCAAGACGGAGGTCGGGCGGATCGCCTCGTGCGCGTCCTGCGCGCCCTCCTTGAGCTTGAACTGGCGCCCGGCGACGTGGTGGTCCTCGCCGAACCGGCCGACGATGTAGTCCCGCGCCGCCTCGCGCGCCGAGTCGGAGACGCGGTTGGAGTCGGTGCGCATGTAGGTGATGAGGCCCTGCGTGCCCTCCGCGCCGCCCAGGTCGACGCCCTCGTAGAGCGCCTGGGCCAGCTGCATGGTCTTGCGGACCCGGAACTTGAGCTTGCGCGAGGCCTCTTGCTGGAGGGTCGAGGTGGTGAACGGCGCGGCGGCGTTGCGGCGCGTCTCGCGCGTCTTGACCGAGGCCACCCGGAACGCGGCGCCCTCGAGCGCGGCCATGACCGCCGCAGCCTGCTCGCCGTTCTCGATCTCGGCCTTCTCGCCGTCGATCCGCGCCAGGTCGGCCGGGAACACGATCGGGAGGCTTCCGGCTGCGCCGGAACCCACGCTCCGCGGCGCATGCTCCGCATGCGGGGCGGACAGCTGCGCGGTGATCGTCCAGTACTCGCGCGGGACGAAGGCGCGGATCTCGCGCTCGCGGTCGACGATCAGCCGCACCGCGACCGACTGCACGCGCCCGGCCGAGAGCCCGCCGCGGACCTTGGCCCAGAGCAGCGGGGAGATCTTGTAGCCGACCAGCCGGTCCAGGATGCGCCGCGCCTGCTGCGCGTTGACGCGCGGCATGTCGATCGGGTGGGCGTCCTTGAGCGCCGCCAGCGCGGCGTCCTTGGTGATCTCGTGCAGCTCGATGCGCTTGGGGTTGTCCAGCTTGAGCAGCTCGGCCAGGTGCCACGCGATCGCCTCGCCCTCGCGGTCGGGGTCGGTCGCCAGGTAGACTTCGGACGCCGCCTTGGCCGCCGCCTTGAGCTCCTTGATGACGTCGCCTTTACCTTTGATGGTCAGGTAGCGCGGCGAGAAGCCGTTGGTCACGTCGACGCCCAGCGTCGACTTGGGCAGGTCACGGACGTGCCCGACCGACGCCTTGACGACGTACCGCGCGGGCAAGAATTTCTTGATGGTCTTGGCTTTCGTCGGCGACTCGACGATGATCAGCGGCTTCGCCACTCGGGTCTCCAATGGGTTCGGCTCGTCCGGGACGGGCTTCGGGCCAAAGTATAAACCCGGACGTCAAGGGCGGCCAATTTCCCCACGCGGATGCGCGCGCGAAACCGCCGTTTTGGCCCGAGAGTTGCACGAACGGCGAAATATGTGTATTCTGCGACTAAATGCGTCGACATGTCGGCGCAACACCGTAAACACCACTCCGTCCGCGCGGACGAGGAGGTTGAATGGACTCGGAACAGATCAACGGCGACGACGAAACGATGGAAGAGTCGTCGACGGAAGACACGGGCGGCTCCCGCCGCGGCGGCCGGCGCAAGGGCGCGGGCCGCAAGAAGTCGACCGGCACGCGGAAAGCCGCGAGCGGGCGCAAGAAGTCGACCGGTACGCGCAAGAGCGCATCCGGCGGGCGCAAGAGCGCATCCGGCGGGCGCAAGAAGGCCGCGGGCGGCCGGAAGAAGGCGGCCGGCGGGCGCAAGAAGGCCACCGGCGCGCGCAAGAGCGCAGCCGGCGGGCGCAAGAAGGCGACGGGCGGCCGGAAGAAGGCGGCCGGCGGGCGCAAGAAGGCCACCGGCACGCGCAAGAAAGCCACCGGCGGGCGCAAGAAGGCGACGGGCGGCCGCAAGGCGGCCGGCGGGCGCAAGAAGGCCACCGGCACGCGCAAAGCCGCCGGCGGGCGCAAGAAGGCCAGCGGCACGCGCAAGGCGGCCGGCGGGCGCAAGAAAGCCGGCGGCACCGGCGGGCGCAAGGCGGCCGGCGGGCGCAAGACCGCAGCGCGCAAGACGAGCCGCCGCAAGTCGACCTGATCCGGCGCCGGCTCGCCGAACGAGAGGAGCGGTCTCGCGACCGCTCCTCGTTTTTTCGGCCTAGCCGAGAACGGCCGGCCCTTGGGTGAGGTCGGGAGCGGCGCCGCCGTGCTCCTCGACCCAGTGGCACGCCGCGCGGTGGCCCGGCTCGTACTCGTTGAACGCCGGCACCTCGACCTTGCAGCGGTCGAACGCGATCGGGCAGCGGGTGTGGAAGCGGCAGCCCGAGGGCGGGTTCACCGGCGAGGGGATGTCGCCGCTGATGATGATCCGCTTGCGGCGCCGCTCGACGTCGGGGTCGGGGATCGGGATCGCCGAGAGCAGCGCCTGGGTGTAGGGGTGCAGCGGGTTGTCGTAGAGCCGGTCGCGGTCGGCGATCTCGACGATCTTGCCGACGTACATGACCGCGACCCGGTTGGAGATGTGGCGGACGACCGAGAGGTCGTGGGCGATGAACAGGTAGGTCAGCCCGAGCTTCTGCTGCAGGTCCTGGAGCAGGTTGATGACCTGCGCCTGGATCGAGACGTCGAGCGCCGAGACCGGCTCGTCGGCCACGATGAACTTCGGGTCGACCGCCAGCGCCCGCGCGATGCCGATCCGCTGGCGCTGGCCGCCGGAGAACTCGTGCGGGTAGCGGTTCGCGTGGTACGGCTGCAGGCCGACGAGCCGGAGCAGCTCCTGGACCCGCGCGTCGGCCGTCTTCCCCCGGGCGATGTCGTGGATCTCCAGCGGCTCCTTGATCGTCGAGCCGACCGTCATGCGCGGGTTCAGGCTCGCGTAGGGGTCCTGGAAGATGATCTGCATCTCTTTGCGCAGAGGGCGCAGCTCGCCGCGCGAGAGCCCGGTCAGCTCTCGGCCGTCGAAGGTCACGCTGCCGCCGGTCGCCTCGGCCAGGTGCAGGATGACCCGGCCGGCGGTGGTCTTGCCCGAGCCGGACTCGCCGACCAGCCCCAGCGTCTCGCCGCGCCGGATCTCGAAGTCGATGCCGTCGACCGCCTTCACGTCGGCGACGTGGCGCTGCAAGATGCCGGCGTTGATCGGGAAGTACTTGCGCAGGTCGCGCACGACGACCAGGTCGTCGGCCGCGCGCGGCGGGACGATGCCGTTGGGCGAGTACGCGGTGGTCATCGCGCGACCTGCGGCGTCGCGGCCACCGCGCTGTTCGGGATCTGCGGCGCGTTGGCGGCCGCGATCGGCTTCTGGCCCTCGGCGCGCTCGTCGTAGAGGTAGCAGCGCGCGACGTGGCCGCCGCCGAAGTCGTAGAGCGGCACCGGCTCCTCGCAGATCGGCATGCGGTACCGGCAGCGCGGCGCGAAGGCGCAGCCGCTGGGCATGCGCAGCAGGTTGGGCGGCTGGCCCTCGATCGGCACGAGCCGGTCGCCGGCCTGGTCGAGCCGCGGCAGCGACTCGAGCAGCCCCATCGTGTACGGCATCTTGGGGTTCTGGAAGATCTCCTTGGCGGAGCCGTACTCGACCATGTTGCCGCCGTACATCACCAGCACGTTCTCGCAGGTCTCGGCGACCACGCCCAGGTCGTGGGTGATGAGGACGATGGCCGAGCCCAGCCGCGACTGCATCTCGTTCATCAGCTCGATGATCTGGGCTTGGATCGTCACGTCGAGCGCGGTCGTCGGCTCGTCGGCGATCAGCACCTCGGGGTCGCACGAGAGCGCCATCGCGATCATCACCCGCTGGCGCATGCCGCCGGAGAACTGGTGCGGGTAGTCCCGCAGCCGCCGCTCGGCGGCCGGGATGCGGACCAGGCGCAGCATGTCGAGCGCCTTGGCCAGCGCGTCCTTCTTCGAGAGGCCCAGGTGGAGCCGGGTCGCCTCGGCGATCTGCTCGCCCACGGTCAGCACCGGGTTGAGCGAGGTCATCGGGTCCTGGAAGATCATCGCGATGTCGCGCCCGCGGATGCGGCGCATCTCGGCCTCGCTCTTGTCGAGCAGGTTCTCGCCCTTGAAGAGGACCTGGCCGCGCTCGATGCTGCCGTTCTGGGCCAGCAGGCGCATGATGGAGAGCGAGGTGACGGATTTCCCCGAGCCCGACTCGCCGACGATCCCGAGCGTCGAGCCCGGCTCGACCGCGAACGAGAGCCCGTTGACGGCCGACACGGTCCCGTCCTCGGTGCGGAAGGTCGTCTTGAGGTCGCGGACCTCCAAGAGTGCCAAGGCGGTTAGATGCCCGACAGGCTGATGATCGTCGCGACGACCACGAACGCGATCGCGATCGTGCCGGTGACGCGGGCGATCTGCGCGTCCAGGCCGAGGCGCCGGGTCGACGACTCGACCCGCCCGCCCAGCGTGCCGCTCAGGCCTTCTTGCTTCGTCGTCTGGATCGCCAGCAGCACGATCAGCAGGATGCCCGCGACGATGAACAGCCCGGCGAACGTGTGGGTCAGCCAGGGGAACTTCATCGCCAGCGCCGAGTGCGGCGTCGTGTCGAACGAGAAGTTCGGCGGCAGGGTGAACGGAACCGTCGTCGCCTTGGCGGCGGGCCCGGCCGCTTTGGCGGCGGCGGGCGCCGCGGAGGTCGCGGCCGCTAGCAGCGCGGGAAGCACGATGAGGACTCCTTCGGGGAAAAGAAACCGCCCGAGCTTGGCCCCCCTCGGGGGAACTTCCTGTTTCGAGCCGCTGCGTCAGGCCGTTCGGCTCGGGACCAGGGCGCGCACCCGGGCGGCGACGTTCTCGGCGGAGAGACCGATTTGGGCGCGCTGGGCGGCCTGGCTGCTGTGCTGGACGAGCACGTTGGGGACGCCGATCCGCTCGACCGCGACGGCCAAGCCGCGGTCGTTGACGACCTCGACGACCGCCGAGCCGAAGCCGCCGGCCAGACTGTGCTCTTCGAGCGTGATGAAGCGGCGGTGCGTCTCGGCCAGGCCGATCAGCAGCGGTTCGTCGAGCGGGACGACGAAGCGGGCGTTGACGACGGTCGGCCGCAGCCCTTCGGCCTCGAGCAGCGCGCAGGCGTCGAGCGCGACGTCGACCGTGTTGCCCAGCGCCAGGATGGCGACGCCCTCGCCCCGGCGCAGCACCTCGGCTCGGCCGTGGACCAGCGGCGCCAGCGGCTCGTCGTGCTTGCCGCTGGTCGAGCCGCGCGGGTAGCGCAGCGCCGCCGGCGTGCCCAGCGCCAGCGCGTGCTCGAGCATGGGCGCGATCTCGCGCTCGTTGCGCGGCGCCATGACGGTCAGGTTCGGCAGCGTCCGCAGGTAGGCGATGTCGTAGAGGCCCATGTGCGTCGGCCCGTCGTCGCCGACGAAGCCGGCCCGGTCGATGGCAAAGACGACCGGCAGGTTCTGGACCGCGACGTCGTGGACGACCTGGTCGTAGGCGCGCTGCAGGAAGGTCGAGTAGATCGCGCAGACCGGCTTGACGCCCTTGGTCGACGCGCCGGCGGCGAAGCAGACCGCGTGCGCCTCGGCGATCCCGACGTCGAAATAGCGCTCGGGGAAGCGCTTGGCGAACTTCGCCAGGCCGGTGCCGTCCGGCATCGCGGCGGTGATCGCGACGACCTGCGGGTCGCGCTCGGCAACCGCGATCAGCGCGTCGGCGAAGGCCTGCGCGTGGGTCGGCCGCGCGGCGCCCTTCTTCTCGAGCTTGCCCTCGTCGGGGTGGTAGACGCCCGGACCGACGCCGTGGAACGTGCGGCTGTCGCCCTCGGCGATGTCGTAGCCCTTGCCCTTGACGGTCTTGACGTGGAGCAGCACCGGGCCGTGGATCTTGCGCGCGTTCGAGACGACGTCGATCAGCGCGTCCAGGTCGTGGCCGTCGACCGGGCCGATGTAGCGGAAGCCCATCTCCTCGAAGATCACCGGCGTCTTGTGCTCGGGCGAGACGAAGCGCATCCCGGCCATCTCGGCGGTCGAGAGCGCCTTGCGGGCGGTGTCGCCGAGCGGCACGTGGTCGAGCACCCCCTTGACCAGCTCGCGGCCGCGGTTGAACAGCGGCTTCGAGCGCAGCACGCCCAGGTACGAGGCGATCGAGCCGACGTTGGGCGCGATCGACATCTCGTTGTCGTTGAGGATCACGATGAAGTTGGTCTTGAGCAGGCCGGCGTTGTTGATCGCCTCGTAGGCCAGGCCGCCGGTCAGCGCGCCGTCGCCGATGATCGCCACCACCGTGTCGGCGCGGCCGGCGAGGTCGCGGGCGGTCGCCATCCCGAGCGCGGCCGAGATCGACGTCGAGGCGTGGCCGGCGCCGAAGGCGTCGAACTCCGACTCGCTGCGCATCGCGAACCCGCTGATCCCGCCGCCCTGGCGCAGCGTGCCGAAGCGGCCGGCCCGGCCGCTGAGCAGCTTGTGGACGTAGCTCTGGTGGCTGACGTCCCAGACGACCAGATCCTGCGGCAGGTCGAGCACCCGGAACAGGGCGATCGTCAGCTCGACGATGCCGAGGTTGGGGGCGAGGTGGCCGCCGTTGGCGGCGCAGACCCGGATCAGGGTCTCGCGGACCTCCCGGGCGAGCCCGTCGAGCTCCGAACGGGTCAGCCGCTTGACGTCGGCCGGCGACGCGATGCGCTCGAGAATCATTCAGCAGGGTTCGACGACCGGGACCGAAAGCCCGTGCCCGTGCAGGCCCCCGCCCCGTCTCCGGCGCCGCTGCGCGTCCGCAAGCGCGTCTGGACCGACGTCGCGCGGGTCGTCTCGACCGTCTGCAACCCGTTCGTCACCTCGCTGGCGCTGTTCGTGATCCTGGCCGGCGCCCGCTCGCACGACTCCCACGACTTCTGGATCCTGCTCTTCAACAGCGCGTTCTTCACCTCGCTCGCGCCGATGCTGTTCATCTTCTGGCTCTACGCGACCGATCGCATCTCGGACCTCGACATGTCGATCCGAGCCGAGCGCGAGCGGGTCTTCATCGCCTTCGTGGTCTTCTTCGCGCTGGGCGCGCTCGATCTGTGGATCATCCGCGCGCCGGCGATCATGACCGCCTCGATGGCCGGCTACGCGGCCAGCCTGCTGATCGTCCAGTGGATCACCCGCTACTGGAAGATCTCGACCCACGCGCTGGGCATCACCGCTCCGCTGGTGGCGCTCACCGTGCTCTTCGGCGACCGCCCCGCCCCGTTCTACGTCCTGGTCCCGCTGGTCGGCTGGTCGCGCACCTACCTGCGCGCCCACACCCTGCTGCAGGTCATCGCCGGCACCCTGCTCGCGCTGGCGACGTCGCTGCTCTTCTTCCGCATCTTTCACGTGGTCTAGGCGCGGCGGCGGCTCGGGAACCCTACTCCTCGTCCCAGACGATCTCGCCGCCGTCGAGCGCGCTCTGCGATTTCTTCACCGCCGCCACGATCTCGGGGTCGCGCGAGACCTGGAGCGTCTCACCGACCTCCCGCATGATCTGCCGAAACAGGTCGAACTGCACCAGATCGGCCGCCGGGACGACAGCCGCGCTCGGCCGGGAGTGACGTAGGATGACGGTGATCTTGCCCTTCTCCGCATCGTCCAGAATGTCGGTGAAGTGACCCCGCGCGGCCGCCGCAGCGATCGTGCGATGCATGTGGTGCTCCTCGGCAGCAGAGAGCGGCATGGCGGTGATCCCTGACACGACGACACCCGCCACCCCCGTGGCGGGAGTGGAATAGCAGGTTCGATCACCCCTTTCAAACTGCTAGGCTCCTTATAGCAGAGGCGCTACGGTTTGTCCATACCGTTGTACAATATTTTGTACTAAATCCTGTACAAATTCGTGGGATTCATGATACCATCGCAGCGACCATGAAGCCTGGTAAGCGCCGCCCTCGGGTGACGGCCAACGCGGTCGTTCCCATCCGGACGATCCGGATCGGCTTCGCCCCTGAGGCAGCCGTGAGCTTTCGGAGGCTGTCGGCGAAAGAGCAGGGCGGCCTGCGCCGCAAGCTGCGCGACTTCGGTACGAGCCCGGCGCTGGGCAAGCCGCTGACCGATGAGCTCCGAGGGTATCACCGGATCACGTTCGGACGCCTGCGAACGATCACGTTGCGAGTCGCCGAGACGACGTCGGATGTCGTCGTCTACGTGCTGTACATCGGCCTGCGCAGGCAGGGCGCAAAGGACGATCCTTACGAGGTTGCCACGGCTGCGATCAGGCGCGGCGATCCCAGCGCCGTCGAGGTCATGGAGCAGCTCATCCAGCACATGCTGACGGGCGAGCTCGCCGAAAACCAAGACCGCCTGTCTTAGCGGGCGACCAGCGCGGCGACGCGGCCGGTGGTGTCGCCGGTCCAGCGGCGGACCGCGGTCTCGAATGCGGCGGGGTCGCCGTTGGTGTAGTACGCGGTGGTCGCGTTGCCGGGGGCGGGGTTCAGCGCGGCGACGAGGCGGACCGTTGCGGCGGCTTGCGCGGCGGCGGGGTCGAGGCGGGCGACCCGCGGGGCGAGCGCGGCGGCGAACCAGCGGTCGAGCAGCGGATAGTGGGTGCAGCCGTAGACGAGCGCGTCGAGCTCGCGCGGCAGCGCGGCCACGACCTCGGCCACCGCCGTGCGCGCTTCGCCGCTGCCGGCGGCTCCGCGCTCGACCAGCGGCACCAGCGCGGGCGCGGCGAGCTCGACGACCTCGACCTCGGGCGCGGCGGCGCGGATGGCCCGGCCGTAGGCGCCGCTGCGCACGGTCGCCGCGGTGGCGACGACGCCGACCCGGCGGTATGCGCTGCCCGCGAAGCTGCTGCCGGCGGTCGCGATCAGGTCGAGCACCGGGAACGGCGTCGCCGGCCAGCCCAGTCGCTGCGCGACCGCGCAGCTCGTGTTGCAGGCCATCACCACGGCGTCGACCCGCTCGCAGGCCAGCCAGGCGAGGTTTCCCTCGAGGTAGCCGTGCAGCTCGGCCTCGGTCTTGTCGCCGTACGGCACGTGGGCCTGGTCGGCGAAGTAGACGACGTCCTGATCGATCCCCGCCGCGCGCAGCGCGCGCAGGACCGTCAGCCCGCCCAGGCCCGAGTCGTAGAGGCCCAGCATTCAGCGGCTCACTGCCGAACGCTGACCGGGTTGGCTTGCGGGGTGCCGGTGTAGGCCTTGACGCCGTTGGCGATGCCCTGTGCGACGTTCTGCAGGAACGACGGCTGGCGCAGCAGCGCGACGTCGCCGGCATTGGTCAGGAACGCGGTCTCGACCAGCACCGCGGGCATCGTCGTGTGGCGCACGACGTAGAAGTTCTCGTGCCGCGCGCCGTCGTCTTGGGTGCCGGCCAGCGGGATGACCGCCCGTTCGAGCGCCTGCGCGAAGGCTGCGTCCTGCGGCTTGTACCAGTAGAACGTGCTGCCGCTCGCGCTCGGGGTCGGCGCGCTGTTGATGTGGATGCTGATGAACAGCCGTGCACCGGCCAGGTTCGCCACGTCGCAGCGGGTCTGCAGGTAGGCCCGGTCGTCGGCGTTGGGCCGGCCGTCGGCGCGCATCCGGGCCAGGTTGTCGGCCGAGACCGGGTCGATGTCGGTCTCGCGGGTCATCCGCACCGTCCAGCCCTGCGCGCTGAGCAGCGCGCGCAGGCGCTGCGCGATGTCGAAGGTGAGGTTCTTCTCGACCAGCCCGTTGTGCGCGGCCCCGGTGTCACCGCCGCCGTGGCCGGGGTCGATCACGATCAGGTGCGAGCTCGCGTTGGCAGCCGGCGGCGCGCCGGGCGGGGCGGCGCCGAACTTCCAGCCGGCATCGGTCGGCTGCGCGGCGGGCTCCGGCGCGGCGGCGCTCGCGACGACCGGCGCGCCGCCGGTGCGGCCGCCGCCGGTGTGGGCCAGCTCGGTGCTCTCGGCGTCGGCGACCGTGATGGTGAGGCTCGAGTCGCCGGGCGCGAGATCGATCTGCTGGTTGCCGGTCAGGGTGAAAGCGATCCGGACTCCCGGCGCGTCCGGCGTCCCGGTCTGGCGGACGCGCACGCTCTGCACCGGGCCGCTCTGCGGCTGCTCGTCGCGGCCGGGGCCGCTCAGCGTCGCCTCCGGGAAGTCGACGTACCAGCGGTGGTCGGCCAGCCGGTGCCAGCGATAGCTCGCCGCGGCGCTGAACGTGACCCGCACGGTCAGCCCGTCGGCGGCGGTCGGCTCGATGGCGAGATCGGTGACGGTCACCCGACCCGCCACCAGCGGCGGCGCCGCGGTCGGCGCGACGAGCGGGCTGCGGGCGGGGGCCGGCGCGGGCGTCTGACCGGCGTAGGGCGGCAGCCCGGCGAACGGCGGCGGCGTCGGCGGGCCGGCCTGCGCCGCCGCCCGGTTTTCGAAGACGACGCTGAAGCTGTCCGGTTCGCTGCCCGGCACGATGCGGTGGGTCGTGCCGGGCGGGCCGGCGACCGTCAGCGTGGTGGTCGGCACGCGGGCGGAGCCGCCGGCGGCGAGGTCGATCGCCTCGACCGCCCCGCCCGGCGCGCGGCGGGCCGGATCGAGCGCCGAGCCCAGCCCCAGGAACGAGACCGAGAGCCGCTCGGGCGTCTCGGCGTTGGTCCGCGCGACCAGCGGCATCGCGGCGCGCACCGTGACCACCGTGCGCGGGCCGTCGCTGCGCACGTCGAGCGCGCCGACCCGCGGCTGCAGCACCGTCTCGGCGCCGTCGGCGACCGGCTCGACGTAGAGCGCGCGGGCCAGCGCGTAGAACGGCAGCACCGGGTCGGTCCCGTCGACGAACGGCGCGAACGGCGCCCGCGCCCGCACCCCGGCGACCGTGTAGGCCGCCTCGCCGAGGGTGAAGACGATCGTCCGCCGGTCGGCGGCGGTGACGATCACGTAGCGCTGGCCCGGCTGGTAGGAGACCGTCGCCCCGAGCCGTTCGAGCAGCCGGCGCAGTCCGCCGTCGCGGGTGCCGACGGCGAGGTCGCCGGCCATCGCGACGGGGTGCTCGACGACCAGCCGCGTCCCCTGGAACCAGAGGTCGGGCGGGCGCTCTTGCGCCGCCGCGGCCAGCCCACAGGCCAGCCCCGTTACGACGCTGAGCGCAAGAAGGCGGCTCGCACGAAGTGCGAACCCACTAGAAACTCGAACGCGCGAGCGGTTCATCGAGCTCGAGGTGTCCTCCGGGAAGCGTCGCGACGCGGGCACCGTCGATCCGGACGCGCAGCGCGGTGAAGCCGAGCGACGGCTGGGTCAGCGTCCACACGAGCGCCTTGAACTCGGCGGACTCGGCGAAGCCGCCTTCCGCCGAGCTCGCGACCTCGCGGGAGAGATCGACGTCGGCCGTCGTACCGTCAACGTCGAGCGCGCGCACGTGCGTTCCGGGCGGGAAGCGCACCGCGTCGGTTCCCGGCGGCGGCCCGGCGACGCACTGGGTCGCGGCGTAGAACGCCGCGCTCTTGGGGTCGCGGGCCGGGCCCAGCGAGACCCGCCACGGGACCAGCGTCGTGCCGTCGGGCTTGGCGTAGTAGACGGTGACGGTGTCGCCGACGGCGGGAGCGCTGCGGTGGGTGAACCACCACGCCGCGCCGACCGCGACGACGAACAGGACGATCAGCGCCACCAGGCGCGACGTTCGCATCTTGGAGGGCGAACGTTCGCGCCGGCTAGGCGTTGCGCCCCTGTCGGCGGTAGGTGATCCGGCCGCGGGTCAGGTCGTACGGCGAAAGCTCGACGTCGACGTCGTCGCCCGGCGTGATGCGGATGCGGAAGCGCCGCAGCCGGCCGGCGAGGCTGGCGAGGATCGTGTGGCCGTTCTCGAGTTCGACCTTGAACGTCGAGCTGGGGAACGTCTCGATCACGCGGCCGACCAGGCTGAGCGTGTCTTCCTTGACGACGGGTTGGAGGGGTTCGCGGCGGCGTTTCTTGCCGCCGCCGCCCCGTTTGCGCGGTGGGGGAATGAGAGCTCCTCGGTAAGGGGAGTGGGTTGCGTTGCTCCAGACGCCGGCGAGCGGCCAAGGTTTGCGCCGGCCGCCGCAGACGAGTTTCGCTCGGCACGCCCTCTTCCGCAAAGGAACTCCCCGTACCCGGTCCGGGTCGTAGGAGGCGTCATGATCACCGGCGCTATCGTTTTCGGAATGGTCGGAGTCGCGGTCGGCTTCACCTGGGACTACTTGTTCGAGCGCGAGCGCTGAGCAGTACTAGCGAGCCCCGCCTTGCCTAAAGCGGCACTTCTCGTACCCAAATTTTCGGGGATTTCGGACACAGGTACGATTTTTTCGAACCCCTTGCACACAAATTGCCCGGACCTGTGTTATAACCAGCGAGTCGGACGATACCGCGGCGTCACATCGTCCGGCTGAGAGTACGAGTCGTGTCCCAGGGTCTGATTCCAGGTACATCGCCATCTCTTCAAATCTCGACCGACGCCTGGAGTCCCCGATGTACACCGACGAAACCCTCAATTGCACTGACTGCAATGCCCCCTTTACATTTTCTGCCGGCGAGCAGGAATTCTTCGCTGCGAAGGGCTTCACGAACAAGCCCAACCGCTGCCCCGACTGCCGAGCGGCCCGCAAGGCCCAGCGCGGCGGTGGTGGTGGCGGCGGCGGCGGCTCGTACTCGGGCAGCGGCGGCGGGTACGGCGGCAGCCGTCCGGCCCGCGAGATGTTCCAGGCCACCTGCAGCGGCTGCGGCAAGGTAGCGGAAGTTCCGTTCCAGCCCCGCGGCGACAAGCCGGTTTACTGCCGCGACTGCTTCAGCTCGCGCCAGTCGTATCGCTGAACGCTCCGGCGTTCCTCGAGAACGAGACCACGGAGGCGCCCCCGCGAGGGGGCGCCTCTTTGTTTGGGCCGCTAGCGGGCGCCGCCGGGCGCCGCGGCGATCCGCAGCTTCCAGCCCGCCAGCTCCGTGCCGTCGAGCCGGAGGTTGTCCATCAGGGCGCCGAAGCGCCGTGCGGCGGGGTCGGTCCCGGCCTTGCGCTCGGCGATGAAGTACGGCGCCCAGGACTGGTACCACAGCGTCGCCTCGATCCGGACGGCGGCCGGGTCGGTCCCCGCGGGCACGGGGATGCGGTAGCGCACGATCGCGTGGCCGCGGCCGTCGCGGTAGCGCGGGTCGGCCGCGGCGCCGCCCTTCGGGTAGGTCGCGTGGAGGAAGTACTCCGGCAGCGCGTGCCGGCCCGGGCCGGCCGGCGTCCAGCCGATCGGCAGCAGCCGGTCGTCCTTCACCTCGTCGTCGCGCCGGATGAAGCTGGTCGTGAAGTCGCCGGCGTGGTCGCGGGTCAGCTCCTCGAAGATCTGCGCTTGGTCGGGGCTGGTGACGGGGTGAGCCTCGTCGTAGTGCGGCTGGTACTGCTGGCGGCCGTCGGCCCCGCGCGCGAACGACTCGCTCGGCAGCGGCTTGCCGTCGGACCCGAGGATCCGGCCGCGTTCGTCGGTTCGGCCGGACTCGAAGAACGGCGCCGCCGTGCCGGCCCGCGCCTGCACGTCGAGGAACGCGCGCCGGAAGCCGACCCCGCTGGGGAAGCGGTGGCCGGTGAGGTTGACGACCTCGACGTCGGCGACCAGGGTGCGGCCCTCGACGTGCGAGCGGACCGCGACGGTCGCGGTCGAGCGGCGAGCCTGCTGGACGACCTGGCCGACCGCGTCCTGCAGGTCGGTCGACGAGCCGGACATGTAGTCGGCGGTCCGCACGCCCATGACGGCGGGGAACTGGCTGAACGCCGTCAGCAGGAACGCGTTGAGGCCGAGCAGCTCGTGGCGGCGGTAGCCGCGCTCGCGGTAGCGCACCTTCAGGTCGCCCGGCGCGGCGGCGTGCGCGGTCTGCGGGTAGGTGTCGTCCTGCGCCAGCGCGATCCGCGCCGCGATGTGGGTCAGGTCGATGCCGCGGGCGGGGTCGCTGATCCCGGCCGGCATGTGGCAGTCCTGGCACGAGCGCTCGCTGCGCTTGTCGGGGGCGAACTCGGTCTGGTAGCGGCTGTTGAGCCACTCCACGTAGGTCGCCTGCTCGACGCTGTGCGCTTTGGCCGCGACGGTGATCGGCGGGACGTCGACCACCGGCAGGTTGATCGTGTGGCAGCTTCCGCACATCCGCGAGGAGCTGGTGTAGCCCGAGAAGACCGGCGTGATCCCCAGCCCTTCCTTCATCGGGTGGCTGGCGATGGTGTCGTTCCGGAACGGGCCGTAGAGCTTGTCGGCCGGGCCGAGGTCGAACGTGCCGTTGATCTTGGTGGCGAGGAAGTGCGCCAGTGGTTTCTGGCCGTACGGCGTCGTGCTCTCGGCCGCGTGGTGGCAGAGGGTGCAGCTGATCCCGTCGCGGGCCAGGCCGCCGTAGGCGAAGCGCGGGTGCGAGGGCTGGGCCTCGAAGACGAAATTGGGCGAGAACGGCGCGCCGGGATGGTCCTTGGCGTAGCTGCGCTTGCCCATCGCGCCGTGGCAGGTCATGCAGGTGTCGATCGTCTGCTGCTGGAGCGCCGCGCCGGTGTGCGGCGTCGTGCCTTCGACGGTCTTCAGGTACGCCAGCTCGCTGCCGAGCTGGGCGAAGAACACCGGGTCGCGGCCGGCCAAGCCCATCGGCGACCAGCGCCACTCGCCGTACTCGGAGACGTTGCGCCCGTTCTTCGTCGCGGCGACCTGCGGGGCGGGCGTGACCCACATGGTCGGCCCGAACGGCACGCCGGACGAGGCGCTGTGGCAGCCCATGCACTGGCTGGAGGTGACGAACGACGGCGCGCGGTGGGTGTGCGAGACGTAGTTGTCGAGCGGCTCGGGCGGGAACGTCTGCACCGCCAGCGGGATCTCGGTCGCCGGCGCCGCCAGGTGGGCGGCTTGCAGCGCGAGGTTCTTCTCGTGCTCGGCGGGCTTCGCCATGGCGGGCGAGGGCGACGGCGCGGGCGTGGCCCAGCGCCACGAGTCGTCGACCCGGTAGGCGATCGGCTCGCCGGGATAGCCGCGCACGTTCTCGAGCGACGAGAACGTCATCGCCTTCTCGGCCGAGGCGTGGCAGCGCAGGCAGTACAGCCCGAAGCCCGAGTTGGGGTACTGGGTGATCGCGACCGGCTGCGGCGAGGCCGGCGTGCCGAACATGCCCTTGTACACCTCGCTCCAGTACCAGCCGTCGTGCGAGGCGCCCGAGCGGCGGATCATGATCGTCCAGTCGGTCGGGCGCAGGTCCCCGTCGCCCAGGCCGGCGTACGCGGCCGCCGGAACGGCGACGCCGTACTGCTCCTTGATGATCACCGCGCCGTCGGCGGGGACGCCGCGGCGGCCGTTGCGCAGCCACGCCATCACCTCGGGCGAGTAGTAGATGCGCACGACCGGGTGGGTCCCGTACATGACCCGGTTCAGGTAGGGGCCGGTGTCGCGCACGCCCTTGTCGACGCACCAGCCCAGGTCGCGGTAGCCGTACGAGAGGAGATAGCGCAGCATGGTCTGCTCGAGCGCGACCGGCTCGCCGGGCGGCACCGCGGCGGGCAGCCGCAGCGCGGCGGGCACCGGGCGCGCGTTGGCGCAGGGGTTGCCGCCGGGCGCAGGGTGCACCGCCTGCGCCGCCCGGCCGGCGAGCAGCAGCGCGCCGGCGAGAACCGCGGCGAACAGGACCGGCCAACGCATCGACGACCCCCTGGTGAGAGCGGTGGTGTTTCTTCCCTGTTCGGTACGTTGGGCCAGCGGCCTGAGCGCTCCCGCTCCGGCTCGCCCGGGCTCAGTGCAGGATGCGCGTGATGTCCGAGCGCTCGGCGTCCTCGACCCGCCGGTAGGTCCGCGCGACCAGGTCGACGGCCGGGTTCGTCACCCCGAACCAGAGCCGCTCGTTCTTGAAGTGGTGCCAGAGGTGGTACTTCTTGATCCAGCGCCCGAACGGGCTGCGCGGCACGAACGGGATGTGGGCGACGTAGTGGACCCACTCGTAGTACAGCAGCGCGAGCACCGCGCCCAGCAGCGCCGAGGCGGTCGGGCCCCAGGCGCGGGTCAGCCCGAACGCGATCGCGACGTACAGCGCCACGACCGGCACGGCGAACCACAGCGGGAGGAACAGCAGCCCGAGGTCGTTCGGGCGCAGGTGGTGGTCGTAGTGCAAGCGCTGCTGCAGGCCGAGCACGAACGGCTGGCGGACCGGCGCGGCGTGGAGCAGGAAGCGGTGGGTCGTGTACTCCGAGCCGAAGAACGCCAGCGCGCCGACCGCGAGCGCCGGCGGCGAGGGCGCGAGCAGGCCGGCGGCGAGAACCGCGACCAGGCCGGCCGCCAGCGCCAATAACACGGCGTTGCTGCCGTGGCGGACGAACGTGACGAGCATCGGTGCCTCCCGGCGCACTAGCGTTCTTCCTCGGGGCGGCGGCGCGGCAGCGCGTACCAGGCCGCGTCGCAGGCGGCCCGGTCGGCGTCGTCGAGGGTGAGGTCGAGCGCCTCGAGCGAGTCGCGCAACTGCGCGGCGCGGCTGGCGCCGACGATCGCGGCGCTGACGCCGGGCTGGTCGAGCACCCAGCGCAGCGCCACGTGGGTGATCGACTTGCCGCGCGAGGCGAGGTCGGCGGCGAGCCGCTCGACCACGTCGATCGTCGCGTCCTGCCAGTAGCGCTGCTGGTAGAGCTGCGCCGCGTGGCCCAGCGTGAAGCGGGTGCCCTCGCGCGGCGCCTCGCCGCGGCGGTACTTGCCGGTCAGCATGCCGCCGGCGAGCGGGTTGAACACCACCGCGCCGACGCCGAACGCCTGCGCCGCCGGCAGCAGCTCGGCCTCGATCGCCCGGTAGAGCAGGTTGTAGCGCGGCTGCACCGCGTCGAAGCGCACGGTCCGCAGCCGCTCGGCGCTCCACAGCGCCGAGACCATCTCCCAGGCCGCGAGGTTGCTGCAGCCGGCGTAGCGGATCTTGCCGGCCCGGCGCAGGTCCTCGAAGGCCGCGAGCGTCTCGTCGACCGGCGTCTCGGGGTCCCAGCGGTGGATGTAGTAGAGGTCGATGAAGTCGGTCTTGAGCCGGCGCAGCGAGGCATCGCAGGCGGCGAGCACGTGGCGGCGGGAGTTGCCGCGGTCGTTGGGACCCGGACCGGTCGGGCCGTAGACCTTGGACGCGAGCACGAAGCGGTCGCGCTTGCCGGCCAGCCAGTCGCCCACGATCGCCTCGGTCCGGCCGACGGTCTCGAGCGTGCCGCCGACCGGGTAGACGTCGGCCACGTCGAGGAAGTCGATTCCCCGCTCCGCCGCGGTGTCGAGGATCGCGAACGCCTCCTCGCGCTCCGTCTGCAAGCCGAAGGTCATCGTCCCCAGGCAGATCTGCGAGACCTTGAGGCCCGTCCGGCCGAGTCGCACCGTGCGCATGAAGTGCCCTTCGCCGCCGAGGTCGATACTTCCGACGAGCGCCGTGGTATGCGACCCGCCCACGACGGTCGGGAACAACGGCGGCGTTTTCGTACTCTGAACGGGTACCTACAAGAGAAGGAGCACCATGCACGAGACCAGCACCGACGAGCGCACCGAGACGACCACCTGGCCCGAGCTCGCCGAAGGGCTCTACGGCTTCCTCACCGGCCGCGGTGCGAGCATCGAGTACCGCTTCGAAGACATGACGATCGGCGTCCCGAGCTCGGCCCGTCCGCAGGCACCCCAGGCGATGTGGCGCCTCAACGGCGGCCTCACCATCCGCACCAGCGAGAAGTAATGCTCGCCGCGCGAGCGGACTTGAGGATCGACGGACCCGGCGTCGGCGTGCACCTGCACGGCGACGGTCCGGTTCTGGTTGCCGACGTGCGGCTCCACCGGCGCCGTATCGTTCGCGCGCTCGGCTCGGTTCCGGCGGCGATCCGGGCCGCGCGCGCGCTCGCCCGGCCGCTGCGGGCGGCGGGTTTGCGGGTCGAGCTCCGCATCGCCGGCCGGACGTTCGCCCGGCTCGGCTGATGCGCGTCCTGGTTACCGGCGCGACCGGGTACATCGGCGGCCGGCTCGTCCCGGCGCTGATCGCCGCCGGCCACCGGGTGCGCTGCCTGGTGCGCGATCCCGCTCGGATCGAAGGACGCTTCACCGGCGTCGAGATCGCTCGCGGCGACGTCTTCGATTTCGCCTCGCTCCGCGAAGCGCTGCGCGGCTGCGACGCCGCGTACTACCTCGTGCACTCGATGTCCGACGATCGTCACGACTTCACCAGGCGCGACCGCGAGGCCGCCGGGCTGTTCGGCAAAGCCGCCGCCGAGGCGGGCGTCGAGCGCATCATCTATCTGGGCGGCCTCGGCGTGGACGCACCCCGGGTCGCGCTCTCGCCGCACCTGCGCAGCCGCCACGAAGTCGGCAACGAGCTGCGCGCCGCCGGGGTGCCCCTCACGGAGTTCCGGGCCGCGATCATCGTCGGCTCGGGAAGCGTCTCGTTCGAGATGCTGCGCTACCTCACCGAACGGCTGCCGGTCATGATCGCGCCCAAGTGGGTGCGCACGCGCTGCCAGCCGATCGCCGTGCGGGACGTCATCTCCTATCTCGTCGCGGCGCTCGTCAGCGACGCGAGCGCCGGTCGCATCGTCGAGATCGGCGGCGCGGACGTCCTGGAGTACCGCGAGCTGATGATGCGGTACGCGTCGATCCGCGGGCTCGCGCGCCGGATCGTCGTGGTGCCGTATTTCAGCCCGCGCCTCTCGTCGCGCTGGATCCACTTGGTCACCCCGATTCCGGCCTCGATCGCGCAGCCGCTCGTCGAGGGCCTCTTCAACGAGGTCGTGGTCCGGGACGATGCGGCGCGGCGGCTCTTCCCCCAGATCGTCCCGATCGGCTACGACGTCGCGGTTCGGCGCGCGCTGGACCGCTACGGCTCGACCGGGCCGGCCACGACGTGGTTCGACGCGTTCGACGTCAAGACGCTGCCCGGCGAGTTCTCCGGCTCGGCGCAGGGCATGCTGATCGACCGCCGCGAGCGCCGCTCGACGGCCTCGGCCGACGATCTGTTTCGCGTCTTCAGCAGCCTCGGCGGCGCGAAGGGCTGGCTCTATGCCGACTGGCTGTGGGAGCTGCGCGGCGTGCTGGACCGGCTGGTGGGCGGGATCGGAACGCGGCGCGGCCGGCGTTCCGCCGAGACGCTGCGGCTCGGTGACGCGGTCGATTTTTGGCGCGTCGAGGCGTACCGCCCGCACGAGCTGCTGCGCCTGCGCGCGGAGATGAAGCTGCCCGGCTACGCGTGGCTGGAGTTCGAAGCGATCGGCGCTGAAGACGGCAGCTCGCTGCGCCAGACGGCCTTCTTCGAACCGCGCGGCGCATTCGGGCTGCTCTACTGGTACGGCGTGCTGCCGTTCCACGAGCTCATCTTCGGCAACATGGCGACCCGGATCGTGCGCGAGGCGGAAGCGCTCGCGCAGCGCCGGTCGCTCGCTGCGGCGTAACGGCCGAGTCGTGATGCTGGTGCGTGCGCTGTTCGCGGGGGCGGCGGGTTCGTTCGCGATGGACGTCGTGCAGGACGGCTTCGCCGCCGCTTTCGAGCGCGACCGGCCGCAGGGGGATCGCGATGAGGAAACCGAGGCGATCGTCAACGTGGTGGCCCGCATCGCGCCGCTCGTCCCCGGCGGCTGGGTCGGCCGCAATCCCGGGATCGCGGGGCGCGTCCTGCACTACGCGTTCGGCTGCGGTTTCGGGGCGGCGTACGCCGCCGCGCGCACGCGCAGCCGGCGCGTCGCGGCGGGCGGCGGTCTGGCGTTCGGCGGCGCTCTGTGGCTGCTCAGCGATACGATCCTGATCCCGGCCGCGCATCTGGGGCGGTGCTGGTCGCGCTACACGCTCGCCGAGCGCGCCAATGCCGTCCTCTCGCACCTGGCGTACGCCGCGACCGTGGAGGCGGTATTGGGCCGCTCGTGAGCACGGCGAGCGCCGGGCCGGTTCAGGGCTACTTCTGGATGCCGCAGCCGATCGTGAAGCCCAGGTCGATCGAGTTGGGACCGCTCTGCTGGTAGGTGTAGCTGGGCCCGAACTGGAGCTGGCAGTTGAGCCACTTGTGCGCGTCGGGGTTGTAGCCCGCGCCCACCCCGAACGCGGGCTGCACTTGGAACACGCCCTGCGTGACGTTGCCGCCTAAGAGGCCTTGCACGAACGGGCCGATCGTGAAATCGTGCGGCAGCGGGAAAACGTACGACCACTGCACGCCGCCCAGCACGGTGAACTGGTTGGTGGTCTTGCTGTACTGGATCTGAACCGGGACCTGCACCTCGTTGCCGGACGCGTTCTCGAGGTGGAACTGGTAGAGCTTCGCCAGGGTGAGCTGCAAGATGCCCTCGGCGGTCGGATCGGACGGCGACTTGGGCTGGGTGTACCAGTGTCCCACCACGCCCGGCGAGAGCGTGATGAGGGTGTGCTTGATGAACGCCTTGGGCGCGGTGCCCGGGGCGGGCGCCGGGCTCGGCGCGGGCGTCGGAACGGGCGCGGGTGCCGGGCTCGGCGCGGGCGTCGGAACGGGGGCCGGTCCGGGCGCGGGCACCGGACTCGGCGCGGGGGCTGGTCCCGGCACGGGGGCCGGGGCCGCCGCCGTGGGGTGGAACATGCGCACGGTGACGTGGCGGTCGTCGGGCGTGACCGCGGCGTGCGCGTGCGCGGCGCCGCAAGCATAGGCCCCGGGAAACACGCGCCCGCAGTCTTCGGTCAGTCCCGGCAGCTCGGCGACCCGGTCGAAGCCGAGCTGGAGCGCGATCCACTGCGCGCGGCGCACCGAGAGCAGGTGGTTGTACGTGCCGTCGCCCTCGATCGAGGCATTGCCCTCGAGCTGCACCTTGAGCTGGGGATCGTTGGTCAGCGCGAGCGCGAGCGCGGCCAGATCGGCCGCGCCGGCGGCGGTCAGCACGGTGCTCGGCAGGGCGTCGAGCTCGGGCTCGGTGGGGTGGTCGCGCAGGAAGCGCACCGTGACCGTGGTCGCGACCGGGGCGGTGGGCGACGCCGTGCCGTCGTCCTTGAGCTGGAGCACCGGTGGGGCGCCTTGCTGCTGGACCACGTGCGCCAGCTCGTGCGCGAGCAGCTGCCGGCCGGCAGTGGAGTCGGGCCGGTAGCGGCCGGGCGCGAAGGCGACGTGTGTTCCCAGCGTGGCGGCCTGCGCGTGCCAGGCGCCGGCGAACCGCGCGCCGGTCGCGTCGTCGTGGACCCGGACCGCGGCGAAGTCCCAGCCTGAGCTCGCCCGCAGCTCGCGCTGCAGTCCGGGATCGAGCTCGCGCCCGCCCGGGAACGCCCCGCTCGGCATGACTCGGCGGGCTGATGCGAGCCGGGGCCGGGCAGGGCCGAACGCCGTGCCGGCCGCCGCATCCGCGGCACGCTCGGCGTGCAGGCGCGTCGTCATGCGCCAGTCTAGCACGCGAAGCGCGCGTGCCCTAGCCGCCCAGCCAGACGTAGCGCGCGACGAGCAGCGCCGCCACCAGGTACAGCAGCGGGTCGACCTCGCGCCCGCGCCCGGCCAGCAGCTTGATGCCCGCGTACGAGATCACGCCGAAGCTCACGCCGTTGGCGATCGAGAACGTCAGCGGCATGGCGACGACGGTCAGGAAGACCGGGATCGAGAGCGCGTAGTCGCCCCACTCGATCTCGCGCAGGCTCGACATCATCATCGCGCCGACCACCAGCAGCGCGGGCGCCGTCGCGGCCGGCGGGATCAAGCCGGCCAGCGGCCACAGCAGCGTCGCGAGCAGGAACAGCACCGCGACGGCGGTGGCGGTCAGCCCGGTGCGGCCGCCCTCCTCGATGCCCGCCGCGCTCTCGATGTAGGCGGTGGTGGTGCTGGTGCCGAGCGCCGCGCCGATCATCGCCGCCAAGCCGTCGCAGGCGAAGGTGCGCCGCGCGCGCGGCAGGTCGCCGTTGGAGTCGAGCACGCCGGCCCGGTTGGCCAGGCCCACGAGCGTTCCGGTCGCGTCGAAGAAGTCCACGAAGAAGAACGTGAACACCACCGTCGCCACGCCCAGACCGAGCGCGGCGTGCAGGTCGAGCGCGCCGACCAGCCCGGCCGGCCACAGCGGCAACGCCAGAATGCCGTTGGGGAAGCCGCCGAACGGCACCAGCCCGCCCTTGGGCCCGGCCGGGTACAGCGGCGCGCGGGTGACGATGCCGAGCACGGTCGAGGCCAGGATGCCGTACACGATCGCGCCGCGCACCCGGCGCACCAGCAGCACCGAGGTCACGAACAGGCCGAAGATCGCGATCAGCACCGGCGGCGCCGTCAGCGAGCCGAGCGTGACGAAGGTCGCCGGCTGGGCCGCGACCGCGCCGGCGTTGCGCAAGCCCAGAAACGCCAGGAACATCCCGATCCCGGCCGTCACCGCGAACTTCAGGGCGTTGGGGATCGCCCG
The DNA here is from genome assembly GCA_963795695.1 of Vulcanimicrobiota bacterium. GTDB lineage: Bacteria > Vulcanimicrobiota > Vulcanimicrobiia > Vulcanimicrobiales > Vulcanimicrobiaceae > Vulcanimicrobium. The sequence continues at coordinate 1,005,386 of CAWCJH010000002.1, read as the reverse complement.
CACGACCGCTTGCCGCGCGCCGATGAGCGACAGGATCACGAACAGCGCGCCCGAGATGAACACCGCGCCCAGCGCCGTCTGCCAGGCGATCTTCTGCCCCAGCACGACGGTGAAGGCGAAGTACGCGTTGAGTCCCATCCCGGGCGCCTGGGCGAACGGGTAGCGCGCGACGAGGCCCATCAGCAGGCTGCCGAGCGCGGCGGCCAGCGCCGTCACCACCAGCAGCTTGGCGAACCCGCCAGGCACGACGATCGCGTTGCCGAGCACCTGCGGGTTGACGAAGAGGACGTACGACATCGTCAGGAACGTCGTGAGGCCCGCGCGCAGCTCGCGCGGCACGCTCGACCCCGCCGCCGAGATGCCGAAGTACCGGTCCACGCGCGAGCCGGTCACCGTCGATCTCGTCCCCTCCGGAGAAGCCGTTGCCATGCGTTACCTCAGCGCCTTGCGCCAGACGATGAGCTCGCCGTCCTCGAGATCGTGGCTGGTGCCGACCCGCGCGAAGCCGTTCTTGGCGAGCACGCGCTGCGAGGCGACGTTGTCGAGGGCGGTCTGGGCGAGCACCGCGCGCACGGCGGGATCGCGCCGCGCGACGTCGAGCAGCGCGCCCACCGCTGCCGTCGCGTGTCCGCGGCCGCGCCGGGCGGCGGCCATGCCGTAGCCGATCTCGACCTGACCGGCCGGCGAGGGCGCGTGCTTGAACCCGCACAGGCCGACGACCTCGCCGCCGGCGACCACCATCCACTGGCCGCCGGTGTAGCCTTGCGCCTGCAACGTCGCGGCGATCCCTCGCACGTGCGCGAGCACGGCCGGCTCGTCCACGCCGCCGGGCGGCACCCTCAGCCCGCCGCCCAGCACGAGGTCGCCGCGCAGCATGGCCGCGAAATCGGCGTCCCCGGCCGGAACGATGTGGGTCAACTGGCCGGCGCGGCTGCGCCCGGCCGAGCCGCGTCGGCGAGCAGCGGCGCGCAGTCGGCGCTCAGCGGCACGCTGAGCCGGCTCGAGCACGTGCAGGTAGGTGTTCAGCGCGTGGTCGCAGCCCACGCTGAAGTGGACGCTCCAGAACGAGTCGATGCCGTACAGCGTGTCGACGTGGACGTACCCCACCAGCTCGGGCGGGAAGTACGGCACGATGTCGACCGAGTTGGCGACCCGCCACGTCAGCGGCAGGTTGGCGGCGTAGCAGCTCGCGAACGTGGCGTCGCCGACCCGCGGCGAGGCGAACGTGTACACCGCGGCCGGCACGAGCGCGTGGTTCACCGCGCTGTCGAGCGCGTAGAGGGTGATCAGCGCCGCACCCAGGCTGTGGCCGGTCGCGATCAGCTCGACCGGCGCCGCGCCCTGGGCCTCGACCTGCGCGCTCGCCCCGCGCACGACGCGGGCGACGTCGGCGGCGAACGATGCCGACGGGCGCGACTCGGCCGCCGTCAGCTGCTGGCCGGCCGGGGTCAGCCCGAGCGTCTCGTAGATCGTGCCGAACCCGACCGCGACGTCGCCGCGGCCGCTGCCGGGGGCGACCTGGTCGAACGGCATGAAGCCGAAGTGGAAGTCGTCCCACCACTCGGTCAGCGATTCCGTGCCCCGGATCGCGACCACCCAGGTGGTGGGCGGCGCGGTGCTGCGGGCGATGAAGCCGTAGAACGTCCGGGTCGTCTCCTCGCCGAAGAAATCCGACATCTGGATGGTCGAGACCAGGTCGTACCCGGCCGGAAAGTCCGCGCTCTTGGGCGGGTTCAGGTTCGTCGGGTCGTTCTCGTACATCGTGTACGCCGCGGCCACGAACTGGCCGTAGCCGACCGCGGTCGAGGGATCCCTGCTCGCACCCTGCATGGTCGTTCGCTTCGCTGGCCGCGGAGCGGTTGCCTTGCCGCGCAGCATCGCCCGAGCGCAGGTCGCCGAGGGTCAAGAATCAGCCAACAGACCTGCTTGGCTCGGCCGACCGGCTATGGACCACGTGGGTTCGATCCGATACGAACGACATGGTGTTTAAGCAGACCGCCTTCGTTTTCGCGCTGGCCGGCGTCGCCGTGCTGGCCGCAGCCACCCCGTCGTTCGCCGCGACCGCGTTCACCGTCTCGGCCAACGTGGCCACCATCGGGACGGTCAGCATCTCGACCACCTCGTACTCGTTCACCAGCACGACCAACGTCAACGCGCACCTGCCGGCCAACGAGAACCCCTCCGGCACGACCTCGAACGTGACCGGCTCGATCCGCACCACCAAGGCGGGGGTCGGCCTGATCAGCGTCAGCGCGCCGGCCGGCCCGATCACCGGGACCGGCGGCGGCTCGATCGCGATCGCGAACCTCAGCATGACCTGCGCGACCGGCTCCGCCAACAGCGGCGTCAACGCCACGCCGACCGGCCTGGCCGCGCTGACCGCGCTGACCGCCAGCGCGAGCACGCAGTGCGCCAAGTACAACAACTCCGCGACCGGTACGTCGGCCCAGGTCGGCCTGCTGCTCAGCCTGTTCCTCGACGAGACGCAGCCGGTCGCCGACACCTACGGCCCGCTGGCCGGCTTCTCGGTCACGGTCAGCGCGACCTGAGCGGATGATCGTCCAGCGCGCGCTCGTCGCGGCCCTCGCGGTCGCGGCGGGCGCCTTCGCGTTCCCCGCCGCGGCCAGCGCGGGCCTCTCGCTCTCGGTACAGCCGCTGATGACCGAGCTCCACGTGAGCCCGGGCGGCAGCGCCGGCCTAAGCGTGCGGGTGACCAACGGCGGCGACCGGCCCGAGCGGGTGACGGTCGAACCGATCGACTGGAACACGACCACCGACGGCGACATCCGCTTCGGGGCGGTCGGCACGACCGGCGCGCGCAGCATCACCAAGTACCTCTCGATGTCGCTGGCGCCCTTCGTGCTGGCGCCCGGCGAGACGCGCGCGATCCCGCTGGCGCTGCGGCTGCCGGCTGCGTTCCCGGCGGCCGCCGCGGCGTACTGGGGCGGCTTCCTGGTGCGCAGCACGGACGCCGAGCGGTCCGGCGTCGGGCCGGCCGGCACGGTGTTCGTCTACGAGACCGTCGGCGCGCCCGCCACGCACTTGGCCCTCAGCGCGATGCGCGTGACGCGTTCCGGCCAGTCGGGCGCGGTGCTCACCGCCCGCCTCCACAACGACGCCGCGGCCTACGCGCGCTTGAGCGGCCGGCTCGTCGTCGCGTCCGCCGGCCGGGTGGTCCACGACGAGGACGTCTCGACCGTGACGATCTTCCCCGGCGAGTCGCGCGTGCTCTCGCGCGATCTGAAGGGCCTGCCGCCGGGCGACTACCAGGCCGAGCTCAGCATCGACTACGGCGGCAATGTCGTACTCTCGGGGACGACGGATTTCCGCATCCGCTAGGGCCCGCGCGCGCGCCGGCGCAGCCCTCGCCGCGTTCGCCCTCGCGCTGCTCGGGCCCCCGCGAGCCGCCGAGGCGTACGCGCCCGCGTACACCATCAACGTGCTCTCCGGCAGCGCGGTGTCGTTCACGTCGAACAACAACACGACGTCGAACCTGGCGGCGAGCGGCCCGGCGTCGGTCAACGTGAAGTACTCGACCTCGGCGACCGGCGCGGGCCAGATGGCGATCACGTCGCCGGCGAGCTTCACCGGCAGCGGCGGCGCCGCGTTCTCGATCGGCTGGATCAGCGCGACCTGCAGCGTCGCGACGGCCGGCTACACCGGCTACACCGTCACGCTGGTGGCGGGCGGGACGTCCAGCCCGTGCGTGCGGGTGGCGGCCGGCCTGCACAACGCCAGCGCGACGGTCACGGTGACGTTCACGCTCGACGCCACCCAGCCGGCGGCGGACACCTTTTCGGCCGCCGGGTTCAGCTTCGTCGGCAGCGCGTCGTGATGCGGCGGTTCGCCGCCGGGCTGCTGTGCATCGCGGTCGGCCTGCCGGTCGCTTCGATCTCGGCCGCCGCCTCGCTGGCCGCCGAGCGGCCGGCGGTGACGGTCCCGCTCGTGCTCGACGGACGGCGGGCCGCCACGGTGACGGTCCGCCGCCACGGGGCGACCCGCCTGATCGCCCTCGAACCGGTCGCCACCGCGCTCGGCTGGCGCGTGCGCAGCACGAAGGCCGGCGCGTGGGTGCTCGTCGGCGAGGGCCGGCACCTGGTGCTGACGGCCGGCTCGACCAGCGTGACCGACGGCGGCGCCGAAGCGGTCGTGCTGCCGTCGGCGGTCGCCGACGTCGGCGGTCGCCCGTACCTCGACGCGGCCGCGCTCGCGACGCTGTTCGACGTGCGCCTGCAGGTTGCCGACGGCGCCGTCGAGCTGACCACCACCGCGGTCGACCCCGGCACGACGGTCGTCGAACGACCGCGGCCCAGCCCCAAACCGACGGCCACCCCGCCCGGCGCGCCGCCGCCCTCGCTCTTGCGCGCCGTCGGCGGCGACCGCATCGCCATCACGCTGATCGCGCACGGCGCCGACCGCTCGTACCAGGTCGCGCTCGCGACGGTCGGCGCGCTGCGCGGGATCGTCGAGACGACCGAAGGCGGGGCGGGCGCGCCGGTCACCGGCAGCATGACGCTGGGCACGCCGAAGACCGCGCTCACCGTCGGCGCGTTCGCCGACCCGCTGGCCGGCTCGGTGTTCCACGACGCGGCGCCGGTCGGGGCTTCGCTCCACGCCGGTTCGGCCGACGCGTTCGTCGGCCGGCGCGCGCTCGACGGGCGCACCGTGGCCGGCATCGACCAGCGCCACGGAGCGGTCACCGAGACGATCGAGGCGCTGCGCCTGCCCGGCGGCACGTTCGACCAGATCGTGCTCGGCCTGGCCCGCACCGACGCCGAGCGCTGGGGCACGCTGCGCGAGGAGGCCTTCGCCGGCTCGCGCGGGCTGGGCGCCGCGGCGTTCGCGCGCACCAACGGCCGGCTCTTCGGCGAGGCGACGCTGGCCGCGACCGAGGGCCGGCTGCCGCTCGACCAGTTCGTGCCCGTCACGCTCGACGCGGGCTACGACGCCTCGCACGCGACGACGGTCCGCGCGGGCTTGCGCGGCGGCAGCGGGACGCCGCTCGCGCCGTTCGTCGGCGTGCTCGCCCGCGGCACCCATTTCGGCGGCGGCCTCTCGCTGAGCAAGGGCTCGAGCGCGGTGTCGGCGTCCTACGTCGGCCGCGACGCCGTCGCGCAGGTCGCGCTGGGACAGTCGCTCGGCGTGACGACGACGATGGTGCAGTCGGCCGTCAACGCCGGTGCGTTTGCCGTCGAGCTCAACGGGATCGCGCAGCCCGGCGAGGACACCGCGCGGATCACCGTCCGCCGGCCCGGCAGCCGCCTCGAGTTGCTCGGCGGCTGGGGCTTCGACCGCGCGGCGGACGGCTCGGGCGGCGGCCCGGTCGTCGGTCTCGCCGCGCCGCTGAACCGCGCGCTGGCGCTCGAGGCGCGCCTGGAGCCGCAAGCCGGGCGCGAGGCGCTGCGCGTGGAGCTGGTGGCCGGCTTGCTGCCGCCCAAGCACGCGCCGCGCGCCGCGACGGTTCCGCTCGCGCTGCGCGTGCCCGCCGACGCCCTGCCGGCGCGCGTGCTGGTCGACGGCTTGCCGTTCGCGACGCTCGCGCAAGCCGACACGCACCTCGACGTCCCCGCCGGCCCGCACACCGTCGCGGCGGAAACCCTCGACGGCCGGCGCGCCTCGCCCGCCGTCCCGCTGAGCGGCACCACCCGCAGCCTGGAGCTGGCGCTGTGGCCGGTGCGCGAGCTCGCCGGCCGGATCGCGGTGAACGCGCCGGCCGCCGTCGTGCCGCGCGACCTCTCGCTCGCCGGCGTCACGGTGGTGCTCGCGCCGGGCGGCGCGGTCGCCGTCGCCGGCGCGGACGGGCGGTTCACGTTCGGCGCGCAGCCGGTCCCGCCGGGCGCGACGCTGCGGCTCGGCGAGGACGGGCTGCCGGCCGGCCTCGGCGGCGGCGATCCCGTCGCGGTCGCACCCGACGGCGATACCGTGCTGACGCTGCGCGCTGCGCGGCCGGTGGAGACGTTCCGCTTCTAGCCGTACACGTCTAGCGGCCGGCACAGCCGAAACGCCGGATCATTCGCAGGCCGCGAGCAGGTCGTCCCAGTCGTCAGGTGATCTCCGGCCTTGAGGCGCTGCTCGAACACCGCGTAGACGTCGTTTCTTGCCCCCCGAGCTCGCATGGTATGCTCGTCGTTCATCCACGCGTAGACGATGAGCTTCCCTTTGGACCGGAAGCGAAAGAAGAGCTGAAATCGTTGGTTGAACTTGGCTCGGCGCCAGTGACGGCGACCGGCTCCGAGCGTATTGCCCTGCTCGTACTCCTTGGCAGCCGGATTGCTCGGGATATCGTCGAGAACGAGCCTCCGAATCCGCGCCAAGATACGAACCTTCGGGTGTTGCTCGAAGTCCGCGCGAGCGAGCTTTTCGGCGATTCGTCCGCGTGGGCCCCGCCCCGATGAACACCGACCCGGCCGGCTGCGCGAGCGCAAGCGGAAGCAGGCAGCGCTCCTCGCGGCGTGCGCTCGTACGTGGTGCACCCGCATCTGGTTTTCTACGTCGTCGACGACGACCGGAAGGCCGTCGCGATCGAGCGCGTGCTGCACGGCGCCATGGACTTCGATTCGGACACCTTCGAGAGCGCCGAGATCGACGACGGCGAGACCGCACGGTGACAAAAGCGACATCCCGGCAAACATCGTTCGCCGGGATGTCGTGACTTGGTGGAGCTGCCGGGGAGCCGCCCCCCGGGTCCGAAAAGCCGGACTGGTACTTTCTCCAGGCTCAGTCCCGATTTTGGCTTGAGCGCGTCAGCTTCTCGGTACAGGAATCAGCCGCGCAGCAGTCCCGGTTGAGATTCGGATGCATCTCGAGACACCTCAGCATCCTAGCCGGACTTTGTGACCGCAGGCGAGGTGGATCCGGCTACCCCTCGCAAACGGTGACTACGTTAAGCTAGTGCTTAGGCAGCCAGGGCGTATTCGTTGTTCGCGTGTAAAACGCTTGTGATCGTTTAAGGTGGGCTCACAGCACCGCCTGCTTACACCAGCCGCGGATCTCCCCGTCGAGACTACTCAGCCCCGCGCGAAGGCCCTCGAATGGACCAGCACTTCATATTAACACCTCCGCGCAAGTCGAGGTCCACACCGTGCTGCTGGGCGCCCAGCGTCGCGCGCCACCGCCCCGACCAGCTGACCAACATCGCGGGAATCGTGCTGGCCTGCTTCGACGTGATGCAGCAGCGCCTCATCGACGACCGCCGTGCGCGCGCTCGCCTACGACGTGCGGCAGTTCCGCGCGCTGCGCCAGTCGCAAGCCATCCTCAAAGGCGCGATCGACGCGCACCGCACGGCGCTGCAAAGCATGGCCCGCCGCGACGCCGTCCGCCGCCGGCAGGCGGCAGCTCTCCGCGCTGAACCACACCGCGCTGCAAGCGCATGACGCCGCGCTGCTCCAAGCGAACGCGCAGATCGCGGCCGTCCCGCTCCCCAACGACGTGACGATCAAGTATCGCGCGCCGCTCGAACCGCTCGCGGGCACCGGCTTTGACTTCGACAACCAAGCGAACGTCGACGCCAACTTCGACCGCGGCTACGCCGACATCCGGCAGCACGGCTGGGCCGACTACGTCATCTCGGACGACCTCTGCTCGCTGGGCGGCCATTAACTTCGGCCCACGAGTACCCCTCACTATTCTACTTACTGCCGCTTGGCTCCGAGTGATACGCCGTGGTCGGCTGTCCGTCGGCATCGATGCGCGGCGGTGGCGAATACAAGAAGCTCGAGACCCTTCTCCCGCGGGCGGAGACGAGACGCACATCGGCGTCGCCGCCCTTCGCCGAGGGTATTTGCTGCGGCGCCACCCGGAAAGGTTATGCTGAAGACCATCGCCGCGCTTTCGCGCGTTTTCGCAGGTCGTAACGGCGCAACTGGTTCGCCCAGGGCAAGGCGCCGATGGCCGATGCTGGGATGAAAAAACGCGTTCGCGCGCGTTTTGCCCGTAATTCGCTCGATTTTGCGCATCTCCCGATAATTCGCCTTTCGGCCAAATTACTGGGAGACTGCGTGACTTGGCGACTTGCGCTTCATCCAACGGCTGGCGACTTCCGAAGGGCCCCGGACCGCCCAATCGTCCCTGGGGACCGCCCAACGGCCCGGCTGCGGCGCCCTTGCACGGCTCCCCGAGTGCCGCGACCACGTCTGCCGCCGCTGCAAAGGACGATCGAGCACGAAGCTCGCTGCGTACCCAAAACGCCGGGACGAGAAATTAGCAAGAACGTCAGGTCTTAGTGGGCCGATCGCAGGTCTTACCCTAGATCCAGCATATAGAGACGTCGTGAGCACGGTCTATCTCCTTGGCGCCGGTGCGTCGTACGGTTACACCGCGTCTCCGACCGGCGTCCGGCCACCGCTTGCGACGGGCCTGTTCAAGGCCTTCTTCCAGTTAGACCTCTCCGGCGATCTTCGTATGAAGATCGGCTGGTTGGTCAATTACGTTCGAGACCGGTACGGCATTCCACCGATTGACTTCGCTTCTTTCGAGATGGACGCGGAAGAGTTTATGACAACGTTGGAATCGGACATCGACGTTTCCATATCTCGACTGCGCGAGGGACAAGGCTCCGACGAGACCATGGTGGGCATCATGCACCAAATCGGAACCTTCAACCAAACGCTGTTTCTCTTCACGAATATCCTCAATGACATTGTCAATGGTCCGTTGTATGACGACTACGTCTCGCTCGCAACGCGGATTGGTCCAGACGATGCGATATTGACATTCAACTGGGATGTCCTGCTCGATCGAGCACTGTATGAAGTGACGAAGTGGCAGCCGGATACGGGGTACGGCGTCGACTTCGAGTCGATCTTCGACGAGGGTTGGCGACCACCGACTCCGCATACGTCGCCCAAACCGGCACTGTTGAAGTTACACGGCTCAACCAACTGGCTCACACCGTACATCACCCGTGATCCAACCACCGGGCAACACATGTTTCTGACGAATGATCCGAATCATCGCGCAGTTACATTCGGCGTGGACACCGGCGACGATGTTTTCAATCCCAAATTTGAGCCGAAAGTACAAGAGCGTCCGTGGTCTCCGCAACATCTAACGGCGGACAAGCTACGTCGCTTCTGCTTCATTAGCGGGCGAAATCGGTTCGATGCTTACAACGATCGCTTTCGCGCCGGCTACGCTCCGTTCACATACTTCTACTCGCCTCTCGATCCGACAGACCACGCCCCCACGAGCCCTTTGATCATCGCCCCCGTCCGCCACAAGGCCTACGACGACTTTAGTCCGATCCTGGAACATCTTTGGGCCCGAGCAGCCGAGCTGCTGCACGAAGCACACCGCGTCGTTGTCGTCGGTTTCTCCTTCCCTCCGACCGACGTCCGCGTCCGCGACCTCTTCAAGGCAGCAAGATTTCGACGCTCGATCGAAATTGTCAATCCGTATCCCGACCGTCCTCTGGCGGCGCTCAACGAACTCGTCGGCACGACCGACGACGTACGCGTCGTGGGCTCGTCCTTCTCGCAGTTTCTTCAAGCGCCATAACTTGCTGCGAGGCGGTGATTCTTTGCCAACCTGCTTGCTGCAAGCCTTGACCCGTTTTCTCCTGGAGGGAGCGGGATGCGGCCACCAACGGAAAGCGACGGTTAAGCGACCCACGTCGACCGGCTTTACTAACGGTATCCACGTCTTTCCACCGATCGTGCACATTCACATCTGTGTAGAATCGCCGCCGCAGGGGCCGACTTATGCGCCATCCCAGCAAGGTCAGCACAGGCCGGTGGAGAGTACCTTCAATGCATGGATCACGTGTACTGCATTCGTATGACGCGCGGAATGTACGTCGTTTCTGCGGAGGACGCTGAACGTGTGCTGCGAGCGGTTGAATCAGGAGAGTCGCACGTCTTGGTACATGCAGACACCTTCGGGGACGGGCTTTCGCAAGTCCCCGTGCGCCTCGTGACGTCGCACATCATGTCCGTCGCGGAGAACGCGCAGACCGAAGTCGCCGACGGCGCGTTGCCGTCGTCAAAACTTCGCGTGCTTCCGCAGCCTGCTCAGCCGACGGCTGCGTTTTCGTAGATCTTCGTGAGCGTCCGGTCGAGGATGGCCCAGCGTGTCGCGTCCGCTATCGCGGCCGCTCGATCCCCGTCGTAGTACGTTCCGATGTAGTAGCGCTCGATCTCTTCCTGCGGCAGCAGCTTCTTCGACTTTGTCCCGTTGCAGCGCCGGCACATCTTGAAGAGAAGGCTCATCTGAAGGAGGCGCCGTTCAGGCGGCGTCAGCAGAACCCATAGGTCGTTGCCGACCTTCTTGGGAACGCCGTGGTCCACTTGCAGAAGCGACTGATCAAGGCGTTCCCGAATCGCACGCCGCAGATCCTCGTCTATCAGAGAGGGCCAGTCGGCTAAGGCGGCGCCACGGTGCTGGGCGACCTGCTGATGGATACGCGCCAGCAGTTCCGGTGCGTATGACTCAAGCCACGGCCACGCCTGCGTGATATCAGGCCCGCCGAACAGGTCGTACGGCGGAGCCCCGCACGCTACGCACGTATCCACCTCTTGCTCGTAGATCGGCGCGTCCGAAGGAATCTTCCAGCGAGATTCGCGCGTGCGTTGCGCGTTCGGCAGATATTCCGGCAAAACGATGTCGGCAAACTGCTCCCCCGGCTCGAATTCGTACGCCGCGATGAACGGCTTGTTCCGGCGCTGGTTATGCCCCCTGCCGCAGACCAGCTTCTTCCCCATGTTCGTCGGGACATGGAGGATCGTGCGCTCCATGCTGAAGCACGGCCGTGGCGCGCCATCGTCCCAGACCGTTTCTCTACACGGCGGGTGGGGGCCGGGAACCTCAAACTCGATCTCTGCCATGTGAACAGCCGCTCCGTGAACGGGAGCGTGCTCTAGCACATGCCGATCGTCTATTCCCCCCGAACAAACATTCGTACTATATGTTGTGCCGACCGCCTAAATCAGCCCTACTGATCTGGGCGTCTTGCTTCACGCCCACCCTCGTACCGGAACCGGCGGACTGTTCCCGCAGACTCGAACGTTGCGTCTATCTCGGCATCGGGGTGGCGGCGAGAGAAGGCGGCGAGCGGCCGTTCGTCAATCTTGCTCGAACAGTACGTAATGACGATTTCGTTCGTTCGGACTAGTACTCTGGCCCGGTACGCATCGAGCATTTCCAGCGACTCGTCCTTGCCTTCGAGGAAGTCGACCGCGACGTCGTTCAGGACCTGTTGCTCTGCGGTAAGCACCCACCTGACGGTATAGATCGCGCCACCGTCGCGGGAATCGGCTATACCGCGGTATTCGCTCGGTGATGTTCCAATATCGCAATCATGGTGCATGTTGCTCATCGATGAGAATCCGTAGGACGATCTCGTCGAGCACGTCGTAGTAGAGTACGCCGCATAGGCGAGACGACGCGCTGCGATAGGTCCGTTTGAGGCGTTCCGCTTCCTCAAGGAGAGCGGAGATGAAGGGTTCCAGTACGGACGCCGAGTGTTGGACGAGGTCGGCGAGTTCGGGTTGGCTGAGCGGTCGTCCCAGTATCTCCGTAATCGCAGTCCGATCGCCGAGTTGGTCTTCGTGCTGGAATAGGGCTATTGCTGCGTCGCTCGGTATGCGGCTGTGTACCGAGAGCAGCTCCGCCGCGACACCGGCCGCTGCCACGAGCAGCAGCTCCCGGCGAAGTTCCGGCTTGTAGCGCGAAACACCCGGCGCTACTTCCTCCCGGATGTTGTCGATCTTGGTCTCAGCACAGCCGTGCATGAAAGATGCCGTGGGCTCGTTGATTTGCGTCGGATCGCCGTTTATGATGTATGGCCAGCAAACGCCGCTTGGGTTAAGGCCGATAGCGCGTGCTACGACTGCGTGACCGAGTTCGTGAACGATTGCATTGATTAGTCTGATCTTGCTCATCGTATGCGCTTCATCCATTGGGCGAGGCGCCATCGTTGCAGATGACGGTGCCATATGGGTGGCCGTGATCTTTGATCGAAGCGCGCTAAATTTCTATTGGAGTCGCGAACGTCGAGCGATCACAGCATGCGCTTCTTGGCCCGCAAGACTTTTCAACCGAGCAGCGGTGGTACGATCCGCGATGGAACGGCGTCGGAAACGCACACCACCCCGCGGCCTATGGTTTCGACCCCAGTCGGTCACGGGGGCAGCGCAGGACCCACCTTACACATCCAATGGCTATGCGAAAGCGGAGCCATGCGCGGAAAGGATCGCGTGAAGTCCTACGCGCTCAAACCCAGCCCCATCACGGCCCTCAGCCGGCGGTACGGGCTCTCCCGCCGGGCCGCCGCGTCGCGGCTCGGCATGAATCCGCGCCATCTCGTCGTGCTTGAGATGCGCACGGCCGGCGTCCCCAACATCACGCTCGACGCCATCGACGCGCTCCTCGGCCCCTCGCGCGCTCCGAGCAGCTCTCGCTCTGGGACGCGATCGATGCCCTCGCCGAAGGGCAGGGCGCGCGTGTGTCGCGCACGTCCTAGACGTGCCGGTCGGCGCGCTGGTCTATGACGCCGACTGCCGGGTCAGGCGCCGCAGTAGCCTATACCTGCCGTTACCTCGACGACCTCGAGATCGACTACCGCCTCTGACCACGCTCGACACGGCGCGACGGCCGAGCTATGATCGCGCTCGCCCCGGCCAGACCGCCAGCCCGGTAACCTCATCACCCTACGACTTCCCGCTAGGCGGGGAAAGCCAGCAGCGTGGTCCCGCATCCCATTTTCCGGTGCGAAGCGGGGCCCCGCGCTGTTATTCTTCTTGCGATGTGCCGCCTCCAACACTTCCGGCACGACCAACAGCGCGTCGTAGTGGATCGATGGAAAGTCCAGTCGGCATTGCGAAGTTCGGCGTGCTTAAAGACCAGGACGACTATACGCTCATCGTAGTTTCAATCGTGAGACTGCCCAACGATTCGCGGTTCGGCGACGAGACCGCCCGACGACAAAATGCAACATCCCAACGACTGGGGACCGCTGGGCGGTCTCCGTAGTCGTTGGGATGGAGCAGTGACTTGGTGGAGCTGCCGGGGAGCCGCCCCCCGGGTCCGAAAAGCCGGACTGGTACTTTCTCCAGGCTCAGTTCCGATTTTGTCTTGAGCGCGTCAGCTTCTCGGTACAGGAATCAGCCGCGCAGCAGCCTCGGTTGAGTTTCGGATGCATCTCGAGACACCTCAGCATCCTAGCCGGACTTTGTGACCGCAGGCGAGGTGGATCCGGCTACCCCTCGCAAACGGTGACTACGTTAAGCTAGTGCTTAGGCAGCCAGGGCGTATTCGTTGTTCGCGTGTAAAACGCTTGTGATCGTTTAAGGTGGGCTCACAGCACCGCCTGCTTACACCAGCCGCGGATCTCCCCGTCGAGACTACTCAGCCCCGCGCGAAGGTCCCTGATTGGACCAGCACTTCATACTAACACCCCGGCGCAAGCCCGGGTTCCATCACCGTACCGTCGCGCCGGCCGGCGCCCCCGCCGCCGCCTCGGCGACCGAGCCGAAACCGTCGCGCCGCAGCAGCGCCGCCAGCTCGCGCTTGATCCGGGTCACCAGCGCCGTGCCCCCGTAGATCAGCCCGGTATAGAGCTGCACCGCGCTCGCGCCGGCCCGGATCTTCGCGTACGCGTCGGCGCCGCCGGCGATCCCGCCGACGCCGATCAGCGTCACCCGGCCGGCGGTGAGCTCGCGCACCCGGGCCAGCATCGCGGTGGAAACAGCGAGCAGCGGTGTGCCCGAGAGGCCGCCGGCCTCGCCGGCATGCGGATCGTGCAGCGGCGGCCGGGCGCGGGTCGTGTTGGCCACGACGATCCCGTCGACGCCGCCGGCGAGCAGCGTCGCGACCAGGCGCTCGAGCAGCGCGTCGTCGACGTCGGGCGAGAGCTTGGCGGCGAGCGCCGGCCGGCCGGAACTGGGCCAAGCGACCGCTTGCAGCCGGACGAGCAGGTCGGCCAGGCGGGGCGGGTCGAGGAAGACCTGGCCGTTGGCGGTGTTCGGGCACGAGACGTCGAGGGTCAGGTAGTCGGCGTACGGTGCGAAACGGGTCGCCAGCCCGACGAAGTCGGCGGCCGGGTCGGCGGCGTCGGCATTGGAGGCCAGGTTGACGCCCAGGCCGATCCCGCCCCGGCCCTTGCGGGCCAGGCGCGCTTCGACCGCCGCGGCGCCCGCGTTGGGGAAGCCCATCCGGTTGATCACCGCACCGTCGGCCGGCAGCCGAAAGACCCGCGGGCGCGGGTTGCCGGCCTGCGGCCGCGGCGTGACGCCGCCGACCTCGGCGAAGCCGAAGCCGTGGGCGCCCAGCCGGTCGTAGATCCGGGCGTTCTTGTCGAACCCGGCCGCGACGCCGACCGGGTTGCTCAGCCGCCGGCCGAACAAGGTGGTGGCGAGCAGCGGGTCGTCGCCGCGCGGCTGGCCCGGAACGAGGCCCCGTTCGAGCGCCCGCAGCGTCAGCTCGTGGGCGTCCTCGGGGTCGAGGCGGTGGAGGAAGGGCCGCGCGAGCCGGTACGGGTCGAACACCACCTCGACCAACCCCGGCTCGCGCGAAAAGGCTCCAGCCTACCGCAGGCGGGACTGCCCGAGGCGGCCCGGCAGCGGCTCGATGACCGGGGTGCCGCGGCGCACCGCCTGGGTCCGGCGGGCGGCCGACGACGGCAGCACCCCGGCTTGGGTCAGGATCACCGCTTCGGCCGGTCCCAGCGTCGCGGGGACGCCGGTGCTCGCGAGCGAGCCGCCCTCGAACACCGAGCCGCCGACGAGCTGAATCGCCGCGCCGTAGCCGGCCGGCACGCTCGCGCCGTGTGAAGCCGAGGGGTTGACGAACACCGCGCACGGGCCGATGCCCTGGCCGCCGACCGCGCACGAGCCGAAGCGGCGCGGGTTGCTGCCCGCCGGGTCCTGCGGGTCGGACGGGACGAGCGACGTCTCGGGGTAGACCGGCAGGCCGTGGCTTTCGGCGAACGTCTCCTCGAAGAGCGCCTGGCCGTCGAAGCCCAGCAGGAACGAGGCGTACGCGTAGAGCCGCTGGTCCCGCCCGGCGTCGCTGTCGCCGTCGTCGCCGGTGAGCGCGAGGCACCAGAACTTGCGTCCGCGCTGCGCGGCGTCGACCTGCGAGGCCAGGACCGACTGCCAGCCGATCTCGGTGCGCTTGTTCGCGACCGTGTGATCGGTCTGGCCGAGGTAGCAGAACTCGTACATCCCGCCCGCGACGGTCGGGTCTTGCAGCGTCGCCTGCATCGCGGCCCACGGCGTGCCGTCGTCCGGCGCCAGCCCCAGGCCGTTCAGAAAGGTCGTCGTGCCGGCGAACGCGGCGCTCAGCAGCGCGGCCAGCTTCGCGCTGGCGACCGCGGCCGAGTTCCGGTAGTCGAAACCGACCCAGGTGTCGCACGGCGGGGAGACCGACGAGCCGTACAGCATCGCGGCGCTCAGCGCGTCGTCGAACAAGAACGCGTCGTCGTGCGGTGCGCGCTGGCTCACCGCGGCGCCGACCAAGGCTTGGTACGACGGCGCGCCGAGGTCCATGAACGAGCCGCCCAGGCCGCCGGCGGAAAAGCGGGCGCGCGAGCCGCCGCAGGCGTGCAGGTACGTCGACTCGTCGCCGGTGAGGAACGGCGAGTAGTCCGGCGGGTCGTACTGCACCGCCGCGTCGACGTAGCCGATCGTCTTGATGCCCGCCGCGCGCCAGTGGTCGGCGTCGGCGTCGGTCGGGGCGAACACGTAGTCGATCGCGGCGGCCGCCTGCACGGCCGGGACGCCGTCCAGCGGCGGGTGCTCGACGACCGTGGGCACGTGCGCGCCGCCCGTCGCAGGCGGCGGCGGGGTCGCACCCGGCGGCGGCGGCGACGCGGACGCGCCGCCGACGACGATGGCGGTCACGCCGTCGATGCGGTCGGGACAGCCGGTGGGGACCGCGTTGCCGTGCTGGTCGCGCAGCGTGCCGTACACGGTGACGGTTTGGCCGGCTTGCAGCGGGCCGCCGGTGATGGCGGCGCCGCCCGGCGCGAAGACCGCGGGGATGTGCCCGCAAGGGGTCGGGTAGAGGTTGACGGCGCTCTGCGAAATGTAGCCTTGGAACGTCGCGGTGTACGACGGCGACGCGCTGTCGCGGACGGTCCGCATGGCGTCCGCGGCGCCGGGAACGGCCGCCGGCGAGGCGGCCGGGACCGTCGAGGCACCGCCGCCACAGGCGGCGAGGACGAGCAACGAGAGGGCGAGCCCGGCTCGTAGGGCCGGACGAAGATGCTGCATGGGTTCTTTCTGGCAAAAAAAGCGACCGGCTCGCCCGTCGCCGGTGCCTCTGGGTGGAGATGGCCAGCCGGGTTCCGGACGGCTCGGCGCGACTCCACTTGGAACGGCTCGCTTGCCAGCTCGATCGTGAGCTGCCGCACGATCGCGTACGATGGGAACGAAAGCGTCGCGTCAGGCGAGCCCGAGCGGCGCGAAATAGCTGCCCGCGTCGGTGACCGGGCCGCCGATCCGCAAGCCGACCGCGCTCGGCCGTCCGGCGACCACGAAGCAGGTCACCAGCTCCGTGCCCTCCACCGTGCTGCCGTCGCCGAGCGCGACCCGGCGGGTCGGCGCGGCGACGTAGCGCTGGAACACCGGCGGCTGGTCGCCGAAGCCGCGCCCGGCGCCCTGCGCGACCACCGCGCCGCGCCCGTCGAGGATGGCGACCCCGCCGCCCTCGCGGCCGAGCACGGGCTTGCGCACGTACCAGGCGCCGTCGGCCGGCCGGTCGAGGTAGGTCGGCAGGAAGACGCGCTCGATCGCCGCGCGCTCGTGCCGGTCGAAGTAGGCGCCCTGCTCGGCCAGCCCCCAGATCAGCGCCTGGGTCGCCTTCGACTGCAGCGCCAGGGCCGAGGGCGGGTTGAGCAGCCGGCACGCGCCGCGCGCGACCGCCTCGAACAGCGCCGGGCCGCCGGGGTCGGCGGCGAAGTGCTCGAGCGGGTAGCAGCGGTAGAGCACGTCGAGCCGGCCGCGCGCGTCGCGGACCGTGCCGCCGGCGACGGCCAGCTCGTGGACCGGCACGTAGGCGACCTCGGCCGCGACCCGCCCGGCGAGCAGGTCGCGCAGGAACAGGGCGGTCCCGACGTCCTCGCGGTGGACGTTGGTGGCCGTGACGCCGACCCGCGCGCCGGGCTCGAGCGGCGCGAGCGCCGCGGCGAGCGCGCCGGCCAGCCGCTCGCGCTCGCCGGCGTTCGGGTCGCCGTAGCCGGCCGCCAGCGCGCGCAGCCCCTGCTCGCGGTACGACTCGACCAGGAAGAACGGCGTCTCGGCGTTGATCTCGACGACCCGGAAGGCGTCGCCCTCGCGCAGGAAGTCGAACCGCGCGACCAGCGTCGCACCGGCGCGCGGGTCGTGCAGCCGCACGACGCGGTGGGCCGCGGCGGGGATGCCGAGCGCGGTCAGGCCCTCGTCGGGCAGCGCGCGCAGCAGCGGCGCGACCCGGGCGTAGATCGCCCAGGCCGCGCCGGCCGCGGCCCGGATCGCACCGACCGTCGCCCGGTCGATCGGCACGACGCCTGGCAGCGCGTACGGCCGGCCGGCGAACGTCTCCCAGAACGCGACCGGGTCAGCCGCCGGAGCCGTGCGCCCCCGCGGAGCCGAAGCCGCCGCCGCGGCCGTTCTCGCCGTCCTCGCCGGCGGCGCTGCTGCCGTTGCGGCCGCCCAAGCTGCGGTCGGTCCCGAAGCCGCGCCTCTGCGAGCCCGCCGCGGCGCCGGCGGCCGCACCGGCGGCGAACCCGCCGAGGTGGCCGCCGCCCGAGTGGTAGCCGGCGTGGCCCACGCCGGACGGGCTGGCCGTGCTCGACGGCCGCGGGCCGGGGGCTCCGGCGTGCTGCTGCGGGCCGCGGCAGCCTTCGAGCGCGAGCACCGCCAGCGCGATCCCGACGAGCCGCTCGGTGTTCTTCATGCTCGGCGCCTGCCGTCGCGAGCGGGGCGGGTTACGGCCGGGCCCGCGGCGCTTCGAGCCCGCGGGTGAGCAGCGAGAGCACCCACGAGACGATCCACAGCACGAGCGCGCCGACGAAAGCCGGCCAGAAACCGTCGACGGTCAGCCCCACGCCGAGCTTGCCGACGAGCCAGAACAGCAGCGCGTTGATGACCAGCGTGAAGAGGCCCAAGGTCACGATCTCGAGCGGCAGGCTCAAGATGACCAGGATCGGGCGCAGCACCGCGTTGACGATCCCGAGGATGAGCGCCGCGATCAGCGCGCCGACGAAGCCGCTGACGTGGACGCCCGGGACGAGGTAGGCGACCGCGATCAGCGCGACCGCGTTGACCACCAGCCGAATCAGAAATCCCATGCCCGGGCGCTACCCGCCGAGTGCCGCCTTCACCTGCGAGGCAAGCGCCGGGGTCATGCCCTTCACGGCGGCGATCTCGTCGACCGTGGCGCTCTTGATCGCGCGCACCGAGCCGAAGGCGGTGATGAGGCGCTTCTTGCGCACCGGCCCGACCCCGGCCAGCGTGTCGAGCACCGACTTGGTCATCGCCTTGCCGCGCTTGTTGCGGTGGTGGGTGATCGCGAAGCGGTGCGCCTCGTCGCGAACCCGCATCACCAGGTGCAGACCGGGGGAGTTGGGCGGCAGCACGACCGGCTCGCCGCTGCCGGGCAGGAACAGCCACTCGTGCTCCTTGGCCAGGCCGGCGACGGGGATGCCCCACATGTCGAGCTCGTGCATCACCTCGACGACCGCGTTGAGCTGGCCCTTCCCGCCGTCGATCAGCAGCAGGTCGGGCTTCTGGTGGAAGCGCTCCTTGCGCGCGGCCTGCTGCTCGAGCGCCGCGGCGGCGGCGTCGCCTTCGGCGAGCGGCGGGCGGTCGGCGTCGCGGCGCAGGTAGCGCAGCCGGCGGCGCAGCGTCTCCTGCATCGAGGCGAAGTCGTCCGGGCCCTGCACCGACTGGATGTTGAAGTGGCGGTAGTCGCTCTTCTTGGGCCGGCCCTCGACGAACACCACCATCGAGGCGACGGAGTTGGTGCCCTGGATGTTCGAGATGTCGTAGCACTCGATGCGGTGCGGCGGCTCGGGCAGGTCGAGCGCGGCGGCCAGCTCGGTCAGCGCGCTGGCCGAGAGCGACTCGGTCGCCTCCTGGTGGACCAGGAACGCGCGCAGGTTCTGCTCGGCGTTCTTCTTCACCAGCTTCAAGTAGTCGAGCCGCTCGCCGCGCTCGGGCTCGCAGGATGCGCACCCGCTGGCCCTTGATCTCGGTCAGCCAGGCCTCGATCACGCTGGCGTCGTCGGGCTGCGCCTCGATCAGGATCTCCTTGGGCACGGCGGCCTCGAAGCCGGCCCGCCGGCGCGCGCGCGCCTTGAGCGCGACCGGCGCCTGCTGGTCGCGCGCGGCGCGCAGCGCGAGCGGCGAGCCGGTCGTCTCGGCGTCGAGCGCGCCGCCCATGCCGAAGTTGCCGGTCCGCGCGGTGTAGAACTGCTTGAGGAACTGCGAGAAGAGCGTCGCGTCGCTGGTCTCGGCCGCGCCCTCGAGGATGAAGTGCTCCTGGCCGAGCAGCTTGCCGTCGCGCACCAGGAACACTTGCACGCAGGCCTGGCCCTGCCCGCGCGCCAGCGCGACGAGGTCGACGTCGATGCGCGAGCGCCAGACGACCTTCTGCGCCTCGACCGTGCGGCGGACCGCGATGATCCGGTCGCGCAGCCGCGCCGCGGCCTCGAAGTTGAAGTGCTCCGCGGCGTCGGTCATCTCGCCTTGGAGGCGCTTCATGAGCGGGTCGTAGTGGCCCTCGAGGAAGAGCGTCACCTCGTCGACGAGCCGGTCGTAGTCGTCCTCGGACTGGTAGCCCACGCACGGCGCCAGGCAGCGCTTGATGTGGTACTGCAGGCACGGCCGCTTGCGCTTTCCGTCGATCGGCTCGCGGCAGGTGCGCAGCGGGAACACGATCCGGATCAGGTCGATCAGCTCGCGCAGGCCCGCCGCGTTCGTGTACGGGCCGAAGTAGCGCGCGCCGTCGTCCTTGAGCGTGCGGGTGAACACGACCCGCGGAAACGCCTCGCTGGTCACCTTGAGGTAGGGAAAGCGCTTGTCGTCGCGCAGCCGCACGTTGAACGGCGGCTGGTGGCGCTTGATCAGGTTCGCCTCGAGGATCAGCGCCTCGACCTCGTTGGTCACCACGATCGTGCGCACGTCGGCGACCCGCTCGACCATCTTGCGGGTGAAGTACGCGTGCGCGGCCGAGTCCTGGAAGTACGAGCGCACCCGGTTGCGCAGGCTGACCGCCTTGCCGATGTAGAGGATGCGGCCGTCCTCCCCGATCATCTGGTAGACGCCGGGCTGGTCGGGAAGCTGCGAGAGGGTGCGCTCGAGGCGGCTCGGCTCGGAAGCCATCCCACCATTCTACCGCATCGCGGCGTACCAGCGGGCCAGGTCGCGCTGCTCGGCGGCCGGGATCTCGTGGCCGGCGCGATAGGCGTTGACCGTCGCCTCCGCCCCGCTCGCGTCGCGCAGGTAGGCCCGCGTGCGCGCGACCAGCGCACGCGGGATGACCTCGTCGGACTCGCCGTACCCGTAGAACACCGCCCGGCCGGCCAGCCGGCCCGGTGCCGGGTCGAGGCCCGGGCCGAACGGCAGCGTGCCGTGCAGCAGCGCGGCGCCGGCGAAGCGCTCGGGGGCGTGCAGCAGGAGCGCGCCGGCCATCAGCGCGCCGCCCGAGAAGCCGACCAGCCAGAGCGGCCGCGCCGCGCGCGCGGCGCTCGCCAGCCAGTCCTCGACGTAGGCGATTCCGGCCGCCAGCGAGGCGGCGACCGGCCGCCCGACGTCGTGGTGCGCGTACCAGCGGTACCCGCCCTCGGAGGGGATCGGCCCGCGCAGCGCCGCCACCGTCACGGCCGGCGCGAACGCGCCGGCCAGCGGGAAGATGTCGTGCTCGTCGGCGCCGTGGCCGTGGAGCAGCAGGACCAGCGGTCCGCCCGTGCGCCCCGGCCGGCGGAGCGCCGGCGCCGCCGCGGGATCAGGCGGCAAGATCGGTCGCGGCGGCCTTCTTGGCGCGCGCGCGCCAGAGCAGGATCCCGGCGACGATCGCGATCAGGGCCAGCCCCACGATCAGCAGCGCGAGCTTGTGCAGCGTGGCGAGGATCGCGTCGAGGTTGTGGCCCGCCACGTTGCCCACGAACGCGAGGCCGAAGCAGAACAGCGCCGAGCCCAGCGCCGTGTAGGTGACGAAGTAGCGCTTCTGCATGCGCGAGACGCCGGCCGGCAGCGAGCCGACCCCGCGGACGAAGGGCACGAAGCGGCACCAGAACACGGTCGCGGTGCCGTAGCGCTCGTAGAAGGCGTGGACCCGGTTCAGCTCGGCCTCGCTCAGGTGGACGTACTTGCCGTAGCGCCGCACGAACGGCACCCCGCCGTACCAGCCGATCGCGTAGAGGATGCCGGTGCCGAGGATCTCGGCGGCCGTCGCGACCGTGCCGACCACCACCCAGCCGGGGACGCCGCCGAGCGCCGGCAAGTGGCCTTGGGCCGCCAGCCCCCCGGCGGCCGGCATGATGATCTCGAGGCCTGCCGGCACGCCCAGGTTGCCGAGCAGCACGACCAGGAACAGTCCGGCGTAGCCGAAGTGCAGGATGAGGTCGTGGAAGAGCTGGGTCAGGTGTGCCATGCGCGCCTCAGGATGTCGGCCGCGAGCCCGCCGCCTTCGGCGCGGATCGCTTCGAAGAGATCGAGCGGTTCGACCTCACGGTCGCCGGCCCGGTCCTCGGCCAGTTCTACGATCTTGCGGACCCGCGGTGTCACCAGGATCCCCTCCCACATCCGGTCCTCGCCGGTGCCCAGCGCACGCTTGATCTCGGCGTGCACGCGAGCCGGCTCGACCTGCTCCCGCTCGAGCAGGGCGTCGATCGCACCGTCGTGCTCCTCCAGCAGCGCGTACAGCACGTGCTCGGCACCCACGTAGTAGTGGTTGTGGTTCCGGCACTCTTGCTCCGCTACTCGGAGCACGCGTCGGGCGGCTGGGCTGAATCGAGAGAACAACGGCGGCCCGGTGGAAGGGGAGAATGGTCGGGGCGGCAGGATTTGAACCTGTGACCTCTGCGTCCCGAACGCAGCGCTCTACCAAGCTGAGCTACGCCCCGTAACCGCTTGGACCAAAACCCCCGAATTCTCAAACGGCCGGAGGCCTCCTGCCGTCGGGGGAACGATCTTCGCCGCCGCGAATTCCCAGGGCGCTCCATGAGATACCTGATCGTCGGCTGCGGGCGCGTCGGCTCGACCCTCGCCAAGCTGCTCGTCGCCGACAAGCACGACGTCGTGGTCGTCGACGAGAACCCGTCCGCCTTCAAGCGGCTGGGCAACCGCTTCGGCGGCCAGGTCGAAGTCGGCACCGGCATCGACTACGACGTGCTCAAGCGGGCCGGCGCCGAGCGCGCCGACGGCTTCGTCGCGGTCACCGACGGCGACAACCGCAACGTGATGGCGGCGCTGATCGCCCAGCGCATGTTCCGCATCCCGAAGATCATCGCGCGCATCTACGACCCGCCGCGCGGCCAGCTCTACCGGGAACTGGGGATCGAGACGTTCTCGCCGACGACGATCGGCGCCCAGCTGATCCGCGACCGGCTGCAGGACGCCTCGTACGCCAGCATGCCCTCGTTCGACTTCGGCAAGCTCAGCTCGATCGTCGCGACCGTCTCGCGCGCGCAGGCCGGCAAGCGGGTGGCGGAGGTCGAGATCGACGGCAAGGTCCGGATCGCGGCCATCCGGCGGCTCGGCAGCGTCAGCATCGCGGCACCGAGCGACGTCCTGACCGAGGGCGACGAGCTCAACGCCATCGTCGCGCCCGAGGCGCTCACCGACTTCGCCGCCGCCTTCGCGAGCGCGCGCCCCGAACCAGCGCTGAGCACCTAGCGTGTTCGTGTTGATCGTGGGCGGCGGCAAGGTCGGCACGTACCTGGCGCGCGGGCTCATCAAGCAGAACCACGAGGTCGTCGTCATCGAGAAGGACGCCCGCAAGGCGCAGCTCATGACCAACCTGCTCGAAAGCGACATCGCGGTCGTGGGCGACGGCTGCGACCCCAACGTGCTCTTGCAGGCCGGCGTGCAGCGGGCCGACGTCGTGGTGGCCGACACCGGCGACGACGAGGACAACCTGGTCGTCACGATCATCAGCAAGAAGCACAGCGGGGCGCGCTGCATCGCGCGGGTCAACAACCCCAAGAACAAGCTGATCTTCGAGTCGCTCGACGCGGACCGCCCGGTGACCGTCATCTCCTCGACCGAGCTGATCCTGGGCATGATCGACGAGCGCGTGAACGAGACCCGGCTCGAGCCGCTGGCGAAGGTCGGCCGGAGCAACCTGGAGCTGGTGCAGCTGCGGATCGGCGACCACTCGCCGGCCGAGGGCAAGCGGATCGCGGAGGTCGCCCTGCCGCGCGGCAGCGTGATCGTGGCGATCGGCCGCGCCGGCGACGACGTGGTCGTTCCCAGCGGCGAGACGACCCTGCGGCGCGGCGACGACGTGATCGCGATGATCCGGCACGAGGCCCGCCAGGACGTCTGCGCCGCGCTGATCGGCTGAAGCGAGCGCGGGCCCTAGCCGCGCGCCCGGCTCGTCGTGATGGAGGGGCGACCACCTCACCAGGAGACGACGCACACCGATGATGCAACCCACCTGGTCCGGCCCGACCGCCCGGACGTTCGACCCGCTGCTCCCGCCGTTCGAAAGCCCCGACGATCTCGGCGCTCGCGCGCAGCCCTATGCTTCGGCCGCCGGCGGCGCGCCAGCCGCCGGCGCGGGCGACGGGCTCGCGCCGCCCTGGTACCGGCCGGCGCCGCCGGCGACCGACCCGCCGTCGGCCGGCGGCTGGGGCTGCGCCTGGGGCCAGCAGAGCGGCGGGGCCACCGGTCTGATCTCGAGCCTGATCGGCACGATCCAGCAGCTGCTCTCGGCGCTGCTGGGCGGTCAGCCCGGCCAATCCGGTCAGCCGGGTCAGCTCGGCGGGCCCGGGCAGCGCTTCAGCGAGGTCGACCTCGGCTCGACCGGCGACCCGCACCTCTCGGCGGTCGGCACCCGCGCAGGGCCGGGCGGCGGCACCCCGGTCGACGAGCACTTCGACAGCATGACCGATCACCGCGACCTGCTCGACAGCGCCGACGTCGCGGGCGGCTACCGCGTTTCGACCGCGGTCACCCAGCCCGACGCCAAGGGCGTCACCTACAACCGCTCGGCGACCGTGCAGACCGGCGGCGGCCGGATCACGCTGGAGCGCGACGGCTCGTTCAGCATCGCCGACGACGGCCGCGCGGTGGCGCTCGCCAAGGGGCAGAGCGTGACGCTCTCCGGCGGCGAGACGGTCGGCGAGAACCAGGACGGCTCGCTGGTCGTGCGCGCCAGCGGGATGCAGGGCGGCTCGATCGCCACCACGCTGCGCGCGACCGGCAGCGGCGTCGACGTCACGGCGCACGCGCAGGACCTGGAGGTCGGCGGCGACATCGTCAGCCACGACGGCGCACCGCCGTGGGCGGCTCGCGCGTAGCGCGAACGCGACGGCGGCTCGGGCGTAGCGCGAACGCGATGGATTCCGACGAAGTCGGAATCCACTAATGGGTGTGGGTGAAGTTCCCCAGCGCCACGCCGAGCCGCTCGATGCGCAGCAGCGCTTCGCGCATGCCGAGCGGCTCGGCCGGGCGGCCGACGGCGGCGAAGTAGCGCTCGGGGTCGATGTTGAGCGTGCGGGTCTGCACCATCGCGACCCGGTGCGCGCGCACGAAGCGCTCCAGCGCCTCGACCTCGGCCCGCTCGTCGGTGACGCCCGGGTGCGTCAGGAGGTTGAGCGAGACGCGCAGCCCGCGCTCCGACGCCAGCGCGATCGACTCCAAGACGTCGGTCAGGTCGTAGCCGGTCGGCCGGTAGTACGCCGCGTAGACCTCCGGGCGGAACGCGTTGAGGCTGATCCGCACCGCCTGCAGCCCGGCGTCGATCAGCCGCGCGAGCGACTTCGGCAGCGAGCCGTTGGTGTTGAGGTTGATCGTGCCGTTCGGGCGCGCGGCGCGGATGCGCGCGATCGCGCGCTCGATCGTCGTCACCCGCAGCAGCGGCTCGCCCTCGCAGCCCTGGCCGAACGACACGATCCCCGCGGGCACGCGCTCGAGGTGGCGGATCGCGATCCGCGCGACCGCCTCGGCGTCGGCCTCGAACCCGACCCGGGCCTGCGGCGAGGGCAGCCCGGCGTCCGGCGCGAGCTCGGAGATGCAGCCGACGCAGGCCGCGTTGCAGCGCGGCGAGACCGGCAGCGCGGCCTCGCCGCGCTCGAGGAAGACGTTCTGGGCGGTGAAGCAGCCGTACTCGCGCGAGCAGAGCGCGACTTGGGCCAGGGTGCGGTTCTGCGGGTCCTCGGCGGTGCGCCGCGCGACCGCGCGCTCCAGCTCGCCCGCGGCGAAGTAGCGCGGCGTCCAGTCCTCGCTCGCGTCGGTGCGCATGGCGGCGACGTGCAGCGCGTCGTCGACCACCGCGGCGAAGGTGTAGCCGAACAGCGGCAGCGCGGGCGCGCCCTCGCGGCGGCGGTAGGCCGGCAGCAGCAGGCGGGTGTAGCCGGCCGGCAGCAGCGCGGCCAGCGCCGTGCGGCGGCCGCCGGGCTTGCCGCCGTGGAGCAGCGGCGCGCGCCCCGGCAGCATGCTCGTCACCGTGCCCGGCGGGGCGGGGATCAGTTCTTCGCGCAGCGGCGCGCGCTCGATGCCGCCGTCGGCCAGCGGCGTGCGCGCCTCGTCGAAGAAGATCCGGCCCCGCGCGTCGGTGTAGGCTAGCCCGATCACGCGACGACCCGCTGGTACTCCCGCACCGCGTCGCCGACGAGCGTCGCCGGCCCGCCCGGCGCCCACTCGACCTCGAGCACGCCGCCCGGCACCTGCAAGGCCAGCGGCGAGCGCGCCTCGCCGGCGGCGATCAGCACTGCGGCGACCGCGACCGCGCCGGTGCCGCAGGCCGCCGTCGCACCGGCCCCGCGCTCCCAGTGCCGCACCCGCCAGCCGTCGCCCGCGCGCTGCACGAAGTGGACGTTGGTGCCGTGCGGGTAGCGCGGGTCGCGCTCGATTCGCCCGCCGGTGACCGGCAGGTCGATCGCGCCGGCGTCGTCGACCCGGATCACGACGTGCGGGTTGCCCAGGTCGACCGGCGTAGCGCGATAGCCGGCGACCTCGTGCGGCGGGCCGATCCGCGGCTCGGCCATCTCGACCGCGATCCGGTACGGCTCGCGCGCGACCACGCGGGTGCCGATCGGGCCGGCCAGCGTCTCGACGGTCGCGCCGGCGCGGCCGTCGTGCTCGTCGAGGTAGCGCGCGACGCAGCGCATGCCGTTGCCGCACATCTCGGCCTCGCTGCCGTCGGCGTTGACGATCCGCATCCGCGCGTCGTAGCGCTCGGAGGGCCCGACCAGCAGCACGCCGTCGGCGCCCAGGCCGCCGTCGGGCGCGCAGACCCGCCGCGCGAACGCGGCCGGGTCGGCCAGCGGCGCGTCGCGCTCGTCGACCAGCACGAACGCGTTGCCGGCCCCGTTGACCTTCACGACCGGGACGCCCGCGCGCGGAGCCGCGCTCACGACGCGGCGGCCTCGCTCTCCTCGGGCACCAGCGGCGCGGCGAGCGCGCCCTGCGGCGAGATCGTCGAGACCGCGTGCTTGTAGATCAGGTGCGCCTTCTTCTCGAACTCGAGCACGATGGTGAAGGGGTCGAAGCCCTTGACCACGCCGCGCAACTGGAAGCCGTTGACGAGGTAGATGGTGACGGGGACCGCTTGGCGCTTCACCTCGGCCAGATAGGCGTCTTGGAGCGGTTGCGGGCGAGCGATGGCCATCCGGACTACTTCCAGCCCGCGAGCGCCGCCGCCTCGGCGCGCGCGCGCAGCGCACCGTCGTCGCCGGCCGGCAGGCGCACGAGGTCGGGCTCGCCGCGGAACCAGGTAGCCTGTCGCTTGGCATAGCGGCGCGTGGTGCGGATCAGGTGCGCGCGCAATTCCGCCCGGGTCGAGAAGCCGGCGAGGTAGGCCAGCGCCTCGCGGTAGCCGACCGCGTCGGCCGCGACCGCGTCCGCGCCGATTCGCTCGGCTTCGGCGAGCAGTCCGGCCGCGAGCATGGCGTCCACCCGCGCGGCGATCCGCGCCTGCAATGCCTCCGGCGCGGGCTCGAGGTAGAGCTTGCGGTACGCGAGCGCGCGGGTACGCAGGTTTGCCCGAGCCGGCTCGGCATCGTCCGCGCGCCGGGCCGGGTCGCGCTCGGCCAGCGCGATCTCCAGCGCGCGGGTGACGCGGTAGGCGTCGCCCGCCGGCACGGCCGCCGCGCGCGCGGGCGCCAGCGCGCGCAGCCACTCCGCCAGCGCTTCGACCGGGTGGGTGCGCGCCTCGCGGGCGAGCCGTTCGCGCAGCGCCTCGTCGCGGACCGGCGAGAGCGCCACGTCGCCGGTCAGCGCGCGCACGTAGAAGCCGGTGCCGCCGACGACCAGCGCGCGCTTGCCGCGGGCGTGGATCGCGTCGATCGCCGCCAGCGCGTCGCGCACGAAGCGGGCCGCCGAGTAGCGCTCGCGCGGGTCGAGGAAGCCGACCAGGTGGTGCGGGACGCGGGCGAGGTCGGCGGCGCTCGGCGCGGCGGTGCCGATCGGCATGCCGCGGTAGATCTGGCGCGAGTCGGCGCCGACGATCTCGGCCCCGAAGCGCTCGGCCAGCTCGAGCGCGAGCGCGCTCTTGCCCGACGCCGTCGGTCCGGTGAGGATCAGAACGCCGGGCGCCTCCGGCGTCACGCCCGTTTGAACAGGCGCGCGAGCTGGTCCGGCTCGAGCCGCACGATCGTCGGCCGGCCGTGCGGGCAGTGCATCGGGTTCTCGCAGCGCTGCAGCCGTTCGAGCAGCGTCTCCATCTCGGTGAGATTCAGCGGATCGCCCGCGCGCACGACGGAGTGGCAGGCCAGCGACGCCCAGACGCGCTGGTCGGCGTCCAGCCCGCGCACCTCGTCGCCCAGGCACGCGATGAACTCGGCCACGTCGAACGGGCGCGAGCGGCCCGCGTGCACCAGCCGCGCCGGCGTGGCGACGACCCGGTACGCGCGCTCGCCGAACGGCTCGACGTGCAGACCGCCGGCGGCGAGCGCGTCGAGCGTCGCGTCGAGCCGCTCGGCCTCGTCCGGCCGCAGCTCGAAGGTGGGCGGGACGAGCAGCGGTTCCGACGCCGTCCCGGCGCGCGCGTTCGCCGCGAGCTGCTCGAAGACGACCCGCTCGTGCGCGGCATGCTGATC
Organism: Vulcanimicrobiota bacterium; assembly: GCA_963795695.1. Classification (GTDB taxonomy): domain Bacteria; phylum Vulcanimicrobiota; class Vulcanimicrobiia; order Vulcanimicrobiales; family Vulcanimicrobiaceae; genus Vulcanimicrobium. Next base: position 977,202 of record CAWCJH010000002.1, on the reverse strand, counting down.
GACCAGCACCACCGCGTCGCCGTCGGTGGCGAGGATGTAGGTGCGGTCGAGCTGCGCCAGCACGCGCAGCCCCGCCGTCGCGCCGGCGGGCTCGGGCGCCGGCACCAAGCGGTCGGCCCAGGCGGGCGCTGCGGCGCCCGCCGGCGCTTGGCGCCCCGGCGGCGCGAACGAGATCGAGCGCTCGAGCCGCTCGACCGCGCCGCGCCGCAGCGCGGTCTCGATCGCGTGCTTCACCACGCCGACGACCCGCTCGCCGTAGCGCAGCCGCACGTCGCTCTTGGTGGGGTGGACGTTCTGGTCGACCTCCTCCGGCGGCAGGCTCAGGTAGAGCACGCCGAACGGGTGGCGGCCGACCATCGCGAAGGTGCGGTACGCCGCGCTCCACGCGCCGCTGAGCAGCGTGCTGCGCAGCAGCCGGCCGTTGACGAAGAGGATCTGGCTGCGCCGGTCGGGCCGGTCGTCGCCGGGCGAGCTGACCCAGCCGCCGACCCGCGTGCGCGGGTCGTCGCCGCGCACCGCGACCATCGTGGCGGACGAGGTGCCGAAGACGTGGCGCAGGCGCGGCGCGAGGTCGTCGCCGGGCGGGAACGCGAACGCCGGCCGGCCGTCGTGCTCGAGCGTGAAGCCGACCTGCGGGTAGGCCAGCGCCAGCGTCGCCAGCCACGCGGCGATGCGGGCGAACTCCGCCGCCGGCGAGCGCAGGTACTCGCGCCGCACCGGCACGTTGCCGAACAGCTCGCGCACCACGACCCGCGTCCCCGGCGGACCGGCCAGCGGGCGCGGCTCGCCGACCGTTTCGGCGTGCGCGTCGACCGCCGTGGCGAGCTCGGCCCGCGCGGTGCGCGAGACGATCGTCAGCTTGGCGACCGCGGCGATCGAGGCCAGCCCTTCGCCGCGAAAGCCGAGCGTGTCGACCCGCACCAGGCCGCTGGCGTCGGCGAGCTTGGAGGTCGCGTGGCGCCGCAGCGCCAGCGGCAGCTCGTCGGGCGCGATCCCGACCCCGTCGTCGGCGACCTCGATCTCGGCCAGCCCGCCGCCCCGCACCCGCACCGCCACCCGCGCCGCGCCGGCGTCGAGCGCGTTCTCGACCAGCTCCTTGACCACCGAGACCGGCCGCTCGATCACCTCGCCGGCGGCGATCTGCCCGATCGTCTGCGGGTCGAGCAGCTCGAATCACGCCGGCGATCAGCTCGATGCGGTTGCCGAACGGGTCGGTCGTGAACGCGCGCCGCACGCCGGGAACGGCGGCGTCCTCGTTCACCTCGTAGCCGGCCGCGCGCAGGCGCGCGAGCAGCCCGTCGAGGTCGGCGCAGCGCAGGCCGGGATGCGCCTTGGCCGAGGGCCGGAAGCCGGGCTCGACGCCCAGGTGCAGCTGCAGCCCGCCGCTGGCGAACCAGGCGCCGCCGCGCTTCGCCAGCTCGGCCGGCTTGGGCAGCTCGGCCATCCCGCACGTCCCGACGTAGAACGCCCGCGCGTCGTCCTCGCGCCCGGGCGGCATGGCGAGCTGGACGTGGTCGAAGGCGACGAACGGCACGGACATGCAGCCCCCTTCGACGCCCGGGCCCCAGGGGCTAGCCTTGCAGGCGCGCCGACTGCCGGCCTAGAGCGGCGGCAGGATGTCCGAGACGGCGAGGGCCGCGTCCGGGAAGGCGGAGGATGCGAGCTGGTCGCCGCGCTCGGCGCGGCTTCGCCGGGCATAGTCTTCGCCGGACGGCTCGGTGAAGACGTCGACCACGTGCTGGACCAGATCGACGATCCAGACCTCGCTCACGCCGGCTCGCGCGTAGGCGCGCAGTTTCGGGCCTCGGTCGACGGCGCGCATGCTGTCCGTCACCTCGATCACGAGCAGCGCGTCGGTCGTCGTCGGCAGCCCCTGCGCGTACCGCGCGTTCGGTGGCCGAAGGAGCATGACGTCCGGCTGCGGCTCGGAGGTCGGTCCGATGACGACCGGGTTCTGCACGTCGATGATCGCACGGGTCCCGAGCTGCGCGAGCAACGTGTTGGTGAGGGCGCGCACCGAGAACGCGTGCGACGGACCGATCGGCGGCATCGCGATCAGCACGCCGTCGAGCAGCTCGATCCGCTCGTCGGGGCCGAAGACGCCGGCTTCGCCCATGCGGTGGTACTCGTCGACGCTGATGCGGCGAACCGGTACGTGGAGCGTTTCTTCGATCGTGGTAGCCATGTCACTCATCGACTCTGGCGCCTCCGCGTTGCCGGTTCGTGACCGTGCGATCACCCTTCCTGGGCCGCCGGCGAGGGCGGGAGGAAATCGTCGACGCGGAACGTGTCCTCGGGGAAGGCCCGTGCCGCGACCGACTCGCCGCGCGACGCCACGCGCACGCGGCGGTAGCGGTCACCTTCGGGTTCGGTGTGGAGCTCGATCCGGTCGTCGACGAGGTTGACGATCCAGTACTCGGGGACGCCTGCTTGCGCGTAGGCACGAAGCTTCTCGTGGCGGTCGTAGTGCAGCGACGACTCCGCGACCTCGACCACCAGGAGCAGATCATCCCCACTGGGGTGGCGCTCGAAGCGATCCGCCCCGGCGTGACGACGCAGCACGAGGTCCGGCTGGAACTGGCTGATCGGGCCGACGGTGACGGGACGCTGGGAACCGTGCTTGGCGCGCCCGGCGAAGCGCAGCACGAACAGCTCGACCAGGTCGTCCACGGCCTGGGAGTGCCGTTCGCCGATCGGGGGCATTGCGATCAGCTCGCCGCGGAGCAGCTCGACCCGCTCCTTCTCGCCGAGGATGCCGACCTCGGACATGCGCTCGAACTCGGCGACGGTGATCGGCCGGATTCGGACCGGCGCTGCTTCGATCGTGGTAGCCATGTCACTCATCGACTCTGGCGCCTCCGCATGTCCGGTTCGTGACCGGGCGATGGGCGTTCCTGGAGCATCTCGCCGGCGGGCACCTCGGCCCGCACGCGCGGGAAGGCTTCGGGCTGGTGCTCGCGGATGTATGCGACGACCGCCTCACGGGCGAAGCAGCGCAAGTCCCACAGCTCGCCGGAGTTGCGCGCGCTCACCAGGCAGCGGATCTGCATGGCGCGCTCCGTCGCGTCGGTGACCTGCAGGCTCTGGGTCTGCTTGTCCCACAGCGGCGTGCGCTCGAGCAGGCGCGGGAGCTCGGCGCGGAGCGCCTCGACGTCGAGCGTCCAGTCGGCGAACAGGTACACCTCGCCGACCAGGTTCGCGGTCTGGCGGGTCCAGTTCTCGAACGGCGTGTCGATGAAGTAGGTCAGCGGCAGCACCATCCGGCGCAGGTCCCACAGCCGCACGACCACGTAGGTGGTGTGGATCTCCTCGATCCGCCCGAACTGCTTCTCGACCACCACCACGTCGTCGATGCGGATCGGCTGGGTCAGCGCCAGCTGCACGCCGGCGACGAGGTTCTCGAACAGCGGCCGGGCCGCGATCCCGATCACGATCCCTGCCACCCCGGCCGACGCCAGCAGGGTCGTGCCGAGCGCGCGGATCGAGGGGAACGTCATCAGCATCGAGCCGAGGGCGACGAGCGCGACGACGCTGATCGCGACCCGGGTGAAGATGGTGACGCGGGTGCCGAGTCTGGCGCGCCGCCAGGTTGTCGGCGACGTCGATGCGATGGCGGGCGATCATCACGTCGCCCCACAGCCGGATCATCGCGATGATCGTCCCGGCGACCGCCGCGATCGTGGCCAGTCCGGTCAGGTGGACGATCGACTTGGTCCACGTCTGCGGCACGTCGAGGTTCGGCACCACCACCAGCACGACCAGCAGCGGCAGGACGTAGCGCGACGAGCGCCGGTCTGGCGGACGACCGCGGTCGCGAACGCGTTGGCGTGGCGCGGCGGACCAGCGCCCGAACAGCCAGTACAGCAGGCGGTGGAGCACCAGCCGATGCCGAGCGCGAACGACGATCCACGCCACCGTGGTGATCGCGTCGACCTCGTTCTGGCTCAGCGAGACGGGATGGCTCAGCATGCAGCGGTCCTATACCCGCCGCTGCTCGCTTGGTATTCTACCATTGTCGTGTCGGGGACGAACTATCTAAGCCGTATCGAGAACGGTTATCTTGGAAGGTAAGCGAGCAGAGTAATCCCGTAGAAGCCGTGCATGGGTCGAACCTGGAAGAATTTTGTCGATATCGTTCTCGTCGATAAAGACCTTGCGGACATAAAGAACGTCGCGCTCTCGACAAGCGAAGGCCGGATCGGCTTGGCGATCCGCGCCGTCCCACGGCTCACTTCGATCGCAGCGAGTGCCGTAGCGACGATCGGGACGCTGTTGCTCCTGCTTCATTACGCATTTATCGTCCGTGCGCTTCCAACGACGGACGTCCCGACACTGCTGAAGCTCGCCGGCGTCGCCATGTTCGGCACCTTGTTAGCAGCGCTCGCTTTCACGACGCTCACGCTGCCGGGCTACCTGTGTGGACACTGGCGGGCACATGGATCCGCGGCTACGCATTCGCGCCTACCGCGGCGGCTGGGAATCGCGATATTCGGCCTGGCATTCCTGGGCGACATGCTTGCAGCGTTCGTTCCAGGCCTGGATCAGTGGGCAAGAGTAGCGCTCATGGGTGTGCCTCCATACCTGCCGGTCCTCGGCTTGTTGTTGACGCGCCGGGGCAGAGCGGTCCTTGCCGATCACCGCTGGGGACTGTTCGCCGGTCCGCTCGTTTGGTTCAGCGGCTCCTTCATCTACCTCGTGGGCTTGGTTGGGGATGTCCATACGCACGATCCTAATTTTAAGACCGTGCCTTGGACCGCGGCTCTGTTCGTGATGTTATTGCTCTTGTTTGCAGTCTTGAACGCGGCTATCGCATACGTCGAACGCTCACGAGTGCTGTTTGGGTTTCTCATCGGGCTGTCGGCCGTCGTCATCATCGACCCTCAGCTCTTGAGTAACGCACCATTTCATATCTTCCGACTTGGTGACTACGATGCGGCTGTCCAGTTCCGCGACGAGAAGACCGCGAGGATGATGCACGCCCGCTGCCAATTGCGGTATAGCGTGCTCAACAAGGACGGCATTCTACACATCGTCGACGCATCCGGCCCGTCGATCATGTACACATGTACCCGGCTCGGCGTCACCCGAACAGGCTTCCTAGACCCCAAAGAAGTCTTGTTAACCGTGGTCGATCCGAAAACCAAATAGCTAGAGGTCGAACAGCAGCGGCTGCTCGATCACGGGCTTGGCCAGCTTGCCGCGCAGCGGCGCGGTGACCTCGACCGCCGGGCGGCCTTCCAGCGCCGCGGCGATCTCGCGCGCCCGGGCCACCACGGTGGGCGGCAGGCCGGCCATCCGCGCGACCTCGATTCCGAACGAGCGCGAGGACGAGCCGGGCAGCACGCGGTGCGAGAAGACCGGCGCGCCGCCGCGGCTGCTCTCGACCGCGGTGATGTGGAAGTTGGCCACCAGCGGCCAGCGCTCGGCCAGCGCGACGAGCTCGTGGAAGTGGGTCGCGAAGAGGGCCATCGGCGCGCGCGACTCGCGCTCGAGCAGGTATTCGCAGATGGCCTGGGCGATCGCCAGGCCGTCGATCGTGCCGGTGCCGCGGCCGATCTCGTCGATCAGCAGCAAGCTGCGGTCGGTCGCGCGGCGCAGGATGTTGGCCGCCTCGGCCATCTCGACGTAGAACGTCGACTGGCCCGAGGCCAGGTCGTCGCCGGCGCCGATGCGGGTGAAGATGCGGTCGACGATCCCCAGCTTCGCCGCGCGGGCCGGCACGAACGAGCCGATCTGGGCCAGGATCACCAGCAGCGCGGTCTGGCGCAGGTAGGTCGACTTGCCGCCCATGTTGGGCCCGGTCAGCAGGATGAAGCGCGACGCGTCGGCGCCGAGGTGCAGGTCGTTGGGGACGAACGACGAGCCGAGCAGCGCCTCCATCACCGGGTGGCGGCCGTCGGCGAACTCGACCACGCTCTGGGCGACGAACGACGGCCGCACGTAGCCGCGCTCGCCCGCGACTTGGGCCAGCGAGCAGTACGCGTCGAGCTCGGCCAGCGCGTCGGCGGTCGCGAGCAGCGCGTCGACCCGCTCGGCGATCCGCTCGACCAGCCCCTCGTAGAGCGCCGCTTCGAGCCGCAATTGGCGCGCCTCGGCCGAGCCGATCGCGACGTCGAGCTCGCGCAGCTCCGGCGTGACGAACCGCTCGCCGTTGGCCAGGGTCTGCTTGCGGGTGTAGTCGGCCGGCACTTTGGCGAGCTGCGCCTTGGGCACTTCGATGCCGTAGCCGAAGGCCGAGGCGTACTTGACCTTGAGCGAGCCGATCCCGGTCCGCGCGCGCTCGCGCTCTTCCAAGGCGGTCAGGCGGGTGCGCGCGTCGCCGCGCAGCCCGACGCACTCGCCCAGCTCCGGATCGCGCTCGGGCCGGATCACGCCGCCGTCGGCCAGCGTCGCGGGCGGCTCGTCGACCAGCGTCGCGGCCAAGTCGGCGCGCACATCCTCGAAGTCGCCGACCCGCGCGGCGACGGCGTGCAGCCCGGCCGGCAGCGCCGGCTCGCGCAGCGCGTCGGCGATCGGGTCGAGCAGCGCCAGGGTGCGCCGCAGCGAGGCCAGGTCGCGCGGCAGCGCGCGCCGGAAGCGGATCTTCTGGGCGATCCGCTCGAGGTCGAAGCAGCCGTGCAGCACGTCCTGCAGCGCCAGCCGCCGGGCCCCCTCGCGCAGCAGCGCCTCGACGCAGTCCAATCGGGTCTCGATCGCGCCGGCGCAGACCAGCGGCGCCAGCAGCCGCCGGCCGAGCAGCCGCGAGCCCATCGCGGTGCGGGTGCGGTCGATCGTCGCCAGCAGCGTCGCGCGCGGGTTGGAGCCGACCGCCTTCGTCAGCTCGAGGTGCTTGCGCGTGTTGGGGTCGAGCGCGAGGAAGGTCGCCTGGCGGTAGAACTGCGCCTCGCGCAGCGGCTGCGCGCCGGACTGCGCGAGGCTGACCCGGCGCACGAACGCCGCCAGCGCGTCGAGCGCGCGGTGCATCGCCAGCGACGCGTCGAGCGAGAAGCCGTCGATTCCCTCGCGCGGGCGGGCATCGACCGCGGCGAGCGCCGGCGCGGCGATCCGGGTCTGCGCGTTCTCCAGCGCCGCGTCGAGCGCGGCCCGCACGCCGGCCGGAACGTCGGCGACCAGCTCGGCCGGGTCGAGCCGGGCCAGCTCGGCGAGCACGTCGTCGAGCGAACCCTCGCCGTCGAACGCGGTGGCCAGCACGTGGCCGGTCGAGATGTCGGCGTGGGCCAGCGCGATCACGTCGTCCTGCACGGTGATCGCGGCCAGGTAGTTGTGCGCCGAGCGGTCGAGGATGTGCTCCTCGAGCAGCGTTCCCGGCGTCACGACCCGCACCACGTCGCGGCGGACCAGCTTGTTGGGCACCGGCGCCTCGAGCTGCTCGGCCAGCGCGACGACGCGCCGCTGGGCGACCAGCTTGGCCAGGTAGCCGTCGAGCGCGTGGTGCGGCACGCCGGCCATCGCGACCCGCTTGCCGCCGCCGCCCTCCTTCGAGGTCAGCGCGATCGAGAGGGCCCGCGCCACCGTCTCCGCGTCCTCGCCGTAGGCTTCGTAGAAGTCGCCGACCCGCGAGAGCAGGATCGCCTCGGGATAGCGCGCCTTCATCCCGAAGTACTGCTCGAGCATCGGCGACCACGTCGTGGTCGTCGTCATCCGAGCCGCGATCGCATCGGCCCCTGGTTCACGACCGCCCGGGCCCGCTCCCTGTGCATACGTGCCGCGGGCGCTGTGCATACGGTGGATAACGCGGCTGCCGCCGCCATCCGGCGGCAGCCGCCCGGCTCAGCCGCCGGTCAGGAACAGGTACCGATCACATAGTAGTTCGGGCCCGTCATCTTGAGCGTCGTCTGGTAGTAGACGTTGTCCAGGCCCATGTTCTGGTTCGAGCCGTTCGCGAGCGCGTAGCCGCCGCTGTCGTGAGCTCGCCCGGCTTGCACCTGCGCGTAGTTCGACGCGGTGTAGCAGACCGGGGCCGGGGTGGGGGTCGGCGTGGGGGCGGGGGTCGGCGTCGGCGAGCCGTGCGGGGTCGGGGTGGGCGCCGGCGTGGGCGTCGCCGTCGTGCCGCCCTGGATGTGGTCGACCATCGCCTTGATCGCCTTCATCTGCGGGCCGCTCTTGAGGGCATAGGTCGACGTCTCGTAGCCCCACCAGTCCCAGCACCCGTTGGGGTTGTTCGGCGTGCTGCTCGAGACTTGGTAGGGGTAGAGCACCAGCAGGTTGTTGGTGTCGGCGTACTCGTCGATCCCCGCTTCGGTGACGAACTTCGTGCCGATCGCGGCTTGGGTCTGCTCGCAGCCGTCGAGCGCGACGATGAGCCGGCACTGCTGGCCGGCCGCGCAGTTCTTCGGGACGAAGAGGTAGCCGTTGGTGTCGAGATCGTTCGCGCCGCCGCCGTACGGCGTCTGGTCGAAGTTCACCAGCGTGCCGCCCAGCGTGCCGCCGTTGCGCGCGTTCACCGAGCCGTAGAAGTAGGTCAGCCAGGTCTTCTCGGAGTCGTAGCTGCTGCAGTCGATCATGTACGGGCTGGCGGTCGTGCCGCAGGCGACCTCGCCGTCCAGCGATTCCCAGCCGTGCCCGGCCGCGTAGCCGTTGTCGTACTTCGTGGAGACGCCGTAGTGCTGGTACTCGGTGTTGAGGTCGTTCATCGTCTTCTGCTCGACGGTGTAGTCCGAGGTGCCCGACCACAGATAGGCCTTCTGGCCGTTGAGATTGCTCTCGGGGTCGATGGTTCCGGCGCTGGACTGCTGGTCGAGATAGCTCTCCGACGCCGAGAGCGAGCTCGACGTCGCGTACTGGCAGGTCGACTGGGCCGTGCTCAGGCTGTCCTGCGCGCACCAGTACGGACCGCCGGCATAGATCGCGGCGTAGTGGAACGTGCCGGAGTACGCGACGTGCATCTGCACGGCCATGAAGCCGCCCGACGAGATGCCGGCGACGACCGTCTTCGTCTTGTCCACGTTGTAGGCGCCGAGCGCCGCCGCCCGGACGGTGCGCTGGTGGCCCGCCGGCACGGTTCCCGGCGCGACGGCGCCGCCCGAGCCGCCGCCGCATCCGGCCGTCACGGCCGCGATCCCGACCGCAAGCGCGACCCCGCGCGAGCTTGAGACCAAACGCATGAACACACCCTCCTCGAAGCTGCGTGCCCGAACGCCGCGCGAACCGCAAACGGACCGTCGGCGACGACGGCGACGAGCGTACCGTCCGGCAATTCTCGCACGGACCAGCCTGCCGCGGTACACCCGAAAGAAGGTGCCGCCGATCCGCGTGCCGGGCGGAGGAAAGTACTTTCGAGCGAGCAAGGGTCGATCCGGCCCAAATTGCCCCGCCTCCGGACCGGGAAGGGATGCGATGCCGCGATTGGAGCATGCTCGCGCGACGATCCACCTGGCAGCGAACGAGCTGGCGAGCCTCGACCGCCAGCTCGCGCAAGTGATCGCGCTGCTCGACCGCGACGTCGTCCTGCGGGAGATGGTCCGCCTGCTGACCGACGAGTTCGGACTGCACTGCGCGTGGATCGCCGAGCGGCTGGGGTTCGACGACGGGGTGCAGATCCGCCACACCAGCGGCAACCGGACCGAGCACCTGCGCGGGGTCATGCTGCGCCGGGGCTGCGGCCTGGGCGGCAAGGTGTTCGCGCTGGGCGGCGTCGAGTGGGTCGACGACTACCTCGCCTCGGCGGCGATCACGCACCACTACGACGGTCCGGTCGCCGCCGCCAGCATCCGGCGGATGATCGCCGCGCCGATCGCCGCCGGGGGCGAGACCGTCGGCGTCGTGCTGGGCGGGCTGCGCGACGGCGGGACGTTCGGGAACCGCGCCGCGGCGATCGTCGAGACGGTCGCCGAGCGCACCTCGCAGGCGCTGCTGGTCGCCGAACGGGCGCGCCGGGCGGCCGAGCTGGCGGTCCAGGAAGAGCGCCAGCGGATGGCGCTCGACCTGCACGACACCGTCGGCGCCATGCTCTTCGCGATCACCGCCGGCGTCCGCAGCGCGAGCGACCAGAGCCCGCTCGACGCCGCGCTGCGCGCGCGCCTGCACGCAATCGAGTGCCAGGCCAGCGAGGCCGCCGCGACGCTGCGCGAGTCGCTGCGCGCGCTCCGCACGCCGCCCGAGCAGCTCGCGCTGGGCGCGGCGCTGCGCGCCGCCTGCCGCGGCTTCGAGCAGCGCAGCGGCCTGGGCGCCGAGCTGGTGATGCTCGACCAGGTGGTGGCGGTGAGCGAGGCGCGCCTGCAGGCGCTGATCGCCGCGGCGAAAGAAGGCCTGCTCAACGTCGAGAAGCACGCCCAGGCCTCGAAGGTCGTCGTCACGGTCGCGACCATGCACGACGGCGTCGCGCTGACCGTGACCGACGACGGCACCGGCTTCGCCGGCGGGGCCGAGCAGCCGGAGCGGCGCGGCTTCGGCCTCGACGCGATCAGCGGCGCGCTCGCCCACGTCGGCGGCCGGCTGCAGCTCAGCGGCGACGAGGGCGGGGTCAGCTTCCGCGCCTGGGTGCCGGCGTGAGCCCGCCGGTTCGGGTGCTGGTCGTCGACGACCACCCCGTCGTGCGCGACGGGGTGGAGATGCTGGCGCGCACGCACCCCGCGATCCAGATCGCGGGCTACGCGCCCAGCGGCCACGAGGGACTCCGGCTGGCGGCCGCGCTGCACCCCGACGTGATCCTGCTCGACCTGCGCCTGCCGGACATGCTCGCGCCCGAGATCATCGGCGCGCTGCGCGGCTGCGCGCCGCGCGCGAAGGTCGTGCTCTTCACCGCCTACCCCGACCACCCCGCGGTCGGCGCCGCGCTCGATGCCGGCGCCTACGGCGTGCTGCCCAAGGACGCCACCCGGATGGACCTGGTCGCCGGCATCACCCGGGCGATGCAGCCCGACGGCGCCGAACCGCTCCGCGAGCCCGGCTCGCGCCGCGACGCGCACTCGCTCATCGCGCGGCGGGAGTACGACGTGCTGCGCCGGCTGGCGACCGGCGAGACGAACTCCGAGATCGCCGATGCGCTGCAGCTCAGCCTGAACACGGTCAAAGCCTACCTGCGCACCCTCATGCAGAAGCTCCACGCCCGCAACCGCGTCGAGGCGATCTCCCGCGCGCGCGAGCTGGGCCTGCTGTAGCGGCGTACGGACCCTGGGACGCCGCGCGCCGCCTGCTACACCGCGCGCAGGTCGAGCGGCCGCTCGAGACGGGCGTTTCCCGCCGGCGGGCGGCAGCCGCCGTGCCAACTGGCTCAGGAACGCTTTGAGCGCTCAGCAGAAGTCAGCGCTATATGAAAACGCGGCACCACTGTCCGGGCGCGCGGGCCAACTCACTGATTTTCTCCGAATAGACGCGGAAAGCAAGCTTCTGCTACGTCCATAGTAAACCGTAGTGAGACCGGACCCTTTTGTGTGTCCGATGCAAGAAGTCCAGCATCAATTACGCTTGCAAGCACCCTACGAGCCGACCGCTCGGGCTTTGCGAGAATCTTTGCTGCCTCACCGCGCTCAAACTTGCCACGCACAGCTGCTTCTTCAAGTAGTCTTGCCGCGCCAACTTCGAGCTTATCACTATTTTCAGCGTAGGAACGCAGGCGGCCTACAAGCTGATTTAATTCAAAAAGCCCAGACATGAATTTGACTTGATCGAGACATACGCGGAGAAACCAAAGAACGAACTCCGTCAGAGCTCGCTGCGAAAGATTACCACGTCCATCGAGATCATTCTCGCGGGGCATGTCGGCGAAGTCCATCATGCGCTTGTAGTCAGAGCGATCCGCTAAGCCACGCGCAAGACCACGAGAGATCGGCCAGAGTCCGTGCGCACCTATGCCGGCTTCATGCGCCATCGCGTGGCTCATGAGGCGGCTTACGCGTCCGTTACCATCAGGAAAGGGATGGATATAATTCAAGCGATGATGCGCGGCAGCTAGTGCGACCATACGAGTTGCCTTACCAAGCGGTGCAAATCGATAGCGCCAAGCAAAGTATTCCATAAATTTTTCCACATAGCGGCTCGCTGGCGGCCGATGGCGCCCTACAACAACGTCGTGCACGTCCTCACTTCGCCACTTTCCTAGAACCATCGCGTAAGAATGGTCGCCATTCTTGATTTGCAGCATAGAGGCGGGGACACCAATGTAAAATTCACGATGAAGTTCAGCGACAAAGGTTGTCGAGGCAGGCTCGCTAGGCATTCCCTCGGCTGCGCGCTTATCGAGGAGTTCCTGGGCTTTCTAACAAGATGGCCGATTGCGCTCACGCATTTTATCATGATTCTACGGCAATAATCACCAAGTGTCGATACTATTTGGCCGATCTTGTGGCCGATGCAAAAGAGGAGTTCCTTTAGCTTGTCAGCCCTTGGTTTAAAAAGTTACAAAGGGCTCTGTCCCGGACCTAACCCGCGGAGTTGGCGCGCCTACACCGCCAGCAGGTCGATCAGCGGCGGCGCGACCGCTTCGGCCGGGCCGTCGTAGCGCGCGGCGCGGCCGACGCACGTCCCGCGCACACCCCACACCGCTGCCGACTCGACCCGCACGTCGACCCACGGGCGCGCCAAGTCGGGCGCCGACTCCACCAGCGGGAAGTTCACCGTCACGTTGTCGGTCGTCTTGGCGGTCAGACGGGTGGGGTCTTTGCGCGAGGGGCCGTGGATCAGCGCGCGCACGGTGCTGCCGATCTTGCGGTCGTGGTAGGCGCGCACCGCCGCGTCCTGCACCGCGCAAAGGCGCCGGAAGCGCTCCTGCGCGACGTCCTTGGGCACCGGGTCCTTGGCGTGCCAGACGGCGGCCGGCGTGCCGCGGCGCGGCGAGTAGACGAACATGTACGCCTGGGCGAAGATGCCGGTCGCGCAGACGTCGAGCGTGCGCTGGTGGTCTGCTTCCGTCTCGCCCGGGAAGCCGACGATCAGGTCGGTGGTGATCGCCCAGCTCGGGTTGTGCGCCTTGAACTCGGCGATCCGCTCTAGGAAGTGCTCGATCGTGTACTTGCGGTTCATCCGGCGCAGCAGCGGGTTCGAGCCGGACTGCAGCGCGAGGTGGAAGCGCGGGTTCAGCTTGGGCAGCGCCGCGCAGACCCGGGCGAGCTTGGCGGTGTTGTCCTTGGGGTGCGAGCTGATGAAGCCGACCCGCTCGACCGGCTCGATCGCGCACACCGCTTCGAGCAGGTCGGCGAAGTCCGCGCCGGTCGCCGGCTCGCGGTACGCGTTGACGGTCTGGCCGACCAGCGTGATCTCGCGCGCGCCGGCGGCGGCTTTCGCGCGAACCTCGGCCAGGATGTCCGCCATCGGGCGGTGGTCGAAGCGGCCGCGCACGTGCGGCACGATGCAGAACGTGCAGTAGTACGAGCAGCCGCGCTGGACGGTGACGTAGCCGCGCAGCGCGTCGTAGGCGCCCGGCACGCCGGCGCCGTTGCCGCCGATCAGCAGCGCGACCTCGCGGTCGACGGTCAGCTCGTCGTCGGGGTACTCGCCGCGCCACTCGGCCAGCGCGTCGCCCAGCGCGCCCAGCTCGCGGGTCCCGAACACCGCGTCGACGTGCGGCACGACCTGCCGCATCCGGCCGCGGTCCTGCTCGGCCAGACAGCCGGTGACGACGATCTTCACCGAGGGGTCGGCCTTCTTGACCGCATTCCACTGCCCGATGCGGCCGTATGCGCGCTGCTCGGCGTTGTCACGCACGGTGCAGGTGTTGAGGACCAGCACCGCGGCGTCCTCGGGCCGCTCGGCCAGCGTGAAGCCGGCCGCCAGCGCGCGGCGCACGACGTCCTGGGAGTCGGCCTCGTTCATCTGGCAGCCGTGGGTCTCGATGTAGATCTGGGCCACTATCGGTCTTTGTTTCCGGCGAGCAGGGTGAGCAGTTCGATCGGGAGGTAGAGGCGGGGGCCGATCAGGGTCGGGGCGGCGTCGTAGTCGACGGACCGGCCGTCGACCCGGTAGCTGGTCGAGCCCAGCCGGCCGACGACCTCGTGGCCGCCGAACTTCAGTACCAGCTTCGCGCCGTCGACCCGGACCGCGCTCGCCGGCAGGTAGTCCTCGGCCGGCGCGACGACGCTCGGCCGGGTCGGGCCGGCGTCCTCCTGGAGCACGACGTCGGTGCGGGTCTGCGGCCAGACCGTCACCGTGCGGGTGAGCCGGCCGCGCGGCGTGCGGACGACCAGGACGTGGGTTCCGGTCGCGGCCGGAAAGGTCCCGTCCTTCGCCGGCTCGGCCGGCGCCCCGTCGAGCGTGACCGGGCCGGGGGGCAGCCCGTGGAGCGCGATCGCGCCGAGCGCGGCCCGCGTCTTGGCGCCGGCGACCCGTTCGAGCCGGGCCGAGCTGAGCGTGGTCTGGCCGGCGACGACGCTGACGTCGAGCTGCTGCCCGTTCCAGCCCGCCATGGTCAGGTTCACCGCGTGGCGGCCGGCGCTCAGGGCGTCGACCACCAGCGGGCTGTGCCCGACGTAGACCCCGTCCAGCCAGACGTCCGCGCCGCTCGGGAGGGTCGTCACGTAGACCGACCCGGTCGGGACGAGGGCCAGCAGCAGGAAGCACGCGAGCAGCGCCGCGGGGCGACGGAGCATAGAGAGGGAACCTTGGGCGGTCATGGCCGAAGCCCTCGCACCCTCCTCCCTGCGCGTCCGGCCCGCGACCGTCGCGGTCGTCGGCCGCCCCAACGTGGGGAAGAGCGCGCTGTTCAACCGCCTGCTCGGGCAGCGCCTGGCGATCGTCGAGGACACCCCCGGCGTGACCCGCGACCGGCTCTACGCCCTGGCCGAGTGGAACGGGCGGACCTTCACCCTGGTCGACACCGGCGGCATCGAGACCGAGGTCGACCCCCACGACGCGATCGCCGCCGGCACCCGGGCCCAGGCCGACCTGGCGGCCCGCGACGCCGACGTGATCGTGTTCGTGGTCGACGCGCTCGACGGGCTGGTCGGGGTCGACCAGGACGTCGCCGCGATCCTGCGCCGGACCCGCAAGCCGGTGGTGCTGGTCGCCAACAAGATCGAGTCGCCGCGGGCGCTGGCCTCGATGCACGCCGAGTTCGGGGGCCTGGGGTTCGGCGAGCCGATCCCGGTCTCGGCGATCCACGGCGAGGGCACGGGCGACCTGCTCGACGCGATCGTCGCCAAGCTGCCGCCCGAGGACCCCAGCGTGCTCGAGGAGCCGCAGCTCGCGCTGGCGCTGATCGGCCAGCCCAACGTCGGCAAGTCGTCCCTGCTCAACGCGCTCTTGAACGAAGAGCGCGCCATCGTCTCCGACGTGCCCGGCACGACCCGCGACGCGATCGATACGCTGTTCACCTGGAGCGGGCGCGAGTTCCGGCTGATCGACACCGCCGGCGTGTACAAGCGCGCCAACCAGAAGGGCAAGATCGAGTACTACTCGTCGCTGCGCTCGCTCAAGGCGATCGCGCGCTGCGACGTCGCGATCCTGCTGATCGACGCGCTCAAGGGCCCAACCAACCAGGACCGGCGCCTGGCCGGGATCGCGCTCGAGGAGCGCAAAGCGCTGGTCATCGTCGGCAACAAATACGATCTGGTGCGTGAGCTGGGCGAGTACAGCCAGGGCGACCTCACCAACGAGATTCACGCGCAGTTGCCCTTCGCGTCGTTCGCGCCCGTCACGTTCTTGAGCGCGCTCACCAAACGCCGGCTCCAATCGCTGATGCCGATCGTCGAGAAGGTAGCGGAGAACCTCGACCGGCGCGTGCCGACCGCCAAGCTGAACCAGGTCGTGCGCGACGCGGTACTGGCCCACCCGCCGCCGATCCACTCCGGCAAGCCGCTCAAAATCCTGTACTGCTCGCAGCCGCAGACCCATCCGCCGCTGTTCGTCTTCCACGTCAACGACCCGGAGCTCGTGCCGGCCTCGTACGAGCGCTTCATCGAGAACACGCTGCGGGCGGAGTTCGACTTCGAGGGCGTGCCGCTGAGCTTCGAGTTCCGCTCGCGCCGCGAGGGGGACGACGCCGAATGAGCCCGGTCTTCGGCCTGGCGGTGGTCGTGGTGGCGTTCTTCGTCGGTGCGATCCCGTTCGGCGTGCTGGTCTCGCGGACGTTCTACGGCACCGACATCCGCGGCAGCGGCAGCGGCAACATCGGCGCGGCCAACGCCTTGCGCACGCTGGGCAAGCGCGGCGCGGCGGCGGTGCTCGCGCTCGACGCGCTCAAGGGCTACGCGCCGGCGCTCGCCGCCTTCGCGCTCGGCGGCCGGGACGCGGCGGCGCTGGCCGCCTTCGCGGCGGTGGTGGGGCACTGCTACTCGCCCTTCCTCGGCGGCAAGGGCGGCAAGGGCGTCGCCACCTTCCTGGGCACGCTGTTCGCGCTGTGGTGGCCGGCGGCGGCGGCCTTCGCGCTGGTCTGGATCGCGGCGGTGGTCGCGGCAGGCTACGCCTCGGTCGGCTCGATGCTCGCGACGGTCGCGATGGCGCCGGTGCTCTGGTTCGGCCTGGGCAGGACCGGCCTGCTGTACGGCATCGTTTCCGCGCTGCTCGTCGTGTGGAAGCACCGCGAGAACCTGGGCCGCCTGCGCAGCGGGACGGAAAACCGGCTCAGTCTGCTGAAGGCCAAATCTCGATCATGAGGCTGCGTGCGCTTCGCGCCCGCAGCATAGGGCATGCGCCACACGTGGCGCCTCCGCAGTTGGGGCGCCTTTTTTCGGAGAAACTCTCAAACCAGCATGATTAGCTCCAACGACTTCCGCAACGGCGTCACCATCGTCATCGAAGGGCAGCTCTGGACCGTCATCGAGTTCCTGCACGTGAAGCCCGGCAAGGGCTCGGCGTTCGTGCGGACGCGGCTCAAGAACGTCAAGTCCGGCGCGACGGTCGAGCGGACGTTCCGGGCCGGCGAGAAGCTCGAGCGCGCCACCGTCGACAACCGCGACATGCAGATGCTCTACAACGATGCCGACGGCTACCACTTCATGGACGCCGAGAGCTACGAGAACTTCACCCTGCAGCGCGACATCATCGGCGACCCGGCCGACTTCCTCAAGGACGGCATGCGGATCGCGGTCCAGTTCCACGACGGCACGCCGATCGGGGCCGACCTGCCGGCCCACGTCGAGCTGCGGGTCGAGGAGACCGACCCCGGCTTCAAGGGCGACACCGCCACCGGCGCCACCAAGCCGGCCAAGCTGGAGACCGGCGCCTCGGTCAACGTCCCGCTCTTCGTCAACCCGGGCGACGTGATCCGGATCGACACCCGCGACCGCCGCTACATCGGGCGCGTCCAGAGCTAGTGGGTTCGCCCTGCGGGGCGAACCTACCGCGTTCGGGCTGCGGCCGCTCGCGTTGCCGCCGATAACGAGTACGGAGGCTCGTGGTGAAATTTCGGCGGCTCAAGATCCTGGGCGTCGCGCTGGCCCTCTCGGGCCTGGCGGCGCTGCTCGGCATCGTCCTCGACCTGCTGCCCAAGGCGCAGCTGCCGGCGTTCAACCGCATCGCCGACTACGTCGTGCTCAACGACGCCATGCTGTGGCTGCACGACCAGCCGCTCGCCCGGCGCCTGGGGCTGCCGGACTACGACGCCGAGAACCCGCACCTGCGGCTGATCGCCATCGACGAGCAGTCGCTCCAGGACCCGCGCGCCGGCGGGGTGGCGCGCTGGCCCTGGCCGCGCTCGGTCTACGGCCGGCTGCTGCACCGGCTAGCCCGGGCCGGCGCCAAGGTCGTCGCCTTCGACGTGCTGTTCTCGGAGCGCTCGGCCGACCCGGCCCAGGACGCCGCGCTGCTGGCGGGCATGCGGGCCCAGCGGACGGTCGAAGGGTTCACGATCGCGACCACCGCCGCGGGGCAGCTGACCACCGAGCTGCCGATTCCCGGCGTGCGCGCCGCCGCCGCGGCGATCGGCTACACGACGGTCGACAACCCCGGCGGGTGGATGCTGGGCCAGCCGCCCGCCGACGGGCCCTACCCGTCGCTCGCGACCGCGACCGTCGAGCAGTACACCGGCACGAAACTGCGCCTGGCCGATGCCTGGCACGCGACCCTGGGTCCGCGCGCGGTCCCGCTCGACGGCGAGAGCTTCTTCCTGATGCTGCCGTTCGCGGTCGACGAGACGACCGAGCTGGCACCCGGCGGCGGGCAGGCCTCGCGCGCCGGCGCCTCCCAGCTCTCGGCGCCGTTCTTCCAGTTCGTCTCCTACGCCGACGCGCTGCAATGGGACGACGCAACGCTGCGCGCGTTCGCGCGCGGCAACGTGGTCGTGATCGGAACCACCGCGCAGGCGATGGGCGACTTCGTCGTCACCCCCAACGGGCGCTATCCCGGGGTGTTCAGCAACCTGCGCCTGATGGACCAGCTGCTGACCGGCAGGTTCATCCGCCGCGCCCCGCCCGCGCTCGACCTGGCGCTGATCGTGCTGCTGCCGCTGCTGATCGGCTTCGCGGTGACGCAGCTGCGGCCGCTGGCCGGCATCGCGGCCGGCACGGCGGTCGTGCTGTGCTACTCGGCGCTCGCGGTCGGCCTGTACGCGACGACGCTGTACTGGCTCGATCTGGTCCACGTCGACGCCGCGACCCTGTTCGCCGCGCTGTTCGTCGCGCTCTACCGGGTGGTGACCGAGGGCGCCGACAAGCGCGTGATCCGGGCGATGTTCGGCAAGCACGTCTCGCCCGCGCTGGTCGACCAGATGCTCGCCCACGACGACCCGCTGCGGGCGCTCGACCTGTCGGGCAAGCGCGCGAAGGTGACCGTGTTCTACTCCGACATCCGCGGCTTCACCGCGATGTCGGAGAACATGGCGCCCGAGGCGATCTACGGCGCGCTCAACGAGTACTTCGAGGAGATGTGCCGGCTCGTGTTCGCGCACGGCGGCTACGTCGACAAGTTCATCGGCGACTGCCTGATGGCGGTCTTCTCGGCCCCCAACCCGCGTCCCGACGACGCCTGCGAGGCGGTCCTCTCGGCCTGGGAGCAGCAGCGGAAGATCCTCGCCATGATGACCGAGTGGGCGGCGCAGGGCCGGCAGGTCTTCACCGTCGGCATGGGCCTGAACACCGGCGAGGTCGTGCTCGGGAACCTCGGCTCGAGCGACCGGCTCAACTACACCGTGATCGGCGACGCGGTCAACACCGCCGCCCGGCTCTACAACGTCGCCAAGGGCGGCCAGATCATCATCAGCGAGTCGACCTACGAGGAAGTGAAGGACCGCTTCGTGGTCAACGAGCTGACCCCGGTGTCGGTCAAGGGCAAGGCGCTGCCGCTGCGCAACTTCGAGGTCGTGGGCATCCTCCAGCCCGGCCAGGCCAACCCGTCGACCCTGCTCGATCAGGCGCGGACCGCGGCCGCGGCACGGACCTCGGAGAGGTAGAGCGCCATCCCGGCTTTGCGCCCGAGCTCTTCGAGCGCGGATATCTCGAGCTGCGAGTAGCCTTTCTCGCCCTCGCGCCGGCCTAGCACCAGCACGCCGAGCAAGTCGGGATTTTTCGCGCGCGGAACGACGAGCGGCACGAAGACCGGCGCATCGGGCTCCGCGCCGGGCCGGACCGCCTTGCCCGCGAGCAGCGCCGCGAGCGACTCCCGGTCGACGATCTCGGCCTGGGCCACCTCGTCCCCGGGACCGCGTGCCGCGCTCAGGCTGAGCGCTCCCTCGTGGTAGAGGTATACGGCACTGTCCGGGACGCCGAAGAGGGCCGGCGCGTGCTCCACCAGCGCGGTCACGATGTGCGGGACGGTCAAGCGCCCGCGCACGTCGGGCTCGAGCTCGGGGAACTCGTCGGAGAGGTCGAGCGTCTCCGGCGTGAGGCGCTTGTCGACCGACTTCTTGAAGCGCTCGTACATCGGCTTGAGCAAGAACCCGGTGACCACCGTCGCGGTCCCGCCGGCGAACGCGCTGGACTGCGGTCCCATCGCCTTCTCGATCAGCTTGACCGCGGTCAGGTTCACCGCTTCCCAGATCACCGCCGCCGCCGTGGTGACCGCCGCGTAGAGCACCGTGCGGCTGACGATGAAGTCGATCTCCCACAGGTGGTAGTACAGCACCGAGAAGCCGATCGCCAGCGGCACCGCGATCTGGAAGGCGACGAAGAACGGCTGGTGGACCAGCAGGACGATCAGGTCGGGCCCGCGCCGGAGGTCGACGATCTGCCACGGCAGGTGGGTGACGAAGTCGCCCACCACCGAGGCCGTGACCGCGTACACGACCCACTTCGTCTGCTGCTTCTCCAGCGGCGTGCGCACGCGGTAGAACCAGTAGAGCTGCACCAGCACCGCGCTCGCGAAGAGCGCGGCGATCGCCACGAACGGCCAGGGGTGCGCGAAGTGGTAGGGATTCGACGCCGGCACGAACGGCCACAGCAGCGTCCACCCCAGCACGAGCGCGCTCAGCGCCCGCACCGTCCAGGTCGAGAAGCGGCCGTCGGGAAAGACGTACAGGAAGACGATGAACAGGCCGAAGCCCAGGCTGCGCTCGGCCAGCAGCCAGGGCGAGAGCTCCGGCGCGTTCACCACCAGCGCGTGCATCGGCGGCGGGATCGTGACGCCGTACAGCATCATCGCGACCGCGGCGAAGACCGCCATCGGCGTCTTGGGACCGCGCAGCGCGATGAACAGCCCGGTGAAGGCGAACATCGCTGCGACCAGCGATTCGGTCAGCAAGAAGTACAGGACGAAGCCGGACTGGGAGAAGCCGTGCTGCGCCAGCGGAACGGCATACACGCTGTGAGCCGACGCCTCCAGCTCCGCGTAGCGGTAGTGGCCCGTCGCGATCCCCGCCGCGACGCTGACGGCGAAGACGAGCGTTACGAGCAGCCGCGACGATGCGGCGGACAGGCGCACGCGCTACCGGTGATCCGGCCGAACGATGCGGCCCGCGGCGACCACGGCCTCGACGCTCATCCGCAAAGCTACGCCCGGACTGCGACTTGCCCCTGTAGCCGGCGGGCGGGCGCCGGTGGCGGTCAAGGGCAAGCCGCCGCCGCCGCGCAACTCCGAGGGCGTGGACATGCTCGTCACGGCCGCGGACCGCTGAGCCCGCTCGACGCGTTCGCCCTGTTCCTGGCCGGCGCGGCGGCGAGCGTCTTCGGCTCGCTGGTCGGCCTGGGCGGCGGGTTCGTCATCATCCCGGTGCTGCGGGTGTTCTTCGCGGTCGGCCCGGCGCAGGCGGCCGGGACCTCGCTGGTCCTGGTGCTGGCGAACACCGCCGCCGCGACGGTCGGCTACCTGCGCGACGGCAAGGTCGACCTGCGGCTGGGCGTCACGCTGACCGCCGGCGCGCTGCCGGGCAGCATCCTCGGGGCGCTGGCGGTGCACCGCTTCTCGCCGGCCGGGTTCGACGCCGCGTACGGCGTCGTGCTGGTGACGCTGGCGGTGCTCACGCTGCGGCGGCGCGGCGTCGTCTCGCGCCCGGCCGGCGAGCGGAACTTCATGCACCGCCCGCCGGTGGGCTTGGGCGCCGGGCTCGTGCTCGGTTTCATCTCCTCGCTGTTCGGGGTCGGCGGCAGCATCGTGCTGGTGCCGCTGCTGCTGATCGCGGCGCGCATGCCGCCCCACATCGTCACCGCGACCGGCGCGTTCGTCCTCACCACCACCGCGCCGGTCGGGGTCGCGGCGCACGCGCTGGCCGGCGACGTCGACTGGGCGTTCGCGCTGCCGCTGGTGCTGGGCGGCATCGCCGGCGGCAGCGCCGGGCCGGTGATCGCCCGGCGCGTCTCCTCGCCGCGGCTGATCACGCTGCTCGCCGGGGCGCTGATCTTGGCCGCCTGCGGCCTGGTCCTGCGCCACCTCGTGTAGCCGTCCGCCGTGACCCGGGCCACGCGCCGCGACCCGGCCGGCGCAGAACCCATATCCGCGGGTACAGAACCCCAGTCGCGCCGCCCTGGGCGGCGAACCACCGGAGGAGGCGTTACCGATGCCAGAGACGACCGCCGCGGGCACGAGCGTGCGGGAGCACGCGAGCGCGCTGCTGGAGCGCATCGCCGCGCTGGACGGGCGGATCAAGGCCTACGTCGCGGTCGACCGCGAGGCGGTGCTGCGCGAGGCGGCCCGGCTCGACGCGCTGCCGCCCCAGGCCCGCGGCCCGCTCCACGGCCTGGCCTTCGGGGTCAAGGACCTCATCGACGTCGCCGGGTTGCCGACCCGGGCCGGCTCGTCGTTCTTCGAGCGGCTGCCGGAGCGCGACGCGCCGGTGATCCGGCGGCTGCGCGAGGCCGGCGCGCTGGTGCTCGGCAAGACGAACACCCACGAGTTCGCCTGGGGGATCACGACCGAGAACCCGCACTTCGGGCGGACCGCGAACCCCTACGACCTGGCCCGCATCGTGGGCGGGTCGAGCGGCGGGTCGGGGGCGGCGGTCGCCGCCGGCCTGGCCGACTTCACGCTGGGCACCGACACGCTGGGCTCGATCCGCATCCCCAGCGCCCTGTGCGGGACCAGCGGCCTGCGGCCGGCGGTCGGAGCGATCCCGCTGGACGACATCCTGCCGCTCGCGCTCGGCCTGGACACCGTCGGCCCGCTGGCCCGCGACGTCGCCACCGTCGAGCGGGTGTACCGCGTCCTGACCGCGCCCGCCGCGCCGGCTCCGGCGCGGCTGCGCGTCTGCCGGCTGCGCGGCGGCGGCTGGGACGAGATCACGCCGGCACAAGCGGCCGCGCTCGACGACGTCGCGGTGAGCGCGCGCGGCTTCGCGGCGCCGCTGGAGATCGCGCAGGTCGAGTGGTGGGAGCCCGAGCTGGCGGCGGCGACCGGCACGGTCCAGCAGCAGGCGGTCAAGGGCGATTTCCACGCCCGGCTCTTCCCGGCGCACGCCGAACAATACGGCGAGGACGTGCGCCAGCGGGTCCGCGCGGCGCTGGCGGTCGGCGACGACGCGGTGCGCGCCGCGCGGGAGACGATCGCGCGCGCCCGCGCGGCGTGGGACGCGCGGCTGGCCGGCTTCGACCTGGCGCTCGCGCCGGTGGTCGCGGGCGAAGCGCCGGTCGCGCCGGCACCCGAGAGCTTCCGGCCCCAGACCATCCCGCTCAACGCGCCGGCCAGCGCCTTCGGCCTGCCGGCGCTCGCGGTCCCGATCGGCCGCGGTCCGGCCGGGCTGCCGCTGGGCATGCAGATCATCGCCGTGCACGGCGACGCCGCCGCGGCGCTGGCCTTCGGCGCGGCCTTCCAGGCCGCGACGAGCTGGCACGAGCGCCGGCCCGCGCTGGCCTGAGCGGTGCGGCCGCGCTACGCCGAGGCGAGCGCAGCCTCGAGCCGTTCGGCCGCCGCCAGCAGCAGCGCGTCGGCACCCGCTGCGGCGACCAGCTGCACGCCGACCGGCAGCCGCGCGGCAGCCACCGGCAGCGCGAGCGCCGGCAGCCCGTAGAACGTCCACGGCCGCACGTAGCGCGCGTCGCCGGTTCCCGTCCGCTCGGGCGCCTCGCCGAGCGCGCACGGCATCAGCAGCACGTCGGCCGCGGCGAACACGCGCGCGACCGCCGGCCGCAGCGACTCGCGCTCGGCGAGCGCCGCTTCGTACGCCGCGGCCGGGGTCGCCTCGCCGCGGGCCAGCAGCGCGCGCAGGTGCGGCGGCAGCCGCTCGCCCAGCGCGCGCCAGGTCGCGCCGTGCGCCGCGACGGTCTCGTACGCGACGACGGTGGCGAGCAGCTCGCCGCCCCGCGCCACCGCGTCCGGCAAGCGGATGGAGCCGAGCTCGTCGGCCGTCGCGCGCACCGCCGCGGCGGCGCGCGCGAGCGCAGCGCGGGTGGCCGGCTCGGCGTCGCGGTCGCCGTCGAGCTCGCTGACGACGAAGCGCAGGCGAGCCGTTCGCGCCGGCGCGGCGAGCGAGGGGTCGAGCGCGCGGGCGACCGCGGCCGCGTCGGCGACCCGGCCGGCGAAGATCCCGACGTGGTCGAGCGAGGGCGCCAGCGGCATCACGCCCGCGGTCGGGATGCGGCCGAAGCTCGGCTTGTAGCCGACCACGCCGCAGAACGACGCCGGCCGCACCGTCGAGCCGGCGGTCTGACTGCCCAGCGCGACGGTGCAGTGGCCGGCCGCGACGGCGGCGGCCGAGCCGGCGCTGGAGCCGCCCGGCGTGCGGCCGGGGTCGTGCGGGTTGCGGGTCGGCGCCGGATCGAGCCAGGCATACGGGGTGCTCTGCGTCTTGCCGAGCACGACCGCGCCGGCCGCGCGCAGCCGTGCGACCGCGACCGCATCGTGCTCGGCGACGTGCTCCGGCAGCACGCCGATCGGCATGCCGCGGCGCGTCGGCAGGCCGGCGACGTCGAAGATGTCCTTGACGCCGGCGACCATGCCGGCCAGCGGCGCGCCGGCCGGAACCCGTGCGGCCTGCGCGCGCGCACCGGGCTCGTCGATCTCCACCCAGGCCTGCAGCTGGGGCTCGGTCCGCGCGATGGCGGCCAGCGCCGCGTCGAGCGCCGCGCGCGGATCGCTCACGGCGCTCACATCCCCAGGTACGCCCGCCGCAGGCCCTCGTCGGCGAGCAGCTCGCGGCCGGCGCCCTGCATGACGACCTGGCCGTGCTCGAGCACGTAGGCGCGGTCGCAGAGCGAGAGCGAGCGCTTCACGTTCTGCTCGACCAGCAGCACGGTCACCCCGCGCCGCACGATCTCCTGGACGATCTCGAACGTCCGCTCGACGAACAGCGGCGCCAGCCCCAGGGTCGGCTCGTCCATGATCAGCAGGCGCGGGCGGGCCATCAGGCCGCGCCCGATCGCGACCATCGACTGCTCGCCGCCCGAGAGCGAGCCGGCGGCCTGGCGGCGCCGCTCGGCGACCCGCGGCAGCAGCGCGTACACCTCGGCCAGCGCGTCCTTGCGCTCGCCGCGCGCGCGCCGGGCGAACCCGCCCAGCAGCAGGTTCTCCTCGACCGTCATGAACGGGAAGAGCCGCCGGCCCTCGGGGACCTGGACCAGGCCGCGCTCGACCCGGCGGTCGCTGCGCTCGTGCTCGACCGGCTCGCCCGCGAAGCGGATCGTGCCGGCCCGCGCGGCGATCTCGCCCGAGATCGCCCGGCAGGTCGTCGTCTTGCCGGCCGCGTTGGCGCCGACGATCACCGTCAGCGAGCCTTCCGCGACGTCGAAGCCGACGTCGAAGAGCACGCCGTTCTCGCCGTAGCCGGCGGCCAGGCCGCGCACCTCAAGCACCGGCGTACTCCTCGCCCAGGTACGCCGCGACGACCTCGGGGTGGCGCGCGATCGCGGCCGGCGTGTCGTCGGCGAGCAGCTCGCCGTGGTGCAGCACGACCACCCGCCGGGCGATCGTCATCACCGCCGCCATGATGTGCTCGACGAACAGCACGGTCACCCCGCCGGCGTTGATCTGGCGGATCAGCTCGAGGATCTCCGGCACCTCGCCGGGCGAGAGGCCGGCCATGACCTCGTCGAGCAGCAGCAGGCGCGGCTCGGTCGCCAGCGCCCGCGCGACCTCGAGCCGCTTCTTGAGCACCAGCGTGAGGCTGTGCGCCTCGACGCCGGCCAGCTCGGCCAGGTGCAGTCGCTCGAGCACCGCCAGCGCCGCGGCGCGCGCGGCGCCGGCGTCGCGGTGGTGCAGGAACGCGCCGACCATCACGCTCTGCAGCACGGTCATGCGCGCGAACGGCTTGACCACCTGGAACGTGCGCGCCACGCCGGCCCGGCAGATCGCGAAGGCCGGCTGGTTGGCGATCGCGCGCCCGGCGAAGGCGATCGAGCCGCCGCTGATCCGGTGGTAGCCCGCGATGCACGAGAACAGCGTGGTCTTGCCGGCCCCGTTGGGCCCGATCAGCCCGACGATCTCGCCCGGCTCGACGCTCAGCGAGACGTTGCGCACCGCGTGCAGGCCGCCGAAGCGCTTGTCGACGCCGCGCAGCTCGAGCAGCGCGCTCACGGGGCCACCGTGGTCTCGACGCCGGCCCGTGCGACGGTGCGCCGCGGCGCGGCCAGGCGCCGCACCAGCGCGATGACGCCGTCGGGCGCGAAGAGGATCGCCAGCACCAGCACCGCGCCGTAGATCAGCGCGTCGATCCCCGGCAGTGCCGAGCCGAGCGCGCTCTGCAGCTCGCTGGTCAGCGGCACCAGGATCGCCGCGCCGAGCAGCGGCCCCCAGACCGTGCCGAGGCCGCCGATGATCGCGAACAGCGCGATCTGCACCGAGAGGCTGGTGGCGAAGATCGACGGCTCGAAGAACAGCCGGTACTGCGCGTAGAAGCTGCCGACCAGCGCGGTCATGAAGGCGGAGAGCAGCGTCGCGGCCAGCTTCACCCGGGTGCCGTCGATGCCCAGCGCCTGCGCCGCGTCCTGGTTCTCGCGCAGCGCGACGAGGTAGTAGCCGAAGCGCGAGCCGGCGATCCACCAGGTCAGCCCGACGTACGCCGCCAGCAGCGCCAGCGCGATGTAATAGTAGTCGAGCTTGGAGGCGAAGATCGCGTTGCCCGGCGAGGGCGCGAACGGAATCGTCATCCCCTCGGAGCCGTGGGTGAGCGAGCGCAGGTTGGTCGCGGCGATGCCCAGGATCGCCGCGAACGCCAGCGTCGCCAGCGCGAAGAACGGCCCGCGCAGCCGGATCGTGATCGTTCCGATCACCAGCGCCGAGAGCATCGCCACCAGGCCCCCGGCCAGCGCCCCCAGCCACGGCGAGATGCCGAAGTCGAGGTAGAGCAGGCTGCTGGTGTACGCGCCCAGGCCGAAGAACGCGGCGTGGCCGAGCGAGAGGCCGCCGGCGTAGCCGCCGATCAGGTTCCAGGCCGTCGCGGCCGCGCCCCACATCGCGACCAGCACCCACAGGTCGCGCACGAAGCTGTTGTCGCCGACCAGCGGCCCGACCAGCGCGACCAGCGCGACCGCGGCCAGCCAGCCGTACCGCGCGCGCGTCACGAGCCGGCCAGCTCTTCGCTGCCGCGGGTGCCGAACAGGCCCGCCGGCCGGAACACCAGCACCGCCAGGAAGATGACGAAGTACACGGCCTGCTTCCACTGCGGGTCGATCACGAAGCCGGAGAAGGTCTCGACCACCCCGATCAGCAGGCCGCCGACCAGCGCGCCCGTGACCGAGCCCATCCCGCCCAGCACCACGACGACGAAGGCGACCAGCACGAACTGCTCGCCGACGGTCGGGCTGACCGAGTAGATCGGCATCAGCAGCGCGCCGGCCAGGCCCGTCATCGCCGAGCCCAGGCCGAACGTCAGCCGGTAGATCGCGCCGACGTCGATCCCCATCAGCGCCGCCGCGCCGCGGTCCTGGGCGGTGGCGCGGATCGCCCGGCCGACGTCGGTCCGGCCGAGGAACGCGAAGAGCGCCGCCGCGACCAGCAGCGCGGCGGCGAACGCGAGCACCTGCGGCACGCCCACGCTGAGCGGGCCGGCTTGGATCAAGGCGTTGGTGACCGGGACGTTGAGGCCGAGCACGTTGGCGCTGAAGGCCATCAGCGCGCCGGCCTGCAGCACGATCGAGAGCCCGACGGTGGCGAACACCTGGACCACGTCGGAGCGGCCGATCGTCGGCTTGATGACCAGGATCTCGACCACCAGGCCGAACAGGTAGAGCGCCGGCGCGACGACGATCAGCGCGGCGTACGGGTTCAGGTGCGCCGCGGTGACCAGGAAGTACGCCAGGTACATGCCGAGCATCAGGAACTCGCCGTGGGCGAAGTTCACCACCCGCATGACCCCGAAGATCAGCGTCAGGCCGATCGAGATCAGCGCGTACACGCCGCCCAGGAGCACCCCGGCGACGAGCAGCTGCAGGAAGAGCGCCAGGCTCACCAGCGCGGGAGCGGGATCATCGCCGGCTGCTCGGTCGCCAGATGCGTCGGCGCGACGTAGACCGGCGCCTCTTTCTGCCACTGCACCATCGCGGCGAACATGCGCGTGTTCTGGCCCGACTCGTCGAACTTGAGCCCCCAGCCGTTGGGGTAGGCGCCCTCGGGCACGTTGGCGGCCAGCGCCGCGGCGCGCACGTCGTCGGCGTTGTCGACGTCCTTGGCCTTGGGCAGCACGTCGTGGAAGAGCGCGTAGGCCGCCACGAAGCCCATGTACGAGAAGGCGTCGGGCTCGCGCCCGGTCGCCGCCTTGAACTTGGTGACGAACTCGCGGTGGAGGGCTTGGCTGGGGCCGGGCAGCCCCTTGGGGTTGATGTTGCCGGGCGCGTCGGCCTCGAGGATGCCGTCGACGTCGCCGCCCAGGTTCTTGCCCAGCGCCAGCAGGCCGAAGCCGGCCGAGGCACCGACGATCGCCTTGGGCCGGAAGCTCTGCGCGCGCATGGTCTTGACCAGCAGCGTCGCGTCGTTGATGTACGAGACGGCCAGCAGCACGTCGGGATCGGCGGCCTTGAGCTTGAGCACCAGCGACGTCATGTCGTTGGTGCTGGCGGTGTACGGCAGGTCGGCGACGACGTTGACGCCGAGCTTCTTGGCCTCGGCGCTCTCGGCGCCCGCGACGCTGGTGCCGAACGGCCCGTCCTCGTTGACGATCGCGAGCTTGAGCGACTTGGCGTTCTTGCCGATCTTCGGCGCGATCGTGTTCACCGCGTACTGCACCGCCGCCTCACCGGCCGGCGTGGCGTAGACGTTCACCCGGAACGTGTACTTGGGGTGGTTGTCGAAGAGCGTGCTGGTCCAGGCGCCCTGTTCCCAGTAGATCGCGTGGTGCCGCTCGGCGACCTGCGAGGCCGCCACGGCGATCGGCGAGGCGTACGAGCCGAAGAGGATCTTGAGGTTCTGCTGCGAGACCAGCCGCTCGGCTTGCGAGTTGGCCGCTTCGGCGTTGGGAGCATCGCCCTTGACCCACTCGAGCTTGCGGCCCTTGACCCCGCCTTGCGCGTTGACCATCTGCAGCGCGACGTCGGCCCCGTCGTACGAGTCCTGGCCGAGCAGCGCCAGCGGCCCGGAGAACGGGAACACCGCGCCGATCTTGATCGTCGGCTGCGGCGCCGCGCCGGCCGGGCCGGAACCGATGCCCAGCGCTACGAGCGCGGCGACCGCGCCGGCCCGGCGCACGAGTCCGAAAAGCGATGTCATTGACGTACTCTCCCTCCACGCGGCGAGCCCGCAAAACGCTTGCCTGCATGCGGTGCCTCGGCCGTCGCCGCCAAATTAGCCGGCCGCCGCGTGATTTCCCTACCGCTTGGTACAAATCAATCGCGGGCGCGCCAGGCGGCCCGGCCGAGCTCGACCGGCCGCAGCTCGACGATCTCGAAGGCGACCAGTTGCTTGCGGCAGCGGGCGCAGATGATGTTGGGCGAGGGCCTCTTCTTGCGCAGCACCTCCATCGCGCACTTCTCGCAGCGCAGGATGTAGCGCTTCGTCGACTCGCTCAGCGGCGCGGCTTTGCCGAGGTCGTGGTAGATCGAGCGCAGGCCGAGCTCGTTCATCTTGCGCTTGAACGTCGGGGTGTGGCCGGGCGGCAAACCCTTGGCGTGCAGCCAGGCGTGGATCATCTCGTGCAGCAGCGTCTCGCGCAGCTCGTCGGGCTTGCCGGCGAGGTGCTTGGGCGAGAGCTCGATCTGCGGCGGCTTGTACGTGATCCGCCCGGCGAGATTCGAGAAGCGCGCGTTGTAGGCGATCCGGTAGGTCGGTATCTCGCCGTCGAAGTGCAGAAAGTTGTACTGCGCGAAGAGGAGCTGGAGATCGGCGACGCCAGGCAGACCGGGGAGCACCCCGCCCTCTTCGCCAAGACCCGGGGGTGGGACTTCCTCTCCGGATCGCGGTGCCGGTCCTGGTCGCGTTCGCGGTCGTCTTCCTGGGCATCATGGGGTACTTCTTGCGGATCGGCTTCGGCACGACGGGCTCGGCCTTCGGACCGGGCGCCGTCGCGCAGCAGGGGGACGCGCGGATCCAGGCCACCCCGGCACCGATCGCGACCGATCCGCCGGGGACGTTCACCGTGCCGCAGACCGGCAGCGGGCCGATCGCGGGCGGCCAGCCGGGCGCGCTGCCCGGCGCGCAGACCGGCGGCGGCAGCCCGGCCGGCGGGCCGCCGGCTCCGGTGGTGGCGGAGCTCCAGCAGCTGCGCGGCCGGCTCGCGCGCAACCCGAAGGACCTCGCGGCGCTGGTCGCGCTCGGCAACATGGAGTTCGACGCCCAGAAGTTCGACAAGGCGCACGGGTACTACCAGCGCGCGCTCGCGCTCGACCCCTCGAACCCCGACGTCGCCACCGACGACGCGGTCACGCAGCACCAGACCGGGCACGACCTCGAGGCGCTCGCGCAGCTCGACCGCGTGCTCGCCGAGCGCCCGAAGTTCCCCAACGCCGTCTTCAACCGCGCCGTCGTGCTGCAGGCGATCGGGCGCCGCAGCGACGCGCTCGCGACCTTCCGCACGTTCCTCACCGTCGTGCCGAAGAGCGACCCGCGCGCCGCCGACGCGAAGGCCGCGATCCAGCAGCTCGGCGGATGAAGCTGTACATCTCCGCCGACATGGAAGGGACCGCCGCGGTCTGCTCGTGGACCCAAGTGGACCCGGCGAACGCGACCGAGTACCCGTACTACCGGCGCTTGATGTCGCAGGAGGTCCGGGCCGCGATCGACGGCGCGCGGGCGGCCGGCGTGGGCGACGTGCTGGTCAACGACGCGCACGCCTCGATGCGCAACGTGCTCTGGGACGAGCTGCCCGACGACGTGCGCATGATCTACGGCAACCGCAAGCCGCTCTCGATGGCGGAGGGGGTCGACGGCTCGTTCGATGCCGCGTTCTTCACCGGCTACCACGCCGGCATCGGCACCGCGGACGGCGTGCTCGACCACACCTACACCGACGAGACGCTGCGCGAGACCCGCGTCAACGGCCGGGTCTGCAACGAGGCCATGCTCAACGCCGCCGTGCTCGGCCTGGCCGGCGTGCCGGTCGTGCTGGTCACCGGCGACCGGGTCGCGGTCGAGCAGATGCTGGCCGCGTTCCCGTGGGCGACCGGCGTGGTGGTGAAAGACTCGATCGGCCGCTATGCGACCAACTCGCTCTCGCCGGCTCGGGCCCGCGGGCTGATCCGCGACGGCGCCCGCACCGCGATCGAGCGGATCGGCGCGGCCCGCCCGTTCGCCTTCGAGCCGCCGATCGCGCTCGAGCTCGACTTCCTCTTCACTCACAACGCCGACTTCGCCGAGCTGATCCCCGGCTTCGAGCGCACCGGCGGGCGCAGCGTGCGCTTCGTCCACGACGACTACCGGACGGTCTTCCGAGCCTACGTCGCCGCCTTCCGGCTCGGCGCCGCCGCCAACGCCCACGTCTAGTGGATCGGCTCACGGTACGTTGATGCCGCTGGTCGCCTATCAGGGCTGCGCCGGTGCGTTCAGCGACGTCGCCGCGCGCGAGCTGGTGCCGGGCGCGCGAACGCGCGGTTACGGGTCGTTCGACGCGGTCGCGGCGGCGCTCGCCGCGAGCGAGGCCGACTTCGGCGTGCTGCCGGTCGAGAACGCCATCGCCGGGCCGATCGCGCGGACTTACGAGCTGCTGTGGGAGCACGCCGCGCTGCGCGCGCGGGCCGAATTGCTGCTGCCGGTCGAGCTGTGCCTGATCGGCACGGCCGGCGCGCGTGTCGACGGCGTGACCGAGATCCGCTCGCACCCGGTCGCGCTCGATCAAGTGCGCCGCTTCGCCGACGCCCACGCCGGCTGGCGGCGCACCGCGACCGGCGACACCGCCGGGGCGGTGGCCGAGATCGTCGCGCTCGGCGATCCGGCGGTGGCGGCGATCGGCTCGGCACTGGCCGCCGAGCTCTACGGCGGCACGATCCTGGCCCGCAGCGTGCAGGACGTGCGCGAGAACTTCACCCGCTTCTTCCTGATCGCGCCCGCTACGATCGGGTGCGACCCGCCCACGAACACCGGATCATCCGGCGGCGAGCGCGCGTGCGTGGGCATCGGGGTCGCCGACCGGCCCGGCTCGCTCCACCACGCGCTGGGCGCGTTCGCCGCGCGCGGCATGGACCTGCGCCTGGTGATCGCCCGGCCCGACCGCGCCGTCGCGTTTCGCTACCGCTTCTTCTGCGAGCTCACCGGCGTCGACGACGCGCGCCTGGCGGCGGCGCTGGCCGAGATCGGCGGCGAGCAGCGCGTGCTCGGGCGCTACTGAGCGGCGGCTCGGTGCTCACACCGCGTCGAGCGCCGCGGCGAGACCGCTGAGATCTTGGACGTCGCTCAGCGACGGCGCGCGCAACCGGCACGACGCGGCGTGGCCGGGGAGCGCCTCGCGCGCGAACGCTTCCCGCACGCGGGCGATCCACGGCTCGCCCAGATACGTCGCCAGGCTGCCCAGCACGACCACGTCGAGCACCAGCAGGTCGGCCAGCAGCGCGCAGGCGGCGCCGACGGCCTCCGCGTTGTCGTCGAGCGCCGCCCGCGCGACGGCGTCGCGCCGCGCGGCGCGCGCGGCGACCTCGGCGCCGCTCGCCGCGGCGAAGTTCGGGTCGCGCCGGCGGGCGAGCGCGGGCAGGGCGCTGGCCGCACCGTACGACTCGAAGCAGCCGGGCTTGCCGAACACGTCGGGGCCGTCGGCGCGGTAGCGCACGTGGCCCAGCTCGGGCGAGAGCCCGCCGCTGCCGTAGCGGGCGCGACCGCCGATCACGATGCCCGCGCCGAAGCCGGTGCCGCAGGTCAGGTACGCCAGCCCGTCCGCGCCGGCGTCGCTGCCCCAGCGGTACTCGGCCAGCGCGCAGGCGGCCGCGTCGTGGTGCACCGCGACCGCCGTGCCGAGCTCGGCCCGCAGCCGCTCGGCGAGCGGAAAGCCGTGCATCCCCGGCAGGTGCGGGGCGGAGATCACGACGCCGCGCCGGGCGTCCATCGGGCCGCCGATCGCGACCCCGACCCGGCCGGCGCCCGGCGCGACGGCCCGCAGCCCGGCGACGATCGCGGCGAAGAGCGCTGCGCCGTCGCGGGCCTGGGTCGGCCAGGCGCGCCGGGCGAGGACCGTCCCCGCCGCGCTGCCGAGCACGACGCTGGTCGTCGTGCCGCCGACGTTCACCCCGGCCAGCAATTGCGGCTCGCTCATGCCAGGATGACCTCGGCGTCCGGTTCGCTGGCGTGCAGGCGCGCGATCTCGGCCGCGTAGCGCTTGAGGAGCGTGCGCCGCTCGGCGGCCTCCGGCGGCGCGCTCAGGATCAGCGCGCGGCGCGGCCGGCCGGCCCGGCCGGCACCGCGCCCGACCCGGCGCATGGCGGCGGCGACCTGGGCCCGCAGCACGCCGGGCGCCAGCGCCTCGCCCTCGGCGCTGGGCCACACCAAGAGGCCGAGCAGGTCGCGGCCGTCGCCGGTGACCAGCGCGTCGGCGACGTCGGGCGCGCTCTGGGCCAGGAACGCGGCCCGCAGCGCGGTGCCGTCCACCCAGACGCCGGAGCTGAGCACGAACCGCTCGTCGAGCCGCGCGACGTAGGCCAGGCCGCGCTCGGGCGCGCGCGGGTCGACCGGCCGCACCACGTCGCCGGTCCGGTAGAAGCCCGCCTCGTCGAACGCCGCCGCGCTCAGGTCGGGCCGCCACCAGTAGCCCGGCGTCACCTGCGGCCCGCGCACCCGTGCCTCGTACGCATCACCGCAGGGCAGCAGCGCCAGCTCGACGCCCGCCAGCGGAACGCCCAGCGCGTCGGCCGCGGCGTCGGTGCCGCCGCTGAGCGCGATCGTCCCCGCCGTCTCGGCCGCGCCCCAGCCGGCGGCCAGCGGCACGCCCAGCGCGCGCAGCGCGTCGCGGGTCGCCGGCGCGAGCGCCGCGCCGCCCCAGCTGGCCAGGTCGAGCCGGGCCAGCCAGCGCCGCCGCAGCGCGTCGTCGGCCCGCAGCTGGTCGACCCAGAGCGACCAGCCCAGCGGCACGTCGAAGGCCAGCGTCGGCGCGACCTCGCGCCGCAGGCGCACCGTGCGCGCGTAGCGCTGCGGCGTCGGCGCGCCGCCGTCGACGTAGAGCGTGCCGGCGTGCGCGAGCACCAGGCCCAGCACCGCGTTGCCGCCGAGGTACTGGCTCCAGGGCAGCCAGTCGACCAGCACCGGCGGGTGCTCGGCCAGGAACGGCCAGGCCTGGGCGACCGCCTGCAGCATGGCGCAGAGCATGCCGTGGGTCGTCACGACGCCCTCGGGCTCGCCGCTCCCCGCGGGCGGGAAGAGGATCTTCGCGACCGTGTCGGGGCCGACCGGTACGTTCGCGGCGAGCGGCGCGTGGGCGAGCAGCGTGCGGTACGCGACCGAGCGCACCAGCCGCGGCGGCTCGCTGACCGTCACGTAGGGCACGTTCGGCGCGACGGCGCGGGCGGCCGGCGCGTAGGCCGCGCCGTCGCGGGCGAACACGACCCCCGGCCGCACGAGCTCGGCGATCCGATGCAGGCGCGCGAACCCGTCGTGCGCGGCCAGGCCGCCGGCCGCCGCGACCGGCACGGCCGGCACGCCGGCCCGCAGCGCGCCCAGCATCATCAGCGCGTGGTCGATGCCGTTGCCCGAGAGGATCAGCAGCGGCCGCTCGGGCGAGGCGCCCAGGCCGCGCAGCGCCGCGCCGACCCGGGACGAGCCCTCCGCGGCCTGAGCGAAGGTGAGCCGGTGGCGCACGCCGCGCGCGTCGTCCTCGACCAGGAACGGCCGCTCGGGCGCGCGGCGCGCGGCGCCGTCGAGCAGCGCCAGCAGCGTCGGCGGGTGCGGCCGCAGCGGCTCGCCGTGCAGCCGCAGGACCCCCTCGCTCAGCTCGCCGTCCCCCCCAGCACGGTGCCCCCTACCCGGTAGCAGACGCCGCGGAACAGCGCGACCAGCTCGCCCGCGCCGCGGGTCACCGTGATGTCGTACACGCCGGTGCGGCCCTTGGAGCTCTGCTCGACCGCCTCGGCGACGAGCCGGTCGCCGAGCTTGCCCGCCGCGACGTACGAGATCGAGCACTGCAGCGCGACGTTGGGCTCGTTGCGCGAGTTGCAGGCGAACGCGAACGCGCTGTCGGCCAGGGTGAAGACGACCCCGCCGTGCGTGATGGCGTGCCCGTTCACCATCGCCTCGGTCACGGTCAGCGCCGCGCTCGCCCGGCCCGGCCGCGCGTCGAGGATCGCGATGCCGAGCGCCTGCGACGCGCGGTCGCGGGCGAGCATCGCCTCGGCGCACGCGCGGGCGAGCGCGTCGCCGGTCGGCTCGCCGGCGCTCACGCGACGGGCGTGCGCGTCTCGACGATGCGGAAGCGGTTGGCGACGAACGCCGCGTCGCAGAGCGACGCGTTGCCGGCCGGGTTGCCGCCGGTGACGTGGAAGTCGCTGAACGCCGCCGACTGGTTGACCAGCAGCGTGCCGGTCAGGTTATAGGCGATGTTGACCTTGCCGTCGCGCGCCCAGCGCTCGGCCTTGCGCTCGACCGCCTCGTCGGTGGTGTAGAGGATCGCGGTGATCGCGCCCTTGCTGCGCGCCTGCGCGGTCGCCAGGCGCAGCGACTCGTCGGTGTCGGCAGTCCGCACCACGAAGGCGATCGGGCCGAACGCCTCGCGGTCGTAGCGCTCGCGCTCGGCCGCGTCGACGACCGCGATCACCGGCGAGTGCACTCGGGCGTTCGGGAAGTCGGGGTTGGGCAGCGCGCTGCTGTGGCGCACCACGCCGGGCTTGGCGTCCTCCTGCGCGATCCGCGCCAGCGTCGCGTCGGTGGCGATCGCGCCGAGGATGCCGGCCGCGCGGGCCGGGTCGCCGAGCAGCCCGTCGATGCCCTTGACCAGCGCCGCGACGAGGTCGTCGAACGAGACGCGCTCGCCACCGGCCACGATCCCGTCGCGCGGCACGAAGACGTTCTGCGGCGTGGTGCACATCTGGCCCGAGTAGAGCGAGAGCGACATCGCCATGTTGCGGATCATGCCCTTGAGGTCGGCGGTCGAGTCGACCACGATCCCGTTCACGCCCGACTTCTCGGTGTAGACGAGGCCGTGCGCGTGCTCCTCGAGCCAGCTGCCGAACTCGGTCGAGCCGGTGTAGTCGAGCAGCGCGATCTCCTCGCGCTGGGCCAGCAGCTTGGCCAGCGGCTTGCCGGGCTGGTCGACCGCGAGCGTCACGACCCGCGGGTCGAAGCCGGCGTCGCGCAGGGTCGTCTGGAGGATCTCGACCGTGATCGCCAGCGGCAGCACCGCCTGCGGGTGCGGCTTGACGACGACCGCGTTGCCGGTGACCAGGCTGGCGAACAGGCCCGGGTACGCATTCCAGGTCGGGAAGGTGGAGCAGCCGATGGTCAGCTCGATGCCGCGCGGCACGATCGCGTAGGTCTTCTCGATCCGCAGCGGCTCGGGCTTGGCCGGCTTCTCCCAGAGCACCCGGCCGGGCACCCGCGACATCTCGTCGTAGGCGTAGGCGATCGCCTCGAGCGCGCGGTCCTGGGCGTGCGGGCCGCCGGCCTGGAAGGCCATCACGAAGGCCTGGCCGGTGGTGTGCTGGACCGCGTGGGCCAGCTCGTACGAGCGCGCGTTGAGCCGCGCGAGCGCCTCGAGCGCGACCCCGACCCGGGCCTCGACCGAGGCCGCGGCCCAGCCGGCCTGCGCCGCCGCCGCAGCGGCGAGCAGCGCGTCGACGTCGGCGACCGGGTAGCGCACGTCCAGGGCGATCCCGTACGGCGAGCGCTCGCCGGCGACCGTCTCGCCCGTGCCGGGCTGGTCGAGCGCGAAATCGCGCCCGAGGTGCGCCTCGAAGGCGGCCTTACCGGCGTCGGCGGCGGTCTCGCCGTAGATCTTGCCGCTCGGGCTCTCGGGGTAGGCGCTGAAGTAGGCACGGGTGCGGATCGCGTCCCGCGCGCGGTCGAGCGTCTCGCGGTGGCGCGCGAAGAAGTCGGCGCCCTGGGCCAGGGTCGTGGTCATGCCCTCCGCTTCGGCGACGCGCCGCCGCGCCCTCGGCGCGAGGCGTGCGCGGCGCCGCTACGCGCTCAGCGCCGCGTCGAGCTCCGCCGCCGCGGCGGCGGTGTAGCCGCCCGCACCGCGCCAGGCGATCGTGCCGTCCGGCTCCAGCAGGAACAGCGCCAGGTGGTCCCGGTCGGCGAGGCCGAGGGCCCGGCCGAAGGCGGCCGCATCGCTGAAGAGCGGGATCGTCGAGGCCCGCAGCTCGGGCGCCTTGAGCGCGAGGCGCATCGAGCCCAGCACCGCGCCGCGGGCGAACTTGGGCAGGTGGCCCACCACCGCGAACAGCCGGGCCCGCACGCCGGCGCGCGAGCGGACCAGCCGGTCGAGGTACGGCCCCCAGGACTCGACCTCCGGCCGCTGGTCGAGCGCGAAGCCGACCAGGGCGACGGTGCGCGCGCCGGCGAGGTCGCGCGGGACCGCGAAGGGCGTCCCGTCGAGCGCCTCGCCCCGGACCTCGGGAAAGCGTGCCGCGTCCATGGCCGCAAGCGTACCCGAAACCCGGCCCGCCGTACGGAGTACCCGGAGGCGATGGTCGTCGGTCTGGCCTTCGGCATAGCGGTCGTCGCGACGGCGCTCCTGGCGCTGCACGTCCGGACGCGCTTCGCCGCGATGCCCAAGCGGATGCCGCTGGGGATCGGCATCGACGGCCGGGCTCGGCAGCGCGCCCCGCGCGCGTTCGTGTGGGTCATCCCCGGCACGCTCGCGCTCGTGGTCCTGGCGGTCGGCGCGGGGCTGCTGACGGCGCCGCCCGAGCCCGGCCGGCAGCCGGTGCTGGCCCTGGTGCTGCTCGAGCTCGCGCTGATCGCGGCGTCGCTGCGCTGGATCGTCGACCGGCTGATCGAGCTCGGCCGGGACCAGACGTTCCGGGTCCGGCCGGCGCGCCTGCTGGCCGCGATGCTGCCGATGCTGATCGGGATCGCCGTCATCACGGTCGTCGCCCAGCGCTGAGGCGCAGCCCGGATAAACCGCGGCAAACCGGGAACAGCACCAAGGTGGAGGGTTTACCGAGGTTCGCCCAGATCGAGCCGGTCGGGCACTGCAACTTGCGCTGCCGGATGTGTCCGGTGCGCTATCGCGAGACGACCAACGCGTTCATGGCTTGGGAGACGTACGTCGGGATCGTCGACTCGCTGCCCGATCTGGCCCAGTTGCACCTCCAGGGCTTGGGCGAGCCGCTGCTGCACCCGCGTTTCTTCGACATGGTCGAATACGCGGTCGCTCGGGGCGTCGCGGTCAGCGTCAACACCAACCTGACCGTGCTGCCGCCGGCCAAGGCCGAGCGCGCCGCGGGCAGCGGGCTGGAGACGATCTTCGTCTCGGTCGACGGCGCGAGCCCGGCGACGTACGAGCGCATTCGGGTCGACGCGCGCTTCGACCGGCTGGAGCGCAACATGCTGCGGCTGCTGGCGGCGATCGCGCGGCACGGCAGCGGGCCGCGGGTCGAGGTCACCGCGGTCGCGATGCGCGAGAACGTCGACGAGCTGGCCGACCTCGTCGCCCTGACCGCGCGCTGGGGCGTCGGCCAGCTGCACGTGCAGCACCTCTGCCACGACTTCGGCGAGTCGACCCTGCCCGCGCGCTACGCGCCGATGCGCGCCTTCGTCGCCGAGCAGACCCTGGTCGACGACGATCCCGAGCGCGTCGCGCGCGCCTTCGCCGCCGCGCACGCCGCGGCCGTGGCTCACGGCCTGCCGCTGCGCCTGCCCCCGGTGACGCCGGTCGAGCACGCGCCGGGAACGCCCGGCCGCGCG
Organism: Vulcanimicrobiota bacterium; assembly: GCA_963795695.1. Classification (GTDB taxonomy): domain Bacteria; phylum Vulcanimicrobiota; class Vulcanimicrobiia; order Vulcanimicrobiales; family Vulcanimicrobiaceae; genus Vulcanimicrobium. Next base: position 938,790 of record CAWCJH010000002.1, on the reverse strand, counting down.
CGCTGCGACTGGCCCTGGCACGGTCCGTACATCGCCTACGACGGCACCGCGATGCCGTGCTGCGTGGTCGCCACGCCGGATCGCGCGTCGCTCGGCAACGTCGTGCGCGACGGCGTCGCCGCGGTCTGGAACGGCCCGGCCTACGAAGACTTCCGGCGCCGGCTCGGCTCCGACGAGCCGCCCGAGATCTGCCGCTCCTGCAGCGTCTACGCCCGCATGTTCTGAGCGGCGCGACGGGCTAGCAGAGCTTCTCCGCGACCCGCGCGAGCAGCTCGCTCATGGTCGGGTGCAGGTGCGGCATGGCGGCGATCTCGCGCGCGGTCGCGCCGCGGTCGATCAGCGCGATCGCCTCGCCCGCGAGGTCGATCGCGTCGTCGGTGACGATCGTGATGCCGACGACGCGGCCGTCGCCGCGCCGGGCGAGCATCTTCACGAAGCCCTCGGCCTCGTCGGAGACCAGCGCCTTGCCGACCTCGCTGGCCGGCAGGGTGGCGGCGTCGTAGGCGATGCCGCGCGCCCGGCAGCCGCGCTCGGTCAGCCCCGCCACCGCCAGCTGCGGCGCGGTATAGAGCGCGTGCGCCTCCCAGCGCTCCCAATCGACCGCGACCGGCGCGTCGCTGAAAGCGTTGGTCGCCGCCAGCGTCCCGGCGTACGCCGCGGTGTGGACCAGGTTGCGCCGGCCCAGCACGTCGCCGGCGGCGTAGACGCGCGGGTTGGAGACGCTGCGCAGCGTCGCGTCGACGACGACGCCGCGCGCGCGGTCGCCGGTGACGCCGGCGGCGGCGAGGTCGAGCGGCTCGACCGCCGGCCGGCGGTTGGTGGCGACCAGGACCAGCTCGCAGCGCGCGCCGTGCGCGCCGGACGGCGTGTCGGCGATCAGCACGGTCCCCTCGCCGTCGCGCCGCGCGCTGCGCACGTCGGCGTCGCAGACCACCGTGACGCCGTCGCGCTCGAGCGCCGCGCGGACCGCGGTGCCGACGTCGGGGTCCTCGTTGCGCAGCAGCTCGGGGGCGTCCTGGAAGAGCGTCACCCGCGCGCCGAGCCGGGCGAAGTACTGCGCGAACGCGCAGCCGACCGGGCCGCCGCCGAGCACCGCGATGCTGCGCGGCAGTTGGGTCAGCTCGAGCACGCCGGTGCTGGTGATGGTCGGCACCGCCGCGAGGCCGTCGATCGCCGGCAGCTCGGTCGAGGCGCCGGTCGCGATCACGAAGCGCTCGGCGGCGATCCGCCGCTCGCCGACCACGAGCGCGTCGGGCGCGACGAAGCGCGCGTTGCCGCGGGCCAGCGGGTAGGCCGCCAGATCGTGCACCCGGTCGGCGGCGAAGTAGTCGACCAGGGCGCGCTTGCGGCGCACGATCGCCGGCAGGTCGACGTGCACCGGCTCGGTCCGGATCCCGACGTCGCGGGCCTTGACCACCTCGCCCTCGGCCTGGGCCGCGGCGAGCACCGCCTTGGCCGGCATGCAGCCGCGCAGGATGCAGGTGCCGCCCAGCTCGTCCTCGCCGGCGATCAGCAGCACGTCGCGGCCGGCCGCCCGCGCCGCCTCGGCAGCCGTAAAACCCGCCGTCCCCGCGCCGATAACGCAGAGGTCGTGCCGCTCTTCCGTCATGAGGCGGACATATACCCGCGCGGTCCGGGTACAGAGCTTGCCAGATGGAACGTCGTCTTCGCGCGCTGGTGACCGTCGCACTGGTGCTGGCGATCGGGCTGCTGCTCTGGCTGCTCGATCTCGTGCTCGGACGGGTCGGAACGGTGATGACGGACATCGTCATCGCGGTCCTGGTGGCGTACTTGCTCTTCCCCGCCGTTCGCCCGCTCGCCCGGTACATGCCGCGCGCGCTCGCCGTGGCGGTGGTCTACGTCGGGCTGATCGTGATCGTCGGCGGTGCGATCGCGACGCTGGCCCCGGTCTTGGCCGGCCAGGCGCAATCCCTGGCGCAGGCGTTCCCGGACACGGTGGCGCGCGCCAAGGCCGAGGTGCAGAACCCCGGCTCGACCTCGCTGCCGGTGATCGGCCAGTTCGAACCGGCGCTGCGCGGGCTGATCGCGCAGTACGCCAGCCGGCTCGACGCGCTCACCGGTGCCGCGGCCGGGATGGTCGGCCAGCAGGCGTTCGGCCTGATCGGCGGCACGGCGCGCGTGCTGGTCGACACGATCGTCGTCCTGCTGCTGGCGTTCTTCTTCATCATCGACGTCGAGCGCATCCAGGCGCTGTTCCTGCGGCTGGTGCCGGCCTCGCGGCGCGGCGCCGCGCAGAGCTTCATCGCCGACTGCAACCGGGTCATCGGCGGCTTCGTGCGCGGTCAGGTGCTGCTCGCGCTCGGGGTCGGCCTGGCGGCGACGATCGTGCTGCTGCTGACCGGCGTGCACTACGCGGTGCTGCTCGGCATCTTCACCGGCGTCGCCTCGATCGTGCCGCTGGTCGGGCCGATCATCGGCGCGGTGCCGGCGATCCTGGTCGCGCTGTTCACCGCCGGGCTGGTGAAGGGCCTGATCGTCCTGGCGCTCTTCGTCGTCGTGTTCGAGCTGCAGAGCCACGTGCTGACGCCGATCGTGATCGGCCGCGCGCTCGGCGTGACGCCGCTGGTGATCTTCCTCGCGATCCTGATCGGCGCCGAGGCGAACGGCGTGCTCGGCATGCTGCTGGCCGTGCCGCTGGCCGGCATCGTGCGGGTGGTGATCGACCGGGTCTTCCCCGACGACCCGACCGACCGCCGCCTGCTGCAGGCGGCGCACGAGCAGACCATCGGCAAGCCCGAGGCCGAGCCGCTGGCGCGCTAGTCCTTCGCGCGCTCGCCCTTCGCCGCGTCCTCGGGCTTGGCCGCGCGCGGGCCGAGAAAGAGCTCGTAGGCGGTGTAGGTGCTCAGCGTGTTCGCCCCGTGCAGCGAGCGCCCGACCGAGAACAGCAGCTTGTGGTGCTCGTCGAAGCCGCGGATCACGCCGGCGCTGAAGCCGGTCGACGGCGCGCCGCCGGTGACCTCGGCGGTCGCGCGGAACAGTTCGACCCCGTACGAGAGCGAGTCGCTCGCGTCGCGCTGGGCGGCGATGCCGCTGAAGGTGAAGTCGCGGTTGCCCGGACCCGGGTTGTGCCAGAGGCCGCCGCCGCCGAAGACCGTCCAGCGGCCGACGTCCTTCTGCGCCCACAGCGGCAGGAACAGCCGGGTGTTGCCGTTTCCCAGCCCGCCGGCGGCGTTCCCGGTCGGCATCACGACCGCGGGATAGAATGCGACCTGCGGGCGCGCTGCGCTCTCCTGCACAAAGCGCACCTTCAGCGCCAGCTCGGTATCGCCGTAGCCGAGCAGCCAGGGCGCCGCGCCGGCGGCACGGCTGACCGCGACCTGCGTGGTGACCGAGAACTGTACGTTGGGCATGAGGCCGTAGTTCACTTCGAGCGCCGGCAGCGTGCCGCTGACGCCGCCGGGGTCGTGCGCGTACTGCGAGTTCAGGTAGATCTCGTAGTAGCGGTACGGCGTCGGCTCGGGGTCGTCGGTCTGGAACGGCGGCCCGGCGAGCGCCGGCAGGGCCGCGGCGCCCAACGCGAGGCCGGCCAGCACGGCGCAGCGGAACGCGCGCGCGCAGCGCGCCGCCGGGAAGGATCTCACCGGCCGCTCATTCCCTCGAAGGCGAGCACCGCGACCGCCCGGACGACCGCCGCGCCGTCGAGCGCCGAGCCGCTGCGGTACCACTCGACGACCGAGTTGGACATGCCGAAGACCAGGCGCGCGGCCAGCCGCGGGTCGAGGTCGGCGCGGACGTCGCCCTCGCGCTGGGCCTGCCCGATCAGCTCGGTGACGACGCGATCGAACCGGCGCCGCCGCTCGAGCGCCTCGCGCTCGCTGCGCGAGGTGCCGCGCACCCGGAAGAGCACCGTCAGCTCGGGCAGCAGGTGCAGCGTCGTCTCGGCAACCCGCCTCACGATGTGGCGCAGCCGCGCCAGCGCCCGGCCCTCGCGCGCGGCGGGCTCGTCGAGGATCGCGAAGAGCGCGTCGAGCGCGCGGCCGAGGCCCCGCTCGAGCAGCGCTTCCTTGCCGCTGACGTGGTGGTAGATCGAGGCCTTGGTGATCCCCGCGGCGCGCGCGACGTCGTCCATCGAGGCGCCGTCGTAGCCGCGCTCGGCGAAGACCCGCAGCGCGACGTCGGTCAGCGAGTCGATGTCGTAGGGCTTGCGCGGCTCGGCGCTCACGGCCCGTACTCGGGGCCGAGCAGCGCCGCCGCGTCGCGCAGCGCCCGCTCGACCCCCGGCCGCAGCGCGTCGAGCGCGGCGGCGTGCTGGGCGAACGGCGGCTGCAGCGCGCTGCCCAGGCCGAACGCCAGGCCGCCGAGCTGCTCGCGGATGCGGTCCGGCCGGCTGAGCGCGTCCTCGTCGTGGAGCGGGTCGGAGGTGAGCTCGCCGCGCAGCGCGGCGAGCTTCGCCTGCCGGTCGGGCGGCGCGTGCGCGAAGCCGGCGTCGATCGCGTTGAGCGCGCGGTCGATCCGGTCGTACCAGCCGAAGACGGTGGCGAGGAAGGCGTGGCGCTGCGCGCGCTGCTGCGCCGTCCACGGGCTCAGCGGGTCGTCGACCAGCGCGAAGCGCTGCTCGAACGTGCGCCCGTCGCGGTGCAGCCGCGCGGTGTACGGGCCGGGCAGCGCCTCGGGACCGGTGGTCGGGCCGGCGTTCTGGAACGACGTCCCGAGCCAGCGGGCCGGCCCGTCCTCGGTGCCGTCCCAGACGACGCGGTCGATCCCCGCCGCGTTGCCGACGTAGTAGCGCTCCCGCTCGTCCTTGGGCGGATCGCCCGGATCGAACGGCGTGGGGCCGCGCAGCGTGCGCACGACCCGCCCGCCGGCGTCGACGATCTCGAACCAGGGCCGCTCCTTGGCCGGGCTCTGCTGGTAGAACCCGAGCAGCGCGCCGCCGGGCGCGTTGGGCGCGGCATAGCGGTCGGCGGGGTTCGCGGTCTGGTCCGGCCACCAGGTGGTCCACAGCGTCGCCTCCCGAACCGGGAAGAACGCCACCCCGGCGCGCCGCGCGGCGGCCAGCCCCTGCAGCGGCGCGAGGTCGTCGAGCACGAAGAGGCCGCGGCCGTGGGTCGCGACCAGCAGGTCGTTGGCGCCGGGCTGCACGTGCAGGTCGTACACCGGGACCGTCGGCAGGCCGGCGCGCAGCGGCTCCCAGCGCCCGCCGCGGTCGAACGAGAGCCACAAGCCCGTCTCGGTGCCGGCGTAGAGCAGGCTCGGCTCGCGCGGGTCCTGGCGGATCACCCGCACCGGCACGTTCGCCGGCAGGTTGGCGACGATCGACGTCCAGCTCGCGCCGTAGTCGTCGGTGAGGGCGGCGCGCGGGGCGCGGTCGGCCAGATCGTGCCGGTCGAGGACCGCGAACGCCGTGCCCGGCCGCTCGCCGGGCTCGATCGTCTCCACCCGGCCGTACTTCGGCCAGCCGGCAGGGGTGACGTCGCGCCAGTGCGCGCCGCCGTCGCGGGTCAGCTGCACCAGGCCGTCGTCGGTCCCGGCCCAGATCAGGCCGGGCGCGCGGGGCGAGGGCGCGAGGGCGAGCAGCGTGTCGTACGTCTCGGCACCGGAGACGTCGAGCGTGATCGGGCCGCCCGAGGGCTGCTGGTGCGCTTTCTCGTTGCGGGTCAGGTCGGGGCTGATCGGCTGCCAGTGCCGGCCGCGGTCGCTCGTCGCGAACACGACGTTGCCGCCGAAGTACGCCGTGTGCGGGTCCTGCGGCGAGAACGCCAGCGGAGCGTTCCAGTTGAAGCGGTACGGCAATTCCGCCAGCGACGCGAGCGAGGTGAACGGGTCGCGCGGGTACGGCGAGACGTCGGTCTGTTGGCGCGCCTTGGTGTCGTAGATGCCGAGCGAGCCGCCCTGGGTGTTGGTCCAGATCAGGTCGGGGTCGAGCGGGTCGGGAAGCGCGTACATGCCGTCGCCGCCGGTGATCGCGAACCAGTCGTGGTTCGTCACCCCGACGCCGCTGCGCGCGGTGGTCGGCCCGCACCAGGCGTAGTTGTCCTGCAGGCCGCCGCACAGCGTGTACGGCTTGCGGTCGTCGAAGCCGACGTGGTAGAACTGGCCGAGCGGAATGCGGTCCAGGAACGACCAGCTCCGGGCACCGTCCCCGCTCAGCGCGACGCCGCCGTCGTTGCCCTCGATCACCCGCTTGCCGTCGCTCGACCACCACAGCGCGTGCTGATCGCTGTGTAGCGTGTTGGTGAGGTGCTTCCAGGTCCGGCCGCCGTCGGTCGAGCCGGTGACGATCATCGAGAGCGAGACGATTCGGTTCGGGTCGGTCGGGTCGACCGCGAGGCGGCTGAAGTAGAACGGCCGCTGCGCCGGCAGCGTGCTCGCCGAGACGCGGGACCAGCGGTCGCCGCCGTCGTCGCTGCGCCAGATCGTCCCGGCCTTGGACTGCACGACCGCGTAGACCCGGCGCGGATCGCTCGGCGCGACCGCGATGCCGATCCGGCCCAGCAGGCCGCCGGGAAAGCCGTGGCCGCCGATCTTGGCCCAGGTGCGCCCGCCGTCGCGCGAGCGGTAGAGGCCGTCGGCCGGGCCGCCGCTCGAGAACGACCACGGATTGCGCCGGAACTGCCAGATCGCCGCGAAGACGACCTGCGGCCGGCGCGGGTTCCAGGCCAGGTCGACCGCGCCGCTGGCCGGTCCGACGTAGAGCGTCTTGGCCCAGTGGCGGCCGCCGTCGTCGGTGCGGTAGACGCCGCGGGCGGGGCTGTCCTGCCAGGGGTCGCCGAGCGCCGCGACGAGCGCGCGCCGCGGGTCGTGCGGGTCGACCAGGATCCGGGCGATCTGCGAGGTGTCCGCCAGGCCGGCGTGGGTCCAGGTCTTGGCGCCGTCGCGGGTGACGTACACCCCGTCGCCCCACGAGACGTCGTTGCGCGGGTTCGCCTCGCCGGTCCCGGCCCAGACGGTCTGCGGGTCGCTCGGCGCGACCGCCAGCGCCCCGATCGCGCCGTACGCCGGCCCGTTCCAGGCCGGCGCGAACGAGATCCCGCCGTCGTCGGACTTGAAGACGCCGCCGGCGGCGCCGCCGACGTAGTACAGCCCGGGGTCGCGGTCGCTGCCGGCGACCGCCGGCACCCGGCCGCCCGCGGCGGCCGGGCCGAGGGCGCGAAACCTCAGCCCCTCGGTGTCGGGTGCCGGGGTTGCGCTGGGGGCCGGCAGCGGCACCGGCCGGCGTTCCGAGCCGGCTGGTCCGGCGGCGCGCAGCGCGGGCGGGAACGACGCCAAGACGACCGCCGCGAGCCCGGCGGCGAAGAGAAGACCGATTCGCATCGCGCCGTCCTTCCTAGCCCGGTCCGGGCTTCCCCGCCCGACCGCTTGGTAGGGAGGCCCCGGCGTTCGCGGAAGGCTTCGAGGCGATGACCACGACGTCGACCGGCCCCGACCTCTCGCGCGATCAGTTGCTCGCGCTGTACCGCAACATGCTGACCCAGCGCGCGGTCGACACGCGCGGCTTCCAGCTCAACCGGCAGGGCAAGATCGGGATCGCGATGGGCTCCGAGGGGCACGAGGCGGTCCAGTCCGGCACGGGCCTGGCGTTCCAGCGCGGCCGCGACCTGCTCTACCCGTACTACCGCAACACCGGGCTGATCCTGGCCTGCGGCTTCCCGCTGGTCGACCTGTTCCGCTCGCAGCTCGCGCGGGCCCGGGACACCACCGGCGGCCGCTCGATCATCAACCACGTCACCGGGCGCGCCTACGGAATCGCCTCGATCTCGTCGATCATCGCGGCGCAGTGCACGCACGCGGTCGGCGCGGCCTGGACGCTGCGCGCCGTCGGCGAGCGCGACCGGGTCGTGTTCTGCCAGTTCGGCGAGGGCGCGACCAGCCAGGGCGAGTGGCACGAGGCGCTCAACTTCGCCGCGGTCCACCGGCTGCCGGTCGTCTTCCTGTGCGAGAACAACCAGTGGGCGATCTCGACCCCGATCAGCAAGCAGATGGCGGTGCCCGAGGTGCACAAGCGCGCCGCGAGCTACGGCATGCACGGCGTCGTCTGCGACGGCTTCGACCCGGTCGCCGTCTACACCACGGTCCGCGACGCGCGCACGCACGCCGCCGCCGGCAGCGGCCCGGTGCTGGTCGAGATGATGTGCTACCGCTTCCTCTCGCACACGACCGACGACGACGACCGCACCTACCGCAGCCGCGACGAGGTCGCCGAGTACCGCCCGAACGACCCGGTGCCCAAGTTCGAGCGCTACCTGCTCGAGCACGGCGTCGTCGGCGCCGAGGACGTCGCCGCCCTCAAGCACGAGATCACCACCCTCGTCAACCGCACCACCGACGAGGTCGAAGCCGAGCCCTACCCCGCAGGCCACACCCTCTACGGCAACGTCTACGCCGGCCCCGAAGACGCCTGGATCGGGTAAAGGGTGACGCCAACCGGGATCAGCGACGCGAAATCGTTGCCACGTCTCGCGAAACGTGGAGAACGCTGACCGTGGATGTCAGGCCGCAAGCGCGTCGAGTGATCGACAAGATCGTCGATCTTCTGGAAGATCGCGGCGTCAAGAAGTACACGATGCAGCGAACTGCTTCGTCGATCACCGTTTCGTTGCCCAACGAACCCGAGAGCAGTGTGCAGCGGTATCTCGAAGAGTTGCGTAGGACGGACAGCGCATTCCGCGATCCTCGTGATGACCGCACCATCATCATCGAGATAACGCCGGCCGCCATCGAGCCTGATCGCAGAGACGAGCTCGTTCGAGTTTTGAAAAGTGAAGAACAAGAGTTGAGGCGGCGAGGAATCACATCGTTGCTCCTCTTTGGAAGCGCGGCAAAACCGCAGTCTCAACCGAACGATGTCGACTTGCTCGCTCGTTATCGGCCCGACGCGCGGCTTTCAGCGTTCGATGTCGCCGGCATCCGACTCTATCTCGAGGACCGGCTTGGCCGACGCGTCGATTTGTCGAATGAACGCGGCTTCCCGGCCGAGTGGAAGGGGCAAGCCGAGCGATACGGCGTCCGGATTTTCGGACCGTGAGCGATCGCGATGCGACGTACCTGCAGCACATCGCAACAGCAATCGAAAAGATCGATACTTGTCTTCGCAACCTGGACGAAGAGCAATTCAACGGCTCGATTGCTGAAGATGCCGTCATACGTAACCTCGAGGTAATTTCGGAGGCGAGCCGCCGCCTTTCTTCCGAATTGAAAGAACGTCATCCGGCAATGAAGTGGGCGGAAATAGCCGCCGCGGGCAACGTATATCGTCACCAATACGAGAGCGTTCAAAGCGACATCATTTGGGTCACTGCGAACCAGCGGCCTCGATGGCTTTCGCGACGTGATCCGGCGAGAAACGAACCGCTAGCGCCGCAGGGTGATCGAGCCGTTCACGGTTTCGCAGTCGATGCGGCGGGCGCCGTTGCCGAGCGTGCCGTGGGCGGTCGCGCCGGGGCCGTACTGCGGGCGCTCGACGCTGATGCCCGCGGCGTCGATCGTGCCGGTCAGCGTCTTGGCCTCGAAGTCGACGCCCGTACCGGGCGGCACCTGGACGTCGATCGAGCCGTTGACCGTCTTGGCCTCGAGCATGCCGCGGCCGGCACCGCGCAGGCGCAGGTGGAGCGAGCCGTTCACGGTGTGCGCGCTGGCGACGTCGGGCGCGTCGACGCGGATGGCGCCGTTGACCGTCGCCGCGTCGACCGGGCCGTCGACCTGGGCGTCGACCGAGCCGTTGACCGTCGCGGCGTCGAGCCGCGCCCCGCGCGGCAGCGTGATGTCGAAGTCGACCGTGGTGTCGTTGTTGCTGCTGTCGTGGCGCAGCTCGCGCTCGTCGCAGCCGCGCCCGGCGTCGGGCGGATAGCGCACGCAGACGATCGTCCCGTCGCCGCGCTGCTCGACGTGGATCTGAACCGCGTTGGGGTCGCCGCTGCGGGCGTGCTTCGTCGCCCGGATCGCCAGCCGGTCGCCGTTGCGCACCCGCACGCCGCCGTTGACGCCGCGCACGGTCAGCGTCTGGCCCGGGCGCAGCGTCCCGTCGTAGCTGAACGGCACCGAGGCCAGGCCGAAGACGAAGATCATCGTTCGAACCTACGCCGGTCGGGGCAGAGCTGTCAAGCGGCGTCTCCACGGCGCGTGGCGGGCGCGCTACGGCGGGTCGGGCGGGGTTCGGTCCGCTGCGCGGGCGGCCTCGCGGCCGCGCTCGGTGTAGAGCCGCAGCTCGGCGATGTCGCGCGGGAACAACAGGCCCAGCGTCCAGTCGAAGGCGACCCGCAGCCGGCGGTCCCAGCCCGGCAGGCGCGCCAGGTAGTACGTGCGCCACATGAACCACGCCAGGAAACCGGTCAGCACGAACCCGCCCGGGAAGCCGACCACGCCGCGGCGCGCGCCCAGCGAGGCCATCGTGCCCATCGAGCGGTACGCGAACGGTTCGGTCGGCCGGCCGTGCAGCGCCGCGGCGAGGTTGTCGGCCAGCGCCGGGCCCTCGCGGATCGCGTGCTGCGCGGTCGCCGGGTACCACGCGCTCTTGTCGCTCAGCTCGGCGTTCGGCTTCATCGGGATCCAGGCGCAGTCGCCCAGCGCCCACACGCCGGGCCGGCCGATCACCGACATGTCCTGGTTCACCACGATGCCGCCGTTGCGCGCGTGCTCCACGCCGGGCAGGTCCTTGAGCACCGGCGAGGGGCGCACGCCGGCGCTCCAGATCACCGTCGCGCTCTCGATCCGCCGGCCCGACTGCAGCGCGATCCCGTCGCGGTCGACCGACGTCACGCCGTCGCCGAGCAGGATCTCGACCTTGCGCCGGGAGAGGTTGCGCGTCGTGTAGAGGCCCATCGCAGGCGGCAGGTCGACCAGCAGCGCCCGGCCGGCCTCGATCAGCAGCATGCGCACGTCGGCCAGCCGGAGCGGCCGGTAGTACGGGATGACCGAGTGGAAGAGGTCGACCAGCTCGCCGGCGCACTCGCAGCCGGTGTACCCGCCGCCGACGACGGCGAAGGTCAGCAGCCGCTCGCGCTCGAGCCCCTGCGGCGTGACGACGGCCTGCTCGAGCGCGGCGATCACCCGGTTGCGCAAGGCCTCCGCGTCCTCGAGCGTCTTGAGCGGCAGCGTGTGCTCCTCGACGCCGGGGATGCCGAAGGTCGAGGTGACGCTGCCCAGCGCGAGCACGAGCTGGTCGTACTCCAGCCGCGTGGTGGCACCGGTGATCGGGTGGGTCGCCTCGACCAGCCGCGCGTCGAGGTCGATCCGCGCGATCTCGCCCAGCACGAACGCCGTCCGCCTGACCTGCGCGCGCACCGGCGTGACGATGTGGCGCAGCTCGATCCCGCCCGAGCTGACCTCGGGCAGCATCGGCGTGAAGAGGGTGAAGTTGTCGCGGCTGACGATCGCGATCTCGGCTTCCTCGGGCCGCAGCCGCTTCTCGAGCCGGCGCGCGACCGCGACGCCGGCGAAGCCGCCGCCGAGCACGACGACGCGCGTCATCGCACCGGGCCCACGCCGGTCCAGGGGTGCACCCAGGGGTGCCAGACCATCGCGATCACGAGCAGCACACCGCCCACCAACAGTGCCCAGAGCAGCGCGTTTGCAAGCCTAGCCACCGAGCGCCTCGTGGATCTCGGCCCGGCGGGCGACGATCTCGGCCACCCGGGCGGCATAGCGCGGCGCGCCGCCGACGTCGCCCGGGACGCGCTCGCCGTGCCGGGTGACGACGTACCAGACCAGGGTCGCGGCGCGGCGGAGCATCGCTTCGGGCACGAGCTCCCGTTCGCCGGGCGCGAGCGGCGCTTCCTCGGCATAGGCGTCGACCAGCGGCCGCAGCCGGCCCGAGCTCGAGCGGCGCGTCGTCGCCGGCGCGCGCGAACTCGTCGAGCAGCGTGCCCAGATCGTAGACCCGCTCGGTCTCGTGCGCGAAGTCGAAGTCGATCAGCCCGCGCACCGCGCCGCCGGCGTCGACGATCACGTTGCCCGGGTTGGGGTCGCCGTGCACGATGACGTGCGGCAGCCCGCCCGCCCGCGGCGCGACGCGGGCGGTCGCGCCGGTCACCGCGGTGACCAGCGCGGCCCAGTCCAGCCGGCGCGCGAGCTGCGGGTCGTGCGCCAGGCGGGTGAAGCGCTCGCGCAGCCAGGGCAGCATGCCCAGGAAGCGCGCGCTGCGCATCCCGCCCGCGACGTGGACGTCGTGCATGCTGCGGTGGAAGCGCGCCAGCACGCGCGCGGCAGCCTGCCCGGTGGCCGGATCGCGCCGGCCGCTGGTGCCGGCGACGTACGGGTAGACCGCGACCAAACCGCCGTCCGGCGCGGTCCGCACGGTCGCGCCGTCCGCATCGCGCAGCGGCGCGACGACCTCCGGCAGGCGCGCCGCGGCGTGCGCGGTGACGGCGTGCTCGAAGGCGATCGCGGCGCGGGTGACGTGCAGCCGGCCGTAGCGCCGCACGGCGTACGAGCCGGATCGCGCGTCGACCCGCACCAGCTCGTTGGAGTAGCCGCCGGCGAGCGGCTCGGCGCGCGCGCCGGCGACGTCGACCCCGAACGCCGCCGCGACCGCGAGCGCCTCCTCGAGGGTCAGTTGCCGGCCGGCGCGGCCGCCGTCGCGGCCGTGTCGAGCGTCGCCAGCGACGCCGCGTCGTCGTACATCAGGTTCTCGGTGCCCGGCGTGAAGGCCGGCGTCGTCGAGCCCGCGGCGTACGCGAGCTGCCAGACGACGTCGAACGACGTTCCCGGAATCGACGGCGCGCTGGGATATCCGAGCGCCTTGGCGACGTCGGGCAGCGTGCCGTGGTGCCAGCAGACGAGGATCGTCTGCCCGGCGTACGACCCGCCCAGCAGGTCCTGCGCCCAGCTTGGCGATGTCGTCCGGCTTGTTGTCGTACTGGTCGTGGATCGTCTTGCCGAGCGCCTTGGACAGCGGCGTCACGGTCAGCACCGGGCGGTTGCTCTTGGAGCTGGCCTTGGTCGCGAAGATGTGGTCGATCGCCGGGTACAGCTTGCCGCTGAGGGCCGGGTCGAAGTACGCCGCATACGCGCCCGCCCGGTAGTAGCCGGCGGGGGCGAGGTCGGGATCGGTCGTGTCGTCGTCGCTGACCGCGTGGCCCTTGGACTCGCCCGGCTTCTCGGCGTGGCGGATCAGGATCACCAGCGAGGGCGGGCCCTTGGCGGAATCGTTCATCGAGCTACTCCTTCATCAGAGCGGTGATGCGGGTGCGGAACCAGTCGCCGGTCGCGACGGCCTCGGCGGGCTGCAGCGGCGCGCGGCCGGGGCGCAGGCGGGCGATGTCCCAGCGCAGGTCGTCGCCGCCCGCGCCGAAGTAGCCGTCCTCGAGCGCGGCCTCGGCGTGGGTGCGGATCGCGGCCGGGTCGATCGCGTAGGTGCGGGCGAGGGTCGCGGCCACCCGGCACATGGCGTCGAGCTGCGGCTCGGTCAGCGGAAAGGCGCCGAAGTCGGCCGGCGTCGCGTCGCGCATGGCGGCCAGCGCGATCCCGATCGACCACGAGTTGCGCCCGCGCGTGTGCGCGGCGTACGGCAGCGAGGGCTCGGCGCGCACGTCGCGCATGTTCTCGCGCAGGTCGTGGGTGTGGTGGACGAGCGGCTCCCGCTCGCCGGAAACACAGAAGTGGTAGGCTGGGTAGACGGTCAGGTAGTCGCCGGCGGTCCAATGGAGCGAGATCGAGCGCAGGTCGCCCGCCGGCAGGACCGGGCGCCATTCACGGAGCGGGACGGGCGGAGCGAGAACCATCAGATGATGCAGCCAGACGACGACCGGTTCAGACAGCCGCGGCAGACCACCGAGCGCAAGGGCGCCGGTGCGGCCGGGGGCATCCTGGTCGCGCTGGGGATCGCGGCCGCGAAGTTCAAGGCCATCTTCGCCCTCTTGTTCAGCCTCAAGTGGCTGTTCCTCGCGCCGAAGCTCCTGCTGAGCTTCGGCTCGATCTTCGTCTCGATCTGGTTCTACGCGCTGTTCTTCGGCTGGAAGCTCGGCGTCGTGTTCGTGCTGCTGATCCTGGTGCACGAGCTGGGCCATCTGCTGACCTTCCGCAACTTCGGCATCCCGGTCTCGCTGCCGTACTTCATCCCGGGGCTGGGCGCGTTCGTCAACTCGCCGCTGAGCGGCAGCCCGGCGCAGAACGCGACCGGCGCGATCATGGGTCCGGTCTTCGGGGTCGCGGCCGCGGCGGTGTGCTGGGGCTACGGCGCGGCGACGGGCGAGCCGTTCTGGCTGGTCTGCGCGTACCTGGGCTTCTTCCTCAACCTCTTCAACCTGATCCCGGCGCTGCCGCTCGACGGCGGCCGGGTGGTCGGGGTGATCGACAACCGGCTCTACCTGGTCGGCGCGGCGCTGCTGGTGGCCTGGATCGTCTTCTACCGCCACTTCTCGGTCTTCACGATCCTGATCCTGATCTACGTGCTGAGCTCGTCGGTCCCGCGCGGCATCGCGGCCTGGCGCGGCCAGCCGGACCCGCGCGCGGGGCTCGCCTCGGGCGGCCAGCGGCTGGCGATCGGCCTGGCCTACCTGGTGCTGCTCGCCGTCGCGGTCGCCGGCGCCGCCGCGACGCACGTTCCCGTCCGCCCGTGAGCGACGAGCGCGACGAGCGCGCGCCGGACTTCGCCATGCTGCGCGCGGTCGAGATCCTGGCCGAGATCGCCGAGACGAACCGGGCCAAGCGCAACGTTCCGCCGGCGCCGCTCGACCGGCCGGTGGTGCTCGCCAACGAGCACCACACCTTCGCGCTGGGCACGACCACCCGCGCGCAGGTCGAGCGGGCGTTCGGGGTCGCGTTCGCCTACCCGATGGCCGGCTGGCACACCTACGCCGCCCGCGAGGACGGCCAGCGCCGCTTCCTGAGCCTGTTCTACAACGCCTCGGGGCTGATCGCGGCGGAGTACTACCTGCCCAAGGCCGACCGTGCGCCGACCCTCGCGGCGCGCGACTACGGCCTCTTCCGGCTCTCGCCCGGCGACGTCGGGGTGGGCGCGGCGACCGCCGGGCTCGACGAGCGCTACGTCAGCGCGGTCGGCGGCCCGGCGCCGGTGGTCTACGCCGAAGCCTACGAGGTGCGCTTCCCCGGCGGCGTCGCCTACGTGATGGGCAACGGCGGGCGGGTCGAGCGGCTCGGGCTCTACGCTGCCTCGTAAGCTGGCGCTGGCCGCCGCGCTGCTCGCGCTGGTGCCGGCGTTCACGCTGCTGCGCCCGGCGCCGACCTCGGGGCCGTACGCGCGCGACTTCGAGGCGTACTACGCCGCGGGCGCCACTTGGAACGCCGGCGGCAACCCGTACTCGCGCGACGTCTGGCGGGTCGAGCGCACGATCCGCGGGGTCGATCCGGCCCGCGACGAGCTGCTGCCCTACGTGGGGCCGGCCGCCGCGCTGCCGCTGCTCGGCGCGCTCGCGCGCCTGCCGCAGCCGCTGGCGGTGCGGCTGTGGAGCGGGCTGCTGGCGGCCGGCCTGGCCGCGCTGCTGCTGGCGGCGCTGGCGCTGGCGCGCGCGCAGCGGGTCGGCGCGCTGTTCGCCGGCCTGGCGCTCACGCTGGCCGCCGGACCGGCGATCAGCGCGCTCGCGCTGGGCCAGGTCGCCCTCCTCGGGGCCGCCGGGGTCGCCTGCGCGCTGGTCGCCTACGAGCGCCGCAGTCTCGCCGGCGGCGCGCTCGCGACGCTGCTGGCGGGCTTGCAGCCCAACCTCGCGCTCGGGCTGGTCGCGCGGATGCGCGACCGCGCCGCGCTGCTCGCCGCGAGCCTGGGCGGCCTGATCTTCGCGGCGCTCACGCTGGCGGCGGGCGGCGGGCCGGCCGGCTTGGGATCCTACCTGCACCGGCTAGGCGAGCACGGGCGGGCCGAGCGCTTCGTCACGATCCAGCACACGCCCGCGGCGATCGCCTGGGCGTTCGGCGCCTCGGCGAGCCTCGCCGAAGCGGTCGGCACCGCGGTCGCGCTGCTCGCGCTCGCCGCGCTCGTCGTCGTGACCGTGCGCGCTCGGCTCGGCCCGCGCGACGGCGCGCTGCTCGCGCTCGCCGCGCTGCCGCTGGCCGTCCCGTTCTTCCACGAGCACGACTTCGTGCTCGAGCTGGTGCCGGTGCTGGTGCTGGCGCTGCGGGCGCAGGGTCTCGCGCGGGCCTGGGCCGGCGCGGGCACGGTGCTGGTGCTGGTCGACTGGCTCGCGTTCGCCCAGCGGCCAGAGGCCGGCCCGCAGCTAGTCGCGCTGGGGCTCACGGTGTGCGGCGCGTTCGCCGCGCTGGGCGCCGGCCCGCGCCTGCGGCGGGCGGACCTGGCGCCGCCGCTCGCGCTGGCCGTGCTGGCCTTGGTCGCGCTGCCGCTGGGGCGGGCCCACCCCGCCCCGATCTGGCCCGACGCGCTCCCGGCCGGATACCGCGCGCCCGCGCGCGCCGACGCCAGCGCCGTCTGGGCCGGCGAGCAGCGCGCCGCCGGGCTCGCCGCGCGCACGCCGGCCTGGGGGCTGCTGCGCACCTTCCCGCTGGCCGGCTGCATCGCGCTCGGCGTCGCCATCGTGCTCGACCGGCGCCGTTTCTAGATGTCGACGTTCATCATGTCGTCGAAGGGCGAGACGGCGTTGGGGTGCCAGCCGGTCAGGTCGTCGTTGTAGCCGTGGATGTCGTCGCGGATGTAGAGCACGACGTAGGGCACGAGCTGGTCGATGCGGTCGTCGAGCTGCGCGATGACGCGCTTGCGGTCGGGCTCGTCGTAGGCCGCCTTCTCCCGGGTCAGCAGCCGCTGCAGGACGGGGTCGCAGAGCCGGGTCACGTTCTGGCCCTTGGGCGGGATGCCGTTGCAGTCGTTCTGCGGCGTGTAGTCCGCGTCGGGCGTCATGCCCCAGGAGAACGCGGTGATGTCCCAGCGGCCGGAGTACATCGGCCCGCCTTGCTCGACCGGCGCGAAGAACAGCGCCGACTGGTAGTTCTGGACGGTGAACTGCACGCCGAGCTGGCGCCAGTTCTGGCGCACCAGCTCGATCTGCTGGTCCTGGTCGGGCGCGCCGGTGTAGTTGCCCCAGACCAGCGCGAGCTTGACCCCGTTCTTGGCCCGGATGCCGTCGGGACCGCGCTTCCAGCCGGCGCCGTCGAGCAGCCGGTTGGCCTTGGCCGGATCGTACGGCACCAGCGGCCGGTCGGTGTGCATCGGCGAGGCCGGGGTGAGCTGCGACTGCGAGAGCACGCCGGTGCCGTGGTTGACCTTCAGGAGAATCGTCCTGCGGTCGATCGCGTCGGCCAGCGCCTGCCGCACGACCGCATCGCGCAGCGCGGGGCGGCTCGTGTTGAAGTCGAGGTGGGCGTAGTAGAAGCCCGGCGCGCGGAACGCGGCGGCGGTCGGGATCTCCTTGATCCGGTCGTAGTAGCCCGATCCGGCGTAGGGCCACAGGTCGGTCTCGCCGGTCCGCAGCTGCGTCACCAGCGTGTTGCGGTCGGGGATGATCCGGTAGACGACGTGCTCGAGCTTCGGGACGCCGCGCCAGTAGTACGGGTTGCGCTCCAGCTCGACCCGGTCGCCGCGCACCCAGCGCACGTAGCGGAACGGCCCGATCCCGACCGGCTTGCTGTTGTAGTCGGCGTTGTTGATGTTCGGCAGCTTCGCCAGCAGGTGCTTGGGCAGGATGCACGGGTTCGCCCCGGCCGAGCCGAAGAAGCTCGGCAGGAACGGCGAGTACGGCGACCGCAGGTGGTAGACGACGGTGAACTTGTCGGGCTCGTCGATCTTGGTGATCAGGTTCCAGCCGTCGCGCCCGATCTCGTTGTTGGCCGGGTCGTTGACCGCGTTGGTCGACCACACCACGTCGTCGGCGTCGAACGGCGCGCCGTCCGACCACCGCACGCCGCGCCGCAGGTGCCAGGTGATGCGCAGCCCGTCCTTGCTGACCAGCCCGTTGGCTTGGCTGGGAACGGTGGTCGCGAGCTCGGGCACCGGCCGGTTGTGGATGTCGTAGCGCACCAGGTACGCCATCGTCAGCTCCGAGAGGTTCCCCAGCGACGTCGCGGTGGCCAGGTGCGGGTTGAGCGAGCTGAAGTCGAGCGTGTCGCCGATGCGCAGCGTGTGCGGGACGGTGAAGGCGTTGCGGCGCGCGCCCGCCGGGGCGCCGGTGGGCGCCGCGCCGCCGGAGCCGGAACCGGCGCCGCGCGTGCAGCCGGCCAGCGCGAGCGCGGCCAGGACCAGGGCGAGCCGGCGGTTCAGGACGGCCACCTCAGATGTCGACGTTCATGAAGTCGTCGAACGGCGAGGCCTGGTTGGGATGGAACCCGCGCAGGTCCGAGTTGTACGCGTAGACGTCCTCGTTCACCCACATGGTGATGATCGGCGCTTCGCGCGCGATCGTGCTCTGCACGATGTCGGCGTACGGCTGGCGCTTGCGCTCGTCGTACTGGAGCTTGAACGCGTCCATCGCGGCGGTGGCCCGGCGGTCGCACCAGCGCGGGTCGTTCTGGCCCGCGGGCGGGAACGCGTCGCACGAGTAGAGGATCGAGAGGTCGCCGATCGTGTCGCCGCCCCACTGGAAGATGATCATGTCCCACTTCCCGCCCAGCACGATGCCGCCCGAGGCCAGCGGGGCGAACAGCAGCGAGGACGGATAGCGCCGCACGTCGATCGTCGCGCCGACCTGCTTCCAGCCGGCCCGGATCAGCTCGATCTGCTGGTCGGCGTCGGGCGAGCCGGTCGAGGTGGCGAACACGAAGCTCAGCGGCTTTCCGCCCTTGGCCCGCACGCCGTTCGGCCCCATCCTCCAGCCGGCTTCGTCGAGCAGCTTGCCGGCCTGGACGGGATCGTACGGATCGGTCGGCACGGCTGCATCGAAGCTCGGATTGGCCGGCGAGACCGGGTCGTCTTGGAGGATGCCCAAGCCGTGGCGGAGCTTCGTGTTGATCGTCCTGCGGTCCATCGCCAGCCGCAGCGCGCGCCGGACGCGCACGTCGTCGAGCGGCGGGTGCTGGTTCTGGAAATCGAGGTGGCTGAAGTAGTAGCTCGGCTGGCGCAGCAGCGCGATCCCGGGGATCGCCTTGAGCTTGTCGTAGTAGGCCGCCGCCGCCGGCAGCCACAGGTCCAGCTCGTGCGTCTCGAGCTGCGTCTGCACCGTGTTGCGGTCGGGGACGATCTCGAAGATCACCTTCGCGAGCTTCGGCTTGCCCCGGAAGTAGTACGGGTTCGCCTCCATCTCCACCGAGTCGGAGCGCTTCCACGCGGTGTAGCGGAACGGCCCGATGCCGACCGGCAGCGCGTTGTACGGCGCGTTGTTGATGTTGGGCAGGTTGCCCAGCAGGTGCTTGGGCAGCACGCACGGGTTCGCCCCGGCCGAGCCGAAGAAGCTCGGCAGGTACGACGCGTACGGGTGCTTGAGGTGGTAGACGACGGTGTACCGGTCGGGCTCGTCGATCTTGGTGATCAGGTCCCAGCCGTCGCGGCTGACCTCGTTGTTGGCCGGGTTGAGCACCGCCTTGGTCGAGAACACGACGTCGTCGGCGTCGAACGGCGCGCCGTCCGACCAGCGCACCCCGCGGCGCAGGTGCCAGGTGATCGTCCGCCCGTCCCGGCTGATGCCGCCGTTGGCCTGGGTCGGCACGACCGTGAGCAGCTCCGGAACCGGCCGGTTGAGGCGGTCGTACCTGACCAGATAGGCCATCGTCAGCGAGGCCATGAAGCCCAGGGTCGTCTGCTGGTTGAGGTGCGGGTTGAGCCCGGCGATGTCCTCAGCCGTCGCGTAGCGCAGCACGTGCGCGATCGTGTACGGGTGCCGGCCGCCTGGGCCGGCGCCCGGAGCGGAGGCCCCGGGCGCGCCGGCCTTGGTGCAGCCGGCCAGCAGCAGGGCGGCGAGAACGAGCGCGAGCGGTCTGGTCAGGGTCGTCTCCTCAGATGTCGACGGTCGCGAAATCGTCGAACGGCGAGACCTGGTTGGGATGGAATCCGGTCAGGTCGCTGTTGTGGGCGTAGATGTCCTCGGCGATGTCGAGCACGACGATCGGCGCGTCGGCCGCGATCCCGGCCTGGATGACGTCGGCGTACTTCTGCCGCTTGGCTTCGTCGTACTCGCGGTCGAACTTGCGCATCGCGGCGCTGACCGCCCGGTTGCAGTAGCGCGAATCGTTCTGCCCGTCGGGCGGGATCTGGCTGCAGGAATAGAGGTTGGTCAGCTCGCCGATCGGGTCGCCGCCCCACTGGAAGGTGATGACGTCCCACTTCCCGCCGTAGACGATGCCGCCGTCGGCGTACGGGGCGAACATCAGCGGCGAGGGGTAGTGCTTGACCGACAGCCCGACGCCGATCTTCTTCCAGTCGGCCCGGATCAGCTCGATGATCGAGTCGATGTCGGGCGTGCCGCTGGTGGTCGCGAAGGTCAGCTCGAGCGGGTGACCGTGCTTGGCCCGGATGCCGCCCGGGCCGGGCTTCCAGCCGGCCCCATCGAGCAGCCCGGCGGCCCGGGCGAGGTCGAACGGCGCGGTCGGCACGTCCTTGTCGAACGACGGGTTCTCGGGCGAGACCGGGTCGTCTTGGATCAGCCCGATGCCGTGGTGGATCTTGGTCTTGATCTCGGCGCGGTCCAGCGCCAGGCGCAGGGCGCGCCGGACGCGCACGTCGTCCAGCCCCGGGTGCGTGGTCTGGAAATCGACGTGCGCGAAGTAGAAGCTCGGGTAGCGGTCGGCGACGATCCCCCCGATCGCCCTGACCCGGTCGTAGTAGGCCGGCGAGACCGGCGTCCAGAGGTCGAGCTCGTGCGCCTCGAGCTGCGTCAGCACGGTGTTGCGGTCGGGGACGATCTTGAAGATCACCCGCTGCAGTTTGGGCTTGCGGCCGAAGTAGAGCGGGTCGGGCACCAGCTCGACCGAGTCGCCGCGCTTCCACGAAGCGTACTTGAACGGCCCGATCCCGACCGGCAGCGCGTTGTACGGCGCGTCGTTGATGTTCGGCAGCTTCGCCAGCAGGTGCGCCGGCAGGATGCACGGGTTCGCGCCGGCCGACCCGAAAAAGGTCGGCGCGTACGGCGCGTACGGCTTCTCGAGGTGGAACGCGACGGTGTACCGGTCGGGCTCGTCGATCTTGGTGATCAGGTCCCAGCCGTCGCGGCCGACCTCGTTGTTGGCCGGGTTGAGCACCGCCTTGGTCGAGAACACGACGTCGTCGGCGGTGAAGGGCACGCCGTCGGACCACTTGGCGTCGCGCCGCAGGTGCCAGGTGATCGTCAGCCCGTCCCGGCTGATCCCGCCGTTGGCCTGGGTCGGCACGGACGTGCTCAGCTCCGGCACGGGCCGGTTGCGGCGGTCGAACTTGGTCAGATAGGCCATCGCCAGCGACGACATGTAGCCGAGCACGGTCTGCGCGTTCAGGTGCGGGTTGAGCCCGACGATGTCCTCGGCCGTCGCGTAGCGCAGCACGTGCGGGATCGTGTACGGGTGGCGGCCGCCGCTCGGGCCGGGCGCGCCGCCGCCCGGCGCCGGCGCCGGCGGTGCGCCGGCCCGGGTGCAGCCGGCCAGCAGCAGGGCGGCGAGGACGAGCGCGAGCGGTCGCATCGCCGAGCCTCAGATGTCGGCGCCGGCGAGGCCGTCGAACGCCGTGACCTGGTTGGGCCGGAACCCGTGCAGGTCCTGGTTGTACGCGTAGACGTCCTCGCGCGCGTCGAGCACGATCGTCGGCACGTCGCGGACGAGGTCTTCCTGCACCACGCGCGAGGCCGCGCGCTGGGTGCCGTAGTCGTAGCTGGCGATGAACCGGCCCAGCGCGCGGTCGACCTCGCGGTTGCAGTAGCGCGGCACGTTCTGGCCCTTGGGCGGGACGCGGTCGCAGGCGAACAGGTTGGTCAGGTCGCCGTTGGGCGCGGTGAACCAGGCGTAGAACGCCAGGTCGTACTTGCCGGCGTAGAGGATGCCGCCGCTCGCGAAGGGCGCGAAGTAGAGCGGCGAGGGGTAGCGCTTGACCTCGAAGCGCGCGCCGATCTGCGTCCAGGCCGGCCGGATCAGCTCGACGATCGCGTCGATGTCCGGGTTGCCGATGCCCAGCGCGACCGAGAACTCCAGCCGCTGGCCGCCCTTGGCGCGCACGCCGTCGGGGCCGCGCCGCCAGCCGGCCCGGTCGAGCTCGCGGTTGGCGGCAGCGACGTCGAAGGGCACCCGCGGCAGGTCGACGTGGAACGGGTGGCCCGGCGCGAACGGCGTGTCCTGCAGGATGCCGACGCCGTGGCGGATCTTGGCCTCGATCGTCGGGCGGTCGATGGCCAGCCGCAGCGCCCGGCGGACCGCCGGGTCGCGCAGCGCGCCGTGCTCCAGGTTGAGGTCGATGTGGTTGTAGCCGTACGACGGCTGGCGGGTGATCGCGATCCCCGCCAGCGCCCGCACCCGCTCGAAGTACGCGCCCGGGACCGGCAGCCACAGGTCGATCTCGTGGGTGGTGAGCTGGGTCAGCGTCGTGTTGCGGTCGGGGATGATCTTGAAGATCACCCGCTGCAGTTTGGGCTTGCGGCCGAAGTAGAGCGGGTCGGGCACCAGCTCGACCGAGTCGCCGCGCTTCCACGAGGCGTACTTGAACGGCCCGATCCCGACCGGCAGCGCGTTGTACGGCGCGTCGTTGATGTTCGGCAGCTTCGCCAGCAGGTGCGCCGGCAGGATGCACGGCGCCGCTCCGCCCGAGCTGAAGAAATAGACGTAGAACCCGCTGTACGGCCGCAGCAGCCGGAAGACCACGGTGTAGCGGTCCGGCGTGTCGACCCGGGCGAGCTGGTCGAAGCCGACGTGGGTGCCTTCGTTGTTGGCCGGGTTGCGCACGACGCCGGCCGAGAAGCGCACGTCGGCCGAGGTGAACGGCACGCCGTCGGACCACCTGGCGTCGTGCCGCAGGTGATAGGTGATCGTCTTGCCGTCGGCCGAGATGCCGCCGTTGGCGCGCGACGGCACCGCGGTGGCGAGCTCGGGCACCGGCCGGTTGCGGAGGTCGTACTTGAGCAGGTAGGCCATGGTGAGCGAGCTCATGTACGAGAGCGTGAGCTGCTGGTTGAGGTGGGGGTTGAGGCCGACCACGTCCTCGCCGGTCGCGAAGCGCAGGACGTGCGGCACGGTCCACGGGTGGCGCCCGCCGCTCTGCGCGCCTGCCGAGTTGGATGCGGGCGCGGCGCAGACGACCAGCGTTAGCGCCGCGGCGGCCAGCCGGCGCATCAGTAGTGGAAGCGCCACACGTACCAGAAGGGGATCGTGATCACCGGGGTCGGCGTGAAGCCCTTGAGCCGGCTGTCGTAGACCTCGAGATCCTTGCGGAAGTAGAGGATGATCGAGGGGTCGTCCCGGGCGAACTCGCGCTGCACGATCTTGTAGTCGGCGATCCGCTTGGCCTGGTCGACCGTCGCGTTGGCGTCGTCCATCGCCTTGGTCGCGACCGGGTTGTTCCAGAACAGCGCGTTCTGGCCGTGCGGCGCGAAGTAGTGGCCCGAGTAGATCGCGCTGTTGTCGATGTCGGCGGCGCCGACCCAGGCGAAGGTGGCGACGTCGTAGCGCCCGCCTTGCAGCGGGCTGGTCGCGGTGTTGTCGAAGAACAGCGCGGTCGGGTAGTTCTTGACCTGCGCGTCGGCGCCGACCGCGTGCCAGTACGTCTGGAGCTGGTCCTCGAGCGCCTTGCCGCTGGCCGACTCGGTCTGGGTCGAGATCTGGAACGCGAGCCGCTGGCCGTTCTTGACCCGGATGCCGTCCGGGCCGACCTTCCAGCCGGCTTCGTCGAGCAGCGCGTTGGCCCGGGCGACGTCGAACGGGTAGGTCATGATGTCGCGGGTCTGCGCGGCGGGCGTGAGCGTCGGGTCCAGGAAGGTGTCGCTCAGCTCGCCCAGGCCGTGGCGGAGCTTCGCCAGCAGCGCCGGGCGGTTGATGGCATAGGTCAAGGCGCGCCGCACCCGGACGTCCGCGAAGAGCGGCTTGCGCAGGTTGAAGTCGATGTGGTCGTAGGTGTAGATGACCGGCGTTACCGTGGTGTCGCCGGCGAACGCCTTGACCCGCCCGTACGAGTTGGCGCTGAGGTTCCAGCCCAGGTCCAGCTCGTGGGTCTCGAGCTGGGTCGCCAGCGTGTTCTGGTCGGGGATGATCTTGTAGACGACCTCGGCGATCCGCGGCTTGCCGCGGAAGTAGTCGGGGTTGGCGGCGTAGCGGACCTCGCTGCCGCGGGTCCAGGACACGAACTTGTACGGACCGCTGCCGACCGGGGCCGCGTTGTAGGGCGCGCTGTTGAGGCTGCCCTTGTCGTCGTTGAGCTTGCCCAGGATGTGCTCGGGCAGGATCGGGCCGTTGCCGTTGAGGCTCCAGAGCTGCTGCAGGTACGGCGCGTAGACCCGCTTGAGGTGGACCACCGCGACGTAGGGATCGCGGCAGTCGACCTCGCGGATGTCCTTCCAGCCCTCGGTGGTGTTGACGTTGTTCTTCGGGTTGATCATGACTTGCCAGGTGAACCGCATGTCGCGGCAGGTCAGGTCGCCCTGGCCGTCCTGCCACTTGATCCCGTGGCGCAGCTTGTACTTGAGCGTGAGCCCGTCTTTGGAGACGTCGCCGTTGGCGACCGTCGGCAGCTCGGTGACCGCGTCGGGAACCGGCTTGGCGTGGTCGTCGTAGACGACCGTGTACGTGTAGAGGAACGCCGAGAGCTCGAGCGTCGGCGAAGCCGAGGCCAGCGCCGGGTTGAGGTTCTTGGGATCGGCGGCGGTCGAGATGACCAGCCGGTCGGGGTGCGTTCCGCCGGACGCCGCGGTCGAGCTCGGGCCGCCCTCGCCGGCCCGGGTGCACGCCGAGAGCGCGAGCGCGCACAGCGCGCTCGCGGCGAGCAGGCGGCGCGGCATCAGCGCATCGCCTCGGGATCGAGCCCGTGCTCGGCGCAGAACTCCGCGTACGCGGCCGGCGCGATCTCCGAGGGCTTGATCTCGCTGCGGCCGCCCCAGAACACGTTGGTGTAGTCGAACCCGATCCCGGCTTCGCGCAGGTGCTCGTCGATGGCGGCCTTGTGCGCGAGCACGCTCTCCTTCTCGGTGCCGTGCGCGACGCCCATGATGTTCACGCCGCGGAACTCCGGCCCGCCCTCGCGCCAGTAGGCGTGGGTCATGATGTAGTGGCGGCCGACCTCGCGCCCGGCCTCGAGCTCGCGCCCGACCGGCACCTTCCAGTGGAAGAGCGCGTTGTAGCGCGTCACGCTCTTGCCGCCGGCCGCGGCGCTGGGCTTGACGTGCTCGAGAAAGGTCGAGAAGCGACCGATCACGCCGCGCGCGCCGAGCTCCTTGCCGATCCGCTCGAACTCCTCGAGCGCGACGCCCGCCTCCGCGGCGCGCGCGCGCCAGAGGTCGCGCTCGATCTCCGCCGGCGCGAACTCGCGCTTGAGCGCGGTCAGCACGCGCCACTCCAGCGCGCTCAGCTCCACGACGTCGGGCACGATCACCTCGGCCGGCGCGTCGGCCCGCGCGCCCGGCGCCATGCCGCGCCGCCGGACGTGCCCGACCCCCAGCGCGAAGAGGCGGTGCGCCGGCATCAGCCGGTAGGCCTCGGCCCCGACGCGCGCGGCCAGGAAGCGCGCGTGCTTCTCGAGCGCGAAGCCCTGCGGGACCTTGAGCGTCGTCCAGAGCCGGTAGTTCGAGCCGGGCGTGGCGGCATCGGTGGTGCGGATGACGACGTGGCCCGAGAACGGGTCCTCGCGGAACATCCACTCGAACGCCTCGTTCAAGCGGTCCGCCGGCACCTGCCACGCGCAGAGCGCCCCGGCGGCCAGGTTCGTCGCCATCAGCGTCTGGCGCACGCGGCGGATGGTTCCCGCCCGCAGCATCGCGGCGACCCGCTCGAGGACCGTCTCGACCGCGACGCCGCTGCGTTCGGCCACCTCACCGAACGGATCGAGCTGGAAGCCCTGCAGGCGATCCTCGCTGACCGCGAGGATCGCCGCGTTGACCGGATCGTCGATCCAGACGGGCAGGCTGGCAGAGGTCATGGCCGGGACTTCACCCGGCGGCGTTCGCGCCCTCCGCGTAGAGCAGCGCCTGCTCGGCCTGGCGGACCGTGTACGCCGCGGTCACCTCGTCGGTGAGCGCCTGCGTCAGCCCGACCTGCGCGTTGAGCAGCAGCGGCAGGGTGGTCACGCCGGCTCGGTACTGGGCCTGGGTCGAGCGCAGCACCGTCTGGGCCTGGGTCAGCTCGGCGTTGGTCTGGCTCAGCGCGGCGTACGCCGAGACCAGCGAGACCAAGGCCTGGCGAACGTTGAGCTGGATCCCCTGCGCCGTGAGCTGGTACTGCGCGACCGCGCGGTCGAGTTCGCCCTGGGCCTGCGCGGTCTGCGCCCGGGTCACGCCCCGGTCGTAGATCGGGATGTCGAGCGCGACCCCGACCGAGCTGGCGTTGCGGAAGCTGCCGCCGTTGACGTCGGCCGACGTCGTGCCGTAGCTGCCGTTGAAGGTCAGGTTCGGGAAGTTGCCCAGACGCGCCGCGCGGAGCGCTTCCTGGTTGGAGACGACGGTCAGCTGCTGGGCCTGCAGGTCCGGGCGCAGCGCGGTTGCGCGGGTCATCGCGAGCTGGTAGGTCGGGGTCGGGAAGGCCGGGTTGACCCTGAGCGTGCCGGCCGTGGCGCTGAGCGCCGGGATGTCGTCCTTGGGCTGGACGTTCACGTCGGCGTCGATGCCCAGCGTGTTGGCCAGGGTGGCCAGCGCGTTGAGCTCGGCGGCTTGCGCCCGGATGACCGCGACGCGCGCCTGGGCGGTCGGGAGCTGGGCCGTCGCGAGGTCGGTGCGGGCCGCGGTGCCGGCCCGGATCTGGGCCGAGACCAAGCTCTCCTGGACTTGGTCGAGCTGCACCGTCGCCAGGTCGACCTGGGTCTGGCGCTGCGCCGAGAGCGCGTTGTAGTACGCCGTCGCGACGTTGTACGCGACGGTCTGCAGATCGCGCTGGTAGGTCGAGACGGAGGCCGACTGGGTCGCGCGCGCCTCGCGCAGCTGGGCCGCCACCCGGCCGCCGTCGTAGATCAGCTGCTGGACCTGCACCGTGAGGCTGTTGGTGGTGGTCGTCGTCGCCGAGCCGTTGGGCGTGGTCGTGGTCGACGTTCCGCCCGTGTTGCCGGTACCGGTACCGGTGCCGGTCCCCGTGCCGGTCCCGGTCCCGGTCCCGGTGCCCGTTCCCGTTCCGCTGCCCGTTCCCGTGCCGGTCCCGGTGCCGGGACTGATCGTGCTGCTGCTGGTGTTCTGCGTGACGCCGGCGGACTCGCGGTGCGCGCGGGTCGTCGACGCGACGCCGGCGACGTCGGGGAACAGCGCGCTGCGGGCCAGCGCGACCGGGGCGGTCGCGATCGCGACGTCCGCCCGCGCCGAGGCCAGGACGGGCGAGCGCGCGTAGGCGATGAGGATCGCCTGCTGGAGCGTGACCACCTGGGGCACGCCGGCCGCGGTCGTTCGCCCGACCGCCACCGGGGCGGGGGAGCCATAGGCCGGGTAGGGCAGCGGCGCGCGCTGGTCCGCCGGGGCCAGGGTCGGAATCGCGGCCGCGTTGATCGCGCCCGCCCCGCCCGAGGGCGCGGCCCCGCTGCTCGGCGCGCCCGGCGCGGGCGTACCCGCCGCCCCGGGCAGCGCGCTCGGCGTCTGGTTGCGGTTCGAGGAACTCGTCCCGGAACCGGGTGCGGGCGAGGCGCCGCCCACCGGCTGCGGCGTCGTCTGGCCGGGCGTGGTCTGTCCTGGCGTGGTTTGGCCGGGCGTGGTCTGGCCGGGCGTGGTCTGGCCCGGCGTGGTCTGGGTCGGCACCGTCTGCCCGGGCTGGACCGGGGTCGTCGGGCTGGTCTGGGCCGAGCCGGGCAGCGCGCTGGTGAAGGCGAGCGCCGCCAGCGCGACGCCGGCGAGCGCGCGCGAGATGGACGACGAGGGCACTATTGGGCTCCGGGCGGGCTGCCGGCGGCGGGGCCGCCGATCGCGACCGTGCTCTTGTCCTGAAGCGCATCGGGCCGCGTGGTGATGATGGTGGTTCCGGGACGGATGTCGGGACTGCGGACCTCGGCCAGCGTGTCGGTCTGCAGACCGACCTGGACCGGGACGACCTTGGCCTGCATCAGCTTGAGCGGGGGTCCTTGCTGGGCGGCTCCGCGGCTGCCCTTGGCGCCGCCGCCGGGCGGCCCGCCGCCCGCCGCCGCACCGGCCGGCGGGGCCGGCATGTCGACCACGGTGAAGACGTTGGCGCCGGTCTCGGTCTGGAAGACCGCGCTGCGCGGCACGACGACCGCGCCCGGGTGGAACTCCTTGCGGATGTCGACGCTGACCAGCATCCCGCCGCGCAGCCGGTCGCCCGGGTTGGGAACCCGCAGCCGAGCCCGGTACGAGAGGGTGCCCTGGGTCGGCGTCGCGTTGACGTCGGTCACGACCGCCTTGTAGCTGTGGTTGCCGAGCGAGGAGGTGGTGAAGGTCACCGGCGTGCCGCTGCGCACGTAGGCCAGGTCGTCGTCCGGGACGTTGACGTTGACGTAGACCTGGTCGATCTGCGAGACCCGCGCGATCGGCTGGCTGGGGCCGGCGAACGCGCCCGGGTCGAGCAGCCGCTGGGTGACGACGCCGGCGAACGGCGCGACGAGGCTGGTCTGGGCGATCTCGGTCTGCAGCAGCCGCACCTGGGCCTGGGCCGCGGCGAGCTGGCCCCGGTTGACCGCGACCTGCTGGGCCTGGATCGGGCCGGCGCCGCTGCCCTGCGCCCGGGCGGCGGTCAGCGCGACCTGCGCCTGGCGCACGCTCTCGCGGGCGTTGTTGAACGCCTGCTGGGCGGTCACGTACTGCGAGCGGGCCTGCTCGTAGGCCGTCTGCGCCACGTACCCTTGGGCCAGCAGCTGCTTGTCGGCGTTGTAGGTCGAGAGCGCGCTCTCGTAGGCGGCCTGGGCCGTCTGCAGGCCGTTGCGCGCGGCGGCGAGCTGCTGCTGCGCGCTGACGACGGTGGAGGAGGCGTTGGCGGCAGTCACCGGCACCTGGAGCGTGGCCGAGCCGAGCTGCGCGCTCTGCTGCTGCACGACGGCCTGCTGCTGGGCCAGCTGGGCCCGCAGGGTGGAGTCGTCCAGCTTGGCCAGGAGCTGGCCGCGCCCGACGTGCTGTCCCTCGTTGACGTAGACCGCTACGACGTTGCCCGACTGGGGCGTGCTCAGGGTGGCCTCTTGCAGCGGTGCGATCTGCCCGTCCAGGCTGACGAACGTCGCGATGTCCTGGCGCTTGGCCTGCGAGACGTCGACGGCCAGCGGCGGGGGGCCCTGGTCGTGCCCTCCGCCGCCGCCCTTGGGGCCGCACGCCGTGAGGGCCACGGCGAGTACCGCCGCGGCCAGCAACGTACGCTGACTGCCTTGCATCATGCTCCTTCTACTTCTGCTTACTGCGAATGCGCTCGGAAAGGACCGATCGGTACACCACCCGCTCGCTCTACCGGCGTAACTCCGAAAATGATTCGCCCGGTTGCCGGTCGTACGTGAACCGCCGTGCGCGGCAAGATCGAGGTAGGGGCGACCTATCAGAGCCAGACGCGGGTGGAGGAATGGATGACCGCCGCCAAAGCCGGTAACAAGGGCGTCGACGTCCTCTCCACCCCGATGCTCCTGCAGCTGGTGGAGGAGGCCGCGATGCAGTGCATCGCGCCGTCCCTGGCCGACGACGAGATCAGCCTGGGCACCCACGTCGACCTGACCCACCTCTCGGCGACCCCGGTCGGGCTGATCGTCCGCACCGAGGTCGAGGTGCTCAAGGTGGACGGCCGGCGGGTCGAGTACGCCTTCACCGCCTTCGACGAGCGCGAGAAGATCGCCGAGGGCACCCACGAGCGCTACGTGACCAGCCGCGACAAGTTCCGCGAGCGGCTCGACGAGAAGCTGGGCTGACCCCCGAGCGCTCGGATCGAGACGCCCAGGGCGCGGGGGGCGGCAGCCCAGGTGGGCCGTGAGCGCCCCAGCGCTGCGGGAGCCCGGCCGCGCTCGACCAGCGGCGGCATTCGGTGCCCGATGGAACCCAAGGTAGACGAGCCGCGTTCTAGGGAGCAACACGAAGGTGGAACCTCTCCACCGATCGTGATTGACGGAATCGTCCCGTGGGTAGGTCCCCATTCGGTAGAGCAAGCGAGTCAGATCGCGTGCTTTCGCCTTCAGGGCCGGCCCACGCCGGTTCCAGCCCTTCTTCAAAACAACACCTTAGCTAGGGAGTATTACGTGAAACGACTGAGCACCGGGCTCATGGCCGCGCTCGTCGCGGTCGGAATCGGTTCGACGTCGGTCTCGGCTCAGCAGTCTGTCCAGGCGCAAGGAAACAACGGCAACTCGGCGCCCCGTCAGATCGCTCAGACGAGCCCCTCGATGAACATGCCGCCCGCTGACTTCGGCACGCCGCCTTCCGGCGAGGTCCCGATCCTCTTCAACGACCGGCACGTCTACAGCAAGCCGGACCGCCTGAAGGCGAACCGCGTCCTCGCCGCGCTGGTGCGCGGCAACACCATCCTCATCCCCCTGCGCTCGATGTTCGAGCAGATGGGCGCGACCGTTTCGTACGACCCCGCCTCGAAGACGGTCGACGTCTCGAAGCCGGGCTCCGACGTCAAAGTGACCGTCGGCCGGCCGGAAGTGGTCATCAACGGCGAGAGCCGTCCGCTCGACGTTCCCCCCGAGATCTACAAGGGCGCGGTCGTCGTGCCGGTTCGCGTGATCTCCGAGGGCATGGGCGCGTACGTCCAGTGGGTTCCGGACCGCCGCATCGTCGTGGTGCGCTACGTCCCGGCCGCGCCGCCGTCGCCGCCGCCGACCCCCGCCCCGACCCCGGCCCCGGTCGTCACGGCCCCGCCGGCCACCCCCTCGCCCAGCCCGACGCCGGTCGCTCGTAACCCGTACGAGCACTTCATCGCCGGCGACTACATCTTCTCGCCCAAGGTCTACAACGAGTTCTCGCCCGGCAACTCCGGCAAGGGCGGCTCGTACGCGGTCCGCGGTGCGGTCGAGTTCCCGCTCTTCGGCCTCCCCTGGATGCTCGAAGGCGACTATCGCTCGTACAGCTATCCGCACAACAGCGGCATCTCGTCGGCGGCCTTCGGGGCCCAGCCGAACCCCTGCCAGCCCAACATCGTCGGCGCCGACCAGGGCTGCGTGACCGTCATCGGCGGTTACGGCCAGGTCGCGGTCCCGAGCTTCACCGCCCGCGACACCGACTTCGACGGCCGCTTCGCCCTCAAGATCGCGGACCCGCGCATCTACATCGGCGTCGGCTACCTCCACCGTGAGGAGAACTACGGCTATCCGAAGCAGAACGGCTTCGGCTTCGGTGCCGAGAAGCTCCCCGACCTCGACCAGCCCTTCTCGGTCTACGGCAGCGTGTGGTACTACCCGAGCATCTCGGGCGACTACACCTTCCCGGCCGGCGCGCCGCCCTCGCTCGTCGGCACCACCGACAAGTTCCAGCAGCGCTTCCTGAAGTACCAGATCGGCGGTACCTTCAACCTCGGCTCGTCGGGCCTGTTCCTCGACGGCGGGTTCCTCGGCGACACGATCCGCGGCAAGAACCTCTCGCCGTCCGACGCGTCGCACGCGGGTGGCTACCTCGGTCTCGGCCTCAAGTTCTAAGCGCGCGAGCGCGGCGAACGACGAAAGCCCCCGGCTCGCGCCGGGGGCTTTTTTCGCTCGCGGACCGGCTTACGGGGCCGGGCTGGGACCGGGCGTGGCGGCCGACTGGGCCGGGACGATGCCGGGCTGAGCGGGCGGCGCGGCGGCCGGGGCGGCATTGCCGTTGAGCGCGGCCGTGGTGTCGGAAGCGGCGCCCGAGCCGCCGGCGGCGACCGGGGCGGCCGTCGCGACGGCCGCCGCACCGTCTTCCCGGAGCGCGGTCAGGACGACCCGGTCGTGCGGGAAGTCGTGGTGCAGCCAGGCGTAGGTGGCGTGGACGTGCTTGACGCCGTCGGCGGTGTGGATCTTGGTGTAGAAGTGCTCCAGCGCGTAGATCGAGCCGGGCAGCCAGGAGTCGCAGGGGTACTTGTGCTGCCAGTCGTGCAGCGCGTCCTCGGTCAGGTTGATCGCGTTGAGGGTCGAGTCGGCCTTGTCCGGGTAGGCGTCGACCTTGAGGCCCTGGTCCTTGATCGTGTTGCGGATGCCGAGGATGCTCATCTTGAGCTTGCCGAAATACTCGTCCGCCGGAGCGACCCGGCACTTCGGTGCCCGCGCGACGGCCTTCTTGGGGGTGGGCTTGGCCTTGGGAACCGGATGCTGCGGCGCCGCCGCCGACGAAACCGCCGCGGTGGCAGCGACGAGCGAAAGACAGGCGATCAGTCGTTTCACGCGACGTCCTCTCGTGTGCGCGCGTATTCGCGAACGCCGGGTCCGAGATCGGCCGGCGTTCCATTGGAGACGTAATTAGGTGAGCGTTCGTCCGACACCCGTCGCAGCAGTGCAAACTCGCGCCCACGACCGCGCCGGGTTCGCGGAGCGATGGCCTGCGCTGCTGGGCCGGATCACGGCTGCCGCGCAGGGCGGCGCCCGCCTCATCGTCGTCCCCGAGGGGACCGTCCCCGCTTACGTCATCGGCAGCGACCCGGTCGAGCCGCAGCTTTTGGAGGACGCCGCGCGCGACGTGATCGCGGTCGCAGCCCGGAGCGGGGCGACGATCGTGTACGGCGGCGCGCGCAGCAGCGAGCGCGGCCTGGCGAACAGTGCGTACGTCGTCACGCCGGCCGGCATCGTCGGCAGCGCCGACAAGTGCTTCCTGTGGCATTTCGACCGGCGCTGGTTCACGGCGGGCGAGGCGCTCGAGCCGGTCGACACCCCGCTCGGCCGCCTGGGCGTGTTCATCTGCGCCGACGGCCGCATCCCGACGATCGGCAGCCGGCTGGTCGAGCGCGGCGCCGAGGTGCTGGTCATGCCGACCGCGTGGGTGACCAGCGGCCGCAACCCGCTGGAGCTCGAGAACATCCAGGCCGACCTGATGATCCCGGTGCGCGCACGGGAGAACGGCGTGCCGCTGGTCGCCGCCAACAAGGTCGGCGTCGAGCTGCGCAGCGTCGCCTACTGCGGCAAGAGCCAGATCGTCGCCGCCGACGGCAGCTCGGTCGCCCGGGCCGGCCAGACCGAGGAGACGATCCTGTACGGCACGATCGCGATCGGTGCCCCGCCCGGCGGCCGCGGCGCGGCCGTGCCGGCGGTGGCGCGCGCGGCCGGCGCGCCGCTCGCGGCCGCGCTGCGGATCGCGGTCGCGGCGCACGCCGACCCGGACCTGCACGCGGTCGCCGCCACCACCGAGGCCGACCTGGTGATCGACCCGCACGCGCGGCCGGACTCGGCCGACGTCGCGCTGGTCGACGACGAAGCGGTGCTCGACCCGCGGGCGCTGGTCGGCCCGCGGCTGGCCGGGGTGCGGCTGTTCGTCTGGCACGCCTCGATCGAGGCCGAGTGGACGGTGCCGTACGCCCGCACCCGCGCCGCCGAGCTGCGCGCGTATCTCGTGGTGCTCGACACGCCGCGCAAGCGCGCGTTCGCCGTCGACCCCGACGGGGTCGTCGTCGCCGGCACGTTCGGCCCGCTGGAGCTGGCCGCGTTCGCCTTCGACCGCGGGCGGACCGACGTCTGGCACGTCGCCCCGTCGACCGACGTGCGCGAAGGTCTCCAGCGGGTCGCCGAGCTCGCCCGAACGCCGGCGTGAGCTCGCCCTCCGAGCCCCGCCGGCCGGCCGCAGCCCGGCCCGGGTTCGGATCGCTTTACACGCTCGCGCTGCTGGCCGCACTCGGCCTCTGCGCGGGGCGCGCGCTGCCGGCGCCCGCCGCCGGGCTGCCCGCCACGCTCGCGCCGCCCGCGCCGTTCCCGCCGGTGAGCGCGGCCAGCGCCGAGCGCGAGCCGGTCGCGCCGGGCGTTACGCGAGCGACGTACCACCTGCTCACCGGCGCCGGCCCGCTGGTCGTCTCGGTCGTCGCGGTCGACCCGCAGGACCCGCGCCTGCACCTGGACACCGTGCTGGCCCGCGACCGGGTCGTCTCCGGCGACGAGACCGTCTCGTCGATGGCGCGCCGAACCGGGGCGGTCGCCGGCATCAACGGCGACTACTTCGACATCAACGCCAGCGGCGCGCCGCTGGGCATCCTGCTGCGCGACGGCCAGCTCTACCGCTCGCCCGGCCCGCGCGTCGCGCTGGCCGTCGGCCGGGATCGCACGGTCCGCTTCGAGACCTACCGGTTCGGGGGCAGCGCGGTCAGCGGGGTGGTCAGCGTGCCGATCACCGGCCTCAACGTCTGGCCGCCCGAAGGCGGCGCGAGCCTGCTCACCCCGGCCTTCGGCGCCGCCCCGCCGCCGGCGCCGAACGTCGTGGTCGCGCGGCTGGCCGCGCTCGGCCCGCCGGCGCCCGGCCCGACCCGCTACCGGGTCGCGGCGCTCGCCACCGAGCCGCCGTTTGCGGCCGAGCCGGCGCTGCGGCTGGCCTACGGCCCGGCGGCCCAGGCCTTCGGGCCGCTGCCCGATGTCGGCGACGTGGTCACGGTCAGCGCCGACACCGACCCGCCGCTGACCGACGTCGCGGCGGCGCTCGGCGGCGGCCCGCTGCTGCTCCAGAACGGCGCGCCGGTCGACGACCCGAGCTCGCCCAACTACGCCGAGCGCGACCGGCGCATCCCGGCGGCGGCGGCGGCGCGCTTGCCCGACGGCACGCTGGCGCTGGTCGTCGTCGACGGGCGCCACCCGGCGACCTCGATCGGCGTCGACCGGGCCGAGCTGATCGCGCTGCTGCGCGGCCTCGGCGCGACCGACGCGATGCTCTTCGACAGCGGCGGCTCGGCGACGCTGGTCGCGCGCCGGCTCGGCGACGCCGAGGCGGCGGTCGTGAACGATCCCTCCGACGGCGCGGAGCGGCCGGTCGCCGACGGCCTGTTCGTCTACAGCGACGCGCCGGTCGGGCCGCCGGCTCGGCTGGTCGTGCGGCCGGGCCGGATCGCGGCCCTGCCCGGCGCGCGCATACCGCTGCAGGCGCGGATCGTCGACGCGAGCGACCACGGCCTGGGCGACGCGCGCGGCCTCTGGCGGTCGAGCGCGCCGCCCACGGTGGCGAGCATCGACCCGGACGACGTGCTGCACGCCGGCAGCCGGCCGGGCTCGTACCTGCTGCACCTCGCGCGCGGCGGGGTCACGGCCGACCTGCCGCTCGACGTGGTGGAGCACGTCGCGCGCCTGACCATCGGCCCGCCGCGGGCCAACCCCGACCCGCACGCGGCGCTCGGGCTGACCGTCGCCGCGTTCGACGCCCACGACCGCCCGGTCGCGGTCGACGGCGTCGTGCGCTGGCGCGCGCGGAACGCCGCGATCGACGAGCGCGGCCGGCTGGTCGCGGGCGACCGCGACGCGCTGGTGACCGCCAGCGCCGGCGGGGCCAGCGCCGTCCTGGCGGTCCCGGTCGGCCGCCACCCCGCGCCGCTGGCGCTCTTCGACGACGCGCACCGGACCGGATGGCACCTGCTCACCGCGCCGGCCGGCGGCCCCGGCACGGTCGACACCGGCGCCGGCGCGCTGCGCCTCGGCTACGACTTCAGCAGCGGCGAGCGGGCCGCGTACGCGCTGGCGGACGCGCCGGTTCCGCTCGGGGCCGCGCTGGCGCTGGCCTGCGACGTCGACGGCGACGCCAACGGCGAAGCGCTCCGGGCGAGCCTGGCCGACCGCTACGGCGACCGCGAGGCGGTCACGCTCGCGCGCGCGCTCGACTTCAGCGGCCGGCGCCGGCTGAGCGCCAAGGTGCCGGCGGCGCTGGCGCCGCCGCTGGTGCTGCGCTCGTTCTACGCCGTCGGCACGCTGGCCAACCCGCCGATCGCCACGGCGGGCGCGCTGACGATCAGCAACTGCACGGCCAGCCTGCCGGGCGCGCCGACCGGCCCGAGCCCGGTCACGTCGCCGACGCCGGCGACTCGCTGAGCGCCGTGCGGCGGCCGCGCAGCGCCGGCGCGGCCCAGCCGCAGCCCAGGACGAACAGCCCGATCCCCGCGCCGAGCGCCCAGGTCGGCGGCGCGGCCGCGATCGCGAGCGCGGGATAGCTGCCCAGCGTCGCGCGCACGCGCAGCCCGGCGACGGCGGTGTCGGTGCCCGACGGGATCAGCGTGATCCCGAGCGGCCGGCCCGCGTCGTCGGCGACGCTGACCACCAGCGCGGGGCGGTCGCGCGGGACGGCCGCCGCCGCGTGCTGGAACCGCTCGAGGTCCCGCGCGGTGAAGTAGAGCGCGCGCAGGACCCGCTTGCGCGCCGGCGCCGCGAAGGTGTCGAACGGGACGCTGATCGCGCCGATCCGCTGCTGATCGCGGAACAGCAGCACCGGCGAGAGGAACGACGGGTTCGTCGGCTGGGTGATCGTCAAGTGCGCGCCGCGCTCGTCGTACGCCTCGACGTAGGCCGCCGGCCGCGGCTCGAGGTAGACCAGCGACTCGCCGAGCACCCGGCGCGCCCGCCCGCCGAGGGTGACCTCGGCGGCGCCGCGGCGGCGCAGCGTGACCGCGCCGCTGCCGTGCGCGATCGCCTGCGCGTCGGCCGGCGCGAAGAACGCCGCGGCGCCGAGCGCGGGGATCGGGTTCACCGTGCCGGGCGTCCCGATCACGCTGGCGGTGTCGGGCCCGAGCAGCCCCGACGCCAGGCCCGCCAGCGCGACGCCGGCCGCGCCGAGCACCGCCAGGCTCAGCCGCTTGCCGATCGCGCCGTCCCCGCCGCGCCGCGCCCCGTTGGCGTACGCCAGCAGCACGACCAGCGCGATCGCCAGCGCCAGCGCGTACTGCCAGGTGTGGTAGAGCGCGCTCTGCGGATAGAGGTCTTGGGCCAGCACCAGACCGATCGCGAGCAGCGCGACCGCCAGCGCCACGCCGCGGGCGCTCACCGCCGGGCGAGCGCCGGTGCGACCGCGGCCTGCATCTGGGCCAGCGTCAGCGGCCCGTCGATCCCGCGCACGACGTGGCCGTCACGGCCGACGATCAGGGTCGTCGGCAGCCCGACCGCCGCGTACGCGCGGCCGTACTGCTGCTGCTCGTCGACCAGGATCGGGAACGTCACCCCGCGCGCACGGGCGAACGCCGCCGCGACCGGCGCCGACTCGCCCTGGTCGACCCCGACGACGCTGACCCGGCCCGCGTTCTCGCGCGCGAAGCGCTCCAGGGCAGGCATCTCCTCGCGGCAGGGCGGACACCAGGTCGCCCAGAGGTTGAGCAGCACGACGCGACCGCGGTAGCGGGCCAGCGAGTCGGCGCGGCCGTCGGTCCGGCGGACGTCGAACGATTGCGCGGGTGCGCCGGTCAAACCGGCGGGACCGCCGCCGCTCGGGTTTCGGCCCGGATCGGGGCCGGAATAACAGGCGCTCGGAAGGAGCAGCAGCGCAGCGATGATCAGCGTCCGACGCACCGGTACCCCTTCGTGAACGGCGTTGCTCCGCCCGCCTGGCGCGCGCGCACGGTCCGCGCCGCCGGCATCGGGCTGGCCGCGTTCGAGGCCGGCAGCCCGCGGCCGAACGCGCCGGTCGTCCTGCTGCTGCACGGCCTGGGCCACTGGACCGACGCCGCCTGGGCGCGCTTGGTGCCGCAGCTCGATCCCGCCGCGCGCTACGTCGGCTTCGACCTGCCCGGCTTCGGCGCGAGCGAGAAGCCCGACCTCGCCTACGACCTGCCGTTCTTCCGCCGCGTCCTGGACGGCGCGGTCGCGGCGCTCGGGCTCGAGCGCTTCGCGCTGGTCGGCCACTCGCTGGGCGGCTTCCTCGCCGCCGACTACGCCGGGCGGCATCCCGAGCGCGTCAACCGCCTCGCGCTGATCGCGCCGGCCGCCTTCGCCCGGACGCCGCGCTACCTGGTGTACGCGCTCGCGAGCGGCCTCGCGCGCTGGCTCTTCACCCGCCGGCCGTCGCGCGGTTTCGTCACCCGCACGCTGCGGCGCAGCGTCGTCGACCCCGCCTCGCTCGAGCCGGCGGTGCTCGAGCGCGCCTACGCGCTCTCGCAGGAGCTCGCGCTGCGGCGCGCCTTCGCCGGCGTGTACTCCGGCGCCATCCAAGCCTTCGCCAACGCGCGCGCGCTGCACGCCGGCTTCGCGCGCTACGGCGGCCCGGTGCTCTGCGCCTGGGGCGCCCACGACCGCTTCATCCCCGTCGCCGCGCTGCGCGAAGTGCAGCGCGTCTACCCGCGCGCGCAAACGCTCGTGCTGCAGCACAGCGGCCACCTCGCGATGATCGAGGAACCGGAGAAGCTGGGCGCGGCGTTGCGCGCATTCCTCGCCCAAACATGAGATCGCGTCCGCAGATGGACAGCGCCCAACGGGCGCGGGTTTAGCGCGCAAAGCTTCAGCTTTGCGGGATAAACCCTACCAATCCCCCATGCGCTCCTCGTCGACCTGGCCTTCGAAGACGACGGTGCCGGGGGCGAGGATCGCCGCGCTGACCCGGACCCCTTCGTGGCGCAGGTCGCGGGCGAAGGCGTCGTCGCCCGAGCGGGCGTGGAGGGCGGCGAAGCGGGCCAGAACGTCGGGCGCGCAGAGCACCCGGTCGGGCGCGACGTTGTAGAGCCGGCGGAAGCCGGTCAGCGCCTCGGCGAAGCCGGCCTCGTCGAACGCCGCGCCCAGCGCCACCGTCCAGCGCACCCGTTCCATCGGCGCTACGCCTCGGGCAAGGCCGAGCCCGCCGGCCGCCCGAACCCGAGCCCGCGATGGCGGCTCGAATCCTGGACGGGCGTGCGCTGGCGGCGGAACTGCGCGACGAGGTCGCCGTCCGCGCCGCGCGCCTGCGCGCGAGCGGCACCGTGCCGCGGCTGGTGGTCGCGGTCGTCGGCGACGACCCGGCCTCGCAGGCCTACGTGCGCAGCCTCGAGCGGGTCGGCACCAAGACCGGCGTCGGGGTCGCGGTCGACGGGCTGGCGGCCGACGCGGACGAAGCCGCGCTGCGGGCGCGGCTGGAGGCGCTCGGCGCGGATCCGGCGGTGCACGGCATCATCCTCCAACAGCCGCTGCCGCCGCACCTGGGCATTCGCCGCGTCGCCGAGGCGATGCCGCCCGCCAAGGACGTCGACGGCGCCAACCCGGTCAACCTCGGCCGGCTGGCCTTCGCCAGCGGGACGGAGTTCGTGCCGGCCACGCCGCTCGCATGCCTGCTGCTGCTCGAGCGCAGCGCGCGCTGGCCGCTGCGCGGCGTGCGGGCGTGCGTCGTCGGCCGCTCCAACGTGGTCGGCCTGCCGGTCGCGCTGCTGCTGATGGCGCGCGACGCGACGGTGACCGTCACCCACAAGGAGACCCGCGAGCTGGCCCACCACACCCGCGACGCCGAGCTGATCGTGAGCGCGACGGGCGTGCCGGGTCTGGTCCGCGCCGACATGGTGGCGCCCGGCGCGACGGTGATCGACGTCGGCACGACCTTCGTCGACGGCGCGCTGGTCGGCGACGTCGCCTACGACGAGGTCGCCGCGGTCGCCGGCGAGATCACGCCGGTCCCGGGCGGCGTCGGCCCGGTGACCAACGTCGCGCTGATGCGCAACGTCGTGCTCGCGGCGGAGCGCATGGCGGCTCGGGCGTAGCTCGGCGCGAAGCCGCTTTAGTTCATCGAGAAGTGCTTGCCGAAGAACTTCTCTTGGTGGGTGCGGAACTCGCCGCCCGGGGCGTCGTCGCGCACGACGCTCTGCTGCGACTTCTTGCGCTCGAGCAGCGAGCGCAGCTGCGGCAGCAGGCGGCGCAGGAAGCCGAGCTCCGCCAGCAGCCGCGCTTCGGCGGTGCGCAGCTCGAGCAGGCGCTGCTTGAGCGCGTCGGCCACCTGCAGCGCGCCGCCGACGGCGTAGCTGGCGGCAACCGGGTCGCTGGGGATGTGGACCTCGTCGGCGTTGCCGCTGAAGGCCACCAGCAGGCGCGCGTACTCGCGGAACTCGCCCTTCACCCGGTGGGTGAGCTCGGAGGCGCGCGCGTCGGCGTCGTCCGGATCGTCCTCGATGAACGCGACGTCGGCGACCAGGAACGGCTCGCGGCTGACGATCCCGGCGATCCGGAAGCGCCGGCCGCCGGTCGTGCTGATGTAGTACCGGCCGGCCGGGAGCAGCGTGACGTCGGCGATCTCGGCGGTGGTGCCGACCTCGTGCGGCGTCACGTCGGGATCGCCGGCTTCCCGGCCGTCGCGGATCAGCACCACGCCGAACGCCTCGCCCGCGTCGAGGCACTCGGCGATCAGCTGGCGATAGCGGTCCTCGAAGACGTGGAGGTTCAGCACCGCGCCCGGGAAGAGCACGGTGTTGAGCGGGAAGAGCCGCAGCCGCCCCGTCTTCGGCACCGATTTAAGCGGTGCGGCCGGCTTTCGCGGCGTCCAGGCGCTGCTGCACGACGTTCCAGTCGACGTTGGCGAAGAACGACTCGATGTACTTCGAGCGCTCGGCCGGCTTGTAGTCGAGCAGGAAGGCGTGCTCCCAGACGTCCATCACCAGCAGCGGCACGAAGCCCGCGACGTTGCCGTCCTCGTGCAGCGTGATCCAGTGGTTCGAGACGCGCTGCGCGTGGGGATCGAAGTAGGCGATCGCCCAGCCCACGCCGCGCATGCCGCCGACCGCCGAGAAGTCCTTCTTCCAGGTGTCGAAGTCGCCGTAGGTCGCGGCCAGCGCGTCCTGCACGCCCGAGGCCGGCTGCGCGCCCGCGCCCTTGGTCATGTTGCCGAAGTAGTACTCGTGCAGGACCATGCCGTTGTACTCGAAGCCCAAGCGGCGGGTCAGCTCGGCGAAGCCCGGGTTCGCGCCGGCGGCCTGGCCGTTCTTGATCTGCTCGGCGATCTGCTCGTTGAGCAGGTTGGTGTTCTTGACGTAGCCCTCGTAGAGCCCGAAGTGGACTTGCAGCGTGTTGTCCGAGATGCCCTGGAGTCCGGCAAGGTCGAACTTCTTGGCGGTGTACGATTGCTGAGCGAGCGATGCCAACGGAGGCCTCCTACGGGTTCGATTGGGTGGGCGTAGCTTCGACGACGCGCGCGCAGCCCCCGGTCATTTCCGAGGACCGGGTGGCCGGCGCGTGACCGGCGTCCGGCAGGTTCCCGCTTCCGGCGGGCGGCAAACACCACGATCGTGCGCGATCTGGCCTACCTGACGCGGCTCCACCGCGAGCCGTCGCCGCTGCTCCTGGAGCTCGAACAGCACGGGCTGCGGGACGGGATTCCGATCGTCGACCGCGCCGCCGGCCGGCTGCTCTCGGTGCTGGTCCACTCGATGCAGGCCAACCGCGTCCTGGAGATCGGAACCGCCTACGGCTACTCGACCCTGTGGATGGCGCTGGCGCTGCCCCCGGCCGGCAAGATCTGGACCATCGACCCCGCCATCGAGCGGACCGCGATCGCGGCCTCGTACTTCCGCCGCGCGGGGGTCGAGGAACGGGTCGAGATCATCAACCAGCCGGCGCTCGAGGTGCTCGAGGCGTTTCCCCAGCGCAACCTCGACATCGTGTTCATCGACGCGGTCAAGACCGAGTACGAGGACTACCTCGAGATCGCGGTGCCGATGCTCAAGCGCTCGGGGATCGTCGTGGTCGACAACCTGCTCTGGTCCGGCCGCTCGGCCGCCCCGCCCAAGGCCGCCGACGACCCCGACACCAAGGCGCTCCGGGCGTTCAACAAGGCCTTCCTCCAGCACCCGGCGCTGGACGCCACGATCGTCCCGATCGGCGATGGAATCGGCATCGGTGCCCGCGTCGACTGAGCAGTTCAAGGCCGCGATGCGGCGCTTCGCGACCGGCGTCTCGATCGTCACCACGGCGCACGAGGGGCGCATCCACGGCTTCACCGTCAACGCCTTCGCCAGCGTGACCACCGAGCCGCCGACCGTCCTGATCTGCGTCAACCGGGTGGCGACCGCCCACCCGCTGATCGCCGCCTCGCAGCGCTTCTGCGTCAACATCCTGGCGCTCGAGCAGCGCGCCCTGGCCGAGCGCTTCGCCGGCGGCGAGCCGCGCCAGCGCTTCGAAGGCGTCGCGTACCGCTTGGGACCGAGCGGCTCGCCGGTCCTGGAGGGTACGCTGGCCCACGTGGACTGCACGCTGGCCGAGGAGCTGACCGCCTCGACCCACACGATCTTCCTGGGCACCGTGCTCGACGCCGGCTGGCGCGCCGGCGAGCCGCTGGGGTACTTCGACCGCGCCTACCGCGACTTCGGGATCGCCCCGTGATCGTCCAGACGTTCCCGGTCGGCCTGCTGGAGTGCAACTGCACGGTGCTCGGCGACCCGGCCACCGGCGAGGCGATCGTGATCGACGGCGGCGACGACGTGCCGGAGATCGCCGCCCGGCTCGAGCGCCACGGCCTGCGCCCGCGCTACCTCGTCCACACCCACGCCCACTTCGACCACATCGGGGCGCTGGGGCCGCTGCGCGAGCGGGTCGGCGGCGACGCGCTGCTGCACCCCGCCGACCGGCCGCTCTACGCGAGCCTGGCGGAACAGGCCCGCTGGGCCGGGCTGCCGGCCCCGCGGGTGGTGGCGCTCGACGGCGAGCTGGTCGACGAGGACGTGCTGCGGGCCGGTCCGATCGCGCTGCGCTGCCTGCACACTCCCGGCCACACGCCCGGCTCGACCTCGTTCGCGCTCGACCACGGCGGCAGCACGACCCTCTTCACCGGCGACACGCTCTTCCGGGGCGCGGTCGGCCGCTGGGACCTGGGCGGAACGTCGCTGGCCGACATCGTCCGCTCGATCCGCGGCCGGCTGCTGGTCCACGACGACGCCAGCGTCGTCGTCCCCGGCCACGGCCCGGCCACGACCATCGGGCTCGAGCGCCGGACCAACCCGTACCTTACCGGCCAATGAACCAACCGTACATCGGCCGCCTGGTTGGCGGCTCGCAAGCATGGGTAGGCTTGCGAACGCTCAGGAGGATCGTAGTCATGATCTCACGCTCTCGTTCGCTGTGCCTCGCGGCCGTTGCGGCGCTCGCTCTGGCGGGCTGTGGCGGCAACGACACCAGCGGCATCGTCACGCCCGTCACCACGGTGACGCCCACGCCCTCGCCCTCGCCCGGCACCGGCGCGCTCTCGATCAGCCCCAGCGGCCTGCAGTTCCCGACCCCCAGCTCGCCGGCGCAGAACTTCACGATCTCGTCGTCGACGGCGGGCTTGATCGCACCGCAGATCGACAGCTCGACCTGCACGGTCAACGGCACGCAGATCGTGACGATCTCCGGCGGCGGCGGAACCCTGCCGGCCACCTACACGGTCACTCCCAACCCGAACCTCCAGCCGGTCGCCGGCGCTCTGCCCGGGACGTACGGCAACTGCACGCTCGTCTTCACCTCGTCGACGAACAGCGCCACCCTGCCGATCCTGGTCGGGACGAACTCGAGCGGCCCGCAGACGCTGACCGCGACCCCGAGCGCGCTGACCTTCAGCGCGGCCGGCGCGGCGGCCCAGACCTTCACCATCACCGGGAACGCCGGGACCGGCCCGGGCACCGTCTCGATCGACAGCTCGGCCTGCAACGGCATCGCGACCGTGAGCGGCAGCGGCGGCGCGCCGCCCCAGACGTTCAGCGTGACCCCGACCGGCACCGGCGGCTGCTCGGTCGTCGTGGTCGACGGCGAGGTCTCCACGCTCGTGCCGGTCTCGGTCGGCCAGACCAGCACGACCGCGGCGCTCAGCGTGACCCCCTCGAGCCTGACCTTCAGCGCCCCCAACGCCGCGCCGCAGTCGGTGACGGTCGGCTACACGGGCTACGTCGGCCAGGTCACCATCAACCAGAGCGCCTGCGCGGGCATCGCGACCTTCTCGATCCCCAACGGCTCGCTGCCGCAGACGGGCACGGTGACGCCGGTCGCCGCCGGCACCTGCGCGATCACGTTCTCGCCCTCGAACGCCTCGCCGGTGACGCTCTCGGTCACCGTCCAGTGACCGCCGGCGGGGGCGGTCGGCCGACCGCCCCCGCCGCGCGCGCTCACCGGTCGGGCAGGACCTTGCCGTCGTCGTCGCTGCCGAGCAGCAGCGGCCGCACGAGCGGGAGCGCCGGGTCGCCGTACTGCAGCAGGTCGTGGTGGAAGCGGGCCAGCGTGAACCGGGCGCCGAGCTTCTTGCGGTAGTCCGCCCGCAGTTTGAGGATCATGAGCTTGCCCAGCGTGTAGTAGCCGTAGGTCGCGTCCTGGGTGCCGCGCCGGGCCTCCTCGCGCGCGTTCACCGGGTCGAGGAAGGCCTCGGTCCGGAAGAAGCGCGTCGCCTGCGCGACCGTCATGCCGCGGGTGTGCAGCTCGACGCCGGCGACGTAGCGCGCGTTGCGCCAGATCGCCTCGCGCAACTGCATCAGCCGCACCCGCGGGTCGCCGCCGCCCCAGCCTTCGTCGACCATCATCTGCTCGCCGTAGTGGGCCCAGCCCTCGACGAACGACGTCGCGCTGAGCAGCTTCTCGCTCAGCGTCAGCGGCAGGTGCTTGTCGATCACGAAGTTGGTGTAGTGGCCGGGGTAGACTTCGTGCGCCGACACGATCGGCCGCTCGAAGTCGTTGAACGACTCGAGGTACTGCTCTTGCTGCTTGGGCGGGTCGTGCGGATCGACCGGCGTGACGTTGTAGTAGGCCTTGGTCGCGACGGTCTCCAGCGGGCCGGGCGCGTCCATCGACGCCTGGCTCGTGGCGCGCTCGAACTCCGGCGTCGGGGTGACCGTGATGTTCGCGTCGGACGGCAGGTCCACGATGTGGTGCGACACGACGAACGCCCGCAGCTTGACCAGGTCGGCCTGCGCCGCGGGGATCAGCCCGGCAGGCGTCGGGTGCTGCCGGTAGACGCGCGCGAGGACCTGCTCCGTCGTCGCCTTCGGATCGATCCGCTTGGCGGTCGCGACCAGCTCGCGGCGGGTCTGGGCGAGCGCCTTTTGGCCGACGGCGAGGTACTGGTCGAGCGG
Organism: Vulcanimicrobiota bacterium; assembly: GCA_963795695.1. GTDB lineage: Bacteria > Vulcanimicrobiota > Vulcanimicrobiia > Vulcanimicrobiales > Vulcanimicrobiaceae > Vulcanimicrobium. The sequence goes on along the minus strand of CAWCJH010000002.1, from coordinate 894,072 downwards.
CAGGTCGAGACCTTCTTCGTACTTCAGCCGCGCGGCGTAGTTCGCCGCGCCGATCGCGTAGGTGCCGGTGGGGTGCGCGACCCAGCGCGTCGCGAGGTAGCGCGCGAAGGCGTTCGTCGCCGCGACCGCGACCGCGGTCGCGCGCCGCAGGCGCGCCTGCGCGGCGGCATCGCCGACCCCGGCGAAGGCTTGCGGCACGGTGGTCGCGAGCAGCGGCACCGTGCCGAGCGCGTCGTCGCGCGCGATCTGGGCGGTCTCCCGGTCGACCCCGGTGAGGTTGGCACGGGCCTGCGCGAACAGGCGCGGAATCTGCTCCTCGCGCGCGGTCGCCGCGCGCAGGCGCGTGCCGGCCGGCGCGAAGGCGCGCGAGATCAGGACGAACACGCCGCCGCCGGCGGTCTGGACGTAGAGATCCGGCTTGTGGCGCCAGGACTGCATCGCCTCGTTGAGCAGCAGGTCGTCGTGGAGCGCGTTCTCGAGCATGGCCTTGTCCAGCCGCGCGCGGGGCGAGAGCGTGGCCGGGTCGATCGTGGCCAGCCGGTCGAGGTAGCGGTGATCGCGCCCGAGCTGGGCGGCCCAGTCGGCGGCGGCGTACGAGCCGAGCTGCGCGTCGTAGGCGTGCACCCCGGCGTAGGTCGCGTTGACCGGATTGGCCCGGAACGACTCGTCGAAGTACGCTTTCGCGAGCGCCGCGTAGCCGGCGTCGACGTCGCCCGCGGCGCTCGCGCTCGCGGTGGGCGCCGGGCTCGGGCTCGGGCTCGGGCTCGCGGCCGGCCCGGGCGAGGCGCCGCAGAGCGCCGCCGACGCCACGACGGCAAAGAGACGATGGGCAATACGCATCACGGCTGCGCTTCGCGAAACCGCGGGCGTCGCCTCGGTATCCAAGCTTGCGTGATGATTCGCCGGATGCTCCTGGCGGCCGCGCTCGGCGCGGCGCTCGTAACGCCCGCCCTGGCCGCCGACTACACCGTCGACCCGGCCCATTCGCAGGCGACGTTCACGGTTACGCACCTCACCGTGACCAAGGTCTCGGGCCAGATTCCGGTCCAGAGCGCGCGGGTCGTGACCGGTCCGGGCGACGTCCCGACCCTGGTCGAGGCGACCCTCGACCTCAAGGGCATCGACACCCGCGAGCCCGACCGTGACAAGGACCTGCGCTCGCCGGACTTCTTCGAGGTCGACAAGTACCCGACCATGACGTTCGTCTCCAAGAAGATCGAGGGGCCGCCGAGCGGCTTCCAGCTCGGCGGCGACCTGACGTTCCACGGGGTGACCAAGCCGGTCACGCTGGCCGCCAAGCTGGAGGGAAAGGTGACCGACGGCAAGGGCCGCACCCACCTGGGCTACACCGCGACGACGACCATCGACCGCCGCGACTGGGGCCTGAACTGGGGCAAGATGAACGGCGGCGCGCTGATCGTCGGCAACGAGGTGACGATCAACCTGACCGTCGAGGCCGTCTCCCACTAGCCGGCGGCAATCCGCTCAGCGCGACGGGACGGCGCAGGCCTGGCTGATCCAGTAGTGGGTGCCGGGCGCGAAGCCGGGCTCGACCACCACGACGTCGGTCTCGTAGAACTCGAAGCTGCTCAGCGTCGCACGCGGGCCGCTGACCAGGCCGAAGCGCTGGCCGATGGTCGCGTCGGGCTCGGGCGTGCGGCTCGGGCGGTCGTTGCCCGGGGTGAAGATCCACAGCGGCGTGTGCTGGCAGACGACGCTCAGGGTGCGCGCCGCGGGCAGGCTCGGGGCCGGCGACGCGCTCGGGGCCGGTGACGGTGCCGCGGCCAGCAGCGCGAGCGCGGCGAGCGGCGCGATCGTGAGACCGAAGGCGGCTCGGGCGAAGCCCGAACGCAACGGATTCGCGAAACGCGAATCCATCAGTGGAGCTTGATCGTGACCATGCCGCCGGACTCGACCACCTTGGGGCCGGCGGCTTCGTCCTGCGAGGTCTTGCCGGTGCCGTCCTGGTTGGCCAGCGCCGCGGCGGCGGCCGCGATCCCGCGGGCCTGCTCGAGCATGGCGTCGGTGATCCGGCCCTCGGCCCGGCCCCGGCGGTAGTCCTCGACCGCGGCCTGGAGCGCCAGGCGCGAGCGCTCGGGGTAGTCCTTCTTCTTCTCGGGGTAGCCGTCGAGCGCGGCCTCGATGTCGGCGTCGCTGATCGCCAGCGCCGCATCGATCGTCTTGCCGCGGGCCAGCTCGACCAGCAGCGAGCAGGTCGCCGTGCCGAAGCCGCAGCCGGTGGTGAAGTACGAGATGTCCTCGATCACGTCGCCCGGCCCGACCTTGAGGAAGAACGTGTAGAGGTCGCCGCACGAGTCGCTGAAGTACTCGCCGGTGGCGGTCGGGCTCTCCATCGTGCGGAAGCCGGTGCGGTGCTCGACGAGCTGCTGGAACTTGGCGAAATTCATGGTGCGGTGACGGTCTCTCTGCGGCTCGGGGTGGGGTCGGCACTGATCTCGAAACGGCACTCGCCGCCGCCGGTTGCGATGCTCTCGACGTGCGAGGCTCGGCCGGGCACGACCCGGCCCAGGATGGTGTGGATCGCGCCGCAGGCCTCGGGGTGCTCGGCGACGACCGCCGCGTAGGGGCAGGTGTGCTCGTGCACGACCAGCGTGCCGTCGGGCCGCTTCTCGAGCTCGGCCAAGACGCCGGCCGCCTTGAGCGAGGCGACGACCGCGCCGGCCCGCTCGTCGGCGGGCTTGCCCTCGGTCGCCGACTCCAGCCGAGCGGCGGTCCGCTGGCCGATGCCGTCGAAGATCGCCCGCACCGCCGCGTCGCCGCCGGCGGCCCGGACCTCGCGCAGCACGGCGTTGAGCATCTTGTCGTACTGCTGGGGGAAGTAGCGGTCGGCTTCGGGGGTGAGCGAGTACTCGACCGTCGGCTTGGTCTTGCCGCGGCGGACGCTGCGGCCGGCGATCAAGCCGTCGCGCTCGAGCACCACCAGCTGCTGCCGGATGGCGTTGGGCGAGAGCCCGAAGGCCTGGGCCAAATCGAAAGCCGAGGCCGAGCGCCGCTCGCGCAGCGCGCCTACGATCCTCCCTCGCGTCGACTCGAAGAACCGGTCGTGCATCTGCACCAACCGTAGCACGGAAGCCGCAGATAGTCCAGAGTTTCCTTGACTTTCTCCCCCCAGCGCCGTACGATGGTCCGGCATGCCTACACCCGGGTTAGTCGTTTCCGGCCTCCGCGTCGCCGTCGAAGGCAACGAGATCCTCAAGGGCATCGACCTGACGGTCGAGCCGGGGCGCGTCCACGCGCTCATGGGCCCCAACGGGAGCGGCAAGTCGACCCTCGCGTTCACCATGGCCGGCCACCCCGGCTACACGCCGCTGGCCGGTTCGGTGACGCTCGACGGCCAGGACCTGCTCGAGCTGACGCCCGACAAGCGCTCGAAGGCCGGGCTGTTCCTCTCGTTCCAGTACCCGGCCGCGATCCCCGGCGTCTCGGTGGCGAACTTCCTGCGCACCGCCCGGATGGCCGTGCGGCCCGGCGACCTGACCCCGGCGAAGTTCCGCCAGATGGTCTTCGAGAAGCTCGACACGCTCGACATGGACCCGGCCTTCCTCGGCCGCTACGTCAACGACGGCTTCTCGGGCGGCGAGAAGAAGCGGCTGGAGATGCTGCAGATGGCGATCCTGGCGCCCAAGTACGCGATCCTGGACGAGACCGACTCGGGCCTGGACGTCGACGCGCTCGAAGCGGTCGGCAACGCCGCCCGCGCGCTGCGCGCCAGCGACGACGGCCGCGACATGGGCTTCCTCGTGATCACCCACTACCCGCGCATCCTGCGCCACCTGCCGGCCGATGTCGTGCACGTCATGATCGACGGCCGGATCGTCAAGACCGGCGGTCCGGACCTGGCCGAGCGGATCGAGCGCGAAGGCTACGACACGATCCGGGACGAGGTCGCCGTTGCCTGAGCTGGCCGCTCTCCCGCCCGGGATCACCCCGGCGACGCTCGACGCGCTGATCGCCGGCGGGGTCGGCGATGCCGACACGCGCCGGGCGGCGTTCGCGCGCTACGAGGCCATGCCGTACCACCCGGCGGTCAGCGGCCGGACCTGGAAGCACGACCTCGCCAAGCTCGACCTCAGCGCCGTCCGGGCGCTGCCGGTGCGCCCGCAGGTCAGCGGCGCGACCGACCGGGTCCGGATCGTCGCGCTCGACGAGGCCAGCGAGGTCCTGCGCGACGGCTTGGCCGACCTGACGAAGTTCGGCGCGCTGGCGCGCGCCTTCTGCACCGGCGGCGTCTACGTCCGGGTTCCCGACGGCGTCCGCGTCGAGGAGCCGATCGTGGTCGCGTACGACGTCGAGGGCGGCGCCTTCCCGTACACCGTGGTCGAGGTCGGTGACGGCGCCGAGGTGACGGTCGTCGAGCAGCTGCGCGGCGCCGCGGCCGGCTTCGTCTGCGGCGCGACCGAGATCGTCGCCGGCGCGCGCGCCCGGGTGACCCACGTCGTCGTCCAGGAGCTGCCGCCGAGCGCCAAGGCGATCTTCACCCGCCGCGCCCGCGCGCACGCCGACGCGCACGTCGGCTGGGCACTCGCCGAGCTCGGCGCGGCGCTGGCGGTCGACGACGTCCGCACCCGGCTGCTGGCCCCGGGCGCGCAGGCCGAGCTGGCCGCGCTGTTCTTCGCCACCGGCACGCAGCACGTCGACCTCACCACCGAGATCGTGCACGCCGCCGGCCACACGACCTCGCAGACGATCGTCAAGAGCGCCGCCCGCGACCGTGGCCAGGGCCGCTACGTCGGCAACATCGGCATCGTCGCCCACGCCCACGGCTCCGACGCCTCGCTGCGCGACGACGTGCTGCTGCTCTCGAAGGGCGCGCACGTCGACTCGATACCGGCGCTCGAGATCGCGGCCAACGACGTCAAGGCGTTCCACGGCGCGACGGTCGGCGCGATCGACGAGGGCGAGCTGTTCTACGCCCAGAGCCGGGGCATCGACCGCGCCCAGGCCGAGAAGATGATCGCGCTGGGTTTCTTCGAGCCCGTCATCGCGCGCTTCCCCACCGACGCGCTGCGCGAGCGCCTGCGCGCCGCGCTGGAGTCCAAGCTGGCATGATCACCGCACCCGACGCCAAGCAGGCCCGCATCGTCGCCGACTTCCCGATCCTCGCCAAGCCCACGTCCCGCGGCAAGCGCCTGGTCTACCTCGACTCGGCCGCCAGCGCGCAGAAGCCGCGCGCGGTGATCGGCGCGCTGGTCGACTACTACGAGGGCTACAACGCCAACATCCACCGCGGCGTGTACGAGATCGCCGCGCGCGCGACCGATGCCTTCGAGGAAGCCCGCGCCAAGGTCGCGCGCTTCCTCAACGCCGCGCACACCCAAGAGATCGTCTGGACCCGCAACACGACCGAGGCGATCAACTTGGTGTCGTTCTCGTGGGGCCTGGAGAACCTGCGCCCGGGCGACGCGATCCTGACCAGCGAGCTCGAGCACCACTCCAACCTGGTGCCGTGGCAGCTGCTGGCCGCCAAGACCGGCGCCGAGCTGCGCTTCATCCGCGCGAACGCCGACGGCACGCTGATCCTCGACGAGCTCGACGCGCTGCTGCGCGGGGTGAAGCTGGTCGCGCTGACCCACGTCTCGAACACGATGGGCTCGATCGTTCCGCTCGAGACCATCGTCCCGTGCGCCCACGCCGCCGGCGCGCTGGTGCTGGTGGACGCCGCGCAGTCGGTGCCCCACATGCCGGTCGACGTCCAGGCGCTCGACGTCGATTTCCTGGCCGCCAGCGGCCACAAGATGTGCGGCCCGACCGGCATCGGCTTCCTGTACGGCAAGCACGCGCTGCTCGACGCCATGCCGCCGTTCCTCACCGGCGGCGACATGATCAAGAAGGTCTCCTACGAGACGACCTCGTTCAACGAGCTGCCCTGGAAGTTCGAGGCCGGCACCTCGAACATCGCTGGCGCCATCGGCCTGGGCGCCGCGGTCGACTACCTCACCGAGGTCGGGCTGGACTGGGTCCGCGCGCACGAGGTCCGGCTCACCGCCTACGCGCTCGAGCGCCTGCGCGCGCTCGAAGCGCGCGGCCTGGCGCTCTACGGCCCCGCCCGCGCCGCGGAGCGCGCCGGCGTGATCTCGTTCAACTTCGCCGACATCCACGCCCACGATCTGGCCTCGATCCTCGACGTCGAGGGCGTCTGCGTGCGCGCCGGCCACCACTGCACGATGCCGCTGATGGACAAGATGGGCTGGCCCGCCACCGCCCGCGCCTCGTTCTACCTGTACAACACCGAAGACGACGTCGACGCCCTCGTCGCCGCGCTCGAGAAGGCGGCGGAAATCTTCCGCCTCGGCTGATAGCACCATGGTGATGGACCGAGCACAGCAGTATCATCCGCGTAGTACCACGCCGTTGCGAGGTCGGACCGGGGGCCCCGCGCTACGCGCGGGGGGCGCGGAGCCCAGGGCGGAGCGCCTTTGAAATGGACGACTTCTACCAGGCGTACATTCTCGACCACTACCGCAACCCGCGCAACTTCGGCCACCTCGACCAAGTGGATGCGAGCGCCGAGGACTTGAACCCGCTCTGCGGCGACACGATCCGGATGGAGCTCGCCCTGGACGACCAGCGCCGGGTCGCCGACGTGAAGTTCAGCGGCAAGGGCTGCGCGATCTCGCAGGCCTCGGCCTCGATGCTGACCGAGTCGGTCAAGGGCATGAAGCTCGAGGACGTGGCGAAGCTGCCGCAGGACGCCGTGCTCGAGAACGTCGGGATCGGCATCAGCCCGACCCGGATGAAGTGCGCGATGCTGGGGCTCAAGGTGCTCAAGAGCGCCGCCTTGGGTGAGATCGCGTCCTGGCCCGACGACCCCGCGTAGGCCGCACCGGCGTGATGCCGGCCGCACTTGGCCGAGTTTCGGCCGTTCGCGCGCGCATATCGGCATAGCTCACCGGTACTCCTGCCACTAATGGCCACCGGGATCGGCAGGCTAACCTCAGACTAACGTCACACTACCTCCTCCAGCCCCTTGACCCAATCTTTACAGGTCAAGGGCGTAGCCGTCACCCCCTCGGGTGTTGGAGGGCCCCAGCCATGCGATCCGGCTACTCTATATCGGTGCCTAACGGTACTCGTCTCTTGGGGCATGTCAGGAGTCACATGCGAAGTTCATTCCGCGTGGTTGCGTCCGCGTTGGGGCTGGCGCTCTCGCTTGCCGCCTGCGGCGGGCATACCTCGTCGCTGCCGACGACGCTCACGGGCAGCGATGCGAACGGCGCGTCCACCACGCGCGACACGCAGTCCCTCACGCCCTTGGTTTCCGTTCCCAAGACGGCCGGCGCGCTGGCCTTCACCGACGCCGGCCGGCGAGCGGCGAATGCGCCGGTGACCGTCTCGCTCACGCTGCGCTACAACAACCAGGCCCAGCTCGACCAGTTCGTCGCCGACGTGAGCAACCCGCAGTCGGGCAACTACCGCCACTTCCTCACCACCGAGCAGTTCAACAGCCTCTACGCGCCGACGGTGCAGCAGGAAGGCGCCGTCGTGAGCGCCCTGCAGCATGCCGGCTTCACGATCACCCAGCGCTTCCCCAACCGCACCATCGTCGATGCGAGCGCGCCCAGCGCCACGGTCGAGCGGTTCTTCGCCACCGAGATGCACACCGTCTCGCAAGGGAAGTACGGCCAGCGCTTCGCCAACCTCAAGCCGGCCACGGTGCCCGCCGCGATCGCCTCGCTGGTGCGCACCGCCTCGCTGAGCAACGTGGTCATCGCCCGCACCAAGGTCGACGAAGCGACCCCGAGCAGTCCCTCCAACGGCCGGGTGCTCACCCAGGCGGCGCACAAGGTGCCCGCCGGGATGACCCCGCTGGCGCACACCGACGCGACCAACGTAGTGGCCGACCCGGGCTTCGAGTCGGGCGGCTTCAGCTACTGGTCGCAGTGCGGCAACGTCAACGCCGCGATCACCACCGCCAAGCCGCATACCGGCTCGTACTCCGAGCGCTCGGGAACCGCGACGACCGAGCCCAACGGTGACGCCGGCGTCTGCCAGGCGGTGACCATCCCCAGCAACGGCGTGCTGACCTTCTGGGTCTGGCAGCAGACCAACGAGGTCAACACCGAGTACTCCTATCAGGAAGCCGACCTGCTCGACGCGTACGGCGACGTGGTCGACAACCTCTACACCACCGTGAGCAACGCGCAGAGCTGGGTGCAGAAGAGCTTCAACCTGGCCTCCTACGCCGGCCAGACGTACTACCTCTACTTCGGCGTGCACGGCGACGGCACCAGCGGCGAGCACGACATGCAGTACGTCGACGACGTCTCGCTGACCAACGGCAGCGGGGCCACCCCGACCCCCACCCCGACCCCTAAGCCCACCCCGACCCCCACCGGCGGGCCGACCCCGACGCCCAAGCCGACCGCCACGCCGACCGGCGGGCCCACTCCGACCCCGCCCCCGGCCGGCTGCAACGGCGCCGCGGCCGACAACGGCCCGCTCAGCAACTCCAGCGGCACCCTGGCCACGGGCATCGCCAAGCCGTTCGACTTCCCGGTCCAGCACGGCTGCAACGGCGCCGGCTACACCGCCGCGGTCATCATCGACGACCCGGTCAACACCAGCTACGTCGCCAGCTACCTCTCGGCGGCCCAGGTCACCCAGACCGGCACCATCACCAACACCGCCGTCGACGGCGGCGGCAGCGGCGACGACGCCGAGACCGACCTCGACGTGCAGACCATCTCGGGCCTGGCTCCGGGCGCCAACATCATCGTCTACGACATGGGCTCGCTGGCCGACCAGAACATCGAGGACGCCTACAACAAGGCGATCAGCGACGGCAAGGCCAGCGTGGTGAACTCCTCCTTCGGCGGCTGCGAGTCGCAAGACACCCCCTTCGAGAGCTCCACCAACTCGATCGCCCAGCAAGGCGCCGCGGTCGGCGTCACCTTCGTGGCCTCCTCCGGCGACTCGGGCAGCAACGAGTGCAGCGGCTCCAAGGGCGTCAGCGCCCCGGCCGGCGACCCGTACTTCACCTCGATCGGCGGGCTCAACTTCACCTACAACTCCTCGGGCGTCCTCACGTCGGTCACCGAGGGCAGCGCCAGCGGTGACTCCGGCGGCGGCGGCGTTTCCACCGTGGTCGCCCTCCCCAGCTTCCAGAGCGGCATCACCGGCGTGATCACCTCGGGCCGCAACCAGCCCGACATCTCCCTGCCCTTCGACCCGGTGGCGGTCTACACCGGCGGTGCCTTCGGCGAGTACCTGGGCACCTCGTGGTCCTCGCCGCAATCGGCGGCCCTTTTCGTGACCACCAACCAGCTCCACGCCACCAAGCTGGGCTGGCTCAACCCGACCCTCTACAGCCTCTTCAAGTCCACCGGCTACAACAGCTACTACACCCCCTGCACCTCCGGCAGCAACGGCGCGTACTCGTGCAACGCATCGCAGTACAACCAGGCCGCCGGCATCGGCGCTCCCAAGGGCTGGGCTCTGGCCAACGCCCTCTAGTCACCCAGCCGCCGTCGCGGTGACGCCGCGACGGTGACGAGAAGCGGGGTCGGCTTTCGGGCCGGCCCCGCTTTGCGTTCACGGCGTGCGCTGCGCGCGGGAGCAGCGGGCTGTGACCGGGCTCGTCGCGCGGCGCGCCGAAGGGTAGGCGCATGGCGTTCGAGGTGCTGGTCCGCTTCGCGGTGGCGATCGCGCTCGACGCGCTCGCATTCGTCGTCTGGGACGTCGGGACGCGCCCGCCGACCCGGCTCGTGCGCGACGTCGCGCGCGGCGTGCGGGTCCCCCGCTCGCTCGCCCGCGGCACGATCCGCTTCCTGGTCGGCGCCCTGCTGCTGCTGCTGGCCGGCTACGTCGCGCGGCCCGGAATGCCGAGCGAGCATGCCTTCACCGTGCTCGAGACCGGCATGCTGATCGCCGCCCTGATCGTCGAAAACCTGATCGGCTCCGACCTCCGCTACCGCCAACCGGCGGCTTCGGCCGCACGCCGAAACGCGAAGGATTCAGCCGAAGGCTGAATCCACTAGATGTCGGCTTTGCCCTCGATGCAGACGTTCTGGGTGTCGTAGGCTCGCTCGTACACGGTCAGCTCGCCCTTGGGGGTGGCGAAGGTCAGCCAGATCGGGCGCGAGTGGTCGGCCGCGTCGACCGCGTTGGTCACCACCGCGCGCTTGAGGGTGAGGATGTCGCCGCCCAGGCCGAGCGCCTTGGCGGTGCCGGGCGCGCGGTACGGCTGGGCGTTCCAGTAGGCGAACGCGCCGCCGATCCGCTTGATCGTCGCGTGCAGCACCGCGTCGCCGGGATACGTGCCGGGACGAACCCTGTCGTCGGTCGAGGCGACGATCGCGTCGATCGCGGTCTGCTTGACGGCACGGTTCTCGCAGTCGGCTTGGACGCGGTCGGGGATCCGGAGGCGCGGGGCCGACGAGACGCAGGCGGCGAGCGCGAGCAGGGCGAGCGGGAGGAGACGCGAGGCGGTCACGTCCCTCCCGGTTCGCCGCCTCAGGCCAGCTTCCCGGACGTCTTTTCCAGCAGCCCCCAGGCCTGCGCGCCGAACTTGTCGCGCCAGCGGGTGTAGAAGCCCGAGCTCGCGAGCTTACCGCGGAAGCCGCTGGTGTCGGCCCGGTTGAGGGTCAAGCCGCGCCGGGCCAGCTTCTCGGAGAGCGAGTCGTTGCGCAGCTGCGTGTCGCGGCGCTGCAGCAGCGCGTACGTGGTCAGGTTGCGCTCGACCGTGCGCTGCACGTCGGGCGGCAGCGCCTTCCAGGCGTCGGCGTTGCCCAGGAAGTGGTAGGCCGACCACATGTGGTTGGTGACGCTGAGGTACTTCTGCACCTCGTACAGGCGCGCGGTGTCGATGATCGCGTAGGGGTTCTCCTGGCCGTCGAACACCCGTGTCTGGAGCGCGGTGTAGACCTCGTTGAAGTTGAGCGGGCCGGGCGCGGCGCCGAACGAGCGGAACAGGTCCACCCACAGCGCGCCGGGCGGGGTGCGGATCTTGAAGCCCTCCAGGTCGGCGGCGCTGCGGATCGGCTTCGTCGACGAGGTGATCTGGCGCATCCCGTTCTCCCACATCTTGGGGTGCACGTAGAGCCCCTGGCCCCGGATCGCGTCGCGCACGGCCTCGCCCAGCGGGCCGTCCATCGCCCGGAACGCCTCGGCCGAGTCCTTGAAGGCGAAGCCGACGGCCTGGATGCCGGCGACCGGCACCACCGCCTGCAAGATGCCGCCGTCGAGGGTGAAGAACTGGAGCGCGCCGGAGCGCAGTTGGGTGAGCGCCTGGGTGTCGCCGCCGAGCTGGTTGTTGGGGAAAATCTGGACGTCGAGCCGGCCTTGCGTTTCCTTGCGGACCGCGTCCCAGCACTCGCGCATGCGCACGTTGAGCGGGTGGTCGACCGAGACGTTGCTGGCGTACTTGTAGCTCCACTGCGCGGCTCCAGCCGGGGCGCGCGGCAGCGCGAGCGAGGCGAGCCCGGCCGCCGTGCCGGCCGCGAAGCGTCCGCGCGAGATCCTGCGATCGGTCATTCCTTGTCCTCCTGGGTGTCAGTCGAGCATGAGCCCGCCGTCGACCGTCAGCGTCTCCCCGGCGACGAACGACGAGCGCGGCGAGAGCAGCCACGCGATCGCCTCGGCGATCTCGTGGGGTTCACCCGAGCGGCCGAGCAGCGCCATCGACTCGACCCGGCGGCGCTGCTCGGGGTCGGCGAACGGTTCGGCCAGCATCGGGGTGAGCGTCGCGCCCGGCGCGACGCAGTTCACGCTGATTCCCTGCGCCGCCAGCGAGCGCGCCGCGCTGCGGCTGAGCGCCAGCACCGCGCCCTTGCTGGCCGCGTACGCGGCGGTCCCCGAGAGCCCGCCGCCGCGCTTGCCGGCGACGCTCGCGACGGTGCAGATCCGCCCGCCGGCGCGCATGTGCCGAGCGGCTTCGCGCACGCACAGGAACGTGCCGACGACGTTGACGTCGTACACGCGCCGGAAGATCTCCGGCGTGAGCCGCTCGAACGGCGTCAGGTCGGCGATCCCGGCCGGCGTCGCCAGGCCGTCGAGCCGGCCGAACGCCGCGAGCGCCGCCGCGAAGAGCGCGCCCACCGACGCCTCGTCGACCACGTCGACCTCGAACGCGAGCGCGAGCGCGCCGATCCCGGCCGCGACCGCGCGGGCGCCGGCCAGGTCGCGGTCGGCGACCGCGACCCGGAACCCGTCGCGGGCGAGCAGCTCGCAGGTCGCCCGGCCGATGCCGCTGGCGCCGCCGGTGACGACCGCCGCCGGCGCCTCGGCCGGCGGGCTCACAACAGCATCCCGGGGTCGCCGCACGCGCGGGCGAAGGCGGCCAGGAAACGCGCGGCCGGCGCGCCGTCGACGAAGCGGTGGTCGAAGCTCAGCACGCAGGTCAGCATCCAGGCGGGCACCAGCGCACCCGCGACGACCGCCGGCCGCTGGGTCGCCGCGCCGATCCCCAGGATCGCGGTCTGCGGCGGATCGGGCAGCGGCGCGACCCGCTCGACCCGCTGCGGGCCGACGTTGGAGAGCGAGAAGCAGGCGCCGCCGATGTCGTCGGGCCGCAGCGCGCCGTCGCGCGCGGCGCCGGCCAGGCGCACGATCTCCGCCTGGATCGCGCTCAGCGAGCGCAGCTCGGCGTCGCGCACGACCGGAACCACGAGGCCCTGCGGCGTGTCGGCCGCCACGCCGACGGCGATCCGCTCGAACGGCGCGCCGGTGCTCGCGTCGGTGCGCAGCTCGGCGTGCTCGCGCAGCAGGCGCGCGACGGCGAAGACCGCGAACGCCGTCCAGCCGAAGTCGCCGCGCGCCTCCATCAGCGCGCGCACCGCGTCGACCCGCGCCTGCGTCTCGACCTGGGCCAGCGGCAGCAGCCCGACCTCGCTCATCTTGCGGTAGATCGCGCGCCGGGCGGCGGGCAGCCGCGGCGGCGGTGCCGTGCCCGCGCGCGCCGCGGCCGCCGGCGCGTCGAAGCCTGCCGTTGCGGCCGGCGCGTGGTCGTGCACGTCGGAGAGCGTGATGCGCCCGCGCGGCCCGGTTCCCCGCAGCGCGTGCAGCGCCACGCCGCGCTCGCGCGCGAGCCGCCGCGCCGCGGGCGACGCGATCACCCGGCCGTCGCCGTTCGCGCCGGCGGGCTCGGTCGCGACCCGCGGTGCCTCGACGACCTGCGCCGTCAGCACCGTGTCGGCGAGCGCCGCCGGCGGAGCGGCGGGCGCGGGAGCGTCGGGCTCGCCGTCGAGCGCGATGTACGCCAGGACCTCGCCGCAGGCGAACTCGTCGCCGGCCTGCGCGAGGGCCGACCCGAGCCGGCCGCTGGCCGGCGCCTCGACCTCGTAGGTGATCTTGTCGGTGGCGACCTCGAGCAGCGGCTCGCCCGCGCGCACCGCCTCGCCCGCGCTCTTCATCCAGCGCGACACGGTGCCGCTGGCCATGGTCAGGCCGAGCTTGGGCATCACGATCTCGACCGGCACGTTACGCTTCCCGCCGCACCAGCCGGCGCGCCGCGTCGGCGATCATCGCGGCCTTGGGGTACATCGCCTCCTGCAGCACCGGCGCGAACGGCACCGGAACGTGCGCGGCGCCCAGCCGCAGCACCGGGCCGTCGAGCTCGTCGAAGCAGTGCTCGCCGATCCAGGCCGCGATCTCGCCGCCGATCCCGCCGACCCGCACCGCCTCGTGCGCGACCACCACCCGGTGGGTGCGCGCGACGGCGTCGGCGATCGCGCCGTAGTCGAGCGGCCAGACCGTGCGCAGGTTGATCACGGTCGCCTCGATGCCGTCCCGCTCCAGCGCGGCGGCGGCCTCGAGCGCGCGGCCGACGGTGATGCCGTAGGTCACGATCGCGACGTCGCGGCCCTCGCGCATGGTCTTGGCGCGGCCGATCGGCACGACGAAGTCGGCCCCCTCGGGCACCGCGCCCTTCTGCGGGAAGAGCGTCTTGTGCTCGAAGTAGAGGGTCGGGTTGTCGCTGCGGATCGCGGCTTTGAGCAGCCCCTTCGCGTCCTCGGCGTCGGCCGGGATGACGACCTCGAGCCCGGGGACGTGGACGAACCAGGCTTCGAGCGCCTGCGAGTGCTGCGAGCCGGCCGACTTGGTGATGCCGTCGGGCGCGCGCAGCGTCATCGGCACCGCGCACTGCTCGCCGAACATGTAGCGCAGCTTGGCGGCCTGGTTCACCAGCTCGTCCATCGAGCAGGTGATGAAGTCGGCGAAGTGCATGTCGACCACCGGCCGGCAGCCGGTCAGCGCCGCGCCGACGCCCGCGCCGACCAGCGCCGCCTCGGAGATCGGCGTGTCGCGCACGCGCTCGAGGCCGAACTCCTGCGGCAGGCCCTTGAACTGGCCGAAGATCCCGCCCTGCTTGGCGATGTCCTCGCCCATCAGGAACACGGTCGGGTCGCGCCGCATCTCCTCCTGCATCGCCTCGAGCGTCGCGTCCGAGAAGCTCATCGCTGCGCATGCTAATGCCCGCTCCCCTGCGAGCCCGGGCCGACCCGGGGCGCGAACGGCAGCATCGCGTCGCGCTCGCGCGCCTCGATCGCGTGGACCGGGTCGTCCGCGTCGCGGTCGCCCGCGTACGCGCCGAAGAACGCTTCGCCCGCCTGCGGCGGCGGCGACGCCATGGCGAAGGCGACCGCGTCGGCGAGCTCGTCGCGCGCGTCCTGCCAGATGCGCTCGAACTCGGCCGGCGGCAGCGCGTCGCCCAGGTCGAGCTGCATCCGCACGATCGGGTCGGACTCGTCCATGACGGCCTGGATCTCGCGCTTCTCGCGGTAGCGCTCGGGGTCGCCGATGAAGTGGCCGCGCGCGCGGTAGGTCTTGCACTCGACGAAGGTCGGGCCGCCGCCGGCGCGCGCCCGCGCGACCGCCTCGCCGACCGCGTCGTGGACCGCGAACGCGTCGAACCCGTCGACGATCGCCGAGGGCATGCCGTAGCCGTCGGCCCGCACCGCCACGTCGGCGATCCTCATCGTCTCGGCCGTCGACGTCGTGGAGGCGTAGCGGTTGTTCTCCAGCACGAAGATCGCCGGCAGGTTCCAGATCGCGCACAGGTTGAGGTTCTCGTGGAACGGCCCGCGGTTGGTCGCGCCGTCGCCGAAGAAGCAGACCGCGACCTGGTCGGTCTTGCGCTGCTGGGCCGAGAGCGCCGCCCCCGCGACCAGGCCGAAACCGCCCGCCACGACGCCGTTGGCGCCCAGCATTCCGACCGAGAAGTCGGCGATGTGCATCGAGCCGCCCTTGCCGCGGCAGACCCCGGTCGAGCGCGCGAACAGCTCGGCGACCATGCCGCGCATCGGGGTGCCCTTGGCCAGCGTGTGGCCGTGGCCGCGGTGGGTCGAGGCGATGCTGTCGTCGCCGCGCAGTTGGGCGCAGGTCCCGGCCGCGACCGCCTCCTGGCCGATCGAGAGGTGGGCGAAGCCCGGCACGTCGCCGGCCAGGAAGTGCTTCTCGATCCCTTCCTCGAGCACGCGGATGCGGATCATCGTGCGCAGCAGCGCGAGCCCCAGCTCGCGGCGCTCGTCGTACAGGGCGCTAGCGGTTCGAGCCAAGCGAGAACCTCCGGTCGGCGGGATCGAGCGCGCGGGTCGCGCTGCGCGCCGCGTCCAGGACGGCGGTGCGCAGCCCGCCGCGGGCGCTGCGGTAGCGGAAGGCGGGAACCGAGACCGAGAGCGCACCCGCGACCGCGCCGCCGGGGCCGAAGAACGGCGCGCCCACACAGCAGACCCCCTCGCAGAACTCTTCGAGGTCCTCGCTGTAGCCGCGCCGCCGGATCAGCTCCAGCTCGGTCTCGAGCGCGGCCGGGTCGATCAGCGTGCGGGCCGTCAGCCGGCGCGGCGGGTGGGCGGCGAAGTGCGCGCGCACGGCCGCGGCCGAGCGCTGGGCCAGTACGGCCTTGCCGAGCGCGCGGGCGTGGAGGTCGGCCGAGTAGCCGCGGTGCAGCGCGTGGACGCGCACCCGCTGGCGCGACTCGACGATGTCGGTGATGATCACCTCGGCACCGTGCACCAGCGCCAGGTAGGCGTTCTCCTGGGTCTGGGCGCCCAGCGCGCCGACGATCGCGCGCAGCTCGGGCTCGACCGGCCAGGAGCGCGCGTAGGCGTCGCCGAGGCGGGCGGCCTTGGCCCCCAAGCCATAGGCGCCGCTGCGCTCGTCGCGCGAGGCGTACCCGTCGGCGAGCAGCGTGTTCATCACGTGGTAGGCGCTCGAGAGGTTCAGCTCGAGCGCGGCCGCGAGCTGCTTGATCGGCACCGGCTCCCCGGCCTCGGCCAGGTAGTCCAGCACGCGCAGGGCGCGGCGGACGGTCCCCAGCAGCTCCGCCATTTCAAATAATGGAATCCGGCTCGAAATGTCTGAACACGTGTCCGGCGACGATACCCCCGGGAGGGGCGGCTGTCAAGCCGTCCGGCCCGCTCGCGCTCCCGCCCGGTCAAGACTTTGCAAGGCAGTTCGGCGCGGCTGGAGGGAAGTTTCCTGGGACTGACCTAAGTCGCTCGTCCACCCTCTACGTCGCTCGCTTCCCCAGGGAGTCTAGCCCGTGAAGCACGCTCTATCGCGCGGTAAGTTCGTCGCCGGCACGGCCGGCGCAGCCGCGCTGACGTTCGCCGGAGCACCGTACGTCATCGCCGCGCCGACCAAGGAGATCGTCATCGGGCTGGACGTCCCGCAATCCGGTCCGTACTCCGATCAGGGCCAAGACCAGCTCAAGGCCTACAATCTCGCCATCGAGGAGATCAACGCCAAGGGCGGCATCATGGGGATGAAGGTGCGCGCCACGGTCGGCGACGACCAGACCAAAGCCGACGTCGCGCGCGACAACGCGCAGCGCATGATCGAGCGGGACGGCGCGGTGATGATCACCGGCGGCTCGTCGACCGGCACCGCGCTGGCCGTCTCCGCGCTCTGCCAGTCGAAGAAGACGATCTTCATGGCCACGCTCACCCACGGCGACGAGACGACGAACCAGAACTGCCACAAGGTCACGTTCCGCCGCTACAACGACGCCTACATGAGCGCCCAGTCGATGGCCAAGACGATGGTCTCGAAGTACGGGACCGGCCGGTGGTTCTACATCACCGCGGACTACGCGTGGGGCCACTCGAACTACGACAACATCACCTCGATCATCGAGCCCAAGGGCGGCAAGACGATCAAGAACGTCCTGCTCAAGCTGGGCACGACCGACTTCTCGTCGGCGCTGGCCGAGGCGCAGAGCGCCAAGCCCGACGTGCTGTGCATCATCGAGTTCGGCAAGGACATGACCAACTGCGTCAACCAGTCGGCGCAGTTCGGGCTGACGAAGTCGACCAAGATCCTCGTGCCGCTCGTCGACGAGTACATGGCCAAGGGCGCCGGCAGCAACTTCGACAACGTCGTCTCGACCGCGCCGTTCTACTGGAAGTACCATGCCGCCAAGTATCCCGGCGCGAAGCGGTTCGTCGACGCGTTCCAAGCCAAGTACGGCACCCCGCCGTCGAACGGCTCGGAATGCGCCTACGTCGACATCCTGGTCTACAAGAAGGCGGTCGAAGCCGCCGGCTCGACCGACGCGGCCAAGGTGATCGACAAGCTCGAGAACATGCGCTTCCAGTTCACCAAGGAAGAGGAGTGGTACCGCAAGGAGGACCACCAAGGCGTGAACTCGTGCCTGGTCGTCGAAGGCATTCCGAACGCGCAGCGCGGGCCGGGCGGGTTCGATTACGCCAAGGTCCTCGAAGTACACCCCGGCCCGAGCTGCATCCAGCCGCTCGCCGGCCTGCAGTGCAAGATGGAAACGACGGTCTGACCCGAGACCTCGGCGAATGACCGCGGGCCGGCGCCCTCGCGCGCCGGCCCGTTTCCGTTCCCCCTCTCGACGGGAGCCACGTGGAAGCCCTCATCCAAGCCCTTCTCAACGGACTCGTCCAAGGCTTGATCTACGTCGCGCTCGCGGTCGGCCTGACGATCGTGTTCGGGACGCTTCGCCTGGTCAACTTCGCGCACGGGGCGTTCTACGCGATCGGCGCGTACGTGGGACTGCTGGTCGCTCAGCGCTACGGGCTCGTGGCGGGCTTCGTCGCCGCGCCGATCGCCGTCGCGTTCTTCGCGATCGTCCTCGACCGCCTGCTGCTGCGCCACTTCTACGAGAAGGACCCGACCTCGCAGATCCTGGTCACCTTCGGGATCGCGCTGGTCGTCGAAGAGTCGCTGCGGCTGATCTTCGGGGCGACCACGCAGCAGTTCCCGACCCCCGACGCGCTCAGCGGCGCGCTCTCGCTGGGGATCATCTCCTATCCGGCGTACCGCCTGGTCTTCGCCGCGGGCGTGATCGTGATGGTGCTGGCGGTGTGGCTGTTCCTCGAGCGCACCGATTACGGCCTGATCGTTCGCGCCGGCATCCGGGACCGCGTGATGGTCCAGCTCCTGGGCGGCAACATCCGCCAGGCCTCGACGATCGTGTTCGCCCTGGGCGCCGCCGTCGCCGGGCTCGTCGGAGCCGCGGCGTCGCCGATCTACTCGGTCGATCCCGGGACGGGCTTCCTGTTCCTGGTGCCGTCGTTCGTCGTCGTGGTGGTCGGCGGGCTGGGGAGCTTCTGGGGCGCGGTCCTGGGCGGGCTGATCATCGGCGAGCTCTACAGCCTCACGACGCTGGTCTACGCGCCGGCCGCCAACGTGATCATCTACGTCTGCATGGCGCTGGTGCTGCTCTTGCGGCCGCAAGGGCTGCTCGGCGAGAGCGAGGTCATCCGGCAGTGACCACCGCAACCACCGACGAGATCGCGGCGGCCGCGCCCGCGCGCCGCAGCCTGCTCGCCGACGATCTCCGCTTCATCCTGCTCACGGCGGTCGGGCTGGTCGCCTTCCCGTTCGTCCTGCACCCGATCGGCGGCTACGCCGGGCTGGCGACGCAGATCCTGATCGTCAGCATCGCCTCGATCGCCTTCAACCTGCTGCTGGGCTACGCCGGGATGCTCTCCTACGGGCAGGCGATGTTCTACGGCGGCGGCGGCTACATCACCGCGATCCTGCTCCTGCGGGCGATGCCCCAGCACCCCAACCTGTGGCTGGCGGTCCTGGGCGCGACGCTCGCCACGGCCGTGCTCGCGATCCTGGTCGGCGCCGTGACGGTCCGGCTCTACGGGATCTATCTGGCCTTGCTGACGCTGGCGTTCGCGCAGATGGTGTTCTTCATCGTCGAGCAGGCCAAGGACTGGACCAACGGCGACGACGGCTTGCAGTCGATCCCCAACCCGCTGCTGCCGATCGGTGCGTGGAACGTCGACCTCACGACGGCGCTGCCGGCGGTCGACCTCGGGCCGTTCGGCAACCTCGGCGACATCAAGCTCTGGTACGTCTTCAGCGCGCTGGTGCTGCTGGCGGTGCTGCTGTTCGTGCGAGCCCTGACCCGCTCGCAGTTCGGCGAGGTCCTCACCGCGATTCGCGAGAACGAGGAGCGCAGCGTGTTCGTCGGCTTCAATGCGGCCGGCTACCGGCTGGCCGCGTTCGCGCTCGCCGGCGCGCTGACCGGCCTGGCGGGCGCGCTGCGGGCGTGCTACGACGGCACCATCGCGGTCGAGTCGCTCTCGATCGACCGCAGCGGGCAGTTCGTGATCTATGCCGTCGTCGGCGGCGTGCAGACGCTGTTCGGCCCGGTGATCGGCAGTGCGGTCATCATGTACCTGGAGAACGTCCTCTCCGGCGTGACGCCGGCGTGGCGGCTGATCGAAGGCCTGATCTTCGTCGGCGTCATCGTCTTCTTGCCGAACGGGATCGTGGGCACGCTCGCGAAGCGGCGCAAGGCGCGCAAGACGCTGGCCGCGGCGGTGGGGCTGCGATGAGCGAGGCCATGCTCGAAACCCGGGGCCTCGGGAAATCGTTCGGCCACTTCGCCGCCAACGCCGACATCGACTTCGCCGTCGCGCCGGGAGAGCTGCGGGCGGTGATCGGCCCCAACGGCGCCGGCAAGACCACGTTCTTCAACCTGCTCGCCGGAACGATCGGCGCCACCGCGGGAACGATCGCCTTCAAAGGGCAGGACGTCACCCGCACCAGCGGCCCCAAGCGCGTCCACCTGGGAATCGCCAAGGCGTTCCAGACCGCCAACCTGTATCCCGACCAGACCGTGCTCCAGAACGCGCGGCTGGCCGCTCTGGCGCACGTGCAGGGGGCGTTCTCGCTCCAGGTCTTCCGCCGCTCGGCTCGCCTCGCCGGCGTCGACGCGCTCGCCGAGCGCGCGCTCGGGCGCCTCGAGCTGGGCGGCGTCGCGGGCGTGCGCTGCGGCGACCTCTCCCACGGCGACAAGAAGCGGCTCGACATCGCGGTCGCGCTGGCCACCGAGCCCGAGATCCTGCTGCTCGACGAGCCGGTCGCCGGCATGTCGAAGGACGAGGCGCGCAAGACCGAGGCGCTGGTGCGCCGGCTGGCCAGCGAGATGACCGTGCTGATCATCGAGCACGACATGGAGATGATCATGGGGCTCTCGGACTCGATCACCGTGCTGCACCAGGGCCGGGTGCTGGCGACCGGAACGCCGGCCGAGATCCGCCGCAACGCCAAGGTCCAGGAAGCCTATCTCGGCGGCCACTCCGAGGCGGAGCTCGCCCCCGGATGATCGCCACCCAGACCCGCCTGCGGGTCGACCGGATCAACACCTACTACGGCGAAAGCCACGTGCTGCGCGACGTGTCGCTGGAGATCGGGGCCGGCGAGACCGTCGCGCTGCTGGGCCGCAACGGCGTCGGCAAGACGACCACGCTCAAGTCGGTCGTCGGCTGGCTGAAGCCGCGCACCGGCAGCGTCACGCTCGACGGCCAGGAGCTGGTCGGGCGCGACATGATGACGATCGCCCGGGCCGGCGTCTCGCTGGTGCCCGAGGAGCGGCGCATCTTCACCAACCTGACCGTCGCCGAGAACCTCAAGCTGGCCCAGGTCACGACCAGGAAACCGGGCTGGACGCTCGACCACGTCTACCAGAAGTTTCCCCGCCTGCGCGAGCGGCTGGCCCACAAGGGCGACGAGATCAGCGGCGGCGAGAAGCAGATGCTCGCCATCGCCCGCGCGCTGCTGCAGGACGTCAAGGTGCTGCTGCTGGACGAGCCGACCGAAGGGCTGGCGCCGCTGATCGTGCGCGAGGTCGAGAGCGTGATCCGCGAGATCAAGTCGGCCGGCATCACCACGCTGCTGGTGGAGCAGAACCTCTACTCGGCGCTCGCGGTCGCCGACCGCTGCTACATCATCGACCAGGGCGAGATCAAGTTCGCGGGCACCCCCCAGCAGATCCGCGAGGACGAAGACCTCCGCCGCCGCTACCTCCACATCTAGAACACGTGGTAATTCCGCTACACAAGAATTAGCTTCATAAGGTAACAATCCGGGCTACAGGTCTCTGGCCCTACAAGCGTAGTACTACCGAGGAGCAGACCAAAATACAGCGGCTTAGCAGGAGTTGGATGAAACATCCTAATGATAACGTTTGAAACCAATATTGTTGATTCTGTAAGACGTATTCTTTCGAATCTGAAACCGCTCCTCGGCGCAATCAGCGTAGTTTTAATCATGAGGCGACGCGAAACAGCCCAGATGCAGGAACCGTATAAGAGCTTTTCGCTAGCGGCAAGCCTTTACGACACCCGTGAGATCGACGAGATTATTTCTGCGTTTGGTTCATTTGGAATCTACGTCGAACACTTCGAAGACGAACTGGAATTTATCGCATGGCATCGACAGGGTGGCTTCGATCGCCTACCGGGCCAATACAAATTCGTCTATACGTTTGCAACAAGCGGAACTGGCCCTGCACGACGCAGCCTCATACCGGCATATTGCGCTCAAGAGTACATTCCAACCGTAAACTCGGATGCTTATACATGCGCAGTCGGGCGACATAAATTCCACTGCAGCCGACTTCTCGGTACGTTTGGACTTCCTGTACCGCAATCGTGGTCATACGATGCAAACAGCGGTTGGCTCGACAGCGAAAGCCCTGCTATAGGAATGCAAGTAATCGGGAAGGCCACTTATGAAGACGGAAGTATCGGGCTTACTTCGGCGATGATCGGATTGTTTGGTTCAAAGCTTGAGGCTACCTTTGCCGAAGCAAGCCGTGCATTGAGGCAACCATTGACGGTCCAAGAGTTTATCGAGGGCGATGAAATTGAAATCCCTGTAATTGAACTCGATGGGCATCACGCCTTAGCACCCGTTATGGTACTTAACTCGAAGGGCGAACGGCTTATGAACCAGGTCGTCTCCTATGATCTCGCTTGGAGCGACGATTATCGATTCGCCGCTCCATTATGCCTTTCCCCTCACACTATCAAGGTCGCGATTAAAGCGGCGACTAACGTCGCAAGAGTGCTTGGTCATCATGGTTTTGCTCGGATTGACTTTCGTGTAAGCCGTGATGGCCGTCCAATAATAATTGACATAGCGGCACACCCCCATCTTACTCGAGCGAGCTCATATGCGCATTCACTTAATCAAATGGGTTTTTCTTATGACGAAATGATGCTTCTGCTCATTGCTACAGGCGCCAGGCGGCTAGGTATTATATGAACCGCGGCTTGATCGAAGCTTGCAGCCTCTAACAATAGACCCAGACAAAGACAATATGCAGCATTTCCATCGTTGCAATACAAGTCGCATTCCGGTGAATATCTCCTCATACAGGGAGTAACACATGCCTCAATTGATTCCATCTAAATTCGACTCAAATCGAAAGATGCCATCCGACGGAGACGACCGACAAGTCCTTCGAAAAATTCGTGCAACGACATTACGTCTCTTTCTTGGAACGATAATAGCAACTTTTATTGCAACCATGATCACCACATGGGCCGCTGCAGGCATTGCCTTCGTGCTTGGCATTGCACTGGCGTCGACTGGATTTGTAATAGGATTGCTTTTTTCAATGCCGCGCGCGCTTGCGGTTGCATCCGACATATACGATGGGACAGTAGTTAAGTCCGAGATTGCAGGTCCGAAGTCCTCACTGATGAAGCCCAGCAGACCCATATACTCTGTTAATACAAACCTCGAACAGGTTTCCGATTGGCTCACAAAAATCATCGTTGGTGTTGGCCTTTTCGAAGCTCAACACCTTAGCAAGGTTATACGGGAATTAGCGATAACCCTAGGTCATGAGTTCCACAAAGCACAACCCTCCCTTGACGCTGAAAGCGCGACTGGCATTGCAGAGGGTATGATTATAGCGTTTCCATTGCTTGGCTTCCTAATCGGCTTCTTTTCTGTCAGGCTATATATATCACGCGCGCTCTATGCCGCTGATGCGGATGTCTTGCGCCCAATCGCATTCACATATTCGCCGTCGACCAGGGGTGCAGTTGATGAGGCATGGACCGCGACCGCTGTACCCGGTGCATCGAGGCCATCACCAAATTTGGTGTCACCAGCGATCGACGCTGTCCTCAGCGCACCGTTAGACCAGCTTCAAAGCATATCGGATCTTATAACTTGGACTTGACCCGGTTTGGTGGACTTCCCGATAGGCCCGGCGTAGTGGCTGGGCAGGAGGAGTCCGATGGCCAAGCAAGAGCGGCGAGGTTTCAGCCGCGAGTTCAAGATCGAGGCGGTTCGGGCAGCGTCGGCCGGTGACAAAGCGATCACCCAGGTCGCCCGCGAACTGGGCATCCGGCCCGACCAGATTCACCGCTGGCGCCGACAGCTCGCGGAGCGGGCCGGCGCGCCGGCGGCCGAGGTCTTTCCCGGCAAGGGCAAGCTGAGCTCCGAGGATGAGGAGATGCGCCGGATGCGCCGTGAGATCGCGCAACTGCGCGAAGAGCGCGACATCCTAAAAAAAGCGACGGCCTTCTTCGCCAAGGAATCCCGATGAGATTTGTGTTCATCGCCGCCCATCGCAAGCAGTACGCGGTGACGACGATGTGCCGAGTCTTAGAGGTGTCGAAGGCCGGATTCTATGCCTGGTGCAAGCGCGAGCCGGGACCGCGTGCCCTCGCCGATACCCAGCTCGTCGAGCGGATCAGAACGGTTCACCGGGTGAGCCGGGCGACCTACGGGAGCCCTCGTATTCACGCAGAGCTCAAAGCCACAGGAGCCTCGTGCGGGCGCAAGCGGATCGCCCGGCTGATGCGCCGCCACGGCGTGAAGGCCGTCACTCGCCGTCGGTTTCGGACGACGACGCAGTCCTTTCACCGACATGCCGTTGCGGACAACCGGCTCAACCGTCAGTTCTCGCTCGACCAGATCGCGAGCCGGGACCGCGTTTGGGCCGGCGACATCACCTATCTTGCCACCCGCGAAGGCTGGCTGTATCTTGCCGTCGTACTTGATCTGCGTTCGCGCCGGGTCATCGGTTGGTCGATGCGGCACACGCTCGATCGCGAACTGGCTGTGGCTGCGCTGCGCATGGCGATCGTCGGCCGTCGGCCTCCGGCCGGGGTGCTCTACCACTCGGACCGCGGCGTGCAGTATGCCTGCGGTGACTTCCAAGCGATCCTTCGCCAGTTCGCGATGGAGTGCAGCATGAGCCGCAAGGGCGATTGCTGGGACAACGCCGTAGTTGAAAGCTTCTTTGCCACGCTCAAGACCGAACTGATCGATCGATTTCAATGGGCCACGCGAGAAGACGTGCGGGTGGCGGTCTTCGAGTACATCGAGATCTGGTACAATCGCAAGCGCCGGCATTCGACGCTGGGCTACCTGAGCCCGGCTGAGTTCGAGTCGGTGGACGAATCAGCAGCCTAAACCACCTGTCCACCAAACCGGGTCAGCTCCAACTCGTGGACGAGCAGCCATGCTGAGGGGTCGACTTGATGAGGCAGCTGTGGCTTTTGAACTTGCACTGGACTTGACCCGGTTTGGTGGACTTCCCGATAGGCCCGGCGTAGTGGCTGGGCAGGAGGAGTCCGATGGCCAAGCAAGAGCGGCGAGGTTTCAGCCGCGAGTTCAAGATCGAGGCGGTTCGGGCAGCGTCGGCCGGTGACAAAGCGATCACCCAGGTCGCCCGCGAACTGGGCATCCGGCCCGACCAGATTCACCGCTGGCGCCGACAGCTCGCGGAGCGGGCCGGCGCGCCGGCGGCCGAGGTCTTTCCCGGCAAGGGCAAGCTGAGCTCCGAGGATGAGGAGATGCGCCGGATGCGCCGTGAGATCGCGCAACTGCGCGAAGAGCGCGACATCCTAAAAAAAGCGACGGCCTTCTTCGCCAAGGAATCCCGATGAGATTTGTGTTCATCGCCGCCCATCGCAAGCAGTACGCGGTGACGACGATGTGCCGAGTCTTAGAGGTGTCGAAGGCCGGATTCTATGCCTGGTGCAAGCGCGAGCCGGGACCGCGTGCCCTCGCCGATACCCAGCTCGTCGAGCGGATCAGAACGGTTCACCGGGTGAGCCGGGCGACCTACGGGAGCCCTCGTATTCACGCAGAGCTCAAAGCCACAGGAGCCTCGTGCGGGCGCAAGCGGATCGCCCGGCTGATGCGCCGCCACGGCGTGAAGGCCGTCACTCGCCGTCGGTTTCGGACGACGACGCAGTCCTTTCACCGACATGCCGTTGCGGACAACCGGCTCAACCGTCAGTTCTCGCTCGACCAGATCGCGAGCCGGGACCGCGTTTGGGCCGGCGACATCACCTATCTTGCCACCCGCGAAGGCTGGCTGTATCTTGCCGTCGTACTTGATCTGCGTTCGCGCCGGGTCATCGGTTGGTCGATGCGGCACACGCTCGATCGCGAACTGGCTGTGGCTGCGCTGCGCATGGCGATCGTCGGCCGTCGGCCTCCGGCCGGGGTGCTCTACCACTCGGACCGCGGCGTGCAGTATGCCTGCGGTGACTTCCAAGCGATCCTTCGCCAGTTCGCGATGGAGTGCAGCATGAGCCGCAAGGGCGATTGCTGGGACAACGCCGTAGTTGAAAGCTTCTTTGCCACGCTCAAGACCGAACTGATCGATCGATTTCAATGGGCCACGCGAGAAGACGTGCGGGTGGCGGTCTTCGAGTACATCGAGATCTGGTACAATCGCAAGCGCCGGCATTCGACGCTGGGCTACCTGAGCCCGGCTGAGTTCGAGTCGGTGGACGAATCAGCAGCCTAAACCACCTGTCCACCAAACCGGGTCAGCTCCACACTGCGTAGTGGAGGATCAGATCCCGAGCTCTTGTTAGATTACGCTCGCACTTTGCGCAAAATCAAACCAAGGGTATGGAGTCATATTGTGAGCTTATTAAAAGATGCTAGATTGGGACTTACTCCTATAGTTTCATTAGGAGTTCGCCAGCAAGTAATGCGAGAACTCATGAACGCTTATTTATACACGGAGCCCCCAAATGGTTTTAGTGCTGCAATCAACGTAGGAGACGACTATACAAGCGACAGTGATGGTTACGAGGATCCATACGCATATGTATATCTTGCAGCCGCTCATGGACAAGCCTACACATATTGGAAACCTCGTGATGCAACTTTCTCAGACCCCGAAGTGGACGCAGTTCGCGATTTGATTAAACGAGCGTTGGAACTGGCGAATAAGCAATATATCGAGGTTCCCATTGAGAGTTGGCTTCGATCATTAGCTATGTCTTCTTCGGAAGATGACGACTTAAAGATAGTTGTCAACGATCATCCGGATCTTCGGACAATTCTACGGTTACCGTCGCTCGAAGGGTCATCGGACCCATAACGGTCCATTTATATTTCAGTAGCTTTCACTCTTGCTCGCTTGACGTGATTTTCTATGCCGGTGAACTTGGACATCCCCTGCTTCCTAGCAATCGTAGACGATTCTCGCTATAGTCGCGGCCAGCCGCGGCATCCCATGGCGGACTAATTCAAGGCTCTTGAATCAAGCACCGTTGAGCAAATTCTTGCCGTACGCCCGTTGAATACTCTTAAGGTGTTGAATACTCTTAAAGGCGTAGCCGGGCAGCTTCCTGACACTGGAACCCCAGCGGAGCCGACCGCGCCGCCGAGCCGACCGACCTCTTCAGCCGCACCCTGGGGCCGGTCGGCTAAAGCGCCGCAACACGGCCGCAACGCTGCGGCCACACGAACCCGCGACGATTGTCGGGTGACGGAACGGCAACTCGTGGCGCTGATCAAGCGGGACGGCTGGTACCTAGACCGCATCCGTGGAAGCCACCACGTCTACAAGCATCCTACGAAACCTGGTATGGTGGTCGTAGCCCGGCACGGCAAGGGCCGTGACGTACCCATGCCGCTCGTAGCGGTCGTCCTCAAAGGGGCAGGATTGCGATGAAGTACGCTGTCGTCTACGAACGAGCCGCCGACGGCGGAATTTGGGGATACGCACCTGACCTGCCCGGTGCGACCGGGATGGGTGACTCGCTTGAAGAAGCACGCGCCAGTGTCACCGCCGGAATCACGATTTGGATTGACGAGATGAAAAAAAGCGGGCAGCCGATCCCCCGGCCGACAACGATCGGAAACGAATTCGTCGAGATCCCTGCGGCGAACGTTCGGGCAGGACTGCGATGAAATACCTGGCGTTGTTCGAGCGGGCCGCGGACGGCGGTATCTGGGGCTTCGTCCCCGAGCTTCCCGGCGCCACCGGCATGGGCGATACGCTGGAAGAGGCCCAGGCGAGCGTCGTCGCCGGCATCAACGCCTGGATCGACGATGCGCGCGCGCGCGGCGAGGAAATCCCCCAGTCGACCGTGTTCGCCTCGAAGCTGATCGAGGTGCCGGTCGCTTAGCGGCCGGAAATCATCGTGATCGACCTGCTGCGTGATTTCGGCGCCATCGAGGCGCTGCTGGCCGAGGTGCCGCTGCCGGCGGCGGCGCGCATCGAGCGCACGATTCCGACGCCGCCCGCGCTCGCGGACGTGCCGGCGGCCGTGCGCGAGGCGCTGCGGGCCGTGAGCCTGCCGCGCGGGCGGGTTGCGATCGGCGTCGGCTCGCGCGGGATCGCGCGGATCGGCGAGATCGTCACCGCGCTGGTCGCCGCGCTCCGAGCCGCGGGCGCCGAGCCGTTCATCTTCCCGGCGATGGGCAGCCATGGGGCATCGACGGCCGAAGGCCAGGCGCACGTGCTCGCCCACCTGGGCGTCGACGAGGCGCGCTGCGGCGCGCCGGTGCGCGCGACGATGGACACGGTCGAGCTCGGGCGCACCGCGAGCGGCGTGCCGTCGTATCTGGACGCGTACGCGGCCGAGGCCGACGCCGTGATCGTCGTGAACCGGGTCAAGCCGCACACCGCGTTCCGCGGCCCGATCGAGAGCGGACCGACCAAGATGATCGCGATCGGGATGGGCAAGCAGCGCGGCGCGCACGAGGTCCACGCGCGCGGCTGGGGCGAGATCCACCGGACGATCCCCGAGGTCGCGGCGGTCGCGCTCGGCACGGGCCGGATCGCTTTCGCGCTGGCAATTCTCGAGAACGCCGAAGAAGCGCCGGCGCGCATCGTCGCGATCCCGGCGGGCGAGCTGCTCGCGCGCGAGCCGGAGCTGCAAGCGCAGGCCCAGCAGCTCTTGGCGCGGCTGCCGTTCGACCGGCTCGACGTGCTGGTCATCGACCGGATCGGCAAGAACATCAGCGGCGACGGCGCCGACCCCAACGTCACCGGCCGTTACCCGACGCCGTACGCGACCGGCGGCCCGGCGATCGGCCGGGTGGTGATGTGCGACGTCACCGACGAGTCGTTCGGCAACGCCAACGGCCTGGGGATGGCCGACGTCGTGACCGCCCGCCTGGCCGAGCGCTTCGTGCCCAGCGCCACCTACCTCAACGCGCTCACCTCGACCACGCCCGAGCCGACCCGGCTGCCGATGGTCATGCCCGACGCCGACCGCGCGCTGCGCGCGGCGCTGCTGATGTGCCCCGGCCTGGCCGACCCCCGCCGGGCCCGCGTGGCGCGCATCGCCGACACGCTCCACCTGCGCTCGCTGTGGGTCTCCGACGCGCTGCTCGGCGAGGTCGAAGCCGACCCGGCGATGCGCGTAGCGGAGCATGCCGAGCGGTTCCCGACGCCCTGACCAGCTGCCGTACTCAGCCGACAGCGTGGCGCTGATCGAGCGGGACGGCTGGAGGAATCGACCGCATTCACGGAAGCCACCACATCTACGTTCACCCGACGAAACCTGGGATCGTCGTGATCGCACGGCACCGTAAGGGACGCGACGTTTCGCTCGGTCTGCTGCGGTCGATCTTGAAAGAAGCTGGTCTGCTGTGAAATATGCCGTGATCTACGAGCGGGCGAAGGACGGGAGCATCTGGGCGTACGCACCGGACATCCCCGACGCGACGGGGGCCGGCGATACGCTGGACGAGGCGCGTAAAAGCGTGACGACCGGGATCGCGCTCTGGATCGAGACCGCTCGCGAGCGCGGAGTACCGATCCCCGAGCCGCGCTCTACCGGCACCGAGTTCGTCGAAGTTTCAGCCGCTTAGGCGCGGCGGCCGGGCGGCGGGAACCGCGCGGTCGTCGTGCGCGCTCGCTCGAAGGTGAGCTACTCCTCGAGCGTCGTCACGTCGCCGAGCTCCTGACCCGTCTCCTGGGCCCGCAGCAGCCGGCGCATGATCTTTCCCGAGCGCGTCTTGGGCAGCTTCGCGGCGAAGCGGATCGCCGCCGGGGTCGCGATCGGGCCCAGCTCCTCGCGGACGTGGGCGACCAGCTCCGCGCCCAGCCCGTCGGACTGCTCGTAGCCGGCGCGCAGCACGACGTACGCGACGATCGCCTCGCCCTTGAGGTCGTCGGGCACGCCGCAGACGCCGGCTTCGCCGCAGGCCGGGTGCGAGACCAGCGCGCTCTCGACGTCGGCCGTCGCGATGCGGTGGCCGGCGACGTTGAGCACGTCGTCGGCCCGGCCCAGGATCGCGAGGTAGCCGTCGGCGTCCTCGGTCGCGACGTCGCCCGCGACGTAGGCGCCCCAGCGGAAGTACTGGGCGTAGCGCGCCGGGTCGTTCCAGATCGTCGCGAACATGTACGGCACCGGGTTCTCGAGCACCAAGAGCCCGCCCGCGCCGCGCGGCACCGCGCTGCCGTAGGCGTCGCGGATCGAGAACTGGAGCGGCCCCAGCGCCTTGCCGCTGCGGTCGGGGCGGACCGCGCTGGTCGGGAAATAGCCGATCGCGGGGGCGGCCAGCTCCGTCTGCCACCACTGGTTGTCGACCGCGACCCGGCCGCCGCCGAGCGTGTCGTAGAGGAAGCGCCAGGCTTCGGGGTTGAGCGGCTCGCCGGCGCAGAACACCGCCCGCAGCGTCGAGAGATCGTGCCGCGCGGCCAGCTCGGGCCCCAGGCGCATCAGCATGCGCGCCAGC
This sequence comes from Vulcanimicrobiota bacterium, assembly GCA_963795695.1. Classification (GTDB taxonomy): domain Bacteria; phylum Vulcanimicrobiota; class Vulcanimicrobiia; order Vulcanimicrobiales; family Vulcanimicrobiaceae; genus Vulcanimicrobium. The sequence goes on along the minus strand of CAWCJH010000002.1, from coordinate 863,877 downwards.
GTCGGCGCGGTGTAGAACGTGGTCACGCCGTAGCGCGCGATCGTCGCGTAGACCGCATCGGTGCTCGGGTAGTCCGGCGCGCCCTCGCGCAGGACGCAGCGGTAGCGGTTGGCCAGCGCGCCGTAGACCATCATCGTGTGGCCGACGATCCAGCCGATGTCGCTGGTGCACCAGTAGCGGTCCGCGGGCGTGATCCCGGTCGTCTCGGCCAGCATCGCGGCGGCACCGACCAGGTAGCCGCCGTGGGTCATCACGACGCCCTTGGGCTTGCCGGTCGTGCCGCTGGTGTAGAGCATGAACAGCGGGTGCTCGCTGGCGACGATCTCGGGGTCGCACGCGGTCGGCTGCCCGTCGCAGTAGGCCTCGAAGTTCACCTCGCGCGCGTCCGCCGGCGGCTCGCTCGCCTCGCGGCGATACACGACGATGCGGCGCACCGAATCGACGCCGCGCACCGCGTCGTCCACGATGCGCTTGAGGCCGAACGGCCGGCCCTTGCGGTAGGTCACGTCGGCCACGATCAGCACCTGCGCGCCGGCGTCGGTGATGCGGTCGCGCAGCGCGGTCGCGCCCAGGCCGGCGTAGACGACCGAGTGGATCGCGCCGATCCGGGCGCAGGCCAGCATGGCGACGATCCCCTCGATCGTCAGCGGCATGTAGATGCAGACCCGGTCGCCGGCCCGCACGCCGTCGCCCCGCAGGGCGTTGGCGAGCTGGCTCACCCGCGCCAGGAGCTGCGCGTAGGTGATCGTCCGCTCGGTGCCGTTCTCGCAGAGGTAGTCGTACGCGATCGCGTCGGGGTGCGAGCGGGCGTGGCGGTCCAGGCAGGACACGGTCGCGTTGAGCCGGCCGTCGGGGAACCAGTGCTGGTCGTCGATCGCGCCGCTGAACACCGTCGTGGGCGCCGTCTCCCAAGCGATGCGCCGCGCCCGCTCGGCCCAGAACCCGTCCTCGTCGCGCAGCGCCTCGGCGACGTACGCGTCCTGGTCGGCGACCGGGAACCACGCCGCCGCACCCTCCGGCGCCGGAACCACCTCGCCGGTCGAGAGCAAGCCTTCGATGTGCGCGCTCGTGTCCACGGTGCCTCCGTTATACCTTGATGAAGTCGTGCTGGTCGATGACCGGGCCGTTCGGGCCGTTGGTCACGTGATAGGTCGCGTAGTAGCTGCCGTGCGCGGAGGTGATGTCGACGCCGATCGTCGTGCCGGTGGCGTCCGTGCCGGTCGGGTGGATCGCGGCGATCCGCGCGCTGCGGTCGATGAACGCCTCTTCGGAGAGCTGCGCGCCGGAGTCGCCGGGCGCTTTGCCGAGCTCGGCGTACGCCGCGTTCTCGTTGCCCGCCATCAGGTCGGTGAGGTAACGGCGCACCGTGTTCACCGCGGCGCCGGTCACGGTCACCGGCGTGGCGCGCGGCGCGGGCGCCGCGGGGCGCGGCGTGACCACCGGCTTCGGGGTCGGCGCGGCGGTCGGGTGCGCCGTCGCGGCTTCGGTCGGCTCGGGGCTGGGCTTCTCCGTCGGCGGCGCGGTCGGGCGCGGGGTCGCGCTCGGCGCGGCGGACGGGGTCGGGCGCGGGGCGGTCGGCGCGGGCGTCGGGCTCGGCTCCGGCGTCGGGCTGGGCGTCGCGGTCGGCTCGGGCGTCGGGCTGGGCGTCGGGTGCGCGACGAGCGTCGCGAGCGCGACCGGCCCGCGGGTGGCGTGCGGCACCGGGGTGACCCGCGCCACACCGCCGGCGGCCGTGGTGGTGGTCGTCGTCGTCGAGGACGCGTGCCTGGACTGCAGCGCGGAGAGAAACGCGCCGATGCCCAACCCGGCCACGACGACGCCGATCCCCAGCGCGATCGTCGGCAGCAGGTTGGAACCGCCGCCGGCAGGACGCCGCGGCGGCGGCGGCGACGGTGAGCGGCGGCGGCGGGGCGGGTCGGGCATCGCTCGCGAGGGTTCCGCGAAGCTACCGGGAGGCCCCCTCGTCGTGCGGGAATGAGCATCGTCGACTATGCTCCGGGTCGCCGTCCCGATCGACGTTTCCGCCGTCGCTTCGACCGCCTCGACTGCCTTCGCGCTCGCCACGCCGCTGCGCGTGGGCGACCTCGTCGCGGCCGCGGTGACCGAGGCGCTCGGCGCGCGCGCGCCGCAAGACAAGCGCGAGCGGGTCGTGCGCTCGACGCTCGCCGGGCTGGCCGAGGGAACCTACGTGGTCGAGATCGACGGCCGCGACTACACCCACCCCGACGACGTCGCGGTCTGTGCCGGGACGGTCGCGCTGCGCTTCTTCCTGCGCGCGCTGCGCGCGGCGTGACCGCCGCGGGCGACGAACGCCTCCCGCCCTCGATCGGCGGGCTGATCGAGCTTGCGTTCTCGGCCTACGCCGAACGCGCGCGGCTCTACCTCGGCTTGGCGCTGATCGTCTTCGCGCTGTGCGGGCTGGTCGAGCTGAGCTGGCCGTACGTCGGCACCCACCCCGAGCTCAAGGACGAGCTGGTCGAGCCGCTGGTCGAGCTGTTCGTGGAGTCGCTGCTGGTGGCGGCGGTCGCGCTCGGCATCGGCACCCGCGTCGCCGGCGGGACGGCTGCCGCCCAGAGCCTCGTCGACGGCGCGTTCGCGCGCTGGCTGCCGGTCATCGGCACGCTGACGATCGTGACGCTGATCGTCGACTCGACCGCCCCCGCGAGCGGCCTGCTGGGCTTCGAGGGCGCGCTCGCGGTCGTCGCGGCGCCGTTCTGCTGGCTGCTGTGGGGGGCGCTCGGCCTGGCCGGCCCGATCGCCGCGCTCAGCCCCGACCGCTCCGCCATCGCGATCCTGACCTCGTTCGGCCGCGCGCTCGCGCTCGGGCTGCGGCTGACCAACGTGCCCCGGCTCTGCATCGTCGCCCTGGCGACCGTCGTGCCGCTGCTGCTCGAAGCGGTGCTCGCGAACGCCCTCCAGCAGCGCCACGTCCCGCACGCGCTGTTCTGGGCCGGCATCCCGATCGACGCGCTCGTCGCCGGACCGCTGGCCGCGCTGCAGACCGTCTTCGCGCTCGACTTCGCGCGCCGGCTGGGCCGGCTCGACAAACCGCGCTAGCGGTCCTGGGCGTAGGTCTCGCCGCGGCGGGTCAGGACGAGCTCGGCGTAGAGGGCGTTGGGCCAGGCGAAGTCCTCGCGCGTGTACGCCTCGGGCCAGTCGGCGTTGAACGACTCGTGCAGGCGGTGGTCGCCGACGTCGGACTCGGCGATCCAGCCGAAGACCCGGTCGACCTCGCCCTGGTCGGTCGCGGTCAGCGCCTGGATGCAGAGCGCGAGCGGCCAGACGTAGCCGTGCGGCGTGTGCGGGCTGCCGATGCCCTGCGCGTACTTGCCGCTGAAGAAATACGGGTTGCGCGGGGAGAGGACGAACCGCCGGGTGGCCTGGTAGAGCGAGCTCGTCTTGGGCAGGTAGCCGAAGTACGGAATCGAGAGCAGCGAGGGGACGTTGGCGTCGTCCATCAGGTTCGCGTGGCCGCGCCCGTCGACTTCGTAGGCGTAGATGCGCCCGAACGGCGCCAGGTTGACGGTGCCGTACTGTTCGATCCCGCGCTGGATCTGGACCGAGAGGCCCCAGGCGTTCTGGGCCATCCGGTCGTCGCGCCAGACCGCGCGCGCGAGGTCGCTCAGGTCGCGCATGACCACGGCGGCGAACATGTTGTCCGGGATGTTGTAGTGGTAGCGCACCGGGTCGTCGGAGGGCCGGAAGCCGGTCCAGACCATCCCGGTGTAGCGGACCGGGCTGCCCCGGCCGCCGTTGGCGAGCTGCGGGTTCGTGTAGTGCGAGCGCTGCGGGTGGTGCTGCTCGTCGCGCAGGGTCTGGAGCACCCGCCCGAACGCGCGGTGCAGCTCGGGGGTGAAGATGCTCCGGTCGCCGGTCTGCTTGTAGTAGTCGGCGGCGAACCAGATCGGGTAGAGCAGCGAGTCGACCTCGAACTTGCGCTCGACGACGTGGTAGTCGCGCGAGAACGCGTTGGCGTACGAGTCGAGCAGGATGTACTTGCCCTGCCGCGCGATCACCCCGCGCAGCGTGCGCTGCACGTCGCCGTCGTGCTGCGAGAGCCCGATGTAGGGCCGCACGATGGCGCTCGCGTCGCGCAGCCACTCGGCCTCGATGTCGCCGGTCGAGACGTAGGTCGTCCCGTCGCGCTGGGCGAGCGTGTGGCGCTGGATCGTCTCGTCGTACGCGGTCAGGTAGAGCCGGTCGAGCTTGGCGTTCAGGCTCGGGCTCAGGGTCAGGCCCTCGCCGGCGCGCACGGGAAGCGCGACGGCCGTCATGGACGCCGCGGCGAGCACCGCGAGAAACCGGCCGATCAACCGCGTCAGCAACTTACCATCGGTATCGGCACGTTTCCGTAGTACCATAAACCGGGAACGAAAACACCCCCGCAGCTCCTCCGAGGCTCCCGATGACTCTCCGCCGCGCCCTGGTCGCCGGCACGTTCGCGCTCCTGGCCGCCGCCGCGGCGACCGTCGCGGCGGCCCGCGCGGACCAGGCCTACACGGTGGACGGGCGCGACGTGTTCCGCATCGGCAACGGCGAGGTGCAGAGCCGGACCCTGTACCACGGCACCCAGCAGCTCACCATCGTCCGCGACGGCGGCGCCACGCACTACGTGGCCAAGGTGGAGTACGACAAGAGCGGCGACGGCGGAAAACAGCACGCGCACGCCTCGTTCGCCTCGACCCTGCTCCCTTCCGGCGAGCAGCACGACGGTCCGGCCCGCGATCCGGACTACCTCACCGTGCTCAACCAGCCGTTCGCGGTCCAGCTCGACGCGCCGACCATGCGCGACCTCTCGCACGTCAAGCGGACGGTGCCGTTCGACTTCCCCTCGCCGATGACCGGGGCGCCGCTGCACGGGACGCTGCGCCGGCTGCCCGACGCGATGCTCGGCGACCAGCGCGTGATGGGCATCGCCTTCGAGGCGGCCGGGCCGCTCCACGGCGCGCTGCCCAACCAGCCGGCGCTGGCGCTGGCCGGCGCGATCACGATGAAGGGCACGGCGTACTACGCCTACGGCTCGGCGCTCCTGCTCGCGCTCGACGCGACGCTGGCCATCGACGGCAACCTCGACGACTCGGCGCGCCATGCGCCCGTCTCGATCGTCTACGCCCGCTCGATCCGCTCGGCCCAGGGCCAGCAGACGGCTCGGCTCACCCCGGCCCCCCACCGAACGTAAGCTTCGCGTAAGCCGGCCGAGGGCGAACCGCCCTCAGGCGGGAAAACGCGCAACCGGCACTCCCGTCGGTCCGGTCTTGGACCCTGATGAGTGCGCTCGCAGCACCGATCATCGGAGACCATTACCGCGTGACCGCACCGGCGACGGTGAACCACCCCGTTCCGGGTCCCGAGACGTTCGAGACGATCGTCGACGACTACCAGCGTCGGCTCTACGGCTTCGCGCTCCGCATGACCGGCAACCGCGAGGACGCCGAGGAGATCGTGCAGGACGCCTTCGTGCGCGCCTACCGGGCGCTCGCCAAGATGGACCCCCAGCAACGGGCCGAGCTGCGCCTGCAGCCTTGGCTCTACACGATCACCCTCAACGTCACCCGGAACCGCCTGCGCTCGAAGCGGCCGACCAACGTCGCGCTCGACTCGCTGGCCGACCCGGACGCACTTCTCAACGAGACCCAAGAGGGTCCCGACCAACCGGAGCAGATCGTCGACCGCGCGGCCGATATGGTCTTGGTCGAGCAAGCGCTGCTCCAGCTGCCGATGCACCTGCGTGCGGCCGCAACCCTGCGCTTCATCGAAGGCCGCAGTCACCCGGAGATCGCCGAGATCCTCAACCAACCGATCGGTACGGTCAAATCGCACGTCCACCGCGCCGTGCGCATCCTCCGTCGGATCCTCGGGCCCCAAGTCGGGCGGATCGCTCCACCAGATCGCCCCGCCGGCGAGGAAGAGGACTAAAAACCCATGCGCTGCTGCGACGTCGAACGGTTGTGGGACGAGATGCGCGAAGGGGTCGAACCCCAGCGCGAGCACGTCCTGGCCCACCTGCGGGGCTGCCCGGAGTGCCAAGAGGTCTACCGCGAGAACGCCGGGATCGCGTACTGCCTGACCTGCCTGCCGCCGGTCGACCCGCCCCAGAGCCTGGTCCCGAAGATCCTCGACCACATCAAGGCGGCGGTCAAGCTGGCCTCGCCGGACTCGGTCGCCAAGCTCGACTCGCCGATCGGGCCGCTCTACGTCGCGTTCCGCCACAGCGGCATCACCGCCGTCGCGCTCGACCGCGGTGAGGGCGAGGAGACGATCTTCGCCAAGCTGCAGCGGCGGCTCGGCCGCGGGCTGATCCCCTCGCAGGCGCCGCAGTGGGTCGCCGACACGATCCAGAGCTTCTTCCGCACCTACAAGCCCGATCTCGACCGGGTCGACATCAGCGAGCTGAGCCCGTTCGAGCAGTCGGCCCTGCGCGCCGCCGCTTCGATCCCGCCCGGCGAGGTCCGCTCCTACGGCTGGATCGCCGAGTCGATCGGCCAGCCGACCGCGGCCCGGGCGGTCGGCCGAGCCATGGCCCGCAACCCGGTGCCGTTTTTGTATCCCTGCCACCGCGTCGTGGACGCCAACGGCCACCTGCACCAGTACGGCTACGGGGTCGAGCTGAAAGCGCGCATCCTCGAGCTCGAGGGCTACCGGCCCAAGGCCACCCCGCTGCCGCTCGTTCCGCGCGCTTCGCGCTGATCGTCGCGCAGCAGGATTTGCGAACCGTTCGCGGGGAATAGCTAGCTCACAACACGTCCGTGGCTCCTTCAGACGATAGATCAGCGAAGGCTAACGAGCGGACAAGAGGAGGTGGTTATCGTTACTAGTGACAGTCCCAACCAACGAGGAACGATGATCGGAGGTCTCGAGACCTAGTCTCGAGCCCCAAGCAACCAACGAACCTTGTCCGCCGCCCGTCGAGGGCGGCTTTTTTTTGTGCCCCGAACCGAGCGAGCGGTAAAAGGTCTTCTGGCTCACGCGGAGAAAATCGGCAGTTCGTGTCCCGGCACGCCCAGCTGATCGGTTTCGAGCCGTTCGGACCTCATCGCGTCATCCCGGCGAACTGTGCGTCCGCAGCTTCGAGGGCCGCATCGTCGCCGGCCACACGCCGACGCGGATTACAAGAAGTTGAACGATAAGATCGAGCGCGACCCGCGCCTCTACGCGATCCCCGACACGCACGGCCACTGCAAGGGCGAGCACAAGCCCTATGCCGAGGAGCGCCCGCTCCCGCTGACCGCGCGCATGCTGTTCCTGTGGTTCTACCACGCGTGCCGGCGCGGCTACCCGCGCTTCATGATGGTCGCCGACCACATGAACTACCTCACCTTCGAGGATCCGGCGGCGGTCAATCTGGTCCGCCGCGCCCTCAAGCTGGCCCAGGCGGGCGACCTCTACGGCGCGGCCGAGACGGCCAGCGTGGACGTCGCGCACGCCGCGGTCGTCGGCGAGGGCCTGCGGCGGGGGATGCGCTTCTCGATCGGCGCCGAGGTCGACAACGACCCGCGCTCGCGGCCCGACGCGCAGAACATCGTCGACGCCATGCGCCCGGACGCCCTGATCCGCTCGGTGCACTTCGTGCCCATCACGCACCCGGTCCACGGCGACGGCTGGTTGTGGCCGTTCGACAACCCCGAATTCCGCGAGATCGGCGAGCTGGTCGGCACCGAGCAGCTCTGGGAGCTCTACGTCGCCGCGGTGCTCGACGTGGTCGAACGCCTCCCGGGCCACATCCTGGGCCACTTCTTCGCCCCCGCGCTGTTCGGCCAGTGGCCCGACGACGCGACCCTCGAAGCCTACGAGGACCGCGTGCTGGCCGCGCTCGGCGAGCGCGGGATGGCGATCGAGTTCAATACGCGCTTTCTCTACCGCGATCACAGCGACGAAGAGAAGCAGCGCTATCTGGCGGCCAACAAGCGGCTCCTGCGCAAAGCGCAGCAGCGCGGCGTCTGGATCGCGGTCGGCTCCGACGCCCACTCGCCCAAGGACCAGGGCGGCGCATTCGCCGCGGCGCTGGCCGTGCTCGACGAGCTGGGGATCAACGAGCTGGCCTTTCCGATCGCCGGCCGCTTGGCCCGCGTCGCGCTGCGCGTCGAGCGCAAGCCGGAGCCCGAGCCCGAGCCCGCCCCCGCTCCGCCCGAGCCGCCCAAGGCCGAGAGGCCGGCCCGCAAGAGCACCGCGGCCGGCGCCGCCGCGGAGACGGCCGGCGAGCCCGCCGCCGCCAAGCCGGTCCGGAAAGCGCGGGTCAAGCCGGTCCGCGCTCCCGGGACGTCGCCGGAGCGCCCTGCCGAACGCAGCGAGAGCCTGGCCGCGGATGCTCCGCTGCCCGTGCCCGCCGCCGAGGAGCCGCTGGCGGTCGCGTCGAGCGACGAGCCGGCGCTGCCCGCTCCGGCGCCGGAGCTCGCCCTTCCGGAGCACGCCGGCCCCGAGCCTGCCGCCCAGCCGATCGTGCAGCCCCTCGCAGCGGGAGCGGGCGCGACCCCCGAGCCCGAGCCCCCGGTGCCCGAGCTCGCCGCGCCGGCGCCGCCCGGGCCGGAATCCGCCGGGCCCGGGCCGGAGCCTGCCGCAGCGAAGCCCGCACCCAAGAAGCCGGCCCGCAAGCGGGTCAAAACCGCCCCGCCGGCAGCCCAGTCGCCCGAGGCGATGCCGGAAGCCCCGCCGGTGACCGAGCCCGAGCCGCTCGAGCGGCTCGTCGAAGCGCAGCACCAGCGCGAGGCCGAGGAGACCCCGGCCGAACCCGGCCCCCCGGTCGACCACGTACCGCCGGAAGCCGCAGCGCCGCCTGAACAGGCCGCGCCGGCCGAAGCCGCGGCGCCACCCGAAGCCGCGGCGCCACCCGAAGCCGCCGCGCCACCCGAAGCCGCGGCGCCGGCCGAAGCCCCCGCGCCCGGGAAGAAGCGCGGCGCCGAGCCGCCGGCCAAAGCGGTCGCGGCGAAAGCTCCGCCCGCGAGGCCCGTGACGAAGAGTGCCGCGGCCGCGAAGAGCACCGCGGCTGCGGCTTCCGAGCGGGTCAAGCAGCCGGTCAAGAGCACGGCGGCAAAACCGGCGGCGAAGAAAGCCGCTCCTGCCAAGCCGCTGCCCAAGAAAGCGGCCTCCGGACGGACCAGCGCCAAGAAGGCCGCACCGGCCAAACCGGCTGCCGCGAAGAAGACGGCAACGCTCAAGAAGGCCGGGCCGGCCAAGAAGAAGGCGGCGGCGAAGCGCGGCCCGGCGCGCCGCGCGGCCGCCGCGAAGAAGCCGACCGCGAAGAAACCGGCGACCAAGCGCCGCTAGGAAGGGGGACTCGTTGCGTAAACTCGTGATCGGCGCGCTCGCGTGCGCGCTGTCGATCAGTGCGTGCTCCAAAGTCGGCGACCAGACGTCGTCCAGCGGCAGCCCGTCCACCGGAACGATTCCGGGCGAGCTTCGCATCGCGATCCAGCGCTCGCCGAACACGCTCGACCCGATTCTCTCGGCGAACTCCACCGAAGCGCTGCTCAACCGGCTGAGCTTCGACACCCTGGTCAGCGTGGACGCCGCCGGCAAGAACCTGGTCCCGATCCTGGCGACGGAAGTTCCGACCGAGCAGAACGGCGGCATCAGCAAGGACGGCGTCACGATCACGTACCACCTGCACTCGGGCGTGAAGTGGCACGACGGCGTCCCGTTCACCAGCAAGGACGTCAAGTTCTCGTGGCGAGCCATGATGAACAACGCCAACAACGTCAACGAGCGCACCGGCTACGAGGACGTCGCCTCGGTCGACACGCCGAACGACACGACGGTCGTGTTCCACCTCAAGCACAAGTTCGCGCCGTTCGTCAACACGGTCTTCGCCGAGAGCGATCAGCCGATCTGCATCGTGCCCGAGCACCTGCTGGCGAAATATCACGACCTCAACCGCATTCCGTTCAACGATCAGCCGATCGGCACCGGACCGTTCAAGCTCGCCCGCTGGGTGCGCGGCGACCACCTCGAGCTGGTCGCCAACGACGACTACTTCCGCGGCAAGCCCAAGCTCCGCTCGATCATCCTGCGCGAGATCCCCGACGAGAACACCTCGCTCAACGCGCTGCGCTCGCACGACGTCGACTGGATCTTCGAAGCGTCGCCCAACCTCTACCTCAACGTCAAGGCGCTGCCCGACGTCAAGGTCGCGATCAACGACCAGCCGCAGACGCTGGGGATCAACTTCAACAACGCGCGGGCGCCGCTCAACGACCTGCGGGTGCGGCGCGCGCTCGTCTACGCGATCGACAAAGCGGCGCTGGTCGACAAGTTCACCGGCGGCATCGCGCGGGTCGCCTGGGCCGACCAGCCGCCGTACTCCTGGGCGTTCGAGCCGAACGTGATGCGCTACCGCACCGATCCGGCCGCCGCCAAGGCGCTCCTCCAGCAGGCCGGCTGGACGCCCGGCCCGGACGGCATCCGGCGCAAGAACGGGCAGCCGCTGGCGCTGCAGCTCTCGTACAACGTCGAGAACGCGACCCGGCGGCTGGTCGCCGTCCAGGTCCAGGCGATGCTCAAGGGGGTCGGGGTCGACGCCCAGATCAAGGCCTATCCGGCCAATCTCTTCTTCGCCAGCTACGGCCAGGGCGGGATCATGACCAACGGCAAGTACGACCTCGGGCTCTACGGCTGGATCGCCGGCTACGACCCCGACGACCACTCGCTCTACGAGTGCGCCCAGATTCCGCGCCCCAGCCACCCCGAAGGGGTCAATTACACCCGCTACTGCTCCAAGGAGATGGACGCGGCGCAGGCGGCGGCGCTGGGAAGCTACGACCAGGCGGCCCGCAAGAAGGCGTACTCCACGATCCAGAAGCTGATCGCGCGCGACGTCCCGGAGGACTACATCTGGTACCCTCGCCAGATCCAGCCGATCAGCCCGGCCTTCAAGGGCTTCGCCCCGAATCCGATCAACGAGGCGTGGAACGCCTACGAGTGGGAGATCTAGTGGTGTTCGAGGATCCGTCGTCCAGCCCGATCGCGCGCATTCCGGAGCTGCGCTGGCTCAAGAACGTGATCGTGGAGCGCGCGCTCACACGCGGTGACTACCTGCTCTCGGGTGGCATCCGCAGCGACTACTACATCGACAAGTTCCGGCTCTTCAGCGACCCGCAGGTCCTGCGCCGGATCGCGCGGCTGTTCGCGCCGGTGGTCTCCGAGCTCAATCCCGACCTGATCGGCGGCACCGAGCTCGGCGGGGTCATCATCGCGACGGCCGTCTCGGGGATGACCGGCTTGCCGATGATCGTGGTGCGCAAGCAGCCCAAGCAGTACGGCGCGTTCGCCGAGGAGTTCGTCGAAGGCCCGTTCAGCGCCGGCCAGCACGTGCTCTTGCTCGAGGACGTCGTGACCAGCGGCCGGGAGCTGCTCGCGGCGAAGGCGCGGCTCGAGGAGCTGAACCTCAAGGTCACGCCGCACGCGGTGATCGCCCGCGGCCTGGCCCCGGTCAGCTCGCTGATCCAGTTCTCGCTGCCGCGCGGAGACGCGAAGACCGAGAACTGACGGCCTAGCCGGCGACCCCGAGCACCCGGTGGTCGTCCGCGACCACGATCTCGCCCGTGAAGATGCGGCGGGCGGCCTCGTCGAGGTCGCGCGAGGTCGACTCTTCGCCGTAGTGGGTGAGGACGAGCCGGCGGGCACCGGCGGCCCGGGCCATCAGCGCGGCCTCCTCGCCGGAGGAGTGCCCGCGCATGCCGCGCTCGCCTTCGCCGTGCAGCAGCGTCGCTTCGCAGAGGAACAGGTCGGTCTCGCGCGCGAGCGCGACGACCCGCTCGTCCGGCGCGGTGTCGGCGGAGTAGGTCACGCTCGTGCCGCCGCGCTCCCAGCGGATCGCGAAGGCGGGGATGTAGTGCGAGGTGTGGGCGAAGCGCAGCCTCGCGCCTTCGATCAGCAGCGGCGTCGCCGGGTCGTACTCGTAGAGGTCGAAGACGTCGCTGAGGAACTCGCCGCCTTCGTCGGCGAACGCCGATACCAGCCGCTTGAGCGTGGCCAGCCCGCCGGGAGGCAGATAGACCCCCAGCTTGCCGGTGGGGCGGCGCGAGCCGTAACGCAGCGCGTAGCGCAGCGGGATGAGGTCGATGAAGTGGTCGGCGTGCATGTGGCTGATCACCACCCCGCCCAGCCGGTCGTAATCGACGTACTGGCGCAGGTTGGCGAACGCGCCCGTGCCCAGGTCCAGCACGATCGGGGTCTCGCCGTCGTCGACCAGGTAGGAGCTGCAGGCCCGATCCGGCCGCGGGATCGACGAGCTCGATCCCGCGACGGTGAGGTGGGTGGTGGTGGTCAGAGCGATCGTACTGCCTCGAGAACGGCGGCGGCGTGGCCCTCGACGGAGACCTTCGGCCACACCTTGGCGACTGTCCCATCCGGGCCAACGGCGAAGGTCGAGCGCTGGATGCCAATGCTCTTCTTGCCGTACATGTTCTTTTCGGCGATTACGCCAAAGGCATTACAGATGGCCGACGACGTATCGGCGAGTAACGGGAAATCCGCCCCGTACTTGGTCGCGAACTTCTTTTGTGCCGCAACTGTGTCGCGGCTCACTCCGACGATCGCCGCCCCGGCCGCCGCGAAGTCGGGCGAGAGGTCGCGGAACGCCTGCGTCTCGGCGGTGCAGCCCGGCGTGTCGGCCTTCGGGTAGAAGTAGACGACCAGCTTGCGGCCGGCGAAATCGCGCAGCCGGACCGGGTGACCGTCCTGGTCCGGGGCAGCGACGTCCGGCAGTTGCGTACCCGCTTCGAGCATGGTCGAATGTCCGCCGAAGGAGGCGCGGGAACCTCTCCTCGGAGCAGTGCGCGCCGCCGCCGCGGTAGGACCGCAGAAAGTAAACGATGTCTTCACAGTCGCCCGCACCGTCCGCGCACCCGCTCGCCGGGCGGCTGTTGGAGCTCGCCGGCGCGCAGCGGCTGGCGGGCCCGGTGATCGAAGTGGGCACGGGCTCGGGCCGCAACGCGCGCGCGCTGGTCGACGCGGGCGTGCCGCTGGTGAGCGTCCCCGACGACGTTCTCTACACCCAGCTGCCCGGCGGCCGCGAGACCTACGGCGCCGCGCTCTCGACGCACGCCTACCTGCACGGTACCAGCGCGAAGGTGCGGGCCGGCTTCGGCGAGCTGCGGCGGGTGCTGCGGCCCGGCGCGCCGATCTTCGTGACGCTCGGCTCGCTGCGCGACGCGCGCTACGGCTTGGGCATCCCGTTCGACGAGCGCAGCTTCGCCCCGGGCGACGGCGACGAGGCCGGCATCCCGCACGCCTACTTCGACCGGGACGGCGTCGCCGAGGTGCTGCGCGGCCTGTTCCGCCTCGACGAGGCCGAAGAGGTCGCGGTGGACGACATCGTCGGCCGCTGGGCGCACGCCCGGGACGACGTGGCCGGCCGGGTCCACTGGTTCGTGCGGGCGACGCGGATCTGAACCGGGCGGGTACGAGGCCCGCATGCACGTCCTGCGGGCCGCCGCCGCCATCGCCCTGACCGCCGGTCTCGCGGGCGGCGCCCTCGCGCAGGGCGGGAGCCTGGTCCGCAACGGCGACTTCGAGGCGAACGGCCCGCTGGCGTCGTGGCTTTCGGTCCGTGCCGGCTCGCCGGCGATCGCGGGCTGGCGCGTGACCTCGGGCTACGTCGACCTGGTCGGCCGCTGGTGGCAGCCCGCCGGCGGCGCCGACAGCCTGGAGGTCGGCACGCCCGGCCCCGGAGCCGTCGAGCAGCGCATCGCGACGGTCGCCGGGCGGCGCTACCGGCTGAGCTTCGCGCTCGCCGGCAACCCCGAGGGTCCGCCCCGGGTGAAGACGCTGCTGGTGCGCGCCGGCCCGGCCTCGCGCAGGTTCAGCTTCGACACGGCGGGTCACACCCGCCAGGCGATGGGCTGGCGCACCGAGACGCTCGACTTCACCGCCGCGGCGGGCACGACGGTGATCGGCTTCGCGCGAACCGATGGCAGCCCGCGCTCCGGCTGGTACGGCCCGGCGGTCGACGAGGTCACGGTGGTCGAAGCCGGCGCGCCGGCCGCACCCGCGCCGGCGGCGACGGCCGCGGGCTCCGCGGCGGCGGCCACCGTCGCGCCCGCCTTCACGCCCTCGGGCGGCGACCCGTACGGCGGGCTGTGGAACGCGGCGTACGCGGACAAGCCGCTGCGGGTGTACCTGGAGCGGCACGGCGACCAGGTCTCGGCCCGGGTCGTCGACGGCGGGCCGGCGCTCCCGACCGGCCGGCTCGCGTGGTCGGGCCGGGTCGACCGCTCCCCGCTGGTCGTGCTGGCCGCCTGCGCCGACCCCGATGCCAAGGGCTGGCACGGCGCGGTGATCGAGTGGCTGCACCAGGACACGTTCCGGCTGCACGTCGCCGACTGCCACGCCGGCGACGTGATCTACACCCGCTGGCGCTGAGCGTCAGTAGCGCGGAACGCTGCGGTCGATCTCGGTCGCCCAGGCGTCGATTCCGCCGGCCAGGTTGACCGCCTCGGGATAGCCGTTCCGGTTGAGGTACTCGGTGACGCGCGCGCTGCGGCCGCCGGAGTGGCACATCACGACGACCGGCACGCCGCGCGGCAGCTCGCCGGCGCGCCGCGGGATCTCCATCATCGGGATGAGCGTCGCACCGGGCAGCGACGCGGTCGCGATCTCGTCGGGCTCGCGCACGTCGAGCAGGACGAGCCGCTCGCCCGCGTCCCGGCGGCGCTTGAGCTCGGCGACGGAGATCTGGGTCACGCGCTGCCTCCGGTTTCGGTTGCGATCAGGTCCTGCATCGGGCTCGACGCGTTGGCGTAGAGCCGCTTCTCCATCCGGCCGGCGAGGAACGCGTCGCGGCCGGCCTCGACCGCGGCGCGCATGGCGCGCGCCATGCGCACCGGGTCCTTGGCCGCGGCGATTCCGGTGTTCATCAGCAGCGCGTCGACGCCCAGCTCCATCGCCAGCGCCGCGTCGGAGGCGGTGCCGACGCCCGCGTCGACGATCACCGGCACGCCGGCGCGCTCCTTGATGATCCGGATCGAGTACGGGTTGCAGACGCCCAGGCCGCTGCCGATCGGCGCCGCCAGCGGCATCACCGCGGCGCAGCCGACCGCTTCCAGCCGCCGGCACGCGACCGGGTCGTCGACGACGTACGGCAGCACGGTGAAGCCGTCGCGCACCAGCTCCTCGCAGGCGAGGATCGTCTGGGCGGTGTCGGGGTAGAGCGTCTGCGCGTCGCCGATCACCTCGACCTTGATGAGGTCGGTGCCGAGCGCCTCGCGCGCCAGCTTGGCGGTCAGCACCGCGTCCTTGGCGGTGTAGCAGCCGGCGGTGTTCGGCAGCAGCGTCAGCCGCTCGCGGTCGATGAAGTCGACCAGCGTCTTGCCCGACTTGTCATCGAGGTGCATGCGCCGGATCGCGACCGTCACCACCTCGGCGCCGCTGGCCGCGTGGGCCCGCTGCATGACCTCCAGCGTGGGGTACTTGCCGGTGCCGACGAGCAGCCGCGAGCGGAACGCGTACTTGCCGATGCGCAGGACGTCGTCGTGGTCGTGCATGTGGTTCATCCCCCGGCGACCGCGACGATGATCTCGAGCCGGTCGCCTTGCTGCAGGTGCGTCGTGGCGTGCCGCCCGCGCGGGACGACCTCGTCGTTGAGCGCGGCCGCGATCCCGTCGCGGCGCACGCCGAGCGAGTCGATGAGCGCGTCGAGCGTGGTGCCGTCGGCGACCTCGCGCGGCTCGCCGTTGACCGTGAGCGTCACCCCGCCTCGTTCGCGACGGCAGCCGCGCCTTCCGGCACGACCTTCGAGGCTGGTGTGGCGTGAGTCGTCGTCGGCGTCCCGTGCGTCGATGCCTCCGATACCCGGGCGGGCGCGAACGGTGTCAGCGCGGCGCAGCTTCCCTCGACGACCAGCTCGGCGAGCAGTCGCGCCGTGACCGGCGTCAGCAGGATGCCGTTGCGATAGTGGCCGCTCGCGACGAGGTAGCCGTCGAGTGCGGTCGCGCCGAGGTACGGGCGACCGTCGTGCGAGCCGGGCCGCAGGCCGGCCCAGGTTTCGACCACCGCGAACGACGCCAGCGCGGGCGCGACGGCGAGCGCGGCGTCGAGCAGGTCGTGCAGGCCCGCCGCGGTCACCCGGGCGTCGAAGCCGCGCGACTGCACGGTCGCGCCGACCAGCAGCCGCCCGTCCTCGCGCGGCACGAGATAGCGGTGGCCGAGCCACACCAGCGCGCGCATCGCGCCGCGCGGCACGCCCAGCGCCAGCATCTCGCCGGCCACCGGCACGACCGGCACGCGCGCCTGCGGCGGCACGCCGGCCAGCTCGCCCGCCCACGCGCCGGCGGCGTTGATCACCACCGGCGCGGCGCGAAACCCGAACGTGGTGCGCAGTCCGCGCACGCGCCGCGCGTCGGCTTCGAGCGCGACGTCGTCGACCCGCTCGAAGCGCACCCCGAGCGCCTCGCAGGCCGCGACCAGCGCGCGGCCGAGGCGGCGGTTGTCGACCTGCGCCTCGTTGGCGACGAACAGCGCACCGGCGCAATCCTTCGCCAGCAGGGGCTCGCGCGCCAGCGCCGCGCCGCGGTCGAGCATCGTGACCTCGCCGCCGTTGGCGCGAAACGTCGCCGCGTGCACGGCCAGCTCGGCCAGCGCGGCCTCGTCGAGCGCGACGTGCAGCGTGCCCTCGTGCCGCAAGCGCGCGTCGACGCCGGTCCGTTCGCGCAGCTCGTCGACGAACGCCGGGTAGCACGCCAGCGAGTCGCGGCACAGCGCGACCAGCGCCGCATCCGGCGTGGCCTCGCTGAACGGGGCGAGCATCCCCGCCCCCGCCCACGACGCGGCCCGCGCCGGCTCCGCGCGGTCGAACACCGTCACCGCCACCCCGCGCTTGGCCAGCTCGTAGGCGACGCCGCACCCGATCAGCCCGGCGCCGACGACCGCGACGTCAGACACGCGTCGTGCGTCGTCTCGTTTTCGTTACACCCTTTTCGCTAGGCCTCTCGGCAGGTGCATCGTTTTCCGCACTCTGAAGATGCAAGCGCAACACGCGGTTGACTTCCTTTGCGGTCTTGAAACGTAATGCAACTTCAGGGTCGAGTATCACGACGTTTGTCCCGGCTGCGTAACGCGCTGCGTACGCACCCCGCTTTCCGCCTCGGAAGTCGACCTCGTTGGGAATGTCAGCTTTGCTCATACTCTTTTTGCTCTCGCATTGTCGCTTCGCGGGCGCTGATGATTCGGATCCGCTCGCCTCGATCCGTATGCGCGACGACGATCGTTTTCCCGGTCAAGGAGTGCCCGATCGTCAGCCACCGTTCCTCATCGAACCGCTCGTCGGCGACGGTCAGCGCGAGAGGGTCGGCAAAAACGGTGGTGGCCTCCTCGAACGTAACTCCCTTGTGCTTTGTAGCGTTAGCTCGGGCCTTGCGCCGATCCCATTCGAAGTGGAGCAAGCGTCGGCCATTACATCCCGGTGTAGACGGGGCCTTCGCCGCCCTGGGGCGGGACCCAGGTGATGATCTGGTAGGGGTCCATGATGTCGCAGGTCTTGCAGTGGACGCAGTTCGAGAAGTTGATCTGCAGCTTGCCCTCGGCCGGCGCACCGTCGGCCTTGGTGAAGTGCGGCTCGTAGACTTTGGCCGGGCAGAAGTACTGGCAGGGGTTGCCGTACTCGACCGTGCAGCTCTCGGCGCAGATGTTGGTGTCGGCGACGTGCAGGTGCGGGAGCTGGTCCTCGTCGTGGATCGAGCCCGACTTGAACACGTCGGTCAGCTTGTCGAAGGTCAGCTTGCCGTCGGGCACGACCCGCTTGGTGACCTGTACCGGCGCGGCCTCGCTGAGCTTCTTGAGGTTCTCGTAGCCGTAGTGGCCGGTCAGCTTGTCGTGCAGGCCGAAGCCCTTGCCGCCGCTCATCAGCCCGAGCTGGGCGTTGATCAGGCCGCCGAACATGCCGTTGCCGAAGCCGTTGTGGAAGTTGCGCGCGGCGTGCAGCTCGGTGAACGCCCACGAGTCGCGGAACGCGTCCTCGTACGCCTTGAGCTTCGCGGCGCCGGTGTCGTCGGCTTGCAGCGCGGCGAAGATCGCCTCCGAGGCCATCATGCCGGACTTGATCGCCAGGTGGATGCCCTTGAGCCGCAGGCCGTTGAGGAAGCCCGCGCTGTCGCCGACGATGCACAGCCCGTCGGCGTAGAAGCGCGGCATGGCGTGCAGGCCGCCCTCGGGGATCGCCTTGGCGCCGTAGCGGATCATCTCGCCGCCCTCGAGCAGCGGGCGCACCGCCGGGTGCAGCTTGTAGCGGTTGAAGTTGTCGTGCGGGTCGGTGGTCGGGTCGGCGTAGTCCAGGCCGGTCACCAGGCCGATGTCGATGACGTCGTCCGACATGGCGTAGATCCAGCCGCCGCCGAAGGTGTTCCACAGCGGCGCGCCCAGGGTGTGGATCACGCTGCCGGCGGGCAGCCGGCCCGGCACCCGCCAGAGCTCCTTGATCCCGACCGCGTACACCATCGGGTCGCGGCCCTCATCCAGCCCGAGGCGGCCGATGGCGGTCTTGGTCAGCGTGCCGCGCGGGCCTTCGCCCAGCACGACGACCTTGGCCATCAGGTCCGGGCCCGGCTCGTAGTTGGACTTCGGCTTGCCGGTGTGCGAGACGCCCTTGTCGCCCACCCGCACGCCGATCACGCGGTCGCCGTCCCACAGCAGCTCCTGGCCGGGGAAGGCGGGGAACACGTCGACCCCGGCTTCCTCCGCTTTCGCGGCGAGCCACTTGGTCAGGTTCGAGAGCGAGGCGACGTACTTGCCGTGGTTGTTGAGCACCGGCGGGGTGAACGGGGCCTTGATCTTGCCGCCGTTGGTGAGAAACCACAGCGCGTCGCTGGTCACCGGGGTGTCGAGCCCGCCGGTGATGTCCTCGCCGGGGAACAGTTCCAGGAGCGCCTTGGGGTCGACGACGGCGCCCGAGAAGCCGTGGTTGCCGATCTCGCCGCCCTTCTCGATCACCATCACGGCGATCTCCGCGCCGGCCGCGGCGGCGAGCTGGCGCAGCCGGATCGCGCCGGCGAGCGAGGCGGGGCCGGCCCCCACGAACAGGACGTCGACTTCGAGGGAATCGCGCACAGCCATGACCCGTTGGACTTCGCGCACGAACACGCGCGCTCCCGGCCGCAGAACGGCGCGCTCGGATCAGACCGCGGTGACGGCGAGCGCGGTCACGACCGCGACGCGGTGCGCGGCCAAGCGCTCTTCCCACGGCCGCGGCCGCGGGGTCTCGAAGGTCAGCGCCGCCGGCGTTCCGCGGTACATCAGCGCGAGCGAGCTGGGCAGGCCCTCGAACGCGCGCAGCTCGGCGTCGTAGTCGACCAGCACGGTGCCGCGCGCGAGCCGGTACATGGCCGAGGCCGCCGTCCCCGGCGGCGCGCCCAGGTCGAACCCTTCGCTCAGCGCTTGGACCGGCAGCCCGGCGTCGTCGAGCGCGGCGACGACGGCCCCGGCATAATGGGAGGCGAACCCCGCCCGGAGCGGCTCGTAGACGTAGCAGCCCGCCGCCTCGAAGTCCTCGTGCAGGTCGAGCGCCAGCACGAAGCGCCGGTCGCGGTTGGCGGTGAGGACCGCGCGCGCCTCGGGGGTCGTCCCGCCGCGCGAGAAGCTGCGGTTCACGTCGGCGCCCTCGGCGTTCTCGCGCGTTCCGGCGGCGTAGCCGCTGGGGTTGAGGCAGGGCCAGATCCGGTAGCCGAAGCGCGGGTCGAGCAGGCCGTCGCGCACCAGCTCGAACAGCGCCCACGGGGCGGCCGGCTCGTCGCCGTGGACCCCGGCCGAGAGCGAAACCAGCGGCAGGTGCGGCTCGCCCAGCTCGACCGCCAGCAGCGTGCGCGGCGCCCCGGCGCAGGCCACCTCGCGCACCCGGGCCCCGCGCGGCCGCAGCGTCCGCCAGGCGGCGGCCAAGCCCGGGTAGGTTCGGTCGACGGTCACCTCGCTGGTCATCGCGAGGACCGCTTCGACGCCGGCCCCGGCGGGCTTCGTCGCGGCCGCCGGCCGTCGACGCATCGACGCGGCGTGACACGGAAACGTCAACGCGCTAGGACTTTTGTCCCTTGTCGAGCTTGGGTAGAACCGCCTCGACATGATGACCCGACGGATCGGTACTGTCGCGCTCGGATGCGCGTTCATCGCCAGCTCGCTGCCCGCCGGAGCCGGCGCCGCGAGCGCCGGCAAGGAGCTCGCCCGGGTCAAGGGCACCGTGGGCTACCGCGCCCACGCCGACGCGCCGTTCCAGCCGGTGCTCGGCAAGCTCGACCTCGCCGACGACGCCTGGGCGGTCACCGAGGCGGCCTCCGCCGCGACGCTGCGGCTGGCGGACAGCTCCGAGGTCGATCTGGGCGAGCGCACCAGCGTTCAGGTCGGCGCGTTCAACGAGGCCCAGAGCGGCAAGCAGAACGTCGTCGTGGTCGACCACGGCGCGCTTCACTTCAAGATTCGCCACCCGGAAGGGATGCGCTCCAACTACACCTTCCAGACCGGCACCTCGCAGATCGCGGTCCGCGGCACCGAAGCGTACCTGGTCGTCGGGCCCAAGGGCACGCAGGTGCTGTGCATCGAGTGCACGCCGGGCGACGTCACCATCACGACCGGGGCGCGGGTGATGACCATCGTCACCGGCCAGACCGCGACGATCCTGGGCTCGACGCCGATGAACGCCGCGGTCAGCGTGGCCCAGAACAGCGTCGTGCACAATCCCGCACTCGACCAGTTCGCCGCCGGCCACAACGCGCTGGCCGCCAACGCCTCGGTCGCGCCGGTCGACCCGACCGGCGCGGTGGCCGGCGCGCAGGGCGGCGCGGCCGCCGGTGCGGCGGGCGGCGTAGCGGGCGCCGCCGGCGCCGCGGCCGGCGCGGCCGCGGTCGCTGCGGTCGCTGCCGGCCACGGCAGCACCTCGACTCCGCCGGCGACGCCGGCCCCGACCGCTGCGGCGACCGCATCGCCCGCACCGACCCCGAGGCCAACCGCGACCCCGGTCGGTGCGACGCCGACGCCCAGCCCGGCCCCGACCGCCGTGCCGACCACATCGCCCGCACCGACCCCGACCCCGGTCGGCGCGACGCCGACGCCCAGCCCGGCCCCGACCGCCGTGCCGACCGCATCGCCCGCACCGACCCCGACCCCGGTCGGCGCGACGCCGACGCCCAGCCCGGCACCGACCGCCGTGCCGACCGCATCGCCCGCACCGACCCCGACCCCGGTCGGCGCGACGCCGACGCCCAGCCCGGCCCCGACCGCCGCGCCGACCGCATCGCCCGCACCGACCCCGACCCCGGTCGGCGCGACGCCGACGCCCAGCCCGGCCCCGACCGCCGTGCCGACCGCATCGCCCGCACCGACCCCGACCCCGGTCGGCGCGACGCCGACACCCACGCCCACGCCGACCGCCACGCCGACGCCGGTGCCGACGTCCACGCCGGCCGTGTCGTACGGCCCGCTCACGGTCAACCCGACGAACGTGAGCATCACCCAGGCGGCGCCGACGGGCCGGTTCACCGTGCAGCAGACCTACATCTGCTACGCTCCCGGTCGCGGTACGTACACCTGCCCGGGTTCGGGTCCGGGACCGGCGCCGGACCACGGCAGCGGTCAGATCACGATGACCTGGAGCTGCAACGGCGACATCGCGACGTTCAACGTGTCGCCGCCGAACGTGCCGATCAACGAGCCGGCGCCGCACCAGATCCAGGTCACCGCCGACGGGCACGGCAACAGCGGCGGCAACGGCAACTGCGCGATTCGGGTCAGCGGCGGCGGCGGGATGGCGACGACGGTCAACGTCTCGGTCCAGCTCAACGGCAACGGCAACCAGCACGGCGACGCGGTGATGCGCTCGCCCCTGACGCCGCCCGCCGCCGGGCTACCGCACCACTAGCCCGAGCGGCGCGGCCCCCGGATCGCCGCGTCGAGCAGCTCGACCGGGTGCGCGGCGTGCAGCGTCACGCCGCGCTCGCGCGCGATCGCCTGCATCTGCAAGGTGCAGCCGGGGTTGGCACTGGCGACGACGTCGGGCGCGACCGACTGGACGTTGTCGACCTTGCGCGAGCCGATCTCGTGGGCCGACTCGGGCTGGAACAGGTTGTACGTGCCGGCGCTGCCGCAGCACTGGTCGCCCTCGGGGATCTCGAGCAGCTGCAGCCCGGGGATCGAGCGCAGCAGCTGCCGCGGCTGCGCGCGCACCCGCTGCGCGTGCGCCAGGTGGCAGGCGTCGTGATAGGCGACCTTGAGCGGCAGCGGGTGCCGCGGCGCGCGCGGCTCGAGCGTCGCCAGGAACTCGCTGACGTCGCGGACCTTGCGTGCGAACGCCTCGCCCCGCTCGCGCCAGGCCGGGTCGTCGGCGAACAGCTCGCCGTACTCCTTGAGGGTCGAGCCGCAGCCGGCGGCGTTGATCACGATCGTGTCGACCGGGTTGCGCTCGAAGCGCTCGATCAGCGCGCGCGCGAAGCGCTTGGCCTCCTCGTCGCGCCCGCTGTGCAGCGAGAGCGCGCCGCAGCAGCCCTGGCCCGCCGGCACGACGACTTCGCAGCCCTCGGCGCTGAGCACCCGCAGCGTCGCATCGTTGACGCCGGGAAAGAACGTGCGCTGCACGCAGCCGGCGACCAGGCCGACCCGGGCGCGCCGCTCGCCCGTCGCCGCGACCCGCGCCGGGAGCGTCCGGAACGTGTCGCGCAAGCGCAGGGGCGGCGCCATCGTGGCGAGCTGGCGCAGCCGCGGCGGCAGCAGCTTGCCCAGCGGGCTCGCGGCCAGGCGCGTCAAGCCGAGCTTCGTCGCCAGCCACAGCCCGGGGGCGAGCACCCGCAGCCGGCCCGGATACGGGAACAGCGCGAACACGAAGTCGCGAAACGCGCGATCACTCGGCGAGCGCGGAACCCGGGCCTCGATCTTGGCCCGGGTCGCCTCGATCAGCAGGTCGTAGCGCACGCCCGAGGGGCAGGCGGTGACGCAGCCCATGCAGCCCAGGCACGCGTCGATGTGCCCGGTGACCAGCGCGTCGAGCGGGATGATCTCGTCGGCGACGCCCTTCATCAGGTCGATGCGCCCGCGCGGCGAGTCCATCTCCTCGCCCCACGAGACGTACGTCGGGCAGGCCGGCAGGCAGAAGCCGCAGTGCACGCAGTCCGCGATCAGGTCGCGGTAGCTGCGCTGCTGCGCGTTGGGATCGTGCGCCGCTGGATCGGTGACGGGGACGGACACGAGAATCAGATTCCTCCGACGAAAGAGCCGTAGGTACGAGGCCTCGCTTGCTTGGAAGAATCCTGCCGAGTATCCGTGACTTCGGGCATCGAAAACGACCTTCCGGTCGCGCTGGGCGCAGGGCAGCGGCTCATGCTATTGTCCTTCGCGCCTATCCCCGAAATTGCCCGGCATTCTGGCCTAGTTCGACGCCCGATGACGACGCAAGCCAAGTTCCTCAGCGATGGAGGTCCTTGCCCCTGGGTGAGTGGTTCGCGACATGGCCTCGTAGGGCTATCGGATGGCTCGCGCTCATCATAAGCGCCTCCCAATATGCGAACATGGCCGTCGTTGAACCCGATGCCAGCCTACCCCACGTGAGCCGAACTCTATCATTCAGCGACGTGGCTGGTCCGGCGCTCCAATGCAGCGATGCGCATTTCGTAGTCCTGAAGCCGCCGTCCGACTGCTCTTACCTCCGTTGTTGCCTTCTCTGCGTCGATCCCCGTGGCGAGATAATCGGGACTTACTTCAAGGCATTTCGCGATTCGTAAGCCGGCAATCAGCGTAATGTTCTTCGTCCGCCCGCTTTCAATTTGAAGTATCGAAGCCTTGGTCAACCGCGCTGCGTATGCGACATCCAGAATGCGAAGACCGCGAGCCAACCGCAACCGCCGGACGCGATTTCCGAAGCTCTCATTCACGAGGTGAAGTCCTACGGTGAGGCCTTGCAAGAGAGCCAGCCGCGTACGAGGTACGGAACTCGTCGAGCAACTCTGATCGTGAGCCTTGCTTCAATGGGAATGGAGTGTCAGCACAGACCGCCGCGAGAGCGTCAATCTGTGACGGCTCACGCATTACTCCATTCGCGTGATCTTGTAAACCAAGGACCGACGCAATAGCTATTGCTATCCGCGGTCGTTGAGCCTCTGCATCGGCGACCAGATGCTCGACACGTTCGATCAGGGTCGAGAGATTACTTTCGGTCGTAGCCAGCAGGCTGTATGCATAACCGGCGTTGAGCAACGCGGCGATCTCATCGCGGTGAAGCTTGACTGGCCATATCGTACTTTTGGAGCGACGAACGCTCTCCCTTTCAAGAACGAGCAATGAGGAAGAGAGCCCAAACGCTCGTTCTTTCGTCTCCTTGCAATGGATGACAAGCTCCCCGCAAGCCAAGGCATCGCTTAACTCCACTACGCTATGCACACCGAGTTTGCTGTATATGCCGCGTATCGTCGTCCGAACAGTATGAACGCTCCGCTTCGTCTCGCGAGCAATTTGAGAAGCATTCTCCTTGCGAAGAAGCCGCATTACGATGTCATGCTCGTTTTCAGTCAGGATTGTATCACGCGGGTTTTGCATCGCGTTATTCGCAGCGCTTCGAAGCGAGCGTTACGGGCTCTAGGCACTTGTAGGTTATGACAAGCGCAAATTGAGCTTGCGGAGCTGACTGCCTATATCGTGAGACCGAACGAAGCACTACACCCTCCATACGCGTGAGCTGCATAGATGATGCAACCTGGCGCCACACTCGGTCCAGCGTCGAAAATACACTAGAGAGTGGGCCGCTAAGAATCCGGACGTTGCGATCGAGAAAATCGGGGTGACGGCGGCGACTAAAGACCATTCAGTCAGATAAGCAGCGTAGCGCGCTTGCGCTAAAAAGCGGCTCTCTTGGGGAGCGCAGCTTAGGCGGCGGCACTCCTCGACGTGGCGTTGGCACTTGGTCCTCGCCGTCGATCACGTTAGGATACTCAAGGGCATGAGATTTTACATGCTCGCACTGAAGGAGTCTCCTTGTATGAGTATTTTGACGCTATTCCTGGTTGCCATCTTGAATGTGCTCGCCCCCGGCGGCGCAGCGGGCAGTCGCGCCCAGCAGAGCATGAGCAATGGAGGCCCGATCCTACGGGCCCAGCCGGAT
This sequence comes from Vulcanimicrobiota bacterium, assembly GCA_963795695.1. Lineage (GTDB taxonomy): Bacteria > Vulcanimicrobiota > Vulcanimicrobiia > Vulcanimicrobiales > Vulcanimicrobiaceae > Vulcanimicrobium. Next base: position 838,826 of record CAWCJH010000002.1, on the reverse strand, counting down.
GACATTGTCGGCGGCTACCCGACCCTCACCGGGGGAGGAGTGGTCCAACCGAACGACATCGTTGGCGGCAATCCGACGCACTCTCCGTAGCTCTAGCTCAGGTCGGCGATGGAGGACGACGGCAGTCTCAATGCGGAATCCAGCGAGGCAAGGCATCCGCCTCTTTCAAGATGCAGCCGGGTAATGCAGCCACAAGACTCGCCCATCGGCTCAGACGCCGCCGTTTCTCCCCTCGCCCAAGTATCCCGAGCCCGCGATCTTTGGTTCCGGGCTGATTTTCTCGCATGCTTGAAGTTGCTCGATGGTCTGGAAGAAGCGGGGACGCTGGAAGGGCCTTTGCGATCGGAGGCTTACTTGCTGCGCGCTCGTGCGCTGTATCGGCTTCGACGCTTCGATGACGTAGTGAGTTTTCTCGGGCCGCTTCTCACGACGTTCTCCGCCATCGACGAAGCTTGTACGGCGCGGATGCTTCATGCAACTGCCCTTGCCCGCTCCGGCAATGTGAATCGTGGTCTCGCGTTACTCAATGAGGTTGCCGCATCAGCGCAGGGCCTACATGTTCACCCTACGATCATCGCCGAAATATCGCACTCACTAGCGCTCGTGCATTGGCTCAACCGAGAGCTGGCGCAAGTTCTTCGATATGCGCTGCAGGCCGAATCTGCACGCGCGGATGTTATCTCGGTTCGTGCAACGCAGCTCCGCGGCTTCGTCGCATTAACGATGCGACGGTTCCCGGAGGCACTGGCACTGTTCCGAGATGCCCACGCGGCCTATCGAGCGTGCAAAGAACGCGATGATGATCTAGAGCAAGCGACGGTACTCCAGATCGCATCACTGGAGCTTACCCTTCGATCGGCGAGGGTTGGCGGAACACATGACGTTCCATGGCGAAGAATTTCGGCAGATCGGCGTTCCGATGTTGCATCTGTCGTCAAGATGCAACTGTGTACGCTGGACGCATGGCTCTATGCCCACGATGGAAATCGAGAGCGCGCGTTTCACAACATACGTTTGGCAGAGGGATTCGCTCCAGACGAGGCGTGGCGCACCTGGGCTCTTGCAGGCCGTGCAGCGATTGCGAACGCATTCAATAATGCGGACAGCGCGAGAGAACATGCAGCGGAGGCAGCGGAGATCGCCCAGCGTGTTGACTGGGATTCAACGATCGGTGAGGAGCGCATGGCGCTCTTGTTCCTAGCCGAGGTCCTTGCCGTAACCGATCCGCCCCTAGCCCTCTCAATCTATAGACGGTATACGAGCCTAAAGCCGAAAACGCTCGAGCTCGATGGATTCTGGAAGGATGACCCAAGACGTGTTGCCTTCGAGAGCCACATGCGCGGGCTCATAAGTCGATTGGAGCACCGACCTGCCGATGCTCATTCGCACTTTGACTCGGCCTACCGCATGTTCCGTGACTGTGGCCACCTGTGGCGCGCAACGTTGTCGCTCATCGAACTCGACGCGACGCCTGTTGCGGGTTCGCCCCGCGGAGACTTCTACCTTGAGGCCGCCGCACTCATCATACGCAAGCACTTTCCCCGCTCTTTCCTTGCTCGTCGGATCGGAAGATGGCTGACCGCATACGATGATCCGATCGTCTCGAAATTGACTCCGGCTCCCCGCGAGATATTGCGGTATCTCCTCGACGGTTACGTACCGAAGGATATTGCCGCCATCAGAGGCCTAGCAGAGGGAACGGTTCGCAACCACGTCGCACTCATAGAAGCCGCCTTTAACGTTCACTCGATTCAAGAAGTCATTGTCGCTTGTTATAAGCGCGGCCTTGGAACCGCAAGCTGGCAGGATAGCTTAGACCCCAGTGCATTAGCGATGCGTGTTGTCATGCCACGCGATCGTAGCGTTACAAGATGAGAGCGGAATCATATCGCCTTCGCAGCATCGAATTGGCAAAGCACTGGGGTACGAACCCAAGCGCTCGTCCGAAAGCCGCGATCCATACCGAAGGACACTAAGAAACGGGCTGCACGCAGTCCGCGATCAAGTCGCGATGGCTGCGCTGCTGCGCTTGCGGATCGTGTGCCTCGGGATCGGTGACGAGGACGGACACGAGAGTCAGATTCCTCCGACGAAGCGGCCGGGGTTGCACAAGCCGTGCGGGTCGAAGCGGTCTTTGAGCGCGCGCATGAGCCCGAACGAGGGCGGCGGCGGGCCCCAGGCGTCGACGGTGCCGCGGGCGGCGTCCGGCATGGCGTGCATGACGACCCGGCCGCTGCCGCCGGTCTCGGCGGCGACGCGCTCGCGCAGGTCGGCCAGGTGCCAGTCGGGCCGGGCGTGCTCGGCATCGGCGGGAACGGCGCTCTCGCCGTAGGCGTGCAGCGCGACGCCCAGCAGCGGGTATGCGACCGGGACCGCGCGCGGCGCGGCGGCGACGAACGTGCCGAGCCGGGCGACCGGAAAGGCCGGCGGCGCGACGATGCTCAACCGCCACGGACCGTCGCGCCGCACCGCGCGCTCGCGCTGCTCGTACGACTCGCACTCAAGCGCGCTGAGCTCCGCGGCCTGGGCCGACGCGGCGGGCGCGATCTCGCCCAGCACGGTCGCCATCTGCTGGTCGACGCCGCCGCGCGTGCCGGCGAAGGCGACGACCAGCGCGTCGTAGTTCGCCAGCACGACCGACTCGGGCTCCAGCTGCCGCTCGACCAGCAGCCGCAGCGCCACGTCGAGGTCGGCCGCGTGCTCGAAGCGCAGCAGCGCGCTGCGGCTCGCGTCCGGGATCGGGTAGACCCGCAGCGTCACCGTCGCGATCGCGCCCAGCGTGCCGAGCGAGCCGACCGCGAGCTTGGGCAGATCGAAGCCGGCGACGTTCTTGACCACCTTGCCGCCGCCGCGCACCGGCGTGCCGTCGGGGCGGACCATGCTCACGCCGACGATCATGTCCTTGGCGGTGCCGTAGCGCTGGCGGCGGCGGCCGTATGCACCGGTCGCGACCACGCCGCCGACGGTCGCGCGCTCGCGGTCGACCACGTCGAGCGGCAGCATCTGGCCGTGCTCGCCGAGGATGCGGTCGAGCTCGGCCAGCGTCAAGCCGGCCTCGACGGTGATCGTCTGGTCCTCGGGCGTGTAGTCGACCACCCGGTCGAGCGCGACGGTGCGCACGACCGTGTCGAGCGCGGTCGGGCGGTTGCCGAGCTCGAGCTCCGTGCCGCCGCCGACGAACGCGAACGGGGCGCGCGCGTCGTGCAGCGCGCGCACCGTCTGCGCGAGCTCGTCCAGCGTGCGCGGCGTGACGACCTCGCGCGGCACGACGCCGGCGATGCGCAGCGCAGCCGTCACCCGCGCCCCGCCTCGCCGCTGAGCTCGGTCGGGTGCGGCGCGTACCGGCCGGGCTTGTCGCCGCACAGGCGCGGGGTCGGGAAGACCTTGTCGGGGTTGAACATCCGCTCGGGGTCGAAGGCGCGCCGGATCAGCTCCATCGTGTCGAGGTCGTCGGCCGAGAACTGCTCGCCCAGGTAGCAGACCTTGTCGTGGCCGACGCCGTGCTCGCCGGTGACCGAGCCGCCGTAGCGCAGGCAGACCCGCAGGATGTCGCCCGCGACCGCTTCGGCGGCGTGCTCCTGGCCCGCAATGCGCGCATCGTAGAGCACCAGCGGGTGCAGGTTGCCGTCGCCGGCGTGGAACACGTTGGCGACCCGCAGCCCGGCCCGCGCGCAGAGCGCGGAGATCTCGCGCAGCACCGGCACGATCTCCTTGCGCGGGATCACGCCGTCCTGGACGTGGTAGTTGGGCGAGATGCGGCCGACCGCGGCGAACGCCGCCTTGCGGCCCTTCCACGCCAGCACCCGCTCCTCGCCGACCGGCGTGCGGATCTCGAGTGCGCCGGCGGCGCGCAGGTGCTCCTCGGTGCGCGCGGCGGTCGCCTCGGCCTCGGCGGCGACGCCGTCGACGTCCATCAGCAGCACCGCGCCGACGTCGAGCGGCCAGTCGACGCCGGTCGCCGCGACGATCGCCTCGATCGCCAGCCGGTCCATCAGCTCGATCGCCGCCGGGACGATGCCCGCGCCGATGATCCGCGAGACCGCGTCGCCGGCCTCGTCGGTCGAGGGGAAGGTCGCCAGCAGCGTCTGGGTCCGCTCGGGCGCGCGCAGCACCCGCACCAGCACCTCGGTGACGATCCCGGTCATGCCCTCGCTGCCCACCACCACGCCGACCAGGTCGTAGCCGAGCGGGTCGGGCTCGCCGGCGCGCGAGCCGAGCTGGACGATCTCGCCGCTGGGCAGCACCATGGTCAGGCCCAGGGCGTGGTTGACCGTGAAGCCGTACTTGAGGCAGTGCGCGCCGCCGGAGTTCTCGGCGACGTTGCCGCCGATCGTGCAGACGCTCTGCGAGGAGGGGTCGGGCGCGTAGTAGTAGCCGTCGGCAGAGAGCGCGCGGGTGATGTCGAGGTTGATCACGCCGGGCTGCACCCGCGCGACCCGGTTGGGCAGGTCGATCGCCAGGATCTTCTTCATCCGCGAGAGGCCGAGCAACAGGCAGCCCTCGACCGGCAGCGCGCCGCCGGAGAGGCCGGTGCCGGCACCGCGCGGCACGACCGGCATGCCGTGCTCGCGGGCCAGCTTCACGCAGGCGGCGACCTCTTCGGTCGAGCCGGGCAGCACCACGATCGCCGGGCGCACGCGATAGCCCAGCAGACCGTCGCACTCGTAGGTGCGCAGCTCCGCGGGCGAGCTGAAGGCGTGCTTGGCGCCGACGATCGCGGCGAAGCGGGCGTGCAGCGCGGCGGATACGGTCGCGGCGGGAACGGCGGCGGCGGTCATGCGGTCTCCTGCACCGGGGGCTCCAGCTGGGCTCCCAGACGCTACCCCATCGGGCGGCGGAGCGTCAAGGTGAGGATACCGTACCCGCGGGTCGGCGAGACCTGGTCCGACACATACCGGCCCCGGGGCACCTCGCGACCGAGCACTCGATTGTTCCTGTGACCGGTTCACCACCCCCGACCGGGCGCAAAGGATCGCCCTTCACGCCGCGAAATCGTCTGCTTTGGACCTGGAGGGTTACCATGCCGGCAGTGCTGCAGCAGCGTCATCGTCACCACCGGGTTCCAGCGATCGTGACCGGACGCCGGTGCTAGCAGCCGCGCTAGGCGTTGAGGAGAACCATCATGCCGACCGAATTTCGCTTCGACGACTTGGACTTGCACGAAGAGCCGGCCCGCGGCGGCGATACCGCCGAAGATGACCGTTTGAGCAACAACAGCAAGTATTGCGGTACGACGCCGCAGTGCACGGGGCTCTGCTGCCCGCCCGTCGGCTGACTTCGCGGGCCGCCCCGGCACCCAGAACGGCCAGCGCTACGCCGACGCGCCGTTTCCTCGAGGGGAAGTAGCACCTCGGCTTGATCCACCAGGCCGAGAACGCGGACGTTCGCGTGGATCGACGCTCTCCATACGTGAAAGGATCGCCGCGTGAGCGCACCGACCGTCGGCTTCATCGGCCTGGGCATCATGGGCAAGCCGATGGCCGCGAACCTGCTGCGGGCCGGCTTCCCGCTGGTCGTGCTCAACCGCTCGCGCGGGCCGGTCGAGGAGCTGGTCGCGCTCGGCGCGCAGGCCGGCGCCTCGCCGCGCGACGTCGCCGCGCGTTCCGAGGTCGTCGTCACCATGCTGCCGGACTCGCCTGACGTCGAGGCGGTCGCGCTCGGCCCCGACGGCATCGCGGCGGGAATCCGGCCCGGCTCGCTGTGGATCGACATGAGCACGATCGCGCCCGGCACGACGCGCGGCATCGCGTCGTCGTTCGCGGAACGGGGCGTCGCGTCGCTCGACGCGCCGGTCAGCGGCGGCGAGAAGGGCGCGATCGACGGCACGCTCTCGATCATGGTCGGCGGGCCGGACGACGCGTTCGCGCGCGCGCACGCGATCTTCGCCGCGCTCGGCAAGAACGTCGTCCACGTCGGCGACACCGGCGCGGGCCAGGTCTGCAAGGCCTGCAACCAGATCGTGGTCGGGGTGACGATCGAGGCCGTCGCCGAGGCGCTCGGCCTGGCCCGTGCCGCGGGCGTCGACCCGGCCAAGGTGCGCGCCGCGCTGCTGGGCGGCTTCGCCCAGAGCAAGATCCTCGAGGTCCACGGCCAGCGCATGATCGACCATGCCTTCACGCCCGGCTTCAAGGCCAAGCTGCACCGCAAGGACATGAACATCGCGGTCGGTGCCGGCGAGGCGCTCGACCTCCCGCTGCCGGGCGCGGCGCTGGTGCGCGAGCGGTTCGACGCCCTGATCGCCCGCGGCGGCGCCGAGCGCGACCACAGCGCGCTCGCCTCGCTCTACGAAGAGCAGCCGGCTCCGGCGAGCTGATGCGCGGGTCTACCGCTTGTCGAGCGCGCGCAAGCGGGACGGCACGCGCCGCACCTCGACCGCCGGGTCGTCGATCCCGTGGGCGAGCGCGTACCAGCGGTTCGCCTCGGGGCCGAGCCGCTCGAGGTAGGCCGGCGGCAGCACCGTGAAGTCGCCCAAGGTTCGCACGCCGAGCAGTCCCAGCCGCAGCGCCGCGTCCGGGTCGAGCTCGAGCCGCTCGACCGGCGCGTCGGCCACGAAGGTCATCTCGCGGCCCGGCCGGCAGACCGCGCCGCCACCGCCGCGATAGGTCGCCACCTGCGCGACGAAGCGGTTCACGGCGGCGCCCAGGCAGACCGGCAGCCCGGTCGGCCGCAGCGCGTCGCGCACGGGGGCGAACCAGCCGGCCGGATCGTCCTCGTCCTCGTCCAGGGCGAGGTAGGCTCGGCCCGGGCCGCCGTCCTCGGCCGGCGCGACCTGACCGAGCAAGGCCAGGATCGCCTTCCAGCGGTGCGCGGTGACCTCGGGCTCGTCGACCGCCATGCGGGCGAACGGCACCCAGCGCAGCGCCTGGCGCGCGTCCATGCCGATCCGCACGCCGGCCGCCAGGACCGGATCGGTGGCCTCGCAGACGCGGCCGCGCAAGGGACGGTCGATCAGAAAGGCCGACTCGTGCGGGCTGATGCCGCGCCGCAAGGCGGCGGCGAGCCGGAACCAGGGGATGCGGACGCAGACGATCATCGCGTACGACCCAGCGCGACGGAAAACATGGGACCGCCAGTATATCGAACGTATGTTCGATCGTCAAGCCGGACATGGCCCGGCGCACAGGAGCAAGGCGACCGGCTGAGCAACGACAGCAGCCCTTACGATCTCCCGAGGGTGGAACCGATCATACCAATCGAATACCGCTTCGAAGACCTCGACCTGCGCGAAGAGGCGCCCCAAGCAAGCGATTCCGACTCAGCGATCCCGTACACGGAACGCCTGTGCAGCAGAACGGTCTGCGACAGCGTCAACCTCTGCTGCGCATAGCCGCATCGGCGGTCCACGTCAAGCGCGCGGCGTGAGGAGACTCGCATGCCCGATCGGTCAGTGCACCGGCGCTTTGCGGTGACTAGATCGCGTTGAGATAACGGCGCTTGCCGGCGCGGTTGCGTCGACGTGGGTCTCGCGCCCGAGGCGCGGTACTCGGGCGAGATATCGAACTCGGTGATCGTCTGGCATCGAACGTACGCTTAAGCGCTCGTGACCCGCTTCACCACTTCCGCTCGCCCCCGCCCCCCGCAAGGATCGTCCTGCAAGCATCGGAACCCATGTGATCCCGCCTTCCGGAGAATGCCATGACGACCGAATTCCGGTTCGACGACCTCGACCTGCGCGAAGAGCCGGCTCGCGGCGACAGCGAGCAAGCCGATCCCGCATCGGCTCAAACCAACGCCTGTACCGGCAGCAATTACTGCACGAAGGGCTGCTGCACGCTTACGTGCTGATCCGAATCGCCCCCGCACGCCAAGTTCCCTAGAGCCTAGGAGAGATTCATGCCGAACGAATTCCGCTTCGACGATCTGGACCTGCGTGAAGAGCCGGCTCGCGGCACGAACGAAGAAGCCGACATGCTCAGCTACAACACGAAAGCGTGCGGCACGACGCCCAACTGCACCCACGCCTGCTGCCCGCCGATCAAATGAGAACCGGCCAGTACCGCGCCGACCCGATGCCCGTCTAGGGCGAGGAGAGCACCATGCCGATCGAATACCGCTTCGACGATCTCGACCTGCGCGAAGAACCGGCTCGCAGCGTTTTTCAACGCGGAGACATGGTCCCCATCTCAGGTGAAACGCAGTGTAGCGGCAACGCCAATTGCTATAGTGCGGAGTTCAGCAATTGCATCACCGCCTGCGCGACCCACTGCTTGGCGTGACTACTCCGCGACCCAGTCCAGCAGCGCGCGGCGCTCGTGCTTGGCGATCACCGTCTTCGACTTGATCGCGTCGAGATAGCGCCGCTTGCCGGCGCGGTTGCCTTTCCCGATGAGCACCGCGCCGACGAAGCGGTCTTCCAAGAAGTACAGCGCGCGGTACCACTTCTTGTCGTGGTCGACGTGGGTCTCGGTCTCGATGTCGTCGCGGTACTCCGGCGAGAGGCCGAACTGGGTGATCGTCTGGCCGCTGAAGACCAGCGACGAGTACTCCGGCACCGTGTCGTACGAAGCGTCGCCGCCCGCCATGTTGATCGCGGCCAGCTTGCCGTGCGCGCCGGCGCTGTTCCAGGTGCCCATCCGGTAGTGCATGCCGGCGATCGGGTCGTAGAACTCGGCCGCGTCGCCGGCGGCGAAGATGTCCGGCACGGCGGTGCGCAGGTGCTGGTCGCAGACGAAGCCGGTGCGGGTCTCGATCGGCGTGCCCTCGGCCAGCTCGGTGTTGATGGTCAGGCCCAGGCCGATCCCGACCAGGTCGGTGTGGAGCGTCTCGCCGCTGGTCGTCACCACCCCGCTGACCGCGCCGTTGGAGCGCACGAACGCGCGCGCTTCCTCGCCGAAGTGCAGGTGCACGCCGTCGGCCCGGGCCGAGTCGTGCAGCAGCTCGCCGGCGGCCTCGTCGAGCATCCGGCGCAGGAAGCGCGGGCCGCGGATCAGCCAGTGCGTCTCGACCCCGCGCGAGACGAACGCCTCGGCCAGCTCGTAGGCGATGAACGAGCCGCCGACCGAGACCGCGACCTTGGCCGTCTCGAGCGCGCGCGAGATCGCCTTGGTGTCGTCCATGTACTGGAAGTTGAAGACGTTGCCGGCCCCGGCGGCACCCGGCGCCGTCGAGGGGTTGGGCCGGCCGCCGGTCGCCAGCAGGAGCGCATCGTACGGCTCCTCCCGGCCGGCGGCGAGCACCGTCCGTTCGGCGAGGTTCAGGCGCTCGACCCGGGTCGCCAGGCGCAGGTCGATCCGGTGCTTCTCGTGCCAGGCCAGGTCGCGCATCAGGACCTTCTGCTCCGTGACCTGGCCGCGCAGCATCGGCGGCAGCGCGATCCGGTTGTAGAGCGGGTACGGTTCGTCGGCGAAGAGGACGATGGAACAGGTGGGGTCGTTCTTGCGCAGCTGCTCCGCGCAGGTCGTTCCTGCGAACCCGTTCCCCACGATCACATACCGGCGGTCTGCCATGCCTCTTCCTTCGCTCCCGTGAACCCGCGTCTGGTGAACTTGCTCGCGAGCTTCATTCGCGGCACGAGCGATTATGCGCTGGCGCGGCTGGAGTTCGCCATGCGTTTCGGCGCACGCCCGGCTCCGCCGGTTCTGGACCGGCTGCCCGACGCCTCCGAGGCGACCTTGCGCGAGCGCTGGGACGCGGTCGAGAACCAGCTCGCGGCGGTCGTCGGCTACGTGAAACAGGTCGAAGCGAGCGCCGGTACGGAGGAGCGGAGCGATCCCGCCTTCCGCTGGCTGCGCCGGACGGTTCGCGAGCTCGATCAATACGCACGCGCGCTGCGCTGGGTTTTGACCGTCAACGGCGGCGACCCGGCTCCCTGACGGAGACACGATGGACTTCCTCAACCGGGCGATCGACCAGGCCAAGCAGCTCCAGCAGATCGCCGCCGACGCGCTCGCCAAGGGTCAGGAGCAGGCCAAACCGCTGGTCGCGGACGCCGTCGCCAAGGCCCAGGACCTGCAGAAGACGATCGTCGAGCAGGCGCCGCACGCGACCGCCGCCGCCCAGGAGCAGCTCAACGCCGCGCTGAGCCACGCGGGCGAGTTCATCGCGGCCGGCAAGACCGTGCTCGAGCAGAGCGCCGCCCAGGCCCAGCCGCACCTTCAGAACCTGGCCGACCAGGCCAAGAAAGCGGCCGACTCCGCGGTCAGCGCAGTCCAGACCGCGGTCCAAACGGCCGGCAAGAAGCCGCCCGAGCCGCCCCAGACGCCGCCCTCGGCCTAGCGCCGGACCAGCACCCCGGCCGCCTCGGCGGCCGGCACGGCGACGGCCAAGCGGACGAACCCGCCCAAGCCGCCGTCGCCCGCGGCGAGGAACGCCAGCGCGCGCGGCGACCCGGTGCGCGAGGCGTGGCGGGCGAGCAGCGCCTGCAGCCGGGCGCGGCCCGCGGCGTCGAGCTCGTGCGGGACCAGCGGTGTCGGCCCCAGCCGGCCGGCGTGCTCGCGCAGCACGAACAGCTCGCCCCCGGTCATGCCGCTGGCCAGGTTGCGGCCGGTCGGGCCGAGGATCGCCACGCTGCCCGCGGTCATGTACTCGCAGGCGTGGTCGCCCGCGCCCTCGACCACGACCGTCGCCCCGCTGTTGCGCACCGCCAGCCGCTCGCCGGCCGTGCCGCGCACGTACGCCGCGCCGCCGCGCGCGCCGTAGAAGCAGGCGTTGCCGATCGCCGGCTCGTCGGGCGCACCGGCTCCGCGCACGACGAGGGTGCCGCCGCTCATCCCCTTGCCGACGCCGTCGTTGGCGTCGCCGTCGAGCTCGAGGGTCAGCGGGTCGGCCAGGAACGCGCCGAAGCTCTGCCCCGCGCTGCCCGCGTAGCGATAGGTCGCCGGGGCCGGCGCGGTGCCGGCGTTGCGGGCCACGACCGCCGCGTAGGCGAGCCGGGCGCCGACGGCGCGGTCGGCCGGCGCGATGCGCTGGGTCGCCTCGGGCCGGGCGCCATCGTCGAGGTGGGCGTCGTCGCGCGGCGCCGCGTCCGGCGGCGTGCGCGTCTCGGGCAGCCGCAGCACCGCGCTGAGGTCCACCCCGTCGGCCCGGTCGCCGCGCGGCCGCAGCAGGTCGCTGCGGGCGTGCAGGGCGGCCAGCGACGGCGCGCCCAGCGCCGCCAGGCGGCGCCGCACGTCGCGCGCGACGAAGCGCAGGAACGCCGCCGCGTCCTCGGGCGAGCCGGGGAACTTGCCGCGCAGCGCGGCGTCCTGGGTCGCGATCCCGACCGGGCAGGTGTTCTCGTGGCACTGGCGCGCGTAGATGCAGCCCAGCGCGACCAGGAGCGCGCTGCCGAAGCCGAACATGTCGGCCCCGAGCATGGTCGCCAGCACCACGTCGCGGCCGGTCTTGAAGCCGCCGTCGACCCGCAGCGCGACCCGCCCGCGCAGGCCGTTGTTGACCAGCGCGTGGTGGGTCTCGACCAGGCCCAGCTCCCAGGGCAGGCCGGCGTGCTTGATCGAGCCCAGCGGCGAGGCGCCGGTGCCGCCGTCGTGGCCGGCGATGTGAACCACGTCGGCGCGCGCCTTGGCGACGCCGCTGGCGACGTAGCCGATCCCCGACTGGGCGACCAGCTTGACCGCGATCCGCGCCCGCGGGTTGGCCCGGCGCAGGTCGTAGATGAGCTGGGCCAGGTCCTCGATCGAGTAGATGTCGTGGTGCGGCGGCGGCGAGATCAGCGACTGGCCGGGCGCCGCGCCGCGGAACGACGCGATCTCGGCGGTCACCTTGAAGGCCGGGATCTGGCCGCCTTCGCCGGGCTTGGCACCCTGGGCGATCTTGATCTCGAGCTCCTCGGCCGTCGCCAGGTACGCCGCGCTGACGCCGAAGCGGGCCGAGGCGACCTGCTTGATCGCGTGCGGCGACTTGGCCGGGTCCTCGCCGCCTTCGCCGCCGTTGCTGCGCGCGCCGACCAGCGCGGCGCCGCGGCCGACCGCGTCGTGCGCTTCGGGCGAGAGCGAGCCGAGCGACATCGCCGCGGTCACGAAGCGGGCCAGGATCGCCTCTTCGGACTCGACCGCCTCGAGCGGGAGCGGGTCGCCGAGCGCGACCGGCTCGACCAGGTCGCGCAGCGTGATCGAGCCGCGCTCCTCGAGCCGGTCGGAGAGCGCGAAGAAGGCCGCCTCGTCGCGCGCGACGATCGTCTTGCGCAGCTCCTTGAGCAGCGCCGGGTCGAACGCGTGGCGCATCCCGTCGCGCCGGAAGCGGAACAGCCCGCGCTGCGGCGGCGCGTCGGTGCCTTCGGCGAGCGCGCTCCAGGCCCGCAGGTCTTCCTCGAGGTCCGTGAAGCCCAGCGCCGGGACGTGGGCGTGCATTCCCGGGAAGCAGGCGTCGACGACCTCGCGCGCGAGGCCGAGCGACTCGAACGTCTGCGCGCCGACGTACGAGCGCAGGGTGCAGATCCCGAGCTTGGCGAGGATCTTCACCAGGCCGTTGCGCAGCGCGCCGAGGAACCCGCGCGGCGTGCCCGCTTCGCTCGCCGCGGCGCGCGCGGCGAGCCAGGGCGAGACGACGTTCGCGCCGGCGGCCAGCACCGCCGCGACGCCGTGCGCGTCGCGCGCGAAGCCGTCGCAGGCGGCGATCGAGGCCTGCATGCGCAGGCCGCGCTCGGTCAGCCGCTGGTGCACCGCGCCTGCGGCGAGCACCGCCGGAACCGGCAGCACGGCGGCCCGGTCGTCGAGCACGAGGTACGTCGCGCCCTCGCGCACCGCGCGCTCGGCCTCGTCGGCGATTCCCGCCAGCCGCGCGCGCAGGCCGTCGTGCGCGCAGTCCAGCGCGACGCGGTACGGGATCAGCCGCGCGTCGTAGGCCAGCGCGTCGAACGCGCCCTCGTCGAGGATCGCCGTCTCGACGGTGACGATGCTCTCGGGCGCCGGCACGTCGCCGTTGGTCTCGCCGCTGCCGACCCAGGCCCGGGTGTCGAACACGAACCCTTCGCGCAGCGCGTCGATCGGCGGGTTGGTCACCTGCGCGAAGCGCTGGCGCAGGTACGCCGCGACCGGCAGCCGCCGCTCGAGGAACGGCAGCGCCGCATCGTCGCCCATCGACCAGAGCGGCTCGCTGCCGCCGGCCAGGACCCCGACGACGGTCCCGAGCTCGTCGCGGGTGTACGCGAAGCGGACGAGGTCGCGCCGCAGCGCCTCGGGCGCGACTGCCTGCGGCGGCTCGTCCAGCGGGTGGACGAAGCGCCACGACGCGACCGTCGCGCGGAAGTCGGCGCTCTCGCGGCGCAGCGCGCGGAACGCGTCGGGCCGGACCAGCTCGCCGGTCGCGAACCGCACCACGAGCCGCTCGCCGGGCCCCAGCCGGCCGCGCTCGACGACCGGGTCGGCGCCGAAGTCGACCACCCCGACCTCCGAGGCGGCCAGCACCTTGCCGGCGCCCGTGCGGCACCAGCGCAGCGGGCGGAAGCCGCTGCGGTCGAGCGCCGCGCCGACGACGTCGCCGTCGGCGAAGACGATCGCCGCCGGACCGTCCCAGGGCTCGATCGTCGGAACGTGGGCGTCGTAGTAGGCGCGCAGGCGCTCGTCGTCGACGGTCGGCGAGAGCATGAAGTCGATCGCCTCGTCGACCCGGTAGCCCGCGCCGATCATCGCGTCGAGCGCGGTGTCGAAGTCCAGCGAGTCGCTGGCCCAGCGCGGCGAGACGACGCCGCGCGCGCGCATCCAGGCGCGGTTGCCGGTGATCGTGTCGATCTCGCCGTTGTGCGCGACGATCCCGAACGGCTGCACCAGCCGCCAGCGCGGCGCGGTGTTGGTGCTGAAGCGCTGGTGGAAGACCGCGAAGCGCGACACGCACGCCTGGTCGCGCAGGTCGATGAAGTACTCGCCCAGCTCGTGCGAGGAGAGCAGGCCCTTGTAGACGACCGTCGTCGGCGAGGCGCTGACCAGCGTGGCTTGATCGCCCTCGTCGCGCAGCGTCCGCACCACCGCCCGGCGGGCCGCCCGCATCCGCTCGCGCGCGTTGCCGGGCCCGACGTCGACCATGAGCTGCTCGTACGACGGCGCGGTGTGGCGCGCGCCGTCGCCGAGCACCGCGGCGTCGACCGGCGGGACGCGCCAGCGCAGCGGGGCGATCCCCTCGCGCCGGACCGCCGCTTCGACCCGGGCCCGAACGTGCGCCGCCAGACCCGGCTCGGTCGGCAGGAAGACGCAGATCGCGGCCAGGTGGCGCTCGGGCACGCGCACGTGCGCGAGCGCGAGCTCGCGCAGATAGAGCGCGCTCGGCGTCTCGAGCAGGATGCCGGCACCGTCACCGGTGCGGCCGTCGGCGCCGCGCGCGCCGCGGTGCTCCATCGCGCCGACCGCTGAGAGCGCGAGCGAGACGATGTCGTGCGAGGCGCGGTGGGCGAGATCGGCCAGGAAGCCCACCCCGCAGGCGTCGTGCTCGCGGTGCTCGTCGTAGTCCATGGGAACCTGCACTATATGACGGGCCCGGCACCCTTGTCATTCGACAAATGGTGAAGCGCGGCAGAGCGTGACCGCCGCCGCACTTCGGCTCAGCGGCGTTTGCGCTTCGCGCTGTGGGCGAGAATGACGGTTCGGCGCACCCGGCCGCGGAGCGGCGCGTCGACCGCCGGCTGGGCGGCCAGCCCGCGCTTGAGGGCGCGCCGCCAGGGCAGCGAGCAGGCATCGAGCCGGACGTCGCGCCCGGCTCCCCGGGCCGCCGCGATCGCGCCGACCAAGCCCTGCATCTCGCTCTCGCCGAGCGGGCTGAGGTCGCGGACGTCGACCAGCACGGTCCCGGCCGATTGCGCCAAGCTCCGTTCGAGCGCGGCGAACGCCGCGACCAGATCGGCGTCGAAGACGCCGATCAGCCGAACGCTGATGGGAGCGAGGGCTGGCTCGACCTGGGGTGCGTACACGCGGCTCTCCTCAGATTGGAAAGGCTTACCGGACTGTACGCTCGCCGGCTGGGAAAGGTGTCGATTTTCGGTGAGAGCCGGCTGAGAATCCGCGCGCGCCGGCTCATCCCTGCAGGCCGAGCGCCACCATCATCCGGTAGCCGGTCTCCAGCGCCCGCTCGTCGATGTCGAAGCGGGCGTTGTGGTGCGGAAAGGCGCTCTGGGCCCCGCCCCGCGAGCCGACGACGAAATACGCCCCCGGGCGTACCTCTTGCATGAACGACATGTCCTCCGCCCACATGATGATGTCGTGCTCGACGACGGCCTCCGGGCCCAGCTCGCGCCGGCCGACCTCGCGCACCAGGTCGTTGGCCGCCCGGGCGTTCACCGTGGGCGGGTACGACCAGTGGTAGTCGAAGTCGTACTCGAAGCGCATGGCCTCGGCCAGGCCCTTGAGGATGCGCTCCATCCGCTCGGGCATCGTGCGGCGCACCTCGGCGTCGAAGCAGCGCACCGTGCCCTTGAGCGCCGCCTGGTCGGGGATGACGTTGAAGGTCGTGCCGCTGCTGAACTGGCCCACCGTGACGACGGCCGGGTCCTTGGGCGCGACCTCGCGGCTGACGATCGTCTGGAGGGCGGTGATCAGGTAGGCGCCGGCGGCGATCGGGTCGATCGCGAGCTGCGGCATCGCGCCGTGCCCGCCCCGGCCGCGAATGGTCAGGTCGAACTCGTCGGCCGAGGCGAAGAACGCGCCGTCGCGCACGCCGATCTTGCCGACCTCGAGCTCGCTGTAGAGGTGGAGCGCGAAGGTGCGATCGACGTGCGGGTTCTCCAGCGCGCCGTCGTCGATCATCTTCTGCGCGCCGGCGTGCCCTTCTTCACCGGGCTGGAAGCAGAACACCAGCGTGCCGGGGACCTCGGCCCGCCGCCCGGCGAGCGCGCGCGCCGCCGCCAGCAGGATCGCGACGTGGCCATCGTGCCCGCAGGCGTGCATCACGCCCGCGCGCTCGGACCTGTACGGCACGGCGTTGAGCTCGGTGATCGGCAGCGCGTCCATGTCGGCCCGCAGCAGCGTGACCGGGCCCGGCTTGCCGCCGCGCAGCGTCCCCAGCACCCCGGTCTGCCCGATCCCGGTCCGGACCTCGTCCAGCTCGAGCTTGCCCAGCTCGGCCGCGACGAACGCCGCCGTCTCGTGCTCGACCATCGAGAGCTCGGGCTGCGCGTGGAGCCGCCGGCGGACGGCGACCAGATCGTCGTGCGGGATCGCAAGGGTCGTCATGGCGGAGGGGTTCGCGCCCAGGCCGGGCCGGCTCCCCTGGGCCCGACCACACCGAGGTCAGAGCGCGCCAGCGATGTCCGTAAGGGCGAAGTCGTTGTCCTTGTAGAGCAAAGGCTGGTCGCGAACCTTCGCCGTGGCGTATGCCATACAATCGCCGAAGTTGAGCCGCGCCGGATGCCGTCCTTTGCCGTACACGTCGAAGGCACGCCGCGCTTCGACCAGCTCGCCCGACCCAAATTCCACGACCGTGATATTCAGCGCTTTGACGAGCTCGTCCAGATCGGCCCATCCCTGCCCGCTCTTGCGTGCCGTCACCGCAATCGCCGCCTCCAGCAATGTTGGCGCACTGATGAAACGCGGACACAGGTTGCCGAATGCGAGGGCATACCGACCAGCGTCTTCCTCCTGCAAGGCGATGGCGAGCAGGGCTGAGGCATCCACGACCACGTCAGTTCGGCAGCCCGTGCTCGTCGTAGCCCAAGATCTCGTCGGCGGGACGATCGTCGAGCGTCGGCAACGCAGCGATGCGATCCGTGATCTTCTTGATCTTCGCCAAGAACTCGGCCTGGTTGCGCATGCGTTCGAGCTTCTCACGAACGGCCACCAGCACGGCGTCGTCGACCGGCTCGCCCATCGCCTCGGCGAGCTGCCGCGCGAGGCGGTCCACCTCCGAGTTCTCGATGTGTAGAGCCATGGTACCGGTTACTATACCATCGCTGCCCGCCACAGGGTATCGCCAAGCAGGACCGGGGGCGGTCGGTGCCGTGACCTTCCGCATGGCACTTTTGTCGTACGCGCACGGGGCGAGCTCCGTGCCGCTCCTGGGCGAGACGATCGGCGAGAACCTGGACCGGATCGCCCGCCGCTTCCCGGACAACGACGCGGTCGTCGCGGCCCACCAGGGCCGGCGGCTGAGCTATGCCGAGCTCGCCGCCGAGACCGACCGGCTGGCCCGGGCCTTCGTCGCGGCGGGGGTCGAGCACGGCGAGCGGGTCGGGATCTGGTCGCCCAACTCGCTGGAGTGGGTGCTCGTCCAGTACGCCAGCGCGAAGATCGGGGCGATCCTGGTCAACGTCAACCCGGCCTACCGGCTCTCCGAGCTCGAGTACGCGCTGCGCCAGAGCGGGGTGAGCACGCTGGTGACGCTGGACCGCTACAAGACCAGCGAGTACCTGGCGATGGTGCGCGAGGTGCGCGCCGCGCTGCCGGAGCTGCGCACGGTGGTGGTGATCGGCGACGAGCCGGTGCGAGCCGACGAGATCGCCTGGGACGACTACCTCGCCGGCTGCGCCGGCTGCGAGGACGCCGGGCTGGCGGCGCGCAAGGCGCGCTGCCAGTTCGACGAGGCGATCAACGTCCAGTACACCTCGGGCACGACCGGCTTCCCCAAGGGCGCGACGCTCTCGCACCACAACGTGCTCAACAACGGCTTCTTCATCGGCGAGGGCTGCCGCTACACCGAGGCCGACCGGGTCTGCGTGCCGGTGCCGTTCTACCACTGCTTCGGGATGGTGCTGGGCAACCTCGCGATCACCACCCACGGCGCGGCGATCGTGATCCCCAACTGGACCTTCGACCCCGAGCTCACGCTGCGCGCGGTGGTGCAGGAGCGCTGCACCTCGCTCTACGGCGTGCCGACCATGTTCATCGCCGAGCTGGCGCTGCCGAGCTTCGCCGAGTACGACCTCTCCAGCTTGCGCACCGGGATCATGGCCGGCTCGCCCTGCCCGGTCGAGGTCATGAAGCGGGTGCAGCGCGAGATGCACATGCCCGAGGTGACCATCTGCTACGGCATGACCGAGACCTCGCCCGTCTCGACCCAGACGATGACCGACGACCCGCTCGAGAAGCGCACCGGCACCGTCGGCCGCACCCACCCGCACATCGAGGTCAAGATCATCGACGGCGAGGGCCGCATCGTCCCGCGCAACACGCCGGGCGAGCTGTGCACGCGCGGCTACAGCGTGATGCTGGGCTATTGGGACAACCCCGAGGCCACCGCCGAGGCGATCGACGCCGCCCGCTACATGCACACCGGCGACATCGCGGTGATGGACGACGACGGCTACGTCAACATCAGCGGGCGGATCAAGGACATGGTGATCCGCGGCGGCGAGAACGTCTACCCGCGCGAGATCGAGGAGTTCCTCTACGGCCACCCGGCGATCAAGGACGTCCAAGTCGTCGGCGTCCCCGACGAGAAGTTCGGCGAGGAGCTGTGCGCCTGGGTCATCCTCCACGACGGCGCGGCGATCACCGACGAGGACGTGCGCGCGTTCTGCCGCGGCAAGATCGCCCGCTACAAAATCCCGCGCTACGTGCGCTTCGTCGACGGCTGGCCGATGACGGTCAGCGGCAAGGTCCAGAAGTACAAGATGCGCGAGGAGTCGATCGCCGCGCTCGGCCTGGAGAGCGCGGCGAAGATCGTGACCGCCTAGCTCGGCGCGGGCTCGTCGGCGCCGGCCGGTTTCGGCGTGCTTCTCCGGCGCGGGCGGCGGCTGCCCTTGAGCTTCTGGCCCACCGCTTCGACGAGCGCCGTGCCCGTCTCGATGAGGTCGCCGACTTCGCGGATCGTCTCGCCGACGGCCTCGACGCTGAGCTGGGCCCGCCGCGCGCCGCCGGCGGCCCGCTTCGCGGCGCCGCGGGTCGAGCGCACGGCCTTCTTGGCGGCACCGGCCGTCTTGCCGGCCGTCTTCTTCACGGCGCCGGCGGCCTTGCGGGCGGTCTTCTTGGCCGCGCCGGTGGCCGTGCGGACCGTCGTCTCGACGGCTCCCGCGGCCCCGGTCCGCTTGCGCGACGACGTCTTGCGCGCGGTGGTCTTCTTGGCCGCGCTCTTGCGCGCGGGCGCCTTCTTCGCGGTGCTCTTCTTCGCGGTGCTCTTCTTCGCGGTGCTCTTCTTCGCGGTGCTCTTGCGCGCGGTGGTCTTCTTGGCTCCAGCCTTACGAACCGCCATGGTGACCCCTCTCCAGCTCGGGCGGTGGAAACATTGGTATCAACGTTCCCCGCTCGGCGGCCGCCTAACGGCGGTCCGGAGCGAGCGCGGGGAACCTCACGACGGCACCAGCGCGCCGCCCGCCGCCGAGGCGAGCGCCTCGAGCTGCGCGGCGAGCTCGTCGACCAGCGGCGGCGCCAGCAGGCTGTAATGGTCGCCGGCGAGCGGGACGGTTCGCAGCCGCCCGCCGGCCGCGTCCGCCCAGCCGAGCGCGGGGAGGTCGCGCAGGCCGGCCGGCAGCGCGCGCAGGAACGCCGGCCGCTGGCGCGTCGCGTGCCAGAGCACGACCCGCTCGGCCCGGTTCGCCGGCGGGCGGTACGCGAAGGCGGCGGCGAGGTTGGCGCGCGCCAGCCGGTAGCGCGCGGCGAAATCCGCCGAGCGGAGCGACGGCGGCAGGATGCCCACCCGGCGCGCCTCCGCCTCGACCCGCGCGAAACGTGCCGCGGCGTCGAGCCCGCGCAGCGCGCCGAGCTCGAGCGCGACCGGCCGCTCGCGCAGCACCGCGAGCTCCTCGAGAAAGCCCAGCTCGAGCGCCGCTTCGTCGGGCTCGCCGCCGGCGAGCACGAACGTGTCGATCAGCGCCACCAGCGGCACCGGTTCGCCCTGCCGGCACAGGCGCTGCGCCATCTCGTACGCCACCAGCCCGCCGAACGACCAGCCGCCGAGCACCAAGGGCCCGCCGCGGAGCCGGCCGGCGAGCGCGTCGAGATAGCTCTGCGCGAGCGTGCCGACGTCGTACGGCGCGCGGCGCGCGGCCGGCATCTCGAGCGCGACGACCCGGCGCTCGAGCCGCGCGGCGAGCTCCTCGTACGCCGTGACGCCGCCGCCGACCGGGTGGACCAGCACGATGGCCGGCTCGCTGCCGCCGCCGAGCTCGACGACCGGCACCGCGGGCGGCCCGGCCGGCGCGACCAGCGCCGCGGCGAGGTCGGCCACCGTGCGCAGGTCGCGCAGCGCCGCGGGCGAGAGCTCGCGCTCGAACGCGCGCCGGACCTCCGCCGCGACCTGCACCGCCGTCAGCGAGTCCAGCCCGAGCTCGACCAGATCCGCGTCGGCCGCGACCGGCGCGACGCCGAGGGCCGCTCCGACGATCGCCGCGACCCGCTGCTCCACCGTGCCGCCGGCCTGCACCGCCGCGGCAGCGGCCGGCGGCGGCGCGCTGCGGGCCGGCGCGGCGGCAGGCACGCTCTGGGGCGGGCCGGCGATCCAGTACGAGCCGCCCGCGAAGGGATACGTCGGCAGCACGATCAGCCGCTCCGCGCCGGACCACAGCGGCGCCCAGTCGACCGGCGTTCCGGCGACGTGAAGGCGCGCCAGGTGCCACGCCAACTCGTCGGACGGCACCGGCTCCGCGCCGGCGGCCGCGGTCCGGCGCGGCTTCTTCGCCTTGCCCGCGAGCGCCGCGGTCGGTTCGCCGGCCAGGTGCCGTTCGAGGACCGCCGCCAGCTCGTCGGTCGACTCGGCCACGACCGCCAGCCGGTAGGGATGGTGGGTGCGGCCGGTGGCCAGCGTGTAGGCCAGGTCGGCCGCGTCGACCGGCCGGCTGCGCAGGTGCTGCGCGTGCTCGGCGAGCAGCCGCCCCAGCGTCGCCTCGCTGCGGGCGGAGTAGACGAACGCCAGCGGCCGGCCTGCCCCGGCCGGCGGCGGCGCGGCCGCGTCCTCGCGCAGCACAACGTGCGCGTTGGTGCCGCCCATGCCGAACGTGCTCACCCCCGCGCAGCGGTCGCCGGCCGCCGAGCGCCACGGCGTGCGCTCGCGCGCGAGCCGCAGCCCGGGCCGGCCGGCGCCGATCTCCGGGTTGGGCGTGCCGAGATCGCGGATGGCCGGGATCTCGCCGTGCTGCAGCGCCAGCACCGCCTTGATCAGGGCGGCGACGCCGGAGGCCGCCTCGGGGTGGCCGACGTTGCCCTTGAGCGAGCTGACCGTGCACGGCGGCGCGTCGTCGGCACCGCGCTCGAGCGCCCGGGTCAGGGCGCCGAACTCGATCGCGTCGCCGAACCGGCTGCCGACCCCGTGCGCCTCGACGTAGCTCACCGCGTGCGGCGCGACGCCGGCGTTGCGCAGCGCCGCCCGGATCACCGCCTCCTGCGAGGGCCCGTGGACCGAGACGAGGCCGTTGCTGGTGCCGTTCTGGTTGACGGCCGAACCGCAGAGCTGGGCCAGGACGGGGTTGCGCGCGGCCCGGGCGTCGGCCAGCCGCCGCAGCACCAGCGCGCCGCAGAACTCGCCCCGCACGTAGCCGCTGGCCCGCTCGTCGAACGGGCGGCAGCGCCCGTCCGCCGCCATCAAGCCGGCCCGGGCGAACGAGATGTTGACCTCCGGCGAGAGCACCAGGTTGACGCCGCCGACGATCGCCAGGTCGATCTCGCCCGAGCGCAGGCTCTGCACCGCCAGGTGGGCGGCGACCAGCGACGACGCGCAGGCCGCGTCGATCGCCAGGCTCGGCCCGCGCAGGTCGAGCCAGTACGAGATCCGGTTCGCGGCGATGCACTGGGTGGTGCCGATCGCCATGTACGCGTCGATCCCCGGCCGGTTGCCGGCCATCAGCCGGTTGTAGTCGTAGTTGCTGACCCCGACGTAGACCCCGCCCGCGCTGCCCTTGACCGAGGCCGGCGCGATGCCGGCCCGCTCGAGCGCCTCGGCGGCGACCTCCAGCAGCAGCCGGTGCTGCGGGTCGATCGCCGGCGCCTCGCGCGGCGAGATGCCGAAGAACTCCGGATCAAACTCGTCCACGCCGTCGATGAACGAGCCCCAGCGCACGCCGGCGGCCGACGGAACGCCGGCCAGCATCCGCTCGAGCTCGGGCGCGTCCCAGCGCCAGGCCGGAACCTCGCTCACGACGTCCGCGCCGTCGCGCAGCAGCGCCCAGAACGCCTCGGGCGTCGAGGCCTGCGGCGCGCGCAGCGCCAGGCCGACGATCGCGATCGGTTCCATCGGTTCTCCTTCGGCCGCCCTCAGAAGCGGGCGCGGTCGAGCCGGCGCAGGGTGATCCGGTAGAGCACGAACGCGCCCAGCTCGAACGAGTACGAGAACGTGCGCAGGTAGCGCTCGTAGCGCTTGACCACGTCCTCGCCGACCAGCGCGACCGCCTCGCCGCGCTTGGCGCGCAGGTTGTCGAACCACTCGCGCATGCTGCGGGCGTACATCTGGTTGTGGTTGTGGACCAGCTCGATCTGGAAGCTGCCCTCGGCCGCCAGCGCGATGTCGGCCAGGCGCGGCAGGTCGGACTCGGGGAAGATCTCCTCGGCGATGAAGAGGTCGGCGTGCTTGCGGTCGCGCGGCAGGTCGCCGTAGGCCATGGTCTGCAGCGAGATCTTGCCGCCCGGCTTCAGCATGCCGTGGCAGGTCCGGAAGAAGTGCCGGTAGCCCTCGACCTTTTCCTCGGGCGTCTGCTCGAGGTCGGCGAAGTGCTCGAACGCGCCGACCGAGACGATCGCGTCGTAGGGAGCCTCCGGCCTGTGGTCCTGCCACGGCTCGAGCCGCACTTCCACTTCGGGCCGCGCCGTGGCGCGCACGTAGTCGGCCTGCTCCTGGCTGAGCGTCAGCCCGACCGCCTCGCGCACGCCGTGCGCGCTGACCATGCGGTTGAGCAGCGCGCCCCAGCCGCAGCCGATGTCGAGCACGCGGCTCTTGCCGGCCGCGCCCGACTCGCGGATGTGGTAGTCGAGCTTGCGCACCTGGGCCGACTCGAGGTCGTCGCCGTCCTCGTAGAGCGCGCACGAGTAGAGCAGCCGCGGGTCGAGCCAGAGCCGGTAGAACGCGTTGCCGACGTCGTAGTGGTGCTGGATCGCCGCGGCCGACGCGCCCGCGGTGATCGCCTCGGTGCCGCTCATCAGCTGCCGCCGCCGGCGAGGTACTCGGCCATCGCGTCGATGGTCTGGTAGTTGTACGGCAGGGTCGGCGAGAGCCGCCGCCCGAGCCGGTCCTCGAGGTCGCCGGTGAGCGCGATCGCGACCGCCGAGTCGAGCCCGTAGCGGTCGAACGCCACGTCGGTCTCGATGTCGTCGGCGGGCGTCCCGGTCTTCTTCGCGATGTAGGCGACCAGCCAGTCGCGGATGGCGTCCTCGGTGTGGGGCTGCGCGATCGCCGCCTTGGAGTCGGGCATTGCTCAGGTCTCCTCGTAGAAGTGTGCGGTGGTGCTCGCGCGCTTTTTGGCGGCGATGACGTCCCGGGAGGGAACTTTGACGTCCCAGGCGAGCCGCGCCGCGCGCAGGCCCGCGATGATCCACGCGCCGGGGTCGAGCTGGCCGCGCTCGAAGCCGGCCACCGCCGAGCCCGGGAACGCGTGGTGGTTGTTGTGCCAGCCCTGGCCGAGCGTCGGCAGCACGAGCCACAGGTTGTTGCGGCTCTTGTCGAAGCGGTCGGGGAAGGCGCGCCGGCCCCACAGGTGGGCGACCGAGTTCAGGCCCCAGACGAACTGGTTGGTCCAGAACACGCGCGCCAAGCCGCCCCACAGGAAGCCGCTGACCAGCCCGAACCAGGCGTGGCTGAGCAGCGCGTCCGCGACGGCCGGGACCGCCATCCCGACGACCAGCCACTGGAAGTAGCTCATGTGCAGCTTGAAGATCAGCGGCTCGCGGTAGAGATCGCTGACGTACAGCGCCCAGCCCGGCGGGCGCGTGCTGGCGCCGTCGAAGAGCCAGCCGTGGTGGCTGAACACGAAGCCGCTCCAGGTCTTGCGGTCCGATCTCAGGTACGGCGAGTGCGGGTCGCCGTCGCGCTCGGTGCGGTCGTGGTGGCGGCGGTGCGTCGCCACCCACCAGATCACCGGGCCCTGGAAGGCCATCGAGCCGAGCACGATCAGCACCGCCTGCACCGGCGAGGTCGTCTTGTACGAGCGGTGCGCGAACAGCCGGTGGTAGCCGATCTCGATGCCGGCCATGCTCAGCAGGTACATCACCGCGAAGCAGCCCAGGTCGACCGCGGTGACCGGGTGGCCGACCAGCGGCAGCGCGAGCGCCGCCAGGAAGCCGGCGAACGGCAGCACCACGACCAGCCAGGCCAGCTTCGCGTCGAGCTCGGCGACCGCGGCCAGCTGCCGTTCCGCCGCCGCCGCCGCGGCCAGCCGCTGCCGGCCGCTCGCGATGCGCTCTTCCGTGGTTCCTACCTCGAGTGGGGCCGTCTTCGCCATCTGCCTTGCTCCCGCTTCAGTGCTGCGTACGCCGGGTCGAGTTCGCCGTTTCGTCAGGTCGTGAGCTGCAAGACCGCAGCGCGCCAGACGTCGATCAGCTTGCTCCGACCGCCTCCGGTTGCCGCGTTCCCCAGCAGGTGCGGGCGCAGCAGCGCCGCCGTTGCGCCGCGGCGCACTTTGCCGCTCGACGTTTTGAGGATGCCGCCCGGCCGCAGCAGGGCGACCGCGAAGACCGAGAGCGCGTGCTCGCGCGCGATCGCCTCGCGGATCGCGGCGACGGTCTCGGCCACGTCGAGCCCGGCGAGCGCGGTGCGCGGAACTTCCTGCGCGAGCGCGAGCTGCTCTTCGCCGCCGACCTCGAGGCCGAACGCCGCCGCGGGCGCGCCGCGCAGCGCGATGTGCGCCGCCTCGGCGCTGGCCTCGAGATCCTGGGGGTAGTAGTTGCGCCCGCGCAGGATGATCATGTCCTTGGCCCGCCCGGTCACGTACAGCTCGCCGCGGTCGAGGAAGCCCAGGTCGCCGGTGCGCAGGTGGAGCCCCTGCGAGCCGGCGATCCGCGCCCCGAACGTCTCTTGGGTGGCGCCGGGCTGGTTCCAGTAGCCTTTGGCGACGATCGGGCCGCGGACGTAGACCTCGCCGATCGTGCCGTCGGGCACGGCCACCCCGCGCTCGGGGTCGACGATCGTCACCGTGCTCGTGCCGCCGGCGTCGCCGCTGCTGGCCAGCGTGCGCGCCTGCGGCGAGGACGGCTCGCACTCGACCGCGCGGTGTGCGGCCAGCTCGTCGGCGTCGACGACCTTGGTGCTGAACCGGCGCCCCTTGGCGCCGCCGGTGACCATCAGCGTCGCCTCGGCCAAGCCGTAGCACGGGTAGAAGCTCTCGCGCCGAAAGCCGCACCCGGCGAACGCTTCGTAGAAGCGCTGGGCCGTCTCGGCGCGCACGGGCTCCGCGCCGTTGAAGGCCAGGTCCCAGCTGCTCAGGTCGAGCCCGGCCTTCTGCTCGTCGGTGACCCGGGTCGCGCACAGCTCGTAGGCGAAGTTGGGCGCGCCGCTGGTGGTCGCGCGGTAGCGGCTGATCGCGCGCAGCCAGCGCACCGGCCGCTGCAGGAACATCACCGGCGCCAGCAGGGTGACCGGAAAGCCGCAGTAGAGCGGGTTGAGGATGCCGCCGATCAGGCCCATGTCGTGATAGGGCGGCAGCCAGATCACCGCGTGGCTGGCGTGCGAGTGGCCGAACTTCTGCGCGATGAACGCGGAGTCGGCGTACAGGTTGGCGTGCGAGACCCGGACCCCGCGCGGCGCCGCCGTCGAGCCCGACGTGTACTGGAGGAAGGCGATCTCGTCGGCCGCGACGACCGGCTCGCGCCAGCCGCCGCCGCCGGCAGGCAGCGCGTCGGTCGCGACGATCCGAACGCCGTCGAGCAGCGGGCCGAGCACCTCGTCGCCGGGCGCGACGTCCCGCGTGGCGGCCGGCGCCAGCACGGCCGCCGGCCGCGCGTCCAGGCACATCGCGACGATCCGCTCGGCCTTCTGGTTGGCTCGCGGCGGGTATGCGGGAACCGCGATCACGCCGGCGTAGAGGCAGCCGAAGAAGCCGGCGACGTACTCGAGCCCGGGCGGGTAGAGCAGCAGCGCGCGGTCGCCGGGCCGGGTGAAGCGCTGCAGCTCCGCGGCGATCGCGCGGGCGCGCGCGTCGAGCTCGCGGTAGCTGTACGCCTCCTCGGCGTCGTCGCCGTCGAGCAGGAAGCGCACCGCGCAGTGGTCGGGCCGTTCGTCGGCCCAGCGGCGGAGCACGCGGCCGAACGAGCCGGACGCGAAATCGGTTCGGGTCTCCACAACACCCCGGCTATTGGAGAAGCAGCAGTGCGAGCCGTCGCAAATACGCCGTCCGCTGCCGTAGGACGATCGTTCGATTCGCCCAGATCGATCCCTCTGCGCCGAACGGTGGACGCGCGGGCTGGAAACCGGCCATTCGTCGATGCTGCGCGGCCGGACTTACGTACGGCTTACGCCGGGTTCACGGCTGCCGGCTGGCTCGGGCAAGCGTGCGGATCAGCGCGCCGCGCCGAACGCGTCGAGCGCCGCGCGCGCGACGACGTCGCCCGCTTCTTGCACGAAGTGCCCCGCGTCGGGCAGCTCGAACGGCCACGGCGCGTTGCGGACGAGCTTGCGCAGGTGCGCCATCGCGGGCGAGCCGAGCACCGGGTCCTGCACGCCGACGGCGAGGAAGCTCTCGCCGGTCCAGGCCGTGCTCCACCAGGTGCGCGCGCGCCGGGCCAGCTCGGCGCCGTCCATGTCGGGCCGGGTCGGGACGAGCTTGGGAAACGCGCGCACGCCGGCTTTGTAGCGCGCATCGGGATACGGCGCCGCGTACGCGGCCGCTTCGTCGTCGCGCAGGTCGGGAACGCTGCGCTTCATCAGGCGCGCGATGTCGAGGTCGGGGTGCGCGTTGGCGTACGACTGCCAGGCCAGGAAGCCCGGCCCGACCGGGACGTCCCCGGTCGCCAGCGCCGTGTTCATCGCCAGCAGGCGGGTGAAACGGTCGGGCAGGTCGAGCGGCAGGGTCAAGCCGAGCAGGCCGCCCCAGTCCTGCACCACCAGCGTGACGGCGCGCAGGTCGAGCCGCTCGATCAGCCGCAGCAGCGCCTCGCGGTGGAACCCGAAGGTGTAGCGCCGCTCGTCGAGCGGCTTGTCCGAGCGCCCGAAGCCGAAGAAGTCCGGCGCGACAACGCGCCCGCCGGCGGCGACGAACGGCGGGATCATCTTGCGGTAGAGGAAGCTCCAGGTCGGCTGGCCGTGCAGGCACAGGAAGGTCTGGGCCGCTTCCCGCGGGCCCTCGTCGACGTAGGCCAGCCGCAGCCCGGCGAAGCCGGGGAGGTCGTCGGCGTAGCGCGGCGCGTACGGAAAGTCCGGCACGTTCGCGAACGCCCCCTCGGGCGTGCGCAGGACCTCGTTGCTCATCGCCAGGGACGGTCGGGGCGCCGCGAGCGATCCCCTTCCGGGGCGCGCCGGCCGGGAGCGAGCCCTCCCTCCCGAGCCGCAGGAGTCGCGCCGCCCGGCGAGCGAGTACCCTCGGTTCTCACTTCCCTGCTCGGCGAGCGACGCCGGGGGACCGACTCGATGGCGAAAACCACGACCACGCGCGGGGCAGCGCAGCTCGAACGCGCGGGATTGAGCGACGAGCAGCTCGTCGCGATGCTCCGCAACATGCTGCTGAACCGCCAGCTCGACAACCGCGGCTTCCAGCTCAACCGGCAGGGCAAGATCCCCTTCGCGCTGGGCTCCGAGGGGCACGAAGCGGTCCAGGCGGGCGCGGCGATGGCGTTCAAGCGCGGGGCGGACGTGCTGGCCCCCTACTACCGCGACCTCGGCCTGGTGCTGGGCGTCGGCATGACGCCCTACGAGATCCTCGTCTCGATGTTCGCCCGCGCCGCCGACCGCTCCGGCGGCCGCCAGTTCCCCAACCACTACACCAACCACGACCTCGGTGTGATCTCGATCTCATCGATCATCGCCGCCCACTGCACCCACGCGGTCGGCGTCGCGGCCGCGTTCAAGTACCGCGGCGAGACCGGCCGGGCGGTGGTCTGCAGCACCGGCGAGGGCGCGACCTCGCAAGGCGAGTGGCACGAGGCGGTCAACTACGCCGCCGTCCACGCGCTGCCGATCGTGTTCCTGGTCGAGAACAACGAGTGGGCGATCTCGACCCCGCAGAGCATGCAGATGAACATCGCCAACGTCTCCGACCGGGCCCCGGGCTACGGCCTGCCGCGCAGCCTGGTCAACGGGTTCAACCCGATCGAGACGTACACCGCGATGAACGAGGCGCTCGCGCGCGCCCGGACGCGCGGCGGCCCGACCCTGGTCGAGGCCAAGTGCTACCGCTTCCTCTCGCACTCGACCGACGACGACGACCGCACGTACCGCCAGCGCGAGGAGATCGAGGAGCGCCGCAAGCTCGACCCGGTGCCCCGCTTCGAGCGGCTGCTGATCGAGGCCGGCGTGATCGACGAGGCCGGCGCCAAGCAGCTGCGCGCCGACGTGCTGCGCGAGACGAACGAAGCGACCGACGCCGCCGAGGCGCAGGCGTACCCCACCCCCGACTCCCTCTACACCCACGTCGTCGCGGGCGACTACCGCCCGTGGCAGGAGTTCAACTGATGGCGACCACCGCGCCCGCGCAAACCCACGCCGGCTCGACCGTGATGAACAACGTCGAGGCCGTCCGGGCGACGCTGCACGACGCGCTGGTGCGCGACGAGCGCGTCCTGATCATGGGCGAGGACGTCGGCGCCCGCGGCAACGTCTTCCTCATCACCAAAGGCTTCCTCGAGGAGTTCGGCCCGCAGCGGGTCGTCGACACGCCGCTGGCCGAGGCCTCGATCGTCGGCGTGGCGATCGGGATGGCGATGGAAGGGCTGCGCCCGATCGCCGAGATCCAGTTCGCCGACTTCATCTACCCGGCGTTCAACCAGATCGTCGGCGAGGCGGCCAAGACGCGCTATCGCTCCAACGGCGACTACACCTGCCCGCTGGTGATCCGCACGCCGTACGGCGGCGGCGTGCGCGGCGCGCTCTCGCACTCGGTCTCGATCGAGGCGCTGTTCTACCACGTGCCGGGCCTGACGATCCTGGCGCCCTCGACCCCGGCCGACATCAAGGGCCTGCTGACCGCGGCGATCGAGTGCCCGGACCCGGTGCTCTTCCTCGAGCACAAGAAGACGTACCGCAGCGTCAAGGGCGAGGTGCCCGACGGCTACTACACGATCCCGATCGGCAAGGCCGACGTGAAGAAGGCCGGCACCGACGTCAGCGTCGTGTCGTACGGCTACAACCTGCACCAGGCGCTCGACGCCGCCAACCGGCTCGAGGACGAGGGCATCTCGGCCGAGGTGATCGACCTGCGCTCGATCCGGCCGATGGACAAGGGCACGATCCTGGCCAGCGTGCGCAAGACCCGCAAGCTGCTGATCATCCACGAGGACAACAAGTTCGGCGGCATCGGCGCCGAGATCAGCGCGATGGTCGCCGAGGAGGCGCTCTTCGAGCTCGACGCGCCGATCCGGCGGCTGTGCGGCCCCGACGTGCCGGCGATGGGCTACGCGCTGCCGCTCGAGGAAGAGTTCATGATCTCGACCGACCGGATGGCCGAGGCCATGCGCGCGCTGGCGAAGTTCTGATGCCGACCACCATCACCATGCCGCAGCTGGGCGAGACGGTCACCGAGGGGACCGTCGCGCAGTGGCTCAAGAAGCCCGGCGAGAGCGTCGAGAAGTACGAGGCGTTCGTCGAGGTCTCGACCGACAAGGTCAACGCCGAGGTGCCCTCGCCGGTGACCGGGGTGATCCGCGAGCTGCTGATCTCCGAAGGCCAGACCGTGCCGATCGGCGCCTCGATCGCGATCATCGACGAGGTCGGCGCCGCCGCGGCGCCCGCGCCCGAGGTCCCGGCGCCGCACGGCAGCGCCTCGCCGAGCGAGCAGATCGCCGAGGCCAACCACATGGCCTCGGACGAGCCGGTCCCGGGCGGGAACGTCGGCCTCTCGCCGGCCTCGTTCACCGCCCCGCCGCCCGCGCCGGCTTCGAGCAACGGTCACAGCGGCGGCAGCGGCAACGGCAACGGCAACCCGCCGAACTACAGCGCGGCGCCGGGCGGCCTGCGCGTCTCGCCGGCCGTCCGCCGGCTGGCCCGCGAGCACCAGATCGACCTCGGCCGGGTGCGCGGCTCGGGCGAGGCCGGCCGCATCACCGCAAGCGACATCCTGGCCGCGGCTCAGGCCGGCCCCAGCGCCGGCGTCGCCGCCACGATCACCGCCGACAACGCCGAGTACACCGCGCCGGCGCCCCAGCCGCAAACCGCGAGCACGGCGCCGCCGGCCGCCCCCAGCCCAGCCCCGGCCGCCGCGGCGCCCAAGCCGCCCGGTACGGCCAAGCCCTCGTACGCGAGCGCGCAGCCCGGCGAGCTGATCCCGCTCAGCCAGGCCCGCAAGATCATCGCCCAGCGGATGGTCGAGTCCAAGCGCACCGCGCCGCACGCCTGGACGATGGTCGAGGTCGACGTCACCAACGTCTGGAAGTGGCGCGCCCGCGAGAAGGACGGCTTCGAGAAGGCCTACGGCGTCAAGCTGACGCTCTTGCCCTTCTTCATCCGCGCGGTGGTCGAGTCGCTGGCGAAGTTCCCGCTGATGAACTCCTCGTTCACCGACGAGGGCATCCAGCTCCACCGCGAGGTCAACGTCGGCATCGCCATCGCCGCCGAGGCGAACCTGGTGGTGCCGGTGATCCGCCACGCCGACCAGCTCTCGGTCAAGGGCATCGCGCTGGCGGCCGGGGAGCTGATCGACAAGGCCCGCCGCAACCGGCTGGGCGCCGACGACCTGGCCGGCGGAACGTTCACGGTCAACAACACCGGCGCCAACGGCGCGATCCTCTCGGCCCCGATCCTGGTGCCCGGGCAGACCGGGATCGTCACCACCGAGGCGGTGGTGAAGCGGCCGGTCGTGCGCGACGACGATTCGATCGCGGTGCGCTCGATCATGAACGTGTGCATGTCGCTCGACCACCGGGTGGTCGACGGCGCGGTCGCCAGCGGCTTCCTGTTCGACCTCAAGAAACGCCTCGAGGCGATGGGGCCATCCGGCTCCCTCTAGTGGATTCGGCCTGCGGCCGAATCCGTCGCGTTCGGGCTTCGCCCGAGCCGCCCTCGGCCGCAGGCATCATCGCACTCCTCGCCCTCGTTGCCGGCGTGCTCGTGTCGATCGCCGCTCCCGCACTGGCGGCGGTCGACGACGAGCCGAGCGGGCTGATCCCCTCGAGCACGACGCTGGCGCAGGTGCGCGCGCTCTACGAGCGGGCGCACCCGCGCGAGCACGGCCGCAACGTCACGATCCTGGAGGACTGGCGGCTGCAGCAGGACGGCACCACCGGCACCTACCGGGTCAACCGGCTGGGCCGCGACGAGCGCGAGGTCACCCAGCTCGGCCCGCTCGCGTACGCGCGCGGCGTGCTGCACGCCGTGCACTGGGAGCAGAACCGCAACGGGATCGTGTTCACCTATCCCGGCGTGCACGAGCAGCACGACGCGGCCGACGAGCGCGCCTTCCGCGATCCCGCCGAGGAGCACGGCGTGCGGCTGATCGGCGAGTCGGTGCCGCTCAACGCCTACGTGGTCGAGCTCAACCCGGCCGGCGGCCGGCACGCCTGGTGGTACGTCGACAAGCGCAGCGGCGCGATCGTGCGGCGCGAGCGGGTCGAGCGCCGCCGCCGCTACGTGACGACGTACGACGACTTCCGGCCGGTCGACGGCGTGCTCGAGGCCTCGCGCATCCGGCAGACCGACTCGCTGGGCAACGAGCGCGAGCAGACGCTGATCAGCCGCACGCTCGACGACACGCCCGACCTGCGCGACGTCGAGATGCCGGCCAGCCGCAAGCTGGTCGAGTTTCCCGACAAACCGGCGTCCGAGAAGGCGGGGGCCGACAAGTCGGGAGCGCTCAAGCTGCCGGTGCGCTTCGTCAACGGCTTGGCCGTGGTGCGCGTGACGGTCGGCCGCGGCGCCTACGACTTCCTGCTCGACTCGGGTGCGGCGGGGATCGTCGTCGACCCCGGCGTCGTCGAGCAGCAGGGCCTCGAGCGCTACGGCAACCGGGTCGGCTCGACGCTGGGTGCGTTTCCCGAGTCGACCACGATCGTCGGGCAGATGAGCGTCGGCCCGCTCAAGCTGCGCAACGTCGTCGCGCGCGTCGTCGCGGTGCCGTTCCACCCCGACGAGCGCACCCGCATCGCCGGCCTGCTCGGCTTCGACTTCTTCGCCGACGCGGTGGTGCACTTCGACCCCGAGCGCAACCTGGTCGAGGCGCTCGCGCCCGAGCGCTTCCGCGCGCCGGCCGACACCAGCGCCGTCGCGATCGGCCTGGACGACAAGACGCCCGCGGTGCGCGTGCGCGCCGGCAGCGCGGCCGCGCGGGTCGTGCTCGACACCGGCGCCAACCGCAGCCTGTTCGAGACGGCCTTCGCCGACCGGGCCGACTTCGCGCCCGACCGCGTCGCGAGCACCCAGCACTTCCGCGGCATGGGCGGCTTCGCCAGCGCCGAGACCACCCGCATGCCGGCGCTCGAGCTGGGCGGCCTGTGGACCCGCGACGCGACGGTCGACGTCTCGAGCGCCGACCTCGGCAGCGAGGACGTCGACGGCATCATCGGCAGCGACCTGCTGCGCGCGTACGACGTGTGGTTCGACTACCGCACCAGCGCCGTGTACCTGCGGCGCGCGCAGCCCCCGCCGCCGCCCGCCCCCCGGCGGGGCCGCCGCTAGCCGGCTCAGCGCCGGCGCGCGCGCTGGTCGCCGTCGCGGGCGCGCAGCAGCACGCCGGTGATGAAATGGGTCTTGCCCTCGGCGTAGGCGTCGCGGTCGTCGCGGTAGCGGGCGGCGAGCTCGCGCTTGAGCGCGCCGTACTGCGCGGCCAGCTCGGGGTCGGCGCGCAGCACGTCGCGCAGCGCCAGGTGGGCGGTGAGCGCCGCGCTGCCGGCCGGGCAGACGTAGAGGTGGTGGCGCGGCAGCCCGGCGGGCGCACGGAACGCCTCGCGCCCGTGGATGCCGAGGTCGCCGAGGTACCGGTAGCCGAGCGCCGCGAGCGCGTCCACGATCTCGGCCAGCGGCCGTTCCGGCCGCACCACGACGTCGATGTCGACGATGGGCTTGGCGTCCAGCCCCGGCACCGCGGTGCTGCCGACGTGCTCGATCCCGACCGCGCGCTCGCCGAGCGCCGCCGCGAGCCGGTCGCGCAGCCGCGCGAACGCCGCCGGCCAGGCCGGGTCGTACGGCACGACGACGACCGGTTCGGCGCGCTGCGCGGGCGAGATCGGGTCGACCGGCGGGTCGCTCATCGCAGGCCCAGGATCGTGGCCAGGTTGGCGCGCTCGTCGAGCACCGGCTCGAGCGCGCCGCCGGCCGAGGTCAGCAGGGTCGTCACGCCCGGGCCGTGGCCGGCGATGTGCGAGGAGCCGTGCGAGACGACGCCGACGGTGACCGCGCCGGGGCGGTAGATGCGCCCGAACGCGCTGTCGGCGTCGACGATCGCCACGACGTCGCCCAGCCGCAGGCCGTCCAGGCCGAACTCGCGCACGGTGGCCGGGTCGAAGCACTGGATGTCGTAATCGCCCCGGGCGACCGTCTGGCGCCCCAGCCCCGAGCCCATCACGCGCCCCGGCACGCGCTTGGCGACCGGAACCCGCCAGCGCTCGCCGGCTCGGGTCAGGCCGAGCTTCTCGAACAGGTCGGGGTCGCAGTTGAAGACCTTCACGTCGCCGGCGTCGGCGAGCGCCAGGCCCAGGCCGACCGCGCGGACCGCGACGCCGTCGCCGATGCTCATCCGCTCCAGCACCTCGGGCGCGAAGTCGATCAGCAGGTGCTCGACCCCGCCGTGCTTGCCGGTGACCACGCCCTGCGCGCCCTTGGCCTCGCCGCTGGTGACGGTCGCGCGGTTGCCGATGCAGGCGAAGGTGCAGAAGCCGGCGTTGATCTCGTCGTCGGGGTGGCGCGCGCTGAGCGCCGGCTCGACGTGATCGGCCTCGTAGAAGAAGGCCGAGTCCCCGACCCGCACGTTGAGCGTGATCCCGCCGACCGACGGCACGATGCGCGGCACGCCGTCGTGGCCGACGTCGTAGAGCGACTTGGGGAGCAGCGGCGGAGCGGCCTGGCCGTTGACGATCTGGACGACGAGGCGGTCCCGGTTGGTGGTCACGGCGAAGAGCCTGGTCCGTGCAAATACGCAAGTCCTTCACCTTCGAGGCCGCCCACGTGCTGCCGCACCACCCCGGCAAGTGTGCTCGCCTGCACGGGCACTCGTACCGGCTGGAGGTCGCGCTGGAAGGACCGCTCCGCGCGCAGGGACCGGCCGCCGGGATGGTCGAGGACTTCGAGCTCGTCTCCCAGGTGGTCAAGGCGGCGGTCGTCCAGCAGCTCGACCACCGCTCGCTCAACGAGCTGCTGGAGAACCCGACCGCCGAGCTGCTGCTCGGCTGGGTCTGGGAACAACTGGCGCCGGAGCTGCCCGGGCTGGCCGAGCTCGTGCTGTGGGAGACTCCGACCGCCTGTGCCGTTATGAGGAAGGGCGATGTCCTCTGAGCCGGCTCTCAAGAATCGAGGGTAAGGGCTCGGCAGCCGCCCAGAAGCAAAGGAGCTCCCGCACTCATGATCCGCACGTTCTCCACCGCGCTCGCCGCCCTCGCGCTCGCGCTCGCCCCGCTGGTCGCCTCGGCCGCGATCTCGCCCGGCACCGATCTGGTCGGCACCATGGACCAGAGCCTGAACTCGGCCACGGCGCAGGTCGGCCAGCGCTTCACCATGTCCAACGTCCACTCGCAGGACAACAACATCAACGGCGCCACCATCTACGGCCACGTCGCCTCGGTCAACCGGGCCAGCCAAGGCCGGGCCGGCGGCATCCAGCTCGCCTTCGACAAGCTGCACACCCAGTCGGGCAACTCGTACGCGCTCGACGGCCGCGCGGTCGGCGTCCAGCAGAACACCAAGAACAACACCCTCAACGAGGTCGGCGGCGCGGTCGCCGGCATGCTCGTCGGCAACCTGATCGGCAAGAAGCTCGGCACCAACGTCGGCGGCCTGGCCGGCGCGGCCGGCGGCTTCCTCTACGCGAAGAACGCCAAGCAGCAGGTCACGATCCCGCAGAACGCGGTCGTGACGGTCCAGGTGCTCACCGCGCGCCGCCAGGCGTACGGCAAGTAACCCGGGGGACGATTGCTCCAGCTCGCCGAGATCTTCTACAGCGTTCAGGGCGAGGGGACGTGGACCGGCACGCCGGCCGTCTTCGTCCGCCTCGCCGGCTGCAACCTGAGCTGCTCGTTCTGCGACACCGACTACGCGCTCAAGCTCTTCGCTTCGGTCGCGGAGGTCGTGGCACGGGTGCGGGCCGAGGGCGGCGACTGCCCGATGGTGATCCTGACCGGCGGCGAGCCGCTGGCCCAGCGCGAGACGCCGGCCCTGATCGAGGCGCTGCGGGCCGACGGCCGGCGGGTCCACATCGAGTCCAACGGCACGCTGGCGGCCGAGCTGCCGGCCGACGTCTGGCTGACCGTCTCGCCCAAGGAGCGCTTGGCGCCGGCGATGGCCGGCCGGGCGAACGAGGCCAAGCTGATCGTCGACGGCCGGGTCCCGAGCGAGTGGCTGGCGGCCTTCCCGGCCGCCACCCCGCTGTTCTTGCAGCCGGAAGGCAACAAGCCGGCCAACGTCGCGCTGGCCGTCGCGGCCGCCAAGCGCGACCCCGGCCGGCTGCGGCTCTCGCTGCAGGCCCACAAGTTCATCGGCATCCGCTGAGGTGAGCCCGGTGCTGGTGGTCTGCGCGGTCGCCCGCGAGCTGGCCGGCCTGCGCTCGCGCGACGGCGTCCACGTCATCGCGGTCGGCGTCGGACCGGTCGAGGCCGCCCACGGCACCGCCCGCGCGCTCGCCGCGCGGCGCTATCGGGCGGTGATCAACGCCGGCATCGCGGGCGGCTTTCGCGACCGCTGCACGGTCGGCGACGTGGTGGTCGTCGCGCGCGAGGAGTACGCGGAGCTCGGCCTGGAGGACGGCTCGGCGTTCCCGCTGCCCGACGGGCTGGCGCTGGCGCGCACCGCCGAGGCGCACGCCAGCCTGCTGCAGCCGTTCCTGGACGGGCTGATCCCGGTCATCGTCGGCCGCGGGGTGACCTCGGCGACGGTGACCGCCACCGACGCGCGGGCGGCGCTGCTGGCCCGGCGCTACCGGGCCGACGTCGAGTCGATGGAGGGCTTCGCGGTGCTGCGCGCGGCGGACCGGGTCGGCGTGCCGGCGATCGAGATCCGCGGCGTGTCCAACCTGGTCGGCGACCGGGCGTCCAACGAGTGGGACTTCGGCGCCGGCGCCCGGGCCGCGGTCGCAACGACCGACGCCCTGCTCGACGTTCTGCTGGCGGAACCATGACGTACTCGCTCGCGTACTCGCCCTGCCCCAACGACACGTACATCTTCGCCGCGCTGACCAACGGGCTGCTGCCCGGCGCGCCGCAGGTGCGGGTCGTGCTCGACGACGTCGAGGCGCTCAACCAGGCCGCGCGCGCGGGCCGCTTCGAGCTGACGAAGGTCAGCTACGGCGCGATTCCCTACCTCACCGAGCACTACCGCATCCTGCGGGCGGGCGGCGCGCTCGGGCGCGGCTGCGGCCCGCTCGTCATCGCCAAGCCGCGCCCCGGCGGCGGCGCGCCGTCGCCGGGGGATTTCGGACCCGACGCGGTGTTCGCGATCCCCGGCCGCTTCACGACCGCCTACGCGCTGCTGCGGCTGGCGCTCGGGCGCGAGCCGAAGGTGCGCGAGCTGCGCTTCGACCGGATCGTCGACGCGGTGCGCGACGGCGAGGCCGACGCGGGCCTCATCATCCACGAGTCGCGCTTCACCTACCAGCAATTCGGGTTGGCGCAGGCGGTCGACCTGGGCGACTGGTGGGAGCGCGAGACCGGCAACGCGATCCCGCTCGGCGCGATCCTGGTGCGGCGCGACGTCCCGGACGAGCGAGCGCGCGCGCTCGACGACGCGATCCGCGCGAGCCTGCGCTTCGCGCGCGAGCGCGAGCCGGAGATCATCGGCTACGTGCGCGCGCACGCCTTCGAGATGGACGACGACGTGATGCGCGCGCACATCGGCCTCTACGTCAACGAGTACAGCGAGGACGTCGGCCCGGACGGGCGCGCGGCGGTCGAGGACTTCTTCGCCCGCGCCGCCCGGGCCGGGCTGATCCCGCCGCAGGCCGCGCCCGAGTTCGTCTAGGCCCCCTGCTTCTTGCGCACGTCGGCCGACGAGGGCGGCGGGCTTCCGGCCGCGCGCACGTTGACGATTCCGCGCAGCACGTCGAACCAGAACGGCGCACCCAGGCACAGCGCGATGACGCTCAGCACCCAGCCGAGCAGTTTGAGGATGCCGGCCCAGAAGAACCCGCGCGCCCAGCACGCGCGCGCATCGCCGTGGCATTCGACCGTGTTGTCGTGCGCGGTGCTCGCGTAGAGCGGATCGGGGTAGCCCAGCGGCAGCGCGCGCAGCGCCGCCGTATCGACCGCGCAGACGTTTGCGGCGGACACGAAGCCGCTCGGGCAGGTCGCGCACGGCGTCCCGGCGGTCGCGTCGCTCGCGCTCGCCGGCGACGGCGAGGGCGCGCCCGCGGACGACGCCGCAGGACAGGCGATGGTGGTCGCGATCCTGATCGGCGCCGGAGTCGCCGACGGGTTGGGCGCCGGCGACGCAGATGCGCCCGGCCCGGGCGTCGCGACCTGCTGGGCCACCAGCGCCTGGTTCGCCTGCAGCAGGCTGGTCGAGAAGAGCGCGGCCGAGCTGGCCAGCGTCGCGTTCGCGTTGAACGTGCGCACCAGGCCGATCGAGTCGAGGTTGAAGACCAGCACGACGAGGATGCTGAGGTAGAGCGTGACCAGCGTCGCGCAGCGCTTGTACCAGCCCGAGACGCGGTCCATATAGTCGTCGTACCACTGCTCGAGCGACGCGACGAACCGCTGGTAATCGCCCTGCGCGTCGCGCAGGCGGGCGAGCACGATGTCGTCGAGCGGCTTGGGCAGCGCGGCGGCTGCGGCTTCGAGCGCTGCCAGCGTCCGGGCGTCCGCGGGGGCGTCGGGCGTGCCGATGTTGCCGGTCGTCGTCAGGCTCTTCAGGTCGGCCAGGAGCGTGCCCGGCAGGTCGGCGGCTTGCAGCGCGTAGATCGCGTCGGCGCTCGAGCGCGCCGCCCCGACGAGCGCTTGGGCGGCCGCGGCCCCTTGGCCGGCGGCGGCGACGATCGCCGCGGGCAGCTTCGCCTGCGCTTCCGGCGAGAGCTTCTGCAGCGCCGTGACGACGGCGGCCGCGCGCTGCTGCAGGTGCGCGTCGCCGGCGTAGGTCAGCAAGTTCGCGACGAAATCGCGCGAGGCGATGTAGGAGGGAAACCGCACGTCGGCTGCGACCGGAACCGACGCATCGAAGAACTTGCGCAGGTAGGCCCAGCCGGTCGCGCTCGCAAGGCGCGAGGCCGAGCGCGCCTTTTGCGCCAGCGGTGGGTTGGGCGAACCGCCGCGCGCAGCGACCGTTCGCGTCGTGAACGGCTCGCCGACCGTCGAGAGCAGCTGCTTGACGAACGCGCCGTCGTCGTTGCCGGTGAGCTGCTGGAGGCCCAGGACCAGCGTCTTGGAGCGCAGGCCGACGAACCCGGCGATCTGCTCCTGGACCCACGAGACCAGCAGCGCGAACGCGATGTACACGCCGATCAGCGCGATGGCGATGGTGATGATGTTCGAGATCGCCGGCATGCCGTTCTCGTTCAGCAAGGCAGAGCTTGCTCCTCTCGCACCCCGGCAGCGAAAAGGGGCGGCGCCGCGCCCCGGCTGACACACAGGCGTGACTCGTCCGCAGCCCGCTCCGCTCTCCCGGCTGGCCTTTCTCGCCGGCGCGCTGGCCGCGCCGGTCGCCGCGCGCGCCGCGCAAGTCCCCGGCCGTCCGCGCCAGAGCGCGGTCACGCTGGGCGACGATACGTTCGTGCGCGAGACCTGGCGCGACTTGCGCGGGCGCGCGATCGGCATCGTCACCAACCCCAGCGGCGTGCTCTCCGACGGCACGCCGCTGGTCGACGCGGTCCACGCCAACCCGCAGATCGCCGTGCGGGCGCTGTTCGGTCCCGAGCACGGCATCCGCGGCACGGCCGGCGCGGGCGAGACCGTCGGCTCGTCGACCGACGCCCAGACCGGCCTGCCGGTCCACAGCCTCTACGGCGCGACCCGCCACCCGACCGCCGCGATGCTCGAGGGCATCGACGTGCTCGTGTTCGACATCCAGGACGTCGGCGCGCGCCCGTACACCTACGTCTCGACGATGGCGTACGTGATGGAGGCCGCGGCGCAGCACGGCAAGGAGGTCTGGGTGCTCGACCGCCCCAACCCGACCGGCGGCACCGCGGTCGACGGCCCGGTGCTCGAGCCGAAGTACAAGTCGTTCATCGGCCTCTACCCGATCCCCGAGCGCCACGGCATGACCGTCGGCGAGCTGGCCCGGCTGATCAACGACCATTTTCGCGTCGGCTGCAAGCTGCGGGTGATCCCGCTGCGCGGCTGGTCGCGCGAGATGATCTGGAACGAGACCGGCCTGACCTGGGTCCCGACCTCGCCCAACATGCCGTACGCGGCGACGACGCTGGTCTACCTCGCGACCGGCTTGGTCGACGAAGCCGGGGTGAACAACGGCATCGGCACCGACCGCCCCTTCGAGTACGCCGGCGGCTACGGCTTCGATCCCGGCGCCTACGCGCGGGCGCTCAACGCGCGCGGGATTCCCGGCGTGTCGTTCGAGCCCCAGACCTGGGTGCCGCGCAAGGGCTTCTGGGCCGGCAAGACGCTGGCCGGCGTGTACCTCAACCTGACCGACCCGCACGCGTTTCCCAGCGTGCGCACCGCGGTCGAGCTGCTGGCCGCCGCCCGCGCGCAGGGCAAGTTCCACGTCGCGCACGAGACGATCATGGACCGCGACTGGGGCACCGACACCGTGCGCCTGGCGCTGCTCGCCGGCGAGTCGCCCGACGCCATCGTCGCCGCCTGGCAGCCGGGCCTGCGCGCGTTCGAGGCGCTGCGCGCGAAGTACCTGCTGTACTAGCGGCTGCGGTGGAGCCGGCGGCTTCGTTCGCGATCCCGGTCCACGGCTCTCCGCGGGCAAGGGCGTTCGGCCCCGTGCGCGAAACTCCAGCCGTGCTGTACGACCGCCCGATCCGGACTGCGTTGTGGGACCACCTCGCCCGACTCGACGGCGCCGCGCTTCGCCTGCACGAGCTTCGGCTCGGGCTGTATGCCGCAACCGCCGACGTCGCGACGGTCGGCACCCGGCTGGACGGCTACGAGATCAAGAGCGACCGCGACAACCTCGATCGCCTCGACGAGCAGGTCGCCGCGTACTCGCAGGTGTTCGAGCACGTGACGGTCGTCTGCACCGATCGCCATCGTGACGTCATCGAAGCGCGCGTTCCCGCCTGGTACGGCCTTCTGTGCGCGAGCGAGCACCGCGCCGAGCTTCGCTTCGTCGTGCACCGCAGCGCGACGCGCAACCCCGCCATCGAGAGCGGCGGCTTCGTCGGCCTCTTGAACCGCGCGGAGCTGCTGCGCATCGCGCGCGTGCACGGCGTCGGCCGGCTCGGAAAGACGGCGTGGGAGCTGCGCGACCGGCTGCGCAGCGTCTTCAGCTTCGCCGAGCTGTCCTTTCTCACGCGCGAGATTCTGCGCGCGCGTGCCTGGACGCCGCACCAGCTCGGGCTCGACGCCGGTGCCGCAGATCGATTCCGCCGCTCTCAGAGCCCGCCGCGAATCTGGCTCGACGCGACGGATGCATGGTGGACGTGGCCGAGCGCGAGCCAAAACCACGACTGCGCCCGCTCGGCCCCGCCGCGTGCGACGTGCTCTATCCGCTCGTCTCCCCAGCAACCTCGTTCGGGCGCGAACTCCGCCAGCTCGGTGCAAGCGCTGGCCATGCGCTGATACGGCTCGAGCGGACGAGACGACGTGCGCGGCTGGCGGTAGACGCGCCACGAGTCGGCGCCGGCATAGCGCAGCGTCGGCAAGCCGGACCGTGGCCGGTCGAGCGAGATCCGCGGGTGGACGATACTGTAGTCTCCCAAGCGCAGGCCGGCGTGCTCGGCGCGCAGCGCACGCCACATCGGCAGCTCGAACCGGTGGTAGTCGCGCGCGCCGACGAACGAGAGATGGCTCGGGAATGCGCCGGCCAAGGCGGTGATCGAGCGCCATCCGCCGAGCGGCGCGAACGACCGCAGCAGGGCGCGCATCTCAGCCTCGCTCGCCGCATACCAGCCGGGGACCGCGGCAAGGTACTCGCCGTCGAGCAGCAGGTCGACCTCGGCGAAGCTGACACCGCAGGCGGCCAGGACGGCGGCGACGGCGGCGGGCGCGCGGTGGTCCGACGCCCTGACGCGCAGCCCGATTCCGTTGCCGGTTCGCGCGTGCAGCTCGGCACAGGCGGCCAGGTGCGCGGCCGCGGCGCTCGGGCGCGCCACCGGAACGATCCGGCCTTCGTCGATGTCAGCGCCCAGGATACGGCCGAGGTGCGATGCCTGGCCGGCGCGGTCGAGCGGCGCCGTATCGAGGTAGACGTACTCCGGCGAGGGCGCCCGGAGGCCCCGGCGCGGGCAGATCTCGAGCAGCCGCCGCACCGCAGCGTCGACCGGGTCGACGCCGGGTCGCTCGTACCCCTCTTCGACCGCGTGGACCGGGATGTTCGCTGCCGGCAGCACGGCGAGCAGCGGCATGGTGCGCTCCCGAACGGCCGCCGGCAGGTTGTACAGCGCCGTGGTCTCCCCCTTGAGCAGCCGGTAGACCGGCACGTAGACGTCGGAGCGTAGAAACCCGGCGAGCGCGGCACATGAGACGGTGGGTTCGGTCAACGGTCACCTCGGAGGGCATCGTGCATAGCACGGTAGTCGTCGCTGCCACCCCTACAGGCTCTTTCATGCCATTCGCTTTAGCTTCGACATAGCCTTTTTAGGAACAATTCGAAATAAGTGACCTAGCCTTTATTAGCTATATCACCCTCCTCGGAGAAGGCTTCGGGCCGGCCGGAGTGAAGCACCAATCGTGGCTATCCCCCGTCCCCGTGCCGACCGGGTTCAGGCCGAGGGCGATCTCCTCTCCGATGCTCGTGACGCCTGGGCGGACGGCAAGTACCGCTCGGTGTCGCGCATGTTGGAGCGGCGCTCGTTTCCCAAGGGCACGCAGCGCGTCGAAGCGGCGCTGCTTCGTGCCCGCGCGCTGCTCGTGCTCAACGAGCCCCAAGCGGTCGCATCCGTGCTCGACCTGGACCCGCGCGACCTCTCGCGTGCCGATGACGACGCGACGGCTCGTATGCTGCGCGCTGCGGCGGCGACGCGGATCGGTCGCTGCGAGGCTGGTGACCGATCTCTCGATGAACTTGCACAGCAAAGCGACCTTCCGCCAACCATTGCGACCGAGGTGGCATACTATCGGGCTTTGAGCCGATGGAGCAGCTATCGACTCGACGACGCCGAGGCGATCATCGAGGGTCAGATCGAGCGTGCCGAGGGAGTGATTCGCTCGCGTCTCATGCAGCTTCGCGGCTGGATCGACATCCGCCGCGAGAACTACGCGGCAGCGGCCCACCAGTTCAGCGCCGCCCTCGACACGCTCCGCTCGGCGCCGCGCAAAGATCCCAAGGGCAGCGCAGCGATCTTGCACGCGCTGGCGTTCATCGCCGCGGAGACGATCGATCTTCAGCTCGGACTGCGCGTCCGGCGGGAGTATACCGCAGAGGCGTGGACCTCGGATACGCGGATCGAACAATTCCAAGTGCTCGAACAGCTCTCGTGGCTCTCGCTGTTGGAGGGCGACGTGCAGCACGCCTGGCAAGAGCGCCAGCACGCGTTGAGCCTCTCCGTCGACTCGACGTATCACGCGCTGGCCCTCATGCAGGCTGGGGAGGTTGCCCGCATCGTCGGCGACGGCTTCTCCGCCGAGCGCTACATCGCGCTCGCCGGTAAGCTGCTCCTGGCCGGTGATCAGACCGACCTGGACGTCGAGCGCCGGATCGCGCTGTTGACCTTCGTCGCCGGCGCCGACGACGTCCATGGCCCCGCCGCCGCGAGCGTGCTGACGCTCTACGAACGATCGCTGCCCAAGGACACGCGCATGCTTGCGTTCGAAGACGGCGACCGGCGGGTCGAGGCGTATTACCGATATGCGAGCGGAAAGCAGGCGCTGCGGACAGGCAACCGCGAGCGCGCCATCGCGCAGCTACACGATTCGCTCGAACGCTGGGTACAGCTGACGTACCGCCTGCGCGCTGCGATCGTGGCGAACGAGCTCTTCCAGCTCACCGGTGAGGAAGCGTACGCGCGCACTGCGCTCGAGGCGCTGCGGCGCGCGCCCAAGGCATGGCTACACGCATCGCTCGGGGCGAGCGAGCGCGACGATCCGGTCCGCTCGCTCACCCCGGCCGAGCGCCGGGTACTGGTGGAGCTGTGCCGTGGCAAGCGGGCGCGCGAAATCGCAAGCGACCTCGGCCGGAGCTACAATACGGTCAACAACCACACCAAGCGCGTGTTCTCGGCATTCGGGGTGAACTCGCGCGCGGCGCTCGTGGCCGAGTGCGCCCGACGCGGAATACTTCGCCCGCCTCCCGAGTAGTCAGCCGGGCGGGCCACCGCTCGTGATCGAGCTGGGCGTGACCGGTCCTCCCGGAGGGCCGCCGCTCGTGATCGAATCGGTCGCCACCGAACCGAGTGCGAGAAGCGTGGAGAGCAGCGCAACGAGGAGCGCCGTAGGCATAAGAACACCCTCTTTCTTATGTGATGGGGACACCGTTCTTCGACGCCGGAGCCGGATGCCATTCCGGCTCGGCGGAGCTACTCGCCGCGCGACTGCGCGCGCTCGCGCAGCTGTTTGATCTGCCAGACGTGGACGAAGCGCTGGATCTCCTCGGCCGTCCGCTCGTCGAGGTCGACGAACTGCAGGCCGTGCATGAGCTTGCCGCGGTGGACGTCGAGGAACGCGATCACCGTCTTGGCGCGCAGCGTGATCTCGCGGAACGGCTCGGGCGGCACCATGATCTTCTTCTTCAGCCGGCCGCGGGCGGTGATCTGCTCGATCTCCTTTTCGACCTGGACGCCCTCGATCAGCCGCTCGGGCAGGGTGAAGCGCAGCTCGAGCAGCGTGCCGTCGAGGATGTCCTCGTCGCCGACCAGGCGCATCCCGCTCGCCGAGAGGTGGGTGGCGAGCGCGCCGCGCGGCCCGGAGCGGCCGTCGAGGACGTAGAGCACCGGAAACTCGAACGAGGCGCGGTAGGCCTCGCGCTGCTGGTCGGCGGCCGGGGTTCGCACGCGCGCCGGCGGTTTTGGGACCGGGGCCCGCCGGCGCTTGCGCTTCTTGCTGAAGAAGAACACCGCCAGGCCGGTTTCCAGGAAGTCCGCCGCCGCCCTCCGTAGCTCAACCGGGCTCATGTCAGCACTTGCGGCGCGCCTGCGCGAGGCGCTCGGCTCGGACGTCCTTCTCACCCAACCCGAAGACCTCGCCGCGTATGCCTTCGACGCATACTCCGAGGGGGTGCTGCCGGCCGCCGTGATCCTGCCGCGCGACGCGCGCGAGATCGGGATCGCGGTGCGGATCGCGCGCGCCTGCGGGGAGCCGGTCGTGCCGCGCGGCGCCGGTACCGGCTTCTGCGGCGGCTCGGTGCCCTCGCGCGGCGGCCTGGTGATCTCGTTCGCGCGGATGAACCGCATCCTCGAGCTCGACCTGCCCAACCGCCGCGCGCGGGTCCAGGCCGGGTTGGTCAACCTCGGCCTCTCGACCGCGCTGGCCGGCCACGGCCTCTTCTACGCGCCCGACCCGTCGAGCCAGAAGATCTCCACCATCGGCGGCAACGTCGGGACCAACGCCGGCGGCCCGCACTGCCTGTCGTACGGCACCACCACGAACCACGTCCTCGGCCTGGAGTACGTCGACGCGGAGGGCGAGGTGCGGCACACCTCGCTCGACGAGGCGGGCTACGATCTGACCGGCGTGCTGGTCGGCTCCGAGGGGACGCTGGGGATCGTCACCGCGGCCGAAGTGCGGCTGCTGAAGCTGCCCGAGGC
Source organism: Vulcanimicrobiota bacterium (assembly GCA_963795695.1). Lineage (GTDB taxonomy): Bacteria > Vulcanimicrobiota > Vulcanimicrobiia > Vulcanimicrobiales > Vulcanimicrobiaceae > Vulcanimicrobium. Next base: position 793,969 of record CAWCJH010000002.1, on the reverse strand, counting down.
GGTCCGGGTCTGCGTCGCGGCGTTCGGCGACCTCGAGTCGGCCTGCGAGGCGGTCTCGGCGATCATCGGCGCGGGGATCGTGCCGACCGCGCTCGAGATCATGGACGGGCTGGTCACCCGGGTGGTCGAGGCCCATTTCCACGCCGGCTACCCGGAGGGCGCGGGCGCGGTGCTGCTGGTCGAGATCGCCGGGCCGCACGACGACGTCGCCGCCGGCGAGGCCGCGCTCGCGGCGATCGCCCGCGCGCACGGCGCGCTCTCGTGGCGGACGGCGCACGACCAAGCCGAGCGCGACGCGCTCTGGGCCGCGCGCAAGGGCATCGCCGGCGCGTTCGGCCGGATCGCACCGAACTACTACTTCCAGGACGCGTGCGTGCCGCGCACCCGGCTGCCCGAGGTGATCCACACGATCGAGGCGATCGCGCGCGACCACCGGCTGCCGATCGGCAACGCCTGCCACGCCGGCGACGGCAACCTGCACCCGCTGCTGGTCTTCGACCGCCGCGTCAAGCGCGAGGTGCAAGCCGTCGTCGAGGCCGGCACCGCGATCCTCGAGGCCTGCATCGATCTGGGCGGTACGATCAGCGGCGAGCACGGGATCGGTTTCGAGAAGCGCGAGACGCTCTCGCTGGTCTTCTCGGCCGACGACTTGGCCGCGATGGCGAACGTGCGCGAGGTGTTCGACCCGCTGCGCACGTTCAACCCCGACAAGATCTTCCCCAGCGGCGCGCTCTGCGGCGAGGTCGGCCTGCGCGAGCGGGTGGGCAACGCGAAGTGATCGCGCAGCCCGCATACGGGCTGAGCGGGCGCGAGCCGGCGCGGGTGGTCGAGCCGGCGGACGCGGCCGAGCTCGCGGCGGCGCTGGCCGACTGCGCCGCGCGCGGCGAGGCGGTCGTCGCGTTCGGCGGCGGCACGCTGCAGGGCATCGGCAACCCGCCCGCCCGCTACGACGTGGCGCTGGCGACCCGCCGGCTCGCCGCGCTGCGCGCCTACGACCACCGCGACCTCACGATCGGGGTCGAAGCCGGGATGACGGTCGCGGAGCTCACCCGCAGGCTGGCCGAGCACGGCCAGTTCGTCCCGCTCGACGTGCCCCAGCCGGCGCGCGCGACGGTCGGCGGGGTGCTCGCCGCCGGCTGGCTGGGCCCGCGCCGGGCGACCTACGGCCGCCCGCGCGACCTGCTGATCGGCGCCACCGCCGCGCTGGCCGACGGCACGCTGGCCAGCGCCGGCGGCATGGTGGTCAAGAACGTCACCGGCTACGACATCGGCAAGCTCTACGTCGGGTCGCTCGGGACCCTGGGCGTCATCGTGCGGGCGAACTTCAAGGCGCTGCCCAAACCGCCGGCCTGCCGGCTGGCGACGGCGCCGCTGCCCGAAGACGCCTGCGAGCGCGCCGTCACGGCGCTCGCCGCGCTCGCGCTCGAGCCGAGCGCCGCGCTGGCGGTCGACGGCTTCGGCGGCCCCGCCCGCCTGGTGGTGCTGCTCGAAGGCGGGGCGGCGACGGTCGAGCGGGCGACCCGCGAGCTGCGCTCGGCCCTGGGCGCGACCGGGGTCGCCGAGACGGCGCTGCTCGACGGCGCCGCCGCCGAACGCGCGTTCGCAGCCCTGCTGGACGGGTACACCGAGATCGTGGGCGAGCGGACGATCACCTATCGCGATCCCGGCTTGCCCTCGACCGCGTGGGAGCGCGCCCGGCGCGCGCGCGAGCTGGGCGCCGAGGTCGTCGCCGACCTGCGCACCGGCGACCTGATCGCCCGCTTCACGCGCCCGGACGCGCGGGCGCTGCTGCCGCGGGCGCAGGTCATCGCGGGCGCGCCGGCGCTGCGCGCGCAGGCCGGCGCCTGGGGCGAGCCGCCCGCGGCGCTGGCGACGATGCGCGCCCTCAAGGCGCGGTTCGACCCGCAGGGCGTGCTCGCGCCGGGACGGTTCGTCGGTGGCATCTAGGCTGCCCGCGCTGCTGGCGGTGCCCGACGCGCTCTGGCGCGACGTGCGCGGCACCCTGGCGATCGTCTTCCGCCGGCCGAGCCGGCTGCGGCGCTTGCTGGCGCTGGGACCGGCCGGCTGGCTCGCGACGGCGCGCTTCGTCGGCGCGGTGATCCCGCGGGCCGGGCGCGAGCTGGCGACGATCCGCGCCCGCGCGGCGGCGATCCCCGCGCCGGCGCTGCGCGAGCAAGCGCTGGCGTCGATCGACGGCAAGGCCTACCACGTGCAGGGCGGCTGCATCCTTGCGACCTTCCTGCCCGCGCCGGCGGCCCGCCGCTACATCGCGATCGTCGCCGCCGTCGAGACGATCTACGACTACCTCGACAACCTCTGCGACCGCCTCCCCGGCGTCTCGCAGCAGGCCTACGCGACGCTGCACGAATCGCTGCTCGACGCGCTCGACGACCGCCGCCGGCCGGGCGACTACTACCGCGACGGCCCGCCCGGCGACGACGGCGGCTACCTGCGCTCGCTGGTCGACGCCGCCCGCGCGGGCCTGCGCGAGCTGCCGCACTACCACGCGGTGCGCGAGGGGCTGGTCGAGGTCGCCCGCTTCTACAGCGAGCTGCAGGTGCTCAAGCACGGGCCGGCCGGGGCGCGCGAGCGCGCCTGCGACGCGTGGTACGCGCGCAACCGCGAGCGCTTCCCCGACCTCGCCTGGTGGGAGTTCGCCGCCGCCTGCGGCTCGTCGCTGCCGGTCTTCGCGCTGGTCGAGCTGGCCTCGCGCGAACGGCTCGACCCGGCCGAGATCGCCGCGACGACCGGGGCCTACTTCCCCGGCGTCTCGGCGATCCACATCCTGCTCGACTACTTCATCGACCAGGCCGAGGACCGCGAGCACGGCGAGCTCAACTTCGTCGCCTGCTACGGTTCCAGCGCCGAGGCCGTCGCGCGCTTGCGCCGGCTCGTGCGCACCACGCTCGAGCGGGTGCGCGGTCTGGCCGGTTCGGCCCGCCACCGCTTCCTGCTGCAGGCCATGTGCGTCTTCTACCTGACCCACCCCAAGGTGTTCGAGCAGCGGCTCGACGCGGAGAGCGCGGCGCTGCTCAGCGCGCTGAGCTGAACTCCGCCCGGACCTGGACGGGCCTGTTCTACTTCAAGGCGCGGCCTAACCGGGCTGCAGTGGACGGGCCTCGCGTTCGGGGTGGTCGCCGTCGCGCTTCTGAGCGTGCGGTCCCCCAGATGAGCGGCTAGCCTTCGCCGGCGCGCTTCTTCTGCCAGTTCGTGTAGTCGATCGCCGCGAAGGCGATGAACAGGACGTTCGCCACCAGCGTCGCGACGCCGACGTAGGCCCGGTACCAGAGGTCGGTTCCGACCGCGTAGGTCAGCGCCAGGCCGAGCAGGACCAGCAGCAGCGCGCGGGTGGAGAGCGCGAGAAACGGCCGTTTGCCGCCGAGCAGAAACGCCGAAGCGAAGGCAAACAAAAAGACGTACACGTCAATCGCGGCACTGGTCATACCGTTCCCTTCGGCTTCGACGGGTGCGCCTCTTAGCGACCGGGCGGCCGATACCGCGAAGTTTTTACCCGCCGCTCGCGAAAGGCGCCGCGTGCGAGCGTTGCGCGTTCTGGGTGCCTTGCTGGCCGCCGCGGTTTTGACGGGCGCCGCGCCGCCGCCGCCGATCCTCGGCTTCGGCCCGGCGGGAAACGCGCGCGAGCGGGCCGACGAGGCGCGCTTCCTCGACCTGCCCAGCGCACAGGGCGCGCTCGACCACGCCGGCGTGTTCGGCGCGCACCCGCACTACGCGGGCACGCCGGCCGACCACGCCCTGGCGGTCTACGCCCAGGAGCGCCTGCGCGAGTACGGCTTCGAGGCCCGGCTCGAGCCGTTCACCGCCCGGGTCGACACGCCGCGCCGGCTGGCGCTCGAGCTGTACGCCGACGGCCGCCTCTACGTACCGCGCAACGGCGCCCACCGCGCGCGCGGCACGCCGCCGCTGGGGCTGGACCTGCGCGAGGTGGGCGACCCGGTCGACCCGCCGACCCTCGATCCCGCGGTCGGCCTGCCGTTCGCCGCCGGCTCGGCCGACGGGGACCTGATCGCCCCGCTGGTCTACGCCGGCCGCGGTCTGGCGGCCGACTACGCGGCGCTCGCCCGGGGCGGCGTCGACGTCCGCGGCGCGGTGGTGCTGGTCCGCTACGGCGCCGCCTTCCGCGGGCTGCTGGCACAGGCCGCCCAGCAGGCGGGCGCGGTCGGGGCGATCTTCTACGACGACCCGGCCGACGACGGCGCGGGCAAGGGCCCGACCTACCCCAACGGGCCGTGGCGGCCGGCAGCCTCGGTCCAGCGCGGCTGGCTGGGGCCGGGGATCCGCATCCCGGTGCTGCCGGTCAGCGCGGACAACGCGCGGCGGCTGCTGCGGGCGCTGCACGGGCCGAGCGGCCCGGCCGGCTGGGCCGGCGCGCTCGACGCGCCCTACCCGCTGGCCCGCGGCCCGGCGCTGGTGCACCTGGTCGTCCAGCTCAACCACGCCACGACCACGCTCTGGAACACCGTCGGCACGCTGCGCGGCAGGGCGCCCGAGCAGAGCGTCGTGCTCGGCGCGCACCGCGACGCCTGGGTCTACGGCGTCGGCGACAACGGCGCCGGCGCGATCACCCTGCTCGAGGCCGCGCGCGGGCTAGGCTACCTGGCCGCCAGCGGCTGGCGGCCCGAGCGCACCGTGGTCGTCGCGCTGTGGGACGGCGAGGAGGTCGGGCTGCTCGGCTCGGCCGCGTACGTGCGCGCGCACGCGGCCGAGCTGCAGCGCGGCTGCGTGGCGTACCTCAACGCCGACGAGAACGTCACCGGCCCGGCCCTGGCGGTCTCCGCCGTCGGGGGCCTGGGGCCGGCGCTGGCCGAGGCGACCCGCGCCGTCCCCGACCCGGCCCGCGATACCGCCACGCTCCACGACCGCTGGCTCGCGCAGCGCGGCGGCATCGTCGTGGGCGAGCCGCAGGGCGGCAGCGACCACCAGTCGTTCCTGCTCGGCTTCGGCACGCCGGTCGCCGAGCTGAGCTTCGAGGGGCCGTTCGGCCCGTACCACTCGAGCTACGACACCCTCCGCTACGCGGCGGCCTGGAGCGATCCGGGCTTCGTGCTGCACCGCACCGCCGCCCAGCTCTACGGCATCGCGGCGATGCGCTTGGCCGGCGCCGACGCGCTGCCGTACGCGTTCGCCGCCTACGTTCCCGCCCTGCGCTCGGGGCTGCTGCGCCTGCAAGAGCGCGCCCGGCGCGAGCGGCGCCCGCTCGACTTGCGCGCGGTCGCGGCGGCGGTCGACGCGTTCGCCGCCGTGGCCCGGCAGGACGACGGCGCGATCGCCCGCGGCGGCGGCCCGCCCGCCGCGCGAACGCTCGAGGCGGCTCAGGAGCTCGACCGGGTCGCGTACGGCGTGAACGGCTACGCGAGCGTCGCCTACCCGGCGCTCGAGGCGGCCTACCTCCGGCACGACGACGCCGCCGTCGAGGCCGCAACCGGCCAGACCGCGGCGGCGATCGCGCGAGCGGCCCGCGCGCTGCGCTAGCAGACTGGCGAGCGGTCAGCGCTTAGCCGAGACGCCCGTTCGGAACATTCTGAGAGCAGGCTCAGAGGCTCGCGGCGTATTGCCGCGACCGGGTGAACCAATCAGGAGAAGCGTTTGCGAAACTTGTTGACCGGCGTCGCCGTGCTGGCGCTCGCCAGCGGGGCCGCGACCGCCGCCACCGCCGGGATGCCGACGGGCTCGTCGATCGTGCCCAAGTGCACCAGTGCCAACGGCCCCATCGTGTGGTACAGCACCAACACGAAGACCTACTACACCAGGGTCTCCCCGAAGTACGGCAAAGGGGCCGGCAAGTACGTCTGCAAAGCGACCGCGGCCGGCATTAAGGGCTCCCACATGGGCTCGACGGGCTCGACGAGCACGATGGGCCACGGCGCGGGCTACGGCGCGACGAAGTCCCACGGCGGGACGCCGGCGTCGGGCGGCACGCAGAACACGACCAACTCGACCACCGGCACGTCGAGCGGCGGCTCGATGTCCTCGCCGATGCCGATGAACAGCGGCGGCGCGATGGGCGCGCCCGGCGCGATGAGCTCCCCGCCCCCCTCCGGCGCCCAGCAGAATACCGGCGGAACCGGGACCGGCGGGACCATGAGCTCGCCCAACCCGATGTCCTCAGGCGGCTCGATGAACGGCTCGATGGGCAGCGCGTCCGGTAACCAGGGCAACACGGGTGCCCCGGGCGCCGGCGGCCAGACGCCCAACAACCCGGCCTCGACCACCAACAACGCCAGTCCGGCCCCGCGCCCGCCGCGCTGACCGCGCTCGCGAACCGCTCGACGAAGAAGGGGCCGCCCGGCAGGGCGGCCCCTTCGTTCGAGCGGAAGCGCGGCGCCGGTGCGCGCATTGGTGCGGGCTCGATGCAGACCGTTCCGCCCGCGCCGCCCGCCGTCGTCTCACCCGCGCCGTCGTTCTCACCGTCGCCGTCGCCGTCGCCGCTCGCCGGGCCGTGGATTGCCGCGCAGCGCCCGTACGGTACGGCGGCCTGGCGCGCGCGCCACGACGGGTTCGTCGCCCGCGCGCGCGCTGGCGGGCTCGACATCGTGTTCCTGGGCGACTCGATCACCGACTTCTTCGCGACCCGCGGCGCCGAGCCGTGGGACCGCGAGATCGCGCCGCTGGGCAGCGTGGCCGATTTCGGGATCAGCGGCGACCGCACGCAGTGGCTGCTCTGGCGGGTGCAGCACGGCGAGCTCGACGGCTCCGGCGCGCGGGTCGTGGTGCTGATGATCGGCACCAACAACCTCGCCGCCGCGACGCCGGCCGACGTCGCCCGCGGCGTCGCCGCGGTCGTCGCGGCGGTGCGCGAACGGCTGCCGGACGCCACCGTCGTGCTCAACGCGCTGCTGCCGCGCGGCGCGCCCGACGACCCGCTGCGAGCCAAGCTGGCCGACGTCAACGCGCGGATCCAGCCGCTGGCCGACGGCTCGCGGGTGCGCTGGCTCGACGTCGGCCCGGCCTTCCTCGCGCCCGACGGCACGATCCCGCCCGCGCTGATGCCGGACGGGCTGCACCCCTCGGCGGCCGGCTACGAGCTCTGGGCCGCCGGCTTGCGGCCGCTGCTCGAGGGCGCGCTCTCGACATAGCGCCGGCTGAGCCGCAGCAGCGGCCGCTCGACCCAGCGGTAGGCCGCGAACGAGACCGCGACCGCCAGCGCGTAGCCGCCCAGCACGATCGCCAGGCGCGCCGGCGTGCCGTGCAGGTGGATCCGGTGCAGCGCCAAGCCGATCGCGCCGAGGACCGGGACGTGCCACAGGTAGAGCGCGTAGCTCGCGTCGCCCTGCGCGCGCAGCCAGCCCGGCGCGAGCAGCCCGCGGTGCCGCTCCAGGCCCAGCGCCGCGTACACCAGCAGCGCCATCGGCAGCCCGACCAGCAGCGGCCGGGCCCAGGTGACCGGCAGGAACTCGTGGCCGGAGTACGCGGTTTGCACGCAGGTCGCGACGACCAGCGCGCCGGCCAGGACGAACAGCGCGCGCGGCGCGACCAGCACGTCGCGCACGACCGCCGCCCCGATCAGCATGCCCAAGCCGAACTCGAGGTTCAGCGGGCTGCCGAGCACGCGCACCCAGGGGCTCGCCCCGGGCCCGAGCGCGTGGACCAGCCCGACCAGCAGCAGCCAGAGCGCAAAGAACGCCGGGGCGAAGCGCCGCTCGAAGCGCAGCGCCAGCGCGAAGACGGCGTAGAAGACCAGCTCGTAGCTGAGCGTCCAGCCGACGACCAGCAGCGGCTCGCCGCGCTGCGGCAGGGCCAGGAACGAGGCCAGGCGGTCCGGCGGCGCGCTGCGGTGGGCGCCGACCGCGGCCGGCACGACCAGGTAGGCCACCAGCACCAGGGCGGTGACGACCCAGTACGGCGGGTAGATGCGGGTCGCGCGCCGGGTCAGGAAGCGCCGGGCGGCGCCCGGCACCGCGAACAGGTGCGCGGTGGTCGCGACCATCACCGTGCCGCTCACGACGAAGAACAGGTCGACGCCGTAGGTGCCCAGGACGTGGAACGGCGTCGTCCAGGGCCGGCCCGGGAGGTAGGTCGACTCCACCGCGTAGGCGTGGACCACCACGACCAGCAGCGCCGCGACCGCCCGCAGCGCCTGCACGTTGCCCAGCACCTCGCCGGGTTCGACCGCAACGCCGGCAGCGCCCGCGACGTCCCAGGATCGATGCGAGTGACCATTCTGGGCGCGTCCGGGTTCATCGGCCGCCACCTCGGCGCGGCGCTGCAGGCCCGCGGCGACGAGGTCGTCGCGGCCAGCCTGCGCGACCCGGCCCGGGCGGCCGCCGCCAGCGACGGCAGCGACGTCGTCGTCAACCTCGCCGGCGCGCCGGTCGCCGTCCGCTGGACCGCCCGGCGCAAAGCGCTCATCGCGTCCTCGCGCACCGCCCTGCCGCGCGCCTACCTCGACGCGCTGGCCGGCGCCGCGCGCCGCCCGGCGGCCTACGTCGGCGCGTCGGCGATCGGCTACTACGGGACCAGCCGCGAGGCGACGTTCACCGAGGCGAGCCCGCCCGGCACGGACTTCCTGGCCGGCGTCTGCGTGGGCTGGGAAGCCGCCTCGCAGCGCGCCGCGGCGCTCGGGATGCGGGTCGCGCTGGTCCGCAGCGGCCTGGTGCTCGGCCTCGACGGCGGCGCGCTGGCGAAGCTGCTGCCGCTCTTCCGAGCCGGCCTGGGCGGCGTGGTGGCGAGCGGCGCGCAGTGGTACTCCTGGATCCACATCGCCGACCAGGTCGGCATCTACCTCCACGCGATCGACGGCGCGCCGGGCGTGCTGAACGCAACCGCGCCGAATCCCGTTCGGAACCGCGCATTCACCCGGGCGCTGGCCGAGGCGGTGCACCGGCCGGCGCTCTTCCCGGTCCCGGCCCTGGCCGCATCGCTCCTGCTGGGCGAAGGCGCGCTGGTCATCACCGAAGGCCAGCGCGTCCTGCCCGAGCGGACCCAGGCCAGCGGCTACGTCTTCCGCTACCCGGAGCTCGGGGAGGCTCTTGCCGCACTCCTCACATAGTGGGCGGCTCGCCCGTAGGGCGAACGCGAAGGGCTCGGCGAAGCCGAGCCCACCATGACGACGATCTCTTCACCGGCACCGCTGCTGGGCGGAACGCTCCCGTCGACGATGTCCGACCGGCCGCTCGCGATCCGCGCGATCCTCGAGCACGCGGTCCGCTCGCACCCGCGCAAGCACGTCGTCTCGCGCGACGGCGCCGAGATCGTCCGCTTCACCTACCTGGAGCTCAGCCGGCGCGTCGCCCGGCTCGCCAACGCCCTGCGCAAGCTCGGCATCGGCCCGGGCGACCGGGTGGCGTCGTTCGCCTGGAACGGGCACCGCCACCTCGAGCTGTACTACGCCGTGCCGATGATCGGCGCGGTGCTGCACACGGTCAACATCCGCCTGTTCCCCGACCAGGCCGCCTTCGTGCTCGACCACGCCGGCGACAAGGCCGTCTTCTACGACGGCTCGCTGGTGAAGGCGGTCAAGGCCTTCCACGCGCTGGACCCGAGCGCCGGGCGGACCTTCGTCGTCATGGGCGCGCCGGCCGAGCCGTTCGAGGGCGCGCTCGACTACGAGACGCTGCTGGCCGCCGAGCCCGAGCACTACGACTGGCCCGAGATCGACGAGCGCGCCGCGGCGCTGCTCTGCTACACCTCGGCGACGACCGGCGATCCCAAGGGCGTGCTCTTCTCGCACCGCTCGACCTACCTGCACGCGCTCTCGATCGGCCAGACCGACGCGATGGGCTTGAGCGAGCGCGACCGGATGCTGCCGATCGTGCCGATGTTCCACGTCAACGCCTGGGGCGCGCCGTTCGTCGGGGTGATGACCGGCTCGGACCTGATCATGCCGATGGAGCGGCTCGACCCGGCCGGCGTGATCGAGCTGTGCGAGCAGGAGCGGGTCACGCTCTCGGCCGGCGTGCCGACCGTCTGGATGGCGGTGCGCGACATGCTGCGCGCGCAGAACAAACGGCTGCCCGACCTGCGCCGCCTGATCATCGGCGGCTCGGCGATGCCGCGCTCGCTGCTCGACGACCTCGAGGCGATCGGCATCGAGGTGCAGCACGCCTGGGGCATGACCGAGATGTCGCCGATCGGCACGATGAACGTGCGGGTGGCCGAGCTGGAAGACCAGCCCGAGCTGCAGCACGAGAAGCGCTACAAGCAGGGCACCTTCTCGCCGATCGTCGAGTGGCGGCTGGTGAACGACGCCGGCGACGACGTGCCGGCCGACGGCGTCTCGCGCGGCGAGCTGCTGGTGCGCGGCTACGCGGTCACCCGCGCGTACTACGCGAACGACACGGTGAACGCGACCGCGTTCACCCCCGACGGCTGGTTCCACACCGGCGACGTCTGCACGGTCGACGAGTACGGCTACATGGAGATCGTCGACCGGGTGAAAGACTTCATCAAGTCGGGCGGCGAGTGGATCTCCTCGGTCGAGGTCGAGAACATCATGATGGGTCACCCCGACCTCAAGGAGGCCTGCGTGTTCGGCATCCCGCACCCGCGCTGGCAGGAGCGGCCGGTCGCCGCGGTCGTGCTGCGCGAGGGCCGCGACGCGGACGAGGCCGCGATCCGGGCCTGGCTCGCCGGCAAGCTCGCCAAGTGGCAGACTCCCGACCGGGTGGTGTTCGTCGAGTCGATCCCGCGCACGGGGGTCGGCAAGTTCCTCAAGCGCGACCTGCGCGAGCGCTACCGCGACATGTTCGCCGGCGAACCGGAGTAGCGCGCGCTAGCGCACCTTTCACGCGCGCCGTCGGCCGGACCCTCGGCCCTGTGCGACCGCGGCGGCAACTCGTTCGACTACCAGACCGTCGCGCTGACCTCACCGGCATCGGCACCGGCCGGCGGGCGAAGACAGGCGCGGCCCGTAAAGTAATCCGCTCGACCGAGCCGGCGAGCCCACCCTGTCCCGGCGGGAGCCCGTACGTTTCCGTACCAATACCCGAAATTTGGGTACGCTGACGTACCGAAACGTACCGAAGGGAGCTCAGGTTGGGCTCGACGATCGACTGGAGCCTCGTGCGGTCCGACGCGCGCGATGCCGTCCAAGTGCGGACGGCGATCCGCAACTTCTTGGCGCTCCTGGCCGACGCGTCGTCGGACCTGGACGCGGTCGAGCTGATCGTCGGCGAGCTGGTCGCCAACGTGATCCGCCACGCGCCGGGGCCGATCGGGATCCACGTCGCCTGGGAAGGCGACGGCGCGGTGCTGGTCGTCTCGGACCGCGGGCCCGGGATCGAACCGGTTCGCTGCGTGCCCGACTGCGATGCCGAATCCGGCCGGGGCCTGCTCCTGGTCGAGTCCCTGGCGACGCGGGTTCGGATCGATCCGCTCACCGCCGGCGGCACCCGGGTCGTCGTCGGCCTGCCGGTCCGGCGCCGGTGGGAGCTCGACGACGGCCAGCTCTTCGCCTAGCCCGAAGCGGCGAGAAATGCGGCGATCGCCGCGTTGACCGCGGCCGGCTGCTCGATCGTCGAGGAGTGGCCGGCGCGCGGGATCACGACGAGCTGCGAGCCGCGCAGCGCCTGGTGGATGCGCTCCGCTTCGGCCGGTACCGTGGCGACGTCTTCGTCGCCGACGATCACCAGCGCCGGCAGCCGCACGTGGTCCAGCTCGGGCAGGACCGGGTCGCGGTCGATCACCCCGCGCACGGCGTGGAAGATCCCGCTGCGGTCGTTGGCGACGAGCCGCTTGCGCCAGAGCCGCCGCTCGGCGGCGCGCGCCGGGTCGGTCAGGAACGTGCGGCCGAACATGACCGGCATGACTAGGCCGGCGACGAGCCCGAACCCGAGCCAGTGGCCGACCAGCGCCAGCCGGCGGTACTTGCGGGCGCTCTCGGCCGGCTCGGCCTGGGCGGACGTCTCGAGCAGGATCACCGAGCGCAGCAGGTCCGGCCGCCGCGCCGCCAGCCGCAGCGCGACGAAACCGCCCATCGAGAGCCCCGCGAAGTGAACCGGCCCGAGCCGCAGCGCCTCGATCAGCGCCGCCGCGTCGCGCGCCAGCGTGTCCATGTCGTAGCCGTCGGCGGTGACCTCGCTGCGGCCCTGGCCGCGAAAGTCGAACGTCACGCAACGATAGCGCGAGGCGAGCGCCGCGACCTGGGCGGCGAACATCTCTCCGCTCCACAGCAGCCCGTGCGCGAAGACGATCGTCTCGGGGCCCGCGCCGTGCGACTCGTAGTAGAGCGACGCCCCGTTGACGCTGACGTGCGGCATGCCCGCAACGTACGACGGCCGCAGATCGCTCTCCGGCCGGCGCCATTCGCTCGATCTCTTGCTCGGATTGACTTGCCGGCCGAACTATACGACGATACGGCCATGGGCTCACATGCCGCGGAACCCGTCAGGACCGGTGAGCCGGCGCGTGCCCGCAGCAGACCGGCCCCGCACGAGGCGCCCGCGAACGCAGCGGTCCGCGACGCCGGAGCGCGCTTCGACTTCGACTTCCGCAACGTCGCCGTGCATGCCGACGGGTTCGCGGACGAGGTGACCGGCGCGTTCGGCGCCCGGGCACTGACGGTGAACGACCACGTCTTCTTGAGCGCGCAGGCGCTGCGGCTCCCGCCCGAGCAGCAGCGCAGCGTGCTGGCGCACGAGCTGACGCACGTCGTTCAGCAGTCGCGCGGCTCGGGCGCCGGAAACGCGCGCGCGGCCGAAGACGAAGCCCGCGCGATCTCGAGCCTGCCGCTCGAGGCGCCCGTTCGCGTCTCGCACGGCGTGCCGCGGGGGCTGCTGCAGTACGACCTGATCGACGACGTGCGCGCGGCCTGGGATGCCCCGCCCGCCCATACCAAGGGCCGCGTCTTCGACGTGCTGCGCCGGCTCGCGCCGGTCGCGGGCGGCCGCAGCGACGCGCAGGTCGAGCAGTGGATCGATCAGTGTTTCCCGGTCGCCACCTTCGCGGACGACAATTGGCTCGCGCACGAGCTGCTGCGCAACGGCGGCGAGGCGAACTGGCAGCTCGGCGATGCGACCGCGCGCACCGGTCTGCTCGGGCGCGCCGCGCGCGCGGCCTCGTGGGCGCCCGAAACCGGCCCGGTCGAGGCGGTGCTCGGCGAGACCGGGGCGCACCACCTCCCGATCCAGGCCTTCTACTTCCAAGGGCAGACCGATCGCCGCGCGCTGGTCATCGGCGGCGTGCACGGCTCCGAGGAATCCGGGATCGAGACCGCGCGCCTGCTCGTGCACGACTTGGGCGCGAACACGGTCCCGGCCAACCGGCCGTATTTCACGGTGATCGTCGTCCCCGAGCTCTTCCCCGAGCAGCACGCGATCTCCGTGGCGCAGCACAACCCGGCCGGGACGGGCTCGAACACGGGCCGTTACGTCGCGGCCGGCAAAGACCCCAACCGCAATCTGCCGGCGCCCGGCACGCCGCTGGCGACCGCGGCGAGTGCGACCAGGGACAACGCGTCACGCAGCGGCGACCCGATCGCTCCCGAGAACCACATCCTCTTGCAGCTGATCGACCGGTTCCGCCCGGAACGCATCGCCAGCGTCCACGCGAACCGCTCGCACGTGGGCGACCGCGGCGCGGCCAAGCCGCTCGCGTACGGAGCGGGCGGCGCCGGCATCTTCGTCGATCCTGCCCACCCGGGCACGATCCGGCCCGGCACCCCGCTCCCGCCCGAGGACCAGCTCGCCGCCGACATGGCGCAGCGCGCGCAGACCGGCGGCGCGCGCGTTCCCGAGAACTTCGTCGGCGATCCGCGCGGCCCGGAAACGCGCTACCCGAGCGGCGCACTGGCCAGTCAGCCCGGAACGTCGCTCGGCGGCTGGGCGCCCTCGGTCGGCATCACCACGGTGACCGTCGAAGTGCTGTGGTACGAACCGTCGGCGGCGTTTCCGGCCACCGTTCCCGCCGGCGCGAACCCCTGGATGGTCACCCAGACCGATCGGCTGCGCGAGCTGCAAGGCCACGCCGACGCTCTGCGCGAGATCTTCCTCGGGCCCGGCAACGCCGCCGGCTCGACGCCGCTCCCGCCGTAAACGCGCGCCGGAACGGGACGACGGCCGCAGATCGCTCTGCGGCCGTCATCGGCGAACCGGAAACCCAAAGCACTTTATGCGCCGCTTGGTGGAGCTTCTACGATCCCGAGTGGCCCGTACTCGGGCTCTGGGAGCGGCGCGCGCTACGCCTCGACGGTACCCCTGAGATCATCGGATCGACCAGCACCGTCGTCCTGGAAGCCGCCGCCGCCATCGTGCGTCAGATCGCACCCGGTCGAGCCTGATCGGCGCTCGAACGGCGAAGGCCGCCGGATCGCTCCGACGGCCCTCGTTCGCTTCGTGCGCGGTCCCGCCTAGTTGAGGTTGACCTCGAACAGGCCGGCGGCGCCCATGCCGCCGCCGATGCACATGGTCACGACCACGTACTTCGCGCCCTGGCGCTTGCCCTCGATCAGGGCGTGCATCGCCATGCGCGCGCCGCTCACGCCGTACGGGTGGCCGATCGAGATCGCGCCGCCGTCGACGTTGAAGCGCTCGTTGGGAATGCCCAGCGTGTCGCGGCAGTACACGGTCTGCACCGCGAACGCCTCGTTGAGTTCCCACAGGCCGATGTCATCGATGGTCAGGCCGTGGCGCTCGAGCAGCTTGGGCACCGCGAAGACCGGGCCGATGCCCATCTCGCCCGGATCGCAGCCCGCCACGACCATGCCGCGGTAGAAGCCCAGCGGGTCGAGCCCGCGCTTGCGCGCCTCGTCGGCGTCCATCACGACGACCGCGGCCGCCCCGTCGGAGAGCTGCGAGCTGTTGCCGGCGGTGATCGAGGAGTCCTTGCTCAGCACGCCCTTGAGCGAGAGCAGCCCTTCGAGCGTCGTGTCGGGCCGGTTGCCCTCGTCCTTGCCGAGGGTGACCTGCTCTTCCCAGACCTTGCCGCTCTTCTTGTCCTCGTTGTACTTCCACGAGGGCATCGGCACGATCTCGGCGTCGAAGCGGCCGGCCTGCTGCGCGGCGGCGACCCGCTGCTGCGACTGCAGCGAGTACTCGTCCTGCGCCTCGCGCGAGACGTTGTACTTCTTGGCCACCGTGTCGGCGGTCTGGAGCATCGGCATGTAGAGGCTGGGCTCGTGGCGCAGCGCCCACTCCTCGGTGAAGTCGTGCATGTTGAGTTCGTTCTGCACCAGCGAGATCGACTCGACCCCGCCCGCGACGATCACCTTGACGCCGTCCGCCATCACCCGGCCGGCCGCGGTCGAGATCGCCTGCAGCCCCGAGGCGCAGTAGCGGTTGATCGTCGTGCCGGGCACCGAGATCGGCAGCCCGGCGCGCAGCGCCGCGACCCGGCCGACGTTGTGGCCGGTCGCGCCCTCGGGCAGCCCGCAGCCCAGGACGACGTCCTCGACCTCGGCCGGGTCGACGCCCGCGCGCGCGATGGCGTGCTCGATGACGTGTCCCGCCATCGTCGCGCCGTGGGTCTGGTTGAACGCGCCGCGGAAGGCCCGGCCGATGGGCAGCCGAGCCGCCGAGACGATTGCTGCCTCAGGCATGAGCCAACTCCTTGGAATGGTTCGCAACGGTGCCGCCGCTCTTCGCGATCTCCACGAGGAGCGGCGCGGGGGTCCAGTGCTCGCCGAAGCGCGCCCTGAAGCCCTCCATGATCTCGACGGCTCGCTTGGGGCCGAGCTCGTCGACGTACCACATCGGTCCGCCGTGGTGGGGCGGGAAGCCGTAGCCGTAGATGAAGACGATGTCCTCGTCGCCGGGGCGCAGCGCGATGCCGCGCTCGAGCAGGTCGGCGCCGACGTTGGCCAGGGCCAGGAACAGCCGCTGCACGATCTCCTCGTCGGAGACCTCGCGCGGCGCGATGCCCAAGCGCTTCGCCTCCTCGGCGAAGAGCGCTTCGATCTCGGGCGCGGGCTGCGGCTCGCGGTTGCCCTTGACGTAGTTGTGGAAGCCGGCGCCGGTCTTCTGGCCCCAGCGCTTCTGCTCGTACATGGTGTCGACCACGGACGACTTGCCGCCGAGTGAGTCCGGGCGCTCCTTCTGGATGTGGTAGAACACGTCGACGCCCGAGAGGTCGAAGGTCGCGAACGGGCCCATCGCCATGCCGGTCGCCTTGACGACCCGGTCGATGCGGGTCGGCGAGACGCCCTCGGTTGCCAGCGCGATCGCCTCGCGCGAGTAGTCGAAGAACATCCGGTTGCCGATGAAGCCGAACGCGTTGCCGGAGACGACCGCGGTCTTGCGCAGCTTCTTGCCCAGCGCCAGGCCGGTGGTGAGCGTCTGCGGCGAGGTCTGCTTGCCGCGCACGACCTCGAGCAGCTTCATGATGTTGGCCGGCGCGAAGAAGTGCAGGCCGAGCACCTTGTC
The DNA here is from genome assembly GCA_963795695.1 of Vulcanimicrobiota bacterium. Classification (GTDB taxonomy): domain Bacteria; phylum Vulcanimicrobiota; class Vulcanimicrobiia; order Vulcanimicrobiales; family Vulcanimicrobiaceae; genus Vulcanimicrobium. Next base: position 777,656 of record CAWCJH010000002.1, on the reverse strand, counting down.
CGGGCGCTTGGTGACCGAGGCGATCTCGTCGATGTCCAAGGTCGAGGTGTTGGAGGCCAGGATCGCCGCCGGCTTGACCGTGGCATCGAGCTTGGCGAAGATCGTCTTCTTGAGCTCCATCCGCTCGACCACGGCCTCGACCACCACGTCGACCTCCGCGATCCCGTCGTAGTCGCTCTCGAACGTCACGAGCTGGCTCTGCTGCCAGGCCTGCTCCTGGGTCAGCCGGCCCTTCTTGACCTGGTACGAGAACGTCCCGAAGACCATCTGGCGGGCCTTCTCGATCTGCTCCTCGCTCACGTCGATGACCGTGACCGGGATGCCGGCGCTCGCGAAGGTGATCGCGATGCCGGTGCCCATCGTGCCGGCGCCGATGACCGCGGCGCTCTTGATCTCGAGCGGCTCGGTCTTGGGCAGGCCGGGGATCTTCGCCAGCTCGCGCTCGGCGAAGAAGATGTGGCGCAGCGCCGCCGAGGGCGCCGAGCGGACGAGCTCCTCGAACAGGCGCGCCTCGCGGGCCAGACCGCGCTCGAACGGCAGCTCGATCGAGGCCGCGACCGCGTCGACCAGCTTGTGGGCGGCGAAGCCGCCGGCTTCCTCGGGCGGGCACAGCATGTGCGCCTGCGCGAGGACGAACGGCGTCGCGAACAGGCTCAAGCCGGCCACGCCGAGCTCGGCCGTCATCCGCGCGATGCGGCGGCGCGGCTTGCCGGCGAACGCCTTGGCCGCGCCGACCGCGTCGCTCTCGACGACCTCGTCGAGGATGCCCTTGGCCTTGGCGGCCTCGGCCTTGATCGTCTCGCCCTTGAGCATGAGCTGCAGCGCGTCGTTGGCGCCGATCAGCCGCGGCAGGCGCTGGGTGCCGCCGGCACCCGGCAGCAGCCCCAGCTTGATCTCGGGCAGCCCGAGCTTGGACTTGGCGGTCGCGACCCGGTAGTCGCAGGCCAGCGCCAGCTCGAAGCCGCCGCCCAGCGCGTTGCCGTCGATGGCCGCGACGTAGGTCTTCGTGCCGGCCTCGATCGCCGCCAGGACGTCGCGGATGGTCTTGGTCTCGGCGGTCGGCTCGGTGTCGAAGTCGTTGACGTCCGCGCCGCCGCTGAACATCCCGTTCGCGCCGGTGAAGACCACCGTCGTGACGGCCGCGTCCTGCTCGGCCGCGGTGACTGCGGCGAGCAGCTCGGCCGAGAGCGCGAACGAGAGCGCGTTGACCGGCGGGTTGTCGATCGTGACGACGCGGACGCCGCCGGCGGCTTCGTCGGTGCGAAGCTTGGCCGCGGCGCCGCGCCCGTTCTGCTCGGCCACGGTCACGCCGTCACCAGCGCGCGGCGCTCGACGTCGAACATCTCGTCGCTGCCGGCCATGACGTCGCCCGAGCCCTCGACGATCTGCTTCTGCAGCCAGGCCGCCTGGGTGAGCACGTGGTGCGCGTAGAACGTCGCGGTCTGGATCTTGGCGGTGTAGAACGGGTCGGAGTCACCGGCCGCGCGCTTCTCGCCGGCGACCTTGGCGCCGCGGAAGAGCTGCCAGCCGCCCGCGACGACGCCGAACAGCTTGAGGAACGGCACGCTGCCGGCGAACGCCTTGCGGATGTCGCCCATGGCGTTCATGCCCAGCCACTGCGCGGTGTCGGCCAGCGTCTTGACGCCCTCGGCGAGCGGGCCGGCGAGCGCCTTGACCTCGGCGTCGTCCGACGTCTCGAGCTCCTTGGCGAACGTGCCCATGGTCTTGAGGACCTTGGTCGCCGAGGCGCCCATGTCGCTGACCAGCTTGCGGCCGACCAGGTCGAGCGCCTGGATGCCGGTCGTGCCCTCGTAGATCGTGGTGATGCGCACGTCGCGGTACTGCTGCGCGATGCCCGTCTCCTCGATGTAGCCCATGCCGCCGAAGACCTGGAGCGCGGTCGAGCAGATCTCCTGGGCCGCTTCGGTGAGCCAGCCCTTGACGACCGGGATCATCAGGTCGACGAACGCCTTGTGCTCCTTGCGCACCGCGGCGTCGGGGTGCTTGATCGAGAGATCGAGCGAGGCGGCACTGACGTAGGCCAGCGCGCGCATGGCCTCGATCTGCGACTTGCAGCTGAGCAGCATGCGGCGCACGTCGGGGTGCTTGATGATCGCGACCGGCTCGGGCGAGCGCGAGGCGGCGTCGCGGAACTGGATCCGCTCCTTGGCGTACTCGACCGCGTGCTGGTAGGCGCGGTCGGCGATGCCCAGCCCCTGCACGCCGACGTTGAAGCGGGCGGCGTTCATCATCACGAACATGTACTCGAGCCCGCGGTTCGCCTCGCCGACCAGGTAGCCGACGGCGCCCTTGCCGTTCTCGCCGTAGTTGAGCGTGCAGGTCGGGTTGGCGTTGATGCCCAGCTTGTGCTCGATGCCGGCGCAGTGGACGTCGTTGCGCTCGCCCAGCGACCCGTCCGGGTTCACCAGCACCTTGGGCACGAGGAACATCGAGATGCCCTTGGTGCCCAGCGGCGCGCCGGGCAGCCGCGCCAGCACGAGGTGGATGATGTTCGGCGCCATGTCGTGCTCGCCGAACGTGATGAAGATCTTTTGACCCTTGATCAGGTAGTGGTCGTCCTCGGGCACCGCCTGGGTGCGCACCTGGGCCAGATCGGAGCCGGCCTGCGGCTCGGTCAGGCACATCGTGCCGGTCCACTCGCCGCTGACCAGCTTCTCGATGAACTGGTGCTTCTGCTCGTCCGAGCCGAACAGCTCGAGCGTCTCGATCGCGCCCTGGTTGAGGCCCGGGCCGTTGGCGAAGCCGACGTTCGAGGCGTTCCACATCTCGCTGGTGGGCCCGATCAGGAGCTGCGGCAGCCCTTGGCCGCCGTGCTCGACCGACACCGGGAGCCCGATCCAGCCCGCCTTGGCGAACTGCTGGTAGGCTTCTTTGAAGCCCTTGGGGGTGGTGACCTCACCGTCGTTCCAGGTGCAGCCTTCCTTGTCGCCGCTCTGGTTGAGCGGGTCGAGGACCTCGGTCGCAAAGGTCGACGCCTCGTCGAGGATCGCATCGACGACGTCGACGGCGTCCTCGTAGCCGGGCAGCTTGCCGATCTGCTCGAGACCGGCGAGTTCGCGCAGAACGAACTGCATGTCGCGCAAGGGCGCGCGGTAGGTGCTCATCAGTGCTCCTCCTCGTTCAGTCCGAGGACGTTGGGCCGTACAGATCGACCCGCAGCCGCTGCAGCGATTCGATCAACTTGGTGAGGTACGGAAGAAACCCGGACTTGATGCTCTCGAGCCGGTCTTCGCCGTCCGGGGTGATGCGATAGACCGTGGTCCCGCGCTTGGTGGATGCATCGACGACGCCGCGGACGAAGCCGCGGTCCTCGAGCCGGCGCAGCAGCGGGTAGACCGTATTGGGGTTGACGGGAAAGACCCCGCCCAGCTCGCCGATCCGCTGCATCAGCCCGTAGCCGCTGTCGGGCTGGACGTGGAGCATCTGGAGCACGAGCATCGGGAAGACGGTCTTGGTCTTGACCTCCCCCTGGAACACGCGGTCGCCCCAATTCTCTTCCGGGAACACCTGGGCAGGTGCCCTTGACCGCATCGCCATATGTTATTAATAATAGGTTATCGGTAAGCCGTCAAGGCTGCCGGTCGTATTTTTCGGCCCGGAGGGTCCTGCCGGCATGACGCGTCCCGACGATCTCCTCACCTTGCCGGCGTTCATCGCCGAGCGGCTCTCGCAGCCGCGCGCGGTGGCGCTGGCCGAGCGAACGGGCGGCCGCACGCGCGCCCTGCGCTCGGAGGAGGTCCACCGCCGCGCCGCGGCCGTCGCGCACGCGATCCGGGCCCGCGGAATCGCCCGGGGCGACCGGATCGCGCTGATCGCCAACAACCGGGTCGACTGGCTGGTGGCCGACTTCGGCATCCTCTACGCCGGCTGCGTGGTGGTGCCGATGTTCGCCACGACCGCCGCCGACCAGTTGCGCTTCATCCTCGCCGACAGCGAGGCCAAGCTGATCTTCACCGACGACCCGGCGGCCGCCGCCACGATCCGCGCCGCGGCGCCCGATGCCCCGCCCATCGTGACGTTCGATGGCGACGGCGAGGGCTCGTTCGCCGCCTTCGTCGCGGCGGGCGAGGCGCTGCACGACGCCGACCCCCAGGCGGTCGCGCGCTTCGCTGACGGCATCGCGCCCGGCGAGCTGGCGGTGCTGATCTACACCTCGGGCACCACCGGCACGCCCAAGGGCGTGATGCTCTCGCACCGCAACCTGATCTCCGACGTGATGGCGGGCTTCGCACGCGAGGAGAGCGACCTCGTCGACGGCGACCTGCTGCTCTCGGTGCTGCCGTTCGCGCACATCTACGAGCACACCAACGCCCTGGGCGCGCTCTACGTGCTCGCGACGCACTACGTCACGGTGCCCGAGCGGCTGCTGGAGGACATGCGCGTGCTGCGGCCGGTGGTCATCGCGTTCGTGCCGCGCATCTTCGAGCGGCTGCTGGCCGGGATCGTCGGCACCGCGCGGGCGAGCGGCGGCCTGCAGGCCAAGCTCGTGCCCTGGGCGCTCGCGGTCGGCACCGCGTACGAGCGCGCCCGCCGCGACGGCGGCGTGACGCCGGCGCTGCGCGTGCAGCACGCGCTGGCCAACGCCCTGGTGCTCAAGAAGATCAAACCCAAGCTGGGGCTGGACCGCGTGAAGTACATCGTCAGCGGCAGCGCGCCGCTGCACCGCGACACCGCGCTGACGTTCGCGGCGCTGGGCCTGGAGATCTGCGAGGGCTACGGCCAGACCGAGACCGCGCCGACCGTCACCGTGAACCGCCCCGGCGACATCGTGCTGGGCAGCGTCGGCCCGCCGGTCGCGGGCGTCGAGGTCAAGATCGCCGAGGACGGCGAGGTGCTCGTCAAGGGCCCCAACGTCATGCTGGGCTACTACCACGTGCCGCCGGCGGAGCAGCCCTTCACCGCGGACGGCTGGCTGCAGACCGGCGACATCGGCGAGCTGCGCGGCACGCACCTGTTCATCACCGACCGCAAGCGCGAGCTGTTCAAGAGCAGCGGCGGCAAGTGGATCTCGCCGGCGCGCATCGAGAGCGCGATCAAGCGCAGCCTCTACGTCGGCCAGGTGATGGCGGTCGGCAACAACCGCCCCCACCCGGGCGTGCTGCTGGCGCCCAACTGGGACCTGGTGCGCACGGAGCTGGGCATCGCGGCCGACGTGCCGACCGAGGTGATGTCGCAGCGCGACGACGTGCGCGCGCTGATGATCCGCGAGGTCGAAGCGCAGACCGCCGACCTCGCCTCGTACGAGCAGATCAAGCGCGTCGCGATCCTGCCGCGCGACCTCACGATCGAGGCCGACGAGCTCTCGCAGACGCTCAAGGTCAAGCGCCGGGTGGTCGAGGCCCGCTACGCCGCGCTGATCGAGGCGGCGTACGCCGAAGACCTGCGTGCGCGCGCGAACGCTTGACGGCCTGACGCTGGCGGTCGAGCGCTACGGTGACGGCGAGCGCGCGGTGATCTTCGCCCACGGCGGCGGCCAGACGCGCCACGCCTGGGACGGCACCGCGCGCACCGTCGCGGCGCGCGGCTGGAGCGCGTACAGCTTTGACCTGCGCGGCCACGGCGAGAGCGACCGCGCCCCCGACGGCGTGTACGACTTCGACGGCTTCGCGCGCGACGTCGCGGCGGTGGCCGCGCTGGTCGGCCGGCCGGCGGTGCTGGTCGGCGCGTCGCTGGGCGGCGCCGCGGCGCTGCTGTGGGCCGGCGAGCACGGCGGCGACGGCGGCGGTAACGCGCGCGGCCTGGTGCTGGTCGACATCGGCGTGCGCTCGCGCGACGCGGGCGTCGAGCGCATCATCGGCTTCATGCAGCGCCACGCCGACGGCTTCGCCTCGCTCGAAGACGCGGCGACCGCGGTGGCGGCCTACGCGCCGCAGCGCGAGCGCAGCGCGCGCCCCGAAGGCCTGCGCAAGAACCTGCGCCTGGACGGCGACGGCCGCTACCGCTGGCACTGGGACCCGCAATTGCTGGCCAACTTCGACCTCGATGCGGTCGCCCGCAGCGCCCGCATCGAAGCCGCCCTGCGCGCGCTGCGCATCCCCATGACCGTCGTCCACGGCGGCCGCAGCGACGTCCTCGACGCAGCCACGGCCGAGGAAACCGCCCGCCTGGGCCACGGCACCGTCACCTCCGTCGGCAACGCGACGCACATGGTCGCCGGGGACGCGAACGACGTTTTCAGTGAAGCGCTGTTGGGGTTCTTGGAGCGGCTGTAGGGCGTACGGTCTCACATCGGGGCGAACGGCCGGGCACTGTGTGCGCCGCGGCCGCTTGCCGGTTGGGGCCTACGGGATCGGGGTCGTGTCGATGCTCGCGGTCTGGAAGTCGTAGGTTCCGCCGCTCGTGAAGAACGTCTTGCCGTCGGTGACCCGCTTGGACGCCCACAGCCGGAAGTCGTAGCAGCAAGTGTCGACGGGCGAGACTTTCACGCTGTCGCCACCGCCGACGAACGTCACCGAGGGCCTGTCCGGGACGCCGTAGCCCGCATCGACCACCGGGTCGCCGGGCGACGCCGGCGTCGTGAAGGTCGCGGGAGCTTGCGAGTAGCCGCGCGCGCCGGGAACCGTCGGCACGCCGGTCGAGCCATGCCCGAACTCGGTTTCGATGTAGTAGCCCGACAAATGACCGTTCGCATCGCTGACCGCGAGGTGCAGCAACACGTACCCGCCGGTGCCGATCTTGTACGACGGGCAAGGATTGGCCGGCGACGTGCTCTCGCCTACCTGCGTGCCGTTCTGTTGGTACGCGGTGAGCGAAGTGATCCCGGCGCTGATTCCCGTCGTGTCGATCATCAAGTCCAGCGGCACGTTGGTCGCCAGCGTGACGGCACTGCCGTCGCCGAGGTATGCGTCGACCGTGAGCCGCACGCCACCGACCGCGCCGCCGGCGATCAGCGCCGAGGCGGAGGCGTTCACCATGCGCCCGGCATCGGCCCAGCCCAGGACATGGTCTCCGACAGCGAGCGTCGGGAACGGAGGCAGGCCGGTGACCCCGGCGGGCGGATTGCTCCGCTGGGCCATCGTCATGTAGAGATTGTCCTTGCCGGCGAAGCTGCACGGCCCCATGACGACGTCGGCGAACTCCACCATGGCCGGCGTTGCGCTCGTCGCCGCGCGAAAGATCAGCGCGGTCGCGCTCAACCCGATCGAGAGCGGTTGATACGTTAGCGGTGCCATGCCGCCGCTGCGCCGCGGGTTTCCGTTCCCGGTCCACAGTCCCGCTAGAACCTGGTAGAACGCGACGTTGGGATCGGCGAACGCGCCTTGGATGGCCAGCGTGCCCGCGAAGGCCAGGTCGCTCGCATCGCCGCCGGGGCCGTCGGCGTAGCCCTGCGTGATGTGGTCGACGTGCGTGTCGCCGACCTGCGACCAGACGAAGCCTTCGAAGGGCGGCGGCGGGCCCGGGCAGAGCGCGATCGCTTGCGCGCTGGCGATCAGCGCGACCGACTGGCCGCCGGCGAAGTCCCAGCGCGTGCTCGTATAGGGGTTCTCGTCGAGGATCGTCTGACCGTAACCACGGAAACAGCTCGCGCACCCGCGCGTCGTTCAGCGAGCGGGCGATCTTCGCCGTGCGCGAGGGGTTCCTGCACGATGCCGATCTCGCTGCGCGCGGCAGCGAAACCTTGTCCCGTCAGCAGGTCGGCGGCCGGCGGCCGCTTGAGCGGGGCGGCCGTGGTCTGGGTGATCGCGCGTGCGCCGATCGTCTGCCGCAGCGACAGCGAGCGCTCGATCTGCTCGATCACGTGCAGCATGTCGAGCTCCCACCACCAGGGGAAGCAGTGCCACCAGATCGGCCAGCACGGCCACACGCACGCGCACTCGCACCAGTTGAACGACGCGCTGAACGCGCCGTTCTGGTCGGTCTGCACCGTCTCGCGCGGCGTCTTGATCAGCCCGATGAAGCCGTGGTTCACGCTGTAGACGGTGACGGCGGCGCCCGGAACGGGACAGCCGTCGGCGCCGCGCAGCGTCCCGGAGACGGTGTACTCGCGGCACCACCGCCACCACAGGTCGATGGCCTCGTCGGTGAGGGCGAGCGCGGCGAAAATCGAGCACGGCGTGAGCGCGTTTGACGTCGTGCGCGCGCGAGCTCCAGGCGGGGCAATTCCGAGCGCTTGAACAGCGCGTGGTGATCGAGCCCTTTGGGACCCAGCACCACGGCGACGCCGTGCTCGCTCGCGAGCGATGCGGCGAGGGTCAGCTGAAACGTCCCGTCGGCACGGACCGACGTTTCGCCGAGCACCGTATCACCACGCACCAGAAAAATGGCGAGACGGCTGAGATTGTCGGCACGCAACGCGGGCAGCTTGCCCGTTGCCATTCCTGGAAGTGCACGCCGCCGCGGAAGAGGAACACTTCTACCCCGCCCTGCTGCGCCTCGGCAAGGGCGCGGGCGGCAAGTCGAGCGCCGACGACGAGACGGAAGACGCGATCCACGACCACAACGAAATCCGCGACGCGGTGACCGCCGTCCGCGCGCACGCGGTAGGAAGCGACGAATGGTTCAAGGCGATCGTGGACGCGAACGAGGCGAACGGCGATCACATGGCCGAGGAAGAGCGCGAAGGGCTCACCGATTTTCGCCGCCATGCAGGGCTGCAGTTGCGCCACAACCTCGCCGTTACGTTCGCGACATTCGAGGCCGCGCACATTACCGGGGTCGACGCACAAGACAAAGACCCGCGCAAGTATATCGCCGAACATACGTAGTCGACGGAGCGAACTGGCCCGGCGTACGCATCCGGGCCAGCGTGGATGACGGCAGACGGCGCGGCGACTACGAGTGCGCGTAGTCAGTAGGCCGCACGGTGATCCGGAACGCCTCATGCTTGCGATTGTATGGCAGCAAGACGATCTTCGCCGGAACGAAATCTGCCGGAACGATGAACATGATCTGTTCCTTCCACTGACCGCCCGGCGGAACGCCGTAGACACCACCGACCGGCTTGAGTTTGTCCGGCTGTGCCTGCAACGTATCGCCGTCGGCGCTGACGATCGACGCGATGAACTGTGTCATATCGAAGGCATGTGCCGTCCCGTTACTGGCCGATGCCGTGAAAACGATCCATTTCTGGCCGGATGCCGCCGTGAGCCCGTCCGAGTCTCTCGCATCACGGATTTCTCTCGGGAGTAAACGTACTTCACCGTTGAACAGTTTTTGACCGAACGTGCCGGCCACGCCGGCTGCTTGATTTGCACCTCCGGGCACGGGCGTCGCGTGCGCGGTCGATGCGGCTGCGCCGGCGCCGGCGCCGAGCAGCAAGATGAGGGCGAAGAGTGGACTCGTGCGTTTCATCGAAGCCTCCAAAAGCGTGTCCCGCTGAGATTAGCGCTTGAGCGTCCAACGATCGTCCAATCGGCCGAGCACCGCGTGGTTCATCCCGTCGCAAGGGCGCATGCCGTTCGGACACGCCGCTTTGGACGCGCGGGGGACGGCTCGGCGTTACCGTGGGAGCATGGAGAGCGATCGTCCCGAACACGGGTTTCTCGTTCGGACTTGGTGCGAAGCCGGAGCCGCCGGCGGGCGCGCGGAGTGGCGCGGGTCCGTCGAACACCTCTCCACGAAGCAACGACGCTACTTCAGAGATCTCTCGGATCTGTGCGCGTTCATTCTCACCTACCAACTAGCGGAACATCGCGGGAAACAAACGTAGCGCACGAGCCGTGCGCCCGCTTTTACCGTTTCGACGCCGATGCGGCAAGGCTCCGCAGCTTCGCGATGTCTACCGACCGAAAGGCCTGTTCCGTCGAAGGCATGCCGAGGCCGTCGCTCTCGACCGAGACGACGAATCGATCCGCAACGAGGCCGAGCAATGCAGCATGGTTTCCGGCATTGGCCCAACCTTCGTGGACCCGCACGCCGCCGAGCTCGACGTTGCGTTGATAACCCTCGTCATTTTCGCTCGTTACCGCGCCCATCGCGAGATCCATGACGGTGGTTAGGCCCGTCATGTTCGCCCCGTCCGTCACCTCGATGTTAACCGCTCCCCGGCCCGGCCGAGCATACGTCGCCGAAGCCGACGTGCCCGAAATCCCCGAGATCGACGTCTTGGAATTGTGGACGTTCGAGCGCGCGAGCGCATCGACGGCCGACGGCAACACGGTCGCCAGAACCGCGCGCGGGACACTGTCGACGTGCGACTTTCCGCCTGTGACGAACGCTTTAAGCACCGCAATCCCGTTCGCGGCCCCGCGAACAGGATCGGGCGACGCGCCGGCCGGTCCGGGATCGGCTTGCTGTGCGCTAGCGACGACGTTTCGAGCCACGGATACGACGCGCTCGCCGCGAGCCAGCACCGTGTGGACGGCGTGCACCGCGAACCACGTCGCAACGCCGCCGGCCACCATCAGCACCGCGAGCAACGCTCCGCAGCCCATCAGCAATGATTTGGCGACGAGATTCCCGCCCGGCGGCTGCTGCATTAATAAGTCTCCTAGCGTATGCGAGCGCGCGAATCAAGTCATCGCGGCAGGTACAGCATCTCACGTGGCCGTTCCCGGAGCGTCCAAACACGCCGGACGGCGTCGCGTAACGAACGACGGGTGCACGCGTCCCGTCGGCGCCGACTGACGTGCCTTATTTTGGAATCTGCGGCGGTGCCTGTGCGTTCTCGTTGTTCGCGGCGTCTCGATCGGACGGCGTGACGCAGACGACGTCGCCGACGTAGGCTTCGCGCCACACATACCCCGACGCGCAGGTGGTCGGCCCGGACGTATGGTCAGTTTGGCTGACGTGCGCAGCCGCCGCGGCATTTTGCGCGGCCGCCTTCTTCCGCTGCAACGGCGCCCGCATCGCCGCACTCGCACGAGGGACGGCCGACAAGGCCCGATCGGAATCGCCCGTTCTCCACCCGCTCAGCATAGGGGGGCGGCGTCCAGGGTACGTCCAACGGGTGGACGTCGCCCGGCGCTTGCCTTGCCGGTGCAAAGCAGCTTACTCGCCGTTTTGCCTGGCGGCGGAAAGCCGGAGGGCGGGGAGCCGCGAAGTGCAGCAATGCAAGAGATACCCCGCAGCCGCAAGAAAAGGGGCGCATGGTCGCGCCCCTCTGCGTTCGGCTTTTCGGTACGCCGAATATTTCGTACGATGCTCGCCCCGTCCGGTTCGTAGCGCCGCGGTCGCTGCCATTATTCGCGTACTTGGTCCTGAACCGCGACCGCTCGATCGCCCGCGATCAGCTCGCGTATCAGTTCTGGCCGGACGTCTCGGAAAGCGAAGCCCGCGCCAACTTGCGACGCCATTTGCATCGCATCAACAAGGCTCTTTACGAGGTATCCGCGCAACGGTGGCTCGCGGCAAACGATAAAGTCGTCGGGCTCGATCCGCAGCTGCCGCTGGAGCTTGACGTCGTTCGGCTCGAAGCGGCGTGTTCCGACCCGACGCTCGCAGAAGGGGCGGTCGAGATCTATACGGGCGATCTGTTCGAAGGCTGCGAAGACGAATGGTTGATCCCGCATCGCGAGCGTTTGCGGACGGCACATCTCCAAATGCTCTTCGGACTCATCGATCGCTATCGCGGAGAGCGGCGCTTCTCGGAAGCGATCGCGCTTTCGCAACGCGTGTTGCACCTCGATCCGTTTCGAGAAGATGCAGTGCGAACGCTCATGTCGCTCCACTACGAGTCGGGCGATCGGTCGAGCGCGCTGGCCGATTTTGCAGCGTTTCGTGAGCGCCTGCACATGGAGTTCGGGGCCGATCCGATGCGCGAAACGCAATCGTTGCACGAAGCAATCCGACGATACGCGGCCGTCGACGCGCCGCAGACGGATGACCGCCCCTCGGTCGAACGCTCGATGCCCTTCGCCGGACGCACGGACGAGATCGACGCGTTGCGCACCGCTTGGCGCCAAGCTGCGCGCGGCAAGGGTCGCGTGGCGGTGGTTTCCGGAGAGGCCGGTATCGGGAAGACCCGGTTGCTACGCGAATTCGCAACGATCGCGGAGCGCGAAGGCGCGCGCGTGTTGTGGGGTCGGTCGTCGGCACCGGAAGCGTCGCCATACGAGCCGGTTACCGAAGCGCTCGCCGGCGCGATAAGCGACATCGCGCGGCTCACGCTTTCACCGGCCCTTCTCGCTGCGCTCGCGGTGCGTTTTCCGGAACTGCGTGCGTCCCACCCCGATATGCCGGAAAGCGTCGGCTTAATCGATGAGCGGGAACGCGAGCGCTTCTTTGAAGCCGTCGCGCTCGCGATTGGCGGGCTCAGCGCCGCAAGACCAACCGTCCTCGTATTAGAAGACCTCCATTGGGTGCTCGCCGACACATTGGAGCTTATCGCCCGGATAGCGCGAACGTGTCTCCGATCGCCGCTGTTAGCAGTCGTGACGTTCCGCGAAGAGCACATGACAGGTCCGCTGCGCTTGTTTCGTGTCGATCCATCCATGAAGCGGGCGCTGCGCGTGGGCCTCCGGCGACTCGAGTCGTCCGCTTGTCGCAGCATTCTGCAACGCGGGCATGAAGACGTACCGGTCGAGGCCGCCGATTGGGCGATCGAACTGGCGCAAGGCAATCCCCTATTTCTGAGTGAGCTGGTCCGCGACTATAGTGCACGCAAGACGAGGAACCTCGGCGAGCAGGCGGCGTTACCGACCTCCATCGAAACGGCCATTCTCGCTCGCCTCTCGAACCTTTCGGAGTCGGCGCGCTCGGTACTGGACGTCGCCGCCATCGGTGGCACGATCGTTTCGATCGACGTGGTACAGCACGTTTGCGGTTGGCCGCTTGCCGAAGTTCTCGATGCGACGGACGAGCTCGTCGATCGCTTCGTTCTTCGGGAAACCGCGACCGGACTACGCGGCGACTATCAGTTCGCGCACGAATTGATCCGCGATGCCGTCGTGCGATCGATGCCGGGTCACGTGCAGACACGCCGACATCGGAGATTCGCGAAGGCACAGCTGGCGTTGTTCCCTACGCGTCAAGACGAGCTCGCACGCACGCTTGCTCAACATTTCGAGAAGGGAGAGCAATCAGAAGAAGCCGCGCGCTTTTACGCGCGTGCGGCGAGCGTCGCGCAGGCCCAGTTTGCCTGGCAAGATGCAATGGCACTCGCCGAGCACGCGTTACGACTCGAGCGCCGGCCTCAGGAGTGTTTCTCCTTGCACGCGATAATTGAATCTGCGGCGTCGAAGTCGGGCGACCGCGGTCGCCAGCAGGGCGCCGTGGCAACGATGCTCCGGCTCGCGGACGATCTCGACGACGACCTGCTACGCGCGACCGCCCTTCAGCGTTCGAGCGAACTCGGGTTGCAGACGGGCGACTTCGAACGACACCGCCACGCGACCGATCGATTGGAGTCGATTGCGAGAATGCGAGGCGACACCTCGCTGCTCCGGCAGGCGCTGCGTTGTCGTGCGGCAGGGGAGACCGCTCTGGATCGTCCGGCATCGGCGGTGGCGGCCATGCACGAGATCGACGCGATCGAAGGCCTCAGTCGGTCGATCTCGGAGCGCATCGACGATCTTCGTCTAACGTCGCACGCGCATATGACCGCCGCGAATTTCGAGGCGGCGCGCTTGGCGATCGACGAGGCGGTACGGCATGCGGGGCCGACGCCGACGCTTGCCGACCAGCTGCTGATCGTCCGAACGCAGGCGAACAACGCGGTCGGGATGGGCGAACGCGACGTGGCCGCTCGCTTGGCCCCCGTTCTGCTCGAACTTTGTGAAAAGGTCGGCGACGTCGACGGCTTGGGCAACGCGCACCAGATTGCCGCTCGCATCGATTGGTGGGCCTTCGATATCGCGTCCGCGCGCGAGCACTTATGCGCGGCGACGGCAATCTTCGAGCGGATCGGTAAGCCGCAGTCGCTAGCCGGCATCACGATCAACTTCGGGGCGTTGGAGAACCATGTCGGACTTCTGGACGACGCGGAGCGCTTGTACGCACAAGCGCTCACCTATGCGAATCGCATTGATAGCGATCGGCTGCGGGCATTCTGCTATGGTAACTTTGCCTACGTGGCTCTCTTGAAAGGCGACGGCAAACCAGCGCTCGCGCACGCAGAACGGGCACTGGAACTCGGCCGAAAGGTAAACAACGTGCGGAGGATCGCGGTCAATCTCGGACAATGCGCGAGCGCCATGCGCCTACTCGGTCAAAACGATGCGCAGAGTTTGGCGTCGTTCAGCGAGGCACTGAAGATGTGCGAGACGTTCGGCCTCGTCGATGAACGGCTGGAGATCATTACAGAGATGATCCCTGCTCTCTTGTCATGCGGCAGGCTCGACAACGCCGCGCGATTCGCAACCGAGCTGGATCGAGCCATCGCAGCGGACGAGAACGCTGTCGTCATGCCCGTCGACGCGCTCGCGAAGGCAGCCGACGCATTCGAGGCGCTCGGAGATGCTTCGGCGGCGCGCGCGTTGCGCGAGCGCGCACGGACGCTTTTACGTGATCGGCTCGACAAACTGCCCGACGAACGGACCCGCGCCGCATATGCGACCTTACCGTTTCATCGAGCCGTTCTGAACCTGCCGTGAGCGACTGTTGTCTTCGCGCAGCCGGCGCAGCTCTCGGATCTTTCGGAAGGCCTCCGTCTCGGGAAGGACGGGCGCGTAGAGCAGGACGACGCCCGCGTCCGCATCGACCAGCGTCTGCACGAGCTCGGGCTCGAAGACGCCCGTTCCATCCGGCAGATCGAGGAACGACGGGCCGTGCGCCGCACAGCGCGCGAAGCAGCGAAGCTCGCTGCCCGCGCGCACGTAGAGACAACCACAGTCTCGCCCGTCTATGGGATGGCCCACGGTGCTCGCTACACGCGCTTGGGCGTATACCCCTCGCGAGCGACGATCTTCTGGCCGGCCATCGCCGTGGTCGCGTCCTTCGCCCAGGGCGAGTCGCAGCTGCCGTCGGACTCGGGTGCGGGCACCTCGCCGACCACGTCGTACATCACTTGCGTCTTGGCGAACGTCTTCGACGGGACGACGGCGCCGGCGTAGGTGTCCTGGATCGCTTGGTGGTCGCACGCGCGCCACGTTGCCTTCGAGCCCTTTGCGACGTCGAAGCTGTGGTTGTCGAACGCGGCGACGAGCTTCTCGGGGTCCGTCGTGCCGGCGGCTTCGATCCGGTCGACCAGCGCCGTGAGGGCTTCGTAGCCAAGGTAGTGGCGGCTGGAGATCGGGCCGTGGATGCCGCGCGCGAGGCGGGCAGCGAGCTTCTTCGCGCTCGCCCGAGACGCTGGGCGTCCAGATCACCGGGAACGTTGCGCCGGCGATCGCGTCGAGCGGAATCGCCTTGTAGTAGATGTCCTCGAGCGCGATGCCGGCCAGCTTCATCTTCTTGTTGAGGCCGAAGTCGACGAACTGCTTAGCGGTGTTGGCCGCGTCCAGGCCGCTGTTGGCGAGGATCAGCACGTCGGCGCCGCTGTTGCGCACCTTGGTGAGCACCGACGAGAAGTCCGACGTGCCCAGCGGCACGATGTCGTGGCCGACCTCGGTGCCGCCGGCGCGCTTGAGCGCGTCGGAGAGCTGCTGGTAGCCGTCGCGGCCCAGCGCGTAGTCGGCCTGGATGAAGTACCACTTGCGGCCCAGCGCCAGCGCCCGGCGCAGCAGCGGCGCGAACAGCATCCGGGCGTTGGGGCCGAAGCGATAGGTCAGCTTGCCGGCCTTGGCGCCGGTGATCGAGGAGTCTTGCGGCCCGATCTCCAGGTTGAAGATGCCCAGCTCCAGCGCCAGCGGCGAGAGCGCCAGGCCGTTCGCCGACGACACGCCGCCGAACAGCACGTCGACCTTCTCCTGGGTCGCCAGCCGGCGCGCCTCGCTGGTGGCGATCGCCGGCTTGGAGGCGTCGTCGGCGAAGCTGAACTCGTACTTCACCCGGCCGCGCCGGTTGGCGTCCTCGAGCGCGAGCAAGGCGCCCGCCCGGTGGTATGCGCCCAGGTCGGAGAAGACGCCGGTGAACGAGTCGAGGAAGCCGATCTTCACCGTCGCGGCAGGACCGGCCGCCACGGCGAAGCGCGGCGCGGCGGCGGCGAGCCCCGCGGCGGCGCCGGAGAGGACGAACGTCGATCGCTTCATGGTCGCTCCTTCTCGAAGTGGGTGATATGGGCCGTTGCGGCGAGCACGCGGTCGACGACGGCGCCGGCCTCGCCGGTGTAGCGGGTGGGGTCGAGCAGCGCGGTGAGCGCGGGGCGGTCGAGCTGCGCGCGCACGTCGTCGTCGGCGAGCAGCGCGTCGAGCAGCGGCACGCCCTCGTCGAGCGCGCGCGCCGCGGCGCGCTCGACCGCGGCGTGCGCGCGGGGGCTGCCGATGCGCTCGGCGAGCGCCAGCGACACGGCCTCGGAGACGATCAGGCCGCCGGTCAGGTCGGCGTTGCGCCGCATGCGCGCGGTGTCGGCGGTCATCCCCTCGGCCAGCGTGCGCGCCTGCGCGAACGCCGCCGAGGCGAGCACGACGATACGCGGCAGGGCGATCTCCTCGCTCTGCCAGGGACCGGTCGAGCGCTGGTGGTCGCCGGCCAGCGCGGTCAGCATCAGCGGCACGAGCGCGTGCACGCCGCGCGCGGTCGCGATGGCGTACTCGCACGCGATCGGGTTGCGCTTGTGCGGCATCGCGCTGGACCCGCCGCGCCCCGGCGCGTGCGGCTCGGCCACTTCGCCGACCTCGGTCTGCATCAGCAGCGCGACGTCGGTCGCGATCTTCGCCAGGCTGCCGCAGGCCAGGCCGAGCGCGCAGGCCAGCTCGGCGAACGCGCTGCGGTCGGCGTGCCACGGCGCGTCGGGCACGCGCAGGCCCAGCTCCTCGCCCAGCGCCAGCGCGACGCCGCGGCCGCGCGCGCCGAGCGACGCCAGCGTTCCCGCCGCGCCGCCGAACTGCAGTTGCAGCGCGCGCTCGCGGGCCGCCCGCAGCCGGTCGAGCGCGGCCGGCAGCGGCGCCAGCCACTGCGCGCAAACGTAGCCGAACGTGATCGGCAGCGCGTGCTGCATGAACGTGCGCCCGGCCATCACGTCGTCGCGGTGGGTCGCGGCGCGCCGCGCCAGCCCCGCGATCGTGGCGGCCAAGTCGGCTTCGAGCGCCGGCAGTGCGTCGCGCAGCTGCAGCACCGTGGCGGTGTCGACCACGTCCTGCGTGGTCGCGCCCCAGTGCACGTAGCGGCCCGCGTCGGGGCCGGCCAGCCGGGCCAGCTCCTTGGTGAGCGGTACGACGGGCTGGCCGGTGCGCTCGGTCCCGGCGACGATCGCCTCGATGTCGAGCCGGCCGCCGCGATCGGCAGCGGCTTCGGCGCCTGCGAACGCGGCCGCGGCCGCGGCCGAGATCGCGGCGGCGGCGGCGGCCGGGATCACGCCGCAGCGCGCCTGCGCGCGGGCGAGCGCGGCCTCGAACGCCAGCATCGCGCGCAGCCGCGCGGGCAGCGCGAAGACCGCGCGCACCGGCGCGGTGCCGTACAGGTCGCCGTAGAGCGCGCTGCCGTCGGCGACCATCAAAACGCGAGGAACGCCGTCTCGCCCGCGCCCTGCAGGACGATGTCGAAGCGGTACGCCACCAGACCGCTCACGTGCTCGCTGCGCTGCGCGACGAGCGTGTCGCGCACCGCGGCGTCCGCGATCGAGCGCAGCAGCGGGTCGCGCGCGTTCTCGTCGGCGCGGTCGGCGAAGTAGATGCGCGTGATCAAGCCGCTTGAGCAGGCCGCGCGCGAAGATCGACACGCTGGCGTACGGCGTGGTGACCGTGCGAAACCAGTAGCGGCCGTCGACGTCGGTGCACGAGCGGCCGAAGCCGACCTCGGGCTGCCACAGCTCCAGCAGCGCGTCGGGGACCGGCGCGCGGTCGCCGTCGTAGACCGTGCCCTCGATGCGGACCGGCTCGCCCGGCGCGCCGTCGCGCGTCAGGTCGCTCCAGGCCGGCCGCTGCATCGCCGCGCGGAAGAACGGCCCGATCGTCTGCGAGCCCGTCGGCAGGTACGTCACCGGCTCGCCTCCCGCGGCGTCTCGTAGCGCCCGCGCAGCACGATGTCCCAGGTATAGCCGAGCGCGTACTCGGCCTCGCTGAGCGTGGGGTCGTACGCCGCGACCAGCCGCGCGCGCGCCGCCGCGTCGGGGATGCTGTGGAGGACGGGGTCCGTCGCCAGCAGCGGGTCGCCTTCGAAGTACATCTGCGTGATCAGCCGCGAGCCGAAGCCCGCGCCGAAGAGCGAGAAGTGGAGGTGCGCCGGGCGCCAGGCGTTGTACGTGTTGCGCCACGGGTACGCGCCGGGCCGGATCGTGAGGAAGCGCCAGCGCCCCTCGTCGTCGGTCACCATCTGGCCCGCGCCGGTGAAGTGCGGGTCCAGCGGCGCGTCGTGCGTGTCGGAGTCGTGGTGGTAGCGGCCCGCGGCGTTGGCCTGCCACAGCTCGACCAGCGTGCGGCGCAGCGGCCGGCCGTCCTCGTCGAGCACGCGCCCCGCGACGATGATGCGCTGCCCCTGCGCCTCTTCGCCGCCCGCGTGCGGCCGCGTGAGGTCGACCACGTCGGGGCCGCACCAGCGGTCCTCGAACGCCGGCCCGCTCAGCTCCGCCGGCCCGGCCGGAACGACGATCGGGTCGCGCGTGGGGTGGCGCTTGATCGTGCTGGTGTAGCCGGGGTAGTCGTAGGGCGGCTGCGTGCCCGGCGGCTCGGGCGGATAGACCAGGGACGGTGCGATCACGGGCGGTCCTCTTCTTCTTCCATTGCGGCGTAGACCGCCGCGGCATGCCGGTAGGCGCTGTTGGCCGCCGGAACGCCGGCGTAGACGGCGACTTGCAGCAAGATCTCGCGCACCTCGTCGCGCGTCACGCCGGTGTTGCGCGTCGCGCGCACGTGCAGCTCGAGCTCCTCCAGCCGGCCCAGCGCCGCCATCATCGCGATGGTCAGCATGCTGCGCGTCTTGCGCTCCAGGCCCGGGCGGTTCCAGACCTCGCCCCAGGCGTAGCGGGTGATGAAGTCCTGGAAGTCGCGGGTCAAGTCGGTCGTCGCGGCCTGCGCGCGGTCGACGTGCGCGTCGCCCAGCACCGCCCGCCGGGTCGCCGTCCCGGCCTCGCGCGAGTCGCTCACCGGAGCGCACCCGCGCGCGCGTCGGCCGCGCGCAGGAACGGCAGCAGCGCGCCGAGCACGGCCGCGGGCTGCTCGGCGGGGATGATGTGGGCGGCCCCGTCCACCACCTCCAGGCGCGCGCCGGGGATCAGCCCGCGCAGCGCCTCGCCGGCGGCGGGCGGCGTGACGGCGTCCTGCGCGCCGGCCAGGATCAGGGCCGGTGCGGCGATCGTGCGGTCACCGGCGCCCAGGTCGGCGTCGCGCACCGCGCGGCAGCCGGCGGCGTAGCCGGCCGGCGGCGTGGCGCGCAGCATCGCGCCGAAGCGCGCGATCAGCTCCGGCCGCTCGGCGTGCGTGCGCGGCGTGAACCAGCGCGCCAGCACGCTCTCGGCCAGGCCGTCCAGCCCTTCGCGCTCGACCCGCGCGATGCGCTCGTCCCAGACCGCCGCCGTGCCGATGACGTGGCCGGTCGCCAGCAGCGCCAGCGCCGCGACCCGCTGCGGGTAGGCCGCGGCGAGCCGCTGCGCGACCATCCCGCCCAGCGAGATGCCGGCGTAGCGGACGCGCTCGATGCCCAGCGCGTCGAGCAGCGCCACGACGTCGTCGGCCAGCGCGCCGACCGAGGTGGTGCCGTCCGCCGGCACCGGCCGGGTGCCGCCGTGGCCGCGCATGTCGTAGCGCAGCACGCGGTACTCGCGCGCCAGCGGCGCGACCAGGTCGTCCCACAGCTCCAGGCTGGTGCCCAGCGAGTTGCCGAGCACCAGCACCGGCGCATCGGGCGCGCCGTCGAGCGCGTAGGCGACCTCGAGATCAGCGGCTCGTACGTTGGGCATCGTCGTCCTCCTCGGCGATCCAGTGGGCGGCGGCCGCCCGCACGTGCGCGCGCGCCAGCCGCTCGGCGCGCTCGCCGTCGCCGGCGCGGATCGCGTCGAGCACCGCGCTGTGCTCTTCGGCCGAGCTGCGCAGCCGCGGCCCTTGGTTCTGCAGGCGCAGGTAGACGACTTCCGACGACATGCGCACCAGCGGCACGAACTGCTGCAGCCGCGCATGGCCGCTGGCCTCGACGATGGTGGCGTGGAAGTCGGCGTTGGCGGTCAGGTAGCGGTGCTTGTCGCGCGCGGCCAGCCCGTGCATCCGCTCGGCCAGCGCGCGCAGCGCGTCCTCGACCGCGGCGCTCATGCCGCGCAGCGCCAGGGTCCGCGCGGCCAGCCCGTCGACCAGCTCGCGCACGTCCATGATCTCGCGCGCGTCCCTGGCGTCGAGCGAGACGACCGAGGCGGCGCCGCTCGGCGCGAACGTGACGAAGCCCTCGCGCTCCAGCGCGACGAGCGCCTCGCGCAGCGGCGTGCGGCTGACGTTGAGCCGCTTGGCCAGGTGCTCCTGGCGCAGCACCGTCCCCGGCGGCAGCGTGCCCTCGATGATCAGCCGCCGCAGCTGGTCGACGATGCCCTCTTTCATGCGCGGCCGGGCCGCGACGGCGAGCGGCGTGACGGCGGCGATCTCGTACGGCTCGGCCATCAGCGCAGCTCCGCGCCGAGCAGCGGCAGGATCTCGGCCCGCAGCTTGTCCTTGGCGACGCGCATGGTCGGGGTGAGCGGGAACGCCTCGCGGAAGAGCACCCGTGCCGGCACCTTGTACGGCGCCAGCCGCCCGCCGCACCACGCCCGCAGCTCCGTCTCGTCGACCGCGCTGCCCGCGCGCCGGATCACGCACGCCACGACGTCTTCTTCGGTCAGCGACGACGGCACGCCGACGACCGCGGCGCTCTCGACGCCGGCGTGCTCGCGCAGCGCGTCCTCGACCTCGCCCGGCGCGACGTTCTCGCCGCGCCGGCGGATCATCTCCTTGTAGCGGCCGACCAGGATCACGTCGCCGTCGGGATCGACGTAGCCGGCGTCGCCGGTGCGCAGCCAGCCCTCGTCGAGCGCGCGCGCGGTGATCTCCGGCGCGTTCCAGTAGCCCGGGGTCACCGCGGGGTTGCGGAACTGCAGCTCGCCGACCGCGCCGTCCGGTGCGAGCGTGCCGTCGGGCGCCACGATGCGCAGGGCGTTCGGCACCGCCGGGTGCGCGCGCGGCCGGCCGATGCTGCTCGGCTTCGTCACCGACGTCGCGCTCTGCACGGTGCCGAAGGTGTTCTCCGACATGCCGAACCCGGTCACGATGCGCACCCCGAAGCGCGCTTCGAAGGCGCGGTTCTGCTCCGGCGCGAGCGCGGGCGCGGCATAGACCGTGCGCAGCGCGCCGGGCACGAACTGCTCCGGCGGCCGGTCGGCCAGGATCGCCAGCATCGCGCCGATCAGGTTGACCTCGGTGACCTCCAGGGCAGCGGCGTCGCGCCAGAACGTCGAGGCGCGGAACTTCGGCCAGATCACCAGCTCGTACCCGTGCGCCAGCGCGGTCATCAGCGAATAGGCCTGGGCGTTGATGTGGAACAGCGGCAGCACGCACCACAGCCGCTCGCGCTCGCCCAGGCCGATCCAGCCCGGCATCGCCGTGCCGGCGCCGGTGTACGCGAGGTGGCGCACCAGCGCGCCTTTCGGCCGGCTGGTCGTGCCGGAGGTGTAGACGATCGCCGCGACGTCGCTCGGCTGCGCGGCGTGCGGCGGAACCGCCGCCGCGCTGCCGGGCGCAGCGAGCGGCAGAACCGGCACGCCCGCGGCGGCGAGCGCCTCGGCGGCAGCCGGCACGCTCGGGTCGGCCAAGCCGGCTCGCGGGCGCAGGTCCGCGACGACGTAGGCCAGCTCGGGCACGGTCAGGGCCGGGTTGACGGCGGCCGGAACGGCCCCCGCGTGGACGGCCGCCAGCCAGGCCGCGATCAGCTCGCCGCCGTTGGGTCCGGCCAGCAGCACGCGGTCGCCCGGCTCGACGCCCTGGGCGCGCAGCCAGCCCGCCCGCCGTGCGACCTCGTGCGCCAACCCGGCGAAGCTGGTCGTCCGGCCGTCGGACGTCAGGCACGGGGCGTCGCCGAAGCGCGCGGCGGCTCGCATCAAGAGGCGGGGGACGGTGGGCAAGTCCACGGTGATCCTCGGGTCGTGAATCCTGGATACAAGAATCCCGATGAGCGGACATTTGTCGTCCGCAACACACCGGCCCTTGTACCAGCCCCGACGGGGCTAGACAACATCTTTACGTACGTACTAGTATGTACAGCGTGCTCAGGGACCCCTTCGAGGCTCTGCGCACATCGCAAACCGGGTGTGGGCACGCATTCCTGTGCAGTGCATCTCCAAGAGCAGACGCCGGGCCGATCGTTGCCCGCGGAACTCTGCGCCGGTCCGCGATCTGTGACATCACCGCGACACCGCAGGAAGAATTGAGTTGCAAGACGCCGTTCGAATCCGCACGAGCGAACCGAAGCCCCCGTCTGCGAAGAAGCTCCGCATCGTCGTATCGACCGTTTCATCGGATTCTCATACCTGGAACCTCGTCTTCCTCCAGCTGCTGCTCGAAGAGATGGGGCACGAGGTCATCAACTTGGGCGTCTGCGCACCCGACGAGCTGGTCGTCGCGGAGTGCCGGCGCGCCCGGCCCGACATGCTGGTGCTCAGCACCGTCAACGGGCACGGCAACATCGACGGCGCACGGCTGATCCGCCGCCTGCGCGGGCAGCGCGAGCTGGCGCAGCTGCCGGTCGTCATCGGCGGCAAGCTCGGCGTGCGCGGCGCGGAGAACGCGGCCCACGCCGAAGGCCTGCTGGAGTCGGGCTTCGACGCCGTCTTCGAGGCGGGCACCGGCACGCAAGGTTTCGAGCACTTCGTCCGCTCGCTCGAACACGGCCCGCGGCGAGCGCTGGCGTCATGATGCGCCCGGTGTTCGGTGACTTCGTCGCGCGGGCGCGCGCCGAAGGCGAGCTCGTCGTGCAGCCGCGCATGGGCTTCGGCCGGATCGACCAGATGCACGCCGGGCTGTGCGCGGTCAAGGCCGCCCGCGGGCGCACCGCTGGCACCTTGACGCTCGACAGCTACACGCGGGTGGGCGATCACGCCGCGGCCGAGCAGGCGCTGCGCGAGGGCCACGAGCTCAACGGCTTTCCGATCGTCGCGCACGGCACCGCGGCCACCCGCGCCATGCTCGCCGACGTCGCCGGGCCCGACTTTCCGGTGCAGGTGCGGCACGGCACCTCGCTGCCGTACCGCGTCTTCCAAACGCTGGTGGAGGCCGGCATCGGCGCGACCGAAGGCGGTCCGATCTCGTACTGCCTGCCGTACGGCCGAACGCCGCTCGCCGACGCGGTCGACGACTGGTCGCGTTCCTGCGCGCTGCTGGGCGAAGAGACCCGGGCCGGAAACCCGATCCACCTGGAGAGCTTCGGCGGCTGTCTGCTCGGACAGCTCTGCCCGCCCAGCCTGCTGATCGCGGTGTCGCTGCTCGAGGGCATCTTCTTCCGCCGCCACGGCCTCACCAGCGTGTCGGTCAGCTACGCGCAGCAGACCAACGTCGAGCAGGACCTCGAAGCGATCGCGGCGCTGCGCACGCTGGCCGGCGAGTACCTCGACCCGCTCGACTGGCACGTGGTGATCTACACCTACATGGGCGTCTTCCCGCGCACGCGGCCGGGCGCGCTCGACGTCGTCGAGCAGAGCGCGCGGCTGGCGACCCGGGCCGGCGCGGAGCGGCTGATCGTGAAGACGCCGGCCGAAGCGTACCGCATCCCGACCATCGCGGACAACGTCGACGCGCTCGAGCACGCCGCCCGTGCCGACCGCGAGCAGCGCGCCGAAGGCACGGCGCACGTGCCGGCCGACACCGGCATCGAGCGCGAGGCGCGCGCGCTGGTCGAGAACGTGCTCGCGCTCGACCCCGACCTCGGCCGGGCGATCCGCATCGCGTTCAAGCGCGGCTATCTCGACGTGCCGTACTGCCTGCACGCCGACAACGCGGGCCGCAGCCGCGGCTTCATCGACGAGCGCGGCTGGCTGCAGTGGGCCGACACCGGCGCGATGCCGATCAGCGCCGCGAGCACGGCCCACAAGCGCGTCACCGCGACCGGCCTGCTCGAGATGCTCTCGTTCGTCGAGCACCGCTTCGACGCGGCGCACCTCGCCCCGGCCGCCGACCCGACGGCGCTCGCCCAGACCCCCGCGCCCGGCGCGCTGCCCGCCGGAGGACCGGCGTGATCGGGCTGGACCGGCTGGCCGAGCTGGCCGGCACCGCACCGGCCGCTCCCGCCGTGAGCGACGAGCGGACCGTCCTGAGCTGGGCCGGCCTGCGCGACCGGGTCGCCGCCTTGCGCGCCTGGCTCACCGCCCGGCTCGACGACGGCGCCACGAACCAGGCGGTCGTGGTGGCGCCGAACACCGCCGACGTCGTGATCGTCGCGGCGGCGCTGGGGGCGCTGGGCGTCCCGTGGGTCGGCATCGACCCCGCGCGCGACGACGACACGGTGCGCAGCCAGGTGCGGGCGGTGGCCCCGACCTTACTGGTCGTCGACCGGCGCTTGCGCGCCGGCCGGGTCGCCGCCCAGGCCGCCCAGCGCGGCGCGTTGCTGCTCGACCTCGCCCCGGTGCACGCGGGCGGCGAGCAAACGCACGCCTGGGCGGCCGCGCTGGCCGGAACGTGCGCCGAGCGCGCCTGGCGCCGGCCGCCGTACCGGGCGCTGGGCTTCACCAGCGGCTCGACCGGCGTTCCCAAGCTGTTCGTGCGCTCGTCGAAGAGCGAGGACCAGCGGCAGGCGTACCTGCGCCGCTGCGGGATCGGGCCGGCCAGCCGGTTCCTGATCACCTCGCCGCTCTCGCATGCCTCGGGGCACGTCTGGGCCGCCGCGGCGCTGGCGCTGGGAGCGCAGGTGGTGCTGGGCGCCGGCACCCCCGACGAGCTGGTCGGCCTGGTGGCCGAGCGGCGGATCGATGCCGGCTTCTTCGTGCCGCCGGCCCTCGAGGCGTTCGTGGCCGCCGCCTGCGCCCGGCCCGCGGCCGACCTCTCGTCGCTGCGCCTGGTGCTCACCGGCGGACGCCACCTGAGCCCGCGGGCGCTGCGGCAGGCCGCCGGCCGTCTCGGCCACGTCGTGCACCTGTACTACGCCACCACCGAGACCGGCATCAACACCATGGCCCCACCCGACGAGCTGCGGCGCGAGCCGCAGTCGGCCGGGTTTCCCATGCCCGGCGTGGCCCTGCGCATCGTCGAGCCCGGCACGCTGCGCGACCTGCCGCCCGGGGAGCTCGGGCTGATCGCGGTCGCCAGCCCGGTCAACATGGACGGCTACGTGCACGGCGGGCAGCCCGCGCTCGAGCGCGACGGCCGGCGCTGGATCGTGACCAGCGACTTCGGCCGCCTCGGCGGCCGGGGCGAGCTGCGGATCGCCAGCCGGTCTGACGCCCTGCCCGGCGACGGAAGCCTCGACGTGGTCGCGCTCGAGGGCGAGCTCAAGGAGCTGCCGGGCGTCGAGGACGTCTGCGTGGTCCGCCGGCCCGGCTCGGCCGGCGTCGAGGTGGTCGCCGCGCTGGTCGCCGCCGTACCCGACGCCCCGAGCACCGTCGCCGCGCACCTCGAACGCGCGCTGGCCGCCGCCACGCCGGTCGTGATCCCGGTCCCGGCGATTCCCTACAACACGGCCGGCAAGGTCGACCTGCGCCGCCTCCATCCCCTGCTCGGATGACCTGATCGACATGCAAGACGATGTTCTCTCGCCCCGCCTCGCGCTGGGCCGAGCTTTTCCCGGCTGGACGCAAGTCTGGTGGACGTATCTCACCGGCGCCGCGCTGCCCGGTCAAACCTTGCCGCGGCGCCGGCCGGTACCGCTGTTCCTGCGCGTGCTCGCGGCGCTCGCCGCCGGGTTCGCGCTGAGCGCCGCGGCGCTCGCCCGGCACCAGCTCTGGCTGCTGCTGCCGGCGTACGTCTGCACGGTCGGCGCGGCGCGCTACCTGCAGCTCGTGATCGTGCACGTCGCGGCGCACGACAACTTCACCCGCCACAAGCTCGTCGACGTCTGGGTCGGCCGCCTGCTCTCCGTCGTGCTGCTGTTCGAGGAGTTCGACCGCTACAAGCGAGGGCATTGCGTCGAGCACCACTCGCTGCGCACGCTCTCGACGACCAAGGACCCGACGGTGCTGTTCCTGCTCTCGCTCGGCATCCGGCCCGGCATGACGCCGGCGCAGATGTGGCGGCGGCTGTGGCTCTCGGTCGCCTCGCCGGCGTTCCACCTGCGCTCGTTCGCGGGCCGCATCCGCTCGCACTTCGCGGGCGCATCGCCGCTCGCGCGCGGGCTGGCGACGGCCTACCTCGCGGCGGTGCTCGCCGTGACGGTGGTCTTCCGCCTGGAGCTGCTGCTGGTGGTGGGCTTCCTCGTCCCGCTGGGGCTCGTCTACCAGACCGTCGCCGCGGTGCGGCTGTGCATGGAGCACCGCTGGAGCGCGACGCCGCCGCAGGAGCGCCAGCGCAGCGCGTTCACCGAGCTCACCCCGTGCGTCTACCTCGGCGCCGCGCCGCCCGCGCGCGAGCTCGCGCCGGCGGCCCGGGCGCGGGCCTGGGTGGGCTGGTGCGTCCGGCTGCTCGGCACGATCCTGGTGCGCCTCATCGTACTGCCCGGTGACTCGGGCCCCGCGCACGACTACCACCACTACGAGCCGCGCGGCGACTGGCCCAACTACATCACGGCGCGCCGAGCGCTGCAGTCCGCCAAGAGCGAGCTCGCCGGGCCGGGCCTGGAGTACATCGAGATGTGGGGCCTGCTGCGCGCGATCGACGCGAGCTTCCACTCGTTCTCGAACGCGACGATCGAGAGCGCGGACGCGCCGTCCGCGCAGGCGCGGCAGGCCGCGCGACCCCGTTCGCTGGTGACCGTCGGCGCCGCCGGAGAGTAAGGAGACATCCATGCAAGGCCAGCCCATTCACGTCGCCGTCGTCGGAGCCGGTCCGCGCGGCACCATCATGCTCGAGCGGCTGTGCGCCAACGTGCGCGAGCTCGCGCCGGGCGTACCGGTCGAGGTGCACGTCGTGGACCCCGAGACGACCGGCGCGGGCCGCGTCTGGCGGACCGACCAGACCGCCATCCTGCTGATGAACACGGTCGCCTCCGACGTCACCGTGTTCACCGACCCGACCGTGCGCTGCGAGGGACCGCTGGTGAAGGGCCCGACCCAGTACGAGTGGGCGCGCATGGTCGCCGAGGGAACGGTGCCGGCCGACCCGGCGACCCGCGCGGAGGCCGCGCGCATGGAGCCGTGGTCCTACGCCAGCCGGGCCTTCCAGGGCCGCTACCTGCACTGGGCCTTCGAGCACATCGTGGCCACCGCGCCGCCCGAAATCCGGGTGCGCACCTACGGAGCGCGGGCGGTCGCGCTCGACGACCGCACCGACGGCCGCCAGGAGCTGTGGCTGGAGAACCGCGCCGAGCCGCTGGTGGTCGACGCGGCGGTGCTCGCCATGGGCCACTACGACGTCGCGCCGTCGCCCGGCCAGCAGAAGCTGATCGACTTCGCCGCGCGCCACGGCCTGCGCTACGTGCCGCCGGCCAGCCCGGCCGAGGTCGACCTCTCCGACCTGGCGCCGGGCCAGCCGGTGGTGCTGCGCGGCCTGGGCCTGAACTTCTACGACTACATGACCCTGCTCACCGTCGGCCGCGGCGGGCGGTTCGAGGAGGTCGGCGACCGGCTCGTCTACCGGCCCTCGGGCGCCGAGCCGGCGATCCTGGCCGGCTCGGGCCGCGGCCTGCCGTTCATGGCCCGGGCCGAGATCCGCAAAGCGGTGGTCGCCCGCTACGAGCCGCGCTTCCTCGATGCCGACGCGGTCCGGCGCCTGCGGGCCCACGCCGGCACGGGCACGCTCGACTTCCAGACCGACGTCTGGCCGCTGGTGGCCAAGGAGTCCGGCTGGGTCTACTACCGGCACGTGGTCGCCGCGCGCGGCGACGCCCGGGCGCTGGCCGAGTTCGATGCGACCTATCCGCAGCTCGCCTGGGGCTCGCCCGAGATGGAAGCGCTGATCGCGCAGGTCTGTCCCGATCCGGCCGACCGCTGGGACTGGCTCTCGGTCGACCGGCCGGCCGAAGGCCGCCGCTTCGCCGACCGCGCCGAGTACGGGCGCTGGATCGCCCAGCGCCTGGCCGACGACTACGTCCAGAGCAGCCTGGGGCCCGAGGGCAGCCCGCGCAAGGCGCTGGCGTCGATCATGCGCGACCTGCGGGACGAGATCCGGCAGGTGGTCTCGTACCGCGGCCTGCGCGGGAGCTCGTACCGCGAGCACATCGACGGCTGGTTCAGCGGGCTCAACAACCTGGTCGCCAGCGGCCCGCCCGCGACCCGCGTCCGCGAGCTGGCGGCGCTGGTCGAGGCCGGCCTGGTCAGCTTCGCCGGACCCTCGCTGCGTATCGAGACCGACGAGGCGGCGGGCTGCTTCCGGGTGGGCTCGCCTGCCGTCGACGAGGCGCCGCTGCCGGTGCGCGCGCTCATCGAGGCCCACCTCCCGCCCTCCGACCTGCGGCGCGCCACCGATCCGCTGCTGACCTACCTGCGGCGCGCCGGCGGCTGCCGGCCGCACGTCATCCCCGACGCCGGCGGCCCGGGCTACGAGACCGGCGCGCTCGACATCGAGGAGCGCACCCACCGGCTGATCGATGTGACCGGCACACCGCACCCCGGCCGCTACAGCTACGGGCCGCCGGTCGAAGGAGTGCAGTGGGTCACCGCCATCGGGGCGCGGCCGCTGGTCAACTCGCGGACCCTGCTCCAAGGCGATCTCATCGCCCGGTTGGTCCTCAAGGTCGGCCAGGCGCACCGCCGGGCCGACGCCGGCCGCCGCACCCACGCCGGCGCGAGCCTCACCGAGCTCGCCGCCTCCTGACGGCACGCCGAGCGGTAGACATTGTACCTGGTACACTGTTACGCTGACGCCTGACCGCCGGCTCCGCCACCGCCGACCGCGCAAAGGAAGACTCTGCCCCATGGCCATCAAGCCTTCACCCGATCTCCGTTCCGCGCCGGGGCCCGCCCGGGCCCGCGTCGCCCCGGCCGGCTCCCTCGCCGCCCCGCCGGCTGCCGCCGACCACGCCTCCCTGGCGCTGGCGGCGGTCTGCATCGCCTTCTTCATGGTCCTGCTCGACGGCAGCGCGCTCAACGT
Organism: Vulcanimicrobiota bacterium; assembly: GCA_963795695.1. GTDB lineage: Bacteria > Vulcanimicrobiota > Vulcanimicrobiia > Vulcanimicrobiales > Vulcanimicrobiaceae > Vulcanimicrobium. The sequence goes on along the minus strand of CAWCJH010000002.1, from coordinate 748,602 downwards.
CGCGCTGCCCTCGATCCGCGCCGACCTGCACGGGACGCTGGCATCCATGCAGTGGACGGTCAACGCCTACACGGTTCCGCTCGCCGCGGTGCTGCTCTCGGGCGGCGCGATGGGCGACCGCTGGGGCGCTCGGCGGGTCTTCGCCTGGGGCCTGATCGCGTTCACCGGCGCCTCGCTGGCCTGCAGCCTGAGCCCGAACCTGGGCGTGCTGGTCGCCGCCCGGGTCGTCCAGGGCGCGGCGGCGGCCGCGGTGCTGCCGGCCACGCTCACCATCATCGCCCGCAGCTACGCCGACACCGTCGAGCGCTCGCGCGCGATCACCGTCTGGGGCGCGACCGGCGCGTCCGGCCTGATCATCGGGCCGCTGCTGGGCGGCGCGCTGACCGTGGCGTTCGGCTGGCGCTCGATCTTCCTGATCAACGTCCCGGTCGGCCTGGCCACGGTCGCCCTGGCCCTGCTCTTCGTGCGCGAGACCCCGGCCAACCCGAACCGGCACTTCGACCTGGCCGGCCAGCTCAGCGCGATCCTGGCCGTGGCGGCCCTGGTGGCCGGCCTGATCCAGGGCGGCGCCGCCGGCTGGGGCGCGGCCTCGACCATCGGCCTGCTGGTGGCGGCGCTGGTCTGCGGGGCGGCGTTCGTGCTGGCCGAGCTGCGGGCCGCCGAGCCGGTGCTGCCGCCGCGCATGTTCCGGCGCGGCGCGTTCACCGCCGCGATCAGCAACGGCTTCGCGTTCCAGCTCGGAGGCTACGGCGTGCAGTTCATGCTCGCGGTCTACCTGCAGACCCGCTGGCACGAGAGCGCGCTGACGACCGGCATGATCTTCGTGCCGTTCGCGGTGGCCTGGGTGTTCGGCACGATCGTCCCGGCGCGCCGGCTCGTGCACCGCGGTCCCCGCTGGCTGCTGTGGACCGGCGCCACCGTGTCGCTGGTCGGCACGCTGCTCCTGTTGCCGCTGGCAGGACCGAGCAGCATGCCGCTGCTGATCGCGGGCACCACGCTGATCGGCTTCGGCTGCGGGGTCTTCTCGCCGAGCCTCAACGCCGCGGTGTTCCTCGCCGTCGAGCCGGCGCAGTCGGGGCTGGCCTCGGGCGTGCTCAACTCGGCCCGCCAGCTCGGCATGGCGATCGGGGTGGCGCTGCTGGGCGCCTTCCTCGCGCTGCCCGACGCCGGGCTGGGCTTGCGGATCGACCTCTGCATCGTCGCCGCCTGTTTCCTGAGCATCGTGCTGCTCAGCCGGCGCTGGGTGCGCAGCCAAGCATGATCGCGGAAGGATCGGCGCTCGCCACCAGCCCGGAGCGGTCGCTGCTGGAGCTGATCGTCGGGTACTGGAACACCCAGGCGCTGCGCATCGCCGCTCGCCTCGGGATCGCCGACCTGCTGGCGGAGCGCCGGCTGAACGGCGCGCAGCTCGCCGCCGCCACCGGGTCCGACCCGCACTCGCTGCGCCGGCTGCTCAACTTCCTGCGCGGCATCCGCGTGCTGGAAGGCGACAACACCGCGGGCTACGCGCTCACCGAGCTCGGGCGGCTGCTGCGCCGCGACGCCGAGGGGTCGATGCACGACCTCGCCATCCTCTACGGCGAGGAGTTCTACCAGGCGTGGGGCACGGTGCTCGACAACGTGCAGACCGGCGAGTACGCCTTCGCCAAGGTCTTCGGCACCGACATGTTCGGCTATTTCGCGGCGAACCCCGAGACCGGGCGCCGCTTCGACCGCGCGATGATCGCCGGGCGCGCGTTCCTCTCGCAGGTCCCGCAGGTGCACGACTTCTCCCGCGCCCGCGTGGTGGTCGACGTGGCCGGCGGCAGCGGCGCGCTGCTCGCCGCGATCCTGCGCAAGCACCCCGGCGCGCGCGGCGTGCTCTTCGACCGCCCGGCGGTGGTCGAGACCGCGCGCACGCTGCTCGCCTCGCAGGGGCTCGAAGGCCGCTGCGACCTGCGGACCGGCGACTTCTTCGAGTCGGTCCCGGCCGGCGGCGACGTCTACCTCCTGGGCCGGATTCTGCACGACTGGGAGGACGAAGAGTGCCTGGCGCTGCTCGCCAACTGCCACGCCGCGATGCCGCCCGGCGCCGAGCTGATCGTCGTCGAGCGCGTGCTGCCCGAAGACGACGAGCCGGTCGACGGCCGGTCGCTGGCGCTGGCCTACGACCTGCACATGATGGCGGTCGCGGGCGGCGGCGAGCGGAGCGAGAGCGAGTACCGCAGCCTGCTCTCCCGTTCCGGCTTCGAGCTGCGAGCCTCGCACGAGCTGCCGCTCGACGTGCGCGCGCTCGTGGCGACCCGCCGCTAGAGAAGGACGTTCCCCATGGCCTCAGCCACCCTCCCGGTCTGCGAATCGCGCAGCGACCCGCACGCGCCGAGCGCGCTGGTCACCCTGGTCGTGGCCAGCGCGGCGACGCTGCTGGTGCTGATCAACTACACCGCGCCGATGACCGTGCTCTCGCCGATCGCGACCTCGCTGCACGCCTCGCTGAGCGGCCAGATCTGGATCCTCAGCGGCATCAGTCTGGGCCTCGCGGCGCTGCTGCTCACCGCCGGCAGCCTGGCGGACGACTACGGCCGCAAGCGCGTGTTCGTCATCGGCACGGCGGTCATGGCGGCGGCCACGCTGGCCTGCGCCCTCTCGAACTCCACCTGGCTGTTGGTCGTGGCCCGGATCGTGCAGGGCTGCGCGAGCGCGAGCCTGACCGCCGCCAGCCTTGGGCTGATCGGCGACGCGTACCCGACCGGGCCGGACCGGATTCGCGCGACCGGCATCTGGGGCGCGATGGTCGGCCTGGGGATCGCGATCGGGCCGGTGTTCTCCGCCGCGCTCGCGCAGGTGGCCGGCTGGCGAGCGGTGTTCTGGGTCATCGGCGCCGCGGCCGTCGCGGTGCTGCTCGGCGCGCTGCGCCTGGCGGAGTCGCGCAGCGCGGCGCCGCGCCGGATCGACGTGCCGGGCGTGCTCACGTTCTCGCTCGGCGTCACGCTGCTGCTCGCGGCGCTGATCGAAGGCCGCCTCGGCTGGGGCCAGCCTCACGTCTTGGGCCTCTTCGCGGGCAGCGTCGTGCTGCTGGCGGCGTTCGTCGCGGTCGAGGCGCGCGCGCGCGAGCCGATGATGGACCTCTCGCTCCTGCGCAGTCCCGCCTTCGTCGCCGCCAGCCTGGGCGCGCTGTTCACGGGTCTGGCGATCATCGGCTTGATGAGCTACCTGCCGACCGTGCTCGAGCGCTCGCTGCACCTCGCCCCGCTGGGCGCCGGCGCCGTGCTGGCGATCTGGTCCGGCACGTCGTTCGTCGTCGCGCTCGAGGCGCGCCGGCTGGCGCCCCACCTGCGCAGCCGCCACCAGCTCGCGCTGGGCATGCTGCTGTGCGCGCTCGGCGAGGTGGCGATGCTCGGCATGAGCGAGCAGAGCGCGTGGTTCCGGCTCGCGCCGGGCCTGGTGATCGCGGGCCTGGGCAGCGGGCTGCTCAACGCGGCGCTCGCGCGCCTGGCGGTCGAGAGCGTCCCGCCCGGTCGCGGCGGCATGGGCTCGGGCGCCAACAACACGGCGCGCTACGTCGGCTCGTCGATCGGCGTGGCGATCGTGGTCGCGGTGGTCGCGTCCAGCCACGCGGCCGGCGCACCGGACCACGTGCTCGCCCAGGGCAACAACCTCGCGACGATCGTGTCCGCCGCGCTGGCCGGCGCCGGCGCGCTGCTGGTGCTGCTCGCGCGCGAGCGCCGCCGGCCGGCCGCGGCGGCGTGAGCGGCTAGCTCGGCGGCGAGCTGCCGGACGGACCGGGCGCGCGCGCGCGCAGCGAGCCCGCCTCGCGCGCATAGACCATCGTGAACTCCGCGCCCAGCAGAAACACGTACGAGGAGTAGTACAGCCAGAGCAGGACGACGACCACCGAGGCGGCGCTGCCGTAGGTCCAGGGCAGGTCGACGAACTGCAGGTAGGTGCCGATCGCGAGCTGCGCGCCGGCGAACCCGATCGTCGTCGTCAGCGCGCCGATCCAGACGTCGCCCCAGGTCAGGTGCACGCCGGGCAGCCAGCGGAAGAGCGCCGCGACGACCGGCGCGAGGACGAGCGCCCCGAGCACCGCCACCCCGACCCGCACGCCGAGCGTCGCGAGGCCGCCGTGGACGCTGGCGCCGCGGGCCGCCGCCGCGAACGCTGCGCTGCCGAAGATCACCGCCGTCAGGCCGCCGATCACGCACACCGAGAGCACGCCCGCGGCGAAGAACGACGCGATCGTCGAGCCGAGCGCGGTGGCTCCCCGCAGCGGCGTCCGCCACATCACGTGCAGCGCGCGCTGGAGCGCGTAGAACAGCCGCGAGCCGGCGAAGAGCGCGACCGCGACGGCCAGGACCTCGGCCAGCAGGCCGTTGGCCGCCGCGTCGCCGCGGCGCACGACGCCGTCGAGCGCGCGCACGGCCCCGTGGCCGACGAACGGGTCGATCACGCCCGCCAGCTGGTGCTGCACGGTGCGCTTCTCGCCGAGCGCCTCGGCCAAGCGCAGCGCGCCGCCCAGCAGCGGCCCCAGCGCCAGCGCGCCGAACGCGGCCATCGCGGCGGCGTAGATCCAGCCGTCGTCCTGCGTCCACTTGGCGTAGGTCAGCCGGGCGAGCCGCCCCAGGGTGGCGGGCTTCAGGCGGGATCGACCGGCAGCGTCGCGGTCAAGCGCGGTCCTTCGCCATCGCGTCGAGCAGGGCCCAGGCGGTCTCGACCCGCGCCACGTCGCCGTGGCTGGTGATGATCGCGTCGCCGTCGAGGTTGCGGACCGACTTGCCGGCCGGCAACGCGCCGTACGGAGTCTGGGCGGCGAGCAGCGTGTCGTCGAACGCCTCGGCGGTCTCCTGCGCGCCGTTGCGGCCCATCCCGCCGTACAGGTCGCTCGCGTCGCCGATCGCCGCGCCGGTCTGGTGCGCGATGGCCGAGGCGATCGGGTACGCCAGGCCGACCGCCCAGTCGTGCACGCTGTGGGTGATCGAGATCGTGCCGCGCACCGTCTTGCCGTCGATGATGTGGCGGAACGCGCCCGGCCCGCGCCCGCGGAAGTCGGCCGAGAGGCCGTAGTGCGAGTAGGCCGCCTCGAGCAGCGTGAGCGTGCGCGCTTGCGTGCCGGCGTCGAGCGCATTGGCCAGCGAGGTCACGAGCCGGCCGCCGAAGCTGTGGCCGACCAGGTGCGCGCGCAGGTTCGGGTTCGCGGCGAACGCTTGCGCCAGCAGCGTCTTCACGCCGGTCCGGCCGACCGTGCCGGCCCGTTCCTTCATCGTGTAGTAGGTCGTGACGTTGAGCAGCATCAGCGCCGCGTCCTTGACCGTCGCGAAGGGGTTGAAGCCGGCCGCGCCGCCGCCCGCGGGCAGCGACGGGTCGGCGTCGCCGATCGCGGCCGCGCCGCCCCCGCCGCCGGCCGGCACGTCGACCGAGCCGGTCGCGAGCTGGGTGCGCACGTCGGCCAGCACCGCGCTGCCGCTCTTGCCCTCGCTGATGCCCGCCGCGGCGTTGTCGAGCGCCGGGTCGGGCTCGCTGCCGGGGGCGAAGAACGGCGCCAGCGCGGCGACGAACTGGTCCTGCGCGTCGCTGCTCGCGTCGAGCCCGGCCACTTGCGCCAGCGCGGCGTCGAGCGCGGCCTGCAGCTCGGGCGAGACGGTGCCGCGCAGCTCGGCGATCTGCAGGCGCAGGCGCGCGTCGGCTTCCGCCGCGGCTGCCTCGGGATCGCCCTCGCCGAGCGCCGCCGCGCCCGCGCCCGGCGCCGCCGTGGTGATCGAGCCCTCGTCGAATTTCTTCGAGGGCCAGAAGACGGCCAGCACGCCGGTGCGCGCGAGCTGCGCGGGGGTGAAGCCGGCCTTGTCCCACACCGCGGCCGCGCTGCCGAGGAAGCCCGTGTAGAGCGCGCGCGCCTCGGTCTCGTTGTTGTTCCAGCCGTGCGAGATGACGATCAGGTCGTCGGCCCCGCGCGCGAGCGCGAGCAGCGCGTCCTGCTTGCCGTCGGCGGGGACGGTCGCGAACTGCGCCAGCGCGCCGCTCGCGTCGAACGGGACCTCGACGGTCTGGAAGGGATATGTCGCCACGCTCGCTCCTCTCGAAAGCCCGGGCTCAGACGGCTTGGATGGTGCGCATCAGGTCGACCAGACCCGCACCCTGATAGGTCGGGTCGCGCCGCAGGTCGGTCGCGTTGGACACGAACAGCTGCTTGACCGTTTCGGGCTGGCCGATGTACTCGCCGCGGATCGACAGGAACGCCGCGACCAGCCCCGAGACGTGCGGCGCGGCCATGCTCGTACCGGAGTCCTCTTTGTAGGTGTAGGCGGCGGGGGTGGCGGTCACGGTGCCGCCGGAGGCCGCCGCGACGGTGGCCGGCTTGCGGCTCTGGGCCGAGGCGCACGACACGATCCGCTCGCCCGGCGCGACCAGGTCGGGCTTCATCCGGCCGTCGCCGGTCGGGCCCTTGGAGGAGAAGTACGAGATGCCGTAGCGGTGCGGGGCGTCCTTGTGGGTCGAGCCGACGGTGATCGCGAGGTCGGCGTTGCCCGGGTCGTTGATCGTCATCGGCAGCCCCATCGCCCAGGCGTTGGTGAAGGCCGTGTTGACGTAGCCGTAGCCGGAGTTGCCGGCCGCCGCGACGACCACCACGCCCGAGCGCACGAGGCGGTCGACCTCCACGCACAGCGGGCTCTGCCCGCAGGCGAACCACTTCGCGTCGAAGTTGTAGCCGACGCTCAGGTTCACGCCGTGGACCACGATCGTGCGGCCGTAGTCGTTCAGGCGCTGGATCTCGTCGAGCGCGTCGATGATCCAGGACACCTGCCCGGTGCCCAAGTCGTCGAGGACGCGCATGCTGAGCAGCTTGCAGCGCGGGGCCATCCCGGCGATGGTCGGCAGCGCCTCCAGCGAGCGCTCCTCCGCGCCGGCCTCGTTGCGGGCCGTGCGCAGCACCACCGGCCGCGGCCCAACCTCCGCCGCGCTCGGGTCGGGCGGCGGCGGCTCCACCGTTTCTTCCGACGGCTGCACCGGCCAGGCGCCGGCGATGATCCCCGCGACGTGCGTGCCGTGGCCGAACTTGTCGACCGTCGCGTCGGCGTCGGTCAGCTTGGTGACGAAGTTGCGGTGCACCAGCGGCTTGCTCGGCACCAGGTTGTTGTAGAGCTTGAAGTGCGGGTGCGTGGCATCGATGCCCGAGTCGAGCACCGCCCAGACGATCCCCGTGCCGACCGCGGCGAAGGCCGTCTGCGCCGCGTCCGCCTTGACCGTCGCGATCGAGCGCGTGATGAGCGCCTGCACCTGGGTGTCCTCCCAGATGCGGAAGATCGCGCGCTCGCCGAAGTACCCGCTCCCATCCAGCTCGAGCAGCGCCAGCATCTGCTCGCCGCTGAGATAGGCGAAGACGTAGGGATTCGCGGCGTGGGGACGGTCGCGGTAGTCCAGACCGGGAATGCGGGTCTTGATCAGGTCGAGCGCACGCGCGATCTGCGCGCGCGCGGCGTCGCGCCCGCCGGGGTGGCTCTCCGAGATGACGATGATGACGTCGTGGCAGACGGTCGGGTCGTTGAAGACCTCGGTCGCGAGCGGCTCGGCGATCACCCGCCCGACGAGGTTGGCCGGGTCGAAGTCCCGCGCGTGGTCGGCGTCGACCCGCCCGCGGCCGATCTCGGCCGGCACGTCGGGCGGCAGCGCCTCGTCGAGGGCGCAGATCTGCGCCCCGCTCAGCTCGGCGTAGAGGTACGGTACGTGCTTCTCGCGGCCGCTCCAGCGGGGCGGCTTCGCGCCGATCGCGGCGAGCGCGTTCTCGACCGCCGCGAGCCGGGCGGACACGGCCTGGTACCCTGCCGCCAGCGCGGCGTCGCGCTCGGCCTGGGTCGGCTCGCCCGCCTTCGCCGCGACGATGTTGGCCGGGTAGGTGCGGATGCGCACGACGACCGGGAAGAGCGTCTCGGGGTGTGCCCGCGCTTCCTCGTACAGCGGGTGGGTGATGCGGTCGCTGGCCACCCCGTCCTCGTTCATCCCGCCGAGCAGGTGCTCCCGTCGCTAGCGGTCTTCGAGGATCATCAGCGTCGAGGTCCCGGTCGCGTACACCCGGCCGGCGGCGTCGACCAGCTTGGCCTCGGAGGTGGCGGTGCGGCGGCCGGCGTGCACGACCCGCGCGTCGGCGAAGACCTTGCCGACCGCGGCGGTGACCGGGCGGTGGAAGCGCGTGTGCAGGTCCATCGTGGTCGCGACCCGGCCGGCCGGCAGCAGCGACTGGACCGCGGTCCCGAGCGCGTTGTCGAGCAGCGTCGTGATGATCCCGCCGTGGACCGAGCCGATCATGTTGTAGAGCTCCTCGTGCGGGGTCATGGCGAACACGACGTGCCCGCGCTCGACCGTCTCGAGCGAGAAGTTCATCCAGCGGGTGATGTTGGTCGGCGGCACCTCGCCGCGCTGCATCAGCTCGAGCGCCTCGAGCCCGTCCATGCGCCGGAAGACGTCCATGGCGTGCGGATAACCCTCCGTCGCGGGCGTCCCGTCGACGGAGATGTTCGGCGTCGTCACGTCAGAATATCCGCCGCTTCTGCCGGTGTCACGGCATAGACGGTACTGACCTGGGTAGCTCGGGACCCTAGCTCGGCGCGCAGGCGGCGCCAGATGTCACGCTGGCGCTCCGCAAAATCACAGCCGTCGAATGCGCTCGACGTGACGACGGCGCTCACACGGCCATTGCCGAGCGGCGTCACGTCGACACGCGAATCGGGATACCATTCGTGTAACAATCGGTCGAGTACTTCATCCATTTCGTTTTTCCCACATGCGGTCAGCAAGAAGACCCACGGTCTGCGCGTCTCCGATGACGCGATTACTAGCAGACTTTTCGTACGGGGCGATCAGCCCCCGCCGCTTCTCCTTCGTGTTCACGAGCCCGGCAAGGTACGAAGCTGGATAATAACGATATACGTTCTTCCAGCGAAGCTGCGCGGACGTCAAAGCGATGGTCAGTCTAGCACTATCCTCGGGCTCTTCGATCAATTTCGCAAGACCATTGTTTGCGAGCAATACGAAGCTGTGTGCTGCCCGAATCCCGCCGAGCACTTCGGTCCCGACGAACGCCATGAGCGCCGCTTCGATCGACAACCCGGCGAGATACAGGGCCGTTCCGAAGTCTCGCGCCCCATAGCAAGAGCCTGCGCCGGCGAAACGCTCCTTGGAGGCATCGAAGTACCGCTCGGGAGTCGAATAGTCCTCGACCACGATCAGGCGGTCACCACCGCCGCCGAGTGCTCTGCTCCGAGGCCCTCGAGGTACTTCTCGACGTCGATCGCGGCCTTGCAGCCCATGCCGGCGGCGGTGACCGCCTGTTTGTAGCGGACGTCGTAGACGTCGCCGGCGACGAAGACGCCCTCGACGCTGGTGCGCACGCCGTCCGGGCTGACGATGTAGCCGGCCGGGTCGAGCTCGAGCTGGCCGGCGAAGATCGCGGTGTTGGGATCGTGGCCGATGGCGATGAACAGCGCGTCGGCGGCCAGCACGGACTCCTCGCCGCTGACCAGGTTCTGCAAGCGCAGCGCGGTCGTGCCGTCCTCGCCGAGCACCTCGGTCACCGCGGTGTTCCAGACGACTTCGATCTTGGGGTGCTTGAGCGCGCGCTCGGCCATGATCTTCGAGGCCCGGAAGGCGTCGCGCCGGTGGATCAGGGTGACCTTGCTGCCGAACCGGGTCAGGAAGGTCGCCTCCTCCATCGCCGAGTCGCCGCCGCCGACGACCACGATGTGCTTCTCGCGGAAGAACGCGCCGTCGCAGGTCGCGCAGGTCGACACGCCCCGCCCGCGCAGCCGCGCCTCGCCGGGGACGTTCAGCCAGCGGGCGCTCGCGCCGGTCGCGACGATCACGCTCTCGGCGGCGTACTCCTCCTCGTCGGTCCGCACGACGAACGGCCGGACCGAGAAGTCGACCGCGGTCACGTCGACGTTGTGGATGATCGAGCCGAAGCGCTCGGCCTGGGCCCGAAAGGCCTCCATCAGCTCGGGGCCCATGATCCCCTCCGGGAAGCCGGGGTAGTTCTCGACCTCGGTCGTGAGCATGAGCTGCCCGCCGTACATGTGGCCGGCGAAGACGATCGGGGCGAGGTTGGCGCGGGCCGCATAGACGGCGGCGGTCAGGCCGGCGGGACCGGAACCGATGATGACGACCTTGGCATGGGTGGCGGGCATGGCGCCCTCTTCGACCCGGGCGGGGTTCCGTCCGGTTCAGCGAAACCGGCCCGACGATGGACTGGCCCCAGCTCGCCCTCGAAGACGATCCCTCCGACGTGTTGCGCAAGGCCATGTACGGCAACCGGCTCGGCCCGACCGGGCTGGCCGACCGCACCGGGCTCGACCCGGCGGCGGTCGCGGCCTGGATGCGCGGCGAGGGCGTACCGAGCGAGGACCAGGCCCGGGCGGTGGCGGTCGTGCTGCGGCTCGATCCCGGCAAGTTCGCCGACACGGCGGCCCGGCGCTGGTACCCCGGCGCGGAGCTCCCGCCCGAGGTGCGCCACCACCCGCATGATCCCCATCCCTCCAACGGCTACCTCTTCTTCTTGGAGGACGGCAAGACGGCCGCGCTGGTCGACCCGGCCGGCTATCCTCGGACCCTGCTCGACGCGGTGAACGAGGGGCCGTACGCGCTGCGCTACGTCCTCATCACCCACCGGCACGCCGACCACTGCGACGCGACCGCCGACGTCGCGCGGGCCTTCCCCGCCGCCCAGATCGTGATGCACCGCGCCGACGCGCCCGCCATCGGCGCGCTGGCGGGGCGCGCGCTGCCGGTGCGCGACGGCGACGAGCTGCCGTTCGGGGAGGGCGCCGCGATCCGCATGCTGCACACGCCCGGTCACACCGACGGCTCGTCCTCGTTCCTGTTCCGCTCGACCCTGTTCACCGGCGACACCCTCTTCGCGGGCTCGGTCGGCGGCGCGATGGGCGACGTCTCGACCTACGACGACATCCTGGCCAGCATCCGGTTCAAGTTCTTCGCGCTCGACGACCAGACGGTGGTGATGCCGGGGCACGGTCCGCCCAGCACCATCGGCCAGGAGAAAGCCCACAATCCCTTCTTCTGATTTTCGTACGGCAGCGAACGGCACGACCCATTCGAGGGCATAGGATGGCGGAAATGTTGGTCGATCAACGAGCCTCGACCGGGATCGCCGGCTTGGACGAGGTGCTGAGCGGCGGTCTCATCGGGGGCCGCACGTACCTCATCAGCGGTCCGCCCGGCAGCGGGAAGACGACGCTCGGTTGGCACCTGCTGACGGAAGGCGCGCGCCGGGGCGAGACCGGGCTCTACATCTCCTTCGCCGAGCCCGAGGCGGAGCTGCGGGCCAACGCGGCGCGCAGCGGGTTGGACGCGACCGGCATTCACATCGTCGACCTGAGCCCCTCGCCCGAGCTGTTCGCGCGGGCCGAGACGTACGACATCTTCTCGGCCAGCGAGGTCGAGCGCGAGCCGACCACCGCCCGGATCGTCGAGGCGGTCGAGAGGGTCCGGCCCCGGCGGGTCTTCGTCGACTCGATGACCCACCTGCGCTTCCTGGCCAGCGACGGCTTCCACTTCCGCCGCCAGGCGCTCTCGTTCTTGCGCTACCTCTCCGACCAAGGCGCGGTCGTGGTGGTGACCTCGGAGTCGACGCCCGAGACGCCCGACGACGACCTGCGCTTCATCGCCGACGGGGTGATCGAGCTGGACCTCGAGCAGCGCGCCCGCACCGTCTGCGTGCTGAAGTTCCGCGGCTCGGGCTATCGGACCGGGAAGCACACGCTCGTGCTGGGCGAGGGCGGCGCGACGGTCTACCCGCGGCTCATCCCGGCCCAGCACGGCGCCGCGTTCGAACTCGACACGCTCTCCTCGGGGCTGCCCCGCTTCGACGCGATGCTGCACGGCGGCATCGAGCGCGGCACGATCACCCTCATCAGCGGCCCGACCGGCGTCGGCAAGACGACGCTGGGCATCCAGTTCATGGCGCAGGCCGCCAAGCGCGGGCTGCGCTCCACGGTCTACACCTTCGACGAGCCGGGCGAGACGGTGCTGCGGCGCTGCTCGAGCATCGGGATGGACGTGCGCGGCATGACCGCGCGCGGCACCCTGAGCGTGACCGACCTCGAGGCGCTGCGCTACGGTCCCGACGAGTTCGCCAACCTCGTCCGGCGCGACGTCGACGAGCACGGCACCCGGATCGTCATGATCGACAGCGTGAGCGGGTACCGCATGTCGGTTTCCGGCGGCGACCTGGCCGAGCGCATCCACGCGCTGGGCCGCTACCTGCAGAACGTCGGGGTGACCGTGCTGCTGGTCGACGAGCTCAAGGAACTCACCAGCTTCCGCGCGACCGAGGTCGGGATCAGCTACCTGGCCGACAACCTCGTCTTCCTGCGCTACGTCGAGCGGGTCGTGGACGGCGTGACCCAGATGCGCAAAGGCGTCGGCGTGCTCAAGAAGCGCATGAGCGACTTCGAGAAGACCGTGCGCGAGTTCGCGATCACCTCCCAGGGGGTGCGGATCGGCGAGGTGCTGCAGCTGAGCTCGCTCTTCGCGCCGCTTCCGGGCGATGAAGCCGGCATCCGTCACGCCTGACGGTCCCGACGCCCGCGAGCGCGTCCTGGTCCTGCTCGCCAGCGCCGAGAACCGGCGGCTGCTCGGCTCGGTCCTCGCGCGCCGCTACGACGTGGTCGAGGAGCTGCCGTGGCAGCAGGCCGCCGGCGAAGGCGTCGCGGTCGACCTGGTCATCGTCGACGGCCTCTCGCTGCACCGCCACCGCGAGCGGCTGGCCGCCGAGCGGCTCGCGCACGAGCCGGTCCAGCTGCCGATCCTGCTGCTGGCCGACCGCAAGGACATCGGCCTCGCGACGGGCTCGATCTGGCAGATCGTCGACGACGTGCTGCTGCGGCCGGTCGAGCGGCTCGAGCTGGCCGCCCGGGTCGAGACGCTGCTGCGCGCGCGGCGGCTCTCGCTGCGGCTGCGCCGGGTGTCGGCGCTGTACGAGGCCGAGCGGCGGATCACCGAGCGGCTCCAGGCGGCGGCGCTGCCGCGCACGCTGCCCCGGATCCCGGGCCTCGTGCTGGACGCCTACTACCGCGCCGGCCGGGACGAAGCGCAGATCGGCGGCGACTGGTACGACGCGCTGCGGCTGAACGACGGGCGCGTCGTCATCACGGTCGGCGACGTGAGCGGATCGGGGTTGGACGCGGCCGTGACGATGGCGGCCGTGCGCCAAGTGCTGCGCGGCGTCGCCCAGGTCCATCCCGACCCGGCGATGATGCTCGACGCCGCCGAGCGCACCCTCCAGGCCGACGACCCCGAGCGCATCGTCACCGCCTTCGTCGCGGTGCTCGACCCGGTCACCTCGGAGCTGGCCTACGCCTCGGCGGGCCACCCGCGGCCGCTGCTGCGGCGCGGCGGGGCCGACTGGGTCGAGCTGGCCGCCTCCGGCTTGCCGCTCGGCGTCGCGGCCAAGGGCGAGCGCATCGCCGAGAACGTCGGCATGCCGGGCGACGCGATGCTGGTGCTCTATACCGACGGGCTGGTCGAGGCGGCGCACGACCTCGCCGCCGGCGAGGACCGGCTGCGGGCAGCGCTCCACGATCCCGCGGTGCTCTCTGCCGCGAACGTCGCGCGCGCGATCCACGACGCCGTGGTCGCCGGGGAGACGCGCGACGACGTCGCGATCTTCACCGTGCGCCGCGATCCCGAGCTCACCGCGCACACGATCGTGCACTGGACGTTCGCCTCCGCCGACGCGAACGCGGCGCGCGCCGCCCGCCATGCGGTCTCGCAGGCGCTCGCCGGGCACGGTCTGGGCCTCGATGCGCTGGGGGCCGCCGAGGTGGTCTTCGCCGAGCTGCTCGGCAACATCGTGCGCCACGCGCCCGGCCCGGCCGAGGTCGCGCTCGACCTCGGCGGGCCCGCCCCGGTCCTGCACGTGCTCGACCGCGGGCGCGGTTTCCGCCACCTGCCCAGGCTGCCCGACGACGTGCTGAGCGAGCGCGGCCGCGGGCTCTACATCGTCTCGGCGCTGGCCGACGACCTCACCGTCACTCGCCGGCCGCACGGCGGCAGCCACGCCCGCGCGGTGCTCTCGCTGACCGAGCGGACGCTCTCACCCTTCGACGCGCTGATGGCATTCGGCGACCTCGACACGGTCGGCGCCGAGGCTTCGGACGGAGGTACTCGATGAAGCTCGTGCTGGAGATCCTGCTGGCCGCGATCCTGCACCCGATCGCGGTCGTGCTGATGTGGCTCAACCTCGCCGGGCGCTCCGATCTGCGCCCGGCGCAGAAGGCGATCTGGGCGGTCGTCGGCCTGATCTGGGGGATCGGCCCGATCCTCTACATCCTGGTCGGCGACGGCGTGCTGTGGTGAGCAACGAACGTCATCGCGACCGATAGCGGCGTGGCGCCCAGCCGCTACTCCGGCAGCTGCGGCGACCGCGTGCCGCGCGCGGCGGCGTCGTCGCGGGCGACCAGCTCGGCCAGCGCCGCGGCGCGCGCCTGCAGCGCCAGGGTGCGGTCGCGCGCGTCGTCGAGCAGCGTACGGATCTCGGCGTGCTCGGGGTTCACCCCGGCGATCGTGCCGTGCGCCGCGATCCCGGCCCGGGCGGCGGCGACCCGCGCGGCGGTGATCTCGCGCTCGGCCCGCAGCCCGTCGGCGCGGCGGCGCAGGCGTTCCGCCGCCGCCGCGACCGCGTCCTCGCTCGTCTTGAGCTCGGCGATCTCGGCCCGGAACGCGTCGACCTCCGCGGCGCGCGAGCCGTCGCGCGCGAACGCGGCGACCTGCATCTCCAAGCGCTTGCGCGCGGTGAGCAGGTCGACGAGATGGCGGCGCACCTCGTCGACCAGCTCGAGCTGAAGCCGGTACGCCGCGTCGACCGACGCCGCGGGGTCCTCGAGGCGCGCAAGCGAGCTGCGCGCCTCCCCCGTGATCAGCCGGACGATCCGGCGCCAGAGGCTCACTGCGGGTCGACGTGCACGATCGCGGCTTCGCCGTTGCGCGCGGCCGGCGCGTCGGGCTCGGCCGGGCGGGCGCGGCGGGCGAGCAGGTTGCGGGCCAGATCGAGCCCGGTGATGCCCTGCGCCATCACCTTGCCGAGCATCTCCGAGACGCCTTGCGCGCCGTTGAGCACGACCATCTGGTCGACCGAGGCGAACGCCTTGGCCGCGGCCTCGACGATCTGCGGCCACTGCTCGGCCAGCTGCTGGCCGATGACCGCTTCCTGGTTCTCGGCCAGCGCGTCGGCGCGCGCCTTGATCGCCTGCGCCTCGGCGAGCCCCTTGGCGCTGATCGCCTCGCCCTCGGCCAGACCGCTTGGCGCGGGTCGCCGACGCTTCGGCTTCGCCGATCACCCGCGTCTTCGTCGCATCGGCCTGCGCCTGCAGCTCGATCTGCCGCGCGCGCGCCTCGGCCGCGGCGATGTCCGCGTTGCGCTGGGCGGTCGCGATCGTCTCCTTCTCGTAGGCCTTGGCGTCGGCCGGGCGGCGCACCGTCGCGAGCAGCTGCTGCTCGGTCTTCTGCGCGTCGAGCTCGGCGATCTTCGTCTCCTCGATGACGACCTTCTGGCGCGCGGTCGCGTCCGCGATCGGGCCGGC
Organism: Vulcanimicrobiota bacterium; assembly: GCA_963795695.1. Taxonomy (GTDB): domain Bacteria; phylum Vulcanimicrobiota; class Vulcanimicrobiia; order Vulcanimicrobiales; family Vulcanimicrobiaceae; genus Vulcanimicrobium. Next base: position 733,039 of record CAWCJH010000002.1, on the reverse strand, counting down.
TTGTTTGGCCTCGGCGGCGGCGCGGTCGACTTCGGCCTGGTAGCCGGCGACCTTGATCTTGCTGTCGCGCTGCGAGGAGGCCTTGAGCGCCGCCGCCTCCGCTTCGCGGGTCGAGGCTTCCTGATCCGCTTGCGCCTGCGCGATGCGCGCGTCGCGCTGGACCACCGCGGCGAACGGGCGGGCGAGGTTCTCGATGTAGCCGGTCGGGTCGTCGATCTCCTGGATCTGCAGCGAGTCGACGATCAGGCCCAGTTTCTCCATCTCGGTGCCCGACGCGCCGCGGGTCGCCTCGGTGAGGCGGTCGCGCTCGCGGATCAGCTCCTCGATCGTCAGCGAGCCGACGATCGCGCGCAGGTGGCCGGCGAAGACGTTCTGGATCCGCGCGTCCATCCGGTCCTGCTGGTCGAGGAAGCGGCGCGCGGCGTTGGCGATCGACGCGAAGTCGTCGCCGATCTTGTAGATCACCACGCCCTTGATGTGGACCGGGATCCCTTGTTTGGTGACGCAGGCGATCTCGAGCTCGGACTCGCGCAGGTCGAGCGAGAGCCGGCGCACCACCTGCACGCCGGGAATGACCAGCGTGCCGCGGCCGGTGATGATCTTGAACCCGAGCGACTCGCCGGTGTGGTCGATCGGCTTGTGGTGCAGCCCGCTGATGACGAGCGCCTCATTGGGCTCGGCGACCCGCCACATCGCGCGGAACAGCGCGACGGCGACGACGATGCCCAGGACGACGACGATGGCGACGGCCAGCGCCGAGACTCCCAAAATGGTCACGTTACGACCTCCTCCGAGGCCTCATGCCTCGGCGACGACCACCGTGCGCGGCGGATGGTACTCGACGACGACGACCCGGGTCCCGACCGAGATCGAGACGCCCTTGTCGACCGGATACGCATGAAAATGCTCGGACCCACCTCGTACCGGGAGCATGATCTCCCCGATGTGGCCCGGCCCCACCGTCCCGGTGACGCGACCGACCTTCCCGACGACCGACTCCGTAGCCCGACCCTCCGCCGCTGGTGCCAGAGCGTACCTGGCAGGTATCCGGAGAGTTACGCGGCCGCGCGGCAATCCTCCCCGGTATGCTAGCTCGTCCTTCGAGGAAACCGCGGTATTGACACCCCGCTCCCGCCAGGGTAGAGTCGGCCCACAATAATGGGTTTTCTGGCGATGACTACGGGGTGGTCGTCATGGATCTGAAGAGGCTCGGCATTGTCGCCGTTGCCTTCGCCGTTGCCGCTCTCGGCGGGTGCACCGGAGGAGCCTCTGCAACGGCGCCGCACGCGCCAAGCCCCGATAGCGTTCGGGCACTTCGACTGATTCACTCGAGTTCGAGCGACCGGCTTCGGGCCTCACGGCCGGCGGATCTCCCTGCGGGGACGCGCATCTATCGCGAAAAGCTAGCGCTGATCCGGAGCGACGACGAACAGGCCCTGGTCCCGATCAGCGACGTGCTCTGGGTCTCGGGAGGCGTGGTGACGGCACGCATAGGCGGCGTGCAGAAGACCCTCGCTCACGCGACCGTGACGTATACGGACGAAGCGCGCGAGACGTACGTGAAGCCCGGGATCGATATCCCTCGAAACCTGCAAGCGCTCGAGCCGTTCGAAGTCCTTCCCTGACCGACGGTACGAACGCACGCAGGCTGCGACCGCTCGTGGTCGCCCTCTGGCGAAGCGCGAGCTAGCTCGCGCCGACCGTTACGCTCGTCTTCGCGCCGTCGCCGTCGACCCGGATGGTGGCCGGCGCGCTGAGCTTCGACTCGGGCACGAGCTGGAACTCGACCACCTTGACGCCCGACTCGGGGATCGCGACGGTGGTGCGGAACGGCGCGCACTGGCGGTCGCTGCAGAACGACGCGATCCAGCGGGCGGGCAGGCCGCTCGCGGCCAGGGCGACGCTCTTGCCCGGCGTGCCGGCCACGACCAGCCGGTACTTGTAGGTGCTCGCCACCGAGCCCGGCAGGTCGGGACCGGTCCAGGGCGCGAGCGAGAGCGCGGTGCGCGCGCCGGGATGGGCGGCGTCGAGCGCGACGGTCGCCTCCTGGCCCTCTTCCATGTACATCGCGTAGCGCGCGTCGGTCGTGGGCAGCTTCTCGGTCCACGCGATGGTCTGCGCGAAGGCGGCCCGGGCGCGCTCGGTGCGGCCGGCCAGGGCGAAGAGGCGGCCTTCGTACAGGTACGCCCAGGCCAGCTTGCGGATCGCCTTGGCGTCGTGCGGCTTCTGCTGCACCGCGGCGCGCCCGAGGCCGATCGCCTGCGCGTAGGCGACCGCGCCGTCGTCGTAGCGGCCGGCGTGGGCGTCCAGCTCGCCCAGCCCGACGTAGTTGTCCACGCTCGGCTGCTCTTTGGCGAGCCGGCCGGCGTAGTCGGCGGCGCGCACGTAGTCGTGCTCGGCGCGATAGGCGGTCGACATGCCGTCGAGCAGGTCGGGATCGTTCGGGGCCAGCGCCAGGCCGCGGCCGTAGGCGGCGAGCGCGTCGTCGTAGCGCTCGCGCGCGACGGCGGAGTCGCCTTGGAGCCGGGCCAGCAGCACCCGGTCGGCGTCGGTGGCGGCCAGCGGCGCGAGCGCCTGGGCTGCGGCGTCGCGCAGCGCGTTCTCCTCGGCCTGCACGCGCAGGTAGTCGCTCGGGCCGTCGACGTTGTCGGCCTCGTCGATCGCCCCGAGCAGGCTCTTCACCGAGCCGCGGACCGCCGCGACGTCGCCCGTGAACGGAAACTTGGCCGGCTCGAGCAGCGCGTCGATCTTCTTCTGCGCGTCGCTGGCGATCACGGCGTCGCGGCCGGCGCGCGCGCCGGCGACCAGGCCGGTCAGCGTCGCGCTCGAGATGTTGTCGATGAAGCGTGCGCGCAGCACGCCGTCGGGCCCGATCACCAGGGTGGTCGGGAAGGCCCGGATGTCGTAGGCGTGGGCGAAGGTCTGGTCGGCGTCGATCGCCTGCGGGTACGGCACGCCCTTGGAGGCAACGAAGGCGCGCACGATCGGCGCGGCCTCGGTCGTGTCGACGCCCAGGAAGGCCACGTCGCCCGCGGCGGTGAGCTTCTTGGAGGTCGCGATCAGGTCGGGCGTCTCCTCGCGACAGGGCGGGCACCAGGTGCCCCAGACGTTCACCACCAGCGTCTTGCCGCGGTAATCGGCCAGCGAGACGGTCTTGCCGGCGACCGTGGGCAGCCGGAAATCGGGCGCCGGAGCGCCGACCTGCGGGCCGGTGAGCGCGAGCGCGGTCGCGGCGATGAGCGCGTGCAGCATGCGTGCGAGTTCTCCGCCCGGCCCGGCCGCCCTAGCCGCGCACCAGCGTGCCGGCCCGGGCGACCGTGCGCCCGCCGGCCGCGGCGGCCACCGAGACGTTCACCGGCCCGCTCACGGCGCTGGTCGGGACCACTTGGAACTCGACGATCTTGACGCCCGCCGCGGGCAGCACGACGGCGGTGCGGAACGGCGCGCAGACGCGGTCGGTGCAGAACGAGCCGATCCAGCGCCGGGGCAAACCGTTCGCCGCGAGGGCGACGCGGGTCCCGGGCGCGCCGGTGACGACCAGGCGGTACTTGTAGGTGCTCTCGATCGAGCCGGGCAGGTCGGGCCCCGTCCACGGCGCGAGCGAGAGGGCCGGCGGCGAGCCCGGCGCGACGGCCAGCGCCACCGTGCCCTCCTGGGCGCGCTCGAGGTACCAGGCCTGGTGCGGGTCGCCGCGCGGGATGCGCGCCGCCGCGGCGCTCGCCTGGGCGAACAGCTCCCGGGCTCGGCTCGCGCGGTGCTGGTCGGCTTCGGCTTGGCCGTAGTAGAGGTCGGTCCAGGCCAGCTGCACCGGCGCCTTCGCCAGCGCCTGGGCCTGGGCGAAGGCGGTCTCGGCGTCGGCCGGCCGGCCGAGCTTGGCCTGGGCGCGGCCGAGGGCGACGTAGCTCGCGTACGAGGGCGCGAGCTGCGCGATGCGAGCGTCGAGCGCCGCGACGCGCGCGTCGTCGCCGAGGTGGGCGGCCGCGTAGGCCTGGCCGCCGAGCGTCTCGACGTCGTCGGGCGAGGCCTTCAGCGCGAGCGCGTACTGGCCGTCGGCCTCGCTCCACTTGCCCAGCGCCGCGGCCTCGTCGCCGCGCAGCCGCGCCAGCAGCGCCTCGTCGGCGGCGCCCGAGGCGAGCGGCGCGAAGGCCATGATCGCCGCCGCGCGCAGCGTCTCCTCTTCGGTCTGGGTGCGGATCAGGTCGTGGTCGCGGGCCGGGTCGTCCATCGCGTCGTCGAGCAGGTCGTTGGCCTTGGCGATCGCCTGGGCGGCCCGGGCGACGCCGGCGCGGACCGTGGCCGGATCGCCGTTCAGCCCGTACTGGGCGGGTGCGAGCAGCGCGTCGAGCTGCTGCTGGAACGCGCTGGTCAGGACGCCGTTCTCGCCCCGCTGCGCGGCCGCGACGTAGCTGCGCAGTTGCGCCGCCGGCAACAGGTTGTCGGCGTGGCGCGCGCGGAGCACGCCCTGCGGGTCGATGACGAAGGTGGTCGGGTAGTTGCGGATCTCGTAGGCCCGGGCGAAGTCGCTCGTGCCGGTGGTCGCGACCTGCGGGTACGGCACGCCCTTGGCGGCGGAGAAGGCCCGCACGACGGCAGCGGTCTCGGTCGTGTCGACGCCCAGGAACGCGACCTTGCCCGCGTCGCGCTTGGCCTCGGCCACCAGGTCCGGCGTCTCCAGCCGGCAGGGCGGGCACCACGAGCCCCAGACGTTGACGACCAGCGTCCGGCCGCGGTAGTCGGCCAGCCGCACCCGCTTGCCGTCGATCGTGGTCAGCGCGAAGTCCGGCGCGGGCTGGCCGACGACCGGTCCGGGGAGCTGCACCGGCCCCGGCGCGGCGGCGCAGAGTCCCAGGCCCAGCACGGGAGCGAGCAGCCACGGCACGAGTCGCTTCATGCCCGTACCGACGCGTATGCCCGCCGCCGGGTTGCGGCTCGGGTTCGCGGGGACGCGAACCCGCCTACGTGCGCAGCTTGTAGCCGGTCGCCGTCATCACCAGCGCCACCGCGACCGCCCCGGCGGCCAGCACGCTCACCACGGTCAGCGACAGCCACAGCGGCGCGTCGCCGACGCCGCTGTAGCTGTAGCGGAAGGCGTCGATCATGTGGAACATCGGGTTGAAGGCGGAGATGCGCTGCACCAGCGGCGGCAGGCGCTGGGTCGAGGTGAAGACGCCGCCCACGAACACCAGCGGGGTGATGAAGAACGTCGTCATCACCGCGATGTGGTCGAACTTCTCGGCCAGCAGGCCGAACACGATGCCCAGTGCGGAGAAGAGAATCGCCACCAGGCCGATCGTGAGCAGGTAGAGCCCCCAGTTGCTGGGCGCGGTGTGCACCAGCACGACGCCCAGGCCGGTGATCAGCAGCGCGATGCAGAGCGCCCGCAGCACGCCCGAGACGACGTAGCCCAGCACCAGCTCCAGCGCCGAGAGCGGCGCGATCAAGAGCTCCTGGATCGAGTTCATGAAGCGGCCCTGGAAGACCGACGACGAGCTCTCGCTGTAGGTCTGGTCGATCACCTGCAGCATGATCAGGCCGGGGATCAGGAACTGCGCGTACGACACGCCGCCCGGCATGCTGCTCTTGATCTGGCTGCCCAGCCCCAGGCCGAAGACGAACACGTAGAGCAGGGTCTGGATGATCGGCGGCCAGACGACCTGGTTGATGATCGAGAAGGTGCGGACCATCTCGCGCTTGGAGAGGGTCCAGAAGCCGACCGCGTTGCCGAGCGTCATCACTTGCGGGTCAGCTCCAGGAAGACATCCTGCAGCGAGCCGCTGCCGATCAGCCGCTGGGTCGTCTCGAGCGCGACCAGCTTGCCGGACTGGATGATCCCGATCCGGTCGCAGAGCTCCTCGGCCTCTTCCAGGTAGTGGGTGGTCAGGATGATCGTCGTCCCCTTGGTGTTGAGCTCGCGCAGCAGCGACCACAGCTCCAGCCGCAGCTCGACGTCGACCCCGGCGGTCGGCTCGTCGAGGATCACCAGCCGCGGCTCGTGGATCAGCGCGCGCGCCAGGGTCAGCCGGCGCTTCATCCCGCCCGAGAGCTTGGTGTAGACCAGCTTGGCCTTGGAGGCCAGGTCGAAGCGCTCGAGCAGCAGGTCGGCCCGCTCGGCGACCGCCGGACCGCGCAGGCCGTAGTACCCGGCCTGGTAGATCAGCACGTCGCGGATGTTGAGATAGCGGTCGAAGTTGTACTCCTGCGGCGCGAGGCCGACCGTGCGCCGGGCGGCGCGCCAGTCGCGCTCGACGTCGTGCCCGAAGAGCGTGATCCGGCCGCCCGAGATCTTGGCCAGCCCGACGATCGCGTTGATCGTCGTCGTCTTGCCGGCCCCGTTGGGCCCGAGCAGCCCGAAGAAGTCACCTTCGTTCACCGTGAACGAGATGCCGTCGACCGCGGTGAAGCCGCCGTAGCGCTTCACCAGCCCATCGATCTCGAGTGCCGGCAGTGTCACTGCGTGGTTCATGACCGCATCGAAGACGTCATCATTGCTTGGACCGCTTCGGCAAGCCGTTCGTTGCGCGGGACGAGCACCTGCGGCCCGCTCGGAAGCTGCCGCCCGCTCAGGGAATCAGGCCGCCCGGCGGCGGCAGCTGGGCGTAGCGGTGGCGGTGCAGGGTCGCCAGCCGTTTCGCGAGGTCGGGGATGCCGCTCTTGCGCAGCTGCCGCGCGACTTTCTCGACGTCGAAGGGCACCCGGCGCGACTGCACTTCCCAGCCGCCGGAGCGCCAGGTGAGCAGCGCGTAGTGCGCGCGCGGGTCGCCGTCCTTGGGCAGCCCGGCCGAGGCCACGTTGACCAGCGTGCGGCCGCGCCAGACCCGCACGTAGGGCAGGTGCAGGTGGCCGAAGGCGACCGTCCGCTGCGTCACGCCCTCGAAGAGCCGCTCGAGCGTGTCGTCGTGCGCGTCGGGCCAGACGTGCTCGTCGTCGCTGCGGGGGTTGGCGTGGCAGACCAGCAGGCCGTCCTCGCCGTTGCCGAAGGTCAGCGTGAGCGGCAGGCCGGCCAGGCCGCGCGTCCGTTCCGGGCCGATCCGGTCGCGCGCCCAGCTCACCGCGCGCGCGTCCTCCTCGTCCATCTGCGCGAGGTCACCCAGGCCGATCAGGCGGTCGGTGTTGCCGCGCAGGCACTGGGCGCCGACCGCGTCGAGCCGGGCGAGGACTTTCTCGGGCTTGGGACCGTCCAGGCACAGGTCGCCGGCCGCGACGATCACGTCGGCACCGCCCCGCTCGCGCAGGTCGTCCAGGCAGCGGCCGAGCGCGTGCGCGTTGCCGTGGATGTCGGAAACGATGGCTATTCGCATCCGGGGATCACCGTGCTACCCACGCTTCACGGCGAGGACCAGCGACTGCGGGCCGTAGCCGGCCTTGCCGAACTCCCACAGGTCGATCGACTCGACGACGAGCTTGGCCTTGCGCATGATCGCGATCGACTCGCGGAAGCGCAGGTTGGCGATCACCCGGCGCTCGCCGAAGGCCAGCACGCCGGCCGCCAGCTCCTCGCCGCGCGGCACCTCGATCACCCGCAGGTCGGTCGCGGCGACCAGGTCGACCCGCTCGGGCGCGGCGACCACCGTGTCGGTGCCGACCAGGTTGAACACGCTGCGCAGCCGGCCCACGTCGCTGGCGACCGCCAGCTCGACGACCCGGTAGCCCAGGCCGCCGGCGAGCGCCTCGAGCTGGCGCCGGCCGAGCTCGTTGGAGCGGGCGCGCTGGCCGGCGCCGGCTCGCGGCACGCCGATGAAGATGCGGTCGGGCGCGATCGCGACGTCGGTCGCATCGAGCAGACCGGGCGCCTCGATCCGGCCGATCACCGGGATGCCCAGCTCGGCCAGCTGCGCCTCGACCGCGGCGACCTCGGCCCGGCGCTCGGTCTGCGAGGGCCGGGCCAGCACCGCGCCCTGCGGCAGCACGAGGGCGCAGTCGCCGACCAGCGACTCGGTCGGGCTCTCGCTGCGGGCGGCGATCTCGGCGACCTCGACGCCGTGGTCGCGCAGGGTGCGGACCAGGATGGCGTGCTGTTCCTGCGCCCGCTCGGCGATCGGCGCGGGCTCGGCCTTGAGCGGCGGCAGGCGGTCGACGGCCGTCGACGGCCGCAGCACGACGGCGCCGGCGAGGGCGCCGGCGTCGAAGGCCGAGTACGGGGCGGCGTAGGGCTTCACGATCACGACCGGTTCCTGTTCTGCGGCCCGGTCCCCCGGTTCCCACCGGGGAACAGGAAAGCCATGCCGCGCCGCACCACCGCCGTCGTCTGCGCCGCCGTCCCGGCGCTCGCCCTGACCCTGGGCCTGGCGTTCGCGAACCGCCTCGAGCCGCGCATCCTGGGGCTGCCGTTCGTGCTGGCCTGGATCGTCGCGTGGGTCGCACTGACCCCGCTGTTCCTGTGGGTCGTCTACCGGAGCGAGCGGACGTGAGCGCGGTCGTCGCGCTGGCGATCGTCGGGGCGGTGATCGCCGGGACGCTGATCCTGGGTCTGCTCGGCGTGCGCGGCGTGCGGATGAACCCCAGCCAGTACATCGTCGGCGGCCGCAGCTTCGGCGCGCTCCTGCTGTGGCTGCTCCTGGCCGGCGAGACCTACACGACGTTCACCTTCCTGGGCGCCGCCGGCTGGGCGTACGGCAGAGGCGCACCGGCCTACTACATCCTCTGCTACGGCGCGCTGGCGTACATCCTCTCGTACTTCCTGGCGCCGCCGATCCACCGTATCGCGCGCGAGCGCGGCATGCTCACCGGGCCTGATTTCTTCGCCGACCGCTACGCGAGCCGCCCGCTCGGCGTCCTGGTCGCGCTGGTCGGCTTCGTGATGCTCGTCCCGTACGCCACGCTCCAGCTGACCGGGGTGCAGATCCTGTTGCGCATCGCCGGCTACGGCGCGATCGACCCGCTGGTCGCCGTGGCGGTCGCGTTCGCGCTGATCACGCTCTTCACGTACGTCACCGGGCTGCGCGGCGCGGCCTGGGCCAGCGTGGTCAAGGACGCGCTCGTGCTGGCCGGGGTCGTGTTCGCCGGAATCGTGCTGCCGGTCCACTTCTTCGGCTCGCCGGCCGGGGCGCTGGATGCGGTGCTGCGCGACCACCCGGGCTGGCTGACGATCGCCGGCCCCAGCGCCCCCAACGGCATCACCTGGGTCATCTCGACCGTCGTGCTGACGACCTGCGGCTTCTTGATGTGGCCGCAGGCGATGGCGGCGATCTACAGCGCGCGCGACGAGGACACGCTGCGCCGCAACGCGATCTACCTGCCGTTCTACCAGGTGATGCTGCTGCTGGTCTTCTTCGCCGGCTTCGCCGCGCTCGAGATCGTGCCGGGATTGCGCGGCTCGGCTGCCGACGAGTCGTTCCTGGTGGTCGTGCAGCGCTACTATCCGGCTTGGCTGCTCGGGCTGATCGCCGCGGCCGGCGTGCTCGCCGGGCTCGTGCCGGCGTCGGTCCAGATCCTCGCCGCCGCCAGCATCGTGGCCAAGAACGTGTTCGCCGAGGTCGGCATCGCGCGCGACGACGCTGCGCAGACGCGGCTCACCCGCGTGCTCGTGCTGGTCGTCGCGCTGCTCGCGTTCGGCTTCTGGGCGCTGGCCAGGACCACGCTGGTGGGCCTGCTGCTGATCGCGTACAACGGCATCACGCAGCTCTTCCCGGGCGCCGCGCTGGGCGTCGCCGCGCGCCGCCCGCCGGCGCTCGCGGTGGGGGCCGGCATCGTCGCCGGGCTCGCCGTGCTGATCGGGTTCACGGTCACCGGCACGAGCCAGGTCCACGGCGTGAACACGGGCCTGATCGCGCTCGCGTGCAACGCCGCGGTGCTGGGCGTGGTGGCCGCGGTGGCGCCGCGCCGCGAGCGCGCGGTCAGAAGCGCTTGACCAGCGCGTAGCGGCCGCCGCCGCCGACGACCAGCGCGAGCGCGATCCCGACCGCGTAGACGAAGTACTCGATCCCCTCGCCCGCCTGGTGGCCGCCCCAGTTCATGAAGAAGCCGTTGGGCAGGTGGACCAGCAGCGCGGCGACGGCCATGTCGACCGCGATCCCGAGCGCGACCAGGCGCGTCAGCACCCCGAGCACGAGCGCGATGGGGCCGAGGAACTCGACCGCGATCACCAGGTAGGCCAGGACCGCCGGAATGCCCATGTGGCTCATGAAGCCGACGGTCCCGGCGATGCCGGGGCCGTGAAAGAGCCCCAGCGCCTTCTGGGCGCCGTGCGGGAAGAGCACCACGGCCAAGACCAGCCGGAGGATCAGGAGCACGACGTCGGAGCGCATGCCCCGATCCTACCCCGGCCCGTCCAGGACCGCCAGCGCCCGCGCGTAGAGCGCGGCCTGCAGGCGGGCGTAGGTCCCCGGCGCGAGGGCGCGGCGCCGGGCGGCCAGCGCGTCGGCGCGCCGCGAGAGGTCGACGATCCGGGCGCCGCGAGCGGTGTCGGCGTCGGCGCTGCTCTGGTCGGTCCGGCCCAGCAGCGCGGCGATCCGGTTGCCTTCGGCGCTGGCGGTCTGCGGCGGGACCGGGATGGCGGCGTACGGGCGCGGGTCGGGCACGGCCGTGAAGAAGTCGCTCATGTCGCCGGCGAGCAGGTCGCCCAGCGAGAGCGGGGTCAGGCCCAAGAGCTGCTCGCTGGTCTTGAGCACGCTGACCGTCGAGAGGTGGTGCAGGCCGGCGTAGTGCCGCTTCGCGTACGGCGAGACGACCAGCGCGTAGGTGCGGTACTCGTCGACGTGGTCGCGCGAGGACTGCGCGTCGTCGGGCGTGATGAAGATCGCGGTGTGGCGCCACGACGGCAGGTGCGAGAGGTACTGCACGATCTCGCCGAGCGCCCGGTCGCCGTCGGCGACCTCTTCGGGAATCGGCGGGATGCCGGGTCCGGCCCCGGTGTGGTCGGCCGGCAGCCAGACGTAGGTGTAGCGCGGCTGGCGGTGCGCGGCGACGAGCGCGCCGTAGTCGCGCACGAACTCGCGCGCGCGCCGCTCGTCGCGGATGCGCAGGTTCCAGCCCGGGTAGCGCAGGTCGACGTGACCGGCCAGCGCGGCGGGCGCGGGCACGTCCTCGGCGTACAGCCCGCCCAGGTTCGAGGTCGGCGCTTGCGCGTCGTCGATGCCGGCGAAGTCGGGGTCGTCGGTCTTGGGATCGGGCGCGCCGCCTTCGTCGTAGCCCGACACGCGCACCAGGTCGCCGTAGTCGCGGTACGACAGATTGCGCCGCTGCAGCGCGTTGAAGATGTAGCCCAGGCGCGGGTAGTCCTCGGGGTCCTCGTTCTTGTCGATCAGCGGCCGGCGGCCGCTCTTGTCGAACAGCGTGCGCTCGGAGTACAGCGTCGCCAGGCCGCCGGCGAAGAACTGGTGGCCGGCGTCCGACTCCTCGGCGTCGGCGAAGACGTTGGCGGCGAGGCCGTAGCGCTGCGCGAGCGCGTGCAAATTGGGCGTCACACTGCGCCCGAACGAGACCAGCGCCGGGTCGCCGTACGGCGCGCCCAGATCGCCCAGCATCGCGTCGAACGTCTTGTTCTCCTCGAGCAGCACGACCACGTTGGTGATGCCCTTCGGATAGCGGGCCGGCGCGGTGAGGACGCGGCGCGTGTTCTTGAGCGTGGTGAGCGTCGCGCCGGAGAGCCGGATCGCCGCCAGGTCGATCTTCTGCAGCGTCGACCAGGTCGCGTTGGAGTCGGCGTCGGTGGCCGGGTCGCCGGTGAAGCCGGCCTCGTGGCCGAAGCCCTTGGTGTCGGCGACGTAGAGCGTGCGGTCGTCGGCGGAGAGGGCCAGCGCGGTCGGGTACCAGCCGGTCGGGATCAGGCCCAGCCGGTGCAGGTGGACCGGGTCGCGCGCGTCGATCACCGCGACCGCGTCGAGCCCGGCCAGCGCGACGTAGAGCCGCGAGCCGTCGCGCGAGAGCGCCAGCGCCGCCGGCTGCGTGCCGTACGGCCCGCGGTCGAACAGCCGCAGCTCGGTGCCGCCGACGACCCGCGGCGCGCCGGCCAGCGACACGGTCGCGATCCGGTCGACGTTGGTCATCGCGACGAAGGCGTAGGCCCCATCCGGCGTGGCGGCGACCGCGGTCGGGTGCGCGCCGCCGACGCTGCGCAGGCCGTCGGGCGCAGGGTCCATCGGGATCGCCGCCGGCTCGAGCGCGCTCGCGTCTGCCGGCGCGCCGAGCTGGCCGTCCGCGCCGACCCCGACCAGCGAGAGCGCGGAGGCGTGCAGCTCGTCGGCCGGCGGGGTGCGGAACGGCGGCGCCGCGACCGTCTGCGGCAGGTTCGCGTAGCGCATCAGGCCCTCGTCGGTGACGAGCAGCCGGTTCCCGGCCAGCGCCGCGCCGAACGGAAAGTCGCCGACCCGCTGCGGCACGCCGGTCACCGTCCGGGTCGCCAGGTCGATCGTGCCGACCGCGTCGCCGGCCTCGTCGACCACGTACGCCAGCCGGCCGCCGGCCGCGAGCACGAGCGTGCCGGGATAGCTGTGGTTGAAGTCGCCGAAGGCCGGATCGGTCGGGCCGGGGATCGCGATGGCGTGGTGCTCGTCGGGGGTCAGCCGGCCCTGCGCGTCGAGCCCGAACGCGTAGACCTCGTTGGTCGGCCCGCCGGCGGCGAGGACCAGCGTGCGGCCGGCATGGGCGGGATCGGGCACGGCCAGCAGGCCGACCCAGTACGCCTCGCCGGCCGGGGCCGGGTAGCGGCTGACCACCGTCATCGTCGCGGTGTCGACCACCGCGAGCGAGAAGCCGCCGGTGGCGTCGGGGTCGCTCAGCGCGTGGACCTTGCCCTCGCGCTCGTCGTCGTCGCTGACCACGGCGAAGCGGCCGTCGGGCGCGAGCGCGACGCCGAGCGCGTTCATCCCGGTCAGCACGCTCTGCCCGGCCGGCGTGACCAAGCGGCCCGACGGGAGGATCGCGTCGAACGGCCCGCCGCCGCGCAGGACGTGGCCGGCGGGCAGGTTGCCGGCCGGCGCGGAGTACGAGACGACCGCGGCCGGCGCGCGCACGGGGAGCAGCAGGCCCGCCAGGACGGCAGCGGCGGCGAGGAATCGGCGGAGGCTCACGGGCGCCGGTGTTCCCCCTGCCCGAAACGCGTTCCGCCCGTGCCGCCCGCCGACCGACTACGGCCCCAGCGCGCGCCCCAGCCGGGCCGCCGCCTCGAGCAGCGCGGCGTCGTCGCAGTCGCCGAACGAGAGCCGCAGCGCCGGCGGGCCGCCCCGGCTCGGGTAGAGCGGGTCGGCGGGCATGACCAGCACCCCCGCGCGCGCGCAGGCCTCGAAGGCGGCCTGGGTCGAGAGCCGCGGCGGCAGCCGCAGCCAGACATTCGTGCCGGCCTGGGGCGGGCGGACGTCGGCCCAGGGCAGCGCGCGCGCCAGCGCGTCGACGAAGAGGTCGCGCCGGTGCCGGTAGAGCGCCCGCGCGCCCTTGAGGTGGCGCGCGTAGGCCGGGCCGCTCATGAAGCGCCACAGCGCGCGCTGGGTCAGCGTCGAGGTGAACGAGTCGGTGCGGACCTTGGCGACCTCGATCGAGTCGCGCATCGCGCCCTTGACCCGCAGGTAGCCGATCCGCAGCGCCGGGAAGATCGACTTCGAGAGCGACTCCATCATCACGACCCGGCCGTCGGTGTCGTAGGCCGCCAGCGGCGGCGGGGCGGGCTCGTCGTAGGTGAACGTCCAGCCGGTCTGGTCCTCGAGCACCACCACGTCGTAGCGGCGCGCCAGCTCGACGATCGCCCGGCCGCGCCGGGCCGGCAGCACCAGGCCCGTCGGGTTCTCGGCGATCGGGCAGATCGTGAACAGCCGCGGCCGGTACTCGGCGAAGACCCGCTCGACGTCGTCGATGCGCACCCCGTCGGCATCGCTGCGCACCTCGACGTAGCTCGCCCCGCGCGCGTCGAACACGCCCAGCGTGCCCGGATAGGTCGGCGACTCGGCCGCGACGACCGCGCGCTCGGCCAGCAGCACGGAGGCGATCAGGTCGGCGGCCTGCTGGGCGCCCGAGGTGACGATGATCTCGTCGGCCCGCGCATCGCAGCCGCGCGCGACGAGGCCTTCGGCGAGCGCGGCGCAGAGATCGGGGTCGCCGGTGTTGGCCCGGTACTGCATCGAGGCGGGCGGGTCGTCGGCGAACGTGCGCTGCATGGCGCGCGAGAAGTCGGCCAGCGGAAACGTCTCGGGCGCCGGGTGCGCGGTGGCCAGCGAGATCACGCCCGGCGCGCGCGCCTGCGCGAGCCGGTCCATGACGCCCTCCATCCGCTCGCCGCGGGTCAGCAGCGAGGGCTCCCAGGTGTGCGCGAAGGCGGCGTCCTCCGGCGCGCGCCGCGGCGCGACGAAGGTGCCGCGGCCGACCCGCGAGACGATCCGGCCGCGCGCGGCGAGCGTCTCGTAGGCCTGCGAGACGGTCACCAGCGCGACGTCGAGCTCGCCCGCCAGCGCGCGGATCGGCGGCAGCCGCTCCTCGGGCGCGAGTTCGCCCGCCTCGATCGCGGTCGCCAGCGAGTCGGCGATCTGGACGTAGAGCGGGCGCGCGTCGCGCGGGTCGAGCGTTATCGCGGGCAGCATGTGATGGGCGAACGCGCCCCGCGCGTCAGCGCTCGTCCAGCCGGTACCCGATGCCGCGCACGGACGAGATCGCCAGCGCCGCGCCGACCTCGTGGAGCTTCTTGCGCAAGGCGGCGACGTGCACGTCGACCACCCGGGTCGGCACGCCCGAGACGTCGTTCCAGACCCGCTCGAGGATCTGCGCGCGGGTCAGCAGCTTGCCGGCGTTCTCCGCCAGGTACCACAGCAGGCGGAACTCGAGCGCGGTCAGCGTCGCGCTCTTGCCGCCGTGCTCGAGGGTGTGGAAGTCGCGCACCAGCGTCGCGCCGCCGGTGGAGAGGCGGCCGTCCTGGTCGCTCTTGCGCGAGCGCTCGCGGCGGCGCAGGAACGACTGCACCCGGGCGACCAGCTCGTTGCCGTTGAACGGCTTGCGGATGTAGTCGTCGGCGCCCAGACCGAGACCCTTGAGCACGTCGTTCTCGCTCGAGTGCGCGCTGACCATCAGGATGAACGCGTCCGAGGAGTTGGCCAGCGACGTGCACACGTCCAGCCCCGAGATGTCGGGCAGCTCGACGTCGAGCAGCACCACGGCGGGCTTGAAGAGCGGCTCGGCCTCGAGCCCGGCCGAGCCGGTCGGCGCCAGGCGCACCTCGTAGCCCGCTTTCTCGAGGATCACCTTCTCGAACTGGGCGACGTCCGCATCGTCCTCGACGATGAGGATCCGCTCGAACACTAGCGAGTCCTCGCGGGTTCGGTCGCCGCCTCGTCGTCGGGGATCAGCAGCTCGCGCCGTGCGACGCCTTCCTCGATCGCGGCCTGCACCACGCCCTGCGCGACCGCGTCGACCACCCGGGTGTCGAAGACGCTGGGGATGATGTACTCGGCCGAGCGCTCCTCGCCGACGATGCCGGCGATCGCGCGCGCCGCCGCGAGCTTCATGCCCTCGGTGATCCGCCGGGCGCGGCAGTCGAGCGCGCCGCGGAAGATGCCCGGGAACGCCAGCAGGTTGTTGATCTGGTTGGGGAAGTCGCTGCGCCCGGTGCCGATCACCGCCGCGTAGGGCGCGGCCAGGTCGGGCATCACCTCGGGGGTCGGGTTGGCCATCGCGAACACGATCGGGTCGCGCGCCATCGTGCCGATCCACTCCGGCTGCAGAATTCCCGGCGCGCTGACCCCGATGAACACGTCGGCGCCCGCGAGCACTTGCTGCAGCGTGCCGCGCCGGTTCTCGCGGTTGGTGTGCTCGGCGAGCCAGGTCCAGTGCGAGTTGGCGTAGCTGTCCTGCCGGTTGAGCGCGCCGTCGCGGTCGACCGCGATCACGTCGCGCACGCCGGCGGCCAGCACCATCTTGATCGTCGCGGTGCCCGCCGCGCCGCTGCCGGTCAGCACGATGGTGAGGTCTTCCATCTTCTTGCCGACGACCGCGGCGGCGTTCATCAGCGCCGCGAGGATCACGACCGCGGTGCCGTGCTGGTCGTCGTGCATGACCGGGATGTCGAGCTCCTCGATCAGCCGGCGCTCGACCTCGAAGCAGCGCGGCGCGCTGATGTCCTCCAGGTTGATCCCGCCGAAGATCGGCGCGATCAGCTTGGCGGTGCGCACGATCTCCTCGACGTCCTTGGTGTCCAGGCAGATCGGAAAGGCGTCGATGTCGGCGAACTGCTTGAAGAGCATGCACTTGCCCTCCATCACCGGCGCCGCGCCGTAGGGGCCGATGTCGCCCAGGCCGAGCACCGCCGTGCCGTCGGTCAGCACGCAGACGGTGTTGCGCTTGATCGTCAGCGCGTAGGCCTTGTTGGGATCCTTCGCGATCGCGCTCGAGACGCGCGCGACTCCCGGCGTGTAGACCGTCGAGAGGTCCTGGCGGGTCTTGACCGGGCGGGTGATCCCGGTCCGGATCTTCCCGCCGAGGTGAGCCAGGAAGGTCGCGTCGGAGACGCTGAGGATGCGCACGCCCTCGACCGCCTCGACCGCGTGGCGGACCTGGTCGCCGACCGCCTCGCTCGGCACGCTGACCGTCACGTCGCGGGTGATCGTGGTCTTGCCGACGGTGCGGGTGTCGAGCGCGCCGACGATGCCGCCCGCGTTCCCGATCGCCTGGGCGAGGATGCCGAACGAGCCCGGCTCGTTGGGAGTCTCCAGCCGCATCACGAGCTGGGTACCGATCGAAGGACTAGTGGCCATCGCTCGTCCGGTACGGTACCACGGGCCACGTGTCCTCGCCCGGCGGGCGAGACGAAGGAAGGATGCGGGGGAGGCTCGCCGGCTCGGCGGACGAACCCTCCAGGCGGTCGACCGTCGACGGATGGACCTTCGAAAGGCATGCTAAGACAATGACACCGGTCACGGCTGCGGCCGCGGGAGCGTTGGGTGCGCTTACGGTCATCGCCGCGTGCACGGGCCGCGCATTGCGCAATCCGGCTCTTGCGGCGGAGTCCTCGCTTGCCGCAGGCATCGCTGCGGTCGCCACCGCCCTGGGCGGCGACGGCGTTTTCTTCTGGATGGCGCTCGTGCTCGGGCTGGCCGCGGTCGCGCGCTACGCGCAGGCGGTGGCCGGCGCGACCCGCGACGGCTCGGCTCGCCTGGTGGCGCAGCTCGAGCGCGAGAGCGCGGCCAAGAGCCGCTTCGTGCCGCGCACCCTGATGGACCGGCTGGGCTACCGCTCGGTGACCGAGGTGACGCTCGGCGACCGGGCCACCGAACCGATGACGGTCCTCTTCGCGGACATCCGCGACTCGACGGCGCTGACCGAGACGCTCTCCTCCGAGGCCGCCTTCGCGCTGGTCGCCGAGTTCTTCGCCCGCTCCGCCAAGGTCGTGCGCGACCACCGCGGGACCGTGGACAAGTACCTCGGCGACGGCTACATGGCGCTCTTCCCGCGCCGGGTCGAGGACGCGCTGGACGCCGCCCTGGCCCTCCAGCGCGAGGTCGCGCAGATGAACCGCGAGGCGGTCGGCAAGCCGGCGATCCAGATCGGGGTCGGCCTGCACACCGGCCCGGTCACCTTCGGCACGGTCGGTGACGCCCGCCACATCGACACGACCATCGTCTCCGACGCGGTCAACACCGCCAAACGGGTCGAGGGCCTCTCCAAGCGGCTGGGCGTGCCGGTCGTCGCGACCGAGGACGTGATGCACGCGGTGCGCGAGCCGGCCCGCTACCTGATCCGGTCGCTGGGGCCGCAGCAGGTGCAGGGCAAGCGCGAGCCGGTCGGCGTCTTCGCCGTCGCCTTCTCGGACCTGCCCGCCTCCGACGGCCCGGCCGGCACGCCCAAGACCCGGGCGTAATCCAGGCGCAGCGCCGCCGCGTGCGCCGTGCGGCATGCTTGGCAAGCAGGGGCCCATCGCGTACGATGGTCTCGGCCCAGCCGAAGAGGAGCGCGTCCCCGATGCCGGTAGGTTCGTTCGTGCCCCGTGAGCGGGCCGGCGCGCAGGTGACGCGGCGCAGCACGCCCTGCGCCTGCCACGGCACGTGCTCGCGCTGTGCGCCCAAGGTCGCCGGCAACGGCCTGCCGCTGCCGCAGACGACGCAGCGCGAGATGAGCGCCGCGTTCGGTTTCGACTTCGGCAGCGTCCGCGTCCATGCCGACGACGAGGCGGCGGCCGCCGCCCAGCGGGCCGGCGCGCGCGCGTTCACGCTCGGCTCGGACGTCGTGTTCGGCCGCGACGCCTTCGCGCCGGCCAGCCCCGAGGGCCGGCGGCTGCTCGCCCACGAGCTGACCCACGTCGTCCAGCAGGCGCGCGCGCCGGTGCCCGTCGGCCAGAAAGCGGAGCGCACCAGCAGCCCGAGCGATCCGGCCGAGAGCGAGGCGCGCCGCGCCGCCGATGCGGTCGTGCGCGGCGAGCGGCCGGTGGTCGGCGCGGCCGGCGACGGCCGCACGCTCTACCGTGAGACGGTCGCCTCGTGCGATTGCCCGGGCCAGAGCATCAGCCTGATCGGCGAGCGCGCGCACAAGGCGGTCCAAGGCTGGTGCAGCACCCAGAACCCGTTCTGCTTCTCGGAGCTGGAGGTCGAGGGCGCGGCGATGTCGGGCAGCGGCAACAGCGGGTACGCCGACCTGTTCCACTTCAAGCCCGGCAGCACGCTGCGCGAGTTCGGTGAGATCAAGCCGGTCTCGCAAGCTCAGGACATCGCGCCCTTCGAGCAGCTCTTCAACTACATGACGGAGTACAAGGCGCGCCACCCCGACCACCAGACCGAGCCGATGAGCTGGGTGCCGATGCCGCCGCAGAACGGCCTCACCCCGTTCGGACCCGACTCGCAGGGCAACGAGCAGTACCTCAACGCGTCGGCGCCGACCAACGGCGTGTACTACTACTGGTGCACGAAGCAGCAGAAGCCGAACGACTGGGTACCGGTTCCGGTCGCGGTGCCCAAAGAGGTGCTCGACCGCATCCGGCAGCGGATTCGCGAGCTGCGCGACCGGCTGATCGGGACGCCCGCTCCCGCTCCCGCTCCGGCGCCCGCGCGCTCGATTCCCTGGGGCTGGATCGCGCTGGGCGTGGTGGTGGTGGTCGCCGCCGCGGCCGTGATCGTGGTCTCGGGCGGGACGACCGCGCCGGTCGTGGCCGAAGCGGCAGCGGCGGCGCTGGCCGCCATCCTCGCGGCGGCCAGCACCGCGGCGCCGGCGCCGGCGGCGATTCCGCTCGCGCCGGCGGCGGCACCGTCGACCGACCTCGAGGCGACCGTGACGCGCCTGCAGACGCTCACGCCGGACTCGTTCCCGCCCGAGCGCCGGACGGCGGTGCTCGGCACGGCGCTGAGCGCGGCCGACAGCTTCGCCGCGGCGCCCGGCGGCTCGGCCGACGCGGCGCTGGTGCGCGAGGTCGGGACGCTCGCCAGGACGCGCGGGCGCGGCCAGCCGAGCGCGGATCCCGCGCTGGTGAGCTGAGCGCGCGTGGGGGCCTTCTTCTTCACCGTCCACCTGCGCGGGAACGACGTCGAGCGCACGGCGGCGCAGGCTGCCGGCGTGCTCGCCGCGGAGGTGTCGGCCGCCGGCACGGCCGGCGTCGGCGCGGACGTCCGTGCGGCAATCGGGCGAGCCGAGGGCGACGGCTGGCTGACGATGCTGCCGGCGCTCGAGTACGACGCGAGCCCCGTGCTGGCGCAGCTCAGCACCGCGCTGGCCGTGCCGCTGCTGAGCACGGTCACGGCCGACAGCGACGTCTGGTTCGCAACCGTCTACGCCGCCGGCGGCGGCGAGCCGGCCGGGTGCGCGTCGAACAGCGAGGACCCCACCGCCCGCGAGCGGCTGCGAACGGCGGTCGCGCGCTGCTTCGGCGTCGAGCTCGACGACGCGTGGCTGCACGAACTCTTGCGCGGCCGGCGCATCGACGAGGAGCGCCGGATGGACGCGTTCGCGCGCGCGCTCGGCATCACGAGCGCGCCCAACGGGCTCGCCTCCCTGCGCGCGGGCCGGCTCGTAGGCATCGTGCCGGCGACGCTGCGCTACCTCGTCGCGCCGACGTCCCGCTGACCGCCGTCTCGCTTCACGTTCCGCTGACGGTCATCTCGGCGATGCGGAACGACGGGGCGACCACCGTGTCGTCGAAGCGCAGGTCGGCGGCGACCGCGTCGATGCCGGCCAGCATCTCGGGGAAGGTCGAGGCGATGGTGAACTCGTCGATCGCGTACTGCGGCGCGCCGTTCTCGATGTAGAGGCCGCGCGCGCCGCGGCTGTAGACGCCGCTGGCGTGCTCGGTCGCGAAGCCGATCGTGTTGAGCACGAGCACGCCGCGCTCGGTCGCGGCGACCAGCTCGTCGAGCGTGCCCGCGCCGGGAGCGAGGTAGAAGTTGTTGGCGGCCACGCCGGCGGTCGAGGCGTTGCCGGTGGAGGCGATGCCGAGCCGGCGGCCCCAGTAGACGTCGCTGAGGTACGACTCGGCCACGCCGGCCCGCATCACCACCGTCTCGCGCGCCGGCGTGCCCTCGGCGTCGAACGGCGCGCTGCCCAGGCCGCCGCGCAGCAGGCCGTCGTCGACGAGCGTCACCCGCTCGCTGCCGACCCGCCGGCCGAGCCGGTCGATCAGCCACGAGTTGCCGGTCGCGACGTTGGCCGCGCTGAACGCGGCGAAGACGTCCTTGAGCACCGCCGCGGCGACGTCGCGCTCGAAGATCACCGGCACCCGCATCGTCGCCGGCTTGCGCGCGCCGAGCAGGGCCAGCGCGCGGTGCACGGCGTGCAGCGCGACCGACTCGAGCGGCTCGAGCGTCGCCCAGCCGCGCGCGGCGCTGCCGTAGCTGCCGATCCGCTTGGCGTCGCCCTCGCGCACGACCGGCGCGGTGCTGCGGCTGGCGCGGGTGCCCTGGGTGACGCCGCGGAAGCCGCGCGTGTTGGCCAGCGCCGTCACGCTGACCGCGTCGTTGACCCGCGAGCCGTCGGAGTTCTCGATCCGCACGTCCGCCGCGCGGATCGCCCGCTCGAGCGCCAGCGCCTCGTCGATCTTCTCGGCGTCGGGGCGCTCGGCGACGTCGGGCGAGACGGTGAAGAGGTCGTGGTCGCAGAGCTCGCCCGGCGCGGGCGGCTCGGGCAGCCCGGCGTGCGGGTCCTCGGCCACGAACGCCGCGGCCGCGACGACCCGCGCGGCGAGCGCGGCGATCCCCGCGCGGGTGAGGTCGGTGGTGCTCAGCGTCGCCCGGCGCGTGCCGGTGAAGGCGCGCACGGTCAGGCCGCGACCGCGCGAGCGCTCGAGCTGGGTCAGCTCGCGGTCGCGGGCCTGGCAGCCGAAGCGGTCGACGATCGCGACCGTGGCGTCGGCGTCGGTCGCGCCGGCGGCCGCGACCAAGCCGAGCGCCGTCTCGGCCAGTGCCAGCGCCTCGTCGCGCGGGTCAGCCACGGCCGGTGCCGCCGACGGTGCACGAGGCCAGCTTGAGGGTCGGGATGCCGACCCCGACCGGCACGTACTGGCCGCCCTTGCCGCAGGTGTACGAGCGGTTCGCCAAGCGCGCGTCGCCGCCGACCATCGTCACCTTGGTCATCGCGTCGGGCCCGTTGCCGACCAGCGTCGCGCCGCGCACCGGCGCGGTGATCCGGCCGTGCTCGATCAGATAGCCCTCGGCGACCATGAACACGAAGTCGCCCTTGCTGATCTCGACCTGGCCGCCGCTGAACGAGGCCGCGTAGAGCCCGCGCTCGACCGAGCCGACGATCTCGTCCGTGCTCGAGCTGCCGGCGGGCATGTGGGTGTTGCACATCCGCGGCTGCGGCATCACCCGGAACGACTGCCGCCGCCCGCTCCCGGTCGACTCGACGCCCATCAGGCGGGCGTTGAGCCGGTCCTGCATGTAGCCTTGCAGGATGCCATTCTCGACCAGCACCTTGTGCTGGCCCGGCGTGCCCTCGTCGTCGACCGCGACCGTGCCGCGCTCGCCGGGCAGGTCGCCGTCGTCGTAGATCGTGACCAGGTCGCTGGCCACCCGCTCGCCGACCCGCCCGCTGTAGAGCGAGGTGCCCTTGCGGTTGAAGTCCGCTTCGAGCCCGTGGCCGACCGCCTCGTGCAGCAGCACGCCGCCGCCGCCCGCGCCGATCACCACCGGCATCTCGCCGGCCGGCGCCTCGCGCGCGCCGAGCTTGGTCGTCGCGATCCGGGCCGACTCGCGGGCGAGCGACTCGGGCGTCGTGCCCTCGTAGACGGCGATGCTGGTGCGGCCGCCGTCGCCGACGTAGCCGTTCTCGCGCCGCGCGCCGTCCTTGGCGACGACTTGCACGCCGAGCGTGACGAGCGGCCGGCGGTCGGTCACGACCCGGCCGTCGCTGGTCGCGATCTGGACGTACTGCAGCTCGTCGGTCACGTAGGCGTTCACGGCGGCGACGCGCGGGTCGAACCCGCGCGCGGCCCCGTCGGCTCGGGCCAGCAGCTCGACGTAGCGGGCGGAGTCGGCCGGCTCGTCGGCGTGCGGCGCGTAGAGCTGCGGCGCGACGCGCGGTGCGAGCGCGACGGCGACGGTTTGCTCGCGCCCGTCGCGGGCGATCAGCGAGGCGGCTTCGGCCGCGCGCAGCAGCGCCGGCTCGTCGAGCTCGTCCGAGTAGGCGTAGCCGGCCCGCTGGCCGACGACCACCCGCACGCCCGCGCCGCGCACGACGACGGTCGAGGCCTCGTGGATGCGGCCGTCCTGCAGGCGGAACGTCTGGCTGAGCTTGTTCTCGAAGAACACGTCGGCGAAGTCGCCGCCGCGGCGCAGGGCTCGGGCCAGGACGCGGGCGAGCAGCACGGGGTCGAGGGCGGTGAGCACCGGCCTCGTCTACGGCGCCGGACCACGACACTACTTTAACGCCGGGCGCGAGAACGGCCCGAACGGGCCCGAGCGGTGGACGGGCGGACGCCGCCCGGCAACGGACCGTCCGATGGTCATCATGATCCGGCGGCTCGCTGCGTCCGTCGCGTGCGCGCTCGTGCTGCTCTGCGCGGCCGCCTGTCCCGTGCTTGCACAGGGCGCGGGCAGCGCCGCGCTCGACGGCACCGTCGTCGACGCCCAGACCGGGCTGCCGCTGGCGGGCGCGCAAGTCGTCATCGTGGACCGCCCGCTCGTGCGCGTCGCGACCGCTGCCGACGGCGCGTTCCACATCCTGGGGCTGCTGCCGGGGGTCTACCGGTTGCGGGTGGACCGCGGCGGCTACCAGCCGGCCGAGTCGTCGGACCTCGCGCTGGTGAGCGGCCAGCATGCCGGCGTGACCCTGGCGCTGCAGCGGACCGCGGCGGCGAGCCCGCTGGGCGTGATCGGCGCGACCGCGACCGCGGCCTCGTCGTCGCTGCAGCGGTCGAGCACGATCTCGGTCGCGCTCCCGGCCCAGGCGCTGGTCGAAGCGGGCGTCACGCGCGCCGGCGACGCGCTGCGCGAGCTGCCGGGCATCACGAACTCGATCAAGGGCGACACGGCGGCGCTGGGCGACGACATCCCGCTCGAGCTGCGCGGGATCGGCGCGCTCGAGACGACGACCGCGCTCGACGGCCACCCGATCGCGCTCGGCTTTCCGGGCGGCTACAACTTCCAGCTCTCGCCGACCGCCGGACTGCGCGACCTGCTGGTGACGTACGGCTCGGGCAGCAACCTGCTCGGCACCAGCGCCATCGGCGGCATCGTCGACATGCGCACGCTGGCGCCGACCACCGAGCGGCAGTTCAGCGTCGCGCAGGGCTGGGGCAGCTTCGACAAGAGCGCCACGACGCTGCGCGCGACCGGCACCGCGGGACGGCTGGGCTACGCGGTCGCGTTCGGGGTCGCCGGGCTGGACGGCCCGCTCCGCCACGACCGGCTCTACCAGCCCGGGGCGGCCTACGACCAGTCGGCGACCGACCCGGCGGTGCGCGCGACCGGCGTCTACGACGACGACTCGAGCGTGAACTCGCGCACCGGCCTGGTGAAGCTGAGCTATGCGCCCGAGCCGGCCTCGAGCCTGACGTTCACGGCGCTGGTCAGCGGCTACTTCGAGGACAAGAGCGGCAACGGCGACGGCGACTACCTCGACGACGCGCCGGCGCTCGCCTTCGGCAACCAGCTCCTGGCCCGCTACAAACCCAGCGCGTACCCGCACCTGGCGGCCTGCCCGGCGGGCACGTTCGTGGCCACCAACGCCAACGGCCAGCCCAACGGGTTCGGCCCGAGCGGCAAGCCGGACGGCGGCCTCACCTGCCAGACGCCCCAGCAGTACGCCGCGTTCAACACCGGCTTCGACGGCGCCGGGCCGTCGACCCAGACCTTCGCGTTCGCCGACGAGCACCTCGCCTACCAGCGCACGACCGCGGGCGGCAGCTTCCACGCCGACGCCTTCACCGACCGCTACCACGACATCGTCGACCGCTCGTACGCGCTGCCGTTCGTCGGCGCGCCCGGCGAAGGGCCGCAGATCTCGCGTTCCGACCGGCTCGAGACCGAGGCCGGCGCCTCGATCGGCTACGACCACAGCGGCCGCTCGAACCTGTTCGGCCTGGGCTACGGCTACCTCAACCTCGCCTACGACCTGGCCTCGACCGCCGGCACCTCGTCGTCGCTCGGCACGCCGATCGTGCACGAGACGGGCCCGACGCTGCGCGACGTCTACCGCGCGCCCGGCTCGCCGCTGACGATCTTCGCCGACGCCTTCCTGCGCCACGCCAGCGCGACCGATACGACCTCGCTCGACCCGCGCGCGTCGGTCGTGTACGCGCCCGGCCGGCGGGAAGCGCTCCGCTTCTCGGCCGGCGCGACCACGACCGAGCCGGCCGGCAACCAGCTCGGCCAGCCGTTCGTGGGCACGGTGCTGGGCGGCGCGGGCGGCGGCTCGGCGATCACCTGCGGCGGGCTCAACGCGATCGGCAGCGTGCCCTCGTCGGCGCTCCACCCCGAGCGCGGCGTCGACGAGGAGCTCGCCTACGCGCGCACGTTCGGCGCCGACTCGCAGGCGCAGGTCTCGCTCTACGACACCCACATCTACGACAAGCTCTACGCGACGCTGGTGCCGCTCAGCGCGACCGGCTCGAGCTTCGTCGACCCGGCCTTCCTGGCCCAGCAGCTCGCGGCGGTCGCCGCGAAGTGCGGCTCCTCGGCCGCCCCCTCGCTGCTGGGCGTGACCGGCACGTTCAACGTCGGCGCGCTCGAAGCGCGCGGCGTCACGCTCTCCGGGCGCCAGCGCTTCGACCGCCGGACCTTCCTCGACTACGACTGGACGACCGACTCGACGTTCCTGGTCTCCGCGCCGGCCCCGCTGCTGAAATCGAACACGACGCTGATCCCGGGCAGCCAGCTGCCGCGCCTGCCGCTGCACAACTACGACCTCGCCCTCGACCGCCTCGTCGGCCGCGGCGTCGACCTGCGCTACACCTTCCACGGCGTCTCGGCCAACAACACCAAAGCGCTGCCGGCGTACGGCTACAGCGACCTGCGGCTGGCGCTGCGCAGCGGCAGCGGCCTGCTCTCGGTCGCGGTCGACAACCTGTTCGACCAGTACGCCGACATCCGCGGCCTGCGCTACGAAGGCGTCCCGCTCGCACTCAACCAGTACGCCACCGCGGCGGCCTACGCACCCTACACGGGTACCGCCGCGACCGAGCGGTTCGGGCTGCCCTACCGGCGCATCTTCTTCACCTACGAGCTGCGCGTCCGGTGACGCCGAGGACCCGACCATGAGGCGGCGATGACCGATGACGCGAATCTTTCACGGTCGTCGTCCCGTACGTGCTATGCCTCACGAGGGACCATGATGCTTCACCCAGCGACTCCGCCGCCGGACGCGCCGCCGGCACCCCGTTCGCAAGCAAGCCCTGAGCGCGGTTTCGGCCGCCGTGCCGTGCTCGTCGATGCCGGGCTGAACGCGGCGGTTCCGGCGATCGTCTTCCTCATCGCCACCCGGCGCGGGCACCTGGGCGAGGGGCCGGCGCTCATCCTCGCGGCGCTCTTCCCCGCGCTCGTCGCGGTGGCGGGCCTCCTGCGGCGCCGGGCACTCGACCCGATCGCGGGGATCGTGCTGTTCGGTCTGGCCGTGAGCGCGGTCGGCCTCGCGCTGGGCGGTGGGCCGAAGATCCTGCTCATCCGTGAGTCGTTCACCAGCGCGGCGCTCGCCCTCGCGTGCTTCGCCTCGTTCGCGCTGCCGCGTCCGCTCATGTTCTACTTCGGGCGCTGGTTCGCGGCCCACGGCGATCCGCGCGCGAGCACCGCCTACGATGCGAACTGGGCCAGACCCGGCTTCCGCGCCGCCAACCGCCTCATCACGCTGGTCTGGGGCTGCGCGTACGCGCTCGAATTCGTGCTGCGCGCAACGATGGCGTACACGCTTCCTGCGGCGGCCGTCCTCGTGCTCGGCCCGCTGGTCCTGGGCGCAATCACGCTCGGCACGATCGGGTGGACGTTCGCCTACATTCGGCGGCAGCGGGCACGGGCTGAGGCGGCCGGCCTGACCGAGGTCGTCGAGCTGACGCGCTACTCCGCCGGCTGAAGCCCCCAGTTTCGCCAGGGCCGCGCGGCGCCACCCGAAGCGATTCCCGATCCCGACGCCGACGTGCCGGTGCGAGTCGAACGTTTCGTGCTTGCTGCTAGCTCCGCGCCAGCACGTCCAGCGCCTCGTCGATCCCCTCGTCGACCGGGCCGTCATCGGCGCGGCGGTCGTTGACCAGGATCGCGAAGGCGACCCGGCCGTGGCGGCGGGTCTGCACGTAGCCGGCCAGCGCGTTGACGTTCTCGATGTGGCCGCTCTTCGCGCGCGCCCGGCCCAGCGCGTCGGTCAGCCGGCGCCAGCGCACGGTGCCCTCGATCCCGACCCGCGGCAGCGTGTCGACGAAGGTCGGCCCGATCGGCTCGGCGGCGGTGCGCGCGAGCAATTCGGCCAGCGTCAGCGGCGCGACCCGGTCGCTCGGCGCGAGGCCGCTGCCGTCGACGATCCGCAGGCCGCCCTGCGGCACGCCGTCGCGCTCGAGCACGGCGCGCTCGACGGTGCCGCCGGCGGTTTCCGTACCGCTGCCGCGGGTCGCACCGACCGCGCGCAGGAGCTGCTCGGCGAAGTGGTTGTTCGACTCGAGGAACATCTGGTGGACGAGCGCCTGCAGCGGCGGCGAGCGGTGCTTCCACAGCACGGCCGGGGTGAGCGGCGCGAGGCCGGTCCGGGCGCGCGCGCCGACCGCGATGCCGCGCGCGCGCAGCATGGTGCGCGCGACCGAGGCGGCGTAGAGCGGCAGGTCGGTCACCGGCCGCCAGAACGACTGCTCCGCGCCGGCGGCGACGCGGCCGTCGAAGGTGAAGTCGTTGCGGTCCGGCGCGCGCGTGATCGAGAGCAGCGTCGCGTACGAGGTCAGCACCGCGCCGCTGGTCCGCACCAGGTCGGAGGGCGGCAAGGTGAGGATGCGGGCCGGCGCGCCGACGCTGGTCGGCACCAGGTGGAACTCCACCGTGCCCTGGTCGAGCGAGAGCGCGCTGGTGCCGGCGGCGTAGCCGTACTGCAGGTCGTCGGCGACCCAGGCGCGGTTCTGCTCGGGACCCGCGAAGAGGCTGCCGTCGGCGACGACGCCGCCGGTGATCGCGCGCACGCCGGCGCGCGCGAGGGTGCCGATGCCGCCGCGCAGGTCGTCGCGGGTGAGCAGCGGGTCGCCGCTGCCGACCAGGTAGAGGTCGCCCGCGAGCGTCCCGGCGGCGGGATCGTCGAGCGCCTCGAGCGTCGTCACGAAGCGGAAGCGCGGGCCGAGCGTCTCGAGCGCGGTCGCGCCGACCAGCACCTTGAAGGTCGAGGCCGGCGTCATCGGGGTGCGCTCGCGGCGGGCGAACAGCGGCCGGCCGCCGGCGTCGACCACCGCGATGCCGCTGGTCGCCAGCGCCGAGGCGCCGAGCACGCCGCGCAGCCGCGCCTGCAGCACGCGGACGTCGCCGGCGCTCCAGGCCGGCGCGCTCGGCGCGGCGGCGATCGGGGTCGGTCCGCTCGCCGGCCGCCGCGGCGCCGGGGGGTGAGCGCATGCCGCGACCGCCGCGAGCGCGAGCGCCGCGGCGGCCAGCCGAAGCCGGTCGATCACGTCGGGCTGAGCGCGTCGAGCCGTTCGCGCAGGCTGAGCGACTCGCTGCGCAAGCGGTCGAGTTCCTCGCGCAGGCGGGCCAGCTCGGCCGGCTTCTCCGCTTCCTCGCGAATCCGGATCGCCGCCTCGGTCGCGTCGCGCCGCAGCCGGCCGTCGGTCTCGGTCTGCGCCAGCCGGTCGAGCAGCGGCAGCAGCCGGGCGTCGCCGAGCCGTTCGGCGGCCCGGTAAGCCGCCAGCCGGACCAGGTAGCCGGGGTCGCGCAGCGCACGGGCGATCCCCTCGACCGCCGCGGTGCGGACGGCGTCGAGCTGCCCGCCGAGCCGGGCCACGGCGGTGGCCGCGGCCCGGCGCCGCGGCTCCGTGCGCTGCGGGTCGAGCGCGTCGAGCAGCGGCGGCAGGGCGCGCGCGTCGGCCAGCTCGCCCAGGCCCAGCAGCGCGCCGGCGGCGATCGTATCGTTCCAGGACGGCGTCGCCAGGGCTGCGACGAGCGCGTCGAGCGCGCGGGGGTCGCGGGTCTTGCCCAGGCTGTGCAGCGCCGCGCCGACGACGAAGTACGAGGCGTCCTCGCGCAGGCCGAGCAGGGCGCCGGCGACCTCGGGGTCGCGCCACGCGCCCAGCGCCTCGGCGACCGCGCGCCGGACCTTGGGATGCGGGTGGGCGAGGTTGGCCAGCAGCGCCGCGCGCGCCGACGGCCCGGGCACGCTGCCCAGCGCCGCGGCCACCTCGACCCCCACGCCCCAGAACGGGTCGCGGCCGAGCGCCGCGGCGAGCGCCTCGCGGGCGCGCCGGCCGGCGTCCTTCGCCAGCGCCTTGGCGGCGCGGATGCGGGCGCTGGGCGAGGGATCGTGGCGCAGGATCGCGGCGTGCGCGTCGGTGCCCAGCGACGAGGTCCAGGCGCACAGGATCCAGGCCGCGGGATCGACCCGGACCAGGCCCGGCGCGCGCTCGAGCGGGATCGCGAACGTCCGCGCCGCGCCCTCGACCCCGAGCCGCACCCGGGTCTCGCCCGGCAGCGGGCCGGGCCCGAAATCGGTGCCGATCGCCTCGGGCGGGTCGAGCACGAAGCCGACCTCGAGGTCGAACGCGTAGGCCGGGTGCTCGTGATCGATGGTCTGCTTCTGGGCGACCGTCAGCAGCGCGGTCTTGCGCTCGCCGTCCCACGTGTAGGACACCTCGAGCTCGGGGTGGCCGCCGCGCTCGACCCACTGGGCGAAGAAGCGGCGCGTGTTGCGGCCGGTCTCGGCCTCGATCGCGCGGATCAGGTCGATCGTCTCGACGTTGCGCTGCGCGTTGTCGCTCACGTATCGTTTGAAGGCGCGCTTCGTGCGCTCCCAGCCCAGCTCGCCGCGCAGCATGTGCAGCACCGCGCCGCCCTTCTCGTAGAGGTGGCGGTCGAACAGCTCGATCGGGTCGCGGAAGACGTTGCAGACGATCGGGCGGCGGTAGCGCTCGCCGTCCTCTTCGAGATAGCGCTGCACGATGCCGTAGACGTCGTAGGCGTACTCGTCCCAGCCCTGGTCGGCCTCGAGCCAGACCGCCTCGAAGTAGGTCGCGAAGCCTTCGTTGAGCCAGGCGTGCGACCAGTCGCGGCAGGTGACGAGGTCGCCGAACCACTGGTGGGCGAGCTCGTGCGAGACCAGGAAGTCGGCCGAGTAGTCGAGGTGCGCGCGCTCGTCGTGCAGGATGCGGTCGGTCTGGGTCGTCGCCGCGGTGTTCTCCATCCCGCCGAAGATGAAGTCGGCGACCGCGATCTGCGAGTAGCGCTCGTAGGCGTACGGGACGCCGATCACCCGCTCGAACGCCTCGATCATCTGCGGCGTCTTGCCGAACGCGCGCTCGCCGTCGGCCTCGCGGCCGGGCGCCACGTAGTACCACACCGGCAGCCGCGGGTGCGCCTGCGCGACCTCGCTGAAGCTGCCGGCGACCATCGTCATCAGGTAGGTCGGGTGCGGCACGCGCTGCTCGTAGCGGAAGACCGTCTCGCCGCCGCGCTCGCTGCGCTCGACCAGCGCGCCGTTGCCCAGCGCGAACTGGCCCGCCGGCACGACGATCGTGGTCGAGGTGGTCTGCTTGTCGGCCGGGTAGTCGAAGCACGGGAACCAGAAGCGCGCGTCGGAGTCCTGGCTCTGGGTCCAGGCGTGCTTGGGCTCGCGCTCGATGAAGTACAGGCCGCGGCGCGGGTTCTCGGCCGCGTACTCGACCGCGAAGACGAGCTCCTCGCCGCGCCGCAGCGGCGGCTCGACGGTCAGCTCGAGCGTCTCGCTGGTGCTGCGGAACGGCAGCGCCGCGCCGCCGGCCCGGCGCACGGCGCGCACGTCGAGGTCGACCGCGTCGAGCACGAGCCGGCCGACACCGTCCTCGATCGCCCGCACGCTGGTCGTGCAGACGCCCTCGAGCCGCTTGGCGCCCAGGTCCGGGCGCAGGTGCAGGTCGATGTGCAGCACGGTCACGAGCTTGTCGGGCCCGTACTGCGGGCGCGCGCCCGGTAGCACGAAGGAACGGTGAACGCTCAAATGCCGGCTCCGTCGGTGAAGGTGAGCTCGTCGGGGGGCAGCGTGCGCGCGAACGCGATCGCCTCGAGGATCGCGCTCCAGCGCGCGTCGTCGACCGCCTCGCGCAGCCGGCGGGCGGGCTTGGACGCGCGCAGCGCGTCGTCCGGCCGGACCAAGAAGCCGTAGCGGCGGTTGGCCAGCATCCGCTCGAAGGCGGGGTGGCCGTACTCGATCAGCCCGATGTCGCGGTCCAGCTCCCAGCGCTGGATCGCGCCGGCCGGCGCGACGAATGCGAAGTGGGTCGCGTACGGCAGGTACGACTCCCACTTGGCGTCGGCCAGGAAGTCGGCCCGCGACGACTTGACCTCGTAGATGCGGACCTGGCGGGTGTAGCGGCCCAGGCCGATCACGTCGACCCGGCAGCCGCTGGCGCTGGGCGAGAACTCGGTCGCGACGTAGGGGTAGCCGAGGCGCCGCATCCGCTCGCAGGCCAGCGCGCGCAGCTCGGCGGTCGTCCGGCGCTTGCCGGCCAGCGCCGTGAGCGGGATGTAGTCGAGCACTACTTGGCCGCCGTCCGGGTCGGGTCGTCTTCCCAGCGCAGGATGCTCAGCGCGTTCGGCCGCGGGTCCTCGCACCAGGTCAGGAAGTAGGTGCGGGCCGGCACGGTGTGGCCGGTCGGGTCGGTGTAGGAGTACTCGAGGTCCGGTCCCGGCCGCACCTCGCCGCACGCCAGCGCGAGCCGGCGCTGAAAGTCGGGCCGGCCGTTCTTGTCGTCGGGATGGCCCAGGCGCGGCACCAGCGGCTCCTTGTCGACGAACAGCAGCCGCTTGGGCTGCATCGCCGCGTCGTACCAGTGCTTGGATTCCTGGCCCTGGTGGTCGTAGCCGATCACCACCGGCGGGATCCCCGCCTCGTAGTCCATCTGCGAGGAGAAGCCGTAGCCGTCGGTGACCACGACCGCGTCGTTGGCGTCGGCCATCCGGCGCACGTCCTGGGCCAGCGGCCAGTAGGTGAAGATCTCGAACGGCCCGGTGTTGCGCAGGGTCGAGCCGGTGGCGCGGAACTGCTCGTAGAGCGGCCCGGGGAACGCCGCCGCGGCGAACAGGAACGGGATCAGCACCGCCGCCGGCACCGCGCCGGCGGTCGCCCAGAGCACCCGCGCGCGGTGCGAGAGCGACTCGAAGGCGACCCCCATCCCGATGCAGAGCGAGACGTAGGGGCCGAAGATCCAGTGCAGCTCGATCCGCTCGTGGAAGTTGAGCACGAACAGCAGCAGCGCCAGCGGCAGCGAGGTCCAGGCGAGCAGCGGGTTGCGCGGCCGGACCAGCACCAGCAGCGCCGCGATCCACAGGCCGGGCGAGTACGCGCCCGCGTTCGCCGCCAGGTAGACCAGCGGCCGGATCGCCGAGGGCTCCGAGACGTGGCGCTGCTCGAAGGCGAAGGCGAAGGTGACCCAGTGGTGCTCGGCGTTCCAGATCACGAACGGCGCGTAGAGCAGCGCGGCCACGACGAACGCGAGGGTCAGCCCCTCGCGCCAGAGCGCGCGCCGCTTGGGCGCCAGCGACCAGGCGACGATCCCGGCCACCAGCGCGAAGGCGAACATCTTGGCCAGCAGCGCGAAGGCGAGCGCCACCCCGAGCAGCACGAAGTCGCGGCGGGCCCGGGTCTGCGCGGCGCGCACGGTCAGGTAGAGGCAGCAGGCCCAGCCGGCCATCAGCGGCCCGTCGGGGGTGGCGAGCACGAAGCCGACCGAGAGCATCGGGGTGAGGGTCATCGCCAGCGCCGTCACCATCCCGGCCCGCTCGTCGCCGGTGAGCCGCTGCGCGGTCGCCGCGGCGGCGAGCGTGGCGACCACCCCGCACATCAGGAAGCCGAGCCGGATCAGCAGCGGGTCCTGGGTCGCCCATGTGAACGGCAGGATCAGGTAGGCGACCATCGGGGGGTGGTCGGCGTAGCCCAGCGCGAGGTGCTTGGCCCACTCCCAGTAGTACGCCTCGTCGCCGGTCAGCGGCACCTTCGCCGCCGCGACCGCGCGCGCCAGCGTCACGAGCGCCACGACCACCCAGGTCGCGTACCTCACTCGTGCGGCTCCGTCAGCCCGCCGTTCACTCCCAGCACCATACCGTTGCAGAACCCGTTGTCGTCGTCGACCGCGAACCGCACCGCCGCCGCGACGTCCTCCCACGACCCCGCGTGCGCGGTCGGGTTGGCGGCTCGGAGGGCGCGCGCGGCCGTACGATCCGCGTCTTTGTCGCGGATGTCGCCTGGCTCGATCACGTTGACGGAGATGCCGCTCGCGGCCTCCTCCAGCGCGAGCGCGCGGGCGAAGGTGACGACGCCGGCCTTCGCCGCGCCGTACAGCGCCATCCCGCGGGCGGGCTGGGTGACGTGCGAGCCGTTCATGCCGAAGTAGACGATCCGGCCGAAGCCGCGCGCCCGCATGCCGGGCAGCACGGCGAAGGCCAAGGCGACCGCCGAGCCGAGGTTGGCCTCGGTCAGCGTCCGGTACTCGTCGAGCGTGCAGCGGGCGAAGCGCTTGACGACGATCGGGCCGACGGCATGGACCAGCACCTCGACCGGCCCGCGCGCCTCGGCCGCCGCGACCGCGGCCTCGGCCGCCGCGAGGTCGGCGAAGTCGGCCGGGATCGCCAGCGCCTGCGGGTCGTGCGGGCGGACCAGGGCCAGCACGGCGCCGGGCGGCGTGCCGCCCGGCCGGTAGGTCAGGGCGATCCGGTACCCGTCGGCGGCCAGCCGGCCGGCGATCCCCTTGGCCAGGCCCGCCGCCGCCCCGGTCACCAGGGCGAGGCGCGAGGACCGCGGGCCGTCGATCTGCGCGGGCACGGGATTCGGTGAGACACGGCAGGCGCCGCGCCCTGCCGGGCGCCGCCGCGCCGTCCCCTCAGCGGACGGTGAGGGTCTCCTGGACCGGCGTTCCCGACGAGCCGGTCCGCGGGTCGGTGGCCAGGATGGCCAGGACCAGCTGCGCCCCGGACTGCGCGGCGATGTTGACCTGGGTGGTGAACCGGCCCTCGCCGTCGGCGGTCAGGTTGTACTGGGCGCTGTTGGTCTGGCCGTTGGCGCCCAGCAGCGTGCCCAGGATCCCGCCCAGCGTCGTGCCCCGGCCGCCGCCGTTGCCGACGCCGACCTGCACGGTCACCCGCGCGCCGGGCGAGGTGCGGCCCGCGACGACGAACTGGTTGCCCACCGTGGCACCGTCGGCCGGCCGGACGTCGCTGATCTGGCCGGCGACCGCCGAGGACGTTCCCGACGTGAACTCCCAGCCGCGGTCGAAGGAGTTGCCGCGGCTGTCGGTGCCGCTGACGTGCACCGTGTGGCGGCCGGGCTGCAGCGGCGAGCGCGGAGCGTAGAGGATGCCGGTCGTCGAGCGGGTCGAGTCGTTGGTGACGTCCAGCCCGTCGATGGTGACGCGGACGGTGTTGGGGTCGACCGTGCCGCCGCCGAAGGTCGCCTCGATCGTCGGCCGGCGCGAGGTCACCTCGGCGCCGCGCGCCGGGGTCTCGCCCGCCAGCGTGATCTCGCCGCGCCGCGCCTGCGGGAGCGGGGTGATCGTCTGGCCCGGCGGCCCGTTGCGGCCGTTGGTGCCCAGCGCGACGATCCGGTTCGTGCCGTCGTAGTTCACGCTCGCGCCGAGTGCTTGGGAGACGAAGCGGAGCGGGACGTAGGTCGAGGCGCCGATGATGAACGGCGCCACGTCGACCGTCTGCTGCTGGCCGTCGACGGTGGCGGTCTGCGAGCCGACCCGCAGGCTGACGTTGTGGCCGCGGCCGGTCGCGTTGATCACCCCGTTGGCGTAGACGACCGTCGCGCCGAGGTTTTCGAACACCCCGCGGAGCGGGACGAAGACTCGTCCGGCCCGCTCGGTCGGGGCCGGGTTGAGGTTGAGCGGGTTACCGTTGAGCGTGACGCTGACCGGCCCGGCCGCGCCGGCGGGCAGCGCGAGGGCGGTGGAGAGGAGGGCCGCCGCGGTCAGTGCGGCCAGGCGTCGCTTGCTGGATGAAGCCATGAGTACGAGATCCTCCGGGCGAGTTGCCGGAGGTTCCCTTACCCGTTCTCAGCGATTTCTCAGACTGGCTGCCCTAGTCGCCCAGCGCGCCGGCCGGAACCCGCGGCGGGGGCGAGAGCGGCTCGTCGCCCGGCCGCGGCGCGTTCCGGCCGGCCCGCCGCTGCGCGAACCAGGCGCCGAAGTGGTTGGCGGTCACGTACATCGCCGGCACCAGGAACAAGGTCAGGAACAGCGAGCTGAGCAGGCCGCCGATCAGCACGATGCCCATCGACATGCGGATCTCGCCGCCCTCGGTGTGGCCCGTCGCGAGCGGAAGCATGCCGAACACCATCGCCGCGGTGGTCATGACGATCGGCCGCAGGCGCGTGCCGCCGGCGGTCAGGATCGCCTCGCCGTAGGTCAGCCCGCGCTTGCGTAAGGTGTTGGAGTAGTCGACGAGCAGGATGCCGTTCTTCGCGACCAGGCCGAAGAGCATGATCAAGCCGATCGCCGAGAACAGGTTAATCGTCTGGTGCGTCAGCGCGAGCGCGAGCAGCGCGCCGATGACCGCCACCGGGATCGAGAACATGATCACGAACGGCGTCACGAACGAACCGTACAGGATCACCATCAGGCAGTAGATCAGCGCGAAGGAGGTCAGCAGCGCGAACGCCATCGAGTTGAGGAACTCCAGGAAGAACTTCGAGTCGCCCTCCTCGCCCAGCGTCACGCCGGCGGGCAGGAAGCCGGGCGTCGCGAGCTTCTTGTTGACCAGCCCCATCACCGCGCCCAAGGTCGTCTTGTTGCGGTCGATGTCGCCGTTGACCCGCGCGATGACCTGCTTGTCGACGTGCTCGATCTTGGTCGGCGCGCGGTCGAAGGCGAAGGTCGCGACGCGGCCCAGCGGGACCAGCGAGCCGTCGGTGGCGCGCACCGGGATGCGCTCGATCTCGTCGATCGAGTTGCGCTCGGTCAGCGGGTACTGCAGCAGCACGTTGACCAGACCGTTCCAGGTCCGCACCTTGGTCGCCACCGCGCCGCCGACCGCGGTGCGCGCGACGAGCGCCGCGGCGCCGGGCGAGACCCCGAGCACCGCCGCGCGGGCCGGGTCGATCGCGATGTTCAAGTGCGGCGCCGCCGCTTCCGCGCCGGTCTGCACGTTGACCGTGCCGGGCACCGACTTGATGTACGCGGCGAGCTTGTTGGCCGCCGGCTGGATCACGTCGCCCGGACCCGAGAGGGTGAACGAGATCGGCAGACCGCTGCCGCCGCCGCCGCGCCCGGAGACCGTCACCTCGGCGCCCTTGGCCAGCGGCGGCACGACCGCGCGCAGCCGCTCGACGACCGCGTCCTGCTCGCGCCGGTGCGCCTTGTTGAGCGTGATGTTGAACGTGCCGACGAACCCGCCGTCGGTCGAGCCCCAGCCGTCGGGCTTCGTGCCGGCATAGGTCCGGACCGTGTCGACGTTGGGGACCTTGAGCACTTCGGTCTCGATCCGCATCAGGCTGCGCTCGGTGACCGCCAGCGGCGTGCCGACCGGGAAGGTCACGTCGCCGTGGATCTGGCCGTTCTTCTGGTCGGGCACGAACTCGCTCTGCAGGTTGAGGTTCAGCAGCACCAGGCCGAACACGAACGCACCGATCGCGGCGCAGCCGAGCGCGCCGCCGACCGACGCGCCGGCGTGCGAGCCCTGGATGCGGATGCCGGCCAGCCCGCGGCCGCGCAGCCCGCGGCCGAGCGGAATCCAGACCAGCGTCACCAGCGCCAGCGCGACGTCGGCCCCGGCCAGGGCGGTCATCGCCTCCTTGCCGGCGACGAGCGAGAGCGCGTTGACGACCAGCAGCAAGCTGAACCAGAAGGTCATCCAGCGGTGGCGCAGCGCGAACGGGAGCGCGCGCTGCCGGTACCAGCCGTTGAGGCGCTCGAAGCCGGTCTGGAACCAGGCCAGCCACGGCGGCGGCGCGGCGCTGCGCTCGAGCACCGACCAGCGCGCGGCCAGCACCGGGGTGAGCGTGAACGAGACGAACAGCGAGAACAGCGTCGCCACGGTGACGACGATGCCGAACTCCTTCATGTACTGGCCGACGAAGCCGCTCAGGAACGCCAGCGGCAGGAAGACGACGACGTCGACCAGCGTGATCGCGATCGCCGCGCCGCCGATCTCGTTGCGCCCCGAGAGCGCCGCGTCGAAGGGCGCCTGGCCCATGTCGCGGTGGCGGGTGATGTTCTCGAGCACCACGATCGAGTCGTCGACCAGGATGCCGATGATCAGCGAGAGGCCCATCAGCGAGACGTTGTCGAGCGTCAGGCCCATCACGCGCATGACGATGAAGGTCGCCAGCAGCGAGGAGGGGATCGCGACCATCACGACCACCGCGTTGCGCCAGGCGTGCAGGAACAGCATCAGCACGATCGCGGTCAGGACGATGCCCTCGAGCAGCGACTGCAGGACGCCGTTGAGCGAGGCCTGGGTGTAGTCGGCCGGTGCGAACAGCTCGTGGAACTCGATCTGCGGGTACTTCTTTTCGATCGCCGCCATCTGGGCGCGCACGACCTTGGTCTCGCCGACCTCGTCGGAGGTGATCGAGCGGCTGATGTCCAGGATCAGCCCGGGCGCGCCGTTCATGTGCGAGATCAGGCGCTGTTCCTGGTGCGTGTCGCTGACCCGCGCGACGTCGCCGATGCGCAGCGCCTGCTGCGCCCCGCCGGTAACGGCGAGCGGCACCGCCGCCAGGTCGGCGGCCGAGTTGACCTCGGCGTGGACGGAGACGGTGGTCTCGACCGTCGGCGCGTCGATGCGGCCGCCGGGCAGGTTGCTGTTGTTGGCCGAGATCGCGTTGAAGACGTCGGGCAGCGTCGCGCCGGCGCCGAGCAGCCGCAGCGGGTCCGCGTCGACGTCGAACTCGCGCACCGCCGCCCCGCTCAGGTCGACCGTCTCGACGTTGGGGATGTGGCGGATGTCGGAGATCAGGCGGTCGTTGACCAGGTCGGCCAGGGCCGGTGCGCTGAGCGTCTTGGAGCCCAGCGCGTAGGTGACGACCGGCGCCTGCGCGCCGTTCTTGATGACCTGCGGCGGGTCGAGATCGGTCGGCATGTACACCCGGGCGGTGTCGACCCGGCGCTGCACGTCGATCGCCGCGAAGTCCAGGTTCGTGCCGAGCTGGAACTGCACGACCACGACCGCGCTGCCTTCCTGGGCCGTCGCGTTGAGCGTGTCGAGGTGCTCGATGCCGTCGACCTGGTCTTCGATCGGCTTGATGACCAGGCGCTCCATCTCGGCCGGCGAGGCGCCGGGGTACGCCGCCACGACGACGACCACCGGGAAATCGACGTTCGGCTGGGAGTTCTTCCCCAGCGCGAAGTACGATACCGTCCCGTAGACGGCGAGCGCGATGAACAGCATCGCGACGATGATGGGCCGCTGGAGCGAGAAACGCGTCAACCACATGGCGTAAAGAGCCGTCCTCTCGTCGGTCGCCCTGAACTACGACGACGGGCGGCCGGATGTTTCGCGGCTTGCTCTTACTTTTACCGTTGCCCGCCCGACGAAAGAGCCCGCCGGGAAGGCGGGCCTTTCGATGGTGCGCGAGACTGGACTCGAACCAGCACGAGGTTGCCCCCGCTAGCCCCTCAAGCTAGTGCGTCTACCAATTCCGCCACTCGCGCACGGGGCCGGTCCCCGGCAGCCGAAGCAGCGCCGGGGACAACCCCGAGAGTGTAGGCGATACGCGGCCCCCGCGCAAGGCCTGGGCGGAGCCGGTCAGGCGGCCGGTACGTCGTCGAGCAACTGGCCGATCTTGTCGTGGAGCCGCTCGAAGCCGCGGTCGCCGGCTTGGCGGTGGACCAGCTTGCCGTCACGGTCGAAGACGTAGTACGCCGGGACGAACTGGTTCTCGAAGCGCTGGACCAGGGTGTGCTCGTTGTCGATCGCCAGCGGCCAGCTGATCTTCATCGGCCCCTGGGCGTCCTCGGTGACCTTGGCGACGTCGAGCTCCTCGGGGCCGCGCGGCTGGTGGATGCCGACCACGTTGAGCCCGCGCGGGCCGTACTCGGCCTGCCAGCGCGCCACCTCGTCGGCGACGTTGTGACAGATGTAGCAGCTCACCGAGTAGAAGTGGACGAGGAGCGGCTTGCCCGCCAGCTCCTCGGCCGTCGGTTCGCCGCCGTTGAGCCAGGTCGGCACGCCGTCGAGCGACGGCCGGTCCGAGCCGGTCCGGAGCGGCATGGGAGGCTAGGCTCCGACCGTGAGGAGCTGCTTGCCGGGGGTCCAGTCGGCCGGGCACAGCCCGCCGGTCTGGAGCGCCTCGAGGACGCGCATGGTCTCCTCCGAGGAGCGGCCGACGTTGTCCGCCGTCACGACCGCGTAGCGCAGCACGCCGTCGGGGTCGATGATGAACAGGCCGCGCTGGGCCGCGCCGCTCTGCTCGTCGAGCACGCCGTACGCGCGGGCGACTTCCTTGGTGAAGTCGGCGACCAGCGGGTACTTCGTCCCGGCGATGCCGTTCTTCTCACGGGGCGTGTTCAGCCAGGCCCAGTGCGAGTGGACGCTGTCGGTCGAGGCGCCGAGCACCTCGGTGTCGAGGTCCGTGAACTGTTCGTAGTGGTCCGAGAGGGCCGTGATCTCGGTCGGGCACACGAACGTGAAGT
The DNA here is from genome assembly GCA_963795695.1 of Vulcanimicrobiota bacterium. Classification (GTDB taxonomy): domain Bacteria; phylum Vulcanimicrobiota; class Vulcanimicrobiia; order Vulcanimicrobiales; family Vulcanimicrobiaceae; genus Vulcanimicrobium. Next base: position 693,945 of record CAWCJH010000002.1, on the reverse strand, counting down.
CGAGCGGATAGAAGAAAAAGATCAGCCACTTGCCGCGGTAGTCCGACAGGCTGATCTCTTTGCCGAGGTCCTTGGCGCTGGTCGCGCCCTTGGTCGACGGGAGGGTGAATGAGGGAGCCGGCTGGCCGACCTTCGCTAACAACTGATATTCCTCCGATGCTCTTGCTATGGGAACGGGTTCCCGCTATATTGAACACTGAGACTGAGAACCGGTTTCAGTCTGCCTCCGGAGGCTACCCCATCCCGAATCCCGTGTCAAGCGACGATCAAGCCCTGCCCGCCAACTACCGAACGGTCCTCGACGTGGTCGAGCAGGCTGGGCCGGGCAGCCACCTCACGGCCCAGGACATCTGGGTCCGCGCCCGCGTGCTCCAGCCGCGGATCGGCTTCGCCACGGTCCACCGCGGGCTGATCCGCCTGCACGAGCTCGGCGCGGTGATGAAGATCGACGTCCCGGGCGAGGCCTCGGCGGTCTACGAGCCGGCCTCGAGCGCGCACGCCCACTTCCGCTGCACCGGCTGCGGCGCGATCGAGGACTTCGACTACACCGTCCCGGCCGAGACCCGCCGCGCCCTGGCCGCCCGGCACGGCGTCGCCATCGAGCACGAGACGGTGACCTTCAGCGGCCGCTGCAAGAACTGCGCCTAGCGCCGGGCGCCACCCTCGAGTCCCTCGCGAGGGTCTTGGAAGCGTGAACAAGATCGAGAAGACCGACGCGCAGTGGCGCGAGGAGCTGGGCCCGGAGCGCTACGAGGTCCTGCGCCGGGGCGGCACCGAGCGCGCCTTCAGCGGCGCGCTCTACCACAACCACGACCAGGGCACGTACGCCTGCGGGGCCTGCGGCGCGACCCTCTTCTCCTCGGACACCAAGTTCGAGAGCGGCAGCGGCTGGCCGAGCTTCTTCGCCCCGGCCGACCGGCAGAACGTGCGCCTGCTCGAGGACCGCTCGCACGGCATGATCCGCACCGAGGCCCGCTGCGCGCACTGCGACTCGCACCTCGGCCACGTCTTCGACGACGGCCCGGCCCCGACCGGACAGCGCTACTGCATGAACTCGCTGGCGCTCGACTTCACGCCGGCCGGCCGAACCTGATCGCCGGGCCGCGCTGAACCTTCGCCGCGCGGCCGCCGACGAACCGGCATGGAAGGGCAATGACCGACGCCGACGACCGCCGCCTGCTGGAGCGCATCGCCGCCTGCGACCGGGCGGCGTTCGAGACGTTCTTCCGCGCGCACGGGGCAGCCGTCCACCGCTTCGTCCGCGACCTGGTGCGTGACGACGGTCTGGCCGAGGAGTTGACGAGCGACGTGATGGTCGAGGTTTGGCGCAATGCCGGCAAGTACGGCGGCCGCTCGCGAGCGCGCACGTGGGTGTTCGGGATCGCGCACCACAAGGCGGTCGACGCGCTGCGCCGCCGCCGCGCGCCGACGGTCCCGCTCGACGAGCTGCTCGGGGTCGCGGCCGGCGACGACCCGGCCGAGGCCGCGCTGCGCGCGGCGGACCGGCGCCGGCTCGACGGCGCGCTGGCGGCCCTCTCGGCCGAGCACCGCGCGGTGCTCGAGCTGACCTACGTCGAGGGCTTCGCGCAAGCCGAGATCGCCGAGATCGTCGGCTGCCCGGTGGCGACCGTGAAGACCCGCGCCTTCTACGCCAAGCAGCGGCTGCGCGACGCGCTGGCCGCCACCGCGGAGCAGGCCCGGTGAAGCACGAGATCGCCGAGCTGCTGCCGTTCTACGCCAACGGCACGCTCGATGGGACCGAGCGCGCCCGGGTCGAGGCCGAGCTGGCGACCTGCGCGAGCTGCAGCGAAGAGCTGCACGAGCTGCGGGCGCTGGCCGCCACGCTGCGCGACCGCGCGGAGCTGGTTCCGCCGCCGCCCGCGCACCTCTTCGCGAACGTGCTGGCCCGGCTCGACGCCCCGCCGCCCGCCCGCCCGCTGCCGCTGCGCGGCGCGTGGTGGGCCGTTCCGGCCCGCTACGCCACCGCCACCGTGCTGGTGGTCGGCTTCGGCGCCGCCGCCGTCGCCGCGTGGCACGCCCGCGAAGCCGACGATGCCCGCACCACGGCCGGCAGCGGCCCGGGCAGCGCGCAGATGGCCACGGTCTACCGGCTGACGCCCCCGCCCGGCGGCACGATGAACCGGGATACGGCCGCGCCGGCCCTGCAGGCGAAGCGCAAGATCGACGCGGCGCGGGCCGCCGACGCCGCCGGCGCGGCGGTGCAGCAGCCGCGGCTCGCCAAGCACGCCAAGCTGGAGATCGACGTCGGCGACGTCGAGGCGGCGCTGCACGCCGCGCAGCGCACGGTGCGCTCGGCCGGCGGCGAGGTGACCGCGCTCGACGACGCCAGCCCGCGCAGCCCCGGCACGGTCCGCGGCGCCGAGCTCGAGGTCGAGGTTCCCGCCGACCGGCTCGACCCGGCGCTCGACGCGCTGGCCCGCCTCGGCACGGTCCGCAACCGCACGATCGCCGCCGACGACCTCGGCGACGCGCTCGTCGACGAAGCGGCGCGGCTGACGAACCTGCGCCGCACCGAGCGCGACCTGCGCGGCCTGATGGACCGCGGCGGCAAGGTCGACGAGATCCTCACCGTCCAGCAGAACCTCAGCGACGTGCGCGGCCAGATCGAGCAGCTCGCCGCCCAGCACCAGCACGACCTGCACCGCGTCGCCACCAGCACGATCGCCCTGAGCCTGACCGAAGACCGCCCCAACCCGGCCGCGGCCAAGCCCGGCCCGACCGCCCGCATCGACGGCGCCTGGCACGCCGGCCTGAGCGCCCTGATCGACACCGTGGTCGCGTTCGCCAGCACGCTGGTCTGGGCGATCGCCTACGCCCCGGTTCCGCTCGCGCTGGCCGCCGGAGTCCATGCGGTCGTCCTGCTGCTCGCCAAACGCCGCCCGGCCCGGAGCTGACGCGCTCAGCGCGCGGGCGCGTGCCGGACGAGCGCCGACATGCGCGCCAGGAACCGCGAGCGCGCGGTCCCCGGACGCTCCGGCGGAGCCGACTGCAGCGCCGGCAGCACGGTGATCTCGGCCGGGTCGACGACGGCGTGGGTGCTCATCCGGCGCCGCGCCAGCCGCTCGCTGCTGTCGCTGGTGACCCGCGGCCGGAGCCGTTCGTAGCCCTCGATCCAGGTCGCCTTGGGCCGCGCGTACGTCATCGGCACGTACGTCACGTCGAGATGCTCGGGCGTCCAGTAGCGCGAGACCTCGGTGATCTCCTCATGGCGTCGCAGCTCCATCTCGACCCCCTCGCGGCATCCGAAACCGGTTACTGTATGGTTTCCTGCTCCTTGAACGAGCAAACGCCCACCGAACGTTAGCACCGTCACGAAACCTGCGGCGCCGCCCACGAGTCAGGCGCGACAAGCCCCACCCACCGTGCCGAGGCGTCGCGACGACGCCGGCCCCGATCGCGTCGGTCAGCGCATGTTCGGGTCGAGCGCGTCGCGCAGCCCGTCGCCCAGGTAGTTGATCGCCAGCACCGTGATCAGGATGCACAGCCCGGGGAAGATCGCCGCCCACGGCGCCACCGTGATGTTCGACTGCGCGTTGGCCAGCATGTTGCCCCACGACGCGGTCGGCGGCTGGATGCCGAAGCCCAGGAACGAGAGCGTCGACTCGAGGATGATGACGTTGGCGACCTCGAGCGTGGCCTGCACGATGATCGGCGCGACGGCGTTGGGCAGCAGGTGCCGGAAGATGATCCGGCCGTCGCGGTTGCCCAGCGCTCTGGCCGCCTCGGCGAACTCGCGCTCGCGCAAGCTGAGGAACGAGGCGCGCACGAGCCGGGCGACGGAGGGCCAGGAGAGCCCGCCGATGATGAGCACGATCACCCCGAAGTTGAGCGAGGCCTTGTTCGAGGTGCCGGCGACGATCGCGGTCAGCACGAGCAGCAGCGGCAGCAGCGGGATCGAGAGCACGACGTCGGTGAGCCGCATGATCACGAAGTCGACCCAGCCGCCGTAGTAGCCGGAGATCGCGCCCAGCACGGTGCCCAGCGTGATCTCGATGAAGACCGCGAACAGGGCGACCGTGAGCGAAATCTGCGCGCCGTAGATCAGGCGCGCGAGCAGGTCGCGGCCGTTCTCGTCGGTGCCCAGCAGGTGGCCGGCGATGCCCGGTGCCAGCGGGTAGCCCTGCCAGTGGACGTTGTCGATGGCGTTGGGGTCCTGGTGCAGCACCAGGCCCGTCAGGGGGCTGGCGAAGATCGCGATCAGCGCCATCACGATGATGATCAAGCCGCCGGCCAGCGCGACCTTGTGCTTGCGGAAGCGGCGCCAGACCGTGTTGCGGGACGGGGCGCCTTCCTCGGCGGCCGCCGCGGCGGACGGGTTGAGCGGAAGCGTCGCGGCCATCAGCTGTATTTCACCCGCGGATCGAGCCAGGCGTAACAGACGTCGGCGAGCAGGTTGAACAAGATCACCAGGAACGACACGAGCATCAGGTAGCCCATCAGCAGCGCGAAGTCGAACTGGCCCAGCGCGTTGATGAACAGCCGGCCCATCCCGGGCCAGGCGAAGATCGTCTCGGTGACGACCGCGCCGCCGACCAGGACCGGCAGCGAGAGCGCGATGACGGTGACCAGCGGGATCAAGGCGTTCTTGAGGCCGTGCTTGAGGATGACCGCGGTGCGCGAGACGCCCTTGGCCGCCGCGGTCCGCATGTAGTCGGTCCGGATGACCTCGAGCATCGAGCTGCGCATGAAGCGGCTCCACTGCGCGATGTAGAGCAGCGAGAGCACGATCGTCGGCAGGATCAGGTGCTTGATCCGGTCGGCCAGGATGAACGTGTCGCTCTCGGAGATGCCGGCCGACGGCAGCTGGATCTTGTAGCCGAAGCCGAGCGGAATGCCGTAAACGGCGAAGAGCAGCTGCAGCATCAGCGCGAACCAGAACACCGGCATCGACTGGCCGAAGAAGGCGAAGGTCGTGACCAGGTAGTCGAGCCACGAGTACTGCTTGACGGCGCTGACGATGCCGGCCGTCACCCCGATCGCCAGCGAGAGGACGAACGAGGCGCCCATCAGCTCGAGCGTCGCGGGCAGGCGCTCGAGGATCGCCTGGGTGACCGGCTCGGAGTTCGACTGCGACCAGCCGAAGTCGCCGACGACGACCCGGCCCAGCCACTTGAAGTACTGCACGTAGACCGGCTGGTCCAGCCCGAGGTTGTGCTTGAGCCGCTCGATGTCGGCCTGGGTGATGTGCGGGTTCTGCAGGTACGGCGTGAGCGGGCCGCCCGGTGCTTGCTGCAGGATGGTGAAGAGGACGACCGAGACCAGCAGCAGGAGCGGGATGTTCTGCAGCGTCCGGCGGACGACGTACGTGAACAGTGGAAGCACCTCCCCGGGATGAGGACCGCCGCTCGTTCCGGTCGAGCCGGGCGGTTTCCTCGGAAACGGTTAGACGGCGGCGGCCGTTCTCAGCTTGAGCAGCCGGCGAGCCTCGTCGGGCGTTGCCACCGGCCGGCCCAGCTCCGCGGCGATCCGCACCACCCGGGCGACCAGCTCTTCGTTGCGCGCCAGGCGGCCCTTGCTGTAGTAGAGGTTGTCCTCCAGTCCGACCCGGACGTGCCCGCCCATGGCGATCGCGACCGTCGCCAGGACGAGCTGCATCCGGCCGATCCCGGCCACCGACCAGGTGCAGCCCGCCGGCAGCGCGCGCACCAGGTCGACCAGGTACTCCACCGACGCCTCGAGCCCGCCCGGAACGCCCAGCACGAAGTCGACGTGCCGGGGCAGCCGCAGCACGCCCTCGGCGGCCAGGCGCTTGGCGTTGGAGAGGTGGCCCAGGTCGAAGACCTCCAGCTCCGGCACCACGCCGTGCTCGTCCATCGCCCGCAGCAGCGCCCGCATGATCGGGAAGCTGTTCTCGAAGATGCCGTCGCCGAAGTTGACCGTGCCGCAGGTCAGGGTCGCCATCTCGGGCCGCAGGGCCAGCGGCGCGGCCCGCTCGGCCGGGGTCATGCCGATCGCGCCGCCGGCCGAGAACTGGACGATCAGGTCCGAGGCGGCCCGGATCGCCTCGTAGGCCTGCCGGAAGCGCTCGACCGCGTGGGTGTTGGAGCCGTCGTCGTTGCGGCAGTGGACGTGGACGATCGACGCCCCGGCCGCCCGGATGGCGGCGGCCGTCTCCCCGAGCTGGGCCGGGGTGACCGGCAGGTAGGGCGACTGGCCGGGCATGACCTCGCCCCCGACCGGGGCGACGGTGATGATCAGCGGCTCCATGAGACGATGTTCGCGCCGCTCGGTGCGGAGCCCGTCGCAACCTCACAAAGTGCCATGAAACGTGACACACTCTACGGGGAGGAGCAAGCGGGTGAGCGGGTCAGCGGATTTGTGCTACAATCTCAGCAAAGATGCGCAATCGACAGCTCGTTGAACGGATCAACGCCAACTTGGAACCCCTCGGACTGCGCTTCGAGAAGGTTTCCCCGTCGCGGGCTATCGTGCTCACGCGCACCGGGGCGAAGGTTCCTGTGCGGGTCCGAAAGGATGACGTAGTAAGCAAGCTCGAAGCGGCGGATGCGGACTTCGGCCGTGCGGCGCGAGACCTAGACATCGTTCTTCACTAGACTCCGTTTGCGAGTGATTCTCTGGGCCGTCGTGCTTGCGACGGTCTTCTTCGTGTCGTTCGGGGTCGCATACCGAGGTCCGAACTCCGGCGCTCTTCTTGCGCATTGCGTCTACGCCGCTCCGGATTGCTCGCTGGCCGCGGGAACCTGGGTGCTGGCGCTGGTAACGGCGGGAGCGCTGCTCGCCGCCGTCGGCGCGTACTTCATCGAAGTGCGGCCGCTGATCGCGATGCGCCAGATCTCGATCACCGATGCTGCCGCGCAGCCGGAGATCAATGTTTACGTTGCGGCGGACGACGACAACGAGTTCGAAGTGCTCATCGACGAGGCGCCCGCCAATTTTCTCAGCGATCCGTATCGCGTCGCATGGTGCCGCTTTGCGAATGTCGGGCGTTCGCCTCTGCTCGGGCTCGCAGCCGAACTCAGGGTCGTGCGGACCAACCATGTCGAGCGACCCAATGGATGGGATGGAACGCCACAGAGGGTCCGTGAGAACAACGTCTTCGTCAGTCACATTCCGCTCGACCACTTGACTGCCGGCGATAACGAGACACAACGGGTCGTTTATGTCAAGCTGTATCTCGATGCGGAGCTGGAGGGGGACACGACGGTTCAATGGACTGGGATTGCAAGAACGACTACGCGCCGATTCAGGTTCGAAGGAGCGCCGCCGCTGAAGTTCGGGCTGCCGCCCGAAAATCTCAAATAGAGCTCGGTGCTGCGACCTCGTGGCACTGCTCGGGATCGCTGCAGGCGTGACGTTGGGCGGACATGCGGACGCTGAATCTGCGCACGCAGCCGCTGTGCAATTGCCTTGCGGCGAGGCGATTCATGAACCCGGTTGGCGAGATGATGCGCGTCAGCGCGAGTTCGGGTCCAGCGCGTCCCGCAGCCCGTCGCCGAGCAGGTTCACGCCCATCACCGCGGTCATGATCGCCAGGCCGGGGAAGAGCGCGGTCCACCAGGCGGTGTCGAGGTACTGGCGCCCGTCGGCCAGCATGCCGCCCCAGGACGGGGTCGTCGGCGGGACGCCCAAGCCCAGGAACGAGAGGGACGACTCGAGCACCACCGCGCGGGCGATCTCGAAGGTCGCCAGCACGATCGAGGCCGAGGCCACGTTGGGCAGCAGATGGCGCAGCACGATTCGGCCGCCGGTCGCGCCCGCCGCCTGGGCCGCCGCCACGAACTCGCGCTCGCGCAGGCTGAGCGTCTCAGCTCGGATCACCCGGACGTACTGCACCCACGAGGTCAGGCCGATCGCCGCGATCACGGTGCCCAGGCCCGGGCCGACCACGGCGACGATCGCGATCGCCAGCAGCACCAGCGGAAAGGCGAGCTGGACGTCGGTGACGCGCGCGATCAGCGCGTCGACCCAGCCGCGCCGGTAGCCCGCCAGCAGGCCCGCGCCGATGCCGATCGTCCCGCCGATCGCGACCACGGCCAGGCTCACGATCGCCGAGACCCGTGCCCCCCAGATGATCCGGGTCAGCAGATCGCGCCCGAGGTTGTCGGTTCCCAGCGGGTGCGCGTGCGAGCCGCCGGCCAGCCAGGCCGGCGGCTGGAGCGTGGCCGAGAGGTCTTGGGCGTTGGGGTCGGTGTGGACGATCAGCGGCGCGAACAGCGCACAGACCGCGACCACCAGCACGATGAACGCGCCAACCACGGCGCCCGGATCGCGCGCGATCCGGCGCAGCGCTACGCGCCAGGGTGAATTCGTGCCCGCCGTGCTCGCTGCCGCGGCGGGGACGGTGACGACGGCGGCCATCAGGCGTACCGGATCCGCGGGTCGAGCACGGCGTAGAGCAGGTCGACGATCAGGTTGAGCACGACGAAGATCGTCGCAGCGAGCAGCACGACCGCCTCGACGACCGGGAAGTCGCGCTCGAACACGGCCTGCACCGCCAGCCGGCCGACGCCGGGCCAGGCGAAGACCGTCTCGGTGATGATCGCGCCCGAGAGCAGCGTGCCGAGCTCGACGCCGAGCTGGGTCACGATCGGCAGCCAGGCGTTGCGCAGCGCGTGGCCGCCGACGACCCGCGGCGCGCTCAGCCCCTTGGCGCGCGCGGTGCGCAGGAAGTCCGCGGCGAGCACGTCGAGCATCGCCGAGCGGGTCAGCCGCATGATCTTCGCGGTCGAGAAGAAGCCCAGCGTCGCGGCCGGCAGGACCAGGTTGTGCCAGTCGCCGATGCCGCTGGCCGGAAACCAGCCCAGCCGCACCGCGAAGAACAGGATCAGCATGAGGCCGATCCAGTACGTCGGCGCGCTCTGGCCGATCAAGGCGACGACGCGCGCGGCGTAGTCGACGGCCGTGTGCGGGCGCAGCGCCGAGGCCACCCCGGCCGGGATGCCGATCAGGATCACGATCAGCATGGCCGCGCTCGAGAGCAGCACCGTGGCCGGGAGCCGCTCCAGCGCCAAGCCCATCGCCGGCTCCTGGTGGCGCAGCGAGAGGCCGAGGTCGCCGTGCGCGGCCGCCGCGACGAACGAGCCGAACTGCACGATCAGCGGCCGGTCGAAGCCCTCCTCGTGGCGGAAGGCCGCCATCTCCGCGGCGGACGACTCCGGCGGCATCATCACGGCCGCCGGGTCACCGCTCAGGTGCAGGATCAGGAAGACGACGGTCGCCACGCCGGCCAGCGCCCACAGCGCGCCCAGCGCGCGCCGCACGAGAAACGCGAGCACTCAGCTCAGCGACATCTCGTAGGCGCGGATGTACTCGTCGCCGCGCGGCTGCCAGCGCAGGCGCTTGGAGGTCGCGTAGACGTCCTCGTACTGGAAGAGCGTGATCCAGGCCGCGTCGTCGTGCACGATCGTCGCGATGCGGGCGTAGAGCGCGCGCCGCTTGCCCGGATCCAGCTCGCCACGGGCCTCGTCGGTCAGCTTGTCGAGCTCGGGGTTGCTGTAGGTCGAGAGCGGCGCGGTCGACTCGAAGAGCGCGGTGATGATGTTGTCGGCGTCGGCCGAGGGCGCGCTCCAGCCCAGCAGGTAGAGCGGGGAGAGCGCGCGGCGGTTGACCTGGTCGGAATACGAGACCCACTCCTGGGGCCGCACGGTGGTGGCGATACCGGCGGCCTGGAGCTGGCCGGCGATCGCCTCGGCGACCTCGCGGTCGCGGTTGTAGCGCCCTTGCGGCGCGTTGAGCACGAACGCGATGCCCTTGCCGCCGGGGTAGCCGGCCTTGGCCAGCAGCTCCTTGGCCCGGGCGAGGTCGTGCTTGTAGCCCGGCACGTGCGGATCGTAGCCGACGTAGTTCGGCGGGATGACCGAGGCCAGGTCGTAGCCGCGCCCGCCCAGGACGTTCTTGACGATCGCCGGCACGTCGACGGCGTAGTTGACCGCTTGGCGCACGAGCTTGTTCTGCTGCGGGCCGGGCTGCAGCGTGTTGAACGCGATGAAGAGCTGGCGCAGGCTGCGGGTCGTCTCGAGCTTGGTGCTCGCGCCCGTGCTGAGCTGGTCGTGGTACTGCGGCGGGACGTTGGTGATCAGGTCGGTCGCCCCGGTTCGCAGGGCCGCGACGCGCGCGGCGGCCTCGGGGATCGGCTTGAAGACGATGTGGTCGATCTTGGGCCGGCCGTTCCACCACTTGGGATTGGCGTCGAAGGTGGCCGCCTCGTCGCGCTTCCAGTCGCGCAGGACGTAGGCGCCGGTGCCGATCGGGTGCTCGGCGACGTACGCGTTGCCCTTGGCCTGGAAGTACTTGGCGTCGACGATGAAGACCGGCTGCTGCAGGCCGGGCGGAACCGCGGTCGGCTCCTTCGAGATGAACCGCACGGTGTAGGGATCGGGCGTCTCGACCCGGTCGATGTCGCGCACGTACGGCGTCTGCTTGGAGGCGTTGGCGGGGTTCTTGATCCAGTCGATCGTGTACTTGACGTCGGCCGACGTGAACGGGTCGCCGTTCGAGAACGTCACCCCGCGGCGCAGCTTGTACTCCTCGGTGGTCGGGTTGGTGCGCCGCCACGAGACCGCCAGGCGCGGCTGGTACTCGCCGGGCTTGTCGCCGTAATCGGCGAGCCGCTCGTAGACCTGCATCACGGTGTTGAACGTCGGCGTGATGCTGGTCGCGATCGGGTTGAGGGTGTCGGCGTCGACCCCTTGCGAGATCGTCACGGTGGTATCCGCCGCGCGCAGCGGTGCGGCGCCGGCCGAGAGCGCCAGCGCGGCGCCGAGGAACGAGGCGAGAACAAGGGGGCGCTTCATGGCCCGCGCTTACGCCGCCTGCGGCATGGCCCCTGCGAGCCGCCGTAAAGAACCCGTAGCGGCCGCTGGAGCCGCTACGCCAAGCCGACGCGCAGCCCGATCGCGACCAGCACGCAGCCGGTGAACACGCGCGCCGCCCGGCCGGCGAGCACGTTGCGGCGCCGCGCGCGGCCCAGGCCGGCGCCGGCCAGCGCGACGCCGGAGTACACCGTCGCGCCCAGGCCGTACCAGATCCCGCCCAGGGCCAGGACCTGCTCGGCGACGTGCCCGCGCGCCGGCTCGACGAACTGCGGCAGGAAGGCCAGCACGAACAGCGCCGCTTTCGGGTTGAGGGCATTGGTGAGAAAACCTTGGGCGAAGGTCGCGCCGGCCCGGCCCGGCGCGCGCTCCGGGCCGGCCTCCGCCCCGCGCCACGCGAGCAGCGTGCGCGCGCCGATGACCACCAGGTACGCGGCGCCGGCGAAGCGGATCGCCTCGAACAGCACGCTCGAGCGGAGCACCAGGGCGGAGAGGCCCAGCGCGGCGCCGCCGACGTGCACGACGCCGCCGCTGATGATCCCGGCGACGGCGGTCAGCCCCGAGCGCGCCCCGCCCGCGGCGCTCTTGGCGAGCACGAACACCAGGTCCGGACCGGGCACGACGATGATCGCCAGCATGGCCGGAACGGCGGTGACGAGCACCGCACGGTCGATCACCGGCCGGCCGCCGGCTCCCGCGCGAGCAGGCGGGAGATGCCCGCGCAGAGGCGCTCGAACACCGCGTGCGCCGGGCGGCTCATCCCGCGCGCGCGCAGGCAGCCGTGCACCATGCCGGGCTCGACCGCGAGCTCGACCTCGACGCCGGCGGCGCGCAGGCGCTGCGCATAGCGCTCGGAGTCGATCCGCAGCTTGTCGTGCTCGGGCGTCATGATGTAGGCCGGCGGCATCCCGGCGAGGTCGTCCGCCAGGAGCGGCGAGGCGTACTGCGGGTCGTACTCGGTGTTCGGCCCGAGGTACGTGGTCGCGAAGTAGATCATCTCGCCCGTGTAGTGGTCGTCCGGAGCCGGCGCCGGCAGCCCGATCCAGCGGTGCATGTCGAACACGCCGTTGATCGGCACCTGGGCCGCGAAGCGCGGGCCGCCGTGGTCCCGCGCGTAGAGCGGCAGCGCGGCCGAGAACCCGCCGCCGGAGCTGTCGCCGGTGATGCCGATCCGCCGCGGGTCGATGCGGTAGTGCCCGGCGCGCTCGACCAGGTCGAGGAACACCCGGTAGATGTCCTCGAGCCCGGCCGGATACACGTGCTCGGGAGCGAGCCGGAAGTCGACCGACACCACCGTGACGGCGGCCGTGGCGGCGATGTCCGCGGCCAGCGTGTCGAAGGCCTCGATGTCGCCCAGGATGTACCCGCCGCCGTGCGCGAGCACCATGCACGGCTGCGCGGGCTCCTCGCTGACGCGGTAGATGCGAATCCCGATCGACCGGCCGCCGTCCGCCGCGACGGCCGCGTCCTCGACCCGCACGTTGGGCGGGCGGGACAGTCCCGGGCAGGCCAGGATCCCGTTGTGGAAGCCCGCCCGCTGCCGCTCGAGCGGATAGCGGTAGATGTCGTCGGGGAAGTGCGGCAGAAAGACCTTGTAGTACTCGTCGATGCCTTCCGCGTACTGGACCGTGTTCATGGTTCGTTCTCCTGAAGTGGGAATCACGCCGCTGGGCACGCGTCCGGCTCAGTACAGCGCACGGACGACCGCCGCTTGGCGGCGGAAGCTGACCTGGGCCGGCTCGTCCGCGGGCACGCACGCGCGCAGGCGGTCGCCGCGCCGCACGCACGGCACGGCTCTGGCCAGCAGCCACGCTAGCGGAAAGCGCGTGCCGTGCCACGGGCACTCCAGCACGCAGCGGGCCGGGTCGTAGGTGCCCAGCCGCAGCGGCCCGCCGCGGTGCGGGCACGCGTCGGGCAGCACGACCACGCGTCCCGGCCGCGTTTCGACGACGAAATAGCTCCGGCCGCCGACCTCGAAGACGTTGGCCGCGCGCAAGTCCAGCTCGATCACAGCCACCGGTGGCGGTCGCCGATCGAGTGGATGTCGTAGACGCACTCCTCCGACTCGATGATCGCGCCGTGGAGACGGCGGCGCTCGATGACCGTCCCTTCGCCCGCGTGGAGCAGCACCGAGCGGTCGTGCCCGGTGACGAAGCGCATCACGCCCGAGACGATGTGGCACAGCTCGTCCCCGTCGTGGACGTGGGTCACGGAGAGCTCGCCGCGCGGCTCGATGAACTGCTGCACCGGCGGCCGGTCGCCCGCGGCCGCGGCGGTGACGTTCGCGAAGACCCGGTCGTGCAGCCCTTTGTAGACCTGTTCGTTGTCGGACCACTTCACCTGGGCGGCGAAGTCCTCGTCGGCGATCTCGCCGACCAGCTTGGCCTCCTCGAAGCCGCGCACCATGTCGGGGATGACGCCCGGGCCGTGGCGGTCGATCAGCGGCAGCAGCACCCGGTTCAGCACCATCTCGCCGTGGTGCTGGTCGATGTGGACGTGCTCGCGAAAGTACTCGATGTCGGCCTGCTCGCCGAACGTCTCGCTCAGGCAGCGGCCGATGTCGCGGCAGATCTTGCGGAACATGGTCTCGACGTAGAAGAGCGCGCCGAGGTAGCGGAAGAGCTGGGCGTGGTCCTTGCACAGGAAGTGGAAGTAGTTGTTGAGCAGCAGCGACGAGGTCAGGTAGAACTGCCAGTAGGTGTGGATCTCCGGCTCCAGCCCGACCGAGCTCATGGTTCGCTCGAACATGGTGCTGTGCTTGGCCCGGTGCACCCCGTAGCCGAGCTCGTCGATCACGATCTTGAACAGCTCGGACTGCGCCTGGTCGAACTTGCCGAGCACGTTGCGGGTCATCGCCGAGGCCTCGGAGAGGAAGTCGCCGGCGAGCTGGATCAGCAGGGTCAGCGCGGCGTGCCGGGGATTGGACGAGCTGCGGACCGCCCGCACCAGCGGCAGCTCGGCCTGGCTGCGCACCGTGTCGAACAGGGTGCGGAAGTACGAGGCGAGCGCGTCGCGGGTCCAGCTCCCCGAGACGTCGATCTCCTCGGCGAGGAAGCCGAAGACGTGCCGTTCCAGGGTCGGGCGGATCATCTCGGCCGCCACCCGCAGCTCGGGCGAGTAGAACAGCCGGAAGTCGCGCTCGTGCCGGTCCAGCCCGTGGACCGGCAGCAGCACCAGGTCGGCCTCGTAGACGTTGAGCAGGAGCCGGTTCGCGGCCAGGCTGGAGTACGTCAGCACGTCGGCGCGGCGCAGGACGCGCTCGAACTCCATGTAGCGCAGCACCTGCGGGCGGACCGGGCGCCGGTACGGGTTGTCCTCCATCAGCCACTCCTCGGTGTTCGCGAAGAGCGGGCACTCGCCGAAGCGCCGCAGCGCGGCGCGGAACTGGTCCTGCGGGATGGCGACGGAATCGAGCTCCGGCGACGTCGTGATCATGTGAACTCCCTCGCTCAGCGGGTGGTGAAGCGCAGCGCGCTGTCGGTCTGCAGCGCGGTCAAGGTGATGGTCTCGCCGGCCCGGACGCCGAACGGGCGATCGATGCACTGCACGGCCTGCATCCAGTGGGTCTTGTAGTCGCCGGGCTGGTTGCGCAGGCTGACCCCGGGGACGAGCTCCATGTCGAACCAGAACATCACCGCGTGGCACGTGCCGGACTGCTTGGCGGTGAAGACGACCTCGCGCGTCGTCGGCTCGAGCGGGTCGGTCAGGAAATCGACCTCGAACGCCGTCGCGGCGGGGCTGAGGAACGTGTACGGCCAGGTGTGCGAGCGGACCGGGAAATAGAGCCGCGACGAGAGCTCGTTGAAGAGGCGCACGTCGAGCCCGCGCGAGCTGGTGACGACGTTGAGCCGGCGGATGTCCTCGCTCTCGATGAGGGTCGCGTAGACCGTCGCCGCGCGGGGAATGATCGTGCCGCCCTCGCCGAGCAAGTGCTCGCGCGCGTGGCGCAGCGTCGGCAGGATGCCCTCGCCGACCAGCCCGCAGTCGACGATCTCGGTGACGAGGAGGTCGGCGCGGCGGGGCAGGTCGGCCGCGACGCGGAGCTCGGTCGAGATCTTCGCGACGACGTTCACCCGGTCGGCGTAGCCGTTCGTCGCGACGATCCGCCGGGCGACCTCGGCGATCTCCGGAACCGCCTCGCACGACGTGACGTGGGCGGCACCGTGCTTGGCCGCCAGCATGCCGAGCAGTCCCGAGCCGCAGCCGATGTCCAGCACGTGCATGTTCGGCCGCAGGAACGTCGCCAGCGCGAGGTCGTACGACGCCGCGCGCTCGCCGTCGTTGAGCATGGCGAAGTGCCAGCGCGCGACCGCGCCGCGGGTCCGCCGGTCGCGCTCGTGGTACGCGCGCTCCTCGGCCGCCGTCGCGGCGGCGGTCCGCTCGGAACCGCGTCCGCCGGGCCGGAGCGGCGCCCGCGCGAGATCCTCGGCGACCGTCTCGATCACCGAGCGCGCCGCCGCAGCGAGTATGAATCGAGCACCCCGAACTCCCTCATGACCGCTTCGCGAGCGC
Source organism: Vulcanimicrobiota bacterium (assembly GCA_963795695.1). GTDB lineage: Bacteria > Vulcanimicrobiota > Vulcanimicrobiia > Vulcanimicrobiales > Vulcanimicrobiaceae > Vulcanimicrobium. The sequence goes on along the minus strand of CAWCJH010000002.1, from coordinate 678,640 downwards.
GCCGCACGGCGCAACACGCTCCCGCGATCGGACCTCGATGGTAAAGACTTCGTCCACCGATTGTCAACCGTGCGCCGGCGTGACCCGAGCGCGGCGAACGTGTGCGCGGCATAACAGGCAATTCATATCTCGACGGCCGAGGGCGGCCGGTGTTAGGATCGGCCGGAGGCAACCGCATGCAGCAAGACATCGCTGCGCTCGAACGGGTGAAGGACGATTTTTCGGTTGCGGCGTTCCTGGCAGCGCGCCGTGCGACGCACGAGGTGCTCGCGTCGTTCAGCCGCGACGTCGTCCCCGGGATCGGCGAAGAGGCCGCGACGGCGCTGCTGCGAGCGCGCCTGCACGCCGCGGGCGCGCAGGCGCACTGGCACCGGCCGCTGGTGCGGATCGGCGTCAACACGGCCAAGCGCTTCGCGGAGCGTTCGCTGCCCGGCGTGCGGCTCGCCCCCTCGGACATCTTCTTCGTCGACATCGGGCCGGTCTGGAACGGCTACGAGGGCGACTGCGGCGAGACGTTCGTGGTCGGTGACGACCCCGCGCTGGCCCGCTGCGCCCGCGACGCCCGCGCGATCTTCGGGCTGCTGCGCGAGGCCTGGCGGCGCGAGGCGCTGACCGGCCGGCAGCTCTACGACCGAGCCGCCGCGGAGGCGCGGGCGCGCGGCTGGCGGCTCAACCTCGACTACGACGGCCACCGGCTGGGCGACTTTCCGCACCACGCGTACTACCGCGGCGGCCTGGCGGCGGTCGACGCGCGGCCGGCCCCCTCGCTGTGGGTGCTCGAGATCCAGATCGTCGAGCCGGGCGGCGCGTACGGGGCCTTCCACGAGGACCTGCTGATGTAGCGGCATGGCCGCTGCGCGGCCGGCGAGAAGCACGGCCCATGACCCGCTTCCGCTCGGCCGCCGTGCTGCTCGCGTGCGCGCTCGCGCTTCCCGGTCCGCCCGCGCGGGCCGCCGACGCCGGGACCGTGACCATCAGCCAGGGAGTCGACGCGAGCACGCTCGACCCGATCAAGAACTCGGTCACCACCGACACCAACGTCCACGCCCAGCTCTACGACACGCTGGCCCGCCGCTCGGCCGACGGCACGAAGCTGCTGCCGCAGCTGGCGACGTCCTGGCGGCGGATCGCGCCGACGGTCTGGGAGTTCCGGCTGCGGCGCGGCGTCACGTTCGCCGACGGCGACCCCTTCACGTCGGCCGACGTCAAGTTCACCGTCGAGAAGATCCTCGACCCCGCCTACAAGTCGCAGCAGCTGCCGCGGGTCGACACCGTGGCCCGGGTCGAGGCCCCCGACCCCTACACCGTCCGCTTCGTCACCAAGCGGCCGACGCCGCTGGCCCCGGCCGTCACCCGCCCGGTCTTCATCGTGGACGCGAGGTTCTGGCAGGCGCACGGCGACGCGTACATGGCCGACCACGCGATGGGGACCGGCCCGTACGTGCTGCGCGCCTGGCGGCGCGACGACGAGCTGGACCTGGACGCCAACCCGCGCTGGTGGGGCGGCACGCCGCCGGTCGCGCACGTGGCCTTCCGGCCGGTCCCCGAGGCCGGCACGCGCGTCGCGGCGCTGCGCACCGGCGCGGCCGACCTGATCACCAACGTCCCGTTCCAGTACGCGACGCTGCTGGCCGGCGGCGCGACGACCCGGATGGCGAGCGCGCGCAGCGTGCGGGTGCTCTACGTCGCCTTCAACACGCTGCGGCCGGGCCCGCAGCAGAACGTGCTCGTGCGCCAGGCGCTCAACTACGCGCTCGACGTGCCCGCCATCGTCAAGTCGGTGCTCGGCGGGCGGGGCTACGAGCTGGGCGAGCCGATCCCGGCCGACTTCTTCGGCTACGACCCCTCGATCGCGCCGTACCGCCACGACCCCGCCCGGGCCAGGGCGCTCTTGGCGAAGGCCGGTTATCCCGAGGGCAAGGGCCTCGAGCTGACGCTCTACGCGCCGCAGGGCCGCTACAACGCCGACAAGGAGGTCGCGCTGGCCATCGGCGGTCAGCTCCAGGCGCTGGGCGTGCACGTCGACGTGCAGACGCAGGAGTGGGTGAGCTACTTCCGCCAGGCGCTCGCGCGCAGCCTGACGCCGATGTACATGCTCGGCTGGGGCAACATCACCTACGACGCGGACAACACGCTGAGCTCGCAGCTGGTCGGCGACGCCGTCACCTCGACCTACGCCAACACGCAGGTCGACAGGCTGGTCGACGCGGCGCGCTACGAGCTCGACCCCGGCAAGCGCAAGGCGCTCTACGCCCGGGCGCTGCGGATCATCCACGACGACGCGCCGTGGCTGTTCCTCTTCCAGTACGAGGACCTCTACGCGACCTCCAAGCGGCTGCGCTGGCAGCCCCGCCCCGACGAGGCGATCTACGTCACGGACATGCGGCTCACGTGAGCCGGCCCTCGCGCGCCGTCGCGCGCTCCGTGCGCGCCATGATCGCCACGCCGCACGCGCAGGCCACCGCCGCCGGCGCCGACGTGCTGCGCCGGGGCGGCAACGCCGTCGACGCGGCGATCGCCGCCAACGCCGTGCTCAGCGTGATCTACCCGGCCAGCTGCGGGGTGGGCGGCGACGCGTTCTGGATCGTCCACGACCCGCGCGCCGGCCGGACGGTCTCGTACAACGGCAGCGGCCGCACCCCGCACGCCGCCGCGCTCGACATGCTGCCCGGCGGCGTGCTGCCGACCCGCGGCGCGCTGAGCGTCACCGTGCCGGGCGCGGTGCGCTCGTGGGAGGACGTCGGCCGGGCCCACGGCCGGCGCGGCCTGGACGAGCTGCTGGCGCCCGCCGAGCGCTACGCGCGCGAGGGCTTCGCGGTGACCGACGTCGTCGCCGGCTACTGCGCGGTCAACGAGGCGCTGCTGCGCCAGGACGCCGAGGCCAGCCGGATCTTCCTGGCCCGCGGGATCCCGCGGCCCGGCGACGTGCTGCGCAACCCCGAGCTGGCCGACACGCTGGCCGCGATCCGGCGCGGCGGCGCGGACGCGCTCTACCACGGCGCGCTCGCGGCCCGGATCGTGCGCAGCCTCAACCGCCTGGGCAACCCGATGACGCTCGACGACCTCGCCGCCCACCGCACCACCCCGACCGCGCCGCTGCGGCTGGCCTGGGACGGCGGCGAACTGCTCGCCCACGCGCCCAACTCGCAAGGTGCCTGCATGCTGCTCGCGATGGGCATGCTGGCCGGCGACGGCGAGGCCGGCGAGCCGCTCTGGAACCACCTGGCGATCGAGGCCATGAAGCGCGCGATCGCGATCCGCGACGAGCGCTTCGGCGACCCCGACTTCGGCGCGAGCGGCATCGAGGCCGAGCTCGAGCCGGCGCGCCTGCGCGCGCTGCGCGCCACGATCGACCCCGAGCGCGCCGGCGCCAAGCCGATGCGGCTCGACGAGGGCGACACGATCTACCTGTGCGCCGTGGACGAGGACGGGATGGCGGTCTCGCTGATCGAGAGCCTCTACATGAACTTCGGCTCGGGGATCGTCGCCGAGGGGACCGGCATCGTGCTGCACAATCGCGGCGCGTACTTCTCGACCGCCGCCGGCCACCCCAACGTCTACGCCGGCGGCAAACGGCCGCTCCACACCCTCTCGCCGCCGATGTTCCTGCGCGACGGCCGGCCGGAGATCGTCTTCGGCACGATGGGCGGCGACGGCCAGCCGCAGATCCAGGTCCAGTTCCTGCACAACCTGGTCGAGCGCGGCCTCGACGTGCAGCGCGCCCTCGACGAGCCGCGCTGGATCTACGGCCGCCCGAGCATCCCCGGCCGGCCGGACATCGTCTCGGCCGACACGGTCGTGGTGGAATCCCGCCTGCCGCAGGACGTCGTCGCCGGCTTGGAACGCCGCGGCCACCGGGTCGCCACGATCGGCCCCTACGACAACGCCATGGGCCACGCCAACGCGATCGTGATCGACCGCGCCCGCGGCACGCTGGCCGGCGGCGCCGACCCCCGCGCCGACTCGGCGGCGCTGGGGCTGTAATTCGTCGTGCGCAGGTAGACGTGGCTTCCGCGCCGGCGGATGATGACGAAGCCTCGGCGGCGCAGCGCCGCGATCGCTGCCCGCCCGGTGATACGAGGATATCGCACACCCTCCCATCACGCGGGCGGGCGCCGGCGGCAAGGGTCAGACTTCGAGCTCGACCACTTCGAGGTCGGTCCCGGGCGGGGTGAGGCCCGTCTCGTGTGCCACTTCGAGATAACCCAGGATTGCTTCGCGCGTTCGTTCCAACGCGACATCTCGGGACGGGCCGAAGGTGGAGAGGCCGTTGAGCGCCGGCACGTGGGTCACCCAAACGCCGTCAGCAGGATCGTGCTCGAGCACCACTCGGTAGCGCTGCATGGTTTTCATCGCTTCTACCATCGCGACAAATCGCCCCGCCGGCTAGGGGTCGTCGTGCAGCTTGCGGGCACGCGCGACGACCGCCTCGTCCAGCCCCAGCAGCCGGGCGAGCTCCAGCGCGTCGGACGTCGGCGCGCCGTCGCCGGCCGGGACGACCCGGTAGTCCATCGCGGCGTTGATCGCGTCGAGCGCGGCGTCCAGGTCGCCGGCGTCCACCGCGGCGAGGCCGTGCTCGCGCAGGCCGGCGATGCGCAGGTGCGGCACGCCGGCGGCGGCGGCGACGCCGTCGAAGTGGGTCGCGACCAGCGCGAAGGCCCCGCGCGCGCGCAGCGCTTCGGCGAACGCGATCAGCAGCGCGCGGCCCTCGCGCGGACCGGTGGTGCGGGCGAACTCGTCGACGAGCACCAGCGTGCGCGCTGAGGCCAGCGCCAGCGTGTCGCGCGCGCGCACGACCTCGGCGGCGTAGGACGAGAGCAGCCGCGCGCGCTCGGCCGGCCCCTCGCCGCCGATGCAGACCAGCCCGTCGAGCAGCGGCAGCGCGGCGCTGCGGGCCGGCGGCGGAATGCCCAGCGCGGCGCAGGCGCACAGGAACCCCGCGGTCGCCAGCGCCGCGCTCTTGCCGCCCATGTTCGGCCCGGTCAGCACCGCGACGCCGCGCAGGTCGAGGTCCAGCGGCGTGTAGCGGTGGCCGCGCGCGGTCAGCGCGTCGGCCAGCGGCGCGAACGTCGCCGCCTCGAACGCGACGCGGCCGGTGCCCAGCGCCGGGACGCAGCCGCCCCAGCGCTGCGCGAACGCGACCCGGGCGAGCGCGCGGTCGAGCGCGCCGAGCGCGTGGGTCGCGGCGGTGACCGCGCCGGCCTCGCGCGCGACCCGCTCGGCCAGCCCGCGGCGGGCGCGCTCTTCCGCTTCGGTCAAGCGCGCCAGCGCGTCGTCGCGCTCGGCCGAGACGACCGGAATCGCCAGCACGCGGTAGGTCGGCGTCTCGCGCACGAGGTGCAGCCCGTCCGGCAGCGGCCCGTCGTACACGTCGCGCAGCACGACCAGCTCGTCGCCGACCGGATCGACGCCGAGCGCGTCGCGCACGCGCGCCGCGACCGCCTCGCGCCGCGCGTCCAGCGCGGCTTCGGCGGCGGCGAGGGCCGCGCGCGCGGCGCGCAGCCCGGGCTCGAACGCATCCTCGAGGTAGAAGCCCTGACCGCCGCGGCCCGGCGCGAGCGCCGCGCGCAGGCCGTCGAGCACCGGCGGGCGGCGCTGCGGCTCGCCGCCGGCGGCGTCCCAGGCCCGCGCCAGCGCGTCGAGCCCGTCGACGAAGCGTCCCAGCTCGTAGAAGTCGACGTCGCTCAACGCGTCGCCGACCCGCGCCCGGGCGACGATCGGGGTCGGCTCGGGCACCGCCCGCAGCGCCGCCCGCAAGCGGCCGACGCCGTCGGGCTCGAGCCGCTCGGCGAGCGCGACCGCGCCGGCGATCTCGGCCCCCGCGCGCGCTTCGTCGCCCGGGCCGTAGGGCGCGGTCGCCTCGTCGAGCCGGCGCCCGAAGCCGCCCACCGGCGCGACCGCCGCCCGCAGCCACGGCAGGCCGATCCGCTCGGCGCTGACCGCGTCGATCTTCATGGCTCCATCGCCGGGCCTCGATTCACGACACGAGGTCCGCCACGACGTCGAACGTCGGCAGCCCGGTGGCGCGCGCCACGGCCTCGAGCAGCGCGCGGGGCGGCAGCGACGCATCCCGGCCGACCGGCGAGGTCGTGCAGGCCACCACCCGCAGCGCGCGCTCGCAGCGCAGGTCGACCGCCGCGCGCAGCTCGGCGAAGAGCGCGCCGCGGATCGCGATCCGGGTCGGGTCGTCGACCACCACGGTCGCGCCGGCCCCCTCGGCGAGCAGCGCCTCGGCGTCGCCCGCATCGAGCGCGCCCTCGACCCGGATCACCCGCCCGCGCTCGCGGGCCGGATCCCGGCCCGGCAGGGTCAGCCGCGCGACCGCGTCGGCCGCGACCGCGGCGACCCGGGCCACGGTCGCGCCGCTCGCCGCGCCGGTCGCGACGATCACCGCGTCGTCGCCGCCGGCCAGCGCCGCGATCCGGTCGATCGCGCCGTCGACGAAGACCGGGCCGCCGCCCAGCGCGCGCAGCCGGTCGATCGTCGCGCGCACGCCGCGCGCGGTCGGCGGGCCGGCGATCTCGCAGGTCGTCGCCAGCACCACCCGGGCGAGCACCATCGTGCCCAGCGCGCTCGTCCCGCCCGTCTCGAGGATCACCAGCGCCGGGCTGCGCGGCACCAGGCCCGCCGGCAGCGCGACCAGCGTTCCTGGCGCCAGCCGCACGCGCGGCTTGGGCTGCGCGTCGAGCGCGTCGGACGGCTCGCCGTCGCGCCCGATCGAGGTCACGGCGGTCGTCACCCCGCGCCGCCGCGCGACCGCGCGCAGCGCGTTGAAGGCCGTCGTCTTGCCGGCGTTCTTCGCGGTCCCGACGACGATCACGCTGCGCGCGCTCGCCGTCGCGAGCGCGTAGAGCGCCTCAGGCGCCGACACGGAAGTACTTGAGCCCGGCGAAGGCCAGCCCGGTGAGGATCAGCACGACGCCGGCGGCGAGCGCGGCGTACTCCTCGGCGACCATCCCGAGCCGTTTGCCCAGCAGCAGGCCGAGCGTGGTCGAGAGCACCGACGCGGCGCCGATGAAGATCACGCTGACCGCCAGCGGCACGCCGATGTAGAGGATCGAGAACCCGATCCCCAGCGAGTCCAGGCTGATCGAGAGCGCACCCAGCACGAGCCCCCAGCCGCGCGAGAGGTCGAAGCCGCCGCCCTCCTCGGTGCCGTGCAGCGCTTCGTAGATCATGTACGCGCCGACGCCGACCAGCGCGGCGAAGCCGAGGTAGCCGGCGACGTCGCCGAGCAGCCGGCCCGCGGCCTGGCCGAGCAGCACGCCGAGCAGCGTCATCGTCACCTCGGCCAGCGCGAACGCCGCGCCGATCCGCAGCTTCACCGCCCGGTCGCTGCCGCGCATGCCGACCCCGACCGAGACCGCGAAGACGTCCAGGCCGAGCGAGAGCGCGACGAAGAGGACCTTGAAGAACGCGCCGACGGTCACGCGCGGGCCGACCGCGCCGCCCGGCGCGCGCTCAGACGCTCAGCGCGGACTGCAGCGGGTCGGTCAGCAGCTGCTGCACGGTGGTGCGCAACTGGGTCAGGGTGAACGGCTTGTTGAGGAACGCGTTGGCGCCGGCCGCCTTGGCGCGCGCGTCCATCGCGTAGTTGCTGTGGCCGCTGATCATCACGATCGGCAGGTTCGCGGTCGGCGCGTGCTGGCGCACCTGCGTGATCAGCTCGATCCCGGAGATTCCCGGCAGCATGAAGTCGCTGATGAGGATGTCGAACGCGTCCTCGCGCTGGATGTGCACCAGCGCGCTCTCCGCATCGTTGCACACGGTGATCTCGTACGGTCCCTTGCCCAGGATCGTCTTGATGAGGGTGCAGATCTCCGGGTCGTCGTCGGCGACGAGAACGCGCCAAGCCATGCGCTTCAGTTCCCGGAGCCTCGGACGGCCGCCTACGGCGCGAGTGAAAAGAGCGTGAAAAGGCGCCGGCGGCCATCGCTGCATGGTACCCCGAGGGCGGCGCGGGATCATGCCGAAGCTCGCCCGGCGTGGCAGTTCTCGACGTCATCCAGAGCCCCGGCTTCCAAGAGCGCTTCTTCTTCCTCGCCAAGCGCTTCATCGCCGGCGAGAGCGTCGCGCAAGCGATGAACGCGGTCGCCGCGCTGAACGCCGAAGGTCTCACCGCCACCCTCGATTTTCTCGGCGAAGACGTCACATCGCGGCCCGAGGCCGAACGAACCCGCGACGCCTACTTCGAATTACTGGCAGCCATTCGTGCGCGCGGCGTCGAGGCCAACGTCTCGGTCAAGCTGACCGCGATGGGGCTGCTGGTCGACCCGGACTTCGCCTTGGCCAACCTGCGCGCCGTGCTCGCCGCCGCGGCCCCCAGCCGCGACCCGTTCGTGCGGATCGACATGGAGGGCTCGGCGGTGACCGCGGACACCCTGCGCGTGTTCGAACGGGCCTACGCGGAGAACCACCACGTCGGCCCGGTGCTCCAAGCGTACCTCAAGCGAACCCCCGCCGACGTCGAGCGGGCGATCGAGCTGGGTGCCCGCGTCCGGCTCTGCAAGGGCGCCTATGCCGAGCCGCCGGCCATCGCGCACAAGGACATGCCGACCATCCGGCGGGCCTACCTGCGCTCGGCCGAGGCCCTGCTCGCGCGCGGCAACTATCCCGGCATCGCGACCCACGACGGGCGGCTGATCGAGGCCGTCAAGGCCTTCACGGCCGAGCGCGGGATCGGGCCGGAGCGCTTCGAGTTCCAGCTCCTCTACGGGGTGCGGCCCGAGCTGCAGCGCCGGCTGGTGCGCGAGGGGTACCGGGTGCGGGTCTACGTGCCGTACGGCACCCACTGGGCGGGCTATTTCTACCGCCGCATCACCGAGCGGCCCGAAAACGTCCTCTTCGCGCTGCGCTCCCTGATCTCGAAATAGGCAACGGAAACCAGCCGATTCAGTCGTCCCGCAGGCGGTCCAGCCGGGTCATCCGGTCGGCCTCGGTCAGCCGGCCGAGGGTCGCGAAGCCGCTCTCGATCTCGCCGAAGACGGTGAAGTCGCGGTCGAGGTGGAGCTGCGGCGAGATGGTCAGGTAGAACTCGACGTTGGCCGAGTCGCGCACGGCGTGGGCGTCCGGGCCGCTGGTGTAGTCGAGGCCCATCGAGATCACGCCGGAGCGCTGCTCGAGCGGGTTCTCCTCGGCCGGCAGCGTGTAGCCGGCGCTCTCGACGTCGTCGTCCGGCTTGCCGGTCAGGTGGCCGCCGGTCTGGGCCACGAAGTCCGGCACCACCCGGTACCAGCGCAGGCCGTCGTAGTAGCCGCGCGCGACCAGGTTCAGGAAGTTGGCGACCGTCAGCGGCGCCCACTCGGGGTAGAGCCGCACCACGATCGGGCCTTGGGTCGTGCCGATCCGGACCCGCGGGTGAGGCCCGGGCATCGGGCCGTCCATCAGGGCGCTGGTGGTCGGCCGCAGGGGCAGGTCGAGCCGCGCCTGGGCGGCGGTCGGCTTGGCGAGCGGGCCCAGGCCGGCCGGGCGCGGCAGCGGCGTCTCGCGGTTCGCCGGCACCGGCGCGGGCGTCACGATCCCGGCCGGGATCGCGCCGAGATGCTCGGTCCGCTTGCCGCCGCCCAGGACCGCGAGGCTCTCCGCGGCCTGCTCGCGCACCCGCCACGACGGGTCGGCCAGCAGCGGCCGCAGCGCTGCCGCGCCGGCCGGGTCCGGGCGGCGGCCCACCAGGTCGGCGAACTGGATGCGAACCAGCTCCTCGGGGTCCCGCAGGCCGGCCGACACGGTCGCCGCCGGCGTCTCCGCGGCGAAGCCACGGCGCAGCGCCCAGGCCTCGTGCCAGCGGACCGTGGCGTCGGCCTCGGCGCCGAACGCCGCGGCCAGCCCCGCCGCGATGCCGGTCGCGTCGGCCGCGCCGCGCCAGCCGGAGAGCGCGGCGGCCGCCCGCGCCCTCACGGTCTTCTCAGGATCGTCGTGTACCATGGCGAGCAGGCCGGCCGAGAGGGCGTCCGCACTAGGAACCTGGGCCGCCCGCTCGCGCCAAGCGGCGTCGACGGCGGCGATTCGGACGGCCGCTTGCCGGTCCCGCAAGGCTGTGACGACGATCGTGGTTTGGTTCGCTCCCTTTGCGGCCAACAGACCGTATCCGTACACCGCCAGGGCACGCAACGAAACGTCTTGCGCTCCGGTAGCGTTCCTTAAGGGCCCGGCCGCCCGCGGATCTCCGGTCCTGCCGAGCGCGAGTGCCGCCCGCCCCGCCAGCCCAGTATCCTTGGCTGCCAAGGCGACGACAAGCTCGGTGGAAAAGGTTCGGGTACTTTCCAGCTCCACCAGACGCCGGTACCCTGGCTGATCCTCCGGAGCAGCCGATATAGGTGTAAGGATCATGCCGGCCGCGGCTACGACCGCCGTGGCGACCAGGAGCAGTCGAATCCCAACGCAAGCCCGGCTCGGCTGAACAACGAACATGAGTCAGCTTACGTTACTGAGACAGGTCGAATACCATCCAACGAGGTTTCCCCCACTGATGTCCACCCCCGAACGGAAGACTGGTTCCGGTATGAGCGTCCGCGAAGCCGGCCAAAAAGGCGGCGAGACCGTCAAGAAAAAGTACGGCCCCGAGTTCTACGAGATGATCGGGCGCAAGGGCGGCCAGGCCACGAAGAAAGCTCACGGGCACGCCTTCTACGAAGCCATCGGCAAGAAGGGCGGCAAGAAGGGCGGCGAAGCCACGCGCGACCGCTACGGCCCGGAGTTCTACGAAACGATCGGCCAGAAGGGCGGCCAGAAGGTCAAAGCTCTGATCGAGCAGGGCAAGAAGGCCGCCGCCGAGGCCGAGGCCGCCGAGAAAAAGGCATCCTAGGGCGGAGCGCCGCCGTCGCGGCGGCTCTCCTCTTGGTCACCGTCGCCTGGGCGACCGCCGAGTCCCCGCAGCACGCGCTGCCGATCGGCTCGGCGGTCATCTTCGTGTCGGACGGCCACCTGGATGTCGGGGCGAAAGCCGGCTCGACGGTCAAGGTGCACCTCCGTGACGCGCTCGTCGTCGACGGCACCACGATCGCCTTGGCCGGAACCCCGGCTCGGCTCGTCATGGGCGGCGCCACCAATGCCGGCGGCACCCGCCAGGCGCTGGTCTCGCTCGACGACTTCGTGACCAAGCCCGGCCGGCTGCCGGTCCGCCCGGTCAGCGCCACGCTGGCGCGGGTCGACGTCGGCACCGTCATCCCGGCTCGGACCTTGGCCACCGTCGATCACCTGGGAGACCGGTTCTCGATCGAAGTCCCCTTCCCGTTCCCATTGCCGGCCGACGTCCCGGTCTCCCAGTACACCCCGACCCCCGCCAAGACGGCGCCTCCGCGCCTGACGCCGCGGCCCCGGCCGACCCCGACGGCTGCCCCGAGCGCGACCGCCGGACCCGATCCGGCCACCAGCCCCGGACCCTGACCGAAGATTCCGGCCCGCGCGAGGCGAACAGCGCTTCATGCTGTATCGTCGTTGGTCGATATTTCTGGCGCTGGCTCTCCTGCTCGTGCCGGCGGGCGGGCGGGCTGCCGCTCCGACGCCGGCGCCGGCGCCGAGCCGCACCGAAGCGGCCTTCCTGGCGACGATCATGCGCGAGCTGCCCAAGCGCTACCCGAACCCGGCCGCCGCGGAAAAGGCCGGCTATTTCCGCTACCTCAACGAGGACGAGACCGGCGCGATCAGCTACGTCAACGTCGCGCACTGGCAGGTGACCGACCCGCTGCTGCCCTCGCAACTGTGGTACGACGTCCACGGCCGGCTGCTCGGCGCCGACTACAGCGTGCTGGACAGCAGCGTGCCCAAAGGCGGTAAGCCGACCACGCTGGGCATCGATCCCAAGCGGTTCTCGCACAACGGCGCCCACGTCCACTACGTCACCTGCAACCGGGCGACGGCGGTGTGCACGTACGGCAAGTCGGTCAGCCGGCAGCGGTACGCCAAGTACAACGGCGGCAGCTACCAGCACCCGACCGCCGCGGGGCTCGTCAGAGCCGGCGCGGTCAAGCGTGCCGCCGACGTCAGCCGGGTGTTCCTGTACCGCGGCATCTACGACGTGTCGGTCTGGGTCGTGCCCAACCCGCTGGGCCAGTTCGCCGACAAGAATCCGGCCGTCAAGCCGAGCCCCGCCGCCGGCAAGGGTGAGGACGAACCGCTCGAGTGAGCGAACGGCGGTCGTATGATGCGCCGTTCGTCCGTTCTGCTCGCCCTGGCGCTCGCGCTCGCGCCGCTGGCGGCACGTGGAGCCCCTGCGCCCGCCGCGCCCGCGCCGACCGCCGCGCCGGCGCCGACCGCCGCCGAGGCGGCGTTCTTGGCGACGATCATGCACGAGCTGCCCAAGCGCTATCCCAACCCGGCGGCCGCGACCAAGGCCGGCTACGTCCGCTTCACCAACGAGGACCGCACCGGCGCGGTCAGCTACGCCAACTCCGGCGGCAGCTGGACCGCGACCGACCCGCTCGTCCCCTCGCAGCTCTGGTACGACGTCTCCGGCCGGCTGATCGGCGCCGACTACAGCGTGCTGCAGAGCGCCGTCCCCGCGGGCGGGACGCCGTCGGTGCTGGGTATCGGCTCGGCGCGGTTCGGCAAGATCGGCGCCCACGTTCACTACGTGACCTGCGCCAAGGCGACCGGCACGTGCAGCTACGGCAAGTCCGTCGGCGCGAAGAAGTACGCCGACGCGAACGGCGGCGACTACAGCCACCCGACCGCGGCCGGCCTGGTGAACGCCGGAGCGGTGACCGATCCCGCGACGGTCCGCACGGTCTTCCTGTACCCGGCGATCTACGATGCGACGGTCTGGGTGGTCCCCAACCCGCTCGGTCAGTTCGCCGACACGAACCCGACCGTCACGCCGAGCCCGCGCGCCGGCAAGGGCGAGGACGACGCGATGTGAGCGCACCGCCCCGCGTCGTGCGGGGCGGCTGCTCTACTCGTTGCTCCAGTAGTCCTTGAGCGCCTTGCCGCGGCTGGGGTGGCGCAGCTTGCGCAGGGCCTTGGCCTCGATCTGGCGGATCCGCTCGCGGGTGACCCCGAACTCCTGGCCGACTTCCTCGAGCGTGCGCTGGTGGCCGTCCTCGAGGCCGAAGCGCAGCACCAGCACCTTGCGCTCGCGCTCGGTGAGGTTCTTGAGGACGTCCTGCATCTTCTCTTTGAGGAGCATGACGCTGGCGGCCTCGGCCGGGGCGACCGCTTCCTGATCCTCGATGAAGTCGCCGAGGTGGGAGTCCTCCTCCTCGCCGATGGGGGTCTCCAGCGAGATCGGCTCCTGCGAGATCTTGATGACCTCGCGGACCTTCTCGGGGGTGAGCCCCATCTCGTTGGCGATCTCCTCGACCGTCGGGTCGCGGCCCAGCTCCTGGAGGAGCTGGCGGCTGATCTTGATCAGCCGGTTGATCGTCTCCACCATGTGGACCGGGATGCGGATCGTGCGGGCCTGGTCGGCCAGCGCCCGGGTGATCGCCTGGCGGATCCACCACGTGGCGTAGGTCGAGAACTTGTAGCCCTTGCGGTAGTCGAACTTCTCCACCGCCCGGATCAGCCCGAGGTTGCCTTCCTGGATCAGGTCGAGGAAGAGCATGCCGCGGCCGACGTACTTCTTCGCGATCGAGACGACCAGGCGCAGGTTGGCCTCGGTCAGCTTGCGCTTCGCCTCGTGGCCGTGGTAGACGACCGCGCTGTCGGCGGTGCCGTTCTTGAGCGACTCCTTGTCGCCGGCCTCGATCGCCATCGCCAGGCGCCGCTCGTCGTCCATCGAGAGCAGCGGGACGCGCCCGATCTCCTTGAGGTACATCCGGACCGGGTCGTCGAGGGCGAGACCGGCCGGCAGCGTCTCTTCCTGCTCGCGTTCCTCGCCGGCGGGTTTCTCGTCCTTGGCCTGCTCTTCGACGATCTCGATGCCGAGCGAGGCGATCTCCTCGAGCAGGTCGTCCATGCGCTCGGGCGCGACGTCGTCGACGTTGTCGAAGACCGCGTTGATGTCCTCGTACGTGAGGGTGCCGCGCTTCTTGCCCTTCTCGAGCAGTTTCTTGATCTGGTCTTCGAGCGACACGGGCGGCGCTTCGGCGGTCGCTGCGGCGGATTTCTTGGCACGGGCCATGCTGGTTCTCACCCCCTTTCCTGGTGGCGAATGGTCGGTCGGGAGACTCTCGCTCCCCGTGGGCCTTATCCTCTAATCAGCTTGCGGAACAGCTCGCTGTGCTCGTCGCGGAGGTCGGTCGGGACCGGCTCGCCGGCCGCGAACAACCGGTCGATCCGTTCGCCCAGCTCACGGTAGCGGCGTTCGGCGTCGTCGCGCGCGAAGCGCGCGACGACACGGTCGAGCTTTGCCCGGCGGTCGTCCGAGTCGGCGAAGCGCACGAACCCGGCAACCGATGCGAGCGTTGCCGCCGCGTCATCGTCTCCTGCAAACACGGCCAGGACGTCGGATGGTTGCACCAGCGAGCGAGCATGGTCGCACAGCGTCTGCCAGATGCGGCGCAGGCGCGGGTTCTCGAAGCGCTCGGGCGGGATCCGGGCGGCGTACTCGGCCAGCAGGGCCGGCTCGTCGAGCACCACGGCCAGCACCTCGCGGTCGAAGGTCGCCTTCTCGACCGTTCCGGGCACGACGTGCTGCGCCGCTCGCCCGTCCGCGCCGCGCGGGGCGAAGTGGAGCGGGTTGAGCAGCAGCCGAGCCTTGCGCAGGTCGTTCACGTCGAGGCCCAGCCGGCCGGCCGCGTAGACCCGCCAGCGGTCCTGCTCCTCGGCCGGCGCCAGCCGGCGAATCGTCTCCTCGGCCCAGCGGGCGAGGGCGCTGCCTTCGCTGCGGTTGCCGCGCCGCTCGATCTCGGCGTCGATCTTGACCTGGGTCGCGGCGACCGGCTTGGCCAGCAGCGCGCGGAACGCGTCGGCGCCGTTGCGGCGCACGAACTCGTCGGGGTCCTTGCCGTCGGGAATGCGCAGCGCCCAGGCGCTGACGCCCTCGGCGGCCAGGGCCTCGATCGACTTGAGCGCGGCCTCGACCCCGGCGGCGTCGGCGTCGTAGCAGAGCAGCGCGCGCGAGGCGACCTTGCGCACCTCGCGCGCCTGCTCGGGGGTGAAGGCGGTCCCCAGCGCCGCGACGGCGTTGGTGAACCCGGCCTGGTGCAGCGCGATGCAGTCGAGATAGCCCTCGACCACGATCAGCGCGTCCTCCTTCGCGGCGGCGCGGCGGGCGGCGTTGAGCGCGTAGAGGTAGCGGCCCTTGACGTAGACCGGGGTGGTGGCGGTGTTGAGGTACTTGGGCTCGGCGTCGCCCAGCGCGCGGCCGCCGAAGGCGATCGTCTCGCCGGTGGTGGCGAAGGTCGGGATCATCAGCCGGCCGCGGTAGAAGTCGTAGAAGCCGCCGCGCTGGCTCGGCTTGAGCAGCCCCGCCCTCGCCGCCAGCTCGAGCTCGACGCCGTTGCGGCGCAGCTCGCCGACCAGGCCCTCCCAGCCCTCGGGCGCGTAGCCCAGCGCGAAGCGCTCGATCGTCTCGCGCGCGATCCCGCGCTGCTCGCAGTACGCCCGCGCCGCGCGGCCTTCGCGCTCGTCGAGCAGCATGCGGTGGAACCACGCCCGCGCGACGTCGTTGGCGTGGTAGATCGCCTCTTTCTCGCTCCGCGCGCGGGCCGCGCGCGGGTCTTCTTCCTCCAGCGCGACGCCGACCCGCTTGGCCAGCAGCCGCAGCGCGTCGGGGAAGCCCAGGTTCTCGTGCTTCTGCACGAAGGTGAAGACGTCGCCCTTGGCGTCGCAGCCGAAGCACTTGTAGAAACCCTTGTCGGGGTGGACGTGGAACGAGGGCGAGTTCTCGCCGTGGAACGGGCACAGCCCGACCAGGTCGCTGCCGCGCTTGCGCAGGCTGACGTAGGCCCCGATGACTTCGCCGATGTCGGTGCGCGCGAGGACTTCTCGCTTCACACCGTCGTCGATCCGCACGGAACACACGTTCGGGTTTGGGCGGGCTCGACCCTTGCCGCGCAGGGTAGTGAAGCTCGCTCGTGGCACGCCGAGCAGGCGGTGAAACCGAAACGCATCTACGATCCGATCCACCGCTTCATCGAGCTCGATGCGGGCGAAGTCGCGCTGCTCTCGGCGCCGGTGGTGCAGCGCCTGCGCCGGCTGCGCCAGCTCGGCCTCGCGTACCTGGCCTTCCCGTCGGCCGAGCACTCCCGCTTCTCGCACGCGCTGGGCGCCCTGGCGCTGGGGACCCGCGCGTTCGACGCGCTGCTGGCGCACTCGCCCGAGGCCTTCGGCTCGGCCCGCGAGGTGGCCGCGCAGCGCGCGCTGCTGCGCGCCAGCCTGCTCGTGCACGACCTCGGTCACGGCCCGTTCTCGCACGCCTGCGAAGCGGTGCTGGGCGTGCGCCACGAGGCGCGCACGCAGGCGATCCTGGCGCTGCCCGAGCTGCGCGGCGCGATCGCCGCGCTCGAGATCGATCCCGACGCGGTGCTGGGGCTGGTCGCGGGCGCGCCCGAGGCCGATCCGGTGCTGCGCGAGCTGGTCAGCGGGCCGAACCTCGACGCCGACCGGATGGACTACCTGCTGCGCGACGCATACTTCACCGGCGTCACGGTCGGCAACTACGACGCCGAGCAGCTCGTCGCGTCGCTGCGCGTGCTCGACATCGGCGGGCGGCGCGAGCTGGGCGTCGACGGCCGCGGCACGGTGGCGCTGGAGTCGTTCGTGCTGGCCCGCTACATGATGTTCGCGACGGTGTACTTCCACCACACCACGCGCGCCTTCGAGCGGGTGCTGCGCGAGGCGCTCGAGCGGCTCTGGCCGGATCCGCGCGCGCTCGACGCGATCGGCGAGTTCCTGGCTTGGGACGACTTCCGGGTGCTCGACGCCATCCGCGGCCTGGACGGCGAGGACGTGCGCGCGCTGCGCGAGCGGCACACGCTCTACGGCTTGGCGGCTGAGTTCAACGCCGAGCACGACCTGAGCACGTACGCCGCCTGCGAGGCGGCGCTGCGCGCGCGCTGGGGCGAGGCGGTCTGGAGCGACTCGCAGGAGCAGCTGCTGCACCGGCTGCCGCTCGGCACCGCCGGCGCGGCGCCGACCGTGCGGGTGCGGCTGATGGGCCGCATCGTCGACGCGCGCGACGCCTCGGACCTGATCGCCAAGCTCTCGGGCAAGGCCTACTGGCGCAAGCTGTTCGTGCGCACCGACGTCGCCTCGGTCGACCAGGCGCGCGCGATCTGCGCCGACATCGTCGCGACCGGCGGTCAGCCCAGGCTGTTCTGACCGCTCAGCTCACCCCGCGCTCGGGCGTGCCGCGGGCGCCGCCCCGGTTCGTCAGGCAGGTCTCGTGGCCGCAGCCGCAGTTCACGCTCGGGGTGACGTCGCCGCGCTCGACCGCGGCGGCCTCGGTCGTGTGCGCCGAGCACCACTCGCTGCACGGCCCGGCGCTGACCAGGTCGTTGCAGCCGCACGAGACGTTGAGGCACTGGTGCGCGGGCGCGGGCGGCGGATCGATCGAGGCGCTCATGCTCCAGGCGTACCCGGCCGGACTTGGTCGTAAGCGAGCGAGCGGGCGGACGGGCGATTACCCGGCCCGGAGCGGGCTCAAACCCGCGCGCTCCACGAACTTCTGCACATCGTCCACCGCGAAATCGCGGGTGTGACCGGCCTAACAGCGCGCCGCTTCGGGTACGTCCACCGCGGAGAGGAAGAGCGAGCGATGGATGACGACGAGCTGGGTGTCGACGTGCCTCCGAACGCGCTGAACGCGGTCCTGGCGGCGGCCAACGCGCTGCTCGACCCGGCGTCGCTGGCCCGCCTGGTCGTCGACCACCTGCGCAGCGTGCTGCGGGTCGACGGCGCCGCGCTCTACTGGTGGGACGCGCACGAGGCGGCGCTGGTCTCGCTGGCGGACAACGACCCCCGCGTCACCCTGCCGGTGCCGGTGGTCAACCCGGGTCAGGGAATCGTCGGCGCCGCCTTCGCCCGCAACGAGCCGATGACGACCGACCAGTACGACGTCGAGGTCGAGGACGCGCCCTCGTGGATGCTCGAGCTGGGCATCCGCTCGGCGGCCGCCGTCCCGCTGCGCAGCGAGGGCAATGCGCGCGGGGTGCTCGTCGCGCGCTCGTACTGCGAGCGCCGCTTCAGCCCGCGCGAGCTCGAGGCGATGCAGACCGTCGGCGCGCAGATCGTCCCGACCCTGGCCACGATGGGCCTGCTGGCGCGCGCCAAGCGCGAGATCAACGTCGCCCACAGCCTGGCCGAGCTGATGCGCGCCGCGGCCGCCGAGGACGACCTCGGCGCCCTGATGCGGCTGGTGACGCGCTATGCGACCCGGCTGCTGGGGGCCGACTACGGCGGCCTGAACCTGCGCGCGGCCGACGGGCGCTGGGTCGACCGGGCGCTGGTCGGGACGCGCAGCGCGCCGCACGACGGCCGCCGTCCCAACGACGGCGAGATCGCCGGCGCCCACAGCGGCTCGAGCCGGCGGGTCCTGCTGCTCGAACGGGTCGACCGGGACGAGCGCTGGCCGGCGGCCCGGCTGCCGCTGACCGCCGCCGAGAGCGGCCGGACGGTCCTGTTCGTTCCGCTGGCCACCGCCGAGCAGTCGTTCGGGATGCTGATGCTGGGCTGGCGCACCGACGTCACGGTGACGGCCTCGCAGCAGCAGATCGCCGTCGCACTGGCCGGCTTCGCCGCCGCCGCGCTGGCCCGCGGGCGTTCCGACGAGGCGACCCGGACCAGCGAGACGCTGCTGCGCTCGGTGCTCAAGAGCGCGCCGGTCGCCTTCCTGGCGGTCGACCGCGCGTGCCGGGTGACCTTCCGCGAGGGGATCGACCTGGTTCGGCTGGGGCTGGACGGCATCGGGATCGGCGATGTGCTGCCCGAGCGCGAGGGCGCACTGGGCGCGCTGCGCGAGACGACCCTGCGCGCGCTGGCCGGCGAGGAGGTCGTCACCGCGATCGCCAGCGACCAGATCGCGCTCGAGGTCCGCTTCACCCCCGTCCGCGAGGCCAACGGGACGATCAGCGGTGCGGTCGGGGTCGCCAGCGACCTCTCGGAGCGGCGCGGGCTGGAAGCCAAGCTGGCCTTCCGGGCGACCCACGACGCGCTGACCGAGCTGCCCAACCGCGAGCTGTTCTTCGACCGGCTGGAGCAGGCGCTGCCGGCCGCGCAGCGCACCCGCGACCCGCTCACGGTGGTGGTGCTCGACGTCGAGGACTTCGCCGAGGTCAACGCGACGCTCGGCCCGCGCGGCGCCGACGAAGCGCTGCGCGAGCTCGCCGCCCGGCTGGCGCGCCGGACGGAGACGGTCGGCGCGACCCTGGCCCGGGTCGACGGCGACCGCTTCGGCTGGATCCTGCCCGGGCTGGGCGAGCACGAGGCGATCGGCTTCGTCCGCCGCATCGCGACCGCCGCCGACGAACCGTTCCTGATCGACGGCCACGTCGCCGGCCTGCGGGTCACCCTGGGGCTGGCCCTCCACGGCGGGGTGCTGACCGACGCCACCGACCTCGTGCGCCAGGCGATCATCGCCATGCAGCGGGCGCGCGCCGAGCACACGCTCTTCGCGGTGTTCGACCCGGCCATGGAGCGCGACCCCGACGCGCTGGCGGTGGTGACCGAGCTGCGCGATGCGGTGGCGCACGACGCGCTGACGCTGCGCTACCAGCCGATCGTCGGCGGCGCCGACGGCCGCACCTACGCCGCCGAGGCGCTGGTGCGCTGGCTCCACCCCAGCCGCGGCCTGCTCGGCCCCGAGGCGTTCGTGCCGATCGCCGAGCGGGTCGGGCTGATCGGGCGCCTGACCGCCTGGGTGCTCGACCGCGCGCTGCGCGACCTGGCGGCCTGGCGCGCCGCCGGCCTGCGCTGCCGGGTGACGGTGAACCTCTCGGCCTGGGACGTCGCCGACCCGGTCCTGCCCGAGCGCTTCGCGGCGCTGGCGCAGCGGCACCGGGTCGACCCGCGCGACGTCCAGTTCGAGATCACCGAGAGCGCGCTGGTCGCCGACGCGCCGCACGTCCGCGAGCTGGTGCGCCGGCTGACCGCCGCCGGCGCGACGATCGCGTTGGACGACTTCGGCACCGGCTACTCGTCGTTCGCCTACCTGCAGCGGGTGCCGGTCGACACGATCAAGATCGACCGCTCGTTCGTGCGCGAGCTGCCGACTCGCTCCGACAACCGGGCGATCGTCGCCGCGCTGGTCCAGCTCGGGCACGACCTCGGCATGCACGTCGTCGCCGAGGGCGTCGAGACGCCGAGCGAGGCCGAGCTGCTCGCGGCGCTGGGCTGCCCGGCGCTGCAGGGCCACCTCTTCGCCCGCCCGCTCACCGTCGAGGACCTCATCGTGCGGCTGCGCGCCGAGAGCGAGCGCTTCGCGCTGTACGGCGAGACGGCCGGTTGACGACCGCCCGCGTGCGCTTGACGGGGGCGGGCTGGCCGTGGTAAGACCGACGCACATGGCCGTTCCGTCCTGGTTCCAGTACGACTTCTATGCCCGCACGAGCGTGCCGGCGCGGTAGGCCTTTGCCGTAGAGTCCGACCGGACCGAACGCAAGAGCCCCTCGCCGAGCGCGGGGGGCTCTTTTACTCCCGGAGTCACGATCGACATGACCAGCCTCGCCAGCGGCGAGTCCGCCTCGCCCACGCTGACCCTGACCGCCGCCTTCGAGGGCATCGAAGGCTCGTACTCGCACGTGATCCTCGACGCGTACGCCGCCGGGCGCGGCGTCGCGTTCGCTCCGGTGGGGCGAGCCTCGTACCGCGCCGTCGCGCACGCGGTCCTCTCGGGCCGGGCCGAGGTCGGCTTGCTGCCGATCGACAACGCGATCGCCGGCACGATTCGCGAAGGCTACGACGTCCTCACCGAGTACGAGCTCGACCTGCTGGCCGAGATCAGCATGCGGATGGAGCACCGGCTGCTGGGCGTCCCCGGCGCGGCGCTGGAGGACGTGCGCGAGGTCGACTCGCACCCGGTCGTGCTGGCCGAGTGCGGGCGGTTCCTGGGCACGCTGCCCAAGGTGCGCCGGATCCCGGTGCCCGACACCGGCGTCGCCGCCCGCGACGTCGCCGCAGCCGGCGACCGCTCGCGGGCCACGATCGCCTCGGCCGAGGCCGCGCGCCGCTACGGTCTGATCGAGCTGGCGACGACGATCGCCGACCACCCCGACAACTTCACCCGCTTCATCCTCTTCCGCGCGCCCAGCGCGCGCGGCTTGGCGGCCGAGTTCGAGCCGGCGGTCGACTTCCGGGTCCGCAAGACCTCGCTGATGTTCGCCGTGGCCGACCGGCCGGGAGCGCTCGGCCGCTGCCTCTCGATCCTGGGCGAGCATGGGCTCAACCTCTCCAAGCTCGACTCGAAGTCGCGCCTGGGCAGCACCGGGCAATATACCTTCTACGCCGACGTCGACGGCGACGTGCGCGAGGAGCGCTTCGCCGAGGCGCTGCGCGCGCTGCGCGACGTCACCGTCGCGCTGCACGTGCTGGGCAGCTACGACGCGGCCGGGGCACCGCCGCGGGTCCGCCGCGCGCCGGACGTCGTGGTCGACCAGACGATCGCGTTCGTCCCCCCGCCGCCGGTGAAGCCGGCCTTCCCCAAGGCCTCTCGCCAGGACGTCCGGACCCGCGCGCGGGTCCAGGTCGGCAACGTCGTGATCGGCGACGGCCGCTTCGTCGTGATCGGCGGCCCGTGCAGCGTCGAGTCGCGCGAGCAGGTGCTCGCCACGGCCGAGGCGGTCGCGGCGGCGGGCGGCGCCATGCTGCGCGGCGGCGCGTTCAAGCCGCGCACCTCGCCCTACTCGTTCCAGGGCATGGGCTGGGAAGGCGTGGCGCTGCTGGCCGAGGCCGGCCGGGCGACCGGCCTGCCGGTGGTCAGCGAGGTGATGAGCATCGACCAGGTCGAGCGGATGGCGGCCTCGATCGACCTGCTCCAGATCGGCGCCCGCAACATGCAGAACTTCGACCTGCTCAAGGCGGTCGGCCGCAGCGAGCGCCCGGTGCTGCTCAAGCGCGGCATGGCGGCCTCGATCGACGAGCTGCTCTCGGCCGCCGAGTACATCCTCTCCGAGGGAAACCCGAACGTGATCCTGTGCGAGCGCGGCATCCGGACCTTCGAGACCGCCACCCGCAACACGCTCGACCTCTCGGCGATCCCGGTGCTGCGCGAGCGCACCCACCTGCCGGTGCTGGTCGATCCGTCGCACGCGGTCGGGGTGCGGCGCTGGATCGCGCCGCTCTGCCGCGCGGCCAAGGCGGTCGGCGCGCACGGGCTGCTGATCGAGGTCCACCCCAATCCGGCCGAAGCCAAGTGCGACGGCGACCAGGCCCAGACGTTCGGCGACTTCCGGCGGATCATGGCGGAGCTGGCCGACGTGCCGCTCGCCGGCGAGGCGAGCCTCTAGCGCGAAAGCGAGAAGCCCCGATCGCTCGGGGCTTCCGCGTGCCGGTCCGGAGCGCTCGCCTCAGCGGCGATCGTGATCGTGATCGTGGTCACGGTCGCGGCGGCGATTGCGGTCGTCGCGGTCGCGGTGGTTGCCGTTGTTCCAGTTCGTACCGTTGCGCCAGTTGTTGGCGTTGCCGTTGTTGCGCCAGTTGTTGGCGTTGCCGTTGTTGCGCCAGTTGTTGGCGTTGCCGTTGTTGCCGTAGTACTTGCCGTTGTACCAGCCGTTGCCGTTGGGCTGGCTGCCGTTCTGGTAGGCGTGGTGGTAGCGCGGCTGCTGCGGGTGGTCGTCCGCATCGGCCGAGGCGGGCTTGGCGAGGGTGGCGAGCAGCGAGCTCGAGGCGAACAGGGTGACCAGAGCGGTGATCGCGATGCGCTTGTGCATGAGGCCTCCTGAGAAACGTTGGATGAAGACGGGATGAGCGATTGGCTCCATACCCGCAACGCACGGGACGGACACGGCATTCGCAAGGTACCCGTCGCTTACCGGACCGCCGCGCGAACGGAGTGGAGTCCGCGCGCGCAGAACCCTCCACCATGCTGACCGCCCCCGCCGCACCGCCCACGATGTCACCCGAAGAGCGGCAGGTGCGCATCGACCTCGCAGCAGCCTACCGGCTCGTCGCCCACTTCGGCTGGGACGACCTGATCTTCACCCACATCTCGGCCCGGGTCCCCGGGCCCGAGCACCACTTCCTGATCAACCCGTACGGGCTGCTGTTCAGCGAGATCACCGCCTCGAACCTGGTCAAGGTCGACCTCGAGGGCGCCATCGTCGAGGACACGCCGTACGTCGTCAACCCGGCCGGGTTCACGATCCACAGCGCCGTCCACGCCGCGCGCGAGGACGCCCACTGCGTGCTGCACCTGCACACCCTGGCCGGGGTCGCGGTCTCGTGTCAGGAGCACGGGCTGCTGCCGCTCAACCAGATCGCCATGGTGCTCAACGGAGAGGTCGGCTACCACGAGTACGAGGGCATCGCGCTCGACCACGACGAGCGCCCGCGCCTGGTGGCGGACCTGGGCACCAAGTCGGCGCTGCTGCTGCGCAACCACGGCACCCTGACCGTCGGCCCGAGCGTCCCCACGGCGTTCTTGACCATGTACTTCTTCGAGCGGGCCTGCGCGATCCAGGTCGCGGCGCTGGGCGGCGGCACGGCGCTGCACATGCCCAGCGACCAGGCCCAGCGCGTCGTGCAGCAGCAGGCGAAGTACGGCTACGACAAGGTCGCCCAGCTCGCTTGGGACCCGCTGCTGCGGATGCTCGACGCCAAGGACCCGGGTTACAAGAGCTAGCCGCGCGCTCGCGGCGCGCCGCTACTCCAGGCCGAAGGCCGAGAAGAGCGGCGCCAGCGAGCCCGCGTCGGGCATCAGGATGAACTGGCCCGAGACGGCCGGGCCGTTCTCGATGAAGCCGGACTCGACCAGGAAGACGTGCTGCTCCGGCGGGATCGTGGTCATCGCTTCGAACGTCGCGCGCACGGTGCCCGACGAGAGCGACGGGATCGAGGGCAGCAGGTTCGTGCCGGTCAGCGACATCAGCGCCGTCAGGTAGGCGCCGGCGATGATGTTGCCGATCTCCTTGAGCGTCGAGTCGACGATCGAGTCGAACAGCGGCATGTCGCCCGCGATGCGGCTGATGAAGGTGCTCACGAAGCCCATCGCCTGGGCGCGGTCGAACAGCACGACGATCTGCCCGGGCGCATCGCCGAGCACGCCCATGTGGATCGCGCAGACCGGCGCGTCGCCGCTGCCGACCCGGGTGGTGAGCTCGCCGAAGCGGACGATCTCGATCGACGGCTCGCTGATCCGCACCGTCGTGTTCAGCATCTGCGAGAGGGCGGTCGCGGCGTGGCCCGCGCCGATGTTGCCGACTTCCTTGAGCGCGTCGCGCTGGAGGTCGCTCAGCTCGAGGACCGACATCTCAGGCGAGCACCTTCTCCAGCGTCTCGAGGATCTTCGGCGGCTGGAACGGCTTGGTGATGAACGACTTGGCCCCGGCCTGTACCGCCTCGACGACGAGCTGCTGCTGGCCCATCGAGGTGCACATCACGATCCGCGCCGTGGGGTCGTGCGCGACGATCTGCTTGACCGCCGCGATCCCGTCCATGTCGGGCATGACCATGTCCATCGTCACGGCGTCCGGCCGGTGGAACTTGTACTTCTCGACCGCGGCGAAGCCGCTCTCGGCCTCGACCACCTCGTAGCCGTTCTTGGTCAGGATGTTCTTGATCATCATGCGCATGACGACCGCGTCGTCGACGACCAGCACTGTCTTGGCGCCCATTGCTCTGTGTGATCGGCCGTCGGGCTCCAAATCTGACCCCGCCGGCCGCTCGGGTCACGGTCGGCCGGCGGGTGCGGCGGGGCCGCCGGCGCGGCGCGCGAAGCGGCCGGGATGCGCCGTTCGACCTCCTTGCCGGCCTGGCCGCCGTGCTCCCGCCGCCCGCGGCCGCGCTGCCGGCCGACGGCCCGGCCGACCTGATCGTCACCGCCGCGACGATCCACACCGTCGACCCGCGCACTCCGCGGGCCCGGGCGCTGGCGGTACGTGACGGGCGCTTCGTCTACGCTGGCTCAGTCGAGGGCGCGCGCCCTGCGCGGCCGGCGCACCCGGCTGCTCGATCTGGGCGCGACGACGGTCCTGCCTGGCTTGGTCGACGCCCACCTGCACCTGCTCGCGGCCGGGCAGAGCCTGCACGAGGTCGACATGTTCGGCGGGCCCAGCTTTGCCGAGGTCGTGCGCCGCACGCTGGCGTTTGCCGCCGGCTCGCGCGACGCGTGGCTGGTCGGCGACGGCTGGGACCAGAACCGCTGGCCCGACCAGACCTTCCCGACCCACGAGGCGCTCAGCGCGGCGCTGTCCGACCGGCCGGTGGTGCTGTTCCGGGTCGACGGCCACGCGCTGCTGGCCAACGCCCGGGCGATGGCGCTCGCGGGCATCACGGCCAGCACGCCCGAGCCCGTCGGCGAGCGCATCCTGCGCGACGCGCAGGGCGCGCCCAGCGGCGTCTTCGTCGACGCCGCGATGGGTCTGGCCACGCGGGCCATTCCGGCGCCGGCCACGACCAGCTCGTGCGCGCCGCCCGCGCCGCGCTGGCTGAGTGCCATCGCTGGGGCCTGACCGCGATCGACGATCCCGGCGTCGGCCAGGCCGGCCTGGACGCGTACGCCGAGCTGGCCCGCGCCGGTGCGTTCACGCTGCGCAACTACGTCATGCTGGCCGGCAGCGACGAGGCGCTGGTCGACCAGTACCTGGCGCGCGGTCCGCAGGAGCTGGGCGGCCGACGGCCGGCTCTCGGGCGCGCGCTCAAGCTGTTCGTCGACGGCGCGCTCGGCTCGCGCGGCGCCGCGCTGCTCGCCACGCCGGCGGCCGCGCGGTCTACGAAGCCGGCATGAGCAGGGCCATGGCGGCAGCGGGCTGCGCGTGGGCCAGCGCGCCGTCTGCAGCGGCGGCGGGCACGCCTAGCGATGCCGATCGTCGGCCTTTGCGCGCTACGTTTCCGCGGAGCGGACCGAATCGCGCCAGGCGTCCCACTCGCGCTCGAGTTCCTCGAACAGCTCGTTGCCCAGCAGCGACTTGGTGTGCGCTTTGTCGGCCGCCAGCCACTCGCCGTGCTCGGCGGCGAATTGCGCCGCGTCGTGCGTGACGAGCTGGTCCCAGAGCGGCTGGAAGTCGCGCGTCATCGCCTCGCGGTAGCGGCGCCCGAACTCGCGCGCCAGCTCGCGGTCGCGCGCGACCATCATGTCGTAGAACACCCGGAAGCGGATGCGGGTGCGCACGATCTCGGCCCGCGGCTCGTCGACCGCCGCGCGGATCAGCGGCTCGACGGCGGCTTGGAGGTCGTCGTGGCTGTGGTCGTGGTGCGAGTGGTCCATCCTCGCTAGATGCCCGTTCGAGGTGCCGATCTCCCAGGCGGGCTCCTGGAGCGGTCAGCCGTGCGTACGTTGGATCGAATCGTCACAGGTGGATGATCGTGATGCGGAGCGCCGGCTCCAGTGCTTCGCGCAAGTACTCGGCCGCCAGACGGCGGTGACCGTGCTCGGCGGTCGGCTCCGAGCACAGCAGGCAGGCGTGGTCGAGCAGCTCGGTATCGAGCCCTCGTTCCGCCTCCGCTGCTCCAGCAGTTCGCGGTATGGAAGGCATCGTCCTTAAGAATGCTGTATTGATTAAGGCCAGAACCATCTGTCGCTGGCCCATGTTCGCATATGCCAATGCGTTACGCATGAAGTGCATGCGGCAGCGTTGCCAGGTCGCGTTGAAGACCTTCGTGATCGCCGCCTTCACGTCGAAATGCGCATCGGAGATCACGAGCTTCATGCCGCGCAATCCGCGGCGTGTCAGGTCGCACAAGACTTCAGCCAGAACGGCTCTGCTTCGCTCGGACCAACCGCGACCCCGCGATTTCCCTTACGCCAGCAGTGTTTACGGCCACGGCGATTATCACCGCGACTGACACGATTCGCCTGGCTTGTCACACTTTCACGTACGTCGCGTCGATCCACAGATACGGCCAGTCGCCTTCGAGCGGTCGCGCAAAAAACGCGTTGACTAGCTCATCGATTTCAGCGCAAAGCAGCGAGACTTGGCTCTTCGAGATCCCGGCCATGCCCATCGCCCTGACCAATTCGTCAACCGATCGCGTCGAGACGCCCTGGATGTACGCTTCTTGGATGACGGCCGCGAGTGCTTTTTCGGCGGGCCGACGTGGCTCCAGAAACGCCTGAATTATGAGCCGCGTCGAAGCTTGGGAATGCGCAAGTCGACCGGGCCGACCCGCGTCTCCCAAAGCCGATCGCGGTACCCGTGCGGCTGTGCTACAATCTCCCGTTTGCTCGCCGTACTCGGCACCTGTGCGCTGCTCGACCTCGAACTCCATGAGACGCTCGGCAACGTGGGCGAGCAGCTCGCGCACGACTTCGTCCTGCGCCCCTTCTCAACGAGCTCGGCAAGTGCCATACCAAACCTGGCCATCGTGGTGTCCGTCCGCGGAAAGTTGCTGTGCAAAAACAACCTCCGCCAAGAGCTACGGTGGCCGCCCTCTGCCTAGGCGACCAACCTCCTCATACACCACGCCCAGGACACGATCGGCAACGCTGGATCTGCGGCCCCCAACCGAGGTGCTTAGCCTGCTTTTCTGCGCCCTGAGACGGACTAGCTGCCAGTGTAGCCGCTGTCGTATAGTTGGAAAAACATGGCGAGTGGCGGGGCATCAACTTCTCAGCGCGGCGTCGTGAGTATAGGCGCCCACGTTACAGATTGCTTCGGCGCGAGCTGAAGGCGGGCGTCAGCGGCTGCGCTACGTGCCGGCGCACATCGGCACGCACGGATTCCAACGCGGCGTCGTCGCGCATGAGCCACGCCACGATCGCGCGCGCGGCAACGTCGGCACCCTCGTCATTCATGCTGAGCAACGTTGCGAGGCCGCCCGGAAACAGCTGCGTTGCGCGTGGTAAGGGCTCACAAGGAGCAACCGGCGTCAAGTTTGCTTCAATGCCGGAAATGAGGACTCGCCCGTCCTGCATGGCTGAAAGGTTCGCGAACCGACCCTGATGGCTAAAGCTGCCGACGTCCGCATTCCAGCGCTGCGCCAGCGGCGTGCGGACATCGAAAAAGCTATGGACGCTCCACGCCTCTTGGAGTACCACTTCGGTGCGGCAAACACGGCTGTTCACCTGACTGCACCATAGGGCAAAGCGCTCTTGAACCATGGCCGGCGTGAGCTTCTCCGAGAACGATTCGAGGACGGCCACGAGCGTCTCATCGTCAAGCGAGCCGAGCCACGACAGTCCGGCGCGAAAAATGATGGTTGGGCCGGTGACGCGGACATCATACTGGCCGGCGCGGCGTTGAATCGCATCAAGCGCGGTCCTATCGTCGTCCGTGACGGAGATTTGCGCCGGCCGGGCGTTAGGGGCATTTGCCTGTGGCATGCAATAACCCTAACATACCATAGGGTGTCACCGCAAGTGGCCCGGCCCGCGGCTGGCGGCGCGGCGGCCGCCTCGCCGGGCATCGACACATCAGGTGCCCTTCTCGGCCCCCAAGTACCGAATCCATTTGAGGAAGATCGTCGGGCTGGTCGTCAGTGCGTTCGGGTCGCCGTAAACGGCGTAGAACTCGTTCTTAAATGCCAAGAAGTGAAATGCCAGAGAGACATTTCCGGCTCTGACCGAGCAGCCGGGATAGTAGGGATTTCCGCTGCAAACGCTCGGAGACGAAAATGACAGCGCTTGAAAGGAATTGGGAAGATTCGGCCCCACGATGCGACGCGCTCCGATATCGAACCGGGCGTAGCGGCTGACCTGCCAGTCGAGGCTCGCGCGTTCGAGCCACTGCGTCGTGCTGCTTTCGCCGCGAGCGGTCGCCTGATAGCGATCTTCGTCCGTTTCGAGCACAATGGAGAGACGCTTCGCCAGCCGGACGGTGGAGTGGTACACCCACGAGTCAAGTTTTCCGTCGTAAAACGGTCCGCCACTGTACTGCACATACGTCGGCGTGCTCGTCGTCGTGCTGCTTCCGTTGGCTTGATTCCTTCCAAGACGATAACCGATCAGGAAGCCGTTGGCGTCGAACGGTAAAAGCCGACCGTCCGACGTGAGGACGCCCTGATTGTTCAGCGACACGCCGACCGTAAAGAGATTTTTGAAGTCGACGTTCATCTGACCATAATTTGTCGCTAAAGCCAGCTGGCCTTGACTGTTCCACTGCCTGGTGTAGGCGTCGAGGAGGAAGACATCCTGGAGCGCCGATTTCGACGCGAAGTTGAAGATCTTTCTTCCGTACGCTTCATACCCCGCGACGTCGGGCTGCTGAACGTAACCATCTTGCGGATTGAACTGCGCCCCGATCTTCTGATAGTCGACACCGTACTGCAACGTCGCACCCGCGTAGAACGAGCCGCCTTCGAAGTAGTTCCCCAACTGGGGACTCGTCACATAGGTTCCGCGGTCCTGGCCGGCATTGGTGTACGCGCCGAAATGCGAGCTCTGATTCAGGTATCCGGCGTCGAGCGTCGTCGTGTGGTCGACCAAAGCCGCGGTGGCGACGCCTACGCCCTGCGCGGCGAGTAAGACGGCGTGTCCGGGGTTCGAAAACGAATATACAAGAGTCTGCGCCTCATCGGCGCGCCCCTTACCGAGCGCATCATACGCGGCGAACGTAAGGGGCCCCTGAGTCCCCTCGACCGCGTATCCTTGCGAAAACTTAGGGATCGCGGGCGTATACAGCGGTATCGGACAGTTTCCGCAGCTAAGCCAACTGTTGAACGAGGACCCGACCTGCGTGAAGAACGGCCGAACCTCGCTATACTGCCGGGGAAACGCCGTCGGCGAGATCGTTTGCTGGTCAACCTCGACGTTCGAATAGTCCGGGTGCAGGGACGTCACGAAGGATGCTGTCGGGGAGATCGGAATCGAGGCGTCGAGCCCCATCCTCGCACCCGTCGACGGACCGAATTCACCGAGCGAGTAGGGCTGGATGCGTGCCTTCGGACGAGTCGAAGCGGTCTGGCGGATGCCGACGCCGTGAAGCGAGCCGAAGAAGGTCGCATCGGCGACCTGTGAGGCCCGCGGCGAGTATGCCCACACCGACAACTCGTTCGTCGCCTGCGTATAACGCACCAATTGAACGCGCCACGTCGTCACTCCGCCGCTGCGCATGACCTGCAGCGGAATCCGCATCCTCACCACGTATCCCGTCCCCGTATTCGTTCCGGTGGCGCTCCACTCGGGCGAATAGGCGGAGTTTTCGCTCGACGTCTGAAACCGCGCGCCTTTCGGATTGGCTACAAACGCGTACTCGAAGCCCTTTGTCCCCTGTGGAGCGAGCACGGCTTCGACATAGTCGTCGCTCATGACGCCCGATCCGTTTGTCACCTGCGTCTCGACGATCCGCTCCTTTTGCGCCGCAACGAACATGATGTCGAGATGTCCATCTTCCTGACCGATATACACGTTGGTCACTTCGGCGGCCGCGCTGCGGCGATTGAAGTCCATGCCCAAGGTAACCTTCGAAGCGTCCTTCCACTCCGGATCGGCATCATTCGCCGACGGCGCGCTTTTGAAGAACGGTACCGCGATGGACGCCTCCGGCTGGTCCGCGAACGCTCCCTGCGGCATACCACTCAACCCCGCAAAGAGGCAGGCGCAGAAGATCTTCACCGTGTTCGTCGTGTGAAACTTCATCGTAATAGTCTCCTATGACCCTCCGGTCGCTTTACGCGGGAGCAGTCTCCGGAAGACTACGTCCGGCACCTCTCAAATCGCCGATGTCGAGGACGCGGTCGAACAGCGCATGATACTCCTCGAACCCGTGCATGATGACGATGAGGGACTTTCCTTTGGTTCTCTCGATGAGCAGCTTCATCGCAATCGCCCTGGCGCCGGGATCGAGATTCGCGAGCGGCTCGTCCACGAGATACAGGTCGGCTTCGCGTGAAAGCGCTAGTGCGAGAGCAAGCTTCTGCTGCTGGCCGGACGACAGCTCATCCGCATACGTATCACGGTCCGACATCAGGTTGAACGCGGACAAGATCTCGGCGTCGTCTACGAGATCTCGCACGACCAGCGGCGGAAAAGAGAGCGGAAGGGTAATCGCGCTTATTCGCTCCGGAAGCAGCACGCTTCCGTTCGTCGGGCTCAAGTGGCCGGAAAGGACGTTCGCGAAGGTCGTTTTCCCGGAGCCGTTCGGCCCTATGATGAGGACTTTTTCTCCATTTGCCACGTGCAACGAGAGATCGTCGAGGACCGGCTCGCCGCCGTACGAGAAGGCCACACCGGCGGCCGACGTTGTGCTTCCGATCGCGCGAGCCGGCATCGGTGAGGACTCTGCGAACACGGCGACCCGTCGCGCAATGGTACCGAGCCTAGACAGCGTTGTGGTGCTGCCCATGATCTGCATCAGCGTGGTCACGTTTCGCCAAAAGGTGTTCACGAAGGCAAGGTAGGTGCCGAACGTGATCGTGCCTTTGATGACGAGCGACGCGCCGACGAACATGGATAGGAAATCCGACACGTTCATCGTTGCGCTGTTGAGCGCCTGAAACGTCCGAGCGACGCGGTAGCTCCGAAAACCGGTCGAGAGCAATTCTTCGTAGCGGCGAACGAAGAGCTGTGCGGTCGCCGCGGAGAGCCCGAAGCCAACGACGATGCGCGAAGCGCTGAGCGCCTTCATCAAGAATGACATTACTACGCCTTCTTGCTCGCGCTCCTGCGTCGTTAGCGCCTGGATTTTCTTGCCTAGTATGACGCTTGCCACGGCGGCAATCGGTACAAGCGCGGCGAGAATCGCCGTCGCCTGCCAGGACAGATAGAACAGGACAATTGTCATGGCGACAAACACTACGACCTGACATACCATCTCTTGGATCGCCTGGAGGTACGGGATCAGCCCCTCTTGTACGTCGCCGTGAATGCGGGCTACGAAGTAGCCGGGGCCATGACGCAGCACGGTCGCATACGGTTTCTCGTAGAAAGCCGCGAGCAGCCGTTGGCCGACCGCCCTGGCGATTCGGTTTTCGAGCGCAGCGCTCCACAAGCTCGCCACGGTTCCAAGTGCGTTGATCGCGAGGCCAAACACCAAATACGCCACCGCAAACATGACGAACTTGCCAAAGTTCCCGTGCAGCACCGCCTGGTCGAAAATGGACTTAACCAGAAGCGGGTGTACGACGCCCTCGGAGCCCCGTAAGAACGCCGACACCACCACTGTCGCGACGTATTCCACACGAAATCCGCGCAGCGATCCGCACCCGCCCGCCGAGCTCGCCGGCAACGCGGAGTCTTCCAGCGGCAGGTCTTCGATCACGTTCACGTCATTTCAAGCACGGCTCGGTTTGCGAGCGATGCCGCCTGAGCTGCGTGATCGAGCGTGAAGTCGCTTTCATCGAGGTGGACGAGGCGATGGATCGCGCGCATAGTTCCGGCGATGCCTGTAGCGTAGTCGCACGTGATTCGGAACAGGCCGTCCCCGGGCAATGCTGCCCCCTCCGGATAGCCGATCAAATAGAGATCCCGAATCCCCGCCAGCGGGCGGCGGCTCAACTCGACAAACTTACGATCGCGCGAAAAGGTGAAGGCGTCGGTAAACACGTCAACAAACCCGCCCAATCCGAAAATCAACCCAGGGAACACGGCGTACTTACGCCAGGCGTCTCGTAAGATCGGCTCCATTTCGTCCAGCATCCCGTACCGGATCGCGACCTTCGCGATGCCTGCGCTGCCCTCTTCGAGATACGGTTCCAGCGTCACACCGTCCGGCGAAGCAAAGAACGATTTTGCGTCCTTGTCGTGGTCGACGGCATGCGACAGATCGAACGATAACGCGGATCGTCCCGCTTCGAGGACGTCCGCTCTTCCACCCAACTGCTGAAGCCGCAGGAAAAAGAGCGCTACCCCGCTCTGGCCATATCCATACCCGAGCCACGTCTTGCCCTCGTCAACCCAATGGATTCCGCGTTCATTCTCTTGCGAGCTCGCCAACAGCATATCCGCGATTTCATTCGCCTTCGCAAGATATTTGTCGTCGCCGGTCCGCGAGTACAGAAACAGGTTGGCCATCCCGACCCCTGAAGCACCGTAGAGCATCGAGTGATTGCGCTCGAGCAGCCGGCTTTGATTCGCGTTCTCCAGCAACGCTATCGCGCGGTCGCGCATTCCGAGCTCCCACAGGCACCACGCCATACCTGAAGTTCCGGTAAGAAGTCCCGGCGCCAAACCGTTTGGCTCGAGGCGATCCAGATGGCGCTCCAGCCAATCAAACGCGGGCTTTGGTGCTTCGAATCCACATTTCTTCAAAGCGTACAGCGTACCGCAGGCCCCGAAGCCGAGTCCAAGCGGGTTCGTCTGATAGCCGAACGGGTCGGTCGGGAACAGAGCCACGCGTCCTTCGGGTCTCATGTTCGCTAAAAGAAAGCCAGCGAATCGGCCGACGACGTCGCTGCACCAATCGAGATCCACATCGTCCCTAAAACCGGGCGTGAATGCCGAGGGCGGATCTTCCAGGAGCGCAATGGCGCGTTCGCTCGTCATCGTGCCCTTCGAGAGGCCGTTGATGACGGAGAACACGTTGCCGCCGGACCATCCAACGTCTTCGATGATCGCCGTAAGGACCGACTCATACAGGTCGGGTTTGATCGAAGACATCGCGGCGATCGGGAACATGGTGTAGAGCATGATCGCCGCCAAACCGTAGAAGTC
The DNA here is from genome assembly GCA_963795695.1 of Vulcanimicrobiota bacterium. Classification (GTDB taxonomy): domain Bacteria; phylum Vulcanimicrobiota; class Vulcanimicrobiia; order Vulcanimicrobiales; family Vulcanimicrobiaceae; genus Vulcanimicrobium. The sequence goes on along the minus strand of CAWCJH010000002.1, from coordinate 645,081 downwards.
GTCTTTGAAATTTGCCGGCACGTCGCGGCCGCTTATCGGGTTTCGGAAGCCAGGCGTATACAGCAAGCTGGGCTCATCGACACCGACCCTACACGCCCCCTCGAAGTCGATCAGCCGCACTTCGTAGGTCACCGGGTCAATTTTGAGGTTCTCGGCGGATATGTCTCCCATGACGATCCCGCGCGCGTGCACGCGCTCCATGGCCGCAAGAAAGCTCCGAAACAGGTTCAGAAACAGGTCGTAGAAACGACGGCTGTCTTCCGGGTCCGGCTGAATCTTTAGCACCGGGCTTTGCGTGAGCATGATTTCGCGGATGTCCGAGCCATCGATGTATTCCTCGACGATGAAGGAGTGCTCCCAGTCGTCAAATGCATCCACCGGCTTGGGAGCGACGCCCGTGTCGGCGAGGGCTTCCAGGATCGCGTATTCCTTCTTCAGCCTGCCGACTGCATCGACTCCGTAGCGGTCCACCGCGGTGTCTACTCTGGCTTCCTTGATGACGACATCCACGCCTGATTCTCGATCGAGCGCGAGATACACGCCGCCCGTATTCGAAAACGTAAACGCTTTCGTCACGACATAGCGGCCGTTCTTGAGCTCGATGGACTCGTTGGACTCGTCGTCGAGGACCGCTGCGTCAGGAAACGGATCCGAGGTCCACTCCGGAGGCGAAAAATACGGATTTCTCTGGTCCACGACCGGCTTGCCGTCGGGAGCAAAGATCACCATGCTGCGTAGCCCCGTGATCTCGGTGACCGCGTTGGACTGAATTCCTCCATAGCGGTAGTACAACACGCGGCAATCTTTGTAACGCTTGTCGGATAGCACGTACGGGCCCGGCTCGTTTCGCAGCTGGACGTACAGCTGCTCGATGATCGATGTGAACGAATCGAGGTCCGTCGGATAGATCGTCATGAATTTTCCGGACCCGCCGCGATTCCAGCCCTTGGAACCCATCAGCGACAACACGTTCCTGTCGACGGAACACTTGAATGCCACGCCGGCATCGATGAGGATCGGCGCAGCTTGGCGCAGAATCGACTCGCTGTTCGAGACGGTCGCAGATACGTGGACCTTCCATCCTTGCGCCGGCAACGTGACACCTTTCGGATGAACGTGGAACCAAAACCCGTCAGGCTCCGCCGACCATTCGCCGGCGCTCCGCGCGACGACATCGCGTACGATCGTCATGTATTCTTCGGACGGCTTATACGCCGGTTCAAAGGGCACGTAAAACCGATCGTCTGCTAACAGGTAAAAGAATTTGGCGATATGGCGGAGATCTCTCAATGCGCTCGCTCCTCAGCAGGTCGCGGGAAACAGCCCGGGGAGCAAAACCGTCGCCTTGCCCCCCGGGTTGAGACTCGAGTCATCCCATGCACACGAAGCATCGAGAAATGGGATGGCGGGAATCTACAGTGCTGCAGCGTTGGCGTTGCAACAGTGATCGTTGCTGCTGCTGCAGCTTACGGCCGTGTTGACCAGAGAACTCTTGGTACCTTGAAGCTTCTGAAGCGAAAGAATCCGATTCATCACACAAACACCTCCTTTCACCCTGATTTGAGGTTATCGCACGCTTAGAGTGCGGGCACCTGTCCCTTACCATTGCAACAGTAGCTCGTACTACTGGTCGTACTCGCGACCGCGGCGAAATTTCCCGGGCCGGAGTTCTGGCTGAGTTTCTGAAGTGAGAGAATCCGTTGCATCACACAAACACCTCCTTTCTACATCCTAAGCTGAGACCAGCCGCGCGGTTTAGAATGCGTTCTGTCCCTTGCCGTTGCAGCAGTAGCTCGTGCTGCTTGTCGCGCTCGCAACAGCCGCGAAATTTTGCGGCGTCGTGCTCTGGCTGAGTTTCTGAAGCGAGAGGATCCGTTGCACCGCTAATGATCCGCCTTTCTTTTTGCCGCTCACGTGTCACCGTGGCGGAGATGAATACAGCGGCGCTGTAGCGACCACAAAGATTCCGCGACGCGTAGTTTCGCGCCACAAGAAGACAGCTGAGACTCGAAGCACTTCGGGCCTTCAGCGTCGCTGCCTTACGAAATTATAGCATTGGGTATCTGCGCGGGGGTACTCGCAAAACTGATAGTCCAGAGTGTTTGATTACAATCAGCCAGCGGCCTCACGGGTCACTCGACTGGAGGACGCCCGAGGAATTCGCCGCGACGTTCCCGACTACATCACCCTGCCAATCCCTCCACATATCCCGGCGGCATAAGTGGGATAGCGTTGACGCCGCGCCGGTCGGCCGGTCGACTACTACGCCTATCATTTTTGCTAGGAACTAGCCTACGCGAGGCTTGAGTATCGCGCGTGATAACTGGGGAGGAGGGGTGATCGGTTGGGTTGAAGGCTGCGCCCGCTCGCCGCTGGTGTGTGGCCAGCCGCTCCGATTTGCCGGGATAGGGGTCGCCGTGTGCACAACATTTTAACCAACACTGAGGTTCGCATATTAGAAGGCCTGGCCGACGGCTTGCAGAGCAAGGAAATCGCTTCTCGCATTGGTCGCAGCACGGCAACCGTCGAATTCCATATCAGGTCGCTCTACATGAAGATGCTCGCTCGTTCACGCGCGCATCTCGTGGCGCGCGCCTACGACCAAGGTTACTTGAGCAGACGGGAGCCGGCGTAGGCGCAGCGTAGCCTGAAAGGCTAAACGCAGCACCACCAAAGGACCACCAAATGCGATCGACCAGCAGGGCCGTGGCGGCAGCGGCGCGGCCGCGCGTGGGCCAGCGCGCCGTCTGCAGCGGCGGCGGGCACGCCTAGCGATGCCGATCGTCGGCCTTGCGCGCTACGTTTCCGCGGAGCGGACCGAATCGCGCCAGACGTCCCACTCGCGCTCGAGCTCCTCGAACAGCTCGTTGCCCAGCAGCGCCCGCTGTGGCGCTCTTCGCCCGCCAGCCACTCGCCGTGCTCGGCCGCGAACGCGGCGGCGTCGTGGGTGACGAGCTGGTCCCAGAGCGGCTGGAAGTCGCGCGTCATCGCCTCGCGGTAGCGGCGGCCGAACTCGCGCGCGAACCCGCGGTCGCGCTCGACCATCAGGTCGTAGAGCACCCGGAAGCGGATGCGGGTGCGCACGAGCTCCGCCCGCGGCTCGTCGACCGCCGCGCGGATCAGGCGCTCGAGGGTGGCCTCCAGCTCGTCCCGGTCGGGGCGGTGATCGTGATCGTGGTGGTCGTGGCCGGAATGGTCCATGCTGCTCGATGCCCGTTCGAGGCGGCGGTCTCTCAGGGCGCCGCCCCGGCGATCCAGCCCTCGAGCGCCCCGAGCGCGCCGACGATCCGGCCGGCCCGGTTGCGCAGCGGCGGGCGGGCGTGCGGCTCGAGCGCGGCGCGGGCCGCCGGGCCGAGCCCGCCCAGCGCCTCGAGCAGGCCGATCGCCGCCGGCGGAACGGCCCGGGCGTTGCCGTCGATCGTCTTGAGCGCCAGGCCCAGGCCGAGGTCGAGCAGCGCGTCGCCGTGGACGCCCTCGGCGCCGATCTTGCCGACGATCCGGCCGGCCGTCGCCCGCAGCAGGTCGGTGTCGAACTGCTCGCTGCCCGCGACGTACCAGGGCTCGGCCGCCATCGCCCGGCGCACGCGGTCGAGCGCCGCGGCGTCGGCGTCGGCGAGTTCCTCGAGCGTCGCCAGCCGGCCGAATGCACGGGCCGCGTTGCGCAGCGAGGTCGCGTAGACCGGGATGCCGCAGCCGTCGATCGCCAGCCGGCCGCGGCCGAAGCGCTCGCCGCCGATCCGCTCGCAGAGCGCCAGCACCGCGCGCTGGGCGGGATGGTCCGCTTCGAGGTAGCCGGCGAACGGCGCGCCGAGCAGCTTCGCCAGCGCCAGGATGCCGGCGTGCTTGCCGCTGCAGTTGTTGTGGAGCGGCGTCGGCCGCTCGCCGCGGGCGGCGAGCGCCGCCGCGGCGGCCTCGTACGACGGCGTCTGCACGCCGCAGCCCAGGTCGTCGATGCTCGCCCCGATCCGCTCGAGCATGCTCGCGACCAGCTCGACGTGGCCGGACTCGCCGTTGTGCGAGGCGCACATCACGGCCAGCTCCCGCTCGCCGAAGCCGAACCGCTCGAGCGCGCCCGCCCGGACCACCGCCGCGGCGATGAACGGCTTGGCGGCCGAGCGCAGGTAGACCGGGACGTCGGTCGCGCCCAGCGCGAGCACGACCCGGCCGCGCGCGTCGCAGGCGCAGGCCGCCACCGCGTGGACCGACTCGACCCGCTCGCCGCGCCGGACGGCCACCGCCGGCACGCCGGCCGGCAGCGCGGGCGCGCCGCTCAGAACGACCAGTCCTGGGCGTTCCAGGTCGGCACGGTCGGGTTGGGCGCAAAGCCGCGGAGCCGCGCGTCGTACGCGTCGATGTTCTTGGGCCAGAACACGAACACGATCGGCACGTCGCGGGCGAGCAGCTCCTGGCTGCGCGCGTAGGCGCGCTTGCGCACCGCCTCGTCGAGCGAGGAGAGGCCGGCGTTCTGCGCCGCGTCCATCGCCGGGTTGCAGTAGCGCGAGTAGTTCTGGCCGTTGGGCGGGATCGCGCCGCAGGTGAAGCGCGCGGTGCTGTCCGGGTCGATGCCCAGCGTCATCGTGTACCAGGCCAGGTCGAACTTGCCGGCCTGGTAGATGCCGCCCGCGGCGTAGCCGCCGAACATCGTCTGGGTGGTGTAGCCCTTGAGCTGGGCGTCGATCCCGACCGCGTGCAGGTACGACTGGATCGCCACCGCGATCACCCGCGAGGTCGCGTTGTTCTGGGCGTAGGCGAAGTCCAGGCTCAGCGGGCGGCCGTCCTTGGCGACGATCCCGTCGGCGCCGGGCGCCCAGCCCGCCTCGCGCAGCAGCGCCTTGGCATGAGCCGGGTCGTACGGCTCGGGGCGCACGCCGGGATCGGACGCCCACATGAACGCCGGCAGGTCTTCGGTCGCCACCGTGCCGGCGCCGAAGGTGAAGTCGCTGACGATCGCGCGCTTGTCGATCGCCGCGGCGATCGCGTGGCGCACCCGCGCGTCCTGCAGGACGGGCCGCGCGTTGTTCATCAGCAGGTTCGAGGCACCGTGGGTATCGCTGAGCGCGACGCCGATCCCCGGCAGCTTGCGCAGCGTGCCGTACGCGTTGACCGAGACCTCGGTGAAGACGTCCAGCTCGTGGGTGCGCAGCTGGTTGATCATCGAGTTCTCGTCGCCGACGAAGCGGATGCTGATCCGGGCCAGCTTCGGCTTGCCCAGGTAGTACGCGTCGTTGGCGGCCAGCTCGATCGACTGGCCGCGCTCCCAGCGCACCAGCTTGAACGGCCCCGTGCCGACCGGCTGCTGGTTGAACGGCACCCGGTTGAGATCGCGCTCGCCGGCGAGCAGGTGGGCGGGCAGGATCGGGTTGGGCGCCGCGTCGCTGAAGAGCGTCGTGATCGCCGGGCCGTAGGGCCGCTTCATGCGGAAGACGGCGGTGTACGGGTCGGGCGTCTCGACCGTGCGGATCAGGTCGTAGCCGTGGCGGTTGGGGACGTTGTTGGCCGGGTTGACCATCGCGGCGTACGAGAACGCGACGTCCTTGCTGGTGAACGGCGTGCCGTCGTGCCAGCGCACGTCGCGCCGCAGGCGGTAGGTGATCGTCAGGCCGTCGCGGCTGATCCCGCCGTTGGCGGCGGTCGGCACCGCGGCGGCGAGCCGCGGCACCAGCCGGCCGTGCTCGTCGGTGCTGACCAGGACGTCGAACATCAGCCGGTCGATGAGCTGCTCGTAGTCGTTGAGCGCGAGCAGCGGCGTGAGCGAGGCCGGCTCGGTGGTGATGCCGATGCGCAGGACCGGCGAGTCGGCCGGCGCGGCGGGGGCGGGCGGCAGCAGCGCCGCGCACAGCGCGAGCGCGAGCAGCATGGCGCGTCTGGTCATCGGTAGGGATCCTCGCTGTAGTACGGGGTGCGCGAGCCGTCGACGGTGACGGCGCGCCAGAGAGCGGTGGTGTGGAATTGCGCCAGATCGAAGCGCTCGCCGTCGCGCAGGTGCGCGACGCGAACCGTCGCGCGGAGCGGCGTGCCGCGGCGCAGCGGCGGGGCGGCGTCGAGCCGCACCAGGTACGCGCCGCGGCTGTTCGGCTCGGCGCGCACCTGCGCGCTGCCGTCGGCTTCCACCAGCACCACGCTGCCCTCGTCGACCCCGAGGCCCCGCAGCGGCGCACGGTGCAGCCCGTCGTGGGCGATCCGGGCCAGGAACGCCACCAGCCGGCCGAAGCGGTCGCGCTTGGCGAAGTGGGTGTCGGTCAGCGTGCCGCGCAGCGGCGGCCAGGCGAACAGACCGGTGGTGAAGCTGATCGCCGGCTCGAGCGGGTCGCGCACCGCGTCGGGGGTCTTGACCGTGCCGTCGGCGAGCACCCGGTTGGCGGCGACCGAGTCGTAGACGATCTCGCCCTGGATCGCCAGGCCCGCGCTGCCGCCGCCGACCAGCCCGCCGCGCGCGTACAGCGCGCGCACCGCGCGAATCAGCGCGGAGTGCTTCCAGGCGACGTAGTGCGACTGGTCGCCGCCGGCGAAGAAGACCGCGTCGGCGCCGTCGACGCGCGGCGCGAGCGCGTCGACCTCGGCCGCGCTCGCGCAGGGCGGGATCAGGATCTCCTCGACCCACCCGAAGCGGCCGATCCGGGCGAAGTCGTCGCTGTACTCGCGCCCGCCCGAGGCGCGCAGCACGACCACGTTGCCGGCCCGGTCCTCGCGCGAGCCGAGGTGGGCGCGCATCCACTCCAGCGCCGCGGCCGGCATGTTGCCGCCGCCGGCCCCGGAGAGCACCAGGCCCGGCCCGCGGCCGCCGGCGCGCGGCCCGGGCGTTCCCGCGCCGGGAAAGACGGTCGGCGTGCAGCCCGTCGGTTCCGGCGCCGGCGAGGAGGCCGGCTGGCCGGCGCCGAGCAGCGCCGTGCAGGCGGCCGCGGCGAGCATCGCGCCGGACCTCACAGCCTGACCTCCAGCCGGGCGAAGATCTGCAGCGGCTGCGCGTAGCCGAACGAGGTCGTGTCGGCGTACGACGGCACGAACGAGTGGGCGAAGTACGGGTTGAGCGGAACGCCGTTGGCGGCCGCGTCGGTCGGCCCGCTGCCGTTGGCGAAGTTGTTGACGTAGAACGGATTGGCCTGATAGCCGCAGACCGTGCTGCTCGGCGCGAAGGCCCGGCTCCAGGGCGTCGCCGAGCCGCCGAAGCAGCGGTTGAGCAGGTTGGTCGCGCTGAGGCTGAGCCGCAGGCGCGGGTTGAGGTCGTAGCCGACCTGCAGGCCGAGGTTGAGCTGCCAGGGCTGGCGGAACGCGCCGAAGCCGTCGAACCGGCCGGTCTCGGGGTTGGGCACGTAGAGGTTGCCCGAGGGCGTCGCCGCGCTCGCGCACGAGGTGTAGTCGGCGTTCTGCGGGTTGCCGGTGGTGAAGCCGGAGGTGCCCTGGTTCTGGCTGCAGGTGCGCGGGTCCAGGCCGATCACGTCGCTCGGGCTGCCGTACCACGTGCCCTCGTTGAGCGAGAGCGCCGGCGTGATCGCGAGCTTGTCGCGGCGGTAGTTGAGCACCAGCGCGAAGACGTTGGGCGAGAGGTACGGCGCGTCCAGGCCGGTCTGGTACCACGCGTTGCGGTCGAAGCGCGGCTGCGGCGCCGCGGCGTAGTACGGGTTGGCGATCGAACTCGGCCCACAGGCGGGATCGGGCGTGGCGTCGGCGCTGGACGCGTAGCACGGCGCGCCGCCGCCGGCCCGGGTCAGCGCGTTGTACTGCGCGATCTCGTCGTTGAAGAGGTCGACCGGGTTGCGGTTGGTGCCGGGGAAGTTCGCCCAGCGCTCCCGCGAGTCGAGGTAGGTGTACGAGAGCAGTCCCGAGAGCCCGTTGCGGCGGAAATCGCCCTTGACCAGCTGCAGCTCGAGCCCCTGGCTGCGCTCGATCCCGCTGTTGAGCGCCGGGCTCTGGCCGTAGACGCTCACGGTGTAGAGCTGGTTGGTCGCATAGCGGAAGTACGGCGTCAGCTTGACCGACACGTCGCTGCCGCGGAAGCGGTGCTCGTACGAGAGGTCGTAGTTGTCGGAGTACTGCGGCAGCGCGTCGTGGCGCGGGGTGGTGAAGCCGTACGGCAGGAAGCCGATGAGCTGGTTGGCGAGGTTCTCCTCGAGGCTGTTGTACTGCACCTCGTAGGCCTGCGGCTGCTGCGCGTAGCGGCCGGCCGAGAAGCGCAGCACGGTGTTCGGGTCGACGGTGTACGTCGCGCCGAAGCGCGGCAGGAAGTAGTTCTGCACCAGCCGCGGGTCGTAGAGGTTCGAGAGCAGCAGGTGGCCGTTCTGCCCGTCGGGGTGGACGGTCTGCACCGGCGTGCCGCTCGACGCGTCGAGCGGGCAGCTGAAGCTGACGTAGGGAATCTGGAGCGACGCGTTCTGCGGCGGCTGCGGCACGAACACCGGCTGCAGCGTGAGCGGGTTGTAGCAATACTCGCGCTGCGCGGCCGCGAACCAGAAGTTCTTGCCGGGCGTGTTCGTGTCGGCCAGGTCGTACTCGTCGCGCTCGAAGCGCATGCCCAGGCTCAGGTTGAGCTTGTCGGTCGGGTGCCAGCCGTCGCTGAGCGCGGCGGCGGCGAACTTCGGGGTTACCCCGTTGAGCGCGCCCTGGTTGCCGGTGTAGGTCAGGCGCCACGCCGCGCGGGCGCTGCAGGCCGGGCTCGGTCCGGCGGCGCAGAGCGCCGAGCCGTTGACGGGCTGGCCCTGGGTCGGCGCGCCGAACGTGCCCTGCGTGATCGGGTCGTTGCACGGCGCGGGGTCGCCCGCGCCGAACTGGTCGACCCCGTTGGCCGCCGTGCCCGCCGCGCCCGCGAAGCACTGCCTCCCGTCGGTCAGGTTGCTCACCGCGGTGTCGGCGGTGTTGTCGTAGTTGAAGTTGTTGATCCGGTTGGTGGTCGCCGTGACGTAGCTGAGCGAGCCGGTGAGCTGGTTCTTGTCGTTGATCTGGTCGCCGAACTGCAGCTCGCCGCCGCGGGTGTGCGAATCGACCTCGTAGTCGTAGTTGACGACCCCGAAGCCGCTGCCGATGCCGCGCCGCGAGGCGCCGCTGCGGTTCGTGTCCGAGTAGAACGAGTAGCCGAAAAGGCGGACGTACGCGCTGCTGCCGAGGTTCTTCTGGTACTGCAGCTTGAGGATGCTGGCGGTGTCCCAGCGCGCGTCGCGGTAGTCCGGCGGCAGCAGCGCCGGGTCGTCGCCCGGGCAGGCGCCCGGGATGGCGAGGTCGACGTTGGCGCAGCGCCCGCTCGGCGAGCCGGGGAAGAGGTACGGGATCGGCGTGAGGTCGGCCGGGCTCAGGAACGCGGTCCCGGCCGGATAGGTCAGGTAATCCGGCCAGTGCGGCGCCCGGAACGTATCGCCGGGAACGCCCGCCGAGGGCAGGATGCCGTAGGCTGCCGGCGTCAGGCCGGCGTCGTCGACGCCGCTGTAGTACTGGCGGTACTGGGCGGAGTTGGTGTAGAGCAGCTGCACGTCGTCGTGGCCGCCGTCGCCGCTGCGGTGCGGCAGCGCAACGTGGAAGTTCCCAACCGTCTCGCGGCCGCGGATCGTGCTGATGTCGCCGTAGGCCGGGTTCATCACGCCGAAGCAGCCGGGATCGTAGGCCGGCGTCGCCGCCCCGCCGCTGTACGTCAGCGTCGGCTCGGAGAAGTCGTGCGCGTTGCACGCCGGGTAGACCGCCGGGTAGAAGCTCAGGTCGGTGGTGCGGTTCGAGGGCCCGGTGTTCGGGAAGAGCGCGATCTGGCCGGCGCCGTTGGCCTGGTCGAAGTAGCGGAAGTCCTGGTCGTAACCGCTCGCGCCGACGTAGTAGCTGAAGCTGCGGCTGGGCGTCGCGCCGCCGAACTCGGCCGAGAGGTCGTGGTAGAACGTCGGCGTGCCGAGCCGCGCGGAGAGGTTGCCGAAGCCGGGATAGGTGCCGGTCCGGGTCACCTGGTTGATGAAGCCGGCCAGGCCCGAGGCCGACGCGTCGGCCGCCCCGCCGCCGGTGTAGACCTGCAGCTCCTGCTGGCCCAGCGACGCCGCCGAGTGGCCGGGGTAGTTGTCGAACGAGCGGTTCACCGGCACGCCGTCGTACTGGTAGCCGATCTGGTCGTAGTAGCCGCCGCGGATGAACACGCTCTGGTTGACGCCGGCTTGGCCGGGCGGCACGAAGACGCCCGGCAGCGCCGCGATCGCCGAGTAGGCGTTGTTGAGCCCGCCGCCGCCGCCCAGCGTCGCGGCCGCCTGTGCCACCGCCGGCGTCACCGAGTAGACGTCGGTCGTCGTGCCGGGCTTCACCACGTCGAGCGCCGAGCGCGACTGCACCCGCCCGATCGTCGCCAGCGACGGCTGCAGGGCCAGCGACGTCGACTGCGTCTGGTCGGCGTTGACGGTGAGGCCGCTCGAGGTCAGGGTGTCGTAGCCGCTGCGGCTCAGCGTGAGCGCGTACGTGTCCGGCGCGAGCGCGATGAACGCGAACGTGCCGCCGGCATCGGTCCTCGCGCGCCCGGTCTGCGAGGGGCTGGTGGCGGTGACCGTCACCCCGGCCAGCGGAGCGCGCGTCTTGGCGTCGAGGACGGTGCCGGTCAGCGAGCCGGTCGTGCCGGCGCGCGCCGCGCTCGGACCCAGCAGCCCCGCGAGCGCGAGCGCCAACAGCGAAACCAGGCAACGACGAAGCGCAGCGGACATGGCGTTCCCCCCGCCCGATTCTAGCCCGGCGGGCCGGGGCACGGGTATCCCGGATTCCCGCTATGCGGGGTGCTCGGCCGGCGCGTCCCGCTGCGCGGTGAGGACGAACGCGGTCAGCTCGGCCCGCGAGCGCAGCCCGAGCCGCTCGAAGATGTTCGAGACGTGGTGCTCGACGGTGTGCTCGCTGATGTGCAGGCGGAGCCCGATCGCCCGGTTGGTGCTGCCGCGCGCGACCAGCCCGGCGATCTCGCGCTGGCGCTGCGAGAGGCCGCGGGCCGGCGCCGGCCCGGCGCGCGCGAGATCGGCCGGCGGCGCTTCGGTCGCGGCGCCGATCGCCGCGTAGACCGCGCGGGCGGCGGCGGCATCGCCGGCGAGCTCGAGCGCGAGCGCGCGCTGCGGCTCCCAGCCGAGCGCCGCGAACTGCCGGGCCGCCAGGCGCGCGTGGCGCGCGCGCGCGCCGCCGCCGGCCGGCAGCGCGTAGGCGTCGAGCAGCAGCCGGTGCGCCCGCCGGACCCGCGGCCGGCCGTACGACCGGGCGAGCAGCAGCCGTGCGCGCAGCACGTCCTCGTCCGCACCGTGGCGGCCGGCGGCGAGCGCGAGGCTCCAGCAGCGGTGGAGGTGCGGCAGCGCGAGCAGCGCCCGGCGCACGATCGCCCGCGCGGTGATGCGGTCGCCGCGCGCGGCGTGGAGGTCGGCGCAGGCGGCGGCGACCGAGCCGATCCGCTGCGGCTCGCCCGACGCGAAGGCCGCCTCGAGCGCGCGCTCGCCGGCGAACGCATCGGCCAGCGCGCGGTCGCCGAGCAGCAGCGCCAGCGGAATACCGACGCTGGCCGCCTTCGTGACGAAGGTCGGGGTGTCGACCCCGGTCTCGAGCGCGGTCTCGACCAGTGCCCGCGCCTGCCCGAGCGCGCCGGCCAGCGTGAGCGTGCCGGCGTAGTTGAGCGCGCAGTAGGCGACCCGCCAGGCGGTCGCGGTCCGCTGCGCCGCGGCGAGCGCGCGCCGGTGGTGGCGGCGGGCGATCGCAAGCTCGCCCAGGTCGCAGGCGACGAGTGCGACCGTGTTCTCGGTCTGCGCGCGCTGGATGCCGTTACCGGTCCGCGCCGCCAGCCGCGCGGCCAGCGTGCAGTCGCGCAGCGCCGGCGCGGTGCGGCCGAAGGCGCCGTGCACCTCGGCCCGGATCTCGACCGCGTTCGCCCGCTGCTCGGGCGTGCGCGCGTCGCGCTCGGCGGCGCGCAGCTCGGCGGCGGCGCGCTCGCGGTCGGCCAGCGTGATCGCGTAGCGCGCCAGCGCCAGCGCCGCCTCGGCGGCCAATTCGGGCGCGTCGAGGCCGGCCAGCGCCTGGGCGGCCTCGCCGGCTGCGGCCAGGCTCTCGCGGGTGCGCGCGTCGACCCAGTACTGGTCGGCGATCAGCAGCAGCGCGCGCACCGCACCCGGCCGGTCGGCCAGCGCCGTGCGCTCGGCCCGGCAGCGGGTGAAGCGCGGCAGCGACGCGGTCCGGCAGCCGTCGAGGTAGAGCGCCGTCCCGAGCCGCTCGTAGAGCGCCGCGCGCTCGGGCCCGCGCGGGTAGTCGCAGCCCAGCGCGGCGGTGTAGTAGCGGATCGCGTCGCGGTACGCGTGGTCGCGGTACGCCGCGTCGCCGGCGCTCTCGAAGTGGCGCCGCGCCCGCGCGCCGTCGCCGGCCGCCGCCCAGTGCGCGGCGAGCTCCGCCGGCGCCGCGCCGGCGCGCGCTTCGAGCGCGCGCGCGACGCGGGCGTGCAGCGGCCCGGCCAGCGCGCCGATCAGGTCCTCGGCCAGCACGCGCTGCACGAGCGCGTGGCGGAACCGAACGCCGTCGTCCACCGCACCGGCGTCGGCGTCGAGCAGCCCGGCGGCAACGGCGCGCTGGAGAACCGGCGCCAGGCGCGCCGGCGGCACGTCGAGCAGCTCGGCCAGGAACGCCGGCGCGAACGCGCGCCCGACGACGGCGGCGCGCAGCAGCACGTCGCGCTCGTCCGCCCCGAGCCCGGCGAGCTGCTCGGCGGCGAGCGCGCGCGCCGTCAGCGGCACGTCCCGGCCGAAGCGCAGGCGGCCCTGCCGCAGCGCGATCGCGAGCAGCTCGTGGGCGAAGAGCGGGTTGCCCTCGGCGAGCTCCTCGATCTGCGCCTGCGTCTCGGGCGGCACCGAGAGGTCGCGGCCCGCCGCCGCGCGCTGCAGCAGCCCGCGCAGCTCGTTGCGCGCGAGCCCGCTCAGCCGCAGCACCGTCGCGCCGGCGCGCACCGCGGCGCTGCGGGTCGCCGCCAGCGCGCGCTCGCCGGCGGCGTCGGCCAGCCGGTAGCTGCCGATCAACAGAACGCGCGCGGTCCGCAGCTCGCGGCAGAGGTAGCCGAACAGCGCCAGCGTCGCGGGGTCGGCCCACTGCAGGTCCTCGACCACGCAGACCAGCGGCGCGCGGATCGCCTCGCGGGCGAGCAGCCCGGCGAAGGCCTCGCGGAACGCGACGTCGTCGACGATCTCCGCGTCGCCGGCCCGGCCCAGCGCCGAGAGCCGGCCGCGCGCCCGCGTCTCGATCCGCCGCAGGATCGTGCGGAACGGCAGGTAGTGCCGCTCGAAGCCCGGCTCGCAGGCGCCGCTCACGACCGTCGCCTCGCCGCCCAGCCGGTCCGCCAGCTCGCCGAGCAGCCGCGATTTGCCGGCCCCGGCATCGCCTTCGAGCAGCAGCTTGCGGGCGCAGCCGTCCCGCGCGAGGCGCACCTCGTGCTCCAGCAGGGCGAGCGAATCGCGGCGACCCACGAAAGCGTCGCCGCGCGGCGGAGCGATCACCACGTGCTCGGCGCGGTTCGCGCGGCGCGCCCGCCTTCCTGGCCGGTTTGGCCGCTGTGACCGGCATGGTATCCGGCTCGTATGGCTGAGGATCTGCACGGCAAGATCGCGCTGGTGACCGGCGGCGACCGCGGCATCGGCCGCGCGGTGGCCCTCGCGCTGGCTCAGGCGGGCTGTGACGTGGCGCTCACGTACCGCGAGCGCGAGGACGCCGCCCGCGAAGCCGCCGACGCGCTCGCCGCCGAGGGCAGCCGGGCTGCGGCGCTGCGGGTCGACGTCACCGACCGCCGGGCCCTGCGGGCGCTCGTCGACGACGTGCGGGCCAGGCTGGGCGAGGTCGACGTCCTGGTCAACAACGCCGGGATCGGCACCAAGCGCGAGCTCGAGGACATCACCGACGAGGACTGGGACCTCCACCTCGCCACCAACCTCACCTCGGCCTTCGTGCTCACCCAGGCCGTGCTGCCCGGCATGCGCGCCCGGCGCTGGGGCCGGATCATCAACCTGACCTCGGTCGCCGCGCAGAACGGCGGCGTGGTCGGCCCGCACTACGCCGCGACCAAAGGCGGGCTCGTCGGCCTCACCCACGGCTTCGCGACCCGCGTCGTGAAGGACGGCGTGACGGTCAACGCGGTCGCCCCCGCGCTGATCGAGACCGAGATGGTGCGCGGCTCGCAGCCGACGATGATCCCGCTGGCCCGCTTCGGCACCCCGGACGAAGTCGCCGACGCCTGCGTGATGCTGGCCGGCAACGCCTACATGACCGGCCAGACCATCAGCGTCAACGGCGGCGCCTACATGACGTCGTAGCTGTCAGCGATTCCAGCGATACCCTCGCTCGTGTGACCACGCGAGCAGATCGAACTGCGCGAGTTCGCGGGCACTGAGCCGGTCGAGATGATCGATAAGTTCCGTGCGGACGTCGGCATCGTTCCACTCGTCGAGGTGCGTTCGTGACTCGTCGAGAATCCGGCGCCGCAGCGCTATTCCCATGTCGACCTCGTCGAGCGTCGCCGCATCCAGCCGAATGGTGGCCGTGCGACCTCCCAAATGGCGGTACACGACGACGGCCCACGCCGTGCCGTCCGCGTCGATCTCACCGGCGTAGTTTCCGAGGTCATCGCGCTCGCGCGGCCTGGCACGGCGATCGACCGCCTCCGCCAGACCGCCTCCGGTGTACGCACCGGCCCGGACGTAGGCACCGTCCTCCAACCGGTGGAACGCGACGCAGCCACCGTCCTCCTCGAAATCCAGGTCCACCTGGGTCGCACGTGCAGCGCGAGCAATCGACACGATCGCATCGAGAAGCTCGCTGGGGTCCTGTGGACGTGAACGAACGATCTCGCGGTCGAGAATCCGCAAGCGACCGTGCTCGACGAAGCCGCGAATACGCATTCCAGCAGCCAGGTCAGTGCGCCCGTTGCACCCCCCGATCACGTGCCAGACGCCGGCGTCGTCGAGGACGACCACGTGCACGGCGCCGACAAAGAGAATCTTCCCTTCGACGATGCCGGTCTCGTTTTGGGGCGTCCGTCGGAGCACGCCGCCCGTCCGTGCCTCGAACGCGAGCGCGTCCGCGAGCAGGCGTTCGCGCTCGGACCCGATGAGCGACGCGATCGTATCGCCAAGAGCACGCTCGGTCCAGCAGGGCAGGACCTCGGTCATCGCCGTAAGCCGATCGTTCTCGATCTCGAGCACCGGGCGAAACGGCGCCGTGACGGAAGAGTTGTCGATGATACGCGACGGCGGACAGTTGTCTCCCATATCTGCCTGGGAGTGATTTCGTAAATCAACCCGCGTACATCACGTTAGTGTTGGTTAATAGCCACGAAACTACCGTCGGATTTGTGAGTAGCGGCGCAGCGCAATATATTCTCCCACGTTCAACCCAGACAACCTTCGGTCCGCCTTATTGGTTTGCGCAGTCAGTCCCGATCACGGTTGCTAATTCGTGTTGTAAGCCTCAAAATCCGCTCAATGCGGCGCTCGTCGGCGAGATAAATATTACCGTCACGATCGCGGAATCACCAACCGTTACGCTCGTCATGACCAAACAAGCAGCTTCAATCTCACTTCCGGACGCCACCTTCACGGCGACCTGCGATGCGGCAGGAGTGCTCCGTGGTATTGCAACCCCGGCGGTTCGTGGCGCGCATCCACCAGTGGTACATCCGTCCGAATATCTCCTTTACGTCACACTGGGCTGAGTTGATCGATCTAAGCCTTACTCGGAGCCGACTGTTCGAGCCGGCTCAGTCAACGTAGCGGGTTGTAGCTGAGCTTCCTGCAGCGGTTCGATCGCATCCTGGGGTGGGTCGTGGACCGCTGATCCACCGCGGCCGGCCACCTCGGCCGGCGCCGCTACCATCAGCATTCGGCCGATCGCGCTGGCTGGCAAGCGGCTCGGTGAGGTGCCCCGTACCGCCGTGCTTCATTCTGGACCGTACATTACGACGTCATCACGCCGCTCACGCTGACTGCCTATCGCGATCGGGTGCCCCGCCCGCATCGCGTCCCAGTCGGCCTGGTCGACGCGCCGCGCCTGACGCCTGCCGAGCCGCGCTGGACGCCCTGCTGTGCCGCCGCCGCAGAGCGTCCCGGGCCTACTCGTCGTCCCAGGTGATTTCGCCCCGGTCGATCGCGGCGTGCGAACGCTTCACGGCGGCGATAACGTCGGGGTCCTCCTCCCCGAGCTCGAGCGTTGCTCCGAGATCGCGCATGATGCGGCGGAACACGTCGAACGGCTCCAGGTCGGCCGCCGGGACGACCGCGGCGCTCGCCCGGGAGTGACGGAGAACAACGGTGACCGTACCGTTCTCCGCATCGTCTAAGATGGCGGCGAAGTGATCCCGCGCGGCCGAGGCAGCGATTGTGCGACGCATGTGGTAGTCCTGGAGCAAAAGTGCGTGATCACCGCGTTGGACACCGTGGTGTCCTAACCTGCGATGCGTACCGTTTGGGCGGGGCGAGGTCATGGCCGGCGACTTGCGGCCTGCAGCGACCGTACTCGAGCGAGGAACACTTCGACGGCCTTCGCGGCGTCCTGGTCAGGGTCGACCGGCACCGGTTCGGCGCTCTCGTCCTCGGTCAGCAGGATCGCCATGATGGAGGCCGTGCAGTGATCCCATCGGCACCCGCCACCGGCCGTCGCGCATCAGTTATGGGCCTTCGACCGCACAGTCCATGCTGCAAGCAAGGGCCAGCGCCCGTTCCCGGCGCGTCGGGACGCTATTCGCCATGCGTCGGTCGGACTCGGCCGGTTGCCGGCGCGGCCGTCTAGGTGGGCTGCCATGTCGTTCGGGTCCATCGTTTGGCCGCGCTCGATCGCGTCCTGCTAACGCATCACACCAGCGCCGGCGTTCGGGGGCGGTTGTCCATGTAGCCGTTGCACCGCTCCGGCCAGCGAGCGCACGAGCGTGAGCTCAGGTCGAGAGCCGTCCGCAGCCGCCCAGACGCACTCGCGGGCCCGTCGCAGGCGATCGCTTAGCGGCCCATGGCGACTGCGGTTGCCAGCGTCGTCATGCTGCCCGCGCACGGATCGAACACACGTCGCCCGGTTCGGTGGCCAGCCCGATCCAAAAGCGCGCGAGCGCGGTGGGGAAAGCGGACCGGGTGGATCGGCGGGCCGCGATCACGACAGAACCGCGCGTAGGCGTCGTTGGAGGAGGTATTGCTGGCCGCAACGACGTTGTGCGGTATCGAGCCCCCTGCATCGCGTGCGCACGCGCTCGCGCGCATGGTGTAGCCGGACGGCCTCCGGCCGGAGTTGGTGCCCCCGCGGCGCAGCGCGCGCTCCATCGCGTCGCTGTAGGGCCGCAGCACGGCGCGGTTGTCGGCCTTGGCGGCGCCCGGATCGCCGGCGCTCAGCCAGTAGCTCTGCTCGACCGCGGGCGTCACGCGCACACGCAGAACGCTCACCCACTCCGCCAGCGCCGGTAGCTCGGCGGGGTTGTGCCAGTACAACCGTTGGAGCAGGCTGTAGCCCAGCTCGTCGACCAGCCGCAGGAGCACCCGCTCTCAGTAGAGCGACTGCGCCGGCTCGCCGGGATCCAGGCGTCGCCCTGGCCGCGCAGCCCCGAGCCGGTCGGCATGAGCAGGCTGCGCCAGGCAGCCGCGCGCGCGGCCAGCCAGTTTTTCATAGTCGGTGCCCCGCCGGCCGCCGGAGCGCTTGGCCGCGGCGAGGTCGTCGGGCGGCGAGACCAGCACCAGGTCCACGCTGCGCAGTTCGAGCAGGCTTTCGACGGCTTCCGCCTCGCCCCAGAGCGCCAGGCCGGCGTCGGTCTCGAACACGGTGACGACGATCCCCGGAGCCGCTGGCGTGAGCGCGTTGCGGGCCGCGGGGGTGAGCCGCCAGCGGCCGGCGTCATCGCGCTCGGTCAGGCCGCCCAGGCGCGTCTTCTGCTGCACCCACCGCACCTTGCGGTCCCACGCGTTTGACGCGCTTGGCGCTGGCCAGCACGGTGCGAGCGCGCTCGGCGGGATCGAGCCCGACACGTTCGGCGAGCGCATCGGCGGCGTGGGTGGCGCGCAGCGGACCGTGCTCGAGCACCGCCAGCAGCGGCAGGGTCAGCTGCTGTTGGCTGGGGACGAGGCCGCGTGCCTAGGCAAGCCGGTCGCGCTAACCACACCGGCTCGATCGGACCACCAACGGCGAGCGTGCGTCAGATCGGATTGCCGCCGGCCAGCCGCACCGGTGCGGAAACAGGAGTCTGCAGGTCGCGCCGTAGCGCACGAGCGTCGGCCGCAGGTCGCGCGGGTCGGCGATGTTCTGCGCACCAGGGCCGCGGCACACCACATCGGCTCCGCGTGACGAGCGCAGCGCAGCCGCCTCCAGCCAGCCCGCATCGCCGTCTCGTTCCGCACTGCTACGTAAAGGACCCTAGCCTTCGCATCGAGCGCGCGCGCCGGCCGATCAACTTCTGGCCCAGGCGAGAATGATGCCAAGTAGAGCTTCGAGCAGCCGTACCACTACGGCCGCCGCGATAGCGGTGCCAAACGTTGTCGCAAATCGTTTCAGCTTTTGGTACAAGGAGATCGTCACGGGGTTGCTCCTTTTTTTAGGAGCGTCGCCCATGCGGATAGAAGCCTTCGCGCCGGGCATCCCTCTCTAGGGGACGGCTAGCGGAAACGGGCTCCCGAGCCTTGCGTTACGTAGTCGATATACACGACTGTGCGGACGATGTTTCGCATGTTTCGGCAGTTTTTTGAAGTTGGCGCCACGTCGGCGGCCGTAGCGCTTGGCGTCGCGGGGTCGTAGGGCGGAGAGACCAGCACCAAGTCCATGTTGCGAGGCTCGAGCTGTCGGTCGAGAACTCCCGCTCGCCCGAGCGCCCATTCCCGCTGGCGGCTCGAAGACGGTGCGACGATCCCTGGAGCCGTCCTCGTGAGCGCGCTGCGGTCGCGGGGTCAGCCGCCAGCGACCGGCGCCAACCCGCTCGGTCCTGCACAAGCGGGGTCTTCTGCTGCGCCGAGCGGATCGTCGGTCCCCAGGCGTCGACGCGCATGGTGCCGGTAAGCGGTGCGCGCTCGGCCGTGCCCGGCTCGACCCGTTCGGCGAGCGCGTCGGCGGCGTGCATGACGCGGAAGGGACGTGCTCGAGCACCGCCAGCAGCGGCAGCGTCAGCTGCTATTGGCTGGGGACGAGGCCGCCAGCCGGGCGACCGGCCGGGCTCACCGATCCGAGGCAATCGGGCCGCCGATCGCGAGCGTGCGGCGAATCGCGCCCGCGCCGGCCAGCCGCACCGCGACGTCGGCGCGGGTGTAGTAGTCCGTCGGGTCGCGCCGCAGCGCGCGGGCCTCGGCCAGCAGGTCGCGTAGGTCGGCGATGATCCGCGCGCGCGAGCATCGGCCCGCTCGCGCACAGTCGAGCGTCCTGGCTGCAAGGCCTCTACCACACCTTGCCCGAAATCGCGCACATGTCCCGTAAGGCTCACTCTCGCGGCGCCTCTCGCAGCGCGACGGCGAACGACATCGACCGACGCATTCGCTACGCCGGCGACTGGCTTGGCGGCCTGGTCCAGCACGAGAAGGCCGTCGACGAAGCTGTCGAACGCAAGGACGTCGAAACCGAGCTTGAGGAGATGCGGAAGTTCGAGCGCGACCTGGCTGGCTTCTTCGCCGCGGCTCGCACCGCGCGCAATTACCTTATCCAGAGGTCGACTGAGTCCGGATGCAGAGAGTGGCTCGACTGCCGCCTGGCGGGAGAGCTCTTCGCGTTCCATGGCGCAGTCGCGGACCAGGACATGCACGATCGTCCAGCTGCGGTCGCCAAAACGTACGACGTGAAAGGGACTGCGGTTGTTGACGTGGTTCGCCTCGTCGACGGGGCAGGCCCGGTGCTGGTCCCGCGCGTTGGCCAACCCCTGCGATTCGCCGGAATGCGGCTGACTTACATCGAGGCGTATCTCGAACCGCGCGCGCGTGCCGCGCACGACGCAATCAAGACTGGCCCACGCGGCGTCCGCGGCGTCATCGAACTCGCGGGCGCATACGTCCACGAGTTGCGGGAGATCGTCCGGGACGCGGACCGCCAGCGGCTGTTCGAACCGGCTGCGTCAACGTAGCGGGTAGCGGACCCTCGCGCGGTCGGGGCCGCGGCCGCAACATCGGGATTCGGTTCGAGACGGCGAGGCCCCCAAGCATGCCTTGCGACCGGGAAGGAGGCGGTTCGGATACCGGTCGGCGGGTGCGGCGTTCACCCGCGCACTGCGCAGCCAGTTCGCAATGCGAGCGAGTAGGCCACTGCTCGGTGCTGCGGGCGCAACCCCGTCCTCAGCGACGCGCGGTGTCGGCGGCCTGATCTCGGCGCCCGGCGCTAACAGCAGGGGGATTCGTTCTCGGCGGCCGCCCTACTCGGACGGTCGTGCCCGCTGGCCCGGTGGCCCGGGATGAACGGCATACCCGGCGAACGCGATGGCCATGGGAGACCTGCCAACCGAGTACGCCGCGCCACGTGCTCGGCAGCCGATGCCTGCGCGGTCGGCGATAGTGCGCTATTGGACCGAGGGGCCCGGAGTCGCGCGTTGGCCCGATTTCCGCTGGGCCGTCATCGACTGGGGCGAGCCTATGTGCTGGGCGTGCGGGTATTACTCGCCAAGCTGGGACAGACCTGCGACGCAAGACCGGAAATGGGACTCTGCGCGGGCCCTGCAACGTGCACACATCGTAGCGCACAGCCATGGCGGGGACGCGACGGTATCGAACCTCGTGCTTCTCTGCGCATCATGTCACCGCGACGCTCCCATGACGACCGACGAAGAGTTCATGTTCAAATGGATCGAAAAGCGCGAGGTCTTCTGGCGACGCGAACTCCGCGAACTGCAACATGAGGTCGAACGCTTCGGCATCGCCCCCGAATCGTTTGCCGGCTACTCCCCGGACGTTCGGGATGCTGCGATAAAGCAGGCTTTCCGGGAAGTGAACCCCGGGATCCATTGGTCCGGAGACGGCGCCGCGAAGACGTCCATCGGAACACAATTGGCCATCTGCGTTCGTGCGATGGACATCCTTGCCCGCGGCGACGGAGGGCCTGATGGAGCCAATCCCTGACGAACCGCGATGCTTCGGCCAAGCGCAGATAGGGCGGCGTTGCCAACGCAGGAGCGCCATCACCCGCTACCATGATTGCGGCGACTACTACTGCAACGTTCGTATGGAGCGGTCGCATCATGTCTGCCTCGATCCGCATGGTGCGAGGCACCGCCTCATCGACAAATGCAGGTCCTCGTGCTTCATGGCACGGACTCTTACGGGAACCGCGTCGCAGGGCGGCGCGGTGGCTGCGAGCGATGTATCACCGCCCTGGTCCACAGCTTCTACGGCGGAAGCGCTGAACACAGACGTTCGCATCGCCCGTTACACGAAGGCGTAGAAGCCGGCTAAGTCTCGTTCGGCGAGACGCCGCGCGCGCGGCGATTCTGTTCGACTAGCAGCGCGATGTATGCGTGTTGCAGATCGTTGTGGATTGCGGCGATCCCGGCGCGCGCCCATCCGCCGACGACGCGGTCGGGGTCGAAGGCCACGCATTCGCGCGCCTTCGCCGCTAACCGGGCGCTCAGTGCGCCCTTCATGCGGCCGTCCTCCGCTTTCGTCAAGTCTTCGCGCTTGAGGTCGTGCGCGAAGTCGTTCCTGATCTTATTGAGCGCCTGGACTCCCTTCGCGCATTCTGGCGTGAGGACGCCGAGGGCCGTCGCCACGTCCACCTTGCGTGCGAAGCTGAATCGGGGCGATCCGAGATAAGGCTCGAAGCCCGGCGCGCGCGCGAGTATCAACGTCTCGATGGCGGCTTCCACGTACAGATGGCCGCGCAGCACGACGACCAGCCCGACACCGTGCTGCAGCGTCTCCAGGAACCGGCTCCAGTATGGCTCATCCATGGGGCTTTTCCCGCGCGTTCGCGACGGCGGCGAACGGAGGGACTCCGGACTTGAGGTAGCGGTCTCGCGCGCGGTGGCGATACGGACGCCAGTCCGTCGCCTTAGCCACGTCGAAGTCGCCGGGCCCTATAGCGGCGAGCCAGTCCTCCGTCGCGGCGACATCGCGCGCGAGCTTCGCATCCTCGCGCAGGAAACCGTCGCGAACCAGCCGCGCGAGCGTCACCGCGTAGACGACGCGGAACGCGACTAACTCCGCTGACGCGGCGCTGCACTCGAACGCGAAACGCGTGCCTTTGCGTTGCAGGTTGATATGTACTGCCGCGTTGCGCGCGTCGCGCGTGCAGTCCCACGCGCGCACGATGTTGTAGCCGAAACCGTCGCCGGTCGCCTCCGCCCCGAGCAGCGGCGCGAGCAACGCCTTCAGCCGCGGGGCCAGGAATGGCGCGTTGTCGTCGTCGCCTGGCGAAGACGCGGCGAGCGCGATGGCCTTCGCGTACAGCGCGAGCGCGATAGTGCACTCCAGGTCGGGCGAGTCCGACGTTGCGCCGCGCAGAGCGCAGAACAAAAGGCCGACGTGAGACGGCTGCGCGCCGTGCCAGGCCATCAGCGCGTCCAGGAACGCGGCGTCCGCCTCGTGGTGGAACGGGCCTGCGTGCCGTGGCCTCACGCACAATGTCGAGGACGGGTCGAACGCGTTGAAGGTCCACCCCTCCATGTGCTGCCGTACGCGTACGGCGAGCTGGCGGTCGAGATCGAAGTGCGGCTCGTACTCGAACGTCGCGCCGTTCGCGCGGAACGTCGCGCGGTTCTCGGCGATGGTCGCAAACATGAGCGAATGGACGGCGGCGACGGCGTCGTCGACCTCGCTTGCGTCCGGCTCGTCATCTCCGGTCCAATAGTTTGCGAGGATAACCGCGGATGCGTGGTCGGACTGCAGATCGGAAGCGACGCGCGCCGAATACCCGTCGGCGAACGACGCTAATATCGCGCGCAGGTTGTCGCGCTGCGCCGGCGCGACGATGGCGAGCGCGTCCGAATGCGGACGGATCGTGACGCGTCCGACGCGCAGCGGTTCGTTCAGGCTTACCCAGGGCAGGACGATGGCGACGTTCGGCATGCGCGTTCCTCGCGGCGTTCGGTGCAACGCGCGACCATATCACGGCGGGAGGCGTCGCGTCAAGACGCGGAGACGTACGGGACGGTTGGCGCACGCGCCTAGCGATGTTAGGGGAGAACCGCTTCCCGTCATAGTGCAGCGTACGTGGCGACATTTTCCTCTCCGAGCCACGTCAGCCTTGCCCTCGCTCGTATTAGCTTTACAAAGCTGCAGCTGTTTCGTCGCGGCATGCAAAACGCCGCCCGCTCGGTTGCAGTAGGATGCGGCCCATGCACCTTCACCAGCGACGTGCCCGGAGCCCGCGGCGTGCGCGCCGTCGCGAACGCCGGGGCCGCCACTGGCTCGTCGTCGCGAAGTTCCTAGACCACATGGGACCTTGACCGCCTAGTGGGGATGCTCGCCAAGATGGCGCGTGTGTACGGCATCGCGCTAGTGCCGGTGGAGGGGACACCGCGGCCGCCGTAGCGGGGTTACCCCCTGTGCGACATTGCGCGCAGCGCAGCCGCCCAGGGGCAGGGGACGCTCGCCCACGGCGGATCGCCGCATGTGGTGCAAGTGCTGCCGTTCCCGCCGGAGGGATGCGGCTCGGTCGCGTGGTCCTCGATCACCGCCGGGTGCAGGTGCGCCATCTAGCGCTCATGGCGGGTTTGGAGCAGCACCGGCCGCGCCTGGTACGGGCAAGGGCAGTGCGCGGCGCGCGCGCCGGCCGGCGCGGGGTACGTGCAGCCGGCCGCGGTGTGCGCCTCGAGCGGGTGGCCGCAGGTGCAGCGCGACCGGGCCGCCTCGTCCCGCCCGCGTTCGGTGAGCAGGAAGCCAAGCTGATCGGCCGCGCGCATGAGGTATCCCTCGCGCACGAGGTCGCTCAAGGTGGTGCTGCCGCAGGTGAACTGCTCGTCGAGGAGCACCAGCCGCCAGCCGGCGGGCGGGACGCGCACGCGGCGGACCACCACGTAGGAGCGCGCGCCGCGCCGGAACGGGTGCTGGGTGCGGTCGGCCCGATAGACGCCTTGGTCGCTGTGGAGCACGACGTCGGGCACCTGCCAGGTCGCGCCGTGCAGGTCGCGCACGAGCTGCGGTGCGGCCCCTTCGGTCGCGCGGGCCAGCCTGACGAGCGTTTCGCGGCCCTTGCGCGTGAGCGCCATGCTAGGCCACCTCGAGCGCGGGCGGGGCCGGCGAGGGCGGCGGCGGGATCAAGCCCAGGCGGCGCGCGCGCTCGACCAGCGGTCCGTGCCACTGCGCCAGCCCCGCGACTTCCGCCGGCGAGAGCGTGGCGAGCAGCTCGGCCGAGCGAACCGCCAGGTGCAAGATGCCCTGCGCGCGGATGGCGGTGAACGGGCCCTCGTAGCCGGCGTCGCGGCGGCGAGCTCGAGCGCGGTGGGCAGCCGGTAGCCCGGCGCGAGCCGGCCCGCCGCGTGCGCCTCCCCGACGACCCGGGCGATCCACGACGGACCGCTCTGGTACCGCATGTTCGCGCACGCTTTGCACCCCAGAATGTCGCCGGCGCGCACGCTCAGCGGCATGCTCTCAAAAATCGCCATGTGCAGTGCGGCCAGCAGGCGCTGGATCGCGAGGTCGGCGTGCGGATCGTCGGGCGTGATCACGTGCCCGGGGTCCATCGCCAGCTGCGCCAGGCAGTCCAGCGACTCGTGCAGCCCTCGACGGGTCCGCTCGAAGCCCCGGCGGCCCTCGCACAGCAGCACCATGAGCGGCGAGAAGTCAACCAGCGCCCCGAGCGGCGTGCTCTGCGCCAGCTCGAGCAGCAACAGCAGGATGTAGCAGTTCTCCGGGGTCGGAAACGGAGAGCCGGCGTTGGTCTGGTGGCGCGCGTCGAAGCGCACCGCGACCGCGACGATCCCCTCGTCGAGATCGGTACCGAACACGGGGTGAGCGGGGAGAGCGGCCAGAGCGGCCGCGCGCGGATCGTGCATCGAACGGACTCCCGGGAGTGGTGCGAATGCACGGGTCACGCCATGCGCCGGCGGCGCGCGCGGGGCGCCCGGCGCGTAGCGCCGGCGCCTCCGGTCGCGCGCGCGCCGACGGCGCGTGGCTGCAGTGAGCGACTGCCGACCGATCAGCCCGCACGGCGGCCCCGCTCGCTCCGTCGCCGGCGCGATCCGCTCGACGGGCGCTGCTCGCGCAGCGGCGACCAGCGCGCGGGCCGCGGCACGAAAGCAGCCGGCTCCACCAGACCGGTGCGATCGCGAACCTGCGCTTCCGCGATGCGATCGTCCGGTGCTGCGCGAGCGCGGCCGGGGAGTCGTTCGCAGTGCCCTGGAGCGGTACCGCGACCGGCGCAACGCGGTCGACCCGGGCGGTGGGCACGGTGATCGGCCGCGGCCAGCTGGGCCGGTTCGCACGGCGAAGGGTGCGCGGTGAGGCTGCTGACCGACGCCCGAGCCGACCGCCTCAGGTGCGCGGGGGATCGTCCGAAGTGGCTGCCGCCGCACGCTCGCGCCCCTGAGCCGTCAGCACGTAGCCGCGGCCGACGGCCGCCTCGGCGAGATACCCTGCGCGCAGCAGCTGGGCGAGCATCGCGCCGCCGCACCGGAACGTCTCGTCGACGAGCACCAGCCGCGCGGTCGACGGCGCGATCGGGACGGTGCGCACGAGCACGTAGGAGCGCCCACCGCGCCGGAAGGGCTGCTGGCTGCCGTCGGGCCGGTAGACGCCCTGGTCGCTGTGCAGCACGACGTCGCAAGGTCGATTCGGGCCGGGGTCGGCGCTCGGGAGGGTCGCCGCGCGCGCGGTCGCCCGAGCGAACGCCACCAGCGCCGCCTGCGCCTTCGCGGAGAGCGTCACCTAGGCTGGCCCGCGTGCGCGGAACGCTGGCGCGGGCCTCAGGCTTCCACGCCGCGGCCTACCCCAGTGGTGTTGCCTATTTAGGTAATTTACGGTACGCAATGATATTACCATATCGGGTAACTTGTGTGACCATCCTGCTGGCGATCCACGTGCGGCGATGACCGTCCTGGGCGATCGGCAGCACGGCCGATCTGCGTGGCTCAGGCGCGAGCAGCTGGAGCGCCCCGGCTAGGCGTCGGCAGGTTCCATCCGGTCCAGTACGGCTCCGGCCGCAGACGGCCCCGCGCTGCGCCTCCCTATGCGCTGAACCAACCAACGCGGTCGTTGCCAATAAGGGTAACGTTTCGGCCCAGTACAAAATTACCACCTCCGTCAACGTGGGGTCTACCTCAGTCCGCGAAGCGTGGGCTGTGGCGAAGAACATCGGCCAGGCGATCCGCGCGGCTCGAGTGCAGCTTAAGCTGAGCCAAGAGGAGGCCGCGAGCCGCGCGAAGATGACCCCGCCGGCCTTCAACCGCTTGGAGCTGGGCCGTGGCGACCCTCGGTGGTCGACGGTCGTGCGGGTCGCCGCGGCCCTGGGCATGACGCTGGACGAGCTGGTGGCGGGCTATACCGAGCGGGCCGCGCTGCTGCAGCCGGCGGTGCCGACGGCCGAACTGCGCGGCGCGCTGCGCGCGGTTAAGCGGGATCTCCTAGCGGCAACCACGCGCGTCGAGGAACTCGAAGCCCGGTTCGACCGCCGGGCGCCAGGCACACGCGCTCGACCAAACCGTACCTGAGCCTCGGCGGAACTCGAAGCCGGTAATCGCCCAGGCCACGAACTTCAAAGCGAACAAGCGTTGGGTTAGCACCAGCGCAGGGCGAAGAGACTGACCGGTGCGAGTAAGCGTCGACCGGCGTCTGCCTATGTTGGGCACGCATCAGAGAGTGCGGTGGCCTGTGCGCGACATCGTGCCCGCGGATTGCCCCCGTCAATCGCCACCGCACTCGGTGGGGCGGACAGCTTTCACGGCGCTGAATCGCCGTCCCGACACAGCAATCACCCGGGGACGCCCAGGTGGCCGGACGTGCAATCGAACTCACACCTCCACGGTTAACGCCGGCGCCGGGACCGGGTACCGCCGGCGCTCCACGAGGTTCCCGGGCCTATGCTTTCATCATTCCGGGTCGCGTCATCGATGGGACGGTTGAGCAGATCGAGTTCACCCACCGGGGCTTCCTGATATCCGGGCTCGGGCTCACAGGGCATGCCGCGACGAGGAACGGAGAGGTGTCACACATCATCGTTCCTCCCAACGTGCTGGTTCCTCCTGAGCTCGAAGCTTCCGATACCGCGCGATAGTTCGGTTCGGCTCGCCTTCCAGCTGACTGTCAATGTACACGGTGATCAATCGTCGTCGGGCGGGACGAGCGAATGTGGTTGTTGAGCGAAGTATAAGGCCGTTCGGTTCGTATGAATCAGTTCGAATCGGCGGGGTTGTTGCGTAAAGTCAAAAGCGTCTGTCGGGCTGTTCGCTCGTGCGTCACTTGTCGCGAGTGCTGGGAGCCTAAAGACCTCTTCGATAAACTTCAGAATACTTCCAAATTCTAGAAGGGTATGGGAGATGTATCCGCGCCTTGCATAAGGTGATACGACCAAGAGCGGCACGCGATCGCCCAGCCCGTCATAATCAAGTTGCGGAGGAGGTACGTGATCGTACCAGCCGCCCGAGTCGTCCCAGACGATAAAGATCG
Source organism: Vulcanimicrobiota bacterium (assembly GCA_963795695.1). Classification (GTDB taxonomy): domain Bacteria; phylum Vulcanimicrobiota; class Vulcanimicrobiia; order Vulcanimicrobiales; family Vulcanimicrobiaceae; genus Vulcanimicrobium. The sequence goes on along the minus strand of CAWCJH010000002.1, from coordinate 617,602 downwards.
CCGTATTGTTCCAGAACTTGCTACGCCCGATGACGTTCACGACTGACGCGACCCAGTCCGGGCCTGTGTCGCTCAGCGAAGTCGAGTGGTCTGAGTTCTTCATGTCCGGAACGACCCAGGTTACGGCCGCCAGATTCCCCTGTGCGACATCCCGCAAGACGCTCGTTTCTGGCGATTCAATCTTCGTGCTCCAATCGATCCCATAGCGGACTTGCGCAATGGCATCGTAGGAGGACCACAGCTGCCCGAACTCTGGCGTCTTCACCGTCTTATGTTCCTGCGGTCGCAGGCGGGATCGCAAAAATCGTGTCCATGTCACACGGGAATCGATCGCTGGGGCGTAATACTTCCAGCTCAGCTTCCGTTCGTCGAGTTCGTCACCTAACGTCCGAAATGAAAAGCACGGGAATACACTTGGACCACGGCGCCGATCAGTGGTTAACGTCGCGACAAGGGTACCTGGACCGGCGTCACAACCCCACGGACGCCCACTCGGAACGTTGACCGTCCCGCCAGCTTGGCCCGCGATGAGATAAAGATGGGCGGCGAAACTCTGGTCGAGGTTTGATTGGAACGTGCGATCGTTGAGGACATAGTCGTCGGCAAGCTCCCAGTAAGGTCCGACTTCGCTGCGCGGGACAAACGCATATTGGGGATATTGAGTTCGGACCACGGCGGCACGACGATTCTTCGGCGAGTCCCATCGCTCCAGATCGAAGCCATCCATCTTGCCGCGGTCATAATCCCTGATGAAGTCACGGTACCCGTGGCTTAGGTCGTACTCTGCTCTTAAGGATATTGGCACCAAGGGAATCCGACGCCCAGTGTGGATTAAGCCATTGTCGACGGTATCCGCGCCAGGATATCCATGAAACAAATTGTCGAAGCTGCGGTTTTCCTGAACGATTATGACGACATGCTGAATAACTCGTCGACTCGGCCCTTCGTCAGTGTGCGGTCCGCAAGACACAAGGCACAGCAGCATGAAGCCAAGGCGGCTGGCACGCGACCAAACGGTACCCAGATCTAATGGCAGCCTAGCTCTCCGTCGATGTATCGCATGCTGCAGCAAGGTGGTCCTCGATCACGCGCTCGATTGACCGAAGGATTTCATCGCGCGACGCGGGATCGTTGATGAAGGCGTCGAGATCCAGCATAAGTGGCAATCCAAGATACTGGCGGGTGCCCAGCCACGACAGATGGCGCTCGTGAGTTCGTAATGCCATTGACATGGTGGTTAGCGCGATCGTGACAGCTTGAAGCGCATCGGCACCGAGTACATCCATCGTGAAGATCGCGTCGTCGCCGCGATCCAACCGTGAGCCAAGACCTTCAATCTCGAGGCGGCAACTGAAGTCCGATGCGCGGGATACCGGTTGCCTCAACGTAACTGTGACCGGCGAAGATGTCCCATCGTCCTCGAGCCACAGTAGCGCGCGCTGCGCGACAATCGCTGCACCGTCATCCGCCATGTGTATCGATCGCCTTCCAATCGTTCATCCGAATGCTGACCGGCAGAATCCCTGTTTGGTTGCAAGGGGAAGCGGTCCGACAGCGTAGCACTTCGCCTTGGTTGTCGCGCTGACGCCTTCCAAATATGCGCAATATTCTTGCTGCCACGGGACCATGCCATTTAACGGCTGGCCGGCAAGCTGTGCCGCAATGTCCAAGCATTGCTCGAGCGCAGGATTTCTCGGGGGTTTTCTTTTGGGCTGTCCGCATACGGTGTAGCTATCGTAGTCACAGAGGGATCCGTAATATTCGCTCGGGAAGCCATAGTTGCAAAGGGCCGAAACACAAGGGGGGTTATTGGTGACGGCCACGTGCACCTCGGCTTGAGCGGCGTGCGCCGCGCCGTCGTTCCAAACCGGCACACCGACCACCTCGCTCTGCCAAGAAGTTCTTGGTAGTGATGCAAGCTGGGTCAGAAAGGAGCTGTGGGGTGTCAGTGGCTCAAAGTAAGCGCAATTCGGGCACGCCGCCTGCTTTGCTTTCAATGCCTCAGGACGATACTGCCGCTGGAGTGAGTGTTGCGCCACAAGCCGGTAATAGCGCGCAATGCCCCGATCTACTTTGGGCAAATCGATCGAGGGCAAAGCAGAAACGTCGACCGGCTGACTGTGTGCCGAATACCGAACCTCAACGTCGCTCAGCGGAAAAGCGTAAGCATTCGAGTACGCAACGACCACGAGAGCGCGACGGGTTCGAAACACTGGCGCAAACGGTGAGAAATTGGTTCCTCCCTTAGAACCCGACACGTTGACGAAGAGTGGCAGCTTGCCAGCGAGACGGGCAGACGTGATGGCGTTTTCTAAGGAGTTCGAATCATCACCGACTACGGTTACCAGGCGCGAATCACTGAGCGCTCCTCGCTCGAGCGAACCAGCACCAGCTTTGGCCGCGACATTCGGCAGTTGGGCCGTTGTAGGTCCAGAAGTACAGCCACTAGTTCCGAGCGCGACTATGGCGAAGAGGCAGAGGGCTGTGCGGAAACGCATGACTTGCCTTTCCTGGCCTTGGACGAGTTCACGTTGGATGGCCACTACGGCTATGGAATACGGCTATGGAACCACGGGTACCAAGCTCCTTGCAGGCAAGGAGGCCATCGTATGCATGCGAACGCGACCGGTCATGGAGGCAATGGGAAACGCGATGATATCGGTTCCGTCGACGACGATCAGTGATTCGCCAATAGCGATCGGCGGCGCCGTGGAGAAGGGTTTTGGAAACGTTCGCAGACTCAGTTCAAAGCCCGTCCGTGCGTCAAGTGCGTAAAGCACGCCAGCTGTGTCTCCAACGTAGACAACCCCGTTCCTCACGATACAGCTCATCTTGATTGGAGCCACAGACCGGAGTTCCCATTTGACCTTACCGCTGTTGGCATCGAACGCGATGAATTGATTGGACGTTGGAATTGCTTGAAAGTACACGTTGTTTGCGTAGGTTCCTGCAATCGCACGCTCGTTCGAGCCGACTTGGGTGAACGGGCCTAAGGCCGGCGAACGATAGATCCAACGCAATCGGCCCGTGGCCAGATCGAGCGCAGCGACCACTCCCCGACCGTGGAGCGCAGTCGAGTTGGCATTGTCTAGTCCGCTCACGAAGACCAGACCGCCACCGACCGTTGGTGCAGAGTCAGAATTGCCCAGCGGAGATTCCCATTCGACACGTCCGGATTCTGCGTCCACGGCGACGGTATGGCAGTGGTATGGACCATCGTTGCAGAACGAGAGCAGCGCTCGATCGCCGCTCACATTGGCGGATGCCATCGTTCCAACGCCATCGGTTTGCTGCTGCCACTGGAGTTCGCCGGTCCGAGCGTTGAGTGCATATGCGTGCAAGTCACCGTTAACGAACACAAGTATATCTCCGATCAGCGCTGGACTTGGCATGTCCTCCCCAACGGTATCGAAGGACCACCGCTTCTCGCCGGTCGATGCATCAAATGCCAGTTCTTGGTCGCCTTCGGGCCGTCCCCACGTTCGGCTCTGTGTCCCCTGCCCGCTATATGCATATGGCGATTGCTCTGGATCGCCATGCAGTCGTCCATTGTGCCCCGACCCAACGATAACCAGGCCGTTCGCCACGACGGGCGTTGACATCAGGATGTTCGACGCACTGGAGACCCATTCGACCTTGCCTGTCAACAGATCCAGTGATACCACTCGCTCCGCGAAGTCATCGACGAAAACGTGATTGTCAACGACAGCGAGACCACCGTTTATTTGCGCGGTTCCTTTCCAGGTCCAGCGAAGGGAAAGCCCCGGATGATCGACGATCGCATTGTGCGATGGGACTGCTTGGTACATCGGCCACCGACCTACCAGCAGATGCGGAGGGCGTGAGGCACAGCCAACCAGTGCGATTGGGCTCGACAAAGCGACGACGCACACGAGACCGAACGTAACCAGTGACCGATACCGGTGAGCTAACTGCACCAACGGTCATTCGGCTGGCCTCTTGGGAACACCCGGCGACCACTAGCCCAGCGAGCAGCTACGCCGTTGTGCGCCTCGAACTGTTGACCGCCGTGGCCTTCGTTATCCCCACGACCCGGATGAGGAGCGCGCCGGAAACCAGGCTATGCTCACTCTTGCGTCCAGAATGGCGCTCTCCCAGCATGACCCGTCGATCGTCAGTGGGCCGCCGTGCCGCGCAAGAGAACGTCTCAGGGCCGCCTCGGGCGATTTGATCGTTTGCAGTCGCCTCTCCGCGGAACTCCCAGGGTGCGAGGCGATTCGGCTGCGGCCCCGGATGGTTTCGTCCTGGGCGTGGACGGCGGGCTGTGCGCCATCAGGTGGGACATTCAAGCGGCAGTGACGCGACTCGAGGAACTCGAATCCCGGGTACGACCGCCCGGCGGCGCGCCGCGCGCGGCCGAACCCTCCGTGAGCACCGGCCGGGCCGAACCGGTCGGGCCGGGCTCGCGCAGCGTCGGCGCTCGTGCGCTGGGCGGTCGCGCACCGAGGCGGAATGCCCAGGAAGACGCGCGGCACGGATTCCTTGCCGGCCAGCGCGCGTCAATAGGGAAGATTCCTCGGCGTTTGGGACCGGCGGTCAAGGCTGGCTGGCCGCAGCGGGGCGGCCCGCCTGGGCGTCCTATACGGCGCCCTTAGCACCGGGCGGATGGGTTTGAATCGCGACACCAGGCCGGTGCAGCCAAGCCGAGGCCCGTCGCGTCTCGCTGACCTCACCTTGCGCGACGCAGTCAGCGTAGACGGCGCGACCGGGCGCGACGACGGTCGTGATCCCGAGCGCCCGGCCAGCCCGCATCTTTGCTCTGCGCGTAACGAGGCTGCGCCGCGAACGCGCAGAGCTGTGCTACGGTTTCCTGGCCTTGTCGAAGACGGCTCCGCTGCCGCCTAGCGACGTTCCTGAAGAACAACTGGTAGACGATCAGTTGCGCTATTGCGGAGAGCGCCACGAGGTCCATCCTCCGTATGCCACCCAGCGTGAACAATAGGAGCAACCCTGCGGCTACGAGCATCGCGACGAGCAATATTATCCCGTCTTTCCACGGTATATCCTTACGAACCAGCATCGTGACAATGCCGATCGTGCCCGTCGCTGCCAATAAGATGAACACATCGCCGTTCCAGATAAACCGTGTCACGACACGATCCCGTTAGGGACGCACGGCGCCAATCCCCCTTGCCGGCCAGCGCGCGCGTCAATAGGGAAAAATCCTCGGCGCTCGGGAGCGGCGGCAGCGGCCCAGGCGGCTGGGCTCCAGCGGACGAACGGCCTCGGCGTCCTATACCGCGACTGTACTACCAGGCGGATGGGTTCGATTACCCAGCCGACCCGTCTCTGAAGGAGCATCCTCGCATCATGAGCATCTTCACCCTGCTGGTCGCCCTGCTATTGTCCGGCTCGACCGGCTGGACCGCCCACCCCAACGGCGTCATCGGCGGCGGACCGATAAGCGGGATCGAACCTGCGGGCACGACCGTCGGACTTCCCACTCTCAATGAGGTCATCGGTGGCGGCCCGACGAGCGGGATTCATCCCGCGGGCACGACGAGCAACCGTCCTACCGTAGACGACGTCATCAGCGGCGGCCCGACCGGCTGACGTGGCAGCTTCCGCGTGTTCGGCGGCCGGCGCGCGCCCTCCGTAGCGACACCGGCCGCGCAGCGCCCGGGAGGTCCGTAGCCAGGATTGACTATGCTCCGATGGGCATTTGCGGGCTTGCTGGATTCAGCGGGAGAGGACCAGCTACGTCGAATCGGCGTCGGCCTTCGCGTACGATAAGTCCAGTGGATTCTGCTATCCAAACGACCTTTCCCAAGGAGCATCCTCCCATCATGAGCATCTTCACCCTGCTGGTCACCCTGCTGCTGTCCGGCTCGACCGGCTGGACCGCCCACCCCAACGGCGTCAGCGGCGGCGGACCGACAACCGGGATCCAGGCCGCCGATTCGATCAGCAACCCGATACCTGCGATCGTCATCGGCGGCGGCCCGATCAGTTGATGATGGCTGCCTGCAAGTGTCGTTGGCCGGCGTACATGCTCGGTAGGGACACCGGCTGAGCAGCCCCCGGGAGGTCCGTAGCAAATATTGACTACGCTTCGATCAGCGTTCGCGTGCTCGCGGGGGGTCCGCGTGGGCTCATTCGCGCAGGTCGGGGCGGCAATGGTGTAGTCGCAAGGGCGGGCCTTCCAAGCGGGTGGAAAGTCGTTCATCCGGGTACGAGCATAGTGCCGTGCGGGGTGCATCGGACACTTTGCAGCGAATCCCCGGCGGTGAGGACGGCCTTCGCGTACGATAGGTCTAGTGGATTCTACTATCCACACGACCTTTCCGAAGGAGCATCCTCCCATCATGAGCATCCTCACCCTGCTGGTCGCCCTGCTGTTTTCCGGCTCGACCGGCTTGACCGTCCACACCAACGGCGTTATCGGCGGCGGCCCGACAAGCGGGATCCAGGCCGCGGATTCGATCAGCAACCCGATACCTGCGATCGTCAGCGGCGGCGGCCCGACCAGCGGATGATCGCCGCTTCCATGCATCCAGCGTCCGGCGCAAGCCCTAGGTAGCCGGATTGCAGGGAAGGACGGCACCGCGGCGAGGAGTAAAGCAGCCACTCCAAAACTCAGGGCGGTCTTTGGTCGCCCTCGCTGAGGTGTATCGCGCTCGGGTGACGATCATCAAACGCTCCGCCGCGGGCGGAACCGATAGCATCCTTCCCTCGAACTCGTCCCCGGCGGACGCGGCCTCGTTGGTCGCGTCCGCGCGGGATGCGTACCTGCGAGGTGATTATTCGGCCTCGGCCTCGGCGCTCCAGGGCCGGACATTCGACGAAGGGTCCCTGCGCACGGAAGCACTGTTCATCCTGGCCCGATCCTTCCTGCGGCTCCAGCAGTTCCGCAAGGTCATTGATCTGCTGGAACCGACTCTGGGTGCGTTTGCCACCCTGGACGAATCGTGTACGGCGCGCATGCTTCATGGCTACGCGATCGCCATCGCCCAGGACGTCGATCGAGGTTTGGCGCTGCTTAATGCCGCCGCGGTATTCGCGGACTCTCCGCACGTCCACCGCTCGGTTCGAGCGGAGCTCGCATACCATCGCGCCATCGCGTATTGGACAAAGCGCGAGTTTAGCGAGTCGTCGCGCCTGGCGATCGAAGCCGAAGAGGCCCACCTCGATGTGCTCTCTGTGCGCGCGACCGAGCTGCGTGCCTATATTGCTCTCGCGCAACTGGACTATCTTGGAGCGCTGCGACTATTCGAAAGCGCCCGAGACGCGTATGCGCAATGCCAAGGGCGAGACGTTGGACTAGCGACGAAGATCATCTATCAAATCGCTTTTCTCGAGATGAATTTGCGGTCGGTCGAAATTCGGGGCTCACACGACAAATCCGGCGGTCGTGCTATTCCCGGTACATCATTCGGTCCCGCAGTCAAGTCGCCTAATCGTATGCTGCTGTTGTGTGCCGATGCTTGGCTGTATGCGCTTGACGGGCGCAACAAGATGGCTGTTCGCAAGTCGCTTGAGGCAATCACTGATGCGCCGAATTCCGAGTGGCGCGTATGGGCGTTGGCCTCCGGGGCGACGTTGGCCGCATCCGTCGGCGATATGGGGCTTTCCGGTTATCTCGCCGACGAGGCGGGCACAGAATCGACTGGGATTGATTGGAACACGACCACCGATGAAGAGCGGATCGGCTTGCTGTTGCTGGCCGAAGCCTGCGCTGTTGTCAATCCGAGCACCGCCATTGCGGCTCTCGACCGATATGACGGCGTCACTTCGAAAATGGATCCAACCCGGATGCTCCGAGAGGCCGATGCCGATCCTCGGTTGGCTGGCTGGGAGGCGTACGTACGCGGCCTGATAGCGCGGATCGCTGGAAATGCCGAGCGTGCCGCGGAGTGCTTCCGCAGGTCGGCTCAGCTCTTCGATTCATGCGGCTATTTGTGGCGAGCGGCTTTGGCCTTGATCGAACTCGACGCGACCCCAGTCGATACGGCGGCGGAGCGGCCGCTCGAGCGCGCGGCGATCCTCGTGCGCGACAACTTCCCTGAGTCGTTCCTTGCTGCACGGCTCGGCTGGGCACGGATCTACCTCGATCCGGTAGGTCGGAAGTTGAGCCCCGCGCAGATCGATGTCTTGCGTAGCCTGCTCGTTCACGAGGCCGTAACGGCCATCGCGGACACGACGGAGCGTTGTATGTCTACGGTGCGCAAGCACATCGCTGCGATCCATGCCGCGTTCGGTACGCACTCCCTCGTCGAGCTCGCCTTCGCGTGCGCTCGGCTCGGCATCGTACCGCCTGCAACGGCAAGTGACGTCGTGGGGCATCCGCTGGCCGACGAGGGGACCGCGTAACGGCGGTTGGGATATCGCTCGACGTCACAGGCGGTCGCTCCCCGCGAATGGCACGCGCCGACGATCGGCATCCGAGCTGACAGGCTGAGCGCCCCGTCCCACCGTTGCCCGCATGTTGAATTCTTCATGGGCTCGGCGACCGCCATAATCTCGGCTTGCCTCCGAAGCGACCGGGCACATGATCGTAGGGCATCAGTGCATGGCTGCCGCGCGACCGTTCACACCGCGCCGTGTGGGGCCGACGCCGGCTATCAACCGAGCGAACGCGGTACGCGACGGGTCGACCCTCAGGAGGGCGTCACGGCGACCGAGGCTCGCTCCGCATCAGAATGAGACCTCGCTGCTTGGCGCGGGAGCTCGCTCCGTGATCGCGTCCGCGTGGGCATAAATCTCTTCGAGGTCCACGAACCCACGCCGCAAGCACTCACGGAAAAGGTCGTAGCCGTTTCGAGCGCCGAGCCGTTGGCGCACCAGCCTGACCGTATTGTGAATCGTCGATGGCCGGCGACCGGTCCGGGCGGCGATCTCTTCTTCGGTGTTCCCGGCGAACAGGTCCATCAGGATGGCACGCTGGTTCTCGGTTGGAGCGCGCGGCGCTCGGCGCCGCCTCGTTCGGTGGCTCATGGACCGGCATGGCCGCGGTCGACGGCGGCGCGGAAGTTTGCCGCCCCGAGCGAGGCCTGGCGACGGACAGCGTCAAGACGGATGGTGCTGCCGGTCACGGGCCGATCATCGCCGTCCGTATCGCTGGCGTCTAGTGGCACGATTGGGTAACCTTATGACGCGCTCGCCGCGCGTCGAAATGAGCTGGCCGGCCGCATGATCGCGGACGGCGTCGCAGCAGGCGACGTGGAGGGTCTCGTAGCGGGAGCTCGACGTTCGCGACTCCGGCGATGGTCTAGATTGCTACTAGACAGGCGTTCGCGTTACGAGCATGATGGCGACGTGGAGCGGCGGTTACCCGCCCACTGCCGTCGCCGAGACACCAGTCGGTACGGCAGCCCACCGCCGATCGTCCTGCGAACGCAGCGATGCGTCGCCTACACCCGGGGACGATCGGCGGTGCGGCATTCTCTCGACCGCTCGAGGGTGAGGAGCTGCGGCGCTCGTCAGCGAGCCGGTAAGGAATCCATGAAGCGCGAATGCCTCCTTGCGGGTGGGCCCCCGGTCCGCCTCCGGGACGACCTCGCGCCGGCGATCGAGGAGGTGCTGCGGGTCGGCGGATCCGGACACTTTGCCGCGGCCGCCTCGTTGCTAGCCGCGTTGTGCGATCGGCCCGGCGCGCGCGCGGGCGAGCGAGCGATGTGCGGCGCCCTGCTCGCGCTCGCCGCGGCCGCGCTCGGCGACCGTGCGGCAGCGCGCCGGTTCGCACGCGCAACCATCCGCCAGACCGCGCGGCCGCCCGCGTCGACGCCGGCCGCCACGCTGCGGGACATGCGTCGAGCGCGGGCGCTCGCGGCGAACGCCAGTGCGCTAGTCGGCGACGTCGTGCGCGCGCGCCGCGCGGCGCAGGTGCGATTTCTCGCCGGCGACCTCGAGAGCGCCTGGCTGCTGGGCGCGGGGCTCGGTGCTCCGTGGCAGGAGGCGCCCGGGCCGCTCCAGCGCCTGGCCAAGTTCGTCGCCGCCGCCCACCGGCGCTTCGGCCAGGAATGCCGGCGCGGCGAGTTCACGCCGACCGAGGCGGTCGTTCTGCGGTCCGTCAAGGCTGGCGCGCCCGTGGACCAGACCGCAAGCCAGCTCGAGCGCAGCGAACGAACGGTGCGCGCCCACCTGCGCAGTGCGTACGTCAAGCAGGGTATCGGTTGCAGCCGGGAGCGTGGACCCTCGGGCGGCTGAGCCCCCAGTTGTTCGGGGTGCGGGTCGCGCGCCGTGCAGCGCTCGCGCTCGCTTATGGGCGCTTGGGCCCGCTGGGAACGACGCCCAGCTCGACGCACCGGGCGACCAGAGCGGACCGCGTGTGCACTCCCATGTAGCCGAACAGGGTCCGAGTCTGATTGCGGATGGTGTTTGTGGAACGCTTCAGCCTGAGCGCGATTTCGCTAGTGGACAGGCCCTCGACCAGCAGGACCAGCACGCGATACTCGGCCGGCGAGACCCGCCCTAACGTGGCGGCCCGCTCGGTGCCGACCAGGTAGTCACGGTGTAGCCACGAGTGCGGCACCAAGGTCAAGAGCCGTTGCGCGTCGGCGTGCACCGCCGGATCGGTGATCACGCGGGCGAGGGCCACCGTCGCGCGCAGCTCGCCGAGCTCATGGCGCAGCGTCTGCCAGCGCGTGATGGCCCGCCGCAGCGCGCTGAGCTGTTCGTCGCGTGCGCGGCGCGCGCCGGCGACCGCCGCGCGCGCGAGGTCTTCCCAAGCGGGAAGGTCCCGGTCGTCGTCGATCGTGACCGAGCTCGGGTCGGGCGCCGGCAATGCCTCGTAGGCGTGCAGCAAGTGCACCGCACGGGCCGGCTGGCCTGCCGCCCCGGCCTCCGATCAGACCCAGCAACACGCGTGCGCCCGCTGCCCCGGTCGCCTCCCAGGTGACCTGTTCGGCGTCGGTCATGGCCTTGGCGAGCAGCTGTTCGGGGGTGAACCTCTCCCCGGCGCCAAGCGAGATCCGGGCGCCAAGGAGGGCCGCGGCGATCGTCGGGACACCGGCCGGTGCCTCGACGCGGGCGGCCCAGCCGATCTCCCAGGCGCCGTCCAGGTCGCCTACGAGCATGCATCCCAACGCGAGCTGCTCGAGCACGACGCGAGCCCGAGCCGGCGACGTCACCGCCTTCCAGTCTCCGGTCCGTAGCTGGTCGCGTACCCAGCCGAACAGCCGCAGGTCGAGCGTCTCGAGCGCGATCGTAAGCAGTGCATGGTGGAGCGAGGCTCGCAGTTCCGGGTGCGACTGGCCTGGGCCGAGCGCGTCGAGCGCCTCGAGAAAGAGCCGGGCCGCCATGGGCCGGCGCAACCGGCGCACTTCCGCCCGTGCTTGAATCGCCAGGGCGCTTGCGGTGGTGCGCCCAGGCCGGCGATTCGCGAGGAGCGCATCGAGGATCGGCTCGGCCTCAGCCTGCCGTTCCACCTGGATCAAGACCGCGGCCAGGGTCAGCTGTACGTCCGTGGCGACGTCACCCTCGGCGAGCGCGGCCGCCTCCTGCAGCAGCGCGATCGCGTCGGCGCAGCGACCCAGGGCGGCCAGCGCCTGCCCGCGCAGCAGGTCGCGGGTGACCAACTCGGCGGGTTGGCCCTTGACGCCCTCCAGTTCGTCCAACGCGGCGAGCGCAGCCGCCGGCAGGTCGCCGTGCAGCGCCGCCCGTGCTCGAAGGAACGCCAGCGCCACCCGGTCGTCGCGCCGCCGCGGCGCCAGCTCCGCGGTCAACGCGGCAACCGTCGCCCAATCCGCACGCGCGGCCGCAGCAGCCGCGGCCCTCAGCGCCGTACGGACACTACCCACGCCGCGAACGCCGATTGACCGGCGAACGGAGCGGCTGGCCCGACGTGTCGAGCGGGATCGGCAGCTGTGGCTGCATTAGCCCGGCGAGCATGGTGATCGCGAGCCGCTCGCCCGCACTCGAGGTACGGGCGATGGCCGGTGCCGGCCACCGCGCTCGGCGGCGAGGAGCCGTCGAGCGGCGTTGCCCCTCCGCGCCGTCTCGCGGCCTCCTCACCGCGCGCCGCCGATCGGGCCGAGGCTGTAGGCGCTCACGGCCGATCGGCGGCTCGAAGCCGTCGCCAGCACCAGGCCGCGACGGACGCCCGAAGAAGAGTACGTGCTACCGGGCACGAGGCGATGATCGGTGACGTGCTTCAGGGTGTCTAGTAGCAATCGAGGTCAGCGCGCGCGACGGCCTCGTTCGACCCGATCGGCGACGACCAATTCGTGATTGGCCGTTGGCCATGGGTCGGCGCGGCCCGGATGGGTGAAAGGCGCGACAACGAGCCCACGACGACGAACGGCCGACCATCCCCGGGTGTAGGCGAGCGTAGCTCGCAAGGATGACCGGCCGTCGTGCCGTGCCCGGGCGGGGCCCGGGAGGCGGTGTGGTCGTCTTGCGACGCCACAGCCACAGTATGCTGTTGCGCTCCCGCACTGTCTATAGGCAATCGATGGTAGCGCCTTTCGCGCTCGTCGGGTGAACCGTAGGCCCGCAGGGTGTGCGCCGGAGCGCGGCGCTCCATGCCGGCGTCGGCCGCAGGACCACGCGGCGGCGATACACCAACCAGGCCAGCATCTAACGGCACGCCTACCGCGGATGCGCTCGAAGTCGTGGCATACGGCAGCAGCGGGAGGAGGGGCGCGACCGTGCGTGAGACGGCCATCTCGTATACCCAATCGTGCCTATAGACGTCGGCAGGCGATCGCCCGATCATCCCGGCGTGGGCGACCCTGCTAGGCTCCTTGCAAGCTGCATCACCGGCTGCGTTCGGGTGTTGGCAGCGCAGCGCCGACCGCTGCGGCGTTGCCCGATCGTGACCGCCCGGGACGGCGGGCGGCGCAGTCCGAGCTCAACGACCGCCACGGCATGAAGGTGAGTTTGAAGCGGTCGGACCGAGCGGTAAAGGCCGATTCGACTAGCGAATCTCGGAGCGCGGCAGTTCTCGAACAGCCGCACGACGACTGGTTCGGAACGGCGATCGATGCGGTACTCGAGCTCGGCTGGTCTGGAGATTTTTCCGCAGCCGCCGCGCACCTCGCGACGCTCGCGGAGACGTCTGGCGAGCAGCATGCACAACGTGCCCTGTGCCGGGCACTGCTCAGTCTGGCATCCGCGGCGCTGGGCGACGTCGCCGGTGCGCGCCGCCTTGCGCGTCAGGCGATCCACGATACGGCTCGGCCGCGGACGTCGACACCCGAGCCCACCATTCGCCTGCTGCGCCGCGCACGCACCTTGGCTACGATCGCCAGCGAGCTCATCGGCGACCAGGTCCGCGGACAGCGTGCCGCGCAGGCGCAGCTTGTGGCGACCGATCCCGAGAGCAGATGGCTCGTGACGGCGTGGGCCACCACTCCGTGGCACGATGCACCCGTCACGCTCCAGCGCGTCGCCCGATTCGTCGGCGCCGTCCGTGACCGCTATCTCGCCAATCGGGGCCTTGGAATCCTTACCGAGGTCGAACTGGTTATTCTCAATGCCATCGCCAGCGGCAAGTCGGCCCCGAAGGTTGCGCACCATCTCGGCCGCAGCGCCCACACCGTGCGCACCCATATCCGGAATCTGTACGGGAAACTAGACGTGCACGGTCGGCGCGAAGCGATCGCCAAGGCGCGCGCTCTCGGGTTGCTCAGTCCTTAGTTCCCGGGCGATGCTGCGAGCCCGGCAACGATCGGCCCGCCAGCTGGCGCCCGAGCGATCGTCACCGCCGCGCGCGCCGGTACGGAGAGCGCTCAGCCGGGAGCGCCGAAGGGGTCGCGGCGCACGACCTCCAGCATGTGCCGATACCGCGCGGCCGAATCGACCGGCGCATCCGCGTGCCCGAGCAGGTCCAGGTACGCCGCGAAGTAGTGCGCGTCGTACGGCCGCACGTCGGCGCCCAAGTCGAGGTGGTCTGGGCACGTCGCGGTGAACGTGGTCGCCCACACCAGGTCGGTGAACAGCCAGCCATCCATGCTGACGAAGCCCGCCGCGATGCCGCTCTCCGATCCAGGTGCGGTCGCGTGGTGCTCCAAGAACATCACCTGACACACGGGGAGCTCCTCGAGCGGCAGCGACTGGCGGCCGCAGACCGTACACGTGCGCCGGGCGAGCGACGCGAGCTCCGGCATCGGCCGAAAGGTCGCAAGGTTGAACGGGGAGCCGCGCGTTACCAGCGCCGGATGCGGTTGCACCGACGCCGCCGGCACGACCGGGACGGACATCGACCGCAACCCATCCGCGACCGCGGCGAGTGCCCCGTGGAGCAGGTCCAGCTGGCCGGCGACCGCATCGAGTTGCTCCTGCGGGGACAGCGCCGGCCGGTCGTCGAGCACGTCCATCGCGCGATCGGCAGCGACGAGATAGACCAAGGCCTCGTCCGTGGGCAGGTGGGCGAACGCGGCCATGAGCGCGCCGTACGTCATGACCGCGCCGGTGCTCGGCCAGTCGGCAGTCGGCGGGCCACTAGCAGGACGTCGCATCGGCAGCTGCTCGAGCGCGAATCCGTCGGCGACGTCTTGCGCCCACCGGTCGACCGCCGCAGTTAGGCTCATTGGAGCCGCTACGGGACAGGCGCGCGCTGCACGCTGACGGTCAGCGCCAGTGAGGCGCGACAACGCTTGCTCGGTGCGCACAGCAGCGGCGCGCAGAACGAGCAGCGCGCGCAGCAGCCGCCGGCGAGTACGCAGTGCATCGGCTTGCGGTGGTTCGGTCATCTGGTACTGGTCCTCCCGGCGCGCGCGACGAGACGTCGTGAGCGGTGGTTCAGTTGGCGGTAATGGTATACGTGGCGATCGCCACCGCGTGCTGGACCTCGATGCGGACCATCGCCGGCGCCACGAACGTATGGGCCGCCGGCCGTACGAGCGTGACGCGGATGCGATCGGCACGGTGCGGGCGCCAGGTCGCCGAATACAGCCGCAAGAGGTTGCGGTAGCGGAAAAAGGCATAGAGGCCGCTCGCCGCGGCGAGGCCCAAGCTCGCGCGGTCACGCTCGTCCGCATCGAGCAGCTCGCGAGCGGCATAGCCGATGAACGCGATTAGATCCGCGTCGTTGATCGGCACGAGTGCTGCCTCCAGGTTCGCGTGCTGCACCGCTCGCAAGACGCGGCGGGCATGACGTGGCGAATTGCCCTCCGGCATACGATCGTCGGCTTCATCACTCGGGGTCTCCTTTGAGGGTAATGGCGTCCCGGCGCCGGCACATGACGCACGGCCGACGCCCCGAGGTACTGCCCAGCGCGCATCGCGGTCGATCGACCTGCGGCCGTCCGCTACATGATGCTGGCGGTCGAGTGCCCGTGCGAGAACCGGATCCGCGCGAGCTCTCGGGTACTGAAGGCCGCATATGCCGCGCGGGCGCGCGGCAGCACATCGTCGCGCAGGGTGATCGTGCGTCCGTCGGGCGCAAGCTTGCCCTCGACGCCCAGGTTACGCGGCTGGTGCGCGTT
Source organism: Vulcanimicrobiota bacterium (assembly GCA_963795695.1). Taxonomy (GTDB): domain Bacteria; phylum Vulcanimicrobiota; class Vulcanimicrobiia; order Vulcanimicrobiales; family Vulcanimicrobiaceae; genus Vulcanimicrobium. The sequence goes on along the minus strand of CAWCJH010000002.1, from coordinate 602,213 downwards.
CTTGAGCAGCTTGCGTTCTTCATAAGTGCACCACCGCTCCATGTCGCCGGGGAAGCGGCGGTCAACGTACGCGATCTCCGCGTCGGAGGCGAACGGGCACATCCGGCAATTCGAGGGTACCGGAACCGGGAATGGCGCCCGCCGCGCGATCAAATGCTGTGCTGCGGCTCGATCGAGACCAAGGTCGATCAGCGGATAGACCCGCTCGTAGGTTCGCTGCAACCACAGAGGCTCACGACGGGACGCGGGCAGCGGAAACAACGTCGGCGCGCGTGCAGCACACCGTCGCTCCTCCCCCTTGGCCATGCCCAGCACGACCCGCACCTTGGTCTGGTATCGCTCGACGAACGAATACAAGGACCGCTTGCGCCCGGGATTGGCCAACCCGTACGCGTCGGCGACGAATCGTTCGAGGAACGCACCGATCGGATCCGTCTTCAGCCTGACCGAGCAGGTCTTCGGAAACGCCTTGCTGCCTACCGCATCATGCGCTTCGTAGAAGCCTTCCAGTCCACCGCGCCAGGAGCCGGTGTGATAGCCGTCGCTGGTGGCGAGGTAGTAGAAGGGGATGCCATGGCGGCGAAAGTACCCCCGCATCGTCTCGACGTGGTCGAGCGTGGTGCGCGATACGAACGGCGTCCGGCAAGCGCCGCAGCGCGAGCTCGTAGCGGGCGAGTATCTTGTCTTCCGGTATCCCGTGAAGGCCTGCGTTGACGCGGTCCTCGACGCGGCCGACGTGCGCCTCCGGTGACTCGAGCGCGATGAAGGTCAGGTCGATCCGAAAGCCGCTCGAGGCAGCTTCCGCCATGAGCGCGAGATATGTCGACGGCTTCTCCGGGTCTCTTCCCGCGAGCGTCGTCTCGATCAAGAAGCTGCGCCTCGACGCGAGCGCCTCCCGACAACGGCGCAAGCCTTCCGACCAAGCCCAAGCGCTATCGCACCCAGTTTCCCGCTGAATCGAGTCCGCGTCGATCGGCGTGACCGCCCAGAGGCGCCGGCGTATTCGGTGAAGGTGCTCTTGCCCGCGCCGTTCGGTCCGGCTACGACGAACATCGTCGGCCGTTCGGCACTCCGTTGCTGGATCAAGACGGCTCAGTCTGGGCGCGAAGCGAGCGGCTCCGAGACCGGCGTTATCCGCTCGCGACGGCCGTCCGGCCACACGCGGAAGGTCTGGCCCGCTTCGGCTCCAGTGCCGGCCTCGTGCACGGGGCGACCGGCAGCGAACGCTTCAGAAATTGCGCGAGCCGCACGATCTCTCGCCAAGGCGACGAGCCGAAGCGTCTCCTTGCTGAATCCCTCCGGTACCATCGTCAGGGAAGTATACCACGGAGGCGGTGCAGCGCGCCTCCGTGGGCTTGCCGACCCCTTTCTGTGGAGCTACCCGGCCAGCGCGCTCTGCGCCGCGGCCAGGCGCGCGATCGGCACCCGGTACGGCGAGCAGCTCACGTAGTCCAGGCCCAGCTCGTCGCAGAACGCCACGCTGGACGGTTCGCCGCCGTGCTCGCCGCAGATGCCGATCTTGAGGTCGCCGCGGGCAGCCCGGCCCTTCTCGACGCCCATCCGCATCAGCGCGCCGACGCCGATCCGGTCGAGCACCTGGAACGGGTCGTCCTTGAGGATCTTGAGCTCGAGGTAGCGCGGGATGAAGCTGGCCTCGGCGTCGTCGCGGCTGTAGCCGTACGTGGTCTGGGTGAGGTCGTTGGTGCCGAACGAGAAGAACTGGGCGATCGAGGCCAGCTCGCCGGCCACCACGCAGGCCCGCGGCAGCTCGATCATCGTGCCGATCCGGTAGGTCACGTCGCACTGGTGCGCCGCGATCACCTCGTCGGCGACGGCCTTGGCCGCGTCGTAGGTGGTGCGCATCTCCTCGGGCGTGCCGACGCCGGGGATCATCACGTCGGGGCGGGCGTCGACGCCGCGCGCGCGCAGGTCGCAGGCAGCCTCGAAGATCGCCCGGACCTGCATGGCGTAGATCTCCGGGTAGAGGATGCCCAGCCGGCAGACGCGCAGGCCGAGCATCGGGTTCTGCTCGTGCAGCGCGCGCACGCGGGTCAGGATACGGCACTTCTCGATGTAGACCGGGTCGCTCTCGCCCTTGGTCAGGCGCAGCTCGGTCGTCTCGACCAGCAGCTGCTCGAGCGAGGGCAGGAACTCGTGCAGCGGCGGGTCGAGCAGCCGGATCGTGACCGGGTAGCCGGCCATCGCCTCGAGGATGCCGGCGAAGTCGGCTTTCTGGAACGGCAGCAGCTGGGCCAGCGCCTCGGCGCGCGCGGCCGGCGTGTCGCTGATGATCATGCGCTGCACGACCGGTAAGCGGTCCTGCTGCATGAACATGTGCTCGGTGCGGCAGAGGCCGATGCCGGTCGCGCCCAGCTCGCGCGCCTTGCGCGCATCCTCCGGCGTGTCGGCGTTGGCCCACACTTCGAGCCGGCTCGCGGCGTCGGTCCAGCTCAAGAACTCGGCCAGCCAGTCGGGCAATTGCGAGGGCGGCGGGATCAGCGTCAGCTTGCCGATGACGACGTTGCCGGTCGTGCCGTCGATCGTGATCCAGTCGCCTTCCTTCAGCGTCCGGCCGTCGATGGTGGCGGTGCGCGCGCGGCGGTCGATCGTCATCCCGTCGAAGCCGGCCACGCAGGGCCGGCCCATGCCGCGCGCGACGACCGCCGCGTGCGACGTCGCGCCGCCGCGCGAGGTCAGGATGCCCTTGGCGGCGATCATGCCGTGCACGTCGTCGGGCGCGGTCTCGACCCGCACCAGGATGACGGCGTCGCCCTTGGCGCCGCGCTCGGCGGCCTTGTCGGCGTCGAAGACGATCTCGCCGGTCGCCGCGCCGGGCGACGCGTTGAGGCCCTTGCCGGCGACCTTGAACTTCTCGTGCGGGTCGATGCGGGCGTGGAAGAGCTGGTCGAGCGAGGCCGCGTCGACCCGCGCGACGGCTTCTTCCTTGGTGATGATGCCTTCGTGGACGAGGTCGAGCGCGATCCGCACCGCGGCCTCGGCGCTGCGCTTGCCGCTGCGCGTCTGCAGCATCCAGAGCTTGCCGCGCTCGACGGTGAACTCGAGGTCCTGCATGTCGCGGTAGTGCAGCTCGAGCTGGCCCGCGATGGTGACGAACTGCCCGTAGACGTCGGGCTGCTGGGTGGCGAGGTCGGCGATCTTCATCGGGGTGCGGGTGCCGGCCACCACGTCCTCGCCCTGCGCGTTGCGCAGGTACTCGCCGAAGAGGTGCCGCTCGCCGGTGTTGGGATCGCGGGTGAACGCCACGCCGGTGCCCGAGTCGTCGCCCAGATTGCCGAACACCATCGAGCAGACGCTGACCGCGGTGCCCCAGCCGTCGGAGATCTTGTTGTAGCGGCGGTAGTCGATCGCGCGCTTGGAGTTCCAGGAGTCGAACACGGCCTGGATCGCGAGGTCGAGCTGCTCGTAGACGTCCTGCGGGAACGGCTTGCCGGTGTGGTGGCGCACGATCTCGCGGAACTGCGCGATCACTTCCTTCCAGCGGCCGGCGGGCAGCTCGGGATCGGTCGCCACCCCGGCCTTCTGCTTGGCCTCCTCGACGACGTGCTCGAACTCGTCCTTCTCGATGCCCAGCACGACGGTGCTGAACATCGCCATGAAGCGCCGGTAGGCGTCGTAGGCGAAGCGGTCGTTGGCGGTCAGCCGGGCCAGGCCGATCACGGTCTCGTCGTTGAGCCCGAGGTTGAGGATGGTGTCCATCATCCCGGGCATCGAGACCCGGGCGCCGGAGCGGACCGAGACCAGCAGCGGGTTCGCCGGTTTGCCGAAGCCCTTGCCCAGCCGCCCTTCCAGCTCGCGCATCGCGGCGCGGATCTCGGCCTGCAGGCCCTCGGGAAAGCGGCGGCCGGCGTCCTGGTAGGCCAGGCAGACCTGGGTGGTGATCGTGAAGCCGGGCGGGACCGGCAGCCCGGCCCGGGTCATCTCGGCCAAGCCGGCGCCCTTGCCGCCCAGCAGGTCATTCATGTCGCCGGAGCCCTGCTCGAAGAACCAGATGCGCCTGGTCCCGCCCAGGCCGGGCGACGCTTTCTCCCTCTGGCTGGCAGACGGGCTTGGAAAATCATTATAGCGCCGCGTCTGAGCGGTGGAAGTTTTCTCCAGCTGGTCCATGGCGCAATGCTTCCCAAGCTAGCCGGTTTTCACGCATCCAAGCGCCCTCCGGTCTCGAACTAGGGACGCCGGTCATCCTCGTCCGGCCGCTGGGCCCGGCTCGCCGGCTCAGGCCGCGTCGTGGAAGATCAGGCCGAGCGTGACCCGCTCGCCCGACGCGCACCTCGCCGACGCCGTGCCGGATGGTGGTGCGGTAGACCCCTCGGCTGCCTTGCACCGGCCGGACGGCGTTGGGAAACACGACGCAGTCGCCCAGGCCCAGCGGCACCACGTGGACCAGGCTCTGGCGGCGCGGGCGCTGCTCGACCAGGACGAACTCGCCGCCGCTGAACTCGCTGCCGGGCGCGCTCAGCAGGATCGTCGCCTGGAGCGGGAAGGCGACGCTGCCGTAGACGTCCTGGTGGAGCGCGTTGTGGTCGCCGGCGTGGTAGCGCAGCAGCAGCGGGGTCGGCCGCCTCTGGCCGTTGGCGGCGCAGCGGTCGAGCATCGCCGCGAGGGTCGCCGGATAGCGCTCGGTCCGGCCGAGCTGCTCCGCCCAGGCGTTGGCGACCGGGACCAGCCGGGCGTAGAGCTCGGCCCGCAGGTCCGCGACCGGCGCCGGCAGCGGTGCCGCGAAGTAGCGGTAGACGCCGCGGCCGTAGCCGAGCCGCTCCATCACGATCGTCTTGCGGAAGGCGGCGTCGTCGTCGAACCGCGCCCGCAGCGCGGCGCAGGCGGCGCCGTCGAGCAGCCCCGGGACGAGCGCGTAGCCGCGCGCGTCGAGCGCGGCGCGCAGGTCGGTGGCGGGCGGGGAGGCGATCATCGCGGCCGGTATTCGGCGGGCGGGCGCGTCTCCCGGCAGGCGGCGTTGCGCTCACATCGCCGCGCGGCTCGGTGCCAGTCTGTTGGCACCGCGGCCGGTTACAACCGGAGCATGCTGTACGCGTTGCCGCCCGGCGTCTCGGCGCTGCCGGACCCCACCGACGAGGGGACCGAGATCATCCTTGAGCTTTTCGCTTCTTACCGCGACGCCGCGGGGCTTCCAGCGCTGTCACGCGACGCTCGAGCCCGTTTACTTGCAGGGTCAGCGCCTCCAGCGCCGCCGGACCCGGCTCCGCCGGCGAACGTGATTCCGTTTCCGGCGGAGCGTTCTCGCCGGTCGCGAGGAACCACGGGCTGACGCCGAGCACCTGCGAGAGCCGCAGGCCGACCAGGAAGCTGGCGTTCTTCGTCTGGCCGGATTCCATCTGGCGAATCGCTCCCTCCGTCACGCCGACCGCGAAGGCGAGCGCGCTCGGCGTCAGGCGCCGCCGCGTCCGCAACGAACGGAGCCGCTCGCCGAAGGGTTGGGTCACGCGGGCAAGTATAGAAACGCGCTTCCGAAGTGTGGTATTGCGTTGCCCGGCACAGTATGTTACGACCTAGTGGTGCCGCCCACCCGCCGCGGGCCCTCGCCCCCGGCGCGCGCTCGGCGCACGTGAGAACGTCCGTTCCTGCGCTCGTCGCGGGAACGGCGACCACCGCCGGTCGTCCTTGCGAGCTACGCTCGCCTACACCCGGGGACGGCCGGCGGTGCGTACACGCGTCCTCAGAGATCGCGCCGGCGAAACGCCGCCACCCCGGCGCCCAGCACGACGACGATCCAGCCGCAGGCCCAAGCGACCAGCGCGGCCGGCGGCGGCGACGCGACGGCGAACGGGTTGACCGACGTCGCGGGCGCGCTCGCGCTGGTCGTCGCGGCGACCGCGGTGAAGACCGCCGGCTGCAGGGCGTAGAGCGCGCCGCGCCAGAGCGCGTCGGACGGGAAGGCCAGCGTGACCAGCGTGCCGGCGTCGGCGAGGCCGGGGTTCGCGAACCCCAGGCCGAGCGCTTCCACGATGCCGCCGATCCAGGCCAGGCCGAACAGCAGCGCGGCCACGACGCCGGCGGCCAGCGCGGGCAGGCGGGACGCCAGCGCGATCGCGGCGGTGGTGACGACGGCCGCCGCGCCGGCCAGGTACGCCAGCGCCGCGAACGGGTGCGGCGGCAGGTAGGCGGTGAGGGCGCGCACGACCAGCAGCTCGCAGCCGCCGGCGACCGCCACGTAGAGCACCAGCGCCGCGAGGGTGCCGAGCCAGCGGCCCAGCACGACGTCGGCGCGCCGGATCGGGCGCGCGAGCACGGCCAGGATCTCGCCGTTGGCGACGCTCTCGGCGAGCGCCGGCGCACCGACCAGCGCGGCCCCCAGCGCGACGACGAACGAGAACAGGAACGCCAGCAGGATGACGATGCCGGCCGCGGTCGCGCGCACGGCCGGGGGCGGGATCGGCGCGCCGCCGACCGTCGCGCCGGCCAGCCGGTGCATGCCCCAGCCGGTGAAGGCGAGGACGACCAGCGTCAGCAGCCCGACCGCGACGACCAGCCGCCGGCGCGCCAGCTCGCGCAGCGTCAGCCCGGCGAAGAGCAGTACCGTCATGCCGGCCGCACCAGCTCGAGGAAACGCTCTTCGAGCGAGGCGTGCCGGGGCTCCACCGCGTGGACGCGCCCGCCCCCGGCGACCAGCCGGGCGACGAGGTCGGGGATCTCGGCCGGCGCGACGTCGTAGTCGTGCCAGCCGTCGTCGAGCCGCACCCGCACGCCGCGCCCGGCCGCGCCGACGACCCCGTCGACCGTGCCCTCCGCCACGACCCGGCCGCGGTCGACGATGCAGACCCGGTCGCAGACGCGCTCGACCTCGCCCAGCAGGTGTGAGTTCAGGAAGACCGTCGTGCCGCGCGCGCGCAGCCGCTCGATCAGCGCGCGCACGTCGCTGCGGCCGACCGGGTCGAGCGCCGAGGTCGGCTCGTCGAGGAACACGATCGCCGGGTCGCCGAGCAGCGCGACGGCCAGCCCCAGCCGCTGCTGCATGCCCTTGGAGAAGGTGCCGACGCGGTCGCCGGCCCGCTCGCGCAGGCCGACCTCGCCGAGCACGGCGTCGATCGCGCGGGCGGCGCCGTCCAGCCGCAGCAGGCGGGCGTGGAAGCCGAGGACCTCGCGCGCGGCGAGCCAGTCGGGATAGCGGAACAGCTCCGGCAGGTACCCGACCCCGGCGCGCGCCCCGCGCTCGCCGACCGGCCGGCCGAGCAGCTCGGCCGTGCCGCCGCTGGGCCGGACCAGGCCGAGCAGCAGCTTCACCGCGGTCGACTTGCCGGCGCCGTTGGGACCCAGGAAGCCCAGGCACTCGCCGCGCGCGACCTCCAGCGTCAGGTCGCGCAGCGCCTCGATGCGGCCGTAGCGCTTGGCCAGGCCGCGGGCGGCGATCGCCTCGCCGGGCACTACTTCAGGTCGTTCGCGATCGCGAGCACCGCGCTCTGCGCGAGCGTCCCGCCGACGGCGTAGAGGCGGCCGCCCTTGGTCCAGACGATCGCCGAGCCGATCCCGGTCTCGTCGCCGATCGCCAGGCCGCGCACGCCGTCGACCCGGACCGGCGTGGCGCTCTGCTCGTCGAAGCGGATCGGGATCGGCAGCGTCTGGGTCGGGTCGCCGATCGCCCGGACCTGCGCCGCCAGATCGGCTGGAATGCCGGGCTGCTGGGCGAACCAGCCGGTCAGTGCCCGGAGCGAGGCGCCCTGCGCGCGAACGGTCGGCACCGGCGCCTGCACGACGGCGAGGAACTCGCCCCGGCGCACGCCCCGGTCGGCCCGGCGGCCGTGCGGCGGCGTGCCGTAGGTGACGATCGCGACCGGCAGCAGCGTCGCGGTGTAGGTCGACCCGTCGAGCCCGCCGGGCAGCGGCGCGAGCGTCACCCGGTGCTCCTTGGCCCACGCGGCGGCCTTGGCGGCGCTGAACCGGAACGAGGTCCGGGCGCGCTGGGTGACCTCGTAGCGCACCTGCCTGGCCAGGCCGGCCGGGACGTTGGCCGGCAGCCGCAGCGGGTGACCGGCGTCCTGCGCGGCCTCGCCGGCCGAGGCGAGCTGGTCGAGGCCCGGGCTGCGGGTGCCGGAGAGCGTGCCGAACGCCTCGAGCGGCGGCAGCGCGCGCAGCGCGCGCTCGTCGGCCGGCGTCACGCTGATCGCCTTGACGGCGGTGGGCTGGAAGACCGAGAGCGGGTCGGCCGCGACGGCGAGCGGGAGCGCGCAGACGGCGGCCAGAGCGAGCGGGACGAGCGAGCGAGTCATCATTTAACTTTGTATCACAAAGATAAGCGGGCGAGCAAGTGCTCCAAGCCGGGAACGAACGCCAACGACGAATGAGCACGGTGACGACGGCCCCGACCCGCGCCCGCACGGAAGCCGGCAAGCGCCTGCGCCGCGACCTGCCGCGCACCGCGCACGGGTTCTGGGTCGCGACCCCGGCGCGACCCGATCCGGTCGCCGTGCTGCGCGCCTCGAACGCCCACCGGCTGGCCCACCTGGTCCCGATTCGCCACGCCCGGATGGCCGAGTCGCCGCTGGCCTACTACCGCGGCTCGGCCGCGATGATGGCGCACGATCTGGCCACGACGCCGGTGACCGGGCTGACCGTCCAGGCGGGCGGCGACGCGCACCTGCTCAACTTCGGCGGCTTCGCGACCCCCGAGCGCAACCACATCTTCGACCTCACCGACTTCGACGAGACGCTGCCGGGGCCGTGGGAGTGGGACCTCAAGCGGCTCGCGACCAGCATCGTCCTGGCCGCCCGCTTGGCCGGCGGCGCCGAGACCGGCGCGGGGGCGCTGGCGGCGGCCAACGCCTACCGGCTGCGGATGCAGGAACTCGCCGCCGCGAGCGCGCTCGAGGTCTGGTACGCGCGGCTCGAGGCGGTCGACATCCTGGCCGAAGCGCGCAGCGTGGACGACAGCCAGCGCGTGCACGCGGTCGCGAAGTTCAGCCAGACGGTCGAGGGGGTGCTGCGCCTGCGCGACGATCCGCCGCTGCTCTATCACGCCGCGGCGGGCGACGGGCTCGACGTCGCGCGCATCCTGGCCGGCTATGCCTACAACCTCGCCCCGGACGTGCGGGTCCTCTTCGAGCGCTACCGGCTGGTCGACGCGGCGGTGAAGGTCGTCGGCGTCGGCAGCGTCGGCACGCGCTGCGCGCTGGCGCTGCTGCGCGCGGACGACGACGACCTGCAGCTGCTCCAGATCAAGGAGGCGCTGCCGTCGGTCCTGGCCGCGCACCTGCCCAAGAGCGTCTACCGGAACGAGGGCGAGCGCGTCGTACGCGGCCAGCGGCTGATGCAGGCCGCGAGCGACGTCTTCCTGGGCTGGGCCGCCGCCGGCGGGCGCGACTTCTACGTGCGCCAGTTCAAGGACAAGAAGGCGACCGCCGACCTCACGGCGATGAACGGCGAGCAGCTGAGCGAGTACGCCGCCGCCTGCGCGCGGGCGCTCGCCGGCGCGCACGCGCGCTCGGGCGACCCGGCCGCGATCGCCGGCTACCTCGGGAAGAGCGACGTCTTCGACCGTGCCCTGCTCGCCTTCGCGCAGGCCTATGCGGATCAGACCGAAGCAGACTACGCCGCCTTCATCGCGGCGATCGAGCGCGGTGCGATCGAGGCGGCCTGAGTGCCGCGCGCGCTCGATGTGACCGCCGTCGCTCGGGCCCTGCCGCCGGCCGGCCGACACTAAGAACACGGAAGGAACTGTGCTGTGCCGGTGATGACGCGCGCCGTTACCGTCTTGACCGTGGCCCTGGCGCTCATCGTGGTGCTCGTCACGACGGCGTTCCGCGTCTTCCGCGACATCGACGCGCACAGCGCCGCGCTCGCCGCGGCGGTCGCGCGCCACGATGCCGAGCGCGATCTGCTGGCGGGCCTGGTCGACCAGGAGACCGGCATGCGCGCGTACGTCGCGACCGGCGACCCGGCGTTTCTCGACGGGCTCGTTCGCGGCCGGGCCGAGGTGAGCAGCGGGGTCGGCGTGCTGCGCACGCGGCACGACGTGCCCGCCGGGCTGCTCGAGGACGCGGTGGGGATCGACCGCTACGTCGCCGCCGAGGTGCGGCTGGTCGCGCGCGGCCGGCGCAACGAGGCGGCGCGCGAGCTGGCCCGCGGCGAGGGGTATCTCGACGCCTTCCGGCTGATCGACAGCGACGCGCAGCGGGCCTCGCGGGGCGACGTCCTGCGCGCCGAGGCCGACGTGGCGCTGGCGGTGCGGCGGGCCGAGATCACCCTGATCGTCGCCGGGCCGGTGCTGCTGCTGCTGGCGCTGATCCTCTACGGCTTGCTGCGCAGCGCCGCGCGGATCGAGGACGTCGCCTTCCGCGACCCGCTCACCCGGCTGCCCAACCGGCGCGCGTTCGACGCGCGCCTGCGCGGCGCGCTGGCGACCGCGCAGCGCAGCGGGAACGGCGGGTTCGCGGTGCTCTACCTCGACCTCGACGGCTTCAAGGGGATCAACGACCGGCACGGCCACGCGACCGGCGACCGGGTGCTCGAGACCGTCGCGGCGCGGCTCCAGGCGACGATGCGCAACGGCGATTACGTCGCCCGGCTGGGCGGCGACGAGTTCGCCATTCTGCTGCACGCCGTCGACGAGGAAGTGCCCGCGCTCACGATCGCCATGCGCGTCCGCTCGACGGTGACCGCCCCGCTGACGGTGGGCGAGCGGCTGAACGTCGGCTGCAGCATCGGCGTCGCGGTCTTCCCGGTCGACGCGCACGACGGCGACGACCTGCTCCGCCGGGCCGACCGCGCCATGTACGACGCCAAGGAGAGCGGGGCCGGCATCGTCGCAGCCTCCTGGCACGTCTCCTAGAGCATCTCCGGCCGGACGCTGAAGATGAGGTCGTCGAGCCCGGCCAGCCGGTCGAGGGCGGCCTGCGCCGCCGGCAGCTCGTGGCGGTAGAAGTAGCGGCACGCGGCGAGCTTGCCGGCCCTAAAGTCGCTCGCCGGCGCCGCGGCGGCGACGCGCGCCTGCGCGAGCCAGCGCCAGGCGACCGCGATCGTGCCGAACGCGTCCAGGTACGCCGTCGCTTCGGCCAGCGCCCGGTCGGGGCCGTGCGCGGCCTGCGCGTCGAGCAGCGCGCGCGTCACCCGCACCAGCGCGTCGCGCGCCGCGCCCAGCCGGGCCGCCACTTCGGCCAGCTCGGGATCGCGCGCCGCGGCGATCTCGGCGTCGAGCGCGCCGACGAAGAGCTCCAAGCCTCGGCCGCCGTGCAGGCGCAGCTTGCGCCCGAGCAGGTCCAGGCCCTGGATGCCGGTCGTGCCCTCGTGGATCGGGTTGAGCCGCTGGTCGCGGAAGTGCCGCTCGACCGGGTACTCCGGCGAGTACCCGTAACCGCCCAGCACCTGGATCGCCAGCGACGTCGAGGCGATGCCGTGCTCCGACGGCCACGTCTTCGCGACCGGGGTGAGCACGTCGAGCAGCAGGCCGGCCGCCTCGCGCCGGGCCGGCTCGGCGGCGGCGATGCTCTCGTCGACCAGCCGCGCGCAGTACAGCACCAGCGCCAGGCCGCCCTCGGCGATCGCCTTCTGGGCCAGCAGCATGCGCCGCACGTCGGCGTGCTCGACGATCGGCACCGGCGGCGAGAGCGGGTTCTTGTCGCCCGGCAGCCGGCCTTGCGGGCGGTCCTGCGCGTAGCGCAGCGCGTACTCGTAGGCGGCCAGGTTGAGCGCCGCCGCGCCGCCGCCGACCGCGACCCGCGCCTCGTTCATCATGTGGAACATCTGGCGCATGCCGTCGTGCGGCACGCCGACCAGGTAGCCGACGCACGCGCCGCGCTCGCCGAAGGTCAGCACCGTGTTGACCACGCCGCGCTGGCCGAGCTTGTGGTTGAGCCCGGTCACCTGCACGTCGTTGCGCGCGGCCGGCGCGCCGTCCTCGCCGACCAGGAACTTGGGCACGATGAAGAGCGAGATGCCCTTGACGCCGGGCGGCGCGTCGGGCAGCCGCGCCAGCACCAGGTTGACGATGTTCTCGGCCAGGTCGTGCTCGGCGGCGGAGATCCACATCTTCGTCCCGCTCAGCCGGTAGGTGCCGTCGCCGGCGGCGACCGCCCGGGTCTTGACGTCGGCCAGCGACGAGCCGGCCTGCGGCTCGCTCAGCGCCATCGTGCCGAAGTAGCGGCCCTCGATCATCGGCGCCATCCAGCGCGCGCGCTGCTCCTCGTCGCCGAAGTGCGCCAGCAGGTTCGCCGCGCCGATCGTCAGCCAGGCGTAGGCGTTGGCCGAGTTGTTGGCGGCCGAGAAGATCAGCCCGACCGCCGAGCCCAGCGTCGCCGGCAGCTGCAGGCCGCCGCGGTCGGCGGGGAAGTTCATCGCCAGGAAGCCGGCCTCGACGAAGGCCCGCAGCGCCGCCTTGAGGCTGGCCGGCGTCGCCACGTTGCCGTCCTCGAGCCGGAACTCGTACGCGTCGAGTTCGGCCGCGCACGGCGCGAAGTACTCGCCGGCCACGTCGTAGGCGGTGTCGAGGATCGCGGTCAGCGTCGCCCGGTCGTGGTCGGCGAAGTGCGGCAGGTCGAGCAGCGCGTCCAGCTCGAGGACGTCGAAGAGCTGGAAGTCGAGCTCCCGGCGCCGCGGGGCGACGGCAGTGGTGCTGGTGGCGAGCATCGCAGCCACTTCGCGCCCCAGGCGCGAGCATCCGGCCGCGGCAAGGTGCCCACAGCGGGCCGGCTTGATTCCACACCGTCGGTTAAGCTTGCGTTCGCATTGCCGCCCGGCCCAGGTACGGTGCGCGGCGTCACCGCAGGCGGACGAGATTCCGGAGCCGCTATGAGGCTCGGGATCTTCATCCTCCCGGGTGGCAGGAGCGACATCGTGAAACTCACCGCAGGTCTTCTCGCCCTAGGCCTCATCGTCGCACCTGCCGCCGCGCCGGCGCACGGTCACGGCGGCGGGCACCACGCGTCCGGTCATCGCACCTCCGGCGGGCACTCGTACCGCGGCCACGCGACCACGTTCCGGACGTCGTACTGCAAGTCGGCGGCGTGCTTCCGCAAGCACCCCGACGGGAAGTACGTCCACCCGATCACGCCGCGCAAGCACTACTGACGCGGGGCGCGCACGATGCTCAAACGATTCGCGGTCGCGCTGCTCGGCGCGGCGCTGCTGTTCTCACCGGCGACCGCGTCGGCGGGCAAGCACAAGACCGTCACCCAGGCGCCGGTCACCTCGGGCTCGCTGCAGCTCTTCGAGAACGAGTCCGCCGCCCAGCGCCACTGCCCGCGCGACGTCGTCGTCTGGCTGAACACGAACAGCGGCATCTACCACGAGAAGGGCATGCGCTGGTACGGCAACACGAAAGCCGGCGCGTACGTCTGCCGTAGAGAAGCCGACGCCGCCGGCGACCGCGACACCCGCAACGGCCAGTAGCGCTCTCTGCTACGCGGGAGGCAAGCGTTCGAAGGCGGCGACCGCGGTTCGCCAGGCGGCCGGGATCGCGATCGTCCGGTTGGCGTAGTAGTCGTACGCGACCAGCCGCGCCAGCGAGCGGAACGCGAGCAGCGCGCGGGCCGGGACGAACACCGCCGTCTCGAAGTCGAACGACTTGGTGCCCCAGCGCGAAATGCGCCCGCCGATCGTCACCCGCTCGCGGTAGCGCACCATCGCCTCGTAGGTCATGTCGTGGCGGGCCAGGATCATCCCCTCGCTGCTGGTGACGTCGCGCTCCAGCACGTCGTGGAAGTAGACCGTGCGGAGCGTCTCGGCCCAGACCGCGTAGCGCACGTTGTTGACGTGGCGCATCATGTCGATCTCGCCGAACTGGACCTCGTGCTCGTAGCGCAGCGTGTAGGTGGCCTCGAACTCCTCGCTCGTCATGCGGCTCTCGTACGCGCTGCGGGTCGCCGCCGCCCGCCGGGACGCGATTCGTGCCGCTCCGGACCGGATTGATCGAACCGATACGTTCCCCGAGCGGACTTCCGGGCGGCGGTGCGGTACGGTGAGCCGAGCCCATGCAGACCGCCCGCACCCCGCCCGCCGCGATCCCACGAGTGCCGGGCGGCCTGCTGCCCGGGCTGGTCGTCGTCGCTGCCGTCGCGGCCGCCGCGACGGCCTGCGGCCGGCTGGTTCCGCTCGTCGGCGGCCCGGTGCTGGCCATCGTCTTCGGCGTCGTCGTGCGCGGCTTCGTGCCGCTGCGGCCCGCGTACCAGCCGGGAGTTCGCTACGCCTCCAAGACGGTGCTGCAAGGGGCGATCGTGATCTCGGGCTTCGGCCTCTCGTTCGTCAGCGTGGTGCGCACCGGCGTCGCGACGCTGCCGGTGACGCTCGCGACCGTCGCGATCGCGCTGCTGCTGGCCCCGCTGCTGGGCCGGCTGCTGCGGCTCGACGGCGTGCTGCGCCAGCTCGTCGGCGTCGGCACCGCGATCTGCGGCGCCTCGGCGATCGCGGCGGTCGCGACCGTCATCGAGCCCGACGAAGCGGACGTGGCGCTCTCGATCGCGACGATCTTCTTCTACAACGTCGTCGCGGTGCTGCTCTTTCCGCCGCTGGGCCACCTGATGCACCTCAGCCAAGCCGCCTTCGGCGTCTGGGCCGGAACCGCGGTCAACGACACCTCCTCCGTCGTCGCCGCCGGCTACGCGTACGGGCGCGAGGCCGGCGCGCACGCGACGATCGTCAAGCTGACCCGGGCGACGCTGATCCTGCCGATCGTCGCGGCGTTCGCGTTCGCGCACGCGCGCCGGCGGCGGTCCGCCGGCGGCGGCGTCCCGTGGCGCACGATCGTCCCCTGGTTCATCGTGTGGTTCCTGGCCGCCGCGCTGGTCAACACGAGCGGCATCGTTCCGGCCGGCTGGCACGCCGGCATCGCGCAGACCGCCGCGCTGCTGATCACCGCGGCGCTGGCGGCGATCGGCTTGCAGACCGAGCTGCCGAAGCTGCTGCGCGCCGGCGCGCGCCCGCTGGCGCTGGGATTCCTGCTCTGGTTAGCGGTGGCGCTCGGCTCGCTCCTCGTGCAGCACGCGACCGGAACCTGAGCGCAGGTAGGCCGCCGCCGCCGCGAGCGTGCCGCCGACGACGACGGCGCCGATCGCCGCCGCGTGGGCGAACGGCAGCCCGCCGGCCAGCGCGCTGCCGATCCCGCCGCCGGTCATCTGGGCCGCGCCGAAGATGCCCGAAGCCAGCCCGGCGTCGCCGCCCGCGCCGGCCAGGCCGGCCGTGTACGCCCCCGGCAGCGCGATCCCGGACGCGAACGCGACCAGCGCGAAGGTCGCGACGAACCCGGCCGGCGTCGGCACCAGCACGTCCAGCGCGAGCGCCGCGAAACCGGCCAGCACGCCCAGGCCGACCCCGCAGCGGAACATCCGCTCGGGGCCGACCCGCGGTGCGAGCCGGCCGGCGCTGAACGAGCCGGCCAGCAGCGCGCAGGCGTTGAGCGCGAAGGCGACCGCGTAGAGCCCGGCCGGGACGTGCATCTGGGCGACCAGCGCGAACGGCGAGCCGCTGATCAGCGCGAAGTACGAGCCGAACGTGCAGCCGATCAGCAGGGCCAGCGGGATCGTGCGCGGCAGCCGCAGGACCCGCGCGTACGCCGCGACCAGCTCGCGGGCGGTCCGCGGCGAGGTCTCCGGCAGCCACACCAGCACCGCGGTGCCCAGGCCGAGCCCGGCCACCACGAGCACGCCGTAGAGCGGCCGCCAGCCGAGCTCGGCCAGCACCAGCGCGCCCAGCAGCGGCGCGACGATCGGCGCCAGCGACGTCACCGCGCTCACGTAGGCTTGCAGCACCGCGGCGCGCGCGCGGTCGGTGCTGACGTCCTGCACGATCGCGCGGGCGATCACCGTGCCGGCCGAGGCGCCCAGGCCCTGCATGAAGCGCGCGGCGATCAGCAGCCGCGCGTCGGCGGCGAGCGTGCAGGCCACGCCGGCCAGCACGAAGAGCGCGAGCCCGGCCAGCAGCACGGGCCGGCGGCCCCAGCGGTCGGAGAGCGGTCCCATCACGAGCTGGCCGCAGCCGAAGGCCACGATGAACGCCGAGAGCGTCGCCTGGAGCGCGCCCGCGGAGGCGTGCAGCGCGCTCGCGATCGCCGGCAGCCCGGGCAGGCTGACGTCGATCGAGAGCGGCGGCAGCGTGGTCAGCACGCCGATCAGCACCACGAACGCCGGCGCCGTGCGGGACAGGGTGGTCGAGCGCACGCTCTCGTAACCCGCGCTTCCGGTCGAGGGTGACGGCAGACCGCCCGCCTGCTGCTGCATGTGCGGGCCCGTCGGGTCGCGTACGAGGCGTCGATGCCCTCGCGTCCGTTCACCCGCGCCGCCGCCGTCGTCGCGCCCGTTCTGCTCGCGCTGGCGCTGCCCGCGCTGGGCGACCCGCCCGCCCGCCCGCCGCGCGCGCCCGCCGCCGTGCCCAGCCCGGCGCCGTCCGCCTCGCCCACCCCGCCGCCCGCGCTGCAGTGGCGCAGCATCGGCCCCGCCGTCGCGGGCGGCCGGGTCGCGACGGTGACGGGGACCGACCTCGACCCGGCGCTGTTCTATGCCGGCGCCGCCGGCGGCGGGGTCTGGAAGTCGACCGACGGCGGGGCGGACTGGAGCCCGGTCTTCGACGGCGCGGGCTCGCAGTCGATCGGCGCGATCGCGATCTCGCCCAAGGACCCAAGCGACGTCTGGGTCGGCACCGGCGAGGCCTGGCCGCGCAACGACGTCATCCCGGGCGACGGCATCTACCACTCGACCGACGGCGCCAAGACCTGGACCCGGATGGGCTTGGCCGGCACCTCGCAGATCGCGCGGGTGCTGATCGACCCGCGCGACCCGCGCCGGATCGTCGTCGCGGCGCTCGGCGACCCGTTCCGCGAGGGCGAGGAGCGCGGCGTCTTCGTCAGCCGCGACGGCGGGGCGAGCTGGAGCAAGACGCTCTACCGCGGTCCGGCGGTCGGCGCGTCCGACGTCGCGCAGGACCCCAAGAACCCCGACGTGCTCTACGCCGGCCTGTGGCGCTTCCGCCGCTCGGCCTGGAACCTGACCAGCGGCGGCGCCGACGACGGGCTCTACAAGTCGACCGACGGCGGCACGAGCTGGACCCGGCTGACCGGTCACGGGCTGCCCGACGGCGAGACGGGCCGGATCGGCCTGGCGGTCGCGCCGAGCGACGGCCGGCGCATCTACGCCCTGATCGAGTCGAAGCAGGGCCTGCTCTGGCGCTCCGACGACGGCGGCGCCAACTGGGCCAAGACGTCCTCGAACACGCTGATCGACGAGCGGCCGTTCTACTACTCGCGGGTGGTGGTCGACCCGCACGACGAGAACCACCTCTTCTCGGTCTCGGTGCTGCTCGCCGAGAGCCGCAACGGCGGCAAGACCTGGCACGTCAGCGGCAAGCGGCTGCACGGCGACCACCACGATCTCTGGATCGCCGCCAACGGCCGGACCATCCTCGAGGGCAACGACGGCGGCGTGGCCGTCTCGCGCGACGGCGGCGGGAGCTGGGAGTGGCGCAACGTCATCCCGATCGCGCAGTTCTACCACGTCGGCTACGACCTGCGCGCGCCGTACCACGTCTGCGGCGGGCTGCAGGACAACGGCGCGTGGTGCGCGCCGGCACGGACCGGCGACGAGCGCGGCATCCTCCCGCAGGACTGGACCCGGGTCTCCGGCGGCGACGGCACGTTCGTCGTGCCCGACCCGCGCGACCCGCGGATCGTGTTCGCGGCCGACGGCGGCGGCGACAACCAGGGCGAGCTGATCCGCTGGAACGGGCGCGACCGCTCGCAGACCGACGTCTCGCCGTACCTGCGCGACCAGAACGTCGTCCCGCCCGCGCAGCTGCGCTACCGCTTCAACTGGGAAGCGCCGGTCGTGTTCGCGCCGCGCCGGCCGGACCTGCTGTACGTCGGCGGCAACGTGCTCTTCGCGAGCACCGACCGCGGGATGCACTACGCGCCGGTCAGCCCCGACCTCACCCGCGACCTCAAGCAGCGCCAGGGCCTCTCGGGCGGGCTCACGCTCGACGTCACCGGCGCCGAGACGTTCGACACGATCCTGGCGGTCGCGCCCTCGCCGCTGGACCCGGGCACGCTCTGGGTCGGCACCGACGACGGCCTGGTGCAGCTCAGCCGCGACGCGGGCAAGCACTGGGCGAACGTCACGCCGCCCGGGCTGGACGCCGACGCGCGCGTCCCGACCGTCGAAGCGTCGCACCACCGCGCGGGACGGGCGTACGCGGCGGTCGACCGCCACTTCGTCGGCGACCGCCGGCCCTACGTCTACGCGACCGACGACTACGGCCGCAGCTGGCGCGCGATCGCCGCCGGGCTGCCGCCGGCCGAGGTCCACGTCGTGCGCGAGGACCCGGTCGACCCCGAGCTGCTCTACGCCGGCACCGGCAAGGGCGTCTGGTGGAGCCGCGACCGCGGCGCCTCGTGGAGCCCGTTCCCGGCGCCGCTGCCGCCGGTCGAGGTCCGCGACCTGGCGGTCCACCCCGCCGGCGACCTGATCGCCGCCACCCACGGCCGCGGCATGTACGTCTTCGACGACCTGACCCCGCTGCGCGCCGCCGGCCCGGCCGCGGTCCAGTTCTTCGCCCCGCGCACCGCGCGGCCGCTGAGCCGCACTTCGCCGACGGTCAACCCGCGCTGGGCCGGCGCCGATGCGCCCGCGGCGAGCTTCACCTTCTGGCAGAGCGCGCCCGCGGCCGGCCCGCTCGCCTTCGAGATCGTCGACTCCGGCGGCCGGGTGGTGCGCCGCATCGCCGGCACGCACGACCAGGACGGCGTGGACGTTTCCAACGTGACCAACCTGGCCGGCTACAACCGGATCACCTGGGCCCTCGACGAGGACCCGCCCACGCCGTGGCGCCGCATCGCCGCCTGGGACCGCGGCCCCGACACCGGCCCGCCGGTGGCGAGCGGAACGTACCGGGTCCGGCTGCTGCGCGACGGCCGCACCTACGAGCGCTCGATCCGAGTCCTCCCCGACCCGCGCGTCGCCTCGGCCGCCGACGAACGGCGCGGCAGCGCGTTCGCGAGCGAGATGTACGCCGAGCTCTCGCAGCTCGACGACGCGCTCAACGCGCTCGACAACGTCCGCCTGCAGCTGCCGGAACGGATCGCGGCGAGCAAGGACCCCGCGCTCGCCGGCCGGGCGCGGGCGGTGCTGGCCGAGGCCCAGCGGGTCGAGGGCACGATCAGCTCGCAGCCGGTCAACGACCAGGACGACGACTTCCTGGAGGACCTGGTGCGCGAGCGCGTCCTGACCTTCGTCAACGACCTCGGCCCCGGCACGCCGCCGGAGCCTCAAGTCCGCGAGGCCGCCGCGCTGCGGCAAGCCGGCGCCGGCGCGCTGGCCGGCTACCGGCGCTTCCTCGACGAACGGGTCCGCCCGCTCGACGCGGCGCTGCGCGCGGCCGGCCTGGCACCGCTCGACCTGGGTGCGCTGCCGGCCCCGGCCAAGCCGGATCCCGACGCCGACGAGCACGCTCGCCGCGGCGACTGAGCCGGGCGCACTCCGGGAGCGTGACGCCGCGACGAGCTACGTCGTACGCTACCAGCTTGGAGGGTGTTCCAATGTTCTACGTCCTGGTTCTCGTCGCCGCGCTGGCCTGCACCGTGTTCGGGCCGCCCCTCGCGGGCGGAAGCGATCCGCCGCCGGGCGGGCTGGGCGACGTCACAACCGGCGGACCGCTGCACTAGCGGGCAGAGGACAAGTCCGCCGGCGGCGAACTCCGGCTCCGTTTCCCTATCGTCCGTCCGGGAGGGTGTGCCTCGGGATCCTTGCAGCCCGTCCGGCTACCGGCGCGCGCTTCGTTCAGCGATGCGATGCGGGCCTGGTTCGCCGGCGAGTACGAACGATGTCTGGCGCTGTGCGATCTGGTCGCGCGGCGCCGGGCGGCGCTGGTCGTGGACGTCTGCCTGCTGCGCGCGCGCGTGCTGCTGCGGCTGGGACGGGCCGGGGAGGCGGCGCAGGCGCTCGCGCAGCTCGGACCGCTTCGCCTGCTCGACGCCTCGCTCACCGCGCGCATGCTGTACGGAACGGCGCTGGTGCGCCTGGGCCGGATCAACGACGGGCTGGCCGCGCTCGACGCGGCGCGCGCCGACGCGGTCGCCGGCGGCGCGCAGGCGACGATCCGCTCGGAGATCGCGCTGGCCCGGGCGCTGGCCTTCTACGGGCTGCGCGATCTGGACGCCGCCGAGGCGGCGCTGCGCGAGGTCGACCCCGGCGCCGACGTCGTCGCGGCCCTGGCCTCGAGCTACCAGGCCTGGATCGCCGGCGCGCGCGGCGAGTACCGGGCGGCGATCGGCCACTTCGTCGCGGCGCTGGAGCGGCTCGACACCTGCCGCCGCTACGACCGCCCGCTCGAGGCCAACTGCCTGCACGCGCTCAGCACGTTCGCGGTCGAGCGGCTCGACCGCTCGCTGTGGCAGTTCGTCGAGACCCGCGCCCAGCGGGTGAACTGGAGCGGCAGCGGGCTGGCCGAAGCGCGCTTCTGGATCGCGATGGCCTCGTGCTACATGGAGGAGCTCGAAGGCCGCAACGCGAGCGCGGTGCGGGCCGCCCGGCTGGCCGAGGAGCTCGCGCCCTCCGACGCCTACCGGGTCCAAGCGCGCCTGCGTCGCGCCGCGATCACCCGGCTGCTGGGCGAGTTCGCGACCCAGTACGATCACGTGACCAGCGCGCGCGAGATGTTCGACCGCCTCGACCCCGAGCTGCTGGTGGGCGACGAGCGCAACGTCGCGCTGACGCTGGCCGAAGAGCTGGCCTACGTCGGCGCCGTCGACGACGCCCGCCGGGCGCTGGCCACCTACCGCGCCCACCCGGTCTCGCCGCTGCTCTCGTTCAAGCACGACCGGCGCGCCGAAGCCTACGAACGGCTGGTCGAGGCGCTGATCGCCGAAGCCGCCGGCGACCGGGTCGAAGCCCACCACGCGTACCGCGACGCGTTCCAGGTCTTCCGCGCGGCAGGCTACCGGCGGCGCGCGCTGATCGCCGCGCTCCGGCTGGCCGAGATCTCCGAGCAGCCGTATCTCTACGACTACGTCGACGCCGAGATGCACGAGTTCTCCGAGGTCTCGTGGTTCCGCCGCCACATCGAGCACCGCCACACGATCGCGCGCGACCCGATCTTCCAGAGCCTGCCGGCGACCGAGCGCGAAGTGCTGCTGCTCTACTGCCGCGGCCGCAACACCGAGCAGATCGCCGAGGCCCGCGGGCAGACGACCGCCCACGTCCGCAGCATCGTCAAGAGCATCTACCGGGCCTTCGGGGTGCTCAAGCGCAGCGCGCTCTTGGTCGAGTGCGAGCGCCGCGGCCTGGTCGAGCCGGGCGTGTACGGCGGCGCCGAGCAGCACCCCGAGCCGCGCCCCGACGAGCGCTCGAACCTCACCGTCGTGCGCTAGGGCACGACCTCGGTGCCGATCCCGGCCAGCGCGGCGCCGATCGCGCCGTACCCGGCGCCCGCGATGACCGCCCGCCTGGCGCCGGACCGGACCGCGTCGACCGCGGCGCGCATCTTGGGGATCATGCCCTCGGTGAAGGTGCCGTCGGCCAGCAGCGCCTCGGCCTCGGCGACGGTCAGGCGCGGGATGAGCGAGCCGGGATCGTGCAGGTCGCGCCGCACGCCGGCGACGTTGGTGATGACGACGTAGGCGTCGGCGCGCAGCGCGCCGGCGATCGCGCCGGCCGCGGTGTCGGCGTTGCAGTTGAGCGCGCCGCCGCCCGCGACGTCGAGCGCCAGCGGGGCGACGACCGCGACGAAGCCCGCCTCGAGCAGCGCCCGCAGCAGCGCCGGATCGACCCCTTCGATCCGGCCCACGTAGCCCAGGTCGACGCCGTTGACCGCGCCGACCCGCCGGGCCCCCAGCAGCCGCCCGTCCTCGCCCGAGATCCCGGCCGCCCGCACCCCGCGCGCCGCCAGCGCCCGCACCAGCGCCTTGTTGACCGTGCCGCACAGGACGTACTCGACCACGTCGCGGGTGTCGGCCCCGGTCACCCGCAGGCCCGCCACCCGGACCTCGTCGATGCGCTTGGCGTCCAGCTCGGCGTCGATCTGCGGCCCGCCCCCGTGGACCAGCACCACCCGCTCCCCGCGCGCGGCGAAGCCCGCGACCTCGTCGAGGGTCGGATCGGAGCCTTCCGCGGCCGCGACCATCGCGTTGCCGCCGTACTTGAGGACGATCACCATGCGGATGGACGCTCGTTCGCCCTCCCGGCACCCGGCGACCCGCGGCACCGGCAAATTGG
Source organism: Vulcanimicrobiota bacterium (assembly GCA_963795695.1). Lineage (GTDB taxonomy): Bacteria > Vulcanimicrobiota > Vulcanimicrobiia > Vulcanimicrobiales > Vulcanimicrobiaceae > Vulcanimicrobium. The sequence continues at coordinate 580,059 of CAWCJH010000002.1, read as the reverse complement.
CTTTGTGCGCTAGACGTCCTCAGGACCCAGGGGGTGATTTGACTTAACCGGCGGGGTCAGTGATTATAGTCTAAACGGGTTAACTTTAATGCGCCACTTTCTGATGCAAGCAAAGTATCGTGGATCCGAGCCAGTTTACCGATAAAGCGCCTGGTCGCCTCGTAGTAGTAACCGATGCCCTCGGAAACCAAGGGCGCGCCTTCGTGCCGGACGCTCTTCCGCCTGTCCTGGACATGGGCAGAGAGGTTCGGCTCGCGCTCTCGCGCGCCGACCGCGCCCTCTCGCGCCTCGAAGGCATGGCACGGCAGATCGAGCGGCCCGACCTCTTGTTCCGAAACTACCTGCGCCGCGAGGCCGTCCTCTCCAGCAAGATCGAGGGCACCCGCACGACCCTTGCGGAGCTCGTGCTCTACGAGGCCGCGCACGTTGCCAAGGCCGGTGGGGACGACGAGGTCGTCGCGAACTACTTGGCGGCGTTCGACTACGGCCGGGCGCGGTGCGCGGAGATCCCGCTCGGGCGGCAGCTCTTCAACGAGCTGCACGAGATCCTCATGCGCAGCACGGACGCCGCAACAACGACGCCGGGCTGCCTGCGAGACGTCCAAGTCATCATCGGCGGCCCGCCGATGGCGAGCGCGCGCTTCGTCCCACCTCCCGTGTTGTTCGTACGCGAACTGCTCGAGAACCTCGAGCACTACCTGAGCGTGGAAGACGAGCCGCCGCTCATCAAGCTCGCGATAGCGCACTATCAATTCGAGACGATTCACCCGTACCGTGACGGGAACGGCCGGCTCGGCCGCCTCTTGATCTCGCTGTGGCTCCAGCGCGAGCGCATTCTCACCGAGCCGATGCTGTACTTGAGCGCGTATCTCGAGCGGCACCAAACGGCGTATTACGACCATCTCCTGCGGATCAGCACGAAGGGAGCATGGAGCGATTGGCTCTTGTTCTTCCTCGACGGGGTCGAAACGCAGTCGGCGGATGCTGCGGCGACGACGCAGCGGCTGGTCGACCTGCGGACACGGTACCACCAGATCCTGACGGGACCGCGCGTCACGCAGAACCTGCACCGTTTGGTCGACCAGCTCTTCAAGAGCCCCGCGATCTCGATTCCGATGGCACGCGATTTTCTAGGCGTGACCTACCCTGCAGCACGGGCACTGATGGATCGCCTGGTCGACGCAAAAATCCTCGATGACGTCACGATCGCCGTCAAAGGCACAGCGTTCTACGTCGCGAGCCCTTTGCTCCGGGCACTCGAAACGCCGATAGAACCCCAAGAGGCCGTGCCGTGAGTCGAACGTGAACCAGGGCCGGGAGCCTGAGCAGACTACGCGATGACGTCCGCTTGGCGTCCCGGCCGGTCGCCCGTGGGCGTCAGCCGGGAATCGTGAACGCCAGCGTCCGCGACCCGGCTTGCCGCAACGCCGTATCGCGGCTGGCGTCGCCCTGCACGACCACGACGTTCTTGAAGTTGTTGCGCGTCGGTGCGTAGGCGATCTTGAAGTTCATCTTCTGCAGCGGCCCGTCCCAGCGCACCGTCAGGGTGTTGCTGCCGGGACGCACGACCGAGGTGATGTCGTCGTAGGTGGCCGACCGGAGGTGGTCGACCTCCCTGCCGTTGATCGAGACCCGCACGCCGGCGGGCTCGGCGACCATGTTCTTGAGGATCGTGATCGGGCCGTTCGCGTCGGTACCCGCATCGCTCGGGCGCTGCTGCGCACCGGCCGTTCCAGCCGCCAGGACGACGAGCGCCGCGGCCCCGGCAAACACCTTGAATATACGCATGCGTACGTTTTACCCGCGCGGCGGCCGCGATAACGCACCGTTGCGAACGCCGGCCACTCGGCCCTTATCACACGGCTCGCGTGGGGCTACCCCGAGGCCGCCTCGAGCGGCTCGATCGCCTTGATCCGATCGGCGGCCGGCCCGTGCTGCGCATCGTAAAGATCGACCGCCAGCTGCGCGCGCATCCACATTTCCGCCGACGTCCCCAGCGCGCGCCCGATCCGCATCGCGGTATCGACGCTGACCGCCCGGCGCCCATTGATGACCCCGCTCAGGCGCTCGTACGGCACGCCGATCCGCTGGGCGAATGCGCGCTGCGTGACGCCCATCGGCTTGAGGAATTCCTCGAGCAGCAGCTCGCCGGGGGACGGCGGCCGGCCGTGGCTCGGAATGCGAAGCGGAATGTGCATGGCTGCTCGTTCTCTCCTAGTGGTAGTCTGACAATCTCGACGTCCGACGCCCCGGCGGGTGTCCAGCGGAAGCAGACGCGATACTGGTCGTTCAACCGGATCGAGTGTTGACCGACGCGCGAGCCCGAGAGGGCTTCGAGCCGGTTTCCCGGCGGCACGCGGAGATCGTTGACGCTCGTCGCGATGGCAATCAGTTGCAGCTTGCGACGCGCGATCGTCCACAACGCCTGCGGCAGCGTCTTGCGTGCGAGCCGCGTGTCGCGAGCATCGAATATCGCCTCGGTGCCCGCATCGCTGAACGTCACCGTAACACAATATGACACATAGTGTCATATAAAATCAAGGCTTCACGTCGAAGTCGCGCCTCCATTTGGCCAAAATCACCACGGGACCGGCTCACTGGCCATCTTGGGCATGCGGACGCTGCGCAGCACAGCCACCCCGTCCGTCAAATCGCCCAACGGCTTTGCACAATAACCCGCTCATAGCGGTTTTTGTGCAGCGGGGGAGTTTATGTGCAGCTGCTCGACCTAACTCGCAGCGGGTAGTAGAAGGCGCAGTATTGCGATTACTCGACCGTAACGCAGCAGCGCCAAGAAGCATGCCGCGACGAACGCCGCTTCAATATACGGATTCGCGGGGGAACGGTCCGAGATAAACCCAACGAGGCCCGCGAAGAACACCAACGAGGAGGCTGTGAGGCAATCTAGGAACGCGTTCCCAATTGCTCGCTTATGCTCGGGCGGGAGTAGCTTATCAATAGCGGCCAGCGGGGTCCGAAGTAAGTTCACTAGTACCGACACGCTCGTTAAGGTAAAGCCGCCGAGCGCCGCTGAAACTTGAAGTGCAACTTGAAAGATCGTATGGCGGTCCACGTCCGTAACTTCGTCGAAAGGAAAATGATGGAACCGCGCTAGGATAAACAGGGCTGCCGCCACGACAACAGGGACAATAAGATAGTCTGACACGGAACGTTCAATCCACCATTCGAAGACCCGTTTAGGTGGAGACGGATTGTAAAACCCTTGCCCCGATTGAAGAGAGACTGGCCGGTCCTGTACTTGCATTCTGGTCCCCCTACATACCACGTTCGCGGAACGGCCCAAGTAACCTTTCGTTCTGAATATCTGTCGCCAGAGCCGGGGCGAGTAGCTCCAGGGTCGCTTTTTCGGACTCCCAATGCGCAGAAATGATCGTAGTATCGTCTCGAATTTCGGTTGCTCCGTACACATATTCATCGGCCGGAACGGTTACACGATAAGCAAACTTCCGATCCAGCAGGTCAAGCGTCGTCTCATTTTGACCAGGACCCTGGCCGATCAATGCAGCTCGTGTAGCGCCCGCGTCTTTTGCCCAACCGAGCATGCCGCGCGCAATATTCAGCATTTCTGCACGCTTCTCGGCGCGCCGTTGCGCATTGCCGCCACGGCCCGGCGAGAACCGTAACGTGATCGCGCCGTCTCTGAACAGTTGCGAAGCCGCGCCTAGGGCATTTGCAAAACCGCGCGGCGTCCCGCCAGCGACGTGGGCTGCCTGCTGCGACGGGATCGTAATTTCGATGTGTTGGGCCGTTACCTCGCGGAACGCAGTTTCTAGGTCGCGACGAAGTATAGGCTGTAGTTCATAGTTCGTTCCGAACCGGCGTGCAAGATAGTCCGTCAAGCGGTTCGGACGCGGGCTGTCGCCGTGCATAAGGAACCCAATGACATTGCGCGAAAGGAATTTGATAAACGTCCCTTCTTCCTGCCGCTGGCCTGGCTGAAACGGCATTGGCTTCATAGCGCCTCCGTCGTTTAGGTGACTCGGATTTAAAATTCGAGGGCGGTATAAAACAAAGAATGGAGCTGCGCCTTCCTGTGCAGGCTGGATGACGCTCAGGTGAAGCGTCGGCCCTCCTTCTGGGGTCGCGGTTGTGTCCTTTCCAGCGTTTTGCGCGGCGGTGAGTTCAGTCTGAAGTTTCGTGTATGGGAACTGCCCCGGGAGCGGGGAACCGTTGGGATTGACGAGATACCAAAACTGGATCGTCCGCTTCATCTGCACCCGATTCTAGCGAATGGCGATACGGAAGGTCGATCCGTCGCGGCACTTAGCCGGAAGAAGGAGGACCCATTGTGCCCGACCCCTTCGCCGGACGCTTTCTGGAGACCTGTCCAACCAAGCCGCGTTACCAAACCGTTACGACGCCTTCAGAATTCCGCTTCCACGCCCAATTCGTAGAGCGACTGAACGAGGCAGCAGAGGTTGTGGCACAAGATCTTGCAAAGAATCTCGTTCACCTGCGCGGCGGCGCCTTGGAGCGGATGCGCGTCCCGAACTTCGGCTTGATCATGGGGCGTAAGGGCAGCGTTCTCCAGCACGTTGAAAACGCTGTTCTAGTGGGTAGCGCGGTCGATGTAGCCCTTCGCGGCGAAGTCGCGCAGATCGGCCATCGCGCGGCGGCCGGACGTGCCGCCATAGGCCTTCATGACGGCGCAGACCACGAGTCCGAGAGCGGTAGGCGAGGACGGCCGCGACCCTGCACAGGGTTATCGATGACCGTGCACAGGTTGCGAAGTAGCTCAGCGACGTGCGTCTTTTCGCACTGGAACACGCCGCGTCGGAAGCGAGTGAGCTAATCCCCTCACCGAACGGCGCTTAGCGGTCCAACACCGTGGGGCGGCGTTGGGAAATCCGGCAGCCGTCGTATGCGAAGCGCAGCTTCGCTAAGCCCGCTGTAGCCTGCGAAGTCAATTGCAAGGAAGCCAGATTCTTCCGAAAGTGCGTCGATATTGTCGCAGTCCGCATCACGTAGCGTTTCAAGAGCGTTTGCGAGTAGGCGTGGTTCTTCGTAGGGGATCTGTTCGTCGAGCGGCTCTTTGATTTTCCAGCCACGACGTTTAATGTTGATCCACATTCGCTTTGCCGCATACTCATCGAGCAGACCAAGGTCCTCGGCCCGCCGAAGCATGGCACCAACGGAGAGATACCAATACGGCTTCAACAACAGCAGACCGTCGAGCGATACGTGTGGAACAGATCGGCGGAACGTAGCCTCTGGCATGAGAAAAGCGCGCGCAAAGCGGAAGGCCTGGTTCTCGATCTCGCGGTGAGTAATGGGATTCAAGTCCAGGAAACGCTTATCAATATTCCTGTGAAGTACTAGGTGCCCAAGCTCATGGGCTATGTCAAGGCGTCGGTGCGAAGCACTTACAGAACGGCAGGCAATTACGATGATCGGCCTACCAGCAGTCGTCCAAATAGAGAATCCGTCAATCGTTTCTGCTTTTACGAGTCCTGGAACGACGATACAGCCGTTGTTCTCCACGAGCTTACTAATGTCGCGAATAACACCGTTACCCAGCCCCCAATGCTTGCGGAGTGCTGCCGCTGCGCGCTCAATATCGGCATCAGAAATTTCACGAGGATCACTCGGGGGATGAAAATCCGGAACATTTACCGACGGCAGAACGACGTACTTCTCGACAGTTACGATGAAGTCGCGCAGCCAGGGAATCAGTCGCGCAACGGCGTGCAGATGCTTTGCGCGCGTCTTAGAGCGGAACTGGCGGAAGAAAACCGGAGCCGGCTCCGGCTGCGGCATCGGACGCGAGAAAAAGTCGATTCGGAGACTTAAGGCAGCCGCGAAGCGAGCAATCATTGTTGCGCTTGGCCGGATCTGGCCGTGCTCGTACCGATAGATAAGCTGCCGCTGGACGCCCATGCGTTCTGCTAAGTCGTCCAAAGACATGCCGCGAGCCTCCCGCGCTTCGCGCAGGCGGGAGAGGGGGTGATCGTCCATAATGTTAGCTCCCCAGCTCCGGCTTGCGTTTCGGCTGACGAATCTTTCGGGGGCCGCGAAGGGGCAACGGCTGCGCGTCGGCGATCTTCTCGATCGTGACACGGCTAACCGGCGTGCGGATCAAAGCTAAGAGATCGATGAATTCTGGAAGGTAGTTCCAATCTTCGTCAAGGAACAAAATATACATAAAGGCGACCGTGGCGGGATCGTCATCGAATCCATACACCACGGTTGCATGTATTCTATTGACCGCGTGAAACAAGTGCGGTTGCGCTGGCATCGTTGTCTTACGCTGATTTAACTTCGGCAAGCTTGAGCGCGAGGCGATCTTAATAACGCTCATTCGTACTTCCGGTCCTTCCACGACCGTATAGTACGTTGTTCCGCCTTCGTGCCGTTGCAGGGTACACGAGAGCACGGGGAAGGCATCTTTTAGCGCACGTAGATTTTCAACCGCACTCTGGATTGCTAAGTAGCGGCCCTGCCCGATCGCTTGAGGTTGGAAAACTGGAGGATGATCGCGACGGCATCGTTCGACGACCGAAGGGCACGCTTCGGCAACTGCCCTGCCGAGCGCGCGTAATGCAAGTTCGGGGACGACTTTGAGGAAGCGCTTAACGACCTCCCCCTCACCGCTAAATAGCATTGGCACCGCCCCGGGCTGGCTTTTGTAAACCTGTAAACTTGTAACCTTTTATGCTCGATTTACGCAGATTTGTCAACCTCTCGGGCCTTTTTGCCCGATTTTATAACCATTTTCCTCGACGATTGCTCCGCTTTATACTTTAGCGCCTAAGACCCTCGCCGATTGCCTCAGTCTTGCATAAAAATTCATTGTACTGTATATTTATGCAATCATGGTCACCCTCCCGGCGGCGGCGCGGTTGCGCGGCCGGAACGTTCTGGCGGTTACGGACCTCGGGCCGGCCGAGCTGACGAGCCTGCTTGCGCTGGCGCAGAACCTCAAGGCGCGCGGGCGCGAGCAGCTCTCGCTGCTGCGCGGCAAGACGCTGGCGATGCTGTTCGAGAAGCCCTCGCTGCGCACGCGGGTCTCGTTCGAGACCGCGATGACCCAGCTCGGCGGGCATGCCATCGCCGGGACCGGGGGCGACTTCGGGATCGGTACCCGCGAGGCGCCCGAGGACGCCGCCCGGGTGCTCTCGCGCTATGCCGACGCGATCGTCTACCGGACCCATGCCCACGAGCCGCTGGCGCGCTTCGCCGGCGCGGCGACCGTGCCGACCATCAACGCGCTCTCCGAGGCCGGCCACCCCTGCCAGGCCTTCGCCGACCTGCTCACCATCCGCGAGCGGTTCGGGACCCTGCAGGGCTTGCGGCTGGCCTACGTCGGCGACGCGCGCAACAACGTCGCGGTCTCGCTGGCCGAGGCGGCGGCGATGGCCGGCATGTCGATCACCTTCGCCGCACCGCCGAGCCACCGGCCCGCCGACGCGTTCCTGGCCCGGCTGGTGAAGCTGGGCGCCGTCCACGGCGTGACCGCCCGCGCGTTCAGCTCGCCGATCCGCGCGGTGCGCGACGTCGACGTGGTGTACACCGACGTCTGGACCTCGATGGGCGAGGAGCAGTTCGTCGAGCGCAACCAGGCGGCGCTGCGGCCCTACCAAGTCGACGCCGCGCTGATGGGCGCCGCGGCGCGCCACGCGCTCTTCATGCACTGCCTGCCGGCGCACCGCGGCGAGGAGGTCACCGGCGAGGTGATCGACGGGCCGCAGAGCGTCGTGTTCGACCAGGCCGAGAACCGGCTCCACGCGCAGAAGGCGCTGCTCCTCGCCCTCCTCACCGACCTCCGCGGGCTCACCGAATGACGACGACCGACACCCAGCAACCCAAGACCAAGCGCCAGCGCGCGATCCTCGCCCTGATCGCGGCCCGCCCGGTGCGCTCGCAGGACGAGCTCGCGGTGCTGCTCGAGCAGCAGGGCTACGAGGTCACCCAGGCGACCGTCTCGCGCGACATCAAGGAGCTCGGCCTGCTCAAGGTTCCGCTCAAGGGCGGCAGCGGCGGCACCTTCAAGTACGTCGAGCCGACCGTCGGCCCGGCCTTCACCTCGCGCCTGCACCGGATGATCTCGGAGCTCGTGGTGGGCGTGAAGTCGAGCGTCAACATCATCGTCCTGCAGACCCATCCCGGCAGCGCGATGATGCTGGCCTCCTCGATCGACGGCGCCGAGTGGGCCGAGGTGATCGGCACGATCGGCGGCGACGACACGGTCCTGGTCGTCGTCGGCAACCCGCAGGACACCCCCAAGATCACCCAACGCTTCGAAGACATGCGCGGAGACTCGAGCTCGTGAAAATCGTTTTGGCTTATTCCGGCGGGCTGGACACGTCAGTGCTGCTCAAGCAGTTCGTCGAGCAGGGGCACCAGGTCGTCGCCATGACGGCCAATCTCGGCGAGTCCGACATGGTCGCGGGCGAGGGCTCGCAGGACGCGCTCGATGCGGCGCGCCGCAAGGCGCTCGGGCTGGGCGCGGTCGACGCGGTGCTGGTCGACGCGCGCGAGCGGTTCATCGGCCAGTACGCGTTGCGGGCGCTGGCCGGCAACGCGCTCTACCAGGGCGTCTACCCGCTCTCGGCGGCGCTCTCGCGGCCGCTGATCGCCGACCTGCTGGTCGAGACCGCGGCCGAGCACGGCGCCGACGCGGTCGCCCACGGCTGCACCGGCAAGGGCAACGACCAGGTCCGGATCGAGGTCGGCGTGCGGGCCCGGGCGCCGCACTTGAAGACCCTCGCGCCGCTGCGCGAGCGGCCGCTCTCGCGCCCCGACGCGATCGCCTACGCGCAAGCGCACGGCGTGCCGGTCGCGCACACCGCGGCCAAGCCGTACTCGGTCGACGCCAACCTGTGGGGACGCTCGATCGAGGCCGGCGTGCTCGAGAACCCCTGGAACGCGCCGCCCGAGGACGCCTACGCCTGGACGGTCGACCCGGTCAGCGCGCCGGCGCAGGGCAGCGAGGTCGTGATCGCGTTCGAGCGCGGCGTCCCCGCGATCGACGGCGCGCACGGCGCGGACATGGTGTTCGAGCTGAACAAGACCGCCGGCGCCAACGGGGTGGGCCGGATCGACATCATCGAGGACCGCGTGGTCGGCCTGAAGTCGCGCGAGGTGTACGAGTGCCCCGGCAGCGTGACGCTGATCGAGGCGCACAAGGCGCTCGAGCGGCTGGTGCTGACCCGCGAGGAGCTGCGCGTCAAGGCCGGGCTCGACCAGAAGTACGCCGAGCTGATCTACGACGCGCAGTGGTCGGCGCCGCTGCGCGACGCGCTCGACGCGTTCAACGCCAAGCTGGCCGAGCGAATGACCGGCGAGGTCCGCCTGCGGCTGGTGCGCGGGCGCGCGGTGGTGACCGGCTCGCGCTCGCCGTTCGCGCTCTACGACGAGTCGCTGGCGACCTACGGCGCGGGCGACCGCTTCCGCCACGACGCGGCCGGCGGCTTCATCGAGATCCACGGCCTGCCGGTCGCGGCCGGCGCGGCCAAGGCGGCCGAAGCCGCCGAGCGCGCCACGCCCCAGCCGGCGTGACGCTTGACGAACCCGACCGCGATGGGGTATGACAGTCTCCTCGTGAGCATCGAGCTGAGCCGACCGCCTAGCGACGCGCCCGTACGATTCGTACCGGGCTCCGTCACCTTGCGGTAGACGAAGCGCGGTAAACGACTCGACGGGCGCGCCGGCAACGGCGCGCTTTTTCTTTTTCCTCGAGAGACGGAGCGATGATCGACATCCGACCGGCCCGGCCCGGCCCGGCGACGCCCGCACGCTCGCGCGCTTGCGCGCGGCGAGCCTGGTCGACCAAGGTTTCGTCGACGACGCGGCGGGCGTCATGCGGCTGGGCGCGTAAGGTGCGGGCATGAGCGGCAACCCACCCGAGGCGGCCGGCTTGCAGTGGGGCGGGCGGTTCGCCGCGGCGCCCGACCCGGCGCTGCTCGCCTTCGGCTCCTCGCTGCGCGACGACCTGGTGCTGGCCGAGTTCGACCTGCGCTGCTCGCGCGGGCACGTCGCGGCGCTGGCGGCCGGCGGCGTGCTGGCGGACGAGGACGCGGCGGCGCTGCGGGCGGCGCTCGACCGCGTCGCGGACGAGATCGCCGACGGCACGTTCGCGGCCTGGGCGGCCGGCGGCACGTTCGAGGACGTGCACGGCGCGATCGACGCGCGGGTGCGCGAGCACGCCGGCGTCGCCGGCGAACGGCTGCACGCCGGCCGCTCGCGCAACGACCAGGTCGCCACCACGCTGCTGCTCTACGCGCGCGACCGGGCGGTCCGCGGCGCGCGGCTCGCGCTCGACGTCGCCGCGCTGTGCGAGGAGCGGGCCGAGCCGGCGCTGGCGCGGCGCGCGCTGCTGGCCGCGACCACCCACTGGCAGCCGGCCCAGCCGGTGCTGCTGGCGTTCTGGCTCGACGCCTGCGCGCAGGGCTTCGTGCGCGCGGCCGAGCGCTTCGCCCGGGTCGCCGCCGACGCGGCCCGCTTCTGCCCGCTCGGCAGCGCGGCGCTGGCCGGCTCGTCGCTGCCGCTCGACCGCGCCGCGGCGGCGCGCGAGCTCGGCTTCGCGCAGCCCTCGCGCAACGCGCTCGACAGCGTCGGCGAGCGCGACGTCGCGCTCGACCTGCTGCACGCCGCCGCGCGCGCGGCGGTGACCGCCTCGCGCCCGAGCGAGGAGCTGGTGCTCTGGGCGACCCCCGCGTTCGGCTACGTGCGGCTCGACGACGCCGCCTCGACCGGCTCGAGCCTGATGCCGCAGAAGCGCAACCCCGACCCCTTCGAGCTGGTGCGCGCGGCCGGCGCGCGGGCGATCGGGGCCTATGCCGGCGCGCTGGCGACGACCAACGGCATCGCGCTCTCGTACCACCGCGACCTGCAGGAGACCAAGGCGCAGGTCATCGCCGGCACCGAGGCGGCGCTGGCGGCGCTCGACGCCTTCCGGCGCGCGCTCGCCCACGTCCACTTTCGCGAGGACGTGACGAGCGCGCACGCGGCCGACGGCTACACGGTCGCGACCGATCTGGCCGACGCGCTGATCCTGAGCGGCCAGACCGCCCGCGACGCGCACCGCGCGGTCGGCGCCGCCGTGCTCGCCGCCGAGGCCGAAGGCCGCCCGCTCGGCGCGGACGACGCGCGCGCGCTCGGCGTGCCCGGCGCGCCGGTCGACGCGCTCGCCTCGGTCGAAGCCAAGCGCACCGCGGGCTCGACCAGCCCCGGCGCGGTCGCGGCGTCGATCGCCGCCACCCGCCAGACGCTCGCCGCGCTCGCCGCGGCGCTCGGCTGAGCTCGACCCGGATTCCGCGGCGCACGCACGTGATCGCGCAGACCGGCATCGGCCCGCGGACGCCGCCGGGCGCGACCCTCGTGCCGGGCGGCGCGACGTTCCGCGTCTGGGCTCCGCGCGCGCAGGAAGTCTACCTGAACGGCACGTTCGGCGGCGCCGCGCGCTGGGAGCAGACGCCCGAGCAGTCGATGGCCCGCGACGCGAACGGTTTCTGGACCGGTTTCGCGGCCGGCGCGCGCGACGGCGACCCCTACAAGTTCTACGTGGTCGGGGCGGGCAGCCGCGGCTACAAGCGCGATCCGTACGCCCGCGAGCTGACCGCCGACCCGCCGTTCCCGCACTGCAACTGCGTGATCCGCGACCGCGCGGCCTACCCCTGGCACGACGCGGCCTTCGCGACGCCCGACTTCACGAACATGATCGTCTACCAGCTCCACGTCGGCACCTACGCGCTGCGCGCACCCGGCACGGCGTCGACCTTCCTCGACGTGGTTGAGAAGCTCGAGTACCTCGCCGCGCTGGGCGTCAACGTGCTGCAGCCGCTGCCGGTCGACGAGCTGGAGAGCTCGCCGAGCATGGGCTACAACGGCTCGGACTACTTTTCGCCCGACCAGCCGTACGTCGTGTCCGACCCGGCCGCACTGGCCGGCTACCTGGTGAGCGTGAACCGCCTGCTGGCGGCGAAGGGCCAGCCGCCGCTGCGCGCCGGCCAGCTCGCCGGCGCCAACCAGCTCAAGGTGCTGATCGACCTCTGCCACCTCTACGGCATCGCGGTCGTGTTCGACGTGGTCTACAACCACGCCGGCGGCTTTGCGGGCGACGACGAGTCGCTCTACTTCTGGGACCGCGCCGCGACCGGCGACAACGACCAGAGCCTCTACTTCACCGACCGCGGCTGGGCGGGCGGCCTGGCGTTCGCGCTCTGGAACCGCGACGTGCGGCAGTTCCTCATCGACACCGCCCGCTACTACGTCGAGGAGCTGCACGTCGACGGCTTCCGCTACGACGAGGTGAGCGCGCTGGCCGCGCTCGGCGGGGCCGACGGCTGGAGCTTCTGCCAGGACGTCACCTCGACGCTGCGGTTCGTCGCGCCCCGGCTGCTCCAGAACGCGGAGTTCTGGCCGGTGAGCCCGGCCGTCGTGGCGCCGAGCGCCGCCGGCGGCGCGGGCTTCGACGTGCTGCAGCACGACGGGCTGCGCGAGAGCGTGCGGGCCGCGCTGCGCCAGTGCTCGTACGGCAGCGCGGCGGCGGTCGACCTGAGCGCGGTCGCCGCCGCCGCGTACCCGGCCGGCTTCGCCCAGTCCTGGCAGGCCGTGACCTGCGTCGAGAACCACGACCTCGTCAAGCGCGGCGCGCAGCCGCGGCTGCCGGCGCTCGCCGACGGCGCGGACGCGCGCTCCTGGTACGCGCGCAGCCGCGCCCGGGTGGCGACGGCGCTGCTGCTGACCCTGCCGGGAATCCCGATGCTCTTCATGGGCCAGGAGCTGCTCGCGCCCGCGCAGTGGAGCGACGACCCGCGCAGCGGCGAGAACCTGCTCGACTGGGCCGGGCTGAGCGCCGGCGACCCGGTGGCGGCCGACCACCTGCGCTTCACCCAGGACGCGATCCGGCTGCGCTGGTCGCAGCCGGCGCTGCGCGCGGGCAGCGTCCGGGTCTTCCACGTCCACGACGGCAACCGGGTCCTCGCGTTCCACCGCTGGCTCGAGGGCAGCGGCGGGGACGTCGTGGTGGTCGCAAGCCTCAACGACGCCACCTGGTACGGCTACGCGGTCGGCTTCCCGGCGCCCGGACGCTGGCGGGAAGTCTTCAACAGCGACGTCTACGACGGCTGGGTCAACCCACAGGTCGCCGGCAACGGCGGCGGCATCGAGGCGGACGGCGGCCCGCTGCACGGGTTCGCCGCGTCGGGTACGATCGTCATACCGGCCAACGGGGTGGTCGTCTTTGCCCGCGATGCAGCCTGAAGGCCGGACACCAAGGGAGACCTTGACGACGGCCGTCCATCCAGCTAAATTATACCAATATTAGCATATCAGGAACGGTGTCGTGAAGACGCTGCATTGGATGGGATCGACTCAGGATGACTTGACCGCCGCCTCGGCGGCGGTCCGCAGGACCATGGGCGGTGCTCTGCGAGCCGCGCAACAGGGCGGCAAGTCCGCGGACGCCGAGCCGATGAAGGGTGACCTACGCGATGTCATGGAGATTCGCGAGTCCGATGAAGCCGGCACCTACCGCCTTATGTACACGACGACGATCGGCGATACTGTCTACGTTCTCGATTTCTTTCCCAAGAAGGCGCGGGTCGGGATCGCGACTCCTAAGCCCGACCTCGACCGCATACGCACACGACTAAAGAAAGCACGCGAATACCATGCAGCTACAGCACAACGACGATGACGCGACGATCCAGCCGTCCAGCGGGAACGTCTTCGCGGACCTCGGGCTCGAGAACTCCGACGAGTTGCTGGTAAAGGCAGATCTCGCACACGCGATAAACGCCGAGCTACAGGCGCGCGGACTCACGCAAGTTGCCGCCGCCGAACATGCTGGTCTTACGCAACCACAAGTCTCCAAGATCGCCCGAATGAAGCTGGACGATTTCTCGCAAGAGCGACTCCAGACAGTTCTCCGGCGGCTCGGCGTGGACGTCGAAATCTCATTGCACCGCCGCGAGGATGGCGGTATCGGGACGCTGCGAGTCCACGCCTGAGATTGGCGCTCACCACGCGCTTGCTTCTGCGCTCGTCCGCTTGCCTAGCTGGACGCATCGACGCCTCGGTGCCTCCGTGGCGTTGCCCTCAAAAGGCGAATGACGGTCGATATTAGGGGCAGGAGGCAAGTTTGCCCCTAATATCGAGGAGTAGCCTCCGGTCGATTCCAAGTCTAGCTAGGCGAGCGTTGGCGGCGGCAACAGTTCCGGTCAATATTTTCGCACGGCGGAGCGTATCGGGCAACGCCTAGCACCAAGGAGAGCGAGCACACTTCTTACATCGAAACTGAAACGGTTGAAGGGCCACCACGACGCGGTGACCAACGTCAACCCCTACCACTAACCTGTAACCGACGTCAAGGAGAGCCTCCCCAGGGGCCTCTATGGCTGAGAGCAGAGGAGTGGACAACCTAGCCCACCTTACGACTGAATCGCAAGGCAGGCTAGGGGAGAGACTAGACGGAGAGGGTGGGATTCGGACCCACGGGGGGCGCGGACTAGGCCACCCCCGGCGATTTTAGGGATCGCCCCGATAAGCCGCTCTGGCACCTCTCCGAAACGGCCGCGCCGAAGCCTCCTTGGTTGCACCCCTTGGAAAAGCCCCGACGCGGCCCGTGCCCGCAACCTCATAGGATTGGTGGCGTTGCTCTCCCGGTAACCGGCTCGCAAGAGCGGACTACCGGCAGGGGACCCGCCGAACGCGAACGCCGGAAGGCCACCCCCATTGCTGTGACCGGTACCTACGTCGTCGACCCCACCGAGGCGCAGCCGACGTGCTCGTGCCCGGACTACGAGACGCGCGGTGACAAGTGCAAACACGTCTACGCCGTCGAGTACACGATCCGGCGCGAACGCTCGCAGGACGGCGAGACGGTGACCGAAACGCTCAAGGTCACCTATCGCCAAGAATGGTCGGCGTACAACGCCGCTCAGACCCACGAAAAGGAACACGTCGGCACGCTGCTGCGCGAGCTATGCTCGGCGATCGACAACCCCGTGCAGAAGCGCGGCCGTCCCCGGTTGCCGCTCTCGGACACCGTGTTCTGCGCCGTGATGAAGGTCTACGGCGGCACGTCGGGCCGCCGTGCGATGACCGACCTGCGCGAGTGCGAGGCGAAGGGCCATATCGACCGCGCGCCGCATTACAACAGCGTTTTCAAGGCGCTGGAGAACCCCGTACTGACCCCAATCCTAACCGCGATGATCGAGGAGAGTGCCAGGCCGCTGAAGGCGCTCGAAACAGACTTCGCGGTCGACTCCTCCGGCTTCTCGACCTCGCTGTTTCGGCGGTGGTACAGCGAGAAGTACGGCCGGGAGAAAACGAGCGCGGTATTCCTGAAGGCGCACATCATGGTCGGCACGCGGACCAACGTCGTGACGAGCGTCGAGGTGACCGGCAGCGGCACGCACGACGGCCAGCACTTCCGTCCGCTGCTAGACCGCACGGTCAAGAACTTCGACGTGCAGCGGGTTTCGGCCGACAAGGCGTATAGCTCGGCGCGCATCCTCGGGCAAATTGAAGCTGTTGGCGCTCAGCCGCTCATTCCGTTCAAGCAGAACGCGAAAGGCACGTCACCGTATCGCGGCGTCGGCAAAGAGGTCTGGGCGCGGATGTTCCACTTCTACATGTACAACCGCGAGGAGTTCCTTCGCCACTACCACCGCCGGTCGAACGTCGAGACGACCTTCAGCATGATTAAAGCGAAGTTCGGCTCGTCTATCCGCTCCAAAACGTACACCGCGCAAGTGAACGAGGTCCTGGCTAAAATCCTTTGCCACAACCTCTGCTGCCTCGTCCAGTCGGTCTATGAACTTGGAGTGGAGCCGGAGTTCTGGGCCGCCTCGTAGGGCGGCTCACGCGAACCGATCTACTTGGTGTGACGGGACCGCTTGGGCTTGGAGCCGAGGTACGCGCGAAGGGCGTCCTCGACGACCGAGGACGGGTTGAAGACGCGGCCCGCTTGGCGTGAGGCCCCCTCCTCCATCGCGAGCTTGTTGACCGCCTCGACTAGCTCAGCGGGCAGGTAGTAGCTCACCTTCCGCCGCTTCTCCGACTCCACGGTTAGGGGCATTCGGGTATACCGGGAATCGGCTCCGCCTTTCGAGAAAGCTCGAAAGCGTGAAAGCTGGTGATGTGGAGCCCCGCGCGTGCGTGGACAGCGACACCGTGGCGGCCTGGGCCGACAAGGGCTTCAGCGAGGCCGACGCCCTGGCATGGCTCACGGCGGCCCCCGGCCGCTTCACGCCCTGGACGGCCCGCCAGTGGGCCGCCGAGGGCTTCTGGGCGCACGACGCGGCGGCGTGGTCCGAGGCGTTCGCCGATCCGCGCGCGGCGCGCGAGCACCGCTCGTTCGGCTACGGACCCTTCGACGACAGCGAGGCGAGCTAGATGGTGGACGAGACCTTGGGGCAGCGGTTGGGGCGGCTCCGGCGCGAGCGCGGCCTGTCCACGACCGGCCTGGCGTACAAGTCCGGCGTGACCGAAGGCTCGGTGCGCGGGCTTGAAAACGGCAACACCGCTTCGACCCGGTTCGAGACCGGCGTTCTGCTCGCGGAAGCCCTGGACGTGACGCCCCGGTACCTCGCCTTCGGTGACGCGAAACGAAAGGACCCATCGTGACGACCGAGACGTTCGGGGAGCGCCTTCGCCGGTTGCGCGAGGCGCGCGGGCTTCGTAAGACGGTTCTGGCGCGGCAGGTCGGCTTGACCGAGGCCGCGATCCGCCAGCTTGAATCGGGCCGCACCAGCGGGCCACGGCTGGCCGATGGGATGCGCCTGGCCGACGCGCTCGGCACGACGCCGCGCTACCTGGCCTTCGGCGAGGACGGGCGGCCGTAGGGTGGCGGACGAGACGTTCGGCGACCGGCTGAAGCGCCTGCGGAAAGCGCGCGGCCTGCGCGTGCTGGACGTGGCCTACGCGGCTGGAATCACCGAGGGCGCGATCCGGCAAATGGAGGCCGGGCAGACCAAGGGCGCGAGCCTGGTCGTCGGCCTGCGGCTGGCGAAAATGCTCGGCGTGACCCCCGACTACCTGGCGACCGGCGGCGAGGGTAGCGCCGACGACGCGGGCCTGCTGCGCGTCATCCTGGGGCGACTGGAGAACCAAGAGCGCCGCCTGGCCGCTGTCGAAAACCCGCCGCACTAGCCCAGCCGAGAGCCCGAACCTTTTATGGGCAAACCGCCTCTTTTAAGGGCAGACCGGCCTTTATAGGCAAAGCCTGCCTCCGTCTTGCATATTTATACGTTATATGCATAATTATGCAGAACTGCCCGTTGTGAGGAACCCGTGGTAACCGCGCACGTCGTCGGCGCCAGCGGCTATGCCGCGGCCGAGCTCATTCGCCTCCTGGACCGCCACCCGGCGGTCGCGCTGGGCACCCTGGAAAGCCGCTCCAGCGCCGGCAAGCCGGCCGCCGACGTCTTCCCGTGGCTGCCCCACCTGCACGTCGAGCTCGAGCCGAGCGGCACCGCCCTGGCCCGCGTCCGCGAGGACGACGTCGTGTTCCTGGCCGGCGGGCACGAGCTGGCCCGCGAGAGCGTGCCGGCGTTCCTGGCCGCCGGGGCGCGGGTGATCGACCTCTCCGACGCGTTCCGGCTCCACGCGCGGGCGGGCGAGGCGGTCTACGGCTTCCCCGAGCGCTACCGGGCCCAGATCGCCCGGGCGCGGCTGGTCGCCAACCCGGGCTGCTACGTCACGGCGGCGCTGCTCGCGCTGGTCCCGCTCGGCGAGCTGGCCGAGCGGGTCGCGCAGGTCGTGGTCGACGCCAAGAGCGGGATCACCGGCGCGGGCCGCAATCCCGCCATCGGCTCGCTGTTCGCCGAGGTCGACGGCGACGTGCGCGCCTACGGCCTGGAGGGCCACCGCCACGGGGCCGAGATCGTCCAGGAGGCGCGGGCCGCCGGGGTCGCGGCGCCGGTGCTCTTCGCGCCGCACGTCGTCCCGATCAAGCGCGGCATCCTGGCCGACGTCTACCTGATCCCGCGCGCGCCGCTGGGGCGGGCCGAGCTGCTGGCGGCCTACGAGCGCTTCTACGCGGCCAACCCGTTCGTGACCGTGTTCCGCGACCCGCGCGCGCCGTATCTGCCGGCGCTCGAAGGCACCAACGACGCCCACCTCGCGGTCGCCGAGCGCGACGGCGTGGTCCAGGTCCTGGTGGGAATCGACAATCTCGGCAAGGGCGCCGCCGGCCAGGCGGTGCAGAACATGAACCTCGTGCTGGGTCTGCCGGAGGAACAGGGTCTCGATGCTCGCACCGCCGTCGGCTGACGCCTCGCACGCTCCGGAGCACGTTCGCCTGGTCGAGGTTCGCGGCGGCCTGGGCGCGGTGCCGGGCGTGCGCCTGGCCGGCGTCCACGCCGGGATCAAGAAGCGCAAGTCCGACCTCGCCCTGATCGCGCTGCCGGGCCCGCACGTCTGCGCCCAGGTCATCACGACCAACGAGATCAAGGCCGCGCCGCTGCTCGTCACCGCCGCCAACCTGGAGGCCGACGGCGAGGCGGTCGGCGCGCTCGTGGTCAACGCCGGCTGCGCCAACGCCTGCACCGGCGAGCGCGGCCTGCGCGACGCGCAGAACACCGCCCGCCACGCCGCGACCCTGCTGGGCCTGCGCGCCACCCAGATCGTCGTCGCGTCGACCGGCGTGATCGGCGTGACGCTCCCGATGGACCGTCTGGCCAAGGGCCTCGACCGCGCCAACAAGCAGCTCGCCGGCGGCCCGGAGGCCTCGTTCGAGGCGGCCGAGGCGATCATGACGACCGACCACGTGCCCAAGATGGCCGCCTACGCCTGGCACGAGCACGGCGAGCGGCGGGTGATCGGCGGGATCGCCAAAGGCTCGGGCATGATCGCGCCCAACCTGGCGACGATGCTGGCGTTCCTGGTGACCGACGCCGCGGTCGCGCGCGCGTCGCTGCAGGAAGCGCTGCGCGAAGCGGCCGACGGCACGTTCAACATGATCTCGGTCGACGGCGACATGTCGACCAACGACGCGGTGTACGCCTGCGCGAAGCCGGGCGGCGGCCCCGCGACGCCCGGCCTGCGCGCCGCGCTGACGGCGGTCTGCCGCGATCTGGCGGTCGGCATGGTGAAGGACGGCGAGGGCGCGACCAAGACCCTGACCTTCCGGGTCAGCGGCGCGCGCGACGACGCGCAGGCGCGCACGATCGCGCGCGCGGTGATCAACTCGTCGCTGGTCAAGACGGCGCTCTACGGCGAGGACCCCAACTGGGGCCGCATCGTCGCCGCCGCGGGCGCCGCCGGCGCCGGGATGGACCCCGAGTCGTGGTCGCTCTACCTGGGCGGCCAGACCTGGGTCGAGCGCGGCGCGATCGAGGCGATGAGCGAAGCCGAAGCGCACCACGTCCTGGAAGCGCACTCCATCGAAGCCCGGCTCGACCTGGGCATCGGCAGCGCGAGCGCGACCGCCTGGGGCTGCGACCTCTCCAGCGACTACGTGCGCATCAATTCCCACTACCGGACGTGAGGGCGAAGCCCTCACGTCCTTGGCGGTCCTCGCTGCGCTGCGGTCCGTTCAAAGGAGTCGTTGAATGATCCCGGTTGGTTCTGGTGGGGCGCGGTTGGTGACGCAGCATCCGCACCTGATGGCGAACTACGGGCGGCTGGCGGTCAACATCGTGCGCGGGGAGGGGTGCTGGCTGTACGACGAGTCGGGGAATGCGTACCTGGACCTGGTGGCGGGGATCGCGGTGTGCGCGCTCGGCCACGCCCACCCGCGCATCACGCGCGCGATCGCCGAGCAGGCGGCGACGCTGGTGCACGTTTCCAATCTGGTCCACCACGAGCCGGCCGGGACGCTGGCCGACCGGCTGGCGGAGCTCTCCGGGTTCGACGCGGTCTTCTTCTGCAACAGCGGGGCGGAGGCCAACGAGGCGGCGATCAAGCTCGCCCGCAAGTTCGCCTACCGCAAGGGCGAGCCGGAGCGCAACGTCGTCCTGGCGGCGCACGGCTCGTTCCACGGGCGCACCTTGGGCGCGCTGGCGGCGACCGACAGCCCGAAGTACCAGGAAGGCTTCGGGCCGCTGCCGGCCGGCTTCGCCCACGTGCCGTTCAACGACGTCGCCGCGCTCGAGGCGGCGATCGACGAGCGCACGGCGTGCTTCCTGGTCGAGCCGGTGCAGGGCGAGAGCGGCATCGTCCCCGCCACGAGCGAGTACCTGCAGGCGGCGCGGCGGCTGTGCGACGAGCGCGGCGCGCTGCTGGTCTTCGACGAGATCCAGTGCGGCATGGGGCGGCTGGGCCGGCTGTTCGCGCACCAGTTCTACGGCGTGGCGCCCGACGCGTTCACGCTGGCCAAGTCGCTGGCCAACGGCTTGCCGATCGGCGCGCTGGTGGTGCGCGGCGACGCCGCGACCGGCCTGCGGCCGGGCGACCACGGCACGACCTTCGGCGGCTCGTGCGTGCCGGCCGCCGCGGCGCTCGAGCACCTGGCGATCCGCGACGTGCTCGACCTCGACGCCCACGTCACCCGCGCCGGCGCGCTGCTGCGGGACGAGCTGCGCGCGCTCGCCGGCGAGCTTCCCGCGGTGTTCGAGGAGCCGCGCGGCCACGGCCTGATGCTCGGCCTGCCGGTGCGCGAGCCGTACGCCGCGGCCGACTTCGTGCCCCACGGCCTCGACCACGGCCTCTTCATCAACGCTGCCGGCCGCAACACGCTGCGCTTCGTGCCGCCGCTGATCATCACGGCCGACGAGATCGGCACCGCGGCACAGCGCCTGCGCGCGACGGTCGCGGCGGCGCTGCGCGCGCGAACGTCAGCCTAGCGGAAGAGCTCCGCGTGCTCGGCGCAGGGCTGCGGTTCCAGCTCCCGGTACGACGGTCCGCTCGCTCGGCAGCCGCAGGCCCAGGCGACCGCCGTCGTCACCGGCTCGGCGGGATCTTCGGGCCGGGCCGCGATCGCATAGCGCGACGGGCGCTCGAGCTTCGTCCGCAGCTCGCCCAAGGTGTAGCGATGGCCGGTCATCATCCGCCTACGTCGCCGGGGCCGGGCGGCTCGAGCGGCGAGTGCGCCGGGAATGCCTGGAGGACGTCGATCAGGACGCCGCGCTTGGCGGCTTCCGGCGCCGCTTCCCAGCGCGCGAGGTGCCCGCCCAGGGCCTGGCGCAGCCACTGGTCGCGCAGGCGGCGCGAGTCGCTCGACATCTCGTTGACCGCTCCCGGGGTCGGCCGCAGCAGCCCATCCAGCCGCTCGCACTGGAGCAGCCGCAGGATCGTGAACTCGCAGGTCGGCCGCTGGTAGACGTTGCGCCGCGCGGTCGAGCCGGCCACGATCTGCCGCTTGCGCAGCACGAAGCCGTAGTTTTCGAGCACGCTCATCGCGTCGAAGATGATCGTCAGGCTCGAGAGGCCGAGGTCCTGGCGGATCTGGTTCGAGGTCGGATGACACCGGCCGGACGGGTCGGCGAGCATGCTCAGGTAGAGGTAGACGCTCAACTGGCGCGGGTTGAGCACGTGGAAGAGAAAGCCGCTCCACCAAGCCGGGACCAAGGTGAACGGGCTGCAGACGTCGTTGAACGAGTTTGCCGTATCGATCATGGGCTGGAGAAAGCAAGCTCCTCGACGCAGATACTGGACCGCGCAAGGGAAGGCGAAGGGCCGAGAACCCTCCGTACCATCAGCATGCGACGCCGAGGCGGCCCCTCACCTGCGCTGCCTATATACAAGTTATCGCATGTCCCAGGGCGCGGAAGCCGAGCCGAATAGAGGATTTTCGCAAGCGGGCACTCGGAAATACGCGGCCTATGGAGACGCATGCCCTCGAGTACGCTCTGGTCCGGGCAACCGAGGCGGCGGCGATCGCCGCCGGTCGGTTGGTCGGCCTAGGTGACAAGAACGCCGTCGACGGTGCCGCCGTGGAGGCCATGCGGACGGCCCTGGCGGGCGCCGAGCTGGCCGGCATCGTGGTCATCGGCGAGGGCGAGAAGGACGAAGCCCCGATGCTCTACCACGGCGAGGAGGTCGGCAACGGCAAGGGCCCCTCGCTCGACGTGGCGGTCGACCCGATCGACGGCACGACGCTGGCCTCGCGCGGCGGCCCGGGCGCCATCGCGGTCATCGCGGCGGCCCCGCGCGGCGCGCTCTTCCGGACCCGCGTCCCCTACATGGAGAAGATCGTCGTCGGGCCGGCCGGCCGGGGCGTGATCTCGATCGAGCGGCCGCTCGAGGAGAACCTGCGGGTCCTGGCCATGGCCAAGGGCCGCGAGGTCTCCGACCTGACCGTCGCGCTGCTCGACCGGCCGCGCAACGAGAACCTCATGCGAGCGGTCCGCGCGGCCGGCGCGCGGGTGCGGGTCTTCGGCGACGGCGACGTCGCCAACGCCGTCTACGCCGTGATGGAAGAGCGCGCCAGCGTCGACATGCTGGCCGGGATCGGCGGCTCGCCCGAAGGGGTGATCGCGGCCTGCGCCGCCCGCGCGCTGGGCGGCGAGATGCAGGGCCGGCTCTGGGCCCGCGACGAGCGCGACGAGGCGATCGCGACCGGCGAAGGGCTGACGATCGGCAAGACGCTCACCCTGGACGACCTCTGCGCCAGCCGCGACGCGATCTTCGCGGCGACCGGGGTGACCGCCGGCGAGTTCCTCGAGGGCGTGCGCTACCGCACCGGCTCGGCATTCACCCAGTCGATCGTCATCTCGACCTACACCCACTCGGTGCGCACGGTCGACGCCCGCCACGACCTGCGCCCGCGCAACCTGCACGTCAACTCGCTGGCGAGCACGCTCGGCTCGACCGCGCGCTGAACCGGCTCTGAGGAGGTCCCGTGAGGCAGCTCGGTCGTCGTCGTTTTCTCGCCGGAGCCGCCGCCGCGGGCGCCGCCGGCGCCCTGCCGCTCGGGGCGCTCGCCCAGGCCGTGGAGCTGCCGTTCGCCAACGGCGAGCGGCCGCTGATGGCGTTCCCGCAGAAGCGCCCGCTGCTGCTCCTCACCCCGCGCCCGCCGCAGCTCGAGACGCCGATGGCCGTCTTCGACCAGGGAACGTTCACGCCGAACGACGCCTTCTTCGTGCGCTGGCACCTCAGCGCGATCCCGCAGACGGTCGACGCGAGCGCGCACCGGATCGCGGTGAGCGGCGCGGTCCAGCGCGAACTCTCGCTCTCGCTGGCCGACCTGGCCAAGCACCCGGCGGTCGAGATCGCCGCGGTGAACCAGTGCTCGGGCAACGGGCGCGGCCTCTCCGCGCCGCGGGTGGCCGGCGGCCAGTGGGACAACGGTGCGATGGGCAACGCGGTCTGGACCGGCGTCCGGCTGCGCGAGATCCTCGACCGCGCGGGGCTGACGGCCGCGGCCAAGCAGGTCCAGTTCCACGGGCTCGAGCACGCCGTGCTGCCGACCACGCCCGAGTTCCGCAAGTCGCTCGACGTCGAGGTCGCGCGCGGCGACGACGTGATCGTCGCGTACGCGATGAACGGCGAGCCGCTGCCGGTGCTCAACGGCTACCCGGTGCGGCTGATCGTGCCCGGCTGGTACTCGACCTACTGGGTCAAGATGCTCTCCGCGATCACCGTGCTCGACCACGTCGACGACAACTTCTGGATGAAGACCGCCTACCGCATCCCCGACACGCCGGACAACAGCGTCGCCCCCGGCGCGACCGGGTTTGCGACGATCCCGATCAACCGCATGCGGGTGCGCTCGTTCGTCACCAACCTCGCCGACGGCGACAAGCTGGCCGCCGGCCGGCACGAGCTGCGCGGCATCGCGTTCGACGGCGGGAGCGGCATCGCGCGGGTCGAGCTCTCGACCGACGGCGGCACCAGCTGGCACGACGCGGCGCTCGAGCGTGACTACGGCTCGTACAGCTTCCGGCGCTGGCACGCGGCGTTCGACGCCCGGCCCGGCACGGCGTACGCGATCATGGTGCGCGCGCACGGCCGGGACGGCGCCGTCCAGCCCATGACCCAGGGCTGGAATCCCAGCGGCTACCTGCGCAACGTGGTCGAGACCTACCGGGTGAGCGTGGCATGACGCGCACCGTCCTGGTCGCGCTCGGGCTGGCTGCGCTGGCCCCGGCGGCGGTCGCCGCGACCGCGCCCGCGCCGCCGCACGGCAGCGCCGCGATCTCGCTGCCCGGCGATGCCGGCATGGCCTTCAAGCCCGCTCCCGGCAGCAACCTCGCCCAAGCGCAGTGCCTGACCTGCCACTCCTCGGCGTACGTCTCGACCCAGCCGGTGCTGAGCCGCGCGCAGTGGGCCGCCGAGGTGGTGAAGATGCGCACCGCCTACGGCGCGCCGATCCCCGAGGACGCGGTCCCCGGGCTCGTCGACTACCTCACCGCGCAGTACGGCAAGCCGTAGCGCCGCTCAGTCGTCGTCCGGCGGGCGCGGGTCGGCCGGCAGCCGCTGGAAGTAGCTCGCGCCGCGGGCCGATCGGATGTTCCGAAACGCGCTGGGGCGCTGGCTGAAGTCGAAGCAGTCCGAGAGGTCGTCGGCCCGCGCGTCGGTGTAGCCGAGCGAGCCCAGGCCGAAGGCCGACTCGGTGAACTTGAGGATGCTGCCGAACTCGTGCTGGACGTGCGAGACGTAACCCGGCCGCGCGTACGGCGAGACGACGATGAGCGGCACGCGGAAGCCGAGCTCGTAGGCGTTGAACTGCGGCGGCCGGACGTGGTCGTACCAGCCGCCCCAGTCGTCCCAGGTGATGAAGATCGCCGTGTCGTTCCAGTACGGGCTCGTGCCGAGCGCGTTGACGATCGTGGCGACCCACTCCGGGCCGCTCCCGTCGGTGGAGAACGCGTGGTCGGAGGCGGCCGCGGTCGGCATCACCCACGAGACCTGCGCCAGCTGCCCGTTGCGGATGTCGTCGAGCACGGCGGTGCTCGGCGCGTGCACGTTGCCGTAGTCGGGCCCGTAGCGGATGTGCCGGATCGCGTCGGGTGCGTTCCACAGACCCGGGCCCAGCGAGGCTTGGTAGTAGCGCCAGGTGACCGCCCGCTGGTCGAGCAGGTCGAACAGCGTCGGGTGATCGACGCACGGGCTGCCCTGCGACTGGGCGCCGCTGGCCGGGTCGATCAGCGCGACCAGCGATCCGGGCGGGGCGTCGCAGCCCGACTGGCCGTTCTGGCCGGGCGGGTTGTTCTCGATCAGCAGCGGGCTCGAGGCCGAGGCGAGCGCGGTGCCGCTGATGATGTACTGGTGGGCCGGAAAGCTCGGGCCTTCGTTGGTCTGGAACATGCGGTCCGCGAAGGCGTACTGCTGGGCCAGCTGCCAGTACGGCTCGACCTGGCTGGGCGGCACGTAGCCGTAGGCGCGGGCCTTCGGCGGCGGGCAACTGGGAACGCCGCACATCCCGGCGGGCACGAGGTCGAAGCCGTTCAGTGCGCCGCCGGCGAACTCGGTCGCGAACGCGGCATGGTTGTGCGGGACGTCGTAGCGCGCCGCCAGACCGACCGGCTGCAGCGGAACGCTCGCTCCGCTCGACGTCAGCCCGCTGGAGACCGTGTCGGCGCCGGGGAACCCGTTGAACAGGTCGTCGACGGTCCGGTTCTCCTGGAAGATGATGACGACGTGCCGGATCGTGCCCTGCGGCGCGCCGGGGGGCGGCACCGGCGAGCCCGCCCCGCCGCCGCCGCAAGCGGCCAGCGACGAGCCCAAGCAGAAAAGTGCGGCCGCTGTGAGCGATCGGACGGTCATGCAGCTATGTACGGCACGGCACGGGACACCCCTCGCACCCCGCCGAACCGGCGAGGGTGATCGACGCCATGGCCGGCCGGCGCGAGCTGCGCCGCTACAGCCGCCACCTGATCATCCCCGAAGTCGGCTTGGCGGGCCAGGAACGGCTGCGCGCGGCGCGCGTGCTGTGCGTCGGCGCGGGCGGCCTCGGCTCGCCGGTCATCGCCTACCTCGCCGCAGCCGGCGTCGGCCGGCTGGGGATCGTCGACGACGACGTGGTCGACGAGACGAACCTGCAGCGCCAGATCCTCTTCGCCGACGCCGACGTCGGCCGGCCGAAGGCCGAGGTCGCCGCCGCCCGCGCGCGGGCGATGAACCCCTACGTCGCGGCCGACCCGATCCGGGTTCGGCTCGACCACACCAACGCGCGCGAGCTGGTCCGGCTCTACGACGTGGTGGTCGACGCCACCGACAACTTCGCCAGCCGCTACCTGATCAACGACGCCTGCGTGCTGGAGGGCAAGCCGGACGTCTACGGCTCGATCTTCCGCTTCGACGGCCAGGTCTCGGTGTTCGGCGCGCCGGGCGGCCCGTGCTACCGCTGCCTGTATCCCACCCGCCCGCCGGCCGGCAGCGTGCCGACCTGCGCCGAGGGCGGCGTGCTGGGCGCGCTCGCCGGCTTGGTCGGCACGCTGCAGGCGAACGAAGCGCTCAAGCTGATCCTGGGGATCGGCACGCCGCTCGCCGGCACCCTGGCCCTGGTCGACGCGCTCGACGCGCGGGTGCGCCACGTGCGCATCGCCAAGGACCCGCACTGCCCGGTCTGCGGCGAGACGCCCACGATCACCGAGCTGCGCGCCGATCCCGCCGACGAGGACGACCCGCCGGACCGCGACGAGCTCGACCCCGCCGCGCTCGACGCGCTGCTCGCCGAGCGGCCGGACGTTCGCGTGCTCGACATCCGCGAGCCGCACGAAGCCGTGCTCGGCACGCTGCCCAGAGCCGTCTCCATCCCGGCCAGCGCGCTCGAGGCGCGGCTGCACGAGCTCGACAGCGCGACCACCTACGTCGTCGCCTGCCGAGCCGGCCAGGTCTCGCGCTGGGGCATCGCGCGGCTGCGCGACGCCGGCTTCGGCCGCGTCCGCCACCTGCGCGGCGGCTTCTTGCGCTACGCCGCCTACAACGACCAGCTCGACGTCTTCTGAGCCGGTACAGGCTCCCACAACTCGATCGGATTGCCTTCGGGGTCGTTCAAACGAGCGAACCGGCCGTTGGGATACGACTGCGGGTCGATCGTGACCGCGATTCCGGCAGCTCGTAGCTGAGCCGCCATTTTGTCGAGATCGCGCACGCGGAAGTTTACCATCCACAGCTTTTGGCTGTCGCCAAAGTAGTGGGTCGTCTGCGGGAAGGGGCTGTTACTCGCTCCATCGCTGTTTGTCCCGTGCCGCTCGTAGGCTCCGCGGTTGGCTGCGCCACGGCGAATCGTCTTCGATTCAGGATGAAGGTCGATCCGAACGCAAACGATAGGATTCGGAGCACCTGCCGTCTTTCAATGCGCATCGCAGCTCGCTTCATGTCACTGGCCGTTCCTGGTGTCGCGGTAGATGCCGCTGTTGGTGTCGAGTTGCTTGCTTGCTGGCTTGTGATAGGAGCGACCTTCCTCGAACGTGAACCGTGCGGCCATATTGCTTCGTAGGAGGATTCTCCGTGCGCAAACTCGTCACCACCGCGGTTGCGATGATCGCCGTCATCTCCTCGCTCGCGTTCTCCAGCGCCCCCGTCTCGGCTCAGATGCACACGATGGGCCACCCGCGCTGCGGCCGCGGCATGCACTGGGTGCCGGCACACCGCGACCGCCGTGGGCACTGGGTCCGCGCCCACTGCGCCCCTCGCTGAGGGCGAGTACGCCGTAGCACCGCGGATGCCGCCCCGGCCGGGTGGGCGGCGATGGCTCCGAGCTCGACCCGGCCGTTCGCATCAATGTCCGTAAGGAGGACAGCATGCCGACCGAATTCCGTTTCGACGACCTCGACCTGCGTGAAGAGCCGGCGTCCAAGTGGACCGACGCCACGCCCGTGACGCTGGGGTGTCCCACCAACCAGACCAAGTGCACCTGCAGCCACCACTGCACGCCCGCAACCGAACCATAGCTCCGGCCCGAACCGGAGCCCGGCTTCAGCGGATCACGAGCACCGAGGCCGCGCTGCGGCCGAACTCGTCCGGGCGGTCGGCCAGGTGCGCTTCGGCACCGGGCCAGGCGAAGGTCCCCGGCGTGACCGTTCGCGCGAGGTAGTGCAGGCGGTAGACGCCCGCGTCCAACCGGTCGGCGTAGGCCTCGACCCGGTCGCTGCGGATCTGCTGGTCGCCGATCTCCCACGACGCGCTCGGCAGCGCCAGCGCGGGCGACGTCGTCGCGAACGACGTGTCGACCGCTTCCAGGCCGGCGGGGAGCGGGTCGGCGATCACCACCCGCTCGACCGGGTGATCGCTGACGAGCTCGAGCTCGACGTCGTAGACGTGCGCGGCGTCGAGCGCGAGCGGGGCGGCCGGCTGCGCCAGACCCATGGTCGCGAGCACCGCCGCCGCGTTCGCCGGGCGCACCGTGCGCGTGACGCGCAGGCCGTTGAGGCGGCCGGGAGCGGCGCCGGCGATCCGGTAGCGGTAGGTCACCGCGTAGTGCAGCGTGCCGCTGCCGGTCTTCGCCAGCGCGAGCGTGCTGCGGCCGGCAGGCAGGTCGCGCAGCGCGACGGTCGCGCTCCGCTCGGGCGCGCGCGGGCCGCTGAAGCGCGCGCCGGCGACCGGGCGGCCGGCCAGCGTCGCGGTCGCGCTGAAGTCGGCGCGCGGCTCGCGGGCGGCCAGCGCGGCCAGCGCGTCGAGCGCCGCAGCGGTCGCGCAGGCGCAGCCGAACGAGCCGTTGCGGCGCTGGTCGAGCAGCGTGCGGGTGAGGCGGTCGATCGTCTCGCCGTCGGCGCCGCGCGCCAGCTCGAGCTGCAGCACCTCGGCCTGCGCGACGACCGGCGCGTCGAACCAGCGGTAGCGCTCGGGCAGGCTGACCGCCGTGCCGCGGGCGGTCGCGTAGAGCTGCTCCTCGATGGTCTTCGCCAGCGAGGCGGCACGCGGCGCGTACTCCGGCGCATTCGCCAGCAGCCGCGCCAGCCGCACCTGGTCGGCGAACGCGAGCCCCTCGCGCTGCGCGTCGATCTCGCTCAGGAACGTCGTGCGCCGGTCGCCGGCAGCGGCGAGCGCGACCAGCGCGTGCAGCCGCAGCTCGGCCTTGCAGAGCGCGCTCGTGCACCACCGCTCGCGCGCGCTCGGATCGGCCAGCGTCTTGGCCGCATAGGCTCGCGCGCCGGCGAGCAGGTCGGGATCGACGGCGATGCCGGCGCCGCGCGCGCGGGCCAGCGCCCCGAGCGCGGCGAGCGAGTCCCAGGGATCGGACCGCTCGGCCTGCCAGTAGGCGGCGAAGCCGCCGTCGTCGCGGCGCAGGCCGCGCAGCGTCGCGAGCTCGCCGGCGGCGCGTTCGCGCATGCCGGCCGAGCCGAGCCGCGCGAGATCGCTCGCTACCGCCAGGCGGCTGGCCGCCGAGAGCGCGAGCCGCTCGTCGCCGCGCAGCGCGCTCTCGCCGGCGACGGTCAGCTCGGGGATCAGCGTCGAGGCCAGCACGACGTCGAGCCCGCCGGCGTCGCGCGGCGTGCCGGCGGCGACGTCGACCCCGACCTCGGCCCGGCCGGCGGTCGTGCCGGTCTGCGCGACGGCCTCGGCCAGGTCGAGATCGCGCACCGGCACGGGGATCGCGAACGCGTCGCTCGCGCCTCCGCCGCGGACGCGCACGGTCGCGGTCGCCGTGCCGCTCCCGGTCGCCAGCATCGTGAAGCGATAGGCTCGGGTGATGCGCTCGAGCGGCGCGTCGAGCAGCGTGGTCGCGGCCGGCTTGCCGGCGATCAGGAAGGCCAGCGGTCCGGCCAGCGCCGCCGCGACGTGCAGCGTGCCGCTCGCGCCGGTGCCGTTGGTCACCGCGACGCCGCCCGCGAACCGGTCGCCGGGCCGGGCGAACTGCGGGATGACCGGGTTCGCGACCAGCGGCTCGGTGGTGCGGAAGGTCGTCTCGGCGCTGCCGAAACGGCCGTCCGCGGTCGCCGCGACGACCAGCACGCGCCAGGTCGTCAGATCGTCGGGCAGCCCGAACGACGCCTGCGCGTCACCGTGCGCGTCGGTGCGCAAGGTGCCGAAGTAGGCCAGCGGCGCGAACGTGCGCCGCACCCGCGGGTCGGCCTCGTCGCCCGAGAGCCCGCCGCCGAAGCCCCAGCCCTTCTCCGCCGGTTTCGCCGGCGAGGCGAGTACGAGCGCGCTGCGGTTGTCGGCGTAGCGCGTCGAGATCGGCTGCTCGGCGTACACGACCTGCACCAGGTCCGGCGGCCGGTAGCCGGTCAGCTGCAGCACCGCGTCGTTGGCGACGATCACCGTCAGCTCACCCCGCAGCGGCCGGTGGGCGGCGTCGGCCAGGTGCACGCGGACGGTCTGGCGCGCGCCCGGCGCGAGCACCGGCCGGCCGGCCCGCGCGCCGGCGACGACGTATTTCGAACCGAGCCCGACGGCGAAGGGGGCGAAGCCGACCCGCGCCAGCGCGTTGCCGCGGTCGCTCGGCACGGTCTTGGGCGGCGGGCCGCGGCGCACGGCAAACGCCTCGACCGCGGCGTTGGGCAGCATGTCCGCCGTCACGGTGAAGCGCGCCGCCGGCGCCGCGCTGCGGGTCTGCTGGGTGGTCTCCCACAGCACGCCGTGGCGCACCACGGCGAAATGGATCTCGGCCGCGGGGAAGGGCGACTGCACCAGCACCCGCGCGACCTCGCCCAGCTCGTACGTCGGCTTGTCGAGCTTGACGGTGAGCCGCTCGGGATCGCGCCCGAACCAGGCCGCCGCGCCGCTGCCGCCGACGAACGCCTCGACGTCGGTCTCGCCGGCGTCGTCGCCGGCGCCCGCGACGTTCGCGCGCACCCGGTACGAGCCGGGCTTGGGCGGCGTGAGCGCGATCGGCACCGGCGCGGCGGCGCTGGTGACGTCGGCGCTCGCGACGGTCTCGTACGAGACCGACTCGACGGCCGTTTCCGCGCCCTCGACGATCTGCGTGGCGGCGGCGTACCGGGCGAGCTGGAGCTCGAGGTGGAGCTTGGTGCCGGGGCGGGCGGCGCCGGCCGCGTCGGTCGCGATCGCGTCGATCGCCAGCGGCGTGCCGGCCAGGCCCAGGCCGTCCGTCCGCAGGCCGATCAGCGTGTCGGCGGGCAGCGCGGTGAACGACTTGGAGTCGGCCACCGCGACGTTGGACGGGTCGGTCGTCTCGGCGTCGACCCGGTACGTCATCGGGTACGGCAGGTCGGCGGCGACCGGCACCGCGACGCTGCTCTTCCCCTGCGCGTCGACCGTCGCGGTCGTCTCCAGCACGTCGGTCGCGGCGTCGGGCTGCTCCTGCGGCCAGAACCACTTGCGGCCGAAGCTGAACTCCTGGCGGCCCTTGGGCGCGAAGTCGGCCGGGCGGCGGGTGACGGTGAACTTCGTCGCCGCACCGGTCAGCGGCGCGCCGAACAGGTACGCGTTGACCGCGCTGCCGGTGACGCGCGTCCCGCGCGCCGCGACCGTGCGGTCGAGCGCGAGGTCGACCTTGAAGTTGGGCGGCTTGAACTCGGCGACCCGGAAGTCGCCCGTGATCTGCTCGCCGTTGCCGGCGCTCGCGCGCACGGTGTAGTAGCCCAGCGGCGCGCCGGCCGGCAGCGCGACCGGGAACGAGGTCAGGCCGTAGGCGTCGAGCGCGCGCCGGCCCAGATCGCGCTTCTGGCCGTCGGGCAGCTCGAGGGTCAGCGCGTACGACGGCGCGCTGCCGCGCCGCAGCACGCCGTCGACCAGGAACCAGCCGGCGGCGGTGAGCTGCACGCTCTCGCCGGGCTGGTAGAGCTCGCGGTCGGAGAAGATCGTGCCGGATGGAATCGGCGCCGCCGACGACCAGCCGTTGAAGAGGTCGCCCACGTACGCGCCGCTGGAGTCGTCGGTCCGCACGTAGGTCCAGTCCGGACCCTTGCGCACGATCGTGACGAACGCCGGCGCCTGGTTCTCGCCGCCGTCGCGCGCGGCGCACCCGGCGAACCCGCCGCCCCCCAAGCGCGCGATTCCGTCGCCGCCGGTGCTCGCCCGGGCGCAAGCCGCGGGCGCGGTCTTCGTCTGCGCGGCGGCCTGCGAGGGGTAGACCTCGACCTGCGCGCCGGCGACCGGCGTGCCGTCGGCGATGCGGTGCACGCTGACCCGGCCGCCGTCGGGGAACCACTGCGCGAACACGCCGAGGTCGGTGAGCTGCACCACGCCGGCGGCGACGAAGTCGCGCTCCGGCGCGAGGTGCGCCGCGACCCCGTAGGCCAGCGCGCCGGCCGGCGCGCCGAGCTTCGCGCGCAGCGGCACCTCGACGGTGCGCTCGACGTCGCGCGCGCCGCGCGCGTCGAAGCGCGGCCAGGTGGGCACGGCGGGCAGCACGTCGCCGCGGTCCGGCGCGCCGGCCGGGTCGGGATACTGCACGGCGTCCGCCGGCCGCAGCGGGCGGAACACGGCCCGCACGGCGGGCGGCGCGTTCACCGCCACGACGTTCAGCCGCACGTCGCTGGTGGCCGGGAAGAGGTTCGTGCCGCTCGGCGCCCAGACGTCGGGGAGCAGGCCGCCGGTGCGGAAGGTCGCGCTCTGCGCGCGGCCGAGCTGCTGGCCGAACGTGTCGAGCAGGTCCGCGCCGAGCGCGACCGTGTAGTCGGTGTTCGGCGCGAGCAGTGCGGCGTCGATCCCGACCGCGTTGCCCGAAGCCGCGAAGACGACCGCGCCGGGCGGCGGCGCCGGGCTGAGCCGGAGCGCGCCGAGCGACGCCGGGTCGATCGGGGTGGTGAACGCCAGCCGCGGGTCGCCGCCGGCGAACCGCACGCCGGGCTCGCCGTGCTCCACGCCGCGCAAGCGCAGCGCGTCGTAGGTGCGGAAGCTGCCGCGGAAACTGCGCGCGCTGGGCAGGTTGCCGTCGCGCGGCAGGACGCCCGGCTCGATCGTGACGTCGTAGCGCGTGCCCTTCGCCAGCGCGGCGGCCGGAACGAGCACGTAGCGATGGTCGCGCTGGGCGGGGTCGAACGCCGCGCCGCCGGCCGGCGTCGGCGCGGCGCTCGCCGGGGCGGTGTCGGGCGGCACGACCAGCCCGATGCCCGGCCCGGCGTCGCCGCGGGCGCGCACCCGGGCGTGCGCTTCGAGCGAGGCCCGGTCGAGCGCGACGTCGGCGGCGAACGCGATCCGCGGGCGCAAGTCGCGCAGCGTGTCGTCGTCCGCGGCGGGCAGCCCGTCGAGCGCGATCGCCGGGGTCTGGAAGGTCCAGGCCAGGTCGTCGGCGAGCACCCGGCCGCGCACGCCGCGCAGGCCCTTGGCGATCCGCACCCGCACCCGGGTCGCCGCCGGCCAGGCGCGCTCGGGCTCGAAGCCGATCATCCGCGGGGTCAGGAAGCGGAAGCGCCCGGGCAGGGCGGGCTCCAGCGCGAAGTGGGCCAGCACCGCGGTCTCGTCGGGCGACTCGAGCCGTTCGAGCGGGATCAGGTCGTCCGTGAAGCGGACGCGGACCTGGGCCAGCGTGCCGGCCGCGCCGACCGGCGCGACCGAGGCGACCAGCGGCCCGAGGGACGGCGCCGGCAGCGCCGCGACCGGTGCGATCGGGGCCGGCCCCGGCGGCACGTGCCGGCCACAGCCGGTTGCACACAGCGCAACCAGCGCGACGGCCGCTCTCCAGCCCCAGCGTGCTTGCACGGCTCGGTTGCCGTTCGCCGGCTGGAGCCCGGGTCTTTGCGACCAACGGCCCAGGCCCGCGAGACCGGCCGGCTTTCGGGTAAGGTTCGGGACGGCCGCGCCGCTGCGGCCGGAAAGCGGATCACACCATGGGTTTGAACGACGCGATGGACAACGCTGCCGATGCGGTCAAGAAGGGCGTCGACAACGTCAAGGACTCCGTCGGCGAAGCCGGGCATCGCAGCGCCGCGGAGGGCGAACAGGCCAAGCGCGACGTGGCCGGCGACGACATGACGCTCGGCGAGAAGGCGAAGTCGGGCCTCAACCAGGGCAAGGAGACGCTGCAGGCCGACTACGACGCGACCAAACGCGACGTTCGCAACAACACCTAGGCTCGAGCCGGCAACCGGTTCGGGAAACGAAAGCGCCGAGGCTCACACCTCGGCGCTTTTCGGTTCGGCCCGCTAGACGCGCGCGCCGCGGCCGGTCAGCAGGTTGTACACGAGTAGGATGACCGCGATGACGAGGAGCAGGTGGATGAGCCCGCCCCCGATGTGGATGGCAAACCCCAGTACCCAGAGCACGAAGAGAACGACGATGATTCCCCAGATGATTCCAGCCATGACCCCACCTTTCGAGTGCTTCGCCGACAGCTTTACCGATAAGAGCCCGGCCTAAACAGCTAGGTTGCCGTGCAAGCGCCTTTCGTGCGACCTGCGACCTCGCGCACGGCGACCGCCCTGCTGCTTGGCCTGGCCGTGCTGGCGGTGGCATGCCGGCCGATCGGGCCACGGGCGTTCGCCGGCGGCGCCAATGCGCTGGCGTTCGAGGACCGGGCCGGGCTGCCGCTGGGGACGGTGCTCGGGCGCGAGGGCGAGCACGCGGTCCGGGTGCCGCTCGAGCAGGTCTCGCCGCGCTTCCTGGCCGCCGTCGTCGCCGCCGAGGACGCGCGCTTCGCGCAGCACGACGGCGTCGACCCGCTCGCGCTGGCCCGGGCCGCCTGGCAGCTCGCGCGGGGCGGGCGGATCGTCTCGGGCGGCTCGACCATCACCATGCAGCTCGCCCGGCTGCGCTTCGGGCTGCCGCGCACGCCGTGGGGCAAGCTCGAGGAGCTGGTGCTGGCCCGCCGGATCGAGGCCGGCACCGCCAAGCCGGCGATCCTCGCGGCGTACGTCAACCGGCTGCCGATGGGCGGCGACCTGGTCGGCGTCGAGGCCGGCGCGCGAACCTATTTCGGGCTGCCGGCGCGCGAGCTGGACCTGGCCCAGGCCGCGCTGCTGGCCGCGCTGCCCAACGACCCGGTGCGGCTCGATCCCTACGCGCACCGCGCCGCGCTCGAGGCGCGCCGGCGGGCGGTGCTCGCGCGGATGGTCGCGACCGGCGCCGTCTCCGCCGACGAGGCCGCGCGCGCCGCCGCCGAGCGGGTCGCGCTGCTGCCGCGCGGCGCGGGGATCGGGGCCGCGCCGCACTTGCTCTTCCGGCTGGCGGCGCGCGTGCCGCCGGAGGCGACGCGGGTGCGCACGACGCTCGACCGCGGGCTGCAGGCGTTCGCCGAGAACGCGACCGCGCAGGTCGTCGGCGCGCTCGGCGCCCGGGGCGTGCGCGACGGCGCGGCGCTCGTGCTCGACAACCGCGACGGCGCGATCCTGGCCTACGTCGGCTCGGCCGACTACTTCGCCCGCGCCGGCGCGGGCAAGAACGACGGCGTCGTCGCGCTGCGCCAGCCGGGCTCGGCGCTCAAGCCGTTCCTCTACGAGCTGGCCTTCGAGCGGCGCACCGTGCGGCCGACGACGATCCTGGCCGACGTCCCGGCGGCCTACGCGCTGCCCGGCCTGCGCGCGTACCGCCCGAGCGACTACAGCGAACGCTTCGCCGGCCCGGTCCGCGCGCGCATCGCGCTGGCCGACTCGCTCAACGTGCCCGCGGTGCGCGCGCTCAGCGCGGTCGGCGTGCCGGCGTTCTTGGCCCGGCTGCACGCGCTCGGCTTCCGCCACCTGACCCGCAGCCCGGACGACTACGGCCTGGGGCTGGCACTCGGCGACGGCGAGGTGACGCTCGAGGAGCTCGCCGGCGCGTACGCCGCGGCGGCCAACGGCGGCCGGCTCGTGCGCGTGCACGCGCTGCCCGGCGGAGCGGTGAGCGCTGCGAGCGCCGTCGGCGCGGCGCCCGAGTGGGCGCTGGTGACGGACATCCTGGCCGACGCGCACGCGCGGGCGCGCGCCTTCGGGGTCGCCTCGCAGTTGCGCACGCCGTTCGCCAGCGCGGTCAAGACCGGCACGTCGTCGGACTTCCGCGACACCTGGACGGTCGGCTACACGCGCGACTACACGGTGGCGACCTGGGTCGGCAACTTCGACGGCACGCCGATGCGGCGGGTCAGCGGCGTGACCGGTGCCGCGCCGCTGTGGAACCGCATCGTGCGGCACCTCGCCGAGCGCCGCGCGCCGGAGCCCTTCGCGCCGCCGCGCGGCTACGTGCGGCGCGCGCTCTGCGCGACGACCGGCCTGCGGCCGACCCGCGACTGCCCGAGCGTGGTCGGCGAATGGCTCGACCCGGGCGACCTGCTCGCCTGGAACGCGCCGCCGCGGCCGCTCGGGCGCGTCTACGACGGGTGGCTCGCGGCGCAGCCGGCCCGCGCCGGCGAGCCGCTGCGGATCGTCGCCCCGCACGACGGCGACCTCTACGAGGCAGCGCCCGGCGCGCGGATCGCGGTCGTCGCCCGCGGCGCGGCGCGGCCGGCATGGCAGCTCAACGGGAAACCGCTCGCCGGTCACGACGCGCGCTGGACGCTGCCGCTCGCCCGCGGGACGTGGACGCTGCGCGCCCGCGACGGTGCGCACGAGGACGCGGTGACGTTCACCGTCGGGGACCCGCTGCCGCACGCGCGGCGGATGGGGTTCACGGTTCGCTGAAGCGCTCAGAGGCCAACCCCGCCGAGTTGAAAACCGCCACCCTTCGGCCGATGAAAGTCAGGATGATGCTCGATGAAGCCCTCTTCGGCCGCGTGTCGGCCCGGTTGGCGGTACGACCGCACCAGGGCGGGTGGCGCGATCAAGGTGGCCCGATCATCGATGCCGCCCTGCTCGTCCTCGCTGACGGGCACCCGCGGAGCGGGGACGAGATCTGGGAGCAGGCACGCAAGCGCGGTCTCCTCTTGCACACGCAGCAGAAGGACGTCTACATCGCCCTGGTGGGGTACATCGAGCGCCACAGCGGTTCAGGCCGCTGGAGCGCGATCGTTCAGGACGTCGACCGCCGCTTTCGGCTGAACCACCCGATCGACGACTGGCCGGATGCGTTGGCGCCGCTTCCCGTCCGGTCGGCGGTTCCGGACCTCGCGGAACGGCGGCGCGAGCTCGAAGCCACCCAGCGCGGCACGGATGGAGCCGCCTTCGAGCTGGCGGTCTGCCATGCGTTCGCGGCGCTCGGCTTCCGCACGACCCACGTCGGGGGCAACGGCGCTCCCGACGGCTACATCGATGCTCCGCTCGGACTCCAACCGCTCTTCGCACCGGGCTTCGTTCGCCAGCACATCGACGACGTCGGCTGGGAACGCGCGCACGGCTCGGCCAAGCGGGTCGCCGTGGTCTGCGACATCCTGCGCGCCAACGCGGTGCGCATCCAAACGGCGGCCGTCGCCCACCCCGCCGACGCGCCGCGACTCGACGAAAACGCCGCCTTGCTGATGGCGGACGCTGCGCTCACCGCCCTCGACGCGCACCGCCCGTGCGTGCTCGCCGACATCCGCGCCGCATTTCGGCACCTCACCGATCCCCTCGTCGGCGAAGCGGTCTTCGCCGACCCGAGCGAGTCCGCCATCGTTTTCCGCCGCTTGCCTTCAACCTAGTGACCGTCTCGTAGATAGGTTTACTAGTGCGCATCTTCCACACGGTTCGTGAGACTGGCGCTGACGATTCAAAAACGCCTGGCATGGCGATCGATCGGCGATGCATGAGTCGATCGCCCGAGTCAACTCTGTGATGTTCCAGAACGTGCCGCGGGATATGCGCCCTGTGAGTGGAGCACTGTTCCGCTACATCGAGCATTAGCTCTAGATTTTACAATCACATTAAGATGGCATTACGCCGACATATGACGATGTCGAAATGTGGTCTGCTTTCTCTCAAAACATCATTCTTAAAATGATCGCTCGGAAAGATTCCGAATAAAGATGCAATAGCAGCCTGGTCCTGCCCGCCTCCACCTAGATCTTGTCCAATTAGTTCGAAGCCAATCGACGAAGCATAGGCGTTGCACAAGACGCCCGGCCGTAGGCAAAGCTAGACCTTCCCCCGCCGCCCGTGCTTGGGCCGTCCGCTCGGTAACGGCCCGGGCCGCTGCGCTTCTAGGTCGGCCAGACGGCGCTCCACCTCGTCGAACCGTGCCTCGATCGACTCCCGCTTGACGGGGTCGGTCATCACCAACGGCGTCTCTGCACCGGTCGCCAACCGCCAAGCGTCCACGCCCAGCACCGCCGCGATCTTCAGCCCGACCGCGAAGCTCGGGCTCTTCGTCGCGCCGGTCTCCATCGAGCGAATCGCCCCCTCGGTGACGCCCACGCGGTAGGCCAGCTCCGAGGCGGACACCCCCTTCGCGACGCGAAACGCCCGCAGCCGCTCGCCGAACCGTTCTTCCTTCCTCCCGCTCCCGGCGTCCTTCACGTCGAGCCCCGGTTCGGGACCGCCTGCATCCCCTCCCCGGAAGGCGGGCGCAGCACGCCCGGGTGGATGCCACGCGACCATGCTGTCGGGGTAGGCCCGAGACGGTGATCGTACTCCCCCAGACGCCCGGCCGGCATGGCGGGGCCGTATCCGCCCCGCGGGCGTGAGGAAGGAAGATACCCCGAATGCTGAGCGCAGCCGCCGTCGCCGCGATGATCATCATCGTCATGTCCACCCTGGGAGGATCGCCGGGCTAGGAACGGCCGCCATCCGTCCGGTATAGCAGGCGGACGGGTATCCCCGTCCGCTTTATCGACGACAACGACGTGGGGTGTGATGGGGCACGGGAACCTACGGTACATCGGGCGCAAGATGGCCCTCGAAGACGCCCGCGGCCTGTTCCTGTCGGCGCGCAACGCGGAGTGCCTCGCCGCGCTCGGCTCCAACCCGACACCTCAAGCCGCGTTCCTGCGCGCGCGGGCGTACCTGCGGCTCGGAGAGCCGCACCGCGCCATCGGCGCGCTGATCGGCATCCGCGTCGCGGACCTGAACGCCATCGAGCGCACGGAGTACCACGTCCTGTGCGGCGCGACGCTGTCGCGGGCCGACGAGCCGGCCAAAGCCCGCAACCACTTCTCCTCCGCTCAGGCCCTGGCCGAAGATCTCGGGGGCGCCGCCACGGCCGAACTGCACTTCTATCGCGGGCTGTCCGCCTGGAGCGACCGCGACCTCCACGCCGCGACCGATCATGCCAGTCGGGCAGCATGCGAGCCGGCGATCCCGGGCGACACCTACAGCCGCCCTCACGAGCTGACCCGCTCCGTAGCGCTGGATCTGCTTGGCCTGATCGCCGCCAGCCGCGAAGACTACGTCATGCAGGCGGCGCTGGAACGCGAGGCGCTGCGAGCGTACGACGCCTCTCCCCAGACGGACTTCTGGTTCGAAGCGGCGTTCATCCGAAATCTCGCGCCACTGGTCTGGGACCTCGGGCTCGAAGACGAGACCAACATCCTATGGTCGCACGAGCACGACGCCCCATGGACACCCGAGACGGCGATCCACCGATGGACCGTCGTCCGGGCGCTGGGCTGGAGCCGTGCCCTGCACGGCGACAAGGTGGGGGCCTTCTCGCGCTTCCTGGACTGCATCGAGATCGCGCCGACCGCCTGCGCCCGCATCGAGTCGATGCTCGACCGCGCCTATCTGGCCGCCGAAGTTGGGCAGACCGTCATCCAGAAAGAGGAGATGTTCCGCGCGAGCCGCCTGGCGAAGTCGGTCGACTGGGACGCGGTCGTCGGCGAAGAGGCGAAGGTGCTACTGTCGCTGGCCGCGGCGTTTGCCCGCGAGGACGCGCCGATCGCGCGCCACTGGCTCTCCAAGTTCGACCGGACCCGGGCCATCCCCAAACGGACGCTTTCGCTCGCGTCGGACGACCGCAGGCAGACAGCGATGGAACTGGACGCCGAAGGAGCCGTGCTCCGGGCCGAAGGCCGCGAAGCCGAGGCGCTTGCCGCTTGGCGGCCGGCGCTCTTCATCTGGGACGCGCTGGAGCACGGTTGGCGCGCGGCACGGACGGCACTCGAAATCGCCGAAACGACCAGGAACCCGGGCGACATCGCCACGGCGCAGAGCCGGATGCGGCACTTCCGGAAGTCCTGGCTCCGCCGCAAAGCGCGAGCCGTAGCGTCATAGAAATCAAATCTCAGCATCGTCGAGATTCATGCGACAACCATATAATAAGCGGTATCTCAAGCGACGGATCATGGTCTGATGCCTCGCAACGTTCCCACCACGCACATTGGCTCGGAACGCGCAGCTGCGCGCGCCCGAGTGGCGATCGCCGAATCAGCCTCCGCCGGATACGTCTTCGCGGATGTCGAAGCAAAAGGCCCGCCTACTGCCGGTTCTGCCGCGAAATGGCGTCCCGTCCACGCTCCCCTGAGGAATGTGACTTCCTGTTACAAATCGCAGTTGGACGCGCCTCCACCAGCACGGCACGAAAGCGTCGCGAACGAAACGCCGGGCCGAAGCTCTCCCGCGCCGACTGGGCCGCGATCATCGCCAAGCAGCGCGGCCGGTGCTTCGACTGCAAGGACGAAACAGCTCTCACGAAGGGACATCTCGTTCCTCTCATCGACGGCGGTACGAACGGCTCCGCTAATGTCATCGCACAATGCCGGCGTTGCAACAGCGCACAAGGCCTGCGTATCCATCCTGAAGCATATCGCCGCGATCTGCAGATACCAACCCGACAGCGGTTCTGGTACGAAGGCGGCGGAATTTACAAGCCGCGAGTGGGCAGATGGCGGGCAGATCCGAACGCCAAGGCCTAGCCCTGCGTATCGGCGAAGCCAATGCAGAGACACTGCGGCGCAATGACAGGGCGAGCGCGCGCTTGAGACGTACCGGGATGGCAGCCTACTGCATCGTGCCAGCACGTCGCCTACCGGTTCCTGGTGCTGCCAAAGGATGCACAGCAGGAACGCGGCTATGCCAGTGACAGGTATCGGCGGCTTCTTCTTCCGATCAGACGATCCGGACGCGCTTTTGGCTTGGTATCAGAAGCACCTTGGCATCGGCTCACTCGATTGGCATCAGTCGGCCGGTCCGACCGTCGTAGCGCCTTTCTCGAGGTCCACCGATTACTTCTCGACGGAGAAGCACTGGATGCTGAACCTTCGGGTCTCTGGACTCGACTCTTTGCTGCACGAGCTCGCAGCAGCCGGCATCGCGGTCGTGACGGGCCCCGAATGGGACACACCTGACATGGGCCGCTTCGCCCGTATCCATGATCCGGAGGGCAACCCGATCGAACTTTGGGAGCCGCCTCCAGACTAGTCCGGGCCGATAATTTCCGAGCAGGGCCGCGTCAGCCGTCGGCTCGCAGCGCGCTCTCGGCCAGCTCGTAGAGGTTGTCGTCCTCGGCGTTCATGCGGCGCAGCAGGGCGTCCCGCACCGGCGGCCACGCCTGCAGGTAGGCCTCGGGTCCGGCGGCGATCCGCTCGGCGCTCCAGTGGTCGGTGAAGCCGACGAAGGCGGCGCGCAGGCCGCCCATCTCCTCGCGGTAGCGGCGGGCGGTCGCCGCCAGCTCGGGCGAGTCGAGCCGTTCGAGCGCCGGGTAAAGCCAGCTGTCCTCGAGCTGGAGGTGGCGCAGCAGCACCAGGCGCAGGCGCGCGAGCGTGCCGGCCGCGGCGTCCGGCTCGAACGGCGCGGCGGCCGGGACGCCGTCGACCATGCCGCGCAACACGGCGTGGTGGTCACGGCAGGTCTGGATGTCGTGCCGGCGGTCCAGGTCGCTCATCGCGAACTAGTCGTCCACGACGCGGTCGAGCGGGAGCAGCACGGTGAGCTCCATACCCCCTTCGAGCCGTTTGCGCACGTTGAGATCCTGGCCGAGCTGGGAGATCAGGTAGAGGCCGCGGCCGCTCTCGCTCGTCGGCGGGCTGAGCCGGCGGCGGCGTTCGTGGAAGCCCGGGCCCGCGTCGCGCACGGTCAGCAGCGGCGCGCGGTCGCGCCAGTCGACCTCGACGTGCACCGGCCCCGGCGCGTGCTCCACCACGTTGGCCAGCAGCTCGCCCAGCACCAGCTCGGCGTTGGAGGGATCGTCCTCGCTCCGCGCCACGCGGGCGAGGAAGCGCACGACGCGGCGGCGCACCAGCGGCGCGGCCGCCGGCTCGCGGGCGTCGAAGTCCCACGAACCGAGCACCGTCCCGGTCTGCGACCCGCTCACCACCGCTCGGCCGCGCTGCGGCTCGAGCCGCAGGACCAGCACCGCCATGTCGTCCTCGGTCCGGCTGCCGGCCAGCGTGCGGGCGACGATCGAGGAGGCCGGATCGTCGTCGCGTTCGGCGCCGACCGCCAGCGTGACGTCGAGCAAGCGCCGCTCGGCGGCGGCGATGTCGCGCGAGAACTCGACCAGGCCGTCGGTGTAAAGCACGATCGCGCTCGGGCCGGTCCACGGCACGCGGGTCACCGCCAGCTCCAGCTCGGGCTGGATGCCCAGCGGCATGCCGCCGTAAGGCAAGAACGCCGCCCGCCCGGCGCCGGCGAGGATCGGCGGCGGGTGGCCCGCGGAGGCGTACACCACCTCGCAGGTCGAGGGCTCGACGAAGCCGACGATCGCCGTCGCCAGGCCGCCCTTCTGCACCAGCAGCATGCGGTTGACGCGCTCGAGGACTAGCGCCGGGTCGCCGGCGTCGAGCGCGGCCGCCAGGATGCCCTGGCGCAGCAGCGCCATGCGGACGGCGGCGTCGAGCCCGTGCCCCGCGACGTCGCCGACCGAGAAGACGATCCGGCCGTCGGGCAGCGCGAAGGCGTCGTACCAGTCGCCGCCGACCCGCGCGTCGTCCTCGGCCGGGCGGTAGACGGCGTCGAACGCGACGCCGGGCGCGGTCGGCAGCGCCCGCGGCACGAAGGCCTGCTGGAGCGCGTCGACGATCTGCTCCTTGCGCCGGAGCTGCTCGCGCAGCCGGCGCTCCGACTCGTGCAGCGCGCTCAGGCTCTGCCGCACGCGCTCGGCGGCGTGCAGCTCGCGCATGCGCGCGGCGATCTGCGCGCCCAGGATGTCCGCGATGGCGCGTTCCTGGAGCGGGAAGTGCGAGGGCTGCCGCCGGCCGATGCCGAGCAGGCCGCGGCACTCGCCGTCGACCACGATCGGTACCGAGAGCGACGACCCCAGGCCCAGCACGGCGCCCGGCGGGCGGCCCGCTTCGACGGTGTCCTCGACGTTCTCGATCACCAGCGTCTCGCCGCTGAGCAGCACCTCGATGCCCGCGATCGCCGCGTCGGGCACGACGATCGACTCGGGCGCCACGACCAGCCCGCTGGACGCGCCGATCCGCCACGTGCCGTCGTCGCGCCGGCCGATCCACGCGGCGTCGAGCGCGAGCACCTGGCGCGCCGCATCGACCGCGACCCGGGCCAGCTCGTCGGCCGAGCGGGAGGTTGCGATCCGCCGCACCATCAGCCCCAGCCGCGCGTAGTCGGCCGCGACGTCGCCGCTGTGCAGCCGGCCGGTATAGCCGGAGAAGAACTGCGCGACGTGGCGCAGCGCGACCGTGCGCAACTCGGCCGGCAGCTGCTCGGGCAGGCGGACGAAGAACGCCTCGATCCGCGCCCGGTGCAGCGCCGGCGCGATCTCGCTCAGCCGGACGCCCTGGGTACGGATGAAGCCGGCGTTCCGCTCGCCGCAGGCCAGCCCGTGCGCGTACAGCTCGGCTTCGCCATCGCGCAGTGCGGCGATCAGCGCGTCGACCAGCTCGGCGCCCCGCTCGGCGAACGGCTGCGCGACGCCGAACTCCGAGTACGTCCGCTCGGCCAGCGCGCGCAGCTCCGCCTTGCGCGCCGTGAGCAACTCGGCAACCTGCGCCAGGACGTCGACGCCGGTGCGGCTCACGCTGCGCGCATCTCGGCCGCGGCGACGCCCGTTCTAGGCAAGCGCTTCGAGCAGCGCGATGCGCTGCGGGAGCGGAAGCTGCGGCGCACGGCGCTGCAGCACCGGCCTCGTGCGGGGGTTGATCGTGCGCAGCTCGCGCGGTGCATCCCAGAGCAGGCTACTCGCGATCTCCGGGATCCGAGCGCGGCTCGCCGAGACTTTTCTGTTGATCTCGGCGGCAGCTTCGGCCCGCAGCGCCGCGACGAACCGGGCGAAGTCGTCCTCGGCGATCGGCGCGCTCAGCAGCGCGCTGCCGTTCACCGGGGTGGCGAGGAAGTGCTGCAAGTCCTCGTAGGCGATCGGAACGCGCTTGCGCTCGGCGTCGGCGAAGACGTCCGGCCACGCGAAGCGCTGCGCGAGGTGGAACAGGTCGACGGCGTCCTTGACCTCCGAGCGGTTCTCGAACGCGCCGACCTTGTTCGCGGCGATGTCGCGCAGGGTGTGAACGTATGCGCCGAGCGCGGAGCGGACGGGAGCCTCGACCCGCGGCGCGTCGGGCGCCACGTCGACTTGGATCGCCGCGGCACCGTCCACCGTGCCGACCATCATTCGCACGAAGCCGGACGAGGCGACCAGCGGCTCGACGGTGAACCCGCCGGCGCGCAAGGCGTTGGCGAGGTCGCGCCCCAGCCGGCCGGCTTGCGGTTGCAGGGTGAACAGGTCGAGGTCGTCCGAGTAGCGGTGGTGCAGGTAGACGCGCGCGAGGGCCGTGCCGCCGGTGAGGACGAGCTCGTCGCCGTAGCCGGCGGCGACGGCGAGGATCCGGTCCTGGAGCGGGTAGAGCGTTCCCTCGTAGTACGCGCGCTCGGCGGCGGTGGCGAGCCGGTACGGGGCAGCCATCGGTCAGCCCAGCCGCTCGGCGAGGTACGCCGCCAGGCGATCGCGCGAGACGCGGTCCTGCTTCATCGTGTCGCGGTCGCGCACGGTGACCGTGTCGTCGGGCAGGCCTTCGTAGTCGATCATGATGCAGAACGGGGTGCCGATCTCGTCCTGGCGGCGGTAGAGCTGGCCGACGTTGCCCTCGTCGTACTGGGTGCGGAACGACGGGCGCAGCGCGCGCTCGACCGCGTGCGCGCGCTCGACCAGCTCGGGCTTGTTGCGGGCCAGCGGGAAGACGCCGGCCTGGACCGGCGCGATCTTGGGGTGGAAGCGCAGCACGGTGCGCTTGGTCTCCTTCTCGCCCTCGACCACGGTCTCGCTGGCGTAGGCGTCGATCAGCATGGTCAGGGTGGTGCGGTCCATGCCGGCCGAGCTCTCGATCAGGATCGGGGTGTACTTGCTCTTGGTGGCCTCGTCGAAGTAGGTCAGGTCCTTGCCGGAGAGCCGCATGTGCGCGTCGAGGTCGTAGGTGCCGCGGTGGGCGATCGACTCCAGCTCGCCCCAGCCCCACGGGAAGAGGTACTCGACGTCGGTGCCGGCCTTCGCGTAGTGCGGGCGCTCCTCGGGGGTGAGCTCGTAGAAGCGCAGCC
This sequence comes from Vulcanimicrobiota bacterium, assembly GCA_963795695.1. Lineage (GTDB taxonomy): Bacteria > Vulcanimicrobiota > Vulcanimicrobiia > Vulcanimicrobiales > Vulcanimicrobiaceae > Vulcanimicrobium. The sequence continues at coordinate 535,111 of CAWCJH010000002.1, read as the reverse complement.
GCTCGGGGCGCACGCCGTAGTCGCTGTACCACTGCTTGCGCGCGCGCACCCACTCCTCGTAGACGGCCAGGTCGTTGCCGTCGTCGGGGACGAAGTACTCGAGCTCGGCCTGCTCGAACTCGCGCTGGCGGAAGGTGAAGTAGCGCGGCGTGATCTCGTTGCGGAACGACTTGCCGATCTGCGCGATGCCGAAGGGCGGCTTCTTGCGCGCGCTCTGGTAGATGTTCTTGAAGTTGACGAAGATGCCCTGAGCGGTCTCGGGGCGCAGGTACGCGACCGACTCCGCGTCCTCCATCGCGCCGACCTGCGTCTGCATCATCAGGCTGAAGTTGCGCGGCTCGGTCAGCGTGCCGGTCAGGCCGCAGTCCGGGCACTTCTCCAGCGAGGGCAGGTGGTCGGCCCGGAAGCGGTGCTTGCAGTTGCGGCAGTCGACCAGCTTGTCGTGGAAGGCCGCGACGTGGCCCGAGGCGACCCACGTCTGCGGGTGCATGACGATCGAGGAGTCGAAGGCGACCACGTCGTCGCGCAGCTCGACCGTCGCGCGCCACCAGGCGTCCTTGACGTTGCGCTTGAGGACCGCGCCGAGCGGGCCGTAGTCGAAGAATCCCCCGATGCCGCCGTAGATCTCGCTCGACTGGAAGATGAACCCCCGGCGCTTGGCCAGCGCCGTGATCTCTTCCAGGGTGACGTGGGGCTTGGGGCCGGCCGCGGTCTCCGTCGTCATGGAACCAGCGCATTTCGGGGCAGCGCGGACCGCGCCCTCGCAGGGCGCCGCTGCTTGGCCGGCTTCTGCTCCGGCGGGACGAGGAGCTCTAGCTGCGGCGCGGGCGGTGCGTCGGGTGGCTCCAGGAGCGTGGAGCGCACGTACCTTCGCCGTTGCAGCGTCGCCTCGCCCGCGGCGGCGAGGCGGTCGAGCCAGGCTTTGGCCTGCGCGGGCACGAGACCGAGATGGTCGGCGACTTCTCTGGGGGTGCGCGGCTCGGCGAGCAAGTCGAGCATTGCCGAACGCACCAGCATGAAGACTTCGGTTTTGCCGGCCCCCGTCGCGGCCACGAGTGCGGCGGCGCCGGCCGGCTCGCCAGGCGTGTCCGCCGGGACCGCGGCCGCGAGCGCGTCGGCGGCGCGGGAAACCGGTTGCGCGCCGTACTCGACGAGAAGGTCGTTGGCGGGACGAGCTGGGTTGCCGGCGATCACGTAGACGGTTCGCCCGTGCTTGAGCGCTTCCAGCGCGCCGGCCCACGTGCCGCCGTGCCCTTCGCTCGCCGCGACCACGAGCGCCGTATCGGCCAGCGCGTAGATCAGGCGATTGCGCCCCATCGCGTGGCCCACGGTGAACCCTGCGTCGGGCTCGTACGCCGTGATCAGCACCAGGCGCTTCGCCCGAATCGCGTCCCGGTATGCGGGCCGAACGGACATCTTCAGCAGGCTGTCGGCGATCACGCCAACCGACGTTCCGCCACTGCGCAGCGCTGCGAGCATCGATTCCTCGTCGACCCCACGGGCGGCCCCGGAAACGACCGAGACGTCCATGCGGGCGGCGGCATCGCCGGCTTCGCGCGCGTGCTGGAGGCTCACCGGGTCCGGATCGCGCGAACCGACCACGGCGAAGCCTCCGCGGTCCAGGAGATCGGCCGGACCGCAGCCGTAGACGAGCGGCGGCGCCGCCGCACCCAGGCGGGTTCGGTACCGGGCCGGGTAGGCGGCGTCGCCCCGCCCGCAGACCCAGATTCCTCGCGCTTCCAAGTCCGCTAGGCGCAACGCGACCAGTGCGCCCCGGTCCAGCAGATGGCGCAGCCGCTCGGGCTCGAGCTGGGTGCGCGAACGCTCCGGAACCCGGCGTGCGACATCGGCCAGAGCCGTGCCGTCGAGCGCGAAGAGGTCGCCCGGGCGCAGCCCGCGGTCGCGCAGGGCGAGCGTCAGGTCGTGGTACTCCGTCGTCGTCAGCGGAGCGGCGCCGCTGCCGCGCCCGGACGGCCGCCAGCACAACGCGAGGATCGCGCGCGTGTCGATGCTGACCGTCTCGGCTGCGATGCTCACTCCTGACCACTCGTCCTTGCCAGCGCCAACGGAAAGACGCTCCCCGTACCGGCTTCGCGCAGCAGCGCTGCCAGAACCGTCATCGTCCAACCGCTGGCATACATGTCGTCGATTAGCAAACCGGGCTGCTCCATGCCGCCGAACGGTACGATCTCGAAGGCACCGTCGAGATTTTTCACCTGGAAGGCGCTGTTCTCCATCTCCTTCTGCTCCGCCGTCTGCTTCGTTTTCTTCACCGCGTCCACGTACGGCAGACCCAGCCCTGCCGCCACCCGCACGGCAAGCGCCGGAACCAGTTCCGGACGGTTCAGCGACGGGACCGCGGTGACCCACGCCGGCGCGGGGGTCGGCTGCCACGTCCGAACGAGGTTCACGAGCGCTTGGACCGTGCCCTCGCTGAAGTGTCCCACACCATATTTTTCGTGTGCGGCCGCTCGGCCCAGCCGGCCCACCATCCACCACGCAGCGGCACGGCCGGATTCGGCTTGCTCGCCAACCTTGATGTGCTTGCGGTTCGGCCACCGCTGCTTGGGCCGAAGGACGATCTCACGGTGGAACACGAAGTCCTCGGCCTGTGCGACGAGCGCCGGGTCCGCGTCCTCGACGTTTCGGCCCGGGTCGCACGCGGAGCACTGCCCGCAAGCGGCCTGGCTCTCGTCACCCAGCTCGCGCGCGAGGAACGCCATCAAGCAGGATTGCGAGCCGAGATAGGCGCCGACACGCGCAAAGTCACGCTCGCGCCGTTCGCGCAGCGCGCGCACTCGCTCGAAATCGTAGACGTACTCGACGGCCGTCGCGACGTATTTCGAGCCATCGCGCGCAATCGGTGACGGCGTGCAGCTCGCAAGGAACCCGAGCACTTGCTCGATCCGGCTCTGCCGCAGGTTCACCGCGGCCATCAGCTCCTGAACGCCCAGTGACGGGCCGGCATTCAACGCGCCCAGGACGGCGCCGACCTCCGGTTCCGGCGGCAACGCCGAACGGTGGAAATACTCGACGATCTTGTGGTCTTCCGGTCCCGAGAGCAGCACCCCGCGCGCGGTTTTGCTTGCCCTTCCAGCTCGGCCCACCTGCTGATAGTACTCCGTGATCGACGGCGGCGCTTGCATGTGGTAGACGAAGGCGAGATCCGGCTTGTCGAAGCCCATGCCCAGCGCACTGGTCGCAACGAGCACCTTGACCCCGTTGTCGATCAACAGCTGCTCCAGCACGTTCCGCTCGGCGTCATCGAGCCCGCCGTGATAGGCGCGCGCATCGATGTTCCGGTTTACCAACCAGGCTGCGATCAGCTCGACGTCCCGTTGCGTGAGCGCGTAGACGATACCGCTACCGCCGGTTGCGGACACCTGTTCGGAAAGCCAGGCGAGTCGCTCGGCATAGGACATGGCTGCGCGGGCCGCGAGTTCCAGCGTCTCGCGTCCGAGCGGTCCGCGTTGCACGCCGACGTGCTCGCCGAGCTGCTCGCGGACGTCCGCGACCACGACGTCGTCCGCGGTCGCCGTCGTCGCCAGCACGGGCCGCCCCGGCGGCAAGTTGCGCACGAACGTCGCGATGCGACGGTATGCGGGGCGGAAGTCGTGGCCCCACTGCGAGATGCAATGTGCCTCGTCGACCACGAGCAGGCCGACGCCGGCGAGCAGCCCCGGCAGGACATCGGCCGCGAACTCTTTGTTCCACAGCCATTCCGGCGAGATGAAGACGACGTCTGCTCGCTGCGCACCGATCTCGTGATAGGACGCAGCCCGATCCTCCTCGCTCATCGAGGAATTGGCCGTCACGGCGCGCAGGCCGTATTGCTGCGCGGACGCGATCTGGTTGCGCATCAGCGCGAGCAGCGGCGAGATCACGACCGTCGGCCCGCGGCCCCGTTCGCGCAGAAGCTTGGTCCCGATGAAGTAGACGGCGCTCTTGCCCCAGCCGGTCTTATGCACCAGCAGCAGCGCTTCGTGCCGTTCGACCGCTGCTTCGATCGCCTCCCACTGGCCGTCGCGGAATCGGGCTGTGCCGTTCCCGGTACCGGCCTGGAGAAGGGCGAGACTGCGCGCGTATAGCGGCGAGCTCATCATCGTGGACACACCCTCAAATGGCGACGTGCGCAGGCATGCTGGACACCGCCCGCTCACCGGTTTGGTGCGTTGCCTGCGTCGGCTAGCCCTGCCCCGCCGACCTCTCAGCGCGGCCGTTGAGGCCGGCTCGCGTGGCGCTCGGCGGCGATCTCGGCGCTGGAGACGGCGGCGACGAAGGCCACGCCGCCGACGATGTTGCCCAGCAGGGTCGGGACGAAGAACCCCAGCGCCTCGGCCCACGTCGTCACGCCCCGGAAGGCGCCGTACATGGCCTCGACCGAGCCCGCGACGACGTGCTGGAACTCGCCCGCCGCCACCACGTAGGTGATCAGGATGATGATCAGCGGGGTCGAGCTCTCGGCCAGCGGGATCAGCCAGACCATCAGCGCGATCAGCCAGCCGGCGAAGATCGCCTTGGTGAACGTCTGGGCGAAGGGATGGCCGATCGTGTCGGCCGCCAGCCCGTCGAACGCGTGCAGCATGGCCGGCGGAAACGCGCCGGCCAGCGCGACCAGCGCCGAGGCGATCGCCGCCCCGACCAGGTTGCCGATCAGGATGACCGCCCAGAGCCGGCCGAGCTGCCGCAGCCGCCACGGGTTGGGCCGGGCGAAGATCGGCAGCAGCGGGGTGAGCGTGTTCTCGGTGAAGAGCTGCTGGCGGCCCAGGATCACGATCAGGAAGCCCAGCGTGTAGCCGAGCGAGGCGATCAGGTGGCGCGCCGGGGTGTCGGCCAGGCCCGCCCGCAGCACCCCCATCGCGATCATCGAGAAGACCATCGAGAGCCCGGCCGCCAGGGCCGAGAAGAACAGCGAGGCCGAGGCGCGCTCGAGCTCGGTCTCGCCCTCGGCCCGGATCGTCTCGAAGATGACCGCGGCGCGCGGGCGCTCGCGCTCGTGCGCCTGCTGGGCTTCTTCGGCCGAGACCTGGGGGCGCGAGTCCACACCGCTTGGTACCCGGATCGAGCGGAGTTCCTACCGCGACGACCGGCGAAGGGCGATGCGGTGCGAGTGCTCTTCTGCATCCCCGAGCGCGATTTCGATCCCACCGAAGCCGCGGTTCCGTGGAGGCTCCTGACCGCCGCGGGCCACGACGCGTTCTTCGCGACCCCCCGCGGCCGCAGCGGAGCGGCCGACCCGCACATGCTCGACGGCATGGGCCTCGACCCGTGGGGCTGCGTTCCCGGGCTCGACCGCATCCGGCTGATGGGGCTGCTGCTGCGCGCGGACCGCCGGGCGCGGGCGGCGTACGCGCTGATGGTGCGCGACGAGCGCTTTCGCCACCCGTTCCGCTACGACGAGCTGCGGGAGAGCGCGTTCGACGCGCTGGTCCTTCCCGGCGGGCACTACGCGCGCGGCATGCGGGAATACCTCGAGAGCCCGGTGCTGCAGCAGTTCGTCGCCAGCGTCTTCGATGCCGGCAAGCCGGTGGCGGCGATTTGCCACGGCGTCGTGCTGGCGTCGCGCTGCGTGTCGAGCCGGACCGGCCGATCGGTGCTGTACGGCAAGCGCACGACCGCGCTCACCTGGTCGCAGGAACGGCTCGCGCAGGCCGTCGGGCGGATCGTCCGCTTCTGGGAGCCGACGTATTATCGTACGTACGCCGACGGGCGCGGCGAGCCGCCCGGGTATCGCAGCGTGCAGAGCGAGGTGACCCGGGCGCTCGCCGCGCCCGGCGACTTCCGCGACGTTCCGCGCGATGCGCCCGACGCTCGGCGCAAGACCGACGGGCGGCACCGCGACAGCGAGGGCGATCCCCGGCCGGCGTGGGTCGTTCGCGACGGCAGCTACGTGTCGGCGCGCTGGCCGGGGGACGCGCACACCTTCGCCAAGACGTTCCTCGCCGTGCTCGCGGAAGCAGGCTAGGGCCGCTCGCCGCCGGTGCGGCCGGTGTAGCGCCGGCCGCGCCACTCGACGCCGCGCCCGCTCACGACCCGCAGGGTCGAGTCGAGCGCGATCGCGCCCAGCACCGCGTAGCCGACCGGCGCCCACCAGGCCAGCCGGCGCGGCAGGCGGCTGTAGGCGAACCCGCGCGCTTCGACCGCGATCCCGTTGGCCAGGCAGAGCAGCGCCTCGAGCGCGCGCAGCGGCCGCCGGCGCGCGAGCGCGTCGAGCGCGAGCGCCGCCGGGATCAGCGAGAGCGCGGCGCAGACCGCGCTGCCGCCCAGCAGCGCGCGCAGGTCGCCGCCGGCGCCGGCGTAGACGTTCTTGCTGAAGCCGTTCCAGACGTCGGGCAGCGAGCGGTACATGCGCACCCGCACGAGCTCCTCGCCGGCGGCCACCAGCAGGCGGAAGCGGCCGTCGCGCTTGAGCCGGCGGGCGAACGCGACGTCCTCGACGATCTCGCCGCGCAGCGCCGCGTGGCCGCCCAGCGCGTCGTAGGCGACCCGCGAGACCAGGATGTACTGGCCGTTGGCCAGCGCGTGCGCGGTGTCGGCGGGATCGTTGAGCTGCGCCATCGAGCCGGACGCGACGACCACCATGCCCAGGATCGTCGGCAGCACCGCCCGCTCGCCCCACGAGCCCAGCTCCTGATACGTCGCGATGGTCAGCGCGTCCGCGCCGCGCGCGCGCACGAACGCCAGCGCCGAGGCGCACGCGTGCGGCGCGTGCCAGGAGTCGGCGTCGGTGAACAGCAGCCACGCGCCGTGCGCGGCGCGCGCGCCCTGGGTCAGCGCCCAGGGCTTGCCGACCCAGCCGTCGGGCAGCGGCGCGCCGCGCACCACCCGCAGCCGCGGGTGCTCGCGCGCCAGCCCGGCCAGGATCGCCGGGGTGGCGTCGTCGGAGCGGTCGTCGACCACGATCAGCTCGTAGTCGGCCAGGCTCTGAGCCAGCAGCGAGCGCACGCAGCGCTCGATCGCGCGCGCCTCGTTGCGGGCCGGCACGATCACCGAGAGCGACGGCGCGCCGGGCAGGTCGGCGACGACCGGGACGCGCAGCCAGCCGCGCGCGAGCGACGCGGCGCGGGCCGCGTAGCCCAGGCCGACCAGCGCGCAGGCGTGGGCGAGCGCGTCGAGCGCGAGCTCTAGCCGAGCGCGCGCCACGGGTCGGGCTCCCGGGCGACGAACGCCCGCCGGATCTCGTCGAGCACCCGCCGCTGCGAGGAGAAGGTCAGCAGGTCTTCCGCCTGGGCGAAGCTCACCCAGCGGTGGTCGTCGTGGACGTCGTCTTCGAGCCGCACGTCCGCTTGGACGACGCGGGCGACGAAAAAGGGCACGTGGACGACGCGGTCGCGGACCGGGTCGTAGAACGCGTCGAGCTCGCCGGCGGTGTAGAACCCGGTCGCGCTCAGGCCCGTCTCCTCGGCCAGCTCGCGGCGGGCGGCCTCGGTCGCGCGCTCGCCGGCCTCGATCCCGCCCATGACGAAGGTCCAGGCGCCGGCGAACGCGCCGCGCGCGCGGCGCAGCAGCAAGACCTGGGCGTCGTCGCCGGCCCCGCGCAGCACGGCGACGGCGACCGCGTCGGGGCGGCCGTCTGCCTTCACGCGGCCTTAGCTGGCCTTGGCGCGCGGCTGGGTCTCGGCCCGCAACTGGCCGCAGGCGGCGGCGATGTCGCGGCCCATCGGCGTGCGCACCGTCACGGCGCGGCCTTCGCGCTCGAGAATCTTGGCGAAGGCCCAGATGCGCTGCTCGTCGCTGCCGCGCACGAGCGCGTCGGGCGTGCTGTTGTACGGGATCAGGTTGACGTGGTAGAGCGCGCTCTTCATCAGCTTCGCCAGGTCGTGGGCGTGCTGGTCCGTGTCGTTGACGCCGGCCAGCATGACGTACTCGAAGAACACCTTGCGGTTGGTCTTGGCGATGTAGCGCGCGACCGCGGCCATCAGCTCGTCGAGGGCGAACTTGCGGTTGACCGGCATGAACGCCGAGCGGGTCGCGTCGGTCGGCGCGTGGAGCGAGATCGCGAGGTTGACCTGGGTCTGCTCGTCGGCGAAGCGGTCGATGCGGTCGACCAGGCCGACGGTCGAGATCGTGATGTGGCGGTGGCCCAGGCCGAACCCCTTGGGGTCGTTGAGCAGCCCGACGGCGCCCATCACCGCATCGTAGTTGGCGAACGGTTCGCCCATGCCCATCGCGACCACGTTGGTGACCTTGCGGCCGTCCTGGGCGAGCTGCCGCGCGAAGTAGCGCACCTGGTCGAAGATCTCGGTCGCGCTGAGGTTGCGGGTGAAGCCGGCCTGGCCGGTCGAGCAGAACGCGCAGGCGTAGGCGCAGCCGGCCTGCGAGGAGATGCAGACGGTGTTGCGCTCGCCGTGGTGCTCCATCAGCACCGCCTCGACCTCGTTGCCGTCGTGCAGCCGGAACAGGCCCTTCGTCGTCTGCCCGTCGCGCGAGCGCTGGACGACCACCGGCGCGAGCGCATCGAGCGCGAACCCCTGCCCGGCGAGCGCCGCGCGCAATTCCTTGGGCAGGGTCGTGATTGCCTCCAAGTCGGCGACCAGTTCTTTGGTTGCCGCCCGGTAGAGCTGATCCAGCCGGTAGCCCTTGAGGCCGTGCGCGCAAGCCAGCGCCGTGCCGCTCTCGAAGCCGGCGCGGCGCGCTTTCTCGTCGATCCAGAGGTCCCGCGCGCTGAGCATGACGGACCATTCTACCATGCCGCGCCGGAGCGGGCTGCCGCCTCGGTCAGAACAGCGTGTCCTGAGCCGGGACCGCGAGCTTGCCCTCCGGCGGAGCCTTCAGGCGGTTGCGGACCAGCTTGAGGTCGTGCCAGACCAGCCGCTTGACCTCGGTCATCGCCCCGCCGGTCTGGCGCAGCACGTAGGCCGGGTGGAAGGTCGCGATCACCGGGATGCCGCTCGGGCCGTCGAACCACTGGCCGCGCTGCTTGGTGATCGAGAACTTGTCGCCCATGAACGACTTGGCGGCCGGCGCACCCAGCGCCAGGATCACCCGCGGGCGGACGATCTCGATCTGCTCGTCCAGGTAGGGACGGCAGTTGCGCATCTCCTCGGGGGTCGGCGCCCGGTTCGCCAGGCGATGACCGTTGTCGAGCGTCGGCCGGCACTTGACCGTGTTGCAGATGAACACGCTCTCGCGCGGCAGGTCGATCGAGGCCAGCATCTTGTCGAGCAGCTCGCCCGCGCGCCCGACGAACGGGCGCCCGAGCTTGTCCTCGGTCTCGCCCGGGCCCTCGCCGACCACCATCAGCTCGGCGCAGGGATCGCCTTCGCCGTAGACCGCGTTGCGCCGGGTCGCGCCGATCCCGCACTTGCGGCAGGCCGCGACCACCGCCGCGGCATGTTCGACCGCGCGCTCGCGCTTGGTTCGTTCCGCCAGGCTCATGCCACGGATGTTTCCGGCGACGGCTCCAAGTACACCGCCTCGCCGAAGGCGAGCACGCTGGTCGCGCCGTCGGAGCCTTCCGACGCTTGGAACTGCACGCCCAGCACGCCATTTGCACCCATCGCCTCGGCCTTTTCCAATAGTATCTGCAGCGCCTCGGTGCGCGTGCGCTCCGCTTCGGTCAGGTACTCGGTCGGCGCCAGCCCGATCAGCGCGCCGATGCTGCGGAACGTCGCGCGCAGCACGTTGCGGGGCCGGTTCGCGGTGCCGTAGACGTAGCCGAACGAGCGCACCACGCGGTAGCCCTCGACGCGCTCGAAGGTCGTGACGGCTTCGGGCGCGAGCGCCACCTACGAGCCCTTCGGGCGCAGCCGCCGGCCGAGCGCGACCGCGCCGGCCAGCGCGCCCGCGTAGAGCGCGTAGCGGCCGGCGAGCGCGGCGACCAAGGCGTAGTACCAGAGCGGCCCGTGGTGCTTGATCCAGTACTTGCGCCGCGAGCGCTGCTTGCGCGCCTCGACGTTGTACTGGCCGCGGGCGCTGCCCATCCCCTCGTGCACCGCTTCGCTGGTAGGAACGAACCACGTTTCCCAGCCTGCATCGTGAGCCCGTTTGGCGTAGTCGACCTCTTCGTGGTACAGGAAGAAGCGCTCGTCGAACGGCCCGATCTCCGCGATCAGCGCGCGCCGGATGGCCAGCGCGGCGCCGATCGCCAGGTCGACCCGGCGCGGCGCGTCGTAGCCGAAGCCGCGCAGGCCGGCGCCGTTGGCGTAGTTGCGCAGCAGCGGCCACTCGCCCCAGGCCGACGAGCGCAGAAAGGCGCCGGCCCAGGTGTCGAACTCGCCGACCGACTGCTGCACGGTGCCGTCGTAGTTGTAGATGCGCGAGCCGGCGATCCCGCAGCGCGGGTGGGCGTCCATGAACGCGACGATCGCGCGCAGCGCGCCGTCCTTCAGCTCGGCGTCGGGGTTGAGCAGGAATACGTACTCCGACGAGCTCGCCGCGAACGCGCGGTTGCAGGCCGCCGCGAAGCCCAGGTTGGCGCGGTTCTCGACGATCTGCACCCGCCCGCCGTAGCGCTCGGCGACGAACGCGCGCGAGCCGTCGCTCGAGCCGTTGTCGCTCACCACGACGTGCGCGAACGCCGGGTCCGCGCGCACCTCGCCGAGCGCGAACACCGAGTCGAGCGCCGTCGCGATCTTCGCCTTGTCGTTCCAGCACACCACGATGACGTCGACGCGCGCCATGCTATGCGACGTCGCCGGCGGGGGCGAAGTTGTTGCGGTTCTGCAGGTAGGGCCAGATGAAGCCGTCGATGTCGCCCTCGAGCACCGCCGCGGCGCTGCCGGTCTCGACGCCGGTGCGGTGGTCCTTCACCATCTGGTAGGGGTGCAGCACGTAGGAGCGGATCTGCGAGCCCCACTCGTTGGCGCGCCGCTCGCCGCGGATCTCGGCCAGCTTGGCCTCGCGCTCCTCGCGCGTGCGCTGGACGAGCTTCGCCCGCAGGATGCCCAGCACGACCTCGCGGTTCTGGGTCTGCGAGCGCTCCTGCTGCGAGGCCACCACGATGCCGGTCGGGAGGTGGTAGACGCGGATCGCCGACTCGGTCTTGTTGACGTACTGGCCGCCCGCGCCGCTGGCCTTGAACGTCTCGAAGCGCAGGTCCTCGGGGCGCAGCTCGACGTCCTCGGCGTCGCCCTCGTCGGTCTCGGGCACGACGTCGACCTCGGCGAACGAGGTCTGCCGGCGGCCCTGGTTGTCGAACGGCGAGATGCGCACCAGGCGGTGGACGCCGCGCTCGCTCTCGAGCATGCCGTACGCGTTCTTGCCGCGGATGATGAAGGTGATCGAGCGCAGCCCCGCCTCGTCGCCCGGCGCCTCTTCCACCACGACCGACTCCATGCCGTGGGTCTCGGCCCAGCGCAGGTACATCCGCCCCAGCATCTGGGTCCAGTCGGCCGCGTCGGTGCCGCCCGCGCCGGCCCGGATCGTCACGATCGCGCCGTGCGAGTCGTAGGGGCGGTCGAAGTTGGCCGCCATCTCCAGGTCGTCCAGCGCCTTGACGGCGCGCGCGATCGCCGCGTCGGCCTCGGCCTCCGCGCCCTCCTCGTCGCCCAGCACCTCGAGGATCTCGGCGCCGTCGTCGAGCGCCGCCTGCACCGCGTCGACCGCTCCGAGGTCGGAGCCCAGGTCGGCGATCTTCTTCATCACCCCGCGCGCGCGCTCGGGATCGTTCCAGAAGTCGTCGGCGCGCGAGCGCGCCTCGAGCTCGGCTACGCTGCGGCGCTTGCCCGCGTCGTCAAAGCCGCACCTTGAGCGCGCTCAGGCGCTCGCGGGCACGGTCGATGGTGGAGAGCTGGGCGTCTGACACGGGACCGTCCCGGTTGGAGCCGGTGCGGGCGCGCTCCTGCCCACCGGCGCGGACCGAGCGGCCTTCAGCCCAGCGCGCGCCGCATGCGCGCGACCGCCTCGGCCAGCAGGGCCGCGGTGGTGCCGATGTTGAGCCGGGCGTGGCCGGCGCCGCCGGGCCCGAAGCGCGGGCCGGGCGAGAGCGCCACCCGCCCGCGCTGCAGGAACGCGCGGGCCGGATCGTCGCCCAGGCCCAAGGCCCGGCAGTCGAGCCAGACGAGAAAGCTCGCCTCCGGCGGCAGGTAGCCGACCGCCGGCAGCTCGCGGGCGAGCAGCTCGCCGAGCAGCCGGCGGTTGCGGTCGAGGTGCGCGAGCAGCGCGTCGAGCCAATCGGTGCCGGCGCGAAACGCGGCGACCGAGGCGATCACGCCGAGGTGGCCGCTGCGGTAGCGCGTCTCGACCGGCAAGCGCTGCAAGGTCGCCTGCGCGGCGTCGCCGGCGGCGACGAGCAGCGCGCACTTGAGCCCGGCGAGGTTCCACGCCTTCGACGCCGAGACCAGCGCGACGGCTCGAGCCCCGGCGGCCTCGGCGAGCGGGGCGAAGGCGGTGAACGCCGCGCCCGGCAGGGTCAGCGGGGCGTGGATCTCGTCGGCGATCACCACCACGCCGTAGCGCGCCGCCAGCTCCGCGACCGCCGCCAGCGCGGCGCGCGGGAAGACCCGGCCGAGCGGGTTGTGCGGCGAGCACAGCACGTAGGCCCGCGCGCCGGCGGCGAAGGCGCGCTCGAGGCCGGCGAGGTCGAGCTGCCAGCCGCCGGCCGTCTCCAGCAGCGGCACGTCGACGATCCGCCGCTCGAGGTCGCGCACGACCGCGAAGAACGGCGGGTAGACCGGCGAGTCGATCACCACCCCGTCGCCCGGCGCGGTGAACAGCCGCAGCGACTCGCCGATGCCGACCACGACGTCGGACACCAGGTGCGTCCGGCCCGGGTCGACCTGCCAGCCGAAGCGCGCGGCAGCGAACCCGGCGAACGCCGCGCCCAGCTCGCCCGGGTCGGCGTACCCGACGTCGCCCGCGTCGACCGCCGCGTGCAGCGCCGCCGCGACCGGCTCGGCCAGCGGGACGTCCATCTCGGCGATGAAGGCGGGCAGCACGTCGGGCGGGTAGGTCCGCCACTTCGTGCTGCGGCGCGCCTGCAGCCGCGCGAGCGGAAGGTCGTCGAAGGCCGAGCTCACCCTGCGTATGGTAGGAGCGAGCGACGCGCCGGGTCAACGCCGGAACGATGCCCGCGATCCTGCTCCGCCCGGCCCGCGTGTTCGACGGCGAGGCCCTCTACGACGGCTGGCAGGTCCGGGTCGAGGGCGAGCGCATTGTAGCCGCCGGCCCCGGCCTGGCGGCCGACGGCGCGGCCGCGGTCGAGCTGCCCGGCGCGACGCTGCTGCCGGGCCTGATCGACCTGCACACCCACATCCTGCTCAAACCGTACGACGAGCGCGCGTGGGACGACCAGATCCTGCGCGACCACGAGGCGCTGCGGGTCGCGCGCGCCGTGCCCGCGCTGGCCCGCACGCTGGCGGCCGGCTTCACCACCATCCGCGACCTCGGCACCGAGGGCGCGAACGAAGCCGACGTCGGGCTGCGCCGCGCGCTCGCGGAAGGCGTCATCGCCGGCCCGCGGCTGCTCTGCGTGACCCGGGCGATCGTCGCGCGCGGCTTCTACGGCCCGGCCGGCTTCGCGCCGGACTGCTGCGTGCCGCAGGGCGCCGACGAGGTCGACGGGCCGGAGTCGATCTACCGCACCGTGCGGCGCCAGATCAGCCGCGGCGCGGACTGGATCAAGGTCTACGCCGACTCGCGCCACGGCCCGGGCGGGATCTCGCGCCCGGCGTTCTCGCAGGACGACCTGGCGCTGATCGTGCGCATCGCGCGCGACTCCGGCCTGCAGGTCGCCGCCCACGCCAACACCGCCGAGGCGATGCGGCGCGCGGCCTGGGCCGGCGCCGCGACGATCGAGCACGGCAACGAGGGCACGCCGGAGGTCTTCGCGCTCATGGCGGAGCGCGGCGTCGCCTACGTCCCGACCCTGGCCGCCTACGAGGCGATCTGGCGCTACCGCGGCCTCGCGCCCGACGATCCCGCCTACGCGCAGAAGCGCGCCTCGTTCGCCGCCGCGCGCGCCAGCGGCGTGACGATCGCCAACGGCAGCGACATCGGCGTCTTCCCGCACGGCGACAACGCCCGCGAGCTGGAGCTCTTGGTCGAGCACGGCCTCACCCCGGCCGAAGCGCTGCGCGCGGCGACCGCGACCGCCGCGCGCGTGCTGCGCCGCGACGACCTCGGTGCCGTGCGCGCCGGCGCGCTCGCCGACCTGGTGGCGGTCGAGGGCGATCCGACCCGCGACCTCGCCGCGCTGCGCCGGGTCGTGGGCGTGTGGCAGAACGGCGCGCCCGCGAACCAGACCGGCGCCTGACCTGTGCCGCGGCGGCTCAGCCGTGGCTCTTGTGCGACTCCTGGGCGTTGGGGCCGCCGTGGATCAGCCAGGTCAGCCAGACCGCGATCCCGGCACCCAGCAGCGGTCCGAGCACGAACACCCACCAGTTCGGGCTGCCGCCGATCAGCAGCAGCGGGCCGAGCGTGCGGGCCGGGTTCATCGAGCCGGTCGAGACGTCGTAGCCGACGAGGCGGTCGAAGATCGTCGTCGCGCCGTTGGCGAACGCGCTCTGCGGGCCGATGAAGCGCGCCTTGTTCGCGGTCGAGACGGCGACCAGCACCAGGATCGCGGTCAGCACGATCTCGAGCCAGAACGCCGGCCACGGGCCCCGCGCCAGCGTGCCGCGCAGCGACGCCGGGTCGGGACGGAGGATCGCCAGCACGAGCCCGCCCGCGGCGGCCGCACCGGCGAACTGCGCCACGACGTACTCCGGCACGCGCGACAGTCGAAGTCGCCGCGCAGCGCGAACGCGACGGTCACGATCGGGTTGGTGTGCGCGCCCGAGACCTCGCCCAGCGCGTAGATCACGATCATCGTGGCGATGCCCGTGCACGAGGCCCGCACCGCGTAGGGCAGGTGCAGCCCCAAGCCCCGGTCGAGTGCCTCGGGCAGCACCGTGCCGAGCGTGACGATGACGGTGCCGACGAGCTCCGCCACCAGGCGCGCGCGCCGGTGCCGCGGCCGCTCGCGGCGGTTCTCGGCCCGCACGCGGCCCAACTTGGCCCGCTGCTCGGGAGTCATCTGGTCGCGCTTGTCGGTTAGCGGCGGCCGCCGGCATCCAGCAAGGCGCGGCGCACGGCGTTGCGGGCGGAGGCCGGCAAGGCCGACGTCGCGGGCAGCGCCCGCACGACGGCGCCCATCAGCCCCGACAGCGGCCGCACCGCGCGCAAGCCGTCGTCGTCGGGCGGAAAGACGACCGGCGTGCCGTCGAGCTCCGGCTTCACGACCCGGCCGGTGCGGACGTCGCGCGGCAGCCGGACGTGCCAGCGGTCGCGGTCGGGCCGCGAGAACATCGGCGTGTACGCCACTGTGCGGTCGAAATAGTAGTGGGTCACCTGGCTCTTGCGGGTCAGGCTGCCGTCGGCCCGCGGCGAGCCGCCGTGCAGCAGGTTGGCCGACCAGATCAGGTACGCGCCGCGCGGGATCGCCAGCTCTTCGCGCGCGCAGCCGCTCTCGGCGGCGACGCGCGCGATCGCGTGCTCGTACTCGCGGTACGCGCGCAGGGTGTCGGGGTTGTCCCAGCTCCGCGCGCCGCGCACCGGCGCGATGGCGAAATCGGCGTAGTCGAACGCCGGCAGCGCGTGCGAGCCGCGGTAGTAGTGCAGCGGGCCCTGCCGCAGCGTCACGTCCTCGAGCGCCAGCCAGACGCCGCACATGAACCCGTACGGCTTGGACGAGAAGTGGATCGTGTCGCTGTGCGTCCGCTGCTCGGTGCCGTTGAGGAAGTTGAGGGTCTGGAACGGGTACGGCTCGCGCCCGTAGAGCAGCCGCAGCGTGGCCAGGACCGCCGGGTGGGTGGCGATCGCGCGCACGCCGGGGTCGAACGCCCAGGCGTCCTGCACCCGGCCCGAGCCGTCGGCGAAGCGCGGTTCCAGCCGCGTCCAGAGCGCGCCGACGTCGATCGGGTCGAGCACGCGCGCGTCCTCGACCACCACGAAGCCGTCGCGCCGGTACGCCTGGACCAGCCGCAGCTCGGCCGCGGTCAGCCCGCGAGCCGCCGCCGCCTCGGCGTCGGCCCGTTCGTACCACGGTCCGGTGCCCGGCGGGACGGCTGCCATGCGCCTACGCCGCCGTGCCGTTGCCGTGGCAGCGCTTGTACTTCTTGCCGCTGCCGCAGGGACAGAGGTCGTTGCGGCCGACCTTGGCGGCGCCGTTCTGGGCCGGCTTGCGCGGGGCGGCCTCGTCGCGGTTGGTGTGGACCTGGGTCGGCTGGTACTGCGGCGCGGGGCCGAGCAGCCGCTCCGCGGTCGCCGCGTCCATCCGCGGCGCGGCCGGCGGGACGGGCTGGGGCGCCGGCTGCGGCGCGATCTGGCCGCTCGGGATCGGCGCGAACTGCGGCGTCGCGTAGCCGTCGCCGGCGTACGGCAGCGCGCCCGCGTCGGGGAGCTGCTGCGGCTGGGCGCCGGGGTCGATCGGCACGCCGTTCTCGTCGACCGGCGCCTGCTCCACCCGGACCGCGAAGACCGCCTTGACCGCCTCGTCGGCGATGGTGTTCTTGAGGTCGTCGAAGATCTCGTAGGCCTCTTTTTCGTACTCGACGCGGGGGTCTTTCTGGCCGTAGCCGCGCAGCCCGATGCCGGTCTTGAGCGCGTCCATGATGTAGAGGTGGTCGACCCACATCCGGTCGATGATCGGCAGCATGATGTACTGCGATTCGATCATGCGCATCAGCTCGGGGCCGATCTCGGCCTCCTTGGCCTCGTAGGCCGCGAGCGCGACCTCGAGCAGCCGCGCCTTCATCCCGTCGCGGTCGAGCTTCTCGAGGTCTTCGACCCCGATCGCGTCCTTGACCGGGAAGAGCAGCTCGAGCTCGTCGAGGATCAGGCCGAGGTTCCACTCCGAGGGGTGCTCCTCGGGCGGCGCGCCGGCGTCGACCGCGACCGCGACCTTCTGGCGCAGCGAGTCGACGAAGAAGTCGCGCAGCGACTCGCCCGCGAGCACCCGGCGCCGCTCGCCGTAGATGACCTCGCGCTGCTTGTTCATCACGTCGTCGTACTCGAGAACCTGCTTGCGGATCTCGTAGTTGTGGTTCTCGACCTTGGACTGCGCGTTCTCGATCGAGCGCGAGAGGATGCCGGCCTCGATCGGCGTCTCGTCGGTGAACTTGACGAAGTCCATCATCTTCTGGATCCGCTCGGCGCCGAAGAGGCGCATGATCTCGTCGTCCAGCGCGATGTAGAAGCGGGTCGTGCCGGGATCGCCCTGGCGGCCGGCGCGGCCGCGCAGCTGGTTGTCGATCCGGCGCGACTCGTGCCGCTCGGTGCCGATGATGTGCAGCCCGCCCAGCTCCGGCACGCCCTCGCCCAGCTTGATGTCGACGCCGCGGCCGGCCATGTTGGTCGCGATCGTCACCGCGCCGTACAGCCCGGCGTCCTTGATGATCTGCGCTTCCTGCTCGTGGTACTTGGCGTTGAGCACGTTGCACTCGACCCCGCGCCGGCGCAGCATCATCGCCAGCCGCTCCGACTTCTCGATCGAGCGCGTGCCGACCAGGACCGGGCGGCCCTTCTCGTGCTCGGCGATGATGTCGTCGATCACCGCGTTGAACTTCGCCGCCTCGGTGCGGTAGA
This sequence comes from Vulcanimicrobiota bacterium, assembly GCA_963795695.1. GTDB lineage: Bacteria > Vulcanimicrobiota > Vulcanimicrobiia > Vulcanimicrobiales > Vulcanimicrobiaceae > Vulcanimicrobium. The sequence goes on along the minus strand of CAWCJH010000002.1, from coordinate 517,606 downwards.
CGATGTCCTGGAAGTCCTTGCGCCTGCACCGGCTGGTTCGTCGGCATCACCACGACGTTCAGACCGTAGATCTCGCGGAACTCGCGCTCCTCGGTCTTGGCGGTACCGGTCATGCCGGCCAGCTTGTCGTAGAGCCGGAAGTAGTTCTGGAAGGTGATCGTCGCGAGCGTCTGGTCCTCGCTGCGGACCTGCAGCCCTTCCTTCGCCTCGATGGCCTGGTGGATACCGTCGGAGTAGCGCCGGCCGTACATCAGCCGGCCGGTGAACTCGTCGACGATGACGATCTCGCCGTCCTTGACGATGTACTGCTGGTCCTTGTGGAAGAGGTGCCACGCCCGCAGCGCCGCGTTGAGCTGGTGGGTCAGCTCGAGGTTGCGCTGGTCGTAGAGGTTCTGGACGCCCAGCATCTTCTCGACCTTGGCCACGCCGGCTTCGGTGATCGGCACCGCGTGGGCTTTCTCGTCGACCGTGAAGTCCTCGTCCTTGACCAGCCGCGGGATGACCCGGGCGAACTGCGCGTACAGCTCGGTCGCGTCGTGGCCCTGGCCGCTGATGATCAGCGGCGTGCGCGCCTCGTCGATCAGGATCGAGTCGACCTCGTCGACGATGGCGTAGTTGAGGTGGCGCTGGACCATCTGGTCGAGCGACCAGGCCATGTTGTCGCGCAGGTAGTCGAAGCCGACCTCGTTGTTGGTGACGTACGTGATGTCGCAGTCGTACGCCGCCTTGCGCGCGTTGTGGTCGAGGTCGTGCTGGATCACGCCGACCGTCATGTCGAGGGCCTGGTAGATCGGGCCCATCCACTCCGCGTCGCGCTTGGCCAGGTAGTCGTTGACGGTGACCAGGTGGACGCCCTTGCCGGTCAGCGCGTTCAGGTAGACCGGCAGGGTCGCGACGAGCGTCTTGCCCTCGCCGGTGCGCATCTCGGCGACGTTGCCCTCGTGCAGCGCCTGCCCGCCCATGATCTGCACGTCGAAGTGGCGCATCCCCAGCACCCGCTTGCTCGTCTCGCGGACGACCGCGAAGGCCTCCGGGATCAGGCCGTCGAGCGGCTCGCCGCGCTCCAGCCGGGCGCGGAACTCGGCCGTCTTGCCGCGCAGCTCGTCGTCGGAGAGCTGGGCGGTCGCCGGTTCGAGCGCGTTGACGCGGTCGGCGGTTTTGCGAAGCCGGTTGACTTCGCGCTCGTTGCCGTCGAGCAGGGCTTTGAGGAAGGCCATACGGGATACAAACCGTTCGCCGCCCGAGTCGGTTCCTCCCGAGCGGCAGCGCAGAGCACGAAAAATGAGCGGTGCGAGCCGCTCTCCCGATTGTACCGCACCGCGGCGGCCGGAGTTACTCCAGGGGCAGCTTCGCCGGGTGGTCCAGCGCCTCGGCCGAGGTCCGGCGCAGCAGGTCGCCCACCGTGACGAAGGCGTAGCCCGCCCGGCGGTAGCGGCCGACCAGCTCCGGCAGCAAGGCGACCGTGGCCAGCCGGCCGCTGTGGAGCAGGACGATCTCCGGCGCGGTCGCGTGCCGCAGCAGGTGCGCCGTCAGCGCCGCCTGACCGACCGTGCGCCAGTCGCCGGGATCGTCGTTCCAGAGGATCGTGTCGAACCCGGCCGCCTGGGCGGTGCGGATCGTCGCCAGGGTGTAGCGGCCGTGGGGCGGCCGGAACAGGCGCCGCTCGGCCGGGTCGGGCGCGATCCGCTCCAGGCTCGCGGCACCCCCGTCGAGCTCCGCCCGCACCGCGGCGGCACCGAGCCGGTCGAGGTCGGGGTGGGTCAGGGTGTGGTCGGCGATCTCGTTGCCCCCGGCGGCGATCGCCCGGGCCAGCGCGGGGAACTGCTCGGCGTCGCGGCCGATCAGGAAAAAGGTCGCCGGCACCCGCAGGTCGTGCAGGGTCTGGACCAGCAGCGGCGTCGTGACCGGGTACGGCCCGTCGTCGAAGGTCAGCGCGACCAGCCGCGCGCGCGGGGCCGGCGCGACGCTCGGGCTGCCGCCGAGCACGGCGCGCAGGCGGGCGCCCAGCGACGGCCGCACCAGCGCCGCCGCGTCGGCACCGCGCCCGACCACCACCGGCCGCAGCAGGTCGTCCGACTTCAGCCACAGCCGCCACCCGGCATACCCGCCCCCGACCAGCACCGCCAGAATCGCAAGACCCAAGGCGGCTCGGCCCAAGGCCGAACGCGAAGGATTCGCCGGGGGCGAACCCACTAGTGGTGCCGGGGTGCGACCGAGGAAGTCGGCGCCGCCGCGGGAACCGGCGCCTGCCCGTAGTCCTTGCCGACGATCACCGTCACCAGCGGCGTCCGCGGCCCGGGGGTGGCGTCGGTCGCCGGGAACACCTGGGCGCCGGCCACCCCGAGGTCTTGCCGCACCCGCTCGCCGACGAACGGCAGCCGGGCGGCCGGCCGGATCTGGGTCGCCGCATAGCCGAACGCGTCGGCGTTCTGGACCGAGTCGACGACGTAGCCGAGCTTCTCCAGCCGTGCGGCCGCGGCCGTCGCCAGCCCCGGCTCGCCGCTGCCGTTCTCGACCACTAGGTGGACGCTGGCCGGTTTGATCGCGGCCAGGGCGCTGGCCGGCGGGGCCGTGACGTTGCCGTAGGGGCCGAGCAGGTCCCCGACCAGCTTGGCCTTGACCGCCTCGTCGGGGATCACGACCTCGCCGCCGTCGGCGGCGGTCTTCGTGTCGACGTACGGGATCGTGTCGGCGTGGCTGAGGTCGGCCAGGTTCGCATCCTTGTAGGCCCAGCCGAGCGACTTGAGCTCGTCGTTGCTGAGGTTCGTCTGCACGTCGCGGTCGAAGACGCCGATCAGCTGGCCGAGGTGGGTCAGGTCGTTGAGCTTGTCGCCCTTGAGCTTTTGCAGGACGATGTGGATGACTTGCTGCTGGCGCTTGGTCCGGCACGGGTCGCTGCACGCGTCGTGGCGGAAGCGCGCGTAGCCCTGCGCCTGCTCGCCGTTCATGTGGACCAGGCCCGGCTTGAAGTGGATGTGCAGGTGGCCCCAGCTGTCGTCGTAGTCCATCTGCTCGGTGACCGGCACGTCGATGCCGCCGATGGCGTTGACGAAGTCCTTGACCGCGTTGATCTTCACCACGATGTAGCGGTCGAAGTGCTGCCCGCGCTGGTTCGCCGGCAGGCCCAAGAAGTCGCCCACGACCCGGTCCGCCAGCGGAACGCCGCCGTCCGAATAGGCCTGGTTGATCTTCGTGTCCTTGCCGTCGTACTGCGCCTCGGTGTCGCGCAGGACCGAGACCAGCTTCGCGCTGCGGGTCGGGAAGTCGAGCCCGGCCGCCATGATGGTGTCGCTGCGCGCGTGCGAGCTGTAGGGCTGGTCCTTGTCGTCGTAGTCGTAGTCGATGCCCAGCAGCAGCACGTAGATGCGGTCCTTGCCGAACACCGCCCGCGGGGCCGGCACGTAGACCAGCGTCTTGACCAGCGCGTCGCTGAAGCTCGACTTGTCGCGCATCATCTTCGTCGCGACGAAGCCGAGCAGCGCGCCCAGCAGCACCAGCGCGATCCCGACCGCCACCGGCAGCAGCGTCCTCCAGCGCGACGGCGGTTGCGGCGGCTGCCGCCGCCGCCGCGGCCGCTCGTCGGACGACGGCGGCCGGGGCGGGTCGACGACCCCCGAGCGGCTCATGCCGGCACCAGCGCGGGCACCATCGTCCCGTAGAAGTCGAACGCGGTGTGGCCGTCGAGCCGGACGTCGACGAAGCTGCCGAGCGCAGCCTGGCCGGTGAACGCGATCGCGCCGTCGACCCCGGGCGCCTCGCCCTGCGAGCGCCCGACGAGCACGCTGCGCGCGCGCAAGCCCAGCGCGAGCGGATCGGTCTTGCTCAGCCCGCGCCGCTCCTCGACCAGCACCCGCACCGTCTGCCCGACCCGCCGCGCCCGCGCCCGCTCCGAGGCCCGCCGCTGCGCGTCGCGCAGCCGCAGCAGCCGCCGCCGCTTCTCGCGCTCCGGCACCTGACCCGGCAGCTCGGCCCCGGGCGTCCCGTCCTCCCGCGAGTAGGTGAAGAACCCGACCCGGTCCAGCTCGGCCCGCGCGATCCACGCCTCGAGCTCGTCGACGTGCTCGGCCGTCTCACCGGGAAACCCGACGATGAAGGTCGAGCGCATGGTGATCCCGGGGACCCGCCGCCGGAAGTCCTCGACGATCTCCAGGTACCGCGCCCCGTTCGAGGGCCGCTTCATCCCGCGCAGCACCGGCACGGCGACGTGCTGCAGCGGCATGTCCATGTAGGCGCAGACCTTCGGCAGCTCGGCCATCGACTCGACCAGCTCGGAATCCACCGTCGCCGGATACAGGTACAGCAGCCGAATCCACTCCAGCCCCTCGACCTCGTGCAATTGCCGCAGCAGCGCCGCCAGCCCACCCCGCCGATACCCCCGGTCGCGGCCCCACATCGACGTATCCTGCGCGATCAGGATCAGCTCTTTGGTCCCGCCCGCCGCCAGCGCCCGCGCCTCGGCCAGGATCGACTCGGCGCTCCGCGAGCGGAACCCGCCCCGCAACTGCGGGATGATGCAGAACGTGCACGGGTGATCGCACCCCTCGGCGATCTTGAGGTACGCCGTCGCCGCGGGCGTGGTGATCAGCCGCGGCAGGAAATCGTGCTCCGGCTCCGCCTCGAACCCGAGCCGAACCGGCTTGTGCCCCGCCCGCGCATCCTCGAGCAGCTCGACGATGCCCGCATACGCCCCGGTCCCGACCACCCCGTCGATCTGCGGGATCAGCGACTGCAGCTCGCTCCCGAACCGCTGCGAGAGACACCCCGCCACGATGAGCTGCTGCCCCTCGCGCTTGCGCTCCGCGTGCTCGAGGATCGTCTGGGTCGACTCCGCCTTGGCCGGATCGATGAACGCGCAGGTGTTGATCACCACCGCATCCGCCTCGTCGGCCTCGGGCACCAGCGCCCACCCCGCCGCCCCGAGCTTGGCGATCATCACCTCGGAGTCGACGAGGTTCTTCGCACACCCCAAGCTGACGAACGAGACGGTCTTACTGCGATTCGCGGTTGCTGTCATTCGTGCCTAACGATAATTGACGAACTGCAGAGGAAGCTCGTAGTTCAGCCCTTTGAGCAGCGCCTGCACCTTCTGCAGATCGTCCCGCGACTTCCCCGACACCCGGATCTGCTCGTCCTGATACTGGGCCTGGACTTTGAGCTTCGATCCCTTGATCGCCTCGATCAGCGGCTTGGACTTGTCCTTGGGGATCCCCGACCGCAGCCCGATCTTCTGCCGCAGCGTGTTTCCCGACGCCGGCTCGGGAGCCGCCGAGAGGTCGAGGGCCTTGATGTCGATCCCCCGCTTGACCGCCTTGGACTGGATGATGTCGATGACGTTGCGCAGCTTGAGCTCGTCGTCGGCCAGCACGGTGATCGCCGCCGCGTCGTTCTCGATCGACGCCATCGAGTTCTTGAAGTCGAACCGGCCCGCGATCTCCTTGCGGGCCTGGTTGAGCGCGTTGTCGAGCTCCTGGGGATCGATCTTGGAGACGACGTCGAAGGATGCGTCCGAAGCCATGCCTGTGTTCCTGGGCGATCAGAGGGGGTAGTGCTGCTCGACGACGTCGCCCGTCTTCCCGAGCGGCTTGGCGGCCGAGCCGTTGACCGAGACCGTGACCCCGCCGGCGTTGCCGACCCGCAGGTCGGCCACGTTGCCGGTGAACGACTTGGCGGTGCCCGCGGGATAGATCCCTTCGAGCTTGGCCTGCCCGTCGATGGTCACCCGCAGCCACGAGCGCTGGACGAGCCGGACCGCGATCCGGTGGTGCGGGACCGGGGTGGGAACGCTCCGGGGCGCCGGCCGGGCCGGTGCCGCAGACCCGCTGGGGGCAGGCGGCGGTTGCACCGCCACCGGACCCGCCGCCGGCTGCTTGAGCGCCACGAACTCGTAGACCGCGTAGCCGACCAGCACGAGCGCCACCAGCGTGCCCACGATGACCCAGGGCGAGGGGCCGGCGCGGTCGCGCCCGGCGCTGGCGACCGAGACGGCGTGGCTGCTGGGGCGCTCGGCCGGTACGGCGTCGTTGAAGCGCGCGACCGCGGCTTCGGCGTCCAGCCCGAGGAACCGCGCGTAGGTGCGGATGAAGCCGCGCACGTACACCGGAGCACCGATCGACGCCCACTCCTCGTTCTCGATGGCCGCCAGGTAGACCGAACGGATGTGGATGCGTTCGGCGACCTCCGAAACCGACAGCCCGCGCGCTTCCCGCGCGCTGCGGAACTCCTCCCCGAGCGCAGGCATCGAACGAACCCTTGGCGGGCGCATGGGGTTCTCCTGGTCAGCAACCAATCTGGGAACGGTCTGAGAGACGGATGAACCAGCGGACCCGCGTCGTCGCCGCGATGAGCGGCGGCGTCGACTCGGCGGTGGCGGCGGGATTGCTCGCGGAAGCGGGCTACGACGTCGTCGGCGTCACCATGAAGATGTACGCCCCCACCCGGCCCGCGCACGCCAAGTCGTGCTGCGGCGCCGACGACTTCGACGACGCCCGGCGCAGCGCGGCCGCCCTGGGCATCCCCCACTACGTGCTGGACTTCGAGGAGGCGTTCCGGCGCGGCGTGATCGAGCGCTTCGCCGCCGACTACGCCCGGGGCCGCACGCCCAACCCGTGCGTGAGCTGCAACAACCAGGTCAAGCTCGGCACGCTGCGCGCCTACGCCGACCGGCTGGGGGCGCGCTGGGTCGCGACCGGTCACTACGCCCGGCTCGAGCACCGGCCCGACGGCCCGCACCTCTTCCGCAGCCCCTCGCCCAAGGACCAGGCCTACGCGCTGGCCCAGCTCGGCGCGGCCCAGCTCGCCCGCCTGCTGCTCCCGCTCGGGAGCCTGACCAAAGCCGAGACGCGCGCCCACGCGGCCCGGCTGGGCCTGCCGGTCGCCGAGAAGCGCGAGTCGCAGGACATCTGCTTCGTCGAGGGCGGCGACTACCGCGCGGTGCTGGGGCGCCTGGCGCCCGCCACCGCCCAGCCGGGGCCGGTGGTGACCGCGAGCGGCGAGCCGGTCGGCGCCCACGCCGGCATCGGCGGCTACACCGTCGGCCAGCGCCGCGGCCTGCCGGCCGGGGCGCAGGCGCGCTACGTCACCCGGATCGACGCCGCGACGAACACGATCGTGATCGGCCGCGAGGACGAGCTCGACGCTGCCGGCCTGGTGGCCGACGAGGTCAACCTGCTGCGGCCCGAGCGCTTCGCGACCGGCCCGGCCGCGGTGCTGGCGATGACCCGCTACCGAGCGGTCCCCGCCCCGGCCGAAGCCCTGATCGACGGGAAAGGGATGCTGCGGCTGCGCTTCGCCCGGCCGCAGCGGGCGGTCTCGCCGGGCCAGCTGGTGGCCCTGCTCGACCCGGCCGGCGTCGAAGTCCTCGGCGCCGCCACCATCCACCACACCGTCTAGCGAGGGCCCCGGTGCTCGGAGAAACCGAACTCGAAGCCTCCGCCGCCAAGCGGCGGACCGACAACAGCTTCGTGCTGCAGATCGTCCAGCCCGGGCTGGCCGGGCTGATGGACGGCTCCGTCTCGACCCTGGCGCCGATCTTCGCGACCGCGTTCGCGACCCACGCCTCGCACACGGTGTTCCTGATCGGCGCCGCCGCCGCGGTCGGGGCCGGGATCTCGATGGCGTTCTCCGAGGGGCTCAGCGACGACGGCACGCTGACCGGGCGCGGCAAGCCGCTGCTGCGCGGCGGCATCACCGGGTTCATGACGTTCCTGGGCGGCTTCTTGCACACGCTGCCGTTCCTGATCCCGAGCGTCCAGCAAGCGCTGACCCTGGCCTACGTGGTGGTCGGGATCGAGCTGCTGACCATCGCCTACATCCGCTACCGCTTCTTCGCGACGAGCTTCATCGCCAGCGTGGTCGAGGTCGTGGTCGGCGGCGCGCTGGTCTTCACCGCCGGCGTGCTGATCGGGAGCGCCTGAGCTGACCCGCTTCGAGCCCCTCGCGCCGGGCTGGAGCGAGGCCTGGCGCGCGGCCTACGCGCGCTACGCGCGCGCGGTCGGCTCGCCGGTCGACGACGCGGTCGCGGCGACGGTCTGGTCCTGGCTGCTGGCGCGCGCCCACGGGCTCGAGGGGATCGCCGCCATCGAAGGTGACCGGCTGGTCGGGTTCAGCCACTTCCGGCCCTTTCCGCGCACGCTCGACGGCAACGAGGCGTGCTTTCTCGACGACCTCTGGGTCGAGGAGTCGCACCGCGGCACCGGCCTCGCGCGCGCGCTGATCGAGCGCGTCGTCACGACCGCGCGCGAGCGCGGCTGGACCGAGGTGCGCTGGGTCGCCGAGCGCGACAATGCCCGCGCCCAGCGGCTCTACGACCGCCTCGCGACCGACTGGGGCCTGCGCACGTACCGCATCCGGGTGGCGCCCGCGCGGCCCTGAACGCGAAACGGGGCCCCACCCTGCGTGGAGCCCCGCGACGGGCGCAGCCGACGCGCGCCGGCTAGTGCCGGACGCTCGCCCGCGGTCTGCCGGTGCTGATGGTGACCGTACCGCTCGGCTGCTGCTGGTACGTCGCGATCGGCGAGATCGTGACGTCGGCCTGCGCCGGCAGGGCCGGGGCCTGCGGGTACGCCTGCCCGGTCGTGCCGTTGTACTGCAGCGCGTTGTGGTCGTAGTCGAAGCCGATCAGCACGGCTTGGACCGGGTCGCCGGTCGTGACGCTGCCGCCCGAACTCTTGTCGTTCATGCTCGGCGTGCAGATCGCCGGACCGCCGCTCTTGCTCGCGGGTCCCAGCGTGTTGGGGATCGCCTGCGAGCCCGAGGCCGTGACCCAGAACGTGTACGGCACCGGCGAGCCGCCGTTGCAGTAGTTCGTGTCGACCACCTGCACGTAGGCTCCGACCACGCCGCCCGGCAGGGTGTAGCTCACCGCGGCCGAGCCGTCGCCGTTGAACGTGACCACCGGGGTCGCGGCAGACGGCAGCAGGTTGAGGTTGCTCAGGGTGGCCGCCGGCGCCGAGACCACCGGGAAGCCGGCGGTCGGGATGGTGACCTGCAGGTTGTACTGGCCCATGCCGGGCAGAACGCCGGCGAAGACGCCCAGCCCGAGCGAGATGCCCTTGATGGGCGCGCTGAAGCTGCCGTCCTGGGTGCCGCCGCCGTCCTTGTTCGGATCGAAGACGGGCGGCCCGCCGGCGGCGAAGAACGCCGTGGCCGCGGCGGGCGGCGTGGGCACGTTGCCGGCGTAGAACGGCTGGTAGTACGGGTTGTAGGAGTACGGGTTACCCGAGCTGGTGTAGTTGCCCGGGAAGAACCCGTTGCCGAAGACGCCGCCCGACTGCCCGAAGGTCGTCGGCACGCCCTGGTTGGGGTTGCTCGCCGTAGTCTGCGGGGTGCCGCCGATGTAGTGGTTGGTCACCTCGTCGGCGCTCGGCCCGGCGTCGGCCGTCGTCAAGCCGTCGGCCTGAGTGAACAGCCCGCCCGCGCCGGCGGCGTAGAAGCCGCTCGGCGTCGCTGCCGCCGGGAGCGTGAACGGACCGGTCAGCTTGGGCGTGTTGACCAGCACCGCGCTGGAGCCGTTGGCCTGACGGTACGTCGCCACGACGTTCAGGCCCGTTCCCCCGCCGATGTTGGCCGTACCGACCGCGAACTGCAGTTTCCCGGCCGAGGTCGGGTTCACGACCGTGGCGGTCGGCGGGCCGGTCTGTCCGGCGGTGCACGCGGACAGACCGAGCGCGCCGGCGACGGCCCAGACTAGGGGTCTCTTCGACAAGGCGTTCACCTAGATGTGGAGCTGATAGTAGAGGGTGAGCGAGAGCGGCCGGTACAGGTTCTCGACGTACGGCGACGTGCCGTAGATGATGCCGGGAACGTTGCGGAAGCCGCCGTAGGTGTACGACAGCGAGCCGGGCGTCGCCGCCGCGGTCGTGCCGGTCTGCACGCCGCCCACGCCGGTCGTGACCGGCTGCCAGTACGGGTTGAGCTGCGGCTCGAGGTACTCGTTGGAGAACACGTTCTGGACGTAGAGCCCGATCGTGTTGCGCTTGCGCGTGTACTCGAAGTCGACGTCCGCGCCGAGCCGCGGCCGGCTCAGGATGCCGCCGGGATTCGAGGTCTCCGGAGTACCGCGCGTCGCCGCGATATTCGGGTGGGTCAGCGTGCCCGGGTTGGTCGGATCGACGTAGTTCGTGGAATTGTACGCCCCGGTGATGCCGCCGAAGCCCGAGAGGGCCGTGGGGTTCGCGTTGGTCTGCGGCAGGTTCGCGTAGCTTCCGTCCGGCAGCTGGGTCGGGGTGAGGTTTCCGACCCCGATCGGGAAGCCGCGGTCGTAGTTCAAGATCGGATTGATCTTGAAGCCGGACCTGGTCCTGTACTGCACGCCCATGTTGACCACGAACGGCGAGATGAAGCCGGCGCGGTAGGTGTTGTTCAGCGCAACCGCTGCGGCGGGTACGAGCGGCAGGGTATCTTCCGACGCGACCAGCGGCGGAACGCTGTCGATGACGTTGGTGTACGTGGCCGACAGATAGCCGCTCAACCCGAAGGCGCGCTGCGGGGTGGTCAGACCGAACTCCAGGCCGGACGTCTTGTTGATGCCGGTGTTCGTGATGCCGAACACCTGGCTGACCGGCACGCCCTGCGTGTTGAGGACCTGGCTGATCAGCGAGAACTGCGAGATGTTGTACCCGCGCTTGTAGTACGCCGTCGCGCGGGCGCCCCAGCCGTTGGCGAAGAGGTGCTGGTACGCCAGCTCCGTGTTGCTGAACTGCTCGGGCACGTTGTTGCCGGCGTCGGGTGCGTCGTTGTGCTGGTCGAGGAAGTAGTAGAGCTGCTGCGCGTAGCTGGTGCAGCGGAAGTAGCCGCCGCCGTTGGAGGACGCGTTGGCTCCGCCCGGCAGCAGGTGCTGGGCGTTGAAGCCGGTGCCGCAGCTCCACGTCGACGGGTCGGCCGTGTTGCCGAGCGCCGGGATGCTGAAGAACGCGGCCGGGAAGTCGTACATCGACGACGGCGTCGCCTGGGTCTGCGCGTTGGCGAAGACGACCGAGCGGCCGAAGCCGAAGCGCAGCGAGTTGTTCGGGTCGAACTGGTAGTTGATGGCGACCCGCGGCTCGGTCACCGACGGGCGCAGGAAGTCCTTCTTGAGGAAGTTGCCGGCCGAGGTGCCGCCGACCGGAACGTCGTCCGGGTTGGCCAGGTCGGTCGGGTTGAACGGGTTCTCGCCCTGCTTGTAGACCATCGTGTCCAGGCGCAGGCCGAGATCCATCTTGAGCTTGCTGTTGGGCGTCCACTGATCGCGGACGAACAGGCCGCCTTCGATCTGGTCGCTCTTGTTGTAGCCGATGCCGAACGACGGAACCGTCGGGTTGGCGATCCCGTGGTTGTAGAGGTAGCAGGCATTGGCCGGGCAGACGCCGCCGGGGAAGTCGGACGGCTTTGCGAAGTCGCTCAGCGACGGAAGGACGCCGTTGAACGTGTTCAGGCTGGCCTGCTGCACGAAGCCCAACCCGAGATAGGAGCCCTCCAGGTCGATCAGCGCCGGGTAGGGCTGATAGGCGTCCCAGATCGGGTGGATGTTCTGGAAGCTCCCGCCGACCTCGACGGTGTGGTGCGCGCTGAACGTCTTGGTCAGCTCGCCCGAGAACCCGGTCCGGTTGCCGCCCGTGATGTTGTCGCCGCCGAGCCCCTGGAACTCGTAGTCGCCGGTCGTGCCGTTGCGGAACTGCAGGTTGAAGACGCGCAGCGCCAGGAAGGTCGAGCCGTTGATGACGTTGTCGTACTCGAACTTCAAGTACTGCGAGGGGTTGAAGGCGAACTCTTCGGGGGTGACCTGCGTGCCCTGCGAGGCCAGGCCGAACGGCTTGTCGACCACGCGGGAGATGTAGCCGTTGTTCAAGAGCGGAATGCCCTCGGCCGCGGCCGTTGCGGCCGATCCTTGGCTGAAGCCGAGCCCCTCGAGGAAGTAGGGGTTGTTGTAGTACGGAACGGCGACGTTGCTGTCGTAGCGCGCGCCGAACTCGTCGAAGTCGCGGTTCTGGAACAGCACCTGGAGCGACTGCGCGTTGTCCTTGCCGAACTTGTAGACGAAGTTGTTCAGGAAGTCCTGATTGAACGCCGAGCTGGGGAGGGTCGTGCCGCTGGGCGTGACCGCGAACTGAGCCCCGAACGGGTCGGTGCTGGTCGAGATCCCGCCGAAGTACGGCACGTAGCGCTGGTTGACGTACGAGACGTAGTCCGAGAAGCGGCCGTTGGGGCTGGCGAAGCCGTACTGGAGCGCGGCCTGGTGGAACGAGCTGGGCCCGCCGACCTCGAGGTCGAGCAGCCCGTTCGCCGGATACGTGCCGCGCTGGACGACCACGTTGACCACGCCGCCGCCGATGTTGCCTTGCGAGGCGTCACCCGCGCCGGCGACGACCTGCAGCGACTGCAGCCCGTTGAAGAACCCGTTGCTGCCGCTCTGGTTGAGGAACGGCTCGGTGAAGGTCACGCCGTCGACCTGGTAGCCGACCTCGCTCGAAAGCCCGCCGCGGATCGTCAGGCGGTCGAGGTTGGTGAGCTGCACGCCCGGGATCGAGAGCGCGAGCTGGTTCTCGTTGGTGTTGACCGCCTTGCCCAGCGCCTCGGTCGCACGGGTGCCGCTGACGGTGACCTCGTCGGTGGTCTGCGAGGGCTGGAACACCGAGGACTGGCTGCGCGCCGAGGTCCGGCCGATCTGGCGCAGCGCCTTGGCCAGCGTCTGCGGCCCGAGGTTGACCGTCTGGTCGCCCTGGATGGTGACGCCGCTGAGAGTGAAGGTCTCGTACCCCGGGGCGCTGATGCTCAGCGAGTAGGTGTCGACCGTGACCCCGTTGAGCTGGAAGAAGCCGTTCTTGTCGGTCGTGGCGGTGTAGCGCGCCGACGGTGCGGCGGCGGTGATCCGCGCGCCGGCGACCGGGGCTTTCGTGGCGCCGTCCACGACCGTGCCTTGGAGGGCGCCGGTCTGGCCCCCGACCGCGAACGCCGGCCCGGCAGCGGCCAGCACCAGACCGAAGATGACCAGGGCGCTCAGCCAGGCTCGTACGAACCCGACCGCCGAGCGCGCGTGATGAAGAAAGCGCATCCCGAGCCTCACTTAGAGAAACGGAGGAATTCGGCTCGTTCTCCTGCTCAGGACCGAGCGAGCCTTCACCGTCCGTTAAACACGACGGAATGCAGCCCTTTCGCCGGCCGGCTCGGAGCCGGCCGAGTTCCCTAAGCCGTCGTCAATGCCAGATCGGTGCGCAGGTTCCAGTACGTGTCGCGAATCACGGGGTTGAAGCCGGCGCCCCGCACGATCCCCTCGAGCTGCGCTCGGGTCGCCTCGTTGGTCGAGCCGGCGTCGTGGACGACCTGCTCCTCGATGATCGTGCCGCCCATGTCGTCGCAGCCGTAGAACAGCGCCAGCTGGCCGAGCTTGAGCCCCGGGGTCAGCCACGACGCCTGCAGGTGCGGCAGGTTGTCCAGGAAGAGCCGGGCCACGGCCAGCACCCGCAGGTACTCCAGGCCGGTCGCTTCCTTGCCGCGCAGCGGCGTCTTGTACGGCACGTAGTACCAGGGGATGAAGGCGGTGAAGCCGCCGGTCTCGTCCTGCAGGTCGCGGATGACCTGCAGGTGGGCGACCCGCTCCTCGCCGGTCTCGATCGAGCCGAACATCATCGTCGCGGTGGTCGGCATGCCGAGCTGCTGAGCGTCGCGCATGATCCCGATCCAGGCCTCGGGGACGATCTTGCGGGCGCTGATCCGCTTGCGCACCCGCTCGACCAGGATCTCGGCGCCCGCGCCCGGCAGCGACTTGAGCCCGGCGGCCTGGAGCCGCCGCAGCACCTCGCGCGGGGTCAGGCCCTCGACCGCGGCCAGCCCCGCGATCTCGGAGACCGAGAGCGAGTGGATGTCGACGGCGGGGAACTCCGCCGCGACCCGGCGGAACAGCCGCTCGAACCAGTCGATCCGCAGCGCGGGGTTGACCCCGCCCTGGATCATGATCTGGGTCGCGCCCTGGCCGGCCGCGTAGCGCACCCGCTCGAGCACCTGGTCGTGCGACATGGTGTAGCCCTCGCCGTGCTGCTCGGGCCGGAAGAAGGCGCAGAAGGTGCAGTGGACGTTGCAGACGTTCGTGTAGTTGATCGTCGTGTCGACCACGTAGGTGACGTCGGTACCGGGGTAGAGCGCCGTCCGGCGCGCGTGCGCGGCGGCGCCGAGTTCGTGCAGCGGGGCCTCGCGGTAGAGCCGGACGCCCTCCTCGAACGTGATGCGGCCGCCGCCGGCGGCGCGGTCGAGAACCTCAGCGAGCGACACGGACGGCCTCCGGCTGGTAGAGCTCGGCGAAGCGGGCGAACCCGGCCTGGGCGCGGTCGTCGAGCACGTAGGAGAGGCGGGTGAAGTAATCGGCGTAGAGCGCGCGGTGGAACGGCCGGCGGGCGATCGCGGCGTCGATCACCGCGGCGCGGTGCGCGGCGCCCCAGGCGCGGGCGGCCACCAGCGCGCCGGTGAGCACCGCGACCTCGGCCGGCCGCTCGGCGAGAGCCTCGCGGCGGACCGCCCAGACGGCGAACACGAACGGCAGGCCGGTCAAGGCCCGCCAGGCCTCGCCCAGATCGTGTACCTGGGCCGGCGGGAGAGTGGCTCGGGCGAGCAGCGCGTCGTCGCCGATCAGCAGCGTCGGGCGGCCGGCCCGGGCGGCGGCCAGCGCGTCCTCGACGACCTCGTAGCGCGCGCGCACCCCGGGCAGCGCGTCCAGCAGCGTCGCCAGCAGCGCCCGGCCGGAATCCGACTGGACGGTCAGCGCGACCGTCCGCTCGCCCAGCAGCGCGGGGGGCACCGGCGAGGCGAAGACCACCGAGCGGACCGGGCCGTCGGCCGCGATGCACAGGTCGCCGATCGGCTCGTAGGCGGCGCGGTTGGCCAGGAAGTGGGCCGCGCTGATCGCGGCGACGTCCAGCTCGCCCGCGGCGAGCGCGGCGTTGAGCCGGGTCGGGACGCCGGCCACCACCTCGACGTCGCGCGCCAGCGCGCCGACGTCGAAAGCGGTCTCGACCGGCGCGACGTTGACGTAGGAAATCCGCCCGTAGCGCAGGCGCGGCGCTCTCACGCCGGCACGGCCGGCCGCAGGCCGGCGAGGCCGGGCGCCGCCGGCTTCCAGTCGGCCGGGAACACGTCGTAGGTCGAGTTGCGGCGCACCGGCTCGTAGCCGGCCTCCTCGATCAGCCGGCGGAACTCGCGGTCGTCGACGTACTGGCCCGACGGCGTCCCGGCCGAGTGGTAGATCAGCTCCTCGTCGGTCGAGCCGTGGGTGCCGTCCATGTCGTCGGCGCCGAATTCCAGCGCGAGCTGGCAGACCTTGAGCCCCTGGATCATCCAGTAGGCTTTGATGTGGTCGAAGTTGTCGAGCATCAGGCGCGCGACCGCGAACATCCGGATGTCGTCCAGGCCGGAGGTCCAGCCGAGGTGCGAGAGCGCGTTGCCGTCGGGGTGGAACGCCAGCGGGATGAAGGCGTTGTAGCCCGGCGAGCGGCGCTGCGACTCGCGCAGCATGATGAGGTGCTCGACCCGCTCCTCGAGCGTCTCGATCGTGCCGTAGAGCATGGTCGCGTTGGACGCCACGCCGTGGCGGTGGAGCGTCTCGTGGATCTCCAGCCAGTGCGCCGCGTCGACCTTGTTCGGGCAGACTTCCTGGCGGAAGCGCGGGCTGAACACCTCGGCCCCGCCGCCGTTGACGTTGTCCAGCCCGGCCTCGCGCAGCCGGCCGCAGATCTCGTCGTAGGAGAGCCGGTGGCGGCGGGCCAGGTAGTCGATCTCGGCCGCGGTGAAGAGCGAGAGCTGCACGTGCGGCAGCAGCTCCTTGAAGCGGCGC
Organism: Vulcanimicrobiota bacterium; assembly: GCA_963795695.1. Taxonomy (GTDB): domain Bacteria; phylum Vulcanimicrobiota; class Vulcanimicrobiia; order Vulcanimicrobiales; family Vulcanimicrobiaceae; genus Vulcanimicrobium. The sequence continues at coordinate 501,810 of CAWCJH010000002.1, read as the reverse complement.
ATCAGCGGCAGCCAGTAGTCCAGCGAGAGCTGGCGCGGGTCGTGGCCGCCCACGATGTGGATCTGGTTGAAGTTGGTCCCGGTCTCGAGCGCTTTGACGACCACCTCGTCGGCCGACATGCGCACCTTGTCGGGGTCCTTCTCACCGCGCGCGAACGAGCAGAAGGTACAGTTCGCGTAGCAGACGTTGGTCGAGTTGATGTAGCGGTTGAGCACGTAGTAGACGTGCTTGCCGCTCTTGCGCTCTTTTGCCGTCTTGGCAAGACGGCCGAGCGCATGGATGTCCGCCGTCCGGAAGAGCGTCAGGCCGTCCTGGAGGTCGAGCGAGATACCCTCGTCGAGCTTGTGCTCGATGGCGCGAAGCGCAGGGTCGGTGGTGCGCACGGACATGTCCTTTCGAGTATCGCGTCCCGACCCCGGTTTCGCCATGACAAAAGAACGAGGAGGGTCCCCGCGGGGGCCCTCCTCGTGCGGCCTTTGCCGGTCAGCGCGCGGCGTGGTGCCGAGCCGAGCGCGGGGCTCGCCCGAGCGGCGTCAGCACGTTCGCGGCGGTGATCGGGGCATAGGTGAGGACGCCGGGGATCGCGGTCGCGATGTCGGCGGTGCCGCCGGCGCCGACGATCGTCGGGTTGGGCGCGGTCGACTGCGGCGGCCCCGACTCGAAGAGCGGGTAGTCCGCGGCGACGGCTTGGACTTGGATCGTGTCGCCCTGGCAGAAGGCCGGCTGCTGCTGGCCGCTGCCGTTGAGCGGTCCCGCCCCGGCGGGGATCGTCGCCGTCTGCGGCCCGGTTCCGCGCACCACGACGCTGTAGTTGAACGGCGGGCTCGAGCCGGCGTGGCAGGTGTCGCCGCCGCCCTGGTCCTGGACGTCGACGACCGTCTCGGTCGCTCCGGGCGGGACCGTGAGCGTGACCGAGCCGCCGCCGTCGCCGCCCGGGGTGTCCGGCGTGAACGCCGTCAGGACGACGTTGCCGAGCACCGGCGCGCCGGCCGGCAGCGTCGCCGACTGGCTGACCGAGATCGTCGACGTCGGGCTCGACGGAACGACCAGGGTCAGGCTGTAGGTTCCCGCCTGCGGCGGGATCAGCAGGTCGGTGAAGCCCTGGGTGTAGCCGGTGAACCCGCTCGGGTAGAACCCGTCGCGGATGTTCGGGTGCGCGCCGCCCGGTGAGTACGCCGGCGGGCCGCCCTGGTAGGTGAACGAGTCGGTGCTCACCGAGCTCGAGCCGGGGTTGCCGAAGAACGGCAGCCCGTAGAGGCCGAAGTTCGTCCCGCTCAGGTATTGGTTGTTGCTGTTCTCCGGCGCGAAGCCGTAGGCGAACACGCCGCCGCTCCCCCCGAAGGTGTTGCCCGGCGCGCCAGTGGGCGGCGGGGTCGGCTTGCCCTGCGGGAAGCTGGTCAGCGACGTCGTGCCGGCGTCGCTGCCCGAGCCGAGGGAGGCGTTCGCGCCGGTCGAGTCGGGGGAATCGGTCCCGGCCGGGACCGTCCAGCCGGACGGTCCGGTCAGGGTCGGCGAGTTGACCAGCGTGCCGGAGAGGCCGTTGGGCTGCCGGTAGGTCGCGACGACGTTCGTCCCGACGCTGTAGGTCATCGTGCTGGCGAGCCCGATGTTCGCGGTGCCGACCGCGAGCTGGAGCGTGTTCGCCCCGAGGTTGGCGCTGACCGAGGGCGGCACCGCGCCGACCTGGCCGCTGGTGCAAGCTGCGAGCGAGGCGAGCGCCGCGAGGGCGCCCGCCTTCATGTAGTGTGTGCGCACGGTGCTCCTAGAGGTTCAGCCGGTAGTACAGGTTGATCGAACGCGGCGCGTTATTCGGGTAGTCGTTGTAGGAGCTGTACCGAAATGCGTCGAGCGGCGTGTCGAGCAGCCCGTACTGGTTCGCCAGCTGCGCGTAGTAGTACGGCAGAAAACCGGTCTGCGGTCCCAGCCGCCCCGTCGCGACGGGCTGCAGGCTGGTGTTGAGGAACGGCACGCTGTAGAGCTGATCGAACAGGTTGAAGACCTGCAGGCCGATCGTGCCGCGCTTGGACCCCGGGGAGCTGTACTCGATGGTCAGGTTGGTGCTGAAGTTGGCCTTCGAGAGCAGCCCGCCGGCCGAGGCCCGCTCGCCGTTGCCCAGCGTCGCGTCGATGTTCGGCTTGACCAGGCTGCCGGGGTTCTGGGGATCGACGAACTGGCTGTAGTTCACGCCGTTCTGGGCCCCGGTGTAGTCGGTCAGCGGCACGTTATACGCCTGGCCGTTGATGTACGTCGCGGTGAGCAGCCCGGTCCCGATCGGGTAGCCGCGGTTGTAGGTGATGTCGGGAACGATGCGCAAGCCGCCGCGCGTCTTGTACTCGAGCGACGCCGTCGCCTGGAACGGCGAGACGAAGCCGACCCGGTAGATGTTGCCGGCCGCGAGCGACGCCGCCGGAACGGTCGGGAAGAAGTCTTCGCTGGCCGTGCCCGGGATGACGTTGGTGAACTCGTTGATGTACGTCGCGGAGATCTGGCCGCTGAACCCGTAAGGGCTGCGGTTCTCCTTGGCGACCAGGAACTCGACCCCGGTGGTGTTCGACTCGCCGGCATTGGTCGAGACGGTCGGGCTGAGGATCGGCTTCCCGGTGGTGGGGTTCTGGCCGACGACGACCGTGGTGCGGTCGATCTGGTTGTACCCGCGGCGGTAGAACGGCGTGATGCGGGTCGAGATGTCGTGCGGGAACTGGTGCGAGTACGAGAAGTCCCAGTTGGCGAACGTCTCGGGCAACGTCGGCTGGTACGGCAGCCCGACCCGGTGCTGGTAGATCGCGTCCAGCTCCTGCGCGTAGTCGGCGCACGGCTGGTCGAAGTACTGCCCGCACTGGGCGCCGGCCGAGCCGTGGACCGGGATGCCGACGAACGACGAGAACACCAGCGGGTTCTGCACGCGCTGGTTGAAGCTCAGCGGCGCGAAGTTCGCCGAGATCCCGTACGACGCGCGGACCGAGTCGTTGCCGCCCAGCCGCAGCGTCGTCGCGATGCGCGGCTCCAAGACGCTCGGGTCGCGGTAGTCGTTGCCGACGGGCTGCAGCACGTCGGTCGGCGACGACGCGAACCGGATCGCCTGCGGGTAGAAGTGGTAGTCCGCGCCGTCGACCCGTGCGCCCAGCTCGACCTTGAGGTTTGCGTTGGGCGAGTACGTGTCGGAGAGGTAGTAGCCGTAGTCGCCGCGCGAGCCGCTCTGGACCCGGAAGTACGGCGGCACGACGGCTCCGCCCGGGAAGTAGTCGATGGGCGTTCCGCCCGGCCCGTTGGCGTTCGCGCCGAGCAGGTAGCCGCACGGGTAGCCGGCGCCGATGCAGTCGGCGTTGCTCGCGGGCAGGAAGTCGATGCCGCGCGTGCTCTGCAGCCCGAAGAGGACCTGGAGGCCGTAGTCGTAGCTGACCGAGTTGTCGATCGGGAGCAGGTACTCGTAGCGGCCGCCGAGCGTCAGCAGGTGCTTTGAGCCGAGCTGCTTGGTGAGGTCCAGCCGGTACCCGGTGCGCTCGCCGCCCTGCGTGAGCAGATCCTGGTTGACCGCGCCGAACGTCGGGATGCCGGTGAAGGTCTCGTCGAAGATCGAGTCCGAGTTGACCTTGTAATAGGTCGCCTGCAGGAAGGTCGACGCGTTGAGGTTGTTGTCGTACTCGAGCTTGACGGTCTCGTTGGGCTGGGTGATCTGGTACGGCCGGGCGGGGGCGTTGAGGCCGCCCTGGTACGGGAAGATCCCGATGACCGACTGCAGGTCGCTGGTGCCGAGCGCCAGCGGCGTGAGGCCGCCGAGGTTGGGATCGCCCGAGACGTAGTTGTAGCCCGCCACGCCGCCGTAGTTCTCGATGAAATCGTAGACCTGGTTCTGGTAGAAGACCTGGAGCGACTGGCTGTTGTCGCGCCCGAACTTGTAGACCAGGTTGTTGATCAGGTCGCGGCCGTCGCTGCGGGTCGTGTTGAAGAACTCGTTGGCCTCGGCCGCGGTCGTGCCGCGGGCGCCGTACTGGTTGGCGCCGCCGTTGCCGACGAACGAGGTGTAGTTCGAGAGCCGGCCGTTGGGCGTCGCCCAGCCGTACTCGGCGTGGAACTGGCTGAACTCGGGTCCGACGGCGCCGGTCTCGAGCTCGAGCTGGGCCTGGGCCGGGCGCGTGCCGCGCTTGGCGGTCACGTTGATCGTCCCGGTTCCGTTGTTGCCCTGCGAGGCGGGTCCCGCCCCGGGGATCAGCTGGAAGGACTGCGCACCGTGGATCGTCAGCGAGTTGACGAACTGGTTGGTGATCGGATCGGTGTAGCTGATCCCCTCGAACTGGAAGCCTTCCTCGTTCTCGCGGCCGCCGCGCAGAACCGGATAGCCGCTGCTGTCGAGCGAGGCGCCCGGCAGCGAGGTGAGCAGGTTGGACTCGTTGATGTTGTTGGGGTTGCCCTGGATCGTCGCGATCTGCTGGGCGTTCACCGTGTAGGTGTTCTGGGTCTGGCCCGGCTGGAACGCGGCGGCGGCACTGCGCGAGGCGGTGCGGCCGATGGTCTGGAGCGACCGCGAGACCGTCTGGTTGACGGTCGTCGTCTGGTCGGCCGACACGGTGAGCCCGGCCTGGTTGAGGACTTCGTAGCCCTTGGCGGTGATGGTGACCGTGTAGGTGTCCGGCGGCAGGCCGGTGATCGAGAAGAAACCGCGGTCGTTGGTGGTCGTTCGGGCCGAGCTGCTCGGCGACGCGACGCTGACGGCGGCTCCGGCCAGCGGGGCTTTGGTGGTCGCGTCGGTGATGGTACCGCTGATGATACCGGTCGTCCCCGCCGAGACCGCCCCGAACGGCGCCAGGACGGCGACGACGGCGACGGCGATGACCGCTGCCATGACCCGCACCCAGCGCGCGAAGCGCGAAGGTTGATGCATGTCGTTCCTCATTTGGAATGACCTTTGGTGCAAAGCTCGCCGCAGCCCGAGACTCTCCATGTTTCGTCCGCGCCCCAGCGAGGACCGACAACCTTAGTCAGGATCGATTAACCCCCTGTTAACCTGGGTCCACAATGTACGCTCGGCTGCATCCTTGCCTCTCGAGCTACCGAGCTGGCGCTTTGCCGCGGAACGCGGCCAGGGAGGTGCTCGCGGCCCCGTGAACGAGCGCGGGTCGTGATTCCCCCCACTCCGACGGAGCTGGCCGCCGTCGCAGCCGACCCGGAGCTGCCCTCGCGCTCCTTCGTATCCGACGTCTGGCGGCGCTTCCGGGCCTCGGGCGGCGCGCTGGTCGGCGCGGCGGTGATCGCCGCGATCGTCCTGATCGCGCTCTTCGCGCCGCTGGTCGCCCCGCACGACCCGCTCGCCCAGGACCTGGCGACCGGCGCGCAGGGGCCCTCGGCGGCCCACTGGTTCGGCACCGACAAGCTCGGGCGCGACGTCTTCGCCCGGATCGTCTACGGAGCCCGGATCTCGATCCGGATCGGCTTCGTGGCGGTCGGCCTGGCGATCACCGCCGGGACGCTGATCGGGATGATCGCCGGCTACGCCGGCCGCCAGGTCGAGGCGGTGCTGATGGGCCTGATGGACCTCATGCTGGCGTTTCCCTCGATCATTCTGGCGATCGCGATCACGACGATCCTCGGGCCCAGCATCACCAACCTGATGATCGCGGTCGGGATCGTCTACGTTCCGCAGTACGCCCGGCTGGCGCGCTCGTCGGTCCTGGCGGTCAAGGAGCACGAGTACGTCGAGGCGGCGCGGGCGCTGGGCGTGCGCACGCCGGCGATCCTGGCCCGCCACGTCCTGCCCAACATCCTCGCCCCGCTGCTGGTCCAGGCGACGCTCGGGATCGCGACCGCCGAGCTCGAGGCGGCCGGCCTCTCGTACCTGGGCCTGGGCGCCCGGCCGCCGATGCCGGAGTGGGGCGCGATGCTCAACGACGCGCGCGACTACTGGCTCTCGGCGCCCTGGGCGCTGATCTTCCCGGGCGCCTCGATCACCGTGCTGGTGCTCGGGTTCAACTTGCTCGGCGACGGCCTGCGCGACGCGCTCGACGTGCGCCAGCGGTAGCCGCGCCGCTCAGCGGCGTGTACGTCGGTGCCGCTCTGTCTGTTCCTCGCGCATAAGCTGGACGAGGGTCATGCCGCGCTCCTTCGCCTTCCGCTGGCGAGCGCGCGTGCGGTCGACTGGCGCGAACAGGCGCTCCGCGAGCGCCGGCCCGAACGCCGCTCGCGCCAACCTCCGATTCGATTCGTACGGATCCTGTTGCGTGCCCCAGCCCATCAGCTGGCGTACGTTCTGGAGTGCGAAGTACGTGAGCAGCAAGTATTCAAAGACTTGAACGCCCTCGTTCCACCGCGGCGCCAGCAGAACGATGAAGACGAAGCCCAGGATCACCCAACAGAGACCGACCGCCACGCCAATCCTCGAGCGCGATACTATGACGTTCATCACGCTCACAGTGAGAACGGAGAGGATCGCAATCCAGTGGAGCACGGCCGGCACAAGGTCGAAGAATGCATGAGCTGTCATCAGTCGACGGCTATCCGGCGAAGTAGCAACGAGCGGATTCGAAACCAATCGCAATCGTAATTGCGGCTCCAACGGCGATCAGCACGTTCGCGAGCGTCACGGACGTGACAACCGCCGCGCGAACCAGGACAGTTAACTGGCCGTTATCGTCGCGGCCGCTCGGAATCCTGCGCCTCTACTGTAGAGTACGGCACAAGGCGACCGTCTTCAGCGCGGCGTATCGTATCTCACATCCTTGCCGCTGAACATGCGTCGATCCTCGACCTGTGCGAGCGGTAGTGAATCCGTCCCTAACAGAATCTGAAGCGATGGTCTTTGCTCTCGCGCTCGCGGTGGCGCTGTCCTACGGCGCCGCCGACTTCTGCGGCGGGCTCGCCTCGCGGCGCGCCTCGGCGCCGGCGGTCGTCGTCTGGTCGCAGGCGCTCGGGCTGGTCGGGCTGGTGCTGCTGCTCGCCGTGCTGCCGCCGGCCGGCGGAGCCCTGCACCGGAGCGATCTCTTGTGGAGCCTGGTCTGCGGCGGCTGCGGGGCGCTGGCGATCGGGCTGCTGTACCGGGGCCTGGCGATCGGGCTGATGGGGGTGGTCTCGCCGATCACCGCGGTCCTCGCCGCCGCCGTTCCGGTGACCTGGTCGGTCGCGCGGGGCGAACGGCCGGCAATGCAGGCGGCGGCCGGGATCGTCTTGGCGCTCGTCGCGGTCGCGCTGGTCTCGGCGGCCGGGCCGGCGGGCGGCGCGCCCCGGCCTCGGGCGGTGCGGCCGCGCCGCTTGCCGCCCGGGATTCCGGCGGCGCTCGGGGCCGGGCTCGGCTTCGGCTGCTTCTTCATCGCGCTGGCCCAGACGCACGCCGATGCCGGGCTCTCCCCGCTGCTGGTCGCCCGCACCGTCTCGGTCGCGCTGCTGTTCGGCGCGGCGCTCGGACTGCGCCAGCCGCTGCGGGTCGCCCGGCCGGCGCTGGCGACGACCGCGCTCTGCGGCGCGCTCGACATGGCGGCGAACGTCCTCTACGTGCTGGCCGTGCACCGCGGTTCGCTCGGCATCGTGGCGGTGCTCAGCTCGCTCTACCCGGCCGCGACCGTCGGGCTGGCCGGGCTGGTCCTGCGCGAGCGGCTGCTGCGCATCCAGTGGGCCGGCGTGGGGATGGCGCTCGCCGGCGTGCTCTGCATCTCGCTCGCCCGCTAGGGGCGCGCGCCGGTGACGATCGAGACCGCGGCGCGGACCGGTGAGCTCGCGTCCACGGCGCTGCGCGCTTCACGCAGCAGCGCCGGGGCCAGGCTTGCGGCGAAGGAAGCCGTGAGGTGGCTATCGTCGCGGTACACGACCCGTCCGCCGATCTCGGGCGGACACGTGTCGGCGGTGCAGATCGCATCGTTCAGGTCTACCGTGAGAGCCGACTTGCTGGTCGCGTGGCGGATCGACGCGAGGAGGCCGCGCCGGATCGCCGAACGGCGGGTCACGCTGCAAGCGCGCCCGGGCGGTTCGCCGCGCCAGACCGCGCGCGATAGGCACACCGGGATGTCGAAGCCGGGCACCGGCGAATCCGCGATCACGACGACCCGAGCGCCGGCCGCGCGCAGCGCCGAGGTGAGGCGGCCGGTGCGGGCGATCCAGTCGGCGCGGGAGACGGCGTGCGGATCGGCGCCTCCCGCGGCCTCGACGTATCCGTTCGAGTCGCTGACGAACACGGCGGCCGGGTGCAGGCGGACGATGTGCGCGAGCGCGGCGCGCCGCCACTGCTTGCATTCGCTGTAGACCCGCTGGAGCGTATCGGAGTACACCTGGACGTCCGCCGCCGGGCAGGCCGACTTCGTCAGGGACACCAGCCGGAACCGCTTTTTCCGCGCGATGGCATCGAGCGCGGGGAACCATTGAGCGGCGTGCGAGTCGCCGAAGAGCACGACCGTTCGGGAGCTCGCCGGATCGCCGAAAACGCAGTCCGGCGATCGGGTCTGGAAGAAGCTGGCGTGGCAGCCGTCCGCATAGAGCACCGGAATGTCGTCGTGCGCGATGGTGATCGCCCGCTCCGCGGGGCTGGTCGCGTCATGGCGCGCCGCCCAGACCCACCCCAGCCCGAGTACCGCGCAGACCGCCGTCGAGGCCGCGGCGAGCTGGAGCGAGCGCGCCGACCGTGCGGCCAGGTACCGGCTGCGCCGAACCGGGTCTTCGACCAGGTGATACGCGGTGACCGCGACGGCGAGCGAGGCGAGGGCCCAGCCGGCGCGCGCTCCGAGGGAGAGCGGGCCGTAGTACCACGCGGCCAGGACCAGCACCGGCCAGTGCCACAGGTACCACGAGTACGACATCTTGCCCAGCCAGCGCAGCGGCGGCGCGCCGAGCAGCCTGGTGACGAACGGTGCCGGCCCGCCGGCGCCGGCCACCAGCAGCAGCGCGGTCGCGACGACCGGTACGACGGCCGCGGTGCCCGGAAAGTGGGTCAGGCGGCTGTACGCGTGCACGGTCCAGATCAGCCCGAGCAGGGCAGTCCAGCCGACGACGTTTCGTACCCGCGCGGATAGCGGCGGCCCGCCGTGCAGGACGACCGCGGCGAGCGCGCCGGTCCCGAATTCCCACGCGCGCGTCGGGAAACTGAAGAAGGCCCACGGCTGCGCCACGTGGGTGAGCCAGATCGACGCGCCCAGCGACGCGATCGTCACCAGCCAGATCGCGAGCGCGAGCGACCGCATCGGCCGGCGGCCGCGGTGATAGGCGAGCCCGAGGATCGCCGGCCAGAAGATGTAGAACTGTTCCTCGACCGCCAGCGACCACGTGTGCAGCAGCGGATTGGTGTCGCTGTCTTCGCTCAGGTAATCGGTGGCCGATCGCGCGAACCAGAGATTACTGGCGTACAGCGCGGTCGCGACCGCCGCGCCGGCGAAACCGACCTGCTCGAGCGGTGAGAACAGCCGCCGTCCGATCGACACGGTCGCGAGCAGCGCCAGAGCGAGCGCGGGCAAGAGCCGGCGTGCCCGGCGCGCGTAGAACCGGCGCAGATCGACCCGCCCCGTTTCCGCCAGCTCTCGGGTCAGCAGTCCCGTGATGAGATAGCCGGAGAGCACGAAGAAGACGTCCACGCCGACGAAGCCGCCGTGGAAGCCGGGTATCTCGGCGTGGAACGCGACGACGACGAGGATCGCGACAGCGCGCAAGCCTTCGATGTCGGCTCGAACGTGCTGCCGGTGGCTCAGCATTCGTCAACTGTAGGCGGCCGAAAGGCTCGAGGAGCAGGGCCGTCGGTACCGCTCGTCTAGGACCGTGGTATCGAGCCGCGGCGGCGATCCGGCGCCGCGTTTCGCTCGGGCGCTCGCAACGCTCCTAGAGCGTCGCCCACACGTCGAGCTTGGTCTTCACCTTGGCGATCACCGCGTCGGTGAACTCGGTGGTCGAGGCGTGCCCGCCCAGGTCGCTGGTCGCGATCCCCTCGCGGACCGTCTCGAGCACCGCCTCGTAGATCGCCCGCGAGGCGGTGGTCGCGCGGCGGTCGTCGATGAACGGGAAGAGCGCCGCGACCGCCAGGATCATCGCCATCGGGTTGGCCACGTTCTTGCCGAACAGGCGCGGCGCGGTGCCGTGCGGCGCCTCGGTCATCACCACGTCGGGCTTGCTCTCCGGGGTGAACGACATCACGATCGACTCGGCGCCGGCGATCGAGCCGAACAGCTGCATGACCAGGTCCGAGAGGCAGTCGCCGTCGCGGTTGAGCGAGGGGATCACCAGCGCGTCGCCGGCCGAGGAGATCAAGAGCGCGTAGGTCGCGTCGATGAGCTGCGGCTCGTAGGGCACCTCGGGGTAGCGGGCCGCGGCGGCATCCATCTCTTCCTTGAGCATCCCTTCGTACACCGGGCTGACGGTGTACTTCGGCCCGCCGAAGACCTTCGCGCCGGTGCGCCGGGCGTGGCTGAAGGCATACTCGGAGACGGCCCGGCAGACCGAGCGCTCGATCCGCTCCGTCCGGTAGGCGACCTCGTCCCCGCCCACGGTCTCGCGCCACTCCTTGGCGCCGTAGGCGTCGCCGACGGCCATCCGAACCACCGAGATCGGGGCGTGGATGCCGGCCACCGGCCGCACCCCGGGAATGCGGCGGCCGGTCCGCACGATGACCTTGCCGCCGATCGCGTTGCGCAGGATCGCGTTGGGCGAGCCGACGTCGCCGCTGGCCTCGGGGGTGATCGTGGCCGCCTTGAGGCCGAGCTTGGTCCGCTTCATCGCCTCGGCGGCCTCGTGGACGACCCCGTTCTTGGTCGCGCGCCGCCGCTCGAGCGAGAGGTCGTAGCGCTCGAGCTCGACCTCCAAGCCGACCACGTCGGGGGCGAGCACCCGCAGCGCCTCGACGAGCAGCTCTTGTCCGGTCTGGTCGCCCTCGAGGACGACGATGGTTGGCTTGGGCACGGCCCGACCCGTTCGCCTCGGGCCGCAGCGGGTCCGCTCCCGCGCGAAGTAGCCGAGGCCGGGGGCGACGAACACGCGTGCGATGGCTCGCGTTCGCCGCAAGACCAGTGCCGCGACGCGCTGGAATCTCGAGATCGCCGGAATCGTCGCGCTCGGCTTCGCGCTCCTGCTCGGGGTCGCGCTGGTCGCGCCCGCCGCCCGCACCGGCGCGGTCGGCAGCGGAACCGCCTGGGCGCTGCACGCGCTCTTCGGCGACGCGGCCGGCTTGTTCGTGCTGCTGGTCGCGCTGGTCGCGGCGATCGTCTTCCTCGAGATCAACGTCCCGCGGATGATCGCCTCGCTGGGCGGCGCCGCGTGCGCCTACTTCGTGCTGGCCGACGTCGCCCTGGCCGCCGCCGGCCGCGACGGCGGCCGCCTGGGCGGCGCGCTGCACGCCGGGCTGCGGGCGCTGGTCGGCGACGCCGGCGGCTGGATCGTGCTCGTCGTCGCCCTGCTGGCGGTCACCGTCGCGATCACCGGCGTCTCGCTCAAGAAGGTCATCGGCTGGACGATCGCCCGGCTCGCCGCGCTCCGCCCGCCCGCGCGGCCGGCCCCCGCGGCCAAGGGCAAGGCACTGGCCAAGCCGGCCGGCCCGGCCTCGCTGAGCGAAGCCTTCCACCTCCCCGCGCTGCTGCCGCGCCGCCCCGCCCCGGCGAGCGCGGCGGGGAGCGCCTCGCGCAGCCCGGCGCCGCCCGCCGCGCCCGTCCCCACGCTGGTCGAGGCGCCGCCGGTCCGCTTCTACGACGAAGAAGTCGACGAGGACGAGCTCGAGGACGACGACTACGACGAGGAGGACTACGACGAGGACGACGAGCTCGACGAGGACGACGGCCTCGACGACGAAGATCCCGAGGCGGACGCGAATGCGGACGCCGGCGAAGCCGTCGACGGCACCGACGAGCTGGACGAGGACGACCCCGGCGAAGCCGCGCTCGCGCGGATAGCTGCTGCCGCAGCGGTCGACGGCGAGTACGAGCCGGCCGCGGCCAAGCCGCAGTACCGGCTGCCCGACATCGAGCGGATCTTCGATCCGCCCCAGGCGCAGAAGCTCGACGACGCCGACCGCGCGCACGTGCTCGAGGACACGTTCGCCTCGTTCGGCGTCGGCGCGAAGGTGACGCACATCGAGCGCGGCCCCTCGATCACCCGCTACGAGCTCAAGCCCGACCGCGGGGTGAAGATCTCGCGCATCTCGGCGCTGGCCGACGACATCGCGCTCGCGCTGGCCGCGACCTCGGTGCGGATCGAGGCGCCGATCCCCGGCAAGTCGGCGGTCGGGATCGAGGTGCCCAACACGACGGTCTCGACCGTCGCGATCCGCGAGATCCTCGAGCGCATCCCGCAAGGCGTCCCGCCGCTCTCGATGGCGCTGGGCAAGGACATCACCGGCCGCCCCGTCTTCGGCGACCTCGGCAAGATGCCGCACCTGCTCGTCGCCGGCGCGACCGGCGCCGGCAAGTCGGTCTGCCTCAACTGCATCATCGCCTCGCTGCTGGTCACGGCCACGCCCGACCAGCTCAAGCTGCTGATGATCGACCCCAAGCGCGTCGAGCTGACGATCTACAACGGCATCCCGCACCTGCTCAACGAGGTCATCACCGATCCCGGCATGGCCGCCGGCGCGCTCGCGAGCATCACCCGCGAGATGGACACGCGCTACACGCGCTTCGCCAAAGCCGGCGTGCGCAAGATCGAGGAGTACAACGCGAAGTTCCCCGACGAGAAGCTGCCCTACATCGTCGTCGTGATCGACGAGCTGGCCGACCTGATGCTCATCGCGCCGGCCAAGGTCGAGATGCTGATCATGCGCCTGGCGCAGCTCGCCCGCGCGACCGGCATCCACCTGGTCGTCGCCACGCAGCGCCCGTCGGTCGACGTCATCACCGGTTTGATCAAGGCCAACATCCCCTCGCGGATCGCGTTCGCGGTCAGCTCGCAGGTCGACTCGCGCACGATCCTCGACATGGGCGGCGCAGAGCGGCTGCTCGGCCGCGGCGACATGCTGTACCTCCCGATCGACGCGCCCAAGCCGATCCGCGCCCAGGGCGCGCTGGTGACCAACCTCGAGATCGAGCGGCTCGTCGACCACTGGAAGCGCCAGGCCGACCCCGACGACATCGAGGAGATCGAGATCACGCCGATCCGCGAGGACGACGAGCGCGCGAACGGCGAGCGCAAGGTCGACGAGCTCTGGTACGACGCGGCGAAGTTCTTGCTCGACGCGAAGGTCGCCAAAGGCGAAGCCGGCGTCGGCTCGACCGCCGCCCTGCAGGCGCGCTTCTCGATCGGCCACCCGCGCGCGGTGCGCCTGATGAAGCAGCTCGAAGAGTTCGGCATCGTCGGCCCCAACGAGGGCACCAAGCCCCGCAACGTGACGATCGAGTCGCCGGCCGACCTCGAACGCCTCGCCGACCGCTTCGGCCGCCCCGCCCAGACGGATCTGTTCGCCGGATGACTCAGGCCGAAAGCCGCTCCGCGCTCGTGCGCTACCTCGGCATCGCGCTGGTCGCGGCGATCCTCTACACCGGGCTCGGTCTAGCCGTCTCGCACGTGCCGCCGTTCGGGATCGATCTCGCCGCGCGGCCGCTCGCCGGCCACGCCGAGAAGCTGGCGTACGTCTTCACCGAGTCGTGCTACTGGTACGTGCTGGTGGTGTACGGGATCGCCGGGATCGTGCTCGCGGTGTACAACCGGTCCTGGCGGGCTCGGGTCGTCTACGCCATCCCGACGACGCTGATCACCTGGCAGCTCAGCGACGTGCTCAAGAACCTCTTCCAGCGGCCGCGGCCCGACTACTGGGTGCTGATCCACGAGCCGACCTACTCGTACTCGAGCGGGCACGCCATGTTCGCGCTGGTCGTCTACGGGCTGTGGGCCTGGTTCGTCTGGAACAGCAGCTTGCCGCGGGCGGTGCGGCTGGTGCTCGCGCCGCTGCTGGCGCTGTGGGCCAGCGGGATCGTCTGGTCGCGCATGGCGCTGGGAGCGCACTACCCCACCGACCTGATCGGCGGGATCCTGCTCGGCATCACCATGCTCGCGCTGGCCGCGGCGATCTGGGCGGCGCTGCGCGCTCGCCGGGCAGCGGCCGCTTCCGTCTGAGCCCGACCGAGCAAGCAACCGTGAGGGTGCACGGTAGCCGCCGCGGGTGCCGCTTGGGTATCATGGACCTCATGGAGATTTCCGCCGTGGCGCAGCTCGATCACGAGCGGCGCGACCGCACGGGCGTACCCGAGGTGGTGTTCGCAGCCGGGAAGACGCTGGAGCAGAACGTCGCGCTGGTGCGCAGCCTGTACGAGCGGGCCGGGTTCGCGCTGGCCACCCGGGTCCCGGCCGAGCAGCGGCTGCGGTTGGCCGCGGCGCTGCCGGGCGCGGTGCTCGAGCCGCTCTCCGGCTCGCTCCGGGTCGGGCGCTTGCCGCCCACCGGCGAGCGGATCGCGGTCGTGTGCGCCGGCACCTCGGATCTGCCGGTGGCCGAGGAGGCCGCGTTCGCGCTCGAGGCGTTCGGCCACGACGCGGTCCGGGCCAACGACGTCGGGGTGGCCGGCATCCACCGCCTGTTCGACTCGCTCGACGCGATCCGCGCCTGCCGCGCGGTCGTCGTGGTCGCCGGGATGGAAGGCGCGTTGCCCAGCGTGGTGGCCGGGCTCGTCCGCGCGCCGGTGATCGCGGTGCCGACCAGTGTCGGTTACGGCGCGGCGTTCGAGGGCCTCGCCGCGCTGCTCGGCATGCTCAATGCCTGCGCGCCGGGAATCGGCGTAGTCAACATCGACAACGGCTTCGGCGCCGCCGCGCTGGCGCACAAGATGATCGCGTCGGCATGACGGTGAGGCAGCGGTGATCGCGTACGTCGACATGGTCGGCGGCGCGGCGGGCGACATGCTGCTCGCGGCCTTCCTCGACGCGGGCCTCGATCTGGCCGCGCTGGAGCGCGCGCTGCGCACCGTCGTCGCGGACGGCTGGACGTTCGCGCCGCGGCGGGTCGTCAAGCGCGGCATCGCGGCGACCTATGCCGGCCTGGTCGTCCCGGGCGAGGACGGCGACGACCAGCACCACCACTATCCCAAGGCCGCGCCCCATCATCACGGCGGCGGGCCCGGTGATCACCACCACGCCCAGCCGGACGACCACCACCACGAGGGCAACGGGACCCGGCACCTCGCCGACGTGCTGGCCATCGTCGAGCGCAGCGGGCTGACGCCGCGCCAGCGCGAGCGGGCGAGCGCGATCTACCGCCGGCTGGCCGAGGCCGAGGCGCGGGTGCACGGCACGACTGCCGACGCGATCCACTTCCACGAGATCGGCCAGCTCGACGCGATCCTCGACGTCGCGGCGAGCTGCATCGCGCTCGACCTGCTCGGCATCGAGGAGCTGCGCTGCTCGCCGTTCCCGATCGGCAACGGCTCGATCCGCATGCAGCACGGGCTCTACCCCAACCCGCCGCCGGCCACCGCCGAGCTGATGCGCGGCTGGCCCACCCGCACGGTCGACGTCGACGGCGAGCTC
Organism: Vulcanimicrobiota bacterium; assembly: GCA_963795695.1. Taxonomy (GTDB): domain Bacteria; phylum Vulcanimicrobiota; class Vulcanimicrobiia; order Vulcanimicrobiales; family Vulcanimicrobiaceae; genus Vulcanimicrobium. The sequence continues at coordinate 486,411 of CAWCJH010000002.1, read as the reverse complement.
GTCACGACCACCGCGGTGGCGATCCTGACCACCTTGGCCACGCCCGGCCCGCGCCCCGATCTGGTCATCGAGCGGATCGGCTACGGTGCCGGCCGCAGCGATTTCAGCATCCCCAACGTCACCCGCGTCCTGCTCGGCACGGCCGCGAGCAGCGGGCGAGCCGGTACGGGCGACGAGGTGGTCGTGCTCGAGGCCAACATCGACGACATGTCGCCGCAGCACTACGAGCTGGCCCTGGAGCGGCTGTTCGCCGCCGGCGCGCGCGACGTCTGGCTGACCCCGGTCGTGATGAAGAAAGGCCGCCCCGCGATCGTGCTCGCGGCGCTCGCCGCTCCGGCCGACGAGCGCGCCGTCGCGCGCGCCATGCTGGCCGAGACGACCACCATCGGCGTGCGCGTCCGCAGCGAGCGGCGCTACGTGCTGCCGCGCGCGCTGGCGCTGGTCGACACGCCCTACGGCCCGGTCCGGGTCAAGCGCGCCGAGCTGGACGGCCGCCCGCGCGTGCGGCCCGAGTACGACGACCTGGTCCGCATCGCGCGCGAGCGCGAGCTGCCGCTGGCCGAAGTCGCGCGCGTCGTGCAGGCGTGCGCCGAGGAGACCGTTCCGACGTGATGGAGACCACCCGCACCGACGACGCAGCCGAAGCGTCCCTCGACGACAAAGAGGCGCGCCTGCGCGCGATCTTCCGCGAGCTGGGAAGCTGCATCGTGGCCTTCTCGGGCGGGGTGGACTCAGCGCTGGTGCTGCACGTCGCGGCGCAGGAGCTGGGCGAGCGCGCGGTCGGGATCACCGCCCGCAGCGAGTCGCTGGCCGAGCGCGAGTACGCGGGCGCGGTGCAGTTCGCCGGCACGGTGCACGCCGCGCACGAAGTGATCGAGACCCGCGAGCTGCACGACCCCTCCTACGCGGCCAACCCGGTGAACCGCTGCTACTTCTGCAAGAGCGAGCTCTACGGCAAGCTGAGCGAGATCGCGCGCGAGCGCGGCATCCCGCACATCGTCGACGGCTACAACCGCGACGACGAGGGCGACTGGCGGCCGGGCCGCCAGGCCGCCCGCGAGCACGACGTGCGCAGCCCGCTCTACGAGGCCGGCCTGCGCAAGGCCGACGTGCGCGCGCTCGCCCACCAGCTCGGCCTCGAGGTCTGGGACAAGCCGGCGCTGGCGTGCCTGTCGTCGCGCTTTCCGTACGGCACCGCGATCACGCTGGAGTTGCTACGCCAGGTCGACCTCGCCGAGCAGGCGGTGCACGACGCAGGCTTCCGCGCCTGCCGGGTGCGCCACCACGGCGAGATTGCGCGTATCGAGGTGCCGCCCCAGGACGTCGCTGCCGTCGCCGACCCCGAGCGCCGTGCGCAGATCGTCGCGGGCGTGCGCGCCGCGGGCTACCGCTACGTGACGCTGGACCTCGGCGGCTACGTGAGCGGCGGCTTCAACAAAGAAGCCTAGGCGCCGCGGCCGCCTTTGTGGCCGTTTTGGCGCGATGCCGCGGCTTTCTTGGTGGTGGTGCGACCACGGCCGCCTGAACTAGATGGACCTGCGTAAAGGTAGCGACCAGCGCTGATATCTTAGGATACTAGTTGACGGCCTGCCCACCGGGGTGTACGCTGCACTCACGAATCTAGGAGATGGGATGCCATCTCCCCGCTGCTAAGCACGAAGGGGTGCGCATGAGCACCACGATCGCACATGGGTCGCTCGCTATTGCGACCGGCTTGTTCGATGGTCTTTGGGAAGGCGCACTGATCGTCGGCGCCGTGTGGCTCGGCCTGCGCTGCCTGCCGAAGCTGGGCGCCGCGACGCGCTACGCGATCTGGCTGTGCGCGCTGGCCGCGCTCGTGCTCATCCCGGTCCTCACCGCCGGAGTCTCCGAGCGGTCTTCCGCGTCGGCGGCCGATACGGCGCCGACCAGCGCACGAAGCAGCGCATCTTTCGCTGCGCCACCCGCGCGACCGTCCATCGGCACGGCGCGGCCGGGGCGCGAGCCGGCAAGCGCGGCGGCGACAAGCGCCGCGGCCGAACCGGCTTCTGCTTCTGCTCTTGCGGCCGCCGCTCCGCGCAAGGCGCGAATCACGATATCGCAGAGCCTGGCTGTCGTGGCGGCGCTCGTCTGGGCGCTGCTGGCCGCTTGGCGAGGCCTCCTGCTGCTGCTCGACGCCGCCGCCCTCGCCGCGATCCGGCGCGATGCCCGGCTGTGGTCGGCGGCGCACGACTACCCGGTCTTCCTCTCGAACCGCGTGCGGGTTCCGCTCGCCAGCGGCTTCCTGCGCCCGGCGATCATCCTGCCCGCGTCGCTCGTCGAGCGGCTGCCCGCCGACGCGGTGGAAACGATCCTCATCCACGAGGTCGCGCACCTGCGCCGCTACGACGTGTGGACGAACGCTCTGGCGCGCATCGTGCAAGCCTTCGTCGTCCTCAACCCCGCTGCGTGGTTCGCCATGCGCCGGCTCTCGATGGAGCGCGAGATCGCGTGCGACGATTGGGTCGTCGCTCGCACCGGCGCGGGCGATGCGTTCGCGCGAACCTTGGCCAGCCTGGCATGCAGCGCGGGCGCGCGCATGCCGCTCGCCGCCCCGAGCGCGATCGGCTCGCGGCACGCGATCGTGGTGCGCATCGAGCGCCTGCTCGACGCTCGCCCGCGCCGTCTTCGTCTTTCGCCGTCGGCACTCGGAGGTGCGATCGCGGTGCTCGCAGCTCCTCGCATTCACCGTGCAAGCCGTATCGCCCGTGCTCGCCTACCAGCCGCAGCAGGTCGTTCCGGGTCGAGGACCGGCGGTGGTGGCCGCCAACTGCACGGTGCCCAATCGCAGCATCCGGATGACCTACCTCGGTGGCGTCGCGCGGCGGCTGCCGAAAGGCTCGCCCCCGGACGACATCGACATGGGCGCGATGGACCCGCGCAAGATCGCAGCGCGGGCCGGCGCGGCGCACGTCGCGACGTTCGACCTGACGGTGGATGCCGCGGGGAAGCCGGTCAAGGTCGTCGTCCTGTCGGCACCGCGGTATCCCGGCATGGTGGAGCACGTCACCCGCGTCTTGATGGCGAGCACGTACGAGCCCGCGCTTCACGACTGCGTCCCGGTCGCGGCTACGGTTCGAGCCGGCGTACCGTTCCGAGGACCCGAGTCGAACTCCGTCTCGGCCATCGTGCCGGTGTACCCGAGCGGCTGGAGCACCCGGTACGGATCGGCCTGCAAAGTACCGACCGTGACCCACGCTCGCTACCGGCCGGGTTTCGCCGCGGGAGACGCGTACACCGCGATGCTCCCGGCACTGCCCGACGCGATGAAGAACATCCCCGTCGACGCCAGCTACAGCACGTCGGTGCGCGTTCACCTGAATGCCGCGAACGCCGTCACGAGCGCGGCGGTCGTTGATTCGAGCGGGCAACCGGCCCTCGACGACGCCGTCTTGGCGGCTGCGAAGCGTGCGACGTACCCGCTGACCGCGAGCAGCTGCAAGCCCTTGCCGACCGAGTACGTCTGGCATACGACCTTTCGGCGGACCGCGCTTCCCTGACGCACGGGCCCGGTGCGGATCGTAGCACTACACCTGCCATCCAAGGAGCGTCCCGTGACTCCCATACGCTTCCTCAACTCAGACGCTCGGCACGGCGCGGCGAACCGACGCCTCGGGCTCGGCGCACGTGCAGCGCTGCTCTTCGGATCGGCATTCTTTCTGCTGCTGGGCACGGGGTACGGCTTCGCGCAGACGACGGTGCCCGACACGCCCGCCGGGATCGCGTTTCGAGGCTGGCTCGGCGCGTTCAACAACGGCGACGCCGCGGCATACCGCGACTTCGTGCAAAAGAACTGGCCCTCGGGGGTGCAGTACCTGGACGCTGACCGGAGCTTTCGCCAGATGACGGGCGGCTTCGACCTCAGAAAAGTCGAGGCGACGTCGACGCCCACGAAGCTCGTCGCGCTGGCCCAAGAACGCGACTCGGACCAGTTCGCGCGAATCACGCTCGACGTGGACGCAGCGGAACCCCACCTCATCACCGCCTTGGTGCTCAGGGGGATTCCGCGACCGGCCGAGTTCGCGCTGCCTCATCTGAGCGCGGGCGACCTGATCGCTGCCTTGCGGGCCAAGCTGCAGCAGGACACAGGCGCCGACCGCTTTGCCGGTGCGGTGCTGGTGGCACGGGACGGCAAGCCGGTCTTCGCGCAAGCGTACGGTCTCGCCGACCGCGAGCACAAGACGCCGAACACGCTCGAAACGCGGTTTCGCATCGGCTCGATGAACAAGATGTTCACGGCGGTGGCGACGTTGCAGCTCGTGCAGGCAGGCAAGTTGCGGCTCGATGCGCCGCTGGGAACATACCTGACCGACTACCCGAACAAAGACCTCGCCTCGAAGGTGACGATACAACAGCTCTTGACGCATACCGGCGGCACGGGCGACATCTTCGGGCCCGAGTTCGCCGCGCACCGGCTGGAACTGCGTACGGTGGCCGACTACGTGAGCCTCTACGGCAAGCGCGGGCTCGAGTTCGAGCCGGGAAGCCGCTGGCAGTACAGCAACTACGGTTTCGTCCTGCTCGGCGCCGTGATCGAACGAGTGAGCGGTGAGAGCTACTACGACTACGTGCAGAAGCACGTCTACGGCCCGGCGGGCATGACCGCGACCGGCTCGGAGCCGGAAGATCGGGCGGTCGCCGGCCGCAGCGTCGGGTACACGAGCGAGGGCGGCACGCTGCAGCCGAACACGGACACGCTGCCGTATCGCGGGATGCCGGCCGGCGGCGGCTACTCCACGGTGCAAGACCTGCTGCGGTTCGCAAACGCGCTGCGGGACGACAGGCTGCTCGACGCCCATTACACGGAGCTGCTGACGACCGGCAAGGTCGACACGCCCGGGGGCGGCCGCTATGCGTTCGGCTTCGGCGATCAGACAATCAACGGCACACGCTGCTTCGGCCACAACGGCGGTGCGCCCGGCATGAACGGCGACCTCGAGATCTGCGCCGGTAACCGCTACGTCGTCGCCGTGCTGGCGAACCGAGATCCCCAGGCCGCCCAGAAGATCTCCGATTTCATCACCAACCGGCTGCCGCACGAGTAAAACGCCGCGGGCCGGGTGGCCGCACGGCTCCCGGCCTCAGTGCTGCTTGAAGGGGCTGCTGCCGCCGATGTGGTTGGTCAGGTCGATCGCCAGCTCCAGGTGAGACTGGATCGAGGGCAGCCACTTGCGCGCCAGCGCCTTGAGCTGCGGGTCGGTGCCGTTGTCGGCCTCGGTCTGGAACGCGGTCATGGTGGCGAGGTGGTCGCCGATCTGCTGCATCGCGTAGGCCTGGTCGAAGTCGACCGGGCCGACCGACTGCAGGTGGCGGTAGGCCAGCGCGTCGGGCGCGGCGAGCCGCTGCGGCGGCGCCTGCGCGCCCAGCGTGCGGCGCAGCGCGGGCATCATCTCGGCCATCAGCGCGCCGTGCTCCGAGATCATCTTGCCGGCGTACATCTTGACCTCGTTGGCGCTGCCGCGCTGGAGCGCGAGCCGGGCCATGTCCAGCTCGGCGTCGTTGCCCTGCATCGCGGCAAGCGCGAAGGTGCGGTCGACGCCGGCGTAGGTCGGGTCCTTCATCGGCGCCGGCACGACCGGAACCGGCGCGCGGTTCTCGGTGGTCGGTTTTTCCGGCGACGGCGGCCCGGCCTGGCCGAGCAGCAGCGCCAGCGCGAGCGCGGCGATCATGCCGGCAGCTCCGCGGCGCTGGGGAAGCCGTGCTCGCGCCGGCCGACCGCCGCGTCGTAGAGCTTCGTCGCCTTGTAGTGCTCGAGGCGGCCGTCGCCGGCGACCGGCGCGACCCGCTCCTCGAGCACCGCCATCTCGGCCGCGCCCATCGGCGTGAAGCTCTGCGCGACCGCCAGGTTCTGGCGGAACACGTCGTAGGAGTCGATGCCGCTCACGGTGGTCAGGATGCCGGGCACGCTCATCGCGTAGCGCAGCAGCTCCTGCGGCGTCGCCGCACCGCGCTTGACCGGCTCGCCGCCGCCGCCCATCGACTTCATGCCGATCGGCATGATGCCTTGGCGCAGCGCCTCGGGCACGACGTGGGCCTGGAAGCTGCGGTAGGTCTTGTCGAACGGGTTGAGCGGCATCTGCACGGTGTCGAACGGGTAGCGGTGGGAGAGCATCTTGAGGTGGATGTCGGGGTCCTTGTGGCCGGTGAAGCCGACGTAGCGCACCTTGCCCTGCTGCTTGGCCAGCGTCAGCGCCTCGACCGCGCCGTCGGGCGCGAAGTGCAGGTCGGGATCGTTGTCGTAGATCACCTCGTGGATCTGCCACAGGTCGAGGTGGTCGGTCTGCAGGCGGCGCAGCGAGTCCTCGAGCATCCCCATCGCGGTCGCCTTGCCGCGCCCGTGCGAGCAGACCTTCGTCATCACGAACGCCTGGTCGCGCTTGCCGCGCAGCAGCCGGCCCAAGCGCTCCTCGGCCATGCCGTCGTGGTACTCCCACGCGTTGTCGAAGAAGTTGATCCCGTTCGCGAGCGCGTCGTCGACGATGCGGCCGGCCTCCGACTCGTCCTTGATGTCGCCCAGCGCCGAGCCGCCGACGCCGATGATCGAGACCGAGTTGCCCTTGAACTGCCGATGTGGTACCGCCATGCTACGCGTTGGCTCCTTGGAGCGGCTGCTCGTGCATCTGACGCGTCACGATGTCGTCGAACGCCAGCGAGGTCTTGTAGCTCTCGTAGCGGCCGTCGCCGGCCTGCGGGGCGACCGCCGCGACGACCTGCGCCAGCTCCGCCGCGGCCATCGGCTGGAAGCCCTGGGCGATGGCGAGGTTCTGCTGCAGCACGCCCAGCGACTCCATACCGGTGATCGTCGTCGTGACGCCGGGCACGCTCATCGCGTAGCGCAGCGCCTGCTGCGGCGTGAGCTTGACGTCGCCGTGGTGGAACGGGTCGCCCCGGCCGTTGAACGGCTTCATGCCGAGCACCGCGATGCCGCGCTGCACGGCCTCGGGCAGCACGACCTGCTGGAAGCTGCGGAACTGCGCGTCGAAGGCGTTGATCGGGAACTGCACCGAGTCCCAGGCGTAGCCGAGGTCGATCATCCGCTTGTGGATGCGCGGGTCCTTGTGGCCGCTGAAGCCGACGTAGCGGACCTTGCCCTGCTGCTTGGCCCGGTCCAGCGCCTCGATCACGCCGTTGCGGCGGTACGCGAGGTCGGGGTCGTTGTCGTAGACGACCGCGTGGATCTGCCACAGGTCGAGGTGGTCGGTCCCCAGCCGCCGCAGCGACTCCTCGAGCTGCTGCATCGCGACCGACGCGTCGCGCCCGTGCGTGCAGACCTTCGTCATCAGGAACACCCGCTCGCGGTAGCCGCCGCGCAGCGCCTGGCCCAGCCACTCCTCGGAGCGGTGGTCGTTGTACTCCCAGGCGCAGTCCATGAAGGTGACGCCGCCGTCGACCGCCGCGTGGACGATCGCGGCCGCGTCCTGGGCCGAGGCCGCGCTGCCGAGGTGGTGGCCGCCCAGGCCGAGCGCGGAGATCAGGTCCGGGTGGCGCCCGAACTTGCGCTTTGGGATCGTGCCGGGCGCGCTCTGCGCCGCGGCGAGCTCGGGCGCGACCGCGCCGCCGGCCGCGAGGCCGGCGGAAACGCTCGCGAGCCGAGCCAGAAAGTCACGACGCCGTTGACGCGCTGTCATCTCGCACGCCCTGTACCCCGCCCGCTGCGGTCAGCCGGTGGCATCGGCTCGCTCGGACGCTCGCCGTGCCGGCCGCCGCCGTCCTATGCGCGCGGCTTCTCCGGTTCCGGCTTCTTCGCCAGCAGGGCGGGGCGCTTGGTGTGGAACGACGTCGCGCGCTGGTAGCGCCGGCCGATCGCGGTCAGCCGCGCCTCGCCCCACGCCGGGCCCAGCAGCTGGAGCGACGTCGGCAGGCCGTGCTCGCCGAAGCCGTTGGGCACCGCCAGCGCCGGCAGGCCGGCGATGTTGCCGGGGTTGACCAGGTCGAGCGCGGTCTGCAGCTTGGGGTCGGGATAGGCCTTGTCGAACGGGACGCCGACCGGGTAGGTGACCGTGTTCATGTTCGGCGCCGCGACCGCGTCGTACGACCCGAACGCGCGGCGCAGCGCGTCGATCATCGCCGGGCGGCGGCGCTGCGCGTCGAGGTAGTCGACCGCCTTGGTCGCGTACGCCGCGTAACCGCCGGTGCGGTCGTCGACCGACTGCAGCTCGCGCGCGCGGCCGCTCTCGATCAGGTCGCGGAAGGCGGCCGCGCCCTCGGCGTTGACGATCACCCCGACCGCGTCGCCGTAGGGCAGCTCCGGCAGCGCGACCTCGCCCGCGACGTCGCAGAACGACCCGAGCACCTCGAGCGCGGCGCGGAAGTTGGCCGCGACCGCCGCCTGGCAGCCGCGCGTGGCGTGCGCGAGCACCGCGATGCGCGGCTTGCGGGCGGGGGCGCGCAGCGGCCGGTCCTGGGCGGTGGGATCGAGCGGGTCGGCGCCGGCCACCACCCGCAGCACGGTCTCGGCGTCGGCGGCGCTGCGCGCCAGCGGGCCGAGCTTGTCGAGCGTCCAGCACAGCGCCATCGCGCCGTGGCGCGAGACGCGGCCGTAGGTCGGCCGCAGCCCGCTCACCCCGTTGGCCAGCGACGGGAAGAGGATCGAGCCCGAAGTCTCCGACCCGAGCGCGAACGGCACCAGGCCGGCGGCGACCGCGATCCCCGAGCCGCTCGACGAGCCGCCGCTCCAGTAGCGCCAGTTCCACGGCGTGCGGCCCGGGCCGGTGAACGACGCGTCGGCGTCGTTGTAGCCGAAGCCGCCGGCCAGCTCGACCATCGCCAGCTTCGCGCACAGCACCGCGCCGGCGCCCGCGAGCTTGCGCACCACGGTCGCGTCGAAGTCGAAGCGCTGGTGGCGGTACGGCGCCGCGCCCCAGGTGGTCGGCGCGTCGGGCGTCGCGAGCAGGTCCTTCACGCCGTAGGGGATGCCGTGCAGCGGCGAGCGCAGCCGGCCCGCCCGCAGCTCGCGGTCGGCCCGCCGCGCCTCGCGCAGCGCGCGCTCGGGCAGGACCGTGACGACGGCGTTGTAGACCGGGCCGTAGCGCGCCAGCCGGTCGAGCGCGAGCTGCGCCAGCTCGACCGACGACACCGCGCGCCGGTCGAGCAGGTCGCGCAGCGTCGCCAGGCCGGCGAAGGCCAGCTCCTCGGAGGTCACCTCAGCGCACCGCGTCGACGGCGAAGCGGATCGCCGGCTCGTCGCCGTTGCGCAGCACCCGGCCCCGCCGGTCGAGCTTCTGCCCGGCGGCGTCGTTGCCGTCGATCCCGCGCGCGATCGTCTCGACCTGCGCGTCGCTCAGCTCGGGGTCGAACGCGCGCATCGCCTCGGCCTGCGCCCGCGCGGCGGCCGAGGGCGGCTTGGGCGAGGCGCTCGGCCGGGGCGACGCGGACGGCCGGGGCGAGGGTTTGTCGGGCGCGGTCTGGGCCTCGGCGGCCTTCACGAGCAGCACGCAAGCCGCGGCACCCGAAACGGTGCCCAGAAACGAACGACGATCAGCCATATGCGCGGTTAGACGCCCTCGAAGGCGCGCGGACCTCCCGCGGCGCGCGGCGAACCGGTCGGCCATGAGCGCACGCCTGCGCACCTTCCGCGAACGCCTCTACGGTGCCGACGCCGTGCGCGCGGGCAGTGCGCCGGAGGTGCCGCCGCTGCTCCCCGGCGGGGACGGCGGGGCGCCCGCGCCGCTGTCGTTCGCGCAGCAGCGGATCTGGTTCTACGACCAGCTCTACCCGGGCGACCCGCTCTACCACGGCGCCGCGGCGTTCCGCTTGCGCGGTCCGCTCGACCGGTCCGCGCTGCGCGGCGCGCTCGACGCGCTGACGGCGCGCCAGCCGAGCCTGCGGACGCACTTTCCGGCGGCCCGCGGCGTGCCGGCGCAAGTCGTCGAGCCGGAGGTGCCGTTCGCCTTGCGCGAGGCGGCCGCGGCCGACGAGGCCGCCGCGCTGGCCGCCGTCGTCGAGGACGCGCGGCGCCCGTTCGACCTGGCCCGCGACCGCAGCCTCGCCCGCGGCATGCTGCTCGCGCTCGGACCCGGCGACCACGTCTTCTCGATCGTGCAGCACCACACGGTCTGGGACGGGATGTCGATCGGCGTGATCTTCGAGGACCTGCGCGACCTGTACGCCGCGCGCGTGCACGGCGACCCGGCGCGCGAGCCCGCGCCGCTGCCGCTCGGCTACGCCGACTACGCGCGCTGGCAGCGGGCCGTCTTCACCCCGCCGGCGCTGGCCCGGCAGCGCGCGTACTGGCGCGAGCGGCTCGCCGGAATGCCGGCGCTCGCGCTGCCGACGGACCGCCCGCGGCCGCCCGAGCGGCGCCATCGCGGCGCGCGGCTGTGGCGCCCGCGCCTGCTCGACGCCGCGGCGGTCGGCCGTTTGCGCGCGCTCGCCCGCGCGCACGGCGCGACGCTGTTCACCGCGCTGCTCGCCGGCTACGTCGCGGCGCTCGGGCGCGCCAGCGGGCAGACCGATTTCCCGGTCGGATTTCCGGTCGCCGGGCGCATCGATCCGGCGCTCGAGCGCATCGTCGGCTGCTTCATCAACATGCTCGTGCTGCGCGCCGACCTGCGCGGCGAGCCCAGCTTCGCCGGCGTGCTGGCGCGGGTTCGCGACGGGGTCGGGGCGGCGCTGAAGTGCCAGGACCTGCCGTTCGAGTCGGTCGTCGCCGACCTGCACCGCCCGCGCGACCTCTCGCGCGCGCCGCTGTTCGACGTGATGCTCAACTTCCGCAGCCTGCGCTCGCCGGTGCTCGAGCTCGACGGGGTCGCGGTCGCGCCGCTGCGGCTCGACTACGGGATCGCCAACTACGACCAGACCTTCGAGCTGGCCGAGACCGCCGAGGGGCTCGGCGCCAGGATGCAGTTCGACACCGACCTGTTCGACGCAGCCACGATCGAGCGGCTGGTGGAGTCGGTCGGCACGATCCTGCGCGCGGGGCTCGACGCGCCGGAGCACCCGCTCGCGCTACTCGCTCACTGAGCGCGCTGCGCCAGCAGCGCGCGAACCTCGTCGTCGGAGAGCGCGTCGAGCGCGCCGAGCGCCTCGACCAGCCGGGCCTCGTGGGCTCGCGCGAGCAGCTCGTCGACCAGCGCCGCGACCGCGCGCACGGTCGGGGCGCGGAAGAACGCGCGCAGGCTGAGCTCGACGTCGCCGAACTCGGCCCGGATCGAGGCGACCGCGATCGTCGCGGTGAGCGAGTGGCCGCCCAGCTCGAAGAAATCGGCCTCGGCGCCGACCGGCGGCGTGCCGATCACCTCGGCGAAGATCCGCGCGACCGCCGCTTCGGTCGGGCTCAGCGCGGGGGCGCCGCCCGCCGCGGCCGGGCCGGCCGGCGCCGGCAATGCCGCGCGGTCGAGCTTGCCGTTCGCGGTCAGCGGCAGCGCGGCCAGCGCCGTCCAGCTGCGCGGCACCATGTAGTCCGGCAGCCGCTCCGCGGCGTACCGGCGCAGCTCGTCGGCGCTCGCCGAGCCGACGACGTACGCGTCGAGCACCGGCTCGCCGTGGCCGGCGGCGCGCGCCGTCACCGCGACCGCGTTCACCGCGGGGTGCGCGCTCAGCACGGCCTCGATCTCGCCCGGCTCGACCCGGTAGCCGCGAATCTTCACCTGCCCGTCGGTGCGCCCGACGAACGCGAGCCGGCCGTCGGCGAGCCGCCGCGCCCGGTCGCCGGTACGGTACATCACCGGCGCCGCGGCGCCGTCGCGCGCCGCGAACGGGTCCGCCAGGAAGCGCGCTCGCGTCTCCAGCTCGCGCGCGACGTAGCCGCGCGCGACGCCGCTGCCGCCGACGTACAGCTCGCCCGTCTCGCCGGCGGCGACGGGACGCAGTTCCTCGTCGAGCACGTAGGCGGTCGCGCCGGGCAGCGGGACGCCGATCGGCACCGTCTCGCCCGGCGCGCCGGGCTCGCCCTCCGCGACGCGCTCGACCAGCGCGCCGACGGTCGTCTCGGTCGGCCCGTAGTGGTTGACCACCGCGCAGCCCGCGCCCAGCTCGCGCACCCGGCGGACCGTCTCCCAGCCGAGCGGCTCGCCGCCGCAGATCAGCATCGCGCGCGGCAGGACCGCCAGCGGGTCGCGCGCGCCGGCCAGCAGCGCGCCCAGGTTCGAGGGGGTGATCTTGAGCACGTCGATCGGCGCGCCGCCGAGCTCGGCCGCGAGCAGGGCGCCGTCGAGCGCCGCCTCGTACGAGATCACCCGCAGCGCGCCGCCGCTGACCAGCGCCGGGAACACCGCCGTGTTGCCGAGGTCGGCCGCCAGCGTGGCGGTCGTCGCGAACACCTGCGGGCGGGCCGCCGCGCCGGTCAGCGCGACGATCGCGGCGGTGTACGCGCTCAGGTTGCGGTGCAGCACGACGACGCCCTTGGGCTGCCCGGTCGAGCCCGAGGTGTACATCACGTAGACCGGGTCGTCGCCGCCGGCCGGCTCGGGCGCGAAGGTGAGGGCCGGCGGCAGCCGGCCGTCGTCGAGCGCGACGACCGGCAGGCCGAGCTCGCTCAGCCGGGCGCGGTCGCGCTCGCGCGCGACCACCAGCGCCGCGCCGACCTCGCCCGCGACGTGCCGGATGCGCGCGAGCGGCTGGTCGGGCACCACCGGCACGTACGCCGCGCCGGCCATCAGGATGCCCAGCATGCCCGCGACCGCCTCGCCGCAGCGGTCGGCCGCCAGCGGCACGAACGCGCCCCGGCCGCAGCCGCGCGCGGCCAGCGCGGCCGCGACGCGGCCGGCGCGCTCGGCCAGTTCCTCGTAGGACCACGCCCGGCCGCCCTCGACCAGCGCCGTCGCGGCGGGCGTCCGCCGGGCCTGGTCGGCGAAGGCGCGGGTGACGGGGATGCCGAGCACGGGCAAGCTGCGCATGGCCTTGATCGTGGGGCATCGCGGCCGCCGGGAGAACCGAGGGACGGCACGCGGGTGGGGGACGATGGTCCCCCATCCGCTCGCCTTTCGCAACTGCCGAGCGCGCGCCGCCCGGGCTACCATCCGGAACATGTCGATCGATGGGCCGGGCACGGATGCCGTCGTCGCCGGGCTCTCGGCGGAACGGCGGGCTCTTCTCGACCGCCTGCTCCGTGCCGACCGAGGCTCCGGCGCCATCCCGCGCCGCGCGGAGCGCGCGCCCGTCCCGCTCACCTACGCGCAGCAGCGGCTGTGGTTCCTCGAGCAGTTCGAGCCGGACAGCGGCAGCTACACCGGCGTGCGCGCGTTTCGCCTGCGCGGCGGAACGCTCGACCCCGCCGCGCTCGCCGCCGCGCTCGACGCGCTCGCCGCCCGCCACGAGAGCCTGCGGACCACGATCGACGCCGTCGAAGGCGAGCCGGTGGCGCGGGTGGCGCCCGCGGGCGCCCGTTTCCCGCTCGCGCTCGTCGAGGCGCCCGGCCTGGACGGCCCGGCGCGGGACGCGCGGGCGGCCGAGCTGGCCCGCGCCGAGGCGAGCGCGCCGCTCGACCTGCGCCGCGGGCCGCTGGCCCGGGCGGTCCTGGTGCGCTTCGCCGGCGACGACCACGCGCTGCTGCTGGCCTTTCACCACCTGGTGACCGACCGCTGGTCGACCGCGATCCTGGAGCGCGAGCTGGGCCGCTTCTGGAGCCGCGCGGCGGCCGGTCTGGCGCCCGACGACCTGCCGCCGCTGGCGGTCCGCTACGGCGACTTCGCGGCCTGGGAGCGCGCCCGCTCGGCGGCCGGCGAGTTCGAGCCCGGGCTGGCGTACTGGCGGGACCGGCTGGCCGGCGCGCCGCCGCCGCCGGCGCTGCCGCACGACCGGATCGACCCGCCCGTGCGCTCGGGCCGCGTCGCGCGCATCGCGCGGGCGCTCGAGCCGGCGCTGGTCGCGGCGCTGCGCGAGTACTGCCGCGCCGCGGGCGCGACGCCGTTCATGGTGCTGCAGGCCGGGTTCGCGGCGCTGCTGCACCGGTACGGCGGCGGCGACGACGTGCTGGTCGGCACGCCGGTGGCCGGCCGCACCCGGCGCGAGCTGGCCGACATCGCCGGATTGTTCGTCAACACGCTGGTGCTGCGCACCGACTGCGGCGGCGACCCGTCGTTCGACGAGCTGGTCGGGCGGGTGCGGGCCGGCGCGCTGGACGCCTTCGACCACCAGGACGTGCCGTTCGAGAAGATCGTCGAGGCGCTCGCGCCCAGCCGCGAGCTCGACGCGACGCCGTTCTTCCGGGTGATGTTCGCGCTGCAGAACGCGCCGCCGCGCGCGCTCGACGCGCCCGGGCTGAGCTGCGAGGAGTTCGACGTCGGCGGCGGGGGCGCGAAGTTCGACCTCACCGTGATGGTCGAGGAGCACGGTCCCGGCGCGCTGACCTGCAAGCTCGAGTACGACGACGGCCTGTTCGACCGGGCCGCGGTCGAGCGCACCTTCGGGCACTACGCCGCGCTGCTGGCCGGCGCGCTGGCCGAGCCCGCCCGCCGCATCGCGGCCTTGCCGCTGCTCTCGGCCGAGGAGCGGCGGATGGAGGTTTGCGGCTGGAACGCGACCGCGCGCCCGTTTCCGCGCGAGCGCGGCGTCGGCGCGCTGTTCGCCGACGCCGTGGCGGCGCATCCCGGTGCGGTCGCGCTGCGCCACCGCGACGGCGACCTGACCTACGCGGAGCTGGACCGCCGCGCCGAAGCGCTCGCCGCCCGGCTGCGCGCGGCGGGGCTGCGCCCGGGCGGCATGGCGGGCGTCTTCGCCGAGCACCATCCCGACGCGATCGTGGCCTTCGTCGCGATCGTCAAGGCCGGCGCGGCGTACGTCCCGCTCGACATCGAGAACCCGCCCGAGCGGGTTCGCGCCCTGCTGGCCGGCGCAGGCGCGACCCTGCTGCTGACCCACGCGCCGGCGGCGGCGCGGCTGGGCGGCGGCGGCGGCCTGCCGCCGCTGGTGCGGATCGACGAGGAATCCCCCGCTCCCGCGGTGCTCCCGGCGCGCAACGCCGAGGCCGGCGGCGACGACCTGATCTACGTGATCTACACCTCGGGCTCGACCGGGGCGCCCAAGGGGGTCGAGGTCCGCCACCGCGGCGTCACGCGGATGGTCTGCGGCACCGACTTCGTCGCGTTCGGGCCGGGCGACGTCATGCCGCAGACGAGCTCGTTCGCCTTCGACGCCGCGACCTTCGAGATCTGGGGGCCGCTGCTCAACGGCGGCACGAGCGTGCTCTGCGACAAGCGCGTGCTGCTCGATCCGGCCGCCTACGCCCGGATGCTGCGCGACGAGGGCGCGACGCTCGCGATCCTCACCCCGGTGGTGTTCAACCAGATCGCGCGCCGGCTGCCGGCCGCGTTCGGCCCGCTGCGCGACCTGTTCGTCGGCGGCGAGGCGCTCGACCCGTCCGCGGCCCGGCTGGTGCTCGAGAGCGGCGCTCCGCCGCGCCGGCTGATCAACGGCTACGGACCGACCGAGTCCACCACCTTCGGGACCAGTTACGTGATCGAGCGCATCGGGCCGGGGGCGCGCAGCGTGCCGATCGGGCGGCCGATCGCGAACACCACCGCGTACGTCGTCGACGCGCGGCTCGAGCCGGTGCCCGTCGGCGTCCCGGGCGAGCTGCTGCTGGGCGGGCCGGGCATCGCGCGCGGCTATCGCGGCCGGCCCGATCTGACCGCCGAGCGCTTCGTCGGCGACGTGTTCTCGGACGAACCGGGCGCGACGCTCTACCACACCGGCGACATCGTGCGCCGGCTGGCCGACGGAACGCTCGACTATCTGGGCCGGGCCGACGGTCAGGTCAAGATCCGCGGCTTCCGGATCGAGCTGGGCGAGATCGAGGCCCGCATCGCCGCGCACGCCGGGGTGGCGGCGGCCGCGGTGGTCGTGCAGCGGGCCGGAGCCGACTCGGCGTCCGACGAGCTGATCGCCTACGTCGTCCCGCACGGCGACCTCGCCGCGTTCGACCTCGCCGCGCTGCGCGCCGAGCTGGCGCGCGTGCTGCCGGTCTACATGCTGCCGGCCGCGTACGTCACGCTCCCGGCGCTGCCGACGAAGGCGAACGGCAAGCTCGACCGGGCCGCGCTGCCCGCGCCGGCGCGCGAGCGCGCCGCGGCGGCGCGCTACGTGGCACCGCGCACCCCGCTCGAGCTCGAGCTGGTCGCGATCTGGGAAGCGCTGCTCGACCGCCACCCGGTCGGGGTGGACGACGACTTCTTCGAGTCCGGCGGCCACTCGCTGCTCGCGGTGCGCATGCTGCACCGGCTGGAAACCGCGACCGGCAAGCAGCTGCCGGTGCGGACCTTGTTCGAGCGGCCGACGATCGCGCTGCTCGCCGCGGCGCTCGCCGCCGACGACGGCGGCCCGCCGGCGCGCTGCGCTCTGCTGCGCCGCGGCGGCGAGCGCGCGCCGTTCGTGCTCTTCCACGGCTTCCTCGACGGCGGCGTGTACGCGCTCGAGCTGGCCCGCCGCACCGCGCCCGACCGCCCGTTCCTCGCCCTGCACCCGCACGACGCCGACGGCGCGCGCGAGCCGCTGCCGCCCTCGATCGAGGCGATGGCCGAGGAGCACCTGCGGGTGATCCGCGAGCTCGCGCCGCACGGGCCCTACGTGCTGGGCGGCTTCTGCAACGGCGGCCGGGTCGCGTACGAGGCCGCGCTGCGCCTGCGCGCCGCCGGCGAAGAGGTGCCGCTGCTGGTGATCTTCACCACCCCGCCGCCCAACGCGAACCGCCGCCTGCGCGACGCGGTCGGGGCGCTCGCGCGGCTGCGCGGCGCCGGCTTCGAGCGCGAGCTCGACCTCTACGCGGCGCTGGCGCACCGGCTGGACACGCTGCGCTCGCCGGCCCGCCTGCGCGCCGCGCTCGCGCAGCGCTTCGGCCGGACCGCTCCGGCTCCGGCCCAGCCGCCCGACGGCGCCGCCGACGCGATCGTCACCGCCGGCGGAGACCACGACGCGCGCTGGTACGGCTACCTGGACCGCATCTCGCGCTACGTCCCGGCGCGGCGCTTCGACGGCCGCGTCGTCGTCGTGTGGGGGCGCGACGCGCGCGCGCCGGGCGGCGATCCGGCCGCCGCGTGGCGCCCGTGGGCGCGCTCGGTCGAGGTGCGCTACGTCGCCGGCGGCGCGATCAGCTCGCTCAACGAGCACGTCGACGAGGTCGCCGCCGCGCTGCGCGACGCGCTCGACGGCCCGGGAGGCGCGCGGTGATCGCCGGAGCGTCCTTTCCGCTGGTGGTCGAGCCGCCGGAGGCCGGCGCCGGCGACTTCGGCTGGCTGCACGCGCGCCGCGGCGAGCTGACGGCGGAGCTGCGCCGCCACGGCGCGATCCGCTTCCCCGGGGCGGGCGTCGACTCGCCCGAGGCGCTGGCGGCGTTCGTGCGGGCGCTGCTGGGCGAGCGCAGCTTCGGCTATGCCGGCGGCGACTCGCCGCGCACCCGCCTCTCCGAGCGCGTCTACACCTCGACCGAGTTCCCGGCCGAGTACGCGATCTCGCTCCACAACGAGCTGTCCTACGCCGCGCGCTGGCCCGAGCACGTGCTGTTCTGCTGCGCGGTGCCGCCGCAGGCGGGCGGCGAGACGCCGGTCGCCGACAGCCGGCGGCTGCTGGCGGCGCTCGACCCGGCGGTCGTCGCCGCGTTCGAGCGGCGCGGGGTCACCTACGTTCGCAACCTGCACGGCGGCGAGGGCATGGGGCGCTCCTGGCAGGACACCTTCGAGACGGCCGACCGCGAGGCCGTCGAAGCGCTCTGTGCCGCGAGCGGCGCGGTCGCGCGCTGGAAGCCCGGCGGCGGCGTGCAGCTGCGCCAGACGCGCCCGGCGCTGGCGACGCACCCGCTGACCGGCGAGCGCGTCTGGTTCAACCAGGCGGACCAGTTCCACCCCTCGACCTACCCGCCGCGGCTGCACGCCTCGCTGGTCGCGCTCTACGGCGACGATCCCGAGACGCTGCCCAGCTACGCGACGTTCGGCGACGGCGAGCGCATCCCGGACGCGATGCTCGCGGCGGTTCGCGCGGCCGGCGCCGAGCTGGCCGTCGCGCTGCCCTGGCGGCGCGGCGACGTGCTGTGGCTGGACAACGTGCTGTGCGCGCACGGCCGCAATCCCTTCCGCGGCGAGCGCCGCGTGCTGGTGAGCCTCGCGTGACCGCGCTGGCCGCGCCGCCGCCGCGCTCGCAGGCCGACCGCGACGTCGCGGTGACCGTGACGGACGTGTACAAGTGGTTCCCGGTGACGTCGGGAATGGTGCCGTGGCTCAAGCACCGCGGCCGCATCCCGCGCCACGAGGTGCTGCGCGGCATCTCGCTGACGGTCGGGCGGGGCGAGCTGCTCGGCCTGCTCGGCCCCAACGGCGCCGGCAAGACGACGCTGCTCAAGGCGATGGCGACGCTGCTGCTGCCCGACCGCGGCACGATCGTCGTCGACGGGGTCGACGTCTGCGCGCAGCCGCTGGCCGCCAAGCGCAAGATCGGGTTCTGCCTGAGCGAAGAGCGCAGCTTCTACTACCGGCTGACCGCGCGCTCGAACCTGGAGTTCTTCGCCACCCTGCACGGGCTGCACGGCGCCGCCATGCGGCGCCGGGTCGAGGAGGTCGCGCGCGAGGTCGACCTGGTCGACGCGCTGGACCGCCGCTTCGCCGCGTTCTCCTCGGGCATGCGCCAGCGCCTGACCGTCGCGCGCGCGCTGCTCGGCGACCCGGCGATCATGGTCCTCGACGAGCCGACCCGCGCCGTCGACCCGGTCCACGCCGAGGAGCTGCGGCGCTTCATCCGCGAGCACCTCGTCGACCGGCTCGGCAAGACCGTCATCCTGGCGACGAACCTGCTCGAGGAGGCCTGGCAGCTCTGCGACCGGATCGCGGTCGTGAACGACGGCGTGATCGTCGCGCTCGGCCCGCCCGGCTCGCTCGAGGGCGGCTTGCGCCGGCTCGACCGCTACGCGATCGTGCTCGACCGCTTCGATGCCGCGCTGCTCGCGCGCCTGCGCTCGGTCGCGGGCGTCGCCTCGGTCGAGACCGAGCCGCTGCCCGACGGCCTCTCGGTGGTGGTCGAGATCGCCGGCGGCGGCGAGCGGTCGCTGCGGGACCTGCTGGGCACGCTCGCCGCCGGCGGCGCCGCGGTGCGCCGCTTCACCACGATCGAGCCGCGCCCGGTCGACGTCTTCCAGCGGGTGACCCGCCATGATGCGTGAGGCCGGCACGGCGGTCGCCTGGAAGGCCGGCGCGATCTTCAACCGCGACGCGAAGATCGCGTTCTCGTACGAGGCCCAGCTCTTCATCCAGTGGGTGGGGACGATCGCGCAGGTCCTCATCACGTTCTACATCGCGTGGATGGTGCCGCCCTCGCCCCGCTTCGGGTTCGGCGGCCACTCGGGCAGCTTCTTCACCTATGCGATCGTGAACCTGGCGTTCGTCACGCTGCAGTCGACGGCGCTGAGCAGCTTCGGCAAGACGGTGCGCGACGGGCAGCTCCAGGGAACGCTCGAAGCGATCCTCACCACGCCGACGAGCCTGCCGGTGATCGTGTTCTCGGGCGGCCTGTGGTCGTTCGCGTTCACGCTGGCCACGTCGCTGGGAATGCTGGTGGTCGCCGTGCTGCTCGGGCTGGACGTTCGGCACACCAACCTGCTGACGCTGGCGCTGTTCCTGACGCTGACCATCCTGGCGCTCTCGCCGCTGGGCGTGCTCTCCGCGGCGGCGACGATCGTCTTCAAGCAGTCCGCGCCGTTCGAGTTCGTGCTCTCGACGCTGTCGTTCTTGTTCGCCGGCGTGTACGTGCCGGTCTCGCTGCTGCCGCCGGCGCTGCAGGCGCTGGGGTGGCTCCTGCCGATCACCCACGCGCTCAACGGCTTCCGGGCGGCGATCTACGGCCTGCCGCCGGCGGCGGTGGCGGGCGACGCGCTGTGGCTGGTCGTCGCGATCGCCGTGCTCGTCCCGGTCGCCCTGGCCGTCTTCGAGCGGGCGGTCCAACACGCCAAGTCCGATGGCAGCCTTGGCGGGTACTGACCGCCGCACGCTCGCGCCGCTGGCGCTGCTCGCCGCCCTCCTGACCTCGGCTCCGGCCGCCCCGGCTCCCGCGGCCGCGGCGCCCGGCGCGCCGGTCGGCTGGCCGACGTACGGCGGCACGTACGCCAACACCCGGCACGCCGAGCTCGACCAGATCCGCCCGGACAACGTCCGCTCGCTGCGGCTGGCCTGGTCGTTCGCGACCGGCGCGTACGGCACGTTCGAGTCCTCGCCGGTCGTCGCCGGCGACACGCTCTACTTCACGACCGGCCGGACCGACACCGTCGTCGCGCTCGACGCCGCGACCGGCGCGCTGCGCTGGCGCTTCGCGCCGGTGCTGGCCGCGCACGTGCCGATCATCATGGACGTCAACCGCGGGGTCGCGCTGGACGGCGGTCGGGTGTTCCTCGCGACGCTCGACGCGCGGCTGATCGCGCTGGACGCGCGCAGCGGCCGCCCGCTGTGGACGACCGCGATCGGCGACCCGCGCGGCGGGCTGAGCGAGACGATGGCGCCGCTGGCCTGGAACGGCCTGGTCTTCGTCGGCAGCTCGGGCGGCGAGTACGGCATCCGCGGCTCGTTCAGCGCGTACTCCCAGCGCGACGGGCACCTGGTCTGGCGCTGGTGGAGCGTCTCGCCGGGCTGGGAAGGGCGCTACGCCACGGCGGTCAACGGCCACCCGCTGCACCGCGACGTGGCGCGCGAGCGGGCCGACGCCCCGCGCCACCGCGACGCCTGGCGGCACGGCGGCGGGCCGGTCTGGATGACCCCCGCGCTGAGCCCGCAGGACTCGGCGATCTACCTCTCGACCGGCAACCCGTCGCCGAACTACAGCGGCGCGGCGCGGCCCGGCGACAACCTCTACACCGACTCGATCGTCGCGCTCGACGCGCGCACCGGGCGCATGCGCTGGTACTACCAGACCGTGCCGCACGACCTGTGGGACTACGACGCGGCCAGCCCGCCGGTGCTCTTCGACGCGCTCGACCGCAGCGGCCGGCGCGTCCCCGCGGTCGGCGAAGCGGGCAAGACCGGCTGGTTCACGGTCCTCGCCCGCCAGGGGGGCGCGCTGCTTCGCGTCTGCGCGCCGTTCGTGCCGCAGAAGAACCTCTTCGCGCGCCCGACGCGCGCGGGCAGCGTGGTGCAGCCGGGCGAGGGCGGCGGGGCGATCGGGCCGGTCGCCTACGACCCCGCGCTGCGCTCGGTCTTCGTCGCCGGCACGGTCGTCACCGAGCGGGTGCGGGTGGACGCCGCCGCTCACCCCTGGCCCGGCGGCGCGGCGGAGTGGGAGGAAGGCGACCAGGACTGGACCGCGCGCGGCACGGCGCTCTTCTCGCGCATCGACGTCGACACCGGGCGCATCGTGTGGCGCCATCGCGCGCCCAGCCCGATCGTCGGCGGCGCGCTGAGCGCAGGCGGCCTGGTGTTCGCCGGCGAGGAGGGAACGGGCATGCTCGACGCGTTCGACGCGCGCAGCGGGACGCTGCTGTGGCAGGTCGCGCCGACCGAGGCCGAGCGCGCGGGCACCTCGCTCGCGGCGGCGGCCGGGCACGCCTGGGCGTCGCTGTCGGGGACCGTTTCCCACGCGCTCGCGCGGCTGCGCGGAGAGCGCTCGCTGCCGAGCGACCGCGACATCCACGCGCCGCCCGTCGCGTACCGGGTGGCGGGCCGCGAGTTCCTCGTCATCGGCGCGGACAAGTACGAGTCCGGCCGCGACGCCAACGGCGGCGACACGCTCTACGCCTTCGCGCTGCCGGCCGGCTCGCGCTGACGGCCGGGCCGGCCGCTGCGCCGGAAGATCTCGCGCTCGCCCAGGAACAGCGGCAGGAAGTCGCCGCCCGCGATCTCGGCGAGCGTTTCCCAGCGCGGGTCGTCGCTGAAGCCGCCGACCTGCGTGCGGTGCTGCCGCAGCGCCGCCCGCTTGACGTCGAGCACCGGGCGCGCGTCGGTGCTCGCGCCGAACTCCAGCAGCAGGCGGCGCGCCGAGCCCAGCCACCAGCGCAGCGTCGTGACGACCGGGATCCGGCCGCCGCCCGACGCGTCGACCAGCGGCCAGTGGTGGAGAAACCAGACCGGGTACTCGTACGCGACCGGCGCGGGCCGGCCGGGCGGCAGCCGCGCGAGCGCGGCGCGCACGATCGCGTGGGTGGCGACGTGGTCGGCGTGCACGTCCCCGGCGTAGGGAAGGAAGACGTCGCTCGGGCGGAGCGCTTCGAGCAGCGCCGCGACGCGCTCGGCGGCGGCAGCGGCGTGCGCCGCCAGCGCGCCGTCGGGATACCCGAGGAACACGACGTCCGCCGCGTCCACCCCGAGCACCGAGCAGGCCGCGACCGCTTCCCGCGCGCGCAAGCCGCGCAGCGCCTCGGCTTCGATGAGAGCCGGATGAGAAGCGGCGCCGTCGGTCATCTCGACCACCGTCACGCGCGCGCCCGCGCGGCGCTTGGTGGCGATCGTCGCCCCGCACCCGAGCGTCTCGTCGTCGGGGTGCGGCGAGAACACGATCGCCGGCCCGCCGGCGGGGACCGCGGCCCGGCCGCGCGGCCGGCGGGCGAGCGCGAAGCAGTAGAGGCTGCGGGCCGGTCCGCGCAGCGCGCGCTCGATGCGCCGGGCGACGCCGTCCTTCATGCGCGCGTCCCCGTTCGATCGTCCCGCGGCCGCAGACCTTCGACTCTATCACCACGGCGGGGCGGCTCGTACACTACCGGCACGGGCCGCATGCTTCGGGAACCAGGATGAGAATTGCCTTCGCCGGATCGCCTGACTTAGGACTGAGCCCCGCGCCGCATTTGGCGGTCGGGCTGGCGACACGCGCGATCGGCCTGCGGCTGGCGGCGAAGGATGCCGTCACGATCTACCGCTCCGACCTCGGCCTGGGCGTCGGCGCTCCCGACGGGATGAGCTACCGGGACGTCGCGACCGCGAGCCCTTGGCACGGCAAGCCGCTGAGCGCCCTCGACCGCGCGTCCGCGATGCCGCCGTTCTCGCGCGCGCTGTTCGGCTCGCCGCTCTATTACCCGCGCTACGCCGCGCGCCTGGCCAAGAGCCTGGCGCACGAGCGCGCCGACGTCCTGCACCTGCACAACTTCTTCCAGGCGATATCGCGCATCCGGGCGCACAACCCCCGCTTGACGATCGTGCTGCACATGCACTGCGAGTGGCTCGAAGGCGTTCGCCCCGCCTTCGGCAACGCGCAGCTGGCCGGCGCCGACCTCATCCTGGGCTGCAGCGAGTACGTGAGCGGCAAGATTCGCAAGCGGTACCCGCGCCATGCCGCGCGGGTCCGAACGCTGTTCAACGGCGTCGATCTCGACTGCTTCCGCCCCGGCCCGGCGGACGCGGCGAGCCGCGGGCCGCGGATCGTGTTCGCGGGCCGGATCTCGCCGGAGAAGGGGCTCCACGTGCTGCTCGACGCGATGCGGTACGTCGTCGCGGAGTTTCCGCAGGCCCGGCTGGACATCATCGGCCCCGACGCCGCGCAGCCGGCGCAATACCTGGCCGCGCTGCGCGACCCGCTGGTCGACCCGCGCGATCCCGCGTTCGCGTCCGTGCTGAGCGGCCACTACGGCCGCAAGCTGCGCGCGCGCGCGAACGCCGAGCTGCCGAGCAACGTGATCTTCTCCCGCGGGGGCCTTCCGCAGGACGAGCTGAGCGAGCGTTTCGCGCGTGCCACGCTGCTGGTCAACCCGTCGCTGGTGGAGACCTTCGGCATGAGCGCGCTCGAAGCGATGGCCAGCGGCTTGCCGGTCGTCGCGACCCGGGTCGGCGGCACGCCCGAGGTCGTGCGCGACGGCGAAACCGGGCTGCTCGTCGCGCCCAACGACGCGCGCGCGCTCGCCGCGGCCATCTGCACGGTCATCGGCAACCCGCAGGGCGCGCGCGCGATGGGCGCGCGCGGCCGGCAGATCGCGCAGGAGACGTTCGGCTGGGACCGGATCACGGCGTCGTACGAGACGATGCTCGGGGCGGCGCACGTCACCCAGCCCGCCGACCGGCCGGCGCTCGGCGCGGCGCTGCCGTCCTCGTAGCGGCGCTCAGACCTCCATCACCACCGGGATCACGATCGGGCGGCGGCGCGACTTCTCGAACACCGCCTTGGAGAGGCCGCTGCGGATGTGCTCCTTGACGTTGCCGATGTCGCGGATGCCCTCGACGCTGCAGTCGGCCAGGATCGCCGAGAGCTTCGCCTTGAGCTCGTCGACCAGCTCGCCGGACTCCGGCAGGTAGAACACGCCGCGCGAGATCAGGTCGGGGCCGGCGACGACCCGCGCCTCTTCGGCGTCGACGGTGACGACCACCATCATGATGCCGT
The DNA here is from genome assembly GCA_963795695.1 of Vulcanimicrobiota bacterium. GTDB lineage: Bacteria > Vulcanimicrobiota > Vulcanimicrobiia > Vulcanimicrobiales > Vulcanimicrobiaceae > Vulcanimicrobium. The sequence goes on along the minus strand of CAWCJH010000002.1, from coordinate 462,189 downwards.
CGGCGCTGAGGTGCTTGCGGTCGCGCAGCACCGCCTCGCCGATGTCGCCCACGCCGGAGCCGTCGACCATGACGTTGCCGCCGTAGGTGCGGCCGATCTTGCCCGCTCCCGCGCGGGTGTACTGCAGCACGTCGCCGTTCTCGGCCACGAACACGTTGTCGCCGTGCACGCCGGTCGACTGGGCCAGCCGGCCGTGGGTGACCAGCATGCGGTACTCGCCGTGGACCGGGGTGAAGTACTTGGGCCGCACCAGGTTGAGCATCAGCAGCAGCTCCTCTTGCGAGCCGTGGCCCGAGACGTGGGCGCTGCCCGAGCTGCCGTGGATGACGTGCGCACCCAGCCGGTAGAGGTTGTTGATCGTCTTGGAGACGGCTTTCTCGTTGCCCGGGATCGGCGTCGCCGAGATGACGACCGTGTCGCCCGCGACGATCTTGAACTTCTTGTGGTCGCGCACCGAGAGCCGGGTCAGGGCCGACATCGGCTCGCCCTGCGAGCCGGTGGTCATCACCACGACCTGCTCGGGCGGGTGCTCGTCGACATCCTCGAGCCGGATCAGGATGCCCTCGGGGATCTCGAGGTAGTCCAGCTCGCGGGCGTGGTGGACGACGTTCTGCAGCGAGCGGCCGAGAAAGGCCAGCTTGCGGCCGTAGCGCTTGGCCTGGTCGACGACCTGCTGGATGCGCGGCACGTTGGAGGCGAACGACGTGACGATGATGCGGCCCTTGGCCCGCGCGAAGATGTTGGAGAAGGCCTCGCCGACGATCCGCTCCGAGAGCGTGTAGCCCGGGCGCTCGGCGTTGGTCGAGTCCGAGAGCATCACCAGGACGCCCTCGTCGCCGATCTTCCCGATCGCCGCGAAGTCGGCCGGGTCGCCGTCGATCGGGGTCTGGTCGAACTTGAAGTCGCCGGTGTGGAAGACCGTCCCGACCGGCGTGCGCAAGGCGATCGAGCACGCCCCGGCCAGCGAGTGGTTGATGTGGACGAACTGGGCCTCGATCGACCCGAACGCCACCCGGTCGCCGGGCTCGACCGTGCGGGCGTCGATCTCGCCCGGCTTGTGCTCTTTCAGTTTGGCCCGGATCAGGGCCAGCGAGAGCGGCGAGCCGACGATCGGGATCTTGGGGAACTCGCGCAGCAGGTAGGGGATCCCGCCGATGTGGTCCTCGTGCCCGTGGGTCACCAGCAGCGCGCGGAACTTGTCCTTGCGCTCGCGCAGGTAGGTGAAGTCGTTGATGACGATGTCGACCCCGAACATCTCCTCGTCGGGGAACATCAGGCCGCAGTCGACCACGACGATGTCGTCGTTGGTCTCGATCACGGTCATGTTGCGGCCGATCTCGCCGCAGCCGCCCAGCGGCACGATTCGGAGGTAGGGCTCGCTCGGCGCAGCCGGGACGACGAAGGTGTCGGAGTTCAAAGGGGTCCTTGCCGGGAGGGCGGCGCGGTGGGATGGAGGGGCGTGAGATACGCTGCCATGACCGGCGCCGTGCTGGTGCTCTGTTCGACGCTCGCGACCACGCCGCGGGCCCCGGTGGTTCCACCGCGGCCCTCGGCCCGTCCGAGCCCGGCGCCTCGGGCGCCCGGTCCGTCCCTCTATTCGACGCACGCGCGCAGACTCGTCCAGGCCTACCTGCGGCTGAAGCTGCTCGAGGCCAGGGAGGCCGACCTCGAGCGTGCCCGCAAGGTCATCGAGCGGCGGCTCGGAGCCCGGGCCCTCTTCGGCGAAACCCCGCCTCCGTTCGCCCGATAGGTGAGGGCGTCTGCCGCAGTTCCTCCCGGAGGGGTGCCCCTTGTCCATGTCCGAGGTTACCGTCGATCGCCGCAGCGGCTTGCTCAACGTGGTCGACGTCGTCGTTGCCCCGCAGGCCGCCTTCGCGCGGTTGCGGGTCGTCCCGACCTGGGGCTGGGCCTTCCTGGCGGCGACCCTGCTGGGGATCGCGGGCTCGCTGCTGTCCCAGCCGGCCATGCTGCACGCGATCGCCACCGGGATGCCGGCTCAGCTCGCCGCCTCGCCGGCGATCGCCCGGCTCCCGGCCGCGCAGCAGGCCACGGTGATCCGGCAGCAGATCGCCGTGTTCGGCTTCCTCGCCCGCTACGGCTGGGTCTTCACGCCGGTCTACGTCCTGCTGGTCGGCCTGGTCCAAGCGCTGGTGATGCTCATCGCCAACGCGGTCGGCAAGGGCGACGGCTCGTTCCGCAAGTACTTCGCGCTCAGCCAGACCGTCGCGGTGGTCGGGCTCGGGCTGGGCTCGCTGATCACCGCGCTGATCGTGCTGCTGCGCGGAGCCGGGTCGTTCGGCGACATGAGGGCGATCCAGAGCGCGGTGCCGAGCCTGGCGCTGCTGGCGCCCGGCGCGCACGGCGCACCGCTCGGCTTCCTCCAGGCGCTCTCGGTCTTCAACCTCTGGGCGGCCGTCCTGCTGGCGCTCGGCATGACGACCGTCGGCCGCCTGCCGCGCCCGGTGGCCTGGACGGCAGCCGGGCTGATGCTGCTCGTCACCGCCGTCTTCGGTGCCTACGGCGCGGCGCAGCAGGGCTGAGGTGAGGGTTCGCCTGGCCGGCGCCGCGCTCGCCGCGGTCGTCGGCCTGCTCGCGCCCGGGGCCGCCCGCGCCGCGCTGCCGCCGCCGCAGCCGCTCGACCTGCGCGGCGCGGTCCGCTACGCCCTCGACCACGACCCGACCGTGCTCGCCCGGCGGGCCACGGTCGCCCAGAACGAGTCGACCTTCGCCCGCAACCACGCCGCCGAGTTCCCCACCCTGGTCGGCTCGCTGCAGAACCAGCTCGCCAAGACCAACGGCCAGACGGGCGGGACCCTTCAGCAGTACGGGCTCAGCCCGGCTCAGGTGTTCTCGCAGAACCTGGCCCAGGTCAGCAGCACCTACGCCCTCTACAACGGCTCCCTCAACCAGATCCAGGCCCAGGAGGCCAAGCGCCAGGTGGAGTCGGCGCGCTTCGACCAGCGCCGGGCCGAGCAGCAGCTCGCCTCCGACGTCGCGACCGACTGGTACGCCGCGGTGCAGCAGCGCGAGGCCCTGCGGCTGGCCGAGGGCGACCGGGCCTACCAGCAGCAGCTCCTGGCCGCGGCGCGGGCCCAGGAACAGGTCGGCCGGGTGGCCGGGGTCGACGTCCTGCGCGCCCAGGTGAACGAGCTGCGCAGCGAGTCCAACCTGACCTCCGCCCGCGCGAACGAGGTGAACGCGCGCGAGGCGCTGGCCCAGCGGATCGGCGCGCCGCCCGACACCGCGTTCGCCCTGCCGGCCGAGCTGCCCGAGCCGGCGCTGCCGGCCACGCCGGTCGACGCGCTGGTGGCCGCGGCGCTGAGCGCCCGCAGCGACGTGGCGAGCGCCCGCGCGCAGGTCGCGGTCGCGCGCTTGACCGACGCCGCGATCGAGGCCGACCGCCGGCCGCAGCTCGCGCTGACCGGCGCCTTCGGCAACAGCGAGACCCCGACGACGCCCACCACCGGGCCGCTGGCCTTCCCCGGCACGGTGATCACCCGGCCCGGGTTCTGGCAGATCGGCGCGACCGAGACGCTCAACCTGCCGCTGATCGAGTACGGCACCCGCCGGGCCGCGCACCGGGCCGCCCGGGCGCAGCTCGACGCGTCGCTGGCCACCCTGAACAGCACCGAGTCGGGGGTCGAGACCGACGTGCGCCAGGCGCTGCGCGGCGCGCAGACGACCGCGGCCAACGTCGCCACCGCCCGCGAAGGGCAGCGGCTGGGCGCCGAGTCGGCCCGGATCGCGCAGCTCCAGTACCGCAACGGCCTGATCTCGCTCACCGACGCGACCTCGGCCGAGCAGAGCGCGCTGCAGGCGGCCTCGGACCTCGTCTCGGCGCGCGTCAACTACCTGGACGCGCTGGTCCGCCTGCGCGTCGCGGTCGGCGTGGCCGATCCGCTCGCCGTCGTCGAACCGGGGGCCCCGTGAACCGCACCGAGAGCATCAGCACCGCCGCCGGCCCCACCGCGGTCCGCAGCAACCGGGTTCGCAACCTGGTCATCCTCGCCGTCGCGATCGTCGCCATCGTCGCGATCGGGGTCGTCGCCGCGCGCCCGCGCGGCGCGGCGATCGGCGCGCGGGTCGTGACCGTCGCGTACACCCGCTACCAGACGAAGCTGCCCGAGACCGGCGTCGTGCAGCGCCCGCAGACCAACGTGCTGGCGTCGCTGGTGGCCGGCAACCTGGAGCGGATCTGGGTCAAGCCGGGCGACCACGTCCGGGGCGGCCAAGTCGTCGCGACCATCGCCAACCCGCAGCTCGTCAACGCCGAGCAGGACGCGCACGACGCGTACCTCGCCGCCGCCGGCCGCGCGCGCACCGCCGCGGCGACCAACGGCGCCCTGCCGGCGCAGAACCGCTCGGCGGTCGTACAAGCGGAAGCGGCGCTGCAGGCGGCGCGCTCGACCCTCAACCAGGCGATCACCGACCAGCGGGCCGGCGCGCAGTCGGGCCTGGGCTACGGCGGCACCTCCGCGGCGCAGCAGCGCGCGGCCGCCGACGCCGACGTCGCCAGCAAGCAGACCGATCTGCGCGAAGCGCAGCGCATCGCCGACGCCAACCGCGCGCTGTTCGCGCAGCAGGCGCTCTCGCGCGACGCGCTCGACCAGTCCCTCGCCAAGCTCGATCAAGCCCGAGTCGCCTACGACCAGTCGCGCCGCAACCGCGAGGAGACCTACGCCCAGATCGCGCGCCAGACGCCGGTGCTCTCCGACCGGGTCAGCGCCGACCGCGACGCCGTGACCCAGGCCCAGGCGGCGCTCGCCGCCGCGCGCGCCGGCGCCGCCCAGGACAAGAGCGGCGACGTGGCGGCCGCCCAGGCCGACGCCGCCCAGCGCTACGACGACTGGCAGTACGCGCTCGCACAGGTCGGCCGGCTGCGGATCGTCGCGCCGTTCGCCGGCGTGGTGCAGAGCGTCGCGAGCGAGAGCCAGGACAGCCTGCGCGCGCTGCAGCCGGGCGACGCGATCACCGTCGGCCAGCCGGTCGTGACGATCGCCGCCGAGGGCGGCTTCGTCGTGCGCGCCCGGGTCGACGAGCAGGACATCGCCGCCGTCCGCCCCGGCCAGCGCGCGCTCGTCTCGGGCGAGGACCTGGGCACCACCACCCTGCCCGGCCACGTCGCGACCATCGGCGCGGTGGCCCAGAAGAGCGACGACCCCTCGAACACCGCCCGGCAGGTCGTCACGACGATCGCGCTCGACCGGACCGTGCCCTACCTGCGCGACGGGATGAGCGTGGACGTCGACATCGTCACCCAGGACCGCCCGCGGGTCATCGCGCTGCCGACCGACGCGATCCGCCACGACCCGGCCGGCAAGCCGTTCGTGCTGGTCCTCGCCAACGGCCGCGCGGTCAAGCGCGGCGTGGTGACCGGGGCGTCGAACGACGCGCAGACGATCGTGCGCTCCGGGCTGGGCCTGGGCGAGCGGGTGATCGCGGACCGCAACCTCGGCATCGTCGAGGGCGCCGCCGTCGCGCCGACCAGCCTGCCGAGCGCGACGGCGTCCGCCGCCCCGTGACCCCCCGGCAATGCTGACCCGCCTCGTGGTCACGCCGCTTCGCGGCGCGACGATGACCGAGCGCCACACGTGGCGCCTTCGCAGTCGGCCCCATCGGGGTGGAACGTGCTGACCCGCCTCGACGACTATCTCGCCGAGGCCTTCGCGGCGATCTGGCGCAACCGGACGCGCTCGCTGCTGACCATGCTCGGGATGATCATCGGCACCTCGTCGATCATCGCGGTGCTGGGGATCAGCCGGGCCGCCTCGGGCGGCATCACCGGCACGCTGAACTCGTTCGGCGACCAGGGGATCTCGATCTCGGTCGACCCCAACCAGGACGACCCGCAGGCCGCGGCGCTGCAGTACCGCGACGTGCGCACGATCGCGGCCGACGACGGCGCGCTGCTCGAGCACATCGAGCCCTCGTACCAGCGCAGCATGACCATGCGCGCGAACGGCGTCACGACCACGACCTTCGCGGTCTCCGGCAGCGAGGTCCACAAGGACAGCCTGGTCATGCGCGAGGGGCGCCGGATCGACCGCGAGGACGTCGCCGGCGGCGCGCACGTGTGCTTGGTGAGCTCGCAGCTCGCGGACCGCCTGTTCAAGGGCGCGCCCGCGGTGGGCCGGTCGATCGAGGCCGGCGGCACGCGCTGCACCGTGATCGGCGTCTACGCCGAGCTCAAGGGCGGCTTCTTCAACTCGATCGGCGGCAACGAGTTCCTCGAGCTGCCGTACACGACGTTCCACGAGATCGCGCCCGGGCCGATCGACGGGCTCAACCTCTACGCCGCGCCCGGCGTCTCGGTGGGCGAGGTCTCGGACGCCATCACCGGCGTGCTGCAGCGGCTGCACGGCGCGCACGCGCAGTACACGACCACCGACAACACCGGCCAGATCCAGAGCTTCAACGCGGTGCTGAGCATCATCGCGGCCGGCCTGACCGGGATCGGCGGGGTGGCGCTGGTCGTCGCCGGTATCGGCATCATGAACATCATGCTGGTCTCGGTCACCGAGCGGACCCGCGAGATCGGACTGCGCAAAGCGATCGGCGCCAAGCGCGGCGACGTGGCGCTGCAGTTCCTGCTCGAGGCGATCCTGCTCTCGTTCATGGGCGGCGGCATCGGAACCGTGCTCGGCTTCGTCGCGACCCTGCTGGCGTACTCGTCGGTCGAGGCGCTGGTCGGCCCGGCCCCGATCCCGTACCTGCTGATCGTGTCGGTCGCGGTCGGCTTCTCGACCCTGGTCGGCTGCGTGTTCGGCACCTACCCCGCGATCCGCGCCGCCCGCCTCGACCCGATCGCGGCGCTCAGATCATGAACGTCAGGCACAGGGAGAAGCACCATCGCGCCTACCGCGGAGGCGCCACGTGTGGCGCACGCCCCTCGTCACGGCGCGAAAGCGACGTGACCTCGTGACCATCGGGCAGTACTTCGCCGAAGCGTTCGCGGTGCTGGCCGCGAACCAGGTGCGCACGATCCTGACCGCGCTGGGGCTGATCATCGGCGTCTCGGCGGTGATCGCGATCCAGGTGCTCGGCGCCGGCATGGCGGGCGCGGTGACCGGGATCCTGGGCGGGATCAGCGACCGCACCTTCGTCGTGCTGCCCAACGTCCAGCAGGCCAGCTTCACCCGCGCCGCGATCCGCTTGAGCGACCTGCAGCGCGCGAAGGAGAACGTGCCCAACGTCGTCGACGCGGTGCCGGCCGGCGGCCAGACGCTGCGCGCGAGCTACGGCCACACCCACCGGCGCATCTCGCTGGGCGCCGGGACCGACGAGCGCTTCGCCACCTCGACCCCGCTGCGCTACGGCCGCAAGCTCGACGCCGAGGACGTCGCCGCCGGGCGCCACGTCTGCGTGATCTCCGACGCCGCCTACACGAAGCTGGGGATCGCCGGCGACCCGACCGGAACCGCGCTGCGGGTCGGCGACCGCCGCTACACGATCGTGGGCGTGCTGGCGAAGTCGACCAGCGGCTTCCTGCCGGTCACGATCAACCAGGACGTGGTCATCCCGTACACGATCTACGAGCGCGAGTACGCCCGCGGCCGAGCGATCGTCGCGGCGCGCTTCCTGGTCGACGACGTGTCCCGGATCGACCAGACCGAGAAGGACGCGCTGGCCTGGCTGCAGCGGCTCAAGGGCGGCCACGTCGACTACCAGACCTTCGACCGCAAGTCGTTCACCAACTCGGTCAACGGCATCTTCGCCGGGCTGACCCTGGTGGTCGCGCTGATCGGCGCCGTCTCGCTGCTGGTCGCCGGGATCGGCATCCTCAACATCATGCTGGTCTCGGTCGCCGAGCGGACCCGCGAGATCGGCCTGCGCAAGGCGATCGGGGCGACCCGCTTCCAGGTGCTGCTGCAGTTCTTCATCGAGGCGCTGGCGCTCTCGGCCTTCGGCTGCCTGGTCGGGCTGGTGATCGGGGTCGGGCTGGGCGCCGCGGTCAACGACCTGGCCATCGTCAAGGTCTCGGGCGTGGTCGCGCCGATCCCCTGGCTGCGCAGCATCGCGATCGCGACCGGCTTCGCGACGGTCGTCACCCTGGCGTTCGGCACCTACCCGGCCTGGCGCGCCGCCACGCTCGACCCGATCGAGGCGCTGCGCTATGAATGACGTGCAGCCGGCGATCGACGTGCGCGAGGTGACCAAGACCTACGACCTGGGCGACGTCAAGGTCGAGGCGCTGCGCGGGGTGACCTTCACCATCATGCCGGGCGAGTACGTCGCCATCATGGGCCCCTCGGGCTCGGGCAAGTCGACCCTGATGAACACGCTGGGCTGCCTCGACCGGCCGACCAGCGGCAGCTACCGGCTCGACGGGATCGACGTCTCGACCCTGGGCGACGACGCGCTGGCCGCGATCCGGCTGCGCAAGCTGGGCTTCGTGTTCCAGGGCTTCAACCTGCTGGCCCGCACCAGCGCGCTCAAGAACGTCGGCCTGCCGCTGTTCTACGCCGGGCTGCCGAGCCGCAAGCGCAACGGCTTGGCGGCCGACCGGCTGCGCGAGGTTGGCCTCGGCGACCGGCTCGACCACAAGCCCAGCGAGCTCTCCGGCGGCCAGCAGCAGCGGGTCGCGATCGCCCGCGCGCTGGTCAACGACCCGGCCGTCCTGCTGGCCGACGAGCCGACCGGGAACCTCGACTCGGAGACCAGCGAGGAGATCATGGGCCTCTTCGAGCAGCTCAACGCGGCCGGCCGGACCATCATCATGGTCACCCACGACGAGGACGTCGCCGGCCACGCCAAGCGGATCGTGCGGGTCAAGGACGGCCGGATCGTCGACGATCGCTTGAACTGAAGGGATGCTCGCCGAGCGGCGAACGTCTCGCAGCGAAACCGTTAGAAGACGGGGAAAAAGGACCATCCGCCGCTACCTCCGGCGAGTTCCCCCGGTAGAGCGGACCGTCACACCAGACACAGGAGCAATCAGAACGTCGTGAAGTCTCGCAGTATCTTCGGGACCGCGGTCGTAGGGCTGGTCGGCGCGATCATCGGAAGTTTCTCGATGATGCTCTTCGCGAGCACCCACTTCGCGGGCGTCGCCGGTCCGGGCAACACGCCGCCGTCCGTCAGCGCCGCCTCCCTGCCGGTCAGCGGCACGACCGACCAGGACCGGATCATCAACGCCGTCAAGCGGGTCGAGCCGTCCGTGGTCGCCCTCCAGGTCGTCGTCAACGGCACCCGCCTGGTGCCGGCCGACCCGATGGCCCAGTTCTTCGGCGGCGGCGGCCCGGTCATGCGCCAGCGGGTCGAGGAACGGGCCTCGGGCTCGGGCTTCGTCTACTCGCGCGAGGGCCTGATCATCACCAACGCCCACGTCGTGCCCAAGGGCACCTCGGCGATCACGGTCGTGTTCAACAACGGCGACCGGGTCAAGGGGCACCTCTTCTCCTCCAACCCGGCGACCGATCTGGCGCTGGTCAAGGTCGACAGCTATGCCAAGCTGCCGCCGCCGGTCGACTTCGCCGACGGCAGCCGGGTCCAGGCCGGCCAGTGGGCGATCGCGATCGGCGAGCCGCTCGCCCTGCAGCGCTCGGTCTCGGTCGGCGTCGTGTCGGGCTTCAACCGCGACGAGCCGATCCAGAACGACAGCGGCCAGCTCCAGCTCTTCCGCGGCCTGCTCCAGACCTCGGCGCCGATCAACCCCGGCAACTCGGGCGGCCCGCTGGTCGACTACGACGGCCGGGTGATCGGGGTCAACCAGTCGACCGCCGCACCGCAGTCCGGCGCCCAGGGAATCGGCTTCGCCATCCCGGCCAAGACCGTCGTCGAGACGGCCTCGGTGCTCGCCAAGAGCCCCGGCAAGACGCTCCAGGCCAACTCCACCGGCACCGGCCGCGGCTACCTGGGCGTGGGCGTGCTGGACATCGACAACAACGTGCGCACCCAGCTCGGCGGCTACCACGACCAGGGCGGGGTCGCGGTCGAGCAAGTTCCCGACGGCCCGGCCGCCAACGCCGGGATCGAGCCCGGCAACGTGATCCAGGCGATCAACGGCAAGCCGGTCAACTCGCAGAAGGACCTCACCTCGACGATCGCCGCGATGAAACCGGGTACCCAGGTGACCCTGCGCGTGTGGTCCCAGGGCGTGCGCAAGAACGTCGCCGTCACGCTGGGCGAGCAGCCGGCCGAGGTCTACCTCCAGCAGCAGGACCAGCAGCAACAGCAGCAGCCTTAGCGTTCTCACGCTTTCCTGCGAGCTCGACTCTGGCAGACGCGCCCGGCCGCCCCGGGCGCGTTTTTGCCTTTCCGGGTGGTCGCAACCGTTGTGTCAATTTAATTGTCACAACGAGGGAGTGGAACTACCGCCTTCGGACGACGTATGATAGATGACGCGTTCGTCCGCGGGCGGACCTCACACCCCTTGAGCCACGGTAAGCGGCAAGGCCTGATAGGTCGGCGCGAGTCGATCCGACGGCTGGTCCACGCGGCTCGGAAAGCGAGAACAGTACAAACCTATGGCTAAAGTGGTCGGCATCGACCTGGGGACGACGAACTCCGTCGTCGCCGTGATGGAAGGGCAGAGCCCGACCGTCATCGCCAATTCCGAAGGGTCGCGCACGACCCCCTCGGTGGTGGCCTTCACCAAGACGGGCGAACGGCTCGTCGGGCAGCTCGCGAAGCGCCAGGCCGTCACCAACCCCGACCGCACGATCAGCTCGATCAAGCGGTACATGGGGACCGATCATCACGTCAAGATCGACGGCAAGGACTACACGCCGCAAGAGATCTCCTCGATGATCCTGCAGAAGCTGGTCAACGACGCCTCGGCGTACCTGGGCGAGCGGGTGACCAAAGCGGTCATCACCGTGCCCGCGTACTTCAACGACGCGCAGCGCCAGGCGACCAAGGACGCCGGCAAGATCGCCGGCCTGGACGTGCTGCGCATCATCAACGAGCCGACCGCGGCCGCGCTCGCGTACGGCCTCGACAAGAAGGGCTCCGAGACGATCCTCGTGTGGGATCTGGGCGGCGGCACCTTCGACGTCTCGATCCTCGAGGTCGGCGACGGCGTGTTCGAGGTCAAGTCGACCAACGGCGACACCCACCTGGGCGGCGACGACTACGACGCGCGCGTTCGCGACTGGCTGGTGAGCGAGTTCCGCAAGGAGCAAGGCATCGACCTCAGCGGCGACAAGCAGGCCCTCCAGCGCCTCACCGAGGCCGCCGAGAAGGCCAAGATCGAGCTCTCCGGCACGGTCCAGACGTCGATCAACCTGCCCTTCATCACGGCCGACCAGAACGGGCCCAAGCACCTCGACATGACCCTCACCCGGGCCAAGTTCGAGGAGCTGACCCAAGACCTGACCGACCGCTGCGTCAAGCCGTTCCAGAGCGCGCTGGCCGACGCCAAGCTCGACGTCTCGAAGATCGACGAAGTCGTGATGGTCGGCGGCTCGACCCGCATGCCCGTGATCCAGGAGCTGGTCAAGAAGCTGACCGGCAAGGAGCTCAACCAGTCGGTCAACCCGGACGAGGTCGTCGCCATCGGCGCGGCGATCCAGGCCGGCGTGCTGGCCGGTGAAGTGCGCGACGTCGTGCTGCTCGACGTGACCCCGCTCTCGCTGGGCCTCGAGACGCTGGGCGGCGTGAACACCAGGCTGATCGAGCGCAACACCACCATCCCGACCCGCAAGACGCAGGTCTTCACCACGGCCGAGGACGGCCAGACGTCGGTCGACATCCGCGTGCTGCAGGGCGAACGCGAGATGGCCAACGACAACAAGGAGCTCGGGCGCTTCCGGCTCGAGGGCATCCCGGCCGCGCCGCGCGGCGTGCCGCAGGTCGAGGTCACCTTCAACATCGACGCCAACGGCATCGTGAGCGTGTCCGCCAAGGACCTCGGCACCGGCAAGGAACAGCAGATCACGATCACCGCGTCGACCAACCTCTCCAAGGAGGAAGTCGAGCGGATGGTGCGCGACGCCGAAGCCTCGGCCGCAGCCGACAAGGCCAAGCGCGAGGAAGCGGAGATCCGCAACGCCGCGTCCTCGCTGATCTACTCGACCGAGAAGTCGCTCAAGGAAGTCGGCGACAAGGCCGACGCGACGCTCAAGGCCGAGGTCGAGTCGGCCCTCGCAGACCTCAAGCGGATCTCGGAGAACGGCACCGCGGCCGAGGTCAAGACCGCGACCGAGAAGCTCCAGCAGTCGTCGTACAAGCTGGCCGAGGAGCTCTACAAGCAGACCGGCGCTTCGACCGACGGCGCCTCGGCCAACGGCAGCCCCAGCGGCGCGGCGGACGGCGCGGCCGCCGGCGGCCAGTCGGCCCCGCACGACGACGTGATCGACGCCGAGTTCAAGGAAGCGAAGTAAGGCGATCGTGAACGACGAGACCGCGGCGAGCGCGACCGTCGACGAGACGGCCGCCAACGGCGCGGCGGTATACGGCAACGGCGGCGAGGGCGACCTCGCCGCCGAGCTGACCGCCGCGCGGGCCGAAGCGAAGGAGAACTACGACAAGTTCCTCTACGCGATGGCCGACTTCGAGAACTACAAGAAGCGCATCGAGCGCCAGCTGGCGGACATCGCGACCTCGGGCAAGCGCAGCGTGCTGGTCAAGGTCCTGCCCGTGCTCGACAACCTCGAGCGCGCGCTGACGTTCGACGACTCCGACGGCCTGCGCGGCGGGCTGCAGGCGACGCTGCGCGGGTTCGAGTCGGCGCTCGCGAGCGAGAACGTGCGAGCGGTCTCGCTCAAGGGCAAGCCGTTCGATCCCAAGCTGGCCGAGGCGATCGCGACCCAGCCCGCGCCCGAGGGCGTCGTCGAGGGCACCGTGCTCGACGAAGCCCGCAAGGCGTACCTCATCGGCGATGACGTGCTGCGCCCGGCGCAAGTGGTCGTCGCCAAGCCCGCGTGAACTACAAGGACTACTACGCGATCCTCGGCGTGCCCAAGAACGCCGCCGAGAAAGACATCAAGAGCGCGTACCGCAAGCTGGCCCGCAAATGGCACCCGGACGCCAACCCGGACAACGCGCGCCAGGCCGAGGAGAAGTTCAAGGACATCTCGGAGGCCTACGAAGTCCTCGGCGATCCCGAGAAGCGCAAGAAGTACGACGTGCTGGGCTCGGACTGGCAGAACGCCGCCCGCGAGGCCGAGCGGCAGCGCACCTACCGGCAGTCGGCCGGCGACCCGTTCGGCGGGAACTTCGGCGGCTTCAGCGCCGGCAACCCGGGCGCGGCGGGCGGCGGCGCGAGCGGTTTCTCGGACTTCTTCGACATGTTCTTCTCGGGGATCGGCCGCCGCTCGGCAACGAGCTCGCCCAACTTCTCCGCCGGCGGCCAGCGCGGCGAGGACCTCGAGTCGACGATCGAGCTGTCGCTGCACGACGCGTTCGAGGGCGGCAAGAAGTCGGTTACCCTGCAGGTCGAGGACCTGTGCCCGCGCTGCCACGGCAGCGGCACCGACCGCAACCGCATCTGCCCCCAGTGCCACGGCACCGGGCGGGTGCGCGAGACCAAGAAGTTCGACGTCACCGTCCCGCGCGGCGTGCGCGACGGCCAGCGCATCCGGCTGGCCGGCCAGGGCGCCAGCGGCGCGGGCGGCGGCCCGCGCGGCGACCTGTTCCTGGTCGTGCACCTGGCCGACGACGGGCAGTACGAGCGCAAGGGCGACGACCTCTACCTCGATCTCCCGGTGAGCGTCTACGATCTCGTGCTGGGCGGCGAGGTGCGGGTGCCGACCCTCAACGGCGACGTGACGATGACCGTCCCGGCCGGCACCCAGAACAACAAGCTGCTGCGCCTCTCGGGCAAGGGCATGCCCAAGCTCAAGGACGGCGGTTTCGGCGACGAGTACGTGCGCCTGATCGGCCAGCTCCCGACGAACCTGACCGAGCGGGAGCAGAAGCTCTTCCGCGAGCTGGCCGGCTTGCGCAACGGCAAGCAGTAACAGCCGGTGGCGGAGTCGAGAAAGGCCCGCTTCGACCGCGACGGCTTCCTGGTCGTCCCGCGATTCGCCGGCCCGGACGCCGCCGCCGAGTTGCGCGCTCGCGCGGCGGAGATCGTGCGGGCGTTCGATCCGAGCGGCCCGGCCTCGGCCCGCGCGACCGAAGTCACGCGCGACTATTACATCACGTCCGGCGACAAGGTCCGCTGCTTCTTCGAGGCCGCCTTGATAGACGAGCGCGGTGAGCTGCGCCGGCCGAAGGAGCAGTCGGTCGCGAAGATCGGACAAGCCATGCACGCGCTCGACCCGGCGTTCGAGCGGTTTTCCCGCGACCCGCGTCTGCACGACCTGATGGTGGAGCTGGGCACCGAGCAGCCGCTGATCTACCAGTCGATGTATCTTTTCAAGCAGCCGCGGGTCGGGGGCGCGGTCTTGTGGCACCGCGACGCGCCGCACGCCGGCGGCGAGCCGATCCGGGTCACGACCTTGTGGTTCGCGCTCGAGCGCGCGGACCGCGCCAACGGCTGCCTCGCGGTGCGGCGCGGCGGCCACCGTGCCGCGCGGCCCGACGACGTGAGCCCCGAGCTCCTCGAGGTCGATGCGGGGACCCTCGTCGTCATGGATGGGCTGCTGCCGCATGCGAGCGGGCCGAACCGGTCCGCGCGGTCGCGCCAGGCGTGCACGCTGCACGTCGTCGGGGCCGAACAGCCCTGGCCGCCCGACGACTGGTTCGCCCCGGTCGTTCCGCCCCGCCCGATGCGCGGCGGCTAGACCGCACCGCGGCGCAACCCTCGGCTCCCGCGAACGGTAGTCCGGTGGTGATGCGCCCGAACGACACCGTCGCCAGCCGCGAGATCCGGCTCGCCGCGCGCCCCGACGGCGAGCCGGCCGACGCCGACTTCAGCCTCGCCACGGCCCAGGTCGGGCCGCCCGGTGAGGGCGAGGTGCTGGTGAAGAACGCGCTCGTGTCGGTCGAGCCGTACATGCGCGGGCGGATGAACGACACCAAGTCGTACCTGCCGCCCTTCGCCGTCGGCCAGCCGCTCAGCGGCGCGGCGGTCGGCACCGTGGTCGCCTCGCGCGCCGCCGACCTGCCGGTCGGCACGACGGTGCTGCACGACCAGGGCTGGCGCGAGTACGCGCTGCTCAAGGCCAAGGCCGCGCGCCCGGTCGACACGACCCACGTGAAGCCCGAGGCGTACCTGAGCGCGCTGGGCACCACCGGCCTGACCGCCTGGGCCGGCTTGAACGTAGTCGGCCGCGCGCAGCCCGGCGAGACGCTCTTCGTCTCCGCCGCGGCCGGCGCGGTCGGCTCGATGGTGGTGCAGCTCGCCAAGCGCAAGGGCCTGCGCGTGATCGGCTCGGCCAGCTCGCCCGCGAAGGCGCGCTACGTCGTCGAGGAGCTCGGCGCGGACGCCGCTTTCGACTACCACGACGGCCCGGCCGCGCAGCTGGCCGAGCTCGCGCCCGACGGCATCGACCTCTACTTCGACAACGTCGGCGGCGAGCAGCTCGAAGCGGCGCTCGCGGCGACCAAGAACTTCGCGCGCATCGTCATGTGCGGCGCGATCTCGGCCTACAACGCCTCGCAGGCCGCCCCGCCGCCCGGCCCGCGCAACCTCTTCGTCGCGATCCAGCGGCGGCTGCGGCTCGAAGGCTTCATCGTGATCGACCACTTCCCGCGCCTGGGCGAGTTCCTCGCCGAGGTCGCGCCGCTGGTCGCCCAGGGCGCGCTCAAAGCGCCGGTCACCTTCGTCGACGGCATCGAGAACGCGCCCCGCGCCTTCATGGACATCCTGCGCCCCAACGCGAACCTCGGCAAGGTGCTGATCCGCCTGGCCTGATGCGGGGCAAGCGCCCCTAGAACCATCGCGGCCCGGGCGGGGTCTGAAGGAGACGATGCTCGGAGGAGGCGCCCCCGTCCACTTGATGTGGTCCAGTATGTTCAACCCGGATCGTCCCAAGACGGCCCGGAAGGTCGACCTGCGCCGCATCGTGGCCCTGTTCCGGCCGTACCTGCGCGAGGAAGCGCTCGTCCTGGTCTGCATCTTCGTCGGCGCGCTGCTCGGCTTGCTGCCGGCACTCTTCACGAAGTGGCTGATCGACGGCGCGATCGCCGGGCACGACATGCACGGCGTCTGGCTGGACGTGGGCGGCATGATCGCGACCGCCATCGTCGCCGGCGTGCTCGGCGTGCTCCAGGGCTACCTGAACTCGCTCGTCGGCGAGGGCATCATGCGCGACATCCGGATCAGCCTGGTCGCGCACCTGCACGCCATGCCGCTCTCCTTCTTCACCGGCACCAAGACCGGCGAGATCATGAACCGGGTCTCCTCGGACGTCGACAACGTCGACAACATCGTCACCGGCACGCTCGTCACGATCGTCACCAACGTCTTCACCATCGCGACGACGGTTCCGACGCTCTTCATCCTCGACTGGCGGCTGGCGATCGTTTCGCTGCTGATCATCCCGCTGATGATCCTGCCGCTCTCGCCGGTCGGGCGCAAGATGTACGACGTGCGCAAGAAGACGCGCGAGAAGCGCGACGAGATCGAGTCGATCACCCAGGAGACGCTCTCGATCTCGGGGATCACGCTGATCAAGTCGTTCGTGCGCGAGCGGTTCGAGCGCGACCGCTTCTACCGGGTCGGCACCGACCTGATGAAGCTGGAGATCAACCTGGCGATGGTCGGCCGCTGGTTCATCGCGGCGATCACCGCCATGGTCGTCATCGGCCCGGCCCTGGTCTGGCTGACCGGCAGCTGGCTGGCGATCTCGGGCGGCACCCGGATCGGCTGGCTCGTCATCACCGGTGGCCTGTCGGTCGGAACGATCGTCGCGTTCGTCCAGTACCTGGGCCGGCTCTACACGCCGACGTCGTCGCTGGCCGGCGTCCAGGTCCAGATCGTCTCGGCCTTCGCGGTCTTCGAGCGGATCTTCGAGTACCTCGACATGAAGCCCGAGGGCGACGAGAAGCCCGACGCCATCGTCCTGCGCGACGTGCGCGGCGAGGTCGCCTTCGAGGACGTGCGCTTCAACTACACCCCCGAGCGGACCGCGCTCGATGGGGTGACGTTCCGCATCCAGCCGGGCCAGATGGCGGCCTTCGTCGGTCCCTCCGGCGCCGGCAAGACGACCATCACCAGCCTCGTGCCGCGCTTCTACGACCCGCAGTCCGGGACGATCCGGGTCGACGGGCACGACGTGCGCGACCTGACCCTGGCGAGCCTGCGCGAGAACATCGGCATCGTCACCCAGGAGACCTACCTCTTCCACGACACGATCGGCAGCAATCTGCGCTACGCCCGGCCCGACGCCGGCGAGGCCGAGCTGATCGCCGCCGCGCGCGCCGCCAACATCCACGACGTCATCGCCCGCCTGCCCGAGGGGTACGACACGGTCGTCGGCGAGCGCGGCCACAAGCTCTCGGGCGGCGAGCGCCAGCGGCTGGCGATCGCGCGCGTGCTGCTCAAGAACCCGCGCATCCTGATCCTCGACGAAGCGACGAGCGCCCTGGACTCGGGCAACGAGGCGGCGATCCAGGCCGCGCTCGTGCCGCTGATGGCCGGCCGCACCAGCCTGGTGATCGCGCACCGGCTCTCCACCATCCTCAACGCCGACGTGATCTTCGTGGTCGAAGCCGGCCGGATCGTCGAGGCCGGCACGCACGACGAGCTGATCTCCCGCGACGGCGCGTACGCCCAGCTCTATTGGAAGCAGTTCCGCGACCGCGCGGCGACGGAGCCGATCGGAATCTGACGGCCCAGGTGGACGACGGGCTGCGGGTACGCGGGCTGAGCAAACGGTTCGACCGCAAGGTCGCCGTCGACGGGCTCGGCTTCGACGTGGCGCGCGGCGAGACGGTCGCGCTGGTCGGGCCGAACGGAGCCGGCAAGTCGACCACCTTCCTGTGCCTAGCGGGGCTGTTGCGGCCCGACGCCGGAACGATCGCGTTCGGCGGCGAGCCGCTGGGGGCCGAGCGCGGGCGGGCGATCGCGCTGATCCCCGAGACCCCCGAGGTCTACCCGCTGCTGACCGTGCGCGAGCACCTGGCGTTCGTCGCCGGGCTCACCCGGCAGCCCGCCGGCTGGCAAGCGCGCGGCGACGCGCTGCTCGAGCGGCTGGGGATGACCGCGGAGCGCGACACGCTCGGCCACGCGCTCTCCAAGGGCATGCGCCAGAAGACGCTGCTGGCCGCGACGATCCTGGGCGGCGCGCCGGTACTGCTGCTCGACGAGCCGATGATCGGCCTGGACCCGCTGGGCCAGCGCGAGCTGCGCGCGATCGTGGCGGGACTGCGCGGCGAGGGCCACGCCATCCTGATCAGCACCCACCTGCTCGAGAGCGCGGCGGCGACCTGCGACCGCCTGCTGGTGGTCGACCGCGGCCGGCTGGTGGCGAGCGGAACGGTCGACGAGCTGCGCGCGGCGCGCGGCAACGGCGCCGGCTCGATCGAGGACGTGTTCCTCGACGTCACCGGCGCGTGAACGACCTGCTCGCGCTGAGCTACGCCGACCGGCGCGCGCTGGTCAACGCGCTCGCCGCGCTGCGCAAGCGCCCCTGGCGCCTGCTGATGTGGGCGTTCTGGATCGCGCTGATCGGCGGCTTCGGCTGGCTGCGCACCGCGGGGCCGGGCCCGCGGCACGCCGCCGTCCCGCTCTGGCAGCTCGCGCTGCAGGATTTCTGGGCCTGCGGCTTTCTCGCGACGGCGAGCATCGTGCTGGCGACCGGCGGGGCGCGCTTCACCGGCTTCTTCGGCTCGCGCGCCGAGGCGCTGGCGCTGGTGCGCGCGCCGCTGGCGACGCCGCTGATCGCGGCATACCTGCAGGCGCGGGCGATCGTGACCACCCTCGCGCAGACCTTCGCCCGCTTCGCGTACATCATCCTGATCGGCATCCCGACCCGCACGACGCCGCTGGGCCTGGTGCGCGAGCTCGCACTGCTCGCCGCGGCAACGATCGCGCTGACCAGCGTCATGCTGCCGCGCGCGCTGGCGCGCGGGGGCTGGCGGATCGCCTGCATCGGCGCCGGCTGCGCGCTCGGCCTGGCCGCGCTGCTGCCGCTCGCGCGCGACGCGCTGCTCGTCGTGAGCACGCCGGCCGCGCTCGCGCTCGCGCACCGTTTGCCGGCCTGGCATCCGGGCCTGGTGTTCGACGCCGTCGCCCGCGGCGAGCTCGCGCCGGTCGGCGCGGTGCTGCTGGTGGCGCTGCTCGGCGGCACGGCGTTCGTCGCGGCCGCGCGCGATGCGTACCCCGAGCTCTACGAGCTCTCGCTGGCCCACCTCGAGCTGCGCACGCGGAGCTCGGCGGCGCGCGCGCGGGCCGCCGACGCCCTGCCCGCCGGCCGCCGCACCCGGACCGCCAGCGCGCGGGCGGCGCCGCGCGGCGCGCTGGCCTTCGTGTGGCTGGACGGGCTGACGTGGTCGCGCCGCGCGGCCCCGGCCGTCAGCGGCGTGATCGCGGCGCTCGCGCTCGGCGCGGGCTGCGCGGCCGGGCTGCTCGCGCGCGGGACCGACCTCGACACCGCGACGATCACGATCCTCACCCTGCTGCCCAACCTCACGCTCGCGATCGCCTCGACCGCCGGCATCCGGCTCGCCGCCGACCTGCGCCGGCCGCTGTTCTGGCTCGGCGAGGTCTCGCTGTTCGCGCGCCTGGCCGCCTGGACGTACGCGTCGCTGTGGCGCGATGCGGCGTACTACGCGCTCGTCGCGCTCGGGTTCGGCTCGCTCACCCGTGCGCCGGCGCTCGCCGCGACGCTGCTCGGCGTCGCGCTCGGGCTGTCCGTCCTCGCCCGGGCCGTCGGCACCGCCGTGTTCGCCCTGGTTCCCAACGCCCTGGACCAGCGCGGCCCGGCGGTGCTGCTGCGGCTCGCGCTGGCCTACGCGCTGGTCCTCCCGGTGGCAGGCGTTGCGGGCGGGGTCGGTTTCCTCACCGGCTCGCTGCTCGCGGCGAGCGCGGTCGGGTTCGTCCTGGCCGCCGCCGAGGCCGGGCTGCTGATCGGCTTCGCCGCCTGGCGGCTGGCCGGCCGGGTCGACGCGCTCGCGACGGCCTGAGCCGAGCGAGCCGGCTAGCCGCGCAGCGCCGCGCCGGCCTGGCGCGCGCCGCCGGCGAGCCGGTCCGGCACGCGGTAGCCCTGGACGTTCGCGATCACGTCGGGGTTGGCCAGGAACAGCGAGCCCTGCGCGAAGGCGAGCGCGTCGGCCTGGGAGCACAGCTCGGTCGCGATCAGCATCACCGCGAAGATCGCCGAGGCCCGGTCGCCGCTCGAGCAGTGCACCAGCGGCGGTGCGCCGCCGCCCTGGAACAGCAGCCCCAGCGCCGCCATCGTGGCCATCACGTCGAACAGCCCTTGGTCCATCGGGTGCGCGATCGGCAGGTTCGAGTAGGTCAGACCCAGCGCGTAGAGCTCCGTGGCCTCGTCCAGGTCGATGGCCGGCGGCGGGGTCTCGTTGGCGAGCCGCAGCGAGATGACGGTGGCGATCCCGGCGCCCGCGATCTGCGCGTAGGCATCGGGCTGCGGCTGCCCCGTGACATACCACACGGGCTGCCCGCCCGAGTACGTCACCTTGGCCGCATGGGCGGCGTAGACGTCGAAATCGACCGGGGTGGCATTGACCGGACAGCTCATTACCGACGGATTCGGGGCGCTCAACCCGGTTGCCTCGCCGCAATCATGAGTTCACGCAGCCGATCTCGCGCGCGCCGATTTGACAGCTTACGGGCCGCGCCGTCCAGCCGGATCGACCTGGCCGCTGAACTGATTGCGCGCGTCTGCCGGCTCGTTGGAGACGCGCTCGAAGATCAGCTGACAGATGTACACGCCGGGAACGAGCTGAATGCTATTCTGGCTCAGGTTGATCATCTCGAGCGTGATCTGGCCGTCGAAACCACTGTGGATCGTCGGAGCCGTAAAATGGATCAGCATTCCCAGCCGCGCACGAGAGCTCTTGCCCTCGACGCGCGCAGCATACGTCGGGCGTCCAGGCCGAATCGGAAGCCCGATCCGCTCGATCGATCCCTCCAAAATCTCCCGATTGCTGAGAATCACGAATGATTATGCAGCCTGCAGTTGCGCGTTCCGAACCCGGATCCAGCGCGTTCCTTGAGACGCGTCAACCGGTAAGAGACAAACGCTGACTCCGGTAGCGTAGTCGGTTTCTAGACGCGTGACGCGAAGGTATGACCGCTGATTCCGCTCCTCGATGAGGCGCTGGTCGGCGAAGAGTGTCAGCTCTTTTCCGTCGTTGCCGCGAACCGTGATCGCCCGCTCGGTTGGGAACATGCCCGGATCGATTTTTTCGACTGGAATGAGGACCTGATCGATCTGCTGCACGATAATTCCCTGTGGACGTCATCGAACATTTGTTCGCGCGGGACCAGCCGGCTCGGCCGTAGCACTAACGTTGCTCGTATGAACAAAGTCGTCGCAACGTGCGCCGAGGCGGTCGCCGATATCCCCAGCGGAGCGTCCCTGGCCGTCGGCGGGTTCGGCCTCAACGGCATCCCGCACAACCTGATCTCCGCGCTGCTCGAGCAGGGCGCGACCAACCTGGTCACCGTCTCGAACAACTGCGGGGTCGACGGCTGGGGGCTGGGCGTGCTGCTCGACGCCAAGCGCATCCGCCGCACGACCGCCTCGTACGTCGGCGAGAACAAGGAGTTCGAGCGCCAGTACCTGCACGGCGAGCTGGAGCTGGAGCTGGTGCCGCAGGGCACGCTGGCCGAGCGGCTGCGCGCCGGCGGCTGCGGCATCCCGGCCTTCTACACCCCGGCCGGCGCGGGCACGCAGGTCGCCGAGGGCGGGCTGCCCTGGCGCCACGACCCCGACGGCTCGGTCGCGGTCGGCTCGCCGCCGAAGGAGACGCGCCGCTTCGGCGAGCGCGAGTACGTGCTGGAGGAAGGCATCGTCTGCGACTTCGCGCTGGTGCGCGCGAGCATCGGCGACAGCCACGGCAACCTGGTCTTCCACAAGGCGACCCGCAACTTCAACCCGCTCTGCGCGATGGCCGGCCGGATTACGGTCGCCGAGGTCGAGGAGCTCGTCGAGCCCGGCGCGATCGACCCGCAGGACGTGCACCTGCCCGGCATCTTCGTCCAGCGCGTCGTGCGCGTCGGCCCGGCCGGCAAGCGCATCGAGCGCGTCACCACCCGCAAGCGCACCAACGGAGGAACCTAGCGGTGGCGCTCACCCGCAACCAGCTCGCCGCCCGCGTCGCACAGGAGCTGCGCGACGGCCAGTACGTCAACCTGGGCATCGGCCTGCCGACGCTCATCCCCAACTACGTTCCGCCGGGCGTCACCGTGGTGCTGCAGAGCGAGAACGGCATCCTCGGCTTCGGGCCCTACCCCTACGAGGGCGACGAGGACCCCGACCTGATCAACGCCGGCAAGGAGACGGTCACGATGCTCCCCGGCGGCGCGTTCTTCGACTCGGCGCTCTCGTTCGGCATGATCCGCGGCGGCCACATCGACGTCGCGGTGCTCGGCGCGATGCAGGTCGCGCAGAACGGCGACCTGGCCAACTGGATCATCCCCGGCAAGATGGTCAAGGGCATGGGCGGCGCGATGGACCTCGTCCACGGCGCGAAGCGGGTGATCGTGATGATGGAGCACACCGCCAAGGGCGGCGCGCACAAGATCCTCGAGCACTGCACCCTGCCGCTGACCGGCAAGCAGGTCGTGCACCAGCTCATCACCGACCTGGCGGTCATCGACGTCACGCCCGAGGGCCTGGTGCTGCGCGAGCTCGCGCCGGGCGTCAGCGTCGACGACGTGAAGGCCGCGACCGGCGCGCCGCTGCACGTCGCCGGCGAGCCGGCGGCGATGCGGATTCCGGCGGGCGTCGCCTAAGGGTCGACCTCGACCGTGCCGGTCAGCGTGTCGGTGAACGTGCCGGCGCGCTTGCGGCCGACGTCGTCGACGATCAGCGCGGTCACCACGAGCGTCTGCGCCTGGCCGGTGCCGACGCCCGCGACGACCGCCGTGCCGGCGCTGCCGTCGCACCAGGTGTCGCCCTGCGGGGTCAGCACGCGGTATGCCAGCGTTCCGCCCGGCCCGCGCAGCGCGCGCGGGGCCGCGCAGCCGCCGGGCTGGCTCAGCACCAGCCGGTAGGCGCGCGCGCTCGGGCATACGACCGTCACGCTTATCGGCACCGCCTCGCCGCGCGCCGGCGCCGCGCCGAACGCGACCGGCGCCATCGCGACCGAGCACGGCGCATCGGGACTCGCGCCGGCGCTGCGCCGCTGGCCGGACGGCGGCGCGGCAGCGGGCAGAACGACCGCCGTGCGCGCCCCGCCGAACTTGCGCTGCGCGGCGCCCGCCGGCCCGGCGGCGAGCAGCAGCGCCAGCGCCAGCCCGGCCGCGGCGCGAGCTCGCCCGCTCACCGGCAGTCCACCGTTCCGAGGTCGGGGGTGGCGGCGATGTCGGCCGGGACGACGACGCTCGCCTCGCACGACTCCGCGCCGAACGTCACGTGCAGCCGCAGCGGCCCCGGCCGCACGTTCTCCAGGTACGCGAGGCCTTCCGAGCCCGCCAGCGACGTCAGCGTTCCGCCGACTTGCGCGAGCGTGCTGCCGGCCGGCACGGGCGTCCCGTCGGCCAGGCGCAGGCGGAAGCGCACCGCGCCGCTGGAGCGGGTCGCGAAGTGCACCCGCACGCCCGTCCGGGGCGCCGGAACGACGGTCGCCTCGGTGTCGATGATGATCCCGAGCGGCAGCCCGGAGGGGTCGACCGCGATCGTGTTGGCGCGGTACGCCGCCAGGTCGCGCACCAGCATCTCGCCGTACGCATCGGTGCGGCCGGCCAGCACGTTGTTGACGTACACCGGCAGGCCGGCGTAGCCGGTCTCGACCAGCGCGTAGCCCGAGTCCAGCCAGCGGGTCGCGTACGCGCGGTCGCCGACCAGCGCGAAGCCGCCCCGCACGCGCAGCTCGTCGAGCGAGGTGTCGAACTCGCGCGCGTGCGAGAGCTCCGCGTCGGTGTACGGCGTGCGGTCCTCGAGCCGGGCGCTGAACGGGATGCCGTTGCGGCTGTCGGTCGAGAGCGCCACGCCCAGGCCGTTGCCGGCCGGGGTCGGCGCGTCGAATGCGACCGTCGGGGTGCGGACCGGCGCGGTCTGGGCGCCGCCGCGGCCGCCCGCGACGTAGAGGCTCTGGTCGTGGCCGAGCCGGCGCGAGAGCCCGACCTCGACCGTCGTCAGCGGCGCCGGGCCGGACTGCCGCGCGACCGAGACCACCAGCGAGCCCGCGCGCGCTTCGCGCACGTAGTGCAGCCCCAGCGACCGGCCCGCATCGAAGGCGGCGCTGCGGGTGGCTTGGTAGTCGATCCCGGTCCGCGCCTGCGCGCCGACGCGCCACGACGCGCTCAGGCTGGTCGTGCGGTCGACCCCTTCGTGCAGCGCTTCGCCCACCACGTTGCTGAACAGGTCCGGCGTGGTGAGGCTGCGCGCGACGAAGCTGAAGCGCGGCGTGAGGTAGGAGTAGCCGACGTCGTGCAGCAGGTCGGCGCCGCCGCTCGCGCGGTGGTACGCGCCGCCGGCGATGAAGGTGCCGATCCGGCCCGGGCTCCAGTGCAGGTCGGCCCCGAGCAGCTCCTCGAGCCCGCCCGCCAGGCTGAGCTCGGCCGTCAGGTGGTCGTTCAGCCCGAGCCGCTGCACGGCTTCCCCGAGCAGCCGCGTTCCGGCGCCGCCGGAGTCGCCCAGCGCGTACGCCCGGCCGGCCGAGTACGAGAAGGTCCGCGCGCCGGCCGGCAGCAGGCTCGTGTCGAGGTAGGCCGGCGCCGAGCTGATCGAACGGCGGCCTTGCGCGTCGGTGACGACCACGACGTAGTTCTGCAAGCCGCTCGCGGTGGCGGAGGCGGGAAGCGCGAACGGGCCGGCCGGGACCGACGCCGACGCCACGAGCTGCCCGTTCGCGTAGACCTGGACCACCGACGGCGCGGCGGCCACGCCGCTGAACGTCGGCAGCGCCTGCAGCACGGCCTGCGGCTCGGTGGCCGGGTTGGTGCTCCACTGCGCGCCGACGAACGGCAGGTTCTGGGCGAACGTCCCGCCGGCGGTGTAGCCGTCGCCGAGCCGCAAGCTGGCGTGGCGGGCGAGGTCGTCGCGCGTCCAGCTGAGGGTCTCGGGCCGCGCGTACGCGCGCCCGCCGCCCGAGTAGCCCGCGAACTGGGCCTCGGCCAGGCCGCCGCCCACGTACGTCCCGCCGTCGACCGACGCGCTGGCCAGCGCCAGCGTGCCGGCGCGCTGGCCGTCGAGGTCGTAGTCGACGAACGCGCCGCGCCCGACCTGGGCGGCGCTGGGTCCGGCGCGGCGGAACGCCACCACGGTGCGCTCGAGCAGCGCTGCCGGCACGGTCAGCGCGACGCTCACGCTGGCGGGGTCGACCGCGGCGGTCGCGCCGGCGAGCGCGTGCAGCGGGTAGAACCGGTCGCCCTCGGCGCTGAAGGGCGCGCCGGCCGGCGCGCTGACGTGCCAGTCGCGCAGGTCGTGCGCGCTGACGAACAGGTCGCCGTGCGCGTCCTGCAGCAGCAGCGCGCCGTCGCTGACGCGCGCTCCGTTCAGCGTCACCGCGTAGATGACCGGCACGTACTTCGCCGCCGCGACGACCTGACCGGAGGCTTCGCTCTGGGCGGCCGCGCCGCCGCACGTGCCGGCCAGCAGCGCGCAGACGCACCAGCAGCTCAGGACGCGCGCAGCGCTCATCGCCGGCTACGGGATCCGCGCGCGCAGGGTCCCGGCGTCGGTCGTCGCTTCGACCAGCACCGGGTCGGCCGCGACCACCGCGGCGCTCGTCGTGACCGTCCAGCTCCACTGCTGACCGGCCAGCACCGACTGGCGCGCATCGAGCTCGGCGAGCTTCGCGGCGCGGGCGCCGTCGCTCAAGCCGAGGTGCAGGATCGCGACGTGCACGTTGCCGGTGTTCTGCACGGTCACCCGCAGGTGGCGCTCGTCGAGCCGCTGCGCGCTCCACTGCAGGCTGCGGTTGGGCGGCACGAGCGGCGCGACGTAGACCGGAAAGTTGAAGGCGAGGCGGGTCTCCAGGCCGCTGTGCACGCGCTGGTCGGTCGCGACCTCGCCGACGATCACCCGGTAGGCGATCTCCTGCGGCCCGCCGATCGCGCCGCGGATGCCGACCCGGACCGTTTGCGAGCCGTTCGGCGCGAGGGTGAACACCAGCGGCAGGCCGATCAGGTCGTCGGTGGGCGCGAGCTCGTCCTGGCCGTCGTGCTGCGACCACGCGTAGACGTGCACCTGGACCAGGTCGGGAGCGTCCTTGTGGCTCTCGACCCGGATCGCGCCGGACATCTTGGCGCGCGAGAGGGCGAGCGAGGTGGCGTCGACGTTGATCGTGCCGGCCCGGTTGGGATCGAGCGCCGCGCCGGATGCGGCGGACACGATGCCGGCCGCCAGCGCGAGCGAGACGACGGTGTTGAGCAGAACGCTGCGCATGGGAACTTCCTGCAGGGAGTGCGGCGAGCGCCGCGCAGCCGCCGCGAGCGGCGGGAGCGCGGCGCGCCGTCGCCGGGGCTAGGTGTAGCTGATCGTGAGCTGGATCGTGTCGCTGTAGGTGATCCCGCCGTAGCCGTCGTCCTGCGAGGCCGGGATGTCCACGTCGAACACGCCGCCGACGATCGTCTGCGCGCTGCCGCCGGTGAAGCCGGGGGTGAACTTGTAGTTGAGGTGGTGGTTGTGGCCGTTCGAGTCCTTGCCGGTCATCTTGCCGCTGTACGTGCCGTTGTTGCCGCCCGTCAGCCCGTTGACCGAGCTCCAGCTCGCGGTGAAGTCGACGTTGCAGAGGCCGGCGTTGGGGACGTTGTCCGGGTCGTCGAAATCGCTCGTGCCGATGAACGTCACCGCGCCGATCGCGATCGACGGCAGCGCGAACGAGCAGCTGACGGGAACGGTCGCGGAGACCGGCGAGACCCAGGTGGCGCCGTAGGGCGTCGACGCGGCGGCCGGCCCGGCGGACGACAGCGCGAAGCCGAGTGAGACGGCGGCGCCCATCGCCGCCGTGATGAGTTTCTTCATGGAGTGAACTCCTGCGTGGGAAATCAGGCCCGGCGTGAACGCCGCGGCGGGATGAGGGATGGATCTGCCGGCGCGTTAGCTCCGATTCATGTGCGCCGTATCACACGCTCATCAATAGCACTCACGCTCGGCGGTACAGCAGTCCCAAGGGGGTCCGCGGAGATTACCCTTCGCCGGACGACGACAGGCCGATCGTCCCTTCTCCGGCTCGGCGGAGGCTCGGCGTGCCGGTCGGTCGGCCCTGAGGAATGGGCGGCCTGAGCGGCGTCGAACCCAGGGTGATGGCCATTGCACCTCCCCGTCCCGACGTCTCCGACGAAGAGGCCATGATCCTCGACGTCGTCCGGCAGCTCGTCCGGGAGCGCGTCGAGCCGCGCGCCGCCGAGATCGATGCCGACGGCGAGTTCGCGTGGGACATCAAGCAGCTCTTCGCCGAGAACGACCTCTTCGGCATCCCCTTCCCGGCCGAGTACGGCGGGCTGGGCGGCTCGTTCGTCACCTACGTCAAGGTGGTCGAGGAAGTCTCCAAGGCCTGCGCGTCGTCCGGGCTGATGATCGCGGTCCAGGAGCTGGGCGCGCTGGCGCTGATGATCGCCGGCAGCGAGGAGCAGAAGCGCCGCTGGCTGCCCGATCTGGCCTCCGGCAAGAAGCTCTCCGCCTACGCGCTGACCGAGCCCGGCTCGGGCTCCGACGCCGCCGGCTCGATGCGCACCCGGGCGGTGCGCGACGGCGACGACTACGTGCTCGACGGCGGCAAGATCTGGATCACCAACGGCAACGTGGCCGAGGTGATCACGGTCTTCGCGGTCACCGACCCGAGCAAGGGCCCGAGCGGCATCAGCGCCTTCATCGTCGAGAAGGGCACCCCCGGCTTCTCGGTCGGCAAGCTCGAGAAGAAGATGGGCATCCGCGGGTCGCCGACTGTCGAGCTGACCTTCGAGAACTGCCGCATCCCGGCGGCCAACCTGCTCGGCCCCGAGGGCGACGGGTTCAAGACCGCGATGAAGGTGCTCGACCGCTCGCGCCCCGGCATCGCGGCGCAGGCGCTGGGCATCGCCCAGGGCGCGCTGGACTACGCGACCGAGTACACCAAGGGGCGGGTCGCGTTCGGCAAGCCGATCTCGCAGCAGCAGGGCCTGCAGTTCATGCTGGCCGACATGAAGACCGAGGTCGAGGCGGCCCGGCTGCTGCTCTACGAAGCCGCCCGCAAGTGCGACGAGGACGCGCCCGACGTCACCACCTGGGCCGCGATGGCCAAGCTCAAGTGCGGCGACACCGCGATGAGCGTGACCACCGACGCGGTGCAGCTGCTGGGCGGCTACGGCTACTCGACCGAGTACCCGGTCGAGCGGATGATGCGCGACGCCAAGATCACCCAGATCTACGAGGGCACGCAGCAGATCCAGCGGCTGGTCATCGCGCGCTCGATGGTCGGCAAGTGGAAGGCCCCGGCGAAAGACTGACCTCCCAACCGGTCGCCAGCAACGGCGGGTAGAAACCCTCTGTCGTGGCGACCGTCGCACCTCCGCACGTATCGCTCAGCCGGGCCCAGCGGGTCCGGCTGATCGTCGTCGGCGTCCTGGTGCTGCTCGCGGTCGGGCGGGTCGCGCCGGATCTCGTGCGGGTCGTCTACCCGCTGAGCGTCTTCGGCTACGTCACCGACGGCAACGGCGTCGTCGTGTCGGCTCCCGCCGCCAACCCGGCGCCGGAACGGCGGCTCGCGTTGCCCGCCTTCGCCCACCACGGCGCCAAACCGCACGCCGCGCCGAAGGCGCCGCCGGCCCGCAAGGGCGACCTGATCCGCGTCGGCGACCGGGTACGGATCGACCGCATCACGCCCTACGACCGCAAGCCGGGCTTGACCGGCGTCGGCTTCACGTACGACAACCCCGACCGCTACTTGCCGATCGAGCGCGACGGGCGCGAGCGCATCCTGCACCTCGTCGCGCAGACCGAATCGCCGACGGCGCGCTTCCTCGAAGCGCTGCGCATCCTGCTCTTCCTGGCGTCGGTCGCCGCCGGTGCGATCCTGTTCCTGATCCAGCCCAGCATCGCGACGGCCGCCTTCTTCCTCTTCTGCCTGGGAACGACCGCGCCGTCGACCTACATCGACACCGTCGTTCCCAACCCGTGGCGGCCGATCCCGGCCTGGATCGACGAGACGCTGCGCGGCATGGCCCGCCCGGCGCTGCTGCTGTTCGCGTTCTGCCTGATCGACGGCGACGAGGACGCGCCGCGCGAGCGCCTCTTCGCCTGGATCATGGCGCCGCTGGGCCTGGCGATCGGGACGCTCCAGGCCGTCGGCGTCTGGCTGCTGACCTACAGCGGCCGGCCCGCGCAGGGCCTCGACGACGCCTTCCGCCACGTCTCGAGCGCGGTGACGGTGCTGACGATCATCGTCTTCGCGGTCGCGTTCGTGCGCGGCCGGGGCGAGGAGCGGCGCCGAGCGGCCTGGATCGCCTCGGCCTTCGTCCTCGCCAGCGCGGCGCGGCTCGCCTCCGACGCGTTCTTCCCGTCCCGCATTCCGCTCTGGGTCAATGGGCTGCTGCTCTCGACGAGCATCGTGCCCGTCGTCGCGGTGTGGATCGCCGTCGTGCGGCACCGCTTCTTCAACGTCGATTTCGTCGTCAGCCGCGGCATGGTGTTCGTGGCGGTGACGGCGGCGCTGGTCACGGTCGCCTGGACGGTCGAAGAGCTGCTCACCTACACCTTCCTCTACAACAGCAACCTCAACCTGACGTACCTCGTCTTCTCGGCGATCTCGGTCGTGTTCGGGCTGCTGTACGGTCAGGTGCAGGACGGCGGCCAGAAGCTGGTCGACCGCTTCGTCTTCCGCGACCGGCACACGCAGCGGCTGGCCTTGGAGTTCATCGGCGGCTACATCCTCGACGCCGAGACGACCGAGGACGTCTACCGCGCGCTGCTGCAGGACGCGCCGCACGCGCTCAAGCTGTCCTTCGGCGGCATCCTGACCCGGCGCCCCGACGGCAGCTTCCAGCTCGCCCAGAGCCAGGACTGGCCGCTGGCCGACGACTTCCGCCTAGCGGCCGGCGACGAGCTGATCCGCAGCGTCAGCGCCTCGCGCGGCGCGGTCAACTTCTCGGGCAAGGAGTCGCGCCTGATCCAGCGCTCGTTCCCCGAGGAGTCGCTGGTCTTCGCGGCGCCGATCTTCGCCAACCGCGAGGTCAGCGCGGTCGTCGTCTACGGCCACAACGTCAGCGGCCTCGACCTCGACCCCGAGGAGCGCGAGCTGCTGGTGCGCGTCGTCGGCAACGCCTCGATCGCGCTCTCCGCCATCGAGCTGGCCGAGCTGCGCGCCGCCGTCACGCGGACGACGATGACCGCAGCCGCGGCCTCGGCCGCCTCGGCGAACCCTAATGCCCCACTCCTTGGTAGCGGTTGAGGCCGATTCGCCAGAACGCGTAGGCGAGCGCGACGAACCCGAGGCCGATCAGCGGCGTGAGCAGCCCGACCCCCGGCGCGAGGCCCAGCCCGTTCTCGGTCTTGTGCAGGAAGAACGTGGCCGGGAAATAGTTCATGAACGCGAACGGGAAGACGACGGTGAGCAGCAGCCGCACGCCGCGCGAGTAGATGCCGATCGGGTAGCGGGTGAACTCGGCCTCGAGCTGCAGCACGATCCAGCGCAGCGCGTCGACCCGCACGAACCAGAACGCCACCGTCGCGATCATCAGGTCGAGGCCCAGGTCGATCAGCGCGCCGCCGGCCGCCACCAGCGGCACGAACACGACGAACACCGCGTCGACCCGCACGCCGCTGAACCAGGTCGCGGCGGCGAAGGTGCCCAGCGCCAGGACCAGCTCGTCGGGAAACACCTGGCCCGGCGTCGCGACCACCTGGAAGAGCGGGTCGAGCGGGCGCACCAGCAGCCGGTCGAACTCGCCGTCGCGGATGTGCTCGGGGATGTCGCCGACGTTCGAGAAGAGCGTGTTGTGGAGCGCGTGGCCGATCATCCACAGGCCGTACAGGAACGCCATGTCGCGCAGGTTCCAGCCGTTCATCGAGGGGAAGCTGTGCAGGATCACCGCCAGCGCCACCAGCGACGAGCCGTGGTAGACCACCGTGAAGGCCAGCCAGAGCAGGAAGTTCTCGCGGTACTCCAGCGTGGTCAGCACGTTGATCCGCCAGTACTCGCGGTAGGCCCCCCACATCGCGCGGGCCTTCACGTCACCCGCCCTGCACCACGACGCGGCGCGCGCCGGCGCGCCACATCAGCGTCGCCACGCCGGTGAGCACCGCCAGCCAGAAGACCTGCAGCCCGATCACCTCGGCGTAGCGCGCGGGCGGGATCACCTGCACGTAGATCAGCAGCGGGGTCGAGAACATCGCCGCGAACGGCAGCACCACCAGCACCTTCTGCAGCGCCGCCGGGAACAGCAGCAGCGGCACGATCTCGCCGCCGACCAGGTCCGTCACCCAGGTCACGATGAGCTGGACGGCGTGGATCTCGAGCGTCCAGAAGGCCACGCAGTTCAGGATGAAGTTGATGCAGAAGCCGACGAAGTAGCCCAGCAGGAAGCTCAGCCCGAAGGCGGCCAGCACGCCCGGCGGCGGCACGTCGATGTGGACCAGGAACAGCGCGAACGCCAGCGACGGCACGATCAGCGTGGCGTGGAAGAGCACCTCGCCGGTGCCGTCGGCGAAGAAGTAGAGCGGCACGACGATCGGCTTCATGAAGTCGGTCGCGATGCTGCCGTCGTGCAGCTTGTCCTTGAGCGCGCGGGTCTGGTCGATGTCCATCACCAGCCCCATCAGCAGCGCGACCGTGGAGTAGGTGACGATCGCGTGCAGCGGCAGGTTCTTCGGCCCGACGTTGCGGGCGTAGAGCGCGAACCACACCATCCGCAGCAGGTAGACCCGGATGACCAGCGACGCGATGCTGGTGAAGACGTCGAAGCGGTACGTCGCCTCGCGGGCCATCGCGACCTTGGCGAACTCGACGTAGGGCTCGAGGCGAAGGCGCGGCCGGGCGGGCGAGCCGGTCACGACGGCGCTCCCACCACGCCCTCGTGGTAGCCCTCGAGGTAGATCCGGCGCACGATCGTGTCGATGTCCGGCTCGATGATCGAGACGTCGCTGACCGTGCAGCGCTCCATCACCCGCCGGATCAGCGCCTCGGCCGAGAGCGTGCGCCGGTCGAAGCGCAGCCGCAGCAGGTTGCCCTCCCGGCTCTCGACCTCCGCGCCGGGGAAGGCCAGGTCCTCGCACGACTCGGCCAGGGTGACGACCAGCGTGCGGTGGGTGCCGTACTCGGTCCGCAGCTGCTCCAGCGGCCCGTCGAAGATCACCCGCCCGTCGTCGATCAGGATGATCCGCCGGGTCAGCCGCTCGACGTCGGCCAGGTCGTGGGTGGTCAGGATGACGGTCGTCCCGCGCTCTTGGTTGACCGTGGTGATGAACTCGCGGATCGCCTCCTTGGCCACGACGTCCAGGCCGATGGTCGGCTCGTCGAGGTAGACGATCTTGGGGTCGTGCAGCATCGCCGCCGCGAAGTCGCCCCGCATCCGCTCGCCCAGCGAGAGCTGGCGGACCGGCGTGTCCATGAACCGCTCCAGGTCGAGGATCGCCGAGAAGTGCTCGAGGTTCTGGCGGAAGCGGTCGCGCGGGACGTCGTAGATCGAGCGCAGCAGCGAGAACGACTCGCGCAGCGGCAGGTCCCAGTAGAGCTGGCTGCGCTGGCCGAACACGACCCCGATGTTCTGGGCGTTCTCCTGGCGGCGCAGGTGCGGCACGATGCCGGCGACCCGGATCGCGCCCGAGGTCGGGACCAGGATGCCGGTCAGCATCTTGATCGTGGTCGACTTGCCGGCCCCGTTGGGGCCGAGGTAGCCGACCAGCTCCCCGGGCCCCAGCGACATGGTGACGTCCTCGACCGCGACCTTGTCCTCGTACTCGCGCGAGAACAACGCCGCGACCGCCCCGCCGATGCCTGGCCGGCGCTTGATCGAGCGAAAGACTTTCCGAAGTTGCGCGGTCTCGATGATCGCCATGCGGCCGTCCGGCTTTCCCGGCTCTCCTCTGCTCCCCTTGACGAGAGCTTGACCCTGAGCCGAACGGCGGTCCGGCTCAGCGAAGGTCTTTCCCCATCCCGGAGGGAACCCGCCGAAACCGACTCACGTTGGTAGCACAGGTACGGCGCCATTCGGAACCGTCCCGAGTCTGACTATGAATGGGGGTGAGTTAACAACATGGCAGCAAAGAAGAAGGCCGCGAAGAAGAAGGCCGCGAAGAAGGGCGGCGCTAAGAAGTAGGCCGCTCCGGACGTTCCCGACTCGGATCATAGATACATAAAAACGGATTTCTCTGTTCTCATTCGATCGATCGCGCGGCCCTCACCGGCCGCGCTTTTTCGTTCACCGCTCGCCCGGGGCGGCGGCCCGGGCGCCCAGCCGCTCGAGGCTGGCGCCCATCCCGCCGGCGATCCGCTCGGCGGCGCGGCGCAGCAGCAGCCCGGCCAGCGGGCCCGCGATCGCGACCGTCTGCGCCAGCGCCGTCCCGCCGCCGGCCGGTGCGAGCTCCCAGCGCAGCCGCAGCGTGGCCAGCGGGCCGACGGTCAGCACCAGCGCCAGGCAGCGCGCTTCCAGCACGCCCTCGATCCGCAGGGCCGTTTGCGGTGCGCCCTTGGGCTTGAGCGTGACGACGGTGCCCGGCACGAGCGGTCCCTCGACCACCATCCACTGCACGCCCGGGTTCCAGTCCGACCAGCGCCGGCCGTCGAGCAGGCACGCCCAGACCGCCTCCGGCGCCGCCGGCGAGGCGGCGGTCGCGCTCCGCTCCCAGCGCGGCGGGTCCGAGCGATGCCTCCCAGGAACCACGAGAACTCCCCGATGGACGAGCAGGAGCAGCCGAACCCGATCGTCGCGATGGCGCAGAAGCTGCGCGCCCGGCGCGATCTCGGCGCGGCGATCGATTCGGCGACCGCCGAGGGCGCCCCCCGCGGCGGCGGCGACGACGCCGCGGCGCGCTTCGCCGCGCTGGCCGACGTGCTGGCAATCGGCACCAAGCGGCTCAACTCGATCCTGGGCAAGCGCGGCGGCGTGACCTTCGTGCGGCTGGCCGACCCGCCCCGGCTGCGGCTGCGCTTCCGCGACAAGCGGATCGCGCTCGACCTCGACGCGGCGCGCCAGCTGGTGCTGATCAGCGGCGCCGAGCTGGACGGCGAGTACCAGTTCGTCGACGGCGACGTGCCCGGGCTGATGAACCTCTCGAAGTTCTCGACCGACGCCGGCTACCGCGACGTGCTGACCGGCTCGGGGCTGCTCAAGACGGTCGCCGAGGACGCGCAGCTGCCGCGCCCGGCGCACTTGGACGAGCCCGGCCCGATGCGGTTTTAGCGCCGCGCTCCAGCGCGCGGTCGCTCAGCTTGCGCGCGCGCGCCTTGGCGACGAGCGGGCGCGAGGGGCACATCGTCACCGGGCAGCGCTCGCACAGCGGCACCGGGGCCTTGCAGATCTCCCGGCCGTGCAGGATCAGCCAGTGGTGCGCGTGGCGCCACTGCTCGCGCGGGACCAGCTTGGTGACGTCGTCCTCGACCCCGCGCGGGGTCGTCGCCAGGGTCAGCCCGAGCCGGTGCGAGACCCGGAAGACGTGGGTGTCGACCGCGAACGCCGCCTCCTCGAAGGCGACCGACATCACCACGTTGGCGGTCTTGCGGCCGACCCCCGGCAGCGCCTCGAGCGCCTCGCGCTCGCTCGGCACCCGGCCGCCGTGCTCGGCGACCAGCCCGCGCGCCGCGGCGATGATGTTCTTCGACTTCATCCGGAAGAAGCCGGTCGACTTGACGATGGCCTCGACGTCGGCCTGGTCGGCGGCGGCCAGCGCCGGCGCGTCGGGGTACTTGGCGAACAGCGCGGGGGTCGTCAGGTTGACCCGCACGTCGGTCGTCTGCGCGCTCAGGATCACCGCGATCAGCAGCTCGAAGGGGTTGGCATACTCCAGCGCGGTGACGGCGTGGGGGTAGGTCCGCGCGAGGATCGCGAGCTCCTCGGCCGCCACCGCCCGGGTCACCTTGCGCTTGGGGAACGGAATCGCGATCGCCACGGGGCGGAACCTTCGCCCGCGCCGGGGGAATCCTATCCCACATGCCGTTCTTCAAGCAGAAGGATCCGACCGTGCCCCCGGGCCAGCACGTCACCGACGGCTTCCCGGTGCTGCACGTGGGCGACGTCCCGCCGATCGACCCGGTGACCTGGCGGCTGCGCTTCTTCGGCCTCGTCGAGGAGCCGTTCGAGCTGAGCTTCGCCGAGCTGCGGGCCCTGCCGGCGACCGCGTGGCGCGGCGACATCCACTGCGTGACCCGCTGGTCCAAGCAGAACACGTACTGGATCGGGGTGAAGTTCGCCGACCTGGTCGCGCGCGCCAAGCCGCTGCCGGCGGCGACGCACGTGGTGCAGCACGCCGACAACGACTACACCACCAACCTGCCGCTGGCGGCGATGCTCGGCGACGACGTGCTGGTCGCCTACGAGTTCGACGGGCAGCCGATCGAGCCGATCCACGGCGGCCCGGTGCGCATGCTCGTGCCCAAGAAGTATTTCTGGAAGAGCGCCAAGTGGCTGCACGGCATCGAGTTCCTCGACGCCGACCGCAAGGGCTTCTGGGAAGTGCGCGGCTACAACAACGACGCCGACCCCTGGAAAGAGGAGCGCTACGCCGACCTGCCGGCCTGGTTCGGCTGAACCGCAGCCGCTCAGCCCGGCTGCGAGCCGATCGACTGGGCGTGGCGGAAGACGTCGAGCGGGTCCCAGGCCCGCTTGACCTCGACCAGGCGGCGGTAGTTGTCCTTGTAGTAGAGCTGCGCCCAGTGCACGAGATCCGTGTCGCAGTAGTTCACGAAGCAGCCGTCCGTGATGCCGTTGGAGACCGGCTCGCAGCCGGTGTCCGCGTACACCGCGCGGTAGAAGTCGCGGATCCAGGCCAGGTTCGCGTCGTCCAGGCGCGGGTCGGTCCAGTAGATCTGGTACTGCAGCTTGAGGATCGACGAGCGCTGCGCGACCGCGGTGCGGTGCGGCTCGACGGCGTTCACCCGGCAGCCGTACGAGTCGACCTGGAGCAGTGCCGACGAAGCGGCCAGCGCCGGGTCCTGGGCGGCCGGGCCGTTGAGCGCGTCCCAGATCGCGTCGATCTGGCGCTGCGGGAACGGCTCGATCATGTAGGCCGACTTGTACTTGCCGCGCCGGTTGGGGCCCGAGCCGTTGAGCGACTGGGTCGCCTCGATCCAGGGCAGCTCGAGATACGGGCCGGTATGTTGGATGAAGTGGTGCGGCTGCCCGACCGGGGCGCGCTGCGCGACCGGCGGCGCGCCGACGCCGCGCGCGATCTCGGCGACGAACGCGGTGAGCAGCTCGGGCTCGCTGCCGACGAACTGGGTGGTGAGCACGATCTGGGCCGTGCTGCTGTTGTTCAAGGTCAGGTGGAGCAGCGCGAAGAGGTCCTCGTAAGGATCGCCCGGTTCGCCGTGCGCCGCGAAGAAGCGGCCGTAGCCGTCCACCAGCCGCGCGAACTGGTCCTTGCCCAGGCCGGACCAGTCCCAGGCGGTGCTGTTGAGCCGGGCGGTCCGCGGCGCCGGCGGCAGCGCCGGCGAGAACCAGTAGCGCGTGACGATGCCGAAGTTGCCGCCGCCCCCGCCGGTGTGCGCCCAGAACAGCGCGCGCTTGGCGGGATCGGGGTCGTCGGCGGCAGCGACCACCAGCGCGGCGCGCCGGTCCGCGCCGACGCAGACGACCTCGACCGCGACGAGGTGGTCGACGGTCAGGCCGTGCTTGCGCGAGAGCAGCCCGTAGCCGCCGCCCACGATGTGGCCGCCCGCGCCGACCGAGTAGCACGAGCCGCCCGGGATCGTGACGCCGTACCGCTTGTAGAGCTGGACGTAGACGTCCCACAGCGTGCAGCCCGCCTCGACGCAGTAGGCGCCGCCGTGCGCCGGGTCGGCGTAGACGCCGCGCAGCGGGCTCAGGTCGATGATGACGCCGCCGGGGTTGTCGCAGACGAAGCCTTCGTAGCAGTGGCCGCCGCTGCGCACGGTCGGCCGGCGGCCTTCGTCCAGCGCGAGCTGCACCGCGCGCACGACCTGCTCGGCGCTGCCGCAGACCCGGATGTACGCCGGCTCGCCGCTGAAGCGCTGGTTGAAGCCGGTCGAAAGGGCAGCGTAGCGCGGGTCGGCGGGCGTGACCGTCACGCCGCCGAACCCGGGATCGGTTGCCGTCATGCCGGCCTCGCCACGGCGGCGTTCACCCCCAGCCGCACCGCGCCCGCGTCGACCCAGGTCCCGCTGCCGAGCTTGAAATTCTCGGCCAAGCACCGCAGCACCAGCGAGCCGCCGGCGCGGCGCTCGGCTTCGACCAGCGGGGCGGCAAACATCGGCGGCGCGAGCGGCATGAGCACCCTCCGGCTGCGGCGGTCGTGGAACCGCGCCATTCCGGCTTCGCCGGTGCGATCCTCGCTCCGGCCTTCAGACCAGGGCGACGGCCTGCGCGGCGGTTTCCACGGCGGCGCGCCGGGTCACGGCCGCGACGACGCGCTCGGGCGCGAAGTAGTGCACCATGTGGCCCGCGCCCGCGACGAGCTCCGCGTCGCGGCCGAGCAGCAGCCGGGCCAGCCGGTTCGACTGCGCCGCCGGGTCGGCGATCAGATCGCCGCTGCCCGCGATGACGGTCACCGGCAGGTCGAGCTCGCCGTAGCGCGCTTGCAGCAGCATGGCCGAGGGCACCATCAGCACGGCTTCTTCCGCCGACGCGCGCAATTGCGAGGGCCGCCGCGACATCGCCAGCGGAAACCGCGCGAAGCGCTCCGGCACCGGCGCCGGCGCGAAGAGCTGCTTCACGAGCGCGGGCGAGAGCAGGCGGCCGACGACCGGCGAGACGGTGTAGCGCAGCAGGTCGCCCAGCAGCGGGGTCGCGGGCGCACCCTGGAGCGGCACGTCCAGCCGCAGCGAGGGGAAGTAGTAGCCCGAGAGCAGCACCAGGCGCTCGACGTCGGCCGGGTGGCCGAGGGCCAGCGCGAGCGCGACCAGCGTGCCCCACGAGTGGCCGATCACGGTCGGCCGCACCATGCCGAGCTGGGCGAGCGCGGCGTGGATGAGCTCGGCCTGCGCGACCGGGGTCCAGACCGTGCCGCGCGGGCGCTCGCTGTAGCCGTAACCCGGCCGGTCGAAGGCGATCACGCGGTGCTCGGCGGCGAGGCCGTCGAGCACGCCGCTGACCTCCCAGTCCTGGGCCATGACGCCGTTGCCGTGCAGGAGCACGACGGGGCTGCCGCTGCCGCGCTCGACGTAGTGCAGCCGCACCCCGTGCACCTCGACGAAGCGGCCGGTGGGCGGGTGCGCGCGCTCGGTTGCGCGCGCCGAGCGGGCGACGAGCGCCGCGGTCGCGGCGAGCCCCGCGACCGCGGCGGCGGCGATGAGGAAGAGGCGGTCGGACGGCGTGCCGTCGGGTTGGTCGGATTTCACCAGGTATGCATACCCAGCGAATCGAGCCGACCGTGCCGAAGGGACAAAGCACCGGCCGGCGAGGCGCCGCGCGGTGCTTTGGGCCGCGGCTGCGCGTCAGTGCGAAGGGACGGCGTCGAGATCGATCCGCAGCTCGCCGGTCACCGGATGGCTCTGGCACATCAGGATGAAGCCGCGCGCGATCTCGTAGTCCTCGAGCACGTAGTTGTGGTCCATGTCGACCTCGCCGCGGGTGAGCACCGCGCGGCAGCTCGCGCAGACGCCGCCCTTGCACGAGTAGGGCAGGTCGATGCCCTGGCGCAGGCCGGCCTCGAGCACCGTCTCGCCGCCGCGCTCGATCGTGAAGGCGCGCGTCTGGCCGTCCATCGTCACCGTCGCGCTGGTCGTTCCGTGGACCACCTCGACGGCGCGCGGGCGAGCGGCCGGGCCGCGCCCGCCGGCGGCGAGGAACAGCTCGGTCTTGATCCGGCCGGTGTCGACGCCGTGCGCGGCCAGCGACGCGAGCACGCCCTGGGTCATCTCCTCGGGACCGCAGACGAACGTCACGTCGACCGAATCGACGTCGATCAGGCGGGCGAACAACTCGTCGCACTTGGCCCGGTCGATCCGGCCGTGGAACAGCTCGACGTCCTGCGGCTCGCGGCTCATCACGAACAGGATCGCCAGCCGCCCCAAGTAGCGGTCCTTGAGGTCGAGCAGCTCCTGGCGGAACATCACCGTCGAGGACGAGCGGTTGCCGTAGACCAGCGTGAAGCGGCTGCCCGGCTCTTCCTCCAGCGTGGTCTTGACGATCGAGAGCAGCGGCGTGATCCCGCTCCCGGCGGCGAAGCCGAGGTAGTGCCGGCGGCTCGCGCGCTCGAGCGGAACGTGGAACCGGCCGTCGGGCGGCGCGACGTCGATCACGTGGCCGGGCTGCAGGTTCTCGTGGGCCCAGCTCGAGAAGCGGCCGTCGGCGACCCGCTTGACCGCGACCCGCAGGTACGGGTCGCTGGTGGCCGAGCAGATCGAGTACGAGCGGCGCACCTCTTCGTCGCCCAGCTGCGTGCGCAGCGTCAGGTACTGGCCCTGGGTGAAGCGGAACCGCTCGCGCAGGTCGGCCGGCACGTCGAAGGTGACGACGATCGCCTCGCGCGTCTCGGGCGCGACGGCGCGGATCGTCAGCGGGTAGAACGCGCTGCGGGGCGCGTCTTTAGTGGCACTTGAAATGATCGAACGGCTCCCGGCAGGCGTTGCAGCGGTAGAGCGCCTTGCACGGCGTCGAACCGAACCGGCTGACGAGCTGCACGTCGCCGGCGGCGCAGCGCGGGCAGACGACGGCGCGGGGCGCCGACGGCGGCGCGATGCCGTAGGCGCGCAGTTTCTCGTGACCGGCGGGCGAGATCCAGTCGGTCGTCCAGGGCGGCGCGAGCTGCACGTCCAGTTTCGCGCCGGTGATGCCGTGCTCGCGCAGCGCGCGCTCGACGTCGCGCTGGATCACCGCGGTCGCGGGGCAGCCGGAGTAGGTCGGCGAGATCGCGACGTGGAGCGTACGCTGCGCGCCGGTCCCCTGCCAGCGCACGTCGCGCACGATGCCCAGGTCGACCACCGAGAGCACCGGGATCTCCGGATCGGGAACCTCCGCCAGCCACTCCCACACCGCGGCGACGTCGTCGCGCGCGCTCGCGGCGGGATCGTACGCGGCGGTCACCACGTCGCTCCCGGGACGGAGCGGCGGACCGACTGCATCTCGGCGAGCAGATAGCTCAGCTCCTCGCCGTGGCGGCCGCTCTTGCCGCCGGACTGCATCCAGCCGTCGGTGGGCGGCAGCTCCAGCGTCGCCTCGGTCAGCGCGCCGGTCACCGCGGCGAGCCAGGGTGCGCGCAGCGCGGCCGGATCGCAGCCCCAGCCCTCGCGCACGCCCGTTTCGTCCACCGCGTCGGCGGCGAACAGCTCGCCGGTGTACGGCCACAGCAGCTCGACCGCGCGCCGCATGCGGGCGTGGCTCTCGGCCGTGCCGTCACCCAGGCGCACCACCCACTCGCGGCTGCGCTCGACGTGGTAGGACACCTCGCGCGCCCCTTTGGCCGCGATGCCCGCGATGCGCTCGTCGTTCGAGCCGCTCAGCGCGCGCAGCAGCTCCAGGTGCCAGACGTCGTAGAAGAACTGGCGCGTCATGGTGACCGCGAAGTCGTCGTTGGGGCGCTCGGCCAGCAGCACGTTGCGGAACTCGTGCGCCTGGCGGAAGTAGGCCAGCGCGTCCTCGTCGCGGCCCTTGCCCTCGCGCTCGCCCGCGTACGAGAGCCACAGCCGCGCTTGCCCGATCAGGTCGAGCGCGACGTTGCCGATCGCGAGCTCTTCTTCCAGCACCGGGGCGTGGCCGATCCACCCGACCAGGCGCTGGCCCAGCACCAGATCGCTGTCGCCCAAGCGCAGCAGGTACTCGACCCGCGCGCTCACAGGTGCTTCACTCCCTCCGGGACGGTGAAGTAGGTCGGCTGGCGGAACGGCTTGTCCTGCGGCGCCGCGAAGAAGGCGTCGCTCTCGGACGCATCGGTCGAGACGATGTCGGTCGAGCGCACGACCCAGATGCTCACGCCCTCGTTGCGCCGGGTGTAGACGTCGCGCGCGTTGCGCAGCGCCATCTCCGAATCGGGCGCGTGCAGGCTGCCGACGTGGCGGTGGTTGAGCCCGTGCGCGCTGCGCACGAACACTTCCCACAGCGGCCAGGCGTCCTTGCGCTCGGGGCGCTCGGGGCGCTCGGGCGAAGCGCTCACGCCGCGGCTTCTTCCGCCTGGCGGGCGGCCCGCTTGCCGGCGTGCGCGCGGGCGGCTTCGCGCACCCAGGCACCCTCCTCGTGCGCGCGCCGGCGCGTATCCAGCCGGTCGCGGTTGCAGGGACCGTTGCCGCGCACGACGGCGTAGAACTCCTCCCAGTTCGGGGTGCCGAAGTCGTAGTGGCCGCGCTCCTCGTTCCAGCGCAGCTCCGGGTCGGGAATGGTCAGCCCGATCGCCTCGGCCTGCGGCACGGTCTGGTCGACGAAGCGCTGGCGCAGCTCGTCGTTGGTGAACAGCTTGATCTTCCAGCGCATCGACTGCTCGTTGTGCTTGGACTCGCCGTCGGGCGGGCCGAACATCATCACCGAGGGCCACCACCAGCGGTCGAGCGCGTCCTGCGCCATCGCCTTCTGCTCCGGCGTCCCGCCCGCCAGCTTGACCATCACGTCGAAGCCCTGGCGCTGGTGGAAGCTCTCTTCCTTGCAGATGCGCACCATCGCCCGGGCGTACGGCCCGTAGGAGCAGCGGGTGAGCGGGACCTGGTTGATGATCGCCGCGCCGTCGACCAGCCAGCCGATCGCGCCGACGTCGGCCCAGGTCAGGGTCGGGTAGTTGAAGATGCTCGAGTACTTGGCCCGCCCGGCGTGCAGCGCGTCGATCATCTCGTCGCGCTCGGTGCCCAGCGTCTCGGCCGCGCTGTAGAGGTAGAGCCCGTGCCCGCCCTCGTCCTGGCCCTTGGCCAGCAGGATCAGCTTGCGCTCGAGCGAGGGCGCGCGGGTCAGCCAGTTGCCCTCGGGCAGCATGCCGACGATCTCGGAGTGGGCGTGCTGCGAGATCTGGCGCAGCAGCGTCTTGCGGTAGGCCTCGGGCATCCAGTCGCCCGGCTCGATGGTGACCGAGCGGTCGATCTTGCTCTCGAAGGCCTGCTCCTGCGGGCTGGTCCCCCGGGTGCCGTCGTCGTCGGGCTCGATGAGCTGAGTGTACATGGTCGTCGCCAATCTCCCTACCGAATGGTCAGTAGGATGCTAGTATACGCCCCCCGGGCCAGCCGGTCAAATCGCCTCGCCTCGTGCGCCTACCCAATTTTGTGTATCCCTGCGCCGCCGCTGGACCGGTACGCTGGCCCCGATATGAGGAGGACCGTCCGATGAGAAGACTTACCGTCCTGGCCGCGATCGTGGGTGTGCTCGGCGCTTCCTGTTCCGGCCACGGCGGCGGCGCGCTGCCGCCGGCCGGCGTTTCGGCCGGCTCGCCGGCTAGCGCCTTGGGTACCCACCGGACCCGCGCCAAGGCGGCGCTCGCCGCTCCGCCCGGCTGGGCGGCGACCGGCACCAGCGCGATGGCGCTTGCGAACGCCACCGACCTGGGGCCGCTCGCCGGCAGCAAGGTGGTCAACGTGACGCTCGGCCTGCAGCTGCGCAACGTCGAGGCCGTCGAGTCGGCGATCGCCGCCGGCCAGACCATGTCGCGCGACGCCTTCGTCAGCCAGTACGCGCCCTCGGCCGACCAGGTGTCCGCGGCGGTCAGCTACCTGCAGGCGCAAGGCTTCGCCAACGTGACGGCAGCGCCGAACAACCTGCTCGTCTCCGCCAGCGCGCCGGCGGCGGTCGTCCAGAAGGCGTTCAACACGACCCTGCACGGCTTCACCCTTGACGGCGGCACCTATTTCGCCAACACGCAGCCGGCCTTCGTGCCGACCGCGCTGTCCGGCAACGTCGTCGCCGTGCTCGGGCTGACCAACGTCCCCGGCCTGCACGCCGGCCCGACCGCCAAGCCGGTCTCGGGCATCGTGCCGGGCAGCTTCGCCACCGACGGCACGCCCAGCCCGACGCCGTGCCTGGAGAACGTCAACCAGACTGCGCCCGTGCCGGTCTGCCCGCGCTTCTACGATCCCGCCACCTACAGCATCGCCTACGACGCCGGCTCGACCCCGCCCGCCAGCAACACCGAGATCGCGATCTTCACCGAGGGCGACGTCAGCGGTGCGGTCAGCGACTTCCGCTACAACGAGTCGCAGTTCGGCCTGCCGCAGGTGCCGGTCAACCTGATCCACGTCGAGCCCCAGAGCACCGACACCAGCGGCAACGACGAGTGGACGCTCGACATGACGTACTCGCAGGGCACCGCGTACAAGCCCAAGCGGCTCGACCTCTACAACGTCGCGACGCTCTCGTTCTCGGACCTGACCACCGGGCTCAACCGCTGGGCCAGCGACGACATCGCGCCGGTCATGAACGCCTCGATCGGCGGCTGCGAAGCGTTCCCCTACGAGTCGGGCGACATGCTGGTCGGCGACATGATCCTGGTCGAAGCGGCGGCGCAGGGCCAGACCCTGTTCGCCTCGACCGGCGACACCGGCGCCTACTGCGGCGTCGACGGCGTCCCGCCCAACGGCGGCGTCGGCGGGGTGCCGATGGTCGAGTACCCGGCCTCGTCCCCCTACGCGGTCGCGGTCGGCGGTACCGATCTCTTCACCAACGTCGACGGCACCTATCTGGGCGAACAAGCGTGGCAGTCCGGCGGCGGCGGCCTGAGCCAGTTCGAGTACTCGCCGGCATGGGAGTCGCCCACCCAGCCGGTCGGCACGACCCCCGCCGGGCTGAGCTTCCGCGGCCTGCCCGATGTCGCGACGGACGCGGCGCTCGAGACTGGCGCGCTGCTCTACCTGAGCGGCACCGAGAACGAGATCGGCGGCACCAGCCTGGCCTCGCCGCTGCAAGCCGGCATCTATGCCCGCATGCAGAGCGCGCACGCCAACCGGCTGGGCTTCGCCCCGATCGCGTACTACGGCCTCTACGGCAGCAGCACCGCGCAGCAGCTCAATGGGCCGCCCGAGACCGAGCTGATCGGGCCCTTCCACGACGTGCTGCAAGGCACCAACGGGCTGTACACCGCGCTGCCCAAGTACGACTACACGACCGGCATGGGCACGTTCGACATCGCCCGCCTCTCCGCCGCCCTGGGACACTGAGGAACACTCGCAGATGAAACGCCTCATCGGAATCGCCCTTGCCACCGGCCTGCTCGCGGCATCGTGCTCGGGCGGCGGTGGACACCTGCTGCCTGCCGCCGGCTCGGCCGGCTCCGCCGCCGCCAGCCATGGCGTGCGCCCGCAGGACGTGCCGGCCGGCTGGGCCGCGACCGCCACCCAGGGCGCGAAGATCGCCAACGCCACCGATTCCGGCGCGCTCGCCCCGACCACCCCAATGACCGTCCGGCTCGGGCTCAACCTGCACAACGAGAGCCAGCTCGCATCGCTAATCGCGGCGCGCCAGACGATCTCGCCGGACCAGTTCGCGGCCCAGTTCGGGCCGACGCCGTCCGACGTGCAGGCGGTGCGGTCGTACCTGCAGGCGCAGGGCTTCGGCAACATCGTCGCCGAGGGCCAGCTGATCAGTGCCGACGGTACCGCCGCGCAGGTCGCCAAAGCGTTCGACACCACCCTCGAGTCGTTCTCGCTGGGCGGCCAGAGCGTGTACGTCAACACCGCCCCGGCCCTGGTGCCCTCGTCGCTGGGCGGCGTGGTCAGCGCGGTGCTCGGGCTCACGAACGCGGCCAAGTTCACCGTCAAGCCGAACCTGACGTGCCTGGG
Source organism: Vulcanimicrobiota bacterium (assembly GCA_963795695.1). Lineage (GTDB taxonomy): Bacteria > Vulcanimicrobiota > Vulcanimicrobiia > Vulcanimicrobiales > Vulcanimicrobiaceae > Vulcanimicrobium. The sequence goes on along the minus strand of CAWCJH010000002.1, from coordinate 417,450 downwards.
CGGAACGCTGCCGACCGGCCAGTGCCTGCCGGCGTTCAATGCCGCCGACGTGCAGCGGTTCTACGACGCCGGCTCGACGCCGACCGGCGCCAACACCACCGTCGCGGTGATGGCTGAAGGCAACGTCACCGGCGTGGTCAGCGACCTGAGCTACGCCGAGACCAAGCAGGGCCTGCCGCAGGTGCCGGTGAGCGTGGTGCAGGTCGGGCTGGCCAGCTCCGACACCTCCGGCTCCGACGAGTGGGACCTCGACACCCAGAGTTCGACCGGGATCGCCCAGTCGGTGCAGCGCCTCTACATCTACGCGACGACCTCGCTGACCGACTCCGACATCGCCAACGAGTACAACACGTGGGTCAGCCAGCACGTCGCGCGCCTGGGCAACTCGTCGTTCGGCGAGTGCGAGTACAACACGTTCCTCGACGGCTCGATGAAGGTCGACGACCACCTCTTCATGCAGGCCGCGGCCCAGGGCCAGACCATGTTCGCCTCGACCGGCGACACCGGTTCGGCCTGCGCGCTGCTGCCGACCAACGGCGTGCCGGCGGCCGGCCTCCCGATGGTGGAGTATCCCGCGGCGTCGCCCTACGTGACCGGCGTCGGCGGCACGACCGCGGTCGCCAACGCCGATAGCAGCTACTCGGGCGAGGCGGCTTGGAACGCCGGCGGCGGCGGCCTGAGCCTGTTCGAGAACTCGACCGCCTGGCAGCAGACCGCGCAGCCGACCGGCACGGGCCTGGCGGCGACCAACCTGCGCGGCCTGCCCGACATCGCGATGGCGGCCGACTCGACCTCCGGCGCCTACAACGTCTACGGCCCCAACATCCCGGCGCTGGGCGACTGCAGCGCGGGCTGTGCGGTCGGCGGCACCAGCGAGGCCTCGCCGCTGGCGATGGGCTCGTACGCCCGGCTGATGTCGGCCCACAACAACGCGCTGGGCTTCGCGCCGCCGCAGCTCTACCGCAACTACGACGAGAACGCGGGCAGCACGGCGACCACCAGCGGCACGCCGCCGACGATTGTGCTGGGCGGTTTCCACGACATCATCACCGGCGCCAACGGCGCGTACACCGCGCTCCCCGGCTACGACTACACGACCGGCCTGGGCAGCTTGGACATCACGGCGATGAACGGCCAGATCGGCCACTGACGGAGTCCCGGCCACCCGCCAGGCGCCGGTCACAAGACCGGCGCCTGGTTCCGTTCGGCGGCCGGGTTTCGCCGCGCGCCACGCGAATGGGCCGACCATGGCGAGAGTTTCCGGCGCCGATCCCGCAACCGCCGACCCCTACGCGCAGCGCGTGCTGGAGGGCCAGGCCAAGCACTGGGGTGCACCGCTCCTCAACCACCTCGTCTACGCCCGCCGGCCGACGATCTTCCGCGCGGTGCGCGGCATGTGGGCCGGCATCGAGGGCTCGGGCTTGATCGAGCCGGCGCTGCAGGCGCTGCTCAACCGGCGCGTCGCGCGGCTCAACCGCTGCGAGTTTTGAGCCGACATCAACGCTGCCGTGGGCAGCGGCTTGGGGATCTCGGACGAGAAGCTGCGCGCGCTCGACGACTACGCGGCCAGCGACCTCTTCGACGCGCGCGAGCGGCTGGCGCTGCGCTACGCCGACGCGATGACGCTCTCCGACCGTGACGTCGACGACGCGCTCTTCGCCGAGCTGAAGGCGGTCTTCGACGACGACGCGCTGGTCGAGCTGACCGAGATCGTCGCCTGGGAGAACGCCTCGAGCAAGTTCAACCGCGCGCTGCGCATCCCGTCGCAGCGGCTCTGGGCCGGCGGTCGCTGAGCTCAGCCGCCGGCGGCCAGCCGCTGCACCGCGTAGTAGACGTCTTTGGGCTGGTAGCCCGCCGTGACCAGTCCGTACGGATCGGTGTACGGCGGGCTCGGCCCCGCCGTGCCGTCGCGGAACTCGCACCAGACCATGACCGGCAGGCTCAGCTCGCGGTGCAGGTACCACATCTCGCGAAAGAACGAGCTCTGGTCGTAGTCGCTCGGCACGCAGGTCTCGGTGGTGTAGACCCGCACGCCCGGCGGCATCAGGCTGAGGGCCTGGATGTACGCGTTCTGCGCCGCCGCGGGCGGCTCGTAGCTGTGGACCGCGCAGCCGGTGACGGCGTCGAGCACCCCGCGCACGCGCAGCCCGTAGAGCCACCCCACGTCGACGCCGCTCGTCCCGCCCGAGAGGATCTCGCGCGCGCCGGCGGCGCGCAGCGCTGCGGCCGTGGCGAGCGCCAGCGCGGAGTAGGCCGCGACGTCGGGCGGCGCGCCCCAGTACGCCGCCAGGTTCGGCTCGTTCCAGAGCTCCCAGATCGGAGCGTAGGCCGCATAGCGCTGCTGGAACGCGGCGGCCTTGGCCGCGTACGCGGCCGAATCGACGGGCTGCGGCGCGTACTCCGAGATCACGATCAGCCGGATGCCGTGCCGGCTCGCCGCGGCGAACAGCGCGTCGAAGTGGGTGAAGTCCTCGCTCGCCGTCACGCGCAGCAGCCTGCTCCCGCAGGCCGCCAGGAGCGCGACGGTTTGCGCGATGTCGTCGGAGGAATAGATCTGGGCGCCGAACGCGGTCGGGAACTGCGGCGACCCGCTCGTCACCGGGACCGAGCCGCTCCTGGCATCGCGGCTGCACGCCGCCAGCGCCGCGACGGGCGCCAGCCCGATGCGGGCCAGCGCGGCGGAGCGCCTCATTTCCTCGCCTTGCGGATCGCCGCGGGCGGGAAACGTGTCGCCAGCATCGCCTCGAACATCTCCGCGTTGCGCGCCGCCTGCCCCTGCCGGTGGTTGTTGAAGAACGCCAGCACCTCCCTGACCGCCGGGTTCGCGGCGAGGTCGGTGACCCGCTCGGCCCACGGCGCGAGCTCGTCGGCGGTATAGAGGTAGTCGTAGCGGGTGGCGTTGTCGCCCTTCCACCATTGCTTGTAGTTGCGGCCGTGGAAGCGGACGTAGGCGATCCGGGCGGTCGCGTCGGTGCTGGGGCGGACCAGCGACTTGAACTGCGGCTCGTCCACGGCGACGAGGCCGATCCGCAGCTCGCGCAGCAGCTCCAGCGTGTCGTGCGTCTGCCACTCGCGGTGGCGGAACTCGGCGACCAGCGGCAGGTCGTCCAGCGCCTCGCGCAGCGCGCGCACGTGGCGCTCGGTGGGCTCGCTGGGACGAAAGGAGCTGGGAAACTGCATCAGCGCGCAGGCGAACTTGCCGGCGGCGACCAGCGGCCGGAGGTTCGTCCGAAACAGCCGCACGTCGGCGTGCACCGTGCCCAGCGCGGGCGCGGGGACGTGCGTTCCGGTGCCGGGCAGCTTGGCGGTGAAGCGGAACCCGTCGGGCGTCCGGCGCGCCCAGGACGCGACGGTGGCCGGGGCGGGTACGCCGTAGTACGACGAGTCGATCTCCACGACCGGGAACTTCTCGGCGTAGAGCGGCAGCATCTCGGCCGGTTTGGTCCCGGCCGGGTAGACCGGGCCGATCCAGTCCTTGTACGAGAACCCGCACGTCCCGACGGCGATCTCCATCGCTGGGAGCGTACCCGGGCCGGGCCGGCACGATTCGGGCCGGCGCGCACATCCAGCCGGCCGTAACCGCCGTTCCATCGGCGATGCTCAAGAAAATCATCCCGCTCGCGACCGCTGTCGCGCTCCTCGCTGGCACCGCTGCTGCGGGCGCCCAGCAAATGTCGAGCCCCGCGCCGATGACCAGCGGCAGCATGAGCTCGATGACGGGCCCGGACCACGGCATGCCCGAGGGTACCATGGGCGGCGACGGCGTCGCCTACACCGGCGCGCCCGACCTGCAAGCCGCGATCTCGCTGGTGACGGCCGGCGGCGCGCCCGGCAGCTTCTCGATCACGACCGCGCTCACCAGCCTGGTCGGCGCCGACGCCGCCAACGCGGAAGTCGCCAAGCTCACCCAGCAGTACGGCTCGGCCGCGGTCGGCTCGTTCGTCGAGGTCCAGAACTTCGCGGTCGACGACGCGGTCCGGATCGCCACGGCGGCCGGCGTGAAGTTCCCCGAGCCGACGCTCAAGGGCGCGGACCTGGCCAAGCGCGTGGTCGGGCTGGGCCTGGTCAAGGGGACCTACTACGAAGGCACCCAGCTCGACCACCTGGTGACCCACGCGATCCACGAGCAAGTCATGGGCGACATCGACGCCAAGTACGGCGTGGCCGCCGACGCCAACTACCACAAGATCGCCGACCAGGCGCACTACGACCTGGCCCAGGCGCTGGGCGCGAAGACCGTCGGCCTAGCCGCGTACCACTAGCTCGCCGGGCAGCCCGCAAAGCCGTCGTCCTCGGACGACGGCTTTTTTGTGGGATCACCGGAAGCCGGCTGGGTAATCAGCCCAGAGGTCTCCCGATCGAACGAGGTACCGCCTGCTTGTCTTTGGAACGGCCGTCCACCAACCCGGTCATGCGGGAGGCGCTTCGCGCGTTCGACTGGGGCTCGACCCCGATCGGGCCGAGCGAGACCTGGCCGCAGAGCCTGCGCACGGTGCTCTCGCTGGCCCTGGACACGCCCTTCGCGATGATGATCATGTGGGGGCCGGACCTGATCCAGCTCTACAACGACGGCTACATCGCGATCCTGGGCGACAAGCACCCGGGCTCCATCGGCCAGGCCGCGGCCGACTGCTGGGCCGACATCTGGCCCGAGGTCGGCCCCATGCTGCTCGCCGTCTACCACCGCGGCGAGCCGGTCTACCACGAGAACCTCCCGCTGAGGATGACCCGCCACGGCGGCGTCGAGGAGGCTTACTTCACCTTCTCCTACAGCCCGATTCGAGACGCCGACCGCATCGGCGGGCTGATCTGCGTCGTGAGCGAGACGACCGCGCACGTCCTGCGCGAGCGCGAGGCCGACGAGCGCGCCGCCGCGCTGGCCGCGCTCGACCGCGCCAAGACCCAGTTCTTCAACAACGTCAGCCACGAGTTCCGCACCCCGCTCACCCTCATGCTCGGGCCGCTCGAGGAGCTGACCCGCACGCTGCCGCAGTTCGAGCAGCGCCGCACCGCCGATCTGGCCCGCCGCAACGCGATCCGCCTGCAGAAGCTGGTCAACACGCTGCTGGACTTCTCGCTGATGCAGAGCGGCCTGGCCGCGGCGCAGCGCGAGCCGGTCGCCGCCGAGGACCTCACCCACGACATCGTGAGCGAGTTCCGCTCGGCCTACGAGAGCGCCGGCCTGGAGCTGCGCTTCGAGCCGGGCGGCGGCGGCCCGCCGCTGCTGCTGGACCGCACGATGTACGAGAAAGTCGTGCTGAACCTGCTCTCGAACGCGCTCAAGTTCACCTTCACCGGCGGCGTCGTGGTCAGCACCGCGCGCGAGGGCAAACGTTCGTCCTGCGCGTCAGCGACAGCGGGATCGGCATCCCGCCCGAGCAGATCGACGGGCTGTTCGAGCGGTTCCGCCGGGTCGACGGCGCGCGCTCGCGCACGCACGAGGGCACCGGCATCGGGCTGGCGCTGGTCAACGAGCTGGTCGGGCTGCACGGCGGCCGAGTGACCGCCCAGAGCACGGTCGGCACGGGCACCACGTTCACGGTCAGCGTTCCGCTGCAGCTCGCCGGCGGCGAGGGCGCGCCGGCCGGCGCCGCGGACACCAGCTCGCTGCGGCGGGAGTACCGGGAAGAAGCCGAAGGGTTCACCCGCGCCGCGGACGAGCCGGCCCGGCCGGCCGCCGAGGGCGCGCCCCGGATCATCATCGCCGACGACAACGCGGACCTGCGCGGCTACCTCACCCGGCTGCTGGCCGGGCGGTACGCGGTGGAGGCGGTCGCCGACGGCGCCGCGCTCTTGGAGCGCGTGCGCGCCGCGCTGCCGGACCTCGTCGTGGCCGACGTGATGATGCCGCGCCTGGACGGCTTCGCCGTCCTGCGCGCGCTGCGCGACGACCCGCGGACGGCGCACGTCCCGATCGTGCTGCTCTCGGCGCGCGCCGGCGAAGAGGCGACCGTGGACGCCTTGCGCTCGGGGGCCGACGACTACGTGGTCAAGCCGTTCGTCGCCGCCGACCTCGTCGCGCGCATCGACGCGCTGCTGCGGCGAACGCTGGGCCGCGAGACCGCTCGCGGCGACGAGGGCGACGAGCGCGCGGCTCGGCGTGAGGCGGAGCTGCTCTCGACCGCCGCCGACCGCTTCATCGCCGCCGTCGACACCGCGGCCGTCGCGCGCGCGATCACCTCGGTGCTCACGCCGGCCTACGCGGACTGGTGCTCGGTGACCGTTCCGCGCGAGGACGGCCGGCTCGCGAGCCTCTCGCTCCTGCACGCCGAACCGGCGAAGGCGGAGCTCGGCACGATGCTCGAGCAGGAGTACCCGCAGCACCTGGGCGACGGCTCGCTGCTGGCCGGCGTCTTCGCCGGCAACGAGCCGCTGCTGCTCGAAGACGTGACCGACGAGCTGCTGCGCGCCGCCGCGCGCGACCTGCGCCACTACACGATCCTCGCCACGCTGAGCCTGCGCTCGGCGATCGTCGTTCCGGTCGTGCTCGGCGGCACGGCGGTCGCCGCGATCACGGCCGTCCGGGCGGAGGCCAGCGCCCGCTTCACGCAGCACGACCGCGACTTCATGCTGCGGCTGGCGGCCCGCGCCGCGCTCGCCTTCGAGAGCGCGCGCGTCTACGAGCGCGAGCGCACCATCGCCTCGACCCTGCAGCGCGCGCTGCTGCCCGGGACGCTGCCCAGCGTCCCGGGGCTGCGCTTCAGCGCGTCGTACACGCCGGCCGCGCAGGAAAGCCTGATCGGCGGCGACTGGTACGACGCCTTCGCGACCGGCGACGGGTTCGTGATCCTCTCGATCGGCGACGTCGTCGGTCACGGGATCGAGGCGGCGACGGTCATGGCGGCGCTGCGCCAAGCGGTTCGCGGGTTCGCGGTCGAGAACAGCGACCCGGCCGCGATCCTCACCCGGCTCAACCACCTGCTGCTGGTGGACCAGCCCGGGCGCCTCGCGACCGCGCTCGTCGCGCGGCTCGATCCGCGGACGCTCGACCTGACGGTCGCCTCGGCCGGGCACTACGGCCCGCTGCGCCTCTCCGCCGACCACGCCGCGCACGAGATCCTGCCGGTCGACGGCATGATCCTGGGCGTCGACGAGACGCAGTTCGCGGCGCGGCGCTACGCGCTCCAGCCCGGCGACCTGCTCGCCCTCTTCACCGACGGCTACGTCGAGAACGAGCGCGACACGGACTTCGGCGAGACGCGCCTGGCGGCGGCGCTCCGCCTCGCCTCCGACGCGCCCAACCCGGCCGCGCGCGTGCACTTGGACGTCTTCGGCTCGGTGCCGCCGCGGGACGACGCGGCGCTGCTGACGGTCTGCGCCGATGCGGCCCTGCCGTCGCTCTCACTGCGGGTCCTGGCGGTGCCCGAGAAGATCGGCGGCGTGCGGACGGCGCTGCGGCGGTTCCTGGCCGGGACCGCGCTCTCCGAGGAGCGCCGCGAGGAGATGCTCGTCGCGGCCGGCGAGGCGCTCATCAACGTCATCGAGCACGCCTACGAGCCGGGACCGGGCGAGGCGCTGCTCACCGCGATCCAGCAGAGCGGCGGGACCGTGATCGAGATCGAAGACTTCGGCGGCTGGCGGCCGGCGAGCGACGAGCAGGTGCAGCGCGGCTACGGCCTGCCGCTGATGCACGCCTTCGCCGACGGCGTGGAGATCGAGCGCACGGCCGGCGGCACCCGCGTCCGCCTGACCGCTGCGCTGGCCTGATCGGCCGGCGCCTAGAACACCACGATGCCGGTGGGGTTCTGGATGCCGGCCGCACCGCCGCCGATGGTCGCGAGCGGCGCCGCGCTGTAATTGCCGGTGATGCCGGCCGGGAAGACGCTGACGTCGTTCCCGTAGTAGTTGGTCACGTAGGTGACGCCGGTCGGGTCGATCGCGACGCCGGTGGGCAGGTCGAGGCCGGTGCTGCCGCCGCCGATCGTCCCGACCGAGCTGCCGCCGTAATTGCCGTTGTTGGCGATGCCCGCCGGGAAGATCGTGACGGTGTTGGTGCCCTCGTCCGCCACGTACATGCGGCCGCTCGGGTCGAATCCGGCCCCGTACGGGTTGGTCCCGACCGACACGGTCGAGGTCGGCCCGGCGGTGTACGCGCCGGTGATGCCGGCCGGGAACTGCTCGACGCGCTTGTAGTAGTTGTCGACGACGAACAGGTTGCCGGCCGAGTCGAGGGTGCTCAGCAGCGACGACGCGAGCCCGCCGTGGATCGTCGCCACCGGCGCGCCGGAGTACGTGCCCGGGCTGTACGGCGGGAAGATCGTGACGAACCCGCCCGCGGCGTTGGTGACGTAGATGCGGCCGACGGCGTCGACCGACACGCCGAACGGGAAGCTCAGGCCGGTCGAACCGCCCGCGATCGTCTCGAGCGGCGGGCCCGAGTACGTGCCGGGCGAGAACGCCGGGTAGACGTACACCGCGCTGTGCGCCGGGTCGGCGACGTAGATGCGGCCGGCCGCATCGAGCGCGAGGCCGGAGGCCTGCTGCAGGTTGGTCGAGCCGCCGGCGATCGTCTCGAGCGGCGCGCTGGTGTACGAGCCCGAGGTGACGAGCGGGTAGACGGTGATCGACCGGCCGCCGGTGTTCGCGACGTAGACGTGCTTGACCGGCGTTCCGCCGGGGATGACGACCGAACCGTTGCCGCTGGTCGGCGTGTAGGTCGTGCTGAGCGCCAGGCTCGCGCCCGCGCCGTCGCTCGCGGCGAACGAGCACGGCGAGGTGGTGGGATTGGCGCCGAGCACCGGGGTGAACGCCAGCGCGACCGGATTGCCGGCCGCCGGCGCCGAGCCGGACTGCGCGAACGTCACGTCGGTGCAGCTCGCCGACGTCAGGCCCGAGGCGTAGGTCGCTTTGGTCGCCGCGCGGGCCGCGACGAGGTCGACGGTGCCCTGGGTGAGCCCCGACGACGCCGGGACGTTGGTGAAGCCGAACGACGGCGGCGAGCCGGGCGTGAAGGTCGCGCCGTTGGGATTGGCCGGGTTGCTGGCGCTGTTGAGGTTCGCGCCGACCACGAACACCGGGGCCAGGTCGAACGACGCGCTGGCGGCGTTGCCGAGCGAGGCGCCGGTGGTGTCGTCGCTGCTCGACGGTACCGAGACGGTGACCGTCGCCTCGTAGGCGTTCTGCGGGTTGGCCGGATCGGGTGCGGTGCCGCCGCCGTCGTAGACCAGCGTCACGGTGGTCGAGCCGTTCACGATGCTGACCGGCGAGCTCGCGTGGGTCGCGCCGTTGTCGGTGCTCAAGAAGCTGTGGCCGGCGCCGTTGGGCTCGCTCAGCGCGACGCTGATCGGCTGGTCCAGCGTGCTGTCGCCGGCCGCGGTCAGGATGACCTCGCCCGAGGCGTCCTTCGGAATGACGGCGACCGCGGTCTGGAACGGCGCGCCCTGCGCGGCGGCCGAGACCACCGGGTCGTTGCCGAGCGCCAGCGACGCGACGACGCCGCCCATGGTGAAGGCCAGCGCGTTCACCTGCCGCGCGACGATCGGGATGCCGAGCTGCTGGAACGTCGCCAGCACGTGCGCGCCGGCGGGGATGGTTCCGCCGCTCGGCGGCTGGTCGTAGGCGGTCAGGTAGAAGTCGGTCGACGGGGCCGCCGCGACCAGCGAGAAGGAGCAGCTCGTGCCGCCGCTCACCGCCTGGCAGCCGCTGGGATTGCTGGCGACCGTCGTGCCGATCGTGGTCGTCCCGAGCACGGTCGAGCCCTGCTTGGTGACGATCGTCAGGCCCTGCGTGCCGGCCGAGATGTAGCGCGGGACGCGCTTGTGCGTCGCCGCGGCCTTCGCCGCCGACGGGATGACGAGCGTCATCGCCACGCTGGCCGGCGCGCTCTGCACCGGGGCCGCGTGGGACGCGGCCGGCACTGCCGACGAGCCGCCGCCACCGCCGCCGCAAGCGGCCAGCGCGAACGCACCGAGCAACAGCGCGCTGCCGAACCTTGTCATGCGCATGAGATTCCAGGATCCTCCGGACGTGCCGCTCGGCTGTTCGGCCGGGCGGCGGGATGAGAACTGTGGTGACCGCTCGTACGACGGTCGCGAACGGTCAGCGTGCGGCGTCGCCCTGCGGCGCGCGCGATCGTACGATGATGCCGATCCGTTCGAAAGCTCGGGGTGCGCGCGCGCTCGTCAGCGCACCGTGCCGATCGTGATGGTGAGGCCGACGTCGACCAGCGACGTGTGGCCGTCGGCGTCGCTCACCGCGACCGACGTGCCGCCGGCGGTGGCTCCCGCGGTCAGCACGAACGTCGTGGGCGAGGCCGGGCTGACCGTCACCACCGCGCCGTCGTTGGAGCTCGCGCTGAACGCGCCGCTGTAACCTTGCTCGCTGACCGTCAGGATTTGCTTCTGGCCGGTCTGGGTGAAGCCGACCGACGCCGGCAGCGGGACCGGGTTGCCGGCCGCCGGCACCGGGATGCCGTAGAGCGCGAACACGCAGGCCTGGCCCGCGGCGAGCACCAGCGGGGCGGGCTCACCGGCGAAGCCGACGACCCCGCCGCCGGCCACGACCGGGCCGCCCACCGTGCGATATCCCGCCTGAGCCGGATCGTAATAGGCCAGGAACTCGTTCTCGCCGGGCAGCACCAGCGTGGTCGCCGCGTCGAACGCGAACGACGGAAACGCCGGCAGCGCGATCGCCTGCGACGGCTGCAGCACGACGTAGAGCTGCGCGTTCGTGACCCCGACGGCGGCCGGCCGCCGGCGCGCGGCTTGCAGCGCCGGCACGCCGCCGGGCGCCGACTCGAGCGCGACCTGCAGCGCCGCGCTGCCGCCCTGCACCTGCGTGCCGGCCGGCAGCGTCAGCGTGCCCGACGTGCCGCCGAAGCCGGGCAGCGCAACGGTCTGCGGCGCGCTCGCGCTCGAAACGACCGGGCTGCTGGTCGTCGTGCAACTCGGCGCGGCACAAGCGAACGCGGCCGGCGAAGGCGTCGGCGAGGGCGACGCGGCGCTCGGCACGGTGCCGGTCGTCGATGCAGCCGTGCCGCCGCCGCAAGCAGCGAGCAGCGCCGCGGTCCCCACCGCGACGAACCTCAGAGCGCTCGGGCGCAACAAAAAACCGAGCGCTGCATACACCGCGGGGAAAACCATCGGCGCGAATCGTTCCCATCAATGCCGGGGTGCCCTCCGGCACGAGCGATAATTGGCGGTTAAGATCGGCGACAGCTTGCGCTAGCGAACGGAACGGCTCACCCGCGCAACGCGGTCACGCGTCCTGTTCGGTCGGGCGGACGAGCATCTCGTTGACCGCCATGCGGCGCGGACGGGTGACCATGTAGAGCACCGCGTCCGCGATGTCGGCGGCTTGCAGCACTTCCTGCTGGGCGAAGCGCGCGGCGATCTGCTCGCGGATCTCGGGCCGGTTCTGCGCTTGCAGCTCGGTCGCGACCGCGCCCGGTTCGACCAGGCCGACCCGCACGTGGCGTTTGGTCACCTCCGCCCGCAGCGACTCGCTCAGCGCGCCGACCGCGAACTTGGTCGCGTTGTAGACGCCGCTGCCGGGGCGCGCGATTCGGCCCGCGACCGACGAGACGTTGACCAGGTCGGCCACCCGGCGCGGCCCGGACTCGGCCGCCGCGAGCAGGTGCGGCAGGGCCGCGTGCGTGCACTGCAGCAAGGCCCGGACGTTCAAGTCCAGCATGCGCGTCCACTCGCCGACGTCGGCACCGACCATCGGCCCGAGCAGCATCACGCCGGCGTTGTTCACCAGGATGTCGAGCCGCCCGAGCTCGCGCACCGTCGCCTCGACCGCGTCGCCGGCCTGGTCGGGAACGGTGATGTCGCGCTCGAGCACGAGAACCCGGCTGCCCGCGCCGCGCAGCTCGCCGGCCAGCGCGTCGAGCCGGTCGCGCCGGCGCGCGGCGACCGCGACCGACGCGCCGGCCCCGGCCAGCGCCCGGGCGGTCGCATCGCCGATCCCGGAACTGGCCCCGGTCACGAGCGCAACGGTACCTTGGAGTGTCGTCATGGAACCCTTATACCGCCTTCACCTCGTGCGCACCGATGCCGTGGCGGGCTTTTCGCAGCGGCTCCTTCCCGAGGCCGTCAAAGGGCTTGCATACTACGATTTCGTAGAGTACGATATCGTCATGTTCGGGATCGGCCTCTTGGCGGCACTGCTCGCGGCCGCCGGCTCGGGCGGCGTTTCGGCCGCACCGGCCGACGACGCGCCGCCGCGCGCCGTCGTGGTCCTCACGATGCCGCAGCCCGCGGCCCAGGTCGCGGGCGCCGTCTTCCGGACGCCCGACGGGAAGCTCTGGCTGCTCCACGACTTCGACCCGGCCGCCGGTCTGGTCCAGTACGTCGTCTGCGGGAGGTCCGAGGCCGTCACGCTGACCATCCGCGTGCTCGCCGACCGGGACGGGAGCGCCGTGTCGATGACCTACGACATGGTCGCCTTGGACGAGGTGGGCGCGGCCCATCTGGCGGCGCTCGCGCAGCACGCCCGGCCCCTGAGCGAGCACCTGCACGACGCCGTCAGCGCGTACCTCGCGCGCCCGTGATCGCGATTCCCCGGCTCGAGCGGGCGACCCACGCGGTCGGCCTGTACCTGGCGGGACGCCCGGAGCTGGGCGTCTCGCAAGCCGAGGCGCACGTGCTCGCATACCTCCACCGGCGCAGCGGCACGCGCATCAACGACATCCACGAAGCGTTCGGCCACCGCCGGTCCACGCTGACGAGCGTCCTGGACCGGCTCGAGAAGCGCAAGCTGCTGCGGCGCTCGACCGACCCTCACGATCGGCGGGCGGTCGTGGTCAGCCTGACGCCCGCGGGCAGCTCGCTCGCGAAGAAGGTGTTCGACGCGCTCCGATCGCTGGAGTCCGCGGCGTTGCACGGCCTCACCCAGGCGGAGATCGACGCGTTCGTGCGGGTGGCCGACGCGCTGGCCCGTTCGGGCGCCATGGCTGCCATTGCCGGTAGAAGTACCGCCCCGCGCTACGGCGACATGCGGTAGAACGTGCCGTCACGGTCGACCGGCGGACGATCAGTGCAGCGGGGCGATGAACGCGTCGAGGGCGGCGGCGAAGGCGGCGGGCTGGTCGAGCATCACGAAGTGGCGCGAATCGGCGATCGGGACGAGCTTGAGGTTCGGTGCACCGGTCAGCAGCGACTGGTAGAAGCCCAGCGTCGCGGCGCGGCGCTGGTCGTCGGGCAGCGACGCCATCGCCGGCGGCAGATAGCTCGGCAGCGGAAGCCCGGGAACTGGCGCGATGACGATCGTCGCCACCGTCAGCTGGGCCAGCTTCGGCCGCAGATCGATTTCCTGCAGCTCGCCGCCGAAGCGCGCGACCGCCTGCTGATCGCTGCGCGCGGCGAGCGCGGCGACGTGCTTGGCGAGGGCGGGATCGGTGACGTAGTCGCTCGCCAGCGCAGCGGCTCCGGCGGCGAACGCCGCGGGCGGCTGGTTCGCGACGAACCGGGTGAAGCGGCTCGCCGCGGCGGCGCGCGCTTCGGGCGTGGCATCCAGCGGGACCTGCGGCGAGACCGGGAGCCCGTCGACCGAGACGATCCCGCGGGCCAGCGCGGCGTGGTCTTCGCCGAAGGCGAGCGCGAGCATGCCGCCCAGGCTGTGCCCGATCACGACGGGCCGGTCCAGCTTCTCGGCGGCGATCAGGCTGACCAGGCTGTCCTCGGCCGCCCCGAGCGTCGGTGACGGGCCGATCGGGACGCCGTCGAAACCGGGCAGCGTCACCGCGTAGACCGCGTGCGTCGCCGCCTCGTGCGCGATGGTGCCGCGCCACGCCCAGGGACCGCAGGCCAGACCCGGGATGAGGATCAGCGCGGGCCCGCCGCTGCCGTACCGCTGCACCTGCAGCGTCCCGACCGTCTTCGTCCAGGCCGCCGCGGGGAGCGGCCCGTCCAGGACGTCCGCCGCGGCGGCGAACGGGATCGCCGCGAGGAGCGCAGCGATCAGTGCGGTGAGCAGGTGTCGCATGGGGTACCTCGCGTCTTCAGCTGCCGGCGAATGCGATCCACTTTTTTGCTTGCGCGTGCGCTGCGGTCGAGATATCGAGCGCCTGATCTTGCGATGCCTGGAGCTCCGCCGCGTTGACGTCCTGCTGCGCCTTGAGGATCTCGGCGTTGGTTTCGCTGTCCTGTTTGTACATCGCGAGCATGGCGTCGCGCTGAGCCTGCACGGCGGCGGCGCTCTGCTGCTGCCACTGCTTGAGGATGTCGGCGTTCTGGGCCACCGGCGCTTGCGGGGCCGGCTGCGGCGAGTGGTTCGCCAGCGCGGCGACGTCCACGGCCGGCATGGGCGCCGGCGGGCCCGACGTGTTCAGCAGCGGTGGCGCTTGGTTGGAAGCGGCGGCCGGGATCGCGGCGCCGGGTGCGGCGAAGGGCACCGGCGGCGCTGCTTGGGGAGCGATCGGCCGGCGCACCATCAGCGCGCCGTCGAGCGCGATCTGGTTCGGCTGCACGTTCATCACGTACCATTGCTCGAACGCGGGCCACTGGACCGGAACCGGACCGAAGGGACCAGGGGTCATCATCGGCTGCGCGCCCTGCAGCGTCAAGCGGATCAGCGCGTTGCCCGCCTCGCCGGCGATCGCCCACACGCCCCAGTGGCTCTGCGCGCCCAGCCAGAACGAATGGATGTACGTCCCGTTCGGCTGCAGCACGAGCTGCGAGTACATGGGGCCCGCATACACGTCCCACAGACCAACGAACGCGGCGTTTGGGGAGCGGTCGTCCTGCTGCATGAGCACCTCGAGGCGGGTCGCTTCGCATGAGCCGACGGCCGGACTCGAACCGGCGACCTGCTGATTACGAATCAGCTGCTCTACCAACTGAGCTACGTCGGCACGCGGTGCCGGGGCCTCGACGCGCCTGGGCCGAGCGCGACCGACACCGATTCGCGTGCCGACCCCCGTCCCCTGCCTAGGCCGCGTCGGTCCAGACCGGGATCACCGAGCGGACCTCGCGCCCGCGCCGGTAGGCACCGGCCGCCGCCTCGAGCGCGTCGAGCGGCAGCGCCTCGTCGGTCACGACGCTGCCCTCCGCGAAGCGGATCAGCGCCGGCGCGCGCAGCGGCCGGGCGACCAGGTCCGCCCCCGCGTGGGCCACGACGCGCTCGCGGGCGCCCAGCGCGGCCAGGACGTCGGCCACGACCGCCGAGGCGGTCGCGTCGCCGCCGGCCCCGGCGCCGCCGAAGGTCAGCGTGCCGCAGCCGCGGCCGCGGACCCGGACCACGTTCTCCGCCCCGCGCGGGCGGGCGAAGGGATGGTCGGCGGCGACGTAGGCCGGGGTCACGCCGGCCTCGATCGCCTCGCCGCTGCGGCGGGCGACCGCCAGCAGCTTGAGCCGCAGGCCGCGCTCGGCCCCGGCCCGGACGTCGGCGGCCGAGATCGCGCCGATCCCGCGCCGGGCGATCGGGGCCGAGACCGACGGCCGCCGGAAGGCCAGGCCGGCCAGGATCGCCAGCTTGTGGGCGGCGTCGTGGCCGTCGACGTCGGCCCGCGGGTCGGCCTCGGCGAAGCCCAGCCGCTGCGCCTCGGCCAGCGCCTGGGCGTACTCCGCCCCGCCCGCCATCGCGTCGAGCACGAAGTTGGTCGTGCCGTTGAGCACGCCGCCGATCTCGAGCACGTCCTCGTCGGCCAGCGAGCTCGCCAGCGCGCGCACGATCGGGATCGCGCCGCCGACCGCGGCCTCGTAGCGCAGCGAGGCGCCGGTCCGGGCGGCGAACGCGGCCAGCCACGGGCCCTCGGTCGCGATCAGGTCCTTGTTGGCGGTGACCACGTCCTTGCCGCGCGCGATCGCGCGCAGCACCAGCTCGCGCGCCAGCCCCAGCCCGCCGATGCACTCGACCACCACGCCGACCGCCGGGTCGTCGACGACGTCGAACGGGTCGGCGCCGAAGCCGCTCCACGCGACGGCGCGCGGCTTGTGCGGGTGGCGCACCGCGATCCCGCGCAGCAGGCCGGGATGGTCGGCCAGCAGCCGCCGGGCGACGCCCGCGCCGACGGTGCCGCAGCCCAGCAGGCCGACGCCGCGCGTGCGCGCGGTCGTGCCGGTCGCTGCCGGCGGCACGGCTTCGGACGAACACAGGACGCGCGGGACGCTTTGCACGGGGAGACCCTCCGGTGGTGTCATGCTTGGTTTTCGGCGGTTGGGGCGGCGCGAGGAGTGCGGACATGAAAACGGCCCCCGCTTTCGCGAGGGCCGTCTCCGTGATCGGGGTGCCGCGTCTAGGGCGACAGCGATCCGGACGGTCCCTCGCCGAGGGTCGTCGTGGTCGTCGTCGTCGTCATGATCGAAGCGATCATGGGCAGCGCGGTCATGGGGCGAACCTTAGCACGCCGGCCGCCCGCCGCGCAAGGGGCCCGGACGAAATCTTGGCCAGGGTCCAGCGCTCGACGCCCAGGAACGCGCTGTCCGGGTCGCGGGCCGGCCGGACCAGCCCGGCGGCGGTGACGTCGAAGCTCCGCGCGCGCCAGAGCACCACCAGCGGCACGTCGCGCGCGATCCGGCGCTGGATCGCCGCGTACGCGGCGGCGCGCCGGCGCCGGTCGAACGTCTCCAGCCCGGCGCGCAGCGCGCGGTCGACCGCGGGATCGCACCAGCGGGCGAAGTTCCAGCCGGCCGGCGGCGGGATCTGGTCGCACGCGAGCAGCCACGACGTCTCGGGATCGCCGCCGGTGATCTCCGCGCGCAGCGCGAGCTGGAACGTGCCGCTCGCCAGCGGCCCGCGCGCGCCGGCCGGGGCGGTGAACTGCTGCGGCGCGTAACCGCGCAGCACGAGGTCCAGGCCAGCCCGCCGCGCGTCGTCCTGCAGCGTCGTCGCCAGAATCCGGTCGAGCACGCGCGAGCCGTCGTAGGCGAGCGTCAGCCGCGCGGGCAGAGCCGCGCGCGAGGCCGGGGCCGCCTCGGCCGGTACCGTCGCCCACGCCCACAGGCCCGCGTTCGCGTCGCGCGTGTCGTACAACCCGCGGCTCGCGGCCGCGACGTCGCGCGCGAGGTGCAGCGATGCGGCGATGCGGCGCCGCACGGCGGGCTCGCGCAGGGCAGGATCGCGGGTCTGGAACAGCAGCTCCTCGACGCCGTAGACCGGGGTCGCGCTAAAGGCGAAGCGCGGGTCGCCGCGCAGCCCCTGCGCCACCAGCGGGTCGAGCCCCAGCACGGCGTCCGCGTCGCCGGCGCGCAGCGCGTTGGCCGCCGCCTGCGGGTCGGCGATGAAGCGCAGGTCGAGCCGCGCGATGCGCGGCGCGCCGCGGAAGTAGTCGCGGTTGGCCGCCAGCGAGAGCAGCTCGCCGCGCCGCCAGGCGCGCAGCCGGTACGGCCCGGTCCCGACCGGCGCGTCGTCGAGCGGCGAGCCCTGCACGACGGGGTGGCGCGCGAGCAGGCGCGCGGGCAGCACCGGGTAGTTCTCGGCCGCGAAGAAGTAGCTCGGGAACGGCGCGAACGGCGCGCGCAGCGTCACCCGCAGGGTGCCCTCGTCGAGCGCGCGCAGGCCGCTGACGCGGTCGAAGCCCAGCCGCGTCGGGACCGGGTTGCGCGGGTCCATGATCGCCCGGTAGGTTGCCACCACGTCGCGCGCGCCGAACGGCGTGCCGTCGTGCCAGCGCACGCCGCGCCGCAGGCGGTAGGTGATCGTGCGGCCGTCGGGCGCGATGTCGCCGTTGGCCAGCGACGGCACGCGCACGGCAAGATCGGGCGCGAGCGCGCCGGACGAGTCGGTCGTGAGCAGGTACGAGAACAGCAGCGGCCCGACGTCCGACGCCGCCGGCCCCGAGAGCAGCAGCGGGTCGAGCGTGGCCGGCGCCGCGGCGCGCACAACGACCAGCGGCTTCGGCTCGCCGCCGGCGCGCGCGCACGCCGCGAGCAGCACCAGCGCGGCGAGCAGGCCGCCGCGCAGGAACCAGATCATACCGCTGCTTGCAGCAGCGCTCCCAGCGAATCCACCTCGGCCAGAAAGGCGTCGTGGCCGTGGTCGCTCGCGAGCTCGCGGTACTCCGCCGCCCAGCCGGCCGCGCGCCAGCGCGCCGCGCACGCGCGGACGTGCTCGGGTGCGAAGAGCTGGTCGCCGCTGATGCCGACGAAGGTCAGCCGAGCCGTGCCGGGCGGGCGCTCGCGGCCGCGCAGGTCGAAGCGGTCCATCGCCCCGGTCAGCGCGCGGTAGCTGTTGGCGTCGATCCGGTCGGCGAAGCGGTCGCCCTGGTACGCCAGGTACCCCTCGACGTCGGTGCGGTCGCCGCCGCGGCGGTCGGCGCGATTGGCGAAGCGGCGCTCGAAGAGCGCCTCGCTCTTGTAGGTCAGGGTCGCGATCGCGCGCGCCAGCCGCAGCCCGGCCCGCGGCTGCGCGTCGTACCAGCCGCCCCGGAAATCCGGGTCGAGCGCGATCGCGTCGCGCGCGTTGCCGTTCTGCGCGATCCCCTGCGCGCGCAGGTGGTCGTACGCGCCGACCGCGACGGCGTGGCCGACCGCGCCCTCGTGCGCGCGCGCCCACTGCAGCGCCTGGAAGCCGCCCAGCGAGCCGCCGATCGCGACCGCCAGCCGCTCGATGCCCAGCGCCGCCAGCGCGCGCCGCTGCGCTTCGACGATGTCGCCCACCGCGACCGGCGGGAAGCGCGGGCCCCAGCGCCGGCCGTCCGGCGCCGGCGTGACCGGGCCGGTCGAGCCGTAGCAGCCGCCCAGCGCGTTGACCCCGACCACGCACCAGCGGGCCGGGTCGAACAGCGCCTGCGGCCCGATCAGCCCGTCCCACCACTCGGCGACCCGCGAGGAGCCGGTGAGCGCGTGCAGCGCGAGCACCACGTTCGAGCCGTCGGCCAGCGGTGCCGCACCGTGCAGCGTGACCCGCTGGACGACCTCGGGAAGGGTCGCGCCCGAGCTCAGCTCGAGCGCGCCGATCCGCACGTCGGTCTCGCGCGCCGGCGCGACCTGCGCGCTCATGCCGGTTCGAGCGCGCGGTTCAGGTCGGCCAGGATGTCCTCGATCGACTCGATCCCGACCGAGAGCCGGATCCCGTCGTCGCTCACGCCGCTGGCGATCTGGTCGGCCGGCGAGAGCTGCTGGTGGGTGGTCGAGGCCGGGTGGATCACGAGCGACCGCGTGTCGCCGACGTTCGCCAGCAGCGAGAAGAGCTGCAGCCGGTCGATCACCGCCCGCGCCGCCTCGGCCCCGCCGCGCACGCCGAAGGTCAGGATCGCGCCCGCGCCCTTGGGCAGGTACCGCTGCGCGTTGGCGTAGGCGGGATCGCCGGGCAGCCCCGGGTAGCGCACCCAGAGCACCTTGGGGTGGTCGCGCAGCACTTCCGCGACGCGCAGGGCGTTGGCGCTGTGGCGCTCGACCCGCAGGCCCAGCGTCTCGAGGCCCTGGATCAGCAGCCAGGCGTTGAACGGCGAGAGCGCCGCGCCGACGTCGCGCAGCAGTTGCACTCGCGCCTTGATGATGTACGCCAGCGGCCCGACCGCCTCGACGTAGCGCACGCCGTGGTAGGACGGGTCGGGCTCGACGAACTCGGCGAAGCGGCTCGACGCGGTCCAGTCGAATTTTCCGCCGTCGACGATCGCGCCGCCGATCGAGCTGCCGTGGCCGCCGATGAACTTGGTCGCCGAGTGGACGACGATGTCGGCGCCATGCTCGAGCGGGCGCAGCAGGTAGGGCGTCGCCAGGGTGTTGTCGACGATCAGCGGCAGCCCGGCGTCGTGCGCGACCCGCGCGACGGCCGCGACGTCGAGCACGTCCAGGCGCGGGTTGCCGAGCGTCTCGGCGTAGACGGCCTTGGTGTTGGGCCGGATCGCCGCGGCGACCGCCTGCGGGTCGGACGCGTCGACCAGCGTGACCTCGATCCCGAAGCGCGGCAGGGTGTGCACGAACGCGTTGTACGTGCCGCCGTAGAGCGACGCGCTGCTCACCACGTGGTCGCCGCTGCGGGCCAGGTTGAGGATGCTGTAGAGGTTCGCGGCCTGGCCGCTGGCGACGGCGAGCGCGCCGACCCCGCCTTCGAGCGCGGCCAGCCGCTGCTCGAAGACGTCGGTGGTCGGGTTCATGATCCGGGTGTAGATGTTGCCGAACTCTTGCAGCGCGAACAGCCGCTCGGCGTGCGCGGTGTCGTCGAAGCTGTACGACGTGGTCTGGTAGATCGGCACGGCGCGCGCCTTGGTCGCCGGGTCGCCGCTGTAACCGGCGTGCAGCGCGGCGGTCTCGAAACCGGGTCGCGCGGTGGGGTCGAGGGTGCTGCTCATCGTGGGTCTCCTGCACGAATGCGTCGAGCGTGGAATGAAAGCGGCCCCCGCCGTGAGGCGAGGGCCGCTGTAGTCGTCCGTTGACCGCCGTCAGGGCGATGACGAGCTACACCGTCCCTCGCGGGAGGCGCACATCATCACCTGACAGCGGGCGTCCATGGGGCGCACCGTACCAGACTCCGAGGCCGTCCGTCAAGGGGTGAACTTCTGGACGAAGTCGCCCTTGCCGTCGCGGTCGCCCCAGACCGCGAAGACCGCGTGGGTCTTGGGGTCGATCGCGTCGGTGTGGACGCCGGGGTTCACCGTGACCTGGTCGAGCAGCGTCGGGGCGCCGCCGCGGTGCAGGGTGAAGCGGGTGACGCCGCCGCCGCCGGCGCAGGCGATCACGTGCTGGGTCGGGTCGAGGTCGCACTGGTCGAAGCCGCCGACCGCGAGCTGGCCGAGCTTCGCCCCGCCGGGCGCGTAGGCGCTCATCACGCCGCCGCCGGCGACCACGATCTGGTCGTAGCCGGGGTCGTACTGGAGCGGGTGGTTGTGCTTGATCTCGGGCGTCGCGATCGTGCGCGACACGCTCAGCGAGCTCGGGTCGATCACCGCGATCTCGGAGTCCGAGTCGATGTTCTGGTAGACCTCGTGGGTCTTCGGGTTGAGCGCCAGGTACTCGGGCTTGTGGCCGGGGACCGTGATCGTCTTGACCAGCGTGAACGTCTTGGCGTCGACCACCCAGACCTTGGTGCCGTCGTCCTCGTCGGCGTAGATCCGCCCGTTGCCCGGGTCGTAGGCGATCGCGTCGACCTCGCCGCCGACGTCGACGTGGCGGAGCACTTTGAGCGCGACCGGGTCGACCTCGCTCAGCCCGTTGTCGCTGGTGCCGACGTAGACGTGACCGCTGGCCGGGTCGACCGCCACCCCGTGCGACGCGCCGACGCGGACCTGGCCGACCACGCTGCCGGTGTCGGCGTCGACGATCAGCAGCGCGCGCGAGCCGCTGTGCGCGGCGTAGACGCGGCGGCGCTGCGCGTCGACGGTGACGTAGTCGAAGCCCGAGAAGACGGGGACGGCTTGGGGCGGAGCGGCGGGTGTCAGCACGACGCCGACGTTCTGACGCGCGCGAGGCGCTCCCTGTCCTCGGCCTTCAGCCTTCGGCGCTGGCCGGCGGCTCCTCGGGCAGGTCGTGGAACGTGCGTTTGGGCGCCCGCTCCTCCTGCTCCAGATCGGTCAGGTAGTAATAGACGATCTTGCGGTCGTCGAAGCCGACCTTGGCCAGCTCGCGCCCGCCGATCTCGACGACCTCGTGGATGTGCCCCTCTTGCCCGGCGTAGCGGTAGTTGACCTCGCCGTAGTCGGGGTCGCCGGGGCGCGGGCGCGGGACGACTTTGGTGCCGCGCAGGGGGGTCCGGTGGCGGTGCTCGCTCAAATGACGCTCCTATGATCATCGAGTACCGCGGCAAGCGGCCGAAGGTGGCGCCGAGCGCCTTCGTCGCGCCCACCGCCGTTCTGATCGGCGACGTCGAGATCGGCGAAGAGGCGTCGATCTGGTTCGGAACCATCGTCCGGGGCGACAACGGCCCGATCCGGATCGGCGCCCGGTCCAACATCCAGGACAACGCGGTCATCCACGTCAGCGAGGGCGCCGCGACGGTGATCGAGGACGAGGTCACCGTCGGCCACTGTGCGGTGATGGAGGACTGCACGATCGGGCGCGGCTCGCTGATCGGCTCGAACGCGGTCGTCCTCAACGGCGCGCAGGTCGGCGAGAGCACGCTCGTCGCCGCCGGCTCGGTCGTCGCGGCCAACGCCCAGATTCCCTCGCGAGTCCTGGCGGCCGGCGCGCCCGCGGTGGTCAAGAAGCAGCTCGAAGGCGCGGCGGTCCACTGGGTCGCGCACGGCAGCCCCGAGTACGTCGGCCTCTCCCGCTCCTACCTCAGCCACGGCATCGGCGACCCCGAGATGCACGAGGTCGCCGAAACCCGGGTCGCACCGTGAGCTCCTGCGGGCGCGCCGCGAGAGCCCGCCCGCTGGCGTTCGGCTTCGTCTGACCGGCCTCTAGCCGGCCGCCGCCACGTCGCTGGGGGTGTAGGCGATGTGCAGCTCCGGCGCGTCGCTGGCGTCGAGCACGACATCGGTCCGACCGTTGAATACGATCTCGGTAGCCGGGATCGCCTCCACGACGATGCTGCGTCCGCGCGGGTGGTAGCGCTCGGTCACCAGGACCGGTCTTCGACTCATGGCGGCTCCATCATAACGTATGAACCGTTGCGACGACATACCCGACGAACCAGGATACCTTGACCCGAATCATGCGGCCACGCGATAGAGGTCCAGCGGCGGGATCGACTCCGATGATGGCCGCAACGTTACGGCGCGCGATCGACCGAATCCTCGAACGCCGGCGAGCGTTCCTCCTCAGACGGCGTTGTGCGCGTGGCCTCGCGCGTAGCGGCCGTCCGGAGCGAGCGTGAGGACCTCCACGACCGTCTTGCCGGTCAGGCTCGTGGCGTAGTACAGTGCGAGGCTGTCGACGCCGGCGAGGACGTCGATCAGCTCGAAGCGCAGGTTCGGGAACCGCTCCAGCGCCCGGGCCCAATACGCCTCCACTGCGGGCTTGCCGTGCAGCGTGCCGGACGGCTCGCCGGCGACCTGCGCGATGTACGGCGACGACATGGCGAAGTCGTCGGTGTAGTGTAAGAGGATGCGCGGCAGGTCGTGCGCGTTCCAGGCCGCGATCCACTCGGCGGCGCGCTCGCGCGCCTCGGCTTCGGTCATCATGCCTGCAAAACAGCCCCTCGCTACGGTGCGGGGTAATGCGAGTCGTCGCCGTAGGGGACGAACAGCGTGTGCTCCGGCATGAAGCGCAGCTTGATCGTACCGACCTTGCCGTTGCGGTGCTTGGCGATGATGAACTCCGTCGCGTCCGGCTCGGGCGACGTCTCTTTATTGTAGTACGCGTCGCGGTACAGGAACGTCACGATGTCCGCTTCCTGCTCGATAGCGCCAGAGTTGTGGGTCACGATGTCGTCGACGCAGAAGTTGTGCAGCTCGCCCACGGTAAGGTCGTAGACGGGTTCCTCGCCCTGCGGCTCGATCGAGACGATCGGATCCCACAGGACGTCGGATGTCGCGAGCACGTCGAGCACCTCGTCGTCGAGCCGTTCGGCCAGCATCGCGCAGGTCATGCGCGACATCGCCTTGCCTTGCTCGCGCCAGCCGAGCGCCGCGTGCGAGAGGCCGCGCTGCGCCCGCAGCGTGCTGACGCGGCCATTGACCTCGAGTGGAATGCGGTCGAACTGAGCCGCATCGTTCACCTTGAGCGCGACGACCTTCTCCGCTGCGCGCCGGTGCTTCTCGCCGACGAACCCGATCCGCTCGATGAACGCGCTGACGACGCTCCGCTGCACGAGCGAGACCGTGTAGATCGCCTTCGTCTGCGTACGGAAGCCGCCGATGTTGCGCCGGTCGCACGTCACGATGGCGTTGATGCCGAACCGAAGCAAGAGGTGGCGGACGTCGTGGGCGAGACCTTCGCTGATCGTGCCGAGCCGAACCGTGACGCGCGACGACGTTGCGGATCGCGTCAGGCTGCCGTCGGCGTGGAAAAGGCCGCGCAGGAACGCGGCGACGACCTCGTCGGGCTGCGAGAAAAGCGCCGCCGGAACGCGCTTGCGCGCCCCTGTGTGCTTCCAGATACCGGTGGTCAAGACGACGCGCAAGGCGCTCGTGGTCGCCCGCTCCGCTTTCACGATCGGACGCAACCCGAACTCGGCGGCTGCAAGCTCCGCGAGGAACTCGGCCTCGGCTCGGGTCGCCACGGTGATCGCCGGGCTGCCGCCGAGATGACCGTCGCCGATCAGCCAGCCGAGCAGCAAGGCTCGCTCGGCCGACATCCGGGGTCCGATCTGCGCCGGAGCGCCGTAGCGGCGAGGGGCGGCGATCGACCGGCCGACCTGGAGATCGCGCAGTTCCGACCAGCCCGAGACGGTGAGGAAACGGTGACCGTCCGTGCAGCGAACGACCCGACCGCTCTTGGTCGTCACCCGGAACGTCGGCTTGCGGCCGACCAGCCAGCCGTCGACGATCGGCCGGCGGACCAGCCGCAGCCGCTCGTCGACCGCCCAGACGTCGAAGCGAAGGCCGCGCTCCACGATCTCGGCGATCGGGACGCGCTCGCCGGTCTCGGCGTTCATCACCAGCGCGTCGCCGGCCAGACAGTCTCGCAAATCCGAGAGCAGCGGGCGTTTGTCGTTGCGCGTCTCGACCGCGCGGTTGAGCTGGGCCAGCGCGATGATCGGGACTTCGAGGTCCTTGGCGGTCGCCTTGAGCACCCGGCAGATCTCCGAGAGCTCCTCGTTGCGGTTGATCTGCCGGCCCATGCTCGCCGAGGGCCGCACGAGCTGCAGGTAGTCGATCACCACGCAGCTCAGGCCGTGGGCGGATTTGAGCCGGCGCAGGCGCGAGCGGATCTCGGTGACGGTCGGCGCGCCGCTGTCGTCGAGGTGGATCGGCAGCTCGTGCAGCACGCCCATGGCGTGGCCGATCTTCTCCCAGTCGCGGTCGGCGATCGCGCCGCGCCGCAGCTTGCTCGCGTCGAGCCGCGCCTCGGACGAGAGCAGCCGCTCGACCAGCTCCTGCTTGGTCATCTCGAGCGAGAACACGGCCACCGGCTTCTTCTCGTCCTTGGCGGCGGCGACGGCCATGTTGAGCGCGATCGAGGTCTTGCCCATCGCCGGGCGGGCGGCGACGATGATCAGGTTGCCGGGCTGCCAGCCGGCGGTGTAGTCGTCGATGTCGCGGTAGCCCGAGGTGACGCCGGTTCGGTCGCCCTTCTGCTCGTGCCGCTTCTCGAGCGCCTGGAACACGCCCAGCAGCAGCGAGGGCACCGCGGCGAACGACTGGCGGTCGCTGCGGTTGCCGACCTCGTAGACGACCTGCTCGGCGCGGTCGATCGCGGCCTCGACGTCGTCCTCGGACTCGTAGCCGAGGCCCGTGATCTGCGTGCCGGCGTGGATCAAGCCGCGCAAGGACGCCTTCTCGCGCACGATCCGGGCGTAGTACTCGGCCGACGCGGCGGTCGGCACGGTGTCCATCAGCGAGTTGAGGTACGCCATGCCGCCGACTTTGTCGAGCATGCCGCGGTTCTTGAGCTCCTCGGCCAGCGCGACTTTGTCGAGCGGCTCGCCGCGCTCGTAGAGCGCGTAGAGCGCGTTGTAGATCGACTCGTGCAGCGAGGCGTAGAAGTCGTTCGGCCCGAGGATCTCGCTGACCGTCGCCATCATCTCCTTGTCGACCAGGATCGAGCCGAGCAGCGCCATCTCCGCCTCGAGGTTGTTGGGCGGGATGCGGTCGACGGAGGCGTGGATGGAGGTCAGGTTCACCGGACGGCTTTCGGGCGGCGGCCGCGGGCGGCGGCGGGCGGAACGGGAACGCGGACGCCGAGCGCGGCGAGCGCTTCGAGAACGGTCGACACGGCGATCGCCTCGACCCCCTCGGGCGTCGCGTCGATCTCACGGGCGTTCTCGCGCGGCAGCACGATCGCCCGCATCCCGGCCTGCCGCGCGGCGTAAAGCTTCTCCACCACGCCGCCGACCGCGCGCACGTTGCCGGCCAGCGACACTTCGCCGGTCACCGCGACGTCCTGCGGCAGCGGCAGCTTCGTCAAGGCCGAGTACAGCGCCAGGAAAAACGCCAGCCCCGCCGACGGCCCGTCGATGTTGCCGCCGCCGACGACGTTGACGTGCAGGTCGTGGTCGGCCGGGTCGATCCCGGCGATCGCGCGGATCACCGAGGCCGCGTTGAACACCGCGTCGCGCGCCATCGTGCCGGCGGTGTCGTTGAAGCGCACCGTGCCCTTGCGCGGCTCGCGCGCGGCGAACGCCGCGGCCTCGATCTCGATGACGCTGCCGACGTACTGCAGCACGCCCAGGCCGTGCGCCTTGCCGACCTCGCGCCCGCGCCGCACCCGCGCCGGCGTGTGCTGCACGATCCGGCCGGCCTGCACCACCTCGAGCACGTCCTCCTCGCGCACGCTCGCGCCGCGGGCGCCGGCCTGGCGCTCGAGCGCGTGCGAGTACGCGTCGGCCAGGATCTGCACCGCCTTGCGCCCCTCGATCGTGTACGACGCGATCAGCTCGGGCACGCGCCGGGTCAGCTTGGCGCCGAGGCGCGCGGCGGCTTCGCGCACGATCCGCGCCACCTGCGGCCCGGTCAGCGGCTCGAAGTAGACCGCCGCGCAGCGCGAGCGGATCGCCGGGTCGATCGCCTCGGGATCGCGCGTGGTCGCGCCGATCAGCACGAAGTCGGCCGGCGCGCCGTCGCGGAAGAGCTTCTTCACGTAGGCCGGCACGTTGGGATCGTGCTCGTCGTAGTACGACGACTCGAAGCCGACCCGCTTGTCCTCCAGCACCTTGAGCAGCCGGGTCTGCAGGGCGGGGTCCATCTCGCCGATCTCGTCGATGAAGAGCACCCCGGCGTGCGCTTTGGTGACCAGCCCGAGGCGCGGCTCGGGCACCCCGCCCTCGGCGAAGTCGCGCCGCGCGCCCTGGTAGATCGGGTCGTGCACGCTGCCCAGCAGCGGGTTGGTGGTCTCCCGGTGGTCCCAGCGCAGCGTCGTGCCGGCCGCCTCGACGAACGGCGCGTCGGCCGCGAACGGCGCGTGCGGCCGAGCCTTGGCCAGCTCGAGCGCCAGGCGCGCGACGGTCGTCTTGCCGACCCCGGGCGGTCCGTAGAGGATCACGTGCTGCGGGTAGGGCGAGGCCAGCTTGGCGATCAGCGCCTTGACCGCCGCCTCCTGGCCGACGACCTGGTCGAGCGCCTTGGGGCGCAGCACGTCGAGCGCGGCGCGGGCCAGCCCGCGCGCGTCGAGCGCCTGCAGGTCCGCCAGCCGCGCCTGGGTGGCCGGCGTCTCGGGCCCGGCCTCCTCGCGCAGCGCCTCCAGCCGCAGCTCGCGCAGGTAGTCCGCGTGGCGGGCGACCATCTTGGCGTTGACCTTGGCCTCGAGGCTCTCGCCGACGGTGCGCTGGGCGACCAGGTCGGCGAGCCGGTCCTCGATCTCGGCGATGAGCTTCTTGTACTGCGCCTTGGCCGGGCGCGCCTCGAGCGTCGGGTCCTCGAAGACCAGCCGCTGGAGCGCGAGCAGGCGGTCGGGAATCGCCTGCGAGCGCATCTCCTTGAGCGTGCCGAGCTTGCCGGCCCGCATCACGACCTTCTCCGTCCCCAGCGCATCGCTGAGGACGTCGTACAGCACCGCGATCTCGCGGCGGAGCTTCTCGTCCGCGCTCAGCCGCACGGCTATTTCAGCGCGACGACCTGCACCGCCGACTTGGCGACGACGTTGTTGCCCAGGCGGATCTCCACCGGGTAGGTGCCCAGCGCCTTGATGCCGTCCTTCATCTCGATCTTGTGGCGGTCGATGGTGACGCCGAGCTGCTCGTGCAGCGCGTCGGCGACGTTCGCGTTCGTCACGGTCCCGAACAGGCGGCCGTTGCCGCCGGCCTTGGCGGCGACCTTGATCACGATCTGCTCGAGCTGGGTGGCGACGTCCTGGGCGTTGGCGACCTCTTCGGCCTGCTTGCGCTTCTTGGCGTTCTGCTGCTGCTCGAGCTGCTTCATCGCGCCCGGCGTGGCGAGCACCGCCAGCTTCTGGCGCAGCAGGTAGTTGTTGGCGTAGCCGTCGGCGACGTCGACGGCCTGGCCGCGGGTGCCCAGCGGCTTGACGTCGGCGGTGAGGATGACCTTCACTGCTCGCTCCTCAGGCCGCGACGAACGGCAGCAGGGCGATGATGCGGGCGCGCTTGACGGCGACGGTCAGCCCGCGCTGGTGCGCGGCGCAGTTGCCCGAGATGCGGCGCGGCAAGATCTTGCCCCGCTCGCTGATGTACTTGCGCAGCCGGGTGGTGTCTTTGTAGTCGAGGTCGTCGAGCCGCTCGGCGCAGAACGTGCAGACCTTGCGCTTGGGGCGCCGCTCTTTCTTCGAGCTGGCGCGCTTGCCTTTGGGGGCAGGCATGATGGTGAGCCTTTCGGTGATGTAGGTGGTGGCGGCCGGGCTCGAGTCCCGGCCCTACACACGTGGCGCCCGAGGGCGCCACGACCCCGGGCGGCACGTGAACGCGCCGCGGGGGAACCCGAGGAGTATACCGCGCCGGGGCTCCGGGCGCCAGAGGGAAGCGGCGGGTCACGAGCCGACGACGGCGCTCCGGCGGCGGATCAGCGCCAGGGCGGCCAGGCTCGCCAGCGCGACGAGCAGCTCGCCCACGGCACCGCCGCGCAGGATCGCCGCGGCGGAGAAGCGGGCCGCCAGCAGGATCGCCAGCGCCAGCGAGGCGACCTCGAGCGGGCCCTGCATCCCGGCGAACAGCCCGAGCGTCCGGCCGCGGAAGTCGGGCGGCGGCAGGGTCTGCAGCGCCGCCCGCACGGTCACCCCGAAGACGGCCGAGATCGCGCCCATCGCCGCCATCAGCACGGTGCAGACCGGCAGCGAGCGGCTGTAGGTGAACCCGAGCAGCGCCAGGGCGTCGAAGGCCAGCGTCCCGGCCAAGAGGGTCAGCCGGGCGCTGCGGGCCGGCCAGCGGGCCAGCCCGAGCGAGGCCAGCGAGGCCCCGGCGCCGAGCCCGGCCAGCAGGGTCGCGAAGGCCGGGCCGTCGGCGTGGAGCGCCTGGACGACGAAGCCGTAGAGCAGCGGGCCCTGCATCCCGAGCAGCGCGATCACCGCCGCGCTGGCCCCGAAGAGCACCCGCAGCCGCGGCTCGCGGGCCAGGTAGGCGAAGCCGGCCCGCAGGTCGCCGGCCCAGGAGACGTGCTCGCTCGCCTCGGCCGGCCCGGGATCGCTCGGCAGACCGACCAGCAGCAGCGCCGAGATCGCGTACGAGGCGGCGTCGACCAGCAGCGCCCCGGCCGGCGAGAAGCGCAGCAGCACCACCCCGCCCAGGGCCGGGCCCCCGATCGAGAGCGTCTGGCGGACCCAGATCCGCACCGCGTTGGCGCGGACGATCTCCTCGCCGGCCAGCAGGTCGGCCTCGAGCGTCGCCTCGACCGGCCCGAACACCGCGTCGAGCGCGGCGGCCAGCGCCGCCAGCCCGACCAGCGCGGGCAGCGAGCCCGACCAGGCCATCGCGCACAGCAGCCCGGCCCGGCCGAGGTCGGCGGCGATCAGGACCGCGCGCCGCCGGCCGCGGTCGGCCAGCGCCCCGGCCAGCGGCGCGACGGCCAGCGCCGGCAGGCTCTGGGCCAGCGCCAGGCCGCTCAGCCACGCCAGCGACCCGCCGACGGAGGCCGCCTTGGGGTAGAGCGCCACCCGGGTGAACTGGTCGCCGACGGCCGAGGCGACGTAGGCCGCATAGAGCCGCCGCCAGACCGGGGAGCGGGGGAGAAGCCTCAGCGCCCGGCCTGCAATTCCTCGGCCCGCAGCGGCCGCATCCCGAGCGCGACGAGCTGCTTCTCGTGCCGCATGAGCTGGCGCTGGTAGTGGTAGGCGCGCAGGCTGGGCTTGGTGCAGAAGCGCAGGTCGTAGCGCCCGGTGCGCACGATCGACTCGTAGCCGCAGCCGCCGGCGCAGACCGGCACGTACGGGCACTGCTCCGCGAAGCACTCGTCCAGCCGCTTCATGGTGTTCATCTGCTTGGCGTACTCGGCGTCGTCGTAGAACGCGTCGTCGAAGACGCTGCCGACCCGGAACTCGCTGCGCCCGACCAGGCTGATGCACTTGAAGATGTCGCCGTCGGGGCCGAAGATCACCCCGTGGTGCGAGGACATCATGCACGGCGTGGTGTGCGCGGTGTCGTGGGTGACCCGGATGCCGCGCGCGCGGGCCTCGAGGGTGAGCCCGTTGTAGGCCGCCGCCATCTCCTCCGACTCGGGCGGGATCACCAGCTCCTTGGCGTGGCTGACCTTCGAGTCGGCGAACTGGTAGGCGATCGCCTCGAGCTTGACCGTCACCCGGTCGGCCAGGCCGGCCGCGACCAGGTCGTCGTAGAGCTCCGGGATCGCGGCCCGGTTGTGGCGGTCGAAGTTGATCTTCACCGTGACGCTGCGGATCGCGCCGAGCGCGTTGCGGATGCCCGCCAGGGCCTGCTCGTACGAGGGCTCGCCGCGCTTGCCCAGGCGGCGCTGGTCGTGCACGCAGGCCGGGCCGTCGAGCGAGATCTGGATTTGGGTCAGCCGGCGCTCGGCCAGCGCCGCGGCGAGCGGCGCGTCGAGCTTCATCCCGTTCGAGGAGGCCGCGTACGCGCACATCGCGCCGTGCCGCTCGGCGACCGCGTTGATCCGGTCCATCAGCACGAAGAGCAGCTTGGGCACCAGCAGCGGCTCGCCGCCGAACAGCGACGGGTACACCTCGCGGATGCCGTCGAGCACGATCCGGTCCTCGACCCAGCGCGCGATCCCCTCGACCACCGCCGGGGTCATCGTCCGGCCGGTCACGCCGGCCTCGTAGCAGTAGGTGCAGCCGATGTTGCAGGCCGTCGTCACGGCCAGGATCGGGAAGATGCGCTTGGGGCTGTTGCGCACCCGGTCGAAGGCCTCGCCGTAGGCGGCGCGCTCGTCGGTCTGGGCCGGCACGACGATGCCCAGCTCGGCCAGCCGGTCCACCGTCGCGGTCGTTGCGGCCGAGGCGTCCTGCGGCGCGGCCAGCGCCGCGAGCACCGCGTCCCAGTCGGCCTCGCGGACCGTCAGGCTCTTGGCGCTGCTGGTGTTGAACACCAGCCGGTAGCCGGGCAGCTCGCGCTCGGCGAGGTCGTGGACGACGGTGAACTGGCTCAGTTTGTGCATGGCATCATCCGTTGAGCGGCTGGCAGCGGATCAGCTCGACCGGAACGCCGGCGCGCCGCTCGATCTCGGTGAAGGGGGTACCGGTCAGGTCGCGCAGCCAGCCGCCCAGGCTGAACGGCGAGGACGGGATCACGACCAGCTCGACCGGCACGCGGGCGCTGAACTCGCGCACGAAGGCGGCGTAGTCGTCCACGGTGAGCAGGTCGCCCAGCACGACCGTCCCGCCGAAGTAGCGGTTCTCGGGCACCTCGACGTGCAGCTCGCAGTCGCCGAACGCGCCGCTGGTCGCGATCATCTCCTCAACGATCGGCTTCATCAGCTCCGAGGAGCAGATCAGCACCCGCCGCGCGCCGCGCGCGTCGATGATCCGCCGCAAGTCGGCGAAGTACGAGTAGCGCAGGTTCTCGACCAGCACCACGCCCCACTCGAAGCCGGGCAGCTCGCGCATCGGCTCGAACGGGTAGCCGTACGGCCCGCCGCCGCGCCCCAAGCGGGTCTCACGGGTCGCGCCGTCGCGCCGGGCGGTGTAGCGCACGGCGACCGGTCCGCCGCGCCGCGCCGCCTGCGCGAACAGCGTGAGCGCGTGGTTGACCGTCGGCACCGCCACGCCGTCGACCGCCTCGATGCGGTCGCCGGTGCGCAGCCCGGCCCGCGCCGCCGGCGAGCCGGCGATGACGCCGGCGAGGTTGGCCTGGTTCGTCGGGTCCATGTAGTGATAGGGCTCGACCTTGACCGGCGTGGCGACCTCGTCCATCAGCTCGCGCGCCACCGCCAGGCCCTGGTCCCAGAACGCGGTCCGCTCGAAGTGCTTGCCCTTGAGGTACTTGCTGTAGGCGCTGAGCGAGAAGCGCACGATCGCGCAGCCGGCCTCGTCCAGCTTGCGCACCGTGTTGCGGATGTCCGACCAGGGGATCGTCGGCCAGCAGACCAGGCTCCCCATGTACGGGATGCCGTACGCGCGCAAGAGCTCCGGCGCGCGCAGCGCGACCTCGGGCTCGCGGTCGCGCAGGATCTTGCGCCGCACCTCGGCGTCCAGGCTGTTGACCGAGAAGTTGAAGAAGATCGGCCGCAGCGCGGCCAGCCGGGCGACGATCGGCTCGGTCAGGTACGTGCCGTTGGTGACGAAGGTGAGCACTTCGTCCGGGCAGGCCGCCCGCAGCCGCTCGATGATCTCGATCGCCTGCGGGTTGCAGAAGATCTCGTTGATGTAGGTCAGCGGCTGGAAGATGCCGGTGCCGCTGCGCGCGTCGCGGTAGCGC
Organism: Vulcanimicrobiota bacterium; assembly: GCA_963795695.1. GTDB lineage: Bacteria > Vulcanimicrobiota > Vulcanimicrobiia > Vulcanimicrobiales > Vulcanimicrobiaceae > Vulcanimicrobium. The sequence continues at coordinate 385,257 of CAWCJH010000002.1, read as the reverse complement.
AGGCGGGTCTCGATCTCCTCCAGCGTCACCATCTCGGCCGGCTCGTTGAGGACCGAGCCGTCCGCCGGGTCGCCCTCCTCGTAGCAGAACGGGCAGCGCATGTTGCAGGCGGTCGAGACGTGCCACAGCTCGCTGATGGCGGGCGCCACCCGCCGGCGCCAGTCGGCCGGGTCGCGGAAGCGGAAGCCGTCGATCTCGACCGGCTCGCCGCCCGCCTCGAGCTGCACCACCCGCAGCAGCGCCTGCAGCCGGCGCTGCACCAGCTCCAGCCGCGGCTCCGAGAGCCGGGCCGACTCCAGCTTCTGGTACGGCGCGCGCTCCGCGCTCAGCCGGGCGATCGTCTCCGAGGTCGCGAGCTTCATCCGAGCGCCTCCGCCAGCACGGGCGCGGCCTGCGCCGCCGCGTCTTCCAGCGCCCAGCGCAGGTCGAAGCGCTGGCGCGTCTCGTCGATTTCGAGCGCCAGCCGCAGCCGCTCGCCGGCGCCGACCGCGCGCGGCGCGGCCAGCGGCAGGAACGCCTGGCCCCAGTGGTTGCGCGGGTCGGCGCTGGCGCTGGCGAGGACGATGCCGTCGGCCAGCTCGACCTCGAACCAGAGCGCGAAGCCGGCCAGCGTCCCGGCGCGCTCGACCGCCAGGTCGAGCCGCGCCCGCAGCGGCTCCGCCGCGGGCATGGTGCGGCAGTCGAGCGCGAAGGCGGTCACCGGCGGGCCCAGCCGCTGCGCCGGCTCGGCGTAGACCCGCCGGTGCTGGCCGCGCAACGCCTCGGCGAGCGGCCCGAAATCGAGCCCGCAGAGCGTGTCGAGCGCGCCCAGGTCGGCGATGCCGGCCGGCTCGCGCAGCGGCGCGACGAGCAGCCGCAGCGCGCGGGGCAGCAGCGTTCCGCCCGGCCGCAGCATCCGCTCGCGCGCATCGCACAGCGTGGCCCGGAAGCCCTCGTCCAGCCCGGCCACCCCGAGGGTCTCGCACAGCAGCACGTCGGCCGGCTCGGGCGGCGCGTAGGCGAACGACGGCGCGTGCACGACCTCGACCGCGGCCGCGAAGCCGTTGCGGCGCACCAGGTGCGCGGCGATCCCGGCGAACGCGCTCGACTCGACCGCGTACACCTTGCGCGCGCCGGCGCGCGCCGCCAGCATCGCCAAGAGGCCGCTGCCGGTGCCGACGTCGACCACGACGTCGCCCGGCCGCACGACCGCGCGCACCGCCGCGGCCAGCCGCTCGTTGCGCTCGCGGTCGGCCAGCATCGCGCCGTGGCTGACCAGCCCGAGCTTGCTCATGCCGGCGCTCCGGCCGCGACCGGCGTGCTCAGCGGCGCGTGCATGTCGTAGGGAATCGGCTCGTGCGCGGCGGCCGCGTCGACCGCGGCCCGGACCGGGTCGAACGCGTCGGGCAGCGCGCGCCCGGGCACGAGCTTGGGCAGCCACGACGGGTCCCAGCGCATCGCGTACTGGACCAGCCGCCGCTGGTGCGCCGAGCGCCGCTCGCCCGGCCAGCGCACCCGGTCGTACGCCTCGCGGTCGATCTGCTCGAAGAAGAAGTCGATCCCGGTCCGCAGCGAGGCGATGACGTGCGCGCGCTTGATCTCGTGCGCCGGGTAGTCCGGCGTGTCGTAGTACGGCATGGTGCTCAGCGAGTTGACCAGGTTGTCGCCCACCGGCGGGCGCAGCAGCCGGGCGTTGGCGCGGACCCAGTCGTAGAGCTTGGTCCCGTAGTACGGGATCGACATCCAGAACTGCGCCTTGTCGAGGTGCTCGCCGACCCAGTGGATGGTGCGCATGTCGGCCTCGAAGCTGCTCTCCGGCAGGCCGACGATCAGGAAGCCGCCGACCTTGAAGCCGTACTCGCGCGAGCGGCGCACGGCGCGCTCGACCTGCTCGAACTTCGAGCCCTTGAGCACCTTCTTGAGCACCGCGTTCTCGGCGCTCTCGATGCCGAAGAACGTCCAGCGGCAGCCCGCCGCGCGCAGCAGCCGCAGGAACTCGTCGTTGAGCGAGTCGGCCCGGATGCCCTCGAAGGCGGTCCACGGCAGCTCGACCCGGTAGCGCATGAGCAGCTCGCAGAACTCGTACGCGCGGTCCTTGAGCACCGCGAAGTTCTCGTCGACGACGAGGAACCCGCGGATGCCGTAGCGCTCCTTGGCGGCCAGCAGCTCGCGCACGCAGCTCTCGGCCGAGCGGGCCCGGAAGCGGCCGTGCGAGATGTTGCCGACGGTGCAGTACACGCACTTGTAGGGGCAGTCGCGCGACGTCACCAGCGGGTAGAGCGGGAAGTGGTGGATGCCGGCCAGCCGGTAGTCGGGGAAGGGCAGCTCGTCCAGCGAGGCGGTCTCGGTCGTGTTGGGGTTGCGCGTGCCGCCCGCCGCCCGCGTCGCGGTACACCAGGCCCGAGACCTCGGCCAGCGCGCGCCGGCCCTCGAGCGCCTCGACCAATTGGAAGGTCGCGATCTCGCCGTCGCCGACCAGGCCGTAGTCGACCTCGGGCCAGTCGAGGATCTGCTCCTTGATGAGCGAGACGTGCAGGCCGCCCAGCAGCGTGACGTGGCCGAAGCGCTTGGCGTAGCGGGCCAGCTTGAGCCCGCGGTGGATCGTGCGCGAGTCGACCCCGATCGCGACCAGCGTCGGCCGGGCGGCGGCCAGGACCGGGAACGGGTCCTCCTTGGTGAACTGCGCGTCGACGATCCGCACGTCGAGTCCCTGCTGGGCCAGGTACGCGCCGATGTAGCCCAGGCCGACGCACGGCATCGAGCGCGGGTTGATGATCTCCGGCGCGATCAGGAGCACGGTGCGGTCATGCAAGTTCACGGCAGCTCTCCAGCCGGGCGGCGACGGTCGACGCGTACCAGCGCGCGTCGGGATCGGGGCGGACGCGCAGCGGCCGCGCGGGCAGCTCGAGCGCGGCGTCGCGCAGCCCGAGGTCCAGGTTCAGCGCGTGGCGCAGGGTCGTGCCGTCGGCCAGGTCGACGGCGTAGGTCACCGCCGCGCCGGGGACGGCGACGCCCAGGCAGCGCGCGCGCAGGGCCAGCCGGTAGCCGCCGCCCGGAGCGGGCGCGGCCTCGGCCTCGGCGGCCAGGACCAGCTCCGCCGGCTCGCAGACCCATTGCCGAGCGAACCAGTTGAGCGACGCGCCGTGCGCGCGCGACGCCAGCGCGAAGAACAGGTAGGTGTCCAGCGGGTGCGCGCGGTCCAAACCGAAGACGTCGCGCAGGAGGCGCACGAACGCGTCCTCGCCGACGACCGCGCGCAGCGCCGCGACGACGAACCCGCCCTTCGCGCGCAGCGCGTCGGCGGCCGCGCGGCCCGGCAGCCGCGCCAGCGCGGCCAGGCCCTGGCGGGCGAGCCGGCCGCCGCCCAGCTCGCGCACCGTGCGCAAGGTGGCGGCGCGGTAGTCGGGCAGCAGGCCGGCATCCTGCGCCAGGTGCAGCTCGTAGGCGGTCAGCGCCTCGGCCAGCCAGCTCGCGTCACGGGCGACGACGAGCTGCGGCGGCGGCAGCGCCGCGTCGGGGACGAGCTCGCGCCAGAGGCTGCCGGCACGCCGCACCAGGTACGATGCGCGGTCGAGCTCGGCGGCCGGTTCGGCCGGCTCGGCGTCCTGCGCCGGCACGGTCAGGCCGCGCCGGCGCAGCCGGGCGCGTTCGAGGTACAGCGCCGGCGGGCCGAGGCCCGGCTCGCGCCGGGCCAGCCGCGAGCAGAGCACGTACGGCTCGAAGCGCTGCGGCTCGGCCGCCGCCGCCCGGGCCAGCGACTCCAGCGCCGCGGCCGGCGCCAGCGCCGCGCCGGCCAGGCTCACCCGGTCGACCAGCGCGCAGGCGTCGCCGCGCGCCGCGGCGCGCTCGAACAGCGCGCGAGCCTGCTCCGCCCGCCCGAGGCGCGCCTCGTAGACGCCCAGCAGGGTCGTCTCGCGCGGGCTCGCCGAGCCGCTGCGCTGCGCGCGCCGCAGGGTCCGCAGCGCGGCGCGGAACTTGCCGCGCGCCCAGTGCCGCTGCGCCACCACGTAGCGGATCTCCGCCGCCGGGGTGCCGGCGCGGCGCGCGCGCAGCAGCCAGCGCGCGCCGGCCGCCTCGTCGCCGGCGGCGAACCACGCGATGGCCGCCTTGAGCGCCGCCTCGGCCGGCTCGCGGCCCTGCAGCGCGAGCTCCGACCAGGCCCGCGCGGCGCGCGCGAACGCGCCGTCGACGTGCCAGGCCTCGGCCAGCGCGGCCGACGGGTCGGTGCGCAGGCTCGGCGCGGGCAGCGCTTGGGCGAGCATCTCAGTAGGTCAGGTTCGGGCAGGGAACCAGCGCGACCGGGATGCCGGTGGCGCGCTCGATCTCGGGCCACGGGCGCCCGGTCAGGTCGCGGCCCCAGGGCGAGGACGCGAACGGGGAGGCCGGGATCAGCACGAGGTCGGGGTCGGCGTGCCCCTCGGCGCGGTACGCCTCGACCGCGGCGATGAAGTCGCCGACGACGAGCAGGTCGCCGACGTTGATCGAGCCGCCGAAGTAGCCGTTCTCGGCGACCCGGACGGCGACGTCGAAGCCGGCGAAGGCGTCGCTCTGGGCCAGCATGGTCCCCAGCACCGGCTCGATCATCATCGAGGTCAGCAGCAGCACCCGCTTCGCGCCGTGGCGCTCCATCAGCCGCCGGGCCGCGCGCAGCGAGGAGAAGCGCAGCGAGTCGGTCACCACCAGGCCGTAGGCGAAATCCTGGAAGGCGGCGATCCGGCGGTACGGATAGGTCGCCATGCTGGCCGGCAAGTGGCGGTCGAGCTCGACCTCGAACCGCGCGCCGTCGCGCTCGGCCAGCAGCCGCACCCGCTCGTGCGGGTGCGCGTCGACCGCCGCGGTCTCGACCATGACGCCCGGCTGGCGGTAGCGCTGCGCCGCGGTGCCGCTGCGGCGCAGCCGGCTGAGCAGCTCGATCCGCGAGCGCACCGGCGCGCCGTCGACCGCCAGTACCAGATCGCCCCGGCGCAGCCCGGCCAGCCGCGCCGGCGAGTCGACGACCACGCCGTCGATCACCGCGTCGGTGTGCCGCTGCACGAACGAGTTGGGCTCGATCAGGATCGGGATCTCGAAGCGCGCCCGCAGGCGCTCGACGTACTCGACCACCCGCGGCCAGAACTCGCGCGCCTCGAAGCGCTCGAAGTCGCCCTCGAGGTAGCGCGAGTAGCCGCCCAGGCAGACCCGGGCCACCGCCGCCCGGTGCTCCTGCAGGTAGCCGATCGTGCGCTCGAGGTCGGCGAACGGGATCGACGGCCACATCACCACGTTGGACATGTACGGGACGTCGTAGCGGTGGAGCAGCTCGACCGCGCGCACGGCGTTCTCCGGCCGGCGGTCGTGCAGCACGTCGCGCCGGACCTGCTCGTCGACGCTGTAGAGGGAGAGGTTGAAGAACAGCGGCGCCAGCTCGCCCATGGCCGCCACGATCTCCTCGGTCAGCAGCGAGCCGTTGGTGATGAACGAGATCAGCTCGGTGCCGCTCTTGCGGCGCAGCGCCCGCAGCACGTCGAGCGCGCGCGGGTTGACGAACGGCTCGTTGATCGCGGTCCGCACGGTGAAGATGCCCTTGCGGCTGAGCGGGTCGTAGTGGCGCAGCCGGGTGTCGATCTCGTCGAGCGTCGCCATCCGGGTCAGGTTCTGGATCGGGAACCCCGGCGGGTTGCCCTTCTCGTAGCAGAACTCGCAGCCGAAGTTGCAGACCGACGAGAGGTGCCAGAAGATGTCGGAGAGCGAGGTCGTGTAGTCGGCCCAGTCGCCGGCGTCGCGCAGCCGGAAGCCGTCGATCTCGACCGGCACGCCGCCGCTCTCGAGCTGCACGACCCGCAGCAGCGCCTGCAGCTCGCGCCGGATCGCCTCGATCCGCGGCTCGGTCATCAGCACGCTGTCGACCGACTCGTAGCCCTTGAGCGCCTTGCGCTTGCGGTTGGCGTCCTCGCGCTTGGCCCGCGGGTCGGGCACCGGGGCGGCGGCGGCCGGAAGGCCGCCGGTGAGGTCGATGGTGAGGCTCACGTCGGCTTCACCGCGCGCGGGTCGTCGGCGAAGATCGGGTGCACGGTCTCGGTGTCGCGCAGCAGCGCGAACCCGTCGACCTTCACCGGCTCGTCACCGCACATCGGCAGGCAGAGCTTGAGCAGCTCCTCCCACTGCACCCGCACGAGCTCCAGCAGCGGGTCGGCGTTGAGCGGCTCGAACGGCTTCTCGTCGAGCTTGAAGCGCCAGACGAAGTCGCGAGGCGACGAGGCTTCGGACATGGGAACCCTCTTCACGAACGTCCCGGGCGGGCGCGGCGGGCGCCGCGCCCGGGCTGCGGTAGCGCGAGCCGGCGGCCGGCGCTATTTCATGTGCCGGCTGAACTCGGCGAGATCGCCCTTGGCGGCTTTCTCCGCGATCTGGAAGACCTTGCGCGACTCGAGCTTCGACTCGTCGATCAGCGCGCCGATGAAGGCGTAGAGGCTCTTGTCCTGCAGGTCGTAGAGCTTGACGATGTCGTCGACGCCCAGCGCCAGGTTCGACTCCGGCATCAGCCGGCAGCCGGTCGCCATCAAGTCGACGTCGAACTCGTCCTCGCCCGCGGCGAGCTCGTTCAGTACGTCCAGCTTCTCGTTCTCGGGATGACTTTCCATGGGTGCCCTCCGCAGTTGTGACGGGAGTGGTGGGTCGAGGCCGCGCGCAGCGCTGCGCGCGCCGGGTCAGGAGGCGGTGAGGTGCGGCTCGCAGGGAGCCGCGGCCGGCACGTCCAGCGGCGAGCCGGTCAGGTAGAGGCGGTCGATGCCGGCGCGGCTCTCCTCGATCCGCGCCGGCGCGCCGGAGGCGAACCGCAGCCGCAGCTCGTCGACCCGCGCGTCCCAGCGGGCGCGCAGGGCGGCGAGGTCCTCGGCGTCGATCCGCCGGGTGAGGTCTTCGAGAAAGCGCAGCCGCAGCTGGTGGAGCTCGCGCCGCTCCGCGACGCCGCCGCCGGTGCGCAGCGAGAGCTCGCGCTCGAACGGCAGCGTGTCCTTGCAGAAGCGCACCGCCTCGGCGTAGATCCGCTCGGTCACCGGCCGCGCGAAGCGGAAGCGGTAGTCCCAGAACGGCCCGGAGAGGTACTCGGCGTAGCGCTGGTTGAGGTCGGTGCCCTCGTAGAGGTTGAGGATCGAGACCGGGTTGCGCGGGAAGTACTCGACCGACTCGAGGAAGTGGATGTTCTCCAGGATCGACTCCTGGTCGGTCTCCGGGTTGAACATGATCATCGAGAGGGTGTACTCGAGGTCGAACTTCTTGATGATCCGGACCGCCTCCCAGTTCGCCTCCTGCTTGAGGCCCTTGCGGTAGGCGATCAGGTCGCGCTTGGCGAGCGACTCGATGCCGACGAAGATCGAGCGCAGGCCGACCTCGCGCAGCGCGCCGATCACCTCTTCGGACATGTCGTTCGCGCGGCAGTCGATGTGGAAGGTCATCGGCAGCCCCGAGCGCCGGTAGGCCTCGGCGAACTCCAGCGCTCGGGCGCGCCCGGCCGGCCCCGGGCCCATGAAGTTGTCGTCGATGAACATGAAGTGCTCGATCGGCAGCTGCTCGTGCAAGCTCTCCAGCTCGGCGATGATGTTGCCGATCGAGCGGGCGACCCAGCGCGGCCCGTTCTGCGCGGTGTAGAAGTTGTGTACGGTACAGAACGCACAGCGCGCGTAGCAGCCGCGCGACGAGGTGATGCCGGGGTGCGCGCCGCGCCCCATCGCCAGGCGCAGGTTGTCGCGGGCCGGGAACGCCAGCGCGTCCATGTCGAGAATGCGCTCGTGCGAGCGCTCGACGGGCCGGCCGGGCATCGCGACGTCGCGCAGCGCGGGCCGCTCGCCGCGCAGCACCGTCTTGCAGTAGTCGCCGAAGGTGTGCTCGCCCTCGCCCAGGACGATGACGTCGAAGACGTCGGTGTGGGCGAGGATCTTCTCGGCGGCGAAGGTCGCGAAGTGGCCGCCGGCCGCGATGCGCGTGGCGGGGTGGCGGTCGCGGTAGTGCCGCAGGAAGCGCGTCGTGACGCGGTAGCCGTGCGAGACGAGCGTGACGCCGAGCACGCCGATCTCGTAGCGGTCGAGCTCGGCGTACAGCTCCGCCATGCTCAGGTGCAGCAGCACGGCGTCGACGATCTTCACCGAGAAGCCCTCGCGCCGGAGCGCCGCCGCCAAGTAGGCCAGTCCGAGATGCTCGAACGGGTCGTAGACCCAGGTGATGTTCGGCTGAACGAGGACGACGTCGTACCGTTGCCGCACTGGCAGTCCTCCCCAGGGCTCGCAGGGGACCGCAGACATTCGCACCCGGGGTCGCGGCTCCCGCTCGCCGGCGCGTCTCTCCGCGAATTATTTTTTGAGCCGGGGGTCATTTCGGACCGGTCCGGAACACGGCAGCGATGAGTGAAAAAACGACCTCGGCGCTGGCCGCCAAACAAGCCGAGAAGGCCCGCAAGGTTCGCGAGAGCGAGAAGCTCGGCCGCGCGGCCGAGGTCGAGTCGGCCAAGATCCGCGAGCGCTTCGATGCGGAGCGCCAGGCGCTCGCCCGCCGCTACGGCGTCATCACCGGCTTGAGCTGATTACTACGGCCCCTCGATCACCCGCACGAAGTTCTCCGGCTTGACGTACGCGGCGAACGAGCGCTGCACCGCGCGCGCGTCGGTCGCCATGAACTGGCGCGCGTCGACCTCGGCTTGGTCGAGCGGGTATCCGTTGCTCGCGTTCTCGAGCAGCGCGCCGCCGATCGCCGCCGACGACGACTGCGCGACGACGGTTTGGCGCACGATCGATGCCTTGGCGAGCGCCAGCTCGAAGTCGCCCACCGGCTCGTCCTTGAGGCGCGCGATCTCGGCGTCGATCAGCGAGGCGATGCGCGGCTCGTTCTGCGGCAGGCAGGCGAACTCGATCGAGAGCTGGTAGCGCCGGCGGCGCGGCGCGAGCTGCGAGGCGACGGTGTAGACCAGGCCCGCGTTCTGGCGCAGGTCGCGGAACAGCCGGCTCTGGTCGGGACCGATCGAGCCGCCGCCCAGGATCGCGTTGCCGAGCATCAGCGGGTAGAGGTCGGGCGCCGAGCGCGCCAGCGGGACGATCTGCTCGAACTGCACCGAGTCCTGGCCGATCGGCAGCGGCACCTTCACCTCGCCGGGCCGGTTGAGCGGCAGCGCCGGCAGCTCGGTCGCGGGCGGCTCGCCGACCGCCTTCCACGCGCCGAACTCCCGCTCGACCGCGGCCCGCGCCGCCGCCGGCGTGACGTCGCCGACCACGACGATCGTGGTCAGGTCGGGCCGCAGCGTCTTGGCGTAGTAGGCCTCGACGTCGGCCAGGGTCAGCGCCTGCAGCTCGGCGACCGTCGGCTCGCGCAGCTCGGGATCGCCGGGCGGCAGCAGCAGGCCGGCGGTGCGGCGCTCGACCAGCGTCCCCGAGCTGTTCAGCGCGGTCTGGAGGCCCTCGACCGCCCGCCGGCGGGCCCGCTCGAAGGCGGCCGGCTCGAAGCGCGGCTGGAGCTCGTTCTCGGCCAGCAGCGCCACGCCGCGCTCGAACGCGCGCGAGGTCGTCTGCAGGCCGAAGCCGGTGCCGGCGGAGACCTGGCTGTCGGCGTCGTCCTGCGCGCGCTGGAAGGCGAGCCGGTCGCGGCCCCGCGTCCCGTCCTCGAACAAGGCGGCGAGCACCGCCGAGACCCCGGTCTTGCCGGGCGGCTCGGCCAGCGCCGGGTTCGTCTTCACGCTGCCGTAGAGCAGGACCGAGTCGGAGATCGTCTCGGGCTGGACGATCAGGGTGATGCCGTTGGCCAGCTTCTGCGGCACGGGCAGCGCGCGCGCCGGCGGAACGTCGACGTGGCGGACCAGCTGGTTGCCCCAGTCGGGCAGCCCGCCCACCGCGGGCTGGGCGTCGAGCGGCTTCTCGGCGCCCTGCTGCACGGGCGCCGCCGGCTCGGTCTGCGAGGCGCCGGCCGACGGGGTCAGCGCGCCGATGATCGCGTGCTGCGGGTCGAGGTAGCGCTTCGCCACCCGGTTCACGTCGGCCAAGCTGACCTGCGCGATGAGCTCCTGCTCGCGGGCGATGGAAGGCTCGCGGTCGAGCGCGATCGTCGTCGCCCAGTCCGAGGCCAGCGCCGTGATCGAGTTGCGGCTCTCCTCCTGGCCGGTGATCAGCTGGCGCCGGGTCGACTCGAACAGCTCGCGCGGCACGCCGTGCTGCGCGTAGCCGCTCAGGATGCCCTCCAGCCGCTGCGCGGTCCGCTGCGGGTCGCCGCTCGGGCTGAGCGCCGCGCTGGCCAAGCCGATCTGCGCTTCGGGCACGTACGGCAGCGAGATCCACTGCGCGTCGAGCGCCTCGCCGTCGTTCGCCAGCGCCCGCACCGGGCCGCGCTGCGCGTCGAGGATTCCCTGGAGCACGAACGAGGGCAGGAAATCCGGGCTGTTCACGCCGGGAAACCGGAACCCGACGACCGCCAGCGGGTACACGAGGCGAGTCGGCCGGCGCAGCACCGTGCGCGGCAGCGGCTCGAGGTGCGCCGCCGCGTGGGCCGGCACCGGCCGGGCCGGGATCGCCTCGAAGCGGGTCCGGATCTGGGCCAGCGCGCGCGCCGGGTCGAGGTCGCCGGCGACGACCAGCACCGCGTTGCCGGGCGCGTACCAGCGGTCGTGGAAGGCCTTGATCTGCGGCCCGGTCAGCTTGTCGAACGCGGCTTTGGTGCCGACGCCCTCGTGGCCGTACGGCGTGCCCTTGTACGCCAGCAGCTCGACGTCGCGGAAGAAGTCGTTGCCCGGCGCGGACTCGTCGCGCAGCACCTCCTGCTCGATCGCGCCGCGCTCGTTCTCCCACTGCGACTGCGCGTCGAGCACGTCGCGCATGCGGTCCGACTCGATCCGCAGCACCGCGTCGAGGTCGTCGGCCGGAACGGTGAACTGGTACTGGGTCAGCGTGTCGGTGGTCGAGGCGTTGAAGTTGCCGCCGAGCGCGGTCGCGATCGTGCCCAGCTCGCTGGTCGAGAGGTTCTTGGTGCCGCGGAACATCATGTGCTCCTGCGCGTGCGCCATGCCGGGAACGCCGGCCGGGTCGTCGCGCGAGCCGACCAGATAGGTCAGGTCGGTCGAGACCGCCGGCGCGAGCGCGTTGCGCACGATCACGACCCGCAGGCCGTTGCGCAGGGTCGCCTTGAGCACGCCGCCGGCGCTCGCGTCGGGAGCCGGCGCTTGCGCCTGGGCGGTGAACGTGGTGCCGCAAGCGAGCAGCAGGACGAGGGCGAGAGCGCGGGCCGAGCGAGAGATCATGCTGGCCCGAGTGTTACCTGCGCGGCTGGGAAGGCACCTGGTCCCAGCCGGCTAGCCGCCGGCGCCCATCAGCTTGGCGTCCGGCGGCAGCGCGTAGATCAGCTTCTGGTTGACGAACTCGGTCATGCCCAGCCGCGAGAGCTCGCGGCCGAAGCCCGAGCGCTTGACCCCGCCGAAGGGCAGGTTGGGGAGCGAGGCGGTCGGGTGGTTGATCCAGACCATGCCCGACTCGATGCGCTCGGCGACCCGCTTCGCGCGCTCGACGTCGCTGCTGAACACCGAGCCGCCCAGGCCGAACTGCGAGCCGTTGGCCAGCGCGACCGCCTCGTCTTCGTTCGCCACCTCGTAGACCACGGCCGCGGGCCCGAACAGCTCCTCGTGGTACGCGCGCATCTGGGGCGTGACGTCGGCCAGGATCGTCGGCTCGACGTACGCGCCGGGGCGGTCGATGCGGCGCCCGCCCAGCACGACGGTCGCGCCCTTGTCCACCGCGTCGTCGATGATCTCGACCAGGTCGGCGGCGGCGCGCTCGGACGACAGCGGGCCGGCCGTCGTCGTGGGGTCCATCGGGTCGCCGGGCCGGAGCTGCGCCATCGCGTCGCGCATGCCGTCGACGACCTGGTCGTAGACGTCGGCGAGGATGATGAAGCGCTTGGCCGCGACGCAGCTCTGGCCGGTGTTCGCCATGCGGCCCATCACCGCGGCCTTCACGGTGCGCGCCAGGTCGCCGGCGTCGAGCACGATGAACGGGTCGCTCCCGCCCAGCTCCAGCACCACCTTCTTGAGGTTGCGCCCGGCGATCTCGCCGATGCTCTCGCCGGCGGCCTCGCTGCCGGTCAGCGACGCGCCGCGGGTGCGGTCGTGCTCGATGACGCGCTTGACCTGGTCGGTGCCGATGAACAGGTTGGTGTAGACGCCCTCCGGCGCGCCGGCGTCGCGGAAGAGCCGCTCGAGCGCCAGCGCGCTCTGCGGGCAGTTCGAAGCGTGCTTGAGCAGGATCGTGTTGCCGATGACCAGGTTGGGGCCGGCGAAGCGCACGACCTGATAGAGCGGGAAGTTCCACGGCTCGACGCCCAGCAGCACGCCGAGCGGCTGGTGCACGATGCGCGCCTCGCCCTGCGGCGTGTCGAGCGGCTCGTCCTTGAGGAAATCCGGGCCGTTCTCGCCGTAGTAGCGCAGGATCGCCGCGGCGAGCTTCACCTCGCCCTTCGACTCGCCGATCAGCTTGCCCATCTCCAGCGTGAGCAGCCGGGCCAGCTCGTCGCCGCGCTCGCGCATCAGCTCGCCCGCGCGCGCGACGACGGCGGCGCGCTCGGCGACCGGGACGTCCTTCCAGCGGCCGTACGCCGCGTGCGCGCGCTCGATCAGGCCGTCGAGCGCCGCGTCGTCGAGCTGGTCGAACGTCCGGAGCGTCTCGCCGGTGGCGGGGTTGGTGGTTGCGTAGGCCATGCGCCTAGGTGTTGCCGCGCGGACGGCCGGGAAAACGCGCCCGGCTGGGCAAGCACCTAGGCCAGTGCGGGCGCCGGGGCTTGCGCGACCAGCATCGACTCGAGCTCCGCCCGCGCCAGCGGGATGGCGAAATGATAGCCCTGCCCTTGCTCGCAGCCGAGCGAGGCGACGAAGGCCACCTGCTCGCCCGTCTCCAGGCCCTCGGCGGTGACCCGCAGGTCCAGCGCGTTGGCGATCGCGACGATGGAACGGACGATCGCCTGGTCCTGGGTGTCGAAGGCCAGGTTGCTGATGAACGAGCGGTCGATCTTGAGCGCGGTGATCGGCAGCCGCTTGAGGTACGCCAGGCAGCTGTGGCCGACCCCGAAGTCGTCGATCGCGACCTGCACCCCGAGCGCCGCGATCCGCTCGATGACCGGCAGCACGGTGCCGTCCAGCACGACGTGCTCGGTCACCTCGATGGTCAGCGCGCGCGGGTCGAGGCCGCAGTCGCCGAGCACCGCCGCGATCGTCGCGGGCAGGTCGGTCTCGCGCAGGTCGCGGGTCGAGGCGTTGACCGAGATGTGGAAGTCCGGCACGTGGGCGCGCATCGCGGCGGCCAGCGCGCAGGCCTGCGCGAGCACCCAGCGGTCGAGCTCGATGATCGTGCCGGTGTCCTCGGCGAGCGCGATGAAGTCCTCGGGCATCACCAGGCCGCGGCTGGGGTGCCGCCAGCGCGCCAAGGCCTCGCAGCCGGTCACCCGGCCCGTGCCGACGTCGACGATCGGCTGGTAGAGCACGTCGAGCTCGCCCCGGTCGAGCGCGTGGCGCAGGTCGGTCTCCATGGCCAGCCGCTCGGAGGCCTCGCGCTGCATCGACTCCTCGAAGTACGCGTGGACGTTCCCGCCGGCGCGCTTGGCGCGGTACATCGCCGCGTCGGCGTGCGAGACCAGCGTGCGCGCGTCGCGCCCGTGGTCGGGGTAGATCGCGACGCCGACGCTCGCGCCCAGGAACAGCTCGGTGCCCGCGACGTCGACGGCCTGGCCGACCAGCCGCACCAGGCGCTGCGCGACGACGTCGATGTCGCCCGCGCCGGCGATCCGCGGCAGGAGGATGATGAACTCGTCGCCGCCCGGCCGGGCCACCACGTCGCCGGTGCGAACCGCTTCCTTCAAGCGCTCGGCGATGCGGCGCAGGACCTCGTCGCCGACGTCGTGGCCGAGGGTGTCGTTGATGGTCTTGAAGCGGTCGAGGTCGACGAAGAGCACCGCGAAGCGGCGGTCGTTGCGGTTGGCGCCGGCGATCGCGTCGGCCAGCGTCTGCTCCAGCGCGAGGCGGTTCGGCAGGCCGGTCAGGCGGTCGTGGTGGGCGCTGTCGAAGAGGCGCTGCTCGGCGCGCTTGAGCTCGGTGATGTCGATCGACACGCCGACCGCGCCCTGGACGTCGCCCCGCCGCAGGTCGCGCAGCGGCTCGACGTGGTGGCGCAGCCAGCGCTCGCCCAGCGCCGTCTCGGTCCGCACCGCGTTGCCCGCGAAGGCTTCGTCGAGGAAGCTGCGCGCCAAGAGCCGCTCGCACGGCTCGTCGAGCAGCTCCTGGGCGTCCAGGCCGAGGTCGTCGAGCGCGCCGCCGGCGACCGCGCTGAAGCGCGCGTCCCGGCCGGCGGTCCAGAGCACGGCGTCGACGTTCTGGGTCACGAGCTGCAGGCGCTGCTCGCTCTCGCGCAGCCGGGTGTCGGCCCGGGTGCGCGCGGTGACGTCGCGCAGGTGGACCAAGGTCTCCGCCGCGGCCGGCTTGATGCGAATCTCGACCCAGCGCTCGGCGGCCGGGAAGACGTAGGTCTGCTCGACGATCGCGCCGCCCCGCCGCGCCAGCGTGATGTCGGGCACCAGCTCCGAGGCGAGCGGGTCGACGATGCGGTCCAGCCGCTGCCCGATCAGCGCGTCGGCGGTGCTGCCCAGCAGCCGTTCCGCCTCTTCGTTGACGTGGGTGAGGACCAGCTCCCCGTCGACGATGTAGATCCCGTCGGCCACCGCCTCGAGGATGTTGAAGCGCCGTTCCTGGGCGTCGGCCGCGGCGCGGCGCGCGGTCTCGGTCTCGGCCCGCGCCCGCAGCGAGCGGGCTCGCATGCGGGCGGCGAGGACGACGCTCGAGGCGCACGCGACCGTCAGCAGCGCGAGCAGGGCTACGATCACGTAAGGCGCTCCATCGTTCACTTGTTTCGGCCTCCCGCCAGCCGTCGTTGAGCCATCAAGGTAAAGGCGGCGTTCGGCCCACCGCGGTGGACCGAACGCCGCCGGAGGGTCACGCCCCGCCGGGCGCGCCGGCGCGGGCGAGCAGCTCGGCCCGCGATGCGACGCCGAAGGCGGCGCAGATCGCGGCCGACTGCCGCTCGATGGTGTAGGCGCTGCGGCTGAACCGCCGCGAGAGCTCGGCCGCGTCGGCCCCGCTCCACATGGCGCGCACCATCTGGCGCTGCAGCGGCGTGAGCTCGCGCGGCATGGCGCCCTCGGCGCGCAGCGCGTCGTCGACCATCGAAGCCAGCGGACAGCCGGGATAGGCCGCCGCGTGCTTCATGGCGGCGTCGCGCCACGCCGCCTCCCCGCTGATCTCGGCCAGCCCGGAGGCCGCCATCGCCGCCTGGTAGTGGTAGTCCAAGCCGTCGAAGAGCGCGTACGCCTGCGAGAGGCTCGCCGTCGCCGCCTCGCGCCGGCCCAGGGTCTGGTCGATGCGCCCCTGCGCGTACTGGGCGAACCCCTGCGCGCGGCGGTCCGCCGAGAGGGCCAGGGTCGGGTTGAGGTTCTCCACCCCGAGCTGCGAGAACAGCGCGGCGTAGCGCTGCGCCCGCTTGGCGTTGGTGGGCGTGTGCAGGACCGCCAGCGTCACCAGCGCCAGGCGTTCCTCGCCCTGGGTCGACTCCCAGCGCACGTCGCAGGCCAGGCGGTCGGCCTCGGCCAGCTCCTCCACCGCCCAGGGCTCGTTGCGCGCGATGCGCGCCACGAACGCCCGGTCGAGGTGCGCCATGACGCGCCAGGCCGGCGAGGGCGCCATCGCCCGGGCGTCCTTGAACGCCCACTGCGCGTGGCCCGACTCGCCGCGCATGAACGAGTCCCAGCCGAACACGCGCAGCGTCTGGAAGCGGTCCACCTCGACGTCGGCGGTCCAGTTGATCCGCGCGTACGCGCGCCGCACGTCGGCGACGCCCTCGGCGTCGGCCGTCTCGAACGCGACCCGCGCGAACGAGTGGCAGGTGACGGCGAGCGTGGCGAGGTCGACCGGCTCGTCGGTCGGCGCCTCGCCGAGCGCGAGCACCCGGCGGAAGTCCGCCTTCTGCGCGGCGAAGTCGCCCAGGCTGCCGTGGTGCCAGCCGCGGACCGCGAAGGCCGCCGCGGCGAGGTTGGGATCGGGGTGGTTGACCGCGAGCACGACGTCGGCGGCGTGGGGGTCGAAGTCGCGCCGCATCCAGCGCAGGCGGGCGCGGTGATACGCCAGCGCGGCCGCGCCGTGGGGGACGTAGTGCGCCAAGCCGGCCGCCGCATCGTAGCGCGATTCGGCGGAGCTCAGATCGCGAACGTTCGCGTACGCCTTGCCGGCGGCGAGCTCGTAGGCGAAGTGGCCGGCCGGCGTCGCGATGACGTCGTCCAGACCGGTGAGCCATTCGAGCGCGCCGACCGGGTCGCGCCGGCCGATCGTCTCGGCCTTGAGGACGACGGCTTGCTCCGCGAGCGGGTCGGGCCAGTCCTCACAGCCGTCGAGCAGTTCGAGCGCGGCGTCGTACCAGGCGGAGCGCAGCGCGAGCCGCGCTTGCCGCAGGGACGACGCCGCGGCGTCGGTTTCGGTCGAGATCGACATGCTGCGGCTCAGTCCGCCAGCGTGCCGAGGTCGAGGTTGACGCCGGCCGCGAGCTGGACGCCGACCGCCGGAGGATACGTGGCCGTCGCGCCGTGCGCGGTGACGGTGACGCCGGAGGCCGACGTGTAGCTGTTCTGCACCGCGACGGTCAGCTTGCCGGCGCCGAGCGCGTGGACCACGAAGTTCCCGTGGCTGTCGGTGATCGTGCTGTTGACGACCTTGCCGGTCGGGTCCTTGACCAAGATGGTCGCACTGGTCACCGGCTGGTGCTGGCTGTTGTGCACGGTGCCGTGGACCTGCGCGCACGCCGTGCTGACCACGAAGTCGGGATTGATCTGCGCGACCCCGTTGGAGAGCGCGACGGACTCGAGCGCGTTGAAGTCGATGTCGACCTTGACCGTCGCGCCGCTGGTGCCGTCGATGTTCACCGGCGAGTTCAGCGCCAGCGGGGTCGGCGAGGCGACGGCGCCGTTGCCGAAGCGCACCGGATAGACCTGGCCGCTCGCCACGACGCTGCTCGCCGCCGGGAGCACGATGAACTCGATGGCTTGGTAGTCGCCGACGGCCACGTTGGTCTGGAACTGCTGCGCTTGCTGCTTCAAGGTGAGCAGGTTGACGATCACGGGCGTGGGGAGCGTGTACATCGGGTGCGCGACGTTGCTGCTGTCGACCAGGTTGACGCCCAGCAGGGCGAGGTTGACCTGATCGTCGGCTCCGAAGGTCAGGGGCGCATCGTACAAGGACACGTCGAGCGAGAAGTGGGGGATGCCGCCCAGCGAGTTCTGCGGCAACCGGGCGGTGAAATCGGTGGACGACGCGCCGCCGGCCGGGAACGCCGAGCGGGGCACCGGCGCCGAGCCGGTCGAGGTCGACCCGCCGCAGGCGCTCAGCGCGAAGAGGGCCGCCGCAGCGGCCGTTCGGAGGATTCGTTTCATCTTGGCCCTTGAGCGGAAACGGCGAGTCCCTCGACGAGGAACCCGAGAGCCCAACGACACCCGGAGCAAAGCAGCCCGCCGGCCGGTAGCTCTCCGGCCGAACGTCCGTTAAGGTGGCGTCCGAAGGGATCCAAGGGCGACAGAGCGGGCGCCTTCCATGTCGTCCGTCACATTATGGGACTAAAGTCCTGGGTCCTAACATCCGAAACGTAAAGTTTGGCGGTCTCATTCCAGCCCGACCCTACCGGCTGGGCTTCGCCTGGCTCGGCCGCGCGCCCGCGCGGGCTGCGTTCTCCTCGGCGACGATGGCCCAGAAGCGCGGGTTGGCCGCCCGGCCGAACGCGCCGCGCGGCCGGATCAGCGCGACCGGCAGGGCGACGAAGACCGCGAAGATCAGCGCGAACGGGACGCCCGCCAGCAGCACGGCCGGCAGCGGCGTGACGAACGGCGCGATGATCCACCCGTCGGCGATCCCCGGCTCGCACAGGCGGGCGAGCGCGAGACCGAGGTACGCGGCGTAGGCGACGCCGAGCGCCTGCGCGATCACGTCGGTGATCTCGCGCCCTCGGCGCAGCCAGCCGAAGGCGGCGAGCAGCAGCACGACGCTGGCGGGCGCGAGCAGCGGCTCCCAGCCGGCGGCGTCGGCGAGGACGACGCTCCCGTACCCCCACAGCAGCCCGCCCGCGGCGAACGCGGTGGCGACCGGTCTACGGGATCTCAGGCGCTCAGAGGTATCCATTGCCCATCTCCGCACCGAATTGGGCGGCGTCGCCTTCCCACACGATGCGGGCGTGCTCGAGCAGGTAGACGCGGTCGGCGTGCGGCAGCGCGAAGGTCACGTTCTGCTCGCCGAGCAGGACCGAGATCGGCGTGCTGCGGCGCAGCCGCTCGAGTGCCTTCGACAGCTGCTCGAGGATCACCGGCGCCAGGCCCAGGGTCGGCTCGTCGAGCACCAGCAGCCGCGGCTGCATCATCAGCGCCCGGGCGATCGCGAGCATCTGCTGCTCGCCGCCCGAGAGGGTGCGGGCCACCTGGCCCTGGCGCGCGTCGAGGATCGGGAACAGCTCGAACAGCCAGGCGAGCTGGCGCGCGCGCTCGTCCGCGGGCAAGTGCTGGCCGCCCAGGTCGAGGTTCTCGCGGACCGTCATGTCGCCGAAGAGCTCGCGCGACTCCGGGCACTGCACGACCCCGCCGCGGGCGATCGCCCCGGGCGTCAGGCCGGCCAAGGCCCGCTCGCCGAAGCGGATCGTGCCGCGGTACGGCACCAGGCCCGAGACGGCGTTGAACAGGGTGGTCTTGCCGGCGCCGTTGAGCCCCACGATCGAGACGAACTCGCCCTCGCGCACCGTGAGGTCGACCCGCTCGAGCGCCTGGGCCTTGCCGTAGAAGACGCTGACGTCGTTCAGCTCCAGCAGCGGCGGCTGGGCGGCGGCGCCGTTCGCGCGCCGCTCGACCGTCTCGAGCGTGCCGCCCAGGTACACCCGGCGCACCGTCTCGTTGCGCATCACCTCGTCGGCGGTGCCCTCGGCCACGCGCTCGCCGAGGTACATGGCCAGCACCCGGTCGACCAGCGCCGCGACGCTCTTGACGTTGTGGTCGACCAGCAGCACCGCCCGGCCCTCGTCGCGCAGGCCGCGGATCAGCTCGGAGAACGTTGCCACCTCGCCGGCGGTGAGGCCGGCGAACGGCTCGTCGATCAGCACGACCTTGGGGTCGCGGGCGATCGCCTTGGCCATCTCCATCCGGCGCAGGTCGGCGAACGGCAAGGTCGCGGGGTGGCGGTGCATGACCTCGCCCAGCCCGACGCTGCGCGCGATGTCGCGCGCGCGCTCGTCGATGCCGGGCGCGGCGACCAGCCGCAGCAGCGAGTCGGGCAGCAGCGCGAGCTTGACGTTCTCGAGCACCGTCTGGCGGTGCAGCGGGCGCGAGTGCTGGAACACGATCCCGACGCCGGCCCGCGCGATCCGGTACGACGGCCAGCCGGCGACCTCGGTGCCCTCGAGCTGGACCGACCCGGCATCGGGGCGCTCGATGCCCATCACCAGCTTCATCACCGTCGACTTGCCCGAGCCGTTGGGGCCGATGAGGCCGAGGATCTCGCCGCCGCGCAGCTCGAAGCCGATGTCGTTGACCGCGACCAGCCCGCCGAAGCGCTTGGTGAGACCGCGGACCGCCAGCACCGGCTCGGCTCCGCGCTCCCGCGCCTGCACCGCGCCGCTCACTCGCTCTCCCGCGGGCGCAGGACGTGGCCGAGCAGGCCGTCGGGGAAGAACAGGATCACCGCCAGCGCGACCGCCGCGACGACGAACGTGTTGAGCTGCCCCAGCGGCCGCAGCCACTCGGTGGCGACGATCAGGAACACCGCGCCCGCCGCGGCGCCCAGGATCGTGCGCCGCCCGCCGAGCACCGCGCCGATGATGATCTGCACCCCGATCGCGATGTCGATCACCGTGCCGACCGAGGCCGTCCCCGAGTAGAAGATCAGCATCGCGCCCGCGGTCCCCGAGAAGACCGCGCTGATCGAGAACGCGGCCAGCTTGTGCTTGGTGACGTTGAAGCCGAGCGCCTGGGCCTCGATCGCGTCCTGGCCGCTGGCTTGCAGGATCAGGCCGATGGCCGAGCGGGAGAGCCCGAAGAGCAGCACCGCGCAGACCGCCATGAACGCCAGCGCGTACCAGTAGTTGGCCCGCGCGTCGACCGAGAGCACGTCGGGCACGGTCATGCCGATCTCGCCGCCGGTGAACTTCGCGAAGATGACGACCGCGTTCTGCAGCAGCAGCACGGCGACCAGCGTGACCAGGCCGAAGTAGGGCCCGCGCAGCTTGAGCGCGGGGACCGCCAGCAGCAGCCCGCCGGCCAGCGCGGCGAGCGCGCCCGCGATCACGCTCAGCGCGATCGGCGGGTGGAGCTGGTTGTCGAGCAGCGCGGCGGTGTACGCGCCCAGGCCGATCAGGAAGGTCGGGCCGAAGTTGACCTCGCCGGCGAAGCCGAACAGCAGGTCCCAGGCCATCGAGAACACGCCGTAATAGTAGGCGACGGTCAGCACGCCCAGGACGTAGGCCGACATCCACAGCGGCAGCACCGCGGCCACGGCGACGATCAGCGCCGAGGCGGCCAGCAGGCGCGAGCGCGAGAGCCGTGCCATCGCGGCCTCAGCGCCGGCCGAGCAGGCCCTGCGGCCGCAGGTAGATCACCAGCACCAGCAGCAGCAGGGCCGGGATCGGCCGCAGCGTCGGCGCGATCAGGTAGGCGGTGAGCGTCTCGAGGTAGCCGACCACGTACGCCGCGACCAGCGAGCCGGAGACGCTGCCCAGGCCGCCCAGCACGACGATCGAGAAGGCGCTGGCGGTGAGCTGGCCGGTGTTGGCGGTGCTCACGCCCAGGAACGACGCGAGCAGCACGCCGGCCAGGCCCGCCAGCACGCCGTAGATGCTCCACACCAGCAGGTAGATCCGCGAGAGCTCGAAGCCGAGCAGGGTCAGCCCGCGCGGGTTGATCGAGGCGGCCAGCATCGACTTGCCCACCCGGGTGCGGTTGATCAGCAGCCAGAGCAGCCCGATGACGATCCAGCACAGGCAGGCGATCATGATCTCGTTGCGCGGCGTGCGCACGCCCAGCACGTTCATCACGCCGCCGATCAGCGGCCGCATCGTCACCGGGTTGTCGCTGAACAGATAGGCCAGCCCGGTCTGGATCATGATCCCGAACAGCAGCGTGCCGGTCAGCACGAAGATCTCCTTCTCCTCGCGCGCGATCCGCTCCGAGCGCTGGATCGGCCGCACCACCAGGAAGTAGGTCGCGTACGCGGTGACGAGGCCGGCCGCGATGCCGACCAGCGTCCCGCCGTACACGCCCAGGCCCACCTCGCCCGCGGCCCACCAGCCGACCAGCGCCGCGACGACCATGATGCCGCCGTGGGCGAGGTTGAGCACGCCGGAGACCCCGAACATCAGCGTGAAGCCGACCGCCGCCAGCCCGTAGAGCGCGCTGATGGCGAACCCGTCGACCAGGATCTGGAGCGCGGTCACGCTGCCGCGGGCCTAGTGCGGCAGCTTGATGGCGGAAGGAAAGGTGATCTTCCCGTTCGCGTACTCGTGCGGCCAGACGGTGACCTGCTTGCCGTTCTGCCACTGGATCACGACGCCGGTGACCAGCCCGGGGCCGTACTTGAGCGCGTGGGTGTACTGGTCGCTGCGGCCGTAGAACTGGACCCGGCCGATCGTGCCGACGTAGTTGGTCTTCTCCATCGCCGCCACGATCTTGTCGGGATCGGTCGAGCCGGCGCTCTTGATGGCGTCGGCGATGATGTGGACGTCGTCGTAGGTCGTGTAGCCGTCGTACGACGGCGAGGAGCCGAAGCGCTTGGTGTAGGCGTCGGTGAACGGGATGGTGGTCGGGGTGATCGCGATGTTCGGCGCGGCGCCGGTCGCGGTGATCACCCCTTCGGCCGCGCCGTTGGTGTCCTTCCAGAACGTGCTGGTGGTGGCTTGCGAGCTCTGCCCGGCCATCGGGATCGGCACGCGCTGGTCGTGCCACTGCACCGTCGGCTGCACGCCGACGTGGCTGATGCCGGTGGTGATCAGGTCGGGGTGCTCGCCCTCGATCTTGTTGAAGATCGGCGTGAAGTCGGTCGTGTCGGGGTTGAAGCGGACGTGGTCGAGCACCTTGAGCCCGGCCTTGGGCAGGCAGTCCAGGAACCGCTCGTCCAGCGGCGTGGTCCAGGCCGCGTCCTCGCTCGCCACCACGGTGGTCTTCATGTGGAATTCCTTGACCATCGTGTCGTGCTCGAAGTCGCAGATCGACTGCGCGATGAACGCCGAGGTCATCCAGCCGTGGAAGGTGTACTTGTTGTGGTCGTAGTCGTCGTGGACGTGCTTGGAGATGTCGGTGCTGGCCGCGCCCGGGGTGATGAACGGCATGTGCATCCGAGCCGACCACGGCTCGATCGCCAGCGCCACCTCGCTGACGTAGCTGGCCACGACGGCCGAGACCTTGTCCTCGGTGACCGCGCGCTGGAACGCGCGCACCGCGTCGGCGGCCGAGGAATGGTCGTCGTAGATGACGACCTCGACCTGGCGGCCGTTGACGCCGCCGTGGGCGTTGACGTCGTCGGCGGCCATCTGCGCGGCCTTGGTGATCGACGCGCCGGCCACCGCCGAGGCCTCGCCGATCACCCCGATCTTGATCGGGGGCTCCGCCGCCGGCGCCGTGGCCGAGAGCGTGAGGCTCAGGGTCGCCGCCAGCGCGGCGGCGCTCGCGAGCAGCCGCCGCGTCAGACGGGCGGCGTGGTCTTGCTTGGAATCGGCCATCGAGTCCGTCCTCCTACAAACACGTGGCCCTGGATATATGCGGCGGTGCGGCTATTACCTGTCCCGGGCATGGGACCGGCGGGGCGACGGCCAACCGGTGCTCACCCATGATCCACCCGAACTACGTCGGCGGCAGCTGGCGCGCCGAGGGCGCCGTCTACCGCAACGTCAACCCGTCCGACACGCGGGAGGCCGTCGGCGAGTACGCCTACGGCGACGCGGCGACCGCGCAGGCGGCGGTCGCCGCCGCCCGCGAGGCGTTCCCGGCCTGGTCGCGCAGCGGCATCCAGCAGCGCTTCGACATCCTCGACCGGGTCGGCAGCGAGATCCTCGCGCGCAAGGACGAGCTGGGCCGGCTGCTCGCCTCCGAGGAGGGCAAGACGCTGCCCGAAGCGGCCGGCGAGGCGGCGCGGGCCGGGCAGATCTTCAAGTTCTTCGCCGGCGAGGCGCTCCGCCAAGCCGGCGAGGTGCTGCCCTCGGTGCGGCCCGGCATCGAGGTCGAGATCACCCGCGAGCCGGTCGGGGTGGTCGGCCTGATCACGCCCTGGAACTTTCCGCTGGCGATCCCGGCCTGGAAGATCGCGCCGGCGCTGGCCTACGGCAACTGCGTCGTGTTCAAGCCGGCCGAGCTCGTCCCGGGCTGCGCCTGGGCGCTGGCCGACATCCTGGACCGGGCCGGCGTCCCGGCCGGCGCGTTCAACCTGGTCATGGGCAGCGGCGCGACGGTCGGCGACGCGCTGGTGCGCTCGCGCGACGTCGACGCCCTCAGCTTCACCGGCTCGGTCGCGGTCGGCCGGGTGCTGGCCCAGCAGGCCGCGGCGCGGCTGGCCAAGCTGCAGCTCGAGATGGGCGGCAAGAACCCGCTGGTGGTGCTCGACGACGCCGACCTCGACGTCGCGGTCGACTGCGCGATCCAGGGCGCGTACTACTCGACCGGCCAGCGCTGCACGGCCAGCAGCCGGCTGATCGTGACCGCCGGCATCCACGACCGCTTCGTCGCCGCGCTGGTGGAGCGGCTGGCGCAGGTGCGCATCGACCACGCGCTGGGCGAGGGGACGCAGATCGGCCCGGTCGTCGACGAGCGCCAGCTCGAGCAAGACCTCGCGTACCTGGCGGTCGCGCGGGACGAGGGCGCGACCTTGGCCTACGGCGGCGAGCGCCTGCGCCGCGCGACCGACGGGTTCTACCTCGCGCCGATCCTCTGGACCGGGACGACCAACGCCATGCGGATCAACCGCGAGGAGATCTTCGGCCCGGCGGCCTCGGTGATCCGGGTGGCCGACGTCGACGAAGCGCTGGCGGTCGCCAACGACACCCCCTTCGGCCTGGCGGCCGGGGTCTGCACCACCTCGCTGCGCGCGGCCTCGCACTTCAAGCGCGAGGCGCAGGCCGGGATGGTGATGGTCAACCTGCCGACCGCCGGGGTCGACTACCACGTCCCGTTCGGCGGGCGCAAGGGCTCGAGCTACGGCCCGCGCGAGCAAGGCCGCTACGCGCGCGAGTTCTACACCGTGGTGAAGACGGCGTACACCGCGCCGTGAACGCGCGCGGCGCGGTCCTCCACGGCGCGGGCGCCGCGGCGCCCTACGCGGCGAGCCGGCCGCTGGCGGTCGAGACGCTCGAGCTGCTGCCGCCGCGCGGCGGCGAGGTGCTGGTGCGGGTCGTCACCGCCGGCCTGTGCCACTCGGACCTCTCGCACATCGACGGCACGCTGCGCAAGCCGTTTCCGCTCGTGCTCGGGCACGAAGCGGCCGGGATCGTCGAGGAGGTCGGGCCGGAGGTGACCGGGGTCGGCCCGGGCGACCGGGTGGTGTTCGCCTTCGTTCCGGCTTGCGGGCGCTGCACGCCGTGCCTGACCGGGCACGCGTCGCGCTGCGCGCGCGGGATGGCGGCCAACGGCAAGGGCGAGCTGCTCGGCGGCGGGACGCGCTTTCGGCTCGGCGGCGAGCCGGCCTACCACCACCTCGGGGTGAGCGCGTTCTGCGAGCGGGTGGTGTGCGCGCAGGAGTCGCTGGTCCGGGTTGCGGACGACACGCCGCTCGAGATCGCCTCGTTCTTCGGCTGCGCCGCGCTGACGGGTCTGGGCGCGGTGTTCAACGTCGCGCGGGTCGAGCCGGGGACGAGCGTGGCGGTGTTCGGCGCGGGCGGGGTCGGCATGATGGCGCTGCTGGGCGCGCTCGCCGCCGGCGCGACCCGCACCGTCGTGGTCGACCCGGTCGCCGCCAAGCGCGCGCTGGCGCTCGAGCTGGGCGCGACGGCGGCGGTCGATCCGGCCGCGGGCGACGCCGCGGCGCAGGTCGCCGAGCGGCTCGGCGCGCCGGGCGCCGACTACGCGATCGAAGCGGCCGGCAGCCCGAAGGCGCTCGAAGACGCGGTCGCGGCGACGGCCGCCGGCGGCACGGCGGTCGCGGTCGGGCTGGCGCGCGGCGGCGCGAGCGCGGCGCTGCCCTACGGGCCGCTGGTGGTCGGCGAGAAGACGCTCCGCGGCAGCTTCATGGGCTCGTCCGTCGCGCAGCGCGACGTTCCGCGCTACATCGGGCTGTGGCGCGCCGGCCGGCTGCCGGTCGAGAAGCTGGTCAGCGGCGTGGTGACGCTCGACGGCCTCAACGCGGCGTTCGACCGCCTCGCCGGCGGCGAGGCGGTGCGCACCCTCTGCCGCTTCTGAACGGCGCGCTCAGCGGACCGCGGTGCGCGGGTACCGCAGCGGCCCGTCGCCGACGTCTCGGAGCTGGCCCAGCAAACGAAGCAGTACGGCCGGATCGACGTCCGCGTCGTACGCCGCCGCGGGGTCTTCGCGAGCGATCCCGCGCAGCTCCCGAGCCCGTGCGTTCTCGTACACGGTGCTCGCATCGAACATGACCGACTGCACGCGCACGACGAGCGCGACCGCGAGCAGCGGCACCAGCGCCGAAACGGCGACCCTGCGGCGCCCTGCGCCGCGAGCGAGGTACGATACGAGCCCGATCAGCGCGATCGGGAGAAACCCGGCCAGCGCCGAATAGCGAGGCGAGGTCGCCTGAGCGAGCCCCATGCCGCCGCGCGCGAGCGCGGTCGCGAGCGCGCCGAGGAACGCGTAGGCACCGTAGGCGATGAAGGCGTCGGCTCCGGCCCGCTTGTGAGACCCGATCGCGTACGCCGCGCAGCCGAGGACGGCTAGCCCCGCGACGAGCCCCGCGATCTCGACCGGCAGGAAGCTGCCCCCGTCCCAGCCGAGCGGCACGCCGAGAAACGTCAGGAGAAACGGGACGGCGGCCGGCGGAGCCGCGGTCGCCGCCGCCGGGCCGGCGGCTCCGCGGAAGTAGATCAGGTAGACGAGGGCTCCCGCTCCGGCCCACCCCGCCCACGCCCGCGCCGGCGCGCTGCGCCGCCGGGCGACGAGCAGCGCCAAGCCGATCGGCCAGACGAAGAGCCCCTGGCCGGAGCTGAAGGAACCGATCAGCGCGACGAGCGCGGCAGCGCCCAAGCCCGTGCGGGTGACCCGAGAAGCCGTCAGCACGGCGACGACGGCGACGAACGCCAGCGTGCAGACCTGCCAGCCCAGGTTGTAGCCGAGCAGGATCGTCTCGTACGAGAGCGGCCCGCAGATCAGGATCGACGCGAGCACCGTGAAGATCGCGGTGTCTCGCCAGTCGAGCACGCGGCGAGCGGTCTCGAACACGATCAGGACCGCGCCGGCCGCCAGCAGCAGGCACACCAGCTGCTCGCGCGGGACGGACCAGCCGCCGAGGCGGTCCAGACCGAGGAAGAGCAAGCCGCCGACGAGCTCGCGATGGCCGTTGTGCGGCTGCCACAGCGCTTCCCAAGGAATCGTTCCGCGCCGCGACTGGGTCAGAACGTCCGCCCAAGCCCACTCGTCCGTATACGGTACGTTCGGCGAATCTCCGAGGATTCGCACGAGCCACAGCAGCGGAGGGGCGATGCACGCGCAAAGGGAAATCACCGCCGCGGTCGCCGGTCCGGCAGCCGACCAGGAAAAGCCCGAGCCCCGGTGGCCCGGCGGGCGAGCGACCATGGGAGCTGCTTTCCGAAGATGAGCATCGAAACCTGGACGGTGCGCTCGTTCCGGATCTCGCTGGGCGCCGTCGCGGTCGTCGTCGCAATCAGCGCCGTCGCCATGCCGACCCGCCGTGTCGACGGGTTCTGGACGGCTCCGGCGCACGGCGGCGTCGTCGGCATCGAGCCGAGCCCGGCAGGCCGCTCGGTCTCGGTACGCCGCGGCGAGGACGTTCGCGTGACCGGCTGGGTCGACGACGATCCCGCCGCTCCCGTTCGCGAAATCGGCGCCGTCGTCGACGGCACGCCGGTGCGGAGCGGCGGCGGTGCGCCGGACGATCGTGCCGCAGCCGGCGCGGCCGAGCGGCGCCCGTTCTCGCTGCGAATCCCCAGCGCCGGCCTGAGCGTCGGCCTGCATCATGCATCGCTGTGGGCGCGGGCGGCAGCCGGAAGCAGAAAGCCGCTTCCGGTCGCCATCGACATCGCCGTCATGCCGTAGCGTCCGGCGCAGGTCGTTCGGCCTACGACGCGGCGGCGGCCGTGACGACGTCGACCGCGGTGCGGTATGCCGACCCGGGGTCGACGTCGTCGAACCACTGGACCTGCTCTTGGAACGCGGTGATCAGCAGCGTGTAGCGGCCGGGCAGCACGGGCGCGCCCACCACGACCTGCACGTCGAGCGAGGCCTGCGGCGGCAAGGTCGCCGGCAGCGGCGTCTTGAGCGCGGTCTGGGGCGCGCGCGCGCCGGCCGCGTCGAGCCACTTGTAGCTCAGGTAGACGGGATACGGGGGCGCCGTCACCAGCAGCGCGTCGGCGTGGCTGGTGACCCGGCACGGCACCCCGACGGCGTCGCCGGCCGCCATCGCGGGCGGGACCGCGGCCTCGATGCGAACCCGGCAGCCTTGCGGGGTCAGCGGGTCGCCGATCGCCCACAGGCGTGAGGGCGTGACGCCGACCGCCTCGAACATCGCGAGCTGGTCGAGGTTGCGGCGCCGGCGCGAGCAGAAACCGAACCCGATGCGCAGCGCGGCGGCGGTCGCCGCGTCGACCGCGACGATGTCGTACGGGTTGCCGCCCGGCATCGGGATCCGCTCGATCTCCGCCCACGAGGCGCGGTCGAGCACGGCGATGCTGGCGGTGCCCAGGAAGTTGCGCGTGGTCCGCAGCTCGCTCACGCCGACGTACACCCGGTCGCCGAGCGCGCAGAGGCCGCGGGTGAACCCGCCCAGCGCGATCTGCCGGCGTTCGCCGCTCGGCCCGATCCGCAGCACGCTGCCGGTGCCGGAGTCGCAGACCGCCCACCCGCCGTCGATCCAGCGCGGCGTGTGCGGCTGGGTCAGCCCGGCGATCACGTCCTCGCCCGAGGCCACGTCGAAGAGGATGCCGGTCTGCTGGCAGTTCGCGTTCCAGCCGCGGTAGCGGTCGAAGCGGCCGAACGCGGTCGCGTACAGCCGGCCGCCGTGCTGGACGGCGCAGTTGACGTGCCAGGCGTCGAACGGGGCGCGGGCGTCCCAGACCGCGCGCGCCGCGCCGTCCGGCTCGACCGCGAAGATCGCGTTCGCCGAAGGCGACACGCAGAGCACGGTCCCGTCGTCGAGCACGGTGAGGTCGTGCGGGTCGGGCACGCCGTCGACCCGCACGTAGCGCGCGATGCCGCGGTCGTCGTAGACCAGGATCTCCGCGCCGTCGTGCTGGCGCTGCGAGGCCACCCGGTAGAACTCCCGCCCGCTGCGGTACAGGCCGGCCGTGGCGAGCAAGTCGACCGGCGTCATGGCGCCCGCGTCCAGGAGGAACAGACCGCCGGAGAACACGTCGCGCTCGTTGCCGGCCGAGATCGCGAGCAGGGACTCGTTCACGCGTTCGGCGGCCGCCCGGTGAAGTGCATCAGCTTCGGCGCGGAGAGGTCGCGGAAGAGGCCCTGCGGCGGCTCGTGGAGCTGGAACTGCATGCCGTAGCGCTGGTTGGGCACCCGCTCGTCGATCGCCGGAACCGCGTGGAACGTGTGCCGGGTCTTGAAGAACAGCAGGAAGTGGTTGGGCCGGTACGGCACCAGCTTGCGCACCACGAAGTCGTCGGCCGCGTGGTGGTCGGTGCCCCAGCAGCGCACCAGCCGGTCCTTGTGCGCGAGCAGTTGGGTGCCGTACTCCTCGAAGCCCGCGCGGTCGGCGAACGAGAAGATGCAGGTGAAGACGCGGGTCGGCAGATCGGTGTGCGGGCCGATGTGGAAGCCGGGCTCGTGGCGCTGGAGGAAGAACTGCTTGCGCAGCAGCGCGAAGAAGTCGTCCTTGCCGACGAGGTCGCCGAAGCGCAGCCAGAAGTACTCCTCGTACTTGGCCAGGACGAGGCGCTCGAACCACTCGTCGGCCAGGAAGCACGTGCGGATCAGGCGCCAGAACGCCGCCGCCTCGGGCGCGAGCGCGAACGGCTCGTCCGGCAGCAGGTCGAGCTGCTTGCGGGCGAAGTACGGGGTCCGCGCGGAGACGCTGTCCGACGCGCCGGCCGGCAGCCACTCCGAACCGGCGAGCTCGCGAAACGGGTTGAAGCGCAGGATGTCGGCGTACACGTCGGCCGGGAAGAAGTCGGCCACGACGAGGTGCGGGAACGGGCTCCTCTCCACGTCCGTGCCGGCGAACCGCGCCTCGACGTGCGCTCGGAGGGCCTGCACTCGGTCGCCGTTCACCATGGCTGCCGGCCGGTACGCACGTTCGTCAATGCGGCATCTCGCCGTCGTCGAGGCCGAAGTAGTGCCCCAGCTCGTGGATCACCGTCTCGCGCACTTCGTGCAGCGCCTCCTGGCGGGTGCGCGTCACGCGGTTGATCGGACCGCGGAACACCGCGATCTCGTCGGGCAGCAGCGTCATGTCGTGGCTCCGCTCGGTCAGCGCGACGCCGCGGTAGATGCCCAGCAGCTCCGTCTCGTCGTCGTCCCCGTCGAGGCTCTCGAGGTCCTCGGCGCTCGGCTCGTCCTCGACCGCGACGACGACGTTGCGGACGAGGTCGGCGAACCGCTTCGGCAGCGAGTCGAGCGCTTCGCCCACGACCCGCTCGAACTCGGCGCGGGTCAGGTGCCCGTTTCCCATCCGCCCACTTGCGCCACCAGCACCGCGATGTCGTCGGTCGCCGGCCGCCCGCCCAGGACGTGCTCGACCAGCGCCCGGGCCGGGTTCTCGGCGGCCATGACGCCGGCGTCGCCCACCGCGGCGTGGAGCCGGCGATACCCCTCCTCGACGTCCCGGGTCGCCTCGATCAGGCCGTCGGTGAAGAGCACCAGCGCCGAACCGGGTGCCAGCGGGATCGTGGCCGTCCCGCTGCGGCCGGGCGCGCGCAGCCCGAGCAGCAGGTCCGGCGAGCTGAACTCCTCGATCCGCCCGTCGGGCCGGCGCAGCACCGGCCCCGGGTGGCCCGCCGAGGCGAAGGTGAACGCGCGCGCGGCCGGGTCGACGATGCCGGCCATCGCGGTCGCGTACGCGTCGTCCGACTCGGCGCGCACCGTGCGGTCCGCGACGTCGAGCATCGCGTTGGGCTCGGGCAGCACCGTCGCCACGGCCCGGATCGCTTGGCGCACCTTGCCCATCGTCACCGCGGCGCCCAGCCCGTTGCCCAGCACGTCGCCCACGGTGATCGCCACCCGGCCGTCGTCGAGCAGGAACGCGTCGTACCAGTCGCCGCCGATGGTCGCCTCGTCGTTGCCGGGCCGGTACTCCGCCGAGAGGCGGAGGTGGTCGACCGCCGGCAGCGTGGTCGAGAGCGACGCCGCCTGCAAGGTCACCGCGATGCGGCGCTCGCGCTCGTACGCCCGGGCGTGGTCGAACGCCAGGCCGGCGCGGCGCGCCAGCTCCTCGGCGAAGCGCAGGTCGTCCTCGCTGTACCCGCCGCGCGGGTCGCGCCCGTCGACGACGCAGGTGAGCACGCCGATCACCCGCTCGCCCTGCGCGCCGAAGATCGGCGCGTAGACCATCGACCGCGGGTCGAGCCGCCGCAGGACCGGCTCGGCGCCGGCCGCCATGCCGGTGCGCTGCATCCAGTCCGGCGGGATGGCCGCCACCAGCGTCGCCACGCCGTCGCGGAACGCGCGCCCCGCCGGGTGGTCGCCGGCGAGGTCGCGCGCCGCCGCTCCCTGCTCGAGCGCCGCCTGCAGCCTGGGGTCGCTGTGCGCCGCGGCGACCCGGCGCAGGCGGCCGGCGTCGTCGACGACGTCGATGATGCAGTACGTCGCGAAGCTGCGGGTCGCGACGTCGGCGACGTTGCGCAGCGTCTGCTCGTAGTCGAGCGAGCTGAACATGACCGACCCGGTTTCGGCCAGCGCGCGCAGGGCCGCGTCCAAGCGCAGCCGCGCGCGCAGGTCGCGGCTGACCGTCGCCACGCCGACCCGGCGGCCGTCCTGGTCGTGCAGCGAGAAGACGTTGTACGACACCGGCACGGCCGCCCCGGTGCGGAAGTTGCGCAGCCGGAAGTCGCCGCTCCAGCGCCCCCCGCGCTCGACCGCCGGCAGGATCTCGCGCTCGACGTACGGGCGGTCCTCCGGGGTGAAGTACTGCATGAGGCGGGTCTTGCGCGCGTCCTCCATCGAGCCGATCTCCAGCATGCGCCGGCCGGCGGCGTTCACGTAGGTCGCGTTGCCGGCGGCGTCGCCGATGCCGATGAAGTCGTCGCTGGCTTCCACCAGGCGCACGAACTGCTCGCGCGCCTCGTCGGCCCGGCGCTGCTCCTCGACGTCGATGTTGACGCCGACCCAGCGCACGATGGCGCCGCGCGCGTCGCGCTGCGGCAGCGCCCGCACGAGCTGCCAGCGGTAGGAGCCGTCGGCAACGCGCACCCGGAACTGGATGTCGTACTTCTCGCCCGAGGCGAGCGCCGAGCGCCACTGCCGGTGCGCCCGCTCGCGGTCCTCCGGGTGGACGCTCTCGAGCCAGCCGTTCCCGAGCGCCACTTCCGGGGGGCGGCCGCGCAGGCCCGCGTAGGCCGCGCCCAGGAAGTCGAGCTCGCCGTCGGCCCGGGCCGTCCAGGTGATGCCGGGCAGCGCCTCGCTGAAGACGCTGTGGCGCTCCTCGCTCTCCGCCAGCGCGCGCTGCGCGAAGAGCGCGCCGGTCACGTCGCGCGACACCGCCAGCAGCCGTTCGGGCGCGCCGTCGCGGCCGGCGATGGGCGTCACGACGACGTCCCACCAGCGCGGGCGGCCCTCGACGGCGTAGCTGCCGGTGAACGTGCCGCGGCCGCCGGCCCGCGCCGCGTCCAGCGCGGCGCGGGCGCGCAACCGGTCCTCGCCCTGCCAGAACGCCAGCCAGTCCGCGCCTTCGACGGCGGCGAAATCGGCGATGGCGAGCGCCTTGCGGCCGTTCGGGCTCATCGAGACGAGCCGGCCGTCCAGCGAGAGGATCTTGATGCAGTCGTCGGTCGCGTCGAGCAGGCGCTCGACGAACTCCGCCTGCTCGCGCACCTCCGCGAAGACCCGCTCGGCCACCTGTTCGGCCAAGCGCAGGTCGGTGATGTCGGTCAGCGTTCCGAACCAGCCGGCGACCGGGCCCTCGTGACTGCGGACCGGCTCGGCCTGGCTGACCACCCAGTGGTACGAGCCGTCGCCGAAGCGGATGCGGAACTCGTCCCGGTAGCCCTCGCCGGCCGCGCGCGCGGCGTCCCAGGCCGCCGCGACGCCGGGCAGGTCGTCGGGGTGGATGACGGCGTCGTAGCCCTGCTCGAGCACCTCGCGGGCGGAGTTCCCGGTGAAGCGCTCCCAGCCGCGCGAGAGGTGGGTGACGACGCCGTCGGGACGCGCCATGTACGCGATGCCCGGCAGCGCGTCCAGCACGGCCGCATACGTGATCGCCGGGTCCTGCGGGTCGATGGTGCGCATCGGAAGCCCCGTGATTCCGCATCGAGTGATGCCTCTCCCGTGGTCCCGGCGTACCGAGGACTCCCCTCGGCGGGTCGCCAACGGCACCTCGTGAGCTCCGCCACCGACGAACTCGTCGCCAACGCCGTCACGCACGAAGCCGATTTCGAAGGCCCGCGGGCAGTCGTCCCCGCCAAGCACGTCGCCATCGTGACCTGCATGGACTCGCGGATCGACAACTTCCGCATCTTCGGCCTCGCTTCGGGCGAGGCGCACATCCTGCGCAACGCGGGCGGCCTCGTCACCGAGGACGTGCTGCGCTCGCTCGTGCTCTCGCAGCGGCTCCTGCAAACGCGCGAGGTGATCCTGATGCACCACACCGGCTGTGGGCTGCACCGCGCGGACGAGCCAGCGCTGCAGGCCGAGATCGCCGCCCAGACGGGCCAGGCGCCGCCGTACGCGTTCGGTGCCTTCGACGACCTCGACGCGGCGGTCCGCCGCGCCATCGCGCGGGTGCGCGAGCACCCGTTCCTGCCGCACCGCGACCGGGTGCGCGGCTTCGTCTACGAGGTCGAGACCGGCCACCTGCGGGAAGTGCGCGGCTGACCCGCCGACGCGGCGGCGCTCAGCTCGACAGCGCGGTGAGGAACGCCAGCCGGCAGGCCTGGTAGCACTCGCACGCCGCGGCGTCGAGCCGGTCCTTGTCGAGCACCTTCACCAGCCCGCGCCGGTACTCGATCGCGCCGAGGCGGGACAGCGCGTCGGCCGCTTCGGAGATGCCGGCGCGCCGAACCCCGAGCATGATCGACAGAAAATCGTGCGTCAGCACGAACTGCTCGCGGCCGACCCGGTCGGCGGTCATCGACAGCCAGCGGGCGCAGCGCTGGAGCACCGGGTGCTTGGCGTTGCACGCCGCGAACTGCTGGGCGCTGAAGAGCGTGGCCCGGACGTTGTGGCGCATGAGGCGCGCGAA
The DNA here is from genome assembly GCA_963795695.1 of Vulcanimicrobiota bacterium. Classification (GTDB taxonomy): domain Bacteria; phylum Vulcanimicrobiota; class Vulcanimicrobiia; order Vulcanimicrobiales; family Vulcanimicrobiaceae; genus Vulcanimicrobium. The sequence goes on along the minus strand of CAWCJH010000002.1, from coordinate 351,713 downwards.
CGGGGCGCTCTCCGCCATGCGCCGCTCGAAGCACTCGAGCGGCATCCGCGCCACCCGCCCGCGCACCTGGCAGAACGAGGTGCGCGAGGACAGGGCCGCGTCGAGCGCGGCGTCGGACTCGACGAAGCTCTCGCGGCCGACGGTGCCGACTTCCACGCTGTCGCCGTTGGCGAGCGTGGCGACGACCGAGAGCACCGCGTCGATCGGAAAGTCGACGTGGTGCATGGTGCCGCCGACCGCGTGCGTGAACTGGTGCGCCTCGAGGGTCACGATCTCCAGGTCCTGTTCGATACCGGTCTGCGCCGGCGGGGGCAGCGCGTCGAGCAAGCGGTTACCGCAGGCGAATGCCATCATCGAGGACCGGCTCGACCGGGAAGACCGCCCTGCGGGTCCGCTAAAGGCAAGGGGCTTGCCTTCATGGCGTCTCCTTCGAGACCGGGCGCTGCGAGCGAGCGCTGATCCGGGGTCTTGAAGTATAGCACGCTTTGGGGGCTCCCGTACGTTTTCGTACGAACTTCAGCCGCGAGCAGCGCGCGCTCTCGCGGGCGAAGTCCGCCGCAGCGCCCAGGCGGGCGAACGGTCGTCGTCCCGGCTGGAAGCTCCGGTTCTGCCCAGACGGCTCACCAGCCGCCGTACCCGGTCCAGCCGCCGTCGACGTAGATCGAGGTGGCGTTGACGTACGACGCGTCGTCGGAGACCGCGAAGGCGATCGCGTTCGCGATCTCGGCCGGCACCGCGAGCCGCCCGAGCGGCGTGCGGCGCGCGATGTCCTCGTCGCCGAAGCGGCCCGTCGCCATCGCCCGCTGCACCAGCGCCGTCGCCGTGTAGCCGGCGTTGACCGAGACGACCCGCACGCCGCGCGGTCCCCACTCGGCCCCCAGCGTCGCGGTGAGCCCGTCCAGGCCGTGCTTGCTGGCGCTGTACGCGACGCGCCCCGGCATGCCCAGCCGCGAGAACACCGAGCCGACGTTGACGATGACGCCCTTGCCCTTGGCGAGCATGATCCGGCCGGCGGCCTGCGCGCACAGGAACGGCGCGGTGAGGTTGAGCTCGAGCACGGCGCGCCAGTCCTCGGCCGAGAGGTCCTCGGCGGCGGCGACGCTCGGCATCCCGGCGTTGTTGACCAGCACGTCGACCGTCCCGTACGCGGCGAGCGCGCCGGCGAAGAGCGCTTCCACGCCGGCGCCCGAGCCCAGGTCGGCGCCGACGGCGGCCGCGCGCAGGCCCTCGCCGTTCAGCGCGCGCGCGACGGCGTCGGCGCGCGCCTGCGAGCGCGAGTTGACCACGACGGCCGCGCCCAGCTCCGCCAGCCGGCGCGCCGTGGCCAGGCCGATGCCGTCCGAGGAACCGGTGACGATGGCAACCGAGCCGGCGAGACCGCGCACTCGCTTACGCTTGCGCGGAGACCAGCGCGAGCCGCTCGCGGGCGCTCGCCGCGATCTCGTACGAGCGCAGGCGGGCGCCGTGGTCGAAGATCTGCGAGGCGATCATCAGCTCGTCGGCGCCGGTGCGGTCGACGAAGGCGCCGATCTGCTTGGTCACCGTCTCGGGCGAGCCGATGGCGGTGCAGCTCAGGATCTGGTCGAGCAGCGAGCGCTGGTCGGGCCGGATGCGCGCGAGATAGCCTTCCACCGGCGGCGGCAGGCGGGTGGGGCGGCCGCTGCGCAGGTTCACGAACGCTTGCTGCATCGACGTCGCGCGGAACGCGGCCTCCTCGTCGGTCGCGGCGGCGAACACGTTGTAGCCCAGCATCACGTAGGGCGCGGCGAGCCGCGCGGAGGGCCGGAAGCTCGCCCGGTAGAGCGCGATCGCCGGCATCATCTGCTCGGGGGCGAAGTGCGACGCGAACGCGTACGGCAGGCCGAGCACGGCCGCGACGCGCGCGCCGAACAGGCTCGAGCCGAGGATCCAGACCGGCACCTCGAGCCCGGTGCCGAGCACCGCGCGGACCTGCTGCTGCGGCTCGGCCGAGAAGTAGTCCAGCAGCTCGACGACGTCGTGCGGGAAGTCGTCGGGGTCGGAGGCGAGGTTGCGGCGCAGCGCGCGCGCGGTGAGCTGATCGGAGCCGGGCGCCCGCCCCAGGCCCAGGTCGATCCGGCCCGGGAACAGCGCCTCGAGCGTGCCGAACTGCTCGGCGACGACGAGCGGGGAGTGGTTGGGCAGCATGATGCCGCCGGCGCCGACCCGGATCGTCGCGGTTCCCGCGGCGACGTGCCCGATCAGGACGGCGGTCGCGGCGCTCGCGATGCCGGGCATGCCGTGGTGCTCGGCCAGCCAGAAACGGTTGAAGCCCCACCGCTCGCCGTGCCGGGCGAGGTCGAGCGAGTTGCGAAACGATCCGGCCGCATCGCCGCCTTCGGTGATGGGGGCGAGGTCGAGGATGGAAAACGGGATCATCGCCCCCGTCACGATCCGCGTGCTGCAACGAATGGTTGCGGGCCGGCCGTCCTGCGCCGTATGGAACAACGTGCTTTGGGCCGCTCGGAGCTGCGGGCCGCGCCGCTCGCGCTCGGCGGCAACGTCTTCGGCTGGACGATCGACGAGCCGGCCTCGTTCGCGGTCCTCGACGCCTTCCTCGACGCCGGTTTCGAGCTGGTGGACACGGCCGACGTGTACTCGAGCTGGGTGCCGGGGAACCGGGGCGGCGAGTCCGAGACGATCATCGGCAACTGGATGCGCAGCCGCGGCAACCGCGACCGGGTGCTCGTCGCGACGAAAGTCGGCGGCGGCAAGGGCGAGCGGCTGCTCTCGAAGGAGCGCATCACCGCGGCCGTCGAGGACTCGCTGCGCCGGCTGCGGACCGACCGGATCGACCTCTACCAGGCGCACTTCGACGACGCCCGAACGCCGCTCGAGGAGACGCTCGAAGCCTTCGCCGGGCTGGTCCGGGCCGGTAAGGTGCGGGCGATCGGGGCGAGCAACTACACCGCCGAGCGCTTGCGCGAAGCGCTCGCAGCGAGCGAGCGCAACGGCCTGCCGCGCTACGAGACGATGCAGCCGCAGTACAACCTCTACGACCGCGAGCAGTACGAGGGCGCGCTGCAAGCGCTGTGCGTCGAGCAGCGGATCGGCGTGATCCCGTACTTCTCGCTGGCCGCGGGCTTCCTCACCGGCAAGTACCGCTCGGCGGCCGACTTGGGCAAGAGCGCGCGCGGCGGCCACGTCGAGCAGTACCTCAACCCGCGCGGCCTGCGCATCCTCGCCGCGCTCGACGCGGTGGCGCAGCGGTACGGCGCGACCCCGGCCCAGGTCGCGCTGGCGTGGCTGGCGGCTCAGCCCGGGATCAGCGCGCCGATCGCCAGCGCGACCTCGCCCGAGCAGCTGCGCGACCTGGTCGCCGGCGTGCGGCTGCGGCTCGATCCCGACGCGCTGCGCCGGCTGACCGAGGCCGGCGCCCAGACGCCGAGCGCCGCGGCGCAAACCTCCGCGTAAGCTCGAGCGCGCGGCGGCGGCGTCTCCCCGCACTGCGTGGAGGCAATCCCATGGCAACGCAATTGGTTCCCTATCTCTTCCTGTACGGGCGCTGCGAAGAAGCGCTCGAGTTCTACCGGGGGGCCGTCGACCCCGATGCCGGCAACGTCGCGCTGGCGCTCTCGTTCGACGACGGCGAACGGCAGCGTCGGGATGCCGATCCGCGCCGCGTTCTGGGGCGGCCGGTTCGGCGTCGTGACCGACAAGTTCGGCACCGAGTGGATGGTCACGCTGCCGTGAGGGACGAGGCCGAACCGTTCCCGTGGCTCGACGGCGCTACGCGGACGCGGCCGCCCGCTGAGCGGCCGGCTGCGACGTCGAGCTCGCTTCGAGCACCACGCGGTTGCGGATGGTGCCGATCCGCTCGATCTCGACCTCCACGACGTCGCCGTCCTGCGAGCGCGATCGGCGGCTTGCGGGTGAAGCCGACGCCGGCCGGCGTGCCGGTGGCGATGATGTCGCCCGGCTCGAGCGTCATGAACCGGGTGATGAACGCGATCGTCTCGGCCACCCCGAAGATCATCTGGCTCGTGCTCTCGTGCTGCACCTGCTGCCCGTTGACCCGGGCCGTGAGCACGAGCGACTGCGGGTCGGGAACGAAGCGCGCCGGGACGATCCCCGGGCCCATCGGGGCGAAGGTGTCGATCGCCTTTCCCGCGCCCCACTGCGAGGTCTGCATCTGCAGGTCGCGCGCGCTCACGTCGTCGAGCGCCGCATACCCGGCGACGTACGCCAGCGCGTCGCGCTCGCTCACCCGGCTCGCCCGGCGGCCGATGACGACGGCCAGCTCGGCCTCGTAGTCGACCGCCGCCGCCGCGGCCGCGGGAACCACGATGTCGTCGTACGGCCCGACCAGCGAGTTGCGGTATTTCGGGAACAGGATCGGCGCCGCGGGAAGCGCGAGGTTGGCTTCGGCCGCATGGTCCTTGTAGTTGAGGCCCAGGCAGATGATCTTGTCGGGGTCCGGGACCGGCGGGCCGAGCCGAACCGCGGCGAGGTCGAGCGCCGCTTCGCCCCGCGCGGCGCCCTCGGCCGCGCCGAGCATCGCGTCGAAGAGCGCGGGGTCGATCGCGAGCAGCTCTTTGACCGTCGAGGGGTAGGGCCCGAGCGCCGGAACGGGCACGACCTTTGCGCCGACCGCGACGCCGGCTTGCCAGCCCCCGTCGGTGCGAAAGGTCACGATCTGCAGCATGATGGCCTTCTTCTCCGCGGAGCGCCGCTCAGCTTGCGGCTTCGTGGTTTTCGAGGAAGTACGCCGGGACGGGCGGGCCCCACAGCATCAAGCTCTGCTCCGGCGGAACGTCGCGCGCGGCCCAGTCCAGGCCGGCCGGGATGAAATCGATGTCGCAGAAATACTCGGCGAAGCCGCCCCACGGATCGCGCACGTAGTGGAAGAAGTTCGAGCCCGCCTCGTGGCGCCCGAACCCCCAGCCCTCGCGGTAGCCGTGCTCGGCCATCCGCAGCGCGCCCAGGCCGATCGCGTCGATCGCGCCGACGTCGAAGCTCGCGTGGTGGAAGCCGGGCCGGCTGGAGCGCGCGAACGCGACGACGTGGTGATCGCTGCCGTGCGGGGAGTACATGAACGCGATGATGTCGCCCGACCGGTCCGCCACGCGCAGGCCGAGAAACCGCTCGTAGAAGCGGGCGATGCGCGCGACGTCCGGGGTGAAGCGCAGGACGTGGCCGAGCCGGCGCGGCGCGGCGGCGGTGCCGCTCTCTTCGGCCGCGCGCCGCACGCCCGCGGGAGCGATCCGGATCTCGGTCGGCGACTTCACCCGCGGCGAGCGCCGCGCGCGCGCCGTCACCTCGACGAGCACGCCGTCGCAATCGCGAAACCAGACGCCGTCGCCCGGCGCGCCGCGCGGCGGGTCGGCGCGGGCGACCCCGCCGGCTTCGAGCCGCCGCCCGAACGGTGCGAGCGCGTCCGCGTCGATGCCGAACGAGAGGTACTCGAGGCGCCGCTGCGCGGCCTCGCCGATGCGGCCGGCCAGACCCTGCGGCGTGCTCAGGCGAAGCCCGCTCGGCGCATCGTCGACCGTCAGCCCGAAGGTCCCGTAGAACCGCTCCGCCGCGGCGAGATCCGGGACGCCGAGCGCGAAGTGGTCGACCGAGTGGACGGCGAGGACGTCGGCCCTAGTGGTGCCGGTCGGCCCGGGCAGCGCGGCATCGATCATGGTGGGAACCTCGGCGTGGTGCCCGTCCCATTTCCAGGCCAGGCCGGTTCGGCCTTGCCGTACAGCCGCGTCACGACCGGTTCGAGCAGCGTGCCCTGCACGACCAGGGTCACCAGCACCACCGCGAACACGCCGTCGATGATCGCCGGGCGGAACGGCAAGCCGGGCGGCAGCGCGAGGGCCAGCGCGAGCGGCAGCGCGCCGCGCATGCCGGCGAGGAAGACGGTCGCTCGCGCCGCCAGCCCCGCCCCCGCCCCGCAGGCCAGGGCGGCGCGCGAGAGCAGGGCCGCGACGATCGCGACGGTCACGACCAGCGGTTCGTGCAGCGCGCGCGGGATGTCGATGAGCAGCCCGGTGGCCAGGAAGACGGCGGCGTTGGCGATGTACGCGCCCGAGCTCCAGAAGCCGTCGACCGCGTCGCGGTTCCGCATCGTCGGCGCGCTGCCCAGCAGCCCGCGCAGCGTGACGGCCGCGGCGGCGGTCGCGAAGATGCCCGAGAGCTGCAGGTGGTCGGCGGCCAGGTACGCCGCGTACGCCAGCACGACCGTGGCGGTGACCTCGTACTCCGAGGCGCGGGTCGTCCGCAGCACCAGCCGGAGCGGGATCGCGCAGGCGGCCCCGACCACCAGGCCGCCGGCGAGCGCGGCCGCGCCGTGGCCGAGCGCCGGCAGCCAGGCGACGCTCGTCCCCCGCGCGGCCGCCAGCGCCACGCCGTACAGCGCGACCGCGACGCCGTCGTTCGAGAGCGACTCCGCCTCGACGAGCGTCTTGACCGCGGCGGGGACCGCCGCCTGGCGAAAGACCGCGACCACGGCGACCGGATCGGTTGCCGAGATCGCCGCTCCCAGCAGCAGCGCCGGGCCGAACGGCAGCGCGCCGGCCGCGGTCAGCGCGGCCGCGACGGCCAGGGCGCAGAGCACCGTCCCCGGCCCGGCCAGGAGCACGACCCGCAGTGCCGACGCGCGCAGGGCGCCTAGATCGATGTTCCACGCCGCCTCGAAGATCAGCGGCGGCAGGAAGACGAAGAACAGCGCGGGCCCGAACGCGAACGGCGGCCGGACGTGCCAGACCGAGCCGAAGACCGCGCCGACGGCGACGAGCAGCACGGCTGCCGGTACGCGAACGCGCTCGGCGGCCAGCGAGACGAGCACGGCGAAGGCGAGCAGCGCCACGAACGCCGCCACGCCGGCGGAGACGGCCTCGGCCACGCCGCTGGCTTCGGCCGGGCGCGAGAGCTCCCCGCCAGCCGACGCGCGCAACCCGTCAGGCGGGCTTGTCCGGGGCCGGTCCCAGGCGCCGCTCGATGGCCCGCACCCGCGTCTCGAGGTCGGAGCGGTCGCCGAACGCGAGGTAGCGCGCGCTCACGCCGAGCGCCTCGGCGAGACGAACGCCGACCGGGAACGAGGGCGACTTGGAGTCGCCGGTCTCGATCGCGCGGATGGCGGCCTCGGTGACGTCGACCTTGCGCGCGAGGGCCGCTGCCGAGAGACCGTGCGCGACGCGCAAGCGCCGCAGGCGCGTGCCGATCGCTTCTTTGACCATCGATACCTCCGCATGAATAGTACGCGAGGACCATAGCATAGTGCGGTTTCGGCGGCTAGCCACGAACGTCACGAGCAGCTTCGGGAGCGGAAAAATTGCACCGCGGCGGGCAGGAACGCCTTTCCGCAAACCGAATCATGCTGCGGGTTGGTCCTGGTCGCCCTCTTGCGAGCTACGCTCGCCTACACCCGGGAGGGCGGCCGGGACCAACCTCGTTCGCTAGGGACGGCAACCCGGTTTGCCGACCTATCGAACATGAAAGCGGAGACCTTCGGTGTACGTCTCCGGCGGCTGCGCACCGAACGCGGGTACAGCCTCGCCGGCTTGGCCCGCCAGGTGCTCGTCACCGAGGCCGCGATCCGGAATCTCGAAACCGGCGACTCGAAAGGCCCGTCGTTCGTCGTCGGGGTGCGGCTGGCGGATGCGCTCTCGGTCGACGTCCACTATCTCGCGTTCGGCGAGGGCGCCAGCCTGGCCGGCCGCGTGAGCGAGCTGGAGCGCCGGATGAACGCGTTCGAGCAGCTCCACCTGGAGGAGCGGCGCTGGCGCGAGAACCCGTAGCACGCTTCGGCGGCCGGCACGGCGCCTGGGAGTGCCGGCCTCTTCCGCCCTACCCTCTCGACGCGGCGCATCGACGTCGCGCAGCACACACCGCCTCGCGCACCGCGGGGTCTCGAGAGGGAACCGACCATGCTCACGTTGCTCACCCTGGCGCTCCTCGCCGTCGCCGCTGCCCCGGCCGTCGCGCCGTGCTTCACCGGCCAATGCGGCGGCTGACCCGCAGAGGTACGCGGCCGTAGGCGACAGTATTTGCCCCCTGCGGCTCCAAGGGGGCCGCGGGGGGAAACGGGGTGTCTCAGCCACAGCATCGGCCAGTTCGCCGACCATCGTACGAGCGCGCGCTCGCCGCGTATCACGCCGCGGACAACGAGACGTGCTTAGCCTATCTGGCCGGCCTGGACCACGAACGGCCGACGATCCTGCGGGTGCGGGCGCTCACGCGCTTGGGACGGCTGCACGAGGCCCGCGAGGTCGTGCTCGAGGCCGCGCTCGCGGACGCGGGCGAGCTCGAGCGGGCCGAGCTCAACGTCGCCTATGCGAACGTCGCCATGAAGCTCCGGCGGCCCGACGTCCTCGACGTGTTCGACGACGCGGAGCGGCCGGTCGCCGAGACCCGCGCCCGCACGCTGAAGGCCGAGCTGGACTTCATCCGCTCGCGGCACGCCTGGGCCGAGGGCGATCTCGACGCGGCCGAGCGCTATGCCGAGCGCAGCGCGCAACCGGGCGAGGACGACCGCAGCTCGGTCGCCCACCTGCAGCACGTCCGCACGTTCGCGATCAACCTCCAGGGCTTGCTGGCCCAAGAGCGCGAGCGGTTCGACCTTGCCGCGGTGCGGTTTCGCGAAGCGCTCGACGTGTACGAGACGGCGCCCGTGGCCGACCACTGGATTCCGGCGTACTCGACGGCCAATCTGGCGATCCTCGCGCGCGACTTCGCGTCGGCGACCTCCAGCGCCGATCTGGCGAAACGCATCGACCGCGTGCGCTGGGCGCCGGCCACGGCCGCGCAGCACTTCTTCGCGCTGCACGGCCTGGGCTGGGCGCACGCGCACGAAGGCGACCACTTGGGCGCGCTGCGGACGTTCCACGCGGCCGCCGACATCGCGCCGTCCCCGGCGCTCGAGGTCATGGCCTGGGTCGACCACGCCAACCTGGGCCGCGCGGTCGGCGCGGGTCTGGTCGCGACCGAGTCGGCCCTCTACGCGGCGGATGCCGCCGAGGCGGTCCGCTGGGAGAGCGTGAACGACATGGAGCGGCTCGTGCTGCTCTTCACCGCCGAGACGACGGCCGCGCTCGACGCGGCTCGCGCGCGCCGGATGCTGCGCCGGTACGAGGACACGCGGCTGGCCGAGGACGCCGCGGCGACCGGCATCGTCGGCTCGGAAAACGTTCGCTGGCGCTGCTTCGAGATGCGCGCCGAGGCGACCGTGCTGCGCGCCGAAGGGTTCGCCGCGCGCGCCGAGACGCTGTTTCGCGAGGAGTACGAAGCCTGGCAGCGCATCGGCTCGGAGACCCGCGCCGCGGTCGCACGGCGCGACCTGCGGTGCATCGCGCCGGCAGCGAAGGAGCGCTGATCCGGCGGCGGAACGCCGAGCGCCATGGCTGAGGTGTTGCTGTTTCACCACGCGCAGGGACGAACCACGGGGGTTCTCGCCTTCGCCGATGCGCTGCGCAGAGCGGGACACGTCGTTCACGCGCCCGATCTCTACGAGGGCCGAACGTTCGGCACGCTCGAGGAGGGTGTGGCCTTCGCCCGGAGCGTCGGCTTCGGCGAGATCGTCGAGCGCGGCTGGCGCGCCGCCGGCGCGCTTGCGCACGACCTGGTCTATGCGGGTTTCTCGCTCGGCGTGATGGCGGCACAGAGCCTGGCCCAGCGACGGGCGGGCGCGCGCGGCGCACTGCTGTTCGACGCGTGCGTCTCCACCGCGGAATTCGGCTCGGCATGGCCGGCCGGTGTGCCGGTCCAGATCCACGCGATGGACGCGGATCCGTCCTTCGTCGAAGAAGGCGATCTCGAGGCTGCCCGCGCGCTCGTCGCGTCGGCCCAGCGGGCCGAGCTGTTCCTCTACCCCGGCGACCGGCACCTCTTCGCCGACGCCAGCCTTCCGGCATACGACGAGGACGCCGCGAAGCTCATGACCCAGCGCGTGCTCAGCTTCCTCGGCAGCCTGGGTTCGCGCTGACGCCGCTCGCGCTCATGATGCGGCCCCGGCGCACGGCGCGCTACAGGCCGCGCGCCATGAACGTCGCGCACAGCGGTATGAAGACGAACAGGCCGACCTGCAGCCAGAGCAGGCCTCGGAGCCGGGTGAACTCGGCGTCCTCCAGAACGATCGCCCCGTCGGGCGACAGGCGCGCGCTCCAGCGGATATAGGCGACCGTCGGCACGATCGAGACCAGCGCGACGGCGACGAACAGGCCCATCTTCGTCCAGAACACCGGGTTGTGGCTGTAGAACGCGACGCCTTTGGGGCCGAGGTAGAGCCGCGCGAGACCGCTCGCCACGACCAGCCCGGCGACGATGCCGTACCACCTGTCGAGCGCCTGAAGCTGGCGCACGAGGCCGCCCGAGAGGGCCTTCCGCAAGACGATCAGCTCGCCGATCAGCAGGCTCGCGAGCGTGAAGATGCAGATGAAATGAGCATACGCCAGCAGCGCGTCTCGGGTGAGCATAGGGCCTCCTCCGCCGGACTATACCACGCGGGGGCCGAGGGCGGTGCACGGGCGCTACGGGCTTGACGGCCGCTTCGCGGCCCATTATCATACCGACTAGTCAGTATGGAACCAGCACGAGCGATTCCGCCGGCGCGGACCGACGCCAAGACGAAGCTGCTCGACGCGGCCCTGCGGGTCATCCGCACCAAGGGCTACGGCGCGGCGGCGGTCGACGACATCTGCCGGGCGGCCGGCGTCAGCAAGGGCAGCTTCTTCCACCACTTCGCGAGCAAGGAAGAGCTGGCGATCGCGGCCGCCGAGCATTTCTCCGCCCGGGCGGACGCCATGTTCGCCGCCGCCGGCTACCGCGACGCCGGCGACGCGCGCGAGCGCGTGCTCGCGTACGTCGACCTGCGGTCGGCGCTGCTCGAGGGCGAGCTGCCGGATTTCACCTGCCTGCTCGGGACGATGGTCCAGGAGACGTACGCGACCCATCCCGCGCTCCGCGAGGCGTGCGACGAGCTGATCCGCCATCACGCGTCGGACGTCGCGCGCGAGATCGCCGGCGCGAAGGAGGCCTGCGCCCCGCAAGCGCCGTGGAGCCCCCAGAGCCTGAGCCTCTTCACGCAAGCCGTGATCCAAGGCGCGTTCGTCCTCGCCAAAGCGCACCACGACCCCGCGGTCGCCGCCGACTGCCTCGCGCACCTGCGGCGCTACATCGAGACCCAGCTCCCCGCGCCGGCCGCGACGCGCCGACCACCGAAAGGACGCCGACCATGATCAGGCCCAACCTGTTCTTCACCGGAAACGCCGAACGCGCGCTCGAGCTCTACCGCGCGGCGCTGGGCGGCGAGCTCGACATCCGGCGCTACGCCGACGCCCCGGGGCCCAACGGCGCCGACCCCGCGTGGGGGCCGAAGGTGATGTACGGCATGCTGCGCTCGCCCTACGGCGACGTCGCCGCGATGGACGCGCCGCCCGGACGCGCCGGGACACCCGGCGACAACTTCGCGGTCGCGGTCGACATCGACGACGAGGACCGCGCCGCCGAGGCGTTCGCCACGCTGGCCGCGGAGGGAACCGTCATCATGCCGTTCGAGCAGACGTTCTTCGCCCGGAAGTTCGGCATGGCGAGCGACGCCTTCGGCGTGAAGTGGATGATCACCGTTCGGACCGAAGCCGCCGTCGCTTCGTGAGGGGTGCGGTCGCCGATCGCGAGGGCGCGACCTTCTCGATCGGCCAGCCGTGATCATAGCCTTATGTCAGTCGCTGCCATCACCGAGAAAGTCGGCGCATGCGTGTTTTCGTCACCGGGGCCACCGGGTGGGTCGGGTCGGCCGTCATCGAGGAGCTCCGGGACGCCGGCCACACCGTCGTCGGCCTGGCGCGCTCCGATGCCGCGGCGGGAGCCCTCGCCTCGGCGGGGGTCGCCGTGCACCGCGGGAGCCTCGAGGATCTCGACAGCCTGCGCGCCGGCGCGGCCGCCGCGGACGCCGTCATCCACACCGCCTTCAACCACGATTTCTCGCGCTTCGCCGAAAACGGCGCCGCCGAGCGGAGCGCCATCGAGGCTCTCGGCGACACCTTGGCCGGGACGGGCCGGCCGCTGATCGTCACGTCGGGCGTCGCGCTGATCGCACCCGGCCGGATAGTGACCGAGGACGACGTCCGCGATCCCGGCGCGGCGCACTTCCCGCGCGACCCCGAGACGGTGGCGGCCGCCGCGGCCGCACGCGGCGTGCGCGTCTCCGTGATCCGGCTGTCTCCGTCCGTTCACGGCAACGGCGACCACGGCTTCGTCCCGATCGTCATCGCGGCCGCGCGCGAGCACGGCGTCTCCGCGTACGCCGGCGACGGGAACAACCGGTGGCCCGGCGTCCACCGCCGCGATGCGGCGCGGCTCTACCGTCTCGCCCTCGACCGCGCCGCGGACCACGCCGTGTACCACGCGGTCGCCGACGAGGGGGTACCGTTCCGCGAGATCGCCGGCGTCATCGGACGCCGCCTGAACCTCCCGGTCGTGAGCCTCTCCGGAGACGCGGTCGACGCGCACTTCGGCTGGTTCGCACGATTCGCGCAAGTCGACGCCGCCGCATCGAGCACCAAGACGCGCGAAACGCTCGGCTGGCGCCCGACCGAACCGGGGCTGCTCGAGGATCTGGACAGCGCGGCGTACTTCTGACCCCCGCAAGGCCGCGGCGATTGGTACGCGGAGCTATCGTATCAGCGGTCCAACGGTGCGGTCAGCAAAGCCACGTAGGGCGCCGCCGCCGTTGGACCTACCAGGGGACGATGCGCCCCTGGCGATCGAGATAGTGAAGACCGCCTCTGCCGCGCCAGGCCTCGACTGTCTCCACCAGGGGTGGGATGCTTTCTTCGATGCTAAAGGAAGCGGACGGGCCGCCCATGTCGGTTCGGATCCATCCCGGCGCGAGAAGCAGGAGTGTCCGCCCGTCGCTCGCATGGCGCGCCGCATAACTGCGCATGAGGGTGTTGAGCGCAGCTTTGCTGGCTCGGTAGACCTCGAACCCTCCCGTCAGATTGTTGGCGACGCTGCCCTGCCCGGACGACATGACGGCGATGGTGCCGTTCGCGGTGACGATGTCGTCCAATGCCTCGACGACGCGCAGCGGGCTCAAGGCATTGGTGACCATCACACGCACGAACTCATCGGTAGAAACATCGGCAATCGTTTCACGGTCATCGTTCTTGACCCCCGCGTTCACGATGAGCAGGTCGAACGTTGCGCCTTGCAAGCGCCGTCGGAGCGCGGTGATCTGATCGGGCGCGGTGATGTCGACCGTCTCGACCTCGAGGCTGCCACCCCACCGGTCGCGGAGCCCATGCAACTTCGTCCGACCGTCGGAGCGGACCGTTCCCACCACGTGCCAGCCACGTTGCAGGTACGAATCGGCGAGCGCCAGCCCCAATCCACGCGATGCGCCGACGATCAAGGCTTTCGGCGGCAGAGCCGTCATGTCACGCATCTACGGGATCCTCTTCAAGCCCGGGTGGGTGTGGCGGCGGGGCGCCTCCCGGCATTCCATCGCCGCGGTGGATCGGGTCGCCTTCGGTGTAGTGGAGGCGCAGCCAGTCGATGCCGTAGTCGTTGACGGGATCGCGGGTGATCGCGTGGACGTGGCCGCCGCCGGAGACGAGCGGTTCTTGCACGTCGTACTCGATCAGGATGCGTGGCCCGTGGACGCGGAAGTAGTAGCGCGCGCTCTTGTCGGGACGCGGGCCTTGCCAGGCGAAGTGGGTTTGCGACCACGATTGGCTGATGAACGCGAGCTGGGCGTCCGCGGCGTCCGGTGCTGCGTTACGAACGAATTCGTGCGTCAGCAGCCACAGCAGGTCTTGCTGCGGGTTCGTGAGGCGGTCGGCGGAGAGCCCTTGGAAAGACGCAAGACTGTTCTGCCGTCCGGGACCGGCGATGACGTCGCCCGGGGCGTTTGCGCCGAGGAGTACCGTGCGCTGCTGCTCTGCGGAAAGTGATGCGAGGAGTTCGCCGGCGTACGCGGCGTCGTGCGGAAGCACTTGCCAGCCGGCGTGCAGGCCGGTGGAGATCTGCAGCGGCTGCGCGCCGGTGAACATGGGCGTGAAGGCGACGCGATCGCGCGACACGGTGAAGATCGCGGTCATGTGATGTCCGGTGAACATCCAGGCCCACGACGCGTCGCCGGGCGAGCCGTACACCGAGACGTAGTAGTTCATCGTACCGAAGAGCGGCCGGCCGCCGATCGCCTGCGGACCTTCCTGCGCGGCCAAGACGTCCTCCGCGCGCATCGCGCCGGTCATCTTCTGATATCCTTGGCTGCTCGTTGAAGCGCGCAAGAGATCGTGCAGTGCGATACGCTGTGCGTCGTCGAGCGCGTCGATCGGGATTCCGGCGCGCGGTGACGCGCCGGCGGAAAAGTTGCTCCACTTCGTGCGGGCGGGGTCGCCGAGCTGCGGGTAGCGCGTGCGCGCGAGCTGATCGGCGCCGAGACCGGCGATGAACGCCTGGGCGGCCGCTCTCATCCGGGGTGCCGTCTGTGCCGTTGGGGGCAGATCGACGCGCGGGACGCGCGGCGGTGCTGCGGCGGCCGCGAGGAGGGTCTTGCGGCTGAGATGTGACTGATCCATGTGCTTTCCGTGCTGAGCGCGCTGCCTTATGGCGAGGCTGCTCCCGAGCCTTTGGGGAAGGTCCGCGGCACGCCGGTGACGAGGCCGGCGGCGACGTTTCCGGTGGGCAGGTCGACGGATGGATAGAACGAAACCTGCGGCCGGCCCGGCGCTTCCTGCACGAAACGCAGCTTGAGCCCCAGCTCGATGTCGCCCAGACCGGCGGTGAACGGAGTCCCGGGCGCGCCGGCGCCTGCAAACGGCAACGTCACGGAGAACTGCACGTTGGGCATGAGACCGTAGTTGACTTCGAGCGAGGGCAGTTGCGCGCTGACGGCATGCGATGCGTCTTGGTCGTACGAGCCGAACGCGTAGATTTCGTAGTGCCGGTATGCGGTCGGCTCGGGATCGTCGGTTTCGTAAGGCGGGCCGGCCAGTGCGGGCGCCGTCGTCGCGCTCAAGCAGAGGACCGCGATCGCAACGACGCGGCGCCAAGTCACGTCGACTCCTTTGCAAAAGCGGACCCGAGACGAGACGGGCGTTGCTGCCAGAGCGACAGCCCGACGTGCAGCGCCTTGTTGTCGGCGAGCCAGTCACCGATCGCGGTTCCGGTCGTGCGGGCGACGGCGATCGTCGCCCAGTAGATGACGACGACGCGGGCCGCGCTCCGGCGCCCGAGGAACAGGGCCGCGATCAGCACCGCCGTGAGGAGCAAGACGGCCGGCCCTTCACCGATCGTATGCTCCGCGATGTCGCCGACTACCGTGCCGAAGACCCCGGCAGTCAGCATCGCGGCCCAGTAGGCGGCGCCGGTGTCGGGCAAGCCGCGGAGCGCAGTACCCGGTCCCGACCGCCGCGCGGTGAGCGCTGCGAACCCGCACAGCAATGCGATGAGCCGAGTCTGGTGGGCGTAGAAGTCCCCCATGTTCGTTCCGAACACGCTGGCGAGCGTAATCGCGGTCCAGTATCGGGCGTTGACCTCCGGGGGCCACGCAACAGCTGTATGAGGACGGGCTCGCGCACAACGAGCTCTTCTTGCCGCCGGATGTAGAGCGTCCCACCCGACCACGCGAAAAACATAATCGCGAGAGTCGCAAGCCATCCCGTTGGACTCGAGACGATGGCGCGATTTGCGACGAGCTCGAAAACACCCGTCCCAAACAGCAGCACTCCGGCCCAGTAGGCAACCCGCTGACTAACCGCTCGGCGCGGAAGCGAAAAGCCGAGCACATCGTAAAATGCTATCGGCTGAGAACGATGTGGGTCGCGTTTGCCGTGGGCTGATGCTCGGTGACTCGGTAGCCGAGCGCCGGCAAGTCGATCCCGGCGAACATCGCTTCGCCTTGACCGAGCACGACCGGGGACAGGGCGAAATGCAGTTCGTCGATCAGGCCGGCGCGAAGATATTGACGCACCGTCTCGACGCCACCGCCGATCTTCACGTCGCGACCCTTGGCGGCAGCCTTCGCCTGTTCCAGTGCCGCCTCGATGCCGTTGGTCACGAAGATGAAGGTGGTCCCGCCTTCCATCTCGATCGGATCGCGCTGATGGTGCGTGAGTACGAAGGTCGGTGCATGATAGGGCGGATTGTCGCCCCACCAGCCCTTCCAGCCCTCGTCCGGCCAAACGCCGCGGATTGGCCCAAACATATTGCGGCCGAGAATGAACGCGCCGAAGCCGTCCATCGAACGATGGGCATAATCCTCGTCAACGCCGTCTGAGCCGCCCTGCCCTCCGTTCATTGCCCGGAACGTGCGCGTGCCAAAGAACCATCGGAACAACTCCGGCCCACGCTTGCCAAGCGGATTTTCAAGACTTTGGTCAGGTCCTGCTCCGAAGCCGTCGAGCGAGATCGAAAAGCCTGCAACGCGAACTTTCGCCATATCGCACTTCCTTTCGTGTTCCGCCACGATGGTTCCACCGTACTCGGCCCCTTGCAGTCCAGCGATGCGGTGCGTGCCGTCCGATTCGGAAGGCGCGCCACTTATCTAGTACGATAGGTCTGCGGCGGCTGGGTACCATAGCGGTGTGGACGTCGTCGCTTGGCTGCTCGACTCGGACCCTGCCATCCGCTGGCAGGCGATGCGCGAGCGTTGCGGGTGCTTCGGTGGTACGAGCGACGGAGCGCGTACGTAACTGCGACCGCCATCTTTGCCTTCATATCAATAACCCATGACGAACTCAATGCGGGTGCCTTGAATCGCAGCAAGGTCTGCCTCGATCCCCCGGTCGACGCGTGCCGCGTCGTTCCGGAGCGAGTTTCCCGACCCGCGCTACGCGCCTATGCTGGAAAGCACTTCATCGAGCTGCTCCAGCTGCTCCGGCAATCCGGCCGCCGAGCCCTGTAGTGCTTCCTCAAGCGCTTCCTTGGACGGATAGGCTTCGTGGAAATTCACCAGCGTCTTCCCGCCCAGGTCTTCGAAGGTCACGGTCGTGACCGCGCCCTCTTCGCCCTCGTCGTTGGTCCAAACGATGCGCTCGTTCGGCACCACCTCGAGATACTTGCCGTAGAAGGCCATGGTGTCGGAACCGCCGGCGCCGAATTCCAGCCGATATTTGCCGCCGGTACGGACATCCATATCGCACGACACGAGCGAAACGCCGGATGCCGATTTTGGCACCCACCAGCGCTGGAATAGCTCGGGCTGGCTCCACGCCTTGTAAACCGTACTCGGCGGCGCATCGAATGTCCGCGTTACGACGAGTTCGCGATCCCCTTTGCGCTCGACCGACGTGCGGTTCTGCGCACCACCTGCACTGCTGACTTGCTGATTCATCGCTTTCCTACTGCTTCATTTCGCTGATGATTTCGTCCAATGCTTCGAAGCGGGCCTCGAAGAGCTTACGATGCGCCTCGATCCACTCGGCCTCCGCCTTGAGGCCGCGTTTTCCAAGCTTGCAGGTCCTCACCCGTCCGACCTTATGCGTGACGACGAGTCCCGCCCGCTCGAGAACCTGGACGTGCTTCTTCATGCCGGTCAGCGTCATCTGGAACTTCTGAGCGAGGCTGGTGATCGACGCGTCCCCGCGCCCAAGCTGATCGATGATCCCGCGGCGGGTCGCATCGGACAGCGCCGCAAACGAGAGATCGAGGCGAGGACTTACATACTGAACCACGTAGTTCAGTGTATAACATACTCGCGCAGGAAATGCAAGCGTCACGACTGGAACCAAGAACTCGGCGGCGTCAGCTGGACGACGCCACGCGCCCGGGCGCTACGGCAACCGCCGAGGGCGCAGATCGCAGGACCGCCGCCGCTCGGGCGGTGTACGACGCCGCCTCGTGGGCCCGAAGGTCAGCACGTCGTCGTGGCCGCCGGCGTCTTCGCGTCCGTGGTCATCGCACGGCCACCCCGCGGTTCGCGTTCGGGTCGGCGACCGCGTCGGGCACGATGAACGTGACGGTGACCCGCACGGTGCCGTTGGCCGGGACGACGACCGTGCCGAGTGCGCCCGTCGTACGTCTTCGTCGCTCCGTTGGGGAGCGCATGGTCAGGACGGTATGCGAGTCCGTCGTAGTCACATTTCAGGCGGCACAGTTTTCCCGCGACCTGTTTGCTATGCGGTGTCGGAAGCATCGGTCCGAATTCATTCAGTCGATTAATTTTGCGGTCGATCGACTCTTGATGATCCGGCGGCAATTCGTCGATGAAATCATTGACAGACTCGTTGCCGTGACGATCTCGATAGTAGACCGTAATCCATGTCGATCGACCGGCGCCTAGGTTTCCAGTAGCTAATAGATATATCTCACACCGCGAGAGCACGTTTGCCAGACGATACAGACATCGCCATGCGAAGAGGCCCCGCGTTACAAGGGCCTCTTCTTCATTTCATACGATTCCGGATAAGACAGCGTTAAACCGTTAACCGCTAAACGGCTAGAACGGGTTGCCTCACGATAAGGGGCCAATTTCACATTAAGTCCCGCCGGGGCACCGCATTTCATAATAAGCCTTGTACGGCCTCGAAGAGGTCCGTGTGCGCGCTCATCTCCGCCACGTCGCGGGCGACCAGATGTCCGCCCAGCCGCTCCTCTGGAGGGGTCGACGTCGGAGTCCGGGCGTCGACCACGAAATGCCGGTGTGTCGGGCACGGAGCCCAGTGGCTAGTCCGCAGCCTTACGCTGCACTCGCCCCTGCTCTCGCAGCCGCATGCCCACGCGCACCCAATCGCATAGAGAGGCCGCGCTGCGTTTGGTCCGTACACGCCGAGGACTTCACGTGGTTTGAGAAAGACCCCGATGAAGTCGCCGATGCGGCTTTCGATCCGGTCGATTGTGAACGGGCCATAGTACGTCACCGTCGCTGATCCTTCTGGCGAGTTTCGGCTTACCACCGGCCCTGGCGCAAGCCGAAATCCGGGTCCGGTGGGAACTGGGGTGCGGTGTCGACCTGTACGTCGTGCTTGTGAACGATGCGTGCCTTCACGCGCTTCTTGCGCAGCGGCACGACTTGGACGCGCGAGCCGGCGTCGTCGTAGGCGTCCGTCCTGAACCGCGGCGGAACGCCGACGGTGGGGAGACTGGGGAATCGGCGCACAGCCCACTCGTGCGTCAGTGGAAGCCGCGTCGACATGAGCCGCATCTCGTGAGGGATGCGCTTCATCGTCGGTGTGGACATGAGCGGCATCATCTGCTCCATGGCACGCCGCTGCGCGAGCCAACCCGGAGAAGGCCTCATCGGCATCGTCCGCTCAATGACGCGCTGCTGCGCGAGCCAGGCGGGAGAGCGCAGGGACAACATCCCGGCAATTTGGCTGGCATGGCGCATGGCTGTTCGGTGCGTTTCGGAGACTCGTAGCATGGAGGCGAGCGACTTAGGTACCCCGCCGAATCTCATGGCGTTGAAAGTGCGGTCGCGCTGGATGCGTTCGATGTTTTTGGTTGCGGCTAGTGCTTCTTGCACGGATTCTAATCCTTACGTTCGGTTATGGGTACGTCGCGTCGGCCGATCTTCAACACGTGCTCTTTCGTAAATTATATCACGGCCGGTGCGTTTTCGGAGCAAGCCCTTTACCGCAAGTAGCGTCCCCTATGGAAATGCCATACGCCTGGCACTGACAAAACCCACCGGCCGGTGGGGTGCGGCGCCAGGCATGCTTGGGTAGGTACGCTTTCAAACGTGCCCGATTCGTGAGCGTTCTCTCGAATCCGCAGTCCGCTGGTGGTGGCCGGCCTCGCCAGCGCGCTCGTTTGCCTCGGCGATATAACACGCCTTGAAAGTTCTGTTCAGCGTGGTCGCCGTCGGTGTCGGATTACGAACGGCACGAGGGCCAGCGGACGCCAAACAGTGGACTAGTTGGCGCGTAGAGAAGAAACAGTTCCGTGAGAACGCCTGATTTAACGATGCGGGAAGACGCGACGAACCCGTACACGATAGATGCCCTCCTCGCACAGGGATGGACGTCGGGATGGCAGCGTCCACTCTATGAAGCGATCGCCGAAGTTTCGATCAGCATCCGTGACGACCCGCGGCCGGCCGTTCGTCTAGGCGCGATGGTTCCCACAAAGGCCACGCCAAGTCTCCATGACTCGCGCTACGGCCAAAGCGAGGCAGAATTGCGAGGGATACTTCTCGGGCTCGTGACGGCGGGTTACCAGCCGCAAGCGATAGCGATGGGCGATTCGCCGGACAGCTTGGTCATCATCGACGATGCGCCTGTGTGGGTCGAACACGCAGAAATCGTTGACCCAGTCTCCGCACGTTACACAAACATGATGGCAAAGCTGCACGCGGACGTTGCCGACGACGTCGAGTGCGATCCCACAGCAGTCCAGCATATCAACGATCAGCAGATTGAAATTCGCATCGGCGTCTGCCCGAGCAAGGCGCAAGCCAGGACGCTTCGTTCGGACATTGTCGAAATGATTCGATCCGGCGGTCATCTTCGCATTCCCGAGCGGGGCTACGAGGATGCTCCGGGCGACACTCTTAGAGCGGTCAAAGCGAAGATTTATCGTGTACCGTGGAAACATCGTCTCGGCGGCGGAAGTCCATATATCCTCCATATCCAGGATGCGGCGCATTCATTCGCGCCACTGTCGTTGGTGCCGGTCACCATGCGCCGGCTCGACGTCAAGCGAAAGCTTGCGCTCGGGTATAAGGTCGCGCCCCTCTGGCTTGTCCTGACAGTCACCGATATTCGCGGAGTGTGGACCGAAGCGATGGTGCGGTTGGGGAGTGGCTGCCCTGCGATAGATCCCTACGATCGTGTGATAGTGTGCGATGGCGGGCGGGCGATCATCTGGGCGAACGGCGTAATGGCCGTTCGAGACGTCCGCTAAACCAATCGCCATGCCGTCGCTGCTACTGCCGTCCTGTGGCAGCTCCAGTATCGGGAGCAGCACCCGCGCGTTTTTATCGCAATGCGAATTAGCCACGCAGACGGCCGTTCACCGCAGCGAGACCTCGCGGTAGGTGGCGTCGGGCGCGACGGGTCGGCGATTGCGAAGGTGACGGTGGTCATGACGGCCCGGTGCGGCGGGATCGTCATCGTGCCAAGGCGTCCGAAGTCCTCGGCCGGCGCGACTTCGCGGACGTCGGTGGCGCTGTCGCCGAACGGGTTCAAGCGCTGATAGGTCGGCGCCGCCTGCTGGAGACCGGCGTACGTCTTGCGGCCGCCGTTGGCCAGCGGGACCGTCAGCATCAGGAGGGGCGGAGGGTGACGGTGCTCTCGGAGCCGATGATGGCGAGCGCGTCGTGCACGTACAGCACGCCGCCGAGGGTGTCGGTCCAGGACTTCGTCACCGCGACCTGCACGTGCGGTGCAGCCGCGATCTAACGCAGAGCGGCGCCTTCCCTCCTCCGTACGATGCTTGTTCGGTCTTCAGCGGCAGCAGTTGACCGTGCTCGGACGCCGATTCCGGAGCGCTGGCTCGCGATGACCGCCTACGCGTTCCATCGGCGCGAGGTCGGCGCCATCATCGACAGCAGCAAAGTGTCGCAGATGCGCACCGCTCACCACCGCGGCGTGGCATATCAGGGCGATCAACGCAACGGCGCGGAGTGGATGCGCTGCCGCGTGCTCGTCGGCGTGGAGACCATGGTCGTCATGGCGGCTGCGTTCGGGCCGAACCGCGGACTTCGCAAGACGCACGACTCGCTCTACCTCGAGCCTCTGATGCTCGACGCGCTCAAGACGTTCAAACTCCACTACCTCCTGGGCGACAAGGCCTACTGGGCCGAGCGAACATCGATTCGCCAATGGAGTGTCCAGCTCTGGGTAAGGTCAGATCAGAGGCGCTGTAATCTCGCTTCGACTTTCCGGCAGTCGTCGAGCGAGAAGCGGCGATGCATCCTTGCCGTGAAAAAGTTGGTCTCGCCGTCACGCTGGCGGCTGCCGCGGGCTGTCGCTGAGCGGTGCGCGGCGTCCACCCCCTGGCGAGGAGAGCGTCAGAATCGGCACGCGCGTACGCGCTCCGCAATCTGCGTCACGGCGGCGTGTCTGGTATCCCGAAGCTCTCCAGGGTGCCATATCGAAATTCCTTACGGTCTCCCGGCCAAGCGCCTTTCCTGCTGATTGGTTCAAACGCGTGGAAGCGAATGATGCGCCGACCCGGACCTTCGACCTGCGGGTCGGCGTCTTCGACTCCAATTATCCGAGCGAGCAAGAAGGCTTCATGATGGGTACGGTAGCTGGGATTACTGGTGTGGTCGCCGTGAGCATTCCAGACGCAAACAAGGTACTTGCAGCGCTGGGCGCGGCGTATGTTGATTTTCCACGCTTGAGAACCGCCGTGTACGATCATCGTGTCAATGTCGCGGCTGGTGAAGACCATGATGGTATCTTCCATAAGTACCGACATACCGGTTTAAGCGCGACTTGTGAAGAGGCCTTCTCGTGCGGAGCAGTGGGCCTCGTCACTTATCCCGATAGCCGTTCAAACAGGCGACAACATTCAGTTTTAGAAGAGCGTCGGGAGACGTCCGGGCTCTTTTGCGTTTCTGCGACCTTTTCGAAGTTGCGACATCCATCCGGCTGCAGTTCTGAAATGGTGCAAGCCTCCAACCGGACATGAATCTGCGCTGATCGGAACGCACATGAGAAAAGCCGCGTGGTTACGCAGCTTTTGAGTCACGTGAGGCGTGTTGGTGGCTATCGCGCAGAGCAGTTCACCATTTCGCTACTTTTCAGTATTTCCGGCGAAACCGAGTCGAAACTGTGGGACAGCCCCGAAAAGGCTAAAACGGCTAAAACGGTATCTCGTCCTCGAGATTGTCGTCGCCACTAAAGCCACCACCACCGCCCCCAGCCGCGGCCGGAGTCGCCGCGCGCGGACGCTGATAGCTGCGCTCGCCGCCGCCCTCGTCGCCCATGTCACCGCCGCCGCGTCCCGCGCGGTCCAGCATCTGCATGGTGTTGACGACGACCTCGGTGGCCTTGCGCTTCTCGCCTTCCTTCGTCTCGTAGGAGCGGATCGAGAGCCGGCCGTCGACCAGGCAGCTCATGCCCTTCTTGAGGTACGTGTTGCAGGTCTCGGCGAGCTTGTCCCAGGCGACGCAGTCGATGTAGTCGGTCTCTTCCTGCTGCTTGGAACGGCGGTTCACCGCCAGGGTGAACTTGGTGACGGCCGCACCCGACCCGACGTACCGGATTTCCGGGTCGCGGGTGAGGTTGCCGACGAGCGTGATGCGGTTGAATGATCCAGCCACGGCTAACTCCTGCTTGCATGCGTTCTTCTTCGCTGGTGCAGGCGATGCTAGCCGCCGGGGGTGCCAGACGGCTGTCACTCTGCGCGGGTCAGTCGTCCTGGCGGATGACCAGCGCGCGCAGGATCGACTCGTTGAGGCGCATCAGGCGCTCGAGCTCCTTGGCCTGCTCGGGCTCGGTGCGGAACTTCATCACGACGTAGTAGCCCTCGCGGACGTCGTCGATCTCGTACGCCAGCCGGCGCTTGCCGAGCTTCTCCAGCTCGCCGACGAGCTCGCCGCCGCGGGTCTTGACGCCATCGGCGATCGCGTTGGCGCGCTCGTCGACCTCGGTCTCCTCGAGGTTCGGACGCAGAATATAGGTGACTTCGTAATCGGTGACTGCCATGGTGCCCTCTCTGGACGCCGGCTCGCGCCGGACGGCCCGGCGCCAGCGGCCGGGCAGTGGGGGACCTCCCGGTGCGAGACCAGGAGAACCCCGGAAGTGTATCACGCCGAAAAGACCGACGGCAAGGAGCGATTTCCGGCTCGGGCACGTACCTTGCTGGTAGCTCCGTGATGCTCGCCCTCCTCGGCGTCCTGGCCGCGCTCGCGCCGGACCCGCTGCCGCCGCCCCCCACGCCGGCCCCGCGCGCGGTCGTCGTGCGGGTCGACGCGCGGCTGACCGGCCTCGAGACCCGGCTGCGGACCGAGACGTCGCCGAGCCGGCTGCGCGACGTCGCCCGGATGCTGGTCGAGCGGGCCCGCAGCCGGCTGGCGGCCGGCGACGCCGCCGCGGCCGACCAGCTCGGGGCGGCCGCCTCCGACACGCTGAATGCCGACCGGCTCGTCGTCATCCAGCTCCGCCTGCCGCCCGGCGTACCGCTGCCCGGCACGCCGCTGCCGGGGCTGCCGCGACGGGGCCTGCCGCGCGGGTTCGACCTGCCGCACGGGCCCGGCGCGCCGCCCGAGGCCGAGGGGCCGCTCAGTGCCGCCTCCGCCGCGCGCCGGCTCGACCGCACCGCCGCGATGCTCGCGATGACCGCCGGCTTCGCCGCGCGCGGCGAGGCGGCGAAGCTGCTCGGCCTGGCCCGCACCGCGCTCGACGACGCCCGCAAGGCGCTGGCCGCGAACGACGCGCGCAAGGCGGACGGCGCCGCGCGGCGGGCCGAGGCGCTGGCCCGGGCCGCGCTCCACGCCGCCATCGCCGAGGACCCGGCACTGCGGCCGCCGCGCCCGCCGCCGCCGCCGGCGCCGGGGGAGTGGCCGTGAGCGTCGAGCTGGCGCTGCGGACCGAGCTGCGGGTGGCGCCGGCGCTGGTCACCTTCGCGACCCTGCTGCCGCTGGACGTCGAGGCGCTCGAGGCCTACCTCGAGCGCGAGCGCGCGGTCAATCCCTGGCTCGAGCGCAGCGCCTGCGACGGCGGCGACGACGGCGCGCTGCTGGCGCGGGTCGCCGCCCGGCCGCGGCTGAGCGACCACCTGGCGGCGCAGCTCGCGGCGCGCCCGCTCGCGCCGGCGGAGCGGCGGGCGGCGGCGGCGATCGTCGGCAGCCTCGACGGCGACGGCTACCTGCGCGAGCCGCTCGCGGCGCTCGCCGGGCTGGCCCGGGCCGCGCCGGCCGACGTCGAGCGCGCGCTGCGCGCGGTGCAGGGCTGCGAGCCGGCCGGGGTCGGCGCGCGCGACCTGGGCGAGCGCCTGCGGCTGCAGGCCGCCGCCGACGGCGTGCTCGACGACGACCTGTGCGCGCTCTGCGCGCACCTCGAAGCGCTCGCCGGCGGCGGCGTGGCCCGGGTCGCGGCGCTCAGCGGGCGCGACCCGACCGCGCTGCAGCGCGCCTTCGCCCGGCTGGCCGCGCTCGACCGCGACCCGCTGCGCGGCTTCGCGCCGCCGGCGGCCTTCGTGCGGCCCGAGCTGATCTTCACCCCCGGCGAGCCCGGCGCCGATGAGCGCGGCGGCTGGAGCGTGGCGCTCGATCCCGGCGCGTGGCCGGCGCTGCAGCTCGCGCCGCTGGGCGCGACCGAGGGCGGCCCCTTCGCCGCGGCGCGGCGGCGCGCGCTGGTGCTGCTCGACGCGCTGGAGCGGCGGCGGCTGGCGCTGCTGAAGATCGGCGAGGTGCTCGCCGCGCGCCAGGCGGCGTATCTCGCCAGCGGCGCGCGGGCCGACCTGCTGCCGCTGCGCGCGCGCGACGTCGCGCGCGAGGCGGGCTTGGCCGAGTCGACGATCTCGCGCGCGCTCGGGGCGCGCTGGGCGCGCACGCCGCACGGCGTCGTGCCGCTGCGGGCGTTCCTGCGCGACGTGCCGCGCGGGCTGACCGTCGCGACCGACGAGCTGCGCGACCGCATCCGCGCGCTGACCGAGCGCGCCGGCGCGCCGCTCTCGGACGCGCAGATCGCGCGCCTCTTGGGCTTCGCCGGCATCCGGGTCGCGCGCCGCACGGTGACCAAGCACCGCCGCGCGCTGGCGCTGCCCGCCGCGCGGGCGCGGGCCGCGCGGTGACGCTGCAGCGCGCGTTCGGCGCGCTCGTCGGGCTGGCGGTCGCGGCGGTCGTGCTGTGCGCCGCCGCGCTGGTGCTGGCGGTGCGCGCGGGCAGCGTCTCGCTCGAGGCGCGCGCGGTGCGGTCGCTCGACGGCATCGCCGCGCACCTGGCCGACGCCTACGCGCGCGACGTCGAGCCGCTCGCCGCCGAGACGCCCGGCGGGCTGCCCGCGATCGCGCGCGGCGCGCTGGCGAGCGGCATCGCGGACAACGTGCTGGCGCCCTACGACGACGTCGCGGGCGCGTTCTGGAACGCGCGCGACGGCTTCGTCGGCGCGCTGCCGCGGGCCGACGACGCGACGCTCGGGGCCCTCGCCGCGCTCGCCGCGCGCGCGGCGCGCGCCGGCGGCGAAGCCTCGGCGGTGCTGCACGAGCGGCGCGGCGACCTCGTCGCGGTGGCGCTGCCGGTGCGCGGTACCGACACGGTCGCCTGGGCGGTGCAGCGCGCCCGCCCGGCCGAGCCGGGCGCCGCGCTCGAGCGCGGGCTGGTGATCGCGGCGGCCGGCGCGGCGCTCGCGCTGGTGGCGCTGGGGGCGCTGGTGCTGGCGGCGGTGCGGCGCGACCTGGCCCGGCTGCTGGCCGGCATCGCGCGCCTGCGCGAGGGCGGCGACGCGCCGATCGGCGGCCTGCGCGGCGAGTTCGGCGCGGTCGCGAGCGCCGTCTCGGCGATGGCGGCGGCCCGCGCGCGGGCGGAGAGCGAGCGCCGCCGCACCGAACGGCTGGCGGCGCTGGGGCGGCTGGTCGGCGGCGTCGCGCACGAGGTCCGCAACCCGCTCAACGCGCTGCGCCTGCACGCCGCCCGCATCGAGCGGCGGCTGCCCCAAAGCGCGCCGCTGGTCGCCCGGCTGGTCGACGAGATCGCCCGGCTCGACGCGGTGGTGACCCGCATGCTCGCCTTCGGCCGCACCGCCGAGCGGCGCGAACCGGTCGACCTGGGCACGCTGGCCGAGCGCACCGCGCGCCTGTTCGGCGTCGAGGCCGCCGCGCGCGGCGTCGCGCTGCAGGTCGCGCGCGACGGCGGCGAGACGGTCGTGGCGGGCGATCCGGTGCCGCTGGAGCAGCTGCTGATCAACCTGGTCGCCAACGCGCTCGACGCGGCGCCGCGCGGCACGGCGGTCGAGCTGCGGGTCGAGCGCGGGCCGATCCTGCGCGTGCGCGACCGCGGCGCGGGGATCGCGCCGGCCGACCGCGCGCACGTGTTCGATCCCTTCTACACCACCAAGCCCGACGGCAACGGCCTGGGCCTCTCGATCGCGCACGAGATCGCCCACGCGCACGGCGCGACCCTCACGTTCACCAGCGAACCGGGCGCCACCGAGTTCGTGCTGGCGTTCGCGCCCGGGCCCGAGGCGCTGGCCGCCGAGGCGTCCGGCGCGCGCGAGGTGCGCGCGTGAAGCGGGCGCTCGAGCGCGAGCGCGTGCTGCTGGTCGAGGACGACGCCTCGGCGCGCGAGGCGCTGAGCGACTTGCTGCGCGACGACGGCTTCGCGGTGCGCGAGGCCGCGACGCTGGCCGAGGCGCGCGCGGCGCTGGCCGGCGAGCCGGTCGACGCGGTGCTGCTCGACCTGCGCCTGCCCGACGGCGACGGCGCGGCGCTGCTCGAGGAGCTGGCGGTGCGGCGCGGGGCGCCGCCGGCGATCGTCGTCACGGCGTACGGCAGCGGCTCGCGGGCGATCGCCGCGATGCGCGCGGGCGCGTTCGACTACGTGCAGAAGCCGCTCGACCCGGCGGCGCTGATCGAGACGCTGCGGGCCGCGATCGCGCGCGGCCGGCGCAGCGGCGCGCGCAGCTTCGCCAGCGGCACGCGGCCCGACGGCGAGCGGATCGTCGGCAGCGGCCCGGCGATGCAGCGCGTGTTCAAGCTGGTCGGGCGGGTCGCGGCGAGCGACGTGACCGTGCTGCTGCTGGGCGAGTCGGGCACCGGCAAGGAGCTGGTCGCGCGGGCGGTCCACGACTACAGCCCGCGGGCGGGCGGGCCGTTCGTCGCGGTCAACTGCGCGGCGGTGCCCGAGCCGCTGCTCGAAGCGGAGCTGTTCGGGGTCGAGAAGGGCGCCTACACCGGCGCGGTCGCCGCCCGCGCCGGCCGCTTCGAGGCGGCCCGCGGCGGCACGCTGTTCCTCGACGAGATCGCCGAGCTCGCGCCGGCGACCCAGGCCAAGCTGCTGCGCGCGCTCCAGGAGCGCTCGGTGGAGCGGCTGGGGAGCACGAAGCCGGTCGCGATCGACGCCCGGATCGTCGCCGCCACCAACCGGCGCCTGGCCGACGACGTCGCCGCCGGGCGCTTTCGCGAGGACCTCTTCTACCGCCTGAGCGTGATGACGGTCGAGCTGCCGCCGCTGCGCGAGCGGCCCGAGGACGTGCCGGCGCTGGTCGACCACGTGCTGGCCCGGGCCGCCCGGCGCGACGGGCGGGCGACCTCGATCGCGCCCGCCGCGGTCGAGGCGCTGGCGCGCCGGGCCTGGCCCGGCAACGTGCGCGAGCTGGAAAACGCGCTCGAGCGCGCGCTGGTGCTCGGCGGCGGCGCGATCGACCTCGAGCACGTCGAAGCCGCCGACGACGAAGAGGCGCGCTGGCGCGCCTACCTGGCCCGCCGCGAGCGCGCGCTGCTGGCCGACGAGGCGTGCTCGCGCGCAGCGCGGCCGAGGCCGGCGTCTCGCCGGCCTTCCTGGCCCGCCGCCGGGCCCGGCTCGACGGCACGCCGTTTGCATGAGGGGCGGCATGAAGCACACGATCGCGTGCGCCGCGCTCGCCGCGGCGCTGGTCCTGGGCGCCGCCTCCGCCGCCGCCGCCCAAACCTCGCCTCCGCCGGCGCCGCCCGCACCGCCGGCGCCCGCCGGCCCGAGCGCCGCTCCACCCGCCCCGCCGGCCGGCGGGGCGCGCCCGCCCGGCCTGCCGGACCCCGGCCAGATCAGGCGGGAGATCCAGCTCCGCCTCGCCCCCGACGGCGGGGCGCGCGCGCTCGACCGCGCGTACCGGACCATCGGCGAAGCCGAGGCGCTCAACGGCCGCAGCCCCTACATCGGCCAGGCGCGCGGCCACTACGCCGGCGCCTACGCCCGCTTCCGCCGCGGCGACGCGGCCGGCACCGTGGCCGAGGCCTCGGCCGCGGCGGCGCTCGCGCAGGCCGCCCTCGACGAGCGGGCGCCGGCCGTGCCACGCGGCCTGGAGGCCCCGCCCAGCCCGGCGCCGCGAGCCCGCCCGGCCGGCGCGCCGCCGCCCGCAAACGCGCCGCGGGTACCCGGGCCGCCCGGCCTGCCGGTGCGGCCGTTCGACGCGAGCTCGCTCCAGCCGCTGGTCGCGCTGGAGAACACCGCCGAGGTCCGCAGCCTGGCCGACCGCGCCGCCGCGGCGGCCGCCGCCGCGCGCGCGCTGGCCGCCAACGACCGCGACGGCGCTCGCCGCCAGGAGCGGCTGGCCCACGATCTGGCCCTGGCGGTCCGCGGCATCACCGCCGCCGACCACCCGGACCGCCTCTCCGGCCTGACGCTCGGAATCCCCGACCTGCTGGAGCTCGAGCTGCCGGACATGCTGGACGGCTGGCTCGAGCCCTAGCCGCGCTCTCAGCTTTGCCCGGTATCCTGGTCGTGTCCATCTGGCCGTGTCCATGAGGTCCGACATGCAACACCCCTTCGCGTGCGCCGCGCTCGCCGCGGCGCTCATCCTGGGCCCGGCCTCGGCTGCCGTGGCCCAGACTTCCCCCGCCCCCGCGCCGGCCGCGCAGCCCGTGCCGCCGAACCCGGCCCCGGTGCCTGCGACCCGGATGCCGCCCTCGGGATCGCGCGGCATGCAAGGCCCCGGCGGCATGCGCGGCCGCTACGGCATGCGCCGCGGACCGGGGCCGGACGGCGCCGGTGCGCTGGCGCGGGCGTACCGGGCGATCGGGCTGGCCGAGGCGGTCAACGGCCGCAGCATCTACGTCGGCCAGGCGCGCACCCACTACGCCGGCGCCTACGCCCGCTACCACCGGCGCGACGCGCGCGGCGCGGACGCCGAGGCGATGGCCGCCGCGGCGCTCGCCCAGGCCGCGCTCGACGCCCACGCGCCGTTCATCCCGCGCGGCCTGGAAGCGCCGCCGGCGCCGGGCGCCCGCCCCGCCCCCGGTACCCCGCCGCGCCGCCGCCCGCTCGGCTCCAGCGCCCCGGGCCCGGCCGGCGGCCCGCTGGCGGCGCTGGTCGCGCGCGACCCGACCCTGGAGAACCAGACCCTGGCCGAGCGCGCGAACGCGGCGCTGGCCGCGGCCCGGCGGCTGCAAGCGTCCAACGACCGGCCGGGTGCCATGCAGATGGAGCGCCTGGCCCACGACCTGGTGCGCGCCCTCGGCAGCTTGGCGATGGCGGACAGCCCGCCGGTGCGCCCGGGCGGGCGCGGCCTGCGCCGCCCGCTCGCTCCCTAGCCGCAGCAGGGTATTCGCAGCGCGCCGCGGAGGTTCGCCCGCTCTCTTCTTGAGGAGGTGTCGGGTGAATCTTCGCGTGATCGGCGCGCTCGCGGCGAGCGCCGTGCTCCTCTCCGGCTGCGGCGGCGCGGCCACCGTGCCGCCGGCGCAGTCCGGCGCGCGCACCGTCTCGGCGCTCGAGCGCGAGCTCGCGCTGGGCCGGATTCGGCCGGCCTGCGCCCCGGTCGCGGTGGGCGCGGCCCGCTGTCTCGCGTACGTGCTGACCGCCGGCGGGCGCGCCGCCATGGCGACGAGCGCCCAGCCGGCCGCGTCGATCGCGGGCCTGACGCCGGCCCAGCTCCAGTCCGCCTACGACCTCACCGGCGCGGTCTCGGGCGGGAGCGGTCAGACCGTCGCGATCGTCGTCGCCTACAACGATCCCGACGCCGCCGCCGACCTGGCGGTGTACCGCTCGCGGTTCGGCCTGCCGGCGTGCACGGTCGCCTCCGGCTGCCTGAAGATCGTCGGCGAGCACGGCGGCAGCTCGCTGCCTGCCAACAACGCGAGCTGGGGCCAGGAGATCTCGCTCGACCTCGACATGGTCTCGGCCAACTGCCCGAAGTGCTCGATCCTGCTGGTCGAAGCCACGACGGCGAGCACCAGCGACCTGGCGACGGCCGAGAACACGGCTGCCGCCGCCAAGGGCGTGGCCGCGATCGCCAACTCGTACGGCGGCAGCGAGTCCAGCAGCGAAACGGCGTACGCCGCCTCGTACAGCCACGCCGGCGTCGCGATCACCGCGGCGGGCAACGGCGGCGGGTACGGCGTCCAGGTGCCGGCCGCCTACGCGACCGTCGCCTCGGTCGGCGGCACGACGCTCACCGCCGACGCGGGCACCAAGCGCGGCTGGACCGAGACCGGGCTGGCCGGCGGCGGCTGCAGCGCGTACATCGCCAAGCCGTCGTTCCAGACCGATCCCTACTGCGGCACCAAGCGCATCGACAACGACGTCGCCTACGTCGCCGACCCGAGCACCGGCGTCGCCGTCTACGACAGCTATGCCGACGGGGGCGAATCGGGCTGGCTCGTCTTCGGCGGCACCAGCGTCGGCGCGCCGGCGATCGCGGCGATCTACGCGCTCTCGGGCGACACGACCGGCGCGCCGGCGACGCTCTACAGCCGCGCTTCGATGCTCTACCACGTCCCGTGCATCTCGGGCTCCGCGTGCTACGGCACCTACGACCCGGCGACCGGGAACGGCACGCCCGACGGCACCGGCGCGTTCTAGGCCGAGCCGCCCGGCCGTCGCGCCCGCCCCGGCGGACCCCTACCGCAGTCTAGCCCACGTTCGGGACGAACCGCTCGCCGGGCCGACGGAGTGGCCCGGGCCCGGGCGGAGAACGTCCGGTCCATGCGTTCGCTGATCGACCGCTACGCGCCGGCCGCGGCGTTCGACGAGTTCGCCCGCCCGGACGGCTCGCCGCGGCCGCACTACGCCGGGCTGGCCCGGACGCTGGCCGCGATCCCGTGGACCGACGTGCGCCACCGGATCACCACCGTCAACGACGTGCTGCTGCACCGCGGTGTGACCTTCACCGTCTACGCCGACGCGCGCGGGACCGAGCGCATCCTGCCCTTCGACCTGATCCCGCGGATCGTGCCGGCCGCCGAGTGGGACCGCATCGCGCGCGGCGTCGCGCAGCGGGTGCGCGCGCTCAACGCGTTCCTGCTCGACGTCTACGGCGAGGGCAAGGCGCTGCGCGACGGGATCGTGCCGCGCCCGCTGGTCTGGTCGTCGGCGCACTACGAGCGCGAGGCGATCGGGGTGCGCCCGCCGCGCGACGTCTACGTGCACGTCTCGGGGATCGACCTGGTGCGCGACCACGCCGGCGAGTACCTCGTGCTCGAGGACAACGTCCGCACGCCCTCGGGCATCTCGTACGTGCTCGAGAACCGCGACGCGCTGCGGCGCCAGTTCCCGCGCCTGTTCGAGCACTACGACCCGCGCCCGGTCGACGACTACCCGCGCCGGCTGCTGGCGACGCTGGTCGCCGCCGCGCCGCCCGGCGTGGGCGAGCCGACCGTCGTCATCCTGACCCCGGGCATCTACAACAGCGCCTACTTCGAGCACACCCTGCTGGCCCGGCGGATGGGCGTCGAGCTGGTCGAGGGCTCCGACCTGCTGGTGCGCGACAACGCCGTATTCCTGCGCACCACCCGCGGGCTGCGGCGGGTCGACGTGATCTACCGCCGGGTCGACGACGACTTCATCGACCCGCTCTACTTCCGGCCCGACTCGGCGCTGGGCGTGGTCGGCCTGTTCGACGCCTACCGCGCCGGCAACGTGACGCTCGCCAACGCGGTCGGCACCGGCGTGGCCGACGACAAGGCCGTCTATCCCTACGTGCCGCGGTTCATCGAGTACTACCTGGGCGAGGAGCCGATCCTCAACAACGTGCCGACCTTCGACTGCAGCGACCCCGCGCAGCGCTCGCACGTGCTGGCCAACCTCGACTCGCTGGTGGTGAAGATGACCGCCGCCTCGGGCGGGTACGGCATGCTGATCGGGCCGGCCAGCACCGCCGCCGAGCGCGCCCGCTTCGCCGCGGCGATCCGGGCCGCGCCGCGCACGTTCATCGCCCAGCCGGTGGTCGCGCTCTCGGCCCACCCGACCGTGATCGGCGACGGGATGGAGCCGCGCCACGTCGACCTGCGGCCGTTCGCGCTCTACGGCGGCGACGAGGTCGACGTGCCGCCCGCGGCGCTGACCCGGGTCGCGCTGACCCGCGGCTCGCTGGTGGTCAACAGCTCGCAGGGCGGCGGCTCCAAGGACACCTGGGTGATCGACTGATGCTCAGCCGGGTGGCGGAATCGCTGTTCTGGATGGCGCGCAACGTCGAGCGCGCCGAGACCCTCGCGCGCCTGCTCGACGTCACCGCCGCCGGCAGCGTCGACCGCGGCAGCGCGCGCCGCACCCAGGTCGCCCGGCAGTGGGACGCGGTCTACGCGGTCGCCGCAGTCGACCCGCCCCAGCGCTCGCTGCGCGGCGGCACCGCCGCGGCGATCGAGCGGATCGCCTTCGGCGGCGAGGGCGACTCGGTCGCCACCTGCGTGCGGATCGCCCGCCGCAACGCGGTCGGCGTGCGGGCCGAGCTGACGACCGAGGTCTGGGAGTCGCTCAACGGGCTCTACCTCTACGTCGAGGCGCAGTCGCCCAAGGCGCTGGGCCCCGACGGCGCCTCGACCTTCCTGCGCAGCGTGCGCGACACGGCCCAGGCGTTCGCCGGGATCTGCGACGCGACGCTCTCGCACGACGACGCCTGGGACTTCCTGATCGTCGGGCGCTACCTCGAGCGGGCGTCGATGACCGCCCGCATCCTGGGCGCGCACGACGCCGACGACGGCGCGCAGGCCTGGCAGCGGGTGCTCGAGGCCTGCTGCGCGAGCGAGCCGTTCGCCCGCGCGCGGCGGCAGTCGTCCGACCCGGCCGAGGCGCTGGCGTTCCTGGCGCTGAGCGACGTCTTCCCGCGCTCGATCCGCTTCGGCGTGCGCGAGGTCGACCGCGCGCTGCACCGCCTCTCCGGCACCGCCCCCGGCACCTTCGCCAACGAGGCGGAGCGGGCCGCGGGCCGGATCGCCGCGGCGCTCGGCTACTACAGCGCCAACGAGGTGTACGAGGACGGCGCGCGGGTCTTCGCCGGGCGCGCGCAGCGCTGGCTGGACGAGATCGGCGACGCGATCACCGCGGCCTACTTCCCGCGAGTGCCGGTGGCCTGATGCGCTACACGATCTTCCACCGCACCGCCTACCGCTACGCGGAGCCGGTCCACGAGAGCCACACCGTGCTGCACCTGCAGCCGCGCAGCGACCTGACCCAGTACTGCACCCAGTTCGCCGTCGAGGTCCGGCCGCGCGCGCGGCTGTTCGCCTATGCCGACCGCTTCGGCAACGACGTGCAGCACTTCGCCGTACTGCCCGAGCACGACACGCTCGAGATCGTCGCCCGCTCGTACGTCGTCACCGCGCGCGGCGAGGTCGGCGCGCCGGCGCCGGTGCCGCGCGCGCTGCTCGCCGGCGACCCGCAGCTCGGCGAGCTGTACGACTTCCTGCACGAGAGCCGGTACGTCTCGTTCGGCCCCGCGCTCGACGCGCTGGCCGGCGAGATCGGCGATCCCGGTCCCGGCGACGACC
The DNA here is from genome assembly GCA_963795695.1 of Vulcanimicrobiota bacterium. GTDB lineage: Bacteria > Vulcanimicrobiota > Vulcanimicrobiia > Vulcanimicrobiales > Vulcanimicrobiaceae > Vulcanimicrobium. The sequence goes on along the minus strand of CAWCJH010000002.1, from coordinate 317,477 downwards.
TGGTCGCGTGGTACCGCAGCGCCTCCCAGGCGATCCACCGCGGCTTCGTCTACGACAAGGCGGCGACCGCCGTGCACACCACGGTCGACGAGTCGATCCGGCTGCGGCGCCGGCGTCTGCCAGGACTACGCCCACGTCCTGGTCGGCCTGTGTCGGCGGGCCGGCATCCCGGCCCGCTACGTCAGCGGCTACGTCCACACCGGCGGCGACGACGACGTGCTCGGCGCCGAGGCCTCGCACGCGTGGTGCGAAGCGTATCTCGGCCCGCCCGGCTGGGTCGGGATCGACCCGACCAACGACAGCTGGATCGGCGACGGCTTCGTGCGCATCGCGGTCGGCCGCGACTACCGCGACGTCAGCCCGGTGCGGGGCGTCTACAAGGGCGCCGGCGAGAGCTCGATGTCGGTCGACGTCGCCATGTCGCCGCTCCACCCGGCCGAGCACCAGCAGCCGCCGCAGCAACAGCAGTAGCGGCTCAGCCGAGATAGAGCCCGGCGAACATCGCGTCGACCGGGTACGCGAAGCCCGGCAGCGAGCCGTGCGCGACGCTCTCGCCCGGGCCGTAGCGCACGGCGGCGCTCGCGTCGTGCGCGGTCACCGTGCGCCGGGGCGGGTCGACGACGAAGACGACCTGCGTCCCGGCGGCGAGGTAGGCGCCGATCTTCCAAGTCAGCCGGGCCGCGGAGTCGCCCGGCGAGAGGATCTCGACGACGGCGCCGGGCGCCCGCGCCGGCACTTGCGACCTCTCGGGTCCGAGCTCGTCGAGCACCGCCGTCGACGATCTCGATCGCGGGCTTGGTGTCCAGCACCTCGTCGGGGATGACCGAATCCATCTCGTTCTCCTCACGCCACGCTATCACGCCCAGACCGAGCAGCGTCAATACCTCGCCGCGCCAGCCGGGGAGGTCCGCGCGCCGGAGCGAACCGGTCGGGCGATGAAGCGCTTCGTCTGCACCCTCGCCGCGCTCGTCGCGGCGCTCCCGCTGTGGGCCGCTCCGGCGCCCGCCCGGGCCAACGCTTTCTGCCCGGCGACGATCGCCGCGCTGACCGACCTCTCGCAAGTCGGCCGGGCCGACACCTACGGCGTGCTGCTCGACGTCGACCGCGGCGACACCCGCAGCCTGCGGCTGCGGATGGACACCGAGCGCACCCGCTACGCGCTCGACGTCAACGAGATCCCGCTGATGGGCATCAGCGGCTTGCAGCTCGCGCGCTACTTCACGCTGCCGCCGGGCGAGCACGTGCTGGGGGCCTGGGTCGAGTCGACGGGCCTGGGGCCCGCCCAGCGGCTCGACTGCCCGGTCACCGCGCCCTGGGGCGCGAACCAGCCGCCGGCCGCTCCGCTCGACGCGCAGAATGCCGACCGGCTCCACCGCACGCTGGTCGACGACTTCGGCACCCGCACGCTGCCGATCATCGTGCCGACCGCGTTCGGCGCGGTGCAGAGCATCACGTGCGCGCAGCCCAACGCCGTCGCGCGCCCGCTGGCGCCGGTCAGACCGCCCTTCCCGCCCGAGGCGCGCGCGGTCAACGCGACCGGCGTGGTGGAGATCCGGGCCGACGTCGACGACAGCGGCACGCTGGCCGGCGCCGCGGTCACCCGCTCGAGCGGCTTCGCGCCGCTCGACCGCGCCGCGCTCGAGGCGGCCAAGCGCGCGCGCTACGCGCCGGCGGTCTTCGCCTGCCATCCGGTCGCGACGTCGATCACCTTCACCACCGGCTTCGGCACTTAGCCCAGGTACAGGCCCGCGAACATCACGTCGATCTCGGCTCGCAGTCCAGCGTCTCCTCGGCAGCGCGCTCGTCGATGGCCTGCTCGACCGGCACCTGACTACTCTGCGGGCGGTGCCAGCCGCTCGTAGGAGCCTTGCGTCGCGACCCGGTCGCCCGCGTCCGCGACCACGTCGATGCGCGAGAACGTCATCGTCGGGAAGATGCTCTGCGGCGTGACGAAGTACGCCCGCGAACGCGTTCGCGCCGTGGAACGCGGTGGGCGCGTAGCCGGGCCGGCCCGGGGCGAGGAGCGACTCCGGATTTCACCGTAGATAGCGCGATGCGGTTCTCCGTCTTCGCGACCGCCCTCATCGCCGCCGCGCTGCCTGCGGTTGCCTCCGCGGCGACGTTCACCCCGGCCGACGACGCGCGGATCGTCGGGCTCAGCTCGCCGGCGTTCGCGCCGGACGGCAGGCGGGTCGTGCTGGTTCGGACCATCCAGGACACCAAGGCGGACAAATCGCACACCAGCCTGATCGCGGTCGACGTCGCCGGCGGCGCGCTGCGCGAGCTGACCCACGGGCGCGAGGGCATCGCGCAGCCGGCGTTCTCGCCGGACGGCAGGCAGTTGGCGTTTCTCGCCTACGACGCCAAGCGCAAGCGGCAGATCGACGTCGTGCCGGCGGCGGGCGGGCCGCCGCGCGCGCTCACCCGGGCCGCGGAGGGCGTGCAGCAGTTCGCCTGGCGGCCCGACGGGCGCGCGCTGGCGTACGTCACCGCCGACCCGCCGCCCAAGCGGATCGCCGAGCACCGCGACTTCTTCGAGATCACCGACGACGACTACCTGACCCGCGCGAACGACCCGCCCTCGCACCTCTGGCTGGTGAACGCCGACGGGCGCGCGGCGCACCGGCTCACCGCCGGCAGCTGGAGCGCGGCGACGACGTACCCGCCCTCGCCGCCGGCCTCGCCGCTCTCGTGGTCGCCCGACGGCACCCGCCTGCTCTTCACCCGCGTGCCGAACACGCACGACGGCGACGCCTACCTCAGCGAGATCGCGCTGCTCGACGTCGCCCGCGGCAGCGTGCGCCCGCTGACCGGCCGCGGGCGCTTCGAGGGCTTCGCGACGTTCTCGCCCGACGGCCGCCGCATCGCCTACCTCGCCAATCGCGCCGACGACCCGAACGACGAGAACGACGTCTTTCTGACCGAGCCCGCCGGCGGCCGCGGCAGCGCCGTCTCGACCAAGCTCGACCGCAACGTCTACCGCGCGCTCTGGACCGACGACCGCACGCTGCTGGTGGGCGGGAACGACGGCCTGCACCAGGCGATGTGGCTGCTGCACGACGACGGGTCCGCGCAGCGCGTCGACACCGGCGCGGCCGAGCCGAACCTGGGCTACTGGCTGCAGGCCGCGGTCGCCAAGAACGGCGCGCTGGCCTACGTCGGTTCGACTGCGACCCGCCCCTCCGAGCTGTGGTACCAGCCGAACCCGACCACGGCGCCGCGGCGGCTGACCCACCTCAACGACGCGGTCGCCGGCCTGCAGCTCGGCAAGACCGAGCCGGTGAGCTGGACCGGCCCGGACGGCTGGGCCCAGAACGGCACCCTGACCTATCCGCCGGACTACGCGCCGGGCAAGCAGTACCCGCTGGTGCTGCTGGTCCACGGCGGCCCGATCGGCGCCTCGACGCTGAGCTTCGGCTCGCTCGAGCAGGGTCTGGCCGCGCGCGGCCTGCTGGTCTTCCAGCCGAACTACCGCGGCAGCGACAACGGCGGCAACGCCTACCAGCGCGCGATCTACATGGACGCCGGCGACGGCCCGGGCCGCGACGTGATGGCGGGCCTGGCGGCGGTCGAGCAGCTCGGCGTCGTCGACCAGTCGCGCATCGCGGTCAGCGGCTGGAGCTACGGCGGCTACATGACGTCCTGGCTGATGACCCACTACCACCCCTGGAAGGCGGCGCTGAGCGGCGCGGCGGTCGACGACTGGGTCGACATGTACGACCTGGGCGACGGCAACGTGCAGACCGGGTTCGGCTTCCGCGGCTCGCCGCACGTCGGCGACAACCTGGCCGACTACCGGGCGCAGTCGCCGATCACGTACGCGCTCCAGGTCACCTGCCCGGTGCTGATCGTGAGCGACATCGGCGACGCCCGCGTCCCGGTGACGCAGTCGTTCCGGATGTACCGCACGCTCAAGGACAACGGCAAGCCGGTGCGCTTCGTCGGCATCCCGGTCGACGGGCACAATCCCGGCGACATCGTGCGGCGGATCGCGCGCGAGCAGCTCTGGATCGACTGGGCGGTCGACGCCTTGCGCTGACGTTTCCGCTCCGCCGCGCGCTCGCCGAGAGGCCTGCCGCCGCGCCGGTGCGTACCTCCGCGGGATGCGCACCGCCATCCGAACCGGTAAGTATTACGACGGCACCGAGGCCGCGCCGCGGCCGAACGTGACGCTGGTGGTCGACGAGGGCCGGGTGCGCGTCGCAGCCGCGGACGAGCCGGTCGAGGCCGAGCGGACGTACGAGGCGGCGGCGGTGACGCCGGGACTGATCAACGCGCACGTCCACCTCGAGATCAACGGCGAGCCGAACATGCAGACGTTCTCGATCGTGCGCAACACGCACGAGCGGCTGCTCTACGCGGCGCACAACGCCCGCCTCTCGCTCGAAGCCGGCGTGACGACGGTGCGCGATCTGGGCGCCTCGGACGGCATCGCCATCGCGGTGGCCGACGCGATCGCGCGCGGGGAGCACCCGGGGCCCAGGGTCCTGCCCGCCGGCCGGGCGCTGTGCATGACCGGCGGCCACGGCTACTTCATGGGGCGCGAGACCGACGGCCCCTGGGACGCGCGCAAGGGCGTGCGCGAGCAGCGCAAGGCGGGCGCCACGGTGATCAAGCTGATCGCGACCGGCGGCGTGCTGACCAAGGGCGCGGTACCCGGGCAGAGCCAGCTCTCGGAGGAAGAGATGCGCGCGGCGGTCGAGGAGGCGCACACCCACGAGATGATCGTCGGCGCGCACGCGATCGGCACCGCCGGCATCAACAACGCGCTGCGCGCCGGGGTCGACTCGATCGAGCACGGCCACCTGCTCGACGACGAGTCGATCGAGCTGTTCAAGCGGCGCGGCGCGTACCTGGTGCCGACGCTCGCCGCGGTGCAGTGCATCTACGAGAACGCCGCCCAGGCCGGCATGCCGGACTACGTCGTGCGCAAGGCGAGCGAGCTTCACGCGCGCGTCGCGGAGAACGTCGGCCGAGCCTGGCGCGCGGGCGTGAAGATCGCCGGGGGGTCCGACGCCGGCACGCCCTACAACTACCATCAGGCCTACGCCTACGAGCTGGAGATGATGGTGACCATGCTCGGCATGACGCCGGGGCAGGCCCTCACCGCAGCGACGGCCACGGCCGCCGAGCTGTTGCGGATCGATCCTGCCGGCGACCTGCTGCTGCTCGACGCCGACCCCGGCGCGGACATCACGGCGCTGCGCGCCCCGCGCGTCGTGATCAAGGGCGGCACGGTCGTGCGCGAGCGCGCCTGACGCGAGCCGCCGTGATGGGTACACGGCAAGCCGGACGAGATCCAGGAAGACTAACCGGCGTTCGGTGAGGGCGGCGCGCCGCGTTCGGCGATGGTGAGCCGCTCGACCCGCAGCTCGCCGATGCTCAGCTCGTCGACGTGCAGCCGGCGAATGTGCCCGCGCCGCACGGAGAGCTTCCCGATGGCGAGCGCTCCGATCGCGAGCGCTCCGATCGCGAGCCTCCGACGGCAAGTGCGCCGACGGCAGCGGCGCCGGCCGCGGCTTTGCCGACCGAGAGCGCGGCGAGCGCGGCGCGTGACGGCAGTTTCATCGGCTGGTCCCTACCCGGGCGGTCACGGCAGCACGAAGCCGGCTCGCTGGGCCGCGCGCGTGCGCGCGCGAGAGTACAGCACGGTCCACGCGATCAGCCCCCCGATGCAGACGAACGCGATCCACGGCGAGGCGGCGGCCGCGGCGCGAACGGGCAGCGTGAAGCTCGTCAGCACGCGCAGGAGCGCTTCGCCGAGCAGCCCGAGTCCCCAGACGAGCGTCATCAAACGGAAGACGGACCGGAACGCGGCGCGCTCGTTCCAGGTGCTCTCCAGCGCGGCGCCCGCGCCCGGGTCGAGCATTTGGCGGTATAGCCGGAACACCAAGGGCCGCGAGGTCGCGAGCGAACCGAGGAAGATGATGCTGAAGACCAGCGTGAACGCGGAGTCCTTGAGGATCGCGAACAGCGCGTTCCCGGTCGCGAGCGCGAGCCCCAGCCCGGTCAGGATCGCCGCCAGCGAGACGGCCGCGATGATGCTCACGCCGTGCGACCGGACGATGCCCAGCACGGTGTCGGCCAGCGGAAAGAGCGCGGCGACGGACAGCGCGGCGACCGGCGACAGGCCGGCATGCAGGCCCGTTTGAACGGCGACGAGCGGCAGCACCACGTCGAGCGCTAGCATCCGGTACAGCCCCCCGAACTGGCCAGGGCGGCTCACCGCCGTGGCTCGCGGGAGCGGGTGCATGGAGCTGGCATGATCGCCCTTCCCGGCTAACCTAGCGCGATTCCATGACTACGGTACCACGTCCGCCCGCGAAATGATAGCTCCTACGCCAGCGCGGCGACGGGCGCCGGCTGCTCCGCGAGCCGCGCGGCTTCCCACTCCTTGCGCACGATCGCCTTGAAGGCGAGGTACTCGCAGTCGGAGTTGGGCGTGAACTGCTGGATCGTGCCGTCCTCGGCGACGTAGTCGAAGTACTCGTAGTGCGCGGTGTCGCTGGCCGGGTAGCGGTAGCACTGGATGGTGGCGGTCATGTGGCCGGCCGGGTTCTTGTTGATCAGCTTGTGGATCTGGTAGAACTGCGGCGACAAGAACGTCACCTCGCCCTGCTCGAAGGCGGCCTCGGCGTAGTAGTCCAGCACCGCCGGGCTCAGCTCGGGGTAGAGCTCGACCCAGATCGTGCCGTGCAGCACCTTGATGATCGCGGCCGCGTCGCCGTGGTCGTGGATCGGCGAGTAGTGCCCGCCGGGCCAGATCTCGAGCACGTACGGCGAACCCGGCGAGTCGCCTTGGTTGGGGCCGATCGTGATGCGCAGGTACGTCTCGTCGGGATTGGGCTCGCCGAACTCGTCCGCTTTCGATTTCAGCGTCTCGTGGCACCAGCAGCCGGGCGTCATGATGCTGTAGTCGATCGCGGCCGAGAAATCCGGGAAGTCCGGCGTGTCGAGCTGGATCGAGCGCCCGGCGACCGTGCCGTAGAGCACCTGGGCCGCCTGGTCGAGGTTGCTGCTGACGGTGCAGCGGTTGGTGGCGATGTCCTCGAGCGTGATCGCGTCGGAGGGCACCACCAGGCCGGGCAGGCCGACCGTCACCGGCACCGGCCACAGGAAGTGCGCGCTCGGCTGCGGCGGCGGCGTCCCGGCCAGGCCGACGTAGCGCAGCTTCGCGATGTAGGCGTAGGGGTCGGCGCAGTCGGTATCGGCGGCGGGCGCGGGCGGCAGGGCCGTCTCGAACAGGCACAGCTGCGGCAGCATCTCGCCCTTGCCGTAGCGCAGCCGGCGGTTGTTGGTGTCCAGGCTGAACCAGTACGGGATCGACACGCCCGGCACGAGCAGCGCCCGCGGCTCGGAGGTGGTCGCGATGACCGATGCGGGCAAGTCGTCGTTGCGGTTGCGGAACGTCGTCGCCGTGATGCCCAGCTCGAGCACGATCACCGGGCGGTCCGGTCCGGCGGGCGACTTCTCGTCGTTGAAGACGATGCGGAACGGCCCGTCCGCTTCGATCGTGAACGAGACCGTTCCCTGGCCGGCGACCGGGAGCACGTACTCGGTGTAGGCTTCGTTCTCGGCCGCGCCGGCGTCCGGCGCGGTCACGGCGAGCGAAGCGGCGAAAAGCGACGGCAGCGGTTTGCGCGAGCGCAAGGTCAGTCCCAAGATGCGGTTCTCCCGACGGGTCGCACGCGCCGGCGCCAGCGGCCGGGGCACCCGTCCCAACCGATGCTATCGGCAAACGCCCGGGCGGGGATGAGCCGCGCCGCACCGTAACGAGGGGCGATGGACATGCGCGGTCTGCGCGTCGCGGTGCTGGCCCCGATCTCGTGGCCGGCGCCGCCGCCCGGCTACGGCCCCTGGGAGCAGGTCGCCTACGACATCGCCGCCGGGCTGGCCGCCCGCGGTGTGGACGTGACGCTGTTCGCCACCGGCAACTCGACCAGCCCGGGCAAGCTCGCCTCCGTCGTGCCGGTCGGCATCAACGAGGATCCCGCGCTCGACGGCGAAGTCTGCGGCGAGCTGCACATCGCCGCGTGCTTCGCGCGCGCGCGCGAGTTCGACCTCATCCACAACAACCTCGACTGGAAGCCTCTCCTGTACGCGCTCGGCACGGCGGCGCCGCCGCTGGTCACCACCGTGCACGGCTTCTCCTCGCCGCCGGTCCTGGGCGCGTACTACGCCGGCGCGGCGCGCTCGTTCTACTGCTCGATCAGCGACGCCGACCGCGACCCCGGGCTGGACTACCTCGCCACCACGTACAACGGGATCGATCCGGGCGAGTGGACCTTCCGCGCCGCGGCGGGCGACTATCTGCTGTTCCTGGCGCGCTTCCATCCCGAGAAGGGCGCGCACCGGGCGATCGAGGTCGCCAAGCGGGCCGGCGTGCGGCTCAAGCTGGCCGGCATCCCGCAGGACGAGGCGTACTTCCGCGAGCTGGTCGCGCCGCACGTCGACGGCGACGCGGTGCAGTTCCTCGGCCACGTGAAGGGCAAGGCGCGCGACGCGCTGGTCGGCGGCGCGCTGGCGCTGGTGCACCTGACCACCCGGCCCGAGCGCTTCGGCCTGACGCTGATCGAGGCGATGGCCTGCGGCACGCCGGTGCTCGGCGCGCGGATGGGCTCGATTCCCGAGATCGTCGTCGACGGCACGACCGGCTTTCTGTGCGAGGGGGCCGACGACGCGGTCGCGCGCGTGCCGCAGCTCGCCGGGCTCGACCGCCGGGCGTGCCGCGCGCACGTCGAGTCGCACTTCACCGCCGCGCGCATGGTGGACCGCTACCTCGGCGCGTACGCCGAGGCGCTCCGCCTGGGCGTTCCGCCGCCGCCCTCGGCCGAGCAGCGCCGGTGGCGCGCGCACGACTGGTGGGACCGGCCGCAAGCGTTCACCGACATCCCGCCCAAGCCGGCCCACGCGCTCGACCTCGCCGGCGCCTTCCCCGGAGCACCCCGATGACCGACGACGTCGCCTCCGCCACGTGAGCGCCGAGCTCCCACCGGTCGACCGCGAGCGGATCGGCCGCGCCTACGAGCGGATCAGGCCGTACGTCCGCCGCACGCCGGTGCTCGAGGCAGACGCGGCGGAGTTCGGCCTGGCGCCCGCCGCGCTGACCCTCAAGCTCGAGCTGTTCCAGCACTCCGGCTCGTTCAAGGCGCGCGGCGCGTTCCTGAACCTGCTGACCCGCGACGTGGCGGCCGGCGTCGTCGCCGCCTCGGGCGGCAACCACGGCGCCGCGGTGGCCTACGCGGCGATGCGGCTGGGCGTGCCGGCGCGCATCTTCGTGCCCAGCGTCGCCTCGCCCGAGAAGGTCGAGCGCATCCGCCGGTACGGGGCCGAGCTGGTGGTGACCGGCGAGCGCTACGCCGACGCGCTGGCCGCCAGCGAGGAGTGGGTGCTGGCCTCGGGCGCGCTGCCGGTCCACGCGTACGACCAGGCCGAGACGCTGCTGGGCCAAGGCTCGGTCGGGCTCGAGCTGGAGCAGCAGGCGGCGGCGCTCGACACCCTGCTGGTCGCCGTCGGCGGGGGCGGGCTGATCGGCGGCATCGCCGCCTGGTACGCCGGCCGCACCCGCATCGTGGGCGTCGAGCCGGTCGCCGCGCCGACGCTCTTCCGAGCGCTCGCAGCCGGCCGCCCGGTGGATGCCGAGGCGGGCGGCATCGCGGCCGACTCGCTCGCGCCCCGGCGGGTCGGCGAGCTGATGTTCCCGCTCGCGCGGCAGTACGTCGAGCGGGTCGTGCTGGTGGAGGACGAGGCGATCCGCTCGGCCCAGGAAGCGCTCTGGCGCACGGTGCGCGTCGTCGCCGAGCCCGGCGGCGCCGCGGCGCTCGCCGCGCTGCTCGCGCGCGCCTACGTGCCGGCGGCGGGGGAACGCGTCGGCGTGCTGGTCTGCGGTGCGAACACCACCGCGGTCGACTTCAGCCGCTGATCATTTCACCCCGCAGGTGCCGAGCTTGGGGTTCGTCGGCTTCGCGCCGCGGACCGGGCCGAGCTTCAGCTTGGCGAACGCCGGGTCGTCGCCGGTCGGGAACGGTTTCGTCCCGGCGGGATAGCAGTTCGACGCCAGCAGGAACGCCATCACCGAGGCGTACTGGGGCGGCGAGAGCGAGCCGGGGTTGCTCAGCGGCATGTTCTCGAAGACCAGCGTTCGCAGGTCCTCCAGCGACCACGCGTTCTTGCGCGCGGTCGTGATGAACTCGCTGCCCGCCACGCCCGGGGCGGCCGTGCCCTGCAGGTTCGCGCCGTGGCACGACAGGCACGAGGTCGCGTAGACCTTCGCGCCGGCGCGCGCCTGCGCGGCGGTGTACGGCGCCCCGGCGCCGTGCGGCGGGGCGGCTGCGCGCGTACGGACCCGCTCGCGCGTGCGCTGCGCCTGCGCGCGGCAGAGCGAGGCGGTGTCACCGCGCGTGTACAGCACGACCGCGTCGCTCGTCACGACCACGCGGCCGATGCTCAGCTCGGCCGGCAGCGCGCCCGACGCGGCGGCGCGCGGCAGCGCGACGTACGCCAGCCGGCCGCGGACGACGCCGTAGGCCGGAGCGCGCGCGGGCGCGGCGCAGCCCCAGACGGTGCGGGCGCCGGCCGGCACGCCGAGCACGGTGTTGGCGAGCGCGCCGTCGATGCCGCCGAGCACGCCGGCGACGGCCGGCCGGCCGACGGCGAGCGCGAGGTTCGCCAGCGCTTGGGTCAGGTCGCCCTGGTACTCTTCCATCTCGCGCTCGCCCAGCGCGTCCTGGGCGTTCTGCGCGGCCGCCAGCAGGTTGACTTTCGCGCCCTGGATCGCCGGCGTCCAGGACTCGACCGCGTTGCGGTCCAGCAGCGCGTCGAGGTGACCGAGCGCGCCGGTGCGGTCGCCCGGATCGCCCGCCGCGGCGTCGTAGCCGGGATCGCGGCTGCCGACCAGCGCGTTGAGCACGCGGTGCGCCGCGCGCTGGTACGACGCGTGGCCGACCGCGTACCCGTCCTCGATGCGCACGATCTCGGCGACCGCCGCGCGCACGTCGGCCAGCGACGCCAGCGCCCGGTCGTGGTCGGTCGGCGCGGCCGAAGCCGCCGCCGCGCCCGCGCAGGCGAGCACGGCGCCGGCGGCGAGCGCGAGCAGGGTGCGCACCGGTGCCCGCCTCACGCTACGGCAGCGCGAACGCGGTGATCATCGAGCCGGCGTTGGTCTTGCGCAGCTCGGGAACTTGCTGGTTGCCGGGCTGGCCGGAGCCGACGATGACGTACTGCTTGCCGCCGACCACGTACGAGGCCGGCGGCGCCTCGATCGTCGAGCCGGTGGCGTAGTGCCAGAGCAGGTTGCCCGACTTGGCATCGAAGGCGTCGAAGTTGCCGTCGAGCTCGCCGCTGAACACGACGCCGGTGCTCGTGGTGAGCGCGCCGCCGACCGCCGGCAGCGAGAGGTGCTTGCGCCAGGCGAACTTGCCGCTGCCGATGTCGACCGCGTTCATCCAGCCGGTGTCCGGTCCGCTCAGCTTGGGGAAGGACCCGCCGATGTAGAACTGGCCCGCGATGTAGGTGGCGTGGCCCGGCGACTTCCAGATACCGCACTCGTCGACGCTGGGAACGTAGAAGGTGTTCGTGTCGGGCGAGTAGCTGCCGCCGTTGAACTCGATCCCGCCGTTGGTGTTGGGGCAGGCCAGGTTGCCGGTCCGGTTGGGCTCGGTGCTCTGGCCCTTCTGGGTGCTCACGGCGAGGTGGTGCACGAGGCTGCCGTTGGTCGCGTCGAGCACCCAGAAGTTGCCGGCCTTGTCACCGGCGGCGACCAGCGAGCGGTCCGCGCCCCCCACCTTGCCGTGGAAGAGCACGGGCGGCATCGAGGGGTCCCAGTCGTGGGTGTCGTGCGGGAGGAACTGGTGGTACCACTTGAGCTTCGGCTTGGCGCCCGAGATGTCGAGCGCGACCATCGAGTTGGAGTACAGGTTCGCGCCCTTGCGGACCGTGCCCAGGAAGTCGGGCTGCGGGTTGCCGAGGTCGGCGTAGAGCGTGTTGCTGGCCGGGTCGATCGCGACGCCGCTCCAGAGCGCGGCGCCGCCGCGCTTCCACGAGTCGCCCGACCAGGTGTTGTGGCCGGGCTCGCCCGGGCCGGGGACGGTCTTCCACTCCCAGACCCGCCTGCCGTTGCTCGCGTCGAACGCGGTGATGTACCCGATCCCGCCCCAGTCGCCGTTGGACGCGCCGAGCAGCAGCACGTTCTTGTACGGCACCGGCGACATGGTGTAGAACGTGTTGGACGTGTCGTGGACGCCGACGACGTCCCAGACTTTCTTGCCGGTCGCCGCGTCGAGCGCGATCAGGTGCCCGTCGAGCGTGCCGACGTACACCCGGCCGTTCATCACCGCGACGCCCCGGTTGGCGGAGAACGCGATCACGTGCGGGTGGTAGGCGAACGCCCACTTCTTCGTGCCGGTCTTGGCATCGAGCGCGTAGACGTGGTTGTGCGCCGAGGTCACGTACACGACGCCGTTCCAGACGATGGGCGCGGTCTCGATCGGGCTGTCGTCGGGGATCTTGAATTTCCAGGCGCGCGCGAGCGTGCCGACGTTCTCCGAGGTGATCTGCGAGCTGGCCAGGTAGCGGTTGCCGCTGTAGTCGCGCGCCGGCAGGATCCAGTCGTTCGCGTCGGCGCCGGCGTTGGCGAACGAGCCGGCGGTCGGCCAGCTCGTATCGGCCCGGCCGGCGCCGGGCAGGACGGCGACGGCGACGGCGAGCCCGCCGGCCGCGAGCAGCACACCCAAGGTTCGCAGCAAGGTCGATCGCATCGCAAGCCTCCTCATCGTCGGAGCCACGTAGATTGGCCACCCCGGGCGGCGTCCCTTCGCTCGGGCAGTTCGGCCGCTCAGCCGTGGCGCAGCTTCGCGCCCAGGATGCCGAGATTGATGACGAGCGTCACGACGTTCCAGAAGATCAGCGGCGGCGAGCGCAGCACGATGCCGTAGGCGACCCACAGCGAGATGCCGGCCACGAAGACCAGGATCGCCGCCAGCGAGAGGTCCGCGGTCGAGCGCGTGCGCCACGAGCGGATCGCCTGCGGCAGGAACGCCGCCGTGGTCAGCAGTCCGGCCAGGAACCCGAGCGCGAGCGCCATCAGCGCAACGACGGCCTCACAGCGAGCGGGACGACACGTCGGCCGACGGTTCGCGGAGCTGGTCGGCCCCGACGTCGGGGCAGCTCGCGACGACTCGCGGGTCGGACTGCTGCGACTGCTTGAGCCAGCACGTGCCGACGATCGAGCAATAGCAGACGCGCAGCGCGACCCGGCCGGTCTGCCGCGCGAGCATCGGCGCGAGCACCGGGCTGGTCAGGTGGAACATCGTCACCGAGCCGCCGACCCGGATCACCGTTCCGGCATCGGGCGCGGCCATCGAGAGCGCATGCGCCCGGGGGCCCATCCGGCCGATCAGCGCGTGCATGGCGTCGACCATGGTCTGCTGCGGCTTGCCGTCGACCGTCAGCACGGCGCTGCGGATCACGGCCGGCCCCAGCCCGTCGTTGCTCAGCGTGTACGAGACCTCGTCGTTGCTCAGCGTGCCGGTGATCGTCAGGTACGGCCAGACCTGCGCCTGGAGCTGCTGGGCGACGACGCGGCTCTGCCACCAGCTCGCGCCCGTCGCCAGGCCGCTGACCAGCAAGGCGCAGACCGCGATCACCAGATCGAGCCGGACCGCCTTGCGCAGCTTCGCCGGCTCGTCGTCGCTCATCGCAGCGCCGCCGCCCGGTCGTCGACCCAGTGCAGCTGGGTGCGCCCGCGCTCGGCCTTCGCCAGCGCCTCCTCGACGCTCTCGGCCAGCACGGTGAAGTGGCCCATCTTGCGGCGCAGGGCGGCGTGGGTCTTGCCGTAGAGGTGCAGCTTGAGGTCGCGCTCGCGCAGCAGCACGTCGAGCCCGCCCAGCGTGTCGCCGGCGTTCGCGCCCAGGATGTTGGCCATCACCGCCGGCCGGAACTGGCGCGGCTCGACCAGCGGCAGCCCGCAGATCGCGCGCACGTGCAGCTCGTACTGGCTGATCTGGGTAGCGTCGAGCGAGTAGTGGCCGCTGTTGTGCACCCGCGGCGCGATCTCGTTGACGAGCAGCGCGTCGCCGGCCTGGAAGAACTCGACGCAGAACGTCCCGACGATCGCCAGCCGCTCGGCGATCGTCGTCGCGTAGCGGCGCGCCCGCTCGGCGACGGCGGGCGCGATCCGGCCGGGGACGATCGTCGTGGCCAGCACGCCGGTGTCGTGCTGGTTCTCGGAGGTCGGGAAGGCGACGATCTGGCCGTCGGCGTTGCGCGCGGCGATGATCGAGAGCTCGCGGTCGAACGCGATCATGCGCTCCCAGATCAGCGCCCGGCCCTTGGCCTCGCCGAAGGCGCGCTCGGCGTCGGCGCGCGCCCGCACCACCCACTGGCCCTTGCCGTCGTAGCCGCCCATCGTGGTCTTCACCACGGCGGGATAGCCGATCCGCTGCTCGGCGGCGTCGAGCTCATCGCGCGAGCGCACCGGGGCGAAGTCGGCGGTCGGGATGCCGCACTCGCGCACGAAGGTCTTCTCGAGAATGCGCTCTTGCGTGATGCGCAGCGCGTTCGAGTCCGGATGGACGATCCGCCGGTCGTTTTCGAGCGCGAGCACCGATTCCAGCGGAATGTTCTCGAACTCGTAGGTCACCACGTCGCTGCGCGCGCCCAGCTCGCCGATCGCCCGCAGGTCGTCGTACGCCGCGACGATCTGCTCGTCGGCGACCTGGCCGCAGGGCGAGTTCGGCAGCGGCTCCAGCGTGACGACCCGGTAGCCCATCCGCTTGGCCTCGAGCGTGAGCATCCGCCCGAGCTGGCCGCCGCCGAGGATGCCGATCGAGCGGATCACAGCTCGATCGCCTCCACCTGTGCCGCGACGCGCGCGACCCGCTCGGCGAGCTCGCGCGCCAGCCCGTCGTCGTGCAGCGCGAGGATGCGGGCGGCGAACAGCGCCGCGTTGGCCGCGCCGCCGATCGCCATGGTCGCGACCGGGACGCCGGCCGGCATCTGGGCGATCGAGAGCAGCGAGTCGAGCCCCTTGAGCGCCTTCGACTCGACCGGGACGCCGATCACCGGCAGGTTCGTCTTGGTCGCCACCATGCCGGGCAGGTGCGCCGCGCCGCCCGCCCCGGCGATGATGACCTCGATGCCCCGCCCCTGCGCCTCGCCGGCGTAGCGGAACATCAGGTCGGGCGTGCGGTGCGCCGAGACGACGCGCAGCTCGAACGGGACGCCCAGCTCCTGGAGCGTCGTCGCGGCCGCCCGCATCGTCTCCAAGTCGGACGCCGAGCCCATGATGATCCCGACGCGGGGCGGTGCACTCATCGGCTCTCGGCGTTCGGTCTGTTCCCGAGCCCGCCCTCGCCGGACTGCCCTCTCGGCACCTTGCCTTGACGTTCGCCGTTCGGCATGGCGTCAATAGGGCATGGAATCACGCAAGCTCGGTGCCGCCGGGCCGCTCGTCTCGGAGCTGGGCCTGGGGACCATGGGCATGTCCGACGTCTACGGGCCGGCCGACCGCTCGGAGGGCATCGCCACGATCCATGCCGCGCTCGACGCCGGGATCACCCTGCTCGATACCGGCGACTTCTACGCGATGGGCCACAACGAGATGCTGGTCGGCGAGGCGCTGCGCGGGCGCAAGCGCGAGCAGGTCGTGCTCAGCGTCAAGTTCGGCGCGCAGCGCGGCCCGGACGGCGCCTGGCTCGGCTACGACGCGCGGCCGGCCGCGGTCAAGACGGCGCTCGCGTACACGCTGCGCCGGCTCGGGGTCGACTACGTCGACGTCTACCGGCCGGCGCGCCTCGACCCGGCGACGCCGGTCGAGGAGACGGTCGGCGCGATCGCCGAGCTGATCGCAGCCGGCTACGTCCGGCACGTCGGGCTGAGCGAGGTCGGCTCGGCGACGATCCGGCGCGCGGCCGCGGTTCACCCGATCTGCGACCTCCAGATCGAGTACGCCCTGGTCACGCGCGGGATCGAGCGCGACATCCTGCCCACCTGCCGCGAGCTGGGCATCGGCATCACCGCCTACGGCGTGCTCTCGCGCGGGCTCATCAGCGGGCACTGGAGCAAGCAGCAGGCCCCGGCCGAACGGGACATGCGCGCCCACCTGCCGCGGTTCAGCGGCGAGAACCTCGACCGCAACCTCGCCCTGGTCGACCGCCTGCGGCAGATCGCCGACCGCAAAGGCGTCAGCGTCGCCCAGCTCGCGATCGGCTGGGTGCTCGCGCGCGGAGCGGACGTCGTCCCGCTGGTCGGCGCCCGCACCCGCGAGCGGCTGCGGGAAGCGCTCGGGGCGCTCGGCGTGCGCTTCACCGAGGCCGACCTCGCCCAGCTCGAGGCGGCGGTCCCCGCCGAAGGCGCCGCCGGCGGGCGCTACGGCGAGGCGCAGATGCAGCACCTCGACAGCGAGCGGGCGGCGGCTCAGTAGGCGGTCAGCGTCCAGCGCGAGGTGGTGGTCGCGTCGCTCCCGCCGGCGTGGAGGGTCGCGCTCTGGCTGCCGCGCGCGCCCTGCAAGCGGCCGTCGCGGAACGTCGCCTCGACCCGCAGCGCGACGGTGGCCGGCACCGTCTGCCCGCCGGCCGTGCCGCTCCCGGCCGGCGCCTGCCCGCCCTCGCGCGACGGGTACCGCCCCTGACCGCCGCCGCCCGGGAAACCGCCGCCCCCGCCGCCGGGGAAGCCGCCGCCGCGGCGGCGCGTGCCGCCGGACCCGCGGCTGCCGTACGGCGCCGGCGATGCCGCCGGCCCGGCTGCCGCGAGCTGCACGTCGCCGTGCCCGTCGGCCGTGATCGTCTCCAGGCTGCCGTTCCCGGCGGTCGTGGCCCGGGCGGTCAGCGGCAGCAGCGGCACCGCCCCGCTCACCGCCGGGCCGACCGGCGCGGAGAAGTTCCAGGTCGGCACGGCGGTGCCGCCGGTCGCGCGGAACGCCAGCAGCGCGGCGAGCGCCGAGAGCTCCGGCGCCTGCGCGGCGCGCCGGCCGCCGGCCCCGCCCGCGGCCTCGCCGTAGCGGCTGCCGCCCGCCGTGCCGGCCGAGCTGCCGTTGCCCGGCAAGCCGCCCAGCGGGGTGTCCTGGGGCAGGTCCGCGTCGCCGGCGGGCGCGCGCTCCGCGCCGGGTGCGTCGAGGTGCAGCGTGCCGTCGGTGGCGACCCGGCCGGTGAGGGCCGTCGGTTCGCCCGCCTCCGGAATCAGGGTGACCACGACCCGGTCGCTCGCCACCCGCGTCAGCGCCACCGCGGCGTGGGTCGTGGCCGTGCCGCGCGGCCCGGTCTGCTCGAAGTCGAAGCGGTAGGCGAGCGAGCTCCCGACGCGAGCCGGGATCACCGAGGCGGACACCCGCGGCGGGATCACCTTCGGCGCGGGGGCCGCGGCCGACGCCGGCGCGCCGGCCAGGGCGACCGCGACGAGCGCCGCGGCGAGGGCGGTACCTGAAGTGGCGGACATGCCGCGATCATCCCACGGTTTGCTCGGAATGCGCCGGGGCCGCGCGCGCGGGATCGGCGGGCCGCCGTCGAACCGCGAGCCCACGATGAACGACTGCTCGCCTTTCGCCGACCCGCCTCGCCGCCGTGGCTGAGGCTTCGCTGCGGCAGCGGATGCTCGCCGGCGAGCCGGTGCTGGGCGCCTGGCTGATGTTCTCCGACCCGTTCGTCGCCGAGGTGATGGCGCACGCCGGCTGGGACTGGCTGCTGGTCGACATGGAGCACGGCCCGGTCTCGCTCGAGGCCGCCACGGCGATGGTCACCGCGATCCGCACCACCCCGGTCGTGCCGTTCGTGCGGCCGGCCTGGAACGAGAGCTCGCAGATCCAGCGCACGCTCGACCTGGGCTGCGCCGGCATCATCGTGCCGGTGGTCAACGGCGCCGAGGACGCGCGCCGGGTCGTGCGCGACGCGCGCTACCCGCCGCTGGGCGAGCGCAGCCGGGGCGGGGTGCGGCCGCAGCTCGCGTTCGGGATGGACGCGATGACCTACTTCGAGCGCGCGAACGCCGAGGTGCTGGTGCTGGTCCAGATCGAGACCGAGACCGCGGTGGCGAACGTCGCCGAAATCGTTGCGGTCGACGGCATCGACGGCGTGTTCCTGGGCCCCAACGACCTGGCGGCGTCGGGCGGCAAGCGCTGGCCCGACGTGTGGAACGCCGACGCGGCGTACATGGACGCGGTCGCCCGGGTCGCCGCGGTCACCCGCGCGGCCGGCAAGGTGGCCGGCTTCCTGGCCCGCGACGCGGCGATGGCCAAGCAGGTCGTCGGCATGGGCTACCGCTTCGTGGGCGTCAGCAGCGACGCGGCCTTCCTCACGAGCGCCGCGAAGCGCGCGGTCGAGGGGACGCGCTCCGAGCTGAACCAGTGAGCGTCATGGTCGTCACCGGCGCGTCGTCGGGGATCGGCCGCGCGCTCGCGCTGCGCGCCGCGCGCGCCGGCTACGACGTCGTCGCGATCGGGCGCGACCGCGAGGCGCTCGCCGCGCTCGAGCTCCGTGTCCGCGGCGAGAACGCCCGCATCGTCACCGCCGCCGTCGACGTGAGCGACCCCGCCAACGCGCGGCGCATCGTCGAGCTCGCGCACGCCAGCTTCGGCCGCATCGACGTGCTGGTCAACAACGCCGGCCAGGTCGCGGTCGGCCCGCTGGCGGCGCAGAGCGACGACGCGCTGCGGGCGCAGTTCGGCACCCACGCGATCGGGCCGATCGCGCTGGTGCGCGAGGCGCTGCCGGCGCTGCGCGCGAGCCGCGGCCACGTCTTCATGCTGGGCAGCGGCGTCGCGCGCGTGCCGGTCGGCGGCCTGGGCGCCTACGCCCCCTCGAAGGCCGCGCTCCGCTCGGCGACGGCGATCCTGCGCCGCGAGCTCGCGCCCGACGGGATCGCGGTGACCTACGTCGATCCCGGCGCCGTCGACACCGCCTTCATGACCCGGGCCGGCATGCCGGGCGCGCCCGCCGCGATCCTCGCCACGCCGGAGACGGTCGCGCGCAAGATCCTCATCGCCGTCGCCGGCCGGCCGCGCGAGCTCAACGCGGTGCCGTGGCAGACCGCTCTCGTCGCGCTCGCCGCGTGCTTCCCGCGCATCACCGACCTGATCCTCGCGCGCAATCCGGCCCTGGTCGGCACGCACGACGCCGTGCTGCCGCCGGCGCAACGGCCCGCGATCGACACGCCGCCGCCGAACGATCTCGAGGCGTACGCGTCGAGCGACGAAGGCGAAGCGGGGCTGGTCACCGCGGACGAGTCCACCGCCGCGCGCGAGCCGACGTTCGACGAGGCGATCGAGCCGGTGCGCAAGCGGATGGAGCGGGTCAAGCTGAACGCCGACTTCCTGCGCCGCCAGCTGCGCGAGGGCGCGCTGCTCGACCCGGGCGAGGTCGCGCTGAGCTGGGCCGGCATGCCCAACAAGAACGAGCGCGCCGCGACCGTCGAGGCCCTCGACGCGCTGGCCGGCGCGGGCTTCCTCGACCGCGACGGCGAGAAGTACCGGGTGCTGCGCACGCCGTGAGCGGCTTGCCCGCGACGATGCGTGCCGCCGTGGTGGACCGCACCGCCAAGACGGTGCGCCCGGTCGAGCGGCCGCTGCCGCAGCCGGAGCCGGGCGAATTGCTGCTGCGGGTGCGCGCCTGCGGCGTCTGCCGCACCGACCTGCACATCGTCGACGGCGAGCTGCCGCCGCACCGCGACCCGCTGATCCCGGGCCACCAGATCGTCGGCGAGGTCGTCGCCGGCGCGACGCCGGAGCGCCCGCTCGGGAGCCGGGTCGGCGTGTCGTGGATCGCCGCGACCGACGGCACCTGCGGCTACTGCCGGGGCGGCGGCGAGAACCTGTGCGACGCGCTGCGCTTCACCGGCTACGACGTCGACGGCGGCTACGCCGAGTACGTGTCGGCACGGGCCGACTTCACCTACCCGCTCGATCCCGCGCTCGACGACGTCCACGCCGCGCCGCTCTTGTGCGCGGGCATCATCGGCTTTCGCGCGCTGCGCGTCGCGGGCATCGAGCGCGGCGAGCGGGTCGGCCTGTACGGCTTCGGCGCCTCGGCCCACCTGATGGTGCCGGTGCTGCAGGCCTGGGACTGCGAGGTCTACGTCGCGACCCGCGGCGAGTCGCACCGCGCCTTCGCGCGCTCGCTGGGCGCGGCGTGGGTCGGCGAGGCGACGGAACGCCCGCCGGCGGCGCTCGACCGCGCGGTCACCTTCGCCCCGTCCGGCGACGTGGTCGTGGCGGCGCTCGGCGCACTGCGCAAGGGCGGCGTGGTCGCGATCAACGCGATCCACCTCGACCGCATCCCGCAATTCGACTACGACTCGCTGCTGTGGGGCGAGCGCCAGATCCGCTCGGTCGCCAACATGACGCGCGCCGACGCGACCGATTTCCTGGCCCTCGCCGCGCGGATCGGCCTGCGCCCGCGCGCGACCCCGTTCGCGCTCGAGCGCGCCGCCGACGGGCTGGCCGCGATCCGCGGCGACGCGGTCGACGGTGCCGCGGTTGTGGTCCCCGGCTCGGCTGATACGCGACCAACTTCGTACGGCGACATTTCGTCAACGACCTCGTAAATAAATCGCCGCTATGCTCGGTCTGTGATCAGCTACCGCGACACGCTTGTCCTCGAACCGAGGTTTCTGCCGTGAAAGGACTCTGGCGCATTGTCCTCACCCTCTTCGTGGCTGCCGCCGTCACCAGAGGACTCGGCTCAGCTCACGAGCACCTCGCAACGGCTACGCCGGATCTGGACGAGCACGACGACACAGACCTCGGCGACGACTTCGCTTACGATGTGACCGCACGGTTCAACGAGGTCCTCATCGCGAACATCGACGCAACCGACAACGCCCTGATGGCCATCTTGGCCGGAATAGTGGCGCTCGGCGTCTTCACGATCGACAAGATCCGCGAGCTCGCGCCGCAAAGCGAGCGCGTCGTGCTCGCGCTGCTCGGGACCTCGGCGCTCTCGTGCCTGATCGCCTACACGATGCCTCTTCCGCTGTTCCGCACCCAGGACGGGATTCGGCCGAAGTACTTCATCCCCGACTTCACCGAGGACCCGCAACGGCACGATGGCGCCGTCAGGCAGCTCAGCCGGTCCGGCGAAGCCAACCTGGCCGTTCGCCGGGCAAAGAAAATCGGGGCCGTGCTCGCCATCCTCCTGCTCCTGGCCGGTGCAGGCATGTTGACGATGGCACGCGTTCGAGCGAACGTGGTATCCTAGCCGACATGAGACCAGCGAGGAGGTTTCGGTGCCGGTGCAGAGCCGGGCCGTCCGAAGCGTTGAAGCGGCTCGGGAAACAGATGGCCGAGGAGCAGGGCATCAAGCCGCTCGGGCCCGGGGAGATTCGCCCGTTCGGCTACTACCTGGTCGACCACTTCTCGGGACGGTCACCCTTCCCGCCCGGAGCAGTGGTCAAAGAGGATTAGCCTGGGCGCGGGCGGCTCGCTCTCACCAGTAGGCGACGTCCTTCTGCTTGGTGTCGGTGTACTTGCCGAAGACCTGCGGGTTCTCGCGGAACAGGCGCTGCAGGTCGGCGATGCGGTTGGCGTCGACCGGGTGGTCGATCAGCCAGTTGCTCTGGGTCGGGCCGTACTTCTCGGTCATCGTCTGGAAGAACCAGATCATGCCGTACGGGTTGTAGGTGTTGGTGGCGGCGACGATGCGCGCGCCTTCCTCGTCGGCCTGGGCCTCGATGTGGCGCGAGAGGTTGGCGTCGGTGCCGGCGTAGATGTTCTGCAGCGCGTAGTCGCTGCCGATGCTGGCGATCGGGCCGAGCAGGATCTGGCCCAGGATCGAGCCGATGCTCGCCAGCGTGCCCATCTTGTTCTCGCGCGCGATCTGCTTGGCGACGTGGTGGAGCACCATGTGGCCCGTCTCGTGGCCCAGCACGCCGGCCAGCTCGTCCTTGTTCTTGGCCAAGCGCAGGAGCGGCTCGTTGACGTAGATGTTGCCGCCCGGGACGGAGAACGCGTTGGCCGAGTCGCCGCGCACGATGTAGTAGCGGATCGGGTAGGGATAGCGCGAGCGGACCGTCTCAGCGATCACCGAGCCGATCTCGTTAAGATGCTCGTAGTAGGCGGAGTCGAAGAGGAGCTCGCCGTCCTCGCGGAGCTGGGCGAAGACCTCGCGGCCGATCGCTGCCTCGTCGACGGCGGCATCGGCCGGCAGGGCGTGCGCGAGCTGGGTGACGCCGACGGTCGCGATGAGACTGCTGAGGAACGCGCTGCGTTGCACGGACGGATCCCCTCGGAAAGGACGCGGTTGACCAACAAACGCTTTCGCTGGATACTCGGTTGCGCGGCGCTCGCGCTGTCCCTCTCGGCGGCGTCCCAGACTGCCCGGGCGGCGGCCTCGCGGGTGGGCGTGCCGACCGGCGCGTTCGCCGGGCTGCGGGCCGGCGGGCCGGCCGACGGCCGGGCGCTGCTGCGGATCGCGATCGAGCTGCAGCCCCGGGGCGACCTCGACGGCCTGGCGGCCCAGATGAGCGACCCGGCGAACCCCATCCACCGTCAAGTGCTGAGCCGCGACCAGTTCGTCGCCCGCTTCGGGCGCCCGCCGGACGCCCGGGCGCTGGGCCAAGCGCTGCGCGCCGCCGGCGGGAGCGACGTCGAGGTCGCCGGGGACGGCCTGGTGGCCGGGGCGATCCTGCGGGTCGAGCAGGCCGAGCGGCTGTTCGGCGCCCGCTGGGTCAAGTACACCGACGGCACCCGCACGGTGCTCGCGCCGGCCGGCCCGCTGAGCCTGCCGGTCGCCGGCGTGCGCGACGTGCGCGGCGCGGTCGTCGCCGACACCCCGCGGCTGGCCGACACCCGGCCGGCGTTCACCTACTTCCGGGGCGACTGGTACGAGCCGACCCGCTTCCGCTCGATGACCGACGCGGTCGCCGACGGGGGCGGCAACCAGCGGGTGGTGCTGGTCGAGGACGCCTCGGACCGCTTCGAGCTGACCGACGTGGCGAAGTTCCTGGCCGCTCCGGGCGCGCCGCCCGAGGCCCAGATCCAGCGGGTGACCGAGCGGAGCTTCGTCTTCAAGTCGGCCTCGTCCGACTGCGGCCGCGACGACCGCGGCCAGGAGGCGGCGCTGGACGTCGACTCGGCGGTGACGATGGCGCCGCGGGCCGACGTCGTGGTCGACTACGACGACGTCTGCTCGGCCGGCAACGACGGCACGCTCGCGCTGGCCCGGGCGCTCGACCTCGACCCGACCGTGCTGGTCTTCCCGTTCGCGGTCGGCCCGGTCGACACGACGATCGCCGCCCGCTGGGGCCAGACCCCGGTCCCGCAGCTCGAGGCGCTGGTGCGCGGCATCCCGCTGGTGGCGCCCTCCGGCGACGACGGGGCGTACGGCTACCGCGAGAAGGGGATCGAGCGGCCGCGGCTGGCCTGGCCCTGCGTCTCGCCCTACGTGATCTGCAGCGGCGGCACGCAGCTCGGCGACCGCGACAACCTGGTCGACGAGGCGCCCTGGAACGACCTCGAGCACGCCGGCGGCGGCGGCATCTCCAACGAGCCGCGGCCGGCCTGGCAGAATGCGCCGGGCGACTTCCTCTTCCGGCCCGAGAACGTCAAGAACCGGATCGTGCCCGACCTCGCCGCCGACGCCGCCGGCCACCTGCGGGTCTACTGGCACGGCTACGGCCTGGGCGGCGTCGGCGGCACCAGCGAGAGCGCCGCCATCGTCGGCGGCGAGCTGGCCGCGATCAACAGCCTGGTGCCCGCGCCGCGGCGGCTGCTCTCGACCGGCGACCTCTACGTGCTGGCCCGCAGCGCGCCGCAGGCGTTCCGCCCGGTCACCCGCGAGAACGACCGCGGCTGGAAGGACAACACGCTGCGCCCGCGCCGCGACCCGCTGCCCAAGGACTACCGGGGCATCCTGCCGTCGCCGCCGCCGTTCGTGAAGGGCTGTCCCGACCAGCAGCCCGACGGCTGCACCGTCACCCAGGGCTTCAACGCGGTGACCGGCATCGGCTCGCTCAAGGAGCGCGCCGCGGTCGACGCCTTGCGCTGAGGCGGCCGGCGGCCAGCGCCAGGAAGAACACCAGCGTCGCGAGCAGCACGATCGTCGCGCCGCTGGCCGACTTGAGCCAGTACGAGGCGTAGAGCCCGCCGACCGACGAGAACACGCCGAAGGCGCCCGAGAGCAGCATCATCGGCACGAAGCGCCGGGTGAGCTGCGCGGCGGCGGCGGCCGGCGTGACGACCAGCGCGGCGACCAGCACGATGCCGACCAGCGGCAGCGAGACGATGATCGTCAGCGCGACCACGACCAGCAGCGCGTCCTCGACGAAGCGCGCCCGCACGCCGGCCGCCTCGGCGACGACCGGGTCGAACGAGGTGTAGAGCAGCGGCCGCCAGAGCGCGCCCACGACGACCGCGACGACCAGCCCCAAGCCGACCACGACCGCGAGGTCCGCCGGCCCGACGCCCAGGATCGTGCCGAACAGATAGCTCTGCAGGTCGACGGTCGCGTGCGACGAGCGCGACATCAGGAACACGCCCAGCGCGAACGCGCCGGTGAACAGCACGCCGATCGCGGTGTCGAGCGAGACGCGCGCGCGGCGGTGCACGATCCCGATGCCCAGCGCCGTGACCACCGCGGCGACCGTCGCGCCGGCCAGGTAGTTCGCGCCGCGCAGGTACGCGATCGCGATCCCCGCGAACGACGCGTGCGCCAGCCCGTCACCGATGAACGCGAGCTTGCGCAGCACGACGTAGGTCCCCATCGTCGAGCACAGCCCGCCCACCACCAGCGCGGCGACGAAGGCCCGCTGCATGAAGTCGTACTGGAACGGGTCGAGCAGATACACGGCTAGTGCGATTCGCGCTCGGGCGCGCTCATCGCTTGTGTCCGTGGGTGTGGGTGTGCTCGCGGATGGCGGCGTACGTGCCCGACTCGAGCACCGCCTCGGGCGTGCCGTCGGCCAGGATCCGGCGGTCGACGACGATCAGCCGGTCGAACCAGTCCGCCGCGCGGTCGAGGTCGTGGGTGGTCATCAGCACCGGCAGCCCGTCGGCGACCAGCCCCCGCACCAGCCGCAGCAGCGACTCCTCGGTGGCCGCGTCGACCCCGGTGGTGGGCTCGTCGAGCAGCAGCAGCAGCGGCTCCTGGGCGATCGCCCGGGCGACGAACGCGCGCTGCTGCTGGCCGCCCGAGAGCTCGCTGATGTGCCGCCCGGCCAGCGGGCCGAGGTCGAGCGCCTCGATCGCCCGCTCGACCGCGCGCCGGTCGTGGGCCGAGAAGCGCCGGAACGGCCCCAGCCGCGGGTAGCGCCCCATCGCGACCACGTCGCGCACGCTGACCGGAAAGCTCCAGTCGACGTCCTCGATCTGCGGCACGTAGCCGATCGTGCCGGGCGCCAAGCGGGCCGGGGGCCGCCCCTGCACGCGCACCGTGCCGGAGGCCGGCGCGACCAGCCCGGCGACCGTCTTGAGCAGCGTCGACTTGCCGGAACCGTTGGGCCCGACGATCCCCAGCGCCGTCCCGCGCGGCAGGTCGAACGAGACGCCGTCCAGCGCGGTGACCCGCTCGTAGCGGACGACCAGGTCGTGGACCTCGACGGCGTTCACGCCGGCCGCGCGAGGATCACGAGAGCGAGCGAAGAGAGGGCATCGCCGTCTCTCTCGCCGGAATACCGCCCCGTCCCTTCGACAGCCCTCCGAGTGGATTTCATCGAATCGAATGTATATTAGCCCATTCAGCTCATGGAGGCCCAGCGGCCAAAACCACGTAGCGACGATTATCGTGGTGGCGTCGCTCGGCGTCTCGGCGCACCTGCATCCTGTGTACGAGCACCAGGATCACCGCCACTTGCCGATCGGCACCAAAATCTACGTCGATGCGAGCGGTGGCGAGGCCGTCGTCCATCCCGGAAGCCGCGTTCCAGCAGCATTCGCGAACCGGCCGCCGGACATCATCGTCGTCAAGTAGGTCCGTGGCGGGCTCGGACTCGGCGCAGCCGATCTTACCGCAATGCGGAAACGATCGTGTCGGTGTCGGTGTCGATCAGCCCGATGTAGGTGGACACGCCGGGCCCGGTGCCCAGCGAGTCGTCGTAGAGGAAGGCGACGGTGAGCCCGCCGGCGCTCGCCGCCAGCGTGCGGGCGAGCTTGTCGCTGTACTCGTGCTCGGCGAAGACGGCCGGCACGCGGTTGGCGCGCGCGAGCCGGACCAGGTCGGCGACGTGGGAGGGGTTGGGCTCGGCGCCGGCGATCGGCTCGATGGCGCCGACGATGCGCAGCCCGAAGCGCCGCGCGTAGTAGTCGAAGGCGTTGTGGAAGACGATCATGACCCGGCGGGCGGCCGGGATCGCGGCCAGCTTGGCCCGGGTGCGGGCGGTAAGCGCGGCGAGCTGCGCGTCGTAGGCCTTGGCCGCGGCGCGGTAGGCGCCGGCGTGGGGAGCGTCGGCGGCGACCAGCGCGTCGCGGATCTCGGCGGCGTAGCGGCGCGCGTTCTCGGGGTCCATCCAGAGGTGCGGGTTGCCGTCGCGCACGGCCAAGCCGTCGGCGCAGACCACCACCCGCAGGCGCGGGTTGGCGGCGTTGCGGAGGGTGCCCTCGAGCCAGCCTTCGAGGCCCGCGCCGTTCTCGACCAGGACGTCCGCGTCGTGGAGCGCCTCGATGTCGGCCGGTGCCGGCTGGTAGTCCTCGGGCGAGGTGCCCACGGGGACGAGCGAGCGCACGCCGGCATTTGGTCCTGCCGTGCCCTGCGCGATCGAGGCGAGGGTCGAGGTGGTCGCGACGATCCGGAGCGGGCCGGGAGACCGGTCCGAGCCGTGCGAACACGCGGCGAGCAGCAGCGCGAGCGCCAAGGCCGCCGAGCGCGGAGAGGGCATCGCCGTCTCTCTCGCCGGAATGCAGACGGGTCCCTTTGACAGCGGGCGTCGAAGCCTGCTAGAATCGCCGACGGCCCGTGGGGGTGTAGCTCAGCTGGTAGAGCACTTGCTTCGCATGTAAGGGGTCAGGAGTTCGAGTCTCCTCACCTCCACCACGACCGGGAGCCCGTCACCGTCAGGTCGGCGGGCTTCTTCGCTTCGGCCTCGGGCGGGTGAAACCCCGTTGCGTGCTTGGAAGCACGCAAGATGCTCTGCTGCTCACGGCCGGCGAGCGATGGCTATACACAGTCTTTACCCCGCCGTAGTGTCATTGCGCTCGCGATGGGGCATGATGTATCCATCGCGGCCGTCTACAAAACGGCCACCGAACGTGTGGGCAGCGGCGCAGCCGCAATCGATCGTCGCCCACACCCGGTAGTAGGGAAACCTGCTACGCGACGCGCAGGGCCCCCGTGCAAACGGCGGGCCCTTGTGTTTGTGCCGGCGCGTCGAACCCGGCCGGTCAGTCCTGATCCGCGCGCACGCGGGCCAGCAGGACCTGGTCGACGATCCGGCCGTCCTTGATCGCGCTCGCGCGCATCACGCCCTCGCGCCGGTACCCGGCGTTCTCGAGCACGCGGATCGAGGCGAGGTTCGACGCGAACGGCAGCGCGAAGACGCGCTCGAGCCCCAGGCGCTCGAACGCGTAGGCGGTCAGCTCGCGCACCGCCCGGGTCGTGATGCCGCGGCCCCAGGCCGCCCGGCCGAGCCAGTAGCCGATCTCCGCGGTGAGCCGCGCGATGTCGCTGCCCGGCTCTAGGCCGATGCTGCCGGCCGCCGCGCCGTCGACGACGATCGCGAAGTGCGTCGGCGGCGTGCGCCCCGCGTTGCAGGCGATCCAAGCGCGCGCGTCGTCGAGCGTGTAGGGGTGCGGAAAGCGGTCGCGCATCTGGCGAGCGATCTCGCGGTCGTTCGCGTGCGCGACGAGCGAGATCTGGTCCCACTCGTGCCACGGCCGCAGCACGAAGCTGCCGCAATCGATCTCCATGCGGCACCGCTTCGCCGTCGGCTCGGCGGACGCTGCGAGCGGTGTGCGGCGCCGCCGCGTCCAACCTGGGCCGCATGGACGAGCGCTGGAAGTTCGACGGGGTCCGGGTGGTCGGCGGCGACCGGCTCGACCCCAACACGGCCCAGACGCCCGGGATGCGGCGTGCCGCGGCGATCACGGCGGCGCGGGCCGGCGCGGAGAAGCTCTGGGCCGGGACGGTCACCATCGAGCCGGACGCCAAGACCGGCGCCCACCACCACGGCGAGCTCGAGAGCATCATCTACGTGGTGCGCGGCCGGGCCCGCATGCGCTGGGGCGAGCGGCTGGAGTACACCGCCGAGGCCGGTCCGGGCGACTTCATCTTCGTCCCGCCCTACGTGCCGCACCAGGAGCTCAACGCCTCGGCCGGCGAGCCGCTGGAGTGCGTCCTGGTCCGCAGCGGCCAGGAGCCGGTCGTCGTCAACCTCGACATCCCGGTCGCCGAGGCGCCCCAGACCGTCCGCTGGATCGACGACGTCCACCGGGCCTAGGCGGCTTACCGGAGCTTTACCCTGCCGGCTCCAGGCGAGCCGCTTCCTGCCGAAACCCGAAAGATGAAGCCCAGCGAGATGGACCTCGGTCAAGGCGGCGTCAGGTTTGCGGCCGGGACGGCCGGCCGGAAAGGGTGTACCCGAACGTCTGCGAACCGGACCGCGATGCCTCGCTCCCGATCGCTGCTTCTCGCAGCGGCCCTCTTCACCGTTGCTCCGCTTGCGTCGGCTGCTCCGGCAGCCGCGCAAGCGGTGCCGGCGCCGGCCGCCGAGTCGACCTACGCCACCGCCCTGCGCACGATCAACCCGAAGCTGCCGCTGGCGAAGGCGCGCGCCTACGCGCGCTCGGTGATGGCCGATGCCTGGCGGACCCACCTCGACCCGCGCTTCATCATGTCGATCGTGACCGTCGAGTCGGCCTGGCGGTCCAATGCCGTCTCGCGGGTCGGCGCGCGGGGCCTGGGCCAGCTGATGCCCGGCACCGCCGCTCGCCTGGGCGTCAACGCCTGGAACCCGGCGGACAACCTGCGCGGCACCTCGCGCTACCTGGCCACGCTGCTGGGCCACTTCGCCGGCAAGCCCAACGCGATGAAGCTGGCGATCGCCGGTTACAACGCCGGGCCCAAAGCGGTCGAGCGCTACCACGGCATCCCGCCCTACGCGGAGACGCAGAACTACGTCGTGCGCGTGCTGCACGTCTGGAGCCAGCTCAACGCCCGGCTCGGGCGGGCGTTCGCGACCGGCCCGGTCGAGGTGCGGGTCGCGGACCGGGCGCGCACGCCCGAAGAGCGGCAGTGGCTCAGCGAGGTCAACCAGGTCCTCCCCGACGAGCCGACCGTCCAGCTCCCGGCCGATGCGCAACCGCCCGCCGCCGGCGTGCCGGCCGACGCCCCCGAAGAACCCGGCAAGTAGCAGTAGCCGCGTTCGCCGCGAAATGGAAAAGGGCCGCGGATCGCTCCGCGGCCCTTTCGCTGCGCCTCGCGGCGAGCCGGTCAGGGGTTCGACGGCGTCATCGGGTCGCCGGTTTGCGGGAGGTAGGGCCGGAGCAAGAAGTCCGACGCCTTCGGCGTGCCGTTGCCGACCACGTAGTCGTAGTCCGGATGGGTCGGGTACCCGTTGTTCCCGGGCGGGTGGCGGAACACGTGGGTGCCCAGCAGGGCCGCCTCGCCGTAGATGAAGACGTTGGCGTTGCCCAGCCGCACGCCGCCCAAGCTCTGCTCGGTGACCGCCAGCAGGCCGGCGAACTCCGGCGACGACGCGCTGGTGCCGATCACGCCGTAGTTGAGGTTGTTGATGCGCACGATGTCGGCGCTGCGGTCGGGACCGCAGGGCGTGATCGCGCCGAACGGGCAGCCGCCCATGTGCATGGCGATGTCGGGAGTGGTGCGCTGCTTGGCGTTGCGCGTGTTGACGAAATACTGGTAGACGGGCTTGGAGAAGTAGACGCTGACGCCGCCGCCCGAGCCCCAGATGTCGTTCGGGTAGCCGCTGTAGGCCGGGTTGAACTGGTCGTCGTACGCGTTCTCGCGGACGTACCTCGAGGTGTACGCGTCGGGCGGGTTGGGCGCCGGGCTGGCCGACGGCAGCGGGATCGCGGTGGTCACCAGGTTGGTACCGCCGACCGCGGTGACGTTCGGGTCGTTGGCCGGGTTGGACACGCCCTGCTGGATCTTCATGGTGTTGGCGACGTCCGCGCACTCGTAGGAGCCGTGGTCGCCGGAGGAGGCGAGGAACGTGATGCCCTGCGCGTTGCCTTGCCGGAACGCGTCGTGGAAGGCGTCCATGTAGAACGTGAAGTCCTGGCCGCCGTTGTAGGCCGCGGTGTAGTACAGCTCGCACAGGCCGAACGACGAGGTCACGATGTCGGCCCGGTTCTCGTTGATGACCTGGTCGTAGCCGGCCAGGATGTTGTCCTGGCTGAGATCCGGCAGGCTGTACAGGATCACGTGCGCGCCCGGCGCGCTGCCCTGCGACTGCTGCGCGTCGAGGGTGGCCTCGACCGAAGCGCCGTTGCCGACGCCGCCGAACGGCGCGCCGCCGTTGACCTTGTCGTGCTCGATCGTCGGAATCGGGGCGAAGCTGTCGAACGCCTCGTGGTGGAAGTACGAGGTGATGTCGGAGTCCTGCACGTCGGTCGCCATCACGATGCCGATCGTGCGGCCGCTGCCGTTGAGCGACTTGAACGACGGGTAGCCGTAGGCTTCCTTGAGATCGGTGAACCAGTACGGGCCGTCGGGACCGTAGCGGTTGTCCGGGTACTGCGTCGGGTTGCCGGCCGGGCCCGCCAGCAGCGAGTGCGGCTGGTAGACGAAGCTCTTGATCGCGACCGTCGCGCCAACTTTGGCCAGCGCGGCGGGAACCCGCGGCGCGCGGTCGATGCTCGTCGTCGAGCGCTTCCCGTCGGCCGGCTGGATCTTCACGCCGAAGGCGCGCTCGACCGTCGCTTGGGGGGCGGCGGCGAAGACGTTCTGCGCGGTCGACTGGGTCTGGAAGCCCATGCCGCGCAGGGCCGATTCGGCCGCCGCGACGTCGGCCTTCGCCGGCCCGTAGCGCTCGGCGAACTGCTGCGGGGTGAGGAAGTGGCCGAACTGCGGCGACTTCTGGTCGCTCGAGGCCGCGATCAGCGCGTCGAGCTCCTTGACGTTGCGCAGCGGCAGGTGGACGGCCACCTGGACGCCGCGCAGGGCGCCCTGGGGCGCGCTGAGCGGTTGCGCCGGCGTTCCGTTAGCCGGGAGGGTGGGAACGGCGTGTGCGCCGCCTCCACCGCATGCGCTGACCAGCGGTGCGATGAACGCGACCGCCGACAGCCGGAGTAAGTGTCGAACCATCGACCGGCCTCCAAGCGAAAAATTGGATTAGAGTTCGGCTCGGATTGGCCGACTTCTCAGGTACTCCTATGGAAACTTTAGCCGTTTTTCGTAACGATTCTGCATGGATCGCCGGCGCGGCGCGTTCAGCGGCTGCCGAGGATCGCGCCGACGATCGCCTTGCGGGTCGGGACGCCGATCTTCGCGCCGACGTTCTTGACGTGCTGCTGCACGGTCGTCTCCGAGATGTGGAGGCGCGCGGCGATCTGGCTGGTCGACATGCCGCGCAGGACCAGGCCCATCACGTCGTTCTCGCGGGCGGTGAAGCCGTAGCGCTTGGCCGCGGTGGAGAGCAGGTCGCGGACCTGGTAGGGCTCGAGGAACAGCGCGTAGTGCGGCTCGCCCTCGGCCCCCAGGCGCATCAGCCGCAGCACCAGGTCGCGCTCCAGGAGGGCGACGGCGCTGCCGGCACCATACGCCGAGGCGTCGAGCAGCCGGCTCGCCGTGGCCGCCACGTCGGCCGGCAAGCGCTGCTCGCGCGCGGCGAACGCCGGCTCGACGTGCTCGAAGAGCACCCGCAGCCGCGCGTCGATGATGTAGAAGTACGGGCCCTTTCGCGCGCGGGCGATCTCGAGCAGCGAGACCGCGTCGGGCTCGTCCTGGCGCGGATCGGCTGAGGATGGAATCGCTTCGGCCGGCATGTGGCCCTCGTACCCGGCGCCGGCTCTGCCGAGCGTCCGAGCGAACCGATCCTTGCCCAAACTTATCGCTTGCGTTCAGGCTCCCAGCCCGTCGAGCGCTGCGATGACCCGCTCGGCCGGGATCGCCAGCAGGCCCGGGTCGACCCGGTCGGCGTGCGGGTCGCCGACGGTGCCGTTCCAGAGCACCCGGTGGTAGGGCCGGGCGGGCGGACCCCACGACGAGGGCGGGATCGGGCCGAACAGCACCACCGACGGGCGGCGGTAGGCGGTGGCGAGGTGGGCGACCCCGGTGTCGCCGCAGACCACTCGGCCGGCCGCGGCGACCAGCGCGGCCAGCTCGCGCAGCGAGGTCCGCCCGGCGAACACGTGGGTCGAAGGCACGCCCGCCCCGGCGGCGACCGCCCGCGCCCGCTCGACCTCCTCGGGCCCGCCGGTCACGACGACGGTGCGCCCCAGCCGCTGCTCGGCCCGGGCGACCTCGACCCAGCGCTCGACCGGCCAGCGGCGCGCTTCGCTCGCGGCGCCGGGGTGGATCAGGGTGGCTCCGCGCACGCGCCGCGGCACCAGTACCGGCGGGACGGCCAGGTCCAGCTCGCGCGGGTCGGCCGGGATGCCGGCCGCGGCGAGCAGCCGGCACCAGCGCGCGACCTCGTG
This sequence comes from Vulcanimicrobiota bacterium, assembly GCA_963795695.1. GTDB lineage: Bacteria > Vulcanimicrobiota > Vulcanimicrobiia > Vulcanimicrobiales > Vulcanimicrobiaceae > Vulcanimicrobium. Next base: position 284,965 of record CAWCJH010000002.1, on the reverse strand, counting down.
CTCGGCCGGGTCGAACGGCGCGCCCCCGGCGCTCTCGGGCACCGTCTCGTTGCGGAAGGCGATCAGCCGGGCCGGGCGCGCCGCCAGCAGCAGCCGGTGCGTCTGCGGGCCGCGGCCGTGCAGGTTGACCGCCAGCTCGGCACCGTGCAGCTCGGGCGCGAGCGGGGCCAGCGCGGCGGTGTCGACGATGTGGTCGAGCGCGCCGGCCAGCTCGACGAGCGGCGCGAGCGCGCGCGGGGCGGCCAGCACGATCTCGGCGGCCGGATAGGCCCGGCGCAGCGCGCGGTAGGCCGGCACGCCGGTGAGGAAGTCGCCGAGCTTGAGCGCGCGCAGGACGACGACTCGCACCGCGCTCAGCTCCCCAGCGCGAGCTCTTCGGCCGCGGTGGTGACCAGCCCGTGGTACACCTCGAGCGTCTCGGCGGCGATGCGCGACCACGAGTAGCGCGCCCGCACCCGCTCCACGCCCAAGCGCCCCAGCAGGCTGCGCCGCTGCGGCTCCTCGGCCAGCGAGCGCAGCGCGTGGGCGAGCTGGCGCGGCGCGCGGGCGGGCACGTGCAGCCCGGTCATGCCGTCGACCACGGTGTCGACCAGGCCGCCGACCGACGAGACGACGACCGGCACGCCGCACGCCATCGCCTCGAGCGGCACGATCCCGAACGGCTCGTACCACGGCGTGCAGACCACCACGTCGGCCGAGCGCAGCAGCAGCGGGATGTCGGCCCGCTCGACCCGGCCGCGCAGGTAGACCCGGTCGGCGACGCCGAGGCCGCGCGCCAGGGTCGAGAGCCGCTGTGCCTCGGGGTCGGAGAGCAGGTCGGGGGCTTCGCCGCCGCCGGCGACGATCAGCTCCGCGCCGGGCACGCCGACGAGCGCCTCGATCACGTCGCCGATCCCCTTGCGCGGGACCAGCCGGGAGACCGCGACGATCCGCATGCGGTCGCGCCGCCGCTCCTCGCACGGGCCCTCGGGCGTGAAGCGGTCGAGGTCGACCCCGCACGGGACGATCTTGAGCGTGCGCGGGTTCGCCCCCATGCGCAACAGCTCGAACACCTCGGCGCTGGCGGTCGCGACGATCCGGTCGGCCTCGCGCACGATGCGCGCCTCTTCGGCCGGGCGCGCCGCCGGCGAGGTGTCGGCGGCGCCTTGGTGGCGCTTCTTCTCCACCCCCAGCGCGTGGAAGGTGTGGGTGACCGGGATGCCCAGCGGCTTGGCGGCGGCCAGCGCCGCCAAGCCGCTCATCCAGAAGTGCGAGTGCACCACGTCGGGCCGGTCGAGCACCCACGCCCGGCGCAGGTACGCGGCGAACGCGCGCACGTGCGGGTAGATCGCGTCCTTGGGAATCGCCCGCGCCGGGCCGGCGTCGACGTGCTCGACGACCACGCCGGGCGCCATCACGACCCGGTCCGGCAGCTTGGGGTCGTCGCGCCGGGTGTAGACCGTGACGCCGTTGCCGAGCTTCGCGAGGCCGAGCGCGAGCGCGGCGACGTGCACGTTCTGCCCGCCCGCATCGACCCCGCCCAGCGTCGCGAGCGGGCTCGCGTGCTCCGACACCATGGCAATTCTCATGAGGTGACCTCCGTGAAGAGCGCGTCCCAAGCGCGCAAGAAGTTACCAAGACCGTAACGTTCGAGCGCGTACGCGCGCGCGCGCGCGCCGTCGGCGCGCGCCGCGGCGGGATCGGCGGCGTAGCGGCGCAGCGCGCCGCACAGGCGCTCGACGTCGGTCGAGATGACCCCACACCCCTTGGGGACGGCCTCGACGGTTTCGGTCGTCGCCAGCGCGACGACGGGCATACCCAGGTGCATGGCTTCGAGCAGCGCGAGGCCGAGCGAGGTCCAGCGCATCGGGTGCAGGTAGACGCGGCGGCGCGGCATCTCCGCGTGCAGCAGCGCCTGGGGCGGATCGTCGAGCCCGCCGAGCGCGCCGGCGTCGATCCCGAACAGATCGAGCGGGACGGCGGCGGCGAAGCGGGGCAGCAGGTCCGTGCCGGTGACGCGCCCGCGGCGGCGCGCCTCGTTGATCGCGACCGCGGCGCGCGGGAGCTCGCCGGTGTAGCGGTAGCCGGGATCGACGACGCCGTGCTCGATCACCCGCGCCGGCGTCGTGCCGCAGTCCCAGAACAGCTGGTTGAAGTGGGTCACGTGCACGACGGTCAGGTCGGGCCGGTCGGCGGCCGGATGGCGCAGCTCGGCGATGCGTCCCTGCGGCGCGTTGTGCTCGAGGTAGACCGCGCGCACGTCGCGCCCGGGCGCGCGGCCGAGCCAAGTCTCGGCCAGCGACTCCAGCTCGTGCGGGCGCTGCAGGACCACGACGTCGACGTCGAGCTCGCGCGCCTGCTCGGGCGTCACCTCGATCACGTTGTCGGGCCAGCTCCAGGTGCGCGCGCGGCCGCGCCCGTCGGGGCCGCGGTCGGGCAGCACCGGCACGTAGTAGGTGTGGCCGCCCTGCACCAGCGCCGTCACGTACGAGCCGTGCACGTGCCAGAGGAAGACCCGCTTGGTGGCGGCTCGCGTGCGGCGCGCGCCGAGCGCGGTCATCCGGCCGCGACCCCGTGCGCCGCCGCCCGCAGCCCGTCCAGCGCGCGCAGCACGTCCTCGACGGTCACCACGCCCAGGCACGGCTGGTCCTCGAGCGGGCAGGTTCGCGCCCGGCAGCCGCGGCACGCGATGTCCTGATCGCCCAGCAGCACGTGCGGCACGAGCCACGGCCGGAAGCGCGCGGCCGGGATCGTCGGCGGGAAGAGCGAGACGGTCGGCGTGCCGACCGCCGCCGCGACGTGCGCCGCGCCGGTGTTGCCGACCACGATGCCGTTCGCATCGGCGATCACCCGCGCCAGCGTGCCGAAGTCGGTCGTCCCGGCCAGATCGTGCGCGGCGCCGCCCGCGACGTACGCGCAGAGCGCGCGCTCGCCGGCGCCGCCGGTGACCACGACGGTCTCGCCGCGGCCGGCGAGCGCGCGCACCAGGTCGCGGTTGGCGAGCGGGTCCCAGGCCCGGGCGGGAACCGTCGCGCCGGGGTGCACGACGACGTACGGCCGCAGGCGGGCGACCGGGTTCGCCTCGGCGACGCGCATCGCGAGCCGCCCTTCGTCGTGCGGCGGCAGCGCGAAACCGGCCGCCCGCGCCAGCCCCAGCGCGCGCTCGACCTCGTGGGCGTCGTCCGGCACGCCGCGGTGGCGCAGGTCGAGCAAGCCGCCCGGGTAGTCCTCGCTGATCGCCGCGATGCGCGGCACGCCGGCCAGGCGCAGCAGCAGCGCGGTCGGCAGCGGGCTCTGGTGGAACGAGGTGAAGACCAGCGCCTGGTCGGCCCGCAGCGCGGCGACCCGCGCGACGAACGCCTCGACCGCGGCGCGCTCGACCGGGTGCGGGTCGGCCTCGATCCAGGCCGCCTCGAACACGATCACCTCGTCGACGCCGGGCAGCGACTCCGCCGCCGCCCGCCCCGACGGCCCGCAGACCAGCGCCAGCCGTGCCGCCCCCGCCGCCAGCGCGCGCAGCGCGGGCCCGGCGAGCAAGACGTCACCGTTGTTGTCCTGCCGCACGGCCAGGACGGTCACGCCGGCGCACCCGGGCCGGCGATCGCTTCGCGACCGTTCAGGATGACGTCGACGGCTTCGCCCAAATCGCGCGCGACGACCGGGGCGGCGTCGATCTCGGCTTGCAGCGTGATCGCGGTCGGGACGAGGATCGCGCGCGCGCCGGCGGCGCGGGCGGCGGCGACGTCGGCACCGATGTCGCCGACCACCACGCAGTCGGCCGGCGCGACGCCGAGCGCGCGCGCGGCATCCTCGATCAGGCCGGGCGCGGGCTTGCGGCAGCGGCAGCCCTCGCCCGGCGCGTGGGTGCAGACCAGCACCGGGCCGAGCGGGCCGAGCAGCGCTTCGACGCGCGCGTTGACCGCATCGACCTCGGCCGGGGTGAGGCGGCCCAAGCCGACCCCGCTTTGATTGGAGACCATTGCGGTCGCGACGCCGGCGGCGCGCAGGCGCTCGAGCGCGGCGCGCGCGCCCGGCATCGGCTCGACCCGGGCGGGGTCGCCGTTGTGCGGCACGTCGACGACCAGCGTTCCGTCGCGGTCGAACAGCACCGCCGGCGGCAGCGGCTTGGGCGCGCGCGCGGCGTCGGCGAGCAGCGCCCGCAGCCGCGCGCGGCCGCGCAGCCGGTGGTACACCGCCGCGAACGGGAGCGCGGCCGAGGTCGCGAGCAAGCCGCGCACTTCTTCGGGCGTGCGCGGCCCGGGCGCGATCCGGCGCCAGGCGAAGCGGCCGGCCTGCGCGGCCCATGCCAGGGCGAGCGATCCGCCCAGGCGCGGCTTGCGCGCGGCGAACGCGGCCAGGGCGAGCGCCGCGGTCGCGACGGTCGCGACGTGCGCCGGGTACTCGCCTTGCGGCGCCGCGGCGCGCGCGCGCCAGCCGCGGCCGTGCAGCGCGTCCATCAGCACGTCGTCGGCGTTGCCGGCCTGCAGCCGCAGGCTGACCTTCCAGTCCGCCGGCCGGACCGGGTGGGCGGTGCGGCGCGCGCCGCGCACGATCCGCCGGCCGCGGGCGACGATGCGCAGCGCGAGGTCGGCGTCCTCGCGGTACGCGCGCGGGAAGCGCTCGTCGAAGCCGCCGGCCGCGAGCAGGTCGGCGCGCCGGTAGGCGCAGTCGGCGGTGATCCACTGCGCGCTCGCCAGCCCCGCGACGTTGCGCTCCCAGTCGGTCGGCTTGCGGTCGGCCGGGAGCGGCACGCTCACCTGCGCTTGCGAGCCGGCCACGTCGGCCGGCAGGTCGCGCAGGTCGCGGGCCAGGTCGTCGAGCCAGCTCTCGCCGAGCAGCACGTCGTCGTCGACGAACGCGATCCAGTCGGCGCGCGACGCGCGCCAGCCGGCGTTGCGCGCCGAGGCCGGGCCGGCCGACGTGCCGGCCAGCACCGTGATGCGCGCGGCGAGGTCGGGGTCGAGCCCGGCGAGGTCGAGCGGCGTGCCGCGGTCGCGCCGGTCGTCGACCAGGATCACCCGCGCGGGCCGCGGGCCCGACGCGCGCGCGAGCGTGTCGAGCAGTGCCCGCAGCGAAGGACGACCGATGGTCGGAACGACGACGTCGATCACCGGGCTTACGCTACGGCGGAGACGCCGGCCGAGCCGCGAGCGAAGCTCTCCCGCTTCAACAGGAACGGACCGATCGCGAGCGCGTCGACCGGCGCCGACCCGAAGCACTCCAGCGCGTCGCGCGGGTCGTCGACCATCGGCCGGCCGGCGGTGTTGAGCGACGTGTTCACCACCACCGGCAGGCCGGTGCGGCGCTCGACCGCGTCCAGCATGCGCGCCACCAGCGGCTCCTCGGCCCGGTCGACGGTCTGCACCCGGGCGGTGCCGTCGACGTGGATCACCGCGCCCAGGCGGTCGGCGTACTGCGGCTTCACCGTGTGCACGAACAGCATGTACGGCGAGGGAAACGGGCCGCTGAAGATCTCGGGCGCGCGGTCGAGCAGCGTCATCGGCGCGACCGGCCGGAACTGCTCGCGGCCCTTGACGTCGTTCACCCGCCGCAGCGTCTGGGCGTGGCGCGGGTTGGCCAGCAGCGAGCGGTGCCCGAGCGCGCGCGGGCCGTACTCGCTGCGGCCCTGGAACCAGGCCACGATGCCGTCCTGGGCGATCACCTCGGCGACCGCGTCGGCGATGTCGCGCGGGCGGGTGTAGTGGACGTTCGCCGTCTCGAGGAAGGCTTGAATCTCGGCGTCGCTCCAGCCGCGGCCGAGCGCCGCGCTGCCCATCGGCTGCACCTCGTCGCCGAGCGACTTGGCGACGTAGAGCGCCGCGCCCAGCGCCGTGCCGGCGTCGCCGGCGGCGGGCTGCACCCAGACGTGCTCGAACGGGCCTCGTTCCGCGACGTACGAGTTGGCGACGACGTTGAGCGCGACGCCGCCCGCCATGACGAGGGCCTTCATGCCGGTCTGCGCGTGCAGCCAGCGCGCGCACTCCAGCATCGTCTCCTGCAGCGCCGCCTGCACGCTGGCCGCGAGGTCGGCGTGCCCGTCGGCGAACGGCTCGCCCTCGGCCCGCGGCGGGACGAAGCGGCCGTAGTCCACCGGCAGCGCGACGAAGCCGCCGTCGCCGTCGTGGTGCATCGCCGCGCGCAGCTCGGCCAGCCAGCGCGGCGTGCCGTACGACGCCAGCGCCATCACCTTGTACTCATCCGAGCTGCGCAGGAAGCCGACGTGCATGGTCAGCTCCTCGTAGCGCAGGCCCAGCGAGTGCGGGATCGCGACCCGGCGCAGCACCTCGAGCTCGCCGCCGCGGACGACCCCGCAGAGGTACGAGGTCTGCTCGCCGCGGCCGTCCATCACCATCACCGCGCAATCGCGGTACGGCCCGGCCAGATAGGCCGAGGCGGCGTGCGCGACGTGGTGCGGCACGAAGCGCACCTTGGCCCGGTCCAGGCCCGGCAGCAGCGCCGCCATGAAGCCCGGCGCCTTGCGCACGAAGTAGGTCCGCAGCGCCTCGTACTCGTTGTCGTGCAGCTCGGGGCCGTCGGGCATGGCCAGCTCGGGATCGTACGAGTACGCGACCGCGTCGAGCTGGTCCGGGCGTACGTTACCGTACCGAAGCACCCAGCGGGCCGACTGCTCCGGCAGCTCCCAGGTCGAGAACGGCACGCACGGCTTGCCGTGCTTGCGGCGGGTGAAGCGCTCCTCCTCGGCGGCAGCAACGATCCGCCCGCCGACGACCATAGCCGCGGCCGGATCGTGAAACACGGCGTTGATACCGAGCACTCGCATCCGGAGAAGCGATACCCCTAGGCCATAAAAGGGGAAACCCCCTTAGCCGGAGAGCAGGGAAGCAAGCTATGCCGCCCGGCCGTCCGGCGTCTGCTGAAGCTGCGTCTTGAGCTCGAGCATCTGCTGGCCCATTTGTACCAGCTCTTCCTGGTCGAAGATCTCTTTGAGGCCGGGGAACAGCTCTTTTTCCTCTTCCTTGACGTGCGAGTCGATCAGCTCGCCCAGGACCTTGAGCTTGGGCTTGTAGCTCTCGTCGCTGCCGTCGATCGCGCGCAGGTCGCCGATGACGTGCTTGGCGATGGCGTGCTCCTCGTACGACTCGAGCACGAGGTCGGACTCGTCTTTCTTCTTTTTCTTGCCGGCGCGCTCTTTGGTGCGCGGGTAGAGGACCTGCTCCTCGATCTGGGTGTGGATCGTGAGCTCCTTGCAAATCTGGTCGCCGAGCTTCTTGAGCTGCGACTTGGCCCGGTCGGAGAGCTCTTCGGACTGCTTGAAGAGCGCCTTGACGGCCTTGTGGTCGGCTTTGAGGAGGGCGATGGCATCCTGCTGCTTCATGGCCGCATCATACCCTCCCCACGCCGACTCCGCGCGGGGTGGGCGCATGCCGCCTACCCACCTCGCCGCTCGTAGCCGAAGCCCTCTGGCTGGAGCTCGGCGCCGGCCGGGCCTTCGCTATGGCTTCCTAGCCTTGTCGAAGACGGCTCCGCTGGCGCCTGGCGACGTTCCTGAAGAACAGCTGGTAGAAGAGCAGTTGCCCTATTGCGGAGAGTGTCACGAGGTCCATCTTCCGTACCCCGCCCAGCGTAAACAGTACGAGCAATCCCGCGCTCACGAGCAGTGCGGCCAGCATGATCGTGCCGTCTTTCCACGGTGTTTCCTTGCGAACCATCTGTGTGACGATCGCGATCGTACCCATCGCCCCCAAGAAGATGAACACGTCACCGTTCCAGATGAAGCGCGTCACGACACGATCCCGTTGTAGATACAGTTGAAGGCAATGTAGGCCGTAAATGCCGTCAGGCCGACGGCGATGCACAGCGAGGCCCAATCGCCAACCGTCAACGAGGCCATGACGCCGAATACGAACGTCGCGGCGGCCGAAATACCCATCGTCGTACCGCCCCATCGCTGCACGGCCGCTTGAGCCGAGTTCGCAATCGCAGCACTATACCTGCTCGCGTTTGCCGCAATGTACTGCGCCATCGACCACGCCGCGGCGATGACGCCGGCCGTGGCGCTCTGGCACTTGGACATGTTGAATTTCGCCATGGAATAGTATGGTCCGGGCATCCCGGGGCTCCCGAAACCGCCCGCCCCATAGAACGTGAAGGGTGATGGGCCGTTCACATCGACCGGGGGACTGATGACGGCTGTAACGGAACCGATGATCGGCAGTGCCACGATGATGGCGCCTTCGGTCGTTGGATCGGGCGGCATGTCGTTGCAATCATCATCATCGAGCGCCGCACGCTTCGATGCAGCATAATTGTCGCACTCTTGCGCCTTCGGACCGGTCGGTGCCGGCGGTTTGACGCCGCTCGCGTAATAGACCTCGCCTGACCGCCGATCGCTCGCCATCGTATATCCGAGTTCGGCGAGCATGTCGGATACCGACTGCGGCTGCAAGGAACGCGTCGCCACGATTCCGGAGCCGCACCCCGTCGCGAGTCCCAGCGCGCTCGCGGAAATGATGAAACGCCCTCTATTCATACAAACTCCCCGGTCGAGTTCTCAGCTTCGAGTTGAGTGATGACGAATATACCAGAGCTCTGATCGAAACGCCAGGCGAAGTAACCTGCCGTCTCTTGATTCCGTTTCGCTCGTCCGACACTACGGCCTGTTAGGCAATGTTCCTGTTCGCATCTGCGCAATGCGTCGTACACGGTCCACGCTTCATGCGCGCATCGTACCCTGCCGCCCGGCTCACGAGCGCGGGTCGGTCGCCCACAGCTCCGCGCCGTAGCTGGCGTGCGGGTCGCCGGCCGGCGCCTGCGCGAACGTGGCGCCGAACCAGACCTCGGCCGGGTTCGACGCTTGCGCGTACGGCGGCTGGTTCGGCTGGTACGAGTACGCCGGCCCCGTCCAGACCGCGCACTGCTGAAAATCTTGCTCGGTGTGCAGCGGCGCGCTCATGCCGCTGAAGACGAACTGCGCGGCGGGCGGGTCGGCGAACAGCGGCGCCGGCGTGTCGGTGCTCTGGGCCAGCTCCTCCTGGGTCACCGCGCGCGCGTCCTCGAGCAGCAGCTCGTCGGGAACCAGCGGCCGCAGCCCGAGCTGCGCGCGGCCGGCGTTGGCGCCCGCCAGACAGCTCGCCTCGTCGCCGGTGAGCGCCGCCAGCCGGAACGCGCCCGACAGCTGCGCCGGCAGGTAGGTGACGCCGGGCTCCGCCTGCGGCACCGGCGCGGTCAGCGCGTTCGCGCCGGCGCCCAGCGTGACGGGAAGATGGAAGGTCGCGCGCGCGTCGCCGGGCGTGTCGGCGCCGACCACGAGCAGGTACCGCCCCGCGTACGCGGTCAGGCTGAAGCTGCCGTCGGCGGCCGCCGTCGTCGTGAACGCCGGGCTGGCGCCGGCGACGAACGGGTCGAGCGCGACCAGCGCGCCGGAGAGCGGCCCGCCGGCGACGTCCAGCACGGTGCCGCTGACGGTGGCCCGCGCGCTGGGCGGCGGGGTCAGGCTCGCGCTGGGCTGGGGGAGCGGAGCGCTGCCGCCCGAGCCGCCGCCTCCGCCGCAGGCGGCGAGGACGACGGTCACGGCGGCGGCGAGGAGCGAGCGAGTGCGCACGTCACGCGCGTACCCGCCGGCGCAAGGCTCCTACCGTTCGCTAGGACGCTTTCGGTGCGGGCGAGGCCGGCGCGGCGGCCGGGCTTGCGCCGCTCGCGGCCGGCGCCGGCGCCGGCACCGCCGAACCCTTTGGGCGCGGCGGCCGCGGGCGCGGCGGAGCCCTTGGGCGCCGGCGTCGCGGCCGGGCGCGGGAGCGCGTAGAGGGCAAAGATCAGCGGCCGGTTGGCGATCAGCTTGAGCGGCGCGGCGGTCCCGGCGAAGAGGATCCGCTGCGGCGGCAGCGTCGCGCTCGGCTGCGGGGCGGCCCCGCTGGGCAGGCCCGTCGGCCGCGCGCCGGGCGAGCCGCTGGCGAGCGGCGTCGGCGAGACGGCGCTGGGTGCCGCACTCGGTTTGGGCGCGCTGCTGGCGCGCGCGATCGGCGGCGGCGAGCTGGTCGTGTCGCGCTCCGCGACGGCCAGGCGGTACTTGCTGTCCTTCTCGCCCGAGTTCCAGAGCGCCAAGCCGAACTCGCCGTCGCGGTACTGCGAGACGATCTCGCGCGGCACGTCGAGCGCGATGCGCGGATAGCTCTCGAGCGTGATGTCGTGGGTCGGCAGCAGCTTGACGTAGGCCAGCGCGCGGGCCGGCTTCTCGCGGGTGCGCTTCTTCTTGCCCTTGCCGCTCTCGAAGTTGAGGTCGGGCCCGTCCTCGGGCTTGACGGTCGAGAGGGTCACCCCGATCGCGATCGATTCCATGGTCGGGGCCGGCTGGGGCGAGCCGCCGCCGCCCTTGGCGGCCTTGCCTTTCGGCGCGGGCGCCGCGGTGGGCGCCGGCGCGGCGGGCAGCGCGATCGCGCCGGAGTAGCCGCCCACCTCGGGCAGGTTCTGGAACGCGCTCGACTCGCCGTAGGTGAGGATCGCGCTCGAGCTGGTCGGCGGCGGCGACGGCGAGGCCGGGGCGGCGCCCAGCGAGCCCAGCGGCTGCGGCAACCCGGTGCCCTGGCCGAACGAACCCGAGCACGCCGCCGCGGCCGCCCCGAGGACGACGCAAGCGAACGCGGCGGTAAAAGCGCGCGCGATACCCATCGGAGGGGCGGCTTCGCTACCGCGCCGCCGCCTTCCGTTCAGGCGGGTGCGACCGAGGTTACGATTCCGTGAGCGAAGCCGCCCGGCGCGTCACGGCCCGGCGGGCGCCGCGGGCTCGACGTAGATCTCGCTCCCCTTGGCGAGGAACTCGGCGGACTTCTCGGCCATGCCGGCGGCGGCGTAGTCGCGCACGTCCTGGGTGATCTTCATCGAGCAGAAGTGCGGCCCGCACATCGAGCAGAAGTGCGCCGCCTTCGCGCCCTGCGCGGGGAGCGTCTCGTCGTGGAAGTCGCGCGCGGTGGTCGGGTCGAGGCCGAGGTTGAACTGGTCCTCCCAGCGGAACTCGAAGCGCGCTTTCGAGAGCACGTCGTCGCGGTGGCGCGCCAGCGGATGGCCCTTGGCGACGTCGGCGGCGTGGGCGGCGATCTTGTAGGTGATCACGCCGGTCTTGACGTCGTCCTTGTTCGGCAGGCCCAGGTGCTCTTTGGGCGTGACGTAGCAGAGCATGGCGGTGCCGTACCAGCCGATCATCGCCGCGCCGATGCCGCTGGTGATGTGGTCGTAGCCGGGCGCGATGTCGGTCACCAGCGGCCCGAGCGTGTAGAACGGCGCCTCGCCGCACAGCTCCAGCTGCTTGTCCATGTTCTCCTTGATCAGGTGCATCGGCACGTGGCCGGGCCCCTCGATCATCACCTGCACGTCGTGCTTCCAGGCGATCTTGGTCAGCTCGCCGAGCGTCTCGAGCTCGCCGAACTGGGCGGCGTCGTTGGCGTCGGCCTGGCAGCCCGGGCGCAAGCCGTCGCCCAGCGAGAACGTCACGTCGTACGCCTTCATGATCTCGCAGATCTCGTCGAAGTGCGTGTAGAGGAAGTTCTCCTGGTGGTGCGAGAGGCACCACTTCGCCAGGATCGAGCCGCCGCGCGAGACGATGCCGGTCACGCGGTTCGGCGGTCAGCGGCACGTAGCGCAGCAGCACGCCGGCGTGGACGGTGAAGTAGTCGACGCCCTGCTCGGCCTGTTCGATCAGCGTGTCGCGGTAGATCTCCCAGGTCAGCTCCTCGGCCTTGCCGCCGACCTTCTCCAGCGCCTGGTAGATCGGCACGGTGCCGATCGGCACCGGGCTGTTGCGGATGATCCACTCGCGGGTCTCGTGGATGTTCTTGCCGGTCGAGAGGTCCATCACCGTGTCGGCGCCCCAGCGCGCCGCCCAGACCATCTTCTCGACCTCTTCCTCGATCGACGAGCCGATCGCCGAGTTGCCGATGTTGGCGTTGATCTTGACCAGGAAGTTGCGCCCGATGATGGTCGGCTCGAGCTCGAGGTGGTTGACGTTGGCCGGGATCACCGCCCGCCCGCGGGCGACCTCGTCGCGCACGTACTGGGGCGCCAGGCCCTCGCGGATCGCGACGAACTCCATCTCCGGCGTGATCTCGCCGCGCCGCGCGTAGTGCATCTGCGAGACGTTGCCGCCCGGGCGGGCGCGCCGGATCGCGCGCGCGCCGGGGAAGCGGATCGGGTCGAGCTCGGGCATCGCCTCGCGCCCGAGCCGGTAGACGGACGAGGCCCTGGCGAGCGGCTCGGTGTCGGCCCGCCGCTCGATCCAGGCCGCGCGCAGCGCGCCGATGCCGCCGCGGATGTCGATCCCGACGTCGGGGTCGGTGAAGGGCCCCGAGGTGTCGTGGACGGTGTGCACCGTGCCGTCGGTCAGCTGGATCGCGCGGAAGGGGACCCGGATCGTCGGGTCGCTGCCCTCGGCGTAGACCTTGCTCGAGGCCGGGAACGGCTCGCGGCTCAGGATGTCGTTGGACGGTGGGATCATGGTCGCCATGTGCACTCCTCTTCGCCGGCATGACCCGGATCAGGTGGTAACGGTCGACGGCGCGGAGCGCCGCCCTCTCAGCCCAGGGGCTCCCGTAGCGTAGACACCCGTACGGCACGGCGGCCCGGTTGTCCCGCGTAGGTCGGCGCAGCCGCCCGGTCGTACAGCGCGTCCATGGCATCCGAGCGCGGCGCCGGAATCGCGGCCGGCTGAAACAGCGCGCCGTCGTCCTCGCCGCGCTGGCGCAGCTCGCGATCGGCGCGTCGGCCATCTTCGCCCGCTTCGCGCTGGCGTCGGGCGGCCCGCTGGCCGTCTCGTTCGCGCGGCTGACGCTGGCCGCCGTGCCGCTGCTGGCGCTCGCCGCACTGCGCGGCCGGCTGCGCGTGGTCGACCGGCGGTCCGAGGGGCGGCTGCTGCTGGCCGGGCTGCTGCTGGCGCTGCACTTCGGGTCCTGGATCGCCTCGCTCGACCACGCGTCGGTCGCCATCGCGACCCTGCTGGTCTGCACCACGGCGGTCTGGACCGAGCTCTACGCGGTGGCGCGGCGGGGGCGGGTCGACTGGCTGGTGGCGGCGAGCGTGCTCGGCGCGCTGGCCGGCGTGGCGATCGTGGTCGGCGCGCCCGACCGCGCCAACACGCCGCTGGGCATCGCGCTGGCGCTGGTCGGCGCGGTCGCCTTCGGCGCCTACCTGCTGGCCGTGCGCGGGACCGACCCGCGCTACGGAACGCTCGCCGTCATCACCCGCACCTACGCCTACGCGGCGGCCGCGCTCGGCCTGGCGACCGCGCTCACCCACGACCGGCTGCCGCCGCTGCACGCCGCCGGCGCCTGGGCCGGGATCGTCGCGATGGCGGTCGTCTCGCAGCTGTTCGGCCACACCGCGCTCAACGCCGCGGTGCGGGTGCTCAGCGCGACGCTCGTCTCGACCATGTCGCTGCTCGAGCCGGTCGCCGCCGCGCTCTTGGCCGCCTGGCTGTTCGGCGAGCGGCTCGGCCCGGCGACCGCGGTCGGCGCCGCGGTGATCCTGGCTTCGATCGCGCTGGCGCTGCGGGCGGCGTGAGGTAGCCGATCGAGGTATTGACACTGCCGGCCGTCGTCGTGAATGGATGGTGTGAAGGAGAGACGATGGCAACCACCCTCGGCTGGGCGCACCGGCTCAGCACAATCGACGGCGCGACCGAGATCGTGCCGCCCCACCCGGTCGGCGACGAGGTCCTCATCGCCCTGGGCGTGCGCTACGGCCCCTTGCGCTTCGAGCGCTTCGCCGACGGACGCTGCTCGTGACCCCGCCGGCCGGCACCCGCAGCAGCGGGGCCAACGCGGAGCTGGTCTATCAGGTGAAGCGGTGTCGCCGGCCACCTTCGCCGACGCCGTGCCGGACGCGGCGTTCGAGGTCCTCTCGACCTCGGACCGCGTCGCGACGACGCGCAAGAAGCTGGCAGCCTACCTGCGCAACGGCGTCCGGCTCGTCGTGCTGATCGATCCCAGGCGCCGGCGCGTCCACGCCGGCCGGGCCGGCGCAGCGGGCCTCGACGATCTCGGCTCGGTCCGCAGCCTCGACTGCGCGCCCGCGATGCCGGGGTTCGTGCTCGACGTCGCGGCGGTTCTCGCGCAAGCGCGACGATGATGCGTTGAGCCCCTAGCCACGCGCACCGTTCGGCGTGACGGACCCTCCGCACCGGTCCAGGAGGGTTACGATGACGACGGCGGTATCGAGCAACGGGCAAGGGAAAGGGACGGCATGGCAGTGGAGATCGATCCCGGGCGGTTCGTCTCGGACGACGAGCTCGTCGCGCTCCAGCGGGAGCACGATCCGCTGGGGTTCGAGCGCTTCGGCGACGGGACACTGCTGGTGACGCCGCCGACCGGCGGCGCCGGGTCGCGGCGGAACGTTCGCTTGACGCGGCAAGTCGACGAGTGGGCCGAGGCGACCGGGCTGGGCTTCGCGTTCGGCCCCGACGGCGGGTTCGCGTTTCCCGATCGCGCCATGCTCGCGCCGGACGCCACCTACGTCGCCCGCGAGCGGTGGCTGGCATTGTCCGACGACGAGCAGGACTCGTTCGCGCGGGTCGTTCCCGACGCGGTGTTCGAGCTGTTCTCGAAATCCGACCGCATGACGTCGACCCGCAAGAAGATCGCGACGTACCTGCGCCACGGGGTGCGGCTGGTGGTGCTGCTCGATCCCTACGCGCGGCGGGTCTACGTCGGGCACGCGGGCGAGGCGGGAATGCGCGCGCTGGGCGACGTCGCCGGCGTCGACTGCGCGCCGGTGATGCCGGGGTTCGTGCTGGACGTGGCCCGCATCTTCGCGGCGCCGCGCTAGGTGGAGCACAACCCGGAGCGCGCGCGGGTCGAGGCGGCGGCCCGGCGCGCCGAGCACTGGCGGCGCTGGGGACCGTACCTGAGCGACCGCCAGTGGGGCACCGTGCGCGAGGACTACAGCGCCGACGGCAACGCCTGGGACTACTTTCCGTTCGAGCAGGCGCGCGTGCGGGCGTACCGCTGGGGCGAGGACGGCATCCTCGGCCTGTGCGACAACCACCAGCGGCTGTGCTTCGCGCCGGCGTTCTGGAACGGCAACGACCCGATCGTCAAGGAGCGGCTCTACGGGCTGAGCGGCCATCAGGGCAACCACGGCGAGGACGTCAAGGAGTACTGGTGGCACCTCGACGCCGTGCCGTCGCACGCGTATTTGAAGGCGCTCTACCGCTACCCGCAGCGCGCCTTCCCGTACGCGCAGCTGCGCGAGGAAAATGCGCGGCGCGGCCGCGGCGAGCGCGAGTACGAGCTGGTCGACACCGGCATCTTCGCCGGCGACGCCTACTTCGACGTCGTGGTCGAGTACGCCAAGCGCGACGTCGACGACGTCCTGATCCGGCTCACCCTCACCAACCGCGCGCCCGCCGCGGCGCCGCTGCACCTGCTGGCGCAGTGGTGGTTTCGCAACGAGTGGTCCTGGCGGCCGGGCGTGCCGCGGCCGTCGCTGCGCGAGCGCACCCCGGGCGGGCCGGTGCTGGTCGCCGAGCACGCCACCCTCGGCCGGCGCTGGATCTTCACCGACGGCGCGGCCGGCGAGACGCTCTTCTGCGAGAACGACACCGACTTCGAGCGCGCCTTCGGCGTCCGCTCGCCGGCGCCGTACGTCAAGAGCGGGATCGACCGCGCGGTGCGCGGCGAGGACCACGGCGGAATCAACCCGGCTCGCACCGGCACCAAGGCGGCGCTGCACTACCGCTGGCAGCTCGAGGCGGGCGAGACGCGCACGGTCCGGCTGCGGCTCTCGGACGACCCCAACTGCAGCGGGGTCGACGCCGACTTCGACGGCTGCTTCGACACCCGCCGGGCCGAGGCCGACCGCTTCTACGCCGCGCTCAACCCGCAGCTCGACGAAGAGAGCGCCGCGATCCAGCGCCGCGCGTTCGCCGGGCTGATCTGGACGAAGCAGTTCTACAACTACGTCGTGCGCGACTGGCTCGACGGCGACCCGCTGACCCCGCCGCCGCCCGCCGCGCGCAAGCAGGGGCGCAACGCGCACTGGCGCCACCTCTACAACGACGACGTCCTCTCGATGCCCGACGGCTGGGAGTACCCCTGGTACGCCGCCTGGGACCTGGGCTTCCACGTCGTCGCGTTCGCGCTGATCGACCCGGACTTCGCCAAGAACCAGCTCGACCAGCTCACCCACGAGTGGTACATGCACCCCAACGGCCAGCTTCCGGCCTACGAGTGGGCGTTCGACGACGTCAACCCGCCGGTCCACGCCTGGGCCGCGCTGCGGGTCTACAAGATCGAGGCCAAGCGCAACGGCGGGGTGGGCGACTTCGCGTTCCTCGAGCGCGTGTTCCAGAAGCTGCTGCTGAACTTCACCTGGTGGGTCAACCGCAAGGACCTCACCGGGCGCAATGTCTTCCAGGGCGGCTTCCTGGGCCTGGACAACATCGGCGTGTTCGACCGCAGCGCCGTGCTGCCGACCGGCGGATACCTGGCCCAGAGCGACGGGACCTCGTGGATGGGCGTCTACGCGCTCACCATGTTCGCGATCGCGGTCGAGCTGGCCAAGGTCGAAGACCCCTACGAGGACATCGCCAACAAGTTCTTCGAGCACTTCCTCTACATCGCCGACGCCATGAACGCCCAGCGCGACGACGACCAGGGCTTGTGGGACCCGGGCGACGAGTTCTACTACGACCAGCTCTTCCTGCCCGACGGCGAGCGCATCCCGCTCAAGATCCACAGCGTGGTCGGCATCCTGCCGGTCTTCGCGGTCGAGACGCTGAGCGCGGCGATGCTCGAGCACCTGCCGCGCCTCAAGCGCCGGGTCGAGTGGTTTCTGGCCAACCGCCCGGAGCTGGCCGAGAACGTCGCCCGGATGGAGATCGGCGGCATGCGCGAGCGCCGCCTGATGGCGATCGTCAGCCCGGACCGGCTGCGGCGCATCCTGCGCCGTGTCTTCGACGAGAACGAGTTCCTCTCGCCGTACGGCATCCGCATGCTCTCGCGCTTCCACCGGGAGCACCCCTACGTGCTGCGGCTGGGCGGGGCGGAGTTCCAGGTCGACTACGAGCCGGCCGAGTCGACCAGCGGCCTCTTCGGCGGCAACTCGAACTGGCGCGGCCCGGTCTGGTTCCCGCTCAACTACCTCTTGATCGAGTCGCTGCAGAAGTTCCACTACTACCTGGGCGACGACTACCGGGTCGAGTTCCCGACCGGCTCGGGCACCATGCTCACCCTGTGGGAATGCTCGCAGGAGCTCTCGCGCCGGCTGGTGGCGCTGTTCCGCCGCGGCGCGGACGGCAAGCGGCCGTTCAACGGCGCGGTCGAATTGTTCCAGACCGACCCGCACTGGCGCGACCAGATCCTCTTCCACGAGTACTTCGACGGCGACACCGGCGAAGGACTCGGCGCCTCGCACCAAACCGGCTGGACGGCGCTGGTGGCCAAGCTGATCCAGCAGCTCGCGGACTACGGCGGCCCGGCCCACGCGAGGGTCGCAGCCGACTTCGAGGTCGTTCCCGGAGCGCCTATCGCACGCTAGACGATCGTCACGGTCGAATGTCGCGGCGTCGCGATTCGGGCGAGCAGTGCCGGCGCCGGCGCGCGCTGCACGCGAACGACGCCGCCGGCGAGCCCGATCGCCGCGAAGGCGCTCGACAACCGCTCCGGCTCGGGGTGCCCCAGCTCCAACCCCACGAGCCGGAAGCCGAAATCCGGCATCGCCGCTGCCGGGTGCACCCCGCCGGCCCACTGGATCAGCGTCGGCACCGTTCCGCCTTCCGCGAGCGCGCCGTCGGGCGGCACGGTGATCCGCCACGCCAGCCCGCCGCGGCGCGCGGTCTCGATCGGCCCGCGCACCAGCGGCGAGGCCGCCGCGTCGCGCTCGATGTCGTCGCTCGCCGCCACCCAGCCGATCAGCCGCGGCCCGCGCGCCAGCTCCGCGCGCGTTGCCGGCTCGTCCAGCCCGAACCAGCGCGGCCGGTCCGGCGCCGCGGCCGCCGGGTCGACGGCGAGAATCTCCAAGTAGCAGGCCTCGCCCAGCCGCAGCACCCGGTTGTGCGTTCCGAAGCGCTCGTGCTTTCCGCCGGCCGGGACGGCTACGCCGAGCCGCGCCTGCGCCCAGCGCGCGCCGTCGTCCAGCGTCGCCGCCGCGACGACGAGGTGGTCCAAGCGCGTCACCGGCCGGAACCTCCGCGCGCCCCGGCTAGTGGAACCGGCTTTGCGCTTGGGCTACGGCGCGGTAGGCGGCGAGGTTGCGCACGCGGGTCAGCTCGCGCAGGATGCGCCAGGCGCGCGGGGGCAGGTTCGCGATCCGCCTGCCGAGCGGCCCGCGCGGGGGCGTCGGGGTGCCGTCGGTCGCCGGCCCGGGCGAGGCTCGGCGCAGCGCGCCGGCCAGCGTGCCGGCCAGCCAGCGCGCGTAGAGCCGGGGCGCGAAGATCTCCAAGGTGAAGCGGGCGGGCTTGCCCTGCACGAGCACCTGCTCGAAGTGCCGTTCGAGCAGCGCCGCCTCGCCGCGTTCCGCCGCGCCGAGTTCCCCCGCGAGCCGTTCGCTGCCGTGCCGCAGCGGGTGAGCCGGATTGCGCCGCAGCACGCAGTTCCACAGCGCCAGCAGCGAGGTCGCCAGCCCCGCGCCCTGCGCCGCGCCGAGCAGCTCGTCCAGGCGCGCCGGGACCCGGCCGTCGTCCCACCACGCGACCAGGTCGCAGAGGTCGCGCGCGGCGGCCTCGGGCACGAACGACGTGCGCAGCGCGTGGTGCACGGCGATCAGCACGGCGTCGACCGGGTCCGCCGCGCGGAACGCCGTCGTCCCGATCGCCACGGCGGTACCGCGCGCGATGAGCCGGTCGGCGGCCAGCTCGGGCGGCGGCTGCGGGCCGAAGCGCCAGTGGACGTCGACCTCGAAGGTGTCCTTGCGCAGCGTTCGCGCGACGTTGTGGAGCTGCCGGCTCAGCGCGATCTCGGCCATGTGCCGGTCGAACGGCGGGTTGACCTCACGGTAGCCGTGCGCGCGCAAGAGCGCCCGGGCCGCCGCCTCGTCGCGCTGGCGAACCACCACGTCGAGGTCCTTCGTCGTCCGCGCCGCGGCCCGTGGGCCGAGCGCCGCGATCGCGCCGACGCCCTTGACCGCGAGCGCCGCGATCCCGGCTTCGTCGAGCAGGCGCAGCACCGCCAGACCCCGCTCGACCATCAGGCGCGAGCGCAGCGTCGCGCGCAGCGACTCGACGCGCAAGGCCGCCAGGGCGCCGGGCGGCAGGAGCGCCGCGTCGAGGCGGGCGTGGAGCAGCGCCACGACGCCCCAGCTCGCCGCGTCGGCGAGCGCGGCGTCCCAGGCGCCGGCCGCGGTGAGGCGCTCCGCCGCGCCGCGCGCGCAGGCGGCGTCGCCGACGGCGAGGTCGACGACCGCCGCCCGCCTCACCGCACGAACCGCAGCTGCCGAAACGATTCCAGCGCGGCTTCGACGTCGCCCAGGACGCGCTCGGCCGGAGCGCCGGTGCGAGAGCAGAGCGACGCGGCGATGTCGGCCGGTGCGTGCGCGCCGTCGCAGAGCTCGAGCACCATGCCGGCCGACCGGTTCAGCACGTGGATGCGCTCGTTGGCCGGGTCGTGCACGATCACGTCGTTGCCGGTGCGGCGAACCTCGAGGCCCTCGATCGCGCGCGGCTTGGGCGAGTCGCTCATGCTAGGTTCCTTTCGGGCGGTGCAGCCGCGCCAGGCGGCCGGCGAGACGGCGAACGGCGAGCCGCGCGAGCCGGGCGCGCGCGTAGAGCAGCCCGCGCGCGCGGTGCAGCGCGGTGTCGACCCGCACCGCGTCCGGCGACGGGTCGCTCCAGATCGACGCGACCCGGCCCAGCACGTCGGCCGCGGCGACGCGCTCGAGCACCTCGGGCTGCCCGTCGCCGCTGGTGACGTAGCCCGCCGCCCAGCGGCGCACGACCCGGTGCGCGACGTAGACGTCGCCCGAGCGGAACACGAGCAGGTCGCCGACCCGGGCGCGGCCGCGCAGCGGCACGACGGCGACCGTCATCGGCTCGCGCACCATCGGCAGCATGCTCCGGCCGTGGATCGCGAGCCGGGCGGCCCGCCCGGAGTCGACCGCGATGCGCGGCAGCGCGAGCCGCGTTTCGCTCGTCATGCCCGGCTCGCGCGCAGCGCGTCGACCCGCGCGAGGACGTGCCGGGCCGACTCCAGCGGCGCGCCGAGCACCAGCTCGAAGCAGGCGACGCCGCGGCACAGCTCGAGCAGCGCGTGAACCCGGTCGACCCCCTTGGCGCCGACGTTCGCGCCCGCTCCGGCCAGCGGCAGCATCGCGACCGGCGCGAGCGGGCGGCTGCGCGGGACCGCGTCCCGGCCGACGATCGCGAACAGCGCGCGCAGCGGTGCCGGCTCGGGCACGGCGCCGCTGCCGAAGACCTCCTCGAAGGGCGCGCTTCCCCAATCCGCGCCGCGGTGCCGGGCCAGGCGCGCTCGCAGGTCGCCCTCGGGCAGCGTGTCGGCCAGCAGCTCCAGGCCGCCCCGGCGCAGGCTGAGCGCGCGCGGGTAGGGCACGGTGCCGGCCGGCGTCGTGATGCAGCGCTCGTCGGAGTAGAGCTGCGCGCCCGCGGCGACGCAGGCCAGCGCGGTGGTCGACTTGCCGGCGGTCGAGCAGCCGGTCAGCGCGAACGCCGCGTCGCCCCAGCGCAGGGCGGCGGCGTGCAGCGCGATCCCGGCCGGGATCGACGAGAGCAGCTCGTGGGTGGCGAACGCGTCGGCGAAGAACGCCGTGGCGGTCGGCGGGAGCGGCCCGTGCGGCCACGCGTACGCCGGGCCGTCGCCGCTCCAGAAGTGCGCGCGGCCGGCGTCGTCGCGCACGGCGTAGGTGCGCAGCGCCGCTTCGCCGTCACGGCGCAGGTCGCGGTACCGCCGGGCGAAGACCAGCGCGCTGCGCGGGTCGTCGAAGTGGGCGCCGGCGCGCGCGTCGAGCACGCCGAAGCCGACGGCGTGCCGCGCGCGGCGCCGCAGCGCGGCGCGCTCGGCCGGCGAGAGCGCTTGCGGGACCAGGTCGGCGGCGGTCAGCGTCGGCATGGCGAGGTGCGCGGGACGGCGCTCGCGCGCCGTCCCGCACGTAGCTCGATCAGTACACGCAGTTGCTCGTGCAGATCGACGCCAGCGCTTCGCCCAAGAGCGCGGTGCTCTCGAACGATGCTATGACCACGGGTGGTTCGTACTCGGTCATCCGGTCCTCCAGGCATGGGCTCACTCCCGCCCGTGAAGGTCACGCGCGTAGAGTGTAGAGGTGATGATAGAGCGGCCAAGGAGGCCGCCCCTAGGGCCCTTGCGCGGGCGGTCTTACTGCGTCGTGCCCTACGCCCGAGGACTTGGGTCCCCGGCGGGTCGCGGAGAACCGGCGTTCCGGCGAGAAGCGCGCGCGATGCGCTACGATCTCGCCGTCATCGGCTCCGGCCAGGGCGGCGTTCCGCTCGCCCTCGACTTCGCCGCGCGCGGCAAGCGCGTCGTGCTCTTCGAGCGCAACCTGGTCGGCGGCACCTGCGTCAACGTGGGCTGCACGCCCTCGAAGGCGTTCCTCGCCGCGGCCCACTGGGCCGGGCGCGCCCGGCGCGGCGGCGCGCTGGGCGTCCACTGCGAGGTGCGGGTCGACCTGCCGGCGGTCATGGCCCGGGTGCGCGAGATCGTCGGCCAGTGGCACGACGGCGTCGAGCAGAAGCTCGCGCGCAGCGCGGTCGAGCTCGTCCGCGCCGAGGCTTCGTTCGGCGCTCCGCACGTCATCCGCGCCGGCGCGCCCGGCAGCGGCGACGACGTCTACGAAGCCGACGTGGTCGTGCTCGACACCGGGACCCGCGCGGCGGTCCCGCCGGTCGAGGGGCTGGCCGGCACGCCGTACCTCACCAACGCCGACTTCTTCCTCCAGCAGACGCTGCCGCCGCGGCTGATCGTGCTCGGCTCGGGCTACATCGGCCTCGAGCTCGGCCAGGGCGCGCAGCGGCTGGGCAGCAGCGTCACGCTGGTCACGCCGGACGACCGCATCGTCGCGCGCGAGGAGACCGACGTCTGCCACTGGCTCTCCGCGTCGGTCGAGCGCGACGGCATGACGGTGCTGCTCGAGCACCGGGCGACCCGGGTCGCGCACGGCGGCGGCGTCTTCACCGTCACGCTCGACGACGGCACCGTGCTGCAGGCCGAAGGGCTGCTGGTCGCCATCGGCCGCAGCCCCAACGTCCCGGCCGGGACCGCCGAGCGCGCCGGGATCGCGCTCGACGGGCGCGGCTTCATCCGCTGCGACGAGCACCTGCGGACCTCGGCCGCCGGCCACTACGCGCTGGGCGACGTCGCCGGCCAGCCGCAGTTCACCCACGTCGCCTGGGAGGACTTCCGCCGCCTGAAGGCCGTCATCGCGGGCGACCTCTCGCGCACCCGCGACGACCGCGTCCTCGGCTACGCCATGTACACCGAGCCGCAGGTCGGCCGGGTCGGCCTGAGCGCCGACCAGGCCCAGGCCCAGGGCATCCCGCACCGGGTCGTCACCCTGGCGCTCGCGGACGTCGCGCGCGGGGCGGAGTGGAACCTGCCCGAGGGCTTCTTCCGCTTGGTCGTCGACCCGGCGAGCGACGCGATCCTCGGCGCCACGTTCGTCGGGTACGAAGCGGGGGAACTGATCCACGTGATCCTCGCCCACATGCAAGCCGGCTCCACCTGGCGCGTCCTGGAGCGCTCCGTCCACATCCACCCGACCTTCGCGGAGGGCCTCCCCTCGCTCGCCCGGCTGCTGCTGTGATCGCGCCCGAGCGCGTCGCCGCGCTGGTCAACGGGCGCGAGAGCGACCCGTTCGCGCTGCTGGGCCCGCACGCGCTCGGCTCGGGCACCGTCGTGCGGACGTTCCAGCCGGGCGCGCGGGCGGTCGCCGTCGTCGACCCCGGCGGCGCGGTGCTCGCGCCGGCCGAGCCGGTCGACCCGGCCGGACTGTTCGAGGCGCTGCTGGTCGGCGGCGCGCCGTCCCGCTACCGGCTGCGGGTCGAGGACGCGCGCGGCACCCGCACGCTCGAGGACCCCTACCGCTTCGGGCCGCTGCTGGGCGAGCTCGACGCGTGGCTGTTCGCCCAGGGCAACCACCTCCAGCTCGAGCGCGTGCTCGGCGCGCACCCGGCCGAGATCGACGGCGTGGCCGGGACGCGCTTCGCGGTCTGGGCGCCGAGCGCGTCCCGGGTCAGCGTGGTCGGCGACTGGAACGGCTGGGACGGGCGGGTCCACCCGATGCGGCTGCGGCGCGAGGCCGGCGTGTGGGAGCTGTTCGTGCCCGGCGTCGGCGACGGCGCGCGCTACAAGTACGAGCTGCTCGGGCCGGGCGGCGACATGCTGCCGCTGCGCGCCGACCCGTTCGCCCGGCGCAGCGAGCTGCGCCCGGCCAACGCCTCGGTCGTCACCGCGCCCTCGGCCTACGTCTGGAACGACGGCGACTGGCTCGCGCAGCGGGCGCGCAAGCAGCGCCGCGACGCGCCGATCGCGATCTACGAGGTGCACCTCGGCTCGTGGCAGCGCATTCCCGAGCAGAACGACCGCTTCCTGACCTACCGCGAGCTGGCCGAGCGGCTGATCCCCTACGTCGCGGAGCTCGGCTTCACGCACGTCGAGCTGCTGCCCCTCACCGAGCACCCCTTCGACCTGAGCTGGGGCTACCAGACCACGGGCTGGTTCGCGCCGACCCGCCGCTTCGGCGAGCCGGACGACTTCCGCGCCTTCGTCGACGCCGCGCACGCGGCCGGGATCGGCGTGATCCTGGACTGGATTCCCGGCCACTTCCCGACCGACGCGCACGCGCTGGGCCGGTTCGACGGCACGGCGCTCTACGAGCACGCCGACCCGCGCGAAGGCTTCCACCGCGAGTGGGGCACCTACGTCTTCAACCTCGGCCGCAACGAGGTGGCCAACTTCCTGATCGCCTCGGCGCTCTACTGGCTGCGCGACTTCCACCTCGACGGCCTGCGGGTCGACGCCGTCGCCTCGCTGCTCTACCGCGACTACTCGCGCAAGGCGGGCGAGTGGGTCCCCAACCGCCACGGCGGGCGCGAGAACCTCGAGGCGGTGGCGTTCCTGCGCCGGCTCAACACGGTGCTCTACGGCGAGCTGCCGGGGATCGCGACCTTCGCCGAGGAGTCGACCGCCTGGCCCGGCGTCACCGCGCCGGCCGACGCCGGGGGCCTGGGCTTCGGCTACAAGTGGAACATGGGCTGGATGCACGACACGCTGCGCTTCCTCGAGCGCGACCCGCTCTTCCGCGGCAACCACCTCGACGAGATCTCGTTCGGCCTGGTCTACGCGTTCAGCGAGAACTTCGTGCTGCCGCTCTCGCACGACGAGGTCGTGCACGGAAAGCGCTCGCTCTTGGGCCGCATGCCGGGCGGCGAGCGCGAGCAGTTCGCCAACCTGCGCCTGCTCTACGGCCTGATGTGGGCCCACCCGGGCAAGAAGCTGCTCTTCGCCGGCGGCGAGTTCGGCCAGCGCGCCGAGTGGCGCGCGCAGGCCTCGCTCGACTGGCACCTCACCAACTACGCGCCGCACGCCGGCGTGCGCGACCTGGTGCGCGAGCTCAACCGCCTGGGCCGCGAGCACCCCGCGCTGCACGAGCGCGACTGCGAGCCGAGCGGCTTCGAGTGGATCGCCTACGACGACGTGCCGGGCTCGGTCGTCGCCTTCATTCGCTGGGACGCCGCCCGCGCCGCGCCCGTGGTCTGCGTCTGCAACTTCAGCGGCAAGCGGCACGACGGCTACGTCGTGGGCGTGCCGCGCCCGGGCCGCTACCGCGAGCTGCTCAACACCGACGCCGCGGCGTACGGCGGCTCCGGGGTGGGTAACGGGCGCGGCGCGGAAACGACCGACCGTCCCGCGCACGGGCGCGATGCCAGCCTCAGCCTGACCTTGCCGCCGCTGGCGGCGATCTGGCTCGTCCCCATAGCCCAATGACCTTGTCCGCGCGACTTGAGCGGCTGCTTCTGACCATCGGGATCAAGCTCAAGCGTCAAGCATTACCAACCGATAAGTCGAGCGCACTCAGTACGGCGTTCTCTTCGATGCCGAGCCGTATGAGCAACGTCTCATATGTTACGAATTCGAGCCGATCGTAACGATGCGTTCCGTCCTTCCCTGCTGCTGGAAAGTCGCGCGTATTCTGCGATACGATCACATCTGCCGTAGCAAGCTTGCCTGCAGCAATCAAATGCAGATCGCCAATGTCTCGCAGATGAGGGTAATTTCGGTCGTCGCGCGGTCCGGTGTCGACCAACGCCAGCGACGCTAGGAGTACCTCCATGAGAGACTGGCTTTGAACGCTGAGAGCGTCACGCGAGGGCCGCCCATGACCCTTCTTCGCAATCCACGTTATCGTGATGATACGGAAGAGCTCGGCAATGATGTTCGGCGACCAAATTCCGATCAGGCGTTCTTGCTGTATCGCTCCTACGACAACTGCACGCTTCTTCGATGAGTAGAGCGCGCTCGTGTCAATGACGGCGGTGAGGACCTTCGTCGGCATCAGGCGGGAGGAAGCGTGCCACGCGGGCCGATCAGCTCGGCAATCGAGTCCGCTGACGCGTCCTCTTCACCGAGCTCCATGGTGGCCTTCAGGCGCTCGCGCATGAACTCTCGATCGAGCTTGGGACGGCCGCGCCGTGCCGGCGCCGCTATCTTCTCGATCCGATCGTTGATCGACTCGCGCATCGAAGCGAAGTTCATGGTCTTGACCGTGGCCCCCGCGCTGGCAATGTGGCTCAACGTTTCGGGTGTCGGATCGTGAAGGATCTCGACGGCGCCCTTGCGGTACACGACGGTAACGCTGTGCGCATCTTGGCCGATTTGCTGAAAGACGTCGCGGATCGACTTCGTCGGAACCTTGAGCTCGAAAAGCTCTGCCGCCGCTTCGAGCGTGGGAAGCTCGCGTGTTTCAACGCACAACTGACCGCCCTTGCCCCTCTTGCCGATTGGCATCACGAGCTTCTCTCGCCGAACGAGAAGGTCGATCTCGTCGCGCTTCCGGCCAAGTATCTCGGCCGCATGCTTGAGAGTAACGTATTGTTCCGGCCGCTCGGTGGCTTTGCGCATCGAGATCTTTCTAGAAATAATGAAGCTCAGACGTTATTATAGCACAGCGAGCCCGTTTCTGCTAGCTTAGCTGTCCGGTCGGGGTCGATGATGCTTGAATCGCTATTATGGACAGGTAAACGCTGGACTACTAGGTAGCCAGCCGGCGTACGGCGGTACCGGCTTGGGTAACGGAGGGGTCGTGACAGCGACCGACCGTCCCGCGCACGGACGCGATGCCGGCCTGAGTTCGACCTTGCCGCCGCTGGTCTGGCCGGCGCCGTGATCGCGGCCAAGCCGCGGGTCGAGCCGGGCGTCCCCTATCCGCTCGGGGCGACCTGGGACGGCGCCGGGGTCAACTTCGCGCTCTTCTCGGCCAACGCGACGAAGGTCGAGCTGTGCGTCTTCGACGCGCGCGGCCGGCGCGAGCTCGCCCGCGTCGCGCTGCCGGAGTACACCGACGAGGTCTGGCACGGCTACCTGCCCGACGCGCGGCCCGGCATGCTCTACGGCTACCGGGTCGACGGGCCGTACGATCCCGCCCGCGGCCACCGCTTCAACCCGTACAAGCTGCTGCTCGACCCCTACGCCAGGGCGCTGGCGGGCAAGCTGAGCTGGAGCGACGCGCACTACGGCTACCGCATCCGCTCGCCGCAGGCCGACCTCTCGATGGACCGGCGCGACAACGCCTCGGGCATGCCCAAGTGCGTGGTGGTCGAGAGCGCGTTCACCTGGGGCGACGACAAGCGCCCTTCGGTGCCGTGGACCCAGACCGTCTTCTACGAGCTGCACGTCAAGGGCTTCACCGCCCAGCACCCCGGCGTGCCGCCCGCGCTGCGCGGCACGTTCGGCGGGCTGGCCTCGCCGGCGGTGATCTCGTACTTGCGCGACCTGGGCGTGACCACGGTCGAGCTGCTGCCGGTGCAGGCCATCGTCGACGACCGCCAGCTGGTCGAGAAGCGGCTGCGCAACTACTGGGGCTACAACTCGATCGGCTTCTTCGCGCCCGAGCCGCGCTATCTGCAGAGCAGCGTGCGCGAGTTCAAGACGATGGTCAAGCACCTGCACGAGGCGGGGATCGAGGTCGTGCTCGACGTCGTCTACAACCACACCGCCGAGGGCAACCAGCTCGGCCCGACGCTCTCGTTCCGCGGCATCGACAACGCCTCGTACTACCGGCTGGCCCAGGACCCGCGCTACTACGAGGACGTCACCGGCACCGGCAACACGCTCGACCTGCGCCACCCGCGCGTGCTGCAGCTCGTCACCGACTCGCTGCGCTACTGGGTCGAGGAGATGCACGTCGACGGCTTCCGCTTCGACCTGGCGCCGGCGCTCGCGCGCGAGGACCACGGCTTCGCGCGCAGCGCGGCGTTCTTCAAGGCGATCGCGCAAGACCCGGTGCTCTCGCGGGTCAAGCTGATCGCCGAGCCTTGGGACGTCGGCCTGGGCGGCTACCAGGTCGGCAACTTCCCGCCCGGCTGGTCGGAATGGAACGGCAAGTACCGCGACGTCGTGCGCAAGTTCTGGCGCGGCGACATGGGGATGCTGCCGGAGCTGGCCTCGCGCATCGCCGGCTCGTCGGACCTCTTCGAGCACCAGGGACGCCGGCCACGGGCCAGCGTCAACTTCGTCGCGGTCCACGACGGCTTCACGCTCCAAGACCTGGTCTCGTACAACGAGAAGCACAACGAGGCCAACGGCGAGGGCAACCGCGACGGCACCGACGACAACCAGAGCTGGAACTGCGGCGCCGAGGGCCCGACCGACGACCCGCAGATCCGCAACCTGCGCGAGCGCCAGAAGCGCAACCTGATCGCGACGGTGCTGCTGTCGCTGGGCGTTCCGCTGATCCTGGCCGGCGACGAGCACGGCAACACCCAGAACGGCAACAACAACGCCTACTGTCAGGACGACGAGATCTCGTGGCTCGACTGGGAAGGCCGCAGCCCGCACGACCTCGCGCTCGAGGAGTTCGTCAAGACCGTCATGCGCCTGCGCCGCCGCCACCCCGCTTTCCAGCGCGACGCGTTCTACCGCGGCCAGCCGGTCGACGCCAGCGGCCGCAAGGACATCGCCTGGGTCAAGCCCGACGGGCACGAGATGCGGCCCGAGGACTGGTCGCCCGAGCGGCGGACGATCGGGTTCTTCCTGGGCGCTCACCCGATGCTGTTCGTCGCCATGAGCGCCGCACCCGACGAGGCCGGCTTCACGCTGCCCGACGTCGAGCGGGTCACCTGGTCGCTGGTGCTCGACACCGCGATCGAGGGCGGCGCGCGGCGCGACGTGCCGGGCGACGACGTCACCGCCTACCCGATGGTCCCGCGCTCGCTGGCGGTGTTCGCGGGACGGGTGCGGTGAGCGCGCGCGCCACATCCCGGGTCGCCGCGTCGTACGTCGACGCGCTCGGCACGCCGCGCGCCGCCGCGCCCGAGACGGTCGCGCGGTTCGAGGCGCTGCTCGACGAGGGCCCGCGCCCGTTCGCGCCGCCGGCGGTCGTGCTGCGCGAGGGCGCGCCGCTCGGGCTGGAGCTGACCCTGCCGGCGATGAGCTGGACCGAGAGCCTGCACTGGTCGCTCGCGCCGGCCGAGGGCGGCCCGCAGGGCGGCGAGCTCGCGCTGCGCGGCGCGCCGGTCGTCGCGGTCGAGCACCGCGACCAGTCGACCTACGACACCCGCCGGATCGAGCTCGGGCTCGTGCTGCCGCTGGGCTTGCACCGGCTGGCGCTGCGGGTCGGCGGCTACGCCCGCGCGTCGGTCGCGGTGGTGGTCGTGCCCGAGCGCGCCGAGCCGCCGGCCGGGCGCACCTGGGGCATCGCGCTCCAGCTCTACACGCTGCGCTCGGCGCGCAACCACGGCATCGGCGACTTCGCCGACCTGCGCGCGGTCTGCGCCCTGCTGGGCGACCGCGGCGCGTCGTACGTGGGGATCAACCCGCTCCACGCCGCGTTCCGCAGCGATCCCGAGGCCGCCAGCCCCTACGCCGCGGCCTCCCGCCGCTGGCTCAACTGGCTCTACGTCGCGCTCGACGACGTTCCCGAGGCCGGCTCGGCCGCGGTGCGCGCGCTGCTGGCCCAGCCGGCGACGCGCGCCCGCAGCGAGGCCGCGCGGGCTCCCGCCCGGGTCGACTACAGCGCGGTCGCGGCGCTCAAGGACGAGGTGCTGCGGGCCTGCTTCGCCGCGCTCGCCGCCGACCGGGAGCGCCGAGCCGCGTTCGAGCGGTGGTGCGCCGAGCAGGGCGAGCCGCTGGCCCGCTTCGCCGTCTGGGAGGTGCTGGTCGCGCGCTACGGCCGGGATCTGGGAGCCTGGCCCGCGACCCTGCGCGCGCCGACCTCGCCCGACGTCGTCCTCTTCGCCGCCGCCGAGTCGGACGCGGTCGGCTACGCCATGTACCTGCAGTGGCTGGCGGCCGAGCAGCTCCACGCGGTGGCGCAGGACGCCGCGGCGCACGGCGTGCGCCTCTACCGCGACCTCGCGGTGGGGACGGACGCCGGCGCGGCCGACGTCTGGGCCGACGCCGCGGCCTACGTCGCGGGCGTCTCGGTCGGCGCGCCGCCCGATGCGCTCAACACGCTCGGCCAGGACTGGGGGCTGCCGCCGCTCGACCCGCGCGGCCTGGCCCGCGAAGGCTACGCCGAGCTGCTCGGGCTGCTCGACGCGAACTGCCGCGACGCCGGCGCGCTGCGGATCGACCACGCCATGTCGCTGGCCCGGCTGTACTGGATCCCGCACGGCCACGACCCCCGCAGCGGCACCTACGTGACCTACCCGCTCGACGACCTGCGCGGGATCGTCGCGCTGGCCAGCCGCCACGCGCACTGCGTGATCGTCGGCGAGGACCTCGGCACCGTGCCCGAGGGCTTCCGCGAGGCGATGGCCGCGACCGGGGTGCTCTCGTACCGCGTGCTCTCGTTCGAGCGGCACCCCGACGGCACGTTCGTGGCGCCCGAGGACTACCCGGCGCTGGCGCTGGCGACCTCGGGCACGCACGACCTGGCCACGATGGCGGCCTGGCTGCGCGGCGAGGACGTGGAGCTGCGGGCGGAGCTGGGGCTGCTGGAGACGCCGCTCGACGCCGAGCGGACCGCGCGCGAGGCCGAGCGCGAGCGGTTCCTCGACGCCCTGGTCGCGCACGGCGACCTGCGCCAAAGCGAGCGGGCGGACGAGAGCACCGTGGTCGTCGCGGCGAACCGCTACCTCGCCGCGTCGCCGGCCGCCATCGTGATGGCCCAGCTCGACGACATCCTGGGCGAGCGAGCCCCGGTCAACGTCCCGGGAACCTCGGACCAATACCCGAACTGGCGTCGCAAGCTCGCCGTCGAGCTCGACGCGCTCCGCGCCGACGAGCGCCTGATCCGACTCTGCACCGCACTCCGCCGGCTCCGCCCGAGAACTGCACCGTGAAAGCTGTACTGATGGCCGGCGGCGAGGGCTCCCGGCTCCGCCCGCTGACCTCGCGCCGCCCCAAGCCCCTCGCTCCCGTCGCCGG
Organism: Vulcanimicrobiota bacterium; assembly: GCA_963795695.1. Lineage (GTDB taxonomy): Bacteria > Vulcanimicrobiota > Vulcanimicrobiia > Vulcanimicrobiales > Vulcanimicrobiaceae > Vulcanimicrobium. The sequence continues at coordinate 254,492 of CAWCJH010000002.1, read as the reverse complement.
GAAGCCGGTCGCCGAGCACATCGTCAACCTGCTGCGGCAGCACGGCCTCACCGAGATCGTCGCGACGCTGCACTACCTGGCCGACGAGATCGAGTCGTATTTCGGCGACGGCAGCGCCCTCGGGGTGACCATGCACTACGTGGTCGAGGACACGCCGCTGGGCACCGCCGGCGCGGTCAAGATGGCGCACGACATCCTGGCCGGCGAGCCGTTCGTGATCATCAGCGGCGACGCGCTGACCGACGTCGACCTCTCGGCGATCGTCCGCCACCACCAGGAGGCGGGCAACGACGTCACGATCGCGCTGCAGCGGGTGCCCAACCCGCTCGAGTTCGGGGTGGTCGTCACCGACGAGCAGGGGCAGATCGTGCGCTTTCTCGAGAAGCCGTCCTGGGGCGAGGTCTTCTCCGACACGATCAACACCGGCATCTACGTGCTGCAGCCCGAGATCCTCGACCGCATGCAGCGCGGCCGGGTGTACGACTGGTCCAAGGACCTCTTCCCGGCGATGCTGCGCGACGGCGCCAAGCTCGGCGGCTACGTGATCGACGCCTACTGGACCGACATCGGCAACCTCGAGCAGTACCAGCAGGCCAACTACGACGCGCTCGAAGGCAAGGTGCGCCTCGAGCTGCCGGGCGAGGAGATCCGGCCCGGCGTGCGCGCGGGCGAAGGCCACCGCATCCACCCCGACGCCCGGATCGAGGGCCCGGTGATCCTCGGCCGCGACGTGCGCATCGCGGCCGGCGCCTCGATCCAAGGTCCCGCGGTCATCGGCGACCGGGCGATCGTCGAGCGCAACGCGAGCATCTGCCGCAGCGTCGCCTGGGAGGACGTCTACGTCGGCGAGGAGGCCTCGCTGAGCGACTGCACGGTGGCCGACCGCAACACGGTCGAGAAGCGCGCGACGGTCCACGAGAACACCGTGATCGGGCGCGGCTGCACGATCGGCGCGGGCGCGACCGTCAACGCGCACCTCAAGCTGTGGCCCGACAAGTGGGTCGGCGCCGGCTCGATCGTCTCGATGTCGCTGATCTACGGGCAGAAGTGGCCCGGCTCGCTGTTCGGCGCGACCGGCATCAGCGGCCTCGCGAACCTGGAGATCACGCCCGAGTTCGCGCTCAAGCTGGGCCAGGCGTTCGGCTCGTGGCTCAAGCCCGGCCAAGCCGTGATGACCAGCCGCGACACCCACCCCGCCTCGCGGGTGATGAACCGCTGCGTCATCTCGGGGCTGCTCTCGGTGGGCGTCAACGTGCTCGACCTGCGCTCGTACCCGCTGCCGCTGGCGCGCTACGCGGTGCGGGTCGGCGGCAACGGCGGCGTGCACGTGCGGGTTGCGCCCGACGACTCCAACTCGCTGGTGTTCGAGTTCTTCGACGGGACCGGGATCGGGATCGACAAAGGCGCCGAGCGCAAGGTCGAAAACCTGTTCTTCCGCGAGGACTTCCGGCGCACGCCGATGGACGAGGTCGGCACGCTCGACTTCCCCTCGCGCGCGCTCGAGCGCTACACCGGGGCGTTCACCCAGGCGCTGCACGCGCAGGCGCTCAAGGATGCGAACTTCCGGGTGGTGATCGACTACGCGTTCGGCAACGCGTCGATCGTGCTGCCCAAGATCCTGGGCGACCTGGGGGTCGAGCAGATCGCGCTCAACGCCTATTTCGACGCCGGCAAGGTGCGCACGTTCCGCGACGACCGCGAGCGCCACCTGACCCAGCTCACCTCGGTCGTCGCCTCGCTGGAAGCGAACCTCGGCGTACTGATCGACGCCGACGGCGAGACCGTCACCCTGGTCGACGACACCGGCCGGATCGTCGGCCGCAACCGGCTGATGGCGCTGCTCACCCTGCTGGTCGCCCGCGCGCAGCCGGGCGCGCGGATCGCGCTGCCGCTCACGGTGCCCTCGGTGGTCGACCGGATCGCCGCCGAGAACGGCGCGACGATCGTGCGCACGCCCAGCGACCGCCGCTCGCTGATGGGCCTCGCGGAGCGCGAGGGCAGCGAGCCTGGCGCTGGCGGGCGGGATGAACTACGAGCTGATCTTCCCTGAGTTCCAGCCCGCCTTCGACGGCATCTACGCGACCGCCAAGATCATGGAACTGCTCGCCGCCGAGCACCGCAAGCTCTCCGAGCTGGTCGACATGCTCCCGCCCTGGCACGTCGCCGGCCGGGTCGTGCCGTGCCCGTGGGACCGCAAGGGCGCGGTGATGCGCTCGCTCCACGACGAGGCGACCCAGGGCGGCAACGGCAAGGTCGAGACGCTCGACGGCGTCCGGCTGACCCGCGAGGGCGGCTGGGTGCTGGTGCTGCCCGACGCCACCGACGCCTCGGTCAACATCTGGGCCGAAGGCACCAGCGACGAGCAGGCGGCCTACTACGCCGACGAGATCGCCGGCCGGGTGCGCGCGATCGCGGCGAGCTAGCCGCCGAGGCTCGCGGTGAAGCGCGCGCTCTAGCCGGCTTGGTGCCGGTCCGCGCTGATGCCGAGCAGCTCGCGCACCGTCGCCATCGGAACGAACAGCTTGAGCAGATCGGGTCCGAGGCGCACGAACCCGAGCCGCTCGTAGAACGGCACGACCGCCTCCTCGAGGGCGTCCACGATGATGGCAACGCCACCTACCTCGCTCGCGACACGCGCGCACCGCGCTAGCGCATCCATCAGCAGCAGCGATCCGACACCCCGCCCTTTGACGAGCTGCGACACGGCCAGCCGCGCAACGAGCGACGCCGGAAGCTCTCGTTTAGGCAACTTGAGCGCTCGGACGAGCGTTGCGGGCAGCTCTCCTGCCTCGATGCGGGTCGTCGTCACCGTGTAGTAGCCGAGAATGGCCGACTCGTCGGCTTCATCGACCGCGACGTACGTTTTCGACAAGCCTTTGGCCGCAGCTTGGTGCGCGTGCTCGTGCATGAAGCGGTCCAGCGACTCCTGACCGCACGAAAAACCGAGCCGGTGATGCTTGTCCTTTTGGAGCGGCTCGACGATCACGCCCTGCTGGTCACCTCGCGCGCATAGCGCTCCATCAGCGCGACGAGGCGATCATTGGCCTTGGGTGGTTGCGCCAAGGCGGCGAGGAACGTCTCGCGAGCGCGGCCTTCGACCACGACGCGCTCGTGGTCCGCGATCACCCGCCGAGCTCGGTCCTCGACCGCCGTGCGCATGAAATCCGATAGACTTTGCCCGGTCAAGCTCGCCGCACGAACCAGCAGCTCTTTCTGCTCCGCCGTCGGGCGGTATTGAGCTCGGTCGCGTTTCGCGGCGCCCCGAGCGGATTCCGGATCGCCGCCGGCCTGGGAAAGCGGGGACATCATGTTCTCCTGTACGGTTTTTCCACAGTGTATGCCAATCTGGCGTACACTGCAAGAAGTCCGGGACACAGCGATGCTGGCTCAGCGCGCCAAGATGGGCCTATTTGGTGCCGTTGCGCAGGCCGGCCAGCTCGCGGAAGAGCTTCTGCTCCCGCTCGGTCAGGTTCGTCGGGAGCTGGCCGATCAGGCGCACGTACTCGTCGCCGTAACCGCCGTCCTTGAGCTTGGGCATGCCCTTGCTCGAAAGGCGCAGCAGTTTCGCTCATACATAAATGCTCGCGGCTGAACTTTTTGGAAAAAAGAACCTGAGGAACACGTTCGATCTCGACTACCGCTTCGTGAAATCGCTCGCTATCTGGTCATAGAACACAAGACGGACAGAAGACACCGGCCACCAACGGCAAGGTCATCTATCCCCAAAAGCCGCGTCCCGTCCGAACCGCGTTCGCAGACGATCGAACCGGCCTCGAAACTAACACGCTCGCCTGTCCCGCCTTAAGATGGATCCCAGAGTGATCGCAAAGCACAACAAGCCAAGCCCGCCGCCCCGCACGAAACTCAGGCCATACGCGGACCGACACCAGTGTCGTCGCGATTCCACCCCGCGGTAAGGCAGGCGTCGCCGGCGCCGCCCATTTTCGGCTAACGGATCGCGGCCTCGGTCGGTCCAACCCGCCGGCCGTCGTGGCGCAAAGCGCCCAAGCAGAGTCGCTGTCGAACCATGCGGGCTTGCAGCTCGCGTCCGCAAAGCTAGCATGATTCGAAGGCGCCGCGCTGAAAAAGAGAAGCAACCGGCCGAGCGAGGGATCTTGCCGCGTCGTTACATCGGAGAAGATTATCGTATGCCTGACCAAACTGGTGCAGTCCGACAAATAACCTGGTCGCTTGTGTTTATTGTCGGCGGTCTCTATCTCTCGGTAAAATATATTCTTCGGGCGATCACATTGCCTGACATCGGCACCTTCGTGACAGTATTCCTGGGCCTAGCTATGTTCGTTCAGGGCTGCCGCGGCTTAGCCATAACTCGTATGCGGCGTCGCTAGCTTTTCGCGTGCCCGCTGACGCAGCGCGGACTCGGCTCTCGGATCGTTGGCCACATTCAAGAGCAGGTGACGCGCTATGGCGCTGTTCGTATACGGGTCATCACCCCGCATAGCGAGTTCTTCGAGGATGTCCACGGCAAGCATCTCAAACCGGGAATATAATGGTTTGGGCGGCATGCCGCATGCGAGTGCTTCCCGCCAGAGCGGCCGAAGGGCAGAACTAGCCTGAGTACGCGCGGCCGCTGTGTATCTGGCGCGCAAGTGCTTGTAGGCGGTGGGATCGCAGGGTGCGCTCGTAATTGCAAGCGCGAGGAACATCGCAGTCATACGCTCACGTCGATCGGTAGAGATATGGTTAACGGGCTAAGTGCGAGACGGAGGTTCTCAAAGAACAGAGTCTGATACCGGCGTTTCGCATCAGCCGGCAACGACGCCGCGAGGTTGGCGACGACTTCAGCGAAGGCGACGTCGCGTTGCGTCTGCGTGAGCCGCGACAACCGGCGACTTAGAAGCATAAACTCAAGCGACAATAACGTTCCGTCGTCGGCTCGGGCGTGTGACACTGTAGCGAACGCTTCCCCCAGAAAATACACGCGAACAACATCTTCTAGAGAAGTACGCCGGCGTTCGAGGCGAAGGCGCGGACCGGGCGTCATGCCCGGTCCGCTCCTCGAGACATGCGATGAGAGCATGTCGGTTCGTTCACATGTACTCGTCTTTGTCGCTGTCGCCGCCGCCGGAGATGACCCAACTGGTGTCGCCGTCCATCCCGTACGTCATGCCCGTTTGGCTGTCGTACAGGGTGTGGCTACCGTCGTCGTTCCAAGTTTCGGTGGTGTAACCGCCAGCCCCGTAATCGGTGGTAATCGACATCGAGCCCGATTCACCGGGTGGCGCGATCGTTGCCGTGTACGAAGTCGTGGTCCCGGCGCTCGGGTTAGAGACGGTTTGCGTGTAGGTGCCGGGCTCCGTATGCGCACCCAGGCAGCTATCACTAGCGAGCGCCGCTACGCCACCTGCGGCGAGCATGCCATATGGCCCAAGGCCTTTCGAGAGCCCGGCTGCGGCCGCCACTGCCATGCCGCAATCAACTGCATTGAATCCCATACTAACCTCCATGTTGCGCGGGATTGACATCCGCGCTATCCTGCGAAGTTGCCGGACGCATGACCAACACGCGCCTCGGCGTAAAGCAAAGCCGCCGTTATGAAACCGCTAGCGTAACCGGACTGTGCAGAAAGTCGTCGGCATGACATGCCGACTACCCGCTGGAAGCCATACGACAGCTATGTTGCGAGAGATAGCATACCGTCAATGGGCTGTCAACTAGTCCAATGCTATGTAGTGATTAATCTCAATCCGCAGTCGCCATAGACCATGCTAGAACTGGTGAATGATACTACCGCCGAACCGGAGAGAGTGATTGCCGCCGCCCTCCAAGCCTACTAACTTGACACGCATCTTGGACGGGGCGCTGGCACGGCTCCATAACATCGGTCGGGAAATTGACGGCCGGCTCGGTCGTGCCCTTCCCGTGGGACCGCAAGGGCGCGGTGATGCGCTCGCTCCACGACGAGGCGACCCAGGGCGGCAACGGCAAGGTCGAGACGCTCGACGGCGTCCGGCTGACCCGCGAGGGCGGCTGGGTGCTGGTGCTGCCCGACGCCACCGACGCCTCGGTCAACATCTGGGCCGAAGGCACCAGCGACGAGCAGGCGGCCTACTACGCCGACGAGATCGCCGGCCGGGTGCGGGCGATCGCGGCGGGCTAGCCGCGAGCGGTCGACGGCAGCCTAGACGCGGACCACGTGCAGGGACTCGACCGCGCGCTTGAACGCGTACGGCGGTACGCCGCAAGCGGAGACCCTGACGTTTCCGCCGGGGATGGCGATGAAGAACGACGACGCGTCGATGCTCCGCCGCCCTTCCTCGGCGAAGGGAGACGTCGAGTTCGTGAGGACGCCCAGGCATCTCCCGGTTCGGTCGTCCGGATCGGGAACGATGTGACCGCTGCCGAAAACGTGGGTCGACACCGGCACGAACAGGCTCCCGATCGGAACGTCCGCTCCGCCGAGGCCGCCCGTGCTCTCGACGCTGAGCGTCCGGTTTCCGTCACCGAACGTGATCGCATATCCGGTGCCTCCGGGGCCCCTGCGAGCCGACGACTCGACGGACCGCAACCGCATGCCGCCCGGCAGCCAGGAGTACAGCACGACGGGAACCCGCGTCGCACGCAGGCCGGCGCGCTGCTGCTCGCTGAGCATCGCCGAGGCCGAGCCGGCCGCCGTCCGGGCAGGCGCCTGCGGGGCGGAATTCGCAACGGTCCGCATGGACGAAGCGACCGACTTCAGCCCGTCCGGTGAGAGCGAGCCGCAGTCTCTGACCTCGTACACCGCGATATCGCTCGGCTGCCGCAGCACGGAGCTGACCGTCGTGCAGCCGTTCGGATCGGGGCCGTCGGCCCGCGTGCCCGCCGCCGAGCGAAACAGGAGCGAGACGCCGCGCAGCGCACGCCGCTCGTTGACCCGATATGTTTTCTGCTCGTCTTGCCAGGACGTCGGCTCGAGCTTCGATCGGTATCCGGTGACCGAAAAAGACCCCGCCGGCCCGGAGAACCATACGACGTAGCCGCCCGGCGCCGACGAACGGGTCGACGACGTTGCGGCGTATGCGACCCCGAACGCGGGCGGAACCTCCGGCAGCAAGACCGGGATGGTGCTCTGGGCGAGGGCGCGCGCTTCGGCCGGCGTTGCGCCGTCCAGCTGCCCGGCCAGCGCCGCGGCGCTTCGCGACAACAGCACGATCCCCAGCGCCGCGGCGGCGCGGCTCGCGAGCTTCATGACCGATCGTCCTCCCCTTCGGGCGGTGCGCCCGAGCCTTCTTTTTCGTCGGGGCGGTACTTCCCGATGAAACGCTCCGCCGCCCGGTCGAGCTGCTGAAACGCCAGCGACGTCGCGACGCTCAGCAGCATGTGCGCCGAGCCTTCGCCGCCGGCGGCCTCGAGCGCGTGCAGCGGCGACTTCGCGACCAGGTCGTCGACGTACGTCTCGAGCGCCGGGAAACCGACCGCGAGCGCCGAGCCGAACGCGGTGTAGCGGACGCCGCGCGTCGCCGCGGCCGCCGCCAGAACGTGCTTGTCGCGAAAAACCGCGGTCGCGAGGAGAATCGCGAACGCGATCTGCGCCAGCGCGTCGGCGCCTGCCGCCCAGCGCGGTTCCACGCCGCCGAGCGCGATCCGGGCGATGCCGTGCGTCACCGTCCCCGCGCCCAGCACGATGAAACCGATCAGCGTGACCCGGTACCCGCGCTCGCGGTCGCTCCGGTGAAGCGACGCCGCGGCGAGGACGAGCAGCCCGGCGCCGATTATCCAGACGAGCCAGTAGAGCTGGCTTCCCAGCCGGGCGGCACCGGGATCGTAGGACGGCCCGAACGTGTAGACCGGGTACAGCATCCCCGCTCCGAAAAGACCTATCCCGATGACCCCGCCGGTGACCCACCCGCGGCGGAACGACGCTTCCTTCAGCAGGACGAAGGCGAAGGTGCCGACGCTCACGGCCACCCCGCCGTAGTTCAGGACGACTGCCGGCCAGAAAAAGACGTCCGTCGGTGCATACGTGAACCAATCGTTGTTGAGGCACAAGCCCAAGAGACCGGCGGTGAGCAGCCTGGTGAGGATCTGCTCGTCGCGCTTGGCGGGCTGGTGCGTGATGAAGAAGCCCGCGATCGCGAGCATACCGGCGCGCGATGCGGCGAAGAGCCGGAACACCGTATCGCCGCCGACCGGAAACGGCGCGTCGGCATCCTGGATTCCGGCGAGATCGTGCAGCGTCAAGAGCAGCCCGGCGAAAAAGGCCGCTCGCAGCGACACGCTCGCCAAGCGGCCCGCCACGACGTGCAGCTTCATGTCGGTGTCATACCAAAACGCGCCTCCGTCCGGCCGGTTAGCTCTCACGACTGTCAGACTAGCGCTCTTCACTCCTGCCGGCCGGGCGCCAAAACGACGAGATCGCCACAAATCCAGTTTTGTCAAGACTCGGTGAATTCTCAAGGTGTCCGAGGTACAGCGTATGGCGATCCGAGTGCGGGCAGTTTTGTCCCGCAGCTTGATGCTCGTGCTCGTGCTCGACGATCATGGCCTGCTGGTCACCTCCGTCGGGGGAGCCGTTCGTACCGCCTGCGTAGCCACGACTGCGGCACGGTCTGCGTCAGTTGATCGGCCCGCTGCAAGGCTCTCCATACGGCAAGCCACTGCTATGCACGCCGCTGGAGCCGGTCGGCGAGTGCATAGATTTCGTCGAGTTGCACGATCTGGAGGCGCAGGCACTCGCGCATCAGGTCGTAGTCACTGCGCGCGCCTAAGCGCGCCCGAATGCGCATGAGGGTGTTCCTGATCGTATGTGCGCTTCGCTGACTCAAGGCTGCGATCTCCTGCGGGTTGCTGCCGGCGAAGAGGTACAGCAGAATCTCCCGTTGATTGGGTGTCAGCGCCCGAAGGGTGGCGGGACCAGTCGCGGCAGCATGGGCGGAACGCCGTCTCACGGGGCGGTGCCGCTGCGGCCAGGGAACCCCACCGCCGAGCGTTGCCCGGTGTAGGCACCCGGGGCCGCACCAACGATCGGCGGTGGGGCGTCATCACCCGCGTTGCTGCGCGGGGAGACACTCGCGGTGGTGGCGATCCTGCCGGACACCACACCATCATGGCTCTGTGCCATCGGGCACGCCATGCGTAGTAGCGCGCACGCCGGACAGTCGTTCCTACGCACTACGCCGTAGGTCTGTCGATGAAAAACGGCCGGTAAGTACCGGTGAGCCGGAGATTTACCCTATTCGTCAGTGAAGGAGCGTCCGAGTTAGGAATCTTACGATCGTGCTCCTTGCCCTTCTCGCTGGCGTGGGCAGCCTAGATCCAAGAACCGTTCTCGGCGGCGGCCCGATCGGCGCGCCGCAGGGGGCATCCATCACCAGCGCCGTTGCGGTCCGCGGTCCGGTCCGCAGTGCCGGTACCGACGAGGTCGTCGGCGGCGGTCCGGTCGGCGGCATCGGCACCAACGAAGTTCTCGGCGGCGGCCCGGTCGGCAGCACCGGTACGAACGAAGTGGTGGGCGGCGGCCCGGTCGACGGCATCGGCGCCAACGACGTACGCCCCCGTCCCGCACGCCTCCATCGCGCGATACCGGGCGATTAAGCGAGCATGCGCCCCGAACTTTCTACGCCGACCGCCCCCCGGGTGTAGGCGAGCGCTCTCGTTCTATACGCGATAGTATGTAGAAACTGGGAGCGTAAGGTTGAGCTTTCGGGGGAACATACGGTCGGCCAGCTAGGGTGCTAAGGGCAAACTTCGCGCACACCGGCGGTGAGGACGGGTTTCGCGTACCATAGAGATAGTGGATTTGCCTATCCACTATCTCTTGAAGGAGCATCCTGTCATGAATCTCACCGCACTCTTGCTCGCCGCGCTCATCAGCGGGGTTGCTACATTATGCCTTCAGCCGAATACCGTCTTAGGTGGCGGTCCGGTTGATGCCACCAAGGTCAATTCGGTCGTCGGCGGCGGTCCAGTTGGAACTTCTGGTGTCGACACGGTACTCGGAGGCGGCCCGGTCGACGGGCCGAACCAGTGACTGCGGCGGAATCACGCCGTAGCGTCTGCGCGGCTTCTTAGGTAGTACGAATTGGCTGGCAGGACGTTCCCGAGGCGGGGATTAAACCGAGGACTCCAAAGACCAGAGCAATCGTTGGTCGCTCTTTCTGAGGTATATCGCGCTCGGGTGACGCCCAAGAAACGCTCCGTCGTAGACGGAATCGGGAACGTCCGTCAGTCCCTCCCGCTTACCACGACCGAGGTTTCTTTAGTCGCGTCTGCACGAGAAGCGTACGTTCGCGGCGATAACCAGCAGTGCGCCTCCATGCTTGAGGGGCGCACCTTTCTTGATCCACGCTTGCATGCAGAAGCTCTTTTCTTATTGGTCCGAGCCCTACTCCGACTGCAACGTGCAATTGATGCAGTCGCCCTACTAGAGTCTGCGCTCCCTACGTTCACGATTTTCGATGAAGTCTGCACAGCTCAGATGTTGTATGGCACGGCAATTGCACGTGCGCAAGACGTTGATCGGGGCATCGAGTTACTTGCCGCAGCGGAAGCATTCTCGAAAGCAAACCGTGTGAATCACGGTATTCGGGCTGAGCTCGCGTACCGCCAAGGTGTCGCCCATTGGGCAAAGCGGGATATCCAAGAGGCGTCACGGTTTGCGTCGATTGCCGAACAAGCACACCTCGATGTCCTGTCCGTCCGCGCAACGCAGCTCCGAGCTTTCATAGCTTTAGCAACCGCCGACTATCGGTCTGCACTTCGGCTGTTTCAGCGCGCGCGACATGCATACGCTCTTTGCCGAGGCAAGGATGTCGAGTTAGCCACGCAGATCATATTCCAGATAGCTTCGCTGGAGATGAATCTACGATCGGCCGAAGTGTCAGGCGGACATGCCGACCCTGCCGCTCGCAAGATCCCAGGTACGCTCATTGCCCCGGTCATCGCAACCACAACGCGAATGCAGCTATTGATTGCGGACGCATGGCTCTATGCGCATGATGGGAATCGTGTAGCAGCTTTCCGAAAAGCTCACGACGCGATCGCCATCGCTCCGACGCCGTCTTGGCGCGTTTGGGCGCTCGCCGAAGGCGCGGATGTCTTCCATGCATTCGACGAGAACGGCAACGCACAGGTATATGCCGACGATGCGACGATGATCGCAAATAGTGTCGACTGGAATGCCTCGAAAGCAGAGGAGCGGATCGGATTATTGCGATTAGCGGCAGTCTTAGCGTCGGTGAACCCCAGCAAAGCGCCTGAAATCATCGAGCGCTACGATGCGGTGACTCCACGGATAGACCCAACGCGGCTGCTTCGTGATCGTGAATCGGATCTCCGACTTGCTGGTTGGGAAACCTACGTGCGTGGGTTGGTCGCGCGCGCAGAGGGTGAATACGCCCGAGCCGGGGATGCGCTCAGAGAAGCGGCACGGACCTTCCGCTCCTGCGCGTTCTTGTGGCTCGAGGCATTGGCCCTGATCGAGCTCGACGCGACCCCGATCGATACGCGAGGCGAGATGCCGCTCGAACGAGCCGCCGTCATCATCCGAGACAACTTCCCGAACTCGTTCCTCGCCGCTCGGCTCGGAGCATGGGGCCGTGCGTATATCGACCCGATCGCCAGCACGCTGATCCCAGCGGAGCGCGACGTGTTGCGGCGGCTGCTGGAAGGCAAAGGATCGGCCGAGATCGCAGCCGAGACGAACCGCGCGACCAAGACGGTCTGGAAGCACATGAGCAGCGTCTTCAACAAGTTCGGCGTCCACAACGACCGGCAGCTCCTTGCCGAATGCTATCGCCGCGGCTTGGGCGCTCCCTCTTGGGTGATGCCAGTCGACGACATCGGACAGCCCCCGAATCTGCTAGCCGGGCAACTATAATGCAGCGGCCAACATAACCTGTACAACCTGTCGCTTTCCCTTACTTACACGAAAGTACTTACACGAAAGGTCCTTTGATGTTACATCGCGCGGGTGGTCGGAGTAGTTCGACACTTAGGAGCCTCGTCACGGCGTCGATGTTTGCGCTCGGGCTCGGTGCCTGTTCGAATGGTGCAAGCATGACGTCAACTCAAACGCTCGTGCCCCATCAGCAAGAGTCGATAGGCAAGCGCAACGTGCTTTGTACAGTGTCCGGCGGCGGAGACAGCGGTAGTGGAGGCGTCATTAGTTGCGGTCTTCCGCCACCGATTGGGTCGCCGACAGCAAGTCCAGCACCAGCGCCAACGCCGGCTCCTCCGACTGCAAACAGCATTGCGATGACGGTACTGTCCGACGCAGCGTACCGGCAACAACTTGCGAGCGACAGCGCCTACGCTGCCAGTATCGCACAAAGTGACGCAAACGTCACGTCGTCGGGAACGCAAATTGCTACCGACCTTAGTACGGTCATGAGTGCCAACGGTGTTCAAGCCCCTTCGCAGTTGAACGCCAATTTCATCTATTTGATAAAATCGTCGACCAAAGCCGTCTCTAGTATTCCGATCACATCCCTGACGCCGACTTCTGCATCGATTCAGACGCGAACCGTCATGGGTTTGCCCGGAGTTCAAGCACCGACGGGCGCCTACGGCGGCTCCACGTTTGGCGATCAATCCACAGAGAATGCCACGCAACCAAATCCGGCATCCTCTAATCCGAACGCAGTCGTTTCGCCGAGCTCTTTTCTCACCGGGATAGCGAGCGAGTATTGGATTAGCCCGGTTCCAAAGCTCTCCGACACATACATCCAAGCGCACGCATGGTTAGGCGCTACATGCGCGCCTGATTACCTCTTCGGCATCATTCCCATCGGCGGCTGCGCTGTTGCCCACATCGGCACGCTCTACGGACCGCGGTTCAGCCTGAGATATCCAACGTACTATGGCTCTGATCTTGGGTTCAGCTTCGCTCAGCGCCAAGATGACGTTTCCATCCTCAATACAGGAGCCGGGAACTACCACATCGACGGGGCTGAAGAATATCTAGCGACCGATGGTGTGATCCTCATTTACGTTCATGCCTACGCGCGGCTGTTCAGCTAGAACGATTGCAACGTCTCGTGCATTAGCGTCCCGTTCGCAGCGTAGAAAGAGAATTCTAACGGATTCGTAAGCTCACGAGTCGATACGAATAGTGCGTAGCCATCGAGAACATCGTCCTCGAGCGCGTCCCCGTTCATGCCCACGATCCGTACAGATGCTACTGCGGTGTCGCGCTCGAGAATCGCCCCAATGAATGGAGATGGGGTCGAACGACCGTATAGTAAGAATCTAGGTTTTTCGCTCGAATATTCGGCATTGGTGGATTGCTGCGTGACGCTCGAGCTCAGTATCGTGATCTTCCCGTCATACCGGCGAGCGAGTAGATAAAACCCGCTGTGGGCTCCCTTTTGTGAAGTCGCGATTCCCAAGCGGGCGTATCGTATGGGGAAGGACCGCCCCCAGAACTCCACCGCATATCCATATACAAGACCTGCGCCACGTCTCTTAACGAACCGAAGTGATGCAGGGTCAGCTTCGAAGTGCTCGTGTAAGTGGGCTGCTATGCGCTGCCTCATCGCTCGGTCTAGATCGGATGACTCTTGATCGCTCATTCCGAAAGCTTACTCGCTACACACCATTCCTGGACCTGTGACCACCTTTTCTTCTATGATCGCATGGTACCTGCGACCGCGCTCGGTTGTGGTACTATGAAGGGATTATCGCTATCCCGATGCAGCCCCGGACGATAGTCGCATCGCTCTCTCGCCGTGGCGTGCGTACACAATATTACGTATTGTAGGCCACGTGGGTTCGGGGCATGATGAGTCCTCGGTGGTTGCCGCGCGAAGGGGCCACCGAGCAGCCGTCGCCGGCGCCATGGTCGGTGACGGCAACCCGCCGCCGGTCGTCCTTGCGAGCTACGCTCGCCTACACCCGGGGACGATCGGCGGTGCGGCTTTCCACCACGGTCGAGGTGTGGAACCGGGTCGTTCGCGATGCTACGAGCGCACGTGCGCACGGAAAGTCGCACGCTGGGCGAGATCGAGCCGTTGAGGAGGCGCCTATCACCGATCGAGCCGTTGGCGGCGCAACCGCGCACGCCGGGCATTCCGAGGAGACATTCGCGGGGACGATCGACGAGGCGCTGCGCCTGGGCTGGACGGCGCACCTCTATGCGAGCCGCAGCGTGCTCATCGAATTGGAGGTCGCGTGCGCCGCATCCGCGGGCGAGCGTGCGCTGTGCCGTGCCCTCCAGGCGCTGATCGCCGTGGCGCTCGGCGATCGGCGCCTGGCGCGCCGTCTCGCGCGTAACGCGATTTCCGCATCGGCCCGCCCGCCAGCCGCGACGCCGAGGGGAGAGCTGCGCGTACTACGGTTAGCGCGCGCACTCGCCGTGAAGGCGAGCGCCTTGCTGGGCGACCGCGTGCGCGCTCAGCGAGCCGTCCAAGTCCAGTTCATAGCCGACGATCCTGAGAGCGCATGGATCACCCGGGCGGGCGTCGAGGTGTCCTGGTCGGATGCGCCGCCATCAGTGCGGCGCTACGCCCGATTCGTTGCCGCCGTGCAGGAGCGATACGTGCGCCAGCATAGTATGCTCACCGACGCAGAGATTGCGGCGCTGAGGCAGACGATCGGCAGCGCAACTGCCGACTGCGCCGCCGCGTCGCTCGATCTGAGTCCGCACACGGTCCGCACGCATCTGCGTAGCGCGTATCGTAAGCTCATGGGGTGATTCGGACTTCGGCGGACATCCCGACGCGTAAGGCCCCTTTGTCCGCGTGGAAGTAGCCGGACACGTACCGGAATCCGGTGGACGACCTTGATGAAGGTCCCCCTCTGGTCGGGCGGCAGCGGCGAGATGACATATCGTATCGGACGCGAAGAGATGCCAACTATACGCGCGTCGCATGATAGCGGTAGATGCGCACATCGACCAAGGAATGGTGAAATATGCTCAGACAGGCCACGGATCAGGATGTGCTCAAGGTCCTGAACGGCTCCAAGGAACGGCTGTTCGATCTTACTCTGCGCGTCGCCGGCTGCCCGACGGAATTCCACTACACCGGCGTAACGAGGCCCTCCGAAGACGGCTTACGCGGTTGGGATTTTGTCGTTGCGATGCCAGGCGACGAGGACGAGACGATCGTGCTCGACCTCGGATTCGACCGCTACGATACGTTCGAGATCGGTCCTGAAGACACGGTCGTAGCGATCAAGGGCGATCACAGGCTCAGGCTCGACCTCAACAGCGTGAACTTCGACGACTGAACCGCTGCTGACCTCGGCTTGTGCAACGGACCACGCGGCGGCGACCGTCGCCGCGTGATCAGGTTCCCAGCGGACTACTCGATCAGCCGCTCGAGCTCGGTTGCGCCGGCAGCCGAGCCGCACCTCGGCGGATGACGATGCCATCCCGCTCTGGCACCATGACCGCTTCGTCCGCGCTGACCAAGTCGTTCATCGCCTGCCGCAGCTCGTCGCGGTCCGGCGCCACAGTGCTGCCGGCTCGTTGCATGGCCGAGGTGACCAGAATCATCGCTGCGTCCAGCGTGAGCACCGGCATGTCCGCCGGCTTGACGCGGCCGACCATGGTGCGCTGCTCGGCGTCGCCTTCGCGGCGCAGGACGTCGCGCAGAATGGCGAGCCGCTTTTCCTTGCCGTGGGCCCGCAGCCAGACGAGGTCGCCGAGCGCATCGTCGACGTAGCCGGGCGCGAACAGCTCTCGGCACTCGAACGCGTCGACATCGTTGCCGATGGCCGTGATGAGGGCGTCGACGGTCCAGGCGCTGATCTTGTGCACGTGCAGCTCGCTCAGGAACGTGGCGCTGTCGATGAATGCCGGCCCGACGATGACCGCATACTGGGCTTCGTAGATGTCACGAAACTTCGCCGGCTCTTCAGGACGCGGGTTGTTGACCACGCCGTCTGCATGCCCCGTCTTGCACTCGAGGACTGCGCGGTATGCGAACGGGCCGAGCGGCGCGTCCAGCGTACCGTCCGGCTCGTTCTGGCCGCCGACGTGCTGAGCGACGAATCCCAGCATACCGAACGCATCGCATATTGCTTGCTCGAACGCGGCCGGATCCGGCCCGACGGCTGTCGAGTGCAGGCGCGATGCGATGGCGTCCAAGGACGCCCGACTCGTATAGCGAGGCCGCGGAGCAAGCGCGTAGTTCGGCCAATCGTCGGCCGGGCGATTGATCCGGAAGCGGTGTCCCGCGAGGAGGAGCACGACCAGAGGGCGGCTGCCACGGGCCTGCGTGCGGGCGATGTACGCGGTGAGCGTGTCTTCGACGGCTCTGACGGTCGTCGTCGGCTTGAGCAGCCCCCGCTCGAGCGCATCGGCCAGGATCTCGGCTGCCTTGCGCGGCTTACCGTCCGAGAGGATCCTGATTGCCGTCCCGATCAGATCTTGGCCCGTCGCAAGCTCGGTGAGTGCTTCTTCTAGCATCTCGGCCATTTCTCAACGTCGAGATGCCGAGTTCCTGGCTAGCCGGTTACTAAGGTTGGCGAGCACCCGTGCCGATACGGACAGCATTCGCCGCGGTCCGGCAGCGATGGCCGACCGGCGATGCTCATGCGGACGACCTCCATCCTGGCCCGTACAACACGCGACGAGTTCGCCGCTTTCGCGACTCCCCTGGCGCGCCAGCATGGCGACATGCTCCTGCCCTGGCACGTCGCCGGCCGGGCCGTCCCGTGCCCGATGCTTGCGGGCGATCGCGGCGGGTTAGCCCGCGCGCTCGAACGCGTACGGCGGGCGTTACCGCCCTTCGGCCGGCGTCGCATGCGGCACCGCGTCATCGCGGCAACCGTGGTCCATCGGGTTCTGCGCGTCGAGCCGCCACAGATAGAGGGCGAGCGCGCCGAAGACCAGGTTCAGCCAGAAGGTGTGGTCGAGCGAGAACGCGGTGAGGTCGTGGCGGAGGTTCGGGTTGGGCTTGGGCACCAGGTGGAGCGCCGAGAACGCGAGGTCCATGGCGACCGCCGTGACGACCATCGTCGCGAAGAAGATGCCGAAGATGTAGAGCATCATCCGCACGCCGTAGTACTTGCGGTAGACGTCCAGCAGCGGCAGCACGATCAGGTCGGCGTAGAGGAAGGCCAGCACGCCGCCGAACGAGATGCCGCCGGCCCACAGGATCGCCGCCAGCGGAACGTTGCCGATCGAGCAGACGAACGAGAGGACGGCGATGAGCGGGCCGGCGACCGCGTTGCCGGCGAGCTGCACCCCGGGCGGCGCGCCGGCCAGGAACAGCGCCTTCCAGGCACCGTCGGGGACGAACGCGCCGAGCAGGCCGGCGATGAGGAAGCCGCCCAGCAGGTCCTTCCAGAGCATGGAGACGTCCATCGCGGCGTTCTGCGCCACGGCGACCCGCGTGCCCGGATCGCGCAGCCGCTCGAGGATGCTCGCCCCGGCCCCTTCCATCGAACCGTGCTCGTGGCCGCCGACCCGGTCGACGTGCCGGCGCGCTTCCTCGACGAGCCGCGTGGGATAGGTGAGCTTCACCAGCAGCGACATCACCGCGACCAGGACGAGCCCGCCGATCCACTCCGCCGCGGTGAACTGCCAGCCCATCAGCAGCCAGAGGACCACGCCCAGCTCCAGCACCAGGTTGGTGGACGAGAACAGGAAGGCCAGGCTCGCAATCAGCCCGGCGCCCTGCTTGAAGAGGGTCTTGCTCAGCGCCGCCGAGGCGTACGAGCAGCTCGAGCTGGCGGCGCCGAAGCCGGTCGCCAGCGCGATCTCGCGGATACCCTCACGGCCCAGGAGCTGCCGTATCCGCTGCTTCGACACCACGGCCTGGACGAGGCCGGAGAGGGCGAAGCCCAAGACCAGGCTCCAGCCGACTTGCCACAGCATGCCGGCGGCGAGCAGCAGCGCCTCGCCGAGTTTCGCGAGCAGCATCGGCGTCGATTACCCTTTCTGCTCGGCCGTGCCGGCGGTCGGTACGCTGGGGCCAGTGTGCGCTAACGGACCGACATTGCCTTCGATATCTGGTACGGTGTACGGAACAGCGGTCGACCCGGCTTGCGTTTTAGCGGACCGGTCAGAAAACTCGGTCATCGGTGTACCAAGCCTACAGCGGCGGAAACCGCCTCCTCGACAGCCTGCCGGAAGCCGACCGAACCGCCTTGGTGGAATCGCTCCACGTCGTCTCCTTCGCCGTCCGCGATCCGATTGCGATTCCGGACGAGCCGCTGGAGCACGTCTCGTTCCCGATCGACTGCATCTTCTCGGTCGTCGCGCTGTTCGGCTCGGGCGACACGACCGAGGTCGGGACGGTCGGCCGGGAAGGCTTCGTGCCGGCGGAGATCGTCGCCGGAATGGGCCCGCTGCGCATGACCATGTGCCAGGTGCCCGGCCGCGGCGCGCTGATGCACCGGGCGGCGTTCCAGCGCACCTTCGCCGAGCGGCCGGCGTTCGCGCGGCAGGTCCAGCGCAATGCCAGCGCCCGGCTGTTCATCTCGGAGCAGCTCACGGCGTGCAACCTGAATCACAATGTCGTGCAGCGCTGCGCTCGCTGGCTGCTGATGACCGCGGACCGGGTCGGCCACCCGGAGTTCCCGCTGACCCACGAGTTTCTCGCCATGATGCTGGGCGTGCGCCGCGCCAGCGTGACCGAAGCCGCCGGCGAGCTCCAGCGCTCGGGCGCGATCCGGTACCGCCGCGGGAACATCATGCTGCTCGACCGGCCGCTGCTGCTGGGCATCGCGTGCGAGTGCTACGGGGCGACGAGCGACGTCCAAGAGGCCGCGCTGGCGGATCACCCTCGGGCTTGAGGCAGCCGATCGGGGGTATAGCAACAGCCTGATCGAAGCCGGCGAGTGAGCATGAACGAGCGCGAACCCGAACCTCAGCCCTACCGCGACGGAAACGTCTTCCTCGACACGCTGCCGGCGGCCGAGCGCGAAGCGCTGCGCGACGAGCTCGCCGTCTTCGAGATCGACGCGCCGGACTCGATCTTCGCCCGCGGCGCCTCGATCGAGTTCGTCTACTTCCCGATCGACAGCCTCTTTTCGGTGACCGCCGAGCTGCGGCGCTACAGCACCACGGAGGTCTACGAGGTCGGCATGCTGGGCCGCGAGGGGGTCGTCGGCGCCGAGGTGGCGCTGGGCGTGCCGCGCTCGCGCCGGTTCGTGCTCACCCAGGTCGCCGGGCGGGCGGCGCGGCTGCGGGCGGACGCGCTGGTCCGCCGGGTCCGCACGAGCCCGGCGCTGCTGGGCGCGCTCCACGCGTACGTGCTGCGGCGGATCTACAGTGCCGAGCAGCTGGTCGGCTGCGCCTTCGCGCACAGCGACACCCAGCGCTGCGCGCGCTGGATCCTGACGGTTCGCGACAAGGTGGGACGCTCGGAGTTCGAGCTGCGCCGCGAGTTCCTCGCCATGATGATGGGCATGGAGCCCAAGGCCACCGAGGAGACCACCGGCGGCTTGCAGGCGGCCGGTATCATCCGCTACGACGAAGCCGAGACGATCGCGATCCTGCGCCCGCGGCGCCTGCTCGAAGCGGCCTGCGAGTGCTACGAGCAGTTGCGCGAGCACGGCGACGTGCTCGCCGACGGCACCGGCTGATCGCGCCCGGCTAGTACGCCAGCGCGGCGCCGGTCGGCCGGTGGTCGTCGTGCGCGGCGACCCGCGTCCCGTCGGGCCGGACCACGACCGCGTTCGCGGCCGAGCCGATCGGGCCGGTCTTGATCGTATAGCCCATCGCCGTCAGCGCGGCCGCCTCCGCGCTGCCGAAGGCGCCGGGATCGGCGTAGACCAGGTCGGGCAGCCACTGCTCGTGGACCCGCGGGGCGCTCATCGCGGTGCCCGCGTCCTGGCCGAAATCGAGCACGCCGCGCACGATGTCGAGGGTGGTGGTGATGATGCGCGGGCCGCCCGCCGCGCCGGCGACCAGCACCACCCGGCCGTCGCGGTCGACCACGACGGTCGGTGCCATCGACGAGAGCGGCCGCTTGTGCGGCGCGATCGCGTTGGCCGCGCCCTGCACCAGGCCGAACTGATTGGGCACGCCGGGAGCGCTGGCGAAGTCGTCCATCTCGTCGTTGAGCAGCACGCCGGTGTCGCCCGCGACCAGGCCGCTGCCGAAGGTCGAGTTGAGCGTGTAGGTCACGTCGACCGCGTTGCCGGCGGCGTCGACCACGCTGTAGTTGGTGGTGTTCGTCCCCTCGGCGATCGGCATGCCCTTGACCGCCGACGACGGCGTGGCGCGGTTCGGGCTGATCGACGCGCGCTGCTGCGCGAGGTAGGCCGGCGCGAGCAGCTGCGCGACCGGCGGTTTGACGAAGTCGGGATCGGCCAGCGCGCTGCTGCGGTCGGCCATGGCGCGCCGCTCGGCCTCGATCTCGCGGTGCGCGTCGGCGACGCTGCGCGGGGGGCCGGCCGGCGTGTCGCCCAGGATGCCGAGGGTCTCGCAGATCGCGACCCCGCCCGAGCTCGGCGGCGGCGCCGTGAGCAGCCGGTCGCCGCGGTGCACGCACTCGATCGGCGCGCGCTGGGCGACCTTGTAGTCGGCCAGGTCGGCGGTGGTCATGATGCCGCCCGCGGCGCGCAGCGCGGCGACGAGCCGCTTGCCGACGTCCCCGGTGTAGAACGCGGCCGGCCCGTCGCGGTCGATCGCGCGCAGCGTCGCGGCGAGCGCGGGCTGGCGCAGCCGCTCGCCCGCGCGCAGCGGCGCGCCGGCGTGGGTGTAGACCGCCGCGGTCGACGGGAAGCGCGCCAGCAGCGCGTCGTTCGCGGCGAAGACCGCGGCGTCGGCGTCGCTGAGGGTGAAGCCCTCGTCGGCGTAGGCGATCGCGGCGGCCATCAGCTCGTGGCGCGAGCGCGTGCCGTACTTCTCGCGCGCCAGCTCGAGCCCGGCCACGCTGCCCGGCACCCCGACCCCGAGCGGGCCGATCGTGCTGCGGTCGGGCACGACGTGCCCGGCGGCGTCCTGGTACATCGTCGCGGTCGCGGCGGCCGGCGCGGTCTCGCGGAAGTCGACGAAGCTGGTCGTGCCGTCGGCCAGCCGGATCAGCATGAAGCCGCCCCCGCCGAGGTTGCCCGCGCTCGGATAGGTCACCGCCAACGTGTAGCCGATCGCCACCGCCGCGTCGACCGCGTTGCCGTGGGCCTGCAGCACCCCCAAGCCCACCTGCGAGGCGAGCACTTGGTCGGTGGCGACCGCACCGTGCGCGCCGCTCGCGGTCGAGGCCGCGGCAGCAACGGGCGAAGCAGCGAGCAGGGCGGCAACAACGGCGGCGATCAGACGCATCGTCCGGGGCTTCGCCGCCGAGCGGGAGGGTCCTCAGCGGCAAAGCCGGTTAGGCAACGCCTTCCATTGACCGTCCCGTCCAGCCTATGCTACCCTTGCTGAACTGTCCGTGCTGGTGTCCGGAGACGAATGTATGAACCTCCGAGCTGCCGCCGCCATGGGCTCGGCGATCGTCGCGCTGACGAGCTGCATGTCAGGGGGCTCGAGTACGAGCAACGCGATCTCACCGCCGTTGCGGGATCGATCGGCGCCGGTGGCCCAAGGCGTATTCGATCCGCCGCTCAGTTCCGCCGAGCGCGCTCGAGAGTCGGCGGTGCAAGCGCGGATCGACGCGAAGCTTGCTGCCGGTTACGTTTTCCAGCACACGGGAACGGTGAGTTCGATCATCCTCCGGCCGGATGGAACCCGGACCGTGTACCTTGGACCCGGCGATACCGTAACCGTCGCCCTGGTACCGGCCACGAAAAACCGTTTCGACTTCCACTCGGCTCGTCAAACGCAGAACACGCTCGCCCCAAACGCCACGCCCGTGTCGCCCTGCGACGATTCGTGCAACGGCGGGATGCCCGGATCGCCCACACCCGCTCCGCGGCCGACCGCGCCGCCGAATTACTCGTCGTGCTCGGCGGCGGGTGGAGCAACCTGGTACGATGAGGATAGCGGCCTAGGCGGATGTCTGGGAGTCGGTGCCTCGCGCGGAATGTCGTGCGGCACGTGGGCGTATTCGAGTCGCGGCCGAGGCAAGCTCGTCATGCAGGACGGAACCACGTACGACGATCTGGCGTTCATCAGCGACAACGGGTTCGGAACGTGTCACCTCGGATACTGAAGATTCGGCGCGTCGTTCGCCCGTAGCGAACGACGGCGGCCTAGATCTCAGCGGCCGCGGCGCTTGCCGGCGACGTTGCCGTGACTGCCGCCGCTGCTCTTGGCGTCGCCGTGGCCGCGGAAGCTGTGCGAGCCGTTCTGCGGGGCGGCGTGCGGCGAGCCGAAGCGGCGGCCGGTTTGCTGCAGCTGACGGCGCTCCGGGCGCTCGGGGGGCATGCCGGCGGTGGCGAGCACGGCCGGCAACTCGGGCGTCTTGCTGCGGTCGATGCGGCGGCCGACGGCCTTCTCGATGTCGCGGAAGAGCGGCTCTTCCTCGCGCGACACGAAGGTGATCGCGTCGCCGGTCTGCTCGGCGCGCGCCGTGCGGCCGACCCGGTGGACGTAGTCCTCGGGCACCATCGGGACGTCGAAGTTGACCACGTGGCCGAGGTCGACGACGTCGATGCCGCGCGCCGCGACGTCGGTCGCGACCAGCACCCGCAGCTTGCCGCGCTTGAAGTCGGCCAGCGCGCGGGTGCGCTGGGCCTGCGAGCGGTCGCCGTGGATCCGCTCGGAGGCGATGTTGTGCTTGGCCAGCGCGAGCGCGAGCCGGTTGGCGCGCGCCTTGGTGCGGGTGAACGCGATCGCGCTGTAGATGTCGTTGTCCTTGAGCAGCTCCAGCAGCAGGTCGGTCTTGCGCTGCTGGTCGACGGTGTACGCGGTGTGGGTGATCCCGTTCGCGGTGGTCGAGCTGCTCTGCGGCACGGTCTCGACCCGGACCGGGTCGCGCATCAGGTCGCGGGTCAGGCTGAGGACTTCCGGGGCGATCGTGGCGGAGAACAGCAGCGTCTGGCGCTCGCGGGTGATCTTCGCGGCGATCCGGCGCACGACCGGCAGGAAGCCCATGTCGAGCATGCGGTCCGCCTCGTCGAGCACGAGCAGCGCGACGTCGTCGAGCCGCGCGGCGCCCTGCGCCATGAGGTCCAGCAGCCGGCCCGGGCAGGCCACGACGATCTCGGTGCCGCGCGCGAAGGCGGCGATCTGCGCGCCGAAGCCGACGCCGCCGTAGACGCAGGCGACGCGCAGGCCGGTGTGCCGGGCTAGCGCCGTGAGGTGCTGCGCGATCTGCGCGGCGAGCTCGCGGGTCGGCGCGAGCACCAGCGCCTGGGTCTTCTTGCGCGGCAGCGGCGCGAGCCGCTGGATCAGCGGGATGCCGAAGGCGGCGGTCTTGCCGGTGCCGGTCTGCGCCGAGGCCAGCACGTCCCGGCCGGCGAGCGCGGCCGGAATGGCCTGGGCCTGAACCGGCGTGGGGGTGGTGAAGCCGAGCTCGCGCACGGCTTGAAGCAGCGCCGGGCTCAGGCCCAGCGCGTCGAAATCGGTCTGCAATCGAGTCTTTCGAAGAGAGCGCGGGGTCGCTCGTCGGATTCGAGAGATCGCGCAAAGGTTGGTGCCATCCGTGGGGGTGACACTGCATTCTAACACGGCCGGAGCAGAAAGTCGAATTTCCGGTTGAGCGACCTTTGTCGCTAGCGGCCGCCGCCGATGTCGACGATCGCGCCGGTGACGTAGGACGCCGCCGGCGAGAGCAGCCAGACGATGCCCGCGGCGACTTCGTCGGCAGTGCCGGGCCGGCCGAGCGGAATCGTGCTCGCCATCCTGGCGAGCCGGTCCGGGCGGCCGTTGCGGGCGTGGATGTCGGTGTCGATCGGCCCCGGCGCGACCGCGTTGACCCGGATGCCTTCGCCGCCGACTTCCTTGGCCAGGCCGCGGGTCAGCGTGTCGACCGCGGCCTTGGAGGCGGCGTAGTGGACGTACTCGCCGGGCGAACCGAGCGTCGCCGCCCGCGAGGAGACGGTGACGATCGCGCCGCCCGAGCCGCCGTGCGCGCTCGACATCCGGCGCACCGCCTCGCGCGCGCAGAGGAACGCGCCGGTGACGTTGACCGCCAGCACGCGCTCGAGCAGTGCCGCGTCGACCTCGTCGACCCGCGAGAAGCGGCCGGTGATCCCGGCGTTGATCACCACCGCGTCGAGCCGCCCGAAGGCCGCATCGACCGCGGCGAACGCGCGCACGACCTCGGCTTCGAGCGCGACGTCGGCCCGGATCGCGAGCGCGCGCGCGCCGATGGCTTCGACGTCCGCGACGACGCGCTCGGCCGCGTCGGGCTCGGCGACGTAGGTCAGCGCGACGTCGTAGCCGGCCCGGGCAGCGTGCAGCGCGGTCGCCGCACCGATGCCGCGGCTGCCGCCGGTGATCAGGACGGTCGGCACGCTATTTCGACGCGATCGCGTCGACGTAGGCGATCTTGCGGTCGAGCGCCGCCAGCACCTGGTCCCAGGTGTAGCGCGCGGCCGTCTCGGCGCCGTGCGCGCGCAGCGTGTCGGCCAGGGTCGGGTCGGCGAAGAGCGCGCGCAGGTAGGCCGCCAGCTCGCGGCCGTCGGCGGTGTCGCAGACGATCGCGTTGACGAACGGTTCGGCGTACTCTTCGCCGGTCGCGCCGCAGACCACGATCCCGCCGGCGGCCATCACCTCGAGCCCGACCAGCCCGAACGGCTCCTTGCCGCTGTTGGCGAGCACCACGTCGGCGGCGGCGTACAGCGCATACAAGGTGGCCTCGTCGAGGAACGCGCGCACGTGCACGACCGGCGCCTCGGCAGCGGCCAGGATGCGGGCGAACTCGCGCCAGTCGCTGCCCTCGTAGGCCAGCCGCTCGACGGCCAGCCCCTTCTCGCGCGCGCGGCCCAGCACGACGTCGCCGTAGGGCTCCTTGCCGCCGCGCACGATCAGCCGCGCGTCGGTTCCGCCGGCGCGCAGCTCGGCCAGCGCGTCGATCGCCTGGAGCCAGTTCTTGTCGGGGTCGAAGCGGCCGACCTTGACGCAGGTCGGGCGCTCGCCGAACGCCGCTTCGAGCACGGCGGTGCGCTCGGGGTCGGCGCCCGCGAGCAGCGCTTCGTCGATCCCGTTGGGGATGACCAGCGCGTGCACGCCCCACTCCGCCAAAGTGAACTTCATGTACTTGCTGACCGCGGTGACCGCGGCCGCGCGGGTGAGCGTGGGCCAGTGGATGCGCTCGAAGCCGTAGGTGTTGTTCGCGTTCCACATCAGCGTCAGCGCGCCGCGCACGCCGCGCTCGCGCGCCAGCCGGTCGACCGCGATGGCGACGTTGGCGGTCTGCCACTCCTCGCAGATCACCAGCACCCGCTCGCCCGCCGCCTGCGCGGGAACGAGCATCTCGTCGACGATCCAGGGCGGCAGGCTGACCTCCCAGTCGTGGACCTTGCCGGGCTCGCCGTCGTAGGCGTTGCGCGGGTGCTGGCGCGAGATCCACTGCGACCAGCGCCGCAGCGTCACGCCGGGATCGCTCGGCTCGACCGGCTTGGCGTTGGGGTCGCCGACGAAGAAGAGCTGCACCTCGTGGCCGGCCGCGCCCAGCGCCCGGGCGAGCTGGGTGACCCGGGTGCCGAGGCCGCCGACCGACGCGTAGCGATCCGGGCCCTCGAACGAGAGAAGCGCAACCTGACGAGGGATCATCGAGGGCCTCCTACCCGAGAACCGCGGCGAGTACTGCCGCATCGACGTTGCCGCCCGAGAGGACGGCCGCGACGCGCTTGCCCCGCAGCCGTTCCCGCTCGCCCGCCACCGCCGCGACCGCCGCCGCCCCGGCCCCCTCGGCGGCGTTGTGGGTGTCGGCGAAGATCCAGCCCATCGCCGCCCGGAGCGCCGCCTCCGAGACCGTCACGACCCGGGCGGCCCCGGCCCGGATCACCGCCAGCGCGGCCGGGTCGGGCACCCGGCAGGCCATCCCGTCGGCGATCGACGTCCCCGGCGTCCCCTCGACCACCGCCCCGGCCGCGAACGAGCGCGCGTAGGCCGGGAACGCCTCGCTCACCACGCCGACGACCTCGGTATCGAGCCCCAGCAGGTCGCGGACCGCGATCGTGCCGCTGATCCCCGAGCCCAGGCCGATCGGCACGTAGACGACCTCGAACGTGCCCGCCGCGAACAGCTCGCGCGCGTAGGTGGCCACGCCGACGACCAGGTCGCGGTGGTACGACGGCACGAAGCGCGCCGCCGGATCGGCGGCGACCAGCGCCGCCGCGTGGACCCGCGCCTCGTCGAAGTCCGCGCCGTGCACGATCAGCTCGGCGCCGAGCGCGCGCATGGCCGCGTTCTTCTCGGGCGAGTTGCCCTCGGGCACGACGATCGTCGCGCGCAAGCCGGCGCGGGCCGCGGCGAACGCGATGCTCTGGCCGTGGTTCCCGCGCGTCGCGCTGACCAGCCGCCTCACCTGCGGCGCGCGCCGCCGCAGCGCGTCGACGTAGGTCAGCCCGCCGCGGACTTTGAACGCGCCCAGCGGCGTGTGGTTCTCGTGCTTGAGCGTGAGGTCGACGCCGAGCCGCGCGGCCAGCAGCGGCCAGCGGTAGGCCGGCGTCGGCGGCACGACCGCACCGACCAGCGCCGCGGCGCGGTCGATCTCGGCGAGCGTGAGGTCGAGCGCGGCCGGCCGGGAGAGCATCGCGACTGCTACCGCGCGCACCGTCCCGAATACTGCCCCGGGCTCCAGGCGAACGCCCGCCGCTCGGACAAGCACGCGCGGTGCACCACCTCGCGCTCGCCGCGGCGCTCGCCACGAGCCGGCCCGACCTGCGGGTCATCCGCGCCGGCGACCCGCACGTGCGCTACCTGCGGGTCCGGCTCGACATCACGCTCGCCGGCGTGCGCGGCACGGAGACGAGCCTGTACGACCTCGCGACCGGCCGCTGGCGCGACCGCATCGCGGCCGGGCCGCTCTCCGGCGGGGACGGCTTCGACGGCCGCACGAGCTGGAGCAGCGATGCGACCGGGATGCCGCTGGTCGAGGGCAACGCCGCGGCCCGGCTCGACGCCCGGGCGATCGCCCACTTCTTCGGCCGGCAGGGCCCCGAGCGCCCGCGCGTGCAGACCCTGCCGGCGCCGGCCGGCCGGCTGAAGCTGCGCCTGCGCTACCCGCCGCTGGCGGGCCCGATCGACGTCACGCTGGACCGCGCCGGCGGCCGCGTCACCTCGTACGAAGACGACACCGACCTCGAGCCGGGCGCGGTGCGCTTCGCCGACTACCGGCGGGTCGCGGGCGTCGTGCTGCCGTTGCGCACGGATACCACCGACCGCTACGGCGCCGTGCACGAGCGCGTTCGCGCGGTCGAGGTCCTCGCCGCCGTCCCGCCCGCGGCGTTCGCGCCCCCGCCGCCGCCGGACGACGTGCGGCTCGCCGGCACCACCAGCGTCGCGATGCGCGCCGAGCGGCTCGTGCCGGTCGTGCCGATCCGGATCGACGGCGGCCCGGTGCTGCACGTCCTCTTCGACACCGGGGGCAGCAACGCGCTCGCGCCCGCGGTCGCCCGCCGCCTGGGCCTCGAGCTGGTCGGTCACGACGCCTCCGGCGGGGTCGGCGCCGGCCTGGTCGGCGAGCGCTACGCCACCGTGCGGCGGCTCCAGATCGGCCGGGCGGTCCTGCGCGACCAGCCGTTCGCGGTGCTCGACGCCGAGGCGTTCGGCCCGCAGGTCGACGGCACGATCGGCTGCGAGGTGCTGCAGCGGTTCGCGGTGCGCTTCGACTTCGCGCGCCGCCGGGTCGACCTCACCCGGCGGCTCGACCGGTTCGGCATCGCCGCGCCGCCGATCCCGATGCGCACCGCGGGCTGTACCCCGGAGATCGACGGCGCGCTCGACGGCATCCGCGGCCCGGTCGCGATCGACACCGGCAGCGGCGGCGTCTTCGACGTGATGTCGCCGGCGGTGCGCGCGCACCGGCTCGTCGCGCGGTACCACGCCCGCGGGCCGCTGCCAACCGGCCGCGGGATCGGCGGAACGACCTACGGCTACCTCGCGTTCGCCGCATCGCTGCGGCTGGGCCGGGTCGTGCTGCGCGACGTGCCGGTCGTCCTCGACACGATGAGCGCCGGCGCGTTCGACGACCCCTCCGAGCTCGGCAACGCCGGCGTCCTGGCGTTCCGGCGGTTCGTGACGGTGTTCGACTACCGCAGCGGCCGGATGTGGCTGCTGCGGTAGCCGCCGCGGCTAGCCGGTGGCCAGCGAGCGCAGCACGTACTGCAGGATGCCGCCGTGGCGGTAGTAGTCCGCCTCGTCGGGCGTGTCGATCCGCACCAGCGCATCGAACGTCGTCGCCGTCCCGTCGGCCGCGGTGGCGGTGACCTTCACCGTCATGCCCGGCTCGAGCTTCGCCGCCAGCCCCTCGACGGCGAACGTCTCCTCGCCGCTCAGGCCGAGCGTCTCGCGCGTCTCGCCGGCCGGGTACTGCAGCGGCACGATCCCCATGCCGATCAGGTTCGAGCGGTGGATGCGCTCGAACGACTCCGCGAGCGCCGCCTTGATGCCCAGCAGGTACGGCCCCTTCGCCGCCCAGTCGCGCGACGAGCCCGAGCCGTACTCTTTTCCGGCGAGCACGATCAGCGGCGTGCCGTCGGCGCGGTACTTCTCCGACGCATCGAAGATCGACATCTGCTCGCCGGTCGGCAGGTAGCGGGTCACGCCGCCCTCGACGCCCGGCACCAGCGCGTTGCGCAGCCGGATGTTGGCGAAGGTGCCGCGCACCATCACCTCGTGGTTGCCGCGCCGCGCGCCGTACGAGTTGAAGTCGGCCGGCTGCACGCCCTTGCTCATCAGGTACTTCGCCGCCGGCGACGAGCGGGCGATGTTGCCGGCCGGCGAGATGTGGTCGGTGGTGACCGAGTCGCCGAGCACCGCGAGCGCGCGCGCGCCGGTGATGTCCGCCAGCGCGGCCGGCTGCTCGGGCATGCCGTCGAAGTACGGCGGCCGCTTCACGTACTCGCTCGCCGCGTCCCAGGCGTAGCGCTCGCCGGCCGGCACCTGCATCGCCGACCAGCGCGCGTCGCCGGCGAACACGTCGGCGTAGCGGGCGCGGAAGAGCTGGTCGGACACCGCCGCGGCGAGCGCCGCGTCGACCTCGGCGCTGGTCGGCCAGATGTCCTTCAGGTAGACGTCCTCGCCGGCCGCGCTGCGCCCGAGCGGCTCGCTGGTGAGGTCGACGTCCATCCGCCCGGCCAGCGCGTAGGCGACGACCAGCGGCGGCGAGGCCAGGTAGTTGGCCCGCACCTGCGGGTGGATGCGGCCCTCGAAGTTGCGGTTGCCGGAGAGCACCGCGGCGACGATCATGTCGTGCTCGGCGACCGCGTGCGCGACCTCTTCACCGAGCGGCCCGCTGTTGCCGATGCAGGTCGTGCAGCCGTAGCCGACCAGGTTGAACCCCAGCTCGTCGAGGTACCGGGTGAGGCCGGCCTTGAGCAGGTAGTCGGTGACGACCTTCGAGCCGGGCGCGAGCGAGGTCTTGACCCACGGCGCCGCGCTGAGCCCCTTCTCGACCGCCTTCTTCGCCAGCAGCCCGGCGCCGATCAGCAGCGCCGGGTTGGAGGTGTTGGTGCACGAGGTGATCGCCGCGATCACGACCGCGCCGTCGGAGAGCGTCGTGCGCGGGTGCGCGGCGACGGCCGTGCCGCCGCCCTCGCTCTCGAACAGCGACACCGACGCCGAGGGCGTGCCGCGCTGGCCCTGCCACTCCTCGAGCGCCGTCGCGAAGGTCGCCTTGACGTCGGTCAGCGGCACGCGGTCCTGCGGCCGGCGCGGCCCGGCCAGGTTCGGCACCACCTCGCCCAGGTCGAGCCGCAGCGTGTCGCTGAAGCGCGGCACCGGCGCGTCGTCGGTGCGGAACATGCCCTGCGCCTTGGCGTACGCCTCGACCAGCGCGATCTGCTCGGGCGTGCGCCCGGTCAGCCGCAGGTAGTCCAGCGTCAGCGCGTCGATCGGGAAGATCGCGACCGTCGAGCCGTACTCCGGCGACATGTTGCCGATCACCGTGCGGTCGGCGACCGGCAGCTGCGAGAGCCCGGTGCCGTAGAACTCGACGAACTTGCCGACCACGCCCTTGCGGCGCAGCATCTGGGTGATCTGCAGCGCGAGGTCGGTCGCGGTGACGCCCTCGCGCAGCTTGCCGGTCAGCTCGAACCCGATCACCGCCGGAACCAGCATCGTGACCGGCTGGCCCAGCATCGCGGCCTCGGCCTCGATTCCGCCGACGCCCCAGGCCAGCACGCCCAGGCCGTTGGCCATGGTGGTGTGCGAGTCGGTGCCGACCACCGTGTCGGGATACGCGACCGGCGTGCCGGCGGGGTGCGCTTCGCCCGCGCCGCCGGCGCCGAAGACCACCCGCGCGAGGTACTCGATGTTGACCTGGTGGACGATCCCGGTGTCGGGCGGCACGGCGCGGAAGCCGTCCAGCGACGACTGCCCCCACTTGAGGAACGCGTAGCGCTCGCCGTTGCGCTGGAACTCCAGCTCGGCGTTCTTTTCGAACGCCGCGTCGCTGGCCCAAGCGTCGACCTGGACCGAGTGGTCGATCACCAGCTCGACCGGCTGGAGCGGGTTGATCCGCTTGGGGTCGCCGCCGAACTGCGCGATCGCGTCGCGCATGGCGGCCAGGTCGACCACGCACGGCACCCCGGTGAAGTCCTGCAGCAGCACCCGGGCCGGCCGGTAGGCGATCTCCTTGGCCGCGGCGCCGCCCGGCTGCCACGACGCCAGCCCCTCGACGTCGGCCGCGCTCACCGAGCGGCCGTCCTCGAACCGGATCAGGTTCTCGAGCAGGATCTTGAGCGAGTACGGCAGCGTCGCCAGATCGTGCCCGCGCTCGGCCAGCGCGCTCAAGCGGTAGTAGGCGTACTCCCGGTCGCCGACGCGCAGCGTGTCGCGCGCGGAGAAGCTGTTCGGATGGTCCTGCTGCATGACGTCGGTAGGGGTTCGCCGGGCCGCCGACCCGGTGCTCCCGCCCGCTGTTCCCGTTTGGTTGACACGTGTCCTAAAATCCGGAACAATGGGGTCCGATGCGGGACGACCTGCGGCCGGCCCTGTTCGGCACGGTCCTGCGCGACCGGGTCCTGACCCGGCTCGCGCTGACCGAGAACGGCCTCCACGTGCGCGAGCTGGCCCGCCAGATCGACGCCAGCTCGACCGCCGTCCACCGCGCCGTGATCGCCCTCGAGCGCGCCGGCGTCGTGGTCTCGCGCGAGATCGGCCGCTCGCGGGTGGTCGTGCTCAACCGCCGCTGGTACGGCGCGGTCGAGCTGCGCGCGCTGCTCGACCGCTTGGTCGAGGCCTATCCCGAGATCCGCGAGCGCGCCCGCACCGCGCGCGAGCGCCCGCGCCGGATCGGCAAGCCGTCGTGACGCTGCGCGACGACGCGACGCTGGTCGACGTGGCGTTCGCCGTGTGCACGGTGCTCGACCAGGCCGGCGAGACCGCGGTGCTCTGCGGCGGCAGCGCCGCGGCCTACTACGTGCCCGACCGCTACCAGTCGCTCGACGTCGACTTCGTCCTGCACGTCGGCGCGGCGCGCCACGTCGTCGACCGCGCGATGGCGACGGTCGGCTACCTGCGCAGCGAGGACTTCTACCGCCGCGACGGCCTGCCGTACACGATCGAGTTCCCGCTCGGCCCGCTGGCGATCGGCCGCGAGGCGGTGACCGCCTGGCGCACCGACCGGCGCGACGACGGGCTGCTCCACGTGCTCACCCCGGCCGACGTCGTGCGCGACCGCTTCCTGCACTACTGGGCCTGGGGCGACCGCTCCGCGCTCGACGTCGCGCTGGCCGTCGCGCGCGCCCGCCGCCCCGAGCTCGACCTGGCCGCCCTGCGCGCCTGGACCGAGCGCGAGCGCGCCGCCGACCGCTCCTACGACCACGCCCGGGTGGACCGCTTCTTCGCGCTGCTGGAGCGCTGAGGCTTGACGAGCGGCGGCATGCGCGAGCAGGCAGCGGCGGGTTGACGGCCGACGTTCTAGGGCCGGTCCGGCGCCATCAGCGCGGCCAGCGCGGCGGTCTTCTCGTCGGCCCCCCAGGGCCGCCCGACCGCCAGGCCGAGCCCGGTCATCGTCCGTCGCAGCTCATCGGGGTCGCGTGCGAGCGCGGTCGCCGCCTGCGCGTACGCGGTGCGCTCGACGACCGCGACGTGCGGGATGCCGCGCTCGGACGCCGCGCGTTCGAGCGCCTTCCAGAACAGACGTCCTTCGAGCGCGTGCGCCCTGACGTGCAGGTTTCCGAGCTTGGCGGGGTCGCCCTCGGTGCCGATCACGAAGCCGACGCCGCACAGCACGCTTTTCGACCCCGCGATCTCCGCGGCGAGGGCGTCGAAGGCCCGCAGCGCTGCCGCGTTCACCGCCCGCGTCGCGCGCTGCACGATCCGCTCGCCCTCGGCCTGCGGCAGCTCGAGCGCGGCATGATACGGCTGCTTCGAGTCGGGGACCGCCGGATCGCACAATTCGATCTCGCGCCGCAGCAGCACGTGCGGCGCAGACGCCGCGCCGGTCACCACGACCGCGACCGCGCGTCCGGTCTTGACACGAAACCCGATCCGCGCAACGTTCGCGTCCGCCATGGACGGAATTTCGACGCCCGAGCGCGTTTCCGGCGCTGTACGTTCCGGCGCGAATGCTATCGAGCTCGGCGCACGCGCTCGAAGAACGTCTCCATGCGCCGCAGGCGCTCGCTTCCGAGCCCGGCTTCGGATTCGACCCACGAGCGAACGACCTGGTCGTGGACGGTAACCCGAGAGGCGACGTCGGTGGCGACGCGGAGCCCGTTCGGATCGCCATAGGCAAGATACCACAACAGCCGGTCGCGAACGACATCCGTCGGCGAGAGGACGTGCAAGAGCTGCTCACCTCGGCGAACCGTGACGGGAACGATCGCACGGTCTTCGCCGATTGCCAACGGTCCGGGCGGAAATTCGACGGTGTACGGGTTTTGGCCGTGGAAATAGATGCTCCCTCGCAGTTCGTACCCGAGCTCGCGCATGGCGGCCGCCGCTGCGCGCGCATCCGGGGACAGCTGGATGACGAAATCGGCGTCCCCCGAGACATATGCGTCGGGAACGTAGAACGTAGCGGCGCTGCCACCGACCAGCACGGCCCGGGTCCCAACGGCATCGAGGCTCGTGCAGACGGCGAACGCCACGTCGACGAGCGAAGTTTGCGCGCCGATCACGAGACGATCGGTTTTCCCGCCCGCCGCGGCCGGCGGCGCAACCCGTCGGCCTTTGCAACCAGATCCGGAAACGCAGCCGCATATCGCTCCAAGAACGCCCGCAGCGCGTCACGCGCGAACCAGCGCGGGTTCAGCGTCACGTGACGGACCCGGCCGAACAATCGCGTGGCGAGGACGCCCTCCGCCTCGTACTGCTCGATCACGCGCTGCACGTTGCTGATCGGCACGTCGAGCAATGTCGCGATCTCGCGCGGATACGTCTCTTCAGCCAGGGCGATGAAGACCAGCACTCGGGTCCGCAACGGCGTCCCGAACAGGCCGGGCTTCCGTTCCAAGGGCGAGGGCGCCATGACGACCCATTTTAGAGGTCACGTGACCTCTCCTACGGGTCGGCCTACTCGAACACGGTGCGCGGGTTGCTCTCCCGGTAGCCGCTCACCCGCAGCCCCTTCGCGCCGCTCAGCAGGTCCCAGAGCGGCTCGACGATCAGCTCGCGGCGCCACGGGTTCAGGTCGACGATCTCGGCCAGCGCCTCGGGCGACTGCGGCGCCTCGCGGGCGATCTTCTCGAGCGACGAGCGCGGCAGCAGCAGCGTGGTCGGCACGTCGTTGTGGGCCGCCAGCGCGCTGACCAGCACCGCCATGGTCGAGACCAGCGCGTCGCGCTGCGGGCCCAGCGGCTTGGGCGCGCGCGGCGGCAATTGGTCCTCGGGCAGGGCCTCGCCGCGCGCGACCGCCTCGACGATCCGCTCGCCGAGGTTGCGGCGCGTGCCGGAGTCGATCCGGCGCAGTTGCGAGAGCTCTTCGACCGTCTTGGGCCGCAGTTGCACCAGACCCACCATGACGTCCTCGGGCAGCACGTACTTGAGCGGGATGTTGCGCTCGCGCGCGTAGCGGTCGCGCAGGTGCGCCAGCTCGTTGAGGATTCCCAGCTCGCGCCGGTTCATCCGCGCGTTGCCGGAGATGCGCAGGTAGAGCCGGCGCGGGTCGGGCCGGTAGGTGCGCAGGTCGACCAGCGAGGCCATCTCCTCGTCGGCCCACTCGTCGCGGCCGCGCGCGGCCAGCCGCTCGCGCAGCCGGTCCTCGAGCGCGAAGAGATAGCGCACGTCGTCGACCAGGTACTCGACTTGCTTGGGGGTGAAGGGCCGGGTGCTCCAGTCGCTGACCGTCTGCGACTTGCGCAGCGTCACCCCGCACAGGTCGCGCACCAGGTCGAGCAGCGAGATCGAGAGGCCGTAGCCGACGAACGCCGCCGCGACCTGGGTGTCGTACGCCGCGCGGGGCAGCGTCTCGAACGCGTCGGCGAAGATCTTCAAGTCGGAGCCCAGCGCGTGGCCGACGATCCGCGCGCCGGCCAGCGCGTCGACCAGCGGGCGCAGGTCGCGCAGCGCCAGCGGGTCGACCAGGGCGACGCCGTCCTCGAACAGCATCTGCACGACCATCAGGTGCGGCGTGTACGACTTCTCGGTGTGGAACTCGGTGTCCAGGCCGATGCGCGGCGCGCGGGCGATCCGCTCGCACAGCGCCGCGAGCGCGTCCGGCGTGTCGACCACGACGGCGTTCGCCAGCGCGTTCATTGCGGCGCGCTCGGCGGAGCGGCGTCGGGCGTGTGGCGGTGACGGTGTGGCATGTGCAGGTGATGTCTCTCCGCATAGTGCTGGGCCGGGGTGACGATGTGGTCTTCGATCGCGATCGACAGCCAGTCGCCGCCGACCGCCAAGGCGGTGCAGACCGGCACGGCGATCGCGCACATGGTGTAGATCTGCCGGAAGATCGGCACCCGCAGCGCGGCGGCGGTCTGGGTCGCGATCGTGCCGCCCAGCCCGGGGATGATCCGCACGCAGATCAGGAACATCGGCGAGCCGATCTGGAACCGCCGCGTCCACCCGGGCAGCCGCTCGACCTGCGCCTTGACGTCGAACGCATCGGACGTGCGCAGCGCGACGAAGTAGCCGGCGACCGCCGCCAGGACCAGGCCCAGCGCGTTGACGACCGAGCCCCAGAGCGGTCCGAACAGGACGCCGTTCATGATCGCGAGCGCGTCGGTGACCGAGAACGGCGCCGAGGCGACGATCGCGAAGACGAGCACCGAGAGCGGAACCGCCAGCCAGCCGATGTGGTGCAGGATGTGCTCGACCAGCATGCGGTGCGACACCACGAGCGCCGCAAGCACGAACGAAGCCAGGAGGATACCGACCGCTTCTATGCGGCGCACCAGGGTGCGGTTGACGATCACCGGATGCTTTCTTGGCCGGATCGCCGTGTACGCCTCCGCTTGCCGGCTCCCAGACGTGGACAGCCTGTTCCGGGACATACCACCGATTTGGGGGATTGACCCGACTTTTCTCGGGGTGTACGATGCGAACACCTCGAGGGAAGAACACCACACGAACGTACGGGAGGGCGGCTTGACGCCGGAAGATCCACCCGGTTCTCGGACACCGCACGGCTGAATGCGCGCCGGCGCGGCGACGAAAGAGACTCACACGAAGCGCAATCACGTCTGAAGGTTCAGGAGGGCGGCCCAACTTGATGGACCCGCAAGATCCACCGAAGGAGACGACGTCGTAGCAGCCGATTGGTTGCTGCGGCCGACCTCGAAATAAGCAGAAGGGCTACGCCGGTTGGCGTAGCCCTTCTGCTGTTCGTCGCCGCGGCGGTCGGCGGCTAGTGGTACGCGGCCAGCTTGACGCTGGTCACGCCGAGCGCGTGGGCGAGGTCGTAGTGGGCCTGGTCGGCGATCCGGTGGTAGTTGGCGTCGGCTGCCGGGCCGTACTTCTGGTCGATGTCGTCCATCACTTGCTCGTGGATCTTGTTGGTCACGAGGTGGTCGAGCTGCGTACCTTCGTAGTACGTGCCGTTGACGAGGCCCAGCCCGACGACGCGCTTGGCCAGCACGGCACCGTGCAGCGCCGGCGACGGGAACGGCACCTTGGCCGCGGTCGCGATCTTGACCGCGTCGTCGACGGCGAAGTTCTGCACCGCGACGAACGAGGCGACCTTCGCCTTGCCGTACTGTTTGGTCAGCTTGGCGACTTCCGCGGTCGCAACGTTCGGGCCGGCGAGCGCCGTGATGGCCTTGACGATCGAGAAGTGGCCGGCCGGGCCGCCGGCGGTGACGAGCGAGATCGCCGCCTGCAGATCGGGCGCGCCCTTGTAGGTCACGCCGTCGCCGCCCTTGAGGCCCGGCGGCATCCCGTGGTCCATGGCGCCCGTCATCATGCCGCCCGACATCGAGCCGCTGCCCGACGACATCGGCATCGGCGAGGTCATCGTGCTCTGGGCGAAGGCCGGAGCCGCGCACAGCGCGCAGAGCGCCGCGCCGGCGAGCGCCGCCGTATAACGTTTGATCAAGAGTGACATCTCCTAAGAACTGCGAGGAATTATTCCGTGTGAAGGAACGCGCACGCCAGCAGGACGGATGTGATGTGCCTACTCCAGCGCGGCGATCTCCCGCCGGTCGGACGGTTCGGCGCTCGGTTCGGTTCCCAAGAAGGCGGCTAAGATCTCGCAGCCGACCGCCGGGCTGGTCGCCCGCAAGCTCAGCGCCAGCACGTTCGCGTCGTTCCAGCGCCGCGCGCCCTCGGCGGTCACCGCGTCGCCGCACAGCGCGGCGCGCACGCCGGACACCTTGTTGGCGGCGATCGAGATGCCGGTGCCGGTCCAGCAGCAGACGATCCCGAAGTCGGCCTGCCCGGCCGCCACCGCCGCGCCGACTGCTCGGCCGATCGAGGCCCAGGCGTGCGAGCCGTCCAGCAGCGCGCCGAAGCGCTCGACCGCGATCGCGCGGCGGTCGAGTTCGGCGAGCAGGGCCTCGGTCAGCGGGCCGACGTCGTCGGCACCCAGCGCGCAGCGCATGCGCCGGATTACTGGATGACGGTGATCGTGTCCGCCTCGAGCGTCCCGTCGGGATCGGTGCGGCCGTTCACGTCGACCTGGCTGCCCTGGCCCGGCGTGGCGCCGCGCGGGTTGATGACGGTGCCCTGGTGCAGGCGCACGTTGCGGTAGCAGTTGGTCCCGCACTGGACCTGCATGTCGAAGCGCTTGAAATAGCTGACCGTGCCGCGCGCGTTGTTGCGGCTGTTGACCGCCTGGCGCTGGATGATCTGCTGGCCGATCCCGATCACCGTGTCGAGGACCCGGTTGGTCTGCGGGTTCCCGGCGGGCGGCAGGCTCGGCACGGCGATCGGGGTCGGGACCGCGGCGGGCGCCGACTGGGCCGCGACCAGGGCCGGCGCGCCCAGAGCGAGGACGAGGACGCCCGTGGCAAGCAAAGACGAACGCATGGTACGGATGCAACGCGGGCGGAGCCCGCGGCGGTTCCGGTGAGCGAGCCGGAGCTGCGCGACGCGGCGACGGTGATGGTCGTGCGCGAGGGAACCGAGGGCCCGCTCGTGTTCATGGTCCGGCGCAGCGCGCGGTCCGCCTTCCTGCCCGACCTCTACGTCTTTCCGGGCGGCCGGGTCGACGCCGCCGACCGCGAGGACGCGGCCCGGCTGCTGACCGGCTCGGCCGGACCGGTCGACCCGGTCTACGCGCTGACCGCCGCGCGCGAGACGTTCGAGGAGGTCGGCCTGCTGTTCGCCGACCGCCCGGTCGAGGCCGGCGCGCTGGCCGCGGCCCGCCGCGCGCTCTTGGCCGGCGAGACGACGTTCGGGCAGGCGCTGCGCGGCCTGGGCGTCGCGGTCGACGCCTCGCGGCTGCACTACTTCTCGAACTGGATCACGCCCAAGGGCGAGTTCGCCCGGCGCTTCGACACGCGCTTCTTCGCCGCGCGCGCACCGCAGGACCAGGTCGCCGAGGCCGACGCGTTCGAGGTCAGCGACGGCCGCTGGCTGCGCCCGGCCGACGCGCTCGCCGCGCACGCGCGGGGCGAGATCGGGCTGATCTTCCCGACCATCAAGCACCTGGAGCGGATCGCGCCGTACGCGACGGTCGACGCGCTGCTCGACTTCGCCCGCACCAAGCCGATCCTCACCGTCTCGCCCGAGCTGCAGGAGGTGCGCGACGGCCGGGTGATCGTGATGCAGCCGGAGCTGGAGAACGCATGGTGAGCCTGAGCCCGCGCGTCACCCGGCTGCGCGCGAACAACGCCTCGCCGATGACGCTCGACGGCACCAACGGCTACGCGGTGCGAGTCGGCCCGCGCGCGCTGGTCGCGATCGATCCCGGCCCGCGCGACGACGCCCAGCGCGACGCGTTCCTCGCCTGCGCGCGCGCCGCCGGCGCCGAGTACGCGGCGATCCTGGTCACCCACGGCCACCCCGACCACGCGCCCGGCGCCGCCCCGCTCGCCGCCGCCACCGGCGCGCCGGTGCTGGCCCATCCCGCCGCCGCGTTCCCGCACGACCGCGCGCTCGCCGACGGCGAGCGGCTCGCCTTCGGCGATGCGGCGTTCACCGTGCTGCACGCGCCGGGCCATGCCCGCGACCACCTCGTGTTCGTGCTCGAGGACGAGCGCGCGCTGTTCACCGGCGACGTCGTGATCGGCACCGGCACGGTCGTGATCGCCCCGCCCGGCGGCGACATGCGCACCTATCAGCGCACGCTGCACCGCCTGCGCGACGAGCACGGCGGGGCGCGCGCGCTCTACGGCGGCCACGGCCCCGAGATGCGCGATGCGCGCGCGAAGCTGGACGAGTACATCGCCCACCGCGAAGCCCGCGAGCGGCAGATCGTCGCGGCGCTGGACGAGGGCCCAGCCACCGTGCCCGCGCTGGTGGAACGCATCTACGCCGACGTCGACCGCCGCCTCTGGCCGGCGGCGGGCCGGCAGATCCTGGCCTACCTCAACGCGCTGGAGGCCGAGGGCCGGGTGCGCGGCGAGCGCATCGAGCGCCGTCCGACCGCGGCGGAAGCGGCCCTGCTCAACCCCGACCTCTCGCAGCTCGACGAAAACGTGGGCGCCGACGTGATCCGGGCCGAGCTCGGCTTCGCGGTGACGGAGCCGTTCGTGCGCTACGTCTCAACGGCATAGAGCAGCCGGCTCAGGCTCGATGCTTTGTGGGCCATATCGGCTCGCTCACCGGTCGACTTTAGCTAACAGCAAACCAAAAATCTTTTCTATTACGCTTACTCCTCACTTCACCGGTAATACCTGCGGGGAAGGCGCACCGAGAGGAGCAGTTCCGACCGTTTTGCTCGCGTTGTCCATCACGCGAGGAAACGCGCGATGTCGCTCGCTGCAGTCGCAGCGTCGGTATCTGTGAGATGGTAAAAGCGCTCTTCTTTCGGCCGCTTCGGCACGCCGGCACTTCTCGCAGCGGAACCCCGGCTGGCGAGGCGATCTGCGCGTAGCGCACGGCAAGGCGGTTCACCACGAGCCCCTTCCCGTTTGACCCCTTGCGGCTAGCTCCAGTACTTGAATGTCTGCCCGGTGCGAATCATCGCTTCGAGCGAGCGGCGCACGTGCTCGTCGACGTTCGCCGCGATCGGGCTACCCGGGTCGTCCAGCCATTCACCATAATAGAGTTGGTCCAACACCATGACCGGGCATTCTCCGGATTCGTCTCGCCGCTCCAGCGCAAGATGGATCACGATGTCGGCTTCTTCTGAGAGGGCCAAGACTTGCCGGCCTCGCTCGCGAGTTCCCGGCTGCGCCGTGGGAGACTCGGCCGCCATCTCGAAGAGATCTCGCACCCCGATCGTTAATTTCGCGATGAGCGCTGCGTCGAATATCGCAAATCTCGCATCCCAGCGCTCACGGTCGTGAGGGGTTTGGCTCTTGTCGTCGTAGTAGCGGATCACCATTCCGTTCCATTGCTTGAGGAACGACGCAAGAGACGGGGTGAAACTCACGTCAAGAATGCGCTCGCATTCTGCGATCGCCGCAATCGAAGCGCCCTCGCCGAGATCTACTTCGATGCAAGCGCCTCGTATGGCGCAGTTTTCGCGCAAGGCGTTCAACAGCTCTGTCAACTCAGCTTGGCTCATCGCACCGTCTCACCGTATCGTCTGGCTTGAAGTTGTCCGGAAACCACCAGATATTGAACCAGCTATGCGTCTTCGTATTATACTCGTTTCCGTCAGCGGCAAACGCTGGGAGGAAAACGCCATTGTCCACATCGTTCGTCCCGCACCAAACGACCGGATGAATGTGGTGCGCCTGGAACCCAGCGGGCGGAACGACGTGTGCTGCGCGGAGTATATCCTTCAGTTTTCCCCTCTCCGTGCCATTCAGACACGGTGCCTTCGCGCTTGAAGCGCAGTAGTAGAACGGGCCGTCTGGGAACGGTACATACCCGCCTCCGCGCTCGAAGACGCTTGGTACGGCCCAACTCGCGTTGATTGGGACCTTGGGATAGAATGCCCCGAGGTCGTTCACCTCGTAGTGGCCGGTGTGGAAGGTGGCGAGTTCGAGCCCGAACAGCGCGCCGAAGTCCAAGCGGTAACGGATGTCGACGCGCTCCGCATGGCCGGTGACCGGCTGAATGCCGTACAGGCCGGTGGCGCAGACGTGATAGCTGCCGTAGAGCCCTATCCTGCCGGCTGCACGGAAGCAGGGTGATCGGGAGGCGGTGGCGCTGCTCTCCGGTGTTGAAGTTGGTGCCGTCCTGCTGGACCTGGACGCCGGGAGCGGCCCAGAAGAGCACAGGAAAACACCCGATCGGCGTGCCACGATGAGCCGAGATGCAAGATCACGCAGTTTCGCGCGACGAGCTCGGCGCCGGCTTGGTGCCGCTGCTCAGCGGTCAAGACGTGCTCGGCGCGGTGGTGGAGGTCCTCGCTGACGGCAAACCGCGCCGGGCCGGAGAGATACTCGCCGATGCGCTCGAGCGCGGCCTGCTCGATCCGACGACGACCGCACAGCGCGTCGACGCGGTGCTCACGCAGTACATCGCCCGCACGGTCATCCGCGGGAATCGCCCGCTGGTCGTCCAGAGCACGACCGGCCACCTCTTCCGCATCAACCACCCCGCCGACGACTGGCCCAGCTTTGCGCTGCCCGCCCGGCCTCGCTACACCAGCCGGTCCGACTTCGACGCGATCGCGAAACGCCTGCGCGCGACCGCCGTCGGCACCGACCCGAGCGCGTTCGAGCAGGCGGTCTGCGACGGGTTCGCCTTGCTCGGGTTCGCCGTTGCGCACCTGGGCGGCAACAACGAGCCCGACGGCACGCTGGACGCGCCGCTCGGGCCGCTGGCGTACCGGGTCGTCCTCGAGTGCAAGAGCGCGCCGGCGAGCGGTGTCGTCAACCTGCCCAGGCCCGAAGAGCCGGCAAAGTTCCGCGACTCGTACCGGGCGGACTACGCCGTCCTCGTCGGGCCGGCGTTCGCCGACGGTGCCTCGTTCGTGAGCGAGATCGGCGTGCACAAGATCAGCGTCTGGACCGTCGACGACCTCGTCGACGCCATCGGCAACGACGTCGACGCGTACGAATGCCGGGATCTGTTCGCGCCGGGCTTCGTCCACGACGCTCTCGGCGACCTCGTCTGGAGTCGCACCCACGGCAAGGAGAAGCGGCTCGCAATCCTGCGCGACGTGCTCCGGCGCGAAGGCTACGCCGAGCAGCGAAACCTCGTCGGCCACCTGCAGCCCGCCGACATGCCGGTCCTGACGCTCGACGCCGCGACGATTCTGGTCGAGGCCGCGCTCCAGAAGGCCGGCATCGCAGCCGCCCCCAGCCGCGACGAGCTGCAGGAAGCCATCCACGACCTGGTCCGTGCCGACGAGGCCGTCGTCATCCCGGGCCGGGACGGCGTCATCATCCGCCGCGGCAGCGGACCGGCGGCATAACGACCAGGTTCAGCATGGGATGCAGTTAGGGAGCAGCGGCGACGGCTCCGGGTATATCGCCATAGGGCCGGCCTTCCTGCCACGCTCGAGGTGCAAGTCGACGCGCTGAAGCCAAATCAGCCAATATGACCCCGCTCCTCACGCTTTTGGGCCTGGCGCAAGGGGAAAAGCCGGCCTGACGGTCCAGATCAGTCGCTGCGTTCGCGCGCTCCTGTGTCGGTCAGTGGAACACATCGCCCGCGTGCCGGGTGGCTATCCGGCCGTCTTTGGGCTCGGGCCGCTCAAGCAGAGGGGCGGGCGTACCGGCACCGCAGCTCCTCCACCGAGTGCACGTCGACCCGCTGGTAAATCTGCTTGATCTGGTTGCGCACCGTCTCGAGGCTCGTGCCGCGCACCACCGCCACGTCGCGCGGCGTCTTGCCGGCGCACAGCGCCCGGACGATCTCGGCCTGCGCCGGAGTCAGCGGGTCCCCGGCCGGGATGACGATCGGCGGCGTGTAGTCATGTAGCTCCCGCGCCAGGTGCGAGTGAGGGAAGCGCTCGGCGACGAAGGCACGGGCGGCGTGGTAGGCCGTCCTTCCCTCCGCCGAATCTTCGCGTCCGAGCACGAGCTGCGTCTGTGCCGCACGCCACTGGAAACCCATCGTCGCGAACGTCTCGTACGCCTTGCGCAGGTGGCGGCGCCGCACGTCCTCGGACCCGCTCATGACTAGTCCACGCGTGTACGCCTCGGTCGCCTGGTGGAGCCCGTGCGCACTGCCCTCGTAGCGCGAGTCGACCCGCCGGCCGATGCGCTCGTAGAGCGCGAGCAGCGCTTGCGCCCGGGCGCCGTCGTGCACGACGAGCTGTTCGGCGGTGTAGAGCAGCGCGAGGCGGCTCTCGCCCGGCGAGCCCTTCCAGTCCGCGTCCATCGCCAGCGCGAATGCGACGTCGGCGGTGTCCCGTGCCAGCCACTCGTGGCCGAAGGCGCGCGCAACGCCGGCGCGGGTCGCCAGGGCGAACACGCGCCAGGGAACCGCGATGTCGGCCGCCTCGGTATGCGCCGCGAACGCCAGCGCCCGCCGTTCGTCCCCGGACAACGTCGCCCGCCAGGCGTCCACCACGCCGACGAGCATCCGGTAGGTGTCGAGCGACGCGCCTTGCACTCGCGGCAGATGGTGGCTGTAGTAGCACGCCTCGTCGTCGCGGTCCAGCAGGTACAGGTCGTAGCTGGCCAGCGCGTGCACGACGGAGGCCTCGAAGGCGACGTCGCGAACTGACGAGGCGGTAGAGGCGCGCCTGGCCTCGCGGAAGAACGGCAGCGCCTCCGCATAACGCTGTTTCGCCACTCGAACCCACCCGCGCAGCGCGGTCGCGCGTGCGGCCACCCCGTCGACGTGCGGCTGCAGCGCCCGTACCACCACGCTCTCCGCCTCGTCGTAGTTGCCCAGCATCCAGTGCGCGAACGCCAGATGGTAGACCGCCTCCAGACGTATGGACGGGTGCGCCATTCGCACGTCGGCGCCTTCGATGGCATCGTGCAGCAGCCGCAAGCCCAGCATCGCCCGGTCCGCGGAGACCAACGCGAAGCCGCGGACCGCGCGCACCGAGCAGCGCAGGTCCGCGTCCTCGAGCAGAGCAGCGTCGAGCTCCAGCGCGTTCACCGCGTCCGCGGCGCGATCGATTCGCAGGTAGCATCGGGCGCGCAGCAGCGCGGCTTCGACCCGGTCCGCGCCGGTCAGCGTCGCGTCGACCGCGCGCAGCTCCGCGAGGCAGCCGGCGAACTCCGCCTGCGACCACAGGTTGTAGGCCGCCAACAGTGGGCTGTGCGG
This sequence comes from Vulcanimicrobiota bacterium, assembly GCA_963795695.1. Lineage (GTDB taxonomy): Bacteria > Vulcanimicrobiota > Vulcanimicrobiia > Vulcanimicrobiales > Vulcanimicrobiaceae > Vulcanimicrobium. The sequence continues at coordinate 210,928 of CAWCJH010000002.1, read as the reverse complement.
CGAGGACGGCATCAGGGCAAAAGGGACGAGTCGCATGGGACACCCGCAAACGCGGACGCACCGACGCCCGCAGCGCCGCGCTCTTTCCGCACCCACACCGCTACGCCTCTCGCCGCGGCGACCTTCGCGAGCGCCGCGGCGTAGCAGTCATCAGAACGAGACGATCAATCCGTCATGGCGACGGAGACGGCGACATCGGTCCGCCACCGACGATGTTGTCGGGATTGGATGAACTGACCATGGGCCCACCGCCGACGATATTGTCCGTATGAACCATCGGTCCGCCGCCGACGATGTTCTGCGGTAGAGGGCCGACCACCGACAACAGGCCGGCCAGCAACAGGGTCACGAGCATGAGGATTCTCCCGGGAGTGAGGTACCGGGTCCGCCGACGCGCGTCACGACGTGCTCGCCGACCACCCGTAACCGGTACATAGCCCACCTGGGATACGACGCCCTCGTGGATTTGGGACACGTTGGGCTACGACGCGCGCGCCGGCTCGAGACATGCCGGGCTACACCGGAGGCCCGCCCATGCCGATGCGGGTCATTGCTCGGTCAGTCATGCCCGATCAATGATCCGGTCCATGCGCTGCGGATGCTTGGCCTGAGCTATGGCGGACGACCCGGGTGCACGAGGGCTCCCTTCCAACGCTGCGCCGCTCGACGCGGCCGGCCGGCGCTCGGCCTATCGCTGCACCGACTGCGGGCACTGGGTCTCCGACCACGGAGACGACGGATGCCGACACGTGGGCGACGACGCGCCCGGGAGCTGCATGTGCACGCAGGCGATGGAAGCGCTGCTCGCGCCGTACGGGCCACCGTTCCCGCCACTCACCGTACGCGGCCGCTACGAACGGCGCATGCGATGGTACCGGCGGCGCAACGAGCCATGGGCCGTCGTCATGCACCGCGTCCTCGTCGCGCTGCACGTGAATGAGCGCAAGCTGCCGAAGTTTCCCTTCACCGTCTTCTAGGAACCGTCGCGACGCGGCAACGGACCGGCGGCATAGCAAATCGGCACGGCTGCCGCCGGGCGCGAGGAACGGCCGTCCTAGCGAGCTCTCTCGCTACACCCGCGGGACGGCCGTTCGCTCACCGGTTCAGACGGCGCTCAGGGAGAGCTGCGGCGCCCCGGCCCCGCCGTCGTGTCGAGCGCGTCCGAGCCGCCGGCCGGCTGGGACTGCGTGCAGTACTGCGGGCACGCGCGCCCGGGCAGGCACTCGCCGCACGGCGTCGGGGTGGGCACCGGCGTCTTCGCCGCGGGAGCGGCAGCGGCATTGGCTGGGTCGCGCGGTTGCAATTGGCAGGCGATATCGGAGCAGACCCGGTGGGGCGGACAGTAGCAGGGATTAGGAGTCGGGGTCGGCGTGGCCGAGAGCGTCTCTCGCAGCACGGACTGCGCGCAGTCCTGCGGGCACTCGTGCCCGGGTACGCAGTAGCCGCACGGCGTCGGGGTGGGCACCGGCGTCTTCGCCGCGGGAGCGGCATTTGCCGGGCCGCGCGGTTGCACCGTGCAGGCGACGTCCGAGCAGATCCGCTGGTGGGGCGGGCAGTAGCAGGGATTGGGAGCCGGGGTCGGCGTGGCCGCCGACACGGTTCGCAGAGCGGATTGCGCGACCGGGCCGTTCGCGGGCCCGGCGCCGGGTACCGGCGAGGTTCCGGACGCGCCGTTGCTGCCGCAAGCGGCGAGCAGCGCGGTCGTGACGGTCAGCGCGAACAAGCGCGGCAGGGAAAGACTTCGCATGAAAGACACCCATTCTCGGTTGTGCGAGCGAGCGCCGCCGTGACGTGGGCCGGCGGCCATCGAAGGCTTCGCAGGCCGCTGCCGTCCGCCTGTCGACCCCCGTGCCGGCTGGGATGTACGCTACTTGACAGTTGGATTGGTTCATATCTAAACTGTTGAAATCGCAAGCGTCCGGCGAGGAAAGTCCACGTGCGCATCGTCTGCATCGGCGGCGGCCCGGCGGGTCTGTTCTTCTCGATCCTGATGAAGAGCGCGCGGCCCGACGCCGCGATCACGGTCTTCGAGCGCAACCGGGCCGACGACACGTTCGGCTGGGGGGTGGTCTTCTCGGATCAGACCCTGGGCAACATCGCCGCCGCCGATCCGCCGACCTACGAGCGGATCGTCGAGAGCTTCGTGCACTGGGACGCGATCGACGTGCACTACCGCGGCCGTACCATTCGAGCCGGCGGCCAGGGTTTCGCCGGGATCGCCCGCAAGCGGCTGCTGCGCATCTTGCAAGAGCGGGCCGCGGAGCTGGGCGTCGCGCTGCGCTTCGAGACCGAGGCCGACGACGCCGACCACGCCGGCGCCGACCTGCTGGCGATCGCGGACGGCGCCAACAGCCCGACCCGGCGCAAGTACGCCGAGCGCTTCGGCACCACGCTCGAGCCGCGCCGCAACCGCTACATCTGGCTGGGCACCCACCAGCGCTTCGACGCGTTCACCTTCGCCTTCGAGGAGACGCCGCACGGCTGGTTCCAGGTCCACGCCTACCAGTTCGACGCCCAGCTCGGCACGGTGATCGTCGAGTGCCGCGAGGAGACCTGGCGCGCGGCCGGGCTCGAGGGCGCGACGGCAGCCGAGTCGATCGCCTTCTGCGAGCGGCTGTTCGCGCGCTATCTCGGCGGCCACGGGCTGATGAGCAACGCCGCCCACCTCAAGAACCCGTGGGTCACCTTCGTGCAGGTCGGCAACGCGCGCTGGTTCGACGGCAACCGGGTGCTGCTCGGCGACGCCGCCCACACCGCCCACTTCTCGATCGGCTCGGGCACCAAGCTCGCGCTCGAGGACGCGATCGGCCTGGTCCGCGCGCTCGAGCGCAATCCCGACCGCGAGCGGGCCTTCGGCGAGTACGAGAGCGAGCGCCGGGTCGAGGTGCTGCGCTTGCAGAACGCGGCCCGCAACAGCACCGAGTGGTTCGAGAACGTCGCCCGCTACGCCAACCTCGAGCCCGAGCAGTTCGCCTACAGCCTGCTCACCCGCAGCCAGCGCCTGGGCCACGACAACCTGCGCCTGCGCGACCGCGCGTACGTCGAGCGGATCGAGGAGTGGCTGGCGCAGCGCGCCGGCGCGGCCGCGCCGGTGCCGCCGATGTTCACGCCGTTCCGGCTGCGCGAGCTGGAGCTGGCCAACCGGGTCGTCGTCTCGCCGATGGCGATGTACTCGTGCACCGACGGCACGCCCGACGACTTCTACCTGGTGCACCTGGGCGCGCGGGCCCAGGGCGGCGCGGGCCTGGTGTTCACCGAGATGACCTGCGTCGCGCCGGAGGGCCGCATCTCGCCCGGCTGCGCCGGCCTGTACAAGGACGAGCACGCCGCGGCCTGGACCCGCATCGTCGAGTTCGTCCACACCCACACGCCGGCCAAGATCGCGCTGCAGCTCGGGCACGCCGGGCCGAAAGGCTCGACCCAGCGCGGCTGGGAGGAGCCCGACGAGCCGCTGCCCGGCGGCAACTGGCCGCTGCTGGCGCCCTCGCCGGTCGCCTTCGGCGAGCGCAACCAGACCCCGCGGGCGATGACGCTCGCCGACATGGCCGAGGTGCAAGCGCAGTTCGTGCGCGCGGCGGAGCTGGGCGCGCGCTGCGGCTTCGACCTGCTCGAGCTGCACTGCGCGCACGGCTACCTGCTCTCGAGCTTCATCACGCCGCTGACCAACCAGCGCACCGACGCGTACGGCGGCAGCCTGGCCAACCGGCTGCGCTACCCGCTCGAGGTGTTCGCCGCGCTGCGCGCCGTCTGGCCGGCCTACAAGCCGATGTCGGTCCGCATCTCCGCCACCGACTGGGTCGAGGGCGGCATCACGCCGGCCGACGCGGTCGAGGTGGCGCGCGCGTTCGACGCGGCCGGCGCCGACCTGATCGACGTCTCGGCCGGCCAGACCTCGCGCGCCGCCAAGCCGGTCTACGGCCGCATGTTCCAAACGCCGTTCTCCGACAAGATCCGCAACGAGCTGCGGATCGCCACGATGGCGGTCGGCAACATCACCGACGCCGACCAGGTCAACGGCATCGTCGCCGCCGGCCGGGCGGACCTGGTCGCGCTGGCCCGGCCGCACCTGGCCGATCCCTACTTCACCCTGCACGCCGCCGCCCAGCTCGGCTACGACGCGCAGCCCTGGCCGCCGCAGTACCTGCCCGGGCGCGAGCAGTACCTGCGCACGCTGCGCCGCGCGATGGCCGCCGCCGACGCGGAGGTGACCCGGTGAGCTTGGCCGGCGCGCACGCGCTGGTCACCGGCGGCGGGCGCGGGATCGGCGCGGCGGTCGCCGCCGCGCTGGCCGCGCGCGGCGCGCGGCTGACCCTGCTCGGCCGCGACCGGGCCGCGCTCGAGGCGCACGCCGCGACGCTGCCCGCCGGTGCGGGCGCTCACGCCGTCGTCGCCGACGTCAGCGACGCCGACGCGGTCGCGGCGGCCTTCGCCCAGGCGCGCGCGCGCCACGGCGAGGTCGGCGTGCTGGTGAACAACGCCGGCCTCGCGCTGAGCCGGCCCTTCACCAAGCTGGGCCCGAGCGACTGGCAGGCGGTCATCGGCGTCAACCTGACCGGCAGCTACCACTGCGCGCGCGAGGCCGTCCCGGCGATGATCGCGGCGCGCGCCGGGCGGATCGTCAACGTCGCGAGCACCGCCGGCCTGGTCGGCCGGGCCTACGTCGCGGCGTACACCGCCGCCAAGCACGGCGTCGTCGGGCTGACCCGGGCGCTGGCGACCGAGCTCGCCCCGCACGGGATCACGGTCAACGCGGTCTGCCCCGGCTTCACCGAGACGCCGCTGCTCGAGCGGGCGCTGGCGAACATCGGCGCGGTGACCGGCCGCAGCCGCGAGGACGCCGCCGCCGCGCTGCTCGCGCACAACCCGCTGGGCCGCTTCGTGCGGCCGGAGGAAGTGGCCGCGGCGGTCGTCTGGCTGTGCGAGCCGGGAGCGGCGGCGGTCACCGGCCAGGCGATCGTGATCGACGGCGGCGAGGTGACGCCGTGAGGACCGACGCCGAGTCGCGCGCGACCGAGGAGGACCACTCCTCGGTCCGGCTCTGGCTGCGCATGCTGGCCTGCACCCGGCTGATCGAGCACCGGATGAGCGCCGGCCTGCGCGAGCAGTTCGACACCACGCTGCCGCGCTTCGACTTCCTCTCGCAGCTCGAGCGCCACCCGGCCGGCCTGCGCATGACCGAGATCTCGCGCCGCATGATGGTCACCGGCGGCAACATCACCCGCATCGCCGACGGGCTGCTCGCCGACGGGCTGATCGCGCGCAGCGTCGCGCCGGGCGACCGCCGGGCCTCGATCGTGCGCCTCACCGCCACCGGCCGGCGCAGCTTCGCCGAGATGGCCCGCCGCCACGAGGAGTGGATCGTCGCCACCTTCGCCGGGATCGACGACGACGAGCGCGGCCAGCTCTACGCGCTGCTGGCCAAGCTCAAGCGCCACCTCACCGCCTTGGAGAGCGACGCCGTATGAACCGCACCGCCACCTTCGCGCCGTACCGGGCGCGGCATTTCCGCTGGGAGGTCGAGGCCGGCGTCGCCACGCTGACGCTGAACCGGCCCGAGCGCAAGAACCCGCTCACCTTCGAATCGTACGCCGAGCTGCGCGACCTCTTCCGCGGCCTGGCGTACGCCGCCGACGTGCACGCCGTCGTGCTGGCCGGCGCGGGCGGCAACTTCTGCTCGGGCGGCGACGTGCACGAGATCATCGGCCCGCTGACCGGCATGGCCATGCCCGAGCTGCTCGCGTTCACCCGCATGACCGGCGACGTGGTGAAGGCCATGCGGGCCTGCCCGCAGCCGGTCCTCGCCGCGGTCGACGGCGTCTGCGCCGGCGCCGGCGCGATGCTCGCGCTCGCCTCCGACCTGCGCTACGGCACGCCCGGCGCGCGGGTCGCGTTCCTCTTCACCCGGGTCGGCCTGGCCGGCGCCGACATGGGCGCCTGCAGCCTGCTGCCGCGGGTGATCGGCCAGGGCCGCGCCGCGGAGCTGCTGTTCAGCGGCCGGGCGCTGGCCGCCGACGAGGCGCTGGCCTGGGGCTTCTTCAACCGGCTGGTCTCGCCCGAGGCGCTGCTCGGCGAGGCGCAGGCGTTCGCGCGCAAGCTGGCGGAGGGGCCGACGTTCGGCCACGCGATGACCAAGACGATGCTGCACCAGGAGTGGGCGATGGGACTCGACCAGGCGATCGAGGCCGAGGCGCAGGCGCAGGCGATCTGCATGCAGACCCGCGACTTCCGGCGCGCGTACGACGCGTTCGCGGCCAAGCTGGCGCCGGCGTTCGAGGGCGACTGATGGCCGACACCAGCTTCTTGACCTGGCCGTTCTTCGCCGAGGAGCACCGGGCGCTGGCGCCCGCGCTCGAGGCCTGGGCCGCCGAGCACGTGCGCGCCGGCGAGTACCCCGACGTCGACGCCGGCTGCCGCGCGCTGGTCGCCGACCTCGGCCGCGACGGCTGGCTGCGCTACGCCGTGCCGGCCGCCCACGGCGGCGCGTTCGAGGCGGTCGACTCGCGCGCGGTCTGCCTGGTGCGCGAGACGCTCGCCCGGCACAACGCGCTGGCCGACTTCGCCTTCGCCATGCAGGGCCTGGGCAGCGCGCCGATCGTGCTCGCCGGCAGCCCCGAGCTGCAGCGCCGCTACCTGCCGGCGGTCTGCGCGGGCAGCGCGATCGCCGCCTTCGCGCTCTCCGAGCGCGACGCCGGCTCCGACGTCGCGGCCATGACGATGCGGGCCGACCGCGAGGGCGACGACTACGTGCTCGACGGCGAGAAGACGTGGATCTCCAACGGCGGGATCGCCGACTTCTACGTCGTCTTCGCGCGCACCGGCGAGGCGCCGGGCAGCCGCGGCCTGAGCGCATTCGTGGTCGAGGCCGGCACGCCCGGGCTGACCGTCGCCGAGCGGATCGAGCTGATCGCGCCGCACCCGCTGGCGACCCTGCGCTTCCGCGGCTGCCGCATCCCGGCCACCCGGCGGCTGGGCGAGCGCGGCGAGGGCTTCAAGATCGCGATGCGCTCGCTCGACATCTTCCGCGCCAGCGTCGCGGCGGCGGCGCTGGGCCTGGCCCGGCGGGCGTTCGACGAAGGGCTGGCGCGCGCGCGCGGGCGCGGCATGTTCGGCGCGACGCTGGCCGACCTCCAGCTCACCCAGGCGGCGCTGGCCGAGATGGCGACCGGGATCGACGCCAGCGCGCTCTTGACCTACCGCGCCGCCTGGGCGCGCGACGTCGCCGGCACGCCGACCACCCGCGAGGCGGCGATGGCGAAGCTGACCGCGACCGAGACCGCCCAGCGGGTGATCGACCGGGCGGTGCAGCTCCACGGCGCGCTCGGGGTGACCCGCGGCGCCGTCGTCGAGCGCCTCTACCGCGAGATCCGTGCCCTGCGCATCTACGAAGGAGCAAGCGAAGTGCAGCAACTCATCATCGCCCGGCAGCTCTTGGCATGAGCGCGCACGTCGACCCGTTCGCGCGCGACCGCCTGCCGCCGCGCGACCAGTGGCCCGAGTTCCTCTACGACCTGCCCGAGCTGCAGTACCCCGCGACGCTGAACTGCGCGGTGGAGCTGCTCGACGCGACCGTCGCGCGCGGGCTGGGCGAGCGGCCGGCGATCGTCACGCCCGAGCGCCGGCTGAGCTACGCCGAGCTGCTGGCCGAGACCAACCGGATCGCGCACGTGCTGCGCGACGAGCTGGGCCTGGTGCCGGGCAACCGGCTCCTGCTGCGCGGCTTCAACAACGAGGTGACCGCGGCGGCCTGGCTGGCGGCGGTCAAAGCCGGCCTCGTCGTCGTCACGACCATGCCGCTGCTGCGCGCCAAGGAGCTCACCGAGGTCGTCGCGGCGGCCGAGATCGGGACCGCGCTCTGCGACGCGCGCCTGCGCGACGAGCTGGACGCGGCGGGCGCGGCCTGCCCGTCGCTGCGGCAGGTCGTCTTCAGCCACACCGGCGCGCCCGACGGCCTCGCGGCGCGGATGGCCCGCCAGAGCGCCGCGCCGTTCACCAGCGTCGCGACCGCCGCCGACGACGTCTGCATGATCGCGTTCACCTCGGGCACGACCGGCCGGCCCAAGGGCACCATGCACTTCCACCGCGACGTGCTGGCGGTCTGCGACACCTTTCCGCCCGCGTCGTTCGGGCCGACCCCGGACGACGTCTTCGTCGGCACGCCGCCGCTGGCGTTCACCTACGGCCTGGGCGGTGCGCTGCTGTTCCCGCTGCGCGCCGGCGCGTCCACGCTGCTGCTGGAGAAGCCGACGCCCGAGGCGCTGCTGGCGGCGATCGAGCGGTACGGCGCGACGGTCTGCTTCACCGCGCCGACGTCGTACCGAGCGATGACGCCGCTGGTGCGCCGCGAGGCGCTGCGCAGCCTGCGGGCCTGCGTGTCGGCCGGCGAGACGCTGCCGATCGCCACCCGCGCCGCCTGGGAGAACGCCGCCGGGGTGCGCATCATCGACGGCATCGGCTCGACCGAGATGCTGCACATCTTCATCGCCGCGGCGGGCGACGCGATCCGGCCCGGCGCGACCGGCGTGCCGGTCCCCGGCTACGTGGCCTGCGTGCTCGACGACGACGGCAACCCGCTGCCGCCCGGCAGCGTCGGCCGGCTCGCGGTGAAGGGCCCGACCGGCTGCCGCTACCTGGCCGACCCGCGCCAGCGCGACTACGTCCAGCACGGCTGGAACCTGACCGGCGACGCCTACCGGATGGACGAGGACGGCTACTTCTGGTACCAGGCGCGCACCGACGACATGATCGTCTCGTCCGGCTACAACATCGCCGGGCCCGAGGTCGAGGGGGCGCTGCTCGAGCACCCGCGGGTGCTGGAGTGCGCCGTCGTCGGCCAGCCCGACCCGGACCGCGGCACCATCGTCAAAGCCTTCGTCGTGCTGCGCGACGGCGGCGGCGACGCCGCGCTGGCCGGCGAGCTGCAGGACTTCGTCAAGGCGCGCATCGCGCCGTACAAGTACCCCCGCGCGGTCGAGTTCGTGGCCGAGCTGCCGCGCACGCAGACCGGCAAGCTGCAGCGCTTCAAGCTGCGCGGCGGGGTGCGGGCATGACGCTGCTGCAGCCGCCGGGCTGGCCGCGCCCCAAGGGCTACGCCGCCGGGATCAGCGCGCAGGGCAGGCTGGTGTTCGTCAGCGGCCAGATCGGCTGGGACGCGCAGGGCCGCTTCGCCGGCGACGGCATCGCGGGCCAAGTGCGCCAGGCGCTGCGCAACGTCCTCGCCGTGCTCGCCGAAGCGGGCGGCGCGCCGGAGCACATCACGCGGCTGACCTGGTACGTGACCGACAAGCGCGAGTACCTCGCCGCCCAGCGCGCGATCGGGGAAGCCTACCGCGCGGTGCTGGGCCACCACTTCCCGGCGATGTCGGTGGTCGCCGTCGCCGCGCTGCTCGAGGACGAGGCGAAGGTCGAGATCGAGGCGACGGCGGTCGTCCCGGGCAGCTGATGAACCGCCGGATCAGTCCGACCGGGTGGCCGAGAGCCGCTTTTGAAGCCGCTTCGCAAGCCGTCCACCCGTCGAGAAGAAGAAGGCCAGCGCGAAATACAGCGTGACGCAGCCGAACATGAGCTGCAGCAAATCACCGGAAGACACGTGCTCGGTAATCACGATGGAGCGGATCTCGCGCCAAATCGAGCCGACGACGATGGGCAGACCGCCGACTAGCCTCGTCATGAAATAACCCCAAGCGGAGAGCGTCGCGACACCGTAGAACGCCAAGGCGCCGATGATCCACCTCGGCCAATCTTCCCGCCGGTCGCTTTTCATCCCGATCACACGCCGGAGCAATCCGAGGATCAAGGTCCTGGCTCGCGCGCCGAGGTTGAAGACACCGAGCGCATCGGAGACTACCCAATATCCATCGAACTTGAACAGCGGATTCAAGTTGAAGACCGTCGTCCCGACGATCATCAGCACCGCGACGGAATACGGCAACCAGTGCGTCACCGTCAGCAGTCCGACGTAGACCGCGCAGACCATCAACTGCAAGTACGTTCCGGCGAGATCGACCACCACGCGCTGCCACCGCAGCAGCCGCCAGGTGGCACTGACGTCGCTGTACAGCGCCGGAAACGTCAGGTAGAGGATGAATCCGATCGGACCGGGCTTGACGCCGTAGCGAACGCAGGCGCTGGAGTGGCCGAACTCGTGCAAGAGCAGCGAGATGAGGAACAGTCCGTACGCCTGAGCAAGCACGTTGCCGTTGTACGCGGCAGATGGCAGGCGGCTGTCGTAGACCCACCAGGTGATGATGGCCACGGCAGTCGCGACAATGGCCGTGACCGCGAACGCGGGCTGGTAGACCCACGTCAGCAGCTTCGAGACGCGCAGCGTCAAGCCGCTTCCGATGAAGCCACAGCGCAAGGTGTATCCCGGTGGAACCGCTCGGTATTCCGCCGCGCCGGTCGAGATCGTTGCGGTGAGCCGTTCGTAATAGGCTTGCACCTCGGCCGGCGAGGCCGACGCCAGCCCGTTCTCGGCCAAGCTCAAGGCGATGTTGCCGAAGGACTCGCCCTGCCAGCGCATCTCGAGCACCAAACGAGACTTCTCCGATATTTTGAACTGGCAGCCGTTGGCGCACTCGAGCACGTACAACCGGCTTGCACTGGAGGTGTCGAACCCTCGGATGGTTCCCAACCGCTCCCCGGCACCGGTGGTGCGGCCGGGTACGGCAGCGGGGAGCGCCTCGGTACTGCGAATCTCGTCGATCATGCCACTGCTCCGTCAGCCAGAACGTAACGCCGCGCGGCGCCGACGCGCTGCCCGGCGGCAAGAGTGCGGAGGATGTCCAAGGCCTGTCCTTCGCTATCGATCCCATCGAGCGCGCGCTTGACCCGAGTGACGTTCGCGGCGATGGCCTCGTCATGCAGCAACTGCTTGATGGCCAGCGCGAGGTATTCTGCGTCCACTTCGCGGCCATCCATGACCATCGCCAGATTCGCCTCGCTACAGGCGGCGGCGAAGTCGTATGTGCCGCTTCCGTTGGGTAGCAGGACCATCGGTTTGCCGTGCGTGAGCGCGCCGAGCGACGCGGTCGGGTGCCCCGTTGCGATCACGAAGTCGCACGACGGCAAGACCCGGCCCTGCATGACGTGCGGCCTCACGAACAGATCCGACGGCACCGACGCGGGATCGACCCCGACGTCGAAGCGCGCCGACGACACGACCGCTCGAACCTGCAGTGCTTCGAGAACCGAGCAGACAATAGGCCAATTGCTCGGCGCATCGAAATTTCGCCCTAGCTGCACGTATGCATGACGCCGACCGGCGCCCGCCGCCAGCCAGGCTTCCAGCGCGTGATCCGGCAGGTCCGGCTCCCACAGGCATGCTCCGATCAGCCGGACGCGTCCCGGCAGGACGTCAGCCGGGGGAACCAGCCCTGGCGCTGCGCGCAGCAGGAAGGCGTCGCCGAGCAAAGCCGGCTCGGCTACGCTCGTCTCCGCCGGGGCCAGTCCGAACGCCTTGCGAACGACGTTGTAGAGCCGCACCTGCTCGTCGTAGTTGTACTGCCGGTTCGCCTCCGCTCCGGACCTGCTCGCGGCGGAGCCGGGTAGAGCCGGATAGAGATACCGGGCGCCGCCCATGATGCAGACCGGGATGCCCAGACGCTCGGCCACGATCAACGGTCCTAGCGTCAGGTGGCTGCACAAGATGACGTCCGGCGTGAACTTCGTCAGAGCATACTCGATGTGCTTGACTTGCATCGCCACCGAGAGCATCTGTCCCCACCATCGGATCTCGAAGCTCGAACCATCCTTGTCGCCGCGCGAAATGCGCTCGAACCCCTCCCGGGCCAGCACGTCGGCATACTCTAGTCCGACGACGAACGCCGCCGACCCGCCGTCGCCGACGATCGCGTGCGCCAGACGGATCAAGGGGTAGACGAAGCCATGTCCCGAGAGGGAACAGATCAACACCTTCATATCAGGCCACCTCGCTCCGGTCAGCGGCGAATCAGCGGACGAACGTCTCGACGGCAGCCGCAACGGAGCCGCGAGCGTCGTCGGTCTTACCTTCCTGAAACTCCACGAAGGCGTCCGCGAAGCGCGCGCGCAGACGTTTGCCGAACGCGTCGCAGTGATTGGCATATAGCGTACCGGCATGCCCCTCGGCCAGAACGGCGCAGCCACCCCCGCAGTGGAGCGCAAAACGGCAGCGGCGGCAGGTGCTGTTGCTGGTGACGTCGCGTTCGCGCCAGAGCGCCGACGTCTCGTTGAGCGTGACAGCCGAGTCCTCGCCGACAAAACCGATTCGAATGTTCTGATTACCGGTCCGCTCCCAGCAGGCGTAGATGTCGCCAAAGGCGTCGAACACGTACATCCCTTCGTGAGCGCCACAGTATGTCGTCATCGCCGGCATGCCGCTCTCGATGCTATCGAACACCGCTTTGGCAGCTCGTTTCAAGCGGTAGTCTACCGGGGTGATCGCACGCATCTCAGGGTGAATGTCCTTGAGTTCGGCGATCGCGACGCCCAGCTCGTAGGTGTTGTAGAAGTCGCCGCGCTTGCCGTTACCCAAGCTATCATGGACCGGCGCGACGTAGCAGGAGAAATTCGATTGCTCCGTCCAGCCGCGCTCGGCAAAATGGCGTGTCATTTCGGGAAGGCCACCTATGCTCGACCGGTCGACGTTGACCCGAATGACGACGGTCACGCCCTTGGCCAGCGCCAGCTCGATGTTGCGATCGATCGCTTCGAACGAACCCGTGCCATCCGCCTGGATGCGGCGCTTGTCGTGCTCTTCGGGCGGTCCGTCGAGCGTGATCTGCAGCCAGCTCAATCCGTCGGGACCGAGCAGGTCCTCGTAGGCGTCGAGCTGGGTGGCATTCGTGATCGCCGAGAACGAGGCGTTGCCCAAGGCGTTGGTCTTTCGGATGAAGCGCTCCACGATGGGACGCGTCTGCACCGTCAGTGGTTCACCCCCGAAGAACGTGATGTGTCGCTGGCGTTCGCCGAGCTCTTCGATGCCGTGCTGGCGCAGCTCGATCTCGGCGAACGAGCCGATGATCCGGTCGGCCATCTCATTGCTCATCACGGTCAACAGGCGCTTGTACGACGGGTCCCGCCGCATGAAGTCCTGGAAGCAATAGTGGCAGCGCAGGTTGCAGTCGTAGCTCGGCATGACGATGTAGGACGGCATCTGGCTCTTCTGCGCACGTCGCAGTGCTGCAACGTGCTTGACGAAGTAGGCTTCTTCTTCTTCGACGGTCTTACGAGTCAGGAAGCCGCGCTTGCGCAGCTTCTCGATCAGCGCGTCGGACGGTGTTGGCGCGGGCTCGTCGAGGCTCAGCTCGGGCAGCCAGGCGCCGTACAGCGGCTTGGGAACCGGCAGGATCTCTTGCCGGCGCACGAACGCTGCGACCTCTCGCGAGACCTTGTCATACGCGCCGGTGTACCCATGCACGAGCAGAAGCGACGATTTGTCGCCGGGCAGGTCCACGTAGATGTTGTAGCTACTGGCGCGGAGCGGGGCCGGCACCGGCGCCGGCGGATCGACCATTACCAATTCATCGAGCACGGGCTCTTCCCTTCCCCCTTGGTGTGAAGCTGCTTGTGGAGATTCGTGCGGATCTCCCGTGCCGAGTAGCGCTCCTCGGCACGGGCGGTCCAGGCTGAGCTACTTGCTACCAGCCGGAGTTGCCGGCGCAGAAGCCCCTGCAGGTATTGCCGGAGCAATTGCCACTACTGAAGTCGTTGCACGAGTTGTTCGCGCATTGGACCGGCATCGCCGCAGCAGGCAGCAAGTGCCCCAGTTCTATTCGCTCCTCGAGCCGCTCGATGTCGAGATCGTCGAGGTTCAGGCTCTCGGCGTCTGCGTCACTCACACCGAAAAACCTTTGCAGGTATTACCCTGACAGTTTCCGCTGGTGAAGCTGGTGCACTGGTTGTCCTGACATTGTACCGGCATGGCGGCCGGCATCAAGTGCCCCAGCTCGATGCGTTGCTCCAGCTGCTCGATGTCGAGATCGCCGAGGTTCAAGCTCTCCAGGTCGTCATCGCCCACGTTGCATCATCCTTTCCCGGTGACGGAGCGAAGTGCAAGGTCGTTGCGGCGCAGCGGCGGACCGGTATCGTCAGCCGTATGTGTGGCAATGATTGTTCGAGCAGCTCGTGGCGTTGTTGCTCGTGCAAGCATTCCCGTCGCAGTTGACGGGCATTGCAGCCGGCATGAGATGCCCGAGCTCGATACGCTGCTCGAGTTGCTCGACGTCGAGATCGTCGAGGTTGAGGCTTTCATGCATGGCCGCACTCGCCCTCGGTTCGACCCTTTAGCGGGTACTTCACAGCGTTGCACGCGCTGTTACGACCCATAGTCATGGCAGCCGTTGTTGGTACAGCTTCCCGCGTGGTTGTTCACACAGGAATTGCCGGCGCAATTGACCGGCATCGCGGCCGGCATGAGGTGACCGAGCTCGATTCGATGCTCGAGCTGTTCGATATCGAGATCGTTCAGGTTGAGGCTTTCGAGGTCATCTTGTCCCACGCGAATTCCTTTCTGTGGAAGTGGTTGGACGGCGGCGGCTCGGTAGAGCTTGTGCGCTTACGAGTCGTCCGTCGTGTTGGCAGTGGTCGAACCCGACGCCAACAATGCAACGCGGACCGGTGGGCCGCGGCGTCGGGCTGGGCCGAAGGAGGTCAGGTACCCTTGTTGGCACCGATGTAGCGGACGATCTTGAGGTCGATGGCCGGCGTCGTCGAGAAACTATTGGGGTCACCGTACACGAGGTACAGCTCGTTGGCACCCCGCAGGAGGTGAAAGGCGACGCTGAGGTTTCCGCCGCGATACGGGGTGAAATCCGGCGGCGCGTACGCATTCGGGACGTTGGAGCCGAAGATCGTGCGCAAGCCCAGATCGACCGAGGCGAACCGGTTGAACTGCCAATCCAGCGTCTCGCGCTCGAGCCATTGCCGGACCGTGTGCTCGCCGGGGAACCGGGAACCGTACTGGTTCTCGTCCAGCTCGAACGACGCGGTGAGATGGTGGGGCAGCGGCAAGGCGGTGAAATACGTCCACGAGCCGACCTTGCCGTGGAAATAGGGACCGCCCGAATAGGCGACGTAGGTCGGAGTGGTGGTCTGCAGCCGGTAGCCGACCGAACCGCCGTTGGCGTCGAAGGGCAAGAGCGACCCATCAAAGGCGCGGACTGCAGTCGGTGCCGCCTGTACACCGAACGAGAATTGGTTCTTGAGGTCGAGATTCAGCGAATACGAACCGCGAATCAGGGCCACGTTGCCGGCATGATCGGCATAGCGGCCCGCGCTCGCCGACACGTTCCAATCGCGAATCGTGGCCGAGTCGGAGTTCGTCCAGGTTCGGTTGAGCACCCAGCGGTATCCGCGCAGATCGGGCTGTGAGACGTAGCCGTCGTAGGGTAGGAACTGGGCGCCCTCGTCCTTGAGATCGACGATCGCCGACGTAGTCGATGAAGTATACCCGAATCCTAGCTCGGCGTAATTCGCTCGGCTCGGGTCGGTGACGAGGTTACCGCGATCGGCGCCCAGGTTCGTGAAGACCATGAGATGGGAGCGCACGTTCTGGTAGCCGGCATCGAAGGTCGTCGTCGTATCGGTAACGCCCGGCACGTGCGCCGTGACGCGCTGCACGGAGACAGATTGCGCATTGGTCGGCGTCGATACATTGAAATCGACCGCTTCAGCGTCGTCGCTGCGGTTGGTTCCCAGCGCATCGAAGCCACCGAAGGTATACGGGCCGGCCGTTCCTTCGACCGCGTACCCTTGCCCGAATGCGGGGATTGCGGGCGTGTACAGCGTCACCGGGCAGCCGAAACAGCCGAAGTGATTGTTGAAGGCACCGTTTTGGGTGAAGAACGGTCGGACTTCGTTGTACTGCCGTACGAAGGCGGTCGGCGCGATCGTCTGCTGGTCGACCTCGAGGTTCGAGTAGTCGGGGTGGATCGTTGCCAGGAACGAGGCTGTTCGGGTGAACGGCAACGAGAGGTCGACGCCCGCTCGCGACGTCGTACCGCCGGCTGCCGCGGCAGCCGCCTGGCCGAGTCCGTAGATTTGAGCGCGCGCTCGTGGGCGCGTGGCCGGCGACGAAGCAACGCCTGCCGGGACGACGTCGTTCAGCGACCCGGCGAAGGCGGGATCCTCAGCGTATGCCTCAGAGGGCGAATACGTCCAGACGCTCATGCCGGTCGTCGCGGCGGTATAGCGTACGAATTGCGCCTTCCAGGAGTGTAGCCCGGCGCTTCGGATGACCTCGAAAGGAATCCGCATCGTGACGCTGTATCCGTCCGCCCGCCGCACGGCAGCAGCGGTCCACTCGGGTGAATATGCGGTGTTCTCGCTCGAGGTTTGGTAACGTGTCCCAAGTGGGTTCGCTGCGAACGAGTACTGAAAGCCCTGCGTCCCGCCCGGGTAGAGATACACGGCGACGTAGTCGTCGCCGCTGACTCCGGACCCGTTGGTCATCGTCGTCGCCTTGACCACTGCCCGCTGCGCGACGTCGAACGCTACATACAGTGCGCTGCGGTCGGCGGCTACCTTCACGGTGGTGAGCTCGGACGCCGGCCGCCGGAAGGTGTAGTCGTACTTCAAGCTGATTTCGGCGGCACTCGCCCACGAGGAGTCGAGCGCACCGGCCAGTGACGGTGGCGCTGACACGGTCGGGACGGTGGTAGCCCCGATTTCGGTTCCGGCCACCGCTGTAGAGAAGCCGATAGCCAGCGCGACAACCAAGAAGACATGCCGCGCGATCATAAGATGCACGAGATAGCCTTACAGAGAAGCAGTGGACTAGGTTCAGCAGACCAGGCACTCGGCGGTACGGGCGCACCGAACTGGCGGCTCGTACCCCTAGAGCCGAACGAATACGAAACTTCACGAGGGCTACACCGCCGATCGTGATCACGTCACCTGACTATCGCCTGGCGACGAAAGCCCTTGACGTGCTGGTTACAAACTCTACCGTATCTGGATCTGATTTCTCAACTACTGCAGCGATGCCGAGGGAACACCATCGTACATTGAACGCTTGTGGACCTTGCCCAGTAGGATAACCTTCTGGGCCGGCCGAGGAATGAGCCGGTGCTCGACACGAAGTCGGCCCGCATGTGGTCGCGCGGTTCGTTCGTTCGCGCCGCCGCCGTTGCGATGGCGGGAGCCCTAGCCAGCCCGCGTCGTGCGGCCGCGCAGGAGACGGGGATCTTCAGCCCGGCTGCTTTGCAAACCGACCTCGACTTCTTGTGGAACGCCATGCTGGCCGTGGGCCCGGTTCCTTTCCGAACCGCGGATCGCACGCAGGTCGAATCGCTGTATCATACGGTGCGCAGCGGCCTCCGCAAACCACTCGGCGCTGCCGCGTTCGTGCTCCGGGTTGCGCCCGTGTTCGCGGCGCTGAACGATGGGCACGTCCAAATCCTCGCGCCGATGTCGGCCGTGCCTGTCGTCTCGTTTCCGCTCCTGCTCGAGGTCGTGGACGAAGACCTGATCGTCACCGCCGACGGCTCCCATACGATCCCCTTCGGCAGCCGGCTGATCTCGCTGGAACAGCTATCGGCGTCACGGCTGCGCGACCTCGCGCTCGCCCACCTGGGCGCGCAAACGCCGGCGCTGCACCGCTGGCGGGCCGCCTCGGCGATGTATTTCCTCATCGCTGAGCTGTTGGGGGGGCCGGACCGGCGCCCATATGACGTAGCCTGGGTCGCGCCCGACGGCACGGCGCATCGCGCTGTCGTCAGCGAACCGGTGCTCGCACGGACCAAGGCAGCGCCCGAGCCGCCCTACTCGTACCGCACGCTCGCGGAAGGCACCGTCGCCCACATCGACTACCGCTCGTGCGAGGATCTGCCACGCTTCGAGCGCTTTCTCGAGACGACGTTCGCATCGATTCGCGGCTCGGGAGTGCGGGCACTCGTCATCGACATCCGCAAGAACGGCGGCGGCGACAGCAAGCTCAACGATCTCCTCTGGCAGTACGTGACGAACAAGCCGTTCAAGCAGTACGGCGGGACGCTGGTCCGGTCGAGCTCGTTGCTCAAGCAGCACTACGGACGCGAGCAATATGACTCGCTGTACGGCGGCGATGCTTGGGACGCTCCCGAGGGCGCGCTCATCGGACACTCCAGCGGTGACGGCGATCTCGTCCGGCCAACTCGAAATCCCCTACGCTTCGCCGGCCCGGTCTATCTCCTGATCGGTCCTCAGACGTTCTCGTCTGCGATGTCGTGCGCATCTGCGGCGAAGGACTACGGTTTGGCGACGCTCGTGGGCGAGGAGACCGGTGAACCCGTCAACGCGACCGGTGAAGCGTTCTATGTCACTGCTCCGTCAACCGGAACGGCGGGGCTCTTCACGACGAAATATTTTCTGGCGCCCAAGCCACACCCCGACCGGCAAGGCGTCATCCCCGACATCGTCGTGCCGACCACGCTCGCCGACCGAATCGCCGGCCGCGATCCGGTGCTCGAGCGCACGCTCGCCCTGATCGCGGCTCAAACGCCACGTGGCTCGACATGCGCAGGCAGCGCGGCCCAGGCCTTCTGACGCGATGCGCGCAGGCGTGCGCTCGGCGGGCAACGTCAGCTCACGCCAGCCACGGTATCGGGGCCGGCCGCCTTTAGAGCAAGAAGCGTGCCGCGCTGGTCGAAAGCGCGGGGAAAGAAAGGGGACCCGCACGGTGGCTCTCGGAGCGCGAGGGGGTGTCCGTGTTCAGCGATACCGCTGGCACGACGGCCTGCTGATGGGCAGCCTGGGCGTGGCGGCGTTCAGCTTGACCTTGCCGGCCACCCGCGTCGCGGTCCCGGCGCTGGGCGCAGGCATCATCACCTTCGGGCGGATCGAGGTCGCCGCGGCGCTCGCCGTGGTCACGCTCCTGGTGTCGGGCGCCCCGCGGCCGGCCGCGCACCAGCTCGGCGGGCTGCTGCTGACGGGCCTGGGCCTGGCGATCGGCTTCCCGCTGTTCCTGGCGCTCGCGCTCGCCAGCGCGCCCGCCGGCCACGGCGCGGTCGTCGTCGGGCGAACGTTCCGGCCCGCCGATCTCTACCTGTTCGCGGCGGTGCTCTCGGTCGACATCGGCTACGTCGAGGGCGGCATCGTCGCCCGGCAGCTCGGCGGCCTGCGGGTGCTCTGCTGGGCGCTGATCCTGGTCGCGCCGCTCGGCGTCGTGCCGCTCGTGCTCGCCGTGGCGCACCAGGCGCCGGGGCCGGTTTCCGGGCCGGCGTGGATCGGCTTCTGGTACGTCGCCCTGGTCAGCATGTTCCTCGGCTCGGTCGCCTGGTACCGCGGCCTCGCGGCCGGCGGCATCGCGCGGATCGGCCAGCTCCAGCTCGCGCAGCCGCTGCTGGCGCTGCTATGGTCGGCGCTGCTGCTCGGCGAGCACGTCTCGCCGGGCACGCTGCTCGCGGCGGTGCTGGTCCTGGCCGCGATGGCGGTCTGCATCCGCAGCCGGGTACCGGCCGGCACCGCGGTGCGCGCGCCGGCGGCGCGCGAAGCCGCCGGGAGCCGCGCCTGATGCTCGACGACTTCCGCTACGTCCAGCGCTTCCGCGTCCCGTTCCGCGACGTCGACATGCTGCAGCACGTCAACCACGCCTCGTACGTGGTGTGGGCCGAGACGGTCCGCTCGGCGTACTTCGTCGACGTGCTCGACGAGCGGATCGACGGGCGCCACGGGTTCATCATGGCCAAGCTGGAGTTCCACTACGAACGGCCGCTGGACTACCGCGAGGACGTCGCGGTCGGCTGCCGGATCTCGCGGATCGGGCGCAAGTCGTTCGACTTCGCGTACGAGATCTGGAGCGACTCGCGCGGCGACCGGGCGGCCCACGGCATCTCGTCGATGGTCGTCTACGACTACGGCGCCAAGACCTCGGCGCTCGTTCCCGGCGCCTGGCGCGAGCGCGTCGCGGCGTACGAGCGGGTCGCACCGCAAGAATAGCGAAGGGACCGGGGTGCTAACGACACGAGGCCAGAACCGGGCGGAGCAGTCCGAGGCCGAGCTGCTCGCCAAGGCGGACGCGTTCAGCTTTCGCGCGCGCATCGACAAGAAGACGACCGAAGGGCCGATCTTCGTCTCGGCCAAGGACTCGACGGTCACCGACCTGGCCGGCAACGAGTACCTCGACTTCAACTCCGGCCAGATCTGCGCCGGCCTGGGGCACAGCCACCCGGCCATCGTCGCGGCGATCAAGGACGCCTGCGACACGATGATCCACGCCCACAGCAGCTACTACAACGTCAAGGAGATCGAGCTCGCGGCACGGATCGCCGACATCATGCCGGCGCCGCTGCGCAAGAGCTGCTTCGGCGAGTCCGGCTCGGACGCCAACGAGATGGCGATCATGATCGCGCGCAAGGCCACCGGCGGGCACGAGGTGATGAGCCCGCACGTGAGCTTCCACGGCCTCACCGACACGGCGCGCTCGGTGACGTTCGCGCTCTCGCACGCCGACCACGGGCCGCTGGCCGCCGGCAGCTACGCGATGGTCTCGCCGTACTGCTACCGCTGCCCGCTCGAGAAGACGTTCCCGTCGTGCGAGCTGGCCTGCCTCAAGACGAGCTTCGAGCTGCTCGACGCGCAATCGACCGGCCAGCCGGCGGCCGTGATCACCGAGCCGCTGTTCAGCGCCGGTGGGGTCATCGACCCGCCGCCCGGCTGGCTGGCGACCCTCCAGCGCTACTGCCACGCCCGCGGCATGCTGCTCATCGTCGACGACGAGCAGACGGGCCTGGGCAAGCTGGGCTCGATGTTCGGCTTCGACCGCGACGGGGTCGTGCCGGACATCGTCACCCTGGCCAAGCACTTCGGCGGCGGCATCGGCATCAGCGCGGTCACCACCTCGGCGGCGATCGAGGACAAGGTCGTCCGCTCGGGCTTCGTCGCCACCCACTCGCACAGCAACGACCCGCTGATCTGCGCGGCGGGAACCGCCAGCATCGACGTGGTCGAGCGCGAGGACGTGCCGGCCAAGGCGCGCGCCATCGGCGCCCAGATGCTCGAGCGCCTCAACGCGCTGGCCGACCGCTACGACCTCGTCGGCGACGTCCGCGGGCGCGGGATGCTGACCGGCATCGAGCTGGTCCGCAACCGCGCCACGCGCGAGCCGGCGAGCCGCGAAGGCCTGGAGATCGGCGAGCGCTGCTTCCGCGCCGGCCTGATCTTCAGCATGCGGCGCGGCGGCAGCGTGCTGCGCTTCGTGCCGCCCGCGACGACCACGCCGGCCCAGATCGACTGGGCGATGACGACCCTCGAGGACGCGCTCGAAGCGGTCAGCGCACGTAGCTCGCCCCGTTGACGTCGACCGTCGCGCCGGTCATGTGGCGGGCCAGGTCGCAGGCCAAGAACACGATCACGTTGGCGATGTCCTCCGGCTCGGCGATCTGGCCCAGCGGCGTCTCGGCGATGGCGACGCTCTCGCCGTAGCGCTCGAAGAACGGCCCGTTGAGGTCGGTCCGCACGAAGCCCGGCGCCACCGCGTACGCCAGGATGTTCTCGGCCGCGTAGCCGCGCGCGATCGTGCGGGTGAGCGCGAGCATCGCGCCCTTCGAGGCGGCGTAGTTCATGTAGTCGGGTCCGTCGCCGCGGGTGCCGGCTCGGCTCGAGACGTTGATGATCCGCCCGCCGCCGCGGGTGCGGAAGTGCAGGATCGCCTCGCGGCAGAGGTGCGCCGGAGCGAGCAAGTTGATCGAGAGCGTGCGGTCCCACGACGCGCTCCACTCCTCGAACGCCATGTCGACGCGCGCCTCCTCGTAGACGCCGGCGTTGTTGACGAGGACGTCGATCGATCCGTATACTTGTACCGCAGCGTCCCACAGCGCGCGCACGTCGCTTGCCGAGCGGAGGTCCGCGGCGACGAACGTGGCGCGGTCGCCGCTGTCGGCGACCAGCGCGTCGACCGCCGCGTTCCGCTTCACGTCGGTCACGATCACGCTCGCGCCGACGGCGAGGGCGGCCCGCGCCGACGCCGCCCCGATTCCGCGCCCGCTGCCGGTGACGAGCACCACTTTCCCGGTGAGATCGATTGCCGGGACCCGGCTCGAAGGTGACTCGACTGGTGACATGATCCCTCTCAGTGTCGGTTAGGAGATGGCGAACGATGCTCGTTACGGACGATCTGGCGGCTGACTATCGCCACGCGCGAAGCGCGTTCCTGGGCGCCGCCGCGGCGCTCGGAGCCGACCTCTGGGCGTACCGCCACGAGGAAGCGGCCGGGCCGCGCGACGAGGAGCTGGTGACCGACGTGGCCGTGCTCGGCCGGGCCGCTGCGCCCAAGCGGCTGGTGATCGTCTCGGGCACGCACGGCGTCGAGGGGATCGGCGGCTCGCACGCGCAGGTCGCGATGATGACGAGCGGGCTGCTCGACCGGCGCCCCTCCGACGTGGCGGTCGTGCTGGTCCACGCGCTCAACCCGTTCGGGTTCGCCCACCTGCGCCGGGTCGACGAGGGCAACGTCGACGTCAACCGCAACTTCGTCGACCACGCCGCACCCCACCCGCAGAACGCCGCGTACGACGAGCTGCACGAGCTGCTGGTCCCCGCCGACTGGAACGGTCCCGCGCACGCGGCGGCCGACGCGCGGATCGGCGCGCTCGTGCAGGAGCGCGGGCGGCGGGCGGTCCAGACGGCGATCACCAGCGGCCAGTACCACCGCTCGGACGGCCTCTTCTACGGCGGCACGGCGCCGACGTGGTCGAACCGCACCTGGCGGACGATCCTCGACCGGCACGTGGCCGGCTGCGAGCACGGCGCACTGGTCGACCTCCACACGGGCCTGGGCCCGTACGGGTACGGCGAGCCGATCTACCGCGGCCGCCCCGACGAGCGCTCGCTGAGCCGCGCGCGCGACTGGTACGGCGACGAGCTCAAGCTCACCGGGGACGGCTCGTCGGTCTCGACCGAGATCGGCGGCAACGTCGGCATCGCGTTCGCCCAGGCGCTGGGCCCGGCGGACATCACGGCGATCACGCTGGAGTTCGGGACCCGCAACGACCTCGAGGTGCTCACCGCGCTGCGCGGCGACCAGTGGCTGGCAAGCCGCGGCGGCGCGGACCCGGCCGCCGCGGCCGGCATCAAGCGGGCGATCCGGGACGCGTTCTACTGCGACGACGACGCCTGGCGCGCGTCGCTGCGCGAGCGCGCCTTCGGCATCTCCGGCCACACGCTGGTCAGGCTGGCTGGTTGACGACGCTCACCGGGTGCACGCCCGAGGGGTGCCCCGGAGAGCCGAACACGTGGCGACCGCGCTCGTCGGTGACGATCGTGCCCGGGCTGATGATGTCGAGGTGGTACTGCGTGTACGGCGTCAGCCCGAGGCCGAAGTGCATCGCGCCGGTCGACGCGCCGTAGACCTCGTTCATCGCGCAGTTGCGCGGCAGCGGCGTCAGCGCCGTGTTGATCGCGAAGCCCATCTCCCACAGGATCGCGTAGCGCGAGTCGACGTCGCACAGCGTGCGCAGCATCTCCACCGCCGGCGCGTGCGCGCGCCCGTGCGCGTCGCGGAACGCGGTGACCCGGCCGCGCTCGATCGTCGCGATCACCGGGTGCTCCTGCATGTCGCGCAGGCGGCCGTAGATACGGGCCTGGTCCTCGCGCAGCATCGAGGGCGTGCCGGAGTGCAGGATCGGGTAGCCGCGCAGGGTCAGCTCGCCGTTGAGGCTCAGGTAGAGGTCGTTGTCGAAGTCGAGGATGCGGATCGGCAGCACGCTGATCTCGCCCGACGGCGCGATCTGCTGCTCGCCCCACTCCAGCATCCCGGCCTGCTGGTTCCACTCGTAGTTGTCGGCGAAGTGGTCGAACCGCATCGCCGTTCCGGTCTGGCTGTCGGTGAACGTCACGTACTCGGCGTCCTCGAGCCGGGCGAAGAACCCGCGCGCGAACTCCGCCTGCTCGACCGGGTCGGTCCGCTCGATGACGTCCAGGAAGTAGCGGATCTCCTCGAGCGAGGTCGGGGTCGAGTTGCAGGCCATCGCCAGCAGCTTGCGGTCCGGCCCCAGCAGCTCGGCCGGCGGCGAGGCGAAGAAGCGGTCCGGCGAGACGACGAAGACGTGCGCGTTGTGCGGGATGCGGGTCCGCAGCAGCTCTTCGAACGTCGAGTCGTCGTCGCCGAAGAGCACGGTGACGGCGTCGCGGTAGTCGCCGACGTCCTCGATCTTCAGCACGCTGGT
Source organism: Vulcanimicrobiota bacterium (assembly GCA_963795695.1). Lineage (GTDB taxonomy): Bacteria > Vulcanimicrobiota > Vulcanimicrobiia > Vulcanimicrobiales > Vulcanimicrobiaceae > Vulcanimicrobium. Next base: position 186,809 of record CAWCJH010000002.1, on the reverse strand, counting down.
GAGCGACGGGTTGGTCACCAGGCAGAAGACCGCGTTCTCGGCGTCGCCGTACTGGCGTAAGCGCTGCGGCCGAATCGAGATGGTGTTCATGCTGGTGCACCTATAGGGAGGCGGTCCGCGCCGAACGCCCGCAGCAAGCGCTGCTTGGCGGTCTCCGTCGTGATGCGCACGAGGCAGAGCACGCGGTCCGCGGCGGTCAAATGGCGGCGGAAGTATGCGTTGACGGCCGGGTCGCGGCCGCTGGGGAGGTCGGAGTAGAAGTCGGGCGGGATGGCGGCGCCGCGCAGGACCCCGGTCCGCGGGTCGAACTCCCGCCCGGGGCACACCCGCTCGGCGATCTCCGTCGCGATGCGCTGCAGCTCGGGATCCTGCTCGCCGCCGTCGATCTCGGGATACGCCGCGATCCCGTCGACCCGGGCGAAGCCCCGCAAGAGCTGCAAGACGGTCGGATTGCAGCTCCGCATGGCCATCAGCTCGGGAATCCCGCCGTCGGCCGCGACCGACGCCAGGTGCAGCGCCCACATCCGCTTGAGCAGCAGCGTGCGGCGGAACCGCGGCGCGATGAGCTGCATGCTCACGTGGAGCGTCCGGTCCACGCCGAAGCCGGCGAGCACGCGCGAGACGAGCACGCCGGCCAGTCCCCCTCCGTCGGCGGCGTACGCCGCGATCAGCATGCCGCAGTCGTCGAAGTACCGCGGCTGCGCCGCCATGAACTCGGGGACGCGCAGGTCGGGCAGGGCGAGCGCGAGGGCGCTCGCCAGGTCCCCGGTGACCTCGGTGCCGAGCGTCGCAGGCGCATCCGACATGACCATGTCGACGTCGTCGTACGACACGCGCACCGACCAGGGACCGGCGATCGTCATGGAGGCTCCGGCGCTAGACCGCGCCGGCGAGCACTTCGCCGACCGGGTTGCGCTCGCGCTTCTCGACCACGAGCGCGTGGAGCTCGATGAAGTACGCTTCCCAGAGGCGGTAGACCGCGACCATGTGGCGTTCGAGCCGGTCGGCGTCCTCGGGCCGCTTGATCAGCGTGATCAGGATGTCCCACACGAAGTCGGCGTGGTTCTCGTCGACGTCGGTCGCGACGTGCGCGCGCCCGCCCACGACCCGGTCGCTGCCCAGGTTGCGCTCGATGTTGTCGAGCCAGTCCGGCTGCGTGCGGGTCGTGATGTACTCGATGAAGTAGACGCTCGCGACCAGCGCCAGCGGGTCCTCTTCGTACTCCAAGCCGTAGAGCAGATAGCCCATCAGCAGCTTGGTGCTGAGCAGCGGCTCGGTCGCGTAGACTTCCTCGCGCGGCACGCCGACCGCCGCGAGGTCGCGCACGAACATCGTGTCGTGCAGCATCTCGTCGTCGGTGTAGTGCGACCACTGCTTGGCGCGGATCGGGTCGCACTTGGTGAAGTACCGGATCGCCAGCGCGTCGCAGGTGCGCTTCTTGCGGATCCGCAGCACGGTCTCGATGTTGTGCCGCTTGTAGTACTCGATGTCGAGCTCGCGCGCGTCCTTGAGGTGCCGCGCATACGGGACTTCGCGGTAGAACCGCTGGATGAATCCGTCGAGCATCCGGTCGACGTCCGCACGAAGATCGCCTCGTGATTGCATGTGCATGTCCTCCAGAATCGAGTGTGAGTGCTAGCCGATGCAGCCGCAACCGGCGCGTACGTTGCGCGTGACGCGGAGGCGAGATGGCTCGGGCGCCGGCTCCTCGCCGGCCAGAATCGTGCCCGCCGAGGTGCGGAGGACCGAACCGTTGCAAGGGAACGTCAACGCAAAGAGGGTCGCGGTCGTCAGGCCGAGGCCGATGTGGACGCGCCCGCCGACGGCGCCGTAGACTTCGTTCGTCGCGGTGTTCTCGGGCACGGGAACGAGGCGTTCGTTCAAACCGACCCCGAGCTCCCACAGAACGCGATAGCGCTCGTCCTCGGCGAAGAGCGCGGCGAGCGTGTCGGCGGCCGCGGAACCGTCGGGCGAGACCGGCCGCAAGGCGCGGATCTCGCCGTCCGCGACGTCGGCGATCAGCGGCGCGGCGCGCAAGCCGGCCAGGCCGCGGTAGACCTCGGCCTGGCGCACGCCGGCGTTGCGGCGGGGCCCGTCGTGGACGATCGGCTCGCCGACGAACGTGATGCTCCCGTTCAGCGCGAGGCGGCCGGTGGGCTCGAACGTCATGATGTCGGCCGGCAAGACGCTGATCTCGCCCGACGGCACGATCTGCTGCTCGCCCCAGCCGACGAAGCCGAGCTGCGCGTTCCAGGCGTAGGTGCGGTCGAGGTGGGCGAACACGGCGCGGGTGCCGTGCCGGGCGTCGACGATCTCGAGCTGCTCCGCGTCGTCGAGGCTCCCGAAAAACGTTTCGGCGCGGGCGTCCTGCGCCGCCGGGTCCGTCTCTTCGGCGGCCCGGATGCTCGCCGCGATGCTGGCGATCGAGCTGGGGGTGCTGCCGCACGGGACGACGAGCATCTTGCGGCGGCCGATGTCGCGGGGCGAGGTGACGACGCGGCCCGGCGCGATGACGAGCAGGTTGGCCGGCTCCGGCACGTCGGACGCGATGAATTCTTCGAGCGAGGCGGCCTGCGGCAAGATCAGCAGGGCGTGCTCGCGGTATGAGGTCGGGGGGTCGAGCTCGACGTGCGGCAACAGCTCGGCCGTGACGACGAGTACGAACGAGGCGCCTTCGTGAGCGCCGAACTGCCGAAGGAGATCGGGCCGAATGCGAACCTTCGACATCGTCATGCAATCCGTTTGCGAACGAGGGCGGGAAGAGCCGTTCGGCTCCTCCCGCCCATTTCGCTCACCCGAGGAGCGTTCCCAGGTACTGGCCGTTCTTCGTGACGCTGATTGACTTCTTCACAGTTGGGCTCCTTTGACAGCTAGTGCATACAAAGATCCGCAAGGTGACCGAAGCCACTTCCACCCAAGGTGCACGCGGTGCGAAGAAGACTCAAGCGACTCACACGTGCGGTGCCACATACTACATCGGGTCGCCGAACGCGGTCAACGGGTAACCAACCGCCGCCCCATTAAAATTGGGATAACTAAACTTGCATATCCAGCATTAGACAGAATATACCGACGATATGACGCTCGTCCGGCGCCGGAGGCTTGGGTTTTCCGGCGCGGCCGCGTCCCCAGGACCGAACGAACTGTGAGCCCCGACACGCCGGGCCGGCGGCTCACCGCACGGCGAGCAGGACCTTGCCGAACTGATCGCCCCGGTCGACCTTCTGGGCCGCAGCCGCGGCCTCGTCGAGCGCGTAGACGGAGTCGACGGCCGGCTTGAGCGAGCCGTCGAAGAGCGCCAGCATCGCGGCGAAGTCCCGCGGCGAGCCCATCGAGGAGCCCAGCACGTCGAGCTGCTTCCAGAACAGCGAGAACGGCCGGATCGTCGCATCGCCGGTCGTGCCGCCGTAGCTCACCACCCGCCCGCCGTAGCGCGCCGCGTTGAGCGCTTTGGCGAAGGTCTCGCCCCCGACGGAGTCGACCACCAGGCTCGGGCCGCCGTCGACCGCCGCGACCTCCTTCTCCCACTTCGAACTGGTCGTGTAGTTGATCGCGACGTCGGCGCCGAGCTCGGTCGCCCGCGCGAGCTTGGCGTCGCTGGACGAGGTGACGATCACCTTGGCGCCGATCCGCTTGGCGAACAGCAGCACGAAGGTCTGCACCCCGCCGCCGACGCCGGGGATCAGCACGACGTCCTCCTTGGTGCAGCCGCCGCGGGTGACCAGTGCGCGGTAGGCGGTGACGCCGGCCAGCGGGATCGCCGCCGCCTCGTCGTCGCTCAGCGACGCCGGCGCGGGGTGGACGTTGCCGGCCGGCACCGCCAGGTACTCGGCGAAGGTGCCTTGGTGCGGCATGCCGAGCACGCCGGCGCTCCTGCGCCAGACGCGCGGGTCGTCGCCCCAGCCGAGGGTCGGGTCGATCACGACCCGGGTCCCGACCGCTGGGCCCTGCGCGCCCTCGCCGTGCGCGGCGACCGTGCCGACGCCGTCCGAGCCGGGGATGCACGGCAGCTGGATGCCCGGATAGAGGCCCTGCGCGATGAACACGTCGCGGCGGTTGAACGCCGCGCGCACGACCTCGATCAGGATTTCGCCGGGCCCGGGCTGCGGGTCGTCGACCTGCTCGACGCGGAAGTTCTTCGGACCGGCTTCGCGGTCGATCTCGTGGAGGCGAACGGCTCTCATGCGCTCGCGCTTGGACCGCGCGGGTGCGATTCCCCGCACAAGGGCGGCGGACGAGCGCGGGGAAGTCCCGCGTCTCGGATCGGAGGGTACGTGCCCGACTTGCTCGGTCCGCCGCTCGCAAAGCGGCTCTCGTTACTGGACGTGCGCGTCGAGGCCAACCGCTGCCTCAACTGTTACGACGCCCCGTGCGTTCGCGCGTGCCCGACCGCCATCGACGTCCCGCGCTTCATCGGCCGCATCGCCAGCGGCGACCTGCTGGGCAGCGCGCGCACGATCATGGAGGCCAACCCGGTCGGCGCGAGCTGCGCCCGGGTGTGCCCGACCGACCAGCTCTGCGAGGGCGCCTGCGTCTACGCCGCCGACGCCAGCCCGATCCGGATCGGCGACCTGCAGCGCTACGCGACCGACTGGGCGATCGCGACCGGCGCGACCCTCTTCGCGCCCGGCCCGCCGACCGGCAAGCGGGTCGCGGTCGTCGGTTCCGGTCCGGCCGGCCTGGCCGCCGCGCGCGAGCTGGCGCGCCTGGGGCACGCGGTGACCGTCTTCGAGCGCGACCCCCAGGCCGGCGGCCTCGACACCTACGGCATCGTGCCGTTCCGGCTGCCGGCCGAGATCGCGCTCTGGGAGGCCGAGCAGGTGCGGGCGCTGGGGGTCGAGATCCGCACCGGCGTGACGGTCGGCGAGACGGTCGGCGCCGAGGCGCTGCTGGCCGAGTACGACGCGGTGGTGCTGGCCTGCGGGATGGGCGGCGTGCCGCGGCTGGGCATCCCCGGCGAGGACGCGCCCGGGGTCTGGGACGCGCTCGACTTCATCCGCACCGCCAAGGGCGGCGGCGACGTGGGCGCGCTGGGCCGCCACGTGGCGGTCGTCGGCGGCGGCAACACCGCCATCGACGCGGCCACCTGCGCCAAGCGGCTGGGTGCGCCGGCGGTGACGATGTACTACCGCCGGGGCGAGGAGCGCATGACCGCGTACGACTTCGAGATCGCCTTCGCCCGCACCGAGGGGGTCGAGTTCCGCCCCTTCACGCTGCCCACCCGCGTGCTCGTGCGCGGCGGGCGGGCCGGCGGGCTCGAGCTGGTCGCCACCGCACCCGACAACAGCGCGCGGCCGCTGCCGGGCAGCGAGCACGCCGTGCCGGCCGACACGGTCGTGCTGGCGATCGGCCAGCTGCGCCGCAGCGCGCTGCTCGACGCGTTCGGGGTCGCGCACGAGGCCGGGATCGCGGTCGTCGACGACGCCATGCGGACCAGCAACCCGCGGGTCTGGGCGGCCGGCGACGCGACCTTCCGGCCGGGCGGCATCGACGCGATGGTGGTCGAGGCGGCCCAGCGCGGCAAGACCGCGGCCTACGGCGTCGACCTCGCCCTGCGCGCGGAGGCCGGCTGATGGCCGACCTCTCGACCGACCTGGCCGGGATTCGCAGCCCCAACCCGTTCTGGCTGGCCTCGGCGCCGCCGACGAACTCCGGCTACCAGGTCATGCGCGCGTTCGCCGCCGGCTGGGGCGGGGCGGTCTGGAAGACGCTCGCGCTCGAGCCGATCGTCAACGTCACCTCGCGCTTCGCCGGGCTCGACTACGGCGCATACCGGATGGCGGGGATGAACAACATCGAGCTCATCACCGACCGCCCGCTCGAGGACAACCTGCGCGAGATCGCCGAGTGCAAGGCGAAGTACCCGGACCGCGCGATCGTCGCCTCGCTGATGACCGAGTGCACCCGCGCGAGCTGGCACGAGCTGGTGCACCGGGTCCAGACGGTGCCGGTCGACGGCTTCGAGCTCAACTTCGGCTGCCCGCACGGCATGTCCGAGCGCGGCCAGGGCGCGGCGGTCGGCCAGGACCCGGAGCTGGTCGAGCTCATCACCCGCTGGGTCAAAGAGGCCGCGCACGTCCCGGTGATCGTGAAGCTGACCCCGAACGTCACCGACGTGCGGGCCACCGCCCGCGCCGCCGCCGCCGGCGGCGCCGACGCGATCAGCCTGATCAACACGATCAACTCGCTGATCGGGGTCGACCTCGACACCTGGCTGCCGATCCCGCACGTCGACGGGAAGTCCTCGCACGGCGGCTTCTGCGGCCCGGCGGTCAAGCCGATCGCGCTCAACATGGTCGGCGCCTGCGCGCGCGACCCGCAGGTCGGCATCCCGATCTCGGGCATCGGCGGCATCGCGAGCTGGCGCGACGCGGCCGAGTTCCTGCTGATGGGCTCGACCAACGTGCAGGTCTGCACCGCGGTGATGCACCACGGCTTCCGCATCGTCGGCGACATGATCGACGGCCTCTCCAACTACCTCGACGCGCGCGGCCTCGGCTCGGTGCGCGAGCTGGTCGGCCGGACCGTCCCGCGCTTCGTCGACTGGAACGACCTCAACCTCGACTACCAGGTGGTGGCGCGGATCGACCCCGGCCTGTGCATCAACTGCAACAAGTGCTACATCGCCTGCGAGGACGCGGCGCACCAGTGCATCGACCGGCCGGCCGACCCGCTCGCCAAGCCGGTGGTCGACGAGGAGCACTGCGTCGGCTGCAACCTCTGCCACATGGTCTGCCCGGTCGACGACTGCATCACCATGGTCCGGGTCGACTCCGGCGCCAGCACGCACACCTGGAGAGAACGGCTATCGGTACCATCGTAAGGGGCGGTACGGTCGTCACCGCGACCGACGTCTTTCCCGCCGACGTCCTGATCGAGCACGGCACGATCGCCGCGCTCGCGCGCAGCATTCCCGCCGGCGGGCACGAGACGGTCGACGCCGCGGGCGCGTACGTCTTCCCCGGCTTCATCGACCCGCACACCCACCTCGACATGCCGTTCGGCGGAACGACGACGGTCGACGACTTCGCCAGCGGCACGGTCGCCGCGGCGCTGGGCGGCACGACCACGATCGTCGACTTCGCGCTGCACCAGAAGGGCGACACGCTCGCCAACGCGGTCAAGACCTGGCACGGCAAGGCCGGCGGCAAGGCCGCGATCGACTACGCTTTCCACCTCACCGTCGCCGACGGCCGGCCCGAGACGATCGAGGAGATCCCGCGCATGATCGAGCGCGAGGGGGTCAACTCGTTCAAGGTCTTCATGGCCTACAAGCACGTGCTGCAAGTCGACGACGAGACGATCTTCCGGGTCATGAAGGCCGCCGCCGAGTACGGCGGGCTGGTCCAGGTCCACGCCGAGAACGGCGACGTCATCGAGGTCACCGTCGCCGAGGCGCTCGCCGCGGGCAAGACCGATCCGAAGTACCACGCGCTGACCCGCCCCGTCGAGCTGGAGGCCGAGGCGACGTCGCGCGCGATCCGCCTGGCCGAGGTCGCCGGCGCGCCGCTCTACGTGGTGCACGTGTCGAGCGCGATGGCCGCCGACGCGATCAGCGACGGCCGCAAGCGGGGGCTGGCGATCTACGGCGAGACCTGCCCGCAGTACCTGGTCTGCGACGTGAGCGACTACGACCGGCCGGACTTCGCCGGCGCCAACTACGTCATGTCGCCGCCGCTGCGCGAGAAGCGCGACCAGGCCGTGCTGCTCAAGAAGCTCAAGAACGGCGAGCTGCACGCCTTCGGCTCCGACCACTGCTCGTTCAACAACTGCGGCCAGAAGGAGCTGGGCCGCAACGACTTCTCGAAGATCCCCAACGGCGCGCCGACGATCGAGGACCGCGTCGCGATCCTCTTCGAGCACGGGGTCAACCGCGGCGTGATCGGGCTCAACCAGTTCGTCGCGCTGGCCTCGACCAACCCGGCCAAGCTGTTCGGCCTCTTCCCGCGCAAGGGGACGGTCGCGGTCGGCAGCGACGCGGACCTGGTGATCTGGGACCCCAAGATCGAGCGCAAGATCTCGGCCGCCGCCCACCACATGCGCGCCGACAACAGCATCTTCGAGGGCATGACCGTGCGCGGCATGCCGCGCTACGTGTTCTCGCGCGGCCGCAAGCTCGCCGAGGACGGCCGGTTCGTCGGCGACGAGCACGGCGGCCGCCACCAGAAATCCGCCCCCTTCCGCCCCGTGAACCTGTGAGGAAATCGCGCGTGAGCGACACCGTCACGATCGGACTGATCCAGGCCCACCACGACACCGACGGCGCCGAGCCGGTCGAGGTCCACAAGCGGGTCGCCATCGACAAGCACGTGCGGATGGTCCGCGAGGCCGCCGGGCGCGGCGCGCAGATCGTCTGCCTGCAGGAGCTCTTCTACGGCCCGTATTTCTGCACCGAGCAGCAGCCGAAGTGGTACGAGGCGACCGAGGCGGTGCCCGACGGGCCGACCACCCGCCGGATGGCGGACCTCGCCCGGGAGCTGGGGATCGTGCTGATCGTCCCGCTCTACGAGCGCACCATCAGCGGCGTCTACTACAACACCGCGGTGGTGATCGACGCCGACGGCAGCGTGCTGGGCAGCTACCGCAAGCACCACATCCCGCAGGTCGCCGCCGGCCCGCCGGGCTGCGGCTTCTGGGAGAAGTTCTACTTCAAGCCCGGCAACGCCGGCTATCCGACCTTCGCGACGCGCTTCGCGCGGATCGGGGTGTACATCTGCTACGACCGCCACTTCCCCGAGGGCGCGCGGCTGCTCGGCCTCAACGGCGCCGAGATCGTGTTCAACCCCTCGGCGACGGTCGCCGGCCTCTCGGAGTACCTCTGGAAGCTCGAGCAGCCCGCGCACGCGGTCGCCAACGGCTACTACCTCGGCGCGATCAACCGGGTCGGCTTCGAGCCGCCCTGGAACATGGGCGAGTTCTACGGCCAGTCGTACCTGGTCGACCCGCGCGGCCAGTTCGTCGCGATCGGCTCGCGCGACCGCGACGAGGTCGTGATCGGCGACATGGACCGCCGGATGATCGAGGAGGTCCGCAACACCTGGCAGTTCTACCGCGACCGCCGCCCCGAGACGTACGGCGACATGGTGGACGTCTAGATGGCGGATCGGCCGCAGGCCGAACGCGACGGGCTCGCGGAACGCGGGCCCACCCAGGTCGAGCGCGGCGGGATCGTCACGCTGACGCCGGAGGCGGCCGGTGCCGCCGCGGCGCACGCCGAGCTCTGGAACGACGACCTGCGGCCCTGTACGCCGGCCGAGCACGGCTGGGGCGCCGGCCGCTTCGCCAGCCTGTGGATCGGCATGTGCCTGTGCATCCCGACCTACTCGCTGGCCAGCGGCATGATCTCGCTGGGCATGAACTGGTGGGAGTCGGTCCTGACGATCTTCAGCGGCAGCGTGGTGGTGCTGGTGCCGATCCTGCTGGTCGCGCACGCCGGCACGCGCTACGGCTTCCCCTACCCGGTCTTCGCCCGGCTGTGGTTCGGCACGCGCGGCGCGCACGTGCCGGCGCTCGCCCGGGCGATCATCGGGGCGGGCTGGTTCGGGATCAACTCCTGGTTCGGCGGCCAGGCACTCGACGCGATCGTCGGCCGCCTCGTGCCGGCCTGGAGCGCGCTCGGGCCGCACCTCGCGCTCGCGTTCGCCGCCTTCTGGCTGCTCAACGTCGGCGTCGCCACGCGCGGCCCGCAGGCGATCGGCCGGCTCGCGGCGTTCTCCGCGCCGACGCTCGGGATCGCCGCCGTCGCGCTGTTCGCCTGGGGCTTCCGCGCCGCCGGCGGGGCCGGGCCGATGCTCGCCGCGCCCGCGACGCTGCACGGCCCGGCGTTCTGGGCCGCCTTCTTCCCCTCGGTGATCGGGGTGGTCGCCTTCTGGGCGACGCTCGCGCTCAACATCCCCGACTACTCGCGCTACGCGACCGCGCAGCGCGCGCAGCTGCGCGGCCAGCTCGTGATGCCGTTCGTGATGGCGGCGTTCGCCTTCGTCGGCATCGCGGTGACCTCGGCGACGCTGGCGGTGTACGGCAAGGCGCTCTGGAACCCGGTCGAGCTGCTGGTCCACTTCCCGGCGCCGGTGGTCGTGATCGGCGGCATCGTGGTGATCCTCTCGTCGATCACGATCAACGTCGGCGCCAACGTGATGGCGCCCGCGCGCGCCTTCGAGAACCTCTGGCCGCGGCGGATCGGCTTCGCCGGCGGCGCGGTCCTGACCGGGCTCTTGGCGCTGGCCATGCAGCCCTGGTACGTGCTCTCGACCTTCAGCACGTACGTCTTCACCTGGCTGGGCACGTACGGCACCCTGCTCGGCCCGTTCGACGGCATCGCGATCGCCGACTACTGGCTGGTGCGCGCCAAGCTGCTCGACCTGGCCGCGCTCTACACGCCGGGCGGGCGCTACGACTACGCCGGCGGCTGGAACCTGCGCGCCATCGGCGCGCTGGCGATCGGCTGGATCCCGCCGCTGATCGGCCTGGCCGTCCCGCCGCTGCACTTCCTGTGGTCGGGCGGCTGGTTCTTCAGCATCGTCGTCGCCGGCCTGGCCTACGCGGCGCTGATGCGCGCGGACCGCTCGCTGCTCACCCCGCCCGAGTACGCCGCGATCACCGAGATCGAGCCGGGCGCGCCCTTGCGTGAGGTGCGAGCGGGCGAGGTACGACCGGCATGAAGCCACAGGCTGCGTCGAGCAACCGGTTTACTCAGCCGAGCTTCGATGGAAACCCAAAGTAAATTTCAGCGGTCGACAGCAAAGCGGACAGAGCACGCGATCAGGTACGGGCCATCGGGAGTGTAAGTAGTGGGAAACAAAGAAACTAAACATGAGCGAGCGCCCCTGCCTGATAGCCCGGCGCCAGGCGAGTACCGTGTTCTGGGACCTCGAAGCCATTCCGAAATAGAGGTTACCGTAGTCCGAGGCGCATCACTGCCTACTGCAGCGACGAGCGCGCACTATGAAATAGCCAGGCCAGGAAGCCGAGCGAAACAAGGCAAGCGGAATCGGCCTGATCCTCCTGCCGAGGTGCAGGTCGTCGAGCGCTATGCCGTAGGGAATCCTGATCGCATCGAACAGCTTCGTGCTGATCGCACGTGGTTCTCGGAACATCGGAAAAGGCTCGCCGCAGAGTTTCCGAACCGTTATCTGGCCATCATCGGGCAAGAGGTCGTAGACAGCGACCCGAGCAGGGAAGCCCTGACACGCCGGATCTATCAGCGCGCCGAATCGGCTATCTTCGTGCCGTACACGGGCGATGAAGCGCCAGCTGAAACCGCAAAGCAGCACTCTCCTCGGGTCGTGGAACACTGAGCCGGCGGTCGCTCTGGCCCTATGATCGCAGCGGTGTGCGGGACTCTCCCCGCATAGGTGTCTACCTGAGCGCACCTTTACCGGACGCGGCTCCGATCTTCGTTCGCGGCTTGCTCGACACCGGTGCCACGCACACCTTCGTCCCGCTCGATGTCTTGGAAGGATTACAGCTCAAAGCATTCGGCATCGGGCGCGTCGAGGACTTCTCGGGCGGGCTCCACGACGTGGAGATATACCTTGCCCGTTTGACGATTCCCAAACGCTTCTCGGCCGACGTACCGGTATATGCGACCGCGGCCGAAGGATTGATCGGGCGCGACGTTCTCGACCTGTTGCGCGTCACTTTCGACGGTCCCGCGCGCAGCATCATCATCGAATCATGAGCCCGGAAAGCTCGATGCGTTGCAGCGATCGTATCGATGCCGCAGCCCGGCGGAAGATCGCGGCTGGTGCGACCGCATCGCCCGCGCTCGCGCGGCGCCGTGCAGTCAGCGCGCTCGATGCCTATCGCGGAGTGTGTTTCGGGGCCCTGGTGTTCGACCTGGACGGGACGCTGGCCGACGCGCCGGCGGCGCGGGCCGACGTGCGCGCCGCGCTGGCGCGGCTGATCGAGGGCGGGGTGCAGGTCGCGATCGCGACCGGCCGGGCCCCGACCGATCGCGCGCTCTTGCTCATGCGAGGCTTGATCGGCGAGCCGCACCACGAGCGCGTGCTGATCGGCTATCGCAACGGCGCGCAGCTCGGCCGACTCGACCACGACGAGTTGGAAACGCTCAGCCCGCTCGACCCGCACGACTTCGCGGCGCTGCGCGATCTGCTGGCGGCGCGGCTTCCGGCGCAGGACCCCGACGTCCTGTTCGTGGCGGACACGCCGGCCCAGATCACGCTGCGCTCGACGAACAGCCGGCTCGCCGCGCAGCCGGAACGGCTCCTCGCCGCCGCGCACGAAGCGATCGCGGCGACCGGGGCGCGCGCGAAAGTGCTGCAGTCCGCGCAGTCGATCGACATCGTGCACCTGCGCACGTCGAAGGACCAGGTCGCGGCACGCCTGGGCGGCGAGAGCCGGCCCGTCCTGCGCATCGGCGACACCGGCATGCACTCCGGCAACGACTACGAGCTGCTCGCGCACGCGCACGGCTTGAGCGTCGAGTGGGTCTCGTCCGACCTGACCGGCTGCTGGAACTTCCTGCCCGACGGCCTGCGCTCGGTCGAGGGCACCCTGCACTACCTGGACCACCTCGACGTCGACGGCGGCGGAACCGCCGTCTTCGCCGAGCGCTTCTTCGCCTGAGCCGCTAGCCGCGCGCGGCGGCGTGCGCCTGCTCGAGCTCGCCGACCGCGGCGTCGATCGTCGCGACCGCCTCGTCGAGCTGCACGTCGCTGATCACCAGCGGCGGCGCGACGTGCATCACGTTGAAGCGGCCCATCGCGTAGGCGCCGCGCTGCTTGAGCGCCGCGAACAGCGTGGGCATCACGCCCTGGGTCGGGCCCTGCCAGGGTACCAGCGGCGTGCGCGCATCGCGGTCGGAGACGAACTCCAGCGCGAAGAACGCGCCCGCGCCGCGCACCTCGCCGACGATCGGGTGGCGCTCGCGCACGCCCTCCAGCCCGGCGCGCAGCTTGGGCTCGATGGCGGCGGCGCGCGCGAAGAGGTCCTCGTCGCGGTACGCGCGCAGCGTCGCGACGCCGGTCGCCATCGCGAGCGGGTGGCCGGAGTAGGTGTGGCCGACCGGCAGCGGCCGCTCGTCGAAGGCCTTGGCGAGCCGCTCGCGCACCAGCACGCCGCCGAGCGGCACGTACGCCGACGTCACGCCCTTGGCGAAGGTCATCAGGTCGGGGACGACCCCGAAGCGCTCGCCGCCGAACGCCGCGCCGGTGCGCCCGAAGCCGGTCATCACCTCGTCGAAGATGAGCAGGATGCCGTGCGCGTCGCAGAGCGCGCGGATGCCGGCCAGGTAGCCCTCCGGGTAGACGATCACGCCGTTGGAGCCGCTGATCGGCTCGATCAGGATCGCGGCGATCTGGGCCGGGTTCTCGGCCGCGATGGTGTCGGCGAGGTGGCCCAGCGCGCGGCGCGTCTCCTCGGCCGGGTCGGTGGTGAAGAACGGGCTGCGGTACGGGAACGGCGCCCAGAAGCGCGCCACCCCGGACATGACGCTGGCCGGCTCGTTGAACCAGCGCCGGCTCTCGCCGGTGAGCGTGGCGGCGCCGCTGCCGGAGCCGTGGAACGAGCGGTAGGCGGTGAGCACCTTGCTGCGCCCGGTGAGCGCGCGCGCCAGCTTGACCGCGTCCTCGTTGGCCGCCGAGCCGCCGGTGGTGAAGAACGTCCGCCCGCCCTCGTCGCCCCAGGGCGCGATGCGCGCCAGCGCCTCGCCGAGCTCGGCCCGGGCGTCGTTGAACCAGTTCGGGGGCGAGAAACAGAGCCGGTCGACCTGCTCGTGCATGGCGGCCAGCACGGCCGGGTGGCCGTGGCCGAGGTTGGCGGCGACCAGCCCCGAGGTCAGGTCGGCGTAGCGGTTGCCGTCCGCATCGTAGAGGTAGATCCCCTCGCCGCGCACGATCACCGGCGGCGCGAGCTGCCCTTGCGCCAGCCACGGCGTCAGCACGTAGCGAGCGTGCTTGGTCTTGAGTGCGTCACCGGCTGCGATCATCGGGCGAACCTCCGTCCGGTCCGCTTGCGGAGCGCCCCGGCGCGTCCCTGCCGGGCGCGCCGCTCAGTGCGCCCGGTCGAGCGCGGCGAACAGGGCCGGCAGCCGGAGCGCGAAGCCGGGCAGCGCCGCGTGCGCGATGACGTCGTCGCCCCGCAGCACGCGCACGCCGGCGGGGTCGTGCAGGCGCACCGAGCGGTCCGGCGGGTCGACCGCGATCACCAGCGCGCTGCCGGCGGCGAGATACACCGCGATCTTGTGCTCGACGTGGCGCTGCACCCGGCTCGGCGAGAGGATCTCGACCGCGACGTCGGGTGCCAACGGCGGCGCTTGGAGGTCGGCGCCGCCTTCGAGGCCCGCCAACCGCTCGTTCGACACGTACGCGAGGTCGGGCACCAGCGGCCGGCGCGCCTCGCCGGGCGGCGCGATCCGAAAGCGCCACTCGGCGCCGGCTTCGCCCCCGTCCGGCAGCCCACGCGTCGAGCAGCGAGCCGAAGCGCAGCTGCAGCCGGGCGTGGTCGCGGAACGGGCTCGCCTTCTGCACCGGCCGGCCGAGGATCCACTCGGTCTCGGGCTCGGTGTCGGGCAGGACGATCTCGTCGCTCAGCGGTGCGGGTACCCCGTCGCCAGGGCGGCGAGCTGGTTCCAGCCGGTGACGACCAGGCGCGGCACGAACTCGGTGAAGGCGACCAGCGTCGCCAGCGCGTGCTCGGGGCCGACGGTGATCCACGGCAGACCGGCCAGCACGATGATCCCGACCCAGCCGACCAGCGGGGCGAACGCGCGCAGCGGGCTGCGCGCCACCACGGTCCCGCCCAGCAGGTCGCCCAGGCGGCGGTGGCCCGGCAAGAGCGCCAGGACCGCGCCGACGACCAGCAGGTCGAGCGGCCGCAGCAGGCTGCGCAGCAGCGAGCGGCCCAAGCCGACGAACCGCCCGCGCACCGGGTAGACGTGCAGCCCGAAGGCCAGCTTCCAGAGCGTCGTGCCGAGCAGACCCTCGGCCAGCCAGACGTAGAGCAGCGCGACGCCCAGACCCAGGCCGAAGGTCGCGTCGAAGCCGCCCTCGCTGTTGGTCGGCAGGCCGGTGAGCGGGTTGACCGCGATCAGCGCGTAGGCGAACGTGGTGGCCACCACGCCGACGGTCACCAGGTCGAGCGCGAACGCGAACAGCCGCGCCAGCACGTACGCGACCGGGTTGCCGAAGACGAACCGCGGCCGCACCGGCGCGGCAGCCGCCGGCAGGGGCGGCGGTACGGCGCCCGGCGGCGGTACGGCGGCGGCCGGGGAGGCCGGCGCCTCGCGCAGGACCGGGTGCTTGGGCAGCAGCGACGGTGCGAACGGCGAGGCGGGCGGCGGCACGCCGACCGCCGGCATCGCGACGGTCGGCTCGAGGTCCTCGTCGCGCGGCGGCGGCTCGCTCATACGAACCCGCTCGCCGCGGTCGCGCCCTTCTTGCGCAGCTCGGCCTGGCGCAGCTCGACCCGGCGGATCTTGCCGCTGCGCGTCTTGGGCAGCTCGCTCACGAACTCGATCGCGCGCGGGTACTTGTACGGTGCGGTGACCCGCTTGCAGTGGTCCTGCAGCTCCTTGATCAGCGCGTCGCTCGGCTCGTAGCCGGGGCGCAGCACGACGAACGCCTTGACGATGTTGCCGCGGTCGGCGTCGGGCGAGCCGACGACGGCCGACTCCAGCACCGCGGGGTGCTCGAGCAAGGCGCTCTCGACCTCGAACGGGCCGATCCGGTAGGCGCCCGAGGAGATCACGTCGTCGGCCCGGCCGACGAACCAGAAATAGCCCTCGTCGTCGACCTGGGCCCGGTCGCCGGTGAGGTACCACTCGCCGCGGCGCGAGTTGCGCGTCTCCTCGTCGTTCTTGTAGTAGCCGGCGAAGAGCGAGGGCGGCTCGCCGCGCAGCGCGATGTCGCCGGTCTCGCCCGGCTCGCAAATCTTGCCCTGCTCGTCGATCACCGCGACGTCGTGCCCGGGGGTCGGCATGCCCATCGAGCCGGGCCGGACCGGCACCCCGGGCCGGTTGGCGACCAGCAGCGTGTTCTCGGTCTGGCCGTAGCCGTCGAGGATGGTCAGCCCGAAGGCCGCCTTCCAGCGCTCGATCACCTCGGGGTTGAGCGGCTCGCCGGCGCTCACGACGTGGCGCAGCTTCGGCAGCTTCCAGCGCGTGCCCAGGTCCGGCAGCTTCACCTCGAGCCGGTACTCGGTGGGCGCCTGGCAGAGCACGGTCACGTCCAGGTCGCGGATGAGGTCCATCCGCTCGTCGGGCACGAAGCCGCCCTCGTCGAGCACGATCGGCGCGCCGCACGACCACGGGCCGAGCAGCACGTTCCAGATCGACTTGGCCCAGCCGGTCCCGGCCGTGCACCACACGAGATCGTCGCGCTTGACGTCGAACCAGACCTCGGCCTGCATCCGCTTGGCGTAGGTGTAGGCGACCCGGTGGACCACGCCCTTGGGGTCCTTGGTGGTGCCGCTGGTGTAGACGATGTAGGCCAGGTCGTCGTTGGCGGTCGGGGCGCCGTTCCACGGCCGGGCCGCGGCGACCAGCGGGTCGGCGGCGGTCCAGCCGGCGCGCTCGCCGCCGACCAGCAGCCAGGCCCGCACCCCGGGCACCTCGGGCCGCATGCGGTCGATCTCCTCGGCGTTGGCGATGTGGCCGATCACCGCCACCGCGCCGCTGTGGACGGCGCGGAACTGCATGTCCTTGGCCCGCAGCTGCTCGGCTCCGGGCACCGCGACCGCGCCGATCCGCAGCAGCGCGGTCATGGCGAACAGCCAGTCGGGGATCTTGGGCAGCACGATCTGGACCCGGTCGCCGTGGCCGATCCCGGCGTCGCGCAGCACGCTCGCCCAGCGCTTCGTGGCGTCGGCGACCTCGGCGAAGGTGTACTCGCGCCGGGCCCGCGCGGCGTCCACGAACAGCAGCCCGCGCCGGTCCTCGCGGGCGAGCCGGTCGACGACGTCGCGCGCGAAGTTGAAGCCGGCCGGGACGTCCCAGGCGAAGTCAGGCATGACCGAGGATTCGCAGACCGTCCCAGCGCACCCGCTCAGGATGGCAGCCTTCGATCCCGCCCGCATCCTGCGCGCCTCGCAAATCCGGGTGGGCGATTTCCGGGCCCGCGGCGTTCCGGCGATCCTGCTCGGCGTGAGCGCCGTGGTGGCGGTCGCCGGCACGAGCCGCGCGCTGCGCGCGGCCGCGCCGGTGCTGCCCGAGGTCCTGCGCGAGGCCAAGAGCCTGGTCGAGGCCGCCCGCCGCGACCAGCCCCGGCTCAAAGGCTGAACCCGACCGCTACTGGTCCGGCTCCTGCTCGTCGATCCTCATCGCCCGGACCCGCGTTCGCTCACCACGGCACGGTCAGCCGGAAGACGATTCGGCGCGGCGCGTTCCACTGGGTGGTGTTGAAGCCGTTGCTCACCTTGATCGGATAGCGGTGGTCGAGCAGGTTCTCGACGTCGAGCTCGTACCCCAGCCGGCCCTTGGCGGCGGTCCGCCCGACCAGCGCGTCGAGCACGGTGTGCGCCGGCAGCCGGCCGTTGCCGTTCTGGAACGCGACCGGAAAGCCGGTTCCGTACTCGGCCTCCAGCGTCGCGAAGGCGTCCCGATCGGCGCCGAAGCGGCGGGTCACGAACGCGTTGCCGGAATACGTCTGGTCGTGGTCCTCGGGCTGGAGCGTGATGTCGTTGGGCGCGCCGCCGAGCAGGAAGGTGCTGCCCGAGATGCCGCCCGCGACCGAGTGCTGGTAGCTGAACGAGAGCCCGGCGTCGGTGCCGGGCGAGCTCTGGGTGAGCCGCAGCTCCACCCCGCGGTCGACCCCGACCGTGTTGTTGAACACGATGAACAGCGGCGTGTTGTCGAGGTTGGTCGTGTCGAGCACGTCGTTCACGGTGCGGTCGAACGCGTTGACGTAGCCGCGCAGTCCCGGCCGGAACGTGTGTGCCAGGCCCAGCTCGACGTAGGTGTCGCGCTCGGGCTGCAGGTCGTAGACCGGGTTGGCGTTGCTGGAGGTCTCGGTCAGCACGGCGTCGCGGCGGGTGTCCTCCAGGCCCGGCGCGGCGTAGAGCCGGCCGTAGTAGGCGTGCAAGACCGTCGTGGCGCCGGCGCCCAGAGCCTGGTTGACCTCCAAGCGCGGGCTGAGCTGGCCGCCGGAGACGTAGCCGGTGCTGCGGTCGTAGCGCAGGCCGGCCGAGACGGCCAGCCGGGCATCGGGCGTCCACTTGTCCTCGGCGTAGAGCCCGGTCTGCGAGCCCCGCCGGGCGGTGTCGTCGGTGAAGGCCGGCTCGCCGCAGGTCGGCGGATCGTTCTGCCCGCACGCGATCAGCACCGCCGAGCGGAACGACTCCTGCGAGAGGTCGGCGCCGAGCTTGAGCGCGTGCCGGCCGCTCGCGCGGTACGCCGACGCGCGCAGCCCGGTGTAGCTGGCGACGCGGTCCTGCTGGAGCCCGTTCTGGAAGGCGCCGAAGCTGCCGTCGGGGTTGTCGAGCACGGCTTGGACGTCGTTGCCCAGGTCGCCCAGGTACTGCAGCCGGTCGTAGCGCGTCCACGGCACGACCTGCACGTAGCCCAGCCCGTCCTTGGACGCGTGGGTGAACGAGAGGCTGGCGAAGCGCGAGGTCTCGCGCTGCACGTCGCCGGTGCCGGGCGGGTCGACGATCGGCGAGCTGGGCGCGAACGCCGTGTTGATCGGGATCTGGAAGGCGGCGGTCTGCGCCGAGAGGTCGGCGGCCAGCGTGTTGCGCGGGCCCAGCGGCGCGGAGACGCGCACGAACGCGTTGGCGCTGTCGGCGGCGTCGTGCTGCGCGCTCGCGCTGGGCGTGTCGATGCCGCGGTCGGTCCGGTCGGCGTTGAACGCGAGCGCGATCTGCGCCGCGCCGAGGTCGACGTGCTGGCTCAGCCGCGTCTCGGCGGTGCCTTGGTCGCCGCCGCCCAGCGTCAGCGCACCCGTGCCGCCCAGGCCGGCGGTGTTGAGGCTGGTGACGTTGACGACCGCGCCCTGGCGCGAGCCGCCGAACTCGGCCGGAAAGGCGCCGGTGAAGACTTCGATCGCCGAGACGTCGCGCGGATCGACCAGTTGCGCGAAGTTGGCGCTGGTGGACTGCGGCAGCGGCGCGCCGTCGAGCTCGTAGGTCAGGCCGTGGAACCCGTGCGCGACCGGCTCGTCGAACGAGAACCGCACGATTCCCGGCAGGGTCTCGACGATGCGGTCGAGGCTCGTGTTGGCCGGCAGCGCCGCGAGCTGGCGGGGGCCGTAGGTGTTCTCGGAGACCGGGGTGCCGTGCACGCCGGTCACGGTCGCGCTGGTCCGGCCGATCTCCGGCGAGAGGACCAGCGGCAGGTCGACGACCGTGCCGGTCGCGACGTCGAGCGCGGTGGCGATCGTGACGCCCGCCGACGCGACCCGCAGCGTGTAGTGGCCGAACGGAACGCGCGCGAACGCGAAGCGGCCGTCGCGGTCGGCGGTGCGGGAGAAGCTGGTCCGGTCGCCCGTCAGCGTCACGCTCGCGCCGGCGACCGGCTTGCGGTCCGGCCCGGTGACGGTCCCGCGGACGATGCCGACGACGTCCGCTCGGGCGGGCACGGCCGCGAAAAGGACGATCGAGGCGCAGCCGAGCGCCCCTAACGTGGTGCGAAGCAAAGGTTCCTCCGAAGACGGTGCTGACGGGTGCGTCCACGCGGACGCGGGCGGTCAGGCCGTCAGCGGAGGAGCCCGCGAGGGCCGGCGGCGGGCGAGCCGCAAGCCGGCTGGAGCCGGGCCGGCGGCCGGCCGGCGCGGCCGGGCCGGCGGCGGGCCGGGCGCGGGCAGGCGCAGCCCGAGCACGAGCGCGACGACGAGCCGGCGCGCCAGCCCGAGGACCGCCCGGGCGGCCCCGACCAGCGCCAGCGCCGCCAGCAGCGCGCCGCCCGCCAGGGCGGCCAGGGCGGCCAGCGCGGGCAGGCCGGCGAGCTGCCAGCCGTCCTCGGAGACCAGGATCGCCGCCAGCGGGACCGCCCCGGCCAGCCCGAGCAGCGCGGTGATCCGAGCCAGCCGCAGCCCGAGCACGAGCCGGGCCGCCGCCGCGGCGACGGCGGCCGGCCGGGTCCGCCCGGCCAGCAGCGTGCCCAGGGCGAGCAGGCAGAGTGCCGCGGCCGCCAGCCCCGCGTAGAGCAGGATCGGGCAGACGCCCTCGGGCGCGGCCGAGCCGGCCATCGCCATCCGGTGGGACATCATCCCGGCCGCACCCGGCGCGCCGGGGTGGGCGAAGAGCCGCCGGTCGCAGAGCCCCGCGCCGGCCCGGGCGAGCGCGGCCAGGCCGGCGGCGGCCGTTCCGGCGAGCGCGGCGAGGACCCAGAGCGCGGCGAGGCGCGCTCGCTGCGGTTGCGGCATGGCTGTGACTCAGAACGTACCCTGGCGAGCGCCGGATGCCTGCGGCGGGTCAGCCGGACCGCGAGGTCGTAGACCAGGCGTTCCGTGATCGATCGAGTGATAACCGCGATGCTGCGCGAGACCATGCCCGACGCCCAGGTCCAGGTGTACGACCTGACCGGCACCCGCGACCATCTCGAGGTGTTGGTACGATCGCAGGCGTTCGCGGGCGTCTCGCCGCTCGACCGGCACCGGATGGTCGAGCGAGCGCTCGCTCCCGCGCGCGCCGACGGGCGCATCCACGCGCTCCAGATTCGCACCGCACTCCCCGAGGACTCACATGGCTGACCTGCAAGACGAGATCAAGCGCGAGATCGCCGAGAACACGATCCTCGTCTACGGCAAAGGCACGAAAGACGCACCGCGCTGCGGCTTCACCGCCGAGACGATCCAGTTCTTCAACGCGTTCGGCTACCCGTTCGAGGTGATCGACGTGCTGGAGAACATGCCCAAGCGGCAAGCGCTCTCCGAGCTGAGCGACTGGCCGACCCTGCCCAAGGTGTTCATCGGCGGCCAGTTCTACGGCGACACCGACATCCTGGGCCCGATGGCCCAGAACGGCGAGCTGGCCAAGGTACTCGAGACGGCGTTCGCCGGCCAGGACGTGAAGCCGACCATCCAGCTCCATTAGTGCTGGCGCTGTACGAACCGGGGAGCGAAGCCGAGTGGCTTCGCTCGTTCCGTTTCGCGCTCGAGGTGCGGCCGCGCTTCGCCGAGACCGACGCGCTGGGCCACGTCAGCAACACCGTCTACTCCACCTACTGGGAGCTGGCCCGGCTGCGCTACCTCGAAGCGATCGGCGAGGCCGAGGACGCCAAGCGCCAGATCCTGGCCTTCAACCACATGACGGCCGAGATGACGACCCGCATGCTGCGCCCGTGCTACTACGACGAGCTGCTGCTGGTGCACGCGCGGTCGGTCGGCCTGGGCCGCTCCAGCCTGACCATGGAGTACGCGCTCAGCGCGGTCGAGGGCGAGCAGGTCCGCGCGCTGGCCCGGATCGTGGTCGTCGCCACCGACGGCGAGCGGGCGGTGCCGTGGACGCCCGGCCAGCGCGCCAAGCTCGAAGCCTTCGAGGGCCGCACGCTGTAACGCGAACGGCCGCGCCCGAGGGCGCGGCCGTTGCGTATGCGGGTACCGCGCGCGGGTCAGCCGCCGATGCGGTAGCTCAGCGAGAGGCGCACGTTGCGCGGGCCGTACGCGTTGGCGTTGAGCTGCGCGCCGGAGACGGGGACGAGCGCGCCCTTGGCCCCGATGGCGGCCTGCGCGCCGCCGACGTACGGCTGCACGATGCCGCCGTACTCGGTGACGTAGTCGTTGCCGTAGGTGTTGAACACGTTGTCGACGTTGAGGTTGAGCGAGAACCCGTGCGAGAGCGGGAAGCTCGCGTTGGCGTTGCCGATGAAGAACGCCGGCTCGAAGAGCGAGTTGTTGTCGCCGTAATAGGTCTCGCCGAACGAGAGCAGGCCGCCGCGCGGCGTCCGGTAGCGGATCTCCGCGTAGCCCTGCGAGTACGGGATCGGCTGGTTGGAGACGCCCTGCGAGCCGCCGTAGAAGTTCGCCCCCGGCACGACGCCGAGGTTGCGGATCGGGACGGTCGAGCCGGGCGCGGTGTAGAACGAGAGCGGGATGTCGACCGGCGTCGCCTGCTGGAGCGCGCCCTGGAGCGTGAAGCCGAAGCCCACCGGGGGATCGCGCCGCAGCGCGAGCTCGAGGCCTTCGTAGCGCGCCTGGGCCAGGTTCGTCGAGCCCGAGCTGACCAGCGGCACCGTGACGGGCGCCCCGGTCCCGGCTCCGGTCGGGCCGAGCGGAAGCCCGGGCACCGTCACCAGGCCGTTGGTGAACTGGGTGGTGCTGATGAGCTGGTTGTGGAGGTTCGTGAGGTAGACGTCGCCCGAGAAGATCGTCTGCCGGTCCGATCCCAGCCGCACGTCCGCGCCGAGGTCGTAACCGAACGAGGTCTCCGGCCGGATTCCCGGGTTGGCCTGGGTGTTGGTGGCGAAGAGCCCCGAGCGGTCGATCACCGGCGCCGACGTGACGCGCGAGTACAGCGCGATGTACGGCGGCGCGATGGCCGAGCCCATCGAGAAGCGGACCGAGGTGTTGGGATCGACCCGGTACGTCGCGCCCAGCCGCGCGTCGTAGTGGGCGCTGTCCTGGTCCTGGAACGTGGCGCCGTTGTTGGTCGA
The DNA here is from genome assembly GCA_963795695.1 of Vulcanimicrobiota bacterium. Lineage (GTDB taxonomy): Bacteria > Vulcanimicrobiota > Vulcanimicrobiia > Vulcanimicrobiales > Vulcanimicrobiaceae > Vulcanimicrobium. The sequence goes on along the minus strand of CAWCJH010000002.1, from coordinate 164,263 downwards.
GTAGTGCGTCTGGTAGCTGTTGAAGTAGTTGCTCAGGGTGACTTGCGCGCGCGGGCCCAGGTTGGTGATGTAGCGCAGCAGGAGCGTGTTGTAGCTCTCCCCCGAGGTCGGCGGGACGCTCGCGACCGAGGTCGTGCTGCCGGGGAAGAAGGTGCCGACGTTGTAGCTGCCGGTCGTCGAGCGGGTGTAGTCGTCGGCCACGCTCAGGGTGTTGCCGGTGTCGCCGAACGAGTGGTCGAGCTCGAGCGAGTAGCCGTGCAGACGGTCTTCCTCGCTGCTGTTGAAGTACGCGCCCGGAACGGTCAGGTCCACCGTCTGCCCGTTGTAGGTCTGGGCCACCGGCGCGACCGGGCAGGTGCCCTTCACGAGCGCGGCCGGGCAGGTCGCGACCTGGCCGAACAGCTGCACGCCGGGGATGTACCCGGGCTGCGCGGGGCTGGCCAGGCCGTTGTACTGCAGGCGGCTGATCGAGGCCGAATACGCCCGCGCGAGCAGGTTGTTGCTCGCGCCGAGCGAGGTGCGGATCTCGGCCTGGAAGATCGGCTCGTTGTTGATCTCGTACTCGTGCTGGGGCGGGAAGATGTTGTCCTCGACCAGCAGCTGCTGGCCGGCTTGCGGCCCGGTGATGGAGCCGTACGCCGGCGCGCCGGTGACCGTGCTCGGCGTGAACGTCGAGGGGTCGAGGTAGAAGTGGTTGCCGTTCTGCTCGGTCCAGGTCTGGCTGCCCAGGTAGCTCGCGGTGAAGCTCGTCGTGCTCGAGAAGTTGTAGCGGACCTTGGCCAGCTCGGCCTTGCTGGTGTAGGTCGTGCTGACCGGCAGCCCGCTGTAGAGCAGCGAGGCGGTGTTGTTGAAGTAGCGGGTGTTCAGGCCCGGAATGTACGGCGAGGTCGTCGTGGCGCTGGTGATCGGGTGCCCGTTGATCAGGTAGCTGCTGCCGACCGGGGTGTAGGTGGTGAAGTCCGAGAGCGGGCCGGGAGTGCCGTCGACCGCGTAGTCGACCACGAAGCCCAGCTTGCCCCGGGCGACCGTGTTCGAGTAGCCGAAGTTCGAGAACGTGCCGCCGAAGCTGTCGACGCCGAGCGTCTCGTAGCCGGTCGGCGTGCGGGTCGGGTCGAGGGTGCGGAAGTTCACCGTGCCGCCGATCGCGTAGTTGACCTCGGGCGCGGCGGCGCCGGGACCCTTGACGACCTCGACCGACTGCAGCAGGAACGAGTTGAGGAAGGTGGTGACGTAGTCGCCGAACGCGCCGACCGAGACCGGGTGGCCGTCGATCAGCGACGCGGTCTCGAACGAGAGCCCGCCGCGAATGTTCGGGAAGGTGATCGCGCCGGGCGCGGCGCCGTTGCCCGAGGTCGCCGGCAGGCTGATGACCAGGCCCGGCGTCTGGTTGAGGATGTTGCGGACCTGGGGCTGGCCCTGGTCGATGAAGGCCTGGGTGTTGATGACGCTCACCGACGCCGGCGACGCGTTGAACGTCGTGCGCGAGAACGAGGTCCGGGTCGAGCCGATGACGCGCAGCGTCGAGAGCGTCGGCGCCGCGAGCTGGACGTTGAGGGTGACCGGCGTGCCGGCGGTGACGGCGACGTCCTGCTCGGTGCCGGGCTGGAAGCCGGAGCGCGTGACGGCGGCGGTGTAGACGCCCGGCTGGACCTGGAGCGCGTACCGCCCTTGGGCGTCGGAGGTCGCGGTGTAGGCCTGCGGGCCGCTGAGGGTGACCGTGGCGCCGGCGACCGGTGCGCCCGTCGTATCGGTAACCGTGCCGGATACCTGGGTCGCGGTCGTCGGCGCCGTCTGGGCCGCCGGGGCGCTCTGGGCGCTCGCCGGTGCCATGCACAACGGTCCACCGGCGAGCGCGCTGAGGGCCACGGCGCTCAAGGCGCGTGACAAGCTGGACACATGTTCTCCTATTGAGGGAGGGCTGCGGGGAGAACGCCGTGCCGCACGGGCATGGCGAACGGACCACCGAGGCGGAGGCCCGTGCCCATCCTAGGCAGGTGATCATTAAGACGGCGTGAACGCCGGTTCCCGCTCGATCTTCACGAAGGAGAGCTCCAGTGCGCACAGCTATCGGTGCCGCGCTCGTTTCCGTGCTCGTGCTCGCCGGCTTCGCGGGATCCGCCGGCGCGGCCACCGCGCCGGCGGCGACGGTCGCGCAGGCGACCCAGCAGGCCGTGACCGTGAGCGGTCGGGTGACCGACGCGAGCGGCGGCGGCGTCTCCCAGGCCGTCGTCTCGGTCGCCGGCAACGGCCTTCGGCAGTCGGTCCGGACCGACGCGGCGGGCCGGTACGCCATCGCCCTGCCGCCGGGGCTCTACGACGTGACGGTCAACCACGGCGGCTACCAGACGGCCACGACCGAGATCACGGTCCTCGCCGACAACCCGCTGACCGCGAACGTCGCGCTGGCCGAGGCGAACCTCTCGAACCTGCAGGTCATCGGCCGCACCTCGACCAGCTTCGGGCGCAACCAGGCGCGCTTCAACGTCTCGTCGTCGGCCGACAGCCAGATCTCCAGCGCCGTGATCGAGAACCGCATCACGCCGGATCTCACCCCGCTGGTCAACGAGATTCCCGGCATCAACGTCTACCACAGCGCGACCAACGCGAATCAGTACTTCATCGTGCGCGGCCTGGGCGTCGAGACCAAGACGACGCTCGACGGCCACCCGATCTCGTCGGGCACCGGCGGCAGCTTCCTGACCCAGTTCACCGAAGCGCCGCTGTTCGGCGGGGTCGACGTGCTCAAGGGCGCCGGCCTCAACGGCCCGACCGCCGGCCAGTCCGCCGTCGGCACCGTCAACATCCGCACCCGCGACTTCACCCCGGGCGACAGCGCGTTCTTCCAGGTCGGCGCCGACAGCTACGCGGGGACGATCTACACGGCGCTGGCCGACCTCAACTTCCTCAAGGGCAACCGGCTCTCGCTGATCGTCGGCCAGTCGTTCAGCGGTTACCGCGGGCCGACGTACGGCACGACGCAGAACGCGATCGACGGCACGGACGGCTCGGCGGTGCCGTACACCGGAACCTACCAGACCCCGTACCTGAGCAACAAGCTGACCGAGTTCGTGGGCGACTTCAGCAACACGTACTCGCTCGACGCGGAGCTGGCGAAGCTGCGCTACCGTTTCTCCGGCCAGACCTCGCTGACGCTCGAGTTCCTCGGCCTGCAAGGCCGGTTCGACCCGCAGGGCGGCTCGTACGGGCAGTTCGTCGGCTACGGGACGGTGCCGGAGTGCCTCTCGAGCAGCGGCTCGAAGGGCGTCGCGTCGACGAGTTGCGGCACGACCTCGCTCTACAACACCCCGCAGTTCTACGCCACGCCGACCGCCGGCGGAGCGCCCTTCTACGCCACCGGCCAGGCCGGCAGCACCAACGTCCCCTACTACACCTACTACCCGGGCTCCGACGTCCGCCAGAACCAGCCCAACTTCAACCTCGACTTCAAGACCTCGTACAAGAACGACACGATCCTCTTGCGGCCGTACGCCGCGGGCATCCGGCGGCTGATCGACGGCAGCGGCGAGAACGGCGTCCCCGGCAACTTCGGCGCGTTCTACGAGGTGACCAGCAACGCCAACTGCACCGTCGCCTACGCGCCCGCGACCGCGGCGGCCGGCGCCAAGGGGCCGTGCTACGTTCCGGGCTACGCGCCCAGCGCCGGATACGTCGTCGACCCCGGCACGCCGCACGCCTATGCGACGACCAACGCCCTGCCGGGCGGCTACGCCTGCTCGCCCGCGACGCCGTGCCTGACCTCGCCCGAGCTGCTGGACAACGCCGACCAGTGGGGCTTCGGCTCGCCCTACACGACGCTGGAGATCGACAAGCTCTTCGGCTACACGTTCGACTACATCCACCCGGCCGGCAACAACACCTACAACTTCAGCGTCGACCACTACTACGACGACGCGCAGAGCTTCATCAACGACTTCTCGCCGCTGACCGCCGGCTGCGCGTTCACGGTGGGCGGGACCTCGATTCCGGGCGCCGGCAAGCCGGGCCACGCGGAGAACGCCACCTGCCCGCTCGGGACCACCCACCCCTCGCCGATCGGCACCCCGGACACCTTCGCGTCGATCACCGACATCGCGCTGACCGGCCAGTTCCAGCTCACCCCCAAGCTCGAGCTGGACCTGGGCAACTACTTCACCCACTACACGATCGACGCGCAGCAGACGAACCCGGCGGTGGTCTCGCTGTTCGCGAACCACGGCGTGAGCACGTCGGCGATCCCGCTGCCGACCGTGACGTACGGCGGCGTGACGTACTCGACCCTGGTCGGCACCACCCTGAGCGCGAGCCACTACGACCCGCACCTGGGCCTGCTGTTCCGGCCGACCCGCGACCTGGCGATCCGCGCCACCGCCGGCTCGTCGATCTCGGTCCCCTACGCCAACCAAGTCTCCGGGTTCACCAAGATCAACCAGGGCGCGTCGTCGACCACGATCAACACGCCCAACAACGCGCTGCTGCCCGAAGAGATCGTCGCGTTCGACCTGGGCGCCGACTACCGCCTGCACGACGGGACGGTCGTCTCGGGCGACGTCTACCACGACGTCGTCCACAACCCGTGGATCAGCAACCTGGGCCCGTACACCGGCCCGCCGATCGCCTCGCTGGAGAACACGCCCAACGTCTTCCAGTCCTCGATCTTCAACGGGCCCGAAGAGTACGCGCAAGGCATCGAGCTCTCGGCGACCAACGAGCCGGCGCTGGGCTTCGGCTACCGCCTGACCTCGTCGTTCGAGCGCAACTACTACCTCGGTCTGCCGGCCTCGTACTTCGCGACGCCGCAGTACGACTACAACGGCGAGCAGCTCATCGGCATCCCGTACGCCAAGGGGTACGCCGAGGTCCAGTACGCCGGGGCCAACAACGCGCTGATCCGCCTGGGCATGGACTACGAGGGCTCGAACAACGAGTACAACTACCCCGCGTTCGTCGTCTTCGACGGCGGGGTGAAGATCGGCGCCGGCAAGGGCGTCACCCTCGGCCTGAGCGTGGAGAACCTGACCAACGTCAACCTCGGGGCGAACTTCGCCCGCGCGGTCGAGTACCAAGGCCTCGACCCGGTCACCGCGCAGATCGTCAAGAACCAGTTCGTCTACGGCCTGAGCTCGCGCAACCTGGGCATCGTGCAGCCGGGCTTCCGCACCGTCCGGTTCACGCTGACCAAGCGCGTCTGACGCCCGTGCCCAAGCCCAAGTACTGGCTCTTCAAGTCCGAACCGGAAAGCTACGGGATCGACCAGCTCGAACGGGACGGGCGCACCGAGTGGTCCGGCGTGCGCAACTACCAGGCGCGCAACCTGATGCGCGAGATGCGGGTCGGCGACCGCGCCTTCTTCTACCACTCCAGCACGGCCCGGCCGGGCATCGCCGGCCTCTGCGAGGTCGTCGCCGCGGCCCACCCCGACTCGACCCAGTTCGATCCCCGCAGCGACTACTACGACGAGAAGTCGCCGCCCGACGAGCCGCGCTGGTGGTGCGTCGACGTCGGCTTCGTCGAGCGCTTCCCGCGCCTGCTGCCGCTCGACGAGCTGCGCGCGATCCGCAAGCTGGAGAACATGCTGCTGCTGCGCAAAGGCCAGCGCCTCTCGGTGCTGCCGGTGACGGCGGCGGAGTGGAAGACGATCGTCAAGCTCGCCGGCTGAAGGCGGCGGCCGAACCCGCTACACCGTCTGGTAGCGCTTGAGGAACACCTGCTGGGCCTCGATCCGGCTCTCGCCGGGCAGCACGCCGCGGCGCTCGTAGCTGCCGTCGGGGCGCAGGACGCGGGCCTTGACGTTGTCGGCGAGGGTCACGTCGAGGATGTCGGTGCAGATCACGTCGCCGAGCACCGGGTCGAGCACCGGGACGACGGTCTCGACCCGGCGGTCGAGGTTGCGCCCCATCAGGTCGGCGCTGCCGATGTAGACCTCGCGCTCGCCGCCGTTGGTGAAGACGTACATCCGCGAGTGCTCGAGGAAGCGGCCGACGATGCTGCGGACGCGGATCGTCTCGCTCACGCCCGGGATGCCGGGGCGCAGCACGCACATGCCGCGCACCACCAGGTCGATCGGCACGCCGGCGCGCGAGGCGGCGTAGAGCCGCTGCACGATGCCCGCGTCGCTGATCGCGTTGAGCTTGGCGACGATCCCGCACGGCCGGCCGGCGCGGGCGTGCTCCGTCTCGCGGTCGATCAGCTCCTCGAAGCCGCTGCGCAGGCTGGTCGGCGCGACCATCAGCTGCTCGTAGGTGTCGGCCTTCGAGAAGCCGGTCAGCGCGTTGAAGAGCTGGGTCGCGTCGCTGCCGAGGTCGGCGCGGCACGTGAAGAGGCTCAGGTCGGTGTAGATGCGGGCCGTCTTGTCGTTGTAGTTGCCGGTCCCGAAGTGCATGTAGCGGCGGATGCCGTCGGGCTCGTTGCGCACGATCAGGGTCACCTTGGCGTGCGTCTTGAGGTTGGGCAGGCCGTAGACGACGTGCGCGCCGACGCGCTCCAGCGTGCGCGCCCAGTGGATGTTGTTCTCTTCGTCGAAGCGCGCCTTGAGCTCGATCAGCGCGGCGACCTGGGTGCCGTTCTCGGCCGCCTCGATCAGCGCCGCGACGACCGGCGAGTTGCCGCTGGTGCGGTAGAGGGTCTGCTTGATCGCCAGCACGTCGGGGTCGTTGGCGGCCTGCTGCACGAACTGCACGACCGGGTCGAACGACTCGTAGGGGTGGTGCAGCAGCACGTCGCCTTCGCGGATGACCGCGAACATGTCGACCTGGCCGTGCAGGCGCTTGGGGATCGAGGGCGTGAACGGCGGGTCGTGCAGGCCCGGCTCGTCGATGTTCACCAGCGTCCAGAGCGCGCTGGTGCCCATCATGCCGTCGATCGCGAAGCAGTCGGCGCGGTCGAGCTCGAGCGCCTCGAGCAGCTTGTCGCGCAGCGCCTCGGGCATCCCGGCCTCGATCTCCAGCCGCACCGGCTCGCCGAAGCGGCGCCGGCGCAGCTCCGACTCGATCGCCCGCAGCAGGTCGTCGGCCTCGTCCTCCTGCAGGTCGAGGTCCGCGTCGCGGGTGACCCGGAACGTGTAGGACGCCTTGACCCGCATCCCGGGGAAGAGCGCCTCCAGGTTGTGGGCGATCAGGTCCTCGATCAAGAGGAACCAGCGCTGGCCCGGCGGCGCGTCGAGCGCCACGAAGCGCGGCAGCGAGCCCGGCACCTTGACCCGGGCCAGCATCGAGGACGGGCCGTCGCCCGCCGACGGCTCGTCGAGCTCCACCGCCAGCGAGAGCGAGAGGTTCGAGATGTACGGGAAGGGGTGGCCCTTGTCGATCGCCAGCGGCGTGAGCACCGGGAAGACGCGCTCGTCGAAGTAGCGGCGCATCGCCCGCTTCGTCGCCGAGTCGAGCTGCTCGTAGCCCAGGATGCGGATCCCGTGCCGCTCGAGCGCCGGGAAGAGCCGGTTCTCCAGGCAGTCGGTCATCCGCGCGAGCGACCGGCTCACCCGCTCGCTGACCAGCGCCAGCTGCTGCTCGGGCAGCAGGCCGTCGTCGGAGCGCTTGTGCACCTCGGCCGCCGTCTGCTGCATCAGGCCGGCGATGCGGATCATGAAGAACTCGTCGAGGTTGGTGCCGTAGATCGCGATGAACTTGAGCCGCTCGAGCAGCGGGTTGCGCTCGTCGAGGGCTTCCTCCAGCACGCGGTCGTTGAACTCCAGCCACGACAGCTCGCGGTTGATGTAGAGCGCGGGGTCGTCGAGCGGGAGGGCGGCCGCGGGTGGTGCCGGCGGGCGGAGCTCGGAGCCGACTTGCGAACCTGCGGTCATGATCTCTCGGGGGTTCGGCGCCTGAGCGCGGACTTCTTCGCTCACCTGAGCACGCACGTCGGGCTGGCCGCCGCGGCGCTGGCGCTGGCGCTGGCGGTGGGGATCCCGCTGGCCGGCCTGTGCGCCGACCGGCCGCTGCCGCGCGGGCTGCTGCTGGCGCTGGCCGGCGGCTTCCGGGTGGTCCCGTCGCTGGCCGTGCTGACCCTGGCGCTGCCGCTGCTGGGGCTGGGCTTCCGGCCGGCCCTGCTGGCGCTGGTCGTGCTGGCCCTGCCGCCGATCCTGGTCAACACCGACGTCGGCCTGCGCTCGGTCCCGGCCGCCACGCTCGAGGCGGCCCGCGGGACCGGCATGACCCCGCGCCAGGTCGGCACCCGGGTCCGCTGGCCGCTGGCCCTGCCGGTGGTCGCGGTCGGGGTCCGGACCGCGACCGTCGAGGTGATCGCCTCGGCCACCCTGGCCTCGTTCATCGGCGGCGGCGGCCTGGGCGACTACATCGTCGACGGGCTCCAGACCAGCAACCTGCCCGAGCTCGTGCTCGGCGCGCTGGCCGTCGCCGCGCTCGCCATCCTCGCCGACGCCGCGCTCGGGCTCGCCCAGCGGCGGCTCGCCGTCTGAACGTGGAGGCCATGCAGCGTCTCTCCCGCCCGCGCTTCCTCGCCGCCGGCGCGGCCGCCGCGGCGCTCGCCGCCTGCGGGCGCCGGCCCGGCGGCGGCGTGACCGTCGGCTCGAAGAACTTCACCGAGGAGCTGATCCTGGGCGAGCTCTACGCCCAGAGCCTCGAACACGCCGGCCTGAGCGTGACCCGCAAGCTCGACCTGGGCACGACCGACATCGCCATGGCCGCGCTGCACCGCGGCGAGATCGACCTCTACCCGGAGTACACCGGCACCGGCCTGGTCGACGTGCTGCACCTGCCGCCCGACGGCGACCCCAAGCGCACCTACGACACCGTCGCCAAGCAGTACCGCGCCCGCTACGGCCTGATCTGGCTGGCGGCCGCGCCGATGAACGACACCCAGGGGCTGGCCACGACGCGCGCCGTCGCGGCCAAGTACGGCGGCCTGCGCACGCTGAGCGATCTGGCCGGCAAGGCCGACCGGCTGCGGCTGGGCGCGGTGACCGAGTTCCTCAGCCGCGCCGACGGGCTGCCGGGCCTGCAGCGCGTCTACGGCGGCTTCCGCTTCGAGCAGGTCAAGGTCATCGACAACGGCGTGAAGTACGCGGCGCTGCTGCGCGGCGACGTCGACGTGGTGCTGGCCTTCACCACCGAAGGCCAGCTCAAGGCCGACGACCTGGTGCTCTTCGCCGACGACAAGCACGCCTTTCCGGTCGACCAGGTCGCCCCGGTCGTGCGCAAGGCGGCGCTCGACGCGCGGCCGGCGCTCGCGAAACCGCTCGACGCGCTGGCGCCGCTGCTGACCAACGACGCGATGCAGAGCCTCAACCTGCTGGTCGACGGCCCGCAGAAGCAAGAGCCGGCGGACGTGGCCCGTGACTTCCTCAAACGGCACCGGCTCGCGTAGCGACCGCCGCGGCCGCGGCGGCGCACGGGTCGAGCTGCGCGGTCTGGCGGTGCGCTATCCGGGCGCCGCGAGCCCGGCGGTGCACGACGTCGACCTAACCATCGAGGCCGGGACGTTCGCGGTGCTGCTGGGACCGTCGGGCTGCGGCAAGAGCACGCTGCTGCGCACGATCAACCGGCTGGTCGAGCCGACCGCCGGCACCGCGCTGATCGACGGCGTCGACGTGCGCCGGCAGGACGCGACCCGGGTGCGGCGCGGGATCGGCTACGTGATCCAGGCGGTCGGCCTGTTCCCCCACTACACCGTGGCCCAGAACGTCGGCGTCGTGCCGCAGCTCCTGGGCTGGGACAAAGCGCGCACCGCCGCGCGGGTGGACGAGCTGCTGGCGCTGGTGTCGCTGGAGCCGGCGCGCTACCGCGAGCGCAAGCCGCGCCAGCTCTCGGGCGGCGAGGCGCAGCGGGTCGGCGTGGCGCGCGCGCTGGCGGCCGAGCCGCGGGTGCTGCTGATGGACGAGCCGTTCGCCGCGGTCGACGCGATCGTGCGCGCCTCGCTGCAGGACGAGATCGCGCGCGTCCACCGCGAGCTGGGCACGACGATCGTCTTCGTCACCCACGACGTCGACGAGGCGCTGCGGCTGGCCGACCGGGTGGTGGTGATGAACGCCGGCCGCGTCGTGCAGGTCGACGCGCCGGCCGCGCTGCTGGAGCATCCCGCCGACGACTTCGTGCGCCACCTGGTCGGGGTCGACGCCGAGACCCGCCGCTTGGCGGCCGAACGGCCGCTGATCGAGCGATGACATCGTGAGCTACCTCGTCGCGCACCCCGACGTCGTCGCGCAGCGGCTGGGCGAGCACGTCGTGCTGGTGCTGGTGTCGCTGGCGATCGCGCTGCTGATCGCGCTGCCGCTCGGCGTGCTCGCGGCGCGCCGGCCGCGCGCGGGCGCGCTGATCCTCGGCGCCAGCGGCGTGCTCTACACGATTCCCAGCCTGGCGCTGCTGGCGCTGCTCGTCGCGGCGATCGGCCTCGGGCCCCTCACGGCGGTCGTCGCGCTGGTGATCTACGCCCAGATGGTGCTGGTGCGCGGCGTCGTCGCCGGCCTGCGCGGGGTCGACCCGGCGCTGGTCGACGCGGCGCGGGGCCTGGGCTTCACCGCCCGGCAGACGCTGCTGCGGGTCGAGCTGCCGGCCGCGCTGCCGGTCGTGCTGGGCGGGGTGCGCATCGCCGCGGTGACGCTGGTCGCGCTGGCGACGGTCGCCGCCTGGATCCAAGCCGGGGGCCTGGGCGTGCTGCTCTTCGAGGGCCTGCGCACCGACAACGCGCCCAAGATCGTCGCCGGCGCGCTGGCCTCGGCGCTGCTGGCGATCGCGGCCGACCTCGCGCTGCGCGCGGCCGAGCGGATGGCGCGGGCGTGAAACCGCTCTTCGCCTACGGCACGCTGCGCGGCGCGGCCTGGCGTGAGCGAATCCTGGGCGCGCGCTATCCCGTTCGCGCCGCGACGCTGCGCGGTTACCGGCGGGTCGCCAACGCTTCGGGCTACCTCTCGCTGCGCGCGACCGGCGAACCCGCCGACGCCGCCGCCGGCGTGCTGATCGCGCTCGACGCGCTCGGCTGGCGGATCGCCGACGCCTGGGAGGACGTGGCGGTGGAGTACCCCAGCGGCGCGGCTGGCGCACGCAGCGACGTCACGCTGTACCGCCGGGTCGAGGTCACGGTCGAGACCGCGGACGGCCCGCTCGCCGCCACGGCGTACGTCTGCCCCGACGAGGCGGGCGCGCCGGTCGACGACGAGCGGCTGGCGCTGCGCGCGGACGACGAGGTCGAGGCGGCCATCGCGGCGTTCGTGCCGCGCATGCGCGCGCTGCGCGCGCCGGGCTAGCGCTCTGGGCCGGGCGCGGCGTGCCGCTCGTCGTCGCAGTAGAAGTCGAGGTCGATCGCCGCGCCGAGCTCCGCGATCTCGTGCAGCAGCTCGGGGCCCAAGCCGAAGCCGCGCCCGCGCGGCAGCTCGTCCGAGGTGTAGACCATGAAGAAGAAGGCCGGGTACTCGGCGGCGAGCTCGGCCACCGCCGGCGCCACCGGGCGCAGCAGGTCCAGCAGCGCGCGCAGGTGCGCGGCGATGTGCAGCGAGCGCACCCGGCCGGTCGACGAGAGGCTCCAGATGCCGTTCTCGGCCTGGCCCAGCGGGTCGCCGCCGCCGCGCACGACCGGGTCGCCGCGCCGCTGCGCCCAGTCGGGCTCGATCCCCAGCCGCTGGGTGACCGCCTGCGGGTCGAGCGACTCGGCCGCGAAGCGGAAGTGGACTGCAACCGCGCTGACCCCGTCGAGGTGGCGAAAATCCTCGTCGCTCCAGCCGGCGGTCACGTCGCGCCAGGCCGGCACGCTACACCACCGTGAACAGGCTCAGCGCGTAGCGGCCGGCGGCGTCGGTGTAGCCGGCCTTCTCGCGCAAGCCGCAGCGCTCGGCCAGCGCCACGAGCTCCTGGCGGGCGAACTTGTACGAGGACTCGGTGTGGATCGCGTCGTCGGCGACGAGGTCGAGCACCAGCTCGGCGCCGGGAATCTGCACCCGCTGCTGGCGCGCGCTGACGACGTACGAGCGCACCGCGCCATCCCGCTCGTCCCAGCGGGCGCGAAAGCGGAACCGGGCGAGGTCGAAGTTCGCGCCCAGCTCGCGGTTCATCCGGGCCAGCAGGTTCATGTTGAACGCCGCCGTCACGCCGGTCGGGTCGTCGTAGGCCAGCTCGAGGATCGAGGGGTCCTTCTTGAGGTCGTAGCCGAGCAGCAGCCCGTCGCCCGAGCGCAGTGCGCCGGCCAGGAGCGCGAGCAGCTCGCGCGCCTGGGCCGGCTCGAAGTTGCCGATGTTCGAGCCCAGGAACAGCGCGAGCACCCGGTCCTGCGTCACCAGCCGCTTCGCGCGCAGCAGCGGGAAGTAGTCGCTGGCGTACGCGACGACGTTCAAGCGGTCGTACGCGCCGACCAGCGCCAGCGACGACTCCGCGACCGCGTCGGCCGAGATGTCGATCGGGTGGTACGTCAACCCGTCCTGGCGGGCGAAGATCGCGTCGATCAGCAGCCGGGTCTTGACCGCGCTGCCGCTGCCCAGCTCGACGAGCTCGAGCGGCGCGTCGAACGAGCCGACGATCTCGCGCCCGTAGGTGGCGAGCAGATCGCGCTCGACCCGGGTGAGATAGTACTCGGGCAAGCGGGTGATCGCTTCGAACAGCGCCGAGCCCAGGTCGTCGTAGAAGTACTTCGGCGAGAGCTGCATCGGGCGCGTGCCGAGGCCGGCCCGAACGTCCTCGGCGAAGGTCGCGACCCGGGCCGGATGAGGGTCGCGGTGGAGCGCGAAGCGATCGGAGAACGCCGTGTGCGTCGTCGGAGCCATCGTGTCCGCCTAACCCCGCGTCCGTCGGCGCGTTTGCAGCCAGGAGGTAATGTGGTATCTCAATCGTTCACCATCGACGTCGCGGGTAGCCCGATGCCGGCTTACCTGGCGCGGCCCGACGAGAGCGGAGCGCGCCCGGCCGTGATCGTGCTGCAAGAGATCTTCGGCGTGAACACCGAGGTCAAGCGCATCACCGATCTGGTCGCCGGGGCCGGCTACGTGGGCCTGGCCATCAACTACTACCATCGCACGCATCCGGAACTCGACGAGCCCTATACCCAGGCCGGCCTCCAAGCAGGCTTCGCGGCGGCGGCGCAGGTCTCGCGCGCGACCCTGCGGGCCGACCTGACCGCCGCGATCGACTTCCTCAACCGGCAGGACTTCGTCCGGTTCGGCCACGTCGCCGCCTGGGGCTTCTGCTTCGGCGGGTCGGTCGCGTTCCTCAGCGCCGCGCTCGAGGGCATCGACGCCGCGGTCTGCTTCTACGGCGGCTCGATCGCCGCGCCGTTCCCGAGCGGCGAGCCCGAGGGCTTGGCCGACGCGGCCGACGTCAAGGCCCCGTTACTGCTGGCCTTCGGCGGGAAAGACGCGTACATTCCCGCCGAGGCGGTCGAACGGATCCGGCAGACCTTGACCGCGGCGCACAAGCGCTTCGAGATCCAAGTCTACCCGGACCAGGACCACGCGTTCTTCCGCGACAGCGGCTCGCAGCTGGAGGGCGGCCACGCCAACGACCGGACCCCGCACGACGTCGCCGACGCCTGGGACCGCGTGCAGGCGTTCCTTCAGGAGCATCTCACGTGATCGCCCGGGAGACATTCGCATGATTTCCGAGACCCTCACGCTCACGGCGCCCAAAGGCCCGATGCAGGCCTACGTCTCGCGCCGCGACGACCGGCCGCGCCCGGCGGTCATCGTGCTCGAGGGAGTCTACGGCTTCGACGCCGAGATGCGCCGGATCACCGAGCTGGTCGCGCAAGTCGGCTACACCGGGATCGCGATCGACTACCTGCGCGGGGGCAAGCCGGAGGAGGTCTTCGTCCAGCGGGACGTCTGCGAGGACGTCGCGGCGGCGCGCGACTGGCTCAACCGGCAGCCGTTCGTGCAGCACGGCAAGGTCGCGACCTGGGGCTTCGGCTGGGGCGGCACCGCGGCGTTCCTCTCCGCCTCGCTGGCCGGGCTCTCCGGCGCGGTGGCCTTCTACGGCCAGAGCATCGCCCGGCCGCTGCCCGGCGCCGCCAAACCGGCGATCGAGGAGGTCGACGACGTCCGCGCCCCGCTGCTGCTGGTCTTCGGCGGCCACGACGAGCTGATCGGCGAGCACGACATCGCGACGATCCGCCGCAACCTGGAAGCGGGCGGCAAGCGCTTCGAGCTCGAGGTCTACCCCGACGTCGGCCACTCGTTCTTCCGCGAGGACCTCGACACGGTCGCCTCGCGCCAGATCGCCGACGCCTGGGACCGGGTCAACGCCTTCCTGAGCCGCGCCTTCAAGTAGCGCTGCCTAGCGGCCGACGATGCGGCTCCAGCGGTCCCGCACGTCGACGATGTAGGCGCGGGTCTCGGCGTACGGCGGGACCCCGCCGTAGTACGCCACCGCGCCCGGGCCGGCGTCGTAGGCGGCCAGCGCCAGCGCGTAGGGGTCCTCGGGCCGGCCGCGGTAGCCGGCGACGTAGGCCGAGAGCAGGCGAGCGGCGCCCCCGATCGCCTCGCCGGCGTCCCAGGGGTCGATCCCCTCGCCGCGGGCGGTCGGGATGGTGAACTGGGCCACGCCGACCGCGCCGGCCGCCGACACCGCCCGCGGGTCGAAGGCCGACTCCTGGAGCAGCGTCGCGGCCAGGAAGGCCGGCGCCACGCCGCGCTCGCGCGCGGCGTCCAAGGTGCGGTCGGCGAGCAGCAGGGCGTCGAGCGGGGCGAGCCGGGGGTTGGTCCGCAGCACCTCGCGCGCCACTCGAACCCCGGCCGGCGCGCGCGGCCCGGCGTCCATCAGCAGCCGCAAGCCGCGAATGACCGGGACCGGCGGGGGTATATGCCACGCCAGAGCGGCATCCCGGATTCCGTCGATTCGAACCGGGCTCGATATCCACGCGAGCGCCACGAACGCGGTCGCGAGAGGGTTTCCTGAAGCCGGAACCAATCCGCCGTTAGCCCTTCCTCTCCACACAAGGATCAGCGTGAACTCGATCGTGTTGGACTCGCCCGTCGTCTCCGCGCTCGTGGCGATGTTCATCGTCGTGGTCGTCGGAGATTTCGGCTCGACGTTCTTCTACCACGTGCCGCAGCACGTATGGGGCAAGCTGCACCTGCGCACGCACCACGATCGGCGCCGCTCCTACTGGGACCACGCGGTGCTCTCGCGCGATCCACAGGTCCTGCTGGACGGCTTCCTCGGTGCGGTGCCGTACATGCTGCTGGCGGCCGCCGCCTCGTTCGTGTCGGTCTACGGAGCCGTCGCCGGCCTCCTGCTCGGGCAGTTGCACGTCTGGTGGCGCCACACGAGCGAGCTCGGCTGGAAGAGCCCGGCCTGGCTGGTCCGCGTCTCGCGGACCGTCGGCTTGGTGCTCCCCGAGGACCACGACGGCCACCACCGCAACCCGGAGATCGAGTTCGGCGACATCGTTCGCTTCTACGACGCCCCCGCGCGCGCGCTCATCGCGCTGCTGCGGGCCTGGACGCCGAAGCGCAAGGCGGCAACCGTCCGCCGTGCTGCCGCCCTCCGCCGAGCCGCCGCGATGAAGCGCCGGACGGTGCTCAAGCAGACCAGCTGAGGTGGGATGACCAAACGCGTTCTCTTCCTGATCTCCGATACCGGCGGCGGACACCGCGCCGGGGCGCAAGCCGTCGGGGCCGCGCTCGACGAGATCGATGGGGAGACGCGTTTCGAGTGGCGGATCGACGACATCGCGACCCACTGCACGTTTCCGCTCTCGGCGCTGGGGCCGGCCTACAGCAGCGCGCTCAAGTACGCGCCGCCGATCTACGGCGCGCTCTTCCACGCCACCAACGGCCGCCGCCGCTACCGCACCCTGGTCCGCTTCTGCGAGCCGCTCTACCGCGAGCGGCTGCGCGACGTGTTCCTGCAGTACCAGCCCGACGTGATCGTCTCGGTCCACCCGCTGCTCAACCACGCCGCCCTGCGGGCGCGGGCCGATGCCGGGATGCAGACCGTCCCGATCGTCACCGTCATCACCGACCTGGGCCGGGTCCACGAAGGCTGGCTGCTGCCCGAGGCCGACCTGACCGTCGTGCCGGCCCGCGAGGTCTACCAGCGGGCGATCGAGCGCGGCGTGCCGCCCGAGCGCCTGCGGCTGCTCGGCCACCCCATCCACCCGCGCTTCGAGGACGTCTCGGGCACCAAGGCCGAGATCCGCAAGAAGCTGGGCCTGCCCGAGGCCGGCACGATCGCGCTGCTGATGGCCGGCGGCGAGGGCGGCGGCAAGCTGCTGCCGACCACGATGGGGCTGGCCAAGGCCGGGCTCGACTTCCACCTGGTGGTGGTCACCGGGCGCAACGCCGCGCTGCGGCAGAAGCTCGAGGAGCTGGCCCCCTCGCTGCCCGTCCCGATGACCGTGCTGGGGTTCCGCAACGACGTCCCCGAGCTGATGCGGGCCGCCGACCTGCTGGTCACCAAGGCGGGGCCGGGCACGATCGCCGAGGCCTCGGTCGCCGAGGTGCCGGTGGTGGTCTACGACTACGTCCCGGGCCAGGAGCGCGGCAACCTCGACTACGTCCGGACCAACGGCATCGGCGTGGTTGCGCTGACCACCGCCGAGGTCGTCCAGTCGGTGCGGCGGATCGTCCACAGCCAGGAGCGGCTCTCCAAGATGCGGGCCCAGCAGACCGCCGTCGCCCCGCGCGGCTCGTCCCGCAAGATCGCCGAGCTGATCGCCCGGATGGCGGTCAGCGGCCGGCCCAACACCCCCGTCTCCGCCGCCGGATGATCGCGATACCGGACGAGGTTCTCAGCGAGGTCGCCGCCACCCGGCGGGACCTGCACGTGCACCCGGAGCTGGGCTTCGAGGAGCACCGGACCGCCGGGATCGTCGCCGAGCGGCTGCGCGGGCTGGGGTACGACGTCCACACCGGCATCGGGCGGACCGGCGTCGTCGGCGTGCTGGCGGGCGAGCGGCCCGGCCGGACGATCATGCTGCGGGCCGACATGGACGCGCTCCCGATCGACGAGGAGAACGACGTCCCGTACCGCTCGCGAACGCAGCAGGTCATGCACGCCTGCGGCCACGACGGCCACGTCGCGATGCTGCTGGGCGCCGCCCGGGTGGTGATGGCGCGCCGCGCCGAGGTGGCCGGCACGGTCTGCTTCCTGTTCCAGCCCGCCGAGGAGGGAAAGGGGGGCGCCAGGGTCATGGTCGAGGACGGCGTGCTGGAGCGCTTCGGGATCGAGCGGGCCTACGGGCTGCACCTGGCCTCGACCGACCCGGTCGGACGGGTCGGCTTCCACGAGGGCCCGTTCTACGCGTCGAGCGACTCGGTCGAGATCACCGTCGAGGGCAAGGGCGGCCACGGCTCGGCACCCCATACCTCGGTCGACCCGGTCTACGTCGCCTCGCAGTTCGTCGTCGCGGTGCAGCAGGTCGTCTCGCGCAACGTCGACCCGATCGAGCCGGCGGTCGTGACGATCGGCGCGATCAACGGCGGCACGACCCACAACGTGATCCCCAGCCGCGTGCGGCTGCTCGGCACGGTGCGCGCGTTCGACCCCGGCGTGCGCGCGAAGATGGCCGAGCGGATCGAGCGCGTGCTGCGCGGCGTCTGCGAGAGCTCCGGCGCGACGTACGCGTTCGAGTACCTCTGGCGCTACCCGGTGACCTCCAACGACATCGAGCAGACGCGCTACGCGCGCGCGCTGGCGGAGCGCGTCGTCGGCGCCGACCGGGTCGCCGACGTGCCGCGCCACATGGGCGGCGAGGACTTCTCGTTCTACGCCGAGCGCGTGCCGGCGTGCTTCTTCAGCGTCGGCAGCAACGGCGGCCCGGCCAGCGCCTTCCCGCACCACCACGCGCGCTTCGACATCGACGAGTCGGCGCTCGAGACCGGCGTGCGGATGATGGCCGCGCTCGCGCTCGACGCCCCCGCGCACGCCCCCTGAGCGCTCAGAGCGCGCGGCGCTCGGCGACCTCTTCCGGCGGGCGGCGATAGCGCGAGCCGAGGATCTCGGGCAACGTGCTCGTGCAGCCGCAGGCCCGCGATCGGCCCTTGCCGAGCAAGAGCGCTCGGCAGCCGTCCTCGTGGTGGAGGGAAATCCGGTGGCCGCAGTCGGGGCAGTTCGGGCGCAGCCCCGCCGGGCTCTCGCGGTCAGTCACCCACCCAGTCTGCCGCCCGGGACTTACACGGCGCTTACGGGAGCCGGGGCCGCCGCTGGGAGCTTGGCGATCAGCCCGCCGCGCAGGGCCGCGGTGGCCGCGCCGACCGCGCCGGCGTCGTTGCCCAGCGCCGCCCGGACGATCCGGGTCGTGCCGCGCGGCACCATGGTCGTGCGCACCTCGACCGCCGGCAGGACCCGCTCGAGCAGGAAGTCGCCGGCGCTGGAGACCCCGCCGCCCAGCGCGATCAGCTCGGGGTTGGCGAAGGCGATCACGTTGGACAAGCCCAGCGCCAGGTCGTCGCAGAAGGCGTTCCAGGCGGCCAGGGCGTGCTGGTCGCCGGCCTGGGCGGCCTTGCGGATCGCCTTGGAGCCCAGCTGCTTGCCGGCCGGAACCTCGAGCAGCGTGCTGCGCGGGAACGAGGGCGCGAAGCGGAGCGCGTGGCGGAGCAGGCCCGTGCCCGAGGCCTGGGCCTCGAAGCAGCCGATCTTCCCGCAGCCGCAGACGAAGCCGCTCTCGGGCCGGATCGTGTGGTGGCCGAACTCGCCCGCGCCCATCATGTGGCCCAGCGCAAGCACGCCGCCGGCCACGAAGCCGCCGCCGATCCCGGTGCCCAGCGTGAGCAGCGCGAAGTCCTCGGTCCCCTGGCCCATCCCGTGGACGTACTCGCCCAGCGTCGCACAGCGCGCGTCGTTGCCGACGAACACGCTCAGCTTGGGGAAGCGCTCGCGGACCAGGCCGCCCAGCGGGACGTCGTGCCAGCCGAAGTTGGGCGAGTAGCGGATCGTGCCGCTCTGCGCGTCGACGTTGCCGGGCGCGCCGATCCCGATCCCGACCACGTCGTCGTCGGCCTCCTTGAGCGCGTCGTGCACGACGCACTCGAGCGCGTCGACCACCTTGTCGGGTGCCCGGTCGTCCAGCTCGATCTCGTGCTTCTTGCCGAGGCTGCCCTCGGCGTCCACGCTCGCGGCCATCACGTGCGAGCCGCCCAGGTCGACCCCGATCGCCCGGCTCACCGAGCGCCCCACTTCATCTGCATCGAGGCGGGCTTTCGTCCAACCCCGCGCGGGCTCCGCCGTCAGCGGGCGGCGGCCGGGACCGTGACGGCGTTGGCCGGGTCGTCGAACTTGGTGAAGCCGATGGCGAGCGCGTCGTTGGCGCAGCGGCTGACGCGGTACGTCCGCTTGTCGTAGGTGCAGGTCAGGCGCTGGTCGTGCTGCGGGCCCGCCGAGGTGGTCGCGAACTGGCCGTAGGTGACGCCGTTCTGGACCGTGTCGGGCAGCAGCGCGTCGACCGGGACGTCGCGCAGCTGGACCTGGGTCTGGAGGAACTCCGGCGGCGTGTCGACCTTGCGGTAGGCCGAGCCGTTGGCGCTGACGTAGCCGTCCTTGCCGATCACGATCACGTCGTAGGTGGTGCCGTTGTACGCCAGCGAGGTGTGGTAGCGGTCGGGCGCGACGAACGTCATCGTCCCGTCGAAGCCGCCCGAGGTGGTGGTCAGGACGAACGACTTGGCGGCGTGCATGGCCGCGCCGATCTTCGCGTTGACGGCGGCGAGGTCGTCGGCGGCGGCCGGCGCGGCGGCCAGCAGTGCGGTGCCGGCCAGCAGGGCGGCCGAAGCGAGCGAAGCGCGGCGAGGTCGCATGGCCTGAGGATTCCCCGGGCGAAGCTCTTCCCATGCAGGAGACGATCGATCTCATCGCTCACCGCGAGCTGCGCAATCTGCGCGCCTTCACGCGCGAGACCGGTCAGCCGACGCGCCTGGCCGACCTCGACCTCGACCCGATGACGAGCGTCCAGTCGATCGAGATCGACGAAGAGCACGTCACGGTCCAGTACAACAAGACGACCGAACGCCGGCTCAACGTCAACGAGATCAGCCACAAGGAGTGGGTCTACAAGTACAACGGCGACCCCGAGTTCGTCGAAGCGGTCCGGCGGGTGATCGAGCTCGCGCGCAAGCACCTCTACGACCTGCCCGAGAACGTCGCGTGCCCGCCCGGCTGCGCCGAGTGCTGCAGCGGCTACGAGCCGTTCGTCAGCGGGCCCGACGTGCAGCGGATCGCCGACCACCTCGGCCTGACCTACGACCAGGTGATGGCCGACTACGTGGTGCCGCGGGCCTCGGCCGACGGCTTCGTCGTCGGCTGGCTGCGCAAGGTGGACGCGGCCGGCGAGCCGACCGAGGAGGTGGCCGAGAAGTGCGTCTTCCTCAAGGGCTCGAAGTCCGGCCGCTACTACTGCGGCATCTACGAGGGCCGGCCGCACGACTGCCGCGCCTTCTCGCCGATCGGCTGCGAGGACGTCGACTGGTCGCTGCCGCGCCACGGCGTGTACCGCACCGGCGAGCCGTTCCGCCCCAAGCGCTCGCGCGCGGCGAACCGGAACGGCGCGGCGAACGGCCGCCCGAAGACATGAGCGCGGACTTCGACGTCGCCGTCGTCGGCGGCGGGCACAACGGGCTGGTCGCGGCGGCCTACTGCGCGCGCGCGGGCCTGCGCACGGTGGTGCTCGAGCGGCGGCCGGTGCTGGGCGGCGCGACGCTGACCGAGGAGGTCTGGCCGGGCTACCGGCTCTCGGTCGCCTCGTACGTGTGCAGCCTGCTCGACCCGCGCATCGTCGCCGAGCTGAGCCTGCGCGCGCACGGCTACGACGCGTACCTCAAGGACCCGGCCTCGTTCACCCCGCTGGCCGACGGCCGCTCGCTGCTGCTCGGGCAGGACGAGGCCGCGAACGCGCGCGAGGTCGCGGCGTTCGACGAGCGCGACGTCGCCGGGCTGGCGGCGTTCGAGCGCGAGGCGACGCGCCTGGGCGCGCTGCTGGCCGACTCGTTCGACGATCCCGAGCCGTCGTTCGCGAAGTTCCCCGCCGGCGTGCAGGCCGTGCTGCGCGGCTCCGCGGCGGAGCTGGTCGAGCGCTACGTGCGCACGCCGGTGCTGGCCGCGACGCTGGCGACCGACGGGCTGATCGGCACCGAGGCCGGCCCGCGCGATCCCGGCACCGCCTACGTGCTGGCCCACCACTACGCCGGCCGCGCGCTGGGCGCGCAGGGCGCATGGGGCTTCGTGCGGGGCGGGATGGGCGCGGTCGCGAGCGCGCTCGCGGCGGCCGCCCGGGCGGCCGGCGCCGAGCTGCGCACCGGCGCGGCCGTCGCCCGGATCGAGGTCCGCGGCGGGCGGGCGGCCCGGCTGGAGCTGGCCGACGGCGGCACCGTCGCGGCCCGGGCGATCCTGGTCAACGCCGACCCCAAGACGCTCTTCCTGCGCCTGCTCGACCGGGGCGACGTCCCCGACGAGCTGCTCGCGCGCGCCCGCGCCTGGCGCTCCAACGGGGTCGCCTTCAAGCTGAACCTGGCGCTGGGCGAGCTGCCGAGCTTCACCGCCCGGCCCGGCAGCGGCACGGTCCAGCCGCACCACCGGGCGACGATCCACGTCGCGCCCGACGTCGGCTACCTGCAGGCGGCCTACGACGACGCGCGCGCGCACGGCACGTCGCGGGCGCCGATGCTGGAGTGCTTCATGCAGTCGCCGACCGACCCGGCGATGGTCCCGCCCGGCAAGCACGTCATGTCGATCTTCGCCCAGTACTTCCCGTACGAGCGCAGCGACCGGCCCTGGCAGCCGGCCGACCGCGACGCGGTGGCCGACCTGCTGATCGCGACCCTGGCCCGCTATGCGCCCAACCTGCCCGGCGCGATCGAGCACCGCCAGGCGCTGGCGGCGCCCGACCTCGAGGCGCTGCTCGGTCTCTGCGGCGGGCAGATCTTCCACGGCGAGCTGCTGCCGGACCAGATCTACGAGCGCCGCTTCGCGACCCGGACCGGGATCGAGGGGCTCTACCTGTGCGGCTCGGGGGCCCACCCCGGCGGCTGCGTCAGCGGCTTCCCCGGCCGGCGGGCGGCGGAGGCACTGCTTGCCGATATGGCAAAGGTCGCTTCCTCCGTTCCTTCAGGGAGATAACCGATGAAATCATTCTTCTCGCTCGCGGTGCTGACCGCCGCGGTACTCGGCAGCACGGTCGCCGCCCCGGCCGCCGACACGATGATGAAGCCCGGGATGAGCCACGCCATGAGGGCTCCGAGCTTCATCGTCGTCCGGCTCCAGTCGGTCGGCGGGTCCGGCGAGCGAGGCACCGCCACGCTGCGCCAGATGATCGGCAGCCCGCGGCCCGGTACGCTGGTCACGCTGATGCTCCACGGCGGCTCGGCCGCCCCGCAGCCGGCCCACATCCACACCGGCGTCTGCGGCTCGAACGGCCCGGTCAAGTACCCGCTCAAGCCGGTGACCGAGGGCAAGTCGACCACGGTCGTGCCGGTCTCGCTCGGCTACATCATGGGCCTGGGGACGTACATCAACGTCCACAAGTCACCCAACGACATCCCGACCATCGTCTCCTGCGGCAACATCCCGCACCCCGGCCGCGGCGCCATGTGATCGCACAGGCGGTCGAGAGCGCTCCGCGAAGGAGCGCTCCCATGAGGCTCGCGCTCTCGGCCGCCGCGCTCGGCGCCGCCCTCGCCAAAGGCGCGCACGCGATCAACGTCCACAAGTCGACCACGGACATCCCGACCTATGTCAGCTGCGGAAACCTCACCCCGGCCAAGTAGCCGGCCGCCGTTCAACGAGGGCGCCGCGCACGCCGCGGGGCCCTCGCGTTTCGGGGCGCCGGCGCTGGACGAGATGCCCGACGACGTCCGCGCGGTCTGCGAGGAGTCGCGGGCCAAGCTGGGCTTCGTGCCCAACGTCTTCCTCGCGTACGCCAAGCGGCCCGAGCACTTCCGCGCCTTCATGGCGTACCACGACCTGCTGATGAAGGGCCCCAGCGGCCTCTCGCGGGCCGAGCGCGAGGCGATCGTCGTGACGGTCAGCGCGGAGAACGACTGCCTCTACTGCGTGGTCGCGCACGGCGCGGCGCTGCGCATCCTGGGCAAGGACGCGATCGTCGCCGACCAGATCGCGACCAACTGGCGCACCGCCGAGCTGGCGCCGCGCCTGCGCGCGATCCTGAGCTTCGCCGCGCGGGTCAACGAGCCGGGCTTCAGCGCGACGGCCGAGGAGCTGGCCGGTCTGCGAGCAGCCGGGCTGAGCGAGGACGACGTCTGGGACGTGGCCGCCATCGCCGGCTTCTTCGGCTTCTCCAACCGCATGGCGGGGTTCATGGACATGCGGCCCAACCCGCAGTTCTACGAAATGGGGCGCAAATCCGGAGGGACCGCGCGCAACTCAGCGTAGAGGGCCGCATGAACGCTCTCGGTCGTCCCGCCGCCGCGGTCATCATGGCGGCGCTCTTCGCGTTATCGCTCCTGCCGCTGCCGGTGCGCGCGGGAACGACCGGCACCATCGTCGGGCAGATCGTCGACGCCGCCGGCGGCGCGCCGCTGGCCGGCGCCCGGGTCACCATCGTGTCGCCCTCGCAGAGCGCGAGCTCGGTCACCGACGCCGGCGGCGGCTTCCGCTTCCTCTCGCTCAACCCGGACACGTACACGGTCACCGTCACCCGGCCCGGCTACGAGACGCTGACGCTGGCGGGCGTCACGGTGCAGGCCGACCAGACGCAGACGCTCGACCGCAGCCTGGCCAAGGCCCTGACCACGATCGGCACGACCACCGCGCGCCGCTCGACGGACCTGATCCGGCCCGGCACGACCAGCGACGTCTACTCGGTCAACGGCGCCATGGCCGACGCGACGGCGGCGCTGGGCGGGCCCGGCGGCCTCTCCAACGCGTACAGCGCGATCCAGTCGGTTCCGGGCGCCGTCGTGCAGCAGGGCCAGCAGGGCTGGTACCAGACGCTCTCGATCCGCGGCGGCGACATCGACCAGGTCGGCTACGAGCTCGACGGGATCCCGGTCAACCGCGTCTACGACAACGCCCCGCAGACCATGCTCTCGACGCTGGGCCAGCAGGAGCTGCAGGTCTACACCGGCGGCACGCCGGCGACGTCCGACGGCCAGGGGCTCTCGGGCTACGTCAACCAGGTCATCCGCACCGGCACCAACCCGGGCTTCGTCAACTTCGACGCCGGCGCCGGCGCGCCGGCGTTCTTCCACCGCCTCTCGTTCGAGTACGGCGGCGCGACCAAGAACCGCAACTTCTCGTACTACGTCGGCATGTCGGGCGCGGACCAGGCCTACCGCTACACCGACGGCTCGAACGGGGCGGGCGACCCGCAGCTGTTCTACCCGATCGCGTACCCGTTCGGCGACGGCGGCAACCGCTTCAACATCTGGGACGGCAGCCCCAACCCGCTCACCGGCGGTCCCGCGACGCCCGGCAACGGCCTCTACTTCGCCCCGGGCCAGACCTACGCGATCGCCGGCACCCAGCAGCGCGACAACGTCGTCAACCTGCACCTGGGAATCCCGCACGGCAGCGGCCGCGACGACGTGCAGTTCCTCTACCTGACCAGCGAGATCTTCACCAACTACTACAGCTCGGTCGACGACCAGGGCGGCCCGCAAGTCGTCGCCGACGCGCTCGGCGTGGCGAACGGCGCGAGCGGTCCGCAGGCGCCCTACCAGGCGTTCTGGCACGACGGGTACACGTACAACGGGCCGCTGTTCGCCCCGCCCGACCCCGCGAAGGTCATGCCCTACCCGTTCATGTCGAGCCCGGCCGGCCGGCCCTTCGACGGCGCGCTGCCCAACGAAACCCGCGACACCAACGACAACGGCGTCGCCGTGCTCAAGCTGCAGTACCAGCGGAACATCAACGACCGCTCGTTCCTGCGCCTGTTCGGCTACTCGGTGTACTCGAACTGGTTCATCACGGGCGATGCGACCCAGCAGTTCACCTGCTGCTTCGGCGCGGAGCTCAACGACTACGAGATTCCCAGCCACACCTACGGCACGAGCCTGACCTACTCCAACCAGCTCACCGACAAGCACCTGCTCACGTTCACCGCGACCGAGAGCCAGACCAAGATCCAGCGCCGCTACTTCTACAGCTTCCCCGGCAACCAGAGCACCGGCACCGCGTTCACCAACCTGATCGACCCGAGCACCGCGGCGCAGACCGGCAACTGCTACGATCCCGCCTCCGGCGCGCTGACGAGCTGCTTCAGCGGCACGCGGGGCACGTTCGCCGCGCCGGCGCCGGCGATCACCGCGACGAGCTTCGCCAGCGGCGCCAACCCGCAGTGGATCGCGACCGAGAACGGCCCGGCCGGCCGCTTCAGCGAGGTCTCGCCGTTCTTCACCGCCGCGTCGCTCAACGACAACTGGTCGCCGACGCCGAAGGTCAACCTGACGCTGGGGCTGCGGGTCGAGAACTACACCGACCGGCTCGAGGACGAGTCGGCCAGCCCCTACGGCGGCAGCGTCCAGAACCGCGCGTTCTGGGTCAAGGCGTACGACAACGAGTACTGCTACAAGCCCGGCGTGGTCGGGGCGATCAACGTCTCGAGCGGCACGCCGGTCAACGGCGTCTTCGCCACGCCGGCCAACTGCGCGTCGATCGCCGGGCCGGGCTACCTGCCGGCCAACTTCCAGCTCAGCAACCTCACGAAGTACTCCAACACCGTCATCCAGCCGCGGACCGCGTTCACCTACACGCTGAGCCCCGACTCGGTCGTGCGCGGCTCGTTCGGCATCTACTCGCGCCCGGTCAACACCTCGTGGCTGCAGTACGACGACCTCAACGACCGCGACTTCGTGCAGAAGTACGCCGCGGTCAACTTCCTGGGCTTCGGCTTCAACACGCCCGACCACGACCTCAAGCCGGACACCTCGTACAACTACGACCTCTCGCTCGAGCAGCACCTGCGCGGCACCGACGCCTCGTTCAAGCTCACCCCGTTCTACCGCAGCACCAAGGACCAGCTCCAGGCGTTCCCGATCGGCGTCGGCGGGATCGTCAGCGGCTTCAACGTCGGCCAGCAGCGCTCGTACGGGCTGGAGTTCGCCGCCCGCAAGGGCGACTTCGCCCGCAACGGCTTCGCCGGCCAGCTCTCGTACACGTACACCCACAGCCGGATCCGCTACTCGCAGTTCCCCTCGGGCACCAACGTGATCGACGCGATGAACCTCTACATCAAGGACTACAACGCCTACACCGCGTTCTGCGCGAGCAACCCGAAGGACGCGCGCTGCGGCACGACGGTCGGCGGCGCGGCGGCCGCGCCGTGCTACGACACCAGCGGCAACCCGCTGGCGGCCTGCGGCGCCGGCACCGTGACGAACCCCTACTACAGCCAGCCGGTGCAGAGCCTGTTCCCGGTCAACGGCGAGTACACCACCTACGACCAGATCCCGCAGCCCTTCGTCGGGGCGAACGGCTACGAGACGCCGCACGTCGTCTCGGCGGTGCTGCAGTACAAGCACGACAAGCTCGCCGTCACCCCGAGCCTGACCTACAGCTCGGGCGCCTCGTACGGCTCGCCGCTGACCTACCCGGGCTACATCCCCGACAAGTGCACCGCCGCCGGTCAGCCCTCGTCGTGCAGCGGCTTCACCAGCGCCAGCGGCCAGAGCTTGGACTACCTCTTCATCCCCGACGCGTTCACCGGCAGCTTCGACAACCTGGGCGCGTTCAAAGAGCCGTCCCGGCTCTCGCTCAACCTCCAGACGTCGTACGACCTCAGCCGCACCGCGCGCCTGACGCTCACGATGACGGGCCTGCTCGACAAGTGCTTCCAGCGCGGCTACGCCTGGGACGACCCGAACATCTGCGTCTACTCGGAGCTGCCCTCGGGCGGCGCGGGCCTGGGGCCGAGCGGCAACTTCGTTCCGATCGCCCAGACGCCGGTGCAGCTGCGCTACCCGTACGGGGTGTTCAGCAACAACCTCAACACCGGGTTCGTCGGCACGAAGATCCCCTTCCAGGCGGCGCTCGACCTGCACATCCGGCTGTGAGCGCGGCGGCGGCTAGGGCAGCGGCACGTCGGCGGTGATGCAGGCCGCGAATGCCGCCGGGTCGACGTTGCCGCCGCTGAGCGTCACGCCGACCCGCGCGCCGCGCACGTCGGCCTTGCCGTAGAGCAGCGCCGCGAGCGCGGAAGCGCCGCTCGGCTCGACGACGAGCTTGAGCCGCTCGAAGGCGAAGCGCATCGCCGCCCGGATCTGGTCGTCGCTGACGGTCACGGTGCCGGCGGCGAGCTTGCGCGCGATCGGCCAGGTCAGCGTGCCCGGCGCCTGCGTCTGCTGGCCGTCGGCGATCGTGGTCGGCACCGGGATCGAGACGATCCGCCCGGCGCGCCACGACTGCGCCCAGTCGTCGCCGGCCTCGGGCTCGACGCCGTAGATCCGCACCCCGGGCGAGAGCGCCGCCGCGGCCAGCGAGCAGCCGGCGAGCAATCCGCCGCCGCCGACGCAGACCAGCAGCACGTCGAGCGGGCCGGCGTCCTCGATCAGCTCCATGGCGGCGGTGCCCTGACCGGCGATGATCGCCGGGTCGTCGAACGGCGGCACGATCGTCGCGCCGCGCTCGTCGGCGATGGCCTGCGCGATCTCGAGCCGGTTCATCCGGGCCCGCTCGTAGAGGATCACCTCGGCGCCGTAGCCGCGCGTGGCGGCCAGCTTGGCCGCCGGCGCGTCGGACGGCATGACGATCGTCGCCGGGATGCCGAGCAGCTCGGCGGCCAGCGCCACGCCCTGGGCGTGGTTGCCGCTGGAGAACGCGACCACCCCGCCGCGCCGCTGCTCGGGCCCGAGCTGCACCAGCTTGTTGTACGCGCCGCGGAACTTGAAGGCGCCCATGCGCTGCAGGTTCTCGGCCTTGAGGAACACCCGCGCGCCGGTCCGCGCGTCGAGCGTCGCCGAGGTCACGACCGGCGTGCGGTGGGCGACGCCGCGCAGCCGCTCGGCGGCGGCCCGCACGTCGTCGAACGACGCGGCCAGCGGTGCTTCGATCATTTCGGCGCGTCCGAGCTGACCACGTCGTAGGCGAAGCGCACCACCTTGTCTTGCGGGTCGAGCTTCATCTTCTCGTGGACGGTGCCTTTGTCGAAGGTCAGGTCGAACTCGTGGACGCGGTCGCCGTCGCCGGCGGGCGTGACCTCCTTGACCCGCTTGAGCTTGCCGAGCGGGTCCAGCACGTCGGCGGCCTGGCCGACGCGCTGGCGGTTGACCTCGGTGGCCGTCTCGGCGTTCTGGTACTTCTCCACCCCGGCGAGGTCGTTGGCGGCCAGCGCGTGCGTCATGCCGTCGGCGATCTTCTCGTAGCGGTTCTCGCCGCCGCCGGCACAGGCTTTGGCGATCAGCACGACCAGCACCACGACGACCGCGATCAGGATGATCCGGTTCTGGCGCGCGCGCTGCGCCGGTACGGGCGTCACGTTGCGCATCTAGGCCAGCGCCTCGCGGGCCAGGCTCTCGGCGCCGAACGGCTCGAAGCGCAGCCCCGGGTTCCACTGCTTGGCCAGATCGACGCTCCAGGGACTCTCGAAGAGCGCCAGCGGGTTGCCGTCCCAGTCCTCGACCAGGCGCGCGTTGGACGGCATCGTGGCCGCCGCGAGGCTCTCGCCGGCGACCCGGCGCGCGGTGGTGTAGGGCAGCGTCTGGAACACCGTCTTCACGTTGTACTCGGACTCCAAGCGGTACTTGACGACCTCGAACTGCAGCGCGCCGACCGCGGCGAGGATCGGCTCGGTGCGGGTCTGCCCGTAGGGGTAGAACACCTGGATCGCGCCCTCCTCGCGCAGCTGGGCGATGCCCTTCTGGAACGACTTGTAGGTCGCCGTGTCGGTACTGCGGACCAGCGCGAAATGTTCCGGCTCGAAGGCCGGGATCGGCTCGAAGCGGATGCCCTCGCCCTCGGCCAGCGTGTCGCCGATGGCGAACACGCCCGGGTTCGCCAGCCCGACCACGTCGCCCGCGTAGGCGACGTCGACCGACTCGCGGTCGGAGGCGAACAGCTTCATCGCCCGGGTCAGCCGCACGTCCTTGCCGGTCCGCACGTTGCGCACCGTCATGTCGCGCTCGAACGTGCCGCTGCAGACCCGCAGGAAGGCGATCCGGTCGCGGTGGCGGGGGTCCATGTTGGCCTGGATCTTGAACACGAAGCCCGAGAACTGCGCGTCGGTCGGCTCGACGACGTGCTGCTCCACGTCGAGGTGCGGCGCCGGGGGCGGCCCCATCCGCACGAACGCGTCGAGGAAGAGCTCGACCCCGAAGTTGGTCATCGCCGAGCCGAAGAAGACCGGCGAGACGTCGCCGCGCATCATCGCCGCGGCGTCGAAGTCGGTTCCCGCGCCTTCGAGCAGCTCGAGCTGGTCGAGGAACTCGCGGTAGGTGCCCGGGTCGACCAGCGCCGCGATCTTCGGATCGGTCGGGTCGGTGGCGGTGACCGGCGCGCGCTTCGCGCCGTGGGTCGTGCGCTCGAAGAGGTGCAGCTCGCGCGAGCCGCGGTCGTACACGCCGCGGAAGGTCTCGCCGTTGCCCAGCGGCCAGTTGATCGGGTACGTCCCGATCCCGAGCACCGTCTCCAGCTCGTCGAGCAGCTCCAGCGGGTCGCGCGACGGGCGGTCCATCTTGTTGACGAAGGTGAAGAGCGGGATGCGCCGCGCGCGGCAGATCGCGAACAGCTTGCGGGTCTGCGGCTCGACGCCCTTGGCCGCGTCGATCAGCATCACCGCCGCGTCGGCCGCCAGCAGCGTGCGATAGGTGTCCTCGCCGAAGTCCTGGTGGCCCGGGGTGTCCAGCAGGTTCATGGTGTGGCCGTGGTAGGGGAACTGCAGGACCGTCGAGGTGATCGAGATCCCGCGCTCCTTCTCCAGCTCCATCCAGTCCGAGGTGGCCGCCCGCGCCCGCCGCCGGGCGGACACCTGCCCGGCCGTGACGATCGCCCCGCCGTACAAGAGGAGCTTCTCGGTCAGGGTGGTCTTGCCGGCGTCGGGGTGCGAGATGATGGCGAACGTGCGCCGCTTAGCGACTTCCTCCCGGATGTCCATGACCCGGTGAGGTTCGACGAACCCCGGGGGATTCGCTCTCAGGCCGTGCGCTGCGCTCGGGGCATCGGGGGACCGACCGGGAAGCCCCTCGGATGGCTGACTCGCAGATCGCGCTGCTCCTCGGCTTGCTCGTCGCCATTCCGCTCGTGGCGCTGGCACGCCGGGTCGACGTACCGTATCCGATCGTGCTGGTGCTGGGCGGCCTCGCCCTGGGGTTCGTCCCCGGCCTGCCGACGCTGCACCTCGAGCCGAACCTCGTGCTCCTGATCTTTCTGCCGCCGCTGCTCTACTGGGAGGCGGTGACGGCGCCGACGGACGTCATGCTGGCGAACTCGGTCCAGATCGGGATGCTCGCGATCGGGCTGGTCCTCGCGACGACGTTCGCCGTCGCGGCCGCCGTCCACGCGGTCGTTCCGGGCATGCCGTGGGCGGTGGCGTTCGTCCTGGGCGCGATCGTCGCCCCGACCGACGAGCTCGCGTCGGCGCCGATCCTCGAGCGCTTCCGCCTGCCGCGCCACCTGATCGCGATCGTGGAGGGGGAGAGCCTGGTCAACGACGCGCTCTCGCTGGTGCTCTACGCGGCGGCGATCACCGCCGCGACGACGGGGCTCTTCCGGCTCGGCAGCGTGCTGCTGTACGTCGCCGTCGCCGCAGCCGGCGCGGTCGCGCTCGGCCTGGTCGTCGGGCGCGCGGCGATCGAGGGCTGGCGGCGCATCGCGGACGCGCAGCTGCAGGGCGTCATCTCCGTCCTGCTGCCGTTCTTCGCGTATCTGCCGGCCGACCGGCTCGGCCTCTCCGGCGTGCTCGCCACGGTGACGGCCGGCGTCTACTCGAGCCGCGCGACGCCGACCGTCATGACCCCGGCGACGCGGCTGCAGGGCATCGGGTTCTGGGAGACGTTCGTGTTCCTCGCGAACGCCGTGCTGTTCTTGCTCGTCGGGCTGCAATTGCGTGCGATCGCCGGCGCGGTATTCGAGCACCACTCCTGGCCGTCGGTGGTCTGGTACGCCGTCACGGTGAACGTCGTCGTCATCGCGGTCAGGTTCGCGTGGATTCTCGGCACCGAGTACATACCTTCCATCGGCGGCTCCTCCGAGCACCCCGAGCCCGACCCCAAGCACGCGGTGGTCGCCGCCTGGTCGGGATTTCGCGGCGCGGTCTCGCTCGCCGCGGCGCTCGCGATCCCGACCGCGCTGGCGAGCGGCGCGCCGTTTCCGAACCGCGACCTGCTCATCTTCTTGACGTTCACCGTCATCCTCGTGACGCTCGTCGGCGGGGGCTTCTCGCTGCCGGCCGCCATCCGCCGGTTGAAGATCGCCGACGAGCGCGACGAGGAAGCGGAAGAACTCCGGCGCGCGCTGGTCGGCGTGGCGACGGCGGCGCTCGCGCGGATCGGCCTGCTCGAGCGCGAAGGCCGCATCGATTCGCACCATGCGGTCACCCTGCGCAACCGGTACGAGCGCAAACGCCGGCTCGCCGGGGCCGAGCCCGACGCCGACGAGCTCGACGACGACCGGCGCGACGCCGAAGCCGAGCGCGACGTGATCGCCACCGAGCGCCGGGCGCTGATCGCCATGCGCCGCAACGGCGAGATCGACAACGCCGTGCTCCGCCGCGTGCAGCGCTCGCTCGACCTCGCCGAGCAGCGCACGCGCCGCTGAACGCCGCCGGTGCGCTCAGTAGCGCCGAATCTCCGTCCGCCCGTACGGGCCGAGCCAGACCAGCGTCAGCCGCTCGCCGTGCGCGTACAGCCGGGCCTCGGGCGGCACCCGCAGCCGGTCACCGCCGCGGTAGATCCACACGTCGTGCTCGCCGACGACGACCGTGCACGCCCCGCGGCGCAGCGTCGTCGCCGGCCGCAGCCGCTCGCTCTCCGGCGGCACGTCCTTCGCGAGCAGCCCCACCGGCCCGATCGTCGCGGACTGCTGGTCGAAGCAGTCCGGCAGCGCGCTCATCACCCACGGCCCGTCGCCGCCGAAACGCGGTGCCGCGGTCGCGTGCACGTCGGCGCCGCGGGTGACGGTCGGCGTCCGGTGCGGGTCGGGGCCGCCGCGCACGTCGAAGTCGCCGGTCGCCAGCCGGTGCCCGAACACGGCCGCGCCGACCGCCAGCACGATCACCGCCGCGATCCCGTAGAACCGCCACATCTCGCGCTGGAACATCGGCTACGCGGACCGGAGTCGGGTCAGGCCGCGGGCTCCTCGGCGGCGGGCTCGCCCTCGCCCGCCGCGACGCGGGCGAAGCCGGCCGCCGGCGGCGCGAGCTGCAGCCGCGCGCGGCCGATGCGCGCGTCGGCCATGCCGTAGTAGAACTCGAAGAGGCGCTCGCCGCGCACGTCGATCGCGGTCGGGAAGACCACGTTGCTGACGATGCCGTGGGTCTCGTCGATGCCCTCGGGCGCCATCACGGCGTCGTGCGAGCGGTAGAGCACCCGGTGCGGCCGCTCGGCGTCGTGGACCACGAAGCCGGCGCTGTAGCGCATCTTGTAGCGCCCGCCGCCCTCGTCGACCGCGGTCACGCCGTGGAAGAGCGAGAACCAGCCCTCCTCGATGCGCACGGGCGGCGTGCCGCCGCCGGTCTTGATCTGGCACCACTGCGCATCCGGCACGAGCACCACCGCGCTCTCGCGCACCTGGAGCAGGTTCTCGACGTTCTCGAGCACCGGGTCGAGCGGGATGTAGCCGATGCGCGTGCACTCGCGCTCGTGCGCCGGCAGGTCGAGCAAGGTCGGGACCGCGCCCCGGCCGTCCATGATCGAGAGCTTGAGCATCGGGCGGTGGTAGAGCGCGAGCGAGCGCACCCCGCTGGGCGAGAGCACCGGCTCGGGAAAGAAGG
This sequence comes from Vulcanimicrobiota bacterium, assembly GCA_963795695.1. GTDB lineage: Bacteria > Vulcanimicrobiota > Vulcanimicrobiia > Vulcanimicrobiales > Vulcanimicrobiaceae > Vulcanimicrobium. Next base: position 131,521 of record CAWCJH010000002.1, on the reverse strand, counting down.
CGCCGTCCTTGTCGTCGCCTTGCGGCAGGTCGGGCGCGAAGGCGACCTGGCCGAGCCGCTTCCAGGCGTAGCCGTCGTCGGAGAGGGCGAGCGCGATGCGGGGACCGGCCGGGCCGTACGCGGAGTAGGCCATGACGTACTTGTCGAGCACCGGGACGAAGGTCACCCGCGGGTCCTCGCAGCCCATCCCGCCCGCCGCCGTCCGGATCTCGTAGGGCGCCTGGGGCTCGAGCGCGTAGCCGATCCGCTCGAAGCGCACGTCGTCGCCGGTCCGGACCGCGCGGCAGCGCTCGACCCGCGAGACGTTGCCGGCCGCGACCGCGCGCGGGTAGAGCAGGAACGTCCCGTCGCGAGCCGTCGCGCTCGCCGGGTTGAGCACGCCCTCCACCTCCTGCGGGGTGCCGTCGGGGCTCAGGACGATTCCCAGCCGGGTGATCGTCCCGTCGAAGCGCGCCAGCGCGTCGAGCGTCATCATGCCAAACCTACCACGAGTTGATGACAACCGATACCCGCACGAGCGGCGAGTTCATCCAGATCGTCGTCCTCGCCGATCAGGACGCATGGGTCGAGCCCGCGCTGTGATAGGCGCGTCGTATACTGCATGCCCACCGCCAAGATATCGGCAGTTCCGCTCATTCCCTGCGGCCAGCCGTCACCGTAACCGCAGCGCAGCACGACGATCTGAGCGCTCGGCGGGACCGGCTGGTCGCCGTAGCCGGCCCAGGCCAGGCCGCCCGGCGAGTAGCTGCGCACGAGCGGCGCGCGCAGGCGCAGCGCGCAGCGGGTCTCGACCCGGTTGCCCAAGCGCGCGCCGAACAGGCCGGCGCCGATCCGCAGCCGGTCGTAGGCGGTGGCCGGCGAGGCCGAGGCGGTGCTGGCGGCGTCGGCCGAGGCGACCGGGACGCCGGCCGCCGCGAAGCTGCGCCGGGCGGCGCTGAGACCGGCCAGTTGCGCTTCGGCCCGAGCCGGCGAGCTGAGATGGGTCCACAGCTCGACCGCGACGCCGCTGCCGGCCAGCCGCGCGGCGAACGCCGGCGCGTCGTTCGGCCGGATCGCGCTCCAGCCGGCTGCGTCGTGGATGCCGACCCGAACGAGGAGGCCGTGCCGCCGCTGGGCTTCGGCGACCGCCGCCGCGGCCGACTCGGCGGTCGAGACGTTGGGGATGCCGCCCAGCGCCACCACCCGCCCGAGCTGGCCGGCCGGCACGTCGGCCAGCAGCCGGATCGGGTGCCAGGTGGCCGGGCGCAGCGCGGCCAGCTCCTCCTCGTCGGCGACGACGTACGACTCGACCACCGCGTCGAGCTCGCGCGCCAGCCGGCGCGCGCCCCAGCCGTAACCGTCGTTCTTGAGCACCGCCGCGACCGGCGCCCCCAGGGCGGCGAACGCCGCGACGTTGGCGCGCAGCGCCCAGCCGTCGAGCCACTTCTCCGGCCGCATCAGCGCAGGGTGGTCGCGGCGATCGGCTCGCCGGAGGGCGCCACCACCTCGACCTTCGAGCCGGGCCGGTAGACCGCGTTGGGCACGGTCCAGATCGTGTAGGTGCGGTATTCCTTGGGCGCCGGCTCGCCGCCGTCGAGCGGCGCCCGCTCGAAGGCCACGATCCGCACCCGGTCGCTGTTGGCCCGGATCGACTCGATCACTTGGCTGAAGCCCGTCTGCTTGTGCGGGCCCATCAGCAGCACGACCGCGAACTCGTGCCGGAAATCGGCGCTCTGCGCGATGCCCAGGCCTTCGAGCGCGCGCCGGTCGCGCACGACGACGACCTCCGGGCGGCCCACGACGGGCGTGGTCCCGGAGCGGACCTGGTTGACCCGCACCTCGCGGCAGCCGGTCAGACCGGCGGCCAGCACGAGGGCGGCGAGGACGCGCCGCATCGAGGACCGTGCGTTCGACGCGCTTCACCGAGGATACCCCGCGGTCGCAGCGGAAGCCGGAGTTCCGCAGCCGGAGGCATCCCATGCTGAGCCTTCTCTCGCTCGTCGTCATGTTGGCGAGCGCCCCCAACCCCGTCCCCGCGCCGGCCGCCTCGGCCCGGCCGACCCCGCTCCAGGAGATCGGCCGCGTCCGCGCGCTGCCGGCCTGCACGCCGATCGTCGTCCACGCCAACGGCGCGATCACGCAGACGCTCGACAACGACCGGACCCTCGCCATCCTGGGCAACAACCTGCGCACGATCGACTACGACAAGCTCAACGTCCTCCAGCGCCGCAACGCGATCGAGACGCTCACCAAGACCGCCAGCGAGATCACCAAGAGCGCAGCCGGCGCCGACGGCGAGATCAAGCGCCTGCGCGAGTACGCCGTCGACTCGCCCGACCCCCAGCGCAAAGCCGAGCTGAAGGCGTTCACCGACGCGCTCGGCGGCGCACTGCTGCGCCAGAAGCGGGCCGCCAACGAGCTGATGCGCGACGTGGCGATCGTCCAGGGCCGGGTCGACGCCGCCGAGGCGCGCGGCATCATGGTCCGCGACGCCGGGATGGTGAACCCCATGCCGGGCACGCGCGACCTGGCCGCCGACCGCAGTATCTTGCCGGGGCCGCCGACCAGCTGGAACGAGACGATGCGCTCGATCGCCGACAGCCTGGACGAGCGAAACCAGGCGATCGTCTCCGACGAAGGCGTGGCGGCCGACCACAGCATCGCCGCGACCTCGGGCTGCTGACGACCTGAGTCGTTTCGCCGGGGTACCGGCGGCGGTACGATCTCCGGTGATGTTCCGGGCCTTTTCGCTGGCGGCGGCCGTCGGTGCTTTCCTGCTCGCGGTGCTCGGGAGCTGGGTCCGCATCAACGGCGCCGGAATGACCTGCCCCGACTGGCCGCTCTGCCACGGCCAGCTCCTGCCGTCGCTGGCGGGCGGCGTGATCTTCGAGTGGTCGCACCGCCTGGTGGCCTTCGTCGAAGGCTTCGTGGTCGTGGCCGCGCTCTGGAGCGGCTGGCGCGAGCGGGCCCGGATCGCCGGCGTCCGGGCGGTCATGGCGTTCATCGGCGTCGCGTTCGCGCTGCAGGTGCTCTTCGGCGGCTTGACGGTCTTCGTCAGCAACTCGCCCTGGTCGGTGGTGCTGCACTGGGGGACCGCGATGCTGTTCCTGGCCGGCCTGACGGCGCTGGCGCTGCTGGCGGTCGTCCAGCCGCGCCGGCTCGCGCTGCGGCCCTCGCTGCTGGGCGGCGTGCTGGGCGCCGCGGCGGCGCTGGCCTTCGGCGCGATGTGCGCGGGCGCGTTCGTCAGCTCCAGCGGCGCGGGCCTGGCTTGCTCGACCCTGCCCGCCTGCGACGGCGGCTCGTGGACCGGTGCCACCCCCGACCAGCTCGCCCAGATGGTCCACCGCCTGCTGGCCGGCTCGTTCTTCCTGGTCGCCACGCTGGCCGCGTACATGGCGGCGCTGGGCACCACCGTTCGGGTGCGCGCCGCGGTCCTGTTCGGCTACGCGCTGGTGGTGCTCCAGGTGATGCTCGGCTTCGCCAACGTCGCTTGGCTGCTGCCGATGCTGCTGCGCGAGGCGCACGCCGCCAACGCCGGGGCCGCGTTCCTGGCCTTCGTGGCCGCACTGGCGTTCGCGGCGATCGACGGCACGGTGCCGCTGGCCGCTCGGGCGCGCGCCGCGCAGGGCGCGCAGGCCGGGCAGCCAACGCCCGTGCGGGTGACGCAATGAGCTCCACGCTCTCCCGCGTCGACGGCGCGGCGCCGGGCACCAAGCCCGGCTGGCGCGGGCGCTTCGACGACTACTACGAGCTGACCAAGCCGCGCATCATCTACCTGCTGCTGATCACCACGTTCGCGGCGATGGTGATGGCGGCGCGCGGCGTGCCCGACCTGCGGCTCGTGCTCTGGACCCTGCTGGGCGGCGCGCTCTCGGCGGCCTCGGCCGGCGCGCTCAACTGCGTCTGGGACCGCGACATCGACCGCCTGATGACGCGCACCAAGTTCCGCCCGGTCGCGCGCGGCGCGATCTCGGCGCGCGACGCGCTGATCTTCGCCGGCGTCACGCAAGCCGTCGGGTTCGCGCTGCTCTGGGCGCTGGTCGACCCGCTGGCGGCCTGGCTGTCGCTGGCCGGCAACGTCTACTACGTCGTGATCTACACGATGTGGCTCAAGCGCGTGACGCCGCTGAACATCGTGGTCGGCGGCGCGGCCGGCGCGGTGCCGCCGCTGGTCGGCTGGGCCGCGGTGACGGGCCATCTGGGCTCGCCGGCGTTCGCGCTGTTCGCGGTGATCTTCCTGTGGACGCCGCCGCACTTCTGGGCGCTCGCGCTGATGACGAACGTCGACTACGACAAAGCCGGGATCCCGATGCTGCCCAACGTGAAGGGCGTCGCGCGCACCAAGCGCGAGATCGTCGTCTACTCGCTGGTACTGGTCGGCGTGTCGCTGGCGTTCTTCCCGCTGCACGTGCTGGGGCCGTGTTACGGCGGCTGCGCGCTCGTCCTGGGCGCCGTGTTCCTATGGGACGCGTGGAAGGTCTCCGGCGACCCGACCAAACGCTACGCGCGGGTGCTCTTCAAGTACTCGCTGCTCTACCTCGCGCTGATGTGCGCGGCGATGGTGTTCGACCGCGTCGTCACCTAGCGCCGTCCAAGCCTCGAACATGGCCGTCACGCAAACCCCTCCCGCCGCGGCCGACGCCGCCACGACGGTCGCCGGCCACCGCCTCGACCGCTCGACCCTCCCGCTGCTCGTCACGCTGGGCCTGGGCGTGTTCGCCGGCGCGCTCGACCTGGGCGTGCTCTCGCCGGCGCTGCCGGCGCTCGGCGCCACGTTCGGCATCGGCCCGCGCGACCTGGCCTGGGTCTTCACCCTCTACCTGCTGGCCAACGTGGTCGCGATCCCGATCGCGACCAAGCTGGCCGACCGCTACGGCCGCCGGCCGGTCTACATCGGCTGCGTGAGCGTGTTCGCGGCCGGCAGCGTGCTGGCGATCGCGGCGCCCTCGTTCGGGATCTTCTTGCTGGCACGGGCGATCCAGGCGGCCGGCGCGGGCGGCATCTTCCCGGTCGCGACCGCCGCGATCGGCGACCGCGTCCCGCCCGACCGGCGCGGGGCCGCGCTCGGCCTGGTGGCGGCGACCTGGGGCCTGGCGGCGGTCATCGGGCCGACGCTGGGCGGGCTGATCACCCACTTCATCTCGTGGCACTGGGTCTTCGGCCTGAACGTGCCGCTGGCGCTGGTCGTGATCGGCCTGGCCCGCACCCACGTACCGGCCGCCGCCGCCAACGCGCGCGGCCCGCTCGACGTGGCCGGGATCGTCACGCTGGCGACCGGCCTGCTGGCGACGATGTGCCTCTTGACCCGGCTCTACGCGTTCGGCGGGGTCGTGCGGCCCGGGCTGGCGTGGGCGCTGGTCGCGGTCGCCGCCGCCGCGTTCGGGCTGTTCGTCGCGGCCGAGCGGCGCGCGGTCCAGCCGGTGATCGCGCCGGCCCTCTTCCGCGACCGCCAGATCGTCGTCACGTACGCGCTCGAGGTGCTGATCGGCATGCTCGAGGGCGCGCTGTTCTTCATCCCCGCCACGCTGGTCGCGGCCGAGCACCTCTCGTACGCCGCCGCGGGCGGCGTGGCGGCGGTCGGCGCGTTCTGCTTCGTGGCGGTGATTCCGCTCGCGGGCCGCGCGCTCGACGCGATCGGCAGCCGGGCCGTGCTCGCGGTCGGCTCGGTCCTGACCGCGATCGGGCTGGCGGTCTTCGCGCTGGGCTTCGGCAGCTTGGGGCTGGCGCTGCTGGCGATGCTGGTCGCGGGCGTCGGCTTCGGCGCGCTGCTGGGCGCGCCGACGCGCTACATCGTCACCAGCCGGGTGAGCGCGGAGCAGCGCGCCGGCGCGGTCGGGATCCTCTCGGTGTTCCTGATCATCGGCCAGATCGTCGGCGGGTCGCTCGGCGGCGGGGTCGCCAGCTCGCACGGCGATCCGGTCAGCGGCTACCGCGTCGCGTACTTGGTCTTCACCGCCGTCGCCGTCGCGGCGGCCGCGCTCACCTGGGCGCTCGCCTCACGCGACGCCGAGCGCGCCGCGGCATCGGCCGCGACGCACTAGGCGGCTCGGCCGCAGGCCGCCGAATCCTACGGTTTCGTACCGCCGCCGCCCGAGGACCCGCTGGTGGTCGAGGAGCCGCCGCTCGTACCGGCTCCGGCTCCCGCCGGACCGCCGCCCGTCGCGCCGCCGGCGGTCGTCCCGCCGCCGCCGGTCGTGCCGGTGGTGGTCGTGCCGTTCGTCGTCGTGGTCGAGCGCGAGTTCCACGGCTGCCAGACGAACAGGCCGATGATCACGATCACCGCGATGATCACCACCGCGACGATGCTGGCATTGTTGCCGCCGGTACTGCTGTTGCGTTCCATCTCGAGCTGCTTCCCCTCCCGGAGCCCAGAAGTGTTTGCCGCCCCCTTACCCGCCTCGCCGGTGGTACAGTCCTCGCTCGCCGCGCGAGCGCCGTGCTACGTCGCGGCCTTGAAGAGGCTGCGGGCGAGCCGGTAGACCAGGTAGCCGAACGCGGCGAAGATCGCCAGCACGGCGACCAGGTCGCTCAGGCCGCTGAAGCCGGCCACGCCGTTGCCGCACACGGCGACCGCCGCACTCGAGAGCCAGAGCGAGAGGCGCGCGATCGGGCTCGCGCCGCGCCCGTGCTCGGCGTCGATCGAGGCGAGCAGCTCGCTCGGCAGCCACGACGTCTCGGTGACGAACTGGCGGACCCGGCCGTCGGGTCCGATCAGGACCGTGTTCTCGCTGTGGATGATCCCGACGCTGGGGTCGGGGAACGCGCCGATGCCGAACCGGGCCGCGAAGTCCAAGGTCGGGTCGGCGTCGCCCACGACCAGGCTCCAGCGCTTGGGGTCGGCCCCGAAGGTCGTCGCGTAGCGGCGCAGCACGTCGGGCCGGTCGTAGGTCGGGTCGAGCGTGACCTCGACCAGGTGGACCTTGCGCTTGCCGAGCGCCGCCTGGAGCTGGCCGAACTTCGCGCTGATGAGCGGGCACATGCGCGCGTCCTGGCAGCGCGTGTAGATGAACGCGAGGACGACGTCCTGGCCGCGCAGCTGGGCGAACCGGAACGGGGCCCCGTTCTGGTCGACGAACGGCAGGTCGGGAACGACGTCGCCGATCTTCACCGGCGCGACCCGCCGCAGCGGGCTCGTATCGGAGGTCAGGGGCTGGGCGCTCGTGCTGGTTACGTGCGAGAGCGTCCAGGGCTCCGTGCGGGTGTCGACCTCGGCGTCGATTTCGGCGCCCGGCAGCAGTTGCGCGGCCCGGCCGCGGGGAACGATCCGGAACGGCATCGTCATCGCCGGCATCGAACCGAAGGCGTCGTGGCGAACGATCGCCTCACCGGTCTTCGGCGTCACGGCGAGGACCACGCCGTGGAGGCGCTGCGCAGCGCTCGCATAGCCGGGGAAGAGCAGCATGATCGAGACGACCAGAATCATCCACGGCGTTCGGCCGAGCCGGCTCAGCCCCGACGAGCGCATGAAGACGCTGATCCGCCGGCCGTGGACGCGCGCCGAGCGCCGGGTCGTGCTGACGGGGTTCTTCGGGCGGCTGACCATCGCGGTCGAGCCGGTGCTGTGCGGCATCGTCTTCACGGTCATCACGCTCGGCGTCTTCGCCGCGCCGCGGCTCTCGCCGCGCTGGGTCAACTCGGACATCATCATCATCGCCCCGGTGTTCGGGTTGGGAGTCGTGGCTTGCGCCGTCTGGGCGCTGGCCGTCATGCTGGCACCGACTCGTGCCCTGGTCCATACGCTACGACCGATCTACGTGGTCGACGGTTACCTGCGCTACCGCGGGCGCGACGGGCGCTCCGAGACCGACTCCAACGGCTACGTCGCCGTGCTCACCGACGACGGGCGGGTGGCCTGCGAGTGGCCGACGCTGGGCGAGATCGAGCTGCCGAACGGGACGCGCCCCGCACTGTGCGAGTTCAGCGAGTACGGCGGCGTCCACGCCGTCGACGGCCGGCGCACCGGCGTGCTGCCGGCACGGATCCCGACCTTCGGCGTCGGGATCCACGGCCGCAAGGAAGAGATCGTCTAGCCGAGCTTGATGTTCAGCGAGTTCGCGGCCGGCCAGACGTGGCCGTAGCCCGCCGTGCCCAGCACCATCCCCGCGATGACGAAGATCAGGATGATGCCGGCGATCCCGGTCCAGGTGACGATCGCCGGAATCCCGGTCGAGATGGGCACCCCGCGCGAATCCTTGGGATCGTACATCTAACGGCGCTCCGCTCCGGGCTGCGCGCTCTTCATCATGCTGCTCCTCCGCCGACTCGTGGCAACACGCCGGTCGCCGCGAGCAGGACCAGCACGCAGCCCAGGGCCATCAGCCCGAGCAGCAGTTTGGTGACCTGGTCGTCGAGCCCGGTCTTCTTCCACTCGCCCCTGAGCGACACCAGTGCGAAGTATCCGACGATCAGCGCGCCGACGATCGCGATGATCTTCTCGGGCCCGGCCAATGCTTCCATTTTAACGGCTCTCCGCCCTAGGCTCCGAGCCCCCCACGCGGAGCGTGGGGCCCCCGGGCCGAGCTCGCAAGGTACATTTCGGCCCGGCTCGATGCTGCTGCGCTCGCTCCATCACCATAGCCTCGTTCACCATAAATAAAACAGGAAGAACAGTGCGACCCAGATCACGTCGACGAAGTGCCAGTACAGCGTGCCGGCGGTCAGGCCGAAGTAGCGGTCCTGGTCGTAGATGGTACCGCGGGTCTGGAACCAGAGAATGATCAGGAAGCACACGCCGACGAAGACGTGGAAGCCGTGCATTCCGGTCAGGGTGAAGAACGACGCGCCGAAGACCGAGCCGGACCAGCCGCCGATCTGAGCGTGCGCGTACTCGTAGGCCTGGCCGAGCAGGAAGCCGATGCCCAGCAAGATCGTCAGCCCCATGAAGAGGTTGAAGAGCCGCCGCGTGCCGTGCTTCCAGTTCTCCAGCGCGAAGTGCATGGTGACGCCGGAGCCGAACAGCACGACCGAGTTCACCGCCGCGAATGCGACGTCGAGCCGCGGCAGCTGCTTGCCGTCCATGATCGGCGGCCAGGTCGGTGAGACGGTCGTGCGCAGGTAGACGTAAGCGAAGATGAACGCCGAGAACAGGACGACGTCCGAGCACAGGAACAGGACGAACCCCAGCAGACGCATGTCGCGCGTCTCGCGGTAGATGATGTCGTCGTTCCCGTGCCCGTGCTCGTCGCCGTGCCCGTGCGCGTGCGCGGCAGCGACCGCCATGCTGTGCCTTCTCTCCTAGTGAGTGGGGACCGGGTGGTGGGCCATCGGGGTCGCCGCCTCGGCCCCCTCGGCCGCTTCGAGGCCGATGTACGGCAGCGGGTTGCCGAAGTCGTACGGGGCCGCGAGCACCGCGGGGATCTTCTTGAAGTTGTAGTACGGCGCCGGCGAGCTGATCATCCACTCGAGCGTTCGCGCGCCCCAGGGGTTGGGACCGGACTTCTGGCCGCGCCGCAAGCTGACGAACATGTTGTAGAAGAACAGCAGCATCGAGCCGGCCAGCACGAACGAGCAGATCGACGCGAACTGGTTCCAGAACTGGAACTGCGGGTCGTAGACCGCGACCCGGCGCGGCATGCCGAGCAGACCCAGCCAGTGCATCGGCATGAACGTGCCGTTGAACGCGATGAAGGTCAGCCAGAAGTGCCACTTGCCCAGCGTCTCGTTCAGCATCCGGCCGCTCATCTTGGGGAACCAGTAGTAGAACGCCCCGAACAGGCCCAGGATCGAACCGCCGTAGAGCACGTAGTGGAAGTGGGCGACCACGAAGTAGGTGCCGTGCTCGTGGTAGTCGGCCGGGACGGCGGCCAGGAAGAACCCGGTCAGCCCGCCGCAGGTGAACGTGATCAGGAAGCCGGTCGCGAAGAGCATCGCGGTGGTCCAGCGGATCGCGCCGCCCCACAGCGTGGCCATCCACGAGAAGATCTTGATCCCGGTCGGGATCGCGATCAGCATGGTGATGATCATGAACGGGAGCTGCAGCCACGGCACCATGCCCGAGGTGAACATGTGGTGGGCCCAGACCGAGAAGCTCAGCAGCGCGATCATGACCGTGCTGAAGGCGATCATCTTGTAGCCGAAGATCGGCTTGCGCGAGAACGTCGGCAGGATCTCCGAGATGAACCCGAACGCCGGCAGGATCATGATGTAGACCGCCGGGTGCGAGTAGAACCAGAACATGTGCTGCCAGAGGATCGGCGAGCCACCGTGGGCCGGCGAGTAGAACGGGATGCCGAAGGTGCGCTCGAGGAACAGCGCGCCGAGCGCGCCGTTGAGCGCGGTGGTCGCGATCAGCAGCATCGGCGCGGTCGCGAGCTGCGCCCACACGAACAGCGGCATCCGGGTGAAGGTCATCCCGGGCGCGCGCATCTTGAGGATGGTGACCAGGAAGTTGATGCCGGTCAGGGTCGAGCTGATCCCGACCAGGAAGATCGCCACGCACCACATCGTCGTGCCGGGCGGGCCCTGCAGCGAGATCGGCGGGTACTCGGTCCAGCCCGCGTCCGGCGCGCCGACCAGGAACGAGCTGAACAGCACGACCCCGGCGACCGGGAAGATCCAGAACGAGACCAGGTTCAGCCACGGGAAGGCGACGTCGCGGGCGCCGATCTGGAGCGGCATCACGAAGTTGCCGAACGCGCCGGTCAGCATCGGGATCACGACCATCCAGACCATCGCCGAGCCGTGCATCGAGTAGACCTGGTTGTAGGTCGCCGGGCTGACGACCGCACCGGTCGGCGACATGAGCTGGGCCCGGATGATCTCGGCGAGCAGGCCGGCGATCACGAAGAACAAGCCCGCCGTGATCATGTACTGGATGCCGATGACCTTGGCGTCCAGCGAGAAGATGTACTTGCGGATGAAGCTCGTCGGCGCGGGGTGGATCTGGTCGAGGACCGCGTGGTACGGCCGGGTCTGGACCCCAGGAGCGGCAGTCGCCATGGTTCGCTTGTCTCCGTTACTTCTTCGAGAGGCTGACGAGGTACGCCGTGAGGTTCGCGATGTCGGCGTTCGAGAGCTGGTTGACCTGCGCGCTCGGCATCACGCCGATGTCGCCCTGGTACCCGCTCTTCAAGATCGCGGCGACGTCGGCGGGCGTCGGGTCGGTGTTGTTGACCAGCTTGGGATGGGCGGGATCGCTGAAGATCTTGCCCAGGCCCGGGCCCACGATCTTCTGCGTGAACGGCCCGGTCGAGTGGCAGGTGCTGCACTTCTGGCCGAACAGCGTCTGGCCGGCGTCGGCCTTGCCCTGGTCGAGCGCGATGGCCGCGCCGCTGGCGGTCCCGCTGCCGCCCCCGCCGCTGGCCTGCTGGCCGCCTTGCTGGGCGAACCACTTGGCGAAGTCCTGCTGGCTCTGCACGACCACGCTGCCCTTCATCGCGCCGTGCGCGACGCCGCAGAACTCGCTGCAGACGATCCGGTAGGTGCCCGGCACCGTCGGCGTGATCCGGACGGTGTTGATCAAGCCGGGGACCATGTCCGCCTTCATCCGGAACTCGGGGATCCAGAAGCCGTGCAGCACGTCGCGCGACGAGACGTGGATCGTGGTCGGCGTGTTGACCGGCAGGTGCAGCTCGCCGACGACCGGCTGCGCGAGCTTGGGGTAGCGGAACTGGAACCCGAACTGGTAGCCGATCGCCTCGACCGTCAGCACGTCGCCCTGCGTGTTCTGCAAGTCGTACCAGATCTTGGTCGAGAAGATCGCCAGGATCACGACCAGGATCGTGGGGATCGCCGTCCACCAGAACTCGAGCACCGGGGCGTCGTGGATCTGGACCCCGATCGTGTTCGGGGCCGCGTCCTTGGGCATCCGGAACACGATCGCGAAATAGATCGTGTAGATCGTGACGATGTTGAAGATGACCGCGGCGACCGCGCCCAGGAAGCGGAAGAGCGCGTCGATCGAGTCGGCCGGCTGGCCGGCCTGGACCAAGCCGATCGGCAGCGGGCTGGTCTCGACCAGGTAGACCATGATCGCCGAGACGACCACGATGACCGCCGTGACGGGCCAAAAGCCCGGCCCGAGATTGGTCTTCGGTTTGACGACCTGCTGTGCCAACTGATCCTCTCCGCTGAGCCCGCGTGCCCCACGGCTTCTCCGCCGGGGGACGTGACGACTTCCTACTATGAGGAAGTCGTGAACGCCGTGCGCGGACTTCTCTCGGGTGCGGCGGCGCTCGACAACCTGCTACCCACCGACCGGAACCGGCACGTCGGTTCCTCTCCCCCTAGCCCGAGCGCGGGTCAGGCGGGTGCGGCGGGGGTCGCGGCGGCGAAGCGCCGGCAGAGCACGTCGACGTTGGTGATCGCGGTGCCGACCACGACCGCCTGCGCGCCGGCCGCGAACGCCGCGCGCAGGTCGGCCGGCGCGGCGACGCCGCCCTCGCAGACCGCGAACGCGCCGCTCGCCGCGCAGGCCCGCACCAGGCCGAGCGCCGGCAGCGCGGTGCCGCGGGTCGGCTCGGTGTAGCCGCAGAGCGTGGTGGCGACCAGCGCCGCCCCGGCCGCGGCGGCCCGGCGCACGTCGGCCGGGTCGGCGCAGTCGGCCATCGGCAGCGCCCCGCGGGCGCGGATCGCGGCGACCAGCCCGGCGACGTCGAGCCCGCCCGGCCGGGCCCGCGCGGTCGCGTCGAAGGCGACGATCTCGGCCCCGGCGGCCGTCACCTCGGCCACCTCGCGCAGCGAGGCCGTGATGTACGGCTCGTAGCCGGCGTAGCGGCGCTTCACGATGCCGACGATCGGCACGCCGACCGCCCGCCGCAGCGCGCCGATCCGGGCCCCGCCTTCGGCCCGCAGGGCGGCGGCGCCGTTGGCGACCGCGACCCGGCCCAGCAGCGCGATCGCCTCCGGCGCGCCGAGCGGCGAGCCCGCCTCGGCCTGGACCGAGACGATCAGCCGGCCGCGCAGCCGGTCGAGCAGCGCCGCCTCCGCCGCGCCGGGCGAGCCCGTCATTCGGCTGATCCGCTCGGGAACCGGCAGGCCGGCGTCGGCGAAGGCCAGCAGCGCCGCCCCGGTCGCCGGGTCGTAGCGCGCCCGGACCGCCTGCGCGCCCGGCACCAGCACCCCGAGCCGCTCGCGCGTCCGGGCCACGAAGGCGTCGTTGGCGAACGCGCCGCCGGCCAAGGCGACGGGCACCGGGGCGTCGCCCAGCGCGAGCCGGGCGATCGCCAGCGCCGCCAGCGCGGCCAGCGCCGAGGCCGCCTCGGCGACGATCGCGGCCGCGTCGGGATCGCCCAGCCGAGCGGCGTCGTGGACGACCCGCGCGAACGAGGCCAGCTCGCCGCGCGGGATGCGGCCCAGGATCGCGGCACTGCCGACCTCGCGCAGCGTGCGGCGGTCGAAGTAGGCCAGCGCCGCGTCGCCCAGCGGGCTGCGCACGCCGCGGTCGTCCTGGGCCATGGCGTGGGCGAGCGCGTCGCGGGCGACCGCGAACCCGCTCCCCGCGTCGCCGAACAGGAAGCCCCAGCCGCCGACCCGGACCGCCAGGCCGTGGCCGTCCTCGCCGTACGCCACCGAGCCGGTGCCGGCGATCACCACCACCGCCGGCCGGGTCTGGACCGCGCCGGCCAGCGCGACCGGCGCGTCGTGCTGCACCCGCACGGTGCGGGCGGCGAAGGCCGGCCGGGCCCCGTCGAAGCGCTCGTCCCAGCCCGAGAGCCCGACGTGCACGGCCTCGAACGAGGTGTCGCGCGCCAGCCCGGCCGCGTCGAGGGCGCGGGCCAGCGCGCAAGCGCAGGCGTCGGCGAACCTGGTCGAGCCGGGCGGCTCGTCGACGTGCGCGGCCGGCCCGGCGCCGCCGCGGGCGACCACCCTCCCCCGCTCGTCGACGATGACGGCCGCCGTCGACGACTGCCCGCCGTCGATCCCGGCCACGTAGCGCACTAGGGCGGGCCCGCCAGCGCCGCCGCGAAGGCGTCGGCGGCGCGCTCGCGCTCGGCCCGGGTCCCCAGGCGCGGCACCTCGCCGATCGCCTCGCGGTGGTGGTAGAGCTCGTGGGCGATCGCCCGCTCGAGGTGCTCGCGCACCAGGCACGACGAGCCGTGCGGCAGCGCCTGCTCGTTGACCCGGATCACCGGCCCGGCGGGATCGTACTCGGCGACCAGCGTGGCCGAGCCCCAGCCGCCCAGGTCGGCGAGCTCGATGCGCACGCCGTAGCGCGCGGCCAGGGCGCGCACGTCAGGCACGGGCAGGCTCGGCTCGGCGCAGGTCGACGCCGTCGCGGATCAGCCGCGCCCGCAGCACCGCCGGGTCGAGCGCGCGCGGGCCGACCCCGGCCTGGAGCGAGAGCGCCGCCGCGGTCCCGGCGGCCTGGCCCAGCGTCATCACGGTCGGGGTCAAGCGGGTCGAGGCGAGCGCCTCGTGGGTGGTCGAGATGCAGCGGCCGGCGACCAGCAGGTCGTCGACGCCCTGCGGCACCAGGCAGCGGTAGGGGATCTCGTACGACGCGCCGGGCGGCAGGCGGTGGGTGGTCGTGCCGCTGCCGCGCGGGTTGTGGATGTCGATCGGGTAGGCGCTGCGGGCGACCGCGTCGCCGAACTGCCGGCCGGCCAGCACGTCGGCGGCGGTCAGCGTGTACGCGCCCACGATCCGGCGCGACTCGCGGATGCCGATCTGGGTCGCCGTGGCCGCCAGCCGGGCGTTGGCGAAGCCGGGCACGTCGCGCTTGAAGAAATCGACCAGCTGCATGACCTGCGCGCGGGCCTCGACCTCGGCCCGGGTCAGGTCGTCGGGGTCGAGCGGGTCGACGTCGACGACCCGGGTCATGTTGACCGTCACCTCGTCGGCGTACGGGGTCGCGAACAGCGAGACCAGCTCGCGCGGCACGGTCACGTCGCCGCGCGCGCGGGCCGCGTCCCACAGCTCGTAGAGGCCGGCGACCGCGCTGAGCGACTCGGCACTGCGCTCGTGGGCCTTGAGCGAGGTGCGCATCTGCTCGGGGTTGTGGCGCAGGTACGCCGCCAGCAGGTCGAGGTCGACGTGGCTGAGGCGGAACATCAGGCTGGCCGGCTGGACCCGGCCCCGCTCGTCGCCCTGCTGGGTCGGCACGCCCGCGCTGGCCGCGACGTAGGCGTCGGCGGTCGCGTCGATCGTGCGCCGCGCGGCGACCTGGCGCAGCCCGCCGACGGTCGCGAAGCCCGCTCCGGCGACCCGCCCGCTCGCCGCCAGCGCGTCGAGGAAGAGCGCGTGCAGCAGCAGCTCGACCCCGCTCTCGCGGGTCAGCTCGAACAGCAGCGCCTTGTGGATCTCGGGGTCGAACGGGGTGATGGTCGGGACGTAGTCGGAGGCGTCGTGGATGTGGCCGGGCGAGCCGCCGCGCTGCACGAGCCGCTCGACGATCTCCTGCGCGATCCCGCCCACGATGCGGTCCGCGCCGGAGTGGAAGGTCATCCAGGGCCCGACCATCGACGCGGTCGCCGTCCCGCCCAGGAAGCCGTACCGCTCGACCAGCAGCGTGCGCGCGCCGCAGCGCGCCGCCGCGATCGCGGCGACGCAGCCCGCGTTGCCGCCGCCGACGACCAGGACGTCGTACTCGCGCATCGAGGGGCTAGGCGTCGGTCTCGGCCACCAGGCCGATCGCGCGCACGTCCAGCACGTCGACGCCCTCCTCGGCGCCGTCGTCGGTGAGGAAGTCCAACCGCGCGTCGAGGGTGCCCGGCGGCGGCTCGTCGAGCAGCGGGTGCTCGGGGTCGTTGGTCTCGGTGCCCAGCCGCACGTCGTGCGCGAGGTACGAGGCCGGGTCGCCGTCGACCACGATCGCGTAGCGGGCGTTCGCGTCGTACGCCGCCAGGAACGCGCCCAGCGTCGGGAACCAGCTCGCAATCGCGACCTTCGGCGTCACGAACGGCGCGTGCGAGAGCGCGTAGCCGTCGAGGTCGGTCACCGGGTCGGCAGGGAATTGCGATCCGTCCATGGAGACCCGGTACCCCGCGATGCTCAGCCGAACCACGTTTCTCCAAGCCGCCCTCGCCGCGCTGGCGGCCCCCGCCGCGGCGGGTGGCGACCCGTTCGCCGCGCTCGAGCGCCGGACCGGCGGACGGCTCGGGGTCGCCGCGATCGACCTGCGAACCGGCCGGCGCTTCGCGCACCGCGCCGGCGAACGGTTCCCGCTCGCCAGCACGTGGAAGCTGCCGCTGGTGATGGCGGTGCTGGCCCGGGTCGACGCCGGCCACGCATCGCTCGGCCAGCCGGTGCGGATCGCCGCGGCACAACTCGAGCCGCCCTACAGCCCGATCGCGGCGCGCTTTCCGCACGGCGGCACGCTGCCGCTGGACACGATCTGCGCGCTGACCATCAGCCGGAGCGACAACACCGGCGCCGACGTGCTCGCGCGGCTGGTCGGCGGCCCGGCCGCGGTGACCGCGTACCTGCGTTCGCTCGGCGTGCGCGGCGTGCGCGCCGACCGCTTCGAGCGGCAACTGCCGAACAGCGCGTCGCCGGCCGACCCACGCGACACCGGCACGCCGGCGGCGATGGCCGAGCTCGTCGCGCGCCTGGTCCGCCGCTCGCCGCTGTCGCCCGCGTCGACGGCGCGGCTGCTGGGCTGGATGCGCGCGACGACGACGGGCGACGCGCGGCTGCGGGCCGGCGCCGCGCCCGGCTGGCACGTCGCCGACAAGACCGGCACGTACCACAACGCGGCCAACGACGTCGGCCTGCTCTACCCGCCCGGCGGCGCGGCGCCGATCGCGGTCGCGTGCTACACGCTCGACCCGGCCGGGCAGGACGCCGGCAGCGCGGCCTGCGCGGCGGTCGCGCGCCTGCTCACCGCGCGAAATAGCGTTCGATGAACGTCTCGTAGGCGGTGCCGACTACCTCGAAGCCGGCGCCGGTCGCCTTCTCGATCGCACCCCGAGCGCCGGTGCCGTCCGCTTCCGAGCGCAGGATGGAGGCTGCGACCGCAGCCCGGGTCCCGCCGGCTCAATGGATCAGGACGGGGCCCTCCGCGGCGTCGACCGCTGCGCGGACGCGCTCGATGTCGGCGGCGGTGACGGTGTCGGAGGTGTACGGCACCGAGGCGTACGCGACGCCCGTGCCGGCGAGCACGGCGCCGGTGTCGTTGCCCGCCTCGTCGTCGAGGCGGACGTTGACGACGGTTCGGAAGCGGCCCGAGCGCAGCTCGTCCGCGGACGGCTGCCCGCCGACGGTGATCCCGCCGATGACGGTCTCGTTCTTCATGCCGGGCTGATACCCGGTCAGGCCCGCTTGGGCACGCCGACGATCACGACCGGCTCGGCCGGGTCGACCCCGGCCAGCTCGTCCTGCGCCAGGCCGACGATCTGCCCCGCTTCGCCCATGCCCGCGAACTCGCCGATGCGAGAGCCGCGCAGCACGAACACGTCGGGCAGCGCGCGGCCGACGTCGCCGAACGCGGTGTGCTCGTCGATCAGCCGCGGCAGCGCCGCCGCGACGTCGCCCGCCCGCACGCCGACCGCGTGCGCGCCGGGCAGCACCAGCCGCACCACGCCGCGCTCGTCGACGACCGCGCTCTCGCCGGCCGACGCGAACACGGCCAGCGCGCTCGTGCGCGCGACCAGGCGCACCTCGCCGGCGCGCGCGCCGTCCGCGCCGCGGCGCCGGCTGCCGGCTGCCGGATGCAGGTGCGCTGCCGCGGCTGCCAGCCGGGTCCCCTCGTCGACCGCGCCGCCGCCCTGCGCCCCCTCGACCAGCGCGGTCGCGCCCGAAGCGGTCGCGCGCACGCGGTTGCGCGCGGTGTCGACCTCGACCACCACCTCGACCCGGTCGGGCGCGGCGCCCGCGGCGACCGCGGCGTCGACCGCCTCGCGCCGGATCCGCGCCAGGTCGCCCGGGGTCGGGTCGACGATCGTGCGCTCGACCACGTCGCGCACGAGCGCCAGCGCCACGCCCAGCGGCGAGATCACCTGCGCGTCGCGCGCGATGCGGTGGGCGAAGCCGAGCTTTTTCGCGGCGTACGGCACGAGCGCCGCCGCGCCGCCCCCGCCGCCGACCAGCACCGTCGTCGCGCGGTCCAGCCCGTAGTCGGCGATCAGCTCGTCGAGCGTGGCGCGCAGCCGTTCGGTCGCGCGGTCGAGGATCGCCCGCGCGAGCGCGTCGGCGTCCACCCCCAGCGCGGCGCCCGCGATCCGGCACGCGGCGCGCGCGGCGTCGCCGTCGCCGCGCGCGAACGCGTCGCTCGGCACCGCGCCCAGCGCGTTGGCGGCGCAGGTCGGGGTGAGCGCGATCCGGGTGCCGTCGGCCGCGCGCAGCGCGACGAAGCCGTCGGCCAGGTCGGCCCGCGCGCCGGCGACCGCGGCCGGGTCGGTGAACGAGGCGTAGCGGTAGCCGGCGATGTGGGCCGAGCGCGGCCCGACGTCGACCACCCGGCCGCCGGCGAGGCGGGCCAGCGAGCCGCCCGCGACCGCGATCGTGCGCACGTCGAGCGTGCGCAGCAGGGTGCGGTGGCCGCCGATCCGGGCCGGCCGCATCTGCGGCCGGCCGCGCACGATCGCGGAGCAGTCGGCGCTGGTGCCGCCGACCTCGACGAAGATGCCGTCGGTGACGTTCTCGTGGAAGAGCGCGCCCGCGATCCCCGCCGCCGGCCCGGAGAGCATGGTCAGGATCGGGCGCCGCTCGACCTCGGCGACGTCCATCACGCCGCCGTCGCTGCGCATGATCATCAGCGGCGCGGGGATGCGCGCGTCGGCGACCGCGCGCGCGGTGAGCCGCGAGGTGCGCAGCATGCGCGGCAGGATCGCGGCGTTGAGCGCCGCGGTGCGGGTGCGCGCGCGCAGCCCGTACTGGGCCGAGACCTCGGCCCCGCTGGTCGCCGCCAGGCCGCGCGCGCGCGCCGCGGCGACCAGCGCCGCCTCGCGCGCCGGCCGGTCGACCGCGAACGCCTCGCTGACCGCCACCGCCTCGACCCCCGCCGCGCCGAGCGCGTCGAGCACGCCCGCGTCGCGGCCGTCGAACCACTCCGGCGCGAAGCGGATGCCCTCGGCCAGCGCGAACGGCGCGAAGCGCGCGAACGCCCGCCCGACCGGCCCGCCCAGCGTGACCACGCCGACCCGCGCCACGTCGCCCTCGAGCAGCGCGTTGGTGGCCTGCGTCGTGGAGTGGGCGATGAACGCGATCGAGGCCGGGTCGATCGCGTGCTCGCCCAGCAGCCGCTCCAGCCCCGCGACGATCCCGGCCGCGACCCCGTCGGGGTGGTCGTGCGAGGTCGGCACCTTGACCGACGCCACCATCGCGCGGCTGCTCGCGTCGACCGCGACGACGTCGGTGAACGTGCCGCCGACGTCGATCCCGAGCCGGAGTTTCACAAAGTCTCTTGAATACCAGGCATCATACCCTCGTCATGGAAGTGAAGTAGCTGGTCTTGGCAACGCTTCTAGGAACCTCTGAACTGATCATTCACCCTGTAACGGGGGCAGTCGGCTTGCGAGAGTATCGGGTCAAGGACGATACGCCGAACCTACCAGCGCTAAGCTTGCTTTACCGCACAATGCGGCACCATACTATTACTAATTCAGAGCTGATGAATGAGCTAAGGGACACCCGTTTTGGGGACTTGAGTTCCTTGCAAACGAAGCGAGATAAGGTTCGGAAGGGTGATTTCGGCGAAGCAATTGCTGCGCATGATTTGCTGGAACATGGCTACGTCGTTCCAGTCCCAAAACTGCGGCACAAACTTTCAGCGGAGCAGACACTCCCTGGAATAGACGTGATAGGTTATAAAGTTACACAAAATCCAATTACTATCGACCACGCAGTTTACGTGGAATCAAAGATGCGGTTAGCACAAGCTGACCACCTTGCAGTCCAAGCCCATAGTCAGCTTTACAAATCATATCGCTTTGACATTGCCGCTATGCATGTCTTCACGAGAGATCAACTTAACGCGACGAATCATGAATTAGCATCGGCGCACCTAGCTTATCTTCGTAGTAGGAGAGCTGATCTTGATCATTTCCGGATCACTCTACATCTGCCCGCAGAATTCTACGAGCCAGGGGCACTATCGGAGTCCGCGGATATCTATACAAATCTCTCAACATCCGACCCGCTTCTTTCACCCTTAGATCTGACGGTACTTTGCTACAGTGACTTAAGATCGCTAATTTCGTACTGTTTTGCCGATGCAGCCGTCGACGAGCTCGAAGGAGAGGATTAGGTGCCCGAGGATATAGATCTTCTTGCTGGATGGCGAAGAGAGCTTGCGCACCTCCGGTCATGGAGTCTTTCAAGACAACTCGGCATTCCTCTACCAGCAGAGATGTCATATTCACTTCCCCGCATGCTTCGTAACGCAGCAGCGATTGACATTGCGGCACGAGAAATCCCACAGATGTTGGGCGCAGATGCGGAAGATCTCTTGGGACAATTCTGGGAGGCGGCTGGCTTTACTACGGATGACCAGCAGCAGTTTCAAATTGCGAGCCTTTCAGCAGCCATAGCATACGAGCTCGCTGGCTATCAAGCCAATGCCGTAGCAGCGCTGCGATCAAGCCGCATCGTCCCTGATAAAGCAATGGAAGCCGTGCGACTGTTTCTAAAAAGACAGCTCGTACTTCTTAGGCGCAACATCGAGACGGTTCTCAGCGCTGAGCGCGATCTTGTAAGCGCCGATACAGCGATAATATTGCTCGCACTCGACGATCTGACAACGTATCTCTTCACGGGACATCTCGACATACTGCAGAAAGCGCAACGCCGTCTAAATATCGCACTAGGCCAGCTTACGGCTGAAGGCGATTATCTGCAAGCAAACTTCTTGACTGCACTATTGATTCTATCGCATCGTTTGCCAGAAAGAACCATGTGGTCACTTCTTTCGGAGTGGCTCGAGGGCGACAATATTCGTCGCAGATATGTGTTTCTCGCCGCTCGGGGAAGCAGCTCCGACATACTTGCAGGACACAGTGCTGTTGAGCTATGGCCCCCGCAGATTAAAGCAATCCAAAATGGACTAGTCGATGATGTCACATTATCTCTAACTCTACACCTACCCACAAGTAGTGGAAAAACTAAAATCACTGAACTTGCGATCGTTTCGACGCTCAGCAAGAACCTTCGCGCTATATATATCGCTCCATATCGCTCACTAGGCAGCGAACTTACATCTAACTTCAAGCGTTTGTTCAGCGACTTGGGCTTTTCAGTTACAAACGCATTAGGTGCGTTCGAGTTGGATCCGCTGCAAGAAGAAATGGTGAGCGCGGGTGATCTAATTGTCATGACTCCGGAGCGCCTTGATCAGGTTCTGCGGTCCAGTCCCGACAGTCTAAGCGATGTTGGACTGGTAATCTGCGACGAAATTCATTTGATTGAAGAACCTCGTCGTGGCCTGAAGCTAGACTTCATGATGACACGCATACGCCAAGAGCTTCCGAATGCGAAATTTCTGTCAGTATCAGCAATGCTAAGTGATAATTTTGCTGCGGAATTAGCAACATGGCTAGCAAGCTCGAAAGAAGGGCACAAGTATAATACAGTCGGCGGAAGTTGGCGCCCTTCTCGGCAGACGTTTGCAGTACTAAATTGGCTCGGGGAGGACGCCTTTCTTGAATACAGGAAGGCCCCCATATCCGCTTCGCTACAAGAGCCGGACTCAACCGAACTCTTTCATCGTCGCACCGTGGAGTACATTAAAGAGTCGACGCAACGTCGCAACCGACGTGTATTGCCCAAAGACAAGGCTGATATGGCAGCACTCGCAGCACTTCGTTTCAGCGCATTAGGTCCTGTTTTGATCTACACTTCGCAACCAGATTGGACGCATTCCATAGCGCGAGCCATACTTGATATTATTCAAGTTGACCCTTCGCTTGCGCCCGCATGGTGGACTACGGACACTCGCATGCGACGAGCTGCTCAAATTGCCAACGAATGGCTAAGTGAGGATAGCCTTAGAGAGACGTATTCGCATGGCGTTGCGATTCATCATGGACAACTTCCAGAAGCGCTGCGAGAGGCAGTAGAGCGTGATGCTCGTGATAATCTCTACAATATTATCATCTGCACCAGTACACTTGCTCAAGGTGTCAACTTGCCAGTTCGCACCGTGATTATGCACAGCGCTGTTCGATTTGAAAATGAGCGTAGCGTTCCAATGCCTGCACGAGACTATTGGAATATAGCAGGCCGCGCTGGCAGGGCTGGGCAGGAATCTGAAGGCCTTATCATCCACATTTGCGCTAAACAAGAAGATATCGATTCGGCAGATCACTTTTACAGATCTTGGCAAACGAATCCTGATGGAGTGAGTCCGCTCTACCGAGCGGCGGCGCAGACTATCTCGGAACGAATCAACCTAGATGAGTTCGGAGAGCTCCTTGACGCAGAGCTCATTACTCTAGCGCTTGAGGAATCCGAAGCCGACGCGCTAGAATTCGCTTGGCGGACCACAACTAAAACGCTTGGGTATAGTCAAGCGATGAAGCGTAGAGTGTCCATCGAGCCTCTTCGCACTCTAATCAATAAGTCAATGCACTCGATTTTTTCTCTAGCACCATCACTATTAGAACGCGAGGCATTTTCGGCAACCGGCCTGCCGCCAAAAGTCTGCAGTGAAATTCTTCGACGGCTACGCTCATTGGACGATCTAGCTGCGTTGCTTCAAGAATCATCATTGCACATCTGGATGAATGTCGTTGGACTTGTACTTGCTGATGTGGGAGAATTCGCTGACATTGGTGTCTCATTGGAGACATGGCAAGCAGCGGCAATATCATGGATGGCCGGTGCTGCGCCTCATGAATTAGTTAAGGAAATGCAGCGAACCGCTGAGACGACGGCTCCTCAAGCTCGAAAAATAGTAGATCATCACTTGGTTTACTTGCTTCCGTGGTATACGTCGGCGATGCTTAGTTTAGCCTCTTACGAAACCGGGGTCTCCCTACAAGAAGCTTCAGAGTTTGTCCAAATGCTTCCACTGATGCTCAAATACGGTGTCGCATCTCCTTCTGCGTGTAAAGCCCTAGCGATCGGGATAACAAGCAGATCGCTTGCTCAGAGGCTTGCTGATGCTCACTTAGAAGGTCCACAGTCAACCAGTTTTCGCAATTGGCTTCAAGAGCTTTCGATAGATGAATTGATGCAACAATTTAATGTCGAGGGCGTTATGCTTCGTGACCTGAGCAATGATCTGCGTGCTCTGGCAACGGACAAAGAGCTCGTTGAGCGGATTCGCAATGACGAAGTGTTTCCCTATCGCTTCACCGTTGTGACACAGAGAGGCCAGGGTTCAGCAATCGCTCGCACTCTGACCCCAGGCCTCTTATGCAGGCTCAAGCGAGACTACGAGACACTCGTTGACCGGAATGCCGTTATGCTCATCTTCGATGGAATTGAGCTTGGACAGCTTAGCCGGCGTGCCTCCACGATCATCTCACCCGCAATGGACTTTGGCATTCAATTTGCCGCAACAATCGAGCGACTCGAAAACTTGGGGCAATCCGGATTCTATGCGATTACGGCCAGTGCTGAGGCTGCAACGTAGGGCCGTGTGCTGTTTCTGCAGTTGAACGAGCTTCCACGCACTTGTCGTCGCATCCAACGATCACGCTAGGCAAAATTTTCGCGAACGCTAAGCAGGTCCGGAGCGTGGCTTCTGCGTGACGGTGATAGGCGAGATCTCTAATTCCGGCTCAGCTTCGGGATCCTGCGGTGGCGCTGCGCTCAGCCGAGCAGCTCGTCGACGGTAAAGACGGCGTCCGGAAAGGCGGCGAACGCCACGGTGTCGCCCTTCTTCGCGATGCGCTTGCTTCCGCGGCCCGCGTCGGGTTCGCGATAGACTTCGATCTGCTTGGCGCGAACGTTCACGATCCAATACTCCGGTATGCCGGCCCGCGCGTACATGCCGAGCTTCTCACGGCGATCGAAGCACAGCGAGCTGTCGGACACCTCGACCACGGCCAGCACGTCGGGTGCGTGCGGAACCCCGGTACCGTAGAAGCCGTCCCGGACGCGAACCAGCATGACGTCCGGCTCGGGCTCCGAGACGTCGGAGACGATGGCCGGCAGTTGCGACGTCACGAGTGCACGCTCGCCCAGCGCCAAAGCGATGCGATGCTGCATCTGAGCGACGGCATGCCAATGCGCGTCTCCCATCGGGGGCGGCACGATCAGCAGACCGTCGATGAGCTCGACGCGCTCGCCTGGCTCGAAGATGCCTGCTTCGCCCATCGCCTTGTATTCGGCGACGGTGATCGGCCGGATGCGCGGTCCGACCTCGGCCGGCAGGAATTGCGCCTGGCTGCTTTCGGTCGCCAGCGGTGTTTCGGTGAGCACGTCACCCATGGATTTCACCGCACCGGTATGACGCGGCGTTGCCGCGCAGTGGCCGTATCGCTCCCGGTCGGCGCGGCGCTCATCCGAGCAGTTCCTCGACGGTGAAGACGACGTCCGGAAAGGCGGCGGTCTCGCCCTTCTTCGCGACGTGCTTGCTCGCGTAACCACCCGGGTGCGGCTCGCGACGGACTTCGATCGCTTTCGCTTTCACGTTCGCGATCCAATACTCGGCGATGCCAGCCGCCGCATAGCCGCGCAACTTCTTGCCGCGGTCCTGCGCAAGCGTGGTGTTGGAGACTTCGGCGACGGCGAAGGCATCGGCCGCGCGCGGCAACTGCGAGCCGTAGAAGTCGGCGCGCGGGCGCAGCAGCACGAAATCGGGATCGGGCACGAAGTCTTCGCCCGCGACGAACGTGATTTGCGACCAGATCAAGACACTCGAGGGCAAGCGCCTGAAGGCCGCGAGGAAGCGGGCGATCGTGGACCCGTGCGGCGGGTTCTGCGGCGGCATGGGAATCAGCTCGCCGCCGATGAGCTCGACCCGATCGCTCGGGCCGAGCATCTCCCGGCCGATGAGCTCCAGATACTCGGTGGCGGAGAGCCGGCGACGTTTCGTTTGAGCGAGCATGTCACGCATGAATCTCACCTCCCCGGCATGATCTCGGCGTTGCCGCGTCGTGTCCATATCGCTTCGGGTCCGCGCGCGCTCAGCCGAGCAGCTCGTCGACGGTGAAGACGGCGTCCGGAAACGCCGCGAATGCGACGGTCTCGCCTTTCTTCGCGATGCGCGGCTCGGGGTACGCGTCGCCTTGCGGGTTGCGGTAGATCTCGATCTGCTTGGCGCGTACGTCGACGATCCAGTACTCGGGAATCCCGGCTCGAGCGTAGATGATTTGTTTCCTGCCGCGGTCCATGCGCAGCGTCGTGTCCGAGACTTCGACGATCGCAAAGACGTCTGCGTTCGTCGCGGTTTCGGAAGCGTAGAAGTCGTCGCGCCACCGCAGGAGGGCGAAGTCCGGTTCCGGCTCGGAGAGGGCGGAGACGATGATCGGCAGTTGTTGGCTGATCAAGACCCGCTCGCCGAACCGGCTCGTCAAGCGCACTTGCATGCGCAGGATCGTCGACGAGTGCGGCGGGTCGTGCGGCGGCGGCACGATCAGCAGCCCGTCGACGAGCTCGACGCGCTCGTCCGGGCCGAGGATGCCGGCCTCCGCCATCCGGTCGTACTCCGCGACGGTGATCGGCCGAATGCGTGGTCCCGCCTCGGCCTCCGGATCGGGCGCGGGGGCGGCTTCGGGTGGCGACTCGGGCCGGTGGTTCGATAAGCATGTCACTCACGGACTTCACCTCACCGGCATGATCGCCGGGTTGCCGCGCCGTGTCCATACCTAGCCGGAGCCGACGTCGCCCGCGACGACGATCGTGCGCATCGCCAGCGTCACCCGGCCGCCGCGGCCGTGCCGCGCGACCAGCTCGTCGAGCGCGGCGACCAGCTCGTCGGCGGCGGGACCGCTCTTGGGCAGGTACGACGTGCTGCGCGCGCGGGCCAGCACGCCCGCGCGGTCGAGCTGGTGCGGGTTGGGGAACTCGGTGCGGCGGGCCCCGCCGACCCAGGCCGGGTACGCCGCGAACGCCGCCAGGCCGTCGGCGCGCCGGCGCTCGGTCTGGTCGGTCTGGTAGCGGCGCACCAGGTCGCCGTAGGCGGCGGTGAAGGGATCGTGCTCGTCGCGCTCGTTGTACACCACCGCCGCGCGGCCGCCGGGCCGCAGGATGCGCACCATCTCGCGCAGCGCCTCGTCGTGGTCGAACCAGTGGAAGGCCTGGAACGCGGTCACCAGGTCGACCGAGGCTTCGTCCAGGCCGGTTCGCTCGGCGCCGGCGGCCAGCCACTCGACCCGCGGATCGGGCTCGGCCGCCTCGCGCATCGCCCGGTTGGGCTCGAGCGCGAGCACGCGCGCGCCGCGCGAGGCCAGCAGCCGCGCCGAGATGCCGGTGCCCGCGCCGAGGTCGACGACCACGGCGCTCGCCGGATCGCCCAAGCCGTCGAAGAGCACGTCGAGCACCGCGGCGGGATACGACGGCCGGCCCGCGGCGTAGTCGCCGGCGCGGTCGCTGAAGCGCTCGGTGAAGCTCACGCGGGCTCGGCCGCGCGCGGAGCGAGCGCGGCGGCCAGCTCGTCGTAGAGGTACGTCATCGTCTCGATCCCGCCGAAGAACTGGCGCAGGTCGAACTTCTCGTTGGGCGCGTGGATCGCGTCGTCGGGCAGGCCGACGCCGATCAGCACCTGCGGCAGGTGCAGGATGCGGTCGAACGAGGAGACCGGCCCGATCGTCCCGCCGATCCCGATGAACACCGGCGGCTTGCCGAAGCCCAGCTCCATCGCGCGGGCCGCGGCCACCACCGCCGGGTGGTCGCGCGAGGTCTCGACCGCGCGGGTGTCGCCGTGGGCCTCGATCTCGACCCGCACGCCCTTGGGCGCGACCCGCTGCACGAACGTGGTCACCGCGTGCTTGACGTGCTCGGGATCCTGGTGCGGCACGAGGCGCGCCGAGAGCTTGGCCTTGGCGTACGACGGCACGATCGTCTTCTGGCCCGGCCCCTGGTAGCCGCCGTGCATGCCGTTGAGCTCGAGCGTCGGCCGCATCCACATCCGCTCCAGCGGCAGGCGCGCGTTCTCGCCGGCCAGCTCGGGCACGCCCAGCGCGTGCGCCTCCTTGGCCGGGTCGAACGGCAGCGCGGCGAGCTCGGCGCGCTCCTGGGGCGAGAGCTCGCGCACGCCGTCGTAGAAGCCCGGCACCACGACCCGGCCGTGGCCGTCCTTGAGCTGGGCCAGGATCTGCGCCAGCGCCTCCAGCGGGTTCTTGACGATCCCGCCGTAGTAGCCGGAGTGCAGGTCGCTGGCCGGCCCGTGCACGGTGATCTCCCAGTTGACCAGGCCGCGCAGCGAGGTCGTCAGCGCCGGCACGTCCTCGGCGAAGACCGGGGTGTCGGAGACGACGACGACGTCGCAGGCCAGCCGGTCCTTCTCGCGCGCCAGGAACGGCTCGAAGTTGGGCGAGCCGATCTCTTCCTCGCCCTCGATCACCACCTTGACGTTGAGCGGCAGCTTGCCGTTGACGCGCAGGTGCGCGCCGAGCGCCGCCAGGTGCATCAGGCACTGGCCCTTGTCGTCGACCGTGCCGCGGCCGTAGAGCTTGTTGTCGCGCACCTGGGCGTCGAACGGCGGCGAGGTCCACAGCTCGAACGGGTCGGCCGGCTGCACGTCGTGGTGGCCGTAGATCAGGATCGTCGGCGCGCCGGGCGCCCCCAGCCACGAGCCGTACGCCACCGGGTGGCCGCCGGTCTCGAGCACCTCGGCCTCGGTCAGGCCGGCGGCGCGCATCCGCGCGACGGCGTGCTCGGCGGAGCGGCGGACGTGCTCGGCGTAGGCCGGATCGGCCGAGACCGACGGCAGCGCGACCCACTCCTTGAGCTCGGCGAGGTAGCGGTCGCGGTTGTCGCGGACGTGCCCGATCAGGGCATCGGCATGGGGGGCGATCATTCCGCCCCCTTCGCCGGGGTCCGCGCCGGATGCTGCGTTGGAGGTCAGCCGCGGCCGCGGGCGGTGTAGCCGGCCGCGTCGCCGAGCGGCGCGGCCGCCTGCTCGGGCGCCGCCGGCTCCGGCCCGCGCGCCGGGGGCGGCTCGTCGCGCGGCTCGTCGATGTCGATCCGCACCCGCAGCCGCCAGGCGCCGAGCACGAGCGAGAAGTGGGTCGCCAGGATCGTCATCTCAGGCCTCCCGGCGCGACCAGAGCACGGTCGCGAGGTAGAGCGCGAGCGCGCCCAGCAGCCACGGTGCGACCACGACGGCCGGGTACGGCAGGAAGGGGTAGAGCGAGCTGACCGTGCTGACCACGACGCCGTGCTCGGCGCGCGACTCGCTCGACATCCACGCCAGCGGGTTGATGACGTTGAGCGCGAGCACCAGCCAGTGCAGGAAGGGAACGTTCCAGAACGCCAGCCCGATCAAGCCGCCGAAGACCGGCCAGCTCAAGCCGGCGACGATGCCGCCCCGGCCGGGCAGGCCGGCGGTCGCGGCCTGCACGACCGCGTACCACATGAAGATGATGCCCAGGCTCCGCCCGACGACCTCGGCCAGCTTGGGATCGTGCACGACGTGGCGCAGCGCATCGATCGGCACCGCGATGCCCAGCGCGGCGACGAGGGCGAGCAGCGCGACCGCGACGACCGTGGCCAAGTCGACCGCGAAGTACTCGAGCGCGATGCGCCGGCGCGCGACCGGCTTGGTCCACGCGATCGGCAGCGTCGGCGCCTCGCGGTTGAGCGAGGTCGCGGTGATGCAGGCGATCACCAGCGCGACGGCCAGCGCCGCCCCGATGAACGCGCTGTCCGGCAAGCGCCCGGGATCGTGGTCCATCTGCATCGAGACGTGGTTCGTGAAGAAGCTGACGTCGACGACGGCGACGATGACCGCGAGCACGATCGCGCTCCAGATCAGGGTCCGGCGCGCGCGCAGCAGCGCGACGTAGATCACGAGCGTACCTCCGGGATGGCGCCGTCGGTGACGGCATCGAGAAAGATCTCTTCGAGCCCGCGGTCGATCACGCGGATGCTGCGCGCGCCCAGGCCGCCCAGCTCCGTGGCTACCGCCGGGGCGTCGTGCCGGACCGACACGCGCAGGATCGCGCCGGTGGCCTCGACCCGGCGAACGCGCGCGTCCTGGGCCAGCCCGTTGGGCGAGGGCGCGCTGCCCTCGAAGATCGCCTCGACGACCTTCTCGTCGCCCTTGAGCGCGTCGATGTCGCCGGCGAGCACGAGCTTGCCGCGGCGCAGGACGGCGACCCGGTCGGCGGCGCGCTCGACCTGGCCGACTTGGTGCGAGGAGAGCAGCACGGTCGCGCCGTTGGCCGCGGCGTCGATCAGCAGGTCGAGCACGACCCGCTGGAAGATCGGGTCCAGCCCGGTCGCCGGCTCGTCCAGGACGAGCATCGCCGGCCGGATCGCCAGCGCGAGCACCAACGCGAGCGCCGTCTGCTGGCCTTTGGAGAGCCGGCCGGCCTTCTTGCGCGGGTCCAGATCGAACACGCGCAGCAGGTCGCGCGCACGGGCTTCGTCGTAGCGCGCGTAGGCCCGGCGGGTGAGCGCGAGGTGCTGCTCGGCGGTCAGCCAGCCGT
This sequence comes from Vulcanimicrobiota bacterium, assembly GCA_963795695.1. Classification (GTDB taxonomy): domain Bacteria; phylum Vulcanimicrobiota; class Vulcanimicrobiia; order Vulcanimicrobiales; family Vulcanimicrobiaceae; genus Vulcanimicrobium. The sequence continues at coordinate 102,125 of CAWCJH010000002.1, read as the reverse complement.
AGAGCGCGGCGCGCTCGGGCACGTAGGCCAACCGCTCGAAGGTGGCCGGCACGAGCGGCGCGCCGGCGAAGCGGATCTCGCCCGAGGTCGGGCGGGCGAAGCCCAGCATGCACTTGAAGGTCGTCGTCTTGCCCGAGCCGTTGGGACCGAGCAGCCCGCAGATCGAGCCGGCCGGGACGTCCAGCGAGACGCCGTCGACGGCGGCGAACGAACCGTAGCGTTTGACGAGGTCGCGGACTGCGATCATCGGGTTTCCTCTCCGTACCAGCGCGCGACGGCGCGCGCCACCATGTGCTCGAGCTCGGCTCGCGCGACGCCCAGCGAGCGGGCCTCGCGGACCGCTTCGCCGACGGCTTTGGCCGCGACGTCGGCGACCGCCCGGGTCATGTCGCCGACGACGCCGTTGCCGCGCACGAAGCTGCCTCGGCCGGGGCTGGTCTCGATGATCTCGTCGCGCTCGAGGTCGCGGTAGGCGCGCGCGATCGTGTTGGGGTTGACCGTCAGGGTCAGCGCGAGCGCCTTGACGGTCGGCAGCTGCTCGCCCGGCACCAGGGTGCCCAGCGCCACGCTGCGCTTGACCTGATCGATCACTTGCTGGTAGATCGGGACGCCGCTGCGGGAGTCGACCGTGATGACGGCCGGCACGCGCTTAGAACGTCACGCCCCAGCCGCGGAAGATCGACGCGTCGGCGGGGACACGGACGAGCGTCGGGCGAGGCTGAGTGGTGGGACGGTGGCCGGAGCGGATCATGGCGGGTCTCCTAACGTGTTGTTGTACTAGTACAGTAGTACATTAGTTGAACCGGGTCAAGCCCCGTTCGGCGAAATTCTTGCAAGCGGCGTGCCGGAGCGAGGCGTCGTGCCGCCGAGCGACAAGAGAGCGCCATGAAACTGCGCGCGCTCGCTGTCCTGGCGGTCTGGCTCGCGTCGGCGGCCGCCGCGCCGCCACGGCCGCCGGACGAGGGCGGGATCGGCGCGCTGGCCCGGGCCTACGTCGCCGAGGCGGAGGTGCGCGACCCGCTCTTCGCCGACGCCATCGGCGTCCACACCCAGGACGACCGGCTGGCGGACTACTCGGCGGCCGGCCACGCGGCCCGGCTGGCATGGCTGCGCGGCTGGCGCGCGAAGCTCGCCGCCGCCGGCGCGGGGCTCGGCGACCCGGCGCAGACCGCCGACGCGCGCGCGCTGCGCGACGCGATCGAGCTCGAGCTGTTCGAAGACGCGCGCCTGCGCCCGCTCGAAACCGACCCGACCGTCTACACCGGCGCGCTCGGCAGCGCGATCTACCAGCTCACCGGCCGCACCTACGCGCCGCGGGCCGAGCGCCTGGCGCACGTCGCTCGCCGGCTGCGGCTCCTGCCCGGCGTCGTCGCGGCGGCGGAGGCCAACCTGCGCCGGCCGGCACGGGTGGTGACGCTGCAAGCGGTCGACGAGAACGCCGGCACCATCGCGCTGGTCGCCGCGCTGCCGGCCACGCCGGCGATCGCGCGCAGCCGCCCGGCCGCGCTGCGCGCCTTGCGCGCGTTCCAGGCGTACCTGCGCGGACCGCTGCTCGCGCGCTCGAACGGTTCGACCCGGGTCGGGGCGGCGGTCTACGACCGCGAGCTGCGGCTCGCCGAGGGCACCGACGCGACCCGCGCCGACCTGACCCGCCGGGCGCGAGCCGACTTCGACGCGACCCGCGCGCAGATGCTGGCGCTGGCCCTCCCGCTCGACCGCACGCTGTTCCCCGCCGACACCGCGGCGGAAGACCGGCCCGACGCGGTCGACGTGGTGGTCCGGCGCGTGCTGGACAAGCTCGCCGACGACCACCCCGGCCGCGACGGCATCTTCGCCGCGGCCAAGGCCGACGTGGCGGCCGCCCGGCGCTTCGTCGCCGCGCACCACATCCTGCGGCTGCCGGAGCCCGACACGCTGCACGTGACGCCGACGCCGGCGTTCATGGCCGGTTTCAGCGGCGCGTCGCTGGACGCGCCGGGACCGTTCACGCCGCTGGCCGAGTCGTACTACTACATCGACGAGATCCCGCCGTCGTGGACGCCCGCTCAGGTCGCCTCCTACCTGCGCGACAACAACACCTACGAGATGAAGATGCTCTCGCTGCACGAGGCGATGCCGGGCCACTACGTCCAGATCCGCTACAACAACGGAACGCCGTCGCTGGTGCGGCGCATCTTCGGCAACGGTTCGTTCATCGAGGGCTGGGCGGTCTACGTCGAGGGCATGATGGTCGACGCGGGCTACGGCGGGGGCGACCCGCGGCTCAAGCTCTTCCAGCTCAAGTGGCGCCTGCGCGAGCAGGCCAACACGCTGATCGACGCCGGCTACCACGCCGAGGGCATGACGAAGGCCCAGCTCGAGGACCTGCTGGTGCGCCAGGCCTACCAAGAGCGCGCCCAGGTCGACACCAAGTGGCACCGCCTGCAGCTCTCGCACAACCAGCTCTCCAGCTACTACGTCGGCCTGGACGCGATCACGCGCACCCGCGACGCGATGAAGGCCGCGCTCGGCGACCGCTTCGACCTGGAGGCCTTCAACCAGGCTCTGCTCGCGATCGGCAGCGTCGAGCCGCGCTACGTGCTGCCGCTGGTGGCACGACAGCTCGGGCGTGAGGGATTTCGGGTAGAAATGCCCACAGTGCCGTGAAAGCGTTCGCCCACGAGGCCTCCACCACGCCGACGAAACAGGCCGCCGCCGCCGAAGCCGGATTGCGCTCGCGCTCGGTGCCGCTCGACCCGGGCACCGCGGCGCTGTTCCGGACCCGCTTGGGCTTCGACTTCGGCGCGGTCCGCATCCACGCGGACGACGCGGCGGCGCACGCGGCGCGCGGCGCCGGGGCGGCCGCGTACACGATCGGCTCGGACATCGTCTTCGGCCGGGGGCTGTATCAGCCCGGGACGGCGGCCGGGCGGCGGCTCCTCGCGCACGAGCTGGCGCACGTGGCCCAGCACCGGCTCGGCGGTTCGCCCGCACGCGAGCTCTCGTCGAGCGACGACCCGGACGAACGGGAGGCGCAACGCGCCGCGGACGCGCACGGCGCGGTGGCGCTCTCGCCGGCCCGGGCGCGGATCCACCGGGTCCAGCTGACGTACGACGACGGTCCGGACAACGCCGGCAACACGCGCAGCGTGCTCGACGCGCTCAACGCCGCGGGCGCGCACGCGACGTTCTATCTGGTCGGCAAGCGGGTCGCCCAAGGCGAGAACTGGCGTATCGTCTTCGACATCGCCGCAGCCGGGCACTGGATCGGAAACCACGCCTTCGACTGGAACGACGAGAAGGACAACCACATCTTCCTGCACGGCTCGGTCGAGGAGCGGGCGGAGAAGATCCTCGAGACCGAGTGGGCGATCCGCGATGCGCTGATCCGGGGCCGCGACGACGCCAAGAAGCGCAACGGCTGGGACACGATCCCGGCGCCCAGCCGGGCGTACATCGACGACCTGATCGCCCGCGGAACGGGGCGCTTTCGGACGCCGGGGTTCAAGAGCAACGTCACCAAATCCGTCCTCACCGGCAGCGACGACGCGACGACCATGGCCGCGATCGAGTCCACCAGCCACGTGCTCGCGGCGGCCGGCCTGCGCCCGCTCGCGTTCACCACGGTCGGCACGCCGTCGCGCGAAGGCGTCGACGTCGACCCGAAAGACTGGCAGGCCGGCAAGACGCAGAGCGACATCGAGTCCGCGGTCAAGAGCGGCGTCAGCAGCAACACGGACTCGATCCTGCTCCACTCGCGCATCGCGGCGACCGCGGCGGCGACGCCGGCGATCCTGGCCGACCTCAAGAGCCGCACGTTCACGGACAAGAAGCTGCCGGCGACATTCGACCCGACGCCGCAAGGCGCACTCGGCTCGGTGCTGCCGAAACCGGGCTTCGCCGGCCTCTCCACCATCTCCGACCCGCCGACGGCGGCGGAGCTCGCGGCGGCCCGCGCCTTCCTCAAGTCGCACATGCTCGCGATCGGCCCATTCTTGTCCGGCGCCGTCGCGCTGGGGATCTTTCAGCTCGCGCAGCGCGCCGGAAGCGCGGAAGTCGCCGCGTTCGCCGCCGAGATCAAGAGCACGCAGGTTGCCACGAGCGACGGCCCGGTCCCGCTCGCGAACTGGATGCTCGCGAACAAGGAGTGGGGGCTCTTCGCCGGCTTCTTCGAGAACTGGGCGACGAACCAACCGTTTCCGCGCATCAAGGGCGTCACCCAGTAGCGGCGCGTCAGCCGGCGGAACGGCGGCGGCCGGGAGTGCCCGGGCGAGCACTCCCAGCGCGCGGGCTACCAGTATTTCGAGCAGTTGGCGCCCGCGGAGTTGCAGACCGCCACGTAGCCGACGTGCTGCCACGAGCTGCTGGTGTCGTCTTCGGTCCAGTCGACGCCTTGGCTGCTCGAGCTGTCGTAGTAGTAGCGCCCTTGGACGTAGACGTAGTCGCCGACCGCAACCCACGGCCAGGTGGACGGCGGCTGGTCCGTCGGCGCCTGCGCCATCGCGTCGAGGTTCGAGACGATCTCGATCTGATATCCCGAGGGCATCTGGACGTAGAAGTAGCCGTGGTTGCCGCTGCTGGTCACCTTCGAGGGGAGCACTTGGGTCACGGCGCCGCAGATGTCGACGAACTGGTCCCCGCTGATGGTGCCGTTGGCGAAATTGGTCTGGTCGGTGAGGAACTGCTGGTTGTTGCACGGGTACGGCGTGCCGGTCGGGGTCGAGGTCGGCGCGGGGGTCGGGGTCGCGGTCGGCGTCGGCGCGGGGGTCGGGGTCGCCGTGGGGCGGCCGGTCGGGGTCGGCGTCGGGGTGGGCGTCGGGCGGCCGGTCGGGGTCGCGGTCGGGGTGGGCGCGGGCGTCGGCGTGGGGTTGCCGCCGGACCAGGCGAGGTCGTCGGCCCACAAGCCGGCGTAGTAGCCGCTCGCGCCGTTGCCGTGCACGCCGAGGTAGATCACGACGCTCTGGCCGGCGTAGGCGCTGACGTCGTACGAGCGCTGCGTCCAGCCGCTGGTCGAGAGTCCCTTCCACAGCGTGGCGAGCACCGTCGAGGTGTTGGAAGGACTGCGCAGGCTGATCTCCTGGTACGCGTAGGTCGTCGAGGTTTCGTTGGTCTTCTCGTCGGTCCAGAGCGTCAGCTTGGGCGAGCCGCCCGGGACGGTGACCTGCTGGCAGAGCGCGGCGTTGCCGTTCGGCTCGCTCGACGCGCTGCCGGCCTGCATCGCGTACGAACCGCTGTGGACCGTCGCCGACTGGACCGTGGCGTTGACCGTGCCGCACTGCGTCCAGATCGTCGTGCCGCCGCTTTCGAAGCCGGGATCGGCGAGCGCGCCGGAAGCGTCCATCGGCGCACGCTGCGCCGACGTGCCGCCGGCGCCGGACGTGGCGCCCGTGCCGAGGGCGAGGGAACCGCCGCCGGCACAACCGGCCGCGGCGACGAGCACGGCGGCGAGAGCCGCCGTGAACCGAGCTTTGAGCATCTGCGATCTCCGTTCGTCAGGACAGCAAGGAAGATCAGAGCCTCTCGTCCTGACGGCCGAAGGCTGGAACGACGGATTGCCGGCGTCGTCGAACCCTCGGCGCGCCTTCCTTTACATATCGGATACAAATTGGAACGTCAAGCCGCTCTGCTCACCGATACAGCTACTGCGTCGCATCGCACACCGAGCCGGCACACCGGTATCGCGTACGACCAGGTGCTGATTCGAGCAAGCGATGTCTCAGCCGGCGAACGGCGCGCCCAGGTCGACGTGCTCGGCCGGGCCGCCGACTCGGCCGCGCTCGACGTCGAAGGCGTGCGGCTTGCCGTCGTAGGCGCGCAGCTGGGTCTGGTAGGTGCCGTACTCCCACCAGAACTTGCCGTCGAGCTTGTCGATCACGTCGCCGGTGCGCAAGCCGGCGGTCCAGGCCGGGCCGCCCGGGCGCACCAGCGCGCGCATGTAGCCGTCGGCCGGCTTGAACAAGACGTAGAAGTACGTCGGCTGCGGGTCGGCCGGATCGAAGGCCAGGCCGCGCTCGAACACTTCGCCGGCGAGCGCGGCGTGCTCGCGCGACCATACGCGCACCCGGAACAGTACGTCGAGCGCGGCCCGGCGCACGTCGGCGCCTTGAGCGTGCCACTGGTCGACGCTCCAGCCCGCGCAGTCGACCAGCTCGACGCCGACGTCGCGGTCGTCCCGGCCGAGGCTCGTCGCGCTGACCCGCAGCGCTGCGGCGTACGGCTTGGCCCGGCAGTCCGCCGCGGCCGGATCGGCGCTCGCCGCGACGACCCGGTAGCCGCTCCAGCCGCGCCCGACCTCGGCTGCGATCTCGTGGGCCGCGGCCCGGGCGTCGAGGCTGCCGTCGTCGAGCACCGCCACCGTCCGCGCGGCCGCCGGCGGCGCGAACAATCCTTGCGGCACGCTGGCCGCAGTCGACGCCGCGGCGGCGGGCAACGCGAACGGCGCCTTGCCGAACAGCGCGCCGCCCGCGACGACCACCGCGATCACGGCCAGGGTCGCGACGCCGACCTGCCAGGGGAGGGTCAGGCGGGTGATGCGCTCGACCGAGACGCCGGTGAAGTTCGCCACCCAGACGTTCTGGGTGTTGGTCGGGTCGCAGACGTTCTGGACTTGCACCACCGCCATCACCGCGGCGACCAGCGCGACCGGCGGCAGCACGTGCAGCGTCGCCAGCACCGTGTAGACGCCGATGCCGACGCCGTAGGGGTTGAGCGGGCCGCGGTAGAGCGCCAGCGGCGAGAGCAGCCCGAACAGCAGCACGTAGCCCAGCGGCGAGCGCGGCGCGACCGCCGCGACCAGCGGCGTCACCGCGGCCTGCACCTGCGGCGTCTGGGCGGCGACCAGCAGCATGCCGATCCCGATCATCAGGATCGTGGCCGGCGCGACGTCCTCGATGCCGCGGATCCAGGCTGCGACCAGCGTCTGCACCACGGCCCGCGGGCGGGTGACCAGCACGCCGTAGAGCGCGGCCAGCGCGAAGGCGACGATCGCGTCGACGTGCAGCCCGATCAGCAGCACCAGCGGCAGCACCGGCGTGATCAGCGCGGCCGGCCCGGCCCGCTTGCGGGGCGGCTCGCCCGGCACGACGCTGGCCGCGTAGTCGCCCGCCGCGCGGGTGCGCACCAGCGCGTAGCCGACGAGCACCACCGCCTGCACGGCGAACAGCACCAGCGCGTAGCCCTGGAAGGTGGTGCGGTCGACCCCGAAGATCGCGCTGTAGAACTTCCACTGCGCGATGTTGAGGATGTAGCCGAGGCCGAAGGCGAGCAGGAAGAGCGTGGCCGAGGTGGCGCGCGGGATGCCGACCGTCATCAGCACCGGCAGCACGATGGTGCCGATCATGATGATGGCGCCCAAGCCCGTGACCGTGGTGAAGAGGATCGCGACCACCGCCGAGAGCAGCAGCGCGAGCACCAGCGGCTGGTCGCCGCCGAACTCCGCCGCGTAGGTGACCAGCGTCTCGGCGATGCCGGTGGAGAGCACGACGCGCGAGAGCAGCGCGCCGAAGAACAGCGTGGCGTAGACCGGTGCCAGCTTGACGGCGCCCGCGGTCAGGATGCCGGCCAGGTCGCCCACGCCGGCCAGCGCCGCGGTCGCCAGGGCCATCAGCGGCACGGCCAGCAGGGCGGGCAGCTTGCGCGCGATCATCAGCCCCGCCAGCAGCAGGAAGACCGCGACGATCGCGACGCCGCTCAGCGAGCCGATGACATCACCTCGTCCCACGCCGGCACCTTGCCGGTGCGCAAGTAGTCCTCGCGCTCGACCACGTCGATCCGGTCGGCGCAGCGCTGCGCGTCGGCCTCGGCGAGCCGGTAGCGCGGCAGGATGTGCGCCAGCCCCGGCTCCGTGCTCTCGTAGCGCCAAGCGGCCTCGTAGCGCGGCGCGATGTTCGGCGACCGCGTCGCGCAGCTCCCAGCACAGGTACTTGGCCACGTTGAGGCTGCGGTAGACCTGGTTCACGCCGGGCTTCGTCGCCGCCGCGCGGCCGTCGTCGTAGTAGCCGCGGGCCTCTCTGCCGATCTGCAGCCGGCGGCCGAGCGCGTCGTAGCGCAGCGCGCCGAGCGCCATCGCCGCCGCCGCGTGCGGGTGCAGCGGCGGCCGCGCGTCCAGCACGTCGGTGAGGGCCGCCTCGGCGCCGTCGCGCAGCGCGTGCTCGTCCTCGGCGCGGAAACGCGCTTGCAGCCGCGGGTCGAAGGGGTCGTGCCAGAACAGGTAGTCCGGCGGGTCGGACGGCGTCGTCTTCAGGTTGGCGCGAATCGCTTGCAGCCGGTCGAGCGCGTCGGCGTAGCGCGGGTCGTCGCTGCCGAAGAACGCGCGCGCGAACGTCCGGTGCCAGCTCGCGTCGTCGACGGGCTGTAGCTGCCAAGCGGTCGCGGCGGCGTAGGCGAGCGCGGGCCAGGTGGCCTCGTAGAGCGTCTCGCCGTCGTCGTGCCAGACGGTCATGAACATGCCCAGCATGCCGCGCGTGCCCCGCATGTCCTTGGCCTCGCCGACGAAGCGCGCGACGTTGGCGTACGACGTCGCGAGGTCGGGATAGAGCTCGTTCCAGTTGGCGGCACCGGGCGAGACCATCTGGTCGAAGCCGGCGTTCGCGATCGGGTCGATGTACGGGCGGTACGTCTTCTCCGCGCCGTAGTGGAACGTCACCACCACGGTCTCGCGCGGGATGAGGCCGAGGATGCTCTTGTCCTGCTGGATCGCGTCGTCCCAGATCATCGGCCGCGCGCCGCTCCCCGCGAGGTACCCGGCGACGCGGTCGACGTGGTCGGCGAAGACCTGCGGCGTGCGCGGCGTGCGGCCCTGGCCGAGGTCGATCGGCTCGTCGCTGCCGAGGTGCACGAACGGCGTCGGCTCGCGTCGCGCCGACGACGCTCCGCACCAGCGGCTCGAGGTACGCGTACGTGCGCGGGTCGCTCTCGGCCAGCAGATAGCCGTGCGGGAGCTCCGCGAGCGGCGCGAGCGCTTCCCACTTGAGCGCCTCGTGCATGTGCGCGAACGTCTGCTGCTCGGGGATCAGCGCGACGTGGAAGCGGCGCGCGTAGTTCGCCAGCTCGCGCAGTTGCGCGGGCGTCCAGCCGTTGGGCCAGGCGACGTACGGGTGGGCCGGGTCGGCGACGACCTGCTCCATGTAGGGCGACCAGCCGTTGATCTTGAGCGATGCCAGCGTGCGGATGCGCTCCTTGGCGTAGGCCATCGTCGGGAACGGGCCGCGCGAGACGTCGTCGGAGACGATCCGCCAGCGCAGCGCCGGCGCGTCGCCGAGCGCGATGCAGGCGATGTGCCAGCCGTGCGCGTCGCGCTCGGGTAGCTGGGCGAGCGTCATCAGCCCATCGAACACGCCGGCGCTTCCGATACCCGATATCGTCACGCCGGCCGCACCGACCCCCAGGCCGTAGCCTTCGTAGCGCTCGTCCTCGGGACGAACGCTACGCCGCACCACGACCTGGGCGCGCTCACCGGCGCGCGCGAGCCGCGGGGCGGGGATGCCGAGCGCGCTCCAGCGCTCGCGCAGCAGCTCGAAGCCGCCCGGGTCGGCGTCAGGCGCGACGCGCAGGGGCGCGGCCAGCGAAAGCGTGCCGCGGCACTTCGCGGGCACGGTCGTGTTCGGACGGGGAACCAGCGCGGGGTCCGCGAGCGCAGGCCCCGCGGCGGTCGCGAGCAGGAAGGCGGCGACCAAGAGGGAGCGCACGGAGCGCGCTACACCGGGGCGCGCGGAGTCTCCTCGCCGCTAGCCGTGCAGCAGCTTGGCGAGCCAGGCGGCGAAGTCGGTCACGAACGGCGGCCGTTTCTGCCCGGCCGCGCACGACGCGTCGAGCGCGCGCGGGCGCGGGTCGTCCAGGAACGCGATGCGCAGCCGGTCCAGGCACGGGCCGCCGTTGTTGTGGCCGCCGTTGGGCACCACGATCTGGCGCGCGTTGGGCAGGTAGGGCAGCAGGCTCGCGCCCAGCTCCGGCGGCGTCGCCGGATCGTCCGCGCCCGAGATCATCAGGATCGGCGCGTCGGAGCGGACCGGCTCGAGGAAGCTCGCCGGGGCCGGCCGGACGTTCCAGATCGCGCACGCGCGCTGCTGGGCGCGAATCCGCAGGTCGGCCAAGAAGCCGGTCCGGGCCGCCCGCGCCCGCTCGGCCGGGGTGATGAACGCGACGTCCTCGGCGCACGAGACGGAGAAGTTCTCGCCGAAGGCGATGTCGCCGCCGAACGCGGTGATCACGAGGGCGACGAGCTGCGCCAGCGGCTCGTCGTCGCCGCCGGCCGCGGCGTGGATCGCGGCCGGAACGGCGGCGGCGGCGTCGGGATCGTAGAGCGTCTGGCGCAGCCGGTCGGCGAAGACCTCGCGCGCCAGCACGAGCGTCTTGCGCTTGTGGTCGAGGTCGGTGAACGTCACCCGCTGCGGCCCGCGCGCGAAGCGCGCGGCGACCCGCGCGAAGTCCGCCCCGAAGCGCGGGAAGGCCTTCGCGCACGCCGCGTCCGCGGCGCAGCCGGCGATCAGCTCGTCGAGCGCGTGCTGCGCCCCGCGCGTGAACGGCAGCGGCAGCTTGATCGAGGTCGGCGCGACCGCTTCGAGCAGGACGGCCCGCGCGCGGCCGGGATGGCGGCGCAGGTAGACCAGCGCGAACTGCGAGCCGTAGGAGCCGGCCTCGATCTCGATCCGCTCGTAGCCGAGCGCCGCGCGCACCGCGTCGAGGTCGTCCACGGCGCGGTCGGTGCCGTAGGCGTCGAGGTCGGCCACCGCAGCCAGCTTGGCGCGGCACGCCCGCAGCTCCGCCGTGGGAAAGAGCTCGGCGAACGCGTGGGCGCGCGAGGCGAACAGGCGCGGGCACTGCAGCGGCCGCGAGCGGCCGGTGCCGCGCTGGTCGACGAACACCAGGTCGTGGTTGGGGATCAGCCGCCGGTACGTGCCGAACTTCGCGTCGTCGACTGCGAAGTCGATCGCCGACTGCCCGGGGCCGCCGGCCACCTCGAACACCGGCCCGGTGTCGTGGCGGCGCGCGCGCACGACCGCGTACCGCACCGCGATCGTCCGGCCCGAGGCGGCGCTCTCCGGCACGTCGACATGGCCGCAGAACGCGCGGTCGGGGAGGCCCGGGATACGACACGGTACCGGCGCGCCGGCCCGCGCGGTCGCGGATGCCGCAGGCGCGTTCGCGGGTCCGGCACGCATCGCTGGCGCGGAGGACTCCGACGCAAGGGCGAGACCGGCGGCTATGGTGAGGATGCCCAAAGTATGCACGGCGTGAGATTCCACCTGCCTGGGCCGGAATGCTGCCACGAGCGAGGAAGCCTGGCGCGGTGCGTCGTCTGCTCGCCGGAATTCTGATCGCGCTGTCGTTCGCGGCGCTGCCCGTGGCGGCCGCCGACCGTGTCGGCACCCAACGCCTGGCCGTCGCCACCGGCCTGCCGGCCGACGCGCGCGCCACGCTCGACCGGCTGGTGAACGACGCGATCCGCGCCGGCGGCCTGCCGGGCGGCGTGCTCGTGGTGACGTCCTCGCAGCGCGTGCTCTACCGCCGGGCCTACGGGGTGCGCACGCTCGAGCCGCGCCCGCTCGCCAACGATCCGGCGACGATCTACGAGTTGGCCTCCATGACCAAGCCGCTGGCGACCGCGAGCGCCGTGATGCTGCTCGCCCAGCGCGGCGTGCTGCGGCTGAACGACCGGGTGAGCCGCTGGATTCCCGAGTTCGCCCAGAACGGCAAGCACGACGTCACCCTGCTGCAGCTCCTCACCCACACCGGCGGCATGCAGATCGACTACGTCCGCGCCGACTACCAGGCCGACGTCCCGACCATCCTCGCCCACACCTACGCCGCGCCGCTGCGCTTCGCACCCGGCACGAAGTTCGAGTACAGCGACCTGGGCTTCATCACGCTGGCCGACGTCGTGACGCGCGCGGCCGGCATGCCGTACGAGCGCTTCGTGCAGGAGCAGCTCTTCCGCCCGCTCGGCATGCGCGACGCATTCTTCGGCACCACGATCGATTCGGCGCACGCCGCGCGCCTGGCGCCGCAGACGCGCGGCCAGACCGTGCAGAAGCTGCGCGACGCGTTCGGCACCGTGCCCGGGCTCAACGGCCACGCCGGCATGCTCGCGACCGCCGACGACACCGCGCTGCTCGCCCGCGCGTACCTGCGCGCCGCGCGCGGCGAGGCGATGCCCGGCTTCGCGCTGACGCCGGCCAGCGTGCGCGCGATGACCGAGCCGCGCTACGTCGGCGAGGGCCAGGCGCGCGGCATCGGCTGGGACCTGGACAGCGCGTACTCGCGCAACCGCGGCGAAGTGTTCGCGCGCGGCGGCTTCGGCCACACCGGCTCGTCGGGCACCAGCGTCTGGATCGACCCGGCCGGCGACGTCGCGGTGGTGTTCGTCTCCAACGCCCACTACCCCGACGACCGCGGCACGACGCTCTACCTCGAGGCGATGCTCGGCACGGTCGTCGCGGCGCGGCTGCAATACGACCCGAACGCGCGCAACGCCGTCGACGCAGCGCAGGAGCAGTCGGCCCGCTTCAGCGCCGACGCGGCGCGCAGCGCGCTCGGTTTCCCCGCCACGCCGGGCCCGGCGCCGACGCCGCGACCGTCGCCCAAGCCGTCCCCGGTGCCCGCGAGCGCACCGTCACCCGCCCCGAGCGCGAGCCCCTGAAGCTCGGCGCGAAGGGAGCCCGCCCGCCCGGCCGAACCGAGCGCCATGCAGCTGAGCGGCCTGGACATCGCCGTCATCGTCGTCTTCTTCGCGGTCAACCTGGGGATCGGTCTGTACTTCGCGCGCGGCAGCGGCAAGAACGTCGGCGAGTACTTCCTCTCGGGCCGCAACGCCCCGTGGTGGCTGACCGGCACCTCGATGGTGGCGACCACCTTCGCGGTCGACACGCCGCTGGCGGTGACCGGCTTCGTGGCCCAGAACGGGATCGCCGGCAACTGGCTGTGGTGGAACATGGCCGCCAGCGGCATCCTGACCGTCTTCTTCTTCGCCGCGCTGTGGCGCCGCTCGGGCGTGCTGACCGACGTCGAGTTCATCGAGCTGCGCTACGGCGGCCGGGCGGCGACCGCACTGCGCGGCGTGCGCGCGGTCTACCAGGGCGTGATCGTCAACACGATCATCATGGGCTGGGTCAACCTGGCGATGGTGAAGATCCTCTCGCTGACGCTGCACGTGCCGACCACGCTGGCGCTCTACGTCTGCCTGGTGCTGACCGCGCTGTACGTGACGATCGGCGGCTTCTGGTCGATCCTGGTGACCGACTTCCTGCAGTTCATCGTGAAGATGACGATGGCGATCGTGCTGGCGGTCGTCGCGGTCGCCGCGGTCGGCGGCATCGCCGCGCTCAAGACGGGCCTCGCCGCGCTCGACGCGCAGCACCACGCCGGCGGCGGCTCGATCCTCTCGTTCGTGCCCTCGGGCGACGCGAGCTGGATGCCGGTGACGACCTTCCTGGTGTTCGTCGGGGTGAGCTGGTGGGCGTCCTCGTACCCGGGCGCCGAGCCCGGCGGCGGCTCGTACATCGCCCAGCGCATCTTCGCCTCCAAGAGCGAGAAGGACGCGGTCTACGCGACCCTCTTCTTCAACGTCGCGCACTACGCGCTGCGGCCCTGGCCGTGGATCCTCGTCGCGCTCGCCGCGCTGCTGCTCTACCCGCACGGCGTGACCGGCGCCAACGGCAAGGTCGACCCGGAGCTGGGCTACGTGCAGACGCTGGTCGACCACCTGCCGGTCGCGCTGCGCGGGCTGATGATGGCCGGTTTCCTGGCGGCGTACATGTCGACCATCGGCACCCAGCTCAACCTGGGCGCGTCGTACCTGACCAACGACCTGTGGCGCCGCTTCATCCGTCGGAACGACAGCGAGCGGCACTACGTCGTCGTGTCGCGCTGGATGACGGTCGTCGCGCTGGTTCTCGCCGCGATCGTCACTCAGTTCATGACCTCGGTCGGCGACGCGTGGAAGTATCTGCTGACGCTGACCGCCGGCGTCGGGCTGGTGATGATCCTGCGCTGGTACTGGTGGCGGGTCAACGCCTGGAGCGAGATCTCGGCGCTGGCGGCCTCGGCGATCGTCGGCAGCTGGTGCTACGTCAGCGGCGTGGTCGCCGGCGACGACCCCAACGCGACCGCGAAGCGGCTCTTGATCACGGTCGCCGCCACGACCGTCGTGTGGCTGGTCGTCACCTTCGTGACCAAGCCCGAGAGCGAGGCGACGCTGACCCGCTTCTACGAGCGCGTGCGCCCCAACGGGGCCGGCTGGGGCCCGATCGCGCGCCTGGTCCCCGGCCGCTCGGAAGACGACCTGGGCATCGCGCTGATCGACTGGGTCGCCGGCCTGGGCCTGGTCTACGGCACGCTCTTCGGCATCGGCAGCATCGTGCTCGGCGACCTCGGCCGCGGCGCGGCCTGGGTCGCGCTCGCGCTCGCGTGCGGCGCCGTCATCGCCCGCAACCTCCGTACCCCGGCGGCAAAGCCGGTTGCGGGCAACCTGTCCGACGGGGCCGCACTGGCCCAAGGGCCTGAGTGAGGTGCGCTAGTCGTCGCTGGGAAGGTTCGGATCGCCGGTCGCGGCGGACGGGCTCGTCGGCGACCACGTATCGAAGCCTGCGCAGTCGTTGACCAGCTCGGAGTAATTGCCGTCGGCCGCTCCTTGATAGTAGAGCGTCCACGTGAAGCGGTTGATCCACCTCGGCGCACCGCCGTAATCGGCGCACCCCGGATCGCTGTAGTGCGCCGACGTCTGAACCAGGCAATACCCGTAGCTGTCCGGCGTGCACGCCGCGTCGGTGTGAATCGACGACTGGTGGCGCGTGGCGGCGCTCGGCACGAGCCCGCCGCCCGGGGGCAGCGCCGCGGGTCCACCGCCTGAAGAGCACCCTGCCATGAGAAGCGCGAGCGTCACGGCGGCGGACGCGCTGCGTGGAAAACCGAACATTGAAAGCACCCTCTCGATCACACCCGCAAGAGCGCGGATTGCCGCTTGTTCACATAACGGCGTTGATGTCCCTATTGCCGGCCGCGCTACGAGCCCGGCACGGCGGCCAGCGCGCCGAAGCGCTCGTCCAGCACCCGGTCGCTCTCGGCGATCAACCCGCTCAGCGCGCCGTCCTCGGCCGCGGCGCGGGCCGCGTCGGCGAGGCGAACGAGCTCGCGGTCCAGGGCGTGCATGCGGTCGATCAGCACTCGGTCGTAGGCGGCTCGGTCGGCGGCCCGGATTGCCCGCTGGTCGGAGAACTCGCAGCGCAGCAGCAGGCTATCCAGCCGTTCGGCCAGGGCACCGGTCGGCTGCAGCCGCTCGCGGGCTTCGGAGAGCGCCTCGCCCAAGTAGGCCCGGACCTGCTGGTCGACCTGGTGCCGGGCGGCCGGGTCGGCGTAGTCGGCATAGCCGGCGATCCGCCCGCGGAGGAAGTCCAGGTCGCTCATCCCTGCGGATACGGCGCGCCGCGGCCGAAAACCCGGGTATGGCCGTTTGGCTCCTCCTCGTTCTCGCCGTTCTGGGCGCCCTCGCCGGGTGCGCCGTCGGCTGGCGCCGCTGGCGCGCCGCCCGGCGCGAGCTGAGCCGCGTCCGCAACACCTTCGCGCGCTACGTCGCGCCCTCGGTGGTGGACGTGCTGCTGGCCCGCAAGGACGAGCGGATGTTCACCGGCCGAGCGGTGACCGCCACGGTGCTGGTCTGCCGGATCCGCAACTTCGCCCACTTCATCGAGGAGCTCAGCCCCGAGCAGACCCTGCGCTACCTCAACGAGTTCTACGGCTTGGCCGGCACCGCGATCCAGCGCAACCGCGGCATCATCGACAGCTTCCTGGGCGACGGGATCGTCGCGGTGTTCGGGGTTCCGCTCGACAACCCGACCCAGGAGGACGACGCGCTGCGCGCGGCGCTCGAGATCGTGCGCAACGTGGTCGCCATGCGCGCCCGCTGGGCGCACCAGCACCGCAAGCCGTTCACGGTCGGGATCGGCGTCAACACCGGGCGGGTGATCGCCGGCGACGCGGGCTTCCGCGACCGGCGCGAGTTCACCGTGGTCGGCCCCGAGGCGATGTTCGCCCACCGCCTGCAGGACGCGGCCTTCGCGCTCAACGCCTTCATCGTCGCCTCGCGGGCGACGTGCGCGCCGCTGGCCCAGGAGTACCAGCTCGTCCCGGTCAGCGGCATCCCGCTGCCGGGCGTGCGCCGGCTGCTCGACGCGTTCGTGGTGCGCGGCCGCCACCGCGGCGGCGAGCGCTTCACCGTGCCGGTCGACGCGCTGATCGAGACCACCATCGAGCCGGCGCAGCCGGCCGCGCCGCCCGCCCCGGCGGTGGCGGCTGCGAGCGCGGTGCCGCAGCCGCCACCGCCGCCGCTCGAGATCCCGCTGGCCCGCCCCCGCTCGCGCCCGCCGGCGGCCGCGAGCGGGATCGACCTCAACCTGCCCGAGCTGCGCCACGGCTGGCGCTTTCGCGAGCACGACGACGGCGGCTCGATCCTGCCCGACCCGCCGCCGCGCCGGGCGACCTACGAAGACCGCTCCGGGCCGCCGCTGGACTTCTAGCCGGCTTGCGCCAGCAGCGGCAGCACGTCCGCGGCGCGGGCCCGGATCGACACGTCGACCTGCTCCGTGAGCTGCGTCTGCTCGGGGTTGATCTCGACCACGTGCGCGCGGGTGACGCGCTTGGTGGCCAGCGACGCGGCCGGCTGCACCAAGCCCGAGGTGCCGACCACCAGCATCAGCTCGGCCCGGCGGGCGGCCTCGAGCGCGCGGGCGAGCACGTCCTGCGGCAGCGACTCGCCGAACCAGACGATGTCGGGCCGCCACATGCCGCCGCAGCCGGCGTGCTCGAGCGCGTCGAGGTCGAACGCGTCGTCGAACGGCCGGCGCGCGTCGCAGCGGGTGCACTTGGCCTCGCGCAGCTTGCCGTGCAGCTCGAGCACGTTGCGCGAGCCGGCCCGGACGTGGAGCGAGTCGACGTTCTGGGTCGCCAGGGTGAAGTCGGGCACCCGCTCCTCGATCCGCGCGAGCGCGACGTGCGCGGCCGACGGCGCGACCGACTTGTGGGCGACCCGGCGCTCGTTGTACCAGGTCCAGACCAGCCGCGGGTCGCGCGCGAAGCCTTGCGGCGAGGCCAGCTGCTCGACCTCGTGCGTGCGCCACAGCCCGCCGACGCCGCGAAACGTCGGCAGCCCGCTCTCGGCCGAGATTCCCGAGCCGGTCAGCACGCAGACCGAGGTGGCGGCATCCAGCCGCGCGCGCAGGTCCTCCAGCTCGTCCATCGGGTGGAGGTTGGCGGCGGCCGCGCCGGCGCCTTGCACCCGGCGCGGCACCCGGCGTATGCTCGCCCTACCGTGACGGACCGCCTCAGCTCGCGGCGCACCGCGCTGACCCTCGCCGCGGCGGCGTTCGTCGTCCACCTCGCCGCCAACCCGCACTACGGGTTCTTCCGCGACGAGCTGTACTTCATCGTCTGCGGCCGGCATCCCGATTTCGGCTACGTCGACCAGCCGCCGCTGGTGCCGCTGCTCGCCGCCGGCACGCAGCTCTTCGGCACCTCGCTGCTGCTGCTGCGGGCGGTGCCGGCGCTGTGCGCCGGCGCGGCGGTGTACGTCACGTGCCGGCTGGCGCGCGAGCTGGGCGGGGGCCGGTTCGCCGAGCTGCTCGCCGCGCTGGTCGTCTTCTTCGCCCCGGTGCTGATGAGCTTCGGCATGAAGGTCTCGACCGACGAGATCGGGCTGTGGGCCTGGCCGCTCGCCGCGCTGGCGGTGCTGCGGGTGGTGCGCGGCGCGGACCCGCGCTGGTGGCTGGTCGCCGGCGCGGCGACCGGGATCGCGCTCGAGAGCAAGTACAGCGCCGCCTTCTTCGCGCTCGCGCTGATCGGCGGTCTGCTGCCGACGCCGCAGCGGCGGGTCCTGGCTTCGCGCTGGTTCGCCGCCGGCGCCGGGCTGGCGCTGGTCCTGGCGCTGCCGAGCGCGCTCTGGCAGGCCGCGCACGGCTTGCCGATGTGGGAGCTGCTGCGCAACGGCCAGCACGGCAAGAACGTCTGGCCGGGCGCGCTCGCGTATCTCGGCCAGGAGCTGCTCATCACCAACCCGTTCATGGCGCCGGTCTGGATCGCGGGCCTCGCGTGGCTGCTGATGCGGCCGCAGGCGCGCTTTCTCGGCTACGCCTTTGCGCTGCTGATCGCGCAGATGATCGCGCTGCACGGCAAGCACTACTATCCGGCCGCCGTGTACCCGATCCCGATCGCGGCGGGCGGCGTCGCGCTCGAAGCGTGGACGCGCGGCCGGTACGCCGTGCGCGCCGCCGTCGCGGTCGCGCTGGCCGTGGCCGGCCTGGCGTTCGTGCCGTTCGGGCTGCCGGTGCTGAGCGAGCGCGCGTTCATCGCGTACGAGACGCGGCTCGGCGCGGCACTGCACGTCGACCGGAGCGCGACCGCGACCGAGCACCACGCGCAGAGCGCGCTGCCGCAGGACTGGGCCGACATGCACGGCTGGCCGGAGCTGACCGCGACCGTCGCGCGCGTCTACGCCGCGCTGCCGCCGGCCGAGCGCGCGCACGCGGCGATCTTCGCGCACGACTACGGCGAGGCGGCGGCGATCGACGTCTTCGGCGTCCGCTACGGCCTGCCGCCGGCGACCAGCGGCCACAACCAGTACTGGCTGTGGGGACCGCGCGGCTGGAACGGCTCGGTGATCGTCGACGTCGGCGGCGAGGTCGCCCAGGACCGCCGCGTCTGCCGCAGCGCGACCCTGGCCGCGGTCTCCAGCCCGCCGTACGCCATGGCGTACGAGCGCGGCCTGGGGATCGTGATCTGCCGCGGGTTACGCATCCCGGTCGCCCGGCTCTGGCCGCACGAAAAGGAGTACCTCTAGGCGCCGAGCCATCCGGCCGCCGCCCGACCGCGTTTACCGGTGCGAGGTGACCGCAACGACGACGCGAAGGCCAGCCCGATGGACCCGGGGGTACGCTTGATGGAGCGGGTGAGCGCGCGCGACGTCGCCGCGTTCGAGCAGCTCTATGACGGCTACCACCGCCTGGTCTTCGGGATCGGCTTGCGGATGCTCGGGGAACCCACCATGGCCGAGGACCTCACCCAGGCAGTGTTCCTGAAGATCTGGACGGCGCCCGACGCCTTCCGGGGCGGCTCGTTCGTGGCCTGGGTTTCGCGGGTCGCGCGCAACCGCGCGCTCGACACGCTGCGCGCACGAGCGGCCAAGCCCGAGACCGCGATTCCGCCCGACATCCCGCTCGACGGCGCGCTGGACGACGACGTCTTCGCCCGGATCGACGCGCAGCGCGTGCGCGACGCGCTGGCGACCTTGCCGGCCGAGCAGCGCTCGCTGATCGAGATGGGTTTCTTCGGCGGGGTCACCCACCAGGAGATCGCGCGCCGCACCGACACGCCGCTGGGCACGGTGAAGACGCGCATCCGGGGCGGGCTGCGCAAGCTGCGCGAGGCGCTCGGGGAGCGGGTGTCGCGATGAGCGCCGGCTCGGAACGCGAGGCGATGCTCGAAAACGTCGCGCTCTACGCGCTGGGCGTGCTCCCGCGCGAGGAGATTCCGCTGGTGACGGCCTTCGTCGCGAGCGACGACGCGGCGCGCCGCGAGTACGAGGACCTGCGGGCGGCGGCCGACGCGCTGGCCTACCTTGCCGCCGAGCCGGTCGACTCGACCCGCTCGGCGCGGGTGAAGGAACGCTTGCTGAGCCGGGTCCGGGCCGACGCGGCCGCGGGCTCCGTCGCCCGGCGCCGGATCGGTCCAACCCCGGGGCTGATCTGGGGAATCGGGCTGGCCGCCGCGGCCGCGATGGTGTTCGGGGTCGTCTCGGTGATCCAGGACGTCAGCCTGCGCAGCGACCTGGCCGCCATCCAGCGCCGCTCGACGGCCCTCCAGACCCAGCTCGCGCAGAGCCAGCGGGTCGGCGCCGGCGACCGCCGGACGCTGACCGACCTGATCGCGCCCGACGCCAAGCGCTACGACGTGGCGGACGGCACGGTCGTCGTACGGCACGGCCACGTCTACTTCGCCTTCTCGAAGCTGCCGGCGCTGCCGCGCGGCCGCGTCTACCAAGCTTGGACGATCGCCAAGGGCACGACCACCCCGGCGCCCAGCCTGACCTTCGCGCCCAACGCCGACGGCGTGGCGGTGGTGGCCCTCCCGGCCGACGCCGGCAGGCTGGCGGCCGTGGCGGTGACGGTCGAGCCGGACGGCGGGAGCAAGGCGCCGACGACGAAACCGATCCTGGTTCGCCCTCTGACCTGAGAACGCCACCGTCCTGCTCGAACCCGTCACGCGCGCGTCGCGGCGCGACGCCATCGCCTTCGCCGCCCGCCGGCCGTACGAGAACGTCTTCCTGCACTGGGTGCTCGAGGGCGGGCACGGTCCCGGCGCGCCCGACGAGCTGGTCCTCAGCCGCGACGCGCGCGGCCGGGTGACGGGTCTGGTCTACTACGGCCTGCAGCTGGTCATCGCCGCCGAGGACGCCGCCGCGCTCGACGCGTTCGCGGTCGAGACCCGCAAGCACCGCGCGCTGCGCAGCTTCGTCGGCCCCAAGGCCGCGGTCGACGGCCTGTGGGAGCGGGTCCGGAGCTGGCACGCCGCGCCCTCGATCGTCCGCGCCGCGCAGCCGCTCTACGCGCTGGCTCCGGCCGCGCTGCGCCCGTTCGCCCAGACCGACGTGCGGCCGGCCCGGGCCGAGGAAGCGGAGCTCGTCGCCGAGCACAGCGCACGGATGATCCTGGGCGAGCTGGGCTACGACCCCCGCGCGAACCGCAGCGCGTTCCTGGCCGGCGTGCGGCGGGCCATCAGCCTGGGCCTGTGGTGGGTCTGGATCGAGGCCGGCGAGCTGCGCTTCCAGTGCAACGTCGGCCCGCGCAGCGCGGCCACCGCGCAGATCCAGGGCGTCTGGACGCCGCCCGAGCAGCGCGGGCGCGGCCACGGCACCCGCGCCCTGGCCGCGCTCGCGCGCCGCCTGCTGGCGACCGAGGCGAGCCTCTCGCTCTACGTCAACGACTTCAACGCGCCCGCGATCGCACTCTACGAACGGGTCGGCTTCAGCCGGGTCGGCACCTTCGCGACGTACCTCTTCCCATGAGGGGCGGCGGCTTCGCGCTCGACGCGCTCGCGCTCGCGCTCGCCTGGGCCGTGGCCGCGGCGCCGCTGCCGCCGGCCTTCGTCGAGCGGCTCTACGCCAACGGCGTCTTCGCCGCGCTGAACCGCACGCTGGTGCCGCTGACCGACCGGGTGCCGTTCGCGCTGGCCGACCTCGAGGCGGTCGTCGCGCTGGTGCTGCTGGCCGGCTGGTGGGTGCGGGCGCTGCGCCGCGCGCCGCGCGGGCGAAAGCCGCGCACCGTGCTGGCGCTGCTCGCGCACACCGCCGGCTGGGCCGCGCTGGGGCTGATCGTCTTCGCGCTGGCCTGGGGCTGGAACTACCGCCGCGCCACGGTCGCCTACCGGGTCGCGTACGACGCCGCGGCGGTGAACGACGCGAGCGTCGCCGCGTTCAGCGAGCGGATCGTCGGCATCCTCAACGCCGAGGTCGGTCCGGCCCACGCCGAGACGCTCGACCGGGCGAAGCTGCGCGCCGCCTTCGAGCCGGTCGTCGCGCGGCTGGGCGACCGCTGGAACGTCGCGGTCGCGGTGCCCAAGACCACGCTGCTGCAGCCGTACTACGACGCGGCGGGGATCGGCGGCCAGTACTCGCCGTTCTCGTTCGAGACGCTGCTCAACGCGTCGTTCCTGCCGGTCGAGGTGCCGCGCGCGCTGGCCCACGAGTGGGCCCACGTCGGCGGCTTCACCGACGAGGGCGACGCCAACTACATCGGCACGCTGGCCTGCCTGCGCTCGGACGACCCGCTGATCCGCTACTCGGGCGCGTTCTGGACCTACGGCGAGCTGCCCGAGGCCGAGCGCCGCCGGCTGCACCTCGACCCGCGCGTGGCGGCCGACTTCAACGCCGCGCGCGAGCGGTTCTTGCGCCGCTACAAGCCGCAGGTCTTCGCCTTCCAGTGGCGGTTCTACGACCGGTTCCTGCGCGCCAACCACGTCGCCGGCGGGGTGGCCTCGTACGGCTACTTCCTGCGCCTGCTGGTGGGTACGAGCTTGGACGAGCAGGGGCTGCCGCTGCTGCGCTCGGCCCCGGCTCGTCCGCGTTAGGAGCGATGTCATGATCGACCGTCTCGCGAGCCATTGGTGGCTCTTTCTGATCCGTGGGATCCTGGCGCTCGCGCTGGGCATCCTCGCGCCGCTGTTCCCCGGCGCCGCGCTGCTGACGATCGCGATCCTGTTCGGTGCCTACGCCTTCGTCGACGGCATCGTCGCGATCTGGACCGCGACCCGGCTCAACCACGCCGACAGCCGCTGGATCTGGCTGCTGGTCGAGGGCGTGCTGGGCATCCTGGTCGGCATCTACTGCGCGCTGCTGCCCGGCTCGGCCGCGCTGACGCTGGCGTTCCTGCTGGGGGCGTGGGCGATCGTCACCGGGGTGCTGGCACTGGCCTCCGCGTTCTCGGCCCGGCGCCACGTGCCCAACGAGTGGCTCTGGGTGCTGACCGGCATCGTCTCGGTGCTGTTCGGCATCGCGGTCTTCTTCGCGCCCGTGCTGGGCCTGTTGGCCCTCGTCTGGATGCTCAGCGTCTACGCGCTGCTGGCCGGCATCTTCTTCATCGGCCTGGCGTTCCGGCTGCGCGGTGCGGGCCGGCGCACCGGCCTCGCCGCCTGAGCTAGCCGAACGCCGGCGTCAGCCGGCGCGCGTTCTCCGTCGTGATCGCGCGCAGCACCGCGCGGTCGAGCGCGAGCGCGCGCAGGCCGCGCAGCTCCCCGTCGTACTCGTACGGGATGTTGGGCCAGTCGGTGCCGTAGACGATCTGGCCCGGCGCGCGCAGCACGTCGGCGGCGCCGAGGCCGGCCCGCAGCGGCGAATCCGGCGCGAACGCCATCGTGGTGTCGAGGAACAGCCGCGGCTCGCGCGCGGCCAGGGCGAGATAGCGGGCGCAGTCGGGGACGCCGAAGTGCGCGACCACCACCCGCAGGCCGGGCTGGCGCGCGAGCACCCGCGCGATGCGGGCCGGCCCGTCGTCGGTCTCGTTCGTCCACGGGATGTGGCCGACGTGGACCAGCACGAAGCCCTCGTGCTCGGCGACCGCGTCGAGCACCGGCGCGAAGCGCGGGTCGTCGAGCGGCAGCCGCTGGACGCTCTCGTGCACCTTGAGCCCGGCGCAGCCGTCGCGCAGCGCGGCGCGCAGGTCGCCGGCCGGGTCGGGGTCGTCGAGGTGGACCGTCGCCAGCGGCACGGCGCCAGGGCCGAGCTCGCGCGCGGTCGCGCTCAGCCAGGCGTTGAGATCGCGCGCCATCCCGGGCTTGTGGGCGTAGCTGCAGAACGCGAACCGCTCGACGCCGTGCTCGCGCAGCGCGCGCGCGACCGCGTGCGGCTCGGTCGGGTGCGCCAGCACCCACGTGCTGTTGGTCGCGAACCAGCGCCGGATCGCCGCGTGCAGGCGCGGCGGGTGGAGGTGGGTGTGCACGTCGATCACGCTCGCTGCAACCGCTGCCGTGGCGAGGCGTTTTCGGCGGGCATGAACGTTCCTGAGGACATCGCCCGCACCGCCACCGTGCACTGGGAAGGCGACATCGCCCGCGGCCGGGGCCACATCGACACCCAGAGCGGCAAGGTTGCCGCCGACTACTCGTTCGGCACGCGCTTCTCCGGTGACCCGGGGACCAATCCCGAGGAGCTGCTCGCCGCCTCGCACGCCGCCTGCTTCTCGATGGCGCTGAGCCTCGGCCTCACCCGCGCCGGCCACCCGCCCCAGTCGATCGACACCACCGCCCGGGTCCACCTCCACCGCCAGGGCGAGGGCTTCGAGGTGCCGCGGATCGAGCTGGCGACCCGGGTCGCCGCGGCCGGGCTCGACCCAGCCGCCTTCGCCGAGATCGCCGAAGGGGCCAAGGCGAACTGCCCGATCAGCCGAGCGCTCCGGGCGGTCGAGATCGTGCTCGACGCCCAGCTCGAACCTTAACTCGGTACGCTCGGCCGTAATGAAGGAACGTCCTGGTCCAGGGCGCACGTTGGGCAAGTGATGGATACCGCGAAGCGGCGCGTACCCGGCTGGGCAACCGGCCTTGGGCTCGGCGTCGTGCACCTCGGCGCGCTGTGCGCCTTTCTCCCCGGCACCTTCCACTGGAGCGCGCTGGTCGTGCTGCTGGTGCTGTACTACATCACCGGGGCGTGGGGCATCTGCCTCAACTACCACCGCGTGCTGACCCATCGCAGCCTCAAGCTCGCGAAGCCGGTCGAGTACGCGACGGCGGTGCTCGGCGTGCTGGCGCTCCAAGGCGGTCCGATCGACTGGGTCTCGACCCACCGCGCGCACCACGCCCACACCGACACCGACGGCGACCCGCACGACATCCACCGCGGCGCGCTCTGGAGCCACGTCGAGTGGCTCTACAAGAAGAACGACGCGATGCTGACGCCGGCCGAGATGGTTCGCCTGGCGCCCGACCTGGCCAACGACAAGTTCTACCGCTTCATGGAGGACACGCACCTGTGGTGGACGGTCGGCCTGGGCGTGGTGCTGTTCCTGGTCGGCGGCTGGTCGTGGCTGATCTGGGGCCTCTTCGTGCGGATCGTGGTGACCTATCACATCACCTGGCTGGTCAACAGCGCCGCCCACTCGACCGGCTACCAGACGTTCAAGACCGGCGACAAGTCGACCAACAACTGGTGGGTCGCGTTCCTGGCCTGGGGCGAGGGCTGGCACAACAACCACCACGCCTTCCCGTTCTCGGCCCGCCACGGCCTGCGCTGGTTCGAGTTCGACTTCACCTGGATCACGATCAAGGCGCTCGCCGCGGTCAAGCTGGCGCGCGACATCAAGCTGCCGACGCCGGCGATGCTGCAGCGCCTGCAGCTCGAGCCGCAGCGCGTGCGCAGCGGCGAACGCGGCTAGCTAGCGCCGCTCAGCGCGCCGCCGGTTCCAGACGCGCGAGGTACGCCTCGCGCGTTTTCGCGTCCAGGAACGACGCCTCGAAGCTGTGGCGCGCGAGCGCCGTGAGCACGCCGTCCGGCAGGCCCAGGGCCTCGGCGACCGCCCGGAAATTGTCGCCCGCGTAACCGCCGAAGTAGGCCGGATCGTCGGAGTTGACCGTCGCCACGAGCCCCGCGTCGAGCATCCGCGCCAGCGGGTGCTCGCGCAGGCTGTCGACGACCCGCAGCTTGACGTTCGAGAGCGGGCAGACGGTGAGCGGGATGCGCTCGTCGCGCAGCCGCTCGACCAGGCGCGGGTCCTCGAGGCTGCGCACGCCGTGGTCGACGCGCGAGACCTTCAGCAGGTCCAGCGCCTCCCAGACGTAGGCCGGCGGCCCTTCCTCGCCGGCGTGCGCGACGGTCTTCCAGCCCTCGGCCAGCGCGCGCGCGAACACGTGGGCGAACTTCGCCGGCGGGTTGCCGACCTCGGCCGAGTCCAGCCCGACCGCGACGATGCGCTCGCCGTAGGGCAGCGCCTGCTCGAGCGTCGCCAGCGCCGACTCCGCGCTCTGGTCGCGCAGGAAGCACATGATGAGCTTGCTGGTGATCCCGTAGCGCGCCTCGCTCGCGCGCACCGCCGACCACAAGCCGTCGATCACGGTCGCGAACGGCACCCCGCGCGCCGTATGGGCCTGCGGGTCGAAGAAGATCTCGGCGTGGACGACGCCCTGCGCGCGCGCGCGGGCGAAGTACGCGTGGGCCAGCTCCGCGAAGTCGGCCTCCGTGCGCAGCACCGCCATCCCGGCGTAGTACAGGTCGAGGAACGACTGCAGGCTGGTGAACTCGTACGCCCGCCGCAGCGCGCCGATCGACGGGTAGGGAAGCGCGATGCGGTTGCGTTCGGCGAGCGCGAAGATCAGCTCGGGCTCGAGCGTGCCTTCGATGTGGAGGTGCAGCTCGGCTTTCGGCAGCGCGTGCGCGTTCACGTGGGCGGTCGGTCCTCTCGGCGAAATCTGGCGGGAGCGTGTAGGAATCGAACCGACCAGCCGCCTTGCGACGGCCTCACCAGTTTTGAAGACTGGGCGGGCCACCAGACCCGTACGCTCCCACGATGGAGACACCGGCTCGGGTTTGTCCTGCGGCTGCCGTTCGCCTTCGCGCGCCGAGCGCTACCAGACCGGGCCGGTGCGCAGGTCGATCACGGCGGGGGTGCCCGCGCCGAGCGCCGCCTCGAACGCGGGCGCGAACTCGCCGGTGCGCTCGACCGCCACGCCGAACGCGCCGTACGCGCGGGCCAGCGCGACGAAGTCGGGATTCCGCAACGCGGTCGCCATCTGGCGTCCGGGGTAGCTGCGCTCCTGGTGCATGCGAATCGTGCCGAGCAGGCCGTTGTTCACGATCACGACGACGACCGCCGCACCGTACTGAACCGCGGTGGCGAGCTCGTGCGCGCTCATGGTGAAGTCGCCGTCGCCGGCCCAGACGACCACGACCCGGTCGGGATGGCGCAGCTTCGCGGCGATGCCGGCCGGCAGGCCGTACGCCATCGCGCCCGACGTCGGCGCGAGCTGCGTTCCGAATCGCTTGTAGGTGAAGAAGCGGTGCAGCGCGGCGGCGAAGTTGCCCGCGCCGTTGCAGACGATCGCGTCCTCCGGCAGCCGCTCGGAGAGGTGGCGCACGACCGCCGGCAGATCGATCGCCCGCTCCGACGGCGCGGGGCGCAGCTTGCGCTCGTAGTCGGCGCGCGCCGCGCGGGTCCAGGCGCTCCAGCGCGCGCCGTCGAGCGCGAGCGATGCGAACGCGGCCGCGAAGTGCGCCGGGCGGGCGTTGATCGCCAGGTCCGGCTCGAAGACGCGGCCCAGCTCGTCGGGATCGGCGTGGACGTGGACCAAGCGCTGGCGCGGGCGAGGCGCCTCGATCAGGGTGTAGCCGCCGCTGGGCACCTCGCCCAGGCGCCCGCCCAGCGCGAGGATCAGGTCGGCGCTGCGGATGCGCTCCGCCAGCGGCGGGTCGATGCCCAGCCCCACGTCGCCGGCGTAGCACGGGTGGCGGTTGTCGAAGAGCGCTTGGCGGCGGAACGAGCACGCCACCGGCAGCTGCGCGCGCGCCGCGGTCCGCTGCAGCGCGGCCGACGCCGCGGCGTCCCAGCCGCTGCCGCCGAGGATCGCCAGCGGGCGCTCCGCCTCGCCCAGCAGGCGCTCCAGCCGCGCCATGTCGTCCGCGCCGGGGTGCGCGCCGGCAGCCGTGGCCGGACCGAGCGCGGCGGCCGCGGCGCGCTCGCGCAGCATGTCCTCCGGCAGCGCGATCACGACCGGGCCGGGCCGGCCGGAGAGCGCGACCCGGAACGCGCGCCCGAGCAGCTCCGGGATGCGGCGCGCGTCGTCGATCTCGGTCACCCACTTCGCGATGCCGCCGAACATCGCGCGGTAGTCGATCTCCTGGAACGCCTCGCGGCCGCGCATGCCGCGCGCGACCTGGCCGACGAACAGGATCAGCGGCGTCGAGTCCTGCCGCGCGGTGTGGACGCCGGTGCTGGCGTGGGTCGCGCCCGGCCCGCGGGTTACGAAGCAGATGCCGGGCCGGCCGGTGAGCTTGCCGTCGGCGTCGGCCATCACCGCCGCCGAGGCCTCGTGGCGGCAGGTCACGACGCGCACGGCCGGCACGTCGTAGAGCGCGTCGAGCACGGCCAGAAAGCTCTCGCCCGGCACGCAGAACACGGTGTCGACGCCGTTGGCCACGAGCGCGTCGACGACGAGCTGCCCGCCGCTGCGCTCGGCCACGGGGTCGCCGCTGCGGGCGATCAGCCGACCCGCACCGAGAGCATCGAGAGCGCGCCCCCGACCGTGCCCGTAGTCGGGAAGGTGATCGGCTCGCCGTCGCGGCGGGTGCCGACGATCGGCAGCAGCGGCAGGTAGTGCTCGGCGGTCGGCACGGCGCGGCGGGCGTCGGGCAGCTCGGTGAACCGGGTCAGCGCGACCCCGTCACCGGCGCCGGCGAGCTCGCGGACGCGGCGCTCGAACCGGTCCGCCCAGCCCTCCGCCGCGGGCGCCATGCCGCGCAGCTCGCGCAGGTTGTGCACGACGTTGCCGCTCGCCATCACCAGCACGTTCTCGTCGCGCAGCACCGCCAGCCGTTCGCCCAGCCCGTAGTGGAACGCGGGCGGCTTGCCGGCGTCCAGGCTGAGCTGCACCACCGGAACGTCGGCCCGCGGGTAGACGTGAGCCAGCACCGACCAGGTGCCGTGATCGAGCCCCCAGCCGTCGTCGGCAGTGACCTGGACCGCCGGCGCCAGCAGCTCGGCGACGCGGGCGGCGAGCGCCGGGTCGCCGGGTGCGGGATACGCGAACGCGTGCAGCTCGGGCGGGAAGTTGCCGAAGTCGTGGATCGTCGGCGGGTGCTCCATGGCCGTGACGTGGGTGCCCGGACCGTACCAGTGGGCCGAGATCGCCAGGACCGCCCGCGGGCGCGGCAGCTCGGCGCCGATCCGGGCCCAGGCCCGCGTGTACGGGTTGTCCTCGAGCGCGTTCATCGGGCTGCCGTGCCCGAAGAAGACGGCGGGCAGGCGCGCCATCAGGCGCGCACGGAGAAGGACGGGCCGGTCATCGTGACGTTACTCTACGCCGCGGCGTGCCGGGCGGCAAGCCGACGACGCTTGCCCTCCCACCCGATCGAGCTGGATGTGAGCTATACCGACGGCGGCTACCGCGCGTTCATCCGCCGGATCCCGTTCCTGCGCCCCGGCCGCAGGCGATTGCGCACGGTCATCGGCGGGCACTTCCACGCGTTCGGCATCGTCGAGCGCGAGATACTGCGGCACTACGGCCTCGAGCCGGGGCACGCGCTGGTCGACGTCGGCTGCGGCGCGGGGCGGCTCAGCGTCGCGCTGCGCGACTATCTCGCCGGCCCGTACCTGGGCACCGACGTCGTGCCCGAGCTGGTGCGCGAGGCACGCGAGGCGACCCGGCGGCCGGACTGGCGCTTCGAGACGGTCGCCGAGCGCAGCATCCCGGCCGCCGACGCGAGCGCCGACATGGTCTGCTTCTTCTCGGTGCTCACCCACCTGCTGCACGAGCACAGCTACCTCTACCTGGCCGAGGCCAAGCGGGTGCTGCGCCCGGGCGGGAAGATCGTGTTCTCGTTCCTCGAGTTCGCCTCCGAGGAGCAATGGCACGCCTTCGAGCAGACGGTCGACAACACCCGAGCGAACCGCCCCCGCACGCTCAACGTCTTCATCGGCCGCGACGGCATCGCGGCGTGGGCCCGGCACCTGGGCCTGGCGGTCGAGGACATCCGCGACGGGGCGGAGCGGTTCGTCCCGCTCCCCGAACCGGTGACCCTGGACGACGGGACCGTCATGCGCGACTACGGGTGCCTCGGGCAGTCCGTCTGCGTGCTCGCGCGCTGAGGGCCGCCGGAGCGGCGGGCTACTCGGCCTCTTCGTCGTCGCCCTCGTGCTGGGGCGGGTCCTCGAGGCTGATCGGACCGTCGAAGACTTCGAGCACCTCGCTGCCGGCCAGCACGACCGCGTCCCGCTCGGCGTCGGCGATCGCCTCGCCGACCTCGAGCCAGGCGATCGGGCCGTCCTCGGCGTCGCCCACCCCGGGGGCCAGGTAGGCGTACTCGAGCAGGCCGGCCGCGGCGAGCGCGTCGACGATGGCCGCGGCCGGCCCGAGGGCCTCGGCCCGGGCGCCTTCGTCGCCCTCGTCGATGCGGCGCAGGAGCGCGCGCAGCTCCTCGGAGAGGTGGCGGGTGACGTCGGGGTGGTCGACCGGGTCGGCGTCGGCGTGCGTGTCGTCGTGGTTCACGCTCGCTGGCTTCGCCCGCGCGGCGCGCTCTCCCCGGGCGGTCGCTATCCCCAGACCCGGCGAGCCGTCTCGACGACCAGGCGCAGCTTGGCCCACTGCTCCTCTTCGCTCAGCAGATTGCCCTCCGCCATCGAGGCGAAGCCGCACTGCGGACTGAGCGCGAGGTTCTCGAGCGGGAGGTGCTTCGCGGCCTCGTGGATGCGGCGCACCAGCAGCTCGGGGTCTTCGAGCGCGCCGGTCTTCGAGCTGACCAGGCCGAGCACGACCGTCTTGTCGCGCGGCACGAAGCGCAGCGGCTCGAACGAGCCGGAGCGCTCGTCGTCGTACTCCAGCAGAAAGCGGTCGGCGTCGAGCGAGCCGAAGATCTTCTCCGCGATCGCGTCGTAGCCGCCCGCGGCGTACCAGTGGCTGCGGTTGTTGCCGCGGCAGAGGTGGATCGCGCGCGTCACGCCGGGCCGGCGCGCCGCGGCGAAGCAAGCGTTGTCGGCGGCGATCGCCTCGTCGAGCAGCGCGTCCGGCTCCTCGCCGAACTCCGCTTTCAAGAAGTCGCGCCACTTCGGGTCGAGGTAGTAGCTGTAGCGCGGCGCATCGATCTGGATGTACGAGACGCCGTCCGCGGCCAGCGCCGCGGTCTCGCCCGCGACGATCGCGACGACGGCCGCCAAGAACTCGCGGTACGTCGGGTACGCCCCCTCGCTGGTGCCGCGCTTGTACGCGATCGCCGGAAACTGGGTCGCGCTGGGCAGCGTCATCTTGATCGGGCCGGGGCTGTGCTGCTGGAGGAACGGCAGCTCGTGCGCGGTCAGCCGCCGGAGCTGCCGCAGCGGGCGGGTGACGATCCCCTGCACCGCCGCGGGCGCCGCGGCGTCGGCGCCGCTCCAGCTCCGCGCCACGGCGGCGCCGGTGTCGAAGCCGTCGACCGCGTCGGTCAGGTCGGTCATGAAGCCGCCCCGGCGGAGCTCGCCGTCGGTGAAGGCCTCGAAGCCCAGCTCGCGCTGCACGGCGAGCACGCGCAGGATCGCGCGGTCCTCCACCGGCCGAAGCTGCTCGGGGCCGGCACCGGCATGCCGCAAGTCGAGCAGCTCCTTGGGGCGCAGGAAGCTGCCGACGTGGTCCGCGCGGCAGCGCGCGAGCGTAGTCCGGGTCGCCGTGGTGTCGTTCACGCTCGCCGGCTTCCCCGTACGGCGCCGTCTCCCCGGGCGGACGGATGGCTGCCTGCCGTTGCACCGCCGGGGGCGAGTCGTTACGATGGCGGCAGGTTCCGCGCGGAACGCGCGGACGCGCTATCGCGTTTCCCCCGCAGGTGTCCGTCATCAAACACGCACGTCGACCGCGCGCGGTGTTCGCAGCGCTCGCCCTCGCCGCGCTCGGCCTCTCGACCACGCCGGTCGCCTCGCCCGCGGCTTCGAGCGCCGCGGCTGCGCCGCGCACCCCGTCGCCGCAGGCCACGGCCAAGCCGGCCGCGAGCGCCAAGTCTGCAGCGCGCGCGAAGTCGGCCGCGCGCGCCACGCCGGGCGTCAAGCCGGCCACGCGCGCCGCATCGGCCGCGGTCGCCGGCGCCGCGGTCGCCGGCGCGAGCAAAGGCCGGGCGGGCAAGCGGGTCGCCGCGAAGCCCGAGCCGCGCCCGAAGCCGTTGTTCAGCTACAAGGACGCGCCCGCGGACGAGTACTTCGGCCGGCTCAAGATGAGCATCCTGGGCGTGCGCAGCAAGGTCAAGGACCTCGGCCTGGACGCCGACACGCACCCCGAGCACCACGCCGCGATCCTCACCAACGCGCTGTGGCTCGAAGACGCGATGCGCGACTGGTCCAAGAAGTATCCCTACGACCACTGGCTGCCGCGCTATGCGTTCGCGCTCGAGACGATGTACGAGCGCATCCCGGGCACCGCCGCGCACGACCGCGCCCGCCGCCAGCTCGACTACATCACCGCGTTCTTCCCGCAGACCGTGTACGGCAAGGTCGGCCGCGCGAAGCTCGCCGAGGGCATCCCGACCCCCGATCCTTCCGCGACGCCCGCGACCGAGCTGCAGCGCCTGGCGCTGATCGACGGCAAAGTCCAGCCGACGGTCCCGCCGCTGGCAACGCCGACCCCTGCCCCCGACGCGAGCGCCGCGACGACCGCCGTGCCGGCGGCGATCGCACCGAGCCGGGCCCCGGCGCCGCTGGGCGCGGCTGCCACGCCCGCACCCGTGCCGGCCCCGGTTCAGCGCAAGCCGTCGTAGCGGTCGCGGGCCAGCCAGCCTTCCGCGACGCGGCGGCGCAGGTCGAGCTCGCGCTCCGAGGCGGCCGCGACGCTGCCGCCCACGCGCTGGTTGAGCGTGGCGTGGACCTTGCGGTGCTCGACGTTGAAGCGGGTGCTGACGCGCGAGACCAGCCCGTGCAGCGAGCGCCGCATCGACTCCTTGCGCTCCGCGCTCGTGAGCGAGGCGGCCGGCGCCTCGCCGCCGGGCGGCGTCTCGCCGGCCGGCTCCGGTGCGAGCAGCGCGGCGGGGTTGAACAGCGGGCCGAAGTCGACCACGCGCTCGTCGGTCGAGCGCGCGGCGATCGCCTCGTAGAGGCCGGCGTCGCTCGCGCGCTCGGCGCGCTGCGCCGCTGCGAGCGCGGCCTGCTCGGCCTCGCGCGCATCGCGGCCGCGCAGCCCGTGGCGCACGTCGACCGTGATGCCGTGAGCGAGCTCGCGCAAGCGCGGATCGTCCGGCACGAACACGTACGCCTCGGGATCGTTCACGCCGTCGATGGTGCGCACGAAGCGGCCGCAGAACTGGCGGAAGTACAGCTCGGTCACGACGTTGGAGGCGAACACGCCGACCCGCAGCCGCGGGATGTCGACGCCCTCGGAGACCATGTGCACCGCGACGATCCACGGATCGCTCGAGGCCGAGAACGCCTGGATGCGGGCCGAGGCGTCGGCGAGGTCGCTGACGACGACCGCCGGGCGGACGCCGATCCGGCGCTCCATCAGCGCCGCGACCGCGCGCGCGTGGTCCTGGTTCATCGCCGCGACCAAGCCCGCCGCATCGCGGTGGCCTTCGGCGCGGACCGAGAGCAGCCGCATGTGCGCGCGCGCCAGCACGTCGCCGATCCACTCGTCCTGGATCAGCATCGTGCGCAGGCGCTCCGCGCCGTGGCTCTTCTCCCGCAGGGCGGTCTCGAACGTCGCCGACATGGCGGTGCCGTCGCGGGCGATCCACTCGGCCTCGCCGCCGGAGAGCGCGAACACCAGCGCTCGGCAGACGCCGTCTTCCAATGCGGTGGCGTAGTCGTAGGCGAAGTCGGCCACCGACAGCCCGCCCGCGTAGCGCACGAACGGGATCGCGCTGCCGTCGGAGCGGAACGGCGTGCCCGAGAGCGCGACCCGGAACGCGGCCGGCTCGAACGCATCACGCAGCGCCTTGCCCCAGGTCGCGTCGTCGCCGGCGTGGTGGATCTCGTCGAGCAGCACCGCCATGCCGCCCTCAGCGGCCGCCTCCCGGCAGAGCCGGCGGTAGAGGCCGGGCGCCGCGCAGACCTGCTGGTAGGTGACCACCGCGCCGTGGACGTCGCTGGCCAGCCTGCGCTGGGCGTTGGAGAACTTGTGGTCGAGCACGATCCCCGCCCCGACCATCGCCCGGGCGACCTGGGCCTTGAGGTGCTCGCGCGGGACGACCACCACGACCCGCCCGGCGGCGCCGTCGGCCAGCAGCGCGTGGGCGACCCGGGTCGCGAAGCGGGTCTTGCCGGCGCCCGGCGTGGCGACGACCAGCGCGTCCGCCGGCCGCTCCGCATCCCACCCGTCGAACGCCGCGCGCTGCCAGGCGCGAAGCGGTAACCTCCACCTCGCCAGACGCGGACCCCTCACAAGGGTCCCGCTCGTTCGACGCAGGTTCGCAGGGCTCTCTTTGCGGTACAGAGTATCGACCCACATCACAGCCCGCATCGGAGCACGCCCGTGGACGTCACCCGCGCCCTCGCCGACCTCGACGAAGTCCGCTCTCGCCTCGCCTCGGTCCAGCGCTTTCGCGGCCTCTCCGGCATGGCCGCCTTCGCCAGCGGCGTCGGGGCGCTGGGCAGCGGCCTGGTCCAGCTGGCCGTCGTGCCCCACCCCACCGGGGGCGAGGGCGGCGCGCGCTACGTCGCGATCTGGATCGCCTGCCTGGCCTTCGCGCTGGCGATCAACTACGGCGCGATCGCGGTCTGGCTGATCCGCCACTGGTCGGCCCGCTCGCAGGCCGAGCTGCGCACGGCCGGGATGACGATCCTGCCGGCGATCGTCGCCGGCGGCGGGTTCACCGCCGCCCTGCTGGTGCGGGGCGAGCTCGGCCTGCTGCCCGGCGTGTGGTGCTCGTGCTACGCGCTGGGGCTGCTCGCCTCGCGCTCGATGGCCCCCCGCGGGGTCACCCCGGTCGCGCTGGCGTTCGCGGCGGTCGGGTTCGCGCTGCTGTTCGCCCCGGGCACCAACGCCCTGGCCTGGTGGGTCATGCCGCTGACCTTCGGCGCCGGCCAGCTCGCCATCGCGGCGCTGATCACCCACGACGAAGCCCAGCGCGCGGCGGAGGGCGCGGCATGAGCAACCCGCCCTTCGCGTTCGCCGGCCTGGAGCGCATCTTCCACGAGCGCGGCCGGCTGGCGGTCTGCGCCTGCCTGATCGCCCACCCCGACGGGCTGCGCTTCACCGACCTGCAAGAGGCCTGCGGCCTGACCGACGGCAACCTCAACCGCCACCTCCACGCGCTGGCCGAGGTCGGCGTCGTGACCAGCGAGCGGGTCCGCGGCCACGGCCGCCCGGCGACGATCGTGCGCATCACCGAGGACGGCCGGGTGCGCTTCCTGGCCTACGTCGACGAGCTGGAGGCGGTCGTGCGCGGGGTGCAGCGCCAGGCCGAGTCGCCCGCGTCCTCCCGGCTGGCGGCCCAGTCGTGATCGAGCGCGCTCCGGTCGCGACCGGCGTGCCGCAGCACGTCGCGATCATCATGGACGGCAACCGGCGCTGGGCGCGAGCCCAGGGCCTGCCGGCGCTCGAAGGCCACCGGCGCGGCATGCAGGCGCTGGAGCGGACCGTCGATGCGGCCCTGGCGGCCGGCATCCGGCTGCTGACCGTCTACGCCTTCAGCGAGGAGAACTGGAGCCGGGCCGACGCCGAGGTGCTGGGCCTCTTCGGCCTGGCCGAGGCGTTCGTGCGCGACCGAGCCGCGGCGCTGGCCGCGCGCGGGGTACGGGTGCGGGTCATCGGCCGGCGCGACCGGCTGCCCCGGGCCCTCGTTGACGCCTTCACGGTGCTCGAGGAGCGCACGGCCGCCGGCGCCGGCCTGGTCCTCACGATCGCGGTCGACTACGGCGCGCGGGCCGAGCTGCGCGATGCCTGCCGGGCGCTGGCCCGTGAGGTCGCGGCCGGCCGGCTCGATCCCGAGCGGATCGACGAGGACGCGCTCGCCGCCCGGCTCTGGACGGCCGGCTCGCCCGATCCCGACCTGGTGGTGCGGACCGGCGGCGAGCTGCGGCTGTCGAACTTCCTGCTCTACCAGTGCGCCTACGCCGAGCTGTGGTCGACCCCGGCCCCCTGGCCCGACTTCGACGCCGCCGCGCTGGACCGGGCGATCGACGCGTTCGCCGGCCGAGAGCGCCGCTTCGGCCGCTAGAGCGGCGAAAGACCCGGCTCACCACTTACGAGAACGTCGGCTAGAGCTTCTCCTTCGCTGGCGAGGAAGCAACCAAGGCGGGATGGCCGATCGAGATCCTGCCGGGGCGACGGAAGCAGGGGCGTCCTGGCGACGGGCGTGCTACGATATGCTCCGTATGGCCATCCGGACCCGTCCCGACATTCGGAACCTCGCGATCATCGCCCACGTCGACCACGGCAAGACCACGCTGGTCGACGCCATGTTCCGCCAGTCCGGCATCTACCGCGAAGGCCAGCACACCGAGACCCGGGCGATGGACTCCAACCCGCTCGAGCGCGAGCGCGGCATCACGATCCTCGCCAAGAACACCGCGATCGACCACAAGGGCGTCAAGTTCAACATCGTCGACACCCCCGGCCACGCCGATTTCGGCGGCGAGGTCGAGCGGGTGCTGCAGATGGTCCAGGGCGTGCTGCTGCTGGTCGACGCCGCCGAGGGCGTCATGCCGCAGACCCGCTTCGTGCTGCGCAAGGCGCTCGAGCTCGACCTGCGCGCGATCGTGGTGGTCAACAAGATCGACCGCAAGGACGCCCGCCCGCAAGAGGTCGTGAACGAGGTGTTCGACCTGTTCATCGAGCTGGGCGCGACCGACGAGCAGGCCGACTTCCCGCTCGTCTACGCCAACGGCCGCGCCGGCTTGGCCAAGTACGAGCTCGCCGACGACAACGACGACCTCGAGCCGCTCTTCGACACGATCCTGCACAAGATTCCCGAAGCGCCGGCCGAGGACGGCGCGTTCCAGATGCTCGTCTCGGCGATCGACCACAACAAGT
Organism: Vulcanimicrobiota bacterium; assembly: GCA_963795695.1. Lineage (GTDB taxonomy): Bacteria > Vulcanimicrobiota > Vulcanimicrobiia > Vulcanimicrobiales > Vulcanimicrobiaceae > Vulcanimicrobium. The sequence goes on along the minus strand of CAWCJH010000002.1, from coordinate 65,990 downwards.
ACGTGGGCCGGATCGGCATCGGCCGCATCTACCGCGGCAGCTCGCGGATCAACGCCCCGATCGCCAAGGTCTCGCGCGACGGCAAGGTCGAGATGGGCCTGCGGCTGACCAAGATGCTGTCCTTCCACGGCTTGGAGCGGATCGACGTCGAGGAGGCCTCGGCCGGCGACATCATCTGCGTCTCGGGGATCGAGGGGCTCAACATCGGCGACACGATCGCCGACGCGGCCTTTCCCGAGGGGATCGCGGCGACCGCGGTCGACGAGCCGACCGTCGCGATGTACTTCATGGTCAACGCCTCCCCGTTCGCCGGCCGCGAGGGCAAGTACCTGACGTCGCGGCAGATCCGCGACCGGCTGATGCGCGAGCTCGAGTCCAACGTCGCGCTGCGGGTCGAGGACACCGACTCGGCCGACACCTTCGAGGTCCGCGGCCGCGGCGAGCTGCACCTCTCGATCCTGATCGAGACGATGCGCCGCGAAGGCTACGAGATCGCGGTCAGCAAGCCGCGCGTCATCATCAGCGAGAAGAACGGCGTCAAGATGGAGCCGGTCGAGTACGTGGTGATCGACGTGCGCGAGGAGTACGCGGGCGCGGTGATCGAGTCGGTCGGCCGCCGCCGGGCGCAGATGTCGAACATGGTGACCGTCGGCGAGACCCGCCGGCTCGAGTACACCATGCCGACCCGGGCCATCTTCGGGCTGCGCGGCGAGCTGCTCACGCTCTCGCGCGGCACCGCGGTGATGTCCCACGTCTACTACACCCACCAGCCGCTGGCCGGCGAGATCCCCGGCCGCACCAACGGCGCGCTCGTCGCCAGCGAGACCGGCACCGTGACGGGCTACGCCCTCATGGGGCTCGACCAGCGCGGCCGCTTCTTCGTCGACCCGGGGGTCGAGGTCTACGAAGGCATGGTCGTGGGCCGGGCCAACGACGACAAGGACGTCGCGCTCAACGTCGTGCGGGCCAAGAAGCTGACCAACATGCGGGCCGCCGGCACCGACGAGAACTTCAAGATGCCGCCGGCCGAGGAGATGTCGCTCGAGCGGGCGATCGAGTTCATCGAGGACGACGAGCTGGTGGAGATCACGCCCAAGTCGATCCGCATTCGCAAGCGCTTGCTCGACGAGACCGAGCGGCTCAAGGCCCGCAAGCGCGAGAAGGCCTTCGCGGGCTGATCCGGCTAAAGAGCGTTCGGGGTGCTCCGAACGCTCTTTTCGTTCCGGGGTCTGATCCTCGTTTTCGGGCTGGTCGCGCTTGGGCTGCCCATCGCGCTGGTCGGGCAACTGGGGATCGTCCGGACTCTGAACGGCATCAACGGGGACATCGCGCAGATCCGCGAGGCCGAGCTCGCGGCCGCCGATGTCCTGCGGCTGCAATTGGACGAGGAGACCGGCATCCGCGCGTTCGCCGCGACCCGCCAGCCGCTGTTTCTCGAGCCGTTCTGGCAGGCCCGAGCAGCGCTGCCCGCCCGCCTGAGCGTGCTGCGCTCCCGGATCGCTGCGGTCGGCGCCGACCCGCGAACGGTCGCCCGGCTGGCGGCGACCAACGGCGAGTGGCTCCGCACGGTCGCCGAGCCGCTCCTGGGCGGCGCGCCCGACAGCACGGTCCTGCAGGTGCGCGGGAAATTGCTGGTCGACCGCTTTCGGGCCGACTTCCGGCCGATCCAGGCCGGGCTCGACCGGCAGTACGACGCCGGCATCGCCCGCCGCAACGGCACGATCCGCACGGCGACGGCGGTGGGGGTGATCGCGATCTCGCTGATCGGGTTCGAGGCGATCGTGTTCGCGCTGATGATCGCCCGGATGCAGCACGAGCTCGACCGCGAGCGCGGCGTCGTCGAGACGCTGCAGACCGTCGCCTCGGGCCGGCTCGTCCCGCCGGCCCACCTGGCACTGGGAACCGCGTACCGGTCGGCGACCCGCGGCGCCCGGGTCGGCGGCGACGTCTACGACGTCTACCGGCTCGATCCCGACCGCACGCTGCTGGTGATCGGCGACGTCAGCGGCAAAGGGCTGGTCGCCGCGGTCGACACGACGTTCGTGCGCTACGCGGTGCGCGCGCTGGCGAGCGAGATGCGCGAGGCCGAGCGGATCGTCGCCCACTTCGACGCCCTCTACCGCGCGTCGGACGGCTCGCCCGAGAGCTTCGTGACGGTCTTCGTCGGCATCCACGACCGCCGCGACGGCTCGCTGACCTACGCCAACGCCGGGCACGAGGCGTGCTGGATCCGGCGCGGCGCGCAGCTCGACGCGCTGGCGCCGACCGGGCCGCTGATCGGCCTGACCGGGCTGGGCGAATCGGCGTACACGGCCGCCCGCGCGCCGCTCGCCCCGGGCGATCTGCTCCTGCTGGCGACCGACGGGCTGACCGAGGCGCGCGACCCGGCCGGCGGCTTCGTCTCGACCGTCCGCCTGCACGCGTGGATCCTCGGGGCCGACACGTCCTCGCCCCAGCGCTTCGTCGACGGGCTGCTCGCCGCGCTGACCCGTTACGCGCGCGGCCGCACCGGCGACGACCTGGCGCTGCTGGCGGTCAGCCCGCTGGGCCCGGTCCACGGCCCGGGCGAAGAGGAACCGGCCGCCCCCAGCGTCGAGGAGCCGAGGTGAGACGACTCGCCCGCTTCGCGCTCGCGCTGACCATCGCGCTCTCGGCCTGCACGCGGGTCGACACGACCGCGACCGGCGAGCGCCACTCGTGGACCAAGCCCGGCGTGCTGCGCATCGCCAGCCTGAGCGATCCCGACACGCTCAGCCCGCTGGTCGGCAACTTCCAGATCGACGTCGACCTCTCGATGTTCTGGGCCGGCTACCTGATCACGCAGGACGACCGCAGCCAGCCGGTGCCCGATCTGGCCACCGCGGTCCCGACTCTGGCGAACGGCGGGATCGCGCGCGACGGCAAGACGATCACCTACCACCTGCGCCGGGGCGTGCAGTGGCAGGACGGTGCGCCGTTCGGCGCCGACGACGTCGTGTTCAGCTGGCACGCGGTGATGAACCCGAACAACAACGTCAGCAGCCGGGTCGGCTACGACGACATCACCCGCATCGACACGCCCGACCCGTACACCGCGGTCGTTCACCTCGCGCGCCCGTTCGCGCCGTTCGTCGACACGTTCCTGACCCTCGCCGGCGCCGCCATCCCGGTCTATCCCAAGCACCTGCTGGCCAAGTATCCCGACCTCAACCGGGTCGCCTACAACAGCGCCCCGGTCGGCACCGGGCCGTTCATCGTGCGGGAGTGGCACCGCGGCGAGAACCTGCGGATGGTCGCGAACCCGCACTACTGGCGCGGTGCGCCCAAGCTGAGCGAGGTCGACTACCAGGTCGTCCCCGACGAGAACTCGATCCTCAACACGATCCGCTCGCACGCCGCCGACCTCTGGTACAACGCCTCGACGCCGCTCTACGGCGAGGCCTCGAAGATCCCGGGCACCCACCCGGTGCTCACCCCGTTCAACCAGATGGCGTACCTCGCGTTCAACACGTCGCACCCGGTCGTCTCCGACGTCGCCGTGCGGCGCGCGCTGGCGTACGCGACCGACCGCAAGCGGATCATCGACCTGATCACCCACGGCGTCGACCTGCTCGCCGAGGCCGACCAGCCGGCCTTCTCCTGGGCGCACGACGCCGCGCTGCGGCCGATCCCCTACGACTTGGCCAAGGCCCGCGCCACGCTCGACGCCGGCGGCTGGCGCCCCGGGCCGGACGGCATCCGGGTCAAGAACGGCCGCCGGCTGCACGTCGAGGTGGTGACGACGACCGGCAACGTCATCGGCAACCGGGTCGCCGTGCTGCTGCAGAGCACCTGGCACGACATCGGGGTCGAGACCGCGATCAAGACCTACGCCTCGGCGCTGATGTTCGCCAGCTACGCCGCCGGCGGCATCACCCAGACCGGCAAGTTCGACGCCAACCTCTCGGCCTTCATCAGCGGCCTGGACCCGGACGACTCGTTCCTGCTGACGTGCGACCAGGTTCCGCCGGCCGGCCAGAACGTCTTCCGCTTCTGCAGCAAGGAGGTCGACGGGCTCGAGCGGACCGCGCTCTCGTCCTACGACCAGGCGACGCGCAAACGGGCCTACGACCGGATCCAGCAGATCATCGTCGCCCAGGTGCCGTTCCTGACGACCTGGTTCGCCCGCCGCTTCGACGTGGTCAGCGACGACCTCAAGGGCTACAAGCCCTCGCACGTCGCCTCGACGTTCTGGAACCCCTGGGAGTACTCGATCTAGGTGCGGCGCTTCACCCTGCTGGCGCTCGCGCTGGCGCTCGCGCTGAACGCCTGCACGCGGGTCGACCCGGCGGCGACCGCGGGCGGCCGGCACGCCTGGACGCGGCCGGGCGTCCTGCGGATCGGTGACCTGAGCGATCCGGACACGCTCAACCCGCTGGTCGGCAACTTCCAGGTCGACACCGACCTCTCGATGTTCTGGGCCGGCTACCTGTTCAACTACGACGACCGCAACCGGCTCGTCCCCGAGCTCGCGACCGCCGTCCCGACGCCGGAGAACGGCGGCATCTCCCGCGACGGCCGGACGATCACCTATCACCTGCGCCGCGGGGTGCGCTGGCAGGACGGCGCGCCGTTCGGCGCCGACGACGTCGTCTTCACCTGGCACGCGGTGATGAACCCCAACAGCAACGTCGGCGGCCGCGAGGGCTACGACGACATCGCGCGGATCGAGGTGCCCGACCCCTACACCGCGGTGGTCCGGCTCAAGCGGCCGTTCGGGCCGTTCGTCGACACGTTCCTGACCATGGCCGCGACCGCGTACCCGGTGCTCCCCAAGCACTTGCTGGCGCAGTACCACGACCTCAACCGGGTGGCGTACAACAGCGCGCCGATCGGAACCGGTCCGTTCCGGGTCGTCGAGTGGCACCGCGGCCAGACCCTGCGGATGGTGGCCAACCCGCACTACTGGCGCGGCGCGCCCAAGCTGAAGGAAGTCGACTACCAGGTCATCCCCGACGAGAACACGCTGCTGACCGCGATCCAGTCGCACACGATCGACCTCTGGTACAACGCGTCGGCGACGCTCTACGGCGAGGCCTCGAAGGTGATCGGAACGCGCCCGGTGCTCACCCCGTTCACCCAATACTCGCTGCTCGGCTTCAACCTCGCGCGCCCGGCCCTCGGTGAGGCCGCCGTGCGCCGGGCGCTCGCGCTGGCGACCGACCGCAAGCACTTGATCGATCTGGTCAGCTACGGGGTCAACGTGCTCAACGAGGGCGACCAGCCGAAGTTCTCGTGGGCCTACGACGCGGGGCTGCGAGCGATCCCCTACGACCCGGCCCGGGCGCGCAGCGTGCTCGACGCCGCCGGCTGGCGCGTCGGCCCGGACGGCATCCGCACCAAGAACGGCCGGCGCCTGCGGATCGAGTTCGCGACCACCACCGGCCTCGCAGTCGGCAACCGGCTCGCCGTGCTGCTGCAGAGCGCCTGGCACGACATCGGCGTCGAGACCGTCGTGAAGCAGTACGCGTCCTCGCTGATGCTGGCCAGCTACGGCGCGGGCGGCATCCTGCAGACCGGCAAGTTCGATGTCGAGTTCTCGTCGTGGGTGAACGGCATCGACCCCGACGACTCGGTGAGCGTCATGTGCGACCAGTTCCCGCCGGCCGGCCAGAACCAGTACCACTTCTGCAACCGTGAGGTCGACGCGCAGGAGCGGATCGCGCTCACCCGCTACGACCAGCCGACCCGCAAGCGCGCCTACGACCGGATCCAGCAGATCCTGGTCGACCAGGTGCCGTTCCTGACCATGTGGTTCGCCCGCCGCTTCGACGTCGTCAGCGACGACCTCCACGGCTACCAGCCGGCCCACGCCGTGACGACCTTCTGGAACCCCTGGGAGTACTCGATCTAGGCGCTAGGTCACGGGGGCGGATCGCGCCGGCTGGTGAGACGGTCCGCGCCCAGCACGTCGACCAGCAGGCGCACTTCGGCGCGCAGCTCGGCGAACTGGTCCTGCAGGCCCAGGATCGCCGCCTCCACGTCGCCGCGGCCGCCGGCGAGCATGCCGAGCGCGAGGCCGACCGCGTGCGCGAGCTGCGCCAGCGTCTCCCGCTCGTCGGGCGCGTAGGCGTCGCCGCTCCGCTTGGGGCCGCACACGAGGGCGCCGACGAGCACGCCGCGCGACGTCATCGGGAACGCGTACTCGCCGCGCAGCGCGCTGGCGCGCAGGTGGAGGTCGACGGGTTCCGGCGCCGCGCGCATCGTCACCAGAGCCGGGTCGTCCGCGCCGACCGCGGCAGCCGGCGGGCCGAAGCTGCACGCGGGTACGAAGCTGCCGCTGCGGTCGTCGGTCAAGATCGCGACGGTGCTCGCCTCGACATGCTCGGCGACCTCGCTCACCGTGCGCTTCAGCAACGTGTCGGCGTCGGTGACGAATGCCGCCTCGCGCGCGAAGCGCAGCAGCGCCTCCTCCTGCTGGTGGCGCTTGCGGAAGAACACCCGGTCGACCGTGCGATCGACCCGGCCGTGCACGAAGCGGACCGAGAACCCCAGGCCCAGCGCCAGCGCGATCCCGACCGCCGTGCTCGTGACGTGCCCGGCGTTGACCAGCCAGCCGCCCAGCGCCCATTCGAGGGTCATGAACGTGCCGATCAGCAGCACGGAAACGGCCGAGAACACCGCCGCGCGGTTGAGGGCGAAGCCGACGTCGAGCAGCCGGCGGCTGAAGACGGAATAGGTCAGCCCGACCGGCGCGGCGATCGAGATCACGTTCACCGTCGCTTGGGTGGCGAGCTGCATGTCGCGGGTCGGCACGGTGGCGTTCAAGGCGATCTCGACGGCGCTCGCGGCGAGCAGCGTACCGATCGAGATCACGGCCCAGGTGACGCGCTGGCGCTCCGCGCCGCGCGATCCCGCGATGGCGCAAGCACCGGAGACGACGACGGCGAGCTGCGCGCCGCAGATGATGCCGACGCCCCACATTCCGTAGTAGAGGCCGACCGGGTCGACCGCTGCCGTTCCCAGCGCCACCGCGCTCGTGATGCCGTACAGCTCCAAGAGCGCGGCCGCGCCGTAGGCCAACCCGTCCACGACGCGGCGCCCGATCCCGAGCGGGCGGCCGAAGCGGGCGGTGAAGCGGACGAGCAAGGCCAAGGTGATGCCGCCCAGCACGCCGCCGGTGTTCAGCGCCGAGAACAGCAGATCGAGCGCCGGTGAAGGCGTCGTGAGGAATTGCAGCGCGTCGGCCGCGACGTAGCACGACAGCGCCGCCGACAGGAGCCGTGCCTCCGGCAAGCCGGGCCGGCGCCAAGCGATCAGCGCTGCGAACGCCGCGATCCACACCAGGATGAGGTAGCCGATCCAGCCGTCCCAGCGAAGCGGCATGCTCACCGGCACGACGTCGAGGGAAAGCGTGCGCCCTCGCCGCTCCACGACGACGTGCAGCGGGCGATCCGCTACCGGCGCAGCGACGAGCAGCACCCGATCGGCGAACGGCAGCGTGCGCACGTCGATGCGGTCGCCGGCGCGCACACCGGCCCGGGCTGCCGGCCCGCCAGGCGCCAGCGAGGCCACGTCGACCACGAACGGGGTTCCGGCCGGTTCCAGCGTCCAGCCCGGTTCACCGGTCCGCAACAGACCGGTGAACGACAGCAGCACGAGCCCGACCAGTCCGGCCGCGACTGCAGCCAGGCCGAGCAGCGACGCACGCCAGGCCTGCGTGCCCGGCGCGGTCGCGCTAGGAGCCAGCGCTACTCTTCCTCGTCTTCTTCGAGCAGCGGCTCGGCCGCTGGGCTGAGACCGCCCGGACCGCCGTGGGGACCGGCGTCGACTTCATCGGGGCGAGGCTGCATGAACCGACCTCCATCGCTTCGTACGACACCCGGGGCCGCAGCCTTCGCAGCAGGCCAGGCAAAGCCTTTCCAGGCCTGCCGTGCGAGAAAGCCGAGAGCGCTACCGGAACGCCGGCAGGTCCGGCAGCGGCTCGACGCTCTTGAAGGTCAGGTCGCCCTTGTCGGCGTCGAAGCCGACCCGGACCGTGTCGCCGTCGCGGATCTCGCCGGCCAGGATCTTGCGGCCCAGCCGCGTCTCGACCTCGCGCTGGATCGCGCGCTTGAGCGGGCGCGCGCCGTAGGCCGGCTCGTAGCCGGTCCGCACCAGGTGCGTCTTGGCCTCGTCACCGATCTCCAGCGTGATCCGGCGGTCGTGCAGCCGGGTGCGCACGCGGTCGAGCTGGATCTCGACGATCTCCTTGAGCTGCTCCTCGGAGAGCTTGTGGAAGACCACCACTTCGTCGATCCGGTTGAGGAACTCGGGCCGGAACTTCTGGCGCAGCTCGTCGAGCACCGTGGCGCGCATGATCGCGAAGTCGGCGCCGCCCATGTCGCCCGACGCGTCGAGGATGCGGTGCGAGCCGATGTTCGAGGTCATGATCACGATCGTGTTGCGGAAGTCGACCGTGCGGCCCTGGCCGTCGGTCAGCCGGCCGTCGTCGAGGATCTGCAGGAAGACGTTGAACACGTCGGGGTGCGCCTTCTCGACCTCGTCGAACAGCAGCACCGAGAACGGCCGCCGCCGAACGGCCTCGGTGAGCTGGCCGCCCTGGTCGTAGCCGACGTAGCCGGGCGGTGCGCCGAGCAGCCGCGCGACGCTGTGCTTCTCGCCGTACTCCGACATGTCGATCCGCACCATGGCGCGCTCGTCGTCGAACAGGTAGGTCGCCAGCGCCCGGGCCAGCTCGGTCTTGCCGACGCCGGTCGGGCCGAGGAACAGGAACGAGCCCAGCGGCCGGTTCGGGTCGCCCAGGCCCGAGCGGGCGCGCACGATCGCCTCGGCGACCGCGGTCACCGCCTCGTCCTGGCCGATCACGCGCTTGTGCAGTTCCCCCTCGAGCGCGAGCAGCTTCTTGATCTCGCCTTCGAGCAGCTTGCTGACCGGAATGCCGGTCCAGCGGCTGACGATGCCGGCGATGTCCTCTTCGTCGACCTCTTCCTTGAGCAGGCGCGACTTGCCGGCGCCGATCGCCGCTTCCTTTTCACGGAGCTGGCGCTCGAGCTCGGTCAACCGGCCGTACTTGAGCTCGGAGGCCTTGGCGTAGTCGGCCGCCTGCGAGGCGCGCTCGATCTCGACCTTGGTCGACTCGATCTGCTCGCGCAGCTCGCGGGTCGACGCGACCGCGTCCTTCTCGGCCTGCCAGCGCGCGCGCAGCCCGTCGCTCTGCTCGTGCAGCTCGGCCAGCTCGCCTTCGAGCTTCTCCAGCCGTGCCTTGGAAGCGTCGTCGCTCTCCTTGCGCAGCGCCTCGCGCTCGATCTCGAGCTGCATGATGCGGCGCGAGGCTTCGTCGAGCTCGGTCGGCATCGAGTCGATCTCGGTGCGCAGCTTGGCCGCCGCCTCGTCGACCAAATCGATCGCCTTGTCGGGCAGGAAGCGGTCGGCGATGTAGCGGTTCGAGAGCACGGCGGCCGCGACCAGCGCGGCGTCCTTGATGCGCACGCCGTGGTGGACTTCGTACTTCTCGCGCAGGCCGCGCAGGATCGAGATCGTGTCCTCGACCGACGGCTGGTCGACCAGCACCGGCTGGAAGCGCCGCTCCAGCGCGGCGTCCTTCTCGACGTACTGGCGGTACTCGTCGAGCGTCGTCGCGCCGATCATGTGCAGCTCGCCGCGGGCCAGCAGCGGCTTGAGCAGGTTGCCGGCGTCCATCGAGCCTTCGGTCTTGCCGGCGCCGACGACGGTGTGCAGCTCGTCGAGGAACAGCAGCACGCGGCCCTGCGCGCTCTGGACTTCCTTGAGCACGGCCTTGAGCCGCTCTTCGAACTCGCCGCGGTACTTGGCGCCCGCGATCAGCGCGCCCATGTCGAGCGAGATCAGGCGCTTGTCCTTGAGCCCCTCGGGCACGTCGCCGCGCACGATGCGCTGCGCGAGCCCCTCGACGATGGCGGTCTTGCCGACGCCGGGCTCGCCGATCAGCACCGGGTTGTTCTTGGTCCGGCGCGAGAGCACTTGGACGACGCGGCGAATCTCTTCGTCGCGGCCGATCACCGGGTCGAGCTTGCCGTTCTCCGCTTCCTTGGTGAGGTCGCGGCCGTAGCGCTCGAGCGACTGGTAGGTGCCCTCGGGGTTCTGGTTGGTGACGCGCTGGTTGCCGCGCACCTCGCGCAGCACGCCGAGCAGCTTCTCGCGCGAGAGGCCGAGCTCGCGGAAGATCCGGCCGACCGCGCCCGCGTCGGCGACCATCGCCAGCAGCAGGTGCTCGACCGAGACGTACTCGTCGTTGAGGCTCTTGGCTTCGTCGTCGGCCTTCGTCAGCAGCCGAGCCAGGCCGGGGGCGACGGTGACCTGCGCCTGCTCGGGGTTGGAGCCGCTGTAGCGCGGCAGCGCCCCGATCGCGCGGTCGACCTGTTGGCCGACGGTCTGCGGGTCGAGCCCGGCCTTCGTGAAGACCGGCCCGGTGATGCCGTCGGTCTGGTCGAGAATGGCGGCCAGGAGGTGCTCCGGGCTGGTCTGGGTGTTGTGCTCGCCCAGCGCCCGCGTGTACGCCGCGTTCAGCGCCTCTTGAACGCGCTGGGTCATACGTTCTGCGTTCATTCGCACTCTAAGACACCGAGTGCTAACGGAAAAGTTACGGTTGCCTGCCCTCGATCGAAGGTGGCTGGCCTGCGCCGGCCGGGTATGCGGCAACCGTCATGCCCGATACCAACCAATCCACCGTCACCGACAACGCCGCCCGCAACCGCTTCGAGCTGGTGCAGGACGGTCTCACGGCGTTCGCCACCTACGCGCGCCGGAACGGCAAGCTGGTCATCCCTCACGTCGAAGCGCCGCCCGAGCTGCGCGGAACCGGCGTCGCCGGCCGGCTGATGGAGGGCGTGGTCGCCGCCGCCCGGGCGAACGGCGAGAAGATCGTGCCGCACTGCCCGTACGCGGCGGCCTGGATGAGCCGCCACCCCGAGTACGCCGACCTGCTCGGCTAGCGCTTGCTCCCGACCAGCGGCTCGCCGGGCCAGTTCCGGCCGCCGCGGCGGGAGTCGGCGCCGTAGCGCGGGGCGAGGCTCGCGACGAGCCCGAGGCTCAGCAGGGTGACGGCGAGGGCGAACGGTTCCATGAGCCTAGTGTACGCCCGCCGCGCGCCGGGAGCGCACGGAACTTCCGAACGCACCCGGCGGTTGTGCCGAACGATGGACGTGCGCTACCTGAAGACGTTCGTCGCGCTGGCGGAGACGCGCAACGTGACGCGCACCGCGGAACGGCTGGACTACGCGCCCTCGAGCGTCGCGGCGCACGTCCACGCGCTCGAGGGCGAGCTCGGCGTGGCGCTGATCGAGCGGGCCGGGCGCGGGATCGACCTCACCAGCGCCGGGCGCGCCTTCCTCGCGCACGCGCGGCGCATGGTCGACGCCGAGCGCAGCGCGATCGCCGACGTGCGGGCCGGCTCGATCCCGGCCGGCACGCTCACCATCGGGGCCGCCGCCAGCGTCGCCGCCTTCGTGCTGCCGCGGATCCTCGAGCGCGTCCACGCCCGCCGGCCGGACCTCTCGGCCTCGACCCGCCAGGGCTTGTGCGACGACCACATCGCCGCGGTGCGGCGCGGCGAGCTCGACCTGGCGTTCACGGTCGAGTCGCGCGGCCAGCTCGACCGCCTGCGCGACGCCGCGACCCAGACCGAGATCTTCGCCGGCGTCCCGATCGTCGCCGCGGCCGCGCCGTCGCACCGGCTGGCCCGGCTGGCGCACGTCGCGCCGGCCGACTTCGCCGGCGAGACGCTGGTCGACAGCGAGGCCGGCTGCAGCTACCGCGAGGCGTTCGCGGCCATGCTCGACGAGGCCGGGGTGCGGGTCGGCGCGCGGCTCGACTTCGACAACTTCGACGCGATCCGGCGCTGCGCGATCGACGGCATCGGGGTCGCGATCGTGCCGCGCTTCGTGGTCGCCGACGCGATCGGCGCCGGGACGCTGGTCGAGCTGCCGATCCGCGGCCCCGGCGACTTCGTGATCACCGCCACCTGGCTGCCCGCCGCGCGCGTCGCGGCGGTGCAGGACGTGCTCGCCGCCGCCCGCGCCACCCTGAGCCCACCGGTCCCGCTCGCCACCGCGGGCTGACGCCGGCGGGAAAGCTACCGGCATGGACAGACGCATCCTGGCCCTCGCCGCGGCGGCACTGCTGGCGGCGGCTCCGGCCGGCTCGCCGCCCGGGCACTGGAGCGAAGGGCCGCCGCTGCCGGTCGCGCGCAGCGAGGTCTCGGCGGCCGCGGTCGGCACGACGCTCTACGTCGTCGGCGGTTACGCGAACGGCAACGTCGACCAGCCGCTGGTCGAGGCCTACGATGCGACGGCCAAGAGCTGGCGCGAGCGCGCGCCGATCCCGCGCGGGATGAACCACATCGGCGTCGTCGCGCTGGGCGGCAAGCTCTACACCGCGGGCGGCTTCGTCGCGCAGAACCGCGACGCGGTCGCCGACGCGTACGCCTACGACCCGGCGGCCGACCGCTGGTCGGCGATCGCGCCGCTGCCGGCCAAGCGCGGGTCGGTGTCGCTGGCGGTGCTCGACGGCAAGATCCACGCGGTCGGCGGGCGCGACACGGTCAGCGTCGGCGAGCACGACGTCTACGACCCCGCGACCGACCGCTGGACGCCGGCCGCACCGCTGCCCGCCGGCGAGGGCCGCGACCACATGGGACTGCTCGCGTACGGCGGCAAGCTGTACGCCTTCGGCGGGCGCTTCAACGACTTCGACCACAACACGGACCTCGCCGAAGTCTACGATCCGGCGGCGGACCGCTGGAGCGAGCTGCCGCGCCTGCCGACCGCGCGCAGCGGCGGCGCGTACGCGGTCTACCACGACCGGCTGCTCTACGTCGGCGGCGAGCGCCGCGGCGGCACGTTCACCGAGAACGAAGCCTTCGATCCCGGCGACCCGGACGTGGTCGGAGCTGGCACCATTGCCGGCCGGGCGCCACGGCACGCAGGCCGCGGTGATCGGCGACGCGGTCTACATCCCGGCCGGCGGCCCGGTCAACGGCGGCAGCCAGCAGTCGACCACGCTCTACGTGTTCACCCAGCCGTGAACGGCTGCGCCGTCAGCCGAGCGTGCTCCAGGCGACGCCGAACGCTTCGCCGGGATGATTTCCGCTCGCGTCGGGAACCGGGTCGTGCGCGAGCGGATACGACCCCACCAGACCGCTCGCCGGCAGCATGCCGCCGGCGTAGAGATCGCCGATCTCCGCCGCGCTGAGCGCCCGGTTCCAGATCGCGACGTCGCGGATCGCGCCCTGGAACCAGCTGGTGAAGTCGCGGGTGCCGATCCGCACCGGCGCCGCCCCGGCCTGCGGGGTGATCGTGCCCGCGTACGTCTCGCTGTGCCGGAACGTGCCGTCCTTGTACATGCTGACCTGCGTTCCGTCGGCGACGCCGACGACGTGGACCCACGCGCCGGGCTCGACCGGGTCTTGGAAGTAGCTGCCGACGCCCTTGCCGCCGGCCGGGTTGAAGACGTAGAACGAGATCCGGTTCGGGCGCGGCGGCGTCTCGCTGTTCTGCTCGTCGTACATCCGCAGTGCCCACTCGTGCGCGCCGGACTCGCCTTTGCCCAGCCAGTAGACGTAGCCGCTGCCCTCCGAGCTCGGAAAGGTCAGCGTGTCGGGGCGCAGCCAGGCCGCGACGGTGAGCGCGCCGGTCGTCGCGACGCTGAAGTCGGCGCTGCTCGGAATCTCGACGTAGGCGCCGGCGCCGTCGAAGACCGGCACCGAGCCGCTCGCAGGGGTCATGGCATTCTCCTCAGAGGCGCGCCAGCACCAGTTCGCCGGCACGCTCGACGTGTCCACCCAACAGCATCTCGGCGCGGTCCTCGTCGCCCGCCGCGATCGCCTCGGCGACGGCGGCGTGCTCGTCCCAGACGCCCTCGCGGTAGGTCGCTGCACGCAGGTAGATCCGCATGGCGCGCGCGACGTGGGCCCAGCGGCCTTCGAGCGCGGCCTCGATGTGGCGGTTGCAGGCCGCCGCAGCGATCGCGGCGTGGAAGGCCTGGTCGACGGCGAGCAGCGGCTCGAGCGCGCCGGCCCGGATCGCCGCCACCGCCGTGCGCCGCCAGCCCTCGACCTGGGGCCGCAGGTCGGCCTTGCGGGCGGCCGCGGCCCGGGCGGTGACCCGCTCGAGCGCGAGCCGGAAGACGTAGAGCTCGGCCAGGTCGGCCCGGTCGAGCCGGGCGACCGTGGCGCCGCAGTTGGGCTCGCTGGTCACCAAGCCCTCGGCCTCCAGCGTGCGCAGCGCCTCGCGCAGCGGGATGCGGCTGGCCTGGTAGTGCCGGGCCAGCTCGACCTGGCGCAGCCGGCTGCCCGGCGCGTGCGTTCCGTCAAGAATCGCCCCGCGCAGCTCGTGGAGGACGCGGTCGTAGGTGGTCACGGCTTCCATGGCGTACTGGATTGTATACAATACTCGACCGTGAGGTCCCTCGCATGCAGCTCAGCCAGGATCAGCTCCGCGCCCTCGACCAGGACGGCTACCTCTTTCTCCCCAGCCGCTTCAGCCCGGAAGAAGTCCGGCTGCTGCGCGAGCACCGCGACGCGATCTTCCGCCAGTACCGGCCCGAGATCGTGCGCGAGAAGGGCAGCGACGCGCCGCGCACGGCCTTCGCCGCCCAGACCTACGACGAAGCCTACCGGCGGCTGGCGGCGCACCCGCGCCTGGTGGAGCCGGTCGAGCAGATCCTCGGCGGCGACGTGTACATGCACCAGTTCAAGATCAACGCCAAGGCCGCGTTCGAGGGCGACCAGTGGCAGTGGCACCAGGACTACGGCACCTGGATCAATGACGACCTGATGGCCGAGCCGCGCGCGATGAACATCTCGGTGTTCCTCGACGACGTCACCCACTTCAACGGGCCGCTGATGATCATCCCCGGCTCGCACCGGGCCGGCTACCTCGGCGCCGCGCACGACACGACCACGACGTCGTATCCGCTCTGGACGCTCGACAACCCGACGGTGCGCGCCATGGCCGAGCACGGCGGGATCGTCGCGCCGACCGGCCCGGCCGGCTCGATGCTGATGTTCCACTGCAACATCGTCCACGCGTCGCCGGCCAACATGTCGCCCTGGGACCGCACGATCGTCTACCTCTCGCTCAACCGCACCGACAACGCGATCCGCCAGTTCAAACGGCCGGAGTACATCGCGCACCGCGACTTCACCCCGATCCGCACCCTGCCCGACGACTGCCTGCTCGAGCTCGCGCGCAGCGAAGCGGCGGTGCACGCGTGAACCTCGCGCGCGGCTTGGCCAAGCGCGAAGCCGAGGGCCGGCCGATCCGGGTCGGGCTGGTCGGCGCGGGCAAGTTCGGCACGATGATCCTGGCCCAGCTCAAGCTGATGACCGGGGTGCGGCTGTGCGTGCTGGCCGACCTCGACGCCGGGCACGCCCGCGCCGCGGCGGTCAGCGCGGGCTGGAGCGCCGGCGCGTTCGTCACGGCGGCGACGGCGGGCGCGGCGAACGACGTCGCGCGCGGCGGGCGCACGGCGCTGGTCGAGAGCGGCGAGACCGCGGCCGAGTGCGAGCTCGACGTGCTGATCGAGGCGACGGGCCACGAGGCGGCGGGCGCGCTGCACGCCTTCCGCGCGCTCGAGCGCGGGCTGCACGTCGTGATGGTGACGGTCGAGGCCGACGTCGTCGTCGGGCCGTACCTGCACCGGCTGGCCGAGCGCAACGGCTGCATCTACTCGATGGCCTACGGCGACCAGCCGGCGATCGTCTGCGAGCTGGTCGACTGGGCCCGCACCTGCGGCTTCGAGGTCGTCGCGGCCGGCAAGGGCACCAAGTACGCGCCGCGCTACCGGCGCTCGACGCCCGACACGGCGTTCGCGAACTACGGCTTCACGCCCGAGCAGATCGCGACCGGCGGCTTCAACCCGCGCATGTTCAACTCGTTCCTGGACGGCACCAAGTCGTCGATCGAGATGGTGGCGATCGCCAACGCCACCGGCCTCGCCGTCGCCGAGGGGGGGCTGTCGTTCGCGCCGGCATCGGTCTACGATCTGCCGGTGCTGCTGCGGCCGCGCGCCGAGGGCGGCATCCTGCCGCAGGCGGGGATGGTCGACGTGGTCTCGTGCGTCAACCCGGACGAGACGTTCGTCGCCGACCACCTGCGCTGGGGCGTGTTCGTGACGTTCACCTCCGAGAGCGGCTACGCGCAGCGCTGCTTCGGCGAGTACGGACTGGTAACCGATCCCAGCGGCCGGTATACGGCGCTGTGGCGGCCCTACCACCTGATCGGCCTGGAGATCGGGGTCTCGATCGCTTCGGCGGCACTGCGCGGCGAACCGACCGGCGCGCCGTTCGCCGGCCACCGTGCCGAGGTCGTCTGCGCCACCCGCGGCCCGATGCGGGCGGGCGAGCTGATCGACGGCGAGGGCGGTTACGCGGCCTACGGCACCTGTGTCCCGGCCCACACCGCGCGCGAGCGGCGGCTGGTGCCGATGGGGCTCGCCCACGGGCTCAAGCTGGTGCGCGACGTGCCGGCCGACCACCCGATCGGCGAGGCCGACGTCGCCTTCGACGACGCCTCGTTCCTGTGGAAGCTGCGGCGCGAGCAGGACGCGATGTTCGCCCCGGCCGCGGTCTAGCCGGAGGCTCCCGCCGGCCCGCCGACGATACTTCCCGGGATGGGAGACCGCGGCGGGCGGCTGGAGGTCCTCGACGGGCTGCGGGGGCTCGCGATCGCGAGCGTCGTGTGGTACCACGTCTGGCAGATCTCGTGGCTGACCGCGGCGGTGAGGGTCCTGGGGCACGAGCTGAGCCTGCAGTTCGTGCCCGAGACCGGGTTCCTGGGCGTCGAGCTGTTCTTCTTCCTGAGCGGCTTCGTGCTGTTCCACCCCTACGCGCGGGCCGCGCTCGAAGGCCGCCCGCAGCCCTCGCTGCGCCACTTCGCCTACCGCCGCGCGGTCAAGATCGTGCCCTCGTACGTGGTCGCCATCGCCGCCATGATCGCGCTGGGCGTGCAGCACTACCCGAGCTTCGGCTACGCGGCGCGCGACGTCGGGCTGCACCTGCTCTTCGTGCACAACTGGTTCGCCGACACCTACGGCTCGATCGACGGCGTGATGTGGTCGCTCGCGGTCGAGGTGCAGTTCTACCTGATCTTCCCGCTGATCGCCTGGGCGTTCCGGCGCCGGCCGCTGCTCGTGTTCGCGCTCATGTCCGCGATCGGGGTCGGCTGGCGGGCGGCGGCGGTGCAGTGGCGCTGGGAGATCGTCGGCCAGCTCCAGGGCCAGCTCCCCGCCGCGCTCGACGTGTTCGCGGCCGGCATGCTCGCCGCGTGGCTGAACGTCCTGCTGCGCGCGCGCCATCCCGCGCTCGCCCGGCGGCGGGTGCTCTGGACGCTCGTCTCGCTGGCCGCGGCGGCGGCGGTGATCGCGCTGCTGCAGGACGCCTTCCGGATCCGCTACGCCGACGGCTCGTTCGCGCACTGGAAGGCGCTCCACATCTTCCCGCTGGTGCTGGCGTACTGCGCGTTCGCGGTCGCCGCGCTGCAGGCGCTGCCGGCCTGGCGGGCCACGATCGCCAACCCGGTGCTGGTGTTCTTGGCGGCGATCTCGTACAACCTCTACCTCTGGCACCAGGTGATCGCGCGCCAGTTCGTCGCCTGGCACTGGCCCGCGCCCGAGACGGCCGACCCGCACGACGACCCGCACTGGAAGTTCGCCTTCATCCTGGTCACGCTCACCGCGTCGCTGCTGGTGGCGGCCGGGCTGACCTACGGCCTCGAGCGCCCGCTCCTGCGCTGGCGGCCGCGCCGCGCCGCCCGCCGACCGGCCCATGACACGAGCGCGGCGAACGTGTACACTGGGGCCGATGTTCGGCTGTAGCGACCACTGGATCGGTAGGCGCTTCTCGCACGCGCTGACCGGCTTCCTGAGCGAGGAGCGGCGCCGCCGCGAGCTGCGCGCGCACGACGCGGTCGACCCGGCCGCGCTCGAGCGGCGCTACGAGGGCTGGCGCGTCTCGCGCGCCGGCGCGCTCAAGCTGGGCGGCGCCGCCGCGACGCTGGCGCTGGCCGAGACGGTGCTGCCCGATGCGACCGCCGCCTCGCCCACGACCGCTGCCGCCGGCGGCAGCGCGGACTTCGCCTGGACCTCGACCACGAAGCCGGTGCCGCTCGGCCGCACGCACACGATTCCCTCGAACGGCCGGACGGTGATCCAGGGGCTGCTCGACCCGACCCGCGCGCCGCTGTTCGCGGTCGACTCGGGCGACGTGCTGGTCTACGAGAACACCTGGACCCACTTCCTCAACAAGCTGCAGCCCGGGGTGAGCGCCGACGAGCTGGCCGCGCTGCGCGCGAGCATTCCCGGCCGCGGCGTGCACAGCATCATCGGGCCGATCGCGGTCAACGGGGCCCAGCCCGGCGACGTGCTGCAGCTGCGCATGCTGCGGCTGGAGACGATCGGCTTCGGCGCCAACTTCCACAACCCGGGCGCGCTGCACACCGGCACGCTGCCCGACGACTTCCCGCAGGGCCACGTCCACTACTTCACCCTCGCGCCGCAGCAGCAGTACGTGCAGTTCAGCGACCGCATTCGGCTCGACATGAAGCCGTTCCAGGGCACGATCGGCGTTGCGCCCGCGGGCGACAAGGCGGTCAGCTCGGTGGCGCCCGGCAAGTTCGCCGGCAACATCGACCTCAAGGAGCTGACCGCCGGCTCGTCGCTGTTCGTGCCGGTCCAGCAGCCGAACGGCCTGATCTACACCGGCGACTCGCACGCGCTCCAAGGCGACGGCGAGGTCAACCTGACCGCGATCGAGACGGCCATGCGCGAGGCGCGCATCCAGGTGATCCTGCACAAGAACGCCGGCTGGAGCTGGCCGTTCGCCGAGACGCCGACCCACTGGATCGCCACCGGCATGGACCCCTCGGTCAACGACGCCTTGCGGATCGCGCTGCGCAACACGATCGACTTCCTGCACGCCAAGGCCGGCCTCTCGCGCGACGATGCCTATGGCCTGGCCTCGCTGGCGGTCGACTTCCGCATCACCCAGATGGTCGACGTCCAGAACGGCGTCCACGCCATGATCCCCAAGTCCATCTTCGCCGAGGACTACCGCCGGACGATCGCCCTGGCCTAGCCGCGGAACCGGCCGCCCCGGGCGCGGGTCTGAGGGCGGGATGAGCTCGAACTCGGGGACGATGCGCGCGGCGTGGTACGAGCGCCAAGGGCCGGCGCGCGAGGTGCTGCGGGTCGGCGACCTGCCGGTTCCCGTTCCGGGCGCCGGCGAGGTGCGCGTGCGGGTGCACGTCTCCGCGGTCAACCCGTCCGACACCAAGAGCCGGACCGGCTGGAGCGGGCCGATGCCGTTCCCGCGCGTGATCCCGCACCAGGACGGCGCCGGCACGATCGACGCGGTCGGCGAGGGAGTCGACCCGGCCCGGGTGGGCCAGCGCGCGTGGGTCTACCAGGCGCAGTTCGGGCGCCCGTTCGGCACCGCGGCGGACTATGTGGTCGTGCCGCAGGAGCGCGCCGTCCCGCTGCCCGACGGCACGTCGTTCGCGGTCGGCGCGACGCTCGGCATCCCGGCCCTGACCGCGCACCGCTGCCTGTTCGCCGACGGCCCGATCGACGGGCTGACCGTGCTCGTCACCGGCGGCGCGGGCGCGGTCGGCCTGCGCGCGATCCAGTGGGCCGTCTACCGCGGCGCCGCCCGGGTGATCGCGACCGTCCGCCGCGCCGAGCAGGAACGGGTCGCGCGCGACGCCGGCGCGCACCACGTGATCGTCGCGCCGGACGACGCGCTGCGCGAGCGGGTGCGCGCGATCACCGGCGGCGACCGTTCCGTCGATCGCTTGGTCGACGTGGACCTGCCGGCGCACGCGGCGCTCCTGCCCGACCTGCTCGCGGTCGACGGCGTCGCGAGCGGCTACTCGGCCGCGCAGCGCGACGCCCGGATCGACGTTCCGTTCCTGCCGCTGATGCGCGCCGGCAACGTGATCCGCACGGTGCTCGTGTACGTCATGCCCGAGCCCGCCAAGCAGGCGGCGGTGCGCGACGTCACCGCGGCACTGCAGGACGGCGCGCTCGACCCGGTCGTCCAGCGCGTCTACACGCTCGCCGAGATCGCCGCCGCCCACGAAGCGCAGGACGACCACCCGCTCGGGAAGCTGTTGATCTCGCTGGCCTGAGCGCGCGCGATCGTCGTAAGAAGCGGTGAGCCGGTTCACCGCTCATGCGCGCGAATACGGCGTGAGCGGCGGGCCGCCTCGACCGTCCGCGCGGTCCTCGAGCGACAGCTCCGGGCGTTCTCGGCATAGCAGCACGCCTGCCGCAACGCCGCCTCACGGCATTCCGAGCGCCTCGCGCAACAGCCGCGCCGAGCGCGCATGGCGCGCGCACAGCCAGCGCACGATGTCCTCAGCGTCGGCGCGCCAGCGGCGCTGCTGCGGCTGCGGCTCGACGTACCAGGTGACGAAGTCGTGCTTCGCTACGTCGAAGGCGCACGCGGGCAGCCCGGCGCGCCCGGCGAGGTCGCGCAGGACCGCCATCGCGAGCGCGAGCGGGCCGCTGCCGCCGTAACCCCAGGCAAAGTCGCCGCCCGGGCGGTCGGGATGCGCGAGCGGACTCGGAGCGGTGTCGCCAACCACGACATCGACCGCTCCCGACATGGTCGTGCGCGCGACGTACGTCAGGCGCGTGCCGCTGCCGCCGGTGAGCGCGGCTATGATGGGCCGGACGTCGTGATCGAGAAAGGCTGCCGCGAAGCCCTGGTCGATGTCGACCGGTGCGTCGGCACCGGGGGCCATGAGCGCCGCCGGCATCAGCGGGAACGCGTCGTGCACGGCGCGGTCGAGCGGCGCGGGAAAGTCCAGCCCGTCCGGGTGCCCCAGCGTATACGCTCGCGCCGACCAGGCTGTGCGCTCGTTGAGCTTTTCGCACGCCGCAGCCGGCGCGTCGAGGTAGGCGGGAATGCCGGCGCGCACCAGCAGCAGCGCGCGCGAGCGCGTCAGCGGAACGAAGATCTCCAGGTACTCCCCGCCCGGACCGCTGAACGCCACCGCCGAGACCGGCTGGTCGCACGTGATCAGGTCACCGTCGAGCGCGATCAGGCAGTGGTTGAACGACTCGAGCTCGACCAGATACGCGTCGATGTCGCGTAGCGAGAACAGCCGGCCGACGTTCTCGGCGGCGGGCAGGATCGCCGCATCGTCGTCGTGCAGCCCCAGCAGCATCCGCGCGAAGAAGCGTTCGGCGACCGCATCGCGCCCCGGGCTCGCGCCCTTGCCGACGACGGTTCGGCCGGCCTCGCGCAGCCGTTCGAGGTAGTCGCGCCCCTCCTGGTTGCGGGCATCGACGCGCTCCCGCGAGCGCGCGAGCTGTAGCGCGACGAACTCGCGCAGCAAGCTCCAGTGGTCGTCGGTCAGCACGGGATTGCGTTGGGACGCGACCATCGCGTTGCACACGGCCGTCTCGATCCGCCCGTAGTGCTCCTCGATCCGCACGTCCGGGTTCGCGCCCTGGGTGAGCAGCGTGTTCTCGTGCCACGCGAAGCACACGCTCTTGACCGACGTGCAGAACGAGCTGCCGTCCGGGCGTTTGCCGTGCAGCATCTTGCCGCGCGCGAAGAAGCGCAGGTAGAACTGCGGGACGTAGTGATGCCGCTTGGGCTCGCTCACCCCGCCGGTTCGGTCCGGCGCAGCGCGCGCAGGTCGCCGTCGCGCACGGTGACGCCGGTCGCGTCGAACCATTCCATCAGCGGGACGGCGTACTTGCGCGAGGTGCCGACCGCGTCGCGGAAGCGGGCCATCGTGATCGGGCCGTCGCGGCGGATCGCCGCTTCGAGCCGGCGCCGAATCTCGGCGATCTGCCGGCCGCGGTAGACGTCGGCGCCGACCTTGACCAGCGCCCCGGTGGCGACCAGCGTGTCGAAGGCCTGCGAGAGCCCGGCGGTGCGGGCGCGGCGCAGCTCGCCGACCACGCCGTCGAGCGGGACGGGCACCAGCGGCTGGGCCGGGTCGACCGGCACGACCCGCTCGAAGAAGGCGCGCTGCTCCTCGGAGAGCTGCGGGCGGTGGGCGGGCGAGGCGTAGTAGCCGGCCCGCGCGCCGATTCGGCCGTCCTCGGCCTCGCTCGCGAGCAGGCGGATCAGGAACGGCTCGTCCACCGCCAGCTCGCGGGCGAGCGCGAGCGAGGTCGTGCCGAGCGTCCACGGCGCTTCCGCCTCGCGCCGGGCGAGCACCTCGCGCACCCGCGCGGCGAGCGCCTCGGCCGCGGCACCGTCGACGTAGGCGAGCGGCTTCTGGAGCCGCCGGGCGGTGCCGCGCTCGGCCAGCTCGGCGAGGATCTCCGCCGCGCGCTCCTCGCGCACGTTCGCCCGCGCGCCGAGCGCGGCGGCGCCGTGCGGCTCGAGGCCGCTCGCGGCCAGCGCGCGCGCGACCGCATCGACGTCCGGCGCGTCGCCTTCCTCGGCGGCGGCTTCCGCGCCGCCGGCGACCGTGCCGCCGCCCAGCAGCAGCTTGGGGGTGAGCGCGCGCACGACGTACGCCTCGCCCGGAAACGCCGTCGTCGTCCGGCGCAGGTGCAGCGCCGCGTCGACCGGCGCCGCGTCGCGCGGCGGCGCGTCGAACACGAGCGTGGCGAGGATCTCGGCCGCGCCGAGGTAGGCCCGCACCGGCGTGCGCCGGCGCAGCAGCGGCAGCGCGTCGGGCAGCGCGCGGAAGCGGACCCGCAGCGCCGCGGCCGGCGCGAAGGCGGGGTCGGCCAGCACCGCGCCGCGGTGCGTCTCGGCGACCTCGATCCCCGGCACGTTCACCGCCACCCGCGAGCCGCCGCCGACCGACTCGCGCCGCTCGCCGAAGACCTGCAGCGCGCGCACCCGCACGTCGCGGCCGGGCCGGTCGAGCCGCAGCGTGTCGCCGACCCGCAGGGTGCCCTGCATCAGCGTGCCGGTCAGCACCGTGCCGTGCCCGGGCATGGCGAAGACCCGGTCGACCGGCAGGAATGCCGGCGCCGCGGGCGCGCGCGGCGGCAGCGACGCGAGCGTGTCGTGCAGCACCGTGCGCAGCTCGTCGAGCCCTTCGCCGCTGACGGTCGAGACCGCGACGAACGGCACGTCGGCGGCGACGGTGCCCCGGGTCGCCGCGCGAACCTCGGCCTCGGCCGCGGCGAGCAGCTCCGCGTCGACCAGGTCGCGTTTGGTCAGCACCACGATCGTGCGCCGCACGCCCAGGAAGTCGAGGATCGCCAGGTGCTCGACCGTCTGCGGCCGGACGCCCTCGTTGGCCGCCACCACCAGCAGCAGCACGTCCATCCCGGCCGCGCCGGCCAGCATGTTGTGCAGGAAGCGCTCGTGGCCCGGCACGTCGACGATCCCGGCCTCGACGCCGTCCGCGAAGCGCAGGTGGGCGAACCCGAGGTCGAGCGTCATGCCGCGCAGCCGCTCCTCGATCCAGCGGTCGGGATCGGTGCCGGTGAGCGCGCGAACGAGCGAGGACTTTCCGTGGTCGACGTGACCCGCCGTGCCGACGACGTGCATCTAGCCTGCCGCTTCGAGCGCCGTCGCCAGGTCTCCGTCGCGCTCGGGCGCGACCGTGCGCAGGTCCAGCACCACCCGGTCGCCCTCGACCCGCGCGACGACCGGCGGCGTGCCCCGGCGCAAGCGCGCCGCGGCGGCGTTCGCATCGCCGCGCGGCGGCCGCCAGGCGAGGCCGACCGACGCCAGCGCCGCCAGCGGCAGCGTGCCGCCGCCGGCGTAGCCGTCGGTGCCGATCAGCGCGACGTCGCAGCCGTCGAGCCGTGCTCGCAGCGCTTCGCCGCGCGCGCGCAGCGCGTCGAGCGGCGTGGCCAGCATGCGGTAGAACGGGATGCTCGCGTCGCGCGCCGCGGGATCGAGGTGCAGCCGCAGCGTCGCCCCCAGCGCGGCGATCGTGGCCGAGCCGACCCGCAGCGCGCGCAGCAGCGGGTTGCCGCGCAGGCGCTTGACCAGCGCCGCGCGGCCGACGACGATTCCGGCCTGCGGTCCGCCGAGCAGCTTGTCGGCCGAGAACGCGATCAGGTCGATGCCCTCGCCGACCGCTTCCTGCACGGTGCGCTCGTGAGGCAGGCCGTACGCGCGCAGGTCGACCAGCGCGCCGCTGCCGAGGTCCTCGACGACCGGGACGCCGGCCCGCCGGCCCAGCCCGACCAGCTCCGCGCCGCCGACTTCCGCCGTGAAGCCCGCGATGCGGTAGTTCGAGGCGTGCGCGCGCAGCAGCAGCGCGGTGCGCGGCGAGAGCGCGCGGGCATAGTCTTCGAGGCGGACCTTGTTGGTCGCGCCGACCTCGACCAGCGCCGCGCCGCTGCGGGCCAGCACGTCGGGCAGCCGGAAGCCGCCGCCGATCTCGACCAGCTGGTTGCGCGCGACGACCACCTCGCGCGGCGAGCCGTCGGGGGCGCGGGCGAAGGTGTCGAGCACCAGCAGCACCGCCGCGGCGCAGTTGTTCACCACCAACGCGTCCTCGGCGCCGGTCGCCGCCCGCACGAGCGCGCCGAGCCGGTCGTAGCGCGAGCCGCGCGCGCCGGCGTCGAGGTCGTACTCGAGGTTGGAGGCGCCGCCGGCGCCCTCGGCGATCGCATCGAGCGCCTCGCGCGCGAGCGGCGCGCGGCCGAGGTTGGTGTGGAGCAGGATGCCGGTCGCGTTGATGACGCCGACCAGCCCGCGCCGCCGCTCGGCCGCGCAGCGCGCGATGACGTCGCCGACGACCGCTTCAGCCGCCGGCGTCGCGGCGGCGGCACGCGCGGCTTCGAGCGCGGCGGCGACGTGCCGCTTCACCGTCGGGCTGCCGAGAAGCGCGGCGAACCGCGCGATGCGCGGTTCGTCGAGGAGCCGGTGGACCGCCGGGAGGGCGGCGAGGTTACGCTGCGGCGAGGTGCTTGTCGAGCATCGACGTGATCTCGCCTTCGCGGACGAAGCCGACGATCCGATCGACCGCCTTGCCGCCCTTGAAGAGGATCAGCGTCGGGATGCCGGAGATGCCCAGCGAGCCCGCCAGCGAGGGGTTCTCGTCGGTGTTCAGCTTGGCGAAGCCGACCCGGTCGCCGTACTTGCCGGCGACCTTCTCGACGACCGGCGAGAGCATCTTGCACGGGCCGCACCACGGCGCCCAGAAGTCGACCAGAACGGGCTTGTCGGACCCGAGCACCTGGGTCGGAAAGGTGCTCTGCGTGACGTCGGGGAGTGCGCTCATTGCCTCTCTTCCGACCCGCCCCCGGTGCCGACGGTTTCGCCCGCCGCCTGCTTGTCGGCCCTAGGCGCTCTTGCGAGGGCGGCCGCCCTTGAGGCCGTTCGCTCGGGCCGCCGCGGCCTTCTTGGGGGTGCTCGCCGCACCACCGCGCCGGCCCAGCTCGCGCATCCACTTGCGGGTGCCGAAGACGCCGTCGAGCAGCCCCGGGACGTAGTGCGCGACCTCGAGCCGCGGCCAGTACAGGCCGCTGCCCGGGCCGAGGATCTCGATCTCGGCGACGTCCGCCGGGGGGACCTCGGCGAGGCCTTCCAGCAGCGCGCGGGGGATCTGCAGCCGGGTGCCGTTCTCGAAGCGCAGCGCGATCTCGTCGCGAGCGCCGTCGTACTCCGCCCCGACGACGCTCGGCGTGGACGCGTGGCGGCCGCGCGCGATCGCCGCGTCGATCTCCGCGTCGGTGGTCACGATTCGGCTGCGTACGTCATTCGGCATGCATCTGCTCCCAGTGGGCGACGAGGTCGTGGTAGCGCCGCTCGGCTGCATCCAGCACCTTGCGGACTTCCGAGCGCGTCAGGCCGCGCACCGCGTCGGCTCGCCGGCGAGCGCCACGGATCCGTCCGGGCGCAGGTCGACGATCGCTTCGCCGCACCCGATGAAGCCGTGGACGTGCCGCGGCTCGTGGTCCTGCGGATACCCGATGAACCGAACCTGACGTTCGAGAAAACCACTCACGAGCATCATACCCCAGCGCGCTTGGGTTTTCAAGCCCCAAGCCGGAAACAAGGGCCGGCGCCTCGGCGGCACCGGCCCTCATCCATCACGCGCAGGGCGGCGAGCGGCTAGACCACCGGGGGCTCTTCGCCGGTGATGTCGGCGACGCGCTTGGTCTGGACGCCCAGGTTCGCGATCGCGATGACCTCGTCGCCCTCGGCCAGGCGCTGCAGGCGGACGCCCTTGGTCGAGCGGCCGGCCCGGCGGATGTCGGCGACCCGGATGCGGATCACCTGGTTGCCGCTGGTGATCAGCAGCAGCTCGTCCTCGGGCTTGACCAGGATCTGGTCGACGACGTGCCCGATCTCTTTCTCCTTGGCGAACGCCTTGACGCCCTTGCCGCCCCGCCCGGTGTGGCGGTAGTCCTCGATCGGGGTGCGCTTGCCGAAGGCGTGCGAGGTGACGATCAGGACCTCTTTGCGCTCGTCCTCGACCACGTCCATCGCCACGACCTCGTCGCCGTCGGCGAGGGTGATCGCCTTGACGCCGCGCGCCGGGCGGCCCATCGGCCGCACGCCGCTCTCGTTGAAGTGCAGCGCCATGCCGTCGTGGGTGGCCAGCAGCACGTCGCGGTTGCCGTCGCTCAGGTCGACCGCCAGCAGCTCGTCGCCTTCGTCGAGGCCGATCGCGATCAGGCCGTTGCGGCGCACGTTCTCGAACTCGTCGAGCTTGGTCTTCTTGATGACGCCGCGCCGGGTCACCATCAGCAGGTACTCGTCGGTGTCGAAGGTGCGCACCGGGAAGACCGCGGTCACCAGCTCGCCCGGCGGCAGCTGCAGCAGGTTGACCAGCGCCGTGCCGCGCGCCTGGCGGGTCGTGTCGGGGATCTCGTACGCGCGCAGCCGGAACGCGCGGCCCTTGTTGGTGAAGAACAGGATGTACTGGTGCGTCGTCGCCACGAAGAAGTTGCTGACGACGTCTTCCTTCTTGAGGTTGGCGATGCCGATGACGCCGCGCCCGCCGCGGTTCTGGGCCCGGAAGGTGTCGACCGAGACGCGCTTGATGTAGCCGCCGACGGTGGCCGTGACGACCACCTCGGTGTCGGCGATGATGTCCTCGATCGAGAGCTCGCCCTCGAGGTGCTCGACCGGCGTGCGGCGCTTGTCGCCCAGCCGCTTCTTGACGTCGGCCGTCTCGTCGCGCACGACCGCCAGCATCCGGCTCTCGCTGCCGAGCAGCTCGGTGAGGTCGATGATGGTCGCGATCAGCTCGCCGTACTCGGACTGGAGCTTCTCGCGCTCCAGCCCGACCAGCGAGCGCAGGCGCATGTCGACGATCGCCGAGGCCTGCCGCTCGTCGAGCTTGAAGCCGTCGAACGCGCGCGGCGCGACGCTGTCGTCCGCGAGCACGGCACCCGTCGCGGCCATGCGGCGGAAGGCGTCGGAGAGCACGAACGGCTCGGCGACGAGGCGCGAGCGCGCCGCCTCGACCGTGTCGCTCTCGCGGATGATCGTGATGACGCGGTCGATGTTGTCGAGCGCGACCAGGAAGCCGAGCAGCAGGTGGGCCCGGTCGCGGGCCCTGGCGCGGTCGTACTCGGCGCGCCGCCGCACCACTTCCCTGCGGTGCTGGATGAAGTAGCCCAGCATCTCGCGCAGGCTGAGCACGCGCGGCTCGAGCGGCGTGTTGGCGCCGGTCGTGTGCTCCATCTTCTCGCTGCGCTTGGACGGCACCAGCGCCAGCATGTTGAACGCGAAGCTGGATTGCAGCGGGGTCTGCTTGTAGAGCTGGTTGAGCACGACCTGCGGCGTCGCGTTGCGGGCCAGCTCGACCACGATCCGCATCCCCTTGCGGTTGGACTCGTCGTCGAGCCGCTGGATGCCGACGATGCGCTTCTCCTGGTACGCCTCGACGATCGCCTCGACCACCCGGGTGGTCGAGACCTGGTAGGGGATCTCGCTGATGACGATCCGGAAGCGGCCCTTCTCCTCGACGATCTCGGCCTTGCCGCGCAGCGCGACCGAACCGCGGCCGGTCTTGTAGGCCTGGCGGATCGCCTCGCGGCCCATCAGCACGCCGCCGGTCGGGAAGTCCGGGCCGTGCACGATGTCGGCCAGGCCGTTGTCGATCCGGTTGAGCTCGTCCTCGACCAGCGCGCCGTCGATCAGGCGCTCGATCGAGACGCCGCTCGCGATCAGGAACGCGACCGCGTCGCAGATCTCGCCGACGTTGTGGGGCGGGATGTTGGTCGCCATCCCGACCGCGATCCCGGAGCTGCCGTTGACCAGCAGCTGCGGCAGCCGGCCCGGCAGCACCACCGGCTCTTCGGTCTGGTTGTCGAAGTTGGGAACGAAGTCGACGGTCTCTTTGTCGATGTCCGCCAGCATGTCGAGCGCCGCACGCGCCAGGCGCGCCTCGGTGTAGCGGTAGGCGGCGGGCGGGTCGGGCGCGGGCGAGCCGAAGTTGCCGTGGCCGTCGACCAGCGGGTAGCGCAGGGTGAAGTCCTGCGCCATGCGCACCAGCGCGTCGTAGACCGACGAGTCGCCGTGCGGGTGGAAGCTCTTGAGCACCTCGCCGATCACGCCGGCGCACTTGCGGTGCTGCTTGGAGGGGTCCAGGCCCATCTCGCGCATCGCGTAGAGGATGCGCCGCTGCACGGGCTTGAGGCCGTCGCGGACGTCGGGCAGCGCGCGCGAGGCGATGACCGACATGGCATAGGAGAGGTAACTCTCCCGCATCTCGTCTTCGACGGCGATCGCGGACATCCGGGAGTCGTTGTTCACGGGTTCCTTACTTCAGGTCGTTGGGGTCGGGCCGGAGCGGGTCGTCGGCGGCGAACGGCGGCTCGCCGGCGGGCGGGTCGGGCGCGAGCTCGCGGCGCAGGCGGTCCGCGCGCTGGCGGAGCGCGCCGAGGTGGCCCTCGAAGCGCGCGTCCAGATCGGTCAGGTGGTCGGCGCCGGCGGGGTCCCTCAACGCCGGACGACGGGCGGACGGGCAGCCGGCTCGCGCTGCTTGAAGAGCGCGCCGACCAGGAAGCCCACGATCCCGCCGACGACCGCCCCGATGATCGCGATGACGAGCAGCTTGCTGCCGAGCCCGCCGCCCAGGTGGCCCATCGAGAAGAAGCGCGCCGTGAGCACCAGCGCCTCGAACAGGGCGGCGACGACGGAACACACCGCACCCGCGATGATCCCGACCAGGACGTCACTCATCCGCAGCAGCACCTTCACCGTATTCTGAGAACAGAGGAAGACGTCCTCGACGGGCGGCCCGCGCTCGACGCGTTCGCCGCCCGCTTCGCCGCCTCGCTCCGCCCGGGCGACGTCGTCGCGCTGCGCGGACCGCTCGGGGCCGGCAAGACGACCTTCGTGCGGGCCCTGGTCCGCGCGCTCCACGGCTCGGACGAGGCGGTCTCGAGCCCGACCTTCGTCTTCCGCCAGCGCTACGAGGGGACGCCGCCGGTCGAGCACCTCGACCTCTACCGGATCGAGGACCCGGCGGCCGAGCTGCCCGAGCTGGCCCTCGACGACGCCTTCGGCGCCGACCGGATCGTGCTGGTCGAGTGGCCCGAGCGGGCGCCGGGCTGGCTGCCGCCCGCGATCGAGGTCCGGCTCGCGGGCGCCGGCGACGAGCCCCGCACGGTCCGGGTCACCCGCCCGTGAGGATCCTGGCCCTCGACGCCGCCCTGGGCGGGTTCTCGGCCGCGCTCGACGACGGGATCACGGTGCGGGTGGAGTCGAGCGGAGCGCAGGACGCGCTCGAAGGCGGGCTGGGCCGGATCGGGCGCCTGCTGGAGGCGGCCGGGCTGCGCCTGGCGGAGCTGGACCGGATCGCGGTCGGCCTGGGCCCCGGCTCGTTCACCGGCATCCGCATCGCGGTCGCCTACGCGAAATCGCTGGCCTACGGGAGCGGGGTCCCGCTGGTCGGCATCTCCTCGTACGATGCGCTCGAGCCGGACGGCCCGCCGCTGCCCGTCCTGATCGCCGTTCACGGCCGGCGAGGCGTCATCTGCGCCCGGCTGCGCACCGCCGCGGGCGTCGCCTCGGCTTGCGGGCCGACCGGCCAGGTGCTCGACGAGCTGGTCGGGCACGGAACGGGCGAGATCGCCGTGGGCGGGAATACGGAGGACGTGCTCTCGGAGATCGCCGAACGCGGCTGGACCGTGCGAGCGCTCCCACCCCGGGCAGCCGTGCCCGCCGTCGCCATCGCACAGCTCGCCCGCACCCGGTCGCCGAGCTCGTCCCCACACGCCCTCGCCCCCGACTACGGCGAAGCCCCCGCCACCACCCAGGCGAAACGGTGAAAGCTGAGCTGAGCCGGCCGGAGGCCGAGTCGCCGCGGCGGATGCAGATCGATGCGATGGTGCAGGCGGATCTGCCGGCGGTGCTGCGGATCGAGGGCCTGTCGTTCACGACCTCGTGGCCGCCCAACGCATTCGCCAACGAGATCCGCGACAACAAGCTGGCCCACTACTTCGTCGGCCGGCTCGACGGCCAGATCGTCGCGTACGGCGGCATCTGGGTGATCCTCGAGGACTCGCACGTCACGACCATCGCCGTGCACCCGGAGCGGCGCGGGCTCAAGCTCGGCGAGGAGATGCTCCTGAAGCTGCTCGACCAGGCGATCGCGCACGGCGCCTCGTGGATCACGCTGGAAGTGCGCGAGTCGAACGAGTCGGCCCAGAAGCTCTACCGCAAGTACGGCTTCACCACCGTCTCGACCCGGCGCGGCTACTACAGCGACAACGGCGAGAACGCGCTGGTGATGTGGGCCGGCAACCTCAAGGGCGAGCTGTACGCGGCGCGCCTGCGCGTGCTGCGCGCGACGCTCGAGGCCGAGATCGCGCGCCGCTCGTGATCGCGCCCGCCGCCGACGTCCTCCACCGCCCGGTCGCCGCGCTGGTGCGCGCGTACGGCGTCCCCGCTTCGGTCGCGACCCGCGACGACGGCCAGCACTTCGTCTTCGCCGACGGCCCGGCCAGCGTCACCGCGATCGTCGACGACGAGGCCACCATCCACGCCCTCGAGGTCGCGCTGCCGGCGGGCGCGACGTACGTGCTCGACGTCGAGGGCGCGCCGCACCGCTTCACCTTCGGCACGACGACGTCGCTGGGCGCGCGCGACGAGCTCTCCGCCGACGCCGAGACCGAGGGCAACGGCTTCCGCGTCTTCCGGCTCGGGCCGGAGTCCGACTTCGTGCTCGTCTTCGACCCGAAGACGGCGGCGCTGGCGCGGGTCGTGGTGGGCGACCGGGGCGCGCTGCTGCGGCTGGGGTATCTGGCCGACCAGCGCCCGGTGCAGCAGCAGTTCCCGTACGTCGCGCCCAAGCTGCGCCGCAGCGACGTCG
Organism: Vulcanimicrobiota bacterium; assembly: GCA_963795695.1. Taxonomy (GTDB): domain Bacteria; phylum Vulcanimicrobiota; class Vulcanimicrobiia; order Vulcanimicrobiales; family Vulcanimicrobiaceae; genus Vulcanimicrobium. Next base: position 34,782 of record CAWCJH010000002.1, on the reverse strand, counting down.
CCGACGGCAGCGGGCCGCAGGCGACCGTGCTGCGGCTCGACCTCGACCGCAACGGCGCGGTGACGAACGTCGCGGTCGTCGTGCCCAGCGGCGACGGCGCGTACGACGACGGGCTCGCCAAGCGGCTCGCCCGCGACGCGTACGCGCCGGCGAAGCTGGGCGGCCGCTCGATCGGCGCCAGCGTCTACCGCGAGGTGCGCCATTAGCGGCCTCGCGTTCGTGCGCACGGCGCGTGCCGTGCGCGCGCATCTCGGCCAGCACCACCGGATCGCGCACACGCTGCGCGTCGCGCGCCTGGCGGCGCGGCTGGCGCGCGCCCACGGCGTCGACCCGGGACGGGCGCGGCTGGCCGGGCTGCTGCACGACCTGGCCCGCCTGTGGTCGAACGAGCGGCTGCTGCGCGCGTGCGCGGAGCGCGGCCTGGCGGTCGACGCGTTCGAGCGCGCGAACCCGGTCGTGCTGCACGCGCGGCTGGGGGCGGAGCTCGCGCGCGAGGCGTTCGGGGTCACCGACGAGGGCGTGCTGGCGGCGATCCGCAAGCACACCCTGGGCGATCCCGAGATGACGCCGCTCGACGCGGTCGTCTACCTGGCCGACGGCCTGGAGCCGGGCCGCGACTTCGCCGAGCGGGCCGCGCTCGCCGAGCTGGCCGCCCGCGACCTCGACGGCGCCCTGCGCGCGGTGCTCGCCTCGTCGCTGGAGTACCTGCGCGGCCGCGGCCTGGCGGCCGCACCGCAAACGCTCGCCGCCGCCCGTACCTATGGTATCGATGCAGCCCGAGAGGAGAAACGCTCTGCCTGACCTCGATCTGGTCGCGCTCGTGCGCGACGCCGCGGAGGACAAGAAGGCCGAGGACATCGCCGTCCTCGACCTCGCCGGCCGGACCATCGTCGCCGACGCGTTCGTGGTGATGACCGGCCGCTCGGCGATCCAGACCCGCTCGATCGCCGACGCGATCGTCGAGCGGGCCGAGACGGCCGGGCTGCGGCCGCGGCTCGAGGGCAACGCCGACGGCGGCTGGATCCTGATCGACCTCGGCCACGTCGTCGCCCACGTGTTCACCCCCGAGCAGCGCCAGTTCTACAACCTCGAACGGCTCTGGGGCCGCGTCGCCGAAGCGCGGGCGGAGTCGGGATGAGGCGCGGCAGCCCGCCGCGGCGCTCCGGGCGCACGTTCAAGACGCTGACCAAAGCCTTCGTCTGGGTCGTGCTGGCGATCTTCGTGCTGACCTCGGTCGGCGTGGTGCTCGCCATCCGCTGAAGAGCGGGCGGCGGTCGCCTGGAACTTCCCGGTCGCCCCGGGGTAGGTGGAGTCCGGAGGATCAGCCACCGATGAAACCGCTGGCGGCACTCGCCGCCCTCACCGTCGCCCTCGCGGCCACCGTCGTGCCCGCGCTCGCGCGCGACGGCTACGTCGTCGACGATGCCCACCTGCTCAGCGCGAACGCCGTCGCGCGGATCGATCAGCAGGTCGCCGACTTCCACGCCCAGAGCGGCAAGGAAGTCGTCTTCGTGTCCACCCCGTCGCTGGCCGGGCAGACCGTCCAGACGGCGGCCGAGCGCGCCTTCGCGCAGAACCAGGTCAACGGCGTGATGATCTTCGTCGCGAAGGCGGAGCACCGGATCGGCGTCGTGCCCGACCGCGCGGCGAGCAGCTTCTTCCCGCCCGGGAGCACCGACACGATCCGCCAAGCGATGGCCGCCCAGTACAAGACGGGCGACTACGACGGCGGCACGGTCACCGGCGTGAACCTGGTCATCAACATGTATCGCAGCCACCTCGGCTCGCGCGTGCGCCAGCCGGCGTACCAGCAGCCGGTGGGTGGGTACTCGAACGTCAGCCGCAGCAGCGCGGGAGGTTTCAGCATGGGCTGGATTTGGTGGATCATCATCCTCGCGGTGATCTTCTTCGTGATCCGCGGGATCTTCCGGGCGATGGCCGGACCGCGCATGATGCCGCCCGGCTACGGCGGCGGCCCGATGGGCGGCCCCGGGTACGGCGGGGGCTACGGGGGCGGCTTCGGCGGCGGTGGGGGCGGCTTCTTCAGCGGCCTGCTGGGCGGCCTGGGCGGCGCGTTCCTGGGCAACGAGCTCTTCGGCAACCGCGGCGGCGGCTTCGTCGGCGGCAACCAAGCCGGCTTCGGCGGCGACGTCGCCGGCGGCAACGTGGCCGACACCAGCGGCTTCCAGAGCGACGCCGGCCAGGCCGACATGGGCAACGCCAGCTTCGGCGACTACGGCGGCGGCGACTCCGGCGGCTGGGGCGGCGGCGGAGGCGGCGGCGACTGGGGTGGCGGCGGCGATTCCGGCGGCGGTGGCGGCGGAGACTGGTAGCGGACGGCGAGCGCCCGGGAGGACCCGGGCGCTCGCGCGTTCAGCGCGTCGCCGCCGGCGCGGGCACGCCTGAGCGCGCCGCGGCCGGGGTGGCTTGGGCGGCCGGTGCCGTGGAGGCGCTCGGCGCGGCGGACGCGCTCGGCGCAGCCGGGCCGGCGGAGGCCGACGATTCCGGCGTGACCGACGGGCCGGGTGAGGCGGCGGGCGAGCCGTAGGGCGCCGGCGTCGGCGAGACCGGCGACTCGGCGTGGAGCGGTGGCAGGCCCTGGGCCAGCCGCAGGCGGGCGAAATGGGCCTCCTTCGTCTTCGGGAACGTCTGCGCCACGAAGCGGTACATGGCCAGCGCGTGGTCGCGCGCGTCCTGGGTCTGGATCTCCTGGTAGAGCTGGGCCAGGTGGAACGCCGTCGGCGCCAGCCAGTGGTCCTTCGGGTAGCGCTGGGCCCAGGCGCGGTACGACGACTCGACCAAGCCGGCGTCGTGGACGAGCGAAGCGTCGTCCGCCCAGCGCGACGTGTACGAGCGGCCCAGCGCGTCGATCTTGGTGCGAACCGAGAGCGCGCTGTACTTGAACGGCCCGAAGTACTCGTCGGCCGGCGCGTCGGCGCCGTTCACCGCCGCGCCGGTGGTTGCCGTGGTGGTCGCGACGAGCGCGAGGGCGAGCCAGAACGTACGTGCCATCCTACCTCGAACGCTGCCGGCCCGGAGTTCATCACGCCCGAGCGCCCGGCTCGCCTAACCCACGGCTGGAACCGGCTCGCCCTTCAGGAACGCCGCCAGCAGCGCGTTGACGGTCTCGGGCGCGTCCTGCTGGACCCAGTGCGACGCCGCCGGCAGATAGCGGACCTGCAGCTCGCGCACCCAGCGCTCGGTGCCGTACGTCGTCTCCTTGCCCAGCGCGAAATCGCGCTCGCCCCAGACCATCAGGGTCGGAACCTCGATGACCGGGACGCCGAGGCGCAATACCTCGGCCAGGCCGCCGCCGCCGACGTTGGCCCGGTACCAGTCGATCATCGCGGTCAGCGCGCCGGGCTGCGCGGCGGCGTTGCGATAGACGTCGAGCACCGCGCGCGGGAAGCGCTCGGGCGCGGCCGAGCTGCGCAGGATCGCCTGCGCGACCGGCTCGGCCCGGCCGAGCCCGAGCAGGAGCTCGGGCAGCCGCGGGAGCTGGAAGAAGCTGACGTACCACGACCGCAGCGCCTGCGGCAGCGTCTTGACCCAGGTGCGGAAGACCGCCGGGTGCGGCACGTTCATGATCACCAGCCGCTCGAGCGGCCGGACCCGGCGGATCGCGAAGACCCAGGCCACCATCGCGCCCCAGTCGTGGCCGATCAGGGTCACCGAGGTCGCGCCCGAGGCGTCGATCAGGCCGGCCACGTCGGCCAGCAGGTGCTTCATCGCGTAGGCCTCGCGCTCGCGCGGGCGCGAGCTGTTGCCGTAGCCGCGCTGGTTGGGCGCCCAGGCGCGGTACCCGAGCTCCGCCAGCAGCGGCAGCTGGTGGCGCCACGAGAAGGCGTGCTCGGGAAAGCCGTGCAGGCAGAGCGCGAGCCGGTCGCCCTCGCCCTGCACGTCGACCTCGAACCGCAAGCCGTTGGCCTGGACGTAGCGCGTCGTACTCATCACCCCACGATTCCCGCTCCCGCGCCGAACTCAGCGCACGACCAGGTACGGCGAGACGTCGTCGAGCCGGCGCGGCGTGACGCCGGAGACGTCGAGCAGCTCGTCGATCCCGGCGAACGGGCCGTTGAGCTCGCGGAAGGCGACGATCCGGTCCGCCAGCGCCGGGCCGATGCCGGGCAGCGTCTCGAGCGTCGCGGCGTCGGCGCGGTTGAGGTCGACCGGCTCGGCCGGCGGCTCGGTGTTCCGGCGCCCGCGGCGATGGCTGCCCCGGCCACTTCGGGCGGTGTGCGCGCCCCGGCCGCTGCGGGCGTGCTCGCCACGGGCGGCGGCGCCGCGGCGTGGCGGCGGCGCGGCGCCGCGGACCGGGACGGCGATCTCGTCCCCGTCGTGCAGGCGGGCGGCCAGGTTGACCGCGACCAGGTCGGCCTCGGGACGGCCGCCGCCGGCCCGGGCCAGCGCGTCGCCGACCCGGGCGTCGGGCGGCACGCTGTAGACGCCGGGCCGCACCACCGCACCGGCCACGTAGACGACGGCCCGGGCCGCCGGGCTACGGCGGACCCGGGGCACCGCCGGCGGCGGCGCGGTCGACCAGCCGCCGGCGCTGCCGGCGCTGCCGGCTGCACCGGAGCTAACGCCGACGCGGGGGGTGCCGGCGGGGTGGAACAGGATGGCGGCCGCGACGAGGGCGGCCGCGGCGAGCGGAATCAGGCGTTTCATGCCCTTCCTTCACGCGCTGGGGCCGAATCGCCAAGGCCCGCGGCGGTCCGCGCCGTAGTCTCGGGGTTCGATGTCCGAGCAGACCGTGCCGGCGGCGACCGCCGAGCAGCCCGACCCCAACGTCTACGATTTCCGCACCGTCGAGCGCCGCTGGCAGGAGCGCTGGGAGCGCGAGGGGCTCTACGTCACGCCCGACGACGACCCGCGCCCGAAGTACTACGTGCTCGAGATGCTGCCGTACCCGTCGGGCGATCTGCACGTCGGGCACGCCAAGAACTACACCCTGGGCGACGCGATCGCGCGCCTGACGCGGATGCAGGGCTACAACGTCGTGCACCCGATGGGCTGGGACGCTTTCGGGCTGCCGGCCGAGAACGCGGCGATCCAGCGCGGGATCGACCCCGAGACCTGGACCCGCTCGAACATCGAGAACATGCGCCGCCAGATCCGGCTGATGGGCACCGGCTACGACTGGACCCGCGAGTTCGCGACCTGCGACCCGTCGTACTACCGGTGGAACCAGTGGTTCTTCCTGCGGCTGTTCGAGCGGGGGCTGGCGTACAAGCGCGAGGCGCCGGTCAACTGGTGCCCGGTCGACCGCACGGTGCTGGCCAACGAGCAGGTCGAGGACGGCAAGTGCTGGCGCTGCGGCGCGGCGGTCGAACGGCGCAACCTCGCCCAGTGGTTCTTCAAGATCACCGATCACGCCGACCGGCTGCTGGCCGGTCTCGAGCGGCTCGCCGGCTGGCCCGAGCGGATCAAGACCATGCAGCGCAACTGGATCGGGCGCAGCGAGGGCGTCACGTTCGGCTTCGAGGTCGAGCACGTCGACGCGACGATCGACGTCTTCACCACCCGGGTCGACACCGTCTTCGGGGTGACGTTCGTCGCGGTCGCGCCGGAGCACCCGGCGGTGGCGAAGATCCTCGCCGCGCAGCCGCAAGAGCGCGCAACGATCGAGGCGTTCGCCGCGACGCTCAAGAGCAAGAGCGAGCTCGAGCGCACCCAGCTCATGGAGAAGACCGGCGTGCCGAGCGGCGCGTACGCGATCAACCCGCTCTCGCGCGAGCGGGTGCCGATCTGGGTGACCAACTACGTGCTGGCCGAGTACGGCACCGGCGCCGTCATGGGCGTGCCCGCGCACGACGAGCGCGACTTCGATTTCGCCAAGAACCATGGGCTGCCGATCGCCCAGGTCGTCACCGACCCGGCCGGCACGGTGCGGGCGCCGCTGGCCGAGGCGTACGTCGACGACGGCCGGCTGATCGCCTCGGGCGAGTACACCGGCATGACGTCCGAAGTGGCGCGGCACGCGATCGCGAGCCGGCTCGAGGCGCTGGGCCGCGGGACGACCACCGTCAACTACCGCATCCGTGACTGGCTGGTCTCGCGCCAGCGCTACTGGGGCACGCCGATCCCGATCGTCTACTGCCCCGCCGACGGCCAAGTCGCGGTGCCCGACGACCAGCTCCCGGTGCTGCTGCCCAAGGGCGTCGCGTTCACCGGCCAGGGCTCGCCGCTGGCCAACGACCCGGCCTTCGTCGCGACCACCTGCCCGAAGTGCGGCGGGCCGGCCGAGCGCGACGCCGACACCATGGACACCTTCGTCGACTCGTCCTGGTACTACGTGCGCTACCTCGACCCGCACAACCAGCGGGAGGCGTTCGCCGAGCCGATCGCCTCGCGCATGATGCCGGTCGACCAGTACATCGGCGGCTCCGAGCATGCGGTGCTGCACTTGCTCTACGCGCGCTTCTTCTACGAGTTCCTGATCGACCAGGGCTACGTGCGCGGCGACGACGAGCCGTTCACGCGGCTGTTCAACCAGGGCACGCTGCTCTACGGCAGCGAGAAGATGTCCAAGTCGCGCGGCAACGTGGTCGGCATCGACGAGACGGTGGAGCGGCACGGCGTCGACGCCATGCGGCTGTTCCTGCTCAAGGCCGCGCCGCCCGAGGACTCGCTGGAGTGGACCGACGAGGGGATCGTCGGCCGAGTGCGCTTCGTCGGGCGGGTCTGGCGCGCGTGCGAGCCGCTCGCCGCCCGGGCCAGGCAGATTCCGCTGGACCGGCTGCCCGAGCTGCGCGGCAGCGCCCAGCGCGACCTGGTGCGCGCGCTGCACATCGCGCTCGAGTCGGGCAAGAACGAGACGAGCACCCGGCGCTTCCACTACAACGTCACGACCGCGAAGCTCGACGAGCTGATCAACGCGCTCACCACGCTGCTGCGCGAGCCGGGCGCGGCCGGCGATCCGGCGGTGCTCTACGTCGTGCACGCGCTGCCGGTCGTGCTGGCCCCGTTCGCGCCGCACCTGGCCGACGAGCTGTGGTCGGCGATGGGCTACGCGACCAGCGTCCACCTCGAGCGCTGGATCGAGCCCGATCCCGCGGCGCTGGCGGTCGAGACGATCACGCTGGTGGTGCAGGTCAACGGCAAGGTGCGCGCGCGCATCGACGCCGCGCCAGGCATCGGGGAGGAGGCGGCGTTCGAGCTCGCCATGCGCGAGCCCACGGTCACCGCCCAGATCGACGGCAAGCAGGTCCGCAAGCGGATCTTCGTGCCCGACAAGCTGCTCAACATCGTGGCGGCCTGATGCCTCGGTACGGCCTCCGCCCCGACGACGCGCTCGTCGTGGTGGACGTGCAGCACGACTTCCTGCCCGGCGGGGCGCTGGGCGTCGCGCAGGGCGAGCGCATCTTCGGGCCGATCGATGCGCTCGCGCCGCGCTTCGCGCGGGTCTACGCGACCCGCGACTGGCACCCGCCCGACCACAGCTCGTTCGCCGAGCAGGGCGAGGGCGGTCCGTGGCCGGTCCACTGCGTGGCCGGAACGCACGGCGCCGCGTTCGACCCGCGGCTGGACCTCGAGCACGTCGACGCCGTGATCGACAAGGGCACCGAGCGCACGACCGACGGCTACAGCGGGTTCGCCGCGACGACGCTGGCCGACGACCTGCGCGCCCACGGCGTGCGGCGGGTGTTCATCTGCGGCCTGGCGACCGACTACTGCGTGAAGGCGACCGCGCTGGACGCGCGCGATGCCGGTTTCGAGGCGGTCGTGCTGGAAGATGCCGCCGCGCCGGTCGAGCTCGCGCCCGGCGACGAAGCGCGCGCGCTGGACGAGCTGCGCGCGCGCGGCGTCGCGGTCGCCCGCAGCGACGAGCTCGCGGGGGACGCCCGTCCCGTGCGGCGCTAGCGAGCCCGGTGCCGGCGCTCTTCCCCGGGTCGCCGCCGGAGCCGGATTTCGGCGCGGTACCGCGAAGCAGTCGCCCCACCTCGCTACGCTGACCGAAGGTAACCCGCATGAACGGTAACCCTACCCGTGGTGCATTTCTCACTTCGTCCGCGGCGGCGTTCGCGTCGATCGCGATCGTTCGCGCTCCCGCGCGGGCGGCGCAGTGGTCGTACAAAGCGGGCACCAACCAGAAGCCCGACCATCCCTTGAGCGTCGCCATGCGCGACATCTGGGACGCGGTGCGCAAGGACACCAACGGCCGGCTCGACGTGGCGGTCTTCCCCAACAACCAGCTCGGCGGCGACTCTGCGATGCTCACCCAGCTGCGCTCCGGGGCGCTGCAGTTCATGACGCTCGATCCGGGCATCCTGAGCACCGTCATCCCGGTCGCCGGGATCGGCAACGTCGGCTACTCGTTCGGCTCGCCGGCCGCGGCCCACGCGGCGTTCGACGGCCGGCTGGGCGCGTACATCCGCGCCGAGATCGCGACGAAGAACCTGTACGCGTTCGAGAAGATCTGGGAAAACGGCATGCGCAACGTCACCTCCACCCCCAAGCCGATCCGCAACGCCGCCGATTTCGCCAACTTCAAGATCCGCACGCCCGAGGGCAAGATCTACGTCGACCTGTTCCGCGAGCTCGGCGCGGCGCCGACCCCGATCAACTTCAGCGAGCTCTACACCGCGCTGCAGACGCACGTGGTCGACGGCCAGGAGAACCCGCTGCTCAACATCGAGTTCGCGCGGCTCTTCGAGGTCCAGAAATACTTGAGCCTGACCAACCACATGTGGGCCGGGTACTGGCTGCTCGCGAACGGGGACGTGTGGAAGGACCTGCCGCCCGACGTGCAAGCCGTCGTCAGCAAGCACGCCGCGGCGTACACCGTGCGCCAGCGCAGGGACGTCATGGCGCTCAACGACAGCCTGGTCGGCAAGCTGAAGTCGCAGGGCATGGAGGTCAACACCGCCGACACGGCGAGCATGCGGGCCAAGCTGCACAACTTCTACAAGACCTGGCAGGGCGAGTACGGCGCGACCGCCTGGAACCTGCTCGAGTCGTACGCCGGAAAGCTGGGATGACCGTGAAGCAGCCCGTCCTTCGCACCGCCGCCGTCGCGGCGCTCGCCTTCGCCGCCGGCCTCGCGGCCGCGCACCTGCCGCAAGCGGCGCGCGCCGCGGCGGCGCCGCTCCAGCCCGCCGTGGTCGACTTGGCCGCGCTGACCCCGGCCGATCTGCCGACGCCCGGCCCGGCGACCCCGAACCTGCGCCAGCGCACCTATGTCGTCGCCGACGGCGCGACGGTCGCGGCGCAGATCGGCACGATCTTCAAGCACTACCACGCCGACGCCAACGAGATCCAGATCGTGCTCGACGGAACCGGCACCGAGTGGCTGGGGGAGCGAACGGTCGCGCTCAAGCCCGGCACGATGCTGATCATCCCCGCCGGGACCCCGCACGGCGGCACGGTCGAGACCGCCGGCCACCTCAAGGTCGTCGCCATCAAGACCCCGCCCCAAGCCGCGACCGACACCCACCCGCTGCCCTGACGGCGCCCAGCCCTTGCCGGTCGCATCGCTCGTCGCAAGAGGCAGGGCGATGCGACCACACAACCGGCGGGACGTCGTCCGGCTGCTGCTGTTCCTGGGATTCCGCAGTACGGGCGGGCACGGTCCGCACGAGAAATTCGTTCACCAGGACGGGCGCCGAGCTGTCGTTCCGCGGTATACCCCAATCAAGCCCGGAGTCTGTCGCGCCATCGCGAAAGACCTCGGCATACCTCCCCAACGCTTCGACCGCTTGGTGCGCCGATGAACGTAGCAGACGTCACGATTGCTCGCGACCCGGAGTCGCCGGAAACCGGCTATCTCGTCCTAGCCCGCTATCGTGGCGAAAAGTACGCAACGCAAGGGGACTCGCTCGAGGACGCTCGCTTCATGGCGATCGATCTCTTGAGAACGTGCGACGTACCGACCGGGACGCTCGTGCGCTTCACGATCCACGACGAAACGACGCTGACCGCGTCGTAGGCGGCTTACGGCCGCGAGACTGGCGGCACGGTTCAGCGGCGCAGGCCGCCGAGGTCTTCGAGGATGCTGAGCAGGGCGGTGTGGTCCCAGCCGCCGCGCTCGTTGGCGGCGAGCGCCGTGAAGAGCTGGTCGACCAAGCGCCGTGAGCGGGAGCACGGCATCGACGCTGCGGGCGAGCTCGAGCACGATGCCCAGGTCCTTGTGGTGGAACGCCGCTTTGCCGCGCGGGGCGAAATCGTGCGCCGCCATCGCGGCGCCGCGCAGCTCCATCACCCGGCTGGCGGCGAGCCCGCCGCCGAGCACCTGCAGCATCGCCGCGGTGTCGACGCCGGCTTTCCGAGCGAGCACGAGCGCCTCGGCGACGGCCTCGATGTGGAGCGCGACGACGAGCTGGTTGCAGGCCTTGACGGTCTGCCCCGAACCGCTCGGACCGCAGTAGGTCACCGTCTTGCCGAGCGCGCGCAGGACGGGCCCCGCGCGCTCGACGTCGGCGCGCTCGCCGCCGGCCATGATCGAGAGCGTTGCCGCGGCCGCGCCCTCGGGTCCGCCGCTGACCGGCGCGTCGACGAAGCCCAGGCCGCGCTCGCGCGCCTCGCCGGCGAGCTCGCGCGCGACCCGCGGCGCGATGGTGCTGGTGTCGACCAGCAGCGTGCCGGGCGCGGCGCCGGCGAACAGGCCGGCCTCGCCGCGCATCACCGCCGCGACGTCGGGACCGTCGGGCAGCATGGTGATCACGACGTCGCTGGCTGCCGCGAGCGCGCGCGGGCTCTCGGCCGCCGCGGCGCCCGCCGCGACGAGCTCCTCGACGGCCAGGCGGCTGCGGTTGAACACGCTGACCGCGAACCCGGCCCGCAGCAAGTTGTGCGCCATCGGCTTGCCCATCAAGCCCAGGCCCACCACGCCGGCCCGCACGGCTAGGGCTTCTCGCGCTTGCGGAAGTACTCGTAGGTCGCGCGCATGCCGTCCAGGAGCGCGACCTGCGCCTTCCAGCCGAGCTCGCGCTCGGCCTTGGCGGGATCGAAGTAGACCTCGCGCGCGTCGCCGGGGCGCCGCTCGGCGCGGGTCACCGGCGCTTCGAATCCCGTCACCTCGACCATTGCGCGGTAGAGCTGGTTGACCGAGGTCGGCGTGCCGGTGCCGATCACGTAGATCTCGCCGGAGCCCTGGTCGAGCCCGAGCAGGTTGGCCCGCACGACGTCGGCGACGTTGACGTAGTCGCGCGTCTGCTCGCCGTCCCAGTCGATCCGCACGCCCTGCCGCTGGAGAAACTTGCCAAGGAAGATCGCGATCACCCCCGCTTCGCCGTTGGGGTCCTGGCGCGGGCCGTAGACGTTGCCGTAGCGGAACGCGGTGTAGTCCAGCCCGTGCTGCTCGCGGAAGAAGCGCAGGTAGTGCTCGCTGACCATCTTGGTGATGCCGTACGGCGAGACCGGCGCTTGCGGCGAGTGCTCGTCGACCGGCATCGACTCGGCGTTGCCGTAGGTCGCCGCGCTCGAGGCGAAGAGCACCTTGCGGGTACCGGCCTTCACCGCCGCCTCGAGCACGTTGAGCAGGCCGAGCACGTTGACCTCGGCGTCGTACTTGGGCTCGCGCGAACCGATCGCGACCGAGTGCTGAGCGGCGTGGTGCGAGACGACCTCGGGCTTGAAGTCGGCGAAGACGCGCTGCACCGCCTCGTCGCGCACGTCGGCGTGCACGAACGAGACCCGCTCGGGAATGTGCTCGCGCCGGCCGCCGCCGTGCGACCACAGGCTGTCGACGACGACGACCTCGTGCCCGGCAGCGACGTACGCGTCGACGATGTGCGACCCGATGAACCCGGCTCCCCCGGTGACGACGATACGCATGCGACCCCGAGGGTTCGGCCTCGGCCGGCCGGCGCCTACCCGCCCGACGTGTTCATCGTGCGCCCGCGGCAGACGCGTCCGCCGGTGCGTACTGCGCCAAACCGTCGCCGAACGACCAGTTCGCGCGCGTCGTCTCGGTCAGCACGATGAACACGTCGGCCGGCCGTACACCGGCGCGAGCCGCCAGGTTGCGGGCGACGGAGCGGTACAGCGCGCGTTTCTTGTCGTCGTCGCGGCCGGCAGCGAGCGTGATCTGGACGAACACCGCGCGCTCGGACCGCTCGACGCCCAGAAATGCGCGGTCCCAGACCATCTCGCCGGGCGCGTGCCGCGTCACGACCTGGAAGCGGTCGGCGTCGGGCACGTCGATGGTTTCGACCATCGCAGCGTGCACGCCGTCGGCGACCGCCCTCGCCGCGGCCTCGTCGAACCCTGGCGACACGTCGATGCGGACGAAGGGCATGGGCCATTCCTCTCTGCGCGCCGGACTGCTCCAGGCGGAGCGCTGTAACCTATTTTAGGGTTACATCGTACGAGACACGACAGCGAAAGTCAAGCGCCACGGAGGTTGCTCGAAACCGGCGTTACGGTTACACTGGAGCGATGGCCGAGTCCCGGAGCGCGCCGCCGCCAACCTTTCCGTTCCACCACGGCCGGCTCGCGCTCAGCTTCGCCGGCACGGTCGGTGACCGCGGGTCGCTCCCGGTCGAGCGATTGAGCTCGCCGCGGGCGCTGGGCGCGTGGCTGCGCGCCGCCGGGCTCACGGCCCCAGAGGCGTCGCCCCCGCTTGCGGTGTACCGCCGCGCGCTGCGGCTGCGCGAAGCGATCGCGCGCGCCGTCGCGGCCCTGGTCGCGGGCGCTCGGCCGGCGGCGGAGGACGTCGCGCTGCTCAACGCGGTCGCACGGCGCTGGGCGCCTCGTCCGACGCTCGATCCGGACACCCTCGCGCTCGCGAGCGGAGCCGGCGATCCCGTCCAGGCGGCGCTGGGACGGGTCGCGGTCGATGCGATCGAGCTGCTCGCCGACCCCGAGCAGCGCTCGCGGCTGCGAGCGTGCGCGCTCGACGCCTGCGGCGCAGTCTTCCTCACCCCGCCCGGGCGCCGCGAGCGCCGCTGGTGCTCGATGGCCCGCTGCGGCAACCGCGCCAAGGTCACCGCCTTCCGCGCCCGGTCGGCACAGGGTCGTCCGGAACCGAAATGACCGGGTAGCCGGGACTGGTTCGTGCCTCGCTACGCCGGCTGCGGTGCGGACCCGCCCGGCTGCTGCGGCGGCCGGTCCTTCGGCTTGCGGTCGGCGAAGGCGGTCGGCTTGCGCAGCTCCTTGGGCGCGATCCAGACGTACATGATCGGCACGATGAAGAGGGTCAGCACCAGCGAGCTCAGCAGGCCGCCGATCACGACGATCGCCAGCGACGCGCGCTGCGCGCCGCCCGGTTCGAGCCCGAGCGCCAGCGGCAGCATGCCGGCGACCATCGCGATCGTCGTCATGACGATCGGTCGGAACCGGGTCGAGGCGGCCGCCATCATGCCGTCGGCGCGCGACTTGCCGTCGCGCTCGCGCGCCATGTCGGCGAAGTCGACCAGCAGGATGCCGTTCTTCGTGACGAGGCCGGCCAGCAGGACGATGCCGATCAGCGAGTAGAGGTTGAGCGTCTGGCGGGTGATCCACAGCGCGCCGAGCGCCCCGATCGACGCGAGCGGGATCGCGAAGAGCGTCACGAACGGCGTGCGGTAGCTGTTGTAGAGCGCCACGATCACCAGGAACACGAGCACGATCGAGATGACGAGGCTGCCGAACAGCGTGACCAGCGCCTGGCCCATCAGGTCCTGCTGGCCCTGCGCGGCGGGATGGACGCGCACGTTCTTGGGCAGGTGCAGGCCCTGCACGGACTTGAGGAACGTCTTGGTCGTGTCGGAGAGGTTCGCGCCGGGCGCGACGTTGGCCGAGACGTGCACGACCGTGGCGCGGTTCTCGCGCGTGATCAGCAGCGGCGCGGGCGCGTACTTGAGGTGCGCGACGTCACCGAGCCGGACGATGCCGCCGCTCTGCGAGCGCAGCGGAATCGCCAGCACGTCGGCCAGCGAGCGCTGCGCCGGCTCGGGGTAGATCACCTCGATGTCGGTCAGGCCGCGGTCGGGCGTCTCGATCTGCGAGGCGACCGCGCCGCCGAACGCCGCCTCGACGGCTTGGGCCGCCGCGCCGTCGCTGACGTCGAGCGACTGCAGGCGGGCGCGGTCGAAGTCGACCTCCATCTGCGGCGCGGCGTTGGTCGCGCTGTCCTGCGCCCCGGTCGCGCCCGAGGTCTTCTGGAGCGCCTGGTAGACCTTGGCCGCGGCGGCGGTGGGGTCCGAGCCGTCCGTCGTGGTGACCAGCTCGTCGATCGGCTGCTGCGCGCTGCCGCCCAGGCCGGTCGCGGCCGTGACGGTGAGCGTCGCGCCCGACGCCAGCTTCCCCAGCACGTCCTGCAGCACGCCGACGTAGTGGTTGGTCTGGGCCGGGTCGTTCAAGTAGACCGAGATCTGGCCGACGTTGCCCTCTTGGACGAACCCGCCGAAGGCCGCGCTGTACGCGCCCGCGACGGTCGTCTCGTACTGGAGCGCCGAGGACGCGACGTGCGCTTTGACCGCCCGCTCGAACCGCTGCATCGCGGCGTTCGTGCGGGCGAGCGGGTAGCCGGCGGGATACGTCACCTGCACGGTGATGATGCCCTGGTTCTGCGGCGGCAGGAACTCCTCGCCCACCAGGCCGGTCGGCACCAGCAGGTAGGCCAGGATGCAGGCGACCAGCGCGCCGAGCACGATCGGCCACGGGCGCCGCATGACGGCCGGCAGCCAGCGCTCCGCGTAGCGCGAGCGCAGCCCGGTGAAGCGGTCCTCGAACCAGCGGATCGGCGCCCACGGCTTCCAGTCCGACTTCATCGACCACAGCCCGGCCAAGGACGGGGTGATCGTGAACGAGACGAACAGCGACGTCAGCGTCGCCACGGTGATGACGATCGCGAACTCGGTCAGCAGCTGGCCGACCTGGCCGCCGGCGAAGGCGATCGGCAGGAACACGATCACGTCGACCAGCGTGAGGACCATTGCCGCCAGGCCGATCTCGCTGCGCCCGTTGAGCGCCGCGTCGGGCGGCGCCTCGCCCAGCGACCGGTGGCGCTCGATGTTCTCGAGCACGACCGTCGAGTCGTCGATCAGGATGCCGATGACCAGCGTCATCGCCATCAGCGAGATCGTGTCGAGGGTGAGGCTCATCATCTTCATGACGAACAGCGTCACCCCGAGCGAGGTCGGGATCGCGATCATGACCACGATCGCGTTGCGCCACGACCCGAGAAAGAACAGCATCACGATCGCGGTGAGGATGATGCCTTCGATCAGCGTGTGCTCGACGCCCTGGACCTGCTGCTCGGTGTAGAGTTGCCTGGACGTGCGCGACCTGGAAGTCGACGCCCGGGAACTGCGCCTTGAGCGAGGGCAGCGCCTTGATCACCTCGTCGGCGACGGTCACCTCGCTGGCTTGCGTCGCCTTCTGCACCAGCAGGGTGACGCCGGGGCGGCCGTTCTGCGAGGAGTACACGCGCTGGACGACGCTGCCGTTGACGACCGAGGCGACGTCGGAGATGCGCTTGTCGGCGCTGGGAACCGCCCAGGCCTGCAGCGCGCCGACGAACGGCGAGGTCGCGGTTCCCGCCCCGCTGCCGTAGGAGCTGGAGCCGCCCGACGGCATCGCCGCCGCGCCGGTCGTCGCCGTGGCCGCGGCGTTGGAGTTGACCGTCGTCGGGGTGACCGGCTGATCGACCGGGACGTTCGCCGACGCGCTCTCCGAGCTGACGATGCTCGACGTGCCGCCGCTGCTCGTGGTGGTCGCGTTCGTGCTGGCGAATCCCGCCGACGTGCCGCCGGCCGCGGTGCCGGCGGCACCGTTCGACCCGGCGCTGGTGCCCGTGCCGGCGGCGCTCGTGCCGGACGAGCCGGTCGTAGCGCCCGCCGTTCCCGCGCTCGTTCCGGTCGTTCCGCCGGTGCCTGCGGTCGCGGTCGTTCCCGTTCCGCCCGCGGTCGTGCCGGAGGACGTCGTGCCGGAGGACGTCGTGCCGGACGTCGTTCCGGCGGTCGAACCGGTGCCGCTCGTCGTCGCGGCGGACGAGTTCCCGGGCGCCGTTCCGTACGAGCTCGACGTCCCGGCGACGGACGGTGCGGTCGACGCGAGGCTCGCCGCCGCCGCCGTCGTCGTGCCGGCGCGACGTTGAACCGCAACGGCGGCACGGTCGCGTTCGCGCGCGGTGCCGTGCCGGCCGTCGTCGTTCCCGTCCCGGCCGCGGTGCTCGAACCGGCGGTGCCGCCGGCGCCCGCGCCGCTCGCGCCCGCCGAGCTCGTTCCGGTTCCGCTCGTTCCGCCGCCGCCCGCGCCGCTCGTTCCGCCGCCGCCGCGCCGCTGCCGCCGCTCGCGGTCGAGCCGCCCCCGCCGGTCGGGCTCGAGCTGGTCGTTCCGGCGTACGCGACGTGGATCGGCAGGTTGGCGACCGCCTGAGGGTTGGGCAGGTCGCCGCGCACGTCGAGCTGGGTCTCGTGCCCCGGCCCGTACACGATGCCGCCCGGCGCGCGCACGTTGTTGGGCGAGATCGAGCTGACCACGTCGGTCAGGGTGAGGTTGTCGGCGGCCAGCAAGTTGGGGTCGACGGTCACCATGAACGCCGGCTGCGTCGTGCCGGTCACGTTGACGTTGGAGATTCCCGGCAGCTGCTCGATCGCCGGCACGATCGCGTTGTTGGCGACCGAGGCCAGCACGGACTCCGGGTATTTCGATGAGATCAGCGCCAGCGACACCACCGTCGGTTCGCTCGGGTCGGCGACCCGGATCGACGGCGCGGTGATGGTCGAGGGCAGGCTGCGCTGGGCCGCCTGGATCGCCTTCTCGACGTTGGCGATGTTCTCGGTGTCGGTCGACTGCACCGCGAACGAGGCGGAGATGTTGACCTGGCCGGTCTGGATCGTCGTGTCGATGTGGTCGAGGTAGGGCGTTCCGGCCAACTGGTCCTCGATCGGCTGCGCCACCTCGCTGATCAGCTCCGTGGTCGACGCGCCGGAGTACCCGACGCTGACCGAGATCGCCGGCAAGCCGCTGTTGGGCGTCTGCTGCACGACGAGCGAGCGCAGCGCCATCACCGCGGCGAGCAGGGTCAGCGCGATCAGCACGAAGACGAGCGTCGGCCGCTCGAGGAAGACGCGGGTCAGCCGCATCTAGGGCCGGGCTGCGCTCGGGCTCGAGGACGGGCGCGGGCTGCCGCGCGCACCGGTCGTCACCCGGTCGCCGTTGCCGACGCTGGACTGCTCGACGTCCTTGACCACGACCGTCCCGGCCGTCAGCCCGCGCACCACCGCGTTGGTTCCGTCGTCCTTGACCTCGCTCACCGGGTGCGAGCTCACGACGCCGTTGCTGACCGTGTACACGCTGGCGTGCGTGTCGTCGACGAAGGCGCCGACCGGGATCATGACGCCGCGAACCGGCGGCTCGTCGACGGACGCGGTGACCGGCATGCCGGCGTGGAGGTGGTAGTCGGCGTTGGCGACGAGGACCTTGACGGTGAAGTTGGTCGTCCCGGGCTGCACCTGGTCGAGCACCGCGGCGACCGTGCCGCGGTCGCGGCGGGTGGCGCCGGTCGCTTCGACCGACGCGGCGGCGCCGGTGCGCACGTCGAGGACCTGCGCGGTGGAGGCGGGCAGGATGGCGTAGACGCGGTCGATCTGCTCCTCGGTGAAGAGCTGCCGGCCCGAGGGGTACTCGCCGGGGTTGGCGTTGACCGCGTCGATGACGCCGTCGACCGGCGCGACGACCGTCGCGCGCGCGATCTGGCGGCGCAGCTGCTCGGCACTCGCCTGGGCGGCGTTGGCGGCTTCGCGCGCCTCGACCAGCTGCTGCTGCTGCTCGCCGGGGTTCGACCCGCTGCCGTTGGCGTTCGCGTTCGCGATCGCCTGGTTGAGCGCCGCGCGGGCGGCGCCGGCGGCGGCGGCATCGCTGGAGACGGTCGTCCGCTGCGCGTCGACGGTCTGCGCCGGGATGTAGCCTTGCGACTCGAGCGTGAGGTAGCGGCGCAGGTCGGTCTGCGCCCCGGCGAGGTTCACCTCGGCTTGGTGCAGCGCGGCGCGCGCCGAGCTGATCGCCGCCGCGTCCTGCGCGCTGACCGCGTTCGTCTGGTAGCTGGTCTGGCCGTAGCGCGCGACGTCCTCGGCCACGACGCGCTCGGCGGAGCTGAGCGAGGCTTCCAGGTCGTCGGTCAGCAGCCGGGCCAGCACCTGGCCGGCGCGGACCCGCTGGCCCTCCTGCACGTCGACCTCGGTGATGGGCTCGGCGAGATTCGCCGCGATGCCGACCTGCCGGTACGGCGTGATGACGCCCGCGATCTCCAGCTTCGGCTGCAGCGTCCCTTCGCGCGCGGTGACGGTCGTGACGCTCGGGGCCGGCGACGCTTTGTCCTTCGGGTCCGCCGCCGCGCGCGAACAGCCGACCGCGAGCGCGGCGACGAACGGCAGAGCGAGACGAGCGAATGAGCGGTCCACGGCAGGGTGGCTGGCTTCTCCCCCGCTCGAACGACTTTAAACGCTTTCCTAGCCGCCTCCCAGGAAAGCGGACACGCTGCTCGGACGGCAGCGTCCCCTTGCCGCCGGCGCCCGAGCGCGTGAAGGGAGGGCGTGTCCCGTGCACCGCTGCTCCTGCCCGCCCTCGCGTTCGTGGCCGCAATCGTCGCCGACGCGCACGGCCTCGCGCCGGCGGCCGGCGCGCTCGCCGTGCCGGCCTGCGCGCCGCGCCGCACCCGCACGGCCGCGGCGTTCGTGCTCGCCGGCCTGCTCTGCGCGGCCTGGCGCGGCCACCCGCCGCAGATCCCGGCCGAGACGCACACCGCGCGGTTCGCCGGAACCGTCGTCGGCGACGTGCAGGCGGACGACGGCTACGCCGCACCGCTCGCGATCGACGGCGGCATCGTCGTGCGGGCGCGGCTGCGCCAAGCGGTCGTGCCGGGCGAGCGGGTGGTGGTGCGCGGGCGGCTGGTGCCCTTCGACGAGGCGCGCAACCCCGGCGAGCTCTCGCCGCGGGCGCTCGGGCTCGCGCAGGGCCTGGCCGGCGAGCTGATCGGCCAGCGCATCGTCGCGCGCGCGCCGCCCGACCCGCGCGACGCCCGGACATGGGGCGCGCGGCTGCGCGCCGGGCTGTCGGCGCGCTTGCGCGCCGCGCTGCACGAGCCGGAGGCAACCGTCGTCGCGGGCGCGCTGTGGGGCGAGCGCGGGACGCTTCCGCCCGGCGTGCACGACGACTTCCAGGCCACCGGCACCGTGCACGTGCTCGTCACCGCCGGCCTGCACCTGGGCGTCGTGGCGGCCGTGGTGCTGGCGCTGCTGCGCGCCTGCCGCGTGCCGCGCATCGCGGCGTCGCTGGCGGCGGTGCCGCCGGTCGTCGCGTACGCCTGGCTGAGCGGCGGCCACCTGCCCTCGCAGCGCGCCGCGGTGATGGTCTGCGTCGCGCTGCTGGCGCGCGCGTGCGGCGCGCGGCTGCTGTCGTGGAACGCGCTGGCACTGGCGGCGCTCGTGGTCGCGGCGCTGTGGCCGCCGGCGGTGAGCTCGGTCTCGTTCGCGCTCTCGTTCTCGTGCGTCGCGGCGATCGGCTTGTTCGCCCGCCCGCTGGCGCGCGCGCTGGAGCGCGTCGCGCTGCCGGAGCGCGTGCGCGAGGCGCTGGCGCTGACCGTCGCGACCCAGCTCGGGGTCTGGCCGCTCGGCGCGGCGACGTTCGGGCTGCTCGCGCCGTACGCGCCGGCGGCGAACGCCGTCGTCGTGCCGGCCACGGCGCTGGCCATGCTGGCCGGCGGTGCGGCGCTCGGACTGGCCGGCGTGCCGCTGCTGGGCCCGCTCGCCGCGGCGCTGGCGACCTGGGACGTCGACCTGATCCTGCGGGTGGTCGAGGCGGTCGCGGCGCTGCCCGGCGCGCGCGTGTCGGTCGCCCCGCCGCCCGCGCTCGCGATCGCCGGCTACGACGCGGCCGCGCTGGTCGCGGCCCGGCTGATCGCGCGCCGCCCGCGCGCCGCCGCCGCGCTGCTGGCGGCGGCCGGCCTGGCGGTGCTGCTGACCACCCTGCGGCTGCCCGACGGCAAGCTGACGATCGTCGTGCTCGACGTCGGCCAGGGCGACGGGATCGTCGTGCGCACGCCGCGCGGCCACACGATCCTGATCGACAGCGGCGGCCGGCTCGAACGCGGTCCCGACGTCGGCGGCAGATCGCCGGCGGAGGCGGTCGGCGAGCGCGTCGTGCTGGGCTACTTGCGGCGCGAGGGCGTGCGCGAGGTGTCGCTGCTGGTCAACACCCACCCGCACGGCGACCACGTCGGCGGCTGCCGGCCGATCGTGCAGGCTCTGCGGGTCGACGCGATCGGCGATTCGGGCCAGCGCTACGGCGGGCGCGCGTTCCAAGACTGCTTGGCCGCGGCACGGCGCGCTCACGTGCCCGTCGTGCTCGCCCGCGCGGGCATGCGCTACGCCACCGACGACGGGGTGGCGCTCGAGGTGCTGGCCCCGGCCGAGCCGCTGCTGGCCGAGGGCCGCGACGACGTCAACGAAAACTCCGTCGTCCTGCGCCTGAGCTACCGCTGCCCGGGCTGCGCGCGGCCGTTTCGCGTGCTCTTCACCGGTGACGCCGGTGACGGCTCGGAGGCGCGCATGCTGGCCTCCGGCGCCGACCTCTCGGCCGACGTGCTCAAAGTCGGCCACCACGGTTCGGCCTACTCGTCGAGCCCGGCCTTCGTCGCCGCGGTCCGGCCGCGCTACGCGCTGATCAGCGTGGGACGGCACAACACCTTCGGCCACCCGGCCCCGAGCACGCTGCAAACGCTCGCCGCGGCAGGCGCGCGGGTGTACCGCACCGACCGCTGCGGCGCGATCACCGTCCGGGCCGGCCCGAGCGCCGCGACCGCGACCATGCTCGCGTGCGATGCGGGGCTCGCGCACGGGACGCCGGGCATCTGAGACGGCCCGCACGACTGAGCAGGAACGTGACATCCATCACAGCTAATAGCGGCGCTCGGCAGGCTGGCGGCGGATAACCGTCGGGCCTGTGCAGGAGCCGGACTCAAGCGTCCGGCGTCATGGAAGGATCCAGATGAAACGGGTGTTCAACGCCGCGTCGCTTGTCGTCGTGCTCGCGGTCGCGTTCGCAAGCTGCGCCGGCCGAAGCCAGTCGAATCTACCGATTCCCGCCGTCCCGGCGTCGGCCACCAGCGTACCGCATGCCGTGGACCGCGCACCGTCCGATGCGAGCGCTCCGGTCACGACCTCCGGCGGGGCGACCTGCGGCGGAGGCGCGGGGTTGGTCGCGGTCACCATCGTGTGCTCCGGACCGCCGGGCTCCACCGCGACGGTCACCTTCAGCACCGACCAGCTCGGGCCGTTCGGTCTTCCGCCGACGACGTGCTCGGGCGTGAGCTGGCAGACGACGACCCAGAACGTTCCTGCGACCGCCGGGCTGACGCACGCCCGGGCGCCGCGCGCGCTGGGCGGGCCGTACTACTGCGACACCTCGACGTCCTACTCGTTCTCGGTCAGCGCGAGCGGGGCGGTCGGTTCGGTCACCATCGCGCACGCCTACGGGGCGTACACGGTCTGCTTCGACCTGCCGATCAACCCGTGCGCGACTGCGTACATCGTCGGTCCGACCATCTCGATCGGCACGACGGCGCCGAGCTCAGATGGCGGCGGCGGGTCGAGCGGCGGCGGAGGCGGAGGCGGCGGTAGCGGCGGAGGAGGTGGCGGCAGTTGCGGGGAGTCGGTGCAGCGCGCGCCGGCGGCACTACGCCGACCGTTCACGGGCGTGATCGGCGGCGGAGGCGGATCGCCATCGCCATCGCCCAGCCCGGCGCCGACCGCCGCACCGACGACGGTGCCTTCTCCGTCCCGTCGCCGAGCGCATCGCCGGTCCCTTGCGCGCCGTCCCCCACGCCGTCCGCCGATTGGACCGAAGTTCCGGTCGACGAGCAAGACCAGATCGAGCCGTCCTCCGTCCGCCGGCCCAGCCAGGTGCTCGAATCGTGCATCGGCAAGCTGTTCGTCGAGGGCACCGACGACAAGCCCGTCCGCTATCGCCACACGGTCACGTGCAACGACCCGTCCGCGGTAGTGAAGCACGTCGAACTGGAGTTCTTGTCGTGGCTACCCAATGCCAAGGACGCCACTCCGCAGTATGACAAGATCGAAGCCGACTGCCCAAGCCCGGGACCGCACTGCGAATTGCCGCCCATCCCGCTCCACCTGCCGCTGGGCCACTCGCAGTGGATCGAGATCTGCGCCAGCTACAACGGCGTCATGTACCACGGCGGCGCGTCGGCCTACGCGCAGTCCAACCAGCGGTGCAGCGACAAGTTCGTGGTGAACCGCCTCGTCGTGCGCTACCCGAGGATCGCCCCGCCGGCCGGCGTCCCGCTGCCCGAGGTGCCGTTTCCCGACGCACCGTTCCAGGATTGCACGGGCAAGCAAGGTACGCTTGGCTGCGACGGCCGCGTGACAACGCAAACGTTCCGCGGCCGGATCTTGGTCGCATACCAGCAGGAGGGTTGGTCACCGCCGCCCGGCGTCAGCCGCAGTGAAAGCGCCGGCTACGAGGCCCACCACGTGAAGCCGTTGCAGTGGGGCGGCACAAACCTGGGGTCGAACGGAATTTTCATGGTGCGACGAGATCATATGCGGTTGTCGGAATGGTGGAGGAGGTTCGACCTATGAGCGTGCTTCGCCGGCTTCGCGACGCGGTGGAGCAGGCGAAGGCGAACGGCTATTCGCTCGCGTTGCTGCCGGCCGCGCCGCCGGAGGCCATAGCCGCATGCGAGAGTGCTCTCGGCTCGGTGCTTTCGCGGAGTCTGCGCGAACTGCTGCTGGAAACCGACGGCTTCGAACTCTTGGACGAGCACGGCTCGTACCTGCGCCTGTACCCCTCGTCGGAGATTGCCTCTTCGACGATCGACAGCCGCAAATTATGGCGGGACGAACCGGGCGAGGTGACGTGGGGGGATTTGATTTCGATCGCTTACTCGAATCACACCGAGTGCGAATACGGTGTCCGCCCGCCTAATGTGGGCAGCGACGAATCGCCTCTCTACGAAATCTGGTCGGAAGGATGGGACACGTGGCAAACAGACCCTCCCCTCGCACCGACGTTCGGTGATTGGTTGGCGATGATCGCCGATGCGGTGGCAAGCGGCGATCACAAGCGGGTGCACGACACGATGTGGCTGGGGCCGTACGATGAGGATGAGTATGAGCCGCCACTCAGCTAGGAAGTGACGTCTAGCGAACCGTCTCGTAGGCAGCGATACTTGTGCGGATGTTCCGCAAGGTGGACGCGCCCGAGAGACGGCTGTCGGATGGAACTGGTTACGCCGTCCGTTGCAGAGGGCGGTATCGGCACCATTCGCAGCCTGGATCGTGGGTGGGCTCCTTCGTCGCCGCGGCAGGCGCGCGGGTGTACCGCACCGACCGCTGCGGCGCGATCACCGTCCGGGCCGGCCCGAGCGCCGCGACCGCGACCGCGCTCGCGTGCGATGACCGCGAAATGTGAGGAGTCAGCCTTCCGGGTCGCCGATGACGCCGCCGCTCACGACCCTTTCGTTGGTAACCTGAATGCTCGCAGTATACGTTTCCTGCGACTGGCCCGCATCTTTGGTAACGACGTTGTACGAGTACGCGCCGTTCTTCGCTTCGTCGCTGATCGTATACTTGGAGCTCGTACCGCTGTTCGCGATGTCGACGGTGCCGCTGAATCCCGACCCGAACGGGTTGCTTCCGGTAAACGTGATGGTGGCTCCGGTCGCAAAACCGACATCGACCGAATTCGAGGGACCCTTCGGACACGACCACTGCACGGTATCCTCGTAGTTCGCTACCACGAGGCTGGGCGACACTCCCGTAAGATAGATATCGACGACATGGCTGGTTCCCGCCACTGCATCCTCCAATACGTATAGCTCTAGGGCGAAGCCGGCTTGTCGTCCTGTACCCATGCGCGGCGCTCGGCCGCGCAGGACCGAGCCGCAGCGTCCACGGCACGGAACGTACGTTCGACGCGGCAACGGCCGCGGGCGGTGCCATCCCGGCCGGTACGGAAAGCAGCAGCGTGGTCATTCACGTCGTGGACGGCACGTACGAGCTCTTTCGTCCACTACTACGCGCTCCCGTCGGCGCGTGACCCGGACGGCCGCGAGATCGCCGCGGTCCGCGGCGTCCTCGCCTCGATCCGCAACTTGCTCCGGGACGGGGCGACGCACGTCGGGGTAGCGACCGATCACGTGTGGCCCATGGTCGAGTTCGAGGCCGACGACGCGCTCGCGTCCGCGGCGGCCTGATAGGGGGAGGGGGTATCTCGCGGCCCTACCGAACGCCGGCACCGAGATGTCCCACACCGTCCGCGAGAAGCGCGCGCTGCTTGCTCGGGTCCACCGCATCCAAGGCCAGTTCCGCGCGCTCGAGCGCGCCCTGGAGTCGGAGCGGGAGTGCGGCGAGATCCTCCACCTCATCGCCGCGGCTCGGGGCGCGACCAATGGGCTGATGGGGGAGGTCCTGGAGGAGCATCTGCGCGCGCACGTGCCAAGCATCGAGGGCGAATCCACCGTCGACGAGCTGGTCGGCGTGGTCCGGTCGTACCTGAAGTGACGGGCGGGCTTTTGGTCGCGACCGTCGGCGCCGTCGGCCTGCTGCACACGCTCGTCCCCGACCACTGGGCCCCCATCGTCGTGCTCGGACGCCAGCAGGGATGGTCGGTCTCGCGCACCGCGCGCGCCGCGGCGGTCGCGGGCGTCGGCCACGTCGCCACCACCCTCCTGCTCGGCGCGCTCCTGTGGGCTGTCGGCGCCGCGCTGGCCGTTCGCTACGCCCACCTCGTCAGCGTCGCCGCCGCCCTCGCCCTGCTCGGCTTCGGCCTGTGGATCGCGTACGGCGGATGGCGCGAACTCCGCGCCGAGGGCGAGCACGGCCACGGACATTCGCACCTGGGGCACGCTCACGAGCACCTGCACGCGGACTCGACGCGGCATGTCCACTGGCACGACCACCACGAGGAGGACTGGCACGCGGTCGACGGCCCAGACGCGGTCATACACGAGCACGACCACGCCGTCGCCGGCCGGACCGCGCTGCTGCTGATCCTCGGCTCGTCGCCCATGGTCGAGGGCATCCCGGCTTTCCTGGCGGCCTCACCGTACGGCGCGCCGCTCCTGGCCGTCATGGCCGCCGTCTTCGCCGCCGCGACGATCGCGACGTACGTCGGCGTCTCGGTCGCGGGCGTCGCCGGCCTTCAGCGCGTCTCGCTCGGACCGCTCGAGCGCTACGGCGAGGTCGCGAGCGGCATCTTCGTCGCCGTGGTCGGCGTGTACGCGCTGATCACGGCGTGACGTCGTCGTCGGCCGCGCGAGGGGTCGAATCCCAGCGGAACGGACGGCACGCTACCCGGGCCTGCCGGAACCGGCTCTACGCTCGGGCCGTTCTTCGCTTCGTCGCTGATCGTATATTTGGAGCTCGTACCGTTGTTCGTGATGTCGACGGTGCCGCTGAATCCCGATCCGAACGGGTTGCTTGCGGTAAACGTGATGCTCGCTCCGGTCGAGGAACCACTCGAACACGACCACTGCACGGTATCCTGAGGGTTCGTTGCCACGAAACTGGGCGACACTTCCGTCAGATAGATATCGACGACATGGCTGGTTCCCGCCATCTGCACCCTCCAATACGTTCGCTCTGCGCGAAGCCGGCTTGTCGTCCTTGTACCCATGCGCGCGGCGCTCGGCCGCGCAGGTCCGAGCCGCAGCGCCGGCACGGACGTACGTTCGACGGCACCGGCCGCGGAGCGGTGCCGTCCCGGCCGGTGCCGAAAGCAGCAGCGTGGTCATTCACGTCGTGGACGGCACGTACGAGCTGTTTCGCCACTACTACGCGCTCCCGTCGGCGCGCGACCCGGACGGCCGCGAGATCGCCGCGGTCCGCGGCGTCCTCGCCTCGATCCGCAGCTTGCTCCGGGACGGGGCGACGCACATCGGGGTGGCGACCGATCACGTCATCGAGTCGTTCCGCAACGCCCTGTGGGCGGGCTACAAGACGGGCCAGGGAATCGAGCCCGATCTCCTGGCGCAGTTTCCGCTGCTCGAAGAGGCGCTGGTCGCGGCGGGGATCGCCGTGTGGCCCATGGTCGAGTTCGAGGCCGACGACGCGCTCGCGTCCGCGGCGGCCGCCGCCTCCGCCCAGCCGCGGGTCGAGCGCGTCGTCATCTGCACGCCGGACAAAGATCTCGCGCAGTGCGTGCGCGGCACCCGCGTCGTCCAGCTCAACCGGCGCACGCGCACGTTCTTCGACGAGCCCGGAATCAGGGCGAAGTTCGGCGTCCCGCCCGCGAGCATCCCGGACTATCTGGCGCTGGTCGGTGACGCGGCCGACGGCTTTCCGGGCTTGCCCGGCTGGGGCGCGAAGTCGGCCGCCGCGGTGCTGGCCGAGTACGCCCACCTCGAAGCCATTCCCGCCGATCCGCGCGCCTGGAGCGTCAACCTCGCGAACGCCGCCAAGCTGGCGCAGACGCTGGAGCGCGAGCGCGAGCGCGCCTGGCTGTTTCGGGAGCTCGCAACGCTGCGCACCGACATCGCGCTGTTCGACGACGTCGACGAGCTGCGTTGGAACGGCGCGATCGACTCGCTGCCGAGCTTCCTCCGGGAGGCTGCCGGCGACACGTGACGCGCGTCCGGGCGCGCGTCAGCGGCTCCGGCCGGCGGCCCGCCAGGCCTGCTGGGCGGCTTGCAGCCGGGCGAGCGCCTCGGCCGCGCCGAGGTTGCCGTCGACGCGCGCGTCGTGGCCGGCTTCGGCCGAGTAGGTCGTGAGAAAGTGCTCGAGCTGGTCGAGCAGCTTGCGCGGCACGTCGCCCAGGGTCGTGTAGCCGTCGGTCGAGAGCGACGTCTCGCGGTCGGGCCGCAGGCACGCGACGTAGCGGTCGTTGCGCTCGCCGTCCTTGACCAGGCAGATCGCGCCCAGCAGCCGCACCGCGACGACGCAGCCGGGAAAGGTGCCGTCGTCCATCAGCACCAGCACGTCGCAAGGATCGCCGTCGCCGCCGCGCGTCTGCGGCACGAAGCCGTAGTCGTACGGCCACACCAGGCCGCTGGCCAGCGTCGCGCGGTGCTCGTACGCGCCGGACTCCTCCTCGTAGGCGTACTTGTGGCGGCTGCCGCGCGGCGTCTCGACGACCACCCGCAACGCGTACGGATCGGCCGGATCGCCGGCCAGGCGAGGATCGAGCTGGGTCGGGTTCACGCGCACCATCTACCCGAGGCACATGCCGAGCGGCACGGCGGGCAGACGGCCCATCCTCGGTGGGGTGAAAGGACCCACCTGGATTGGGGTGTGGCTTCGCTTGGCCGGTTGGGAACGAACCGGGGACATGCCGCACCGCCGTCGCGTGCTCCTCATCGTCGCAGCCCTGGTCGTCCTCATCGTCGGGGCCGGCGTGGCGGCACACGACGCGGTTGCCTCCTTCGGCGTGCACCGCGCGGTCGCGGCGCTGGGGTACGACCTGAGCGAGTCGCGCCTCAGCCTGGGCACGAACTCGCTTTCGCTCGTCGCGCCGGTCGTCCGCAACCGGGCCGGCGAGCCGGTCTTCAGCGCCGACCGGCTCGATGTGGACTTCTCGCTGCGCGACCTCTTGCCGGGCTCGAAAGCCCGCTTCGGCCTGCGGGCGATCGACCTCGAGCGCCCGACCCTGACCCTGATCCACCACGCCGACGGCACCTACAACGTCGCCCTGCCCGGCCAGAGCGGCCCGCCCGCCCGGCCCGACACGACCCCGATCGACCTGCGCCTGCGGGTGCGCGACGGCACGGTCGCGCTGATCGACCGCTTCGTCGTGCCCGGCCGCGAACGGGTCGAGTCGCTCACCGGCGTGCGCGCGGACGCGGTCCTCTCGCCGGCCGATCCGGCCTACTACCGCTTCGACGCCGACCTGCAGGACGGCGCGCGGCGCTATCCCATCGCCGGTCGCGCGCGCTTCGACCACGCGCGCCGCTTCGCGTCGCAACACTGGTACGCGCCCGAACTGCCGATCGGGCCGCTGGTGAACTTCGCGATCGCGACCCACGCGGTGAACCTCGTCGACGGGCGGCTGCGCGACTTCGACGCGCGCGTCTACGGCTTCATCCGCCCCGACGGCACGACCGACACGCACGTCGGCGCGAGCACCGAGCTGGTCGACGGCAAGCTGTTCGCCGCGCAGCTGCGCGTGCCGGTGGGCGACATGCACGGCCCGCTGCGCGCCTACGACGACGGCCTCGACACGACCGGCATCGACGCCACGCTGGCCGGCGTGCCGCTGCACCTGGCCGGCGGCATCTACCATCTCGCCCAGCCGCGGCTGCGGTTCCTGATGAGCGGGCGCGGGCCGCTGGCCCGGCTGCGCACGCTCTCCGCCGCCTCGGCACGCCAGCCGCTCGCCGGCGACCTGGGCTTCGTACTGCAGGTCGACGGACCGCTGACCCAGCCGGTCGTGCGCGGCACCTTCTCCTCGCCCCGCTTGGCCTACGGCGCCTACGTGCTCGACGATGCGCGCGGCGCGATCGCATTCTCGGGCCAAGATTTCGTCGTCCGCGCGGCCCGCGCGCGCTACGGGCCGCTCGCGCTGAGCGCCGCCGGCACGCTGGCGCTGGGCAAGCACGTCGGCACCGACCTGATCGCCGCGGTCGCCGGCCCGGCCGACGGCATCCCGTACGCCGGCGCGCTCGTGCCGCACGCGCAGGTGGACGGGATCGTGCACCTCACCGGAACCGACTCCAAGCTCGCCGCGCGCGGCTACCTGGCCGGCCGCGGCCCGACCGGCACGCTCGACGCGCCGTTCGACCTCGATGCGGACGGCAACGGCAGCGTCGGCCCGGTCGACCTGGAGCGGGCGGACGGCGCATCGCTCTACGCGCGCGTCGCGCTCGACCGGCGGGCGAACTTCATCGACGGCATCGTCGCCGCGCACCGCCTCTCGCTGCTGCCGGCCGCGCGCGCCACGCTGCCCGGGCTCGCGACGGCGGCGCTGCCGGCCGTCTCCGGCACGCTCGACGCCGACCTGGCCGGCGAGGTGCGCGGCTCGCAGCTCGCCGATGCCGCGGGCGAGGTCCACCTGCGCCACGCCGCCGCCGCGGGGTACGTCCTCGGCGACGCCGACGCATCGCTCGGCGGCGACGGCCGCAACCTCGCCGTGCGCGGCCTCACCGTGCGCGGCCCGCTGGCCGACGTGGAGGCCGACGGCGCGTACGCGAACGGGCTCTTCGCGCTGCAAGGCCGGGTGCGCAGCAGCTTCGAGCGGCTCGCGCCGCTGCTGCGCGGCCTGCCGGCGCGGGGCGGCATCGACGCGCCGGTCCGCATCCTGGCCGACGGCCGGCGCACCACGCTCCAGATCGCCGACGCCCGCTTCAGCGGGGCGAGCGTCCACGGCGTGCCGCTGGGCGGCGTCTCGGCGACCGTCGCGCTGCGCGGCAGCGCGATCGACGTGCAGGCCGCGCGGCTCGACGCCGCCGGCGGCCACGTCGTCGCGGGCGGCAGCTTCGGCAACGGCGGCACCCTGCGCCTGAGCGCGGGCGGGATCGACGGCGGCGCGCTGCGCGGGGCGGGCCTGCCGCTGGCATCCGGGCGGCTCGCCGCGATCGCGACGGTCGGCGGCACGCCGGCGAACCCGCGGGCGCGGGCCGGCGTGACGCTCAGCGGCGGCCGCTACGCGGGCGCCGCGCTCGACGCGGCGGCCGCGGGCTCGTACGGTGCCGGCCGCGCCCGCATCGACGACGCGCGGGTCGCCTACGGCGGCACCACCGGCATCGCCAGCGGCGACGTCACCGGTTTGACCGCCGGCGCGCCGCGCCTCGACGTGGCGGCCCAGGTGCGCGGCGCCGAAGCCGCCGCGCTGGCGCACCAGTTCCGGCTGCCGCTGCGCTATCCCGACGGCGGGATCGACGCCGACCTGCGGGTCACCGGCGCGGCGAACGATCCCGCGCTGGCCGGCAGCGTGCGCATCGCGGCCGGCTCGATCAACGGCTTGAACTTCCGCGACGCCGTCGTGCCGCTGGGCGGCAACCTGCGCGCGGTCGGCGTGCACGGCGGCCGGGCGACGGTCGGATCGACGACGCTGCACTTCGACGGCGCCGGCTCGCTGCGCGGCGGCGTGCGCGGCGCGCTGCGCTCGGACCGCATCGACCTGGCCGACTTCAACGACTACTTCGACGCCGCGGACACGCTGGCCGGGCGCGGCCGGCTGGCGCTGGCCTTCGGCTTCGACCGCGCCTCCGTCTCGACGGCGGGCGACGTGGCGCTGGCCGACGCGCGCTACCGCCGGCTGCCGATCGGCGACATCGCCGCGCGCTGGTCGTCGCGCGGCCGCACGATCGCCGGCAGTGCGACCGTCGGCGGGCCGCACGGCCGGCTGGTCGCGCGCGGCTCGGCGCTCGTGCCCGAGCAGAACCCGCTGGCGCACCTCGCGGCGAGCACGTTCGACGCCGACGCGCGGCTGAGCGCGCTCGACCTCACCACCTGGCTGCCGGCGTTCGGCGTGACCGCGCCGGTGACCGGCCGGGTCGACGGCAGCGCGCACCTGCACGGCGTCGCGCCGCAGCTCGCCCTCAGCGGCAGCGCCGCGCTGCACGACGGCAACGTCGGCCGGGTGCCGATCCGCAGCCTGACCGTCGCCGCCGCGGCGCAGCGCAACCGCGTCCGGGTCACCGCCGCGCGGCTCGAAGCGCTCGACCTGGTCGCGACCGCGTCGGGCTCGGCCGGCCTGGGCCCGAACGACCCGCTCGCGCTCTCGCTCCACGCGAGCTCGCCCGACATCGTTGCCTTCGCCAACCGCGCCACCGGCCGCACCCTCGACGCGGCCGCCGGGCTCGACACGACGCTGACGGTCGGCGGCACGCGCCGCGCGCCGACCCTGCACGACGTGCTCGACCTCGCCTCGCCCCGCTACGGCAAGGCCAGCGCCCGGCACGCCCACCTCGACGTGGCGCTGGGCGGCGGCCGGCTGACCCTCGCCGACGCTTCGGCCGACCTGGTCGCCGGCCGGCTGGCGCTCAGCGGCAGCGTGCCCGCGACGCTGGCACCGCCGTTCGTCGACCGCCGCGACGCGCCGGTCACGGGCCGCGTGCTGGCGCAAGGCATCGACCTCGGCCAGTTCGCGCAGCTCTTCCCCAAGGACACCCAGTTCGGCGGGATCGTGGACGGCGACATCCGGGTCGCCGGCACGATGAGCGATCCCGTGCTCGGCGGCCGGCTCGGCCTCGGCCGCGGCTCCTACGTCTCGCCGCAGCTCGCCTCGCGCATCACCAACGGCACCGTGCAGCTCGCGCTGGCCGGGCACGAGGCACGGCTGACGGCGCTGCACGCGGACGTCGGCGGCGGCGCGGTCGACGGCAGCGGCAGCTTCAGCGTGGGCGACCTGCGCGACCCGGGCCGCAGCCTGGCGCTGCGCATCGACACGCAGGAGAAGAACATCGGCCTCGACCTGCCCAAGCTGGTCCGCGGCAAGGTCGACGGCGCCGTGACGCTGAGCCGCGCCGGCGGCGCGCCGCTGCTGGTCGGCGGCAGTCTCGACTTCACGCACACGCGCATCCCGCTCAGCGCGCTGTTGCCCAGCGGCAACGGCAAGCCGCCGGCCGCGGCGCCGCCGCCGGTCGCCTTCGACCTCGCCGTCGCGGCGACGACCGACGACCGCGTGCAGGGCCCGGCGGTCGACGTCGGCGCGAAGGGCGCGGTGCGGCTGGGCGGAACGCTGGCGAAGCCGACGCTGGACGGCACGATGACCTCGACCGACGGCACGCTGAGCTTCTACCGCACCTTCGTGCTGCAGGACGCGACGGTCGCGTTCGATCCGGCCGACGGCGTGATCCCGACCGTCGACGCGACCGCGACCTCGCACGTGCCCAACCCGCCGACCGACGTGCTGCTGCACGCGCACGGTCCGGCGACCGGCCTCACCCTCGACCTCGCCTCGCAGCCGAACTACGACCGCGCGCAGATCGTCGGCTTGCTGGTCGGCGCGCAGTCGTTCGGCGCGGTGAACGGCGTCGCCAAGATGTCGCCGACCGAGGGCAGCGGCGGCAACCCGCTCCAGGGCGCGGCGCTGGGCTACATCGACTCGCGCTTCACCCAGAGCCTGTTCGAGCCGTTCTCGAGCTCGCTCGGCCAAGCGCTGGGCTTCTCGTCGCTGAGCCTCAACGCCGGGCTGACCGGCGGCTTCTCGGCCAGCGCCACGCGCACGCTGGGCAAGCACCTCTCGACCAGCTTCGCGCAGACCACCGGCGTGGACGGCCAGCGCCAGAGCATCGGCCTGGCGTACGACGTCAACGACGGCTCGGCGCTGCAGTTAACGCTCTTCGACGCCGGCACGCAGCCGCGCACGCTCGGCACCTCGACCCCGCTCGCACCGGTCGGCCCGACGAACTTCCAGCTCGAAGCGCTCGCGCCGCCGGCGGGCTCGAGCGGGTACGTGTTCACGTACGTGCGGCGCTTCCCGTAGCCCGCCGAGTGAGCGTTCCCACGATGCGTTTCGGCGCTCGCCGCGGCGGCTATAACGTGCGCCTATGAAAGCAGTCGTTTTCCACGGCATCGGGGACATCCGGCTCGACACGGTGGCCGAACCGAAGATCGAGCAACCGACCGACGCGATCGTGCGCTTGACGTCCAGCGCGATCTGCGGCACGGACCTGCACATGGTGCGCGGCACGTTCGCCGGGATGGTTCCCGGCACGATCCTCGGGCACGAAGGCGTCGGCGTCGTCGAAGAGGTCGGCAAGGACGTGCGCAACCTGCGCAAGGGCGACCGCGTCGTCATCCCGTCGACGATCGGCTGCGGCGCGTGCGCGTTCTGCCGCCAGGGGATGTTCGCGCAGTGCGATGTCGCCAACCCCAACGGCCCGCAGGCCGGCACGGCGTTCTTCGGCGGCCCCAAGCCCAGCGGCCCGTTCCAGGGGCTGCAGGCGGAGTTCGCGCGCATCCCGTTCGCCAACGTCGGCCCGGTGAAGCTGCCCGACGAGGTGTCGGACGACCAGGCGATCCTGCTCTCGGACATCTTCCCGACCGCGTACTTCGGCGCGTCGCTGGCCGACATTGAGCCCGGCAACTCGGTCGCCGTCTTCGGCTGCGGCCCGGTCGGGCAGTTCGCGATCACCTCGGCCTGGATGCTGGGCGCCGGCCGCGTGTTCGCGATCGACCGCATTCCCGGGCGGCTGGCGCGCGCCCAGGCGCAGGGTGCGGAGATCATCGATTTCGACGAAGCCGACCCGGTCGAGGAGCTGATGCGGCTGACCAACGGCAGCGGCGTCGACCGCGTGATCGACGCGGTCGGCGTCGACGCGATGCGCCCGCAGTCCGGCCCGGCCGCCGCCGCGGCCAAGGCGCAGGCCAAGCAGTTCGACCGGCAAGTGAAGGAAGTCGCACCCGAGCAGCACCCCGACGGCGACAACTGGCGCCCCGGCGACGGGCCGTCGCAGGTGCTGACCTGGGCCGTGGCCGCGGTGCGCAAAGCGGGCCAGATCGCGATCATCGGCGTCTACCCGCCGACCGCGCAGTTCTTCCCGATCGGCGCGGCGATGAACAAGAACCTCTCGGTCCGCAGCGGCAACTGCAACCACCGCAAGTACCTCTGGGACGCGGTGGCCTGGGTGAAGTCGGGCAAGCTCAGCCCGGAGCGGGTCCTCACGCAGCTCGCGCCGGTGACGGCCGCGCTGGACGCGTACGAAGCGTTCGACCGGCGCGACGAAGGCTGGCTCAAGGTCGAGCTCGTCCCCGGCGCGCAGGGCAGCGTTCAGACCTTGCGCGGCGAGAGCCGCGAGCCGAACACGACGCGGGCCTAGCGCCCGGTTCGGAGACGCCGTTCGCGCCAGAACGGCTCCTCGCGCCAGCGCCGCTCGAGCGCGTAGTACGCGCGGCGCTGCTCGGCATAGGCGGCGAACCCGCGCCGAACACCGGCCGCGTACGTTGCGAGGGTATCGGCATCGAACGCGGCGGCATCGGGTCCAGCGGGACCGAGCGCGTCGGCCAGCGCGAGCGCCTGCTGCAACCCCTTGACGACGCCGAACCCCGAGAGCGGGTCGTAGGCCGCCGCGGCGTCCCCGACGGCGGCCCAGCCGGCTCCCGCGACGGCGCGGCGAACCGACGACGCGACGTGCACGACGTCCGAGGCGACCAGCTCCGCCTGACCGACCCGCGTGCAGACCAGCGGCGCGCGCTCGAGCTGCTCCGCCAGCCCGACGCCCCGCTCGACGTAGAAATCCGGGTCGACCACGAGCACGGCCACGCTCCGGCCGCACGGTAACGGCGCGTAGTACCACCAGCCGTCCCGGGTGCTCTCGACCACCGTGCGCAGATCGGCGGAGCGCGGCGCGCGCCCGCCCGCATCGCCGTGCGCGAAGCGCAGGAACACCGCGACGAGCGCGTCGTCGACCTCGCGCCCGTCGTTCGGATCGAGGCGCAGGCCGTTGCGGCCGCTCGCGTCGACGACGAAGCGCGCGCGCAGCTCGCCGTTCGCCGCGCCGCTCGTCGCGACGCGCCAATCGCCGTCGCCGCTGCGCGCGCAGCGCAGCGCGCGCGTGCCGGTCCGCACGTCCGCCCCGGCGTCCACCGCCGCAGCGCACAGCAGCGCGTCGAACGCGTTGCGGTCGACGTGCCAGCCGCAGCCGTGCGGGCTCGCGACGAAGTCGGTCTCGCTCGGCTGCGGCGAGCCCCAGGCCGAGACGATTCCCGGCGACGCGAGCGGCTCCGTCGCGCGGAACGTCTCCCACAGGCCGAGCCGGCGCAGCAGCGGGTTGATCTCCGGCGGCAGCGTCTCGCCCACCCGCAGGCCGTCGTAGCGGGTCGCCTCGAGCAGCACCACCGCGCGCCCGCGCCGCGCCAGCGCGAGCGCGGTCGCCGCGCCGGCCGGCCCGCCGCCCAGCACGGCGATGTCGTACGCGCTCACCGGCCGAGCGCTCGCGAAGCGGGGTTCGAACCCG